>NZ_JALDNB010000011.1 GCF_022699665.1 Chryseobacterium aahli | reverse complement strand
AGCAGAGGACTAATGCGGGAGTTAAACCTTAAGTTCAGCACGATTGCTAGTTCACCTCTGTTTTCCTTTGAATAAATTTAAGTAGTTTTTATTATTACAAAGTAAAGGCACGATTGTATCGTGTGGCCTTTTCTTTTAAAACTTCATTCTCTCAGATTGTATTATTTTTTACCTTTATAAAAACATACAATGATGAGTAGATACACATTCCACAATCAAGAAGGCTTGTATTTCATAAGTTTTTCTTTCGTAGGTTGGCTGGACATATTTATCCAAAATAAATACAAAGAAATTCTTTTGGAAAGTTTAAGAATATATTCCCAAAAACTTATCCACAAAAATAAAACACGACACCTTTTGTCGCATTAACCGCATATATTTGTTTTAGAAAATTAAACAATGAAACGCTTGCGTTGCATTCGACAAAAAACAAAACAGCAAAGTTAAAAACATAAAAATACCCGAATGAAAAAAGATTTTTACCTCACAAGATATGCCTTAATCATTAAGAAATTAGAAAGTGCTCCGTCTACTTACTCACAGCTGGAGGACTATCTTTTGAATTCTTTTGAATTTCAGGATGCGGATATCAAGAGCTACTCTATCCGTACTTTGCAAAGGGATATCCGTGAGATTTCAGGGCTTTTTAATCTCTCTATTCACAACAAAAAGAAAGGTGACAACCGATATTATATCGAGAGCCGGCCGATTATGGAAGTCGATGAGTATAACCAAAAATTATTAGAATCTTTTCAGGTAAGCAATGCCTTAAACGTACATCCAGATTTTGCAGATTATATCTTTTTTGAAAGCAGAAAACCCACTGGTGTTGAACATTTTTACGATCTTTTCTTTGCCATTCGTAATAAAAGAGTCGTTACTTTTGAGCATTATAATTACAAAAATAAGCTGATGACTTCCAGAAAAGTCCATCCTTTGGCATTGAAAGAATCTAAAGACCGTTGGTATCTGATTGCGATTGACACCAAAGACAAAGCTCTCAAATCCTTTGGTTTAGACCGTATCAATTATCTGGATGTTAATGCTGCAAAATTCAAAGAAAAATACAAATACAACTTCAGAGAACATTTTAAAAATGCTTTCGGGGTAATGAATTTAACCGAACAAAATCCTCAGAAAATTGTCTTGAAATGCAGCAGACATCAGGGAGAATACATTCGTAGCTTTGCACTTCATCAGTCTCAGAAAGAGATTAAAGAAACTCCGGGAGAAATCATTTTTGAGTTTTTCCTCCACCCTACTTACGACTTTATGCAGGAGATTTTATCTTATGGAAAAGAAGTAAAAGTTCTTGAACCTAAAACTTTAGTCGAAGAGATTAAAAAACATTTACAAGAATCGCTCAACAGTTATTTTGAAGATTAAATTTTTTGCATCTTTTTTGATTACATTTACATAAACAATCATCTTTTGAAAGCTTTATATCTTTTTTTTATGCTCCTTTCAACATTTTGTTTTTCTCAGCAGGTCGAGGAATTCAAAATGGTAAAAAACTATTACAACCAGCATAGAAGCATGCTTAATCAGGAATTCAAGAAAAAATTTGATGCAGAAAAGAATACTGTTATAAAAACAGCTATCAAACAAGATTTTCTCTTTTTTATGAAAAAGATGGACAGCATTGAAAATGTCGCTCTCATCGGAGCTTTGCTTAAAGTAAAAAACCTTGAAGATTTAAGTAAAATCAATACCAAATCTACTTCAGCATCACCCGCTGTTTCTCAGACGATAGACCAGACTGCCAATTATCCCGGCGGAATGAATAACTTGAGAAAACAGGTTGCAGATCTCTTCTACGGAGATGGTGTTTATTCTGAAACAGGAAATAGCAAAGCAGTAGTCGCTTTTGTTGTAGAACAAGACGGCAGCATCAGCAATGTGCAGGCAGAAGGTGAAAACTTCACGTTTAACCGTCAGGCAGAGATCGCATTGTATTCAGTCCCGAATAAATTTTCGCCAGCTTCTGTTAACGGGAACCCCGTAAGATATCGATTCAGACTGCCTTTAGCAATGAACCTTGAGTAATTGATAAAATTTTCTTTGTCGTCTTATTTTAAATATTACATTTGAGAAAAAAATCTATGAAAAGACTTTTACTCTCATTCTCTCTATTTTTCGGATTATTTTCTGCACAAGCTCAGGAAACAGAAAAACAAAGAAAAAACGACGTTCTTGCAGATCCTATTTTATTAATTGCCGTCCCGATGGCTAATGTTTCCTATGAAAGGCTATTGTCTGAAAATAAAGGATTAGGTATCAATGCAATGATTAAATTAGATCCTGAAGATGGCAGATTTTCGCAATTCTCAGCTTTTTACAGAATGTACTTTGGTAAAAAATATGCCTCCGGATTTTTCCTGGAAGGCTTCATACCCGTAACTACAGAATCTAATGACATTTATTCATATAATTATGACGACATCAACGGATATTATTACACCTCATCTGTAACCAAGGGCAATTTTACAACCGTAGGAATCGGTTTTGGAGTCGGAGGAAAATGGGTAATGAAAAACAATTTAGTTATTGAAGCCAGTGGTGGTATTGCCAGAAGATTCGGGGACAGAGACAAACATTATTTTGACGAAGTAACCGGAAAAATAATGGGTGGTATCGGATATCGATTCTAAATTCTTAAAATATTTAATGAAAAGCTTAGTTTTGTACTAAGCTTTTGTTTTTTATGTTTACAGACGAATATTTTATGAAAATGGCTTTTCAGGAAGCCGAAATTGCCTTCGAAAAAGATGAGGTTCCTATCGGATGTGTAGTAGTTTCAAATAATCGTGTGATTGCACGAGCACACAATCTTACCGAAACCTTAAACGATGTTACTGCCCACGCCGAAATGCAGGCCATCACCTCTGCTGCCAATTTTTTAGGCGGAAAATATTTGATCAACTGTACTTTGTATGTAACCTTAGAACCTTGCGTGATGTGTTCGGGAGCACTTTCGTGGTCACAGATTTCAAAAGTGGTGATTGGTGCCAGAGACGAGCAGCGCGGATTTATCAATAAAAATTTAAGCCTTCACCCAAAAACAGAAATCGTCACCGGAATTATGGAAAATGAATGCTCTTCTATTGTAAAAGAGTTTTTCAAATCGAAAAGATAGGTTGAGGTTGAGGTTAAAATAAATCTTAACCTCAACCTCAATTATAAATCTTTACCCAAAAAGTATAATCCTTTTAGCGTATGCAGTCTGTCTGCAATATGTATTTTATTAGTTAGCGGTTTGTAAACGTGAGAAACTCCACCTGTAGCTATCACAAAACAGTCGTAGTTCACCTCATCATTGATACGGTCAATAAAACCTTCTACCATTCCGAGGAAGCCGTAAACCATCCCGCTTTGCATGCAACTGATGGTATCTAAACCCAAAACAGATTTCGGTTTTATGAGTTCAATTTCCGGAAGCTGAGCCGTTTGGCTAATCAAAGAATTTAATGATGTTACGATTCCCGGAGCAATGATCACGCCTAAACATTCACCATTTTCAGCGACACAACTTGCTGTAAGAGCAGTTCCAAAATCAAGTACAATTTTTTTTCTGTCGGGGTACATATTATGCGCTGCAACGAGATTGGCGTAAATATCTGTTCCCATTTGCTTAGATTTTGCGATGACTTCCGAAGGCGTATTTCGGTCAACCATTATCGGAACTATTCCGTGAATTTTTCTAATCGCAGACGTAATTTCCCTTGTCAACTGAGGAACTACTGAGCCAATGATAATTTTCTCGATTTTTTTAGGATCAACTTTATAGGTTTGATATAAAATCAGCATCTGCCCATGCAACTCATCTGCAGTTCTGTACGGTTTTGTATTGATGACCCAAGAGATGTCACAATTGTCATCATCAAAAAGGCCAAATCTGATATTGCTGTTTCCAACATTGATTACGATAGAATTCATTGAATAGCTTTTCGGTGGTAAATTTAACAATTTTCATAAAAAGAGCCTTTTAATATCTGTAAAATTGGTTTATAATTGTAAAAACAATTGATTAAGCTCGAAACACTAATGAAAAAACTTATAATTCTCATATTCATCAGTCAATTTGCAATTCTTTTCTCTCAGAAAAACGTCAAAATGTACAACGAGAGAAAAGGTGACACCATCACATTCTACGTTTACAATCAGGAGATTTATCCCGTGTCGTTGGTTTTCAACGGTCAGCCGGAAACGGATAATTTAAAGAAACCTGAATTATTTAAAACCACGCAGGTTATTCCGGCAAAAACAATGAAGCAAAAAGTAACTTACTTTGTCGTGAACGATAAAAAGAAAGGCTGGGGAATCAAAAAAATGCCCGGATACAAAAGCTACATCGGTGATATTACGATAAAAGATTACGACACTCAATACGTTTACGATTTACCTTTTGGAAAAGGAAAAGCATTCTGGATCCATCAGGGCTACAACGGAACATTCTCTCATCAGAATGAAAATTCATTAGACTTCATTATGCCCGAAGGCACGGAAGTTTTAGCATCAAGAGAGGGCTTAGTAATAGACATCGTACAAAATAATAACCAAAGCTGCCCGACCAGAAACTGTGCCCCTTTCGGGAATTATGTTTCTATATTGCATCCCGACGGAACGATTGCTCAATATTATCATTTAGAGCAAAACAGCGTTCAGGTAAAACTTGGAGACAGCGTGACAAAAGGACAATCCATTGCTTACAGTGGAAATACCGGCTGGAGCAGTGGGCCTCATCTTCATTTCAATGTGTATATTTCGAGTGCAACGGCAGAGAAAAACAGAATTACTGTGAAGACTCTTTTTAAAACCGGACATGGGGATAAGGTAGAATATTTGGAGGAAAAGAAATCTTATTCGAGAGGGTATTAATTATTCTTAAATTGATTCACATTATCAACCAGCAATGTATAAAGTTCATCAAATTTTATTTGTAATGAATTAGCCGAAATACAGATTGGCGTTTCATAATATCTGAAATTTAACTTGAGCCCTCTAAGTTTCAACCACTGAGTTGTTTTATTAAGATAATCTATTGGATTCCACACTATGATAAGGATAAATTTGTTTTGATTAACAGTCACCATTTTAACTTCTCTAATGTCTTTCCAAGGTATAAAACCTAATGCAAGAGCACTGGAATTATCATTAATCCCTTTTTCGTTAATAATTAGTCCTGGTTTTTTATTAAACAACCTAAACAACATTGTTATTGCTGCAAGACCGAAAAAAACAACACATACAAAACCCGCAAGAAAACGAGGAAAAGGCTTCATTACCCAAGCATATCTGCTTGAATGATTGATAGATTCCGGTTCATATATTATTAAAATTAACCCAAGAACAACAAATAGTACTGCCCCAATAAAAAGCAACGTCATTTTCATTTTACTTAAGGGAATTACTACCGGAACAATCTTTTTACTCATCATTATTAATTCTTTTTTAGGTTGTCAAAAATAAATCAAAGAATCGAAAGAAAAACTAACTTTTAATTATTTTCAATCTATGAGAATTCTAACATTAAATGAATTAAATAGTTTTAATTTGCGATATACGATTTTTAAGGTTAATTAAGTCTCGAAATATATCTTTGAAGGTCTAAATAATATACTATGAAATATTCTTTCACCGTACTTCTCCTTCTTCTCATCAATCTAAGTTGCATCAGTAGAAAAACAGCAACAACTTCAAACTGTACTGACTATTCGTTTTACTATAATTACACGAGTAGCGAAGCCTTAAAACAGATAAAAGACATCCCAAATCTTAAAGAGATTGACGAACATTCACTCAATTCTTATCTTGATAACGGTGATAATTTTACTGAGATTAAAAAGGATCAAATAGTATTTGTCCCAGAAAGTGAGCTTTTTCAAATTCCTGACCGAAAAGGAGAAATTCCACTGTATGTTTTAGGGTATGTTCAGAATAATCATATTAAACAATACTTAGTATTTGAGCTTAATATAGGTCAAGACTCGTCTTTATATATCATCAATCAGGTAAATCATAAAATAACCTCAATGTTTTTAGCTCATTCTAATTATAGCTCTGGTTATTGTGGTGAGAATGTTGGAACAAAAAAAATATCTGATTCTATTTTTAATGTTAAAGTGTTTCATTCTTATGATACAAGCGATAGTAATGGCAATTCTTCCGAAACTTGTCACTATCAGCTTACATTATCTGATGAAGGATATTTAAGTTTGGTTCCGTAATTCTCCAATTTTATTAAAGTTTAGTGGTTTTTAAATTTACTTAAAACCAAATCCATCCGTTTTAAACCAAATGCAACTGCGTTTAGTCTCCCGCAAACTGGTGGAAACAAACGTCAACTGCAGGAAGTCTCCCGCAAGTTGCAGGAAACAAAATGCAACTTACAGAAGCTCCAAACACCGTTGTTTGTAACCAAATGCAGTTTGCATTTATATAAAAAATAATCCCCAAAGAAAAACTCTTCGGGGATTATTTAATTCTTTAAACTCAACTAATTTTTCTTCAAAAACATCAACTATAATTGATATTGCTAAAGTTCTGATTAAATAACATTTAGGTTTTTTTATTATAAAAAAGCTGGATATTAAGTTTCACAACATCTATTTTAACACGTCGTGTTTTGTCGCTATGCGCATTTAAATTTGTATCAACAAAGAAAAGCAATAAGACGTCTTAATAATGCGCTTTTCAAAAAGTGATATTAATTAACAATTTAAAATAACAAAAAATTTTATGGAAGAAAATGCAAATTACATAGAAGTACAAGAATGGTTTGACGGCTCCAATATGGAACCAAGTAAAGTTGATGGTGTAATTTATATCATCATTGGCTCAAAATATTATAGACGCCGGTTTTCGAATAACACGGTTAACCCTTTATGGTGGGGCATTAAAGATGATGGAAACCCGAATCAAGATGACGGCACACCAAATTATTATAGGGTAAAACAAATGGTAGATCTTTGTGTACAACAGAGCTTAAATATTCATTTCCCCAAGGGAGAATTCAGCTGTGGGAATAGCAGTTTCCCCTTTCACGATTCTTATACTCCAGGCAATACAGAATTAAGAGATTTTAAAAACATCATCGTTTCAGGGGAAGGCAGAGAAACTGTCCTTAGAACCGATTCGCAAACCGGAGCTGATGTACTTCAATTAAATTCAATAAAAAATATCACATTCAGAGACTTGGCTGTTACAGCAACAGTTGCTATCAAGACACCACAGCCTCCCAATGGTGGGTCAAATGGGGTCTCCATTACTAATGGATTTGATAACATCACGTTAGAAAACATTCATGCTTTTGATCTGGAAGGAGTTGAATATCCTGGCTATATTGACGGAGCAAAGGCTTTTACTATTCAAAATGGGGAATTCAATACCATACCCACAGGGAAGTTGAAATTAATAAATTGTTCCTCAAAAAACAATGCATACGGATGGCGACATGATGGGTTTTTATCTGATGTAATGAAAAATGACACTGATATAGATATTGATTTAACCATTGAAAAATCTTGGTTAGGATTTTCACTTTCTTTTGCAGATGCAACTGATGTCTTTGATGAGAGTAAACGTATAAACTACAAAGGAAAAGTAACATTAATTGATTGTCAGCAAGATATTATACTTGGTCGTTTATATGGTGGAGATTTAAATTTTTATATCCAAAGTGATAAAGACGAAACAGAGCTAACAAAAAACCCATTAACCAATCAATTATGGAAAAATAAAGTAACCGGAAATCCTTATGACGAAACTCTATTTACCGCATATTTGGCATACATCAAACATTCGAATATTAAAATATTTGGTTACAAAAAAATCAATCATTTTAAATATGCAATCGGATCAGTGGGGTGGATTATAGAACCTCATACGGAAGGAAGAACAGAAAATTCCAATCTGCTATTACAAGTTGCCGGAGATACTATTGAAACAGACGAATTAAAAATAGTTCCAGATGAATCAGTTACTGATCCACTTTTTGATAAAGCTATTTATAGAACAACAATTCAAATTGAAAATTTCCAGAGTACAATACCTCAGAAACTTTTAAAAGAAGAAAATGAAAATTTAATTATTTGTAATAAAAAAATTATTTCATCCTCATTAAGTTTGAATAAAATTAATTTTGGAGACTATGCCTCAGCATCTTTTAATGAATATGCTGGTGGTGTAAAATTCAAACAAACATCAGGATCCCATGGTTATTTAAGCGTAATTGAAGCTTTTTCAAATACCGATGAAAGACTTTTCTCTATTAACAATTTTGGAGAGCTCCTTCTAAAAAATTCTACAAAAATTGTAACAGGCGATTCATTACCTAATGGTAATGTGGTGGCAAATATGGGATCAATTTACCTCAGAAAAGTAGGTGGCGCTAGTTATTCAATTTGGTTAAAAACAGCAGATGATAATGAATTTGGCTGGAAATTAGTTCCTCTAATTGAAACCTGTACTTCTGCCAATAGACCCAATCTTACATTAACAGAAGATATTGGCAAAATGATATTTGACACCGATCTTGGCCGCCACATTGCCTGGACAGGAACAAAATGGATTAAGTATAGCTTTACAGACGCTTAATAATTTTAACCTGATTCTTTCTTGAAAAAAAATAATCCCCAAAGAAAAACTCTTCGGGGATTATTTAATTATTTAAACTCAACTCATTTTTCTTCAAAAACATCAACTATAATTGATATTGCTAAAGTTCTGATCAAATAACATTTAGTTTTTTTTATTATAAAAAAGATTCGAATATTAAGTTTCACAACATCCATTTAATACGTCGTGTTTTGTCGCTATGCGCATTTAAATTTGTATCAACAAAGAAAAGCAATAAGACGTCTTAATAATGCGCTTTTCAAAAAAGTGATCTTAATTAACAATTTTAAATAAACAAAAAATCTTATGGAAGAAAATGCAAATTACATAGAAGTACAAGAATGGTTTGACGGCTCCAATATGGAACCAAGTAAAGTTGATGGTGTAATTTATATCATCATCGGTTCAAAATATTACAGACGTCGGTTTTCGAATAGTACAGTCAACCCATTATGGTGGGGAATTAAGGATGACGGAAATCCCGACTTTGATACTACTCCAGGCAACACTCATTATTCTTGGAACTGGGATAAAATGAAAAAAATGGTTGATTTGTGTGTACAACAAAACTTAAACATCCATTTTCCGAAAGGGCAATTCAGCTGTGGAAATGCTAATTTTCCTCTAAATTATGACTATATCCCTGGAGTTTTAAAAGATTTAAAAAACATCATTATCTCCGGCGAGGGTAGAGATACTGTTTTGAGAACAGACTCCCAAACCGGTGCAGATGTTTTACTATTACATTCTGTAAAAAACATCACATTGAGAGATTTTGCAATTACTGCAACAGTTGCTATTAAAACTCCAATTGAGCCGAATGCAGGTTCAAATGGCGTTTCTCTTATAGATGGTTTTGACAATATCACATTAGAAAACATTCATGTTTTTGATTTGGAAGGAGTTGAATATTCCAATTATATTGATGGGGCAAAAGCATTTACCATTCAGAACAATGAAGGCAACATTATTCCAAACGGGAAATTAAAAATAATTAATTGCTCTTCAAAAAACAATGCATACGGATGGCGACATGATGGGTTTTTATCTGATGTAATGAAAGATGAAATTGACATTGATATTGATCTAAGCATTGAAAAATCATGGCACGGATTTTCTCTTTCATTCGGTGAAGCTACAGAATCTTTTGATGAATACAAGCGCGTGGGTTATAAAGGAAAAGTTACAATAATTGATTGTCAACAAGACATTTTCATTAATAGACTATATGGAGGAAATTTAAATTTTTACATTCAAAGCGATAAAACTGAAGGAGAATTAAAAACTAATCCACTCACTAATCAAAATTGGAAAGATAGTACAACTATTGTAGATCCATTTAATCAATTAGTAATGACCGCATATTTAGCATATGTAAAACATTCTAATATTAAAATTTGCGGATATAAAAAAATCAATCATTTTAAGTATGCAATTGGAGCTGTCGGATGGATTATTGAACCCTACACAGAGGGAAGAACAGAAAATTCAAATCTATTATTACAAGTCGATGGAGATATAATTGAAGTACAAGAATTAAAAGTAATCCCAGATGAATCAGTTACTGATCCACTTTTCGATAAAGCCATTTATAGAACAACTATTCAAATTGAAAATTTCCATGGTACAATACCTCAGAAACTTTTAGAAGAAGAAAATGAAAATTTAATTATTTGCAATAAAAAAATTATTTCACCATCTTTAAATTTAGACAGAATTAATTTTGGAGATTATGCTTCTGCTTCTTTAAATAGTTACGGAGGGGTTAAATTTAAACAAACCTTAGGCTCACATGGCAATTTGAGCGTAATTGAAGCTTTTTCAAATACTGATGAAAGACTTTTTTCCATTAATAATTTCGGAGAGCTTATCCTGAAGAATTCTACAAAAATTGTAACAGGTGATTCATTGCCCAACGGTAATATTTTCGCAAACAAAGGATCTGTCTATTTAAGAAAATCTGGTGAAGCCAATCATTCTATTTGGTTAAAAACAGTTGATAGTACAGAATTTGGCTGGAAACTAATTCCAATAATTGAAAATTGCACTACAGCCAACAGACCCAATCTTACATTAACAGAAGATATTGGCAAAATGATATTTGACACCGATCTTGGCTGCCACATTGCCTGGACAGGAACAAAATGGATTAAGTATAGCTTTACAGACGCTTAATAATTTTAACCTGATTCTTTCTTGAATATATCTAAAAATAATCCCCGAAGAATAAACTCTTCGGGGATTATTTAATTTATTTAAACTAAACTATTTCACTTCAACAAAATTGTTCTCAGGATTTACATCCGCCATTCTCTGGCTGAAATCTATTCCTAAAAGTGACAGTTGAGATTTGGTGTAAGGAATCGTTAGTGTATATTCTTTCTGCGTCCAAGGCCAGTATTTTTCTGTGGTAAAATCGCCGTAACCGTCTTTCTGTTTCCAGGTGTGGGTCATGTTCATCGGAATGTAGTAGGTAATGATTTTCTTATTTGTCGTCATTACAGAAAAATCAATAGGCATCGGAATCTGACCATTGTTCAACAACGTGATCGTTGTAGATTTTGCATCGTACTTGATGTCTTTAATTCCGTAGTCGATGGTTTTTGTGGTGTTGATCCAGTAATGATGAAACCATTTCAGATCCATCCCCGAAACTTTCTGTGCAATATGAAGGAAATCTCTGTCGGTAGGATGTTTCATGCTCCACTCTTTGAAATATTCGGTCATGATTTTTTCTAAATTCTGCTCACCAACGATGTAGCCTAACTGCACCAGATACAATTCACCTTTCACATAACTTGCAAAACTGTACGCAGTGCCGTTGTCGTGGTGGTCACCTAACCAAACTGCCGGCTCTTCAATTCCTTTTTGTACAATTCCTCTGTATGCATTTATTTTATCAACAAAAGGATTCGGTCTTTCATCTTTTGGTGGGAAAAGCTGATGCATCACAATGCTTTCGGCATAGCTTGTAAAGCCTTCATCCATCCATGGTCTCAGAGGTTCATTGGTTGCCAGGATTTGCTGATACCAAGAGTGAGAACCTTCGTGAACCATCAGCCCCATTAAATCTTCAAGATTTTTCGCTTCACCTAAAATCATCGTACACATTCCGTATTCCATACCGCCGTCACCACCTTGAATGAAAGCATAAGAAGGATAAGCATATTTCCCAAAACGGGAATTCATAATCTGGAAATATTTCGTCACGTAAGGCTGCGCTTCACCCCATGCTTTGGTTTTGTCATTTTTCTGATATACAAAAAACACTTTCGGACCTTGCGGAACATCAAAACTTTCTACCGAATAATCTTTGTCTGCCGCCCATGCGAAGTCGAGCATATTTTTGGCAGTCCATTTCCAGGTCGCTTTATTTTTATCGGCTTTAATTTTTGCTGAGGTATCATAGCCTTTTACTTCAGTAGGATTCAAAAGCGTTCCGCCCGCTCCTATTACATAATCTTTGTTGATTTTAATGGTTACATCAAAATCTGCAAACGGCGCATGAAATTCTCTTCCCACATAATCGAACGTTGCCCAACCATCATAATCGTACTCTGCGATTTTCGGATACCATTGGGTCATCGTCATATCAACACCTTCACGGTTGTTTCTTCCACTTCTTCTGATTTGCTGAGGGATTATAGCGTCCCATTCCATGGTAAAAGTTGTTTTGGAATTAGGCTTTAAAGATTCATTTAAATAAACCTTCATCACTGTTTCCTGAATTTCAAACTTCAGATTCTTTCCGTTTTGTTTAATCCAGTGAATATTTTGTGCACCTTCCTGGTCTTTAGGAATCGATACCAGTCTTGAAACTCCGTCTTTCTGCAATCTCGAATCCCCGTTTTTTCCCTGTCCGGCAACTCTTTGATCCATCATTGAATTGGGTTTAAAAGCATTCCAGTACAAATGGAAATACACGACATTAAGTTCGTCCGGTGAGTTGTTGGAATAATTAAGGGTCTGATTTCCTTCGTAGGTAAATTTTTCTGCATTGACATCAATATCCATCTTATATTGGGCAGCCTGCTGATAATAAGCATTCTGCTGCGCCTGAAATTGTGAAATGATAAACGCAAAAATGATTGCAACCGATTTTTTCATTTAAAATTTTATTTTTTTAAAGGTAAGTAAATTTTGAAAGAGGCTCAAATGTGATATTCAAGTTCGATTGTATCTTTTGATTGTTTAATATTGATGAGGTTAAATTTTCTGTCGCATATTTGGTGAATTTTTATTTCCCGCAGATCACACAGATTAGCAAAGATGATTGCGTATAAGAATCTGTGAAAATCCGTGGAATTTGAGGAAATTTATATCTTTGAGTAAAATAATCTATTATTCTTTTGAAAAAATTTATTCATTACCTACTAATTTTCTTTGTCTGCATTTGTTGCACGCCTACAAAGCACATTTCGTCTTCAGAAGATTCAAGCAATAAATCCATCATAGAAAACGAAGAGTTAAATATTGTATACAGAGGCATAAAAAATCGTCTGACAATTTATTTTCCCAAATCGGATAGTATTAAAGTAAACGGACCAGGAGTTTATAAAGAGCGAGAAAATAAATATTACATTATTCCTGCCACAGGCAATACATTGCAAATCAAAATTATTAGTTTTATTAAAGGTAAAGAAACAGTTGAAAAAAGAGAATTTCGAATATTAAATATTGGAAAACCTTTCGCAAGTATCAAAAACAAAACAGGAAAAATTACTTTATCAAAGGAAGAACTTGCCACTTCTACAATAGAGTATTTCATTCCTCAATTTGTTATGAAATTAGGAAAGGCAGGTAAATTCCGCTATCAAATTAATGATGAAGAACCAATGGTTAATTATGGAAATGAATTTAATCAATCAGTTAAGGAAAAGATTTACAATATGAAATCTGGTGATATTATGATTATTGACGAGCTAAATTACAACCCAGAATTACAAAACGTTGATCTTAAAAAAGTAACAGAATTAGTAGTTTACATTGAGTAGAAATATATTCGGTTTATTCGTGAAAAACTATTTGTGCTATTTGTGTTTAAGCAAAATCATTTTTTTAATCAAAGCAACCTGTCCCAAATGATAATAAGCATGTTCAATCATTCCGTCAATATTCCTTAGATACGTTCCGTATTTTTCATCGACAAAAACCTCATTTAATTGAGAATCGGGAATTTGTTCTAAAAAAGTCGCAAACTTTTTAGAATCGTTCAACAATTTATTTAAAAGTGCTTTCCATTGCTGCTGAGATCCAATCGGAGGAACATCGAAGCTGAATTGATCTTTAATTTCCAAATCTCCACCTTCAAAAACATTGATAATTCCTGCGATATAGTAATCAATATGAAAAGTGAGCATGGCGATGGTGTTCAAGTCTGCTATTTTCGTTGTTGCCTGTTCCCAGGTTACATCTGAAAGCTGACCTTTAAAGTTGGTATTGGCAATCCACAAACCATCGAGCATTACTTCTCTGAATCTTTTGGCTAATTGTGAGGCTGTACTCATTTGTTTAGTTTTAATAAATTTAAAGATAATATTTTTTTGAGTTTCCCACAGATCTCACAAAATTTTCACAGATGAATACGCATAAGAATCTGTAAAATTTCCAAGCACAAATGACACTAATAAATTTTAACAAATGACACAATTATTCGTGTTATTCGTGAAAAACATTTGCGCTATTTGTGTTGAAACAAAAACCTCAAATGCAAAAACACTTGAGGTTGATATTTAATTTAAAACTAAATTATTTTTTAGAAGAAATTTCTTTCTTTCCGCTTTGTAAAATCTTTTCAAGAATTCTTAAAGTAATCAGATAAGTCGGTTTCACACCTGTCAATCCTAAACCGCCAGAAGATAGTGTAGCTCCCGTTTCCAAAGGATTATCTGAAGCATAATAGGCGTAACTCACAAAAAGATTGGGTGCAATGTGATGCCTGATTTTTGATGCAACCTGAATTGCTTTTTGGTAATGTGCACCTTCCATTTCAAGTCCGATAGCCTTCCATGAAGTATTCATAAAATACTGAAGAATGTCTCTGTTCTGAAGCGAAGTTCCTAGAACGGTAATCATCGGTCCTTCAAAAGCTTTTAATTCATCATCTTTAAAATCATCCAGTTTTAAAGCATTTTCAAAAGGATAATTATCGGCTGTTCCTTCAAAGATGTGGGAAGTTGGGATCATAATATCACCTTTTCCACCTGATAAAATTCCTGCTTTCCCCATGATAGAGACAGATTTCACTTTCATCATATACACCTCTCCTTTCTGCTCGAAAGGTCTCAGTAATTCATCCATTACCTCAAAAGCCTGTTCGCCAAATGCATAATCGAAAACCATGATCACGTCGTCTCCGTCATATTTCAAGTGACCGAAAGGAGTGTTTTTAAGATTGGTTTTGCTTAAATCGATAATCTGAACATCTATATTACTTCCGCTTTTGTCATTAATGTAAACTAAACCTTCTTCCAAGGCATATTTTGAAACTTTGTCGCGAAGATCTTTTTTATCTGAAATTTCTCCGTAGAGTTTATAATCAACGTCTTTGGTATCTTTTTTCTTTAAAGCATCATTTCCGTACAGCATATTTTTTACAGAATGCATATTCGCCGAAATAATGTGTAACGGACGCATGTGAAGGTCATTTTCAAATAAAACCTCTTTCACTTTTTGAGCCCATTTTTCGCCAAAATAATGGTGTCCTACTCTTTCCTTTAAAATTGCACTGAAGTAAATTTCTCTCTCACGGCTTTGCTTAGCATCTTCCAGACTCACTTTTCCTAAATGGTAAATGATTTTGAATAATCTGTCCGGATTTTCATCATCCCCGAAAGTATTGTAAGCATTTAAAGTTTCATCAAAAGTTCTTCCTATTAAAGAAGAAAGATGAATCAATGCCACTTCTTTTTCCCTTCTGCTGAATTTTTTCTCGCCTTTTACCACTTCTTCAATGATTTTGAAAGCACGTGTCGGCTTCCAGTTTTCATCCTGAATAAATGCGAGATTACGAATTTTATCTGCTTCTATAAATAAGAACGTTAAATGCGTAAGAATATCATAGATTTCTGAACGCCCCAAAAGAACCTCGATGTTCATCTGATGTTCGTCGATTCGGTAACAGTTTCTTCTTCTCTTTTTAGGAACAATTGGCTCGAAACTCCCTTTATCAAAACCTTCGTCTGATGTAAGATGAATGAAAGCGCATTCTTCTATTCCTTCCGGAAGTCTGTCTAAAACATACATCAAACCATCAAGCTCCAACTTGCTTGGAACGCTCATGGTACCGTAAATTTCGGGATTGATCGTTTTCAACAAACTTCTAATGCTTTCTCCGGAAACTCCGCTTGGCTTGAAAAAACCTCTATAAAACAGGTGTCTCATAGAAATGTATAGTCTTTCAATTGCCTCGGTAGTTTCTCTTGCTCTAGAATTTGTCATATATTAAATTTTTTATAAAAAGTCTGCTAAGTTACGAAAAATTTATTTAAAAGATAATCCACTTTAAACCAGTCGATTATCTTTTAAACTAAATTTTTAAACGTTTTAAAATTAATATTTACGACCATAATTAGAAAGAAAACTAGAATAAGTTTTATTCATATTGTTCAAAATTATTTTTTTTCAGCATTAAGGTTTTAAAAACAAACGCTTTATAATAATTTAGAAATCAATAGATTGATTCTTGATTAAGATTCGTTAAGATAGCATTCTAATTAAAAAAAATCATCTCAATTCAAAGATTTTAGCAGGAAACTTTAAATTAATTGATCTTCTCCAATTTTTCCAGTTCCTCTTTTACTTTATCGAAAATTACTTTTTCTACCGTTTTGATCAATGATCTATTCATATACAGCTGTAGAGTATATGTGTTATTTTGTGTAGGAGTAATTAGAATACCGTCTTTTGGTTTTCCTTCAGCATCAGATTGAACACCAGTAATAATACGGTTCTCACCTGTCTCATCTAGGAATTTATTATTGAAGATTTTTTCTGATAACTCATTAAAGTTCTCCTCAATATTAGCTGATTCATTTACAGTCACATAGACTTTATAAAATAACTCATTTCCTTCGCTTGGCTCGATGTATTCATCCAATGTATTCATCATTTTGGAAATTATTTTTCCGTTTTCTTCATAATAAAGAATAACACGTTCTTTGTATTTTCCCTCTAAATAACTTTTCCTTGTATCGTCAAACAATTTACCATCGATCGAAAGCTGTTTATTAAATCCGTTTTTAGAAATATCAATACTAACCACAGCGGTTTTTTTGCCTTGCATGTCATTGATCTCAATATTGTTGTTTTTCAGCTCAAAATGAATCCTGTTAAAATAATGCATCGCAAACAAATCCCAGTCGAAACTTTGTAAAACTCCACCCTTCCAATATCTTGAGATAAATTGTTTTTCATCAAGTTTATATTCTATGCCATCGTATATTTTTCCGTCTTTATAAGTAGATTTAATATCATAAGACTGATGTCTGAAATTATCCATGTTTTTCAGATAATCGTTTGAATATTGAAATTTCAGAATTCCGTTTTCAAAATAATTGACTTGCTTAAATTCCCTGTTATCCTCAGTTTCAAAATATCCGGAATAAGGTTTTCCATTTTTAAAAATACCTTCATAAGAACTTTGTGGCTTTTCTGAAATATCAAAAGAAAAATCTTTAACCTTTACGAGAATTCCGTTTTCATACAGTTTTTGCTTTTGAATATTGTCCTTATTATATGAATCTTCAAAATAAGTTTCTTCTGTAATCTTTCCGTTTTTGAAAACTGAAGTTTTCCCACTTTCTACCAAAGTTCCGTTGTAAGGCTCATCATTTTTATATTCTAAAGTACCTACCACTTTTCCGTCATCATAGAAAGTGGTCATTCCGTTCAATTTATCATCTTTAATGGTGTAGGTTTTCTCTAAATTTTCCAATCTGTAATTGAAAACTTTTTGTAATCCGGTTTTTTTGAAGTTTACAACATTGATCAATTCATAATTATCAGAACGTTCGTCTTTTCTTTCAATAAAAGTTCCGTTAAAGGGTTTTCCGTTTTTATAAACACCTTTGGCAACAATTTGTTTTTCTTCATCTACAGCAATCGCTTCACCTTCTTTTACACCATTTACATAATTTAAATTCACCACAAACGCAGCTACATTTTCATCAAAATTCCCTTGGAAAGGCTTATTTTTTTTATAAATTCTTTTGCTTTTTATTTTTCCATCTTCGGTATAATCAATTTCTTCTCCATCTTTCCAGCCTTCTTTATACAAAGTTTCTGTTGCTATTTTTCCGTTTGGAAAATATAACAAATTCTTCCCTGATCTTAATTTACCAACATATTTTATAATGGTTTTAACTTCCGTTGCAAAATTATTTTGGAGATAATACTCATAATCCAATCCATTTGTAATATCACTTCCGTAATCGTAAAAGTTGGCTTCATTCAAAAATTGAATTAATTTTCCCGACTTGTCGTAATTTTTCTGTTCGATAGATTTAAAATAACCTCTATCAATGGCAAAAACTCTTTCTTGAGCGAGTTGTTTAGAGTTTACCCAAAATATTTTTTCAGTAACTATTTTTCTGTTTTTTATTTTTTTTGAAACATTTTCTTCATCCATCGGCTCCAAAAGCTCAATAGTCTGCGGAGCAGCTTCAGTTGTTTTTAACGGAACCTGAGGCGGTGGTGGAACTTTAACACCCTCTTCATTATGGTGAGTTCCGGTTTCAGACATAGAAATTTCTTCAACCTTTTCACTATAATCATAGTCTTCATTGTTTTTCACTTTTTCAAAACTTCCGTTTTCAGGTTTTCCTTTTACGTAAATTCCTTTCATTAAAACAGCTCCGTCTGTACTATAGATTATAGCTTCACCATCTTTTACCCCATTTTTATACTGAACCTTTTTTCTGACTTTCCCATTCGGATGATAATATAATAAGGTAAGGTTTTTAGTATCGTTTCGATATTGCTTAAAATTTTCATCATTTCCGTTTTCGTCGTACCAAATAATATCGCCAACATATGCATTTTGATTATCATTCAAAGTGTAGCCTTCAAACCGCTGAGTTCCGTTGATATAAAAATCCTGAAGCAAAACCAATTCACCGATTTGTTTTAAAGGCATTAGTCGATAAAAAGAAGCATTTGCTTTTGTCGTGACCTCCCAATCTTTATCATAATATATAGGATTTGATTTTTGAGAAAAAAGCATTTGCAAGAACAAGCAAGAAATAATTAAGGCGATTCTTTTTATCATCGGGTTTTGATTTATTCAAAAATAAGAATTCTTAAGCATCATAAGATTCTTTTTTAAGATGAGTTCGGGGAAATTGTTACTCTCAAAATATTTAAACTTAATTTTAAATCCTATTTCAACAGAAAAAACATTTATCTGCACCCATATTAATGCTATTTAAACTAAAAATCAATTTCATTTTAAAAACACCCCGTATTAAAACAGGGGTCAATTGAGATTTAAACTAAAACAAATAATTAAATAGTCTAAAAAAATTAGGGGTATTTTATTTTCAATTCATTTTTTTTGTAAATTTGCACCATAAAAATTCAACACTATATGTCAACTTTAAGATTTAAAGCTTTAGAAACTTTACCATTCAAGGACTTTAGAAAAGATAATTCAGTAGAAATTCCTGCTAAATTATCAGAATTATTTTGTGAAAACGTATTCTCTGAAAACACAATGAGAGAATATTTAACAAAAGAGGCATTCCAATCTATTATGGATGCTATTAAAAAAGGAAGTAAAATCCAGAGGTTAATTGCAGATCAGGTAGCAGTAGCTATGAAAGATTGGGCAATGAGCAAAGGAGTTACTCACTATACACACTGGTTTCAGCCATTAACTGGAAGCACTGCAGAAAAGCACGATTCATTCTTTACTCCAATTGAAGGTGGTAGAGCAATCGAAAGATTCAGTGGAAACTTATTGATTCAGCAAGAGCCTGATGCATCTTCTTTCCCGAACGGTGGAATCAGAAACACGTTTGAAGCAAGAGGTTACACTGCTTGGGATCCTACATCTCCGGCATTCATCATGGGAACTACTTTATGTATCCCCTCAATTTTTATCTCTTACACAGGAGAAACTTTAGATTACAAAGCACCTCTATTGAGAGCTTTGCACGCTGTAGACGAAGCTGCAACCAACGTAATGCAGTATTTCGACAAAAATGTAACAAAAGTAACTCCTACTTTAGGTTGGGAGCAAGAATATTTCTTGGTTGATTCAGCATTGTATCAGTCTCGTCCGGATTTAGTTTTAACAGGTAAAACTTTGTTAGGACATTCTCCTGCAAAAGGACAGCAGTTAGATGACCATTATTTCGGTTCAATTCCTACAAGAGTAATGAACTTCATGAAAGAATTGGAAGTTGAATGTATGAAGTTGGGAATTCCTGTTACAACAAGACACAACGAAGTAGCTCCAAACCAATTTGAGCTGGCTCCGATGTTTGAAGAAGTAAACGTTGCAGTTGATCACAACTCATTGTTGATGGACGTAATGGCAAGAATTGCTCACAGACACCATTTCCATATTTTATTCCACGAAAAACCATTTGCTGGAGTAAACGGAAGCGGAAAGCATAACAACTGGTCTTTAGCAACTGATACAGGTGAAAACCTTTTAAGCCCGGGAAAAAACCCTAAGAAAAACTTACAGTTCTTAACATTCTTCGTGAATACAATTAAGGCAGTTCACGAATATGCGGATCTTTTAAGAGCAAGTATCGCTTCTGCAAGCAACGATCACAGATTGGGGGCAAACGAAGCTCCACCAGCAATTATTTCTGTATTTATCGGAAGCCAGTTGTTCAGAGTTTTGGAAGAGCTCGAAAAAGTAACGGAAGGAAAACTTTCACCAGACGAAAAAACTGATTTAAAATTAAATGTAGTTGGAAAAATTCCTGAAATTTTGTTGGATAATACTGACAGAAACAGAACTTCTCCTTTTGCATTTACTGGAAATAAATTCGAGATCAGAGCGGTAGGTTCTTCTGCAAACTGTGCAGAATCTATGACTGTGATGAACACTATTGCTGCAAAACAATTGGGTGACTTCAAAAAAGAAGTTGATGCTTTAATTGAAACAGGCCTTAAGAAGGACGAAGCGATCTTCAACGTATTGAGAGAATACATCAAGCAGTGTAAAAACATTATGTTTGAAGGTGACGGATATTCTGATGACTGGGCTGTAGAAGCTGAAAAAAGAGGCTTAAACAACTGGAAAACCACTCCTGAAGCTTTGAAGCAGGAAATGAACCAGAAATTCCTTGATTTATATGAAGAAATCGGAATATTCAACCACAGAGAAGTTGAGGCTAGAAACGAAATCAAATTGGAAAAATATTCAACTGTTATTGATATCGAAGCAAGAGTATTGAGTGACATCGCAAGAAACCACATCATTCCTTCGGCTTTAAATTATCAGAACAGACTGATTGAAAACGTCAGAGGTCTTAAAGACATTTTCGGAGAAAAAGAATTCAAAACTTTAGCTAAGGAGCAAATAAGTTTGATTACCAATATTTCAGAAAATATCTCAACAATCAAATTGGGTGTTGAACAGCTTCTTGAAGCAAGAGCGAACGCAAAAGCAGTATCTGAAAGCCAAACACAGGCAGAAGACTACTGTAATAAAGTAAAGCCTTTATTTGACGCAATCAGAGATGCATCAGACGATCTTGAAATGATGGTTGATGATGAACTTTGGCCAATGACGAAATATAGAGAAATGTTATTTACAAGATAACATCTGTAAAGTTCCATATTAGTGAAGGTTCTCCGATTATTCGGGGAACTTTTTTTATGCCTTTTTAACAGATACTTTTAAGGAGTATAATTAATAGAACCTCGATTAAAGGAAAGCGAATATACTATGTTAAAAAATCTTAATAAAAAAAACAGTACACTCACCGAAACAGGCGCTTAACAGCTGCATTTTCTTTAACATACTTCTACGAGATGTTAAAATGTGTTAAAACACAAACATGACAATAATCATATTGAGGCTGTCTTAGATGGAATCTCTACTTTTGTAGGGCTTTAGAGAAATAAATATTTCTTTTTCAACCGGAAATTAAAAAATATGAAGAAAAGAGTTTTGTTTTATTTAGTTGCTTTTGTTTCAACAATATCACTACAATCATGCGTTACTAATTACGTAGTTTCAAAACCGGCAACTTACACTAAAGAGTACAAAACAGATGCCAAACTAGTTGCTTTAGACACTAAGATAGAGAATGATAAGAAGCTGTTAATCAACTCTTTTATATCTGAAAAAGCAGTGGCCATCTCAAACGCAAAAAATTCTTTAAAAAATTCTGAAATCGCAAAAGCGATCAAACACAATAAGACCATTGATAACATCTTAACAGAAGCTTCAACCTACCTAGGAACTCCTTATAGATACGGGGGAACTACAAGAAACGGAATCGATTGTTCAGCATTTGTATTATCAGTATTCGGAGCAGCAGCCGGTCTTACATTACCAAGAGTAGCAGCATCTCAGTCTCAGGAAGGAGAAGCTATCGATAAAGAAAACCTTCAGAAAGGAGATTTAATTTTCTTTTCTCACGGCAGAAGAATTTCTCACGTAGGAATTGTAGAAAGCGTAACTGAAGAAGGAGAAGTAAAATTCATTCATGCAGCGACTTCAAAAGGTGTAATGATCTCTTCACTGAATGATTCTTATTGGGGACCAAAATTCAGGTTTGCAAAAAGAGTAATCAATGAGAACGGAGAAAGCTACAACAACTTAGCCTCTACTAGTTTTTAGTTTTAAATAATTGATTTATATAAACGAAGCCATCAAAATTTGATGGCTTTAATTTTTGCTTAAAAACTAAGCCAAAGCCTACAATAAGATTATAAGTTTCGGCTAAAGCCATCTATTGCGCTGACATTTTTAAACGGGCTGAAGCGCATTCCTATTGATTCATCTGGTAGATAAGCTTTCGCTTAAGATAATTCAAATCAGCTGTTTTTATCGATTTCTATATCGAATCGCCGTAAGAGTCCGTGAACTTCTGAAAGTGAAAATTTCGTCTTCTTTAGCCTATTAGAATCAGGATTGATCGTGTAACTGAAAGATGTTCTTAAATCTGTTTTCTCTAAATTGGTTCTTTCGAATGTGGCGCCGTTGAAATCACAGTTTGAAAATACTGAATTCGACAAATCTGCTTCAGCAAAATCAACTTCAATCAGCTTACAATTTTTAAACAATGTTCTTTTGATGGAAGTTTTATAGAAAACAGAATTATTAAGAGCACAGCTTTCAAATCTGAAAGACATTCCAAACTCGTTACAGTCGTCAAAGTGCATCCCGAACATTTTGCATTCTTTGAAAAATACATCACGAAAGGCAGTTCCGCTAAGCTTAGTCATGCTTAAATTACAGTCTGTGAATTCGCAATTGGTAAATTTAAATTGAGAAATATTAGCATATTCAAAATTGCTATTTTGAAATGTACAGTTTTCGTACTCGCCAATCTGCAAAGATGATTCAGCAAAATTTAAATGAGCATAATTTTGATCTAAGACGTAAGCTTCGTTCATCGACTTTAAGATTTATTTGAAAAAAAAGGAAAATAATAGAAATTTCATTTCACTGACTGAGAGCAAACTGTACAGATTTATTTTCGAAAAATTCGCAACATGAATGTAAACTTCCTTCGTCACGCTGTTAACTCCCAGCTTATACTAAACTGTTTTTATCTGCGTAATTTAATTTAAAGAAAATAAAAGTCATCATTGAAAAGGCAAGCAACGAACTTCCACCATAACTGAAGTATGGCAACGGAATACCCACCGTCGGAAACAAGCCCATAACCATCCCTAAATTGATCGAAAAGTGCATCAACAGGATTGAGGCAAAAGAATACCCGAAAACCCTGTTAAAGGTCGATTTCTGCTTTTCTGCGAGATAATAGATTCGTCCGATATAAACCATATACGCAAGAACCAAAATGGTACTTCCAAGAAAACCCCATTCTTCACCAACTGTACAAAATATATAGTCAGTTTCCTGCTCCGGAACAAATTTTCCCTGAGTTACAGAACCTTCACGAAAACCTTTTCCAAAAAATCCACCGGAACCGATCGCCGTTTTTGAATACAAAAGATTATATCCTGATGTATCACGGAATTCACGCTCTCCTTTATACAAAACTTCCACCCTTTCCTGCTGGTGTTTTGGAAGTTTTTCAAAAATAACAGGCGAAATAAATGATAATGCCGCCAAAAGAAGAACAATTCCGACACCCGGTAAAAGTGTGTATATATTTTTACGAAGAAAAGCTGCGTTAAACGCAAACCATAATCCGCCAATAAAAATAATAAATCCAGTAAAATACCATAAACTCCACTGCAGGGGATCATTGAGATAATTAGCCAAAAGAAAAACAACTCCGAAAAGACCACCAATCAGAAAAAGTTTTCCGCTGAGACCTTCACGATACAAAGCAATAAAAAATGCCGTAAAAACCAATAGTGACCCTACATCAGGAATTGAAAGCACCACAATTGCAGGAATGCCTATAATTGCTAAAACTGCGATGAGTGATGTTCTATTTTTTAAGTTAAATTCTGATCCTGAAACATAATTAGCAAGCATCAAAGCCACCCCAATCTTAGAAAATTCAACTGGTTGCATGGTAAAACTTCCAAATTTATACCAATTCTTCTGACCCAGAATTTCTGTTCCGAAAACGTGAAGACCTGCAAGCATCAGAACTCCTCCTACATAAATGATCCCGGACATATTTTCAAAAAACTTGCTTCTGCTGAAGAAAATAATCAATCCGACAAATAAAGAAATCCCGAAAAACAAAAGCTGTTTTTTTCCTAAACCTTCATCTACGCTGTAAATATTGGCAATCGCAAAAATGCAAAGCAAGAGATACAAGCCAATCCCCAATTTATCTATTCCTTCCGTCCACTTCATGGTTTTGCGGTTTTTTTGGGTTCAACTTTCTTAGCGTTCAGTTTTTCTTTTGCTTTTTTGACCAGGTTTAAGCTATCCTGTATTCTTTTAAGTTTTAGAGAATCTGGTTTGGGCTCTTTGTAAAGCCCTTTTCTTTTGAGATCAGCAATCCACTGTCTTTTATATTCTGGCATGAAGCTCGAAGTGATCATTTTTTTGTAGAGATGTTCACGTTTAAGATCTCCGGTAATATATTTTTCGGCAATTACCGTACAAGCTGGCCCTGCCCAAGTAGCACCAAATCCTGCATGCTCCATTACAGCAACTACTACAATTTTTGGCTTATCTGCAGGAGCAATCAAAACAAAAATCGAATTATCTTTTCCCTGAGGCACCTGTGCCGTTCCGGTTTTGGCCAATTGAGTAAAATCTTTAGACATTAGACCTCTCGCCGTTCCTCGCAAAACTACCGCTTCCATCCCTTTGAGGACAGGTTCAAAATGTTTTGGATCAACTAAAGTTTGATGTCTTTTTTTAAATCGAGGATCCGGATTTGGTTTTCCATCGATTGATTTTACGATATGAGGCGTGTAGTACCAACCGCGATTGGCAATTGCAGAAACATAGTTTGCCAACTGAAGAGGCGTTACCATGACATCACCTTGTCCCATTCCGTTATAGATAGCTCCGGTAGACATTTCGTCCCAATTTTTATAATCGTCTTTCTTAGAACCGTTTGCTTTAATAATTGCTCTAAATCTCCTTTCATAAAAATCCCCTGAAGGAATTCTGCCTTTTGCACCTACCGCAAAATCATTATTTAAAAATTCACCAACGCCAAAGCTGCTCATGATTTTTTTCCACTCGTCAACACCTTTTGAAGGATTTCCAGGATATTTTTTAATAATTGCAATAAATGCATAGGTAAAAAAACAGTTACTTGAAACCTGAATCGATGGAATCAACGGATCAGCCCCACCGTGACCTTTTATTCTTTTTCCTTTATAATAAAAACCACCGCCACAAGGAAAAATTGTTTTATCAGTCATCACACCCATTTGCATGGCCGCCAAAGCGGTCAGCAATTTGAAAGTCGATCCCGGTGGATAACCTGCCTGTAATGATCTATCGAATGTAGGTTTGTTTTCGTAAATGGTATCTCTTGAAAGTGCATACAGATTTCTAGACTTATTAGGACCAGTAAAAAGATTAGGATCAATATCCGGACCGGTTGCGGCGACTAAAACTTCTCCGTTATTAGGATCAATTGCAACCACAGCACCATGTTTATCTACCAGCATTTCCTCTGCCATTCTCTGTAAATCGTAATCGATTGTCAGTGTAATATCTTTTCCCGTTATAACGTCCCGATCTAAAGAACCATTTTTGTAAGGCCCGACATTTCTAAGTTTAATATCTTTCTGAATGTATTTAATTCCTTTTACCCCACGCAGTTCTTTTTCATAAGATTTTTCGATTCCGGTTTTCCCGATGAGGTCGCCGGGAAGATAATAAGTAGAATCTTTTTTGATTTCTCTGTCATTGACTTCACTAGTATATCCCAAAAGGTTTCCGGAAGTGGAAACTTCATACTGTCTTTGCGGACGCTGAACGATACTGAAAGCGGGATATTTAAATATAATCTCCTGAACTCTCGCAATTTCCTCTCTGCTGAGGTCTTTGATGAAAGTCATCGGGGTCAGTTTAGAATAATATTTTTCTTTTTTGATGACATTAATTCGTTTAATAAAATCTCTTTTATCAATTTTCATTAAATTACAGAAAGATAAGGTATCAAAATCAGGTTTCATCAATGCCTGAGTGAAAGAAATCTCGTACGCAGGCTGATTTCCCACCATAATTTTGCCGTTTCTGTCGAAAATAACTCCACGTTGCGGAATAACATATTCAGTTTTGATTGAAGTGTTGGCAGCATTTAATGCGTATCGGTCTGTGAACAACTGTAAATAAGAAAGTCTTGCCACAAAAATGAGAGCAAGTACGATGAGAACAGTTAAGATTTTTATATGGCGTGTGTTCAAACTTTCTGTTTGATTTTAAAGATTAATGCGTAAATAATGATAAATATAAAAGAAATTACACTAGTTACCAACACATTAAGAAAGATTTCAAAAATTCTGGTGAATTTAAAAAACTCAATATACTGTACCAAAAGCTGATGTAAAAATATGCTTGAGAAGAGGAACAGCAAAAACTGAGTCCATTGCAGAGACTGAAATGAGAAGAAATCGGTAGAAGTATCTGTAGAAGTTCTGAAGATTAAAGTTCTGAAATAAGCTACAACAGTCATTGCCAAAGCATTGATTCCCCAAGAATAGAGGAAAGCATCAATCGCCAACCCAATTAAAAAACTTAAAGCTAAGAACTGAAATTTATTTCTAAAAAAAGGATAGAACATCACAAAAACAGGATACAAAACCGGCGTATACTTTCCGAACAGCGTAATCCTGTTCAAAACAAATATCTGTAATGCAACCAGAAAAATCATGATCAAAAGATCTGTAAATAAAGTTCTGCTAATCATTTTCTTTTTTTATTACGGCCTGCATCGTGTCGCTGATTTTCTGAACCTCAGCTTTCTTAAGGTTTTTAACAACGAAAACTTTATTCAAAGCGCCCATTTTTTCACTCAACTCCACAGAAATATCCCAAAATCCGGTCTGGTTATCTACTGTATATCCTGCGACAGTACCAATCATAATCCCTTTAGGGAAAATTGCTGATTTACCATCTGTTACAATGGTATCTCCTATTTTCAGGGAAACATATTTAGGAACATCAGACAAGTGCATCACTCTTGAATTGTCCCCTTTCCAAGTCAAAGTACCAAAGTACCCGGATTTTTTTAGAGCAGCATTGATTCTGATTTTATTAACGCTCAATACAGATTGTACCAAAGCATAACTGTCTGTAGAATTGATGACGATTCCGGCAATTCCTTTTGGCGCCATGACGCCCATCTGAGGAAGAACTCCATCACGTCTACCGCGGTTGATGGTAAAGTAGTTGTTTCGTCGGTTGATACTGTTGAAAACAATTTCACCGTCAACGAATGTATAGATCTGTCCGCCACCCAAAGTATCATGTACTTTTCTGAATAGAGGATTTTTCGCTCCCTGTTTTCCGTAAAGCTCAAGCATCAATGCTTTGTTTTGAGCGACAAGATCTTCGTTGGTTTGTTTTAGTTTTAAATAAGAAACTCCTTCATCAATATACCCCGAAACCCATGAATTGAACGCAGCCGTCTGACCTGCAAGCCAGGATTGTTGCATTGCGTTTTTAGAGAATATCAGAACAAGAGCAATAATTTGCAGGAAAATAAAGAAGACAAGAAGAGCATTCTTTGAAAATAATCTCAGCAAAAATCCCATTCAGATAAAGAGTCGTAAAAAGTTAAAATTATTTAATTAAGAAATTGAATTTATCCATATTCTTAAGTGCGATACCCGTACCTCGTACCACGGCTCTCAATGGATCTTCAGCTACAAAAACCGGAAGACCTGTTTTCTTGTGAAGTCTGTCTGCCAAACCTCTCAACAAAGCACCACCACCAGCAAGATAAATACCTGTTTTGTAAATATCGGCTGACAATTCTGGAGGCGTAAGAGAAAGTGTTTCCATTACTGCATCTTCAATTCTGATAATCGATTTATCCAAAGCACGAGCGATTTCTTTGTAACCAACCATAATTTCTTTTGGTTTACCTGTGATCAAGTCTCTACCTTGCACCGGAATATCTTCAATATCCACATCAAGATCTTCAACAGCAGAACCTACTTCAATTTTCACTCTTTCAGCAGTTCTTTCTCCGATATAAAGGTTATGGTGTGTTCTCAGGAAATAAGCAATATCATTGGTAAATACGTCACCTGCAATTTTCACAGATTTATCACAAACGATACCACCCAAAGCAACTACTGCAATTTCTGTAGTACCACCACCTATGTCGATGATCATATTTCCTTCAGGTTTCTGAACATCAATACCAACTCCTATTGCAGCTGCCATTGGCTCATAGATTAACCTTACATCTTTAGCGTTTACTTTTTGAGCAGAATCTCTTACCGCTCTCTTTTCAACTTCGGTAATTCCTGATGGAATACAGATTACAATTCTTAAAGCAGGCTGAATAAATCTTCCTTTAATACCAGGGATTTTCTTGATAAACTCCTTGATCATGTGCTCAGAAGCATGAAAATCTGCAATAACACCATCTTTCAACGGACGAATTGTTTTGATATCCTCATGAGTTTTACCCTGCATATGTTTCGCCTGCTCACCTACTGCGATTGGCTTACCTGTAGAACGCTCAATTGCAACAATTGATGGCTGATCAATAACAATCTTGTTATTGTGGATGATAAGCGTGTTGGCAGTTCCAAGGTCTATCGCAATGTCTTGCGTAAACATATCGAATATACTCATAATTTTGTCCTGATTTAAGTTTACAAAGATATAAATTAATGACTACTTATGAATAATATCATGAATATAATTTGGTTAAAATTTTATTAAATTTTTAATTTTTCATTAATCTTTCGTTTATCTGATTCTTAGAGCTTTTTCAATATAATTTATAGCTTTTTACGATATTTATCATACACAATATCAGCAGGAGCTTAATTTAAAAATACTTAAATTTGCAACGCTTATGATACAGTATTCTAACATACATCAGACGACAAATTTCGCTGTACTTTCAGTGAGTTATGAGAAGGCAGATGTAGAAACGAGGGGAAAATTTGCATTCTTCGACGAAAATATCAAAAACTTTGTTTCCCGAATTCACGACGAAAATCTGGGGGATGCCTTTGTGGTTTCCACCTGCAACAGAACTGAGATTTATACAACGACATCCAACTATCTTTTTGTGGCCGAAGAGTATTGCAAAACGATTGGCGTCAACCTTTCAGACTTCCTGCCTTTTGCCAATATTTTAACAAAAGAAGAAGCGCTGAAACATTTGTTCAGAGTAGCAGCCGGTTTGGAAAGTCAGATCATCGGTGATTTTGAGATTATCGGACAAATCAAGAAAGCGTACGCCCGGTTTAAGAAAGAACGACAGAACTCGAATCCTTATTTGGAACGATCCATCAACTCTGCGATTCAGATTTCTAAAAGAATCAAAAACGAGACGGCAATTTCCAACGGTGCGGCTTCGGTTTCTTATGCGGCAGTTCATTATATTTTAAACAATCAAAAAAAACTGAACGAAAAAAACATCTTACTTCTCGGAGTTGGTGAAATCGGACAGAACACGGTTGAAAATTTAGTAAAACACGTTTATCAGCCTAAAATTAAAATCGCCAACAGGACTCAGGAAACTGCGGCAAAAATTTCCGAGAAATACAATATTCCTAATATTGATTACACTGATTTTGATAAAGAAATTGAGAATACCGATATTTTGATTGTAGCCACTGGTGCAAAAACCCCCATCATCAACAAATCTCATTTTCAAAACGGAAGAGAAACTTTGGTGATTGATCTTTCGATCCCGCATAATGTTGATAAAAGCGTTTCAGAACTTAGTCACGTAACTTTGATTGATGTTGATGAGCTTTCGAAACAAATTCAGGAAACCATACAGCAGAGAGAAAAAGAAATCCCCAAAGCTGAAAAAATCATCAAGGAAATGACCAAAGACTTCCTTGAATGGGAGAAAAAAAGAAAACTGGCACCAAACATCCATCACTTCAAAGCGGTCTTGAAAAATATGGAGCGTAATGAGATGCACAATTTCTACAGAAAAAATAAGTACATCAATATCAACGACATGGAGCTTTCTGAGAAAATGATTCAGAAAATTACCAACCGTTTTGCAAAATATATCATTGATAACCCTCTCAAAGCCGAAGAAATTAGTAAATTAATGCACGAAATATTAGTTGAACAACCCAATAACGAATTCAATGAAAAGCATTAGGATAGGAACCAGAAATTCGGCACTTGCACTTTGGCAGGCCAGAGAAGTAGCCAGGCACTTACAGAACAATAATTACCTTACGGAGATCACTCCCATCATTTCTTCAGGAGATAAAAATCTCAATCAGCCACTTTATTCTTTAGGAATTACAGGCGTTTTCACAAGAGATTTGGATGTCGCTTTATTAAATGACGAAATTGACATTGCCGTACACTCTTTGAAAGATGTACCCACGCAACTTCCACACAATATTGAACTGATTGCGCATCTTGAAAGAGATTATCCGCAGGACGTTTTAATCAGAAGAAAATCTGCACAAGACAAAGAATTTCACGAACTGAAACTGGCAACAAGTAGCTTGAGAAGACGTGCTTTTTGGTCAAAACATTATCCCGACACTCAGTTTTTTGATATCAGAGGAAATATCCAGACGAGATTACAAAAACTGGAAGAACAGGATTTTGATGCAACGATTTTATCTCTAGCCGGAATCAAAAGAATGAATATGGATATCAATTACGAGATGCTTCCCGTAATGATTCCTGCTGCTTCGCAAGGTGTGATTGCCATTGCTGGACATTCTGAAAAGCCTGAAATCAACGAGATTTTAAAATCGATCAATCACAAGCAAACCCAAATCTGCATAGAAATGGAAAGAAATTTCCTGAGCACGCTTGAAGGTGGCTGTACAGCTCCGATTGGCGCTTTTGCGGAAAAAATTGGGAACCAGATTCGTTTTAAAGGAGCGCTTTGTTCGCTTGACGGAAAAAACTATATCGCTATCGACGAAAGTTTTGAATATAATGAAGAAGAGAATTTCGGTGAAAAATTTGCGAACATCGTATTAGAAAATGGTGGAAGAGAATTGATGGCTGAGATTAAAAGCCAGCTGTAATTTTTAAATATTTTTCACCATTAAGATTTATAAGTTTTAAAGATAATTTAAGTGAATTTCTAAAGAAATTTATTTAGCAGACCGCTAAATTGAGATGCATCTGAATCTCAACATTTCTTTATGTCTAAAGTTTCTTAGTGTTTAAAATTAATTTTTGAACTTTACAAAACTGTTTTTAATTCAAAGTTTCAAGTCTATGAAAAAGTACTTTTCCATAATCTTATTCCTGTTTTTTGTTTTTACAGCGAATGCTCAGAATCAGTTTGCTCAAAAATTATCTGATGCCGCTTTAAGCTTAACAAAAGACAGAGTCACTTACGATCCTGCTTATTTTACCATCAAATATCCAAACGGTGACGTCCCCGCAGACAAAGGTGTTTGTACAGATGTTGTCATCAGAGCGTACAGAAAATTGGGGATTGATTTGCAAAAAGAAGTGCATGAAGATATGAAGAAGAATTTTTCTAAATATCCTAAAAACTGGGGTCTGAAAAGAGCCGATACCAATATCGACCACAGAAGAGTTCCTAATCTGAGAGTTTTCTTTGCAAAATTCGGGCAGTCAAAATCTACTGAAAAAAATCCTGCGCTTTATGCTCCCGGCGACATTGTCACATGGCTTTTACCCGGAAATTTGACACACATCGGAATTGTAGTGAATAAAAAATCGGCTGACGGAAAAAGATATCTGATTGTTCACAACATCGGTGGCGGGCAGGTGATTGAAGATTGTCTGTTTAGATTTACCATAACAGGACATTATCAATATCAGAAATAATTATTCATGAAAAATCTGATTTACCTCTTATTCTTATTGATATTAAACTTTTCGCCTGCACAACAAAGTGAGTTTAAAATAGTCAATAAACCCATCAATTATTCTGAGGAGAGAATTCGTCTTAGCCTAGAATATTTGAAAGACCATCACGGACTGACTCAAAAAACGCCAACGATTGTTCCGAAAGTGATTGTTCTGCATTATACCGCCGGCGGAACCGTGGAAAGTAATTTTAAATACTTCAACAATACACATCTCGAAAGCGCTAGAAATACTTTAAAAAAACAAAGTACACTCAACGTATCTTCGCAATACATCGTCGATCGAGACGGAACGATCTATCAATTGATTGAACCGAATATATTTGCAAGACACACCATCGGCTTAAATTATTGCGCCATCGGAGTTGAAAATATCGGAAGTAAAAAACAGCCTCTCACAGAAAAGCAAGTTGCAGCAAATGCTCAGTTAGTAAGATATTTAACGAAAAAATACAAGATAGAATATTTAATCGGCCATTCGGAGTACGGTGTTTTCAGAAATTCTAAGCTTTGGAAAGAATCTGACCCGAAATATTTCACCGGAAAAGAAGATCCCGGAAAAGATTTTATGAACAAGGTAAGATTACAAGTCGCTGATTTACGTTTGAAAGACAAACCTTAATGAAAATTTTATTCACCAAAAACATAGGTTCAGAATTGCTTTCCAAAGAATTGGGAAACGATATTTCGGCTGAATGTATTGAGGTCATTCTAATAGAAAATTTAAAAGTTGAAGTATTTGATTTAAAAAATTACTCGCTGATTTTCACAAGTTCAAATGGTGTGAAATCTTTTTTTGAGAATCAATTTAAACCAAACGAAGATTTTGCCGCAAAAAACTACAATAAAATCTACTGCGTCGGCGAGAAAACAAAAAGAGAAATCAGAAAGAATGGTTTCGGGACTTTTAAAGTTTTAAAAAACGCTGAAACACTTTCAAAATTCATTATTGACAACTGTGTTCACGAAAAATTCATTCATTTTTGTGGAAATCTGGCGATTGATGTATTAGATAACAACCTTCCGCTACAAAATATCAGCTACAAAAAAGTTACTGTTTACAAGACAGAAGAGCTGAATCCTGTAATACCTGAAAAATATCATGCAATAGTTTTTTTTAGCCCAAGCGGAGTTCGTAGTTTTGCGAAAAATAATTCTTTAGAAAATTCAGCTCTCTTTTCAATAGGAGAAACTACTTCAAAAGAGTTAAGAAAACATACAGAATCAGAGATTTTTACAAGTAAAAAAAATACTTTATCAAACCTGTTGTCGGCTATAAAAGATGCTTTAAAGAATAACTAATTTTAAAGCAATCAACTCAAAACCAACAACTACCAACTAAAAGATATGATTAAAAACGACCTATATTTAAAAGCACTTCGTGGAGAAACTGTAGAAAGACCACCGGTTTGGATGATGAGACAGGCAGGAAGATACCTACCGGAATTCATTGCATTGCGTGACAAATACGACTTTTTCACAAGATGCCAAACTCCGGAACTGGCTTCTGAAATCACCGTTCAGCCCATCAGAAGATATCCTTTGGATGCTGCGATTTTATTTTCAGACATCTTGGTGGTTCCTCAAGCGATGGGAATTGATTTTAAAATGAAAGAAAACGTTGGTCCGTGGTTGGATAACCCGATCAGAACGATGGAAGATGTGCAGAATGTAATCGTTCCGGATGTGAATGATACTTTAGGCTACGTTTTTGATGCGATCGAACTCACTTTAATCAAATTAGACAACGATATTCCATTGATTGGTTTTGCGGGATCGCCTTGGACGCTTCTTTGCTACTGCGTGGAAGGAAAAGGAAGTAAGGCTTTTGATATTGCGAAATCTTTCTGTTTCCAGCAGCCGGAAGCTGCGCATTTGTTGCTTCAGAAAATCACAGATACTACGATTGCTTACTTAAAAAGAAAAGTAGAGAAAGGAGTTTCTGCAGTTCAGGTTTTCGATTCTTGGGGCGGAATGCTTTCTCCACAGGATTATCAGGAATTTTCTTGGCAGTACATCAGTCAGATTGTTGAAGCATTGGCTCCTTTGACGCACGTTGTTGTTTTCGGAAAAGGATGCTGGTTTGCGTTGGAAGATATGACAATGTCGCCGGTTTCTGCTTTAGGTGTTGACTGGACGATTAAACCGGAATTGGCTAGAACATTAACGAATCACACAATGACTTTGCAAGGAAATTTTGATCCTGCAAGATTACATTCTACTCCGGAAACCATTAAGAAAATGGTGAACGAAATGATCAACCGTTTCGGAAAAGACCGATATATCGCCAATCTTGGTCACGGAATTTTACCTAACATTCCTTTGGAAAATGCAGAAGCGTTTATCAGAGCGGTGGTAGATTGGAAGCCGAATAATTAATGTAAATCTCCCGCAAATCACACAGATTAACACAGATTTTATTTAGCAAAAACTATAAAAGCAAAATCCCTTTCAACGAAAAGCTGAAAGGGATTTTTTATGTCTAAATTAAATTTCTGAAAAATTACGCCAGCATTCTTTGTGCTTTTTTAACACCTTCCACCAACAAATCAATCTCCTGAAATGTATTATAAACTGCAAAACTTGCTCTCACCGTTCCTGCAATATTAAAGAAATCCATAATCGGTTGAGTACAGTGATGTCCAGTTCTTACGGCAACGCCCATTTTATCGAGAATCATTCCGACATCTGAAGAAATTCCCATTCCAATCAGATTAAAAGAAACAACTCCGGTTCTGTTGGCATTTTCACCATACACTTTCAAACCCTCAATTTCGAGAAGATGTCTTTGAGCATATTCCAATAAAGCATTTTCGTGCTTTTGAATATTTTCATGACCAACTTTATTGATGAAATCAACAGCTGCACCTAAAGCGATATTTCCACCTACATTGGGAGTTCCTGCTTCATATTTAAAAGGTAAACCTGCGTAAGTGGTCTGATCAAATGAACAAACCGCAATCATCTCACCGCCTCCGTGGAATGGCGGCAGATTTTCAAGAATCGCCTGTTTTCCGTACAAAATACCTGTTCCCATCGGAGCATACATTTTGTGACCTGAAAACACAAAGAAATCGCAGTCTAAAGCTTGAACATCTATTTTGAAATGCGGAGCAGACTGCGCACCGTCAATGACAATATACGCATCTGAATTGGCTCTTGTTTTCGCAATGATTTCTTCAATAGGATTAACGATTCCCAAAGCATTGGAAACCTGATTCACAGAGACAACCTTCGTTTTTTCGCTTAAAAATTCATCTAAATAATCCAACTGTAGAATTCCGTTTTCATCGATTGGGATGACACGAAGTTTAGCTCCGGTTCTTTCACACAACAATTGCCACGGAACGATATTCGAATGATGTTCAAGGTAAGAAATAATAATCTCATCGTCTTTTTTTAATTTTCCTGTTAGAATATAAGCGATGAGGTTAATCCCTTCTGTGGTTCCTTTAGTGAAAATGACTTCAAAATCATTTTTAGCATTGATGAATTTCTGGATTTTTCTTCTTGAAAGTTCCATTTCTTCGGTTGCCAACTGGCTCAACGTATGAATTCCTCTGTGTACGTTAGCATTGATTTCTGTATAATATTGATTCCAAACTTCAAGAACTGAATTTGGCTTCTGTGATGTTGCTGCATTGTCTAAGTAAACCAATGGCTTACCATTCACCTGCTGGTTTAATATAGAAAACTGACTTCTTATTTCCTGAATGTCAAACATTTATTACAATTTTTATGATTAAACGTTCTTATTTAGAACACCTCAAATTTACGACATTTTATTCAAAAGTCTGTCAGATCAATAGAGTGATAGATTTCATTTAAAACAAAAAAACCTGCCAATAAATTGACAGGTCTTGTATTGTGATTAAGAAATTTCTTATTCAGCTGCTGCTTCTTCAGTTGCCGGAGCTTCTCCTTCAACTTCAGTTGCAACTTCTTCATCGTCATCGTCTGCCATTGCACCACCTTTCGCTGCATTTCTAGACATTTTAACAGCTACAACAACTGCATTGTCTGGGTGTACGAAAGAGAATCCTTCAGCTTTAAGACCTCCTACATAAAGTTTGTTACCAATCTTCAATGCAGTAATGTCTACAACTACCTCGTCTGGTAAGTTTGCAGGAATAGCTTTTACTTTCAACTTTCTGAAAGACTGACGTAAAACACCACCAGCTACAACACCCTTAGAACGACCTGTTAATCTTACAGGAACTTCCATTACTACTGGCTTATCGTCAGATAATCTGTAGAAGTCTGCGTGAATAATCTTGTCTGTAATTGGGTGGAACTGAATATCCTGAAGAACAGCAGGAATTACCTGTCCGTCAACTTCAATAGATACCGTGTGTGCTTCAGGAGTATACACTAAACCTTTGAACGCTTTCTCTAATGCAGAGAAGTTCAATGGCTCGCCACCTCCGTAAACAACACAAGGAACTAATTCAGCATCACGTAAAGCTTTTGTCGACTTTTTGCCCACGCTTTCTCTTTTTGTACCTTGAATTGTAATAGATTTCATTTATAAAAATTTAAAAATTGTTTTGATTTTAATTTACAATCTGTTAATTATCAATTAAATAACAAACTTACTGCTAATTGATTGATGCTCGTGCACCATCTTCATAACATCAGCAAATAATGGGGCGCAAGATAGCACTTTTATTTTAGATGACAAATTAGTTTTTACAGGAATTGAGTCAGTTACAATCACTTCCAGCAATTGCGAGTTCTCAATATTCTCATAAGCCTTTCCTGAAAGCACACCGTGAGTTGCCATTGCTCTTACAGATTTCGCTCCTTTTTCCATTAAAATACCCGCAGCTTTACAAAGTGTTCCTGCGGTATCGATCATATCATCAATAAGGATAACGTTTTTACCTTCTACATCCCCGATAAGGAACATTTCTTCAATTACATTTGCCTTTTTTCTCTCTTTGTAAGCAATTACAACGTCTGCACCTAAGTGACCTGCATAGTTTTTCGCTCTCTTTGCTCCACCCATATCCGGAGATGCAATGGTCAAATTATCAAGATTCATATCTCTGATGTAATCTACAAATATTGTAGAAGCATACAAATGATCAACAGGAATTTCAAAGAACCCTTGAATTTGGTCTGCGTGCAGATCCATCGTCATGATTCTTGTTGCTCCGGCAGCAGTTAAAAGATTTGCTACCAATTTTGCCCCGATAGGTGCTCTTGGCTTGTCTTTTCTGTCTTGTCTTGCCAAACCGAAATACGGAAGCACAACGGTAATACTTTTAGCAGAAGCTCTTTTGGAAGCGTCAATCATTAGAAGAAGCTCTAAAAGATTGTCTGCCGGCGGAAATGTAGAAGCAATTAGGAAAACCCTTCCTCCTCTTACAGATTCGTCTAGCACTGGCTCAAATTCACCATCGCTGAACTCCTGGATGATGATTTTCCCTAATTCTTTCCCATAGTGATGGGCAATTTTTTCTGCTAGCTCCTTACTAGTTCTTGTCGAAAATAGATAACTTTGTTGCTCGGCCATTTTTACTTTTTAAAAGATTTTGCAAATTTAAAAAAAAACCACAAGAATCAATCCTGTGGTTTCGTTTTTTATTTTTTATTAAATTTTACGGGAATGTAACTCCCGAATATTTATTAGGATCTACTTGTGGTAAAGTAGATTTATACTTATTGTTGATAGATTTTATAAATTCATTAGCAACGATAGCATAGCCTCTACCCGTAAGGTGTACACCATCAAGAGAGAATGCTCCTCCGGTAACAAATGTCGCAGTATATTTCACGCCATTCCAAGAAATTCCTGATTTGGAATTCAATTCTGACATTTTTGCATTCATATCAACAAAAGCAAGACCATAAGAATCTGCCATTGCCTTAATTGAAGTATTGTAAGCTTTAACGGCTGTACCAATATTATTTACTTCATCTGTTGTTAAAGAATACTGATCTCCGATTGGGAAACTCGCACCATAAATAAACACTGAACTAGGTGTTGCCGGTTGATTAGTCGTCGCATCTAAACCTAATAAAGCACTAGATGTAAGAAGCATTAATTCTCCCGGTTTTGCCTGACGTGCTCTTCCGAAAGCATTTCCTATAAATGCAGCCTGAGCAGCAGGAACACCTCCTGCAGTTAATGCACCCGTAAGCTGAGCTGAAAGGTTTGCCAATTTATTATCAATAATAAGAACAGGATTATTTCCTGCTACAACAGGATTAATTCTGTCTCCTTGTCCAAATGCTGTAAGAGCAGCCTTCAACGGTCCATAAAGCTGTGTATTTAAAGCCTGAGCTTTTGCAGCATCTAAAGGAATTGCATTATAAGGCACTCTCGTAAAAAACGGAATATTGGTAACATCCGGAATATTCCCAATAATTCCTTTTGTAGATCCTACACTTTTTAAACCATCCAGAACAGCCTTTATAGAACCTGCCACAACATTAGCATCTGAAATATCATTTGATTTATAAGTCGCCGGATTAGTATTTCCAGTTTGAACTGTTGCAGCCGTATAAGTAGTTACACCTCCGGTGGTTTGTGAATTTGTTCCTCCGTTTGTTGCATAAGATAGTACGTCGTTATTTCCTATCCAAAGAGAGAAGAATGTTGGCTTTTGTACCATCGCATCTGCCAAAACACTTGTAGTTGCGGAAGAAGCAAATCTTACAAAATAAGGATTTGCCGTTCCTGTTGCCAAACCAGCGAGACTACCATAATTTGGAGCAACTAAATGAAAAGATTTTGCACCTGGAACACCCAAATTATTATAAGGTCTTCCAGCCGACACATTATCCAAAGCTGCAGCAGCAGGAGAAGCACTTGGAGCCAACGCTCCGTTAGTCATTTTCAAAACAAGCTTTCCGGGAAAACCAGGTAAATTTGTAAAACCTCCAACATTATTTGGCATCATCGGTTGTTTAAACCCACCACCGCCTGCAAGTTTCATCTGCATAGCAATCATGCTCGGATAAGATTCATTTTGTCCATCGCTATAAAGCGTTCCGTCTCTATATCCTGAAGTTAATGAGTTTCCTAACGAAACATAATTTGAGAAATCTGCTTCACCTCTAGTAACTACAATGTCTTGTACATCAGTATCAAAATCCGTTTCGCAACTTGTTGTAAAGAAAAACGCAGAAACAGCAAGTGTAGATATTATTATTTTTTTCATATTAATTCAATTAAAAAGGGTTGTAAGATAAACCTAGACCAAAATAGAATGCTTTTGCCTTCGCCTGACCGTAGAAACCAAGGTAATTATTTTTCACGTCTCTGCTTTGTGGCATTACATATCCACCGGCAACATCAACTCCGAATTGTTTAAATTTAAATCCTAAACCACCCGTAAGTACAAAAGAATCAAAGGAAGGTGTCTCAGGGATAAAGTTTTCGTCCTCATAAGGAGATTCATCATAGTAAGCACCCAAACGCCCGAAGACCATATTGCTGAACATGTACTGAGTACCAAGTCTAACGGTTTTAGAATTCTTAAAGTTTTTAGGAGCAACAAGTACTGTTGGGTCTGCCTGATTTCCGATTGGAGCATTTGCAAAATCTAATGTCAGCTTGCTGTATCTAGACCATCCGTGGTAATTAAAATCTGCCGAAACCAACCATTTAGGAGTTACTTTATAGGTCATACCGATTGTGTATTCATCCACCAAAGGTAATGTAGCAGTAAAACCGTCTTGTCCGGCACCGTTTAATCCTAATAAAGTATTCACAGTATTTTGTGCAGGAACGGTAAATGTTGCAGTTCCTTTTTTAGCTTTCATATCAACTGGTGAGCGATAAGCAATACTCATGTCAAATTTTGGGTCGGGTCTGAAATAAAAACCAAAACCATAACCATGTCCGCTTGCTTTCTCATCATTAATATTTACTGTACCACCAAACTGTGTAACAGCTTTATCCCAATTTACTTGTCCTCTAGCATAGATATAACTTGCACCAAAAGACAACCAATCTGCCATCTTTACAGAAACCATTGGCTGAAAATAGAAACTTTTCAACTCAAGTTTTTGCACCATTTCTCTACCCTCCCAATCGTAAGGATATTGAATTGTACTACCAAAAGGCGTAGAAAAACTGAAACCAATAGATAATTTGTCGATTGGCTTGTACGCAATCGCAGCATAAATTGGTGTACCCATTGGGTTATCTGTTTCTGTACTCTGTAAAGTATTTAAATTTTGAAAAGTAACTTTATTACTCGCTCCAAAACCTCCGGCAACGATACTCAGTTTCGAAGGAATGAATGACATACCTGCAGGGTTAAAGAATGCAACACTCGCATCTTCAGCATGAGCACTGGTGTGCGCCATTGCCAATTGCTTTACCCCTTGCAAAGAAACTCTGAAGCCCCCCGCATAAGATAGAACCCCAGCCAACAAAGCAGTTGATACTAATATTTTTTTCATAGACATTTATTATATATTCCAAATATAAAATTATTTTGACTATGCTTGTTAAATAATCTTAATTTTTTAAACAAAGTCACAAAAGAAAACTATGTTTGAAATAATACTTTGCATAAATCACCCGCTAAGTAACTATCTTTAAATATATTACAAAACAAACAGTCATATATTATTCACAATGTTTAAGTTTAAACATTTTACAAAATAAAGATTTACTATTTTTGGAATTGTGTAAAGATAAAAATCAATAAATTTGCAAGATTAAATAAATTATAATATATGAGTTGTGGATGCAAAACATCCGGCGATTCTGCACATTCTTGCGGAACGAAATCCGCGAATGGCTGTGAAAGTGTAAATACCTGTGGTAATAGTTATAAATTAAGTGTTTTCGATTGGTTATCTAACGTACAAAACCCGGTGTCTAACCGATTTGATTTTGTGGAAGTTAGGTTTAAAAATGACAGAAAATCGTTTTATAAAAATGTAAACAATATTCCTTTACATATAGGTAGCGTAGTAACAGTAGAATCTAGCCCCGGACACGATGTAGGAGTGGTAAGTCTCTCAGGAGAATTGGTAAAAATTCAGATGAAAAAGAAAAGATTTTCAACTGAAGACCCACTTAAAATATACAGACTGGCTAACCAAAAAGACATCGAAGTCTGGCAGGAAGCAAGAAAAAAAGAAGAAACCGTAAAGGTCGACGCAAGAAAAATATCTCACAGATTAGGTCTTGAAATGAAGATCACAGATGTGGAATATCAGGGCGATGCCTCAAAAGTCACATTTTATTACACAGCAGATAACCGTGTAGATTTTAGAATGTTGATTAAGGAGTTCGCAGGAACTTTCAGAACCAAAATCGATATGAAACAAATTGGTTTCAGACAGGAAGCCGCAAAAATCGGTGGAATTGGTTCATGTGGAAGAGAACTGTGCTGTTCAACATGGTTAACAGATTTCAGATCAGTAAATACCAACGTTGCAAGATATCAGCAATTAAGCATCAATCCTCAGAAATTAGCAGGACAGTGCGGAAAACTGAAATGTTGTTTGAATTATGAGCTTGATAGTTACTTGGATGCATTAAGTCATTTCCCATCTTCATCTACAATGTTGGATACGGAAAAAGGAAGAGCTTTTTGTATAAAAATCGACGTTTTCAAAAAGAAAATGTGGTTTGCTTACGTTGATAGCTCAATGGCTTGGTACGATTTCGATATCGATTTAGTTAAAAAACTGATTGCACAAAATAAAAAAGGCGAAAGAATACTTCCGCTTGAAGAATTGAAGGTACCGGATATTGCCTTACCAAGTGTAGATCTTATTCAGGAGAACAGTGTTGACAGATTTGAGAAGAAAAACAGAGGAGGTTTCAATAAAAATAGAAATCCTAATCAGAATCAAAACCCAAATCAGAGCAGACCTAATAATAATCCCGGACCGAGAAAAGATCGCCCGGAAAGGACTGACAGAAATGACAGACCTCAAAAAACGGATCGTCCTACAGCTGAAAGACCTGTAAATTCTGAAAGACCAAAAAATACAAACCCGAACGCTAAACCTAATCCGAACCAGAACCCAAATCAAAGACCGCCAAAGCAACAACAGCCAAAGGTTCAGGTAGAAAAAGCAGAGGCTAATGTAAATGCAGAGCAAAAACCACAGCAACCTCCAAAAAAGAAATTTAAAAAGAAATTCCCGCCCAAAAAAGATAACAATGCATAGAGTTTTAGGGGTAATAATGCTTATTTTTTTAGTAGGATGCAACGCTTCAGGCGAAGATGTCATCATGAATCCTATTGATAGCAAATGGAGTAAAAAAGCCGAACAGAAATTTAAACTTGAAATTACGGATCCGCAAAATCCTAAAAATATTATATTTGTTGTAAGGAATAATAATGATTATCCTTACAGCAATATTAGATTTATTGTTAATTTTAAAAACCCAAAAAGCAAAATCGCTCAGGTTGACACGCTGAATTATATTTTGGCAAAACCAAATGGCGAGTGGCTGGGAACGGGATTTGGAGAAACAAAGGAAACTTTATTTCAGTACAAAACAAATTATAAATTCCCTGAAAAAGGAACGTATGAAATTGGCGTTGCCCAGGCAATGCGAAACGATGCACTTCCGGGAATTGAAGACTTAGGTATAAAAGTAGAAACGGCTAAACCGTAATTTACATGGAAGAAAACAGACAAAATACAGGAAACAGAGGAAAAACATTCCCGCTTCCTCCTAAAAAGAATGCTAAAAGTACTGCTTGGAAAAGGTGGGTCAAATTTATTTGGGTTAGCTTTATCGCAGTAGTTTTAGGAATTTCAGGGCTTTTTTTTGCGGTCTCCCAAGGTTTTCTTGGTGAAATGCCTGATGTAAAAGAACTTGAAAATCCAGACATCTATGTTGCATCGCAGATTTTTTCTGCAGACGGAGTGCTTTTAGGTAAATTTGAGAAAGAAAAAACTCAACCAGTTACTTATCAGGAACTTCCGCCACATCTTATTTATGCGCTTCAAGCTAAAGAAGATGAGCGATTTAAAGAGCATTCTGGTATTGATTTAAAATCTATTTTAAGAGCTGTAAGATTTGGAGGTGACAGAGGTGGAGGTTCTACGATTACTCAGCAGTTAGCAAAACTTCTTTTCACAAAAGAACCTTCTAAAAATCCCGTAAAAAGAGCCATTCAAAAGCTTAAAGAATGGGTTGTTGCGGTAAGCTTAGAGAAAAGGTATACCAAAGAAGAAATTATTACTCTTTACTTCAATAAATTTGACTTCACTTATAATGCCAATGGTATTGAAATGGCTTCAAAAATTTACTTCAACAAATCTGCGAAGCAGCTTACATTACCCGAAGCCGCGGTTTTCGTGTCAATGTTGGAGGCTCCGATTGCAAATAATCCTTTGAGAAATCCGGATAGAGCAAAAAGAAGAAGAGACGTTGTACTTTCTCAAATGCTTGAAACAGGTTATATTGACCAAGCAACATATGACAAAGCAATCGCAACTCCAATCAATACAGATTATACTCCGATTAAAAACATCAATGATAATCATTCTGCTTACTTTAAGTTTTATTTAAAGAAAGAAATTGATAAATATCTTGAAGATTACGAGAAAGCAAAAGGTAAAAAACTGAATCTTTACAAAGACGGTTTGAAAATTTATGTGACCCTTGATTCTAAAATGCAGAAATACGCTGAAGAGTCAATCAAAGAACACTTAACTGACCTTCAGAAAAGATTCGATGCAGAGCAGAGAGGAAGAAAAAACAGACCCTTCTATTACTTAAATGACAAGCAGGCAAATGCAGTAATGATGCAGGCTGTAAAGAGAACCGGACGTTACAAACAACTCGCAAGAGCTGGTGTACCGGAAGATTCTATCATGCTTGAATTCCACAAACCCATAAAAACTTCACGTTTTACTTGGGCTGGAGAGGAAGAGGTAGAAATGTCTCCTTGGGATTCTATTAGATATCATAAACAAATTGCACAAGCAGGTTTAATGTCTATGGTTCCCGGAACTGGAGAAATTAAAGCTTGGGTGGGGGGTATCGATTGGCAACATTTCCAATATGACCACATTAAACAAGGAAAAAGACAGGTAGGATCTACATTTAAGCCTTTCGTTTATGCTACGGCAATTATGAAATTAGGTTTAACACCTTGTTCAACCATATCAAATGCTCCATACAGTCACAACGGCTGGAATGTTGGTGGAGGTCGTGGTGGAATGATTACTTTAAAAGATGCATTAGCACACTCTCAAAACCCGGTGGCAGCACGTTTGATTGAAATGACTGGTGCAGATGCTGTAATTCAAACCGCAAGAGACCTGGGTGTAACAGAAGAAATCCCAAGAAACAATACAATTGCGTTAGGTTCTTCTGATATTACCATTTACGAAATGTTAGGAGCCTACAGCACTTTCGCCAACTACGGAAACTACAATAAGCCCGAGATGATCTGGAGAATTGAAGATGCCAACAATAGAGTGATAAAAGAAATTAATTCTGAGCCGAAAGAAGTAATGAATCCTAACTACGCATACACCATGATTGAATTGATGAAGGGTGTTGCTCAATATGGAACTGCCTCTGGGGAGCTTAGCAGACGAGGAATTTCTAAAGATGTGGAAATAGCAGGTAAAACTGGTACTACACAAAACAACTCTGATGGTTGGTTTATGGGAATTACTCCGAAATTAGCAACCGGAGCCTGGGTAGGCTGGGAAGACAGAGCAACCCACTTCTGGGGAACCGGTGAAGGTCAGGGGGCAAAAATGGCATTACCAATTTGGGCGATTTTCATGAAGAAAGTCTGGGCAGACAAATCGCTTAAGATTTCTCAGGAAGATAAATTTGTAAAACCTAGCGAATGGAAAGATGGGTGTAGCAATCTTCAGGGACTGAGCGGTGGTTATGGTGATGATGGCGGATTACAAACCATTGATCAAATTAAGAATCCAAAACAGGCAGATCCTACGCCGAAAAACAATTCGGGTAAAAAAGAGGATAATGTCAATGAGAATCTCAATACCGGAGACGATATAGATTTTAATAAATAAAATTTTTAATAATTATAATAAGACCTTTCAATCACTGAAAGGTCTTTTTTTGGCCTTGTTTTCATAAATTTGAACCATGAATCTTCAAAATATCAAACAACCATTTCTTGAAATTTTTCCAGGTGATTTTTCCAAAAATCCAATCCAGAGAAATACGCCTAAAGTTTTGTTTTCTACCATAGATCCTGTGGGATTTGATAAGCCTAAACTGATTGTTTTTAACGAAAAACTTTCCGAAGAAATAGGTTTGGGAAAATTGAATGACAACGATCTTGATTTTCTTGTCGGAAATAATTTACCTGAGAATATAAAAACCTATGCCACCGCCTACGCCGGACATCAATTTGGAAACTGGGCAGGACAATTGGGTGACGGAAGAGCAATTCTTGCCGGGGAAATAGAAAACAATGAAGGTCTGAAAACTGAAATCCAATGGAAAGGCGCGGGAGCAACACCATACTCCAGACACGCTGACGGAAGAGCAGTTTTAAGATCTTCTGTCAGAGAATATTTAATGAGCGAAGCGATGTATCATTTAGGAATTCCTACTACAAGAGGATTAAGTTTGTGCTTCACCGGAGAAAATGTAGTACGTGATATGATGTACAGTGGAAATCCACAAGAAGAAAAAGGCGCAGTGGTGGTAAGAACTGCAGAAAGTTTTCTGCGTTTCGGACATTTTGAACTAATGTCTGCTCAAAAAGAAATCGATACTTTACAGAAATTGGCAGATTTCACAATCAAAAATTACTTCCCCGAAATCACTTCCGAAAGCGAACAAAAATATAAAGACTTTTTCCAATCCGTTTGTACTAAAACTGCAGATTTAATGGTTGAATGGTTCAGAGTTGGTTTCGTACATGGTGTGATGAATACCGACAACATGTCGATTCTCGGTTTGACAATTGACTTCGGACCGTTTTCGATGATGGATGAATATGATTTAAATTTCACTCCAAACACAACAGATTTACCGGGAAGAAGATACGCTTTCGGGAAACAAGGTCAAATTTCTCAATGGAACCTATGGCAATTGGCCAATGCCCTTTTTGCATTAATTAAGGATGAAAAATTCCTCGAAGAAACTTTGAATTCTTACGGAAGCTATTTTTGGAAAGCGCATGACGAAATGCTTTGCAATAAATTTGGTTTTGATGAATTAAAAGAAACCGACGAAGAATTTTTCACCAATTGGCAAGGCTTGATGCAGGAACTTCAACTCGACTATACATTATTTTTCAATTTATTGGAAAAAATTGATTTTATTACTGATTTTAAAACAGATTTTCAGAAAATTTCTTACACTATTTTGGATGAGGTTAAAATCAGAAAGATTGAAAATTTCATTGAACAATATCAGTCACGATTAGAAAGTAACTCAATTTCAAAAGAAGATTCATTAAATTTAATGAAGAAAGCAAACCCGAAATTTCTTTTGAGAAACTATCTTTTATTTGAATGCATCGAAGAAATTAACGAAGGAAAAATAGAAATGCTAGAAAAATTAACAAAGGCTTTAGAAAATCCCTATGAAGAAATTTTTCCTGAGTTCTCGGTGAAAAGACCTTCCAATTATGATGATATTTCTGGATGTTCAATGCTTTCTTGTAGTTCTTAAATGACAAAAAAATAGCAGAATTAAATATCAAACTCACCCTCATCGGTGAGTTTTTTTATTTTATTTTTGCAGAAATTTAAATACGTGTCTATTAAATCAAAATTTTTAAACTTTTTTAAAATTGTTTTTCCTTCTACATTTTTTGAGTTGGGAATTTTCATCTTCTTTTTAACTGCCTACGGAATTCTGGGCTCATACATTGCGCTCAACTACCGAATTATTTTCGACAGCAGAATTCCTTGGGATGCGTACTTCAGTTTCGATAATAAAGCCATCATCATGACCGGTGGCAGCTTTGAAAGACACCCTCTCTCCTATTACTTTTTTAATTGGATGCGAGATTCTGTTTTGTTTTTTACGAATGGAAAAACGGATGTGAGTTTCAGATTGATTCTGGCTTGGTTAAGCAATTTTATTATCAGTTTAAGCTTGGTTCAGATTTATAAATATTTAAAAAACATCATCAGACTTCCGCTGATAATTAGCTTACTGATTGTTTTCTTTTTCAGTTTATTTTCAACGAATATTCTTCTTTCTTTCACGCCGGAAACATATACCTACACGCTGTTTCTATTGGTCCTATTCAATTATTACACCGCTATCAGATTTAAAAAAGACGGAAAAATTGCGGGTTCTGCATTGGTACTTGCCGGAGTAACAATTGGTGGACTGACTGTAACAAATATTGTTAAAATATTCATCCCTGTTATTTTTGAAAAAGGCCTATTTAAGAGCTGGAAAAAATTTGGAAATGCAGCTTTCCGAGTAATCCTATCTTGTGGAGTTTTTATTCTTTTATATTTGAACCGGATTGATTTTAAGTACCAAAACATCCTTTCGAAATCTGGTGAACAGTATGAAAAGTTCTCGAATGTGAAGTCGACGCCAATTTGGGATATGATTTATTCTTATTTTTTTGGAGGAAACATTCTTTTCCCTAGTTTTTTCATCCGAGAAAAGCACAATATGAAAGGTTTTTACTTTAAAGCCATCTTCATGGAGACTTACTCTACCGCATTTGCCTACATTTTCATCGGACTGATTTTAAGTTTTGTTTTGTGGAGCTATTTTAAAAATTTCAAAAACAAATTGATTCAGATTCTTATGATTTCTTTTTTGGTCGATATTGCCATTCACTGCATCTTCAGATTTGGCCTTCACACCTCATATATCTACGGCGGACACTTCGTTTTTGTTTATCCATTACTGCTGGGCTGGTTATTTTTCGCTTACGGGAATTCACCAAAAACATTATCTTTTCTAACAATAAGTATCGGTGCTTTAACTGTTTTTTTGCTACTAAACAATTACCACCGAATGATAGATTTCTTTGAATTTCTAAACAAATACTACCAATAAAAAAAGGGCGGAGAAATTTAAATTTCTCCGCCCTTTTTAAAATATTTTAAAATCTATTTTGCCTCTGCACAAAAAATTCTGTACTGTACTGCAACCGCAGATTTGAAGTATTCTCTTACTCTTGAAAGATCAGCCGCAGCACTTTGTTTTGTGAAATAACTTCCTGCTAAAATCTTATAATTTGGTCTTAAAGAAGCATCTGTCTCAACCTTAAGATTCGGGAATCTTTTTCTGAAATAGGCTTTCACTTCGTTTGCTTCCTCATTACTTTTTACCGTCGTAATCTGAATTTTAAATCCTAAAATTCTTGGGTTTTTTCTACAAACTTCTGCATTCGTCAACTCCCTACTTGGAACAAAAATTTTAGGTGGTCTCGCCGGAGCATCGTAATCTGTAGGCGTAGAATTATTCATCGCAACTCGTGCACATTTCTCTTCGAGACTGCTCATTGCATCACTCACTCGCGAATCCATCGTCATTACCAGCTCTGTTCCGGACAAAGTATCTTTCTTTACAACCTGTTGGGCATCAAAGGTATAAAAACCAAAGAATGAAAGTGCCGAAAATATTTTTATGAAATTTCTCATTTAAACTTGTTTCTGCAAATTTAGAATAATTTGAAAATACAGCAACCATAGTTATTTAGAATAGTTACAAATTAAACCATAATGACATTTTCCCCTTTGTATATGCCGTTAAATTCATGTTAAAAATATTATTTTTGCGGGATTGATTACACATTCAATATTTACTAACATAAGACAATTTAAATGATTAGTTGGAGAAAGCATTATAAAAAAGGGCTGATTGCGATAGGTTTATTGCTATCAACAAGTGCTTCAATTTACGGGCAAGGCGATCCTGCAAACGGTGAGAAACTTTTTAAGGCAAACTGTACGGCATGTCACGCTTTAGACAAACAAGTTGTAGGACCAGCATTGAAAGGTGTGGTAGAAAGACTTAAGTCTGAGCAGGGACTAGACACAGAATGGCTTCACAAGTGGATTAAAGACAACAAAGCACTCAGAGCTTCTGGCGATAAGTATGCCAACGAAGTTTTTGAAAAGTACAACAAGACTGAAATGCAGGTCTTTCCTAATCTTACAGATAAGGATATTGACGACATTTTAGAGTACACAACTAATCCTCCTGCACCTGTAGCTGCTGTGGCAGAAACTCCTGCACCGGGAGCACCTGCAGCAGGAACACCGGCAAATAACACGACTTCAAGTATTGTCATTATTTCACTTTTAGCAATTGCTGCTTTATTGGTTTGGATCTTAGTCAAACTGAGACAGTTAGTAAAACTAGGTCAGTCTGACGATTTAGCAGGACTTAACGAAACAAGAGTAAAATCTTTCAGTGAAATCTACGAAAAATACCACTATATCGGTAAAGGTCTTTTAGCTGTTTTGGCTATACTAGCAACTTACGGTGTATGGAACTGGATCATGTGGATCGGTGTTTACAAAGGTTATAAGCCTGAACAACCTATCTACTTCTCTCACAAAATTCACGCTGGAGAAAATAAAATCGACTGTCAATTGTGTCACTCAAGTGCTAAATACGGTAAGGTTTCTGAAATTCCTTCTATGAACGTTTGTATGAACTGTCACAGAACAATTTCTGAGTACAAAGGTAAATACATTGAGCCAGGAAAAGATAAAGCATTCTACGATGGAGAAATCCAGAAAATTTATGCTGCAACTGGTTGGGATGCAGAAAAACAACAGTACACAGGTAAAACAACTCCTGTAGAATGGACAAGAATTCACAACATGCCAGATTTCGTGTACTTCAACCACTCTCAGCACGTAGTAGCAGGTGAGCAAGCGATTATCAACTCATTCAACAAGAAAAATCCTGACAACAAGATTGATGTTGTATGTAAAGCTTGTCACGGAAAAATTGATACAATGAATGTGGTACAAATGGCAAATGACTTCACTATGGGATGGTGTATCGAATGTCACAGAACAACAGAAGTTGATATGAACAACGGTTATAATAAAGAATACTTCAAAAATCTACACGAAAAGCTTAAAAAGCAATACCCTCAAGATGGCGGTAAGATTACTGTAGATGCAATTGGAGGTCTTGAGTGTGGTAAATGTCATTATTAATAACTAAAAAATCAGAAGTATAAATGGCTTCAAACAAAATACAATTTAGAAGTATTCACGAACTTAAAGACCCTTCCCTAAACGGAAAGCTGGCTCTTAAAGAGTTCCAAGAAGAAATTCCGGTAGAAGATTTCTTAGGAGATGCTGAGAAAAGTGATGCTAGTACAACAAGAAGAGATTTCTTGAAGTTATTAGGATTCTCTACTGCAGCAGTTACTTTAGCAGCTTGTGAGGCACCGGTAATCAAAACAATTCCTTATGTGGTAAAGCCACATGATATTATTCCGGGAGTTCCTAATTATTACGCTTCAACATATTTTGACGGTTTCGATTTCGCAAGTGTTTTAGTAAAAACCAGAGAAGGAAGACCTATCAAAATTGATCCAAATCCGGCAGCTGGTGATTTAGGTAAAACTAACGCAAGAGCTCAGGCAAGTGTACTTTCTCTTTATGATAACGATAAAGTAAAGCAGCCTAAGTTTGAAGGGAAAGACGAAACTTTTGATAAAGTAGATGATTTTGTAATCAAAGGTTTAGAAGAGGCTAAAGCTTCAGGTAAAAGAATTGTTTTATTATCTCACTCTTTTGCTTCACCTACATTCAAAAAACTATTTGCTGAATTTAAAGCTAAATATCCTACCGCTGAACTGGTAACTTATGATGCAATTCCTTACGCTGCTTCTTTGGATGCTGCACAGGAAGTATTCGGACAGAGAGCTTTACCTGTTTATGACCTTAAAGGTTCTGAATTGGTGGTTGCTTTCCAGGCAGATTTCTTAGGAGAATACAATGCAGCAAGTTTAGAGACTTCTTACGCTGCAGCAAGAAAGCCGGGAGCAAACATGTTGAGACACATTCAAGTGGAATCAAACATGTCATTGACTGGAGCTAATGCAGATTCAAGATACAGATTAAAGCCAAGTGCTGTAAACAAAACTTTGGTTGAAGTTTACAACGCAATTGTTGGAGGTGGCTCTTCAGATAAATTAGCTAACGAACTTGCTAAAGAATTATCAGCAAAAGGAAGCAAAGCTGTTGTTTTCGCTGACGGTTCTAAAGGTGCTCAGGTTTTAGCTCACTTAATCAACCAAAAACTAGGTTCAGTAGCTTTCACTGGTAAAGCAAACTTCTTAAAAGAGTTTGACAAAGCAAGATTCCAGGAATTTTTAGGATGGGTAAATGGCGGACAAGTTGGTGTTTTAATCACAAACAATGTTGACCCGATTTATTCTCATCACAAAGGACAAGATTTCAAAAAATCTTTAGCTAAAGTTCCTTATGTTATTGCTGTTGCAGACAAGAAAAACGAAATGTATAAAGCAGCGAAAGCTGTAATTCCGGTAGCTAACTGGCTAGAATCTTGGGGTGATATTGAGCCTCAGTCTGGAGTTTATTCATTAATGCAGCCAACGATCCAGAAAATTTACAAATCAAGACAGATTGAAGAATCTCTATTGGTTTGGAAAAACGGAAAGAACAACGCAGCAAACAATTATTACGATTATTTAAAAGCGAATTCAGCTTCTGTTTTAGGTGGGACTTCATTCAATAAAGCTTTGTATAATGGTATAGTAGCTTCTACTAATGCAACTACTTTATCTTACGTTGGCGGAAACGCTGCACAGGCTGTTGCTGAATTAGGAAACTTTAAAGCTTCAGATTTAGAATTAGTTTTGTATACAAAGACTTCAATTGGTGACGGAACTCAGGCAAACAATCCTTGGTTGCAGGAATTACCAGATCCATTGACAAGAATGTCTTGGGACAATTACTTAACGATTTCTCCGAAAGATGCGAAAGATTTAGGTATAGAAAATGACCTGAATGCAAGAATGCAGTTAGACGGTTCTATTGTAAATCTTACAGTAAATGGAGTAACGATAAAGGACGTTCCTGTATTTATTCAGCCGGGACAAGCAGACGGATCAGTAGGTCTTGCGCTTGGTTATGGTAAAAAAGATTCAGGAGCAACTGCAGATACTGGGGTAAATGCTTATCCTTTATTTGATGGTTCTAACCTTGTTATTTCTAATGTTAAAATAGAAAAAACAGGTGAAAGCCACGAGTTTGCAGGTATTCAGCTTCAAAACACTCTAATGGGTCGTTATGATATTGCTAAAGAAGTTCCGTTAACGGAATACTTAAATGTAGCATTTGATGATGAACACCATGGATGGAACAAGCCATTGGAATATCATACGATCAGCGGTGCATTACCAGCAGGTAAAATTGACCTTTGGGATGCATTTGATGATACAGACGGTCCTCACTTCAACTTATCAGTTGACTTGAACTCTTGTACTGGTTGTGGAGCATGTATTATTGCTTGTCAGGCAGAAAACAACGTTCCTGTTGTAGGGAAAGAAGAAATCAGAATGTCTAGAGATATGTACTGGTTGAGAATTGACCGTTACTATTCTGCAAAAGAAAAAATCGAGACTAAAGAAGGTGTTGAAAGAGGCTTAAATGTTCCTCAATTGTACGACATCTTGATTGAACCAAATGAAAGTCCAGATGTGATCTTCCAGCCGGTAATGTGTCAACACTGTAACCACGCTCCATGTGAAACGGTATGTCCGGTAGCGGCTACTTCACACGGTAAGCAAGGTCAAAACCACATGGCTTACAACAGATGTATCGGTACTAGATATTGTGCAAACAACTGTCCGTACAAAGTAAGACGTTTCAACTGGTTTACATATAACCTGAATGACCGTTTTGATTTTAATCAAAATAACGATTTAGGAAGAATGGTACTTAACCCGGATGTTGTTGTAAGAACAAGAGGGGTAATGGAAAAATGTTCAATGTGTATCCAACAGACTCAGGCAACCATCTTAAATGCTAAGAAGGAAAACAGAAAAGTAACAGATAATGAATTTAAAAATTCAGTAGCTTGTGCTTCGGCTTGTTCAACAGGATCACTGATGTTTGGAGACATGAATGACAAAGAATCTGAAGTGAGAGAATTATATTCTAGCAACAGAAGATATCATTTACTTGAAGAGATTGGCACAAAACCAAATGTGTTCTATCACACTAAAGTAAGAAACAGAGCAGAAAATTAAAGTTTAAATAATAAATAGGTAAAAAATGTCAGGACATTACGAAGCTCCGATAAGGGAACCTCTGATTATTGGTCACAAAACTTATCACGATATCACAGAAGATATTGCACGACCTATCGAAGAAAGAGCAGGAAAATTATGGTGGGTATCACTATATGCAGCCTTAGTTCTATTCATCTACGGATTCGGCTGTATCGCCTACACTATCGGGACAGGTATTGGAGCATGGGGGCTTAACAGAACTATTAACTGGGGTTGGGATATTACCAACTTCGTATGGTGGGTAGGTATCGGTCACGCCGGAACACTTATCTCCGCAGTATTATTATTATTTAGACAGCGTTGGAGAATGTCTGTAAACCGTTCAGCGGAAGCGATGACGATCTTCGCAGTTGTACAGGCAGCAATCTTCCCGGTTATCCACATGGGTAGAGTTTGGGTAGGATATTGGGTATTCCCTCTTCCTAACCAGTTTGGTTCTCTTTGGGGGAACTTTAACTCTCCTCTACTTTGGGACGTATTTGCAATCTCAACATATTTCTCAGTATCAACAGTATTCTGGTTTATGGGATTGATTCCTGACTTTGCAATGATCAGAGACAGAGCAAAAACTCCTTGGACTAAGAAAATTTATACATTCCTTGCCTTTGGTTGGGGTGGTAAAGCGAAACACTGGCAGAGATTCGAAGAATTATCTTTGGTATTGGCAGGTTTGGCTACTCCATTAGTATTCTCGGTACACACTACGGTATCTTTTGACTTTGCTACGTCAGTAATTAAAGGATGGCACTCTACGATTTATCCTCCTTACTTCGTTGCAGGAGCAATCTTCTCAGGATTTGCAATGGTACAGACCCTATTGTTGATCGCTAGAAAAGTTTGTCACTTAGAAGACTACATCACAATGTATCATATTGAAATTATGAACATCGTAATCATCTTAACAGGTGGTATGGTAACGGTAGCTTACGGAACAGAATATTTCATCGGATGGTACTCTGGTTCTCGATATGAAGATTTTACTTATCTTTCTCCGGGTGCTGCAACAGGACCGTACTGGTGGGCTTTCTGGGCATTGATTACATGTAACTTGATTATTCCTGCATTATTTTGGTTCAAGAGAATAAGAACAAATATTATTGCAACATTTGTTATCGCATTGATCATCAACATCGGTATGTGGTTTGAGCGTTTTGACATCATCGTTATCAACCTTTCAAGAGATTACTTGCCAGGATCTTGGACGATGTTTAAACCAACCATTATCGACGTAGGTGTATACTTAGGAACTATCGGATTCTTCTCTGTATTATTCTTATTATATGCAAGAACATTCCCTGTAATCGCACAGGCCGAATTAAAATCGATTTTGAAAATCTCAGGTGAAACTTATAAAGCAAAAGAAGGAGATGAGCACCACTAAAATTGTATACGGACTTTATGCGGACGACGACGATCTAATGAACGGAGTTAAAGCATTCAACGATAAAGGAATCGCAATAAACGAAGTTTATACTCCATTCCCTGTTCACGGGCTAGATAAAGCTTTAGGTTTAAAGAAAACAAGAATTTCTGATGCTGCATTTATCTACGCTTTGTATGGTGTAAGTATTGGCGCAACAGTTACTTGGTACGTTATGAATCATGACTGGCCTCAGAATATTGGTGGTAAACCAGCTTTTGAATGGTCCAGAAACATGCCTGCATTTGTAGTTCCAATGTTTGAATTAATGGTATTCTGTGCAGCACACATGATGTCTCTAACTTTCTTAGTTAGAAACAAAATGTATCCTGGTGCTCCGGCTCAGAACCCAGATCCAAGAACTACAGATGATAAATTCATGATGGAATTTATTACTGAAGATGTAGAATCTATTAAGCAGCTGCTTGTTGATACGGGAGTTGAAGAAATAACTGTTAAAGATGCTTAAAATGAAAAAGAATGTACTAAAAATTACAGCAGTTTTAGGTTTAGCGTCAGTTTTACTTAATTCTTGCGGACCGAAAGAAAATACACCATTGGTATATTTCCCGGATATGTACTTTCCGGTAGCTTACGATCCTTTGATGAAAGCTCAGGATGCATATTCAGATCATGAAAATGAGATTCCTGCATTTGTTAAAAATAATGGTGCTACAGGTCTTTCTCCAGTAGAAGGTTCTGTTGCTCAAAATAAAGACGGTGTTTTTGAAGAAGGTAAACTTCCAAAAAATCCGGATGAGTATAACGCAGGTTATGATGCTTCAAAATCATTAACTTCTTCTCCTTTGAATCCTGCTAACGCTGCGAAAGATATCGAAAGAGGTAAAATGTTATTTGATCGTACTTGTTCAGCGTGCCACGGAACTGGTGGTGACGGACAAGGGCCAATCGTTCAAAGCGGAGCATACTCAGGTGTACCAAATTATGCAGACAGAGAAATCACTGTAGGTTCTGTTCATTATGTATTAACTAACGGTAGAAATGCAATGGGTTCTTATGCAGGGCAATTGAACGCTGGAGACAGATGGAGAGTTGCAATGTATGTGATCAACGCTTTCAAAAAAGGCGCACCCGCAGCAGCAGCAGCTTCAGCTACAGCAGCAAAAACAGATTCTACCGCAACTAAAAAATAAGAAAAGAAATGTATAGTTTTTCACCAAAATTAAAATCAACTTCTATAATACTTCTTGTTGTAGGTTTAGTTCTATTTGGAATTGGTTATTTCATGAATCATGGATTGACTCAAGAAAAAATAGAACATATGATGGAGGCAGTACACTCTGCAGGTCACGATGCACCTACTCACTCTAGTGAGATGATAGGACCTCAGGATCACGCTTCACATCTTGAACATGCTACAATGCAGGTTCATAACCAACCTTTAGCAGCAATTCATTTTGTAGCAGTGTTTTTCTTCGGAGTAAGTTGTGCGGTATTGTTTTTCTACTGTATTCAGCACGCAGCTCACGCAGGATGGCCAATTATTATTACAAGAGTAATGGAAGCTATTGCTTCTTATATTCCTTACGGAGGAGCTATCTTAATAATATTAATGTTATTGAATATTTTCCACCAAGGTCACTTATTCCATTGGATGGATCCGGATTTGACAGATCCTAATTCAGCTCATTTTGATGTGATCTTATTTGAAAAGAAAAGATTCTTAAATATTCCTTTCTATGCAATCAGAACTTTGATCTACGTAATCGGGGCTTCATTCTTCGCATGGAAACTGAAAGCACAGTCTAAAAAAGTAGATGATACAAAATCTTTGGTTGAGTATCAGTTCCTTTACAGATGGGCAGTAGGATATATCGCATTCTTCGGGTTTGCTTCTGCAGCTTGGGCTTGGGACTGGTTGATGTCTATTGACCCTCACTGGTATTCTACAATGTACATTTGGTATTCTATGGTTAGTTGTCTTTCAAGTGGTATCGCAGTAATTATTTTACTAAGTGTTTATCTTAAGAAAAACGGATTCTTGCCACAGTTCAATGACAATCACTTGCATGATTTAGGAGTTTTCCTTTTTGCTACAAGTATGCTTTGGACGTACACATGGTTCGCACAGTTTATGCTATATTGGTATGCAAACGTACCGGAAGAGGTAAATTACTTCTTTGGAAGATTCCAACACTACGGAGTTACTTTCTTGCCGATGTTGATCATCAACTTCTTATTACCACTATTGGTATTGGTAAGTTCTAGCATCAAGAGAAACTACAAAGTGGTTACTATTATGGCTGTTGTCGTAATCTTAGGTCACCTATTAGATTACTTTAATATGGTAATGCCGGGAACAGTTGGTCCATATTGGAACACTCCAGAAGTACTTTTATTAGTATTGGGATCTGTATTATTTGTTGCAGGATTATTTATCTTCACAGTAATGTCTGCATTATCTAAATTGAAATTAATTCCGACAGGTAATCCTTACCTTCACGAATCTGAAATTTATGAGTATCCTTTCTAAGGACTTGTAACAAAATAAAACTTTAAAAGACTGATTTATAATAAATCAGTCTTTTTTTTGTAATCTAAGGCAACCTTTTCTAAAATTCGTTGTCTTAATAATAAATAAACCTAAATAATAAGCCATGAAAAAAACTCAACTGCTCTCTTTGCTATTTATTTTATTGCTCAACTTTGTAAGCGCACAAACCACAACTTTCCTTTCAGAGAAAACAAACCAACCTTTACCTAAAGTTTCCGTATTCGGAAAAGATGGAAGCATTGTGGCCTATTCTGACATTGACGGAAAAATTGAAAGAAAAACATTAACTCCATCACAGGAAAAATTTCAACTAGTCTATGAGAATATATCACTTGGAGCATTTTCTTATGCAGAATTGGTTAAAGATGTGGTAAAACTAAATGACAGAGTAAAAGATATTGAAGCCGTTGTCATCAAAAACAATAAACCTGCAAAATATGTTTTAGTAAAAGGAAACTTTAATGCTTATGTTACTTTAAACAATAAATTAAACTGTTATGTAGATGGAATCGTGACCTACGTTTTCGATAATAAAACCAAAAAAGTAAAAAGCACAAATATTGAGCAGTATAGAATTTTCAGATTAGAAGGTGCTAAAAACGAGAAAAAAGAAATGAGTTCTTGGGATTACAATTCGTTTCTTGATCTCCCAAAATTGAAAAGTGTAGGAAACATCGAAGAATACAAACAAAAAAATACAAAAGTAAAAGAACTTAAAGGAACAACGAAAGATGAAATCGAAATTACCGGCGAAGCTCTACAGGAAAAAGAATTCGCGTTTTTTGGCTACCGTTTCTTTGACGTAAGAGGAATCATTAATATTTCCTACGAAAAAGACTCAAAGAAAACTTTAAGAGATTTATTAGAATCAAATGAAATTGCCTTCATCAAACTGAAACATAAAACTGAGCCAGATTATAACCAAGTTATCGTTTACAGAAATTTCCATCCTACAGAGTTAGATTTTAGTGATAAAAATGATGTAGAAAAAGTGAAATATGACAAAAACGTCAGCAACTACAAAACCAAGTATTGGCAGGATGCATCGTTCCCGAATATGCAGACCATTTTTAGTACATTCTTCAAAGAAGATTTAAAGGAAAAAGAAAACAAAAAATAAAAAATCTGTATTCATAAAGGTTTTACTAAATTTGCATCAAACCATAAACAAATGAAAAAGGTAACTTTTCTACTGCTATTTAGTTTGCTTCTTTTTACAGCTTGTAAAAAAGACCATGCCGATGCAACTACGACTCAGACTTTACAATCGAGCATCAATGACATGGCATCAAGCCTTACAACCATTAAACAAATCAAATTTAATGAAGCTTTGTATATTCTAAAAACTTTCGGTGTAGAAGCTGAAGGTGATGTGAATGAGTTGAAAGCTTTAGGACAGCTGATTGATGGAAAAAAAGTTCCGGAGATTTTATCAATGGCAGATCAGGTGGCTCAAAAAAACGGTATTGAGTGGGCAAGTACAGCTCCACCATCATTAGGAGAAATGAATATTTTCGGTGATGAAACGGCAAAAGAAAGCGACCCGAATGATGTAAAAGCAAACTCTCTAAATATTGTAACTCAATTAAGCGGTGATGCCGGAAACGGACCGACAGCTATACAAATCATTCCTAGATTGGTGGATAATGCAGGAAGACCAATTGTTTTCAATGGTGCAGCTTTAGAAACTACTTTAGAAGTTTTCAGCAATGGTGTGAAGCTTTCAACGGCTAAAAATCTGATGCTGGATAATAATTTCAGAGGTTTTAATCTTAGATTTTCATCTTTATTGGCATCTAAAATTGTTGACAATAAAATTGACATCACGGTTTCTGTAAAAACAACAGCGAAGACTTTCAAAATGTCTAAAATCGGATTGGATGTAAATCCTAATGCATTGAAAGTTCCTGAAGTTCCAAAAACAGATTCAACAATGGTGGTACAAGATCCGAACGCAGTAATTGACCCGGCTAATCCAACAGGAACAACTGGTACTGTTACAGATCCAAATACTACTACACCGACTCAGCCAAAGCAACCAACAGCTGATCCGAAAAATACAGTAAGCAAATTTTTAAATAATGTAAGCTCGCAAAATTTAAAAGCAGCATTTGATTCGTCAAGTAACCCAAGCTGGGGAACCTATGAATCATTCTCAAACCCGACATCAGGCTTTGGAGCTGTAAAAAATGTGAGTGTTAAGAACATTACAACAAATGCCACAAATCCTAACGCTGCAAGTGTAAATGCAACGTACGACGTGACGGATAAAAACGGAAGAACAACTTCTCTAAAAGCGACTTTTGGACTGAAAAGCGTCAACGGAGAATGGAAAATTTCAAGTTATAAAATCAATCCTTAAAAAATGGCATCACAAGAACTGATACAAAAATTGGAAAACACGATTGAAAATATCGCAGACTTTCCAATTCCCGGAATTCAGTTCAAAGATATTTCGCCTATTTTTTTGGATCCAAAACTTTACCAAGAAGTTATTGAAGATTTGGTTAAATTCAGCAAAGGAAAAGTAGATGCTGTCTGCGGAATTGAAAGCCGGGGCTATCTTTTTGGGATTGCCATCGCAGTAGCTTTGGATGTTCCGTTTATTTTAATCAGAAAAAGAGGCAAGCTTCCGCCACCTATCATTTCAGAAAAATATGATTTGGAATATGGAAGTGCAGAAATTGAAACCCGTGAAGGCCAGATCAAAAAAGGTCAGAGAATTTTAATTCATGATGATCTTTTAGCAACAGGAGGAACTACAGAAGCAGCAGCAAAATTGGTTGAAAAGCAAGGAGCAAAAGTCGTTCAGTTTAGTTTTTTGATTGGTTTAAAAGATCTAAAAGGTGAAGAAAAGCTCAAGAAATTTGATGCGGAAATTTATCATACTTTAGAATATTAAAAATTTACAATCATTAATTCTTTTATTTAAATCATAGAAAAATTAATGGAAAAATAAAGAAATTACAATTCATTTAATAATACCTGCAAAGTATTTTGTAAATCACTCAGAAACAATTAAATTTGCAGTTCAATTTTTTAAGAATTTATGGCAAAATTGGGAAAAAATGCTCCAAATGAGCAAGAAGGTAAAGAAACAGTAGAATTTTTTAAAGACCTTGACAGAGAGGCTCTAAACACAGAAAGATTCTTAGAAAAATATCAAAAACCATTAAGTGCTGCTTTTATTGGTTTAGTTGTAGGAGTTTTAGCTTATTTCGGATACCAGCAATTTGTGGTAGCTCCAAAGAATGCTGAAGCGGTAAAAACGTATTTAGCTGCTCAGAAAAACCTTACAGAAGGTAAAGATAAAGAAGCTTTAGGTGGAAAATCTGCTGCAAATCCTGGTTACTTAGGAACGTACAACGAATATTCTTCAACTAAAATCGGTAAACTTTCTGCTTACAATGCTGGTTTATTGAAATTTAAAGAAGGAAAATTCCAGGAGGCTTTTGATCTTTTAGATAAATTTTCTTCTGATAACAAGACATTGATGGCAATGAAATATGGCGCAATGGCAGATGCAAAATCTGGTCTTAACAAAAATGACGAAGCGTTATCTTTATTAGACCAAGCGGCTTCAGCTTCAGACGATCCTTATACTTCTTATTTCTTCACAAGAAAAGCAGGAATCGTTGCTTTGGGAATGAAGAAAAATGCAGAAGCTAAAAAATATTTCGCAGCAATTGACGAAAAATATCAGGACTACGACAACGGAATGTCTGATTCTTATATTGAAATGACTAAATATTACTAACATGGCAACAGTTAATCTTTCAGATTACAAGCCACTTCATATAAATAATGCCGAGGATTTTTCTATCGGCATTGTTTTTTCTGAGTGGAATGACTTTGTAACTTATAATCTACGTGATGCGGCTTTAGAAATTCTTGAGAAAGAAGGTGTAAAGTCTGAAAACATCAAATTATTTTCCGTTCCGGGAGCTTTTGAATTAAACTATGCAAGCATGCAGCTTTGTAAAGAAAGAAAATTCGATGCGGTAATCGCTATCGGATGTGTCATCAGAGGAGAAACTCCGCATTTTGATTTTGTGTGTGACGCAGTCGCACAGGGAATTAAAGACTGTAATATCTTGACAGATACTCCAACTATTTTCTGTGTTTTGACAGATGACACTAAAGAACAATCGATCGCAAGAAGCGGCGGTGACCTTGGAAATAAAGGGGTTGAAGCAGCAGTAACAGCTTTAAGCATGATTAATTTTAAAAGAAATCTTTCTGATAAAAAAGGAAACATCGGTTTTGGGAAATAAACCAGAAACTATTGAAATAAAAAAGGAGCTGATTTTTACAGCTCCTTTTCTTTTATGTAAATTTTATTAGAGTCTATCAAATGAGGAACGAATCTACTTTGATTATTGGTAATCAAATGTAAACTTTCTCTGATCCCAATTCCGGCAGGTTCCTGACCAATCACCCAACTTCCTATGACAGGATAATTTCCGTCGAAGTTTGGAAGTTCAAATAACTGCTGATAAATAAAACCTTCTTTTCCGTAATCGCCATCATTCTCTTCAATCGCAACATTATTTTTAAATAAACTAACGTTGGCTCCTTCTCTTGAATAAATTGGTTTTTTAACGAAATCTTTCAAATGTTTTGGTTCAAAATAACATTCCAATAAATAGGGATGATTGGGGAACATTTCCCATAGGATTGGTAAAATAGCTTTTGAGGAAAGCAGAATTTTCCATGCCGGCTCCATCCATTGAGATCTGAAATTATTACTGATTAACTTTTCGCCAAAACCATCTTGCAGAATCCATTCGTAAGGATATAATTTAAAAATATATTCCATGATTGTTCGGTCTTCTGCAATGAATTCTTGAATATCTTCTGCCCAGCCGATGTCCTGTATGGGAATAAATTCGGTTTCGAAACCTGCCTGTGTAGCACAATCCCGCAAATATTCCACATTCGTTACATCTTCAATATTGGTTAATGAAGCAAAATAAATATAATGCGGATTCATGTATTTTTTAAGATACGTCCAATAATCAACTAGTTTTTCATGAATTGAATTGAACTGATCTTTGTACGGAAACATCTCCTGTAGCCAATACCACTGAATGACCGAAGCTTCATATAAAGAGGTCGGCGTATCTGCATTAAATTCAAGAAGTTTCAAATTTTCACCATCAAAACCAAAATCAAATCTTCCGTAGATCGAAGGATGATCTTCTTCCCAGCTTGTAATAATATAATTTCTAAACCATTCAGGAATATTAAATTTGTCCCAAAGATTTTTTTCAATAATATAATCAACAGCCTGAAGACACATCTGCCACAATTCGGTTGTTGCATGTTCAATCTGGTTGACTTCATCCATCGAAAACTCATAATAATGACTTTCATCCCAGTAAAGTCCTTCCAGCGAATGATAGCCAAAGCCTAAGTTTTCAAGCTTATGTTCCCAGTTTTTCCGGAATTGTGATTGTATTCTTTTCATAATTACGACGATGCTCTGAAACCACTTCTACCCAATCCTTCTCTCACAACATTTCCTTTGTAAGAACTTCTGCCGATATTCGATTTGGTACTGATGGCATCACTGTAATATCCCGCTCTTTGATAAGCGCCGTTGCTGTAAGCACCATAAGGACGGAATGCATGATATAACAGTAAACCAGCCATAAAACCATGTGATCTTGAATATGATGCTGTAGAATCTGATCTCATGTAAACCTTTTTTTCTTTCCCCCACTCTTCTTTTGGTTTTTCCTGAGAACAAGCCGCAAGAATTCCTGTGACAAAAAGCAATTTTATAGAACTTGATTTTTTCATTACTGCACGGTTATATAAAATTCGTAATCTTTTTTCACCTTAGCATTGTGCTCGTTACCACTTTCATCTTCCACAATCTGCAAAGTATCTCCCAAACTCGGAATGGTATCTCTTTTTATAATTTCTTTAAAGAGTTTATTGTTTTTCCAAATTTTGTGCTTTGTAACTAAAACATCTGCCGTATCAATATGTTGCACAGAAAGTTCGGTTTCGATGGCAGATTTTTTATCGACATTTTCCACTTCATCTTCCTTGGATTCCCCGTCACTACAAGCGGTGACGCTCATTAAACTTAAAAGCAAAAGAGCAATTTGAATTTTTCTCACTTTAATTGTTATTTTTGACAAAAATATTATTTAATATTTTAAATTTACATATAAAAATAACAAACAAATGAAATGGACAGACGACAGAAGTGGCAACGTAGATGACAGACGAGGATCCGGCGGCGGCGGTGGCGCAATTGTAGGAGGCGGTTTAGGAACAATCATCATTGCTGCAATCGTATTTTTTCTTGGAGGAGATCCCTCAGCAATTCTTTCTTCAAGTGGAAGTTCATCACCAAGAACCGAGCAGCGAGAACTGAGTCAAGGAGACCTGCAAGTGGGGGAATTCGTTAAAATGATTACCGCTGAAAACGAAGAAACTTGGACTAAAATTTTTGCCGAAAACGGTATGCAATACAAACCAGCCAGAGTTGTCTTGTTTAGAGAAGGTACAAATTCCGGTTGTGGACAAGCACAGTCCGCAATGGGACCATTTTATTGCCCAACCGATCAATCTGTTTATATGGATATGAGTTTCTTCCAAGAACTTCAGGAGAAATTCGGGGCTAAAGTAACCGAGTTTACCATTGCTTATGTAATGGCTCACGAAATGGGACATCATGTACAAAATCTTCTAGGAACTTTAGATAAAACAGACCAATTAAGAAGAAGCGGGAGATATTCTGAAGCTCAGCTTAATCAGGTTTCTGTAGCTACTGAACTTCAGGCTGATTTCTATGCCGGACTTTGGGCTAGATATTCTAACGAAAGAGAAAAGTTTCTTGAACCGGGCGATTTAGAATCTGCAGTTGAAGCAGCAGAAGCTGTAGGTGACGATAATATTCAGAAAAGATCACAAGGCTACGTGAATCAGGAAAGTTTTACTCACGGTTCATCAGCACAACGTAAAGAATGGTTTATGAAAGGATACAACTCCGGAGACATCAAACAAGGAGATACCTTTAATCAACTTTTAAGATAACAAAAAGGTCTGAAGAAAATTTCTTCAGACCTTTTATTTTATTTCAGTTCAATCGGATTGCTGTTTCTTTTTGCTTCTTCTTTAGCTCTTTCTTCCATTCGCTTTCTCATTTCTGCAGGATTTTGGTTTCCACCACCACCTCCGGTTCTCATTGGAGGAGAAATTCCGCCGCCACGTTGACTATTCATAAAAGAAGCGGGATCGCTTTTATATTTTTCCTGCTGCTTTATGTAATCAGTTCTTTTAACTTTAATAACATTTCCGAATGTAGTCATTTCAGGAAAATCAGCAATTTTATAATTTTTCATTAAATCAAAAGAATAATCTCCATTAGCATCTTCTGCTTTCACCACCAAACCTGGAAGTCCGCTGAATTTATATGGTCCATCTTGGTAAGGCAAATCTGTTGTAAACCATGCCGTCCATTTTCTTCCGCCAAACTCAGTTTCTGCTTTCTGTACTTTATATTCACCAATTTTAGTGGTTTCAGATAAAATTTTCCAATTCAGAGGTCGATCTTCTTCATATGAATATTGATCTCTTCCCAAACGATCTTTATATAAGGTTTTCTGATTTTTTTTATCTTTTTCAATGGAATAATTCATATTCGTTCTCAAACCTTCCATTTGTTCTCTATTAAAACCTCTCGCACCACCGCTTTGAAAATTGGCTTTCATTACAGAATCTCTTTTAATCCTGTTTTCAGAATAGAACATAGATTTTTCTGCTGATATATCTAAATATGCATTTTCAGTTTTAATATCAGTTTTGTTATTGACATCTGGTTTTGAAGTTACCTGATAAACAAATCTGTTGGTCTGTGCGAAAGTAGCCTGTGCAAGCAAGACTACAGCAAGAATGCCTAATTTTTTCATTATTTTCCTGATTTATAGTTTTGATTTTAAATATGCATCAAAGTTAAACCATCGATGATAAAAATCGATAAAATAAAAACGACGATTTTTATTTACTGATTAAAGTTCGTATTTTTGCAAGATTAAATCATTCTAAATAAATACAATGATAAAAGTTTCAGATCATGCTAAGGAAAAAGCCATTCAACTGATGACAGAAGATGGTTTTAATCCGGCAGAAGATTATATAAGAGTTGGGGTAAAGAGCGGAGGTTGTTCTGGTTTGGAATATGTTTTGGGTTTTGACAACAAAAAAACAGATGCCGATCAGATTTTCGAAGACAATAACATCAAAATTGTGGTAGAAAAAAAATCTATTCTTTATTTAGCAGGTACTATCCTCGAATACTCAGGTGGATTGAATGGAAAAGGATTTGTTTTTAACAATCCTAATGCAGCCAGAACGTGTGGTTGTGGTGAGAGTTTTAGCTTATAATTAGACATTGGAAGTACTGATTTAGAATACTCTAAATCTTAAATCTAATCTCTAAAATCTATTAAAATGAGTAAATATACTGAAGACGACTTAAGAGTCGATTTAGAAAATAAAAAATACGAATTCGGCTGGGAAACGATACTCGATTACGAAGATTTCCCAATTGGTCTAAACGAAGACATCGTCCGTGCTATTTCTGCTAAAAAAGAAGAACCGGAATGGATGACAGAATGGCGTTTGGAATCTTTCAAAATCTGGTTGAAAATGACAGAGCCTGAATGGGCAAACATCAAATACACAAAACCAGATTTTCAGGCAATTAAATATTACGCTGCACCGAAAGCCAAGCCAGAATTGGCAAGCTTAGATGAAGTAGATCCTGAATTATTGGCAACTTTTGCTAAATTGGGAATCAATATTGAAGAGCAAAAAAGGCTTTCAAATGTTGCAGTTGATATTGTAATAGATTCTATCTCTGTTAAAACAACTTTTCAGGACACTTTAGCAGAAAAAGGAATTATTTTCTGTTCAATTTCCGAAGCGATTAAAAATCATCCGGATTTAGTAAAAAAATATCTTGGAAAAGTGGTTCCTAGAGGCGATAACTTTTATGCAGCATTGAATTCCGCAGTATTTTCTGACGGAAGTTTCTGCTATATTCCAAAAGGGGTAAGATGTCCTATGGAATTGTCAACATATTTTAGAATCAATCAGTCCGGAACAGGTCAGTTTGAAAGAACGCTTGTGATTGCAGATGAAGGAAGTTATGTTTCTTATCTTGAAGGTTGTACAGCTCCGTCAAGAGACGAAAACCAGCTTCACGCTGCGGTTGTTGAATTGATTGCGATGGATAATGCTGAAATTAAATATTCAACGGTTCAAAACTGGTACCCAGGAAATGAAGAAGGAAAAGGTGGAGTTTTCAACTTTGTAACCAAAAGAGGATTGTGCGAAACAAAAGCAAAAATCTCATGGACACAAGTAGAAACAGGTTCTGCCGTAACTTGGAAATATCCTTCTTGTATCTTGAAAGGTGATGGTTCTATTGGTGAGTTCTACTCTATCGCAGTAACCAACAATCATCAGTATGCCGATACAGGTACAAAGATGATTCACATCGGTAAGAATACAAAATCAACAATTATTTCGAAAGGAATTTCTGCAGGAAAATCTCAAAACTCATATAGAGGATTGGTAAAAGTGATGCCTTCTGCAAAAGGAGCCAGAAACTTCTCACAATGTGACTCATTATTAATGGGTAACGAATGTGGAGCGCATACTTTCCCTTATATTGAAATTAAAGATCCTACTGCACAGCTAGAACACGAAGCTACCACTTCAAAAATCGGTGAAGACCAGATTTTTTACTGTAATCAGAGAGGTATCGATACCGAAAGAGCAATTGCTTTAATTGTGAATGGTTTCAGTAAAGAAGTTTTAAATAAATTACCAATGGAATTTGCCATTGAAGCTCAGAAGTTACTGGAGATTTCATTAGAAGGTTCTGTGGGGTAATTTGATTTTATCGCAAAGTAAAACAAAGATTTTTTTTAAAAGCGAATCGCTTATTTTAAGATAAACTAAGCCGCTAACGCTTAGGAAAGAAATACAATCGAAATTAATTTTCAACTTGTATCTTTGCGAAAAACAAACAAATGACAGAAAATGAGATTTCAAAGATTGTATTTGAAAGCGGATTAAAGATTCATAGAAAATTAGGTGTTGGTTTATTTGAAACCATTTATGAAGATTGTTTATTTTATGAATTACGGAAAGAAGGATTAATAGTTGAAAAACAGAAATTCCTGAATATCCAATATGAAGAACTTATTTTAGAAAAAGCTTTCAAAATGGATTTGTTGATTGAAAATAAAGTCGTTTTAGAAATTAAATCAGTAGAAAGCTTAAATAATTTTCATGCTTTACAGTTAAAAAATTATTTGAGAGTCGGAAATTTTAAATTAGGGATGCTTTTAAATTTTAATTCTCAACTTTTTAAGGACGGTGTTAGAAGAATAGCAAACAATCTTGATGAAATTTAAATATTAAAAAAAGAAATAGTATTTCCTCGCTAAGCGTTAGCGCCTTTGTTTATCTTTAAAGATAACATAGGAGACAAATAAAAATCTTTGTCTAACCTTGCGATAAATTAAAAATATATGTTAAACATTAAAAACTTACACGCCAGAATTGAAGATGGCGCACAGATATTAAAAGGTATCAATCTTGAAATCAAGCCGGGCGAAGTTCATGCGATCATGGGACCCAACGGAGCGGGAAAATCTACTCTTTCTTCTGTGATTGCAGGAAAAGAAGATTACGAAGTAACGGAAGGAGAAATCCTTTTTCAAGGTGAAAACATTATTGAAGATGCTCCTGAAGAAAGAGCACACAAAGGAATTTTCCTTTCTTTTCAGTATCCGGTAGAAATTCCGGGAGTTTCTGTGACGAATTTCATTAAAGCTGCTTTAAACGAAAACAGAAAAGCAAACGGATTGGAAGATATGCCTGCGAAAGAAATGTTGGCTATGATTCGTGAGAAATCTGAAAAATTAGGAATTAAAAAAGATTTTCTTTCAAGATCATTGAACGAAGGTTTTTCGGGAGGTGAAAAGAAAAGAAACGAGATTTTCCAAATGATGATGCTGAATCCTAAATTGGCGATTCTTGACGAAACCGATTCTGGATTGGATATCGATGCATTAAGAATTGTTGCAGACGGTGTGAACCAGTTTAAAAACGAAGGAAATGCAGTTCTTTTGATTACGCATTATCAGAGATTGCTGAATTATATTGAGCCTGATTATGTACACGTTTTAGCGAACGGAAAAATCATTAAGACAGGTGACAAATCTTTAGCTTTAGAATTGGAAAGCAAAGGTTACGACTGGTTGCTTAACTAATAAAATATTTTTGGTTAAGTTTTTTATCAATCCTTAGTCGAAAAGGCAGTGAAAAACTGCGATATTGATACAAATTAAATTTATAATAAAGGTGTGATGGCCGAAATATCAGTAATGGCTTTATACGATCAAACAATAGAAAATCACAGTGAATTTTTGGAGAGTCTGCGTCATAGATTTTTAGATGACGACAGAAAAACGGCGCTTCAGAAATTTGCAATCAAAGGTTTTCCTACCAAGAAAGACGAAGAATACAAGTATACCAACATCAAAGAAATCACGGAGAAAGATTATAATTTTTTCCCGAAAGAAAGTCACAACATCACCAAAGAACAGCTTGATGAGCTGCATTTGGGAGAAGAAAATTTTGACTGGATTGTTTTTGTAAACGGTCAGCTTCGCAAAGAGCTTTCAAACATTTCTATCGAAAATGCAGAATTTTTATCTTTCAACTATGCTTTGAATGATGAGAATCATAAAGAGGTTTTCGATAAATATTTTAATACGATTGCCGCAAAAGATTTAGCTTTTACGAACTTAAATCAAGCATATTGCAAATACGGATTCTTCCTGAAAGTTCCGAAAAATGTGATTATCGAAAAACCGATTCACGTTTTTTACCTTTCTCAAAATCAGGAAGAAAACACATTCTACAATACAAGAAACTTATTGATTGTAGAAGAAGGAGCAAAAGTAGAAATCATTGAAAGTCATCATAATTTTGATAAGAGTTTTGTATTTACAAATTCGGTAACTGAAATTTTCACGTATCAGAATGCTAAAGCAGACTGGCACAAAATTCAGAATGACAGCGATACTTCTTATTTGGTAGATCATACTTTCGCAAAACAGGAAAGAGACAGCTTAACGACGGTTAATACGTTTACATTCGGAGGAAAGATCATCAGAAACAATCTTGATTTTATTCATAACGGAGAAAATATCAACTCTTTCATGAACGGAATCACGATTATCGGGAAAGATCAGTTGGTCGATCACCACACGGCGGTTCACCACAATACTCCAAACTGTCAGAGTTATCAGAATTACAAAGGTATTTTCAAAGATAAATCTCACGGAGTTTTTAATGGGAAAGTATTTGTAAACAAGATCGCTCAGAAAACCAACGCTTATCAGCAAAATAATAACGTTTTATTGAGCGAAGGAGCTACGATTGACACAAAGCCTCAATTAGAGATTTTTGCAGACGATGTGAAGTGTTCTCACGGTTGTACTGTTGGTCAGTTGAACAAAGATGCTTTATTCTACTTGAGAGCAAGAGGTATTTCTAAAAAAGAAGCTCAGGCTTTATTGCTTTACGCTTTTGCCAATGACGCAATGCAGAATATCGACATTGAGCCATTAAAAGTAAAAATCGAGCAACTTTTAGCCGAAAAACTTGAAGTTACAATGGAATTTTAAATTTCCATTTGAATACATAAAAGAAAAGCACTTCGATTGAAGTGCTTTTTTAGGTTTTATCCTGAAAACTTTTCTTATTTCTTCATCCAAGACTGTTGTTCTTTTTTATCAGAAGCCTTTTTTCCATTATCAATATTGTATGCTAGCCCAACACCTAAAGTTTGTTTTAACTGGGTTTTCTGAATCTGATTATGATCATACAATACATCAACAGTAATATTTGATGAGATATATTTATTGATTTTCATATTCAATACTGCACCGTATGCAAGTACTAATCTTTCAGGATGATCCAAATAATTTGAAAAAACAGAAGCTGTATTGGTCAGATTAATATTTTCCATCAATTTCAACTTATAAACTGCGGTACCCAAGAAACCAAATTGAAATAACGAAGCATCACCATCATTTTTCAACCCATAATTTCCGGCTGTCTGCAGTTCTTTATCTAATACAAAAGTAATTCTAGCATTGGCAGGGCGTAAAGTCATTGTAAAATTATCATTGGGACGATAAGTAACCCCAACGCCAACATTTACATAGCCGGGAGCCATAAAGTTTGAAATTTTCGTTGCATCAGGATTATTTCCGTCTTCAAAACCTCCGGCGAACTGCGTTTGCAAACTCGCTCCACCAGAAAGATACCAGCTTTTTGCAAACTCTCTTCCATAGTTGGTTGAAAGATTAATGACATCTTGAGTTTTTCTATTTCCAACGCCTTGCGTATTATTTTGTCCGTAACCGAGAATGATAATATTTTCCCATAAATCTTTTCCTTTTTCATAAGTCATGTTATAGTTAGCACCTGCAAGCCAGCCCACATTATTAGCTCCACCGCCTACCCAATTTGAAAAGGCAGCCTGATTGAGCATTAAAGTATTTTGTCCCTGAATAGACCATGCTTTTGTAGTATCAGCGATTGCTGCATCTGTTTTTGAATCTTGTGCGGAAACAGCCATTCCAAAAAAAACGGAGAGTGGTAATAGAATTTTTTTCATGATAAATTTATTTTTAAATGTATATCCAAGATAAATAAAAAATTATACACTATTACAAGAAATAAATCGCAATCTTATCATTTATAACAGATTACCCTAACACAAGTGGTATCTATATTAATTTACAAACAAGAAAAGCACCTCAATTGAAGTGCTTTCTCTTTTTATAATGATTTTTTAAATCTATTTTTTAAGCCACCACTGGCTGTCTTTTCTGTCGGAACGTTTCACACCATTATCAATATTATAGGCAAAGCCAATTCCTAAAGTCTGCTTCAGCTGCGTTTTCTGAATCTGATTGTGATCGTACATCAAATCTAAAGTCACAATGGATGATACAAATCTGTTGATTTTCATATTTAGAAGCATATTGTACGATAACACCATGTGATCAGGGTTTTCTAGATAATTCGAGAATATCGACGCAGTATTGGTCATTTCAATATTTTCCATCAATTTCACTTTATAAATTGCTGAACCCAGGAAACCTATTTGCATCAAGAAAAAATCTCCGTCAGTTTTTAAACCGTAATTTCCTGCAAGCTGCAATTCTTTATCTAAAACAAAGGTAAATCTACCATTGGCAGGTCTTAGCGTAACCGTAAGATTATCATTCGGTCTGTAAGTGATCCCTAAACCGGCATTCACATATCCCGGAGCCATAAAGTTTGAAATTTTCTTAGCTTCAGGATTATTTCCATCCTCAAAACCACCTGAAAATTGCGAAAGTAAACTCGCACCAGTAGAAACATACCAACTCTTTGAAAACTGTCGCCCGTAGTTGGTGGAAATATTCAGAACATCCTGAGTTTTTCTTGTCCCGACACCTTTGGTTGTATTTTGTCCGTAATTAAGGATAATGATATTTTCCCAAAGGTGACGGCCTTTTTCATAAACAAGATTATAGTTTGCACTAGCTAACCATCCTACGTTGTTAGCTCCACCACCAACCCAATTAGAGAATGCTGCCTGATTAAACATGACGCTGTTTTTTGCAATGACAGACCAGTGTCTTGGTTTTTTTATGGTATCAACGGCTGCAGAGTCACTGATGACAACCTGCGCAAATGAATGTACACTCAGATACATAAAAAGTAAAACGAAAATCTTTTTCATAAATCTCAATTTTTCCAAATGCAAAAATAGGAATATAATGTGAAACACCAAGTTTACACGTTTTCAGAGGTTTATAATCAAACACTTTACGTCATGATTTTAAAACAGTAAAACTTCAAAAACATTACTTTCTGTCTTAAATATTTTTAAAAAATAAAAATCATCGACAAATTTTCCGAAATTTATACTTGGCTTTTGATTTGACAGTTTTCAGGTATGTTTAAAAATGTAATTCACAAAAACGCGATCATCAATCCTCTGCTCATGCTGGGTGCCATGTGGTTGGGATATTTTCTACAGATGCAGGGCTTTTTTACAAGTTGCTTCGGAGCGATTATTCCTTTGTTACCAGAAGGTTTGCTTGGGATTATCACCTCGCCTTTACTTCACGGAAGTATTGATCATATCGTAAGCAACTCCATTCCTATTGCCGTTTTAATGTGCCTTTTATATCAGTTTTATCCTTTGGTCGCCAATAAAGTTTTTATCATTGGCTGGCTTGCGACAGGACTTTTACTTTGGGCTCTTCCACCAATTGATATTATGACTGGTCAATACACATACACCTGTACCATCGGAGCGAGCGGAGTTGTTTATGTTCTTGCATTTTTCTTATTTTTCAGTGGTGTTTTTAAGTGGAATATGACGTTACTTACGATTTCCCTTCTGGTTGTTTTATATTACGGAAGTTTGATCTGGGGAATGTTTCCGGAAGAGCTTTTTTATAATATGCAGGAGCCAAGTAAAATATCATGGCAGGCTCACTTATCAGGAGCTGTTGTAGGAATTATCCTTGCCTTTATATTTAAAAATGTAGGTGATAAAAAGAAGAGATTCATTTGGGAATTTCCTAATTATTATAGTGAAAAAGATGACAAGCTTTGGCAGGAATACAAAGAAAACCATCCTGATGACTTTTTAGAATTACCCTACAAAAAAAATGAAGATATTTGGGATCATTTGGAAGAATTACGACGAAAATAAATCCTAATTTGCTACATTTGAATAAAATAACACACAAATGTATTCTGAAGAACATCTCTACTCTATTGCTCTCCGCGAGTGTAATTTTATAGGTGATATTAATTTTTTCAAACTTGTCAGAAGTTTCGGAAGCGCAAAAAATGTTTGGCAGTCAGCAAAAAAAGAACTCAGCAAAACCGACGGAATCGGCACAAAAACAGTTTCCGACATTGGAAATCCTGAGCATTTGAAATTTGCTGAAAAAGAACTTTTATTTTGCGAAAAAAATTCCATAAAAATCAATCTACGGCATCAAAATGAACTTCCTTTTCTGCTCAAAGAATGTGATGATGCACCCGCAATTCTCTACCAGAAAGGAAATTTTGACAACAATTTGAAAACGATAAGTTTAGTTGGAACCAGAAATATTACAGCTTACGGCAAAAAGTTTATCGAAGATTTTTTCGAAGAAGCAAAATCACATCAATTTATTTCCGTTAGCGGTTTAGCTTTAGGTGTTGATAAGGAAGTTCACGAGCAATCATTAAAACTTCAGATTCCCACGATTGGAGTTTTGGCGCATGGTTTTCATACTTTATACCCTTCAAAAAACAGAAAACTTTCAGAAAAAATAATTGAAGAAAACGGAGGATTGCTTACCGAATTTAATTCTTCAAGAAAGCCCGACCGGGAAAACTTTATTCAAAGAAACAGAATTGTTGCCGGAATTTCTCCATCTACGATTGTGGTAGAAACAGCATTCGGCGGAGGCTCAATCAGTACCGCAACATTTGCCAACACCTATAACAGGGACGTTTTTGCTTTACCCGGAAAGATTACTGACAAATACAGCCAAGGTTGCAACCATCTTATTTTTCAGAATAAAGCGACAGCCATTTCTACGATTAAAGATTTACTTGATTTGGTTGGTTTTAATGATCCAAAAGAGAAAATTGAAGAACTTTTTCCACGCAGTGAAATTTCAGTTCAATTATCTGAAAGTCAAGAATTAATATATCAAAATATTGCAGCAAATCCACACGTCTCTTTGGATGATTTAGCAGAAAAAATTTCAGTGGCTTCACACAAAATACTGCCGGTAATATTAGAATTGGAGCTTTTGGGAAAAGTAAAATCATTTTCCGGGAGACAATTTTTAGCAATATAAGAATTAACGATTTCTTAATATTTCATTATTTCACATATAACATTTAATTTTTAACAAACTTTAGTTTAAAATTATCAATTTAATAATATTCCATCCCATTATTATTGAATTATCAGCAAATATTAAATAAGCTATTGTGAATCTTGAAAAAAAAATTAAATTTGTTGACATAATATTCAACCCTATCTAATATGGAACAATATAATATTGACCAGAAAATTCAGGAATTTATCTCCAAAATTGAGGCGAAAAATCCTAACGAACCGGAATTCTTACAAGCAGTTAAAGAAGTTGCTGTAACTGTAATTCCGTTTATCCTAACCAGAAAAGAATATACCGGCATGAAGCTTCTTGAGAGAATGGCTGAAGCTGAAAGAATTATTATTTTCAGAGTTCCATGGGTTGATGATAAAGGAGAAATCCAAGTAAACAGAGGTTTCAGAATTCAGATGAACTCTGCCATCGGACCTTACAAAGGAGGAATTCGTTTCCATCCTACAGTAAACCTTTCTGTACTTAAATTCTTAGCTTTCGAGCAGGTATTTAAAAACTCATTGACTACTCTTCCAATGGGAGGTGGAAAAGGAGGTTCAGATTTTGACCCACAAGGAAAAACTGATATGGAAGTAATGCGTTTCTGCCAGGCTTTCATGACAGAATTATGTAAGCACATTGGCCCTGAGACTGACGTTCCTGCGGGAGACATCGGTGTTGGAGCAAGAGAAATCGGATATCTATTCGGTCAGTACAAAAAGATCAGAAACGAATTTACAGGAGTTCTTACCGGAAAAGGTCTTGCTTACGGAGGTTCATTAATCCGTCCTGAAGCTACAGGTTACGGTGTTGTTTACTTCGCTGAGCAGATGTTAAAGACTATCGGACAAACCTTTAAAGATAAAACAGTTACTGTTTCAGGTTTCGGAAACGTAGCTTGGGGAGTTATCAAAAAAATATCAGAACTTGGTGGAAAAGTAGTTACCCTTTCTGGTCCGGACGGTTATGTTTATGATAAAGACGGTATCGACGGAGAAAAAATCGATTATTTATTAGAATTAAGATCTTCAGGAAACAACAGAGCCGAAGATTATGCTAAAAAATATCCATCTGCGGTATTCCACGCCGGAAAACGTCCTTGGGAAGTGAAGTGTGATGTAGCCATCCCTTCTGCGACTCAAAACGAATTGCACTTAGAAGATGCAAGAATGTTGGTAGAAAACGGATGTCTTTGTGTAACCGAAGCAGCGAACATGCCTTCTACATTAGACGCAATCAATTATTTCCTTGAAAATAAAGTTTTGTTCTCTCCTGGGAAAGCTTCTAACGCAGGTGGTGTTGCCACTTCAGGTCTTGAAATGACTCAAAACTCAATCAGATTGAACTGGACTTCAGAAGAAGTTGATGCAAGACTGAAAGAGATCATGATCGGAATCCACAAAGCTTGTAGAGACTACGGTAAAGAGGAAGACGGCTATGTGAACTACGTAAAAGGCGCAAACATCGCCGGATTCGTAAAAGTAGCAGAAGCAATGCTTGCTCAGGGAGTAGTATAAAATATAAAGGTCGGGAGGTTTTCCCGACCTTTTTTCTTACAACCTGTCCCGGGACTATAAATGGGAAAAAAAGTAATAGTGAAAGTGAAAGCATTGAATGTCCAGTTCAATGCTTTTTTTTATTTTTATCTGATGAAAAACACATTTAAAAATTTTGAAGAATATTTTCTTCTTTTTCCAGAAGAAACTCAGCAAAAACTTGAGCAATTGCGGGAGTTCATTCACTCTTTAATTTCTGATTTGGAAGAATATATTGGCTATCAGATGCCGGCTTTTAAGCATAATGAGAAGCCGTTAGTCTATTTTGCTGCTTATAAAAATCACATCGGATTTTATCCGCTTCCCGATGCCATCAAACATTTTGAAAATGATTTTGAGAAAAGAAAATATAAATTTTCAAAAGGTGCGGTTCAGTTTCCGATGAAGGAAGACTTGCCTTTAGATCTGATTGAAAAAATGGTAAAATTTAGAATGATGGAGATTGATCAGAAAAAATCCTGAAACATTACAATTTCAGGATTCCATTTTTACTTATATAAAAACTACTTCTAATAGCAAATCAATTGGGGATTGATTTAATTATGAAACGAAGTTGTTTCAATAAAATTACAATTCACACTCGTTTTAACTAAACTTTATAAGACTTTAGAAATTTTTAAGATTGAGATCTATTTATTCAAATTCTTCATCATCCTTTCAACAAACTCAAAAGCAGCAGGGCAAATGACCGTATTTTTTATCATTAGATCATTAATCTGATAGATTTTTTTTCGGTCTGTATGAGGATATTCTCTGCATGCTTTCGGACGAACTTCGTAGATTGAGCAGGTATTATCTTCATTTAGAAAATAGCAAGGTAGGTTTTGTAAAACTTTGTCATTATCTTCATCAACACGCAAAAATTTTGATTCAAAATCTGCCTGTTTCATCCGAAGATGCTTTGAAATCCTTTCAATATCTTTTTCCGTATAAAGCGGACCTGTTGTTTTGCAGCAATTGGCACATTGAAGACAGTCGATCTTTTCAAAAACCTCTTCATGCGTTCCCTGAACAACATAATCAAGATTTTTAGGAGGCTTTTTTTTCAAACCTTCTAAGAATTTTTTATGCTCTTTCTGCTTTTCTAAAGCCTGTTTTTTGTATAATTCTAAATTCATTATGATTTTTCCGCCTCAAAAACCGGAAGTTCTACTTTCTGATATTCATTTATTTTATCAAGATCCAGAACCGTTGAATCTTTTTCTTCGTCAGGATAATACATTGGTGAAAATTTAGCTCCGTAAATAATTTCCCTCGACACATAGGATGATCTCTGAACAACTGTATTTGAAAACACTTCATCAAATGCTCGTACATGTACGATGATCTCAATATTTGTATTTTTAAAATCATCAGCAGTAAATCCGGCAAATGGAGAATTTTCGTCTATTTTATGTACTATCGTCCAGTTCAGAGACAAAGTATTGATTTTACTTAATTGAGTTTCCAATCGGTAAAAATTACTTTTCGTCGTTCCGTCTTCATTAATCTCAATGGCTGTCGAAAGGGTAACATCAGCATCTGTCAAAGCATTATTTTTGTAAGGAGCCAACCTGAACATCAACGCTGTAACATCCTGAAAAGGAGCAATCACCGCAATATCTGAAAATCTGAGATAAGCTCTCGGTCTTGAAAATCTTCCGTAAAACAAACCTGTTGCAATGGCAAAGGTAAGCAATCCTAAAAATGCTTCAAAAGTAGCAACCAAACTTGCCAAAAATCCTATCGGAGCAATTCTGCCGTAACCAACAGTAGTAAAAGTTTGTGAACTGAAGAAAAATACGTCAATAAATTCATCCAAAGGATTACTCTTATCTATCCCTGTAAGATGCTCTACCCCAATCAGATAATAAATACACGCAAAAACCAGATTGATCAGAATATACATCATCACCAGATAGGTAATGAATCGAAATGACGATAAATTCAGCATCGTATGATACCAACTCAGCCTGTTGAAGACGTTGACTCCTCTTCTTCTTACATTCGGAAGCCCGTCTTTATTGATAAATCTTCCCGAAGCCCGACTTCCAAAGCCACTGTTTTCAGCGTTTTCCTGTTTGATTCTTTTTCTGAAACCCCTTGCCATATTTAGTAAATCATTTGTGTGGTTCAATTTTTAACTTTAAAAAGATAAAAGAATTTACAAAGATAAAATATTGTTTTTATGAATCTTATCAAGCGTACGATCTTCTTTTAGATTTAGAATTAAACTAAATTTGATGTATAATTTTTAGTTCCAATTAAATACATCTGAAATGAAAAATTTAGAATCGAGAGAAGATATAGAGTTGCTTGTGAATTCATTTTATGATAAAGTTGTGCAAGATGAAACGATTGGTTTCTTCTTTAAAGACATTATAAAAGTTGATTTTCAAAAACATTTACCAAAAATGTATTCTTTTTGGGAGACTATTTTATTCGGACAAATGAGCTATAAAGGAAATCCGATGGCCGTACATTTCCCTATCAACCAATTGGAAGCGATGGAAAAGCATCATTTTGCACAATGGTTAAAACTGTGGAAACAAACTATTGAAGAAAATTTCACAGGTCAAAATGCTGATATGGCGATTACAAAGTCAGAAAACATCGCCAATCTGATGGCTTACAAAATGGAAATGGCAAGAAAACTTTAAGTGATTCGGAATTTTGGGTTAAAAATTAAGGTACGATTACCGTAAAGATATAAGCTGCTAAATTCACTAAAAGAACTGTTCCGTATAAAACATTGGTTTTTCCTCGGCTTAAAGACAACATCACGATAAATACCGATAAGGTTAAAAGAATAATATCTTTCTTATCAAGCCCCAAAACCAAAGGAATATCATACATAATACTCACCGCAGAGATAGCCGGAATACTTAATCCGATACTTGCTAAAGCTGATCCTAAAGCTAAATTTAAACTCGATTGTATCTGATTATTTCTCGCCGCACGGATGGCCGCAAGACCTTCCGGAAGCAATACAACTCCTGCAATAATAACTCCTACCAGAGACTTAGGCGCTCCCATACTCTGTACCACATCTTCGATTGTTTTTGAAAGGCCTTTTGCCAATAATACGACAATCACAAGACAAATTACCAAAAATACAAAGCTGATAATCGTCTGTATTTTATTCGGAACAAAATACGCTTCGCCATTACCATCAGCGGGCACAAAATAACTTCTGTGTCTTACCGTCTGAACCATCAGAAAAACTCCGTAAATCACAAGACAGGCAATTGATACAAAAACCAACTGTGCATTATTATAATAAGGTCCGTTGACGCTTGAAGTGAAATTGGGAAGAACTAATGTTATCACAAGAATTGAAACAATACTCACAAGATAAGTCGTTGCAGAAGTACGGGCAAAATACTGCTCGAAATACTTAACACCACCCACCAAAATACAAATACCAATGATACCGTTCAGAATAATCATTACAGCCGCAAAAACCGTATCTCGAGCTAAAGTAATTGCTTGGTCACCACCCGCAACCATCAGCGACACAATCAAGGCAACTTCTATAATCGTGATACAAAGTGCCAGAATGATTGTACCATAAGGCTCTCCTACTTTATGTGCTACAACTTCAGCATGATGTACAGCAGAAAGCACACTTCCGGTTAACAAAATACCCGCAACAATGTCTGAAATTGTGCCAGTTCCCATCAATCCGGTGAAGTAATAGATTACCGCTAAGACAGGAAAAACATATGTGTAGTGTAAGAATTCTTTTAGCTTCATAAGTGTCTCTAAAATACAAAAAATCTATGAAAACTCAATTATTAAAAGAAAATATTAATAATATTTTAATGACACCATAGCTCAAAATCCTGAACATCTGTCAACATGTGAAACAGTAATCCGATGCCAATTATTCTTAAATTTCCTTTAAAAAACAACAGCAAAAAATACACCGCAATGGCATAATAAGAATGTAAAAAATGAAACCCAACGCTCATTCTGTTCGGATCAAAAACAGGATCCGCAAACAAATGATCAAGATCGACCAGCATTGTTGCCAAAAGAATTAAATACGTTTTTTTCCACTGACTACGATAAAAAACAAAGGCAATAATTGCAGGAAAGGCCAAATGCAGAAAGTAATGCGTACATGTTTTTAGGAGAGCAATTTCAGGAGGACACATTTTGTTTTATCTTAGAATGAGTGGATATATTTCTTTTTTGAATTTAAATTTCAACGTATAATCCTGATTTTTATTTCCATAGAAAAGATATTCAACGTCTTTAAAAATCGGATTATTTAAAGTTTTAAATGAAGAAAAAAGCAAAGGATTGTTTTTGATGAAAACATAGTTTTGATTTTTGGTTTCACTCAATTTCACAGCTTTTTGCGTAGATTTTATAGAAAGCTGATTCTTGCTTTTGCTAATCAAATTGGGTTGAAATGGAATTGCTGTAAACTGATTTTGTGCATTGATCCATTTTTTTTGCTGGAAATAATTCCAGGTTTTATCGGGATTTGAAGTTTGAAGCAAAATTTCATAATTGGGTTGAACGATTTTCTGATAACTGATTTTTTCAATTTCGTTAAATTGATCGTCGTAGCCATAACTGACAATCGTATCATTCACTTCCGCAAGATTTGCGCTCATTTTCAAATGATTAATCGATGCAGAATCTGTACTATTTTCTTTAAAAACAGAACTTATTTTTTTAATATTTTCCGAATTCAATTCTACATTCAAAAACTGTGTTTTCTTATTTAAATCTGAAATCAATGATTCGAAATTGGAAGAATTCTGTTCATTTTTTATTTCAATTTCATCGTCTTTTAAATGAATTGAAAAGTTCTGGGTTCGCAATTCTGAAATAAAAGAAACACTCCCCAAACCTTCACTTGTAAAAGAATCTGCATTCAAAACTTTATTTCTAAATTTTTGAAAAAATGGTTTTCCGATGTTTTTAAAATTTAAATCTGATGTTCCGACGATACATTTTCCACCTTCAATTTTTATAAAAAGCTGGTTATTTTTAAATAAATCTTTTCCATAAGATATGAGTTTTCGTTCTTTTAAAAATGTCGAAAACTTTACTTTATCGTTGATTTCAAAAATGGTATACCACTCAGAAATTTTAGTGCTTTTTAAATGAAAAATCTGAAGAAAGTCCGGAATTTTCAAACCCGAATCTGAAATGGAAATTTTCTTGTCATTTTTTTCACCCTCTTCAAACCATTTTGAAGGATACATCAAAAAGCTGGAAATATATTGTCTTGTCGCTTTTTTAACATCGACTACAACCACAACATCTGCATTTTCGGGAATGTATTTTAAGTTTTTATCTTTATGGAAAAACAGAAAATAAACGCCAACCGAAAGCAGAACTGTGATAATAAGAGCAATATATTTTTTCTTCATGAATTTCCTTTAAAATATTATAAACCCGAATCCTGATTGATAAAATCATAGGTTTTGGCTGAAGCCCAATATGATTACAAATTTTGAAAACGGGCTAAAGCCCGCTCCTTTTGAAAAACTTCATTTTAGCCACAAAACCTCCTAAAGTGTCTGTGGCTTTTTGTCAGCTTCCATATTTTTGAAAATTTCGTCAAACAAATCGAAGAAATACATTAAGCTGTTTTCCGAAGAATTTTTGATGTTATAATCCATCTCTGTCTGAATACTTTCACCTTTCACTTCAGTTTTAAAATATACTTCACCCACATTTTTTCTTATCGAATTCAAAGTTTTTTTCTCAGAAACGGTTTTAAATTCCTGCTCTAGACCAACCAATAGTTTTTGAATATCCAATCTTCCAGACAAAGGATATTTCGCAGAATCTTTCATCCATTTGGTCGAAGCTGATGACTGATTTTTTGCGGTCAGATTCTCTGTAGAACTTGTCAGATAAACAATTCCGTCTTTTACTGTAAAATATAATTGATCAAGATATCCGTTGCTTTTGCCTTCTTTGAAAGTATAAATATTTCCGTTTTTTGTAAACTTTTTAGCAAAATCTTTATTAGTAGTCAAAACATCAAAAACACGTTTCCAATAGCCTTCATTTTCTGTTGCAAAAGCAAATGTAAAATCAGGAACCATCACGTCTTTGGTCTTTTTCACCTCTTTTTCGTTATAATCATCATCGTAATCGTAGTCGGTATAATCTACTTTTTTAGATTTCAGTTCATTCAAAACAAAAATTCCGTTTCCGGGTGCAATTTTAGCGATGGCTTCTTCATCCAGAACGATTTTCATAGTTTCCATCATCAACTGTAGTTCTTTCTGATATTCCTTCTCTCCAGCGTCTTGGAAAAAGCTGTACATCATGTCAAAAGTTTTGTATCCGTTGACGTTCATAGCATAATATCCTACACTTTTATCGCTAATTAAAGCGGTTAGTTTTTTGTTTTTCTTGCCTCTGTAAACATCAGAAATGCTTTTCTGAATGTCTGAATTTCTATGCTGAATATTGTTGACAAGTCTTACTTTATCTTTATCGAAATAAAGATTGTATGCAGAATTTGAATTGTACATTTTCTCAAGAAACTCTGTATACCCAACACGTCTGAACATCTTTCCGTATATACCTTCGTTCATGATTTTCCCGTAATCAGTGTATACAAAAACATCAGAATTAGCATCTCTGAAGTTCAACATTTCCTTCGGAACATCAAGCTCGAAATTTGAACTGAAATATCTATCAAAATTATTTTCTGCAAATTTCTTAACGATTTTAAATTTCTCTGATTGCAGAGAATCAAATTCTTTCTGATAATCCGTATCTAAAGGATAAACTTCTGCTTCTGCATAATCATCCTGAGAGGCAGGCGGGGCAATTTCATCATAATCTTTCTGATCATCAACTTTAGTTTCTACCTTTTCTGCAGGATATTTGTGGTGTTTTTCAAGATATTTAATATCTTTTTGATATTTCAGAATATCGGCATTGTTTGATTTGATGTTTTCTTTTAAATATTTAATCTCATCTTTCAAATACTGAATTTCTTCTTTATAATCGAAAGGCTTTTCTTCTTCCTCATAAACTGCCGCAGCACTATCTACAACCGCAACGGCACTATCAACAACAACAGTGGTGCTGTCAGCTGCATTATAATCTGTCCAGGTATCTTTTGACGGTTTGTTATAATTTATCATTGTAAGATAGGCACGATTTCCGTTCCAAGCTACGAATGTATTGTCGTCAATATCGATGTAAGAATAGTTGCTTTTCTTAGAAACCTCCAGCCCTTTTTTCTTGGTTGAATTAATGAATTCCTGAAACTTTTCCTGATTATCAATAATAAAATGCGCATTATAGCTTTGAACAGAATCATTAAAGGTTCCGTAATGATATTGGGTTGCGTCATATTTTATTCCTGTTTTAGAATAGTCGTTCCATGACGGTTTTTTGTCTTTGCCTTTATCTTTGGTGATTTCCTGCAAAAATGGGTTGAATCTTTCCCAATCGATTTTTTTATTGAGCTGTTTGCCGTTGATTTCCATGTAAAATGCAGTATTCTGCGGAATTTTCATGCTGTTTTGTGCAAAAACAACAACGAAACCTAAAAGCAAATAAGCTAAAGTCTGTGTTTTTAAAAATAGAGATTTCATATATAATTTGTGGAATTACTGGAATAAAATAGTGTTTTGGGTCTGCTTTTTCTGAAGGATAAAATCTAAAATATTACCCTCAAGTTTCATCGCTTTTTTGTTGGGCGAAAGCTGATATGAGTTATTAGATTGAGATTTCACTGTATTTTCAAACTGCAGAACAGAGGTATATTTAGCATTATTAAAAACTTCTTTGTCGGCTGCACTCAGTTTATCATAATCACTTTTGAACGTGTTGATTTTGTTTCTGGTGAAAGATTTATTTTTTGGATTGCGACTGTAAATATTGGTCGGAATCATTTTACCTAAAATATTTTTAGCTTTCAGTTGTTCTAAACCAGCGTTGACATTCTCAATTTTCTTGAAATTACAGCTCAGTTTAATGATGTAATTATCAAAATCCATCGAAGTTTTCACGTTGGAAATTCCCGGAACGGTTTTAAAAATTCTTGCTGCTTCGTTGATTTTAGCCTCAATTTCACCTTTTTTTGGAACTTTTTTGCCGTTTATGGTTTCCATTTTTGAGATGGATGCCAATCTTGTTTTGCTTTTACTTGCATTCAGGATAAGCGAGTACTCACCGCTTCCGTCAGCTTTTACATTGACTTTATCTAAAATATCAAAACAGCTTGTCAGCAATAAAACAGGGAGCAATAACAGCAACCGCTTGAGAAAAATTTTCATGTTTTAGTTTATTTTAAATTCTGCCTTTCAAATAATCTTGCCTTAACTCTTCATCTAATTTTTCAATCGCATATCTGAGGCAGGTTCTTGGCATTTCTTTGTAATATTTGTTTAGATAATCGATGAGTTCCGCCTCATTTTTGTTTCCCATTTCTCGTAAAAGCCATCCGTTGGCTTTGTGCATCAAGTCGTGTGGATGATGTAAATTTTGAGTTACAAATTCTTTAGTTAATTCAAAAGAACCTTTTTTCACATAATACATCGTTCCTACAACGGCAATTCTTTTATACCACATCTGGTCAGATTTTGAAAGCTCTTTTAAAAGGCTTTCTTTTTGATTTTCAAATGCGTATCGACCTAAAACCTTATAACAACTCGTGTCCACCAGATCCCAATTATTGATATGCGGAAGATGACTGAGATAAAATTCTACAACCTCATCTTTTACAGCCTGGTCTTTTGTTTTTTCAAATTTAAAAATCAGCATCAGCAGAGCTGTGAGTCGATGCTCGTGATAAGGTGAAGAAATCAATTCGCTTAATTCTTTTAAACTAATTTTTGAATAAAATTCTTTGGCAACAGACCTTTGATCAGGAACTGTTACACCTAAAAATAAATCTCCTTCACCATATTCTCCTTTTCCTGTCTTAAAAAATTTAGGAAAAAAAGCTGCCTTTTCCGGAATGGATAAAACAGCTAGTGATTCTTTGATTTCTTTAAGTATTGTACTCATTGATTAACAAACAATTAATGACTTTCTTCTAAAGCAATACTTTCTAATTCTTGCTCTTCTATCTCAATTTGCTTAGGATTAGCAACTTTTGCAATCGTAAGTCCCTGAACAATAATAGAAAACACAACCACACAGTAAGTAATACTTAAAATAGCATTGCTGTATTCGTTTTTCGGGATAGACATAGCCAAAGCAATGGAAACACCGCCACGAATACCTCCCCAAAATAAGACTTTTATCGTCTGCGGACTAAACCTCGTTCTGAAAGACATAAATTTTGTAGGTCCCCAAATCGAAATAAACCTTGCTACCAAAACCACGACAATTGCTAGTAATCCAGGAATTACATAATGGTTTAAGTTTTTAATCATCAACAATTCAAACCCGATGAAAAGGAATAGAACGGCATTCAGAATTTCATCAATAAGTTCCCAGAATTTAATCAGATAATCCTGAGTGACCGATTTCATTTTAAATTTAACATTAAAATTACCCATGAATAACCCAGCAGCAACCATCGTCAACGGTCCGGAAACATGCATCTGTCTTGCTACAAGATAACCGCCCATTACAACAGCCAATGTCACCAAAACTGAAATAATATAATCATCGACTTCACGCATTAACCTTGAAGTTATCCAACCTAAAAGAACACCTAAGAGCAGTCCGCCACCAGCTTCTTTCATTAATAAAATCGTAATATTTTCTATTCCCAAATCTACCTCACTTCCTATTGCAAGTTGCAACACTACTGTAAAAACTACAACTGCCATACCGTCGTTAAATAATGATTCCCCAGCAATTTTTGTTTCTAATGATTTTGAAATATTAGCTTGTTTTAAAACACTTAAAACCGCAACCGGGTCTGTAGGAGAAATCAATGCTCCAAACACCAGACAGTAAATAAAAGGAATTTTTAAACCAACCAAAGGCAACAGATAGAACATCCCAAAACCTACGATAAAGGTTGAAATGATGACACCTGCCGTTGAAAATATGAGGACGGGACGGAACTGTTCTTTTAAATCATTAATATTAATATGAATTCCCCCTGCGAAAAGAAGAAAGTTTAGCATCGCTCCCATCAGAACTTCGGTAAAATCGATACTGTTCATCAAATCATTCAGATGACCGAATGTTTTTGGAAGGAAATCTTTACCAAATAAAACCAAAATGATAGATACCACGATGGCAATAACCATAATCCCGATGGTGCTCGGAAGTTTCAAAAATCTGTAGTTGATATATGCAAAAATGGATGCCAGTACGATGAGCGCTGAAAATGAATAATATAATTCCAATGAATTTGTTTTAAAAAATTAAGTCTAAATAAAGTATTTTGATATAAATTTTGGTATCTCCCTTTTCCCAAACGTCGACCACGCCATCTTGCAAAGTTTTAGAACCTCGTGTGTAATCCTGTCCGATATTCATCACATTGAGGAAGATATATTCGTCCCCCACACTGTTCACTTTAAATGCGGTTTTCTCAGATTTTCCGTCTCCTGAACTTTTAATAGCTTCGGTAAGAAGCCTTAACTGTGCAATATGATGCGAAAAATTGCTTACATCTTTCTTCTGATCATAAGAACGAAGCATAATGAGAATGACATCGAGATTGGTAGGATCTTTTGCATAAAGAATTTTCCCAAGTCTGATGCATTCTTCAAAATTACCGCTTTTAAAAGCTTCCGCTAAACCTTTGAACTCGTCTCCCATCTGGGAAACTTTATCTTTTCTGAAATTTCTGCCGTAATATAAATGCTGTGCTTCTATACTGTCGAGAGATTTTGGAAGACCTTTAAATTTAAAAATAAGCTTTTCGTAATTATAAGGCGACTTGGGATTATTGAGATTCTTCTCAATACTTTTCATATCGAGTTTTGTCTTTTGGCTAAACCCAAAAAACGGAAGAACAAGGAGAAAGAATATGATTCTGTAATTCATTAATCTTCTTTTTCTGATGCTTCGTCTTCGTCGTTATCAAAATATTCGAAAAGAAAATCGTTGTACGGGAATCTTGAAATATGAATTTTCATCACCTCATCATAGATTAGTCTTTTCATTTCCGGGAAATTTTCCTTCGTCAAAGCGGAAATAAAAACTGCAGGATGTTTAGATTTATTCATCCACGTTCTTTTCCATTCTTCCAAAGAAACATTTTTGTTAGAACCTGGTGTAAGATCGTCTTCATCTTTTTTCTCGTAACTGAAATCATCGATTTTGTTAAAAACCATGATCATCGGTTTCTGATGTGCATTGATTTCCATTAAAATCTGATTCACAGATTCTATATGATCTTCAAAACTTTCGTGAGAAATATCAACTACGTGAATCAACAAGTCAGCTTCACGAACCTCATCCAAAGTAGATTTAAACGATTCTACCAACTGAGTCGGCAATTTTCTGATGAAACCCACCGTATCCGTCAAAAGGAAAGGCAAATTTCCTATCACTACTTTTCTCACAGTGGTATCAAGCGTTGCAAAAAGTTTATTTTCCGCAAAAACATCAGATTTAGAAATCGCATTCATCAAAGTAGATTTCCCAACGTTGGTATACCCTACCAAAGCTGCACGCACTACTTTCCCTCTGTTGTTACGCTGAGTTGCCATTTGTTTGTCAATGACTTTCAGTTTATCTTTTAATAAAGATATTCTGTCACGGATAATCCTTCTATCGGTTTCAATTTCTGTTTCACCGGGACCACGCATTCCGATTCCCCCTTTTTGCTTATCTAAGTGAGACCACATTTTGCTTAATCTAGGCAGCAAATATTGGTATTGCGCCAATTCAACCTGCGTTCTTGCGTAAGAAGTCTGTGCTCTTTGGGCAAAAATATCAAGGATAAGATTGGTTCTGTCGAGGATTTTTACTTCAATTTCTTTTTCGAGATTTTTAAGCTGTGAAGGTGACAATTCATCATCAAAAATAATCGTTCCTATCTCGTTTTCTTTTACATATTCTTTTATTTCCTGAGCTTTTCCGCTTCCTACAAAAGTTTTAGGGTCTGGCTGAGTTAAATTCTGAGTAAAGCGTTTGTCTATCGTAGCGCCTGCCGTTAAAGCTAAAAACTCTAGCTCATCCATATATTCCTGTAACTTATCAGCATCTTGATTCTGTGTGACAACGCCCACCAAAACTGCCTTTTCGTAATTATGTTGTTTCTTTTCTAACATTAAATTCTGTATAATTTATAAGATTTACAAGATAACATTTTTAATTAATAAATGCAAACTAAGTATTTAAACACGGTGTTTTTCCCTTTTAAATTTTAGTTCTTTTCCTCTGGTTTACCTATATCATCTGCACCTACCTTTACACCGTAAAAAATTCAAATACAGACAATAACCTCAAACAAATTATTAATCTGAAATTTATATTAACATGAAAAGAACTTCTATTTATGGCTTCTTTTTGATTCTCTGTACAGCATTGCCATTCAATGCGCAAAAGGCAATTCTCGCAACAGGATCAAATGCAACCGGGAGCAACGGCTCAGCTTCTTACAGTGTCGGACAGATTGATTATTCCAATAAGGGAACTAATAATCAAATCATGGAAGGCGTACAGCAAGCGTACGAAATTACAACTCTTTCTACTACAGAAACTGTCGGCACAGACCAGAAAGAAATTCTATTACACCCAAATCCTTTTAAAGATTTTATTTTCCTGGATTTCACTACAAATGACTACCGAAATTCTGATTATGAATTATTCGATTCTTCAGGAAAACTTGTGAAAAAAGACAAAATAAAAGAATCAAAATCAGAATTTAATTTTTCAGACCTTCCTTCTGCGATGTACATTATCAGAATCATTCAGAATGGGAAAAATATTAAAACATTCAAAATCATTAAAAAATAATCACCATGAAAAGAATTTTACTAACAGTCGGAATTTTACTAGGCTGTCATTTAGTTTCAGCCCAAGCTCCGGAAAAAATGAGTTATCAGGCCGTAATTAGAAACACAACAGGACAATTATTGAGCAATCAAAACATCGGAGTAAAAGTCAGTGTCTTGCAAGGTTCACCTGCCGGAACCGTTGTTTATTCTGAAAGACTGACCGGTACGACCAATGTCAACGGATTGATCAGCATGGAAATAGGAACAGGAACTGTACTTTCGGGAACTTTTGCCGGAATCAACTGGCCGTCTGGTAATTATTATTTAAAAACAGAAACAGACCCTACAGGCGGAACATCTTATACAATTGCAGGAACAAGTCAGTTATTAAGCGTGCCTTACGCAATGTATGCAAAAACGTCAGGAAGCTCAGGAGGAAGTTTTGCGATACCTTTCGCAGCAACAGCCAATAATGCGGCCAACTTATTTGCAATTACCAACGACGGTGACGGAACTTCAATTGATGGAACCAGCAACAGCGTGACATCAAGTATAGCCGCCGTGAGAGGAACTATAAATAATGTAGCACCAGGAGGGTTTTCATCTGCCGTTCGAGGAATCAATAATGGAACAGGAGGTTTAGGAATTGGAGTTTGGGGCTCACAGGCCGGAAGCGGATGGGGAGTTTACGGCAATACTCCTGGTGGAATAGGAGTTTATGGAAATGCTTCAGGTTCTGGATATGGTATTTATGCTAACAGCAACACAGGAACAGGTCTTAATGCAACCAGTACTACAGGACCAGCTGCCAATCTTTCAATTACAAACAATGCCAACAACAGTACAGTGCTTACTGCAAACACTTCAGGAAGCGGAACAGTAATTGACGTTACAACATCAGGATCCGGAGTTGGTGTAAAAAGTACTACAGGAAACGGTTTTGCCATTCATGGGATTACAAGCCAACAAAGTTCTGCAGGAGTAATTGCAGACAATAACGGAAGCGGAGAAGCCGTAGTCGGGAGAAACACCAGTGATATCGCAGGAGCTGTAGTAGGAAGAAATGACGGCGGAGCCTATGGCGTTCATGGTTTTATTGCCAACAACACTACAGGAACAGGAATAGGCGTTTATGGAAGAGTTGGTGTAAGCGGAAGCACAGGTAGAGCCGGAAGATTCCAAAATTTTAATACAGCAAACGACAAAAATACTTTCGAAGTAGAATCTAACAGCACAGGAAACATTCCTGATAATACTTTAGGGAATGTTTCATCTTTTCTTGCGAGTAACACAAACAGTGTAAGTGCAGCAGTACGTGGCGAAGTAAAAACCATCTTCGGAAACTTTGGAGCAGCAGGTATTTTTGGAGTATCATCTGGAACAGGAGGTTTTGGCGGACTATTTTATTCTTCAAACATCAACGGAAATGGTCGTGCTTTAGTTGCCTTAAATGATGGAAATGGCGACGCAATCGTTGCAAACGTGGGTAAAGACGGCGACGCAATCGAAGCAAATGTTGACGGAACCGGACGTGCAATTTACGGTTGGGTTCCTACGTTCAGTACAGGTAAAGCGGCAGAATTTAAAAATTTTAATACTGCGAATACTTCAACAGCACTTAGTGCTACAACAGTAGGAAACGGTATCGCAGGAGATTTCTTCGTAGATAATACAAACGGAACTTCTCCGGCAGTGAAAGGAAAAGTAAATTCTCAGTTTGCCAACTTCGGAACAGCAGGGGTTTATGGTGAATCTGCAGGAACAGGTGGTTTTGCAGGTTTATTTTATGCAAGTAACGCTTCTGGAAACGGACCCGCACTAATTGCTCTTGCCAATGGAAACGGAAACGGTATCACAGCGAATGCCAAAAATTCCGGTGACGGTGTAGAGGCTACAGTAGACGGTACCGGTTCGGCTATTTATGGATGGGTTCCGAATTTTGGAACAGGTAGAGCCGGATATTTCAGAAACTTCAATGCAGCAAACTCTCAAGCAGTTTTATCTGTTACCAATGCAGGAACAGGAACAGGAGTTTTTGTGAATCACACCGGAGCGTCCGGAAACATTGCCGTTCTCCAAAGTGCAGGCACAAATGTTGCCAGAATAAACAAAACAGGGACAGCTTTCTTTAATGGGGGAACTCAAAACAGTGGCGCCGATTTAGCAGAAGCATTCGATGTAGAAGGAAATACTTCAGATTATGAGCCAGGAGATATTCTTGTAATTTCTACAGACACAGACAGAACTGTAGAAAAATCTTCAAAACCATATTCCACTTTGGTTGCTGGAGTATATGCTACAAAACCTGGTGTTCTTTTGACAGAAGAAAATATTGATTCTGAACTGATTGGTAAAGTTCCGATGGGGGTTGTAGGGGTAATTCCTACTAAAGTTTGTCTTGAAGGAGGAAAAATAAAAAGAGGTGATCTTTTGGTAACCTCATCAAAAGCCGGAGTTGCCATGAAAGCCAATCCTAAAAAAGTAAGAATAGGACAGGTCATCGGAAAAGCACTTCAGGATTATGACCAAAACTCAATCGGGAAAATAAAAGTATTAGTTAACATCAAATAAAAACTACCATGAAATCATTATATATCATTCCTTTTTTACTCTTAAGCTTAACATTTTATGCACAAGAAAATAAATCCGTAGAACCTCAGGATCAGGAAAAAGTTCTAAAAGACGCAAAAGCATTCGAGCAGAAAATGCAAAAAGAAAGCGAACTTACTTCTCCCAAAAAAGACAAGCAAACCACTTTAGCATCAGAACAAGGTCTTGAACTAAAAGAACAAAGCGAAAAAGTTCAAAGCCAAAACAATAATCAAGGGAAATTATTACCCAATACCGCAAGTTTTGAAGAGATTTTAGCATCAATCCCAGGCAGACAAAATACTCGGAATGCAAAAGTTTCTATAAACAATTCTAAAGTTCAAGGTTTACCAAACACTGCAACTTTAGCGGAAATCAAAAAGACGATTCCAAAAAACTAGACTAGTAACCATTTATATCAAAAGAAGTCCGCATTCATGTGGACTTCTTTATTTTTGTTTTAAATTTAATCCCAATCAGCTGCGATAAATTTCATCTCATTTCCATTTTTATCAGAAAGCGTTAATCGATGTCCTTCAATTTTATAATGGGTCATATTTCCGAATTTCTTTATAAATGCATTTTCAAGACTCATATTTTGACAAGCCATTTCTGTGCTGCCAAGATTTGAGATTTTTAGGTTCCCGTTATTTTTAAATTCAGTTGTGAAAAATATTTTATTACACCCCATTATGGCACTTCCCTTGACTTCAGCATTTATTTTTTCACCTGTTAAATTAATTCCAGCCTTATTTTCAATCAACTCCTGTTTGGGAAACTGATCAAATGAAACCAACATCCATTCTCTTTGGTAATGAGGATTATTTGACTTTGCAGCGGAACAATTTAAAACTAAATTTAAAATGAAAAAGGCAAAAACAAGCGATAAAATGTTTTTCATAACACTCTCCCACCCATTTTCGTACCAATTACGGATAGGTTATCGTAAAAATTAGTAAATTAGCCCCAAATAAATTATTTTATAAAATGAAAAGAATATTTTTACTATTCACATTCTTACTTGGTTTCGCTCAAATGAGAGCAGACGAAGGGATGTGGTTATTGATGCTCGTTAAAAGACTTAACGGTGTAGATATGCAGAAAGAAGGTCTGCACCTTACTCCGGAAGAGATTTACTCTGTCAACAATTCAAGCCTTAAAGATGCTATTGTAAGCTTCGGAGGTTTTTGTACAGGAGAAATCGTTTCAGACAAAGGGTTGATTTTTACCAATCACCACTGTGGTTACGGGGCAGTTGCAGCAGCTTCTACTCCATCAAAAGATTATTTGAAGAATGGTTTCTGGGCAATGAACCAGAAAGAAGAATTCAATTCTAAAGATCTTTATGTAAGATTTTTGGTAAGAATGGATGATGCTACGCAGAGAATCAATTCAAAATTAAACAACAACATGACTGCAGCTGAGAGAAAAGCTGTAATCGATGCTGAAACAAAAGCAATTCAGACGGAAAATTCTGAAAACGGAAAATATACTGTTGTAGTAAGAGATTTCTTCAACGGAAACGAATTTTATTTCTTCGTTTATCAGGATTATAAAGATATCAGATTAGTAGGTGCACCACCATCTGCAATCGGAAAATTCGGTGGAGACACAGACAACTGGGAATGGCCAAGACACACAGGAGATTTTACAGTTTTCAGAGTGTACGCTGATGCTGCAGGAAATCCTTCAGAATTTAAACCAACCAACGTTCCTTTGAAGCCTAAACATTTTTTACCGGTTTCTCTTAAAGGAATTAAGCCTGGAGATTTCTCAATGATCTTAGGTTACCCGGGAAGAACAAACCGTTACCTTACTTCTTACGGAATTAACCAAATGGTTTCTAAAGACTATCCGGCTTGGGTAGAAACTTCAAAAATGGCAATGGATGTTATGAAGAAGTACATGGATAAAGATAAAACAACTCAGTTGGGTTATGCTTCTCAATATGCTTCTGTAGCCAACTATTGGAAAAACAGACAAGGAACCATCGATGCTGTTATCAAAAACGGAACTATTTCTGACAAACAGAACATCGAAAAAACCTTCAGAGAATGGTCTGTACAGCCGGGTAATGAAATGTACGATGGCGTTTTAGACCAAATCGCTACTTACTACAAACAAGTTACTGATAGAAACGTAGAAAGAAATTATGCTTCTCTTTTAACAAGAAATGCTAAATATATCGCTCTTGCTTACCAGATGGCACCTACTTTAGATGCTTACGCAAAACAAGATATGGCAGGAAGATTGGCAATGAAACCTAAAGTTGAAGCAGCTATTAAAGATGCTTATGACAACCTAAATACTGAGTTGGAAGGCGAAATGCTAAACTCTTTGGTCAACCTTTACAAAACAAAGGTAAAACCTGATGTTGCTTCACAGACGATTATGGCATTAGATGCTAATACATTATCAAATGTTGCATACTCTTCAATATTTGCCAACAAAACTTCTGTAACGAATTTTGTTCTGAACCCGGATCGTTTGAAATTAGACGCAGATCCACTATTGAAAATCGCAAAAGGTGTCGCTGATGATCAAAGAATTTCTAACGAAAGATTTGTGAAAATTGATGATAATTTTGCTAAAAACAACCGTCTTTTCTTAGCTGGTCTAATGAAAGCAATGCCTGAGAAAAAATTCTATCCGGATGCTAACTCTACAATGAGATTAACTTACGGACAAATCGATACATTGCCAATCAGAGACGACAGAAACTATTTTGGAGTTACTGATAACTACTATACAACAATGGAAGGTTTAGTAGGAAAATACAAGGCTGGTGACGAAGAATTTGATCTTCCACAGAGAGTTATTGCACTTCAAAATGCTAAAGATTACGGTCAATATGCTGATAAAGCAGGTTACCTACCGGTAAACTTCTTGTCAAACAATGACATTACAGGTGGTAACTCTGGTTCTCCGGTAATCGATGGTGACGGAAACCTTATTGGTATCGCATTCGATGGAAACAGCGAAGCATTAAGCGGAGACATTGTTTTTGAAGACAAATGGCAGAAAACAATCAGCGTAGACATTCGTTTTGTTCTTTGGACGATCGACAAATATGCTGGTGCAAGAAGAATTGTAGATGAGTTGAAATTGGTAAGAGATGAAAATACTCCGGCTGATACTGGTGCATCTAAAATCAAGAATGTTCCTGCAAAAAAGAAAAAGAAATAATATTTCTTACTCTATCGAACTAAACCTCGATGAGATTATAATTAAAAAACCAAGGTAAATATTTTTTATCTTGGTTTTTTGTTTTAAATATCTTCAACCTAATTCCTTAATATAAGCTAGGAAAATTCGTTTTTAATTATTACGAATTCAAGCATATCCATTTAAAAACTTTTATTAAATTACCTTTAGATATAATATTTTGAAGCAGGCATTTGACAAACTATTAAACGTTACCATTAAGTTCATAAAAAGTCTCAGTTCCATCTTTAATTCCGCTCTTCAATCGTTCAATAAAACAAGACGGCGTAACGTTTGTTTCCTTTTTAAAAGCGATTACAAAAACCTGCGGTGAGGCATAACCACACTCTTCCGAAAGATAGCTGATTTTATACTCTCTGTAGACAGAATCTTCGTACAGTTTTTTAGTGATATAGCCTATCCTAAGTCCATTGATATAGCTATTGAAGTTTTTATCTCTGTGGACTTTTATAACTTCGGACAAATACTTCGTATTGGTATTTAAATGACTTGAGAGCCAGGTAAGATTAATGTCTTTTCTGAGGAATTTCTCAGAATTCTCAAACTTAATGATCTTCTTAAGAATTGCATTGGATGTTTCTTCCGAAATCGTAGTTGAATATTTTGTATGAGTTTCCGAAGCATCATCCAAATTAAAATCATTGTTTTGTATTTTCAGAATAGAAGTAAAATGATCATAGTTGTTTTGCTGTAATAGGTATTTCTTTCTGTGATAAAATAAGAATGCCGCAATAATCAGGATCAAAACAATTGAATAAATAAAGACAGCAGTGATGTTAATATTTCTATTATTACTGGCTATAAAAACAGAAGCTTTTAGAATTTGTCTTTGAAATAATATATCTCTTTCACTCAAATCTGAATAATATTCTACACATTTTAAGTATACATTTTTTTTAAAATCTTTCAAATATTGTCTTTCAAAAGCTGCTGAAATTTCTCTCAACGTAAGTTGCTGAGCATTGGCACAAGATGAGTAAAATAAAGTCAGAAATATCAGAATATTTTTAAGCCCATAAAAATTGATGACTAATGATTTTCTCTTCGATTGAAAAAAATTCTGTCTGTGAATCAATAGATTTTGGTTCATGGTTAATTATTTGTTTTTGGTTAAAAATTCACAAAATGAATTTTACATCCCAAAATTAGGATTATGATATTTGACTTTTGATAAAAGCATTGAATCTATTCTGATATTATGCTACCATGTTTTAAGCTAAGTTTTTGATTAACAATATAGCTAATTTGTAAAACACATAATTCAACCACCCCATTATTTAGCAATTATAAACCCTTATATTTCTGAAATTCTTTCACATAATAATTTTATTTTGTCAAAGATTTAAAGTTAGATTTACAAAATGTTTTTAATGATTAAATAATAAATCGACTGCATATTACTTATTGACTATTTTGTATTTTTGTTCCTCCACCGACTAATCTTAAAAACTAAACCAAATTCTAATGAAATTAAAATTATACTCCTTTCTTTTACTTTTTTCTTTCCAAATTACCTTGGCACAAAACACTCCTGCTGAACATGAAATTAGTGATAAGCTAGAAAAGATTGCATCAAATCTTGATCTTGAGCCTAAAAAAAAGGAGACTCTTCTCCTTCAGTTAAAAGCACAGTCTGAAAAGTTAGACTATAAATTAGGTGTTTTAATTAGTGGAGATTATTTAATGATATTATATGGTGAAAGTAACAGACATCAAGAAGGACTTGCATTAGCAGAACAGTTAAAAAAAGTAGCGAAAGGTAAAAAAGACACCCACGGTTATATAGCAGATATCTATCGAATGAATGCACTTGCATTAGGATATTTGGGACTGAATGACGCATGCTTAAAAGATTTAAAAACAGCACTCAGTTATACTAAGGATATCAAAGATAGAAATACAAGGGTATATCAGCTGTCCATGTGTTATCTGAACATGGGGTTACATTACAATCTCAAGCGATTTGAGGATAAAAAATTAAGAGACTCATTATTATACACTTATGAAAAAAGTCTTGAATTTGCAAAGCAGATCAGCGATGACAGTAAGGCAATAAGAAAAGATTTAAAATACGATCAGATTGGTTTTATAGAAATGCGTTTGGGAATATTCTATCTGGAAGAGAGCAATATCAAAGGAAGTATAGAATTAGCTGAAAAGCATCTTATGGACGGATTAAAAATTTATCAGGACAAAAAATATAATATACCTCTCGTTAATAAGATGATGATGCTGAATCAGGTAAGTTGGTTATATAGTGAGAAAAAAGAGTTTCAAAAATCGATAGAGTATGCAAAGCAGGCATTAGAGCTTGAAAAACAGTTTAGAGAGCCATATCACAGAGTAGAATCCTTTGAATTTCTCGCTGATTCCTACAGAGAAGTAAATGAGAAAGAGAAGGCAAAATTCTATTTGGAAAAATATACCTTTCTTAAGGATAGCCTTGCAGATGTTGATAGAAAAAATGCAAATATTACCATGAAAAAAATGGTAGCTGAAGTAGATAGTGAACATAAAGAAAACTCCAAACAGCAATGGATTATCGCAGGATTATTGTCATTAATAGCCTCAATATCTATCATAATCTATTGGAGAAGAAGAAATATAATTCTGCGAAAAAACTATGAGCAGATGATTGACAAGCTTAAAAAGGAGCAACCTATCCAATCATTAAATACAGATGTCTATAATGAAGAAATGGACTCCGTTTCAGAAACTGAAATTGATGATGAACAGTCTCATTCTCTTAGTAAAAATGTAATTTCAAGCCAGACCGAAGCAAGAATCCTGAAGCGTCTTGAAAGCTTTGAAAAATCAGAGAAATTCCTCAGAAAAGACCTTACGGTAAGTCTGCTTGCAAGCCAACTGAGCACCAACTCTAAATATCTTTCTGAAATTATTAAAAATAATAAATCTCAAAGTTTCAGCAATTACATCAATAATTTAAAGATTAATTATATTGTTCACAAACTGTATAATGAACCTAAATATCGAGGTTACAAAATAAGCTATCTGGCAGAGGCTTGCGGATACGCCTCCTCACAGGTTTTTGTAATCGCATTCAAAAAAATAACCGGGGTAACTCCTTCTTATTTTATTCAAAATCTTAACGATGAACATATATATAATGCATCTTATTAGATTTTAATAAGACAAACCCTAATAGTCACTTTAACCCCATCACATTCGGTGGGGTTATCTATTTGAAAAATTTTAATTGCCTAGAGTTCAATTGCTTGACTATTTAAAGAAAAATAAGCACAGAATCCTCAAAAATCACATCTTCTATCAAAATTGTTCTCTAAAAAGTCTTCGTAAGGCTGTAAATTATAAAATATCAGGGATGAAAAACAGCCCTTTTAAGCTTGTTTTTATTTGACCAACAAATCACATATGAAAATCATAACCTTCTGAAAATCAGAATATTTATTTTGTAAAACAACAATTATTCATAGAATAATTTCAGAATATCTGAGATCATTTTTTTTTTTCATGGGAGACAACTATGTAATATTGTTTCAGTTTTAATAAGAACATTTCCTCTTTCTTATTGAGCGAAAAAACAACAATCTAAAACCCGCTGATGATGAAAAAGAACAGGAGCTCAATTTCCACCCACGTGAGACCAAATGGTACCACGTGGAAATTGGGTTTCTTTTTTTCATTCTTACTTATTCTTACTTCAAATTCTGCTTTTGCTCATTCGGAAACACATGCTTCAGAGTTGGTTGTAGATTCTTCAACCGTTTCAGGTGATCAGACACCAGAGACCATAATTTATATTACAGAAGGAACTACAGTTTATGGAATAGACAATCTTTCACAAACGCCTATCCAATCCTCGTCTTCTAATGGTAAAGATTCTAAGAAACATGAGAAGAAGAAATTAAAAGTATTTGCACAAAAGAAAAAAGAGATACACACTGCAAGCAAGCCTTCAAAGCCGGAAATCAAGACACTTGCATCAAGACACCCATCAAGTGACTCTTTTGAAGTAAGTAAGTTTTCTAAAAGTGTCGGAACAATTAGTGCTAATACCCCTTTAAAATCTGCTCTTCACAACACGGTAATTGATATTAAAACAGCATCAATATCTTTCTTCAACAATTCATTATACAGTTATACACTTCCTTTCACAAAGGATATTACAGATCGATATAGCTTTGCAAGACCCCCTCCTGCTGTATAGTAAAATCCTGAACACACACACACAAGATTTCTAATCACAAGCAAAATCCCAACTGCATTGATGAATAGGAATTCTCAAATCAGCTATTCTTGTGACACGACATGTTAAAAACAATCAAATCTGTTATAGAATAATGATGAGTATTTGATTGTGATCTGGTTCCATTTGTCCCAAAACATAAATAAAGAGTAACAATACTACTGTATAAGACAACAGTAGAGATTTCAACATTTCCTGAAAAAACAATTTATTAATAAAACCTAAACAAATGGCAATTCTACACAAGATTAAAGCTTATCTCTACGACAACTTTCTTACAAAAGACAATCCCAACGATTTCATCGCACGTACAGTAAGTGAAAGATCACTGAATGTAAAGCAAATCTGCGAATCTGCGGTCAATCGTGGCGGCGCAGATGTATCATCAGAATCGAGAACTGTGGTATTTGATAAGATTCTGAATGTGGTATAACATACGAGGCTATTGGTTACCCCAACATTAGACTATTGGGTCTCCAATATGATCGTATTGGATAACACAATACGAGGCTATTGTCCTCCTGATTATAAACAGTCGAAGCCTTTATAAAAAATAAAAAAATATAAAAAAAAGAATATGAAATAACAAAAAAATGAAACCGATGATGAAACTAACAAAAATGATTCTAAAAACCACACTATGAAAAACCAAAAACTCATCTTATTCCTATTGCTCTTTCTGGGCAATGTGATACTCTATGCACAGTGTAATGTGAACGCAGGAGGTAACCAGACCATCTGCGGCACTACCTACACCTTGCAGGGAACTTCATCAGGAAGCACGAGCGGAACACCTACCTGGTCGATTGTCTCGAAGCCTTCCGGTGCACCCGATCCCGTATTTAGTAATGCGAATTCCCTGACACCAACTGTTACGGGAATGACCTCACCTGGAAATTATGTATTCCAGATAGCACAGAATTGCAGCCCTTCCGGTTCGGCAACCTCACAAGTAACGATTACAGCACCGGGAGCTAATACAGGCTTTACGGCAGGTCCGGATATTACCAATGTAAATGCAACCATAGGCTCTGTTACACTAAATGGTGTTGTACCTACAGGATATACTGCATCATGGAGTGCCTACAATATTTACAGTTGGGAACGTAGCAGCATAAAAACTGACCAAAATTCGCAGTTTAGCTCTACAACATCAGCAACAACTACGTTCAGTCTTATCAATAAAGCAAATCATAATATTGATCCGGCCTACGTGGTAACCCTAAGAATAACCTCTACAAATAACCCGAGCTGCTATTATGAAGATACGGCTATTGTACGTTTTATTCCCAACCCACAGATCGTAGTACGAACACCTTATAACGAATGTATTATCAGTGGCGGTAGTCCATCTATACCGTTTGATGCTACTTCACCCAAGTTTTCACAAGGATATCCACCTACACCAGGATCTTCGGGCAATTTTGGCACCACCATTACAATGAATGTGGTCAGCCAACCTGGAGGTGGTAATATAGCCTATCAACATATATTCGACAACAACATCTGGTTTACAGGTGTAAATGTGGTGGGTATTTATAAGTTTACTTTAACGGTACAAAATAGCGCCGGAACTTATACGACTCCTGAATTGACCTATACCTTCAATGGTACATATCCCAATTCTGTCAGTTTTCTGACAGCATCCAGACCTGAGCAAATGATGATTTATTACAGCACTGGTTCGGGAGGAGAAGTTCAATGTAACTATGCAGGGCAGACGACTCCTATTACGGTCTTGTTTGCGCTGAATTCATCAGATCCTGTAACTCTTACCTCAACAGTAGCCAACTCCGGTACGCCACCGCCAGGAGGAGTACTTGGTTTGTCAGCAGTAAGCGGTTCAGGCACCTCTGCCAACAGAAGCTTTACCGTGACCCCTCCAAGCGGAGGATGGCGGGTAGGAACTTATGTGCTGTCTGTAGCTACAAGTAATGGAACCTGTAGTAGAAGCCAACTCTACTACATTCATATTTCAGACGGTAACCGTCCGAATGTAACGGTACCTGCCACAACAGTATGTTACTCAGGTTCAGGCGCAGTAACAGCAACAATCCCATTACCGGCAGTATATAAAGGAGTGGTAAACACAAGTTATTTTCAGGATTTTGATGGACGTTACCGATTAACATTGGTTTCAAAACCTGTCGGTGCAGCTGACCCTGTATTCGAGCCTTATAACAATACTCTATTTACCAATACAAACACTACAATTTCTAACCTGAATATGCAGGGCGAATATGTATTTAAAATAAAAGCAGATAGCTATAATCCAAGCGTAGGAGCATTCTTAGACAGAGAATATGCCTGCTCGGGAACTTCTTTGGAAAGTAATTTCTCGGTATTTGTATCAGCACAGGTTGGAGCTAATGCAGGATCTGCACAGACGATCATAGGTGCAACACAAACTACTTTAAACGGAAACAATCCGGGAACATCAACAGGTGCATGGACTCTGGTATCAAAACCAGCATTAGCTACCGATCCTGTTATTTCAACTCCTACTGCATACAATACGAATGTTACAGGATTAAACAGTGCCGGAACCTACACTTTCAGATGGACGGTCACTACCGGCACCTGTATCAGTACAAGTGATGTAGCTGTAAATGTTTTGGCTATAACTGCCGGTGGTGTAGCTGGAGCAGATTTCTGGGTAAAATCTGACGATGCAGGAGACATCGCTACGGCATGGAAGGATCATTCTGCCAATGCAAACAACATCCCGAATGTAGGAGGAATAACGCTTTCCCCTGCAGACAGAGCACATAATTTCCATCCGTACACCACAGGATATACTGGTTCTAAATTCTTTTACAATAATGCCTCGGTAATGAATCCTACTAACGGAGAGCTGCCGAATACTAGTACTTCCATTTTCTCTGCAGTAAGACCTACAACTGCAAACGGAACAGGACGTATTACAGGGATTGATGACGATGCAACTTTGGCAGCGGAACCAGGAATTTCTATTGCCAACGGAAAGCCAAGACAGTATGAGTTTTTTAATACCACAACATCAACCGATTTTTCTACCACCTTTAATAATGGTACTTCCAATATATTCTCTGCAATCGCTAATAATGCTGTTGCCAACGGAGGAACTTCAGCTTCAGCCGGAGGAGAAAAAAGATTAGGATTGAATGGTTCTTATGAAACGACGGCATTTACCGGAAGCAATAAATTCCAGATTTATGGTCGTAATTTAAGAGTTGGTCAGGCTGGCTGGGATGCTGCCGGTGAGTTCCCGGGAGATATCATGGAAGTTTTATGGTTCAAACGTGTCTTAACATCTAATGAGCAATCAAGAATAAACTCTTATCTTGCTGTAAAAAATGGTGTTACATTAAACGAAAATTACCTTTCTACCGCCAGTGCTGTAGTTTGGGACAGAACGAATAATGCAGGGTATAACAATAATGTCTTCGGTATTGCAAGAGATAACCTTACCGCATTGCATCAAAAACAATCTGGAAGCACAAATACAGGACAGAAACTTGTAATTTCCACAACAGGTTTTGCAGATAGCAATGCTGCCAATACCACCACACTTACAGAAGGGCAATTCTTAATGACAGGCGATAACGGTCTTAAGCAAAGCTTAATAACTCCATTAGCCTATACAGCAGGTTCTAACGGAGCAACCAATTTCCGTTTTGAATCTATCTGGAAAGTACAAAATGTAAACACTGTGGGCACTGTAACAGTTGCATGGCCAAAAAGTGTGAAGAACCTTTATTTAGTACAATCTCTGGATGCTGCTTTTGACGGAACCGATACTTTTACGCCAATGACTATAGAAACTACTGTAAACGGCGTGGTATACAACACCGCAAATGTAACTTTAGGAAACGGACAGTTCTTCACATTTGCTGGTTTTGCACAAGCTCCGGGAGGGGTTACAGGCCCTGATTTCTGGGTAAAATCTGACGATGCAGGAACTATCGGCACAGCTTGGAAAGACAATTCTCCCAATGCAGACAACATTCCGAATGTAGGAGGAATTACTTTATCGCCAGCCGATAGAAACCATAACTTCTATCCTTATACCTCAGGTTATACTGGTTCTAAATTTTTCTATAATTCTGCTTCGGTAATGAATCCGCTGGGTAATGTAGAATTACCTAACACCAATACTTCTGTTTTCTCAGCAGTAAGACCTACGACAGCTAACGCTACAGGACGTATTGTAGGTATCGATGATGATACAACATACGCAGCTGAACCTGCATTTTCTATTGCTAACGGAAGACCGAGACAATATGAATTTTTTGCGACTACAACTTCTTCAGATTTTTCTTCAAATTTTAATGTAGGACAGTCTAACATATTTTCAGCATTAGCCAATAACACGGTTGCCAACGGAGGAACTTCGGCTATCGCAGGAGGAGAAAAAAGATTAGGGCTAAATGGTACTTATGAATCTTTTTCAGGTTTTGCTGCGGCGAATAGATTCCAAATTTATGGTAAAAACCTTAGAATAGGTGAGGCCGGCTGGGATGCTGGTGCTCCTTTCCCTGGTGACATTATGGAGGTTGCATGGTACAACCGTACACTGACTGCAAATGAGCAATCTAGAGTAAATTCTTACCTGGCTGTAAAGAATGGAGTTACATTAAATGAAAACTATCTTTCTACCAATAGTTCTGTTGTATGGGACAGAACCATTAATACCGGATACAATAATAATATCTTCGGTATTGCTAAGGATGATTTCACGGCATTGCATCAAAAGCAGGCAGGAAGTGTGAACAGCGGACAGCAGCTTGTAATTTCTACTACAGGATTTGCAGACAGCAATGCCGCCAACAATACAGGCTTAGCCAATGACCTACAATATCTGACGACAGGAGACAATGGTCTAAAACAAAATCTTACTATCCCATTAGCTTACACAAGCGGTTCAAATGGAATTACCAACTATCGTTTTGAATCTATCTGGAAAGTTCAAAACACAAACAATGTAGGAACAGTAACTGTAGCATGGCCAAAAAGTGTGAAGAACCTTTACCTTGTACAATCTCCGGATGCTACTTTTGACGGAACAGATACCTTCACCCCCATGGCTACAGAAACTACTGTAAATGGTGTGATATATAACACTGCAAATGTAACTTTAGCAAACGGGCAGTTCTTCACTTTTGCAGGGTTCGGAAACGCACCGGGAGGTGTTGCTACAAATCTATCTTATTGGTACAGAGCTGATAAAAATGCAACCAACACAGGAGCTACAACAGATGTTACAGGATGGACGGATATGTGGAACGGAACTACAGTTGCACAAAGAGTAACCAATGCGCTTCCTAAGTATGCTGTAGGTACATCAAGTTACTTCAATTTTAACCCGGGAATTAACTTTACAGCTATTAATCAGACATTAGGTAATATCACTACACAAACAGTTACCAATACCAGTAATGATATTTTTACTGTTACCAAAGAAGGAATGACCGCACCAGGCAGCCCTACTCCTCACTTCTTGAGTATAGGTATGGATAATGTAAACACCACCATTTCAAATTGGGATTACATGGGCTTTACTCCTGCCAGTACCAACATAGAAAGAAGAGTTGTAGGTGGAGGAACACAATTCGTGAATTCCGCAGTTAATTTCTCTACGGCAATTCCAAGCATCATGTATAATACCTTTACTAATACCACAGTAGCCAGAGGGTTGAATGGGGCTGCTAATGGATCTACAGCTAACTATACTGCTGTAGGATTAGCATTAGGAGGTCATATATTTGGTGATACCCGTTGGACTGGCAACAGTAGTGATAACGGAGGTTTTATTGGTAACATAGGAGAAACTATCATCTACGGTGCCGGTAACCTAACAGCTACAGAACGTAGAAGAGTAGATTCTTATCTTGCCATCAAGTACGGAATTACCTTAGGACAAGTAAATACGCAGCATTATCTAAATACTGACGGAAATATCGTATGGAATGGTGCTTCAAACACAACATTCAACAATAATATATTCGGAGTATCGAGAGATGATATTGAAGTTTTTGAGCAGAAAGTTTCTACATCTGTAAATGCAGGTACTATACTTACCGTAGCAACGATGAATGATTTTGTTAATCCAAACAATGCTGTAGCCAGAACCAGCTTTGTTAACGACAAAACGTATTTCCTATTGGGAGATAACAATATTACTGCAACTACATTTACCAGTATGACCATAAATGGTTATACAGGGGCGTCGCGCATTGCAAGAATATGGCTGGCACAGCGTACCAATACCAGCGGTACGATGTACTTCGGGGCAGATCTTTCTTCTTACGGAGGAGGTTTTGGAAGCGGAGATCATGTAAAAATGATCATTGCAGATGACGCAGCATTTACAACCAATGTAGCGTACGTTGACGGAACCTATGATGTTGCCACCGGAAAATGGGTACACAGCTATAACTTTGATTCTGGAAACGCAAACAGGTATATTACCTATGCAACAGTGAACGAAGTAGCTTGTACCACAGGCTGTAATGACAACACATACCTCAATGCAGTAGACCCTAATACTATAGAATACGATAACATCTTAGCAGATGAAACGACTACTATAGTAAAACAAAAAGACGGTTCGTATTATGTCTGGGGACCAACCACCTCACCAAATGTATCTTCTACAAATGCTAACGTTGTATTAAATCTGCTTGCACCAACGAAAATTGATCCGAGTACAACACTCCCAGCTGCAGGATCATCAGGAACTGGGTTTAGCTATACCGGAACACCGTTAAAAGCAGCAATAGCTAATGTAATGCATTTATTGACTACCGATGGGCTTTATGTTTGGGGAAATGGTAATATGTATACGCTTAGTAGCATGGGTAACACCACTATTACTTACAGAACCCCAAATGGCTACAAATTTGGTAAGCTGACTGTTAATAATAAAGCAGACGGACTGCCTCCGGGAGTGAGCCCTAGCAATGTAAAAATGATGAGTGGCAATCAAGAGACTTTGTCTATTGTAACTTGTAGTGGTGCAACCTGGATTCTTAGTCAAAGCCCAGTGGGCTCTGTTTATGGAGATGGTATGACCGGTAATGTAGCTAATAATTCAATATGGCACCGTGTAATGACATCTGCTACCCAAACGCTGGACAATGTTGTTGCGGTACGAGGCATTAGGAGTACTAAATTTGCTTTAACTTCTAATGGGAAGCTTTATACCTGGGGGCTTAATACATTTCATAATGATAATACTGCCGCCGCTACATCTAATTACGCAACAGAAATCAGTGTTCCCGCAGGAGTAACTCCAAAAATGATAGGGATGACTGAGGGAAATACTGAAGGGGAAGGGTCTTATTATCTTTTGGCAACTAACGGCAAGCTCTATGCTATGGGGTATAATGCACAAAGGCAGCTAGGTCTTGGTGACGCAACCATAAGATTGAATTGGACAGAAGTAACTGCTACCTCAGGTAGTAATACTTTAGGTGGTAACACCGCCTGGATTTCACCAGCTGAGAACGTAAACAATCTTCCCTCTATCAATGTATTAACTACCGATGGAAAGCAATGGGGATGGGGACGCAGTTCACAAGGTCATTTAGGTGTGGTTAATAATACAGGTATTGATCCAACGTTTATGCCTGGTAATGGTACCGGTGCAAACGAGCTTGGCCTAAGTGATAAGGTGATCGCTTTAAAAGATGCAGGCCAGCATGCCATCAATTTTAAAGAAAACTCTACCAAATTTGGTTTTATAGGTCTAAATACATTCGGATCTAAAGGCGATGGTACTTCTGTTACTGGTACTCAAAATCTTAAATATACTTATATATCTGATCTTGATCTATGTGGAGCCATAGTGGCAGGAGTTTGCTACAAACCAGGTATAATAGCCGGTACTCCACTAGATACCAAAGTAGGTATCACCGCACTTAACAGAGCTGGATCTACTAATGCCGATAATTGGCCGATGACCCGTAAAGGTGGCTGGTTAGCACTAGAAGCTAAAACCAAAGGTTTTGTACCTAACAGAGTAGCATTCAGCGGAGGAAATCCTGTAGGTATTGCACCTGCCAACTTCGTAGAAGGGATGATGGTATACGATACCACCAATAAATGTATGAAAATGTACACCTCTACAGACGGAGGAACTAATTATGCATGGTCTTGTATATCTACACAAACCTGCCCTGATTAATCAATTTAAATACAGACTGAGCAGCTTTTGGCAAACTGCTCAGTCTATTTTAAAAATGAAAGATCAAAAGAGATGAAAAGATAATCATCCCTAAATATTAATTTTTAAACAATCAATAGATATGAAAAATATAATCACAGCAATTGCATTAGTTTTTGTAAGTATATCTATACATGCACAAATTGCAATAGGAAAGCAGACAGTAACCAATACTTCTGTATCTCTTGAATTTGATAATACAGAAAACAGAGGCCTTATTCTACCTTATGTAGAAACAAAAACAGGAATTACCGAAAACGGAACAATCATCTATGATGTCACCGATCATAAAGTAAAATACCTGAAAGACACCGGTGTGTGGGCTAATCTTAGTGAAGACGACGGAACAGCTGCCACGATAGGAACAGCGGATCTTTCTGCACAGGGGACAGATAAGACAGAGTCTACAACCGCAAAAGCAGCTATTGGGACTACAGCAGCATCAGATACCACTCCAGGGGTATTGGTTTTAACTGATGCCGATAAAGCAATGATTCTTCCAAAGGTTGCAAATCCACATTTAAGCATTATCAATCCCGCACCGGGAATGATGGTGTATGATACCACCAAAAGGCAATTGGCCGTTTACAATGGGACTGCATGGTCTTTCTGGAAACCATAATTTTAATCTAAAATTTGTTTTATGTGTCAAAGTTGAAATATACTTTGACACCATAAAACAAGCAAATTATTATAAGTAAATGATAGATTATTTGTGACAATGACAGACTTCAAAAATATACACATCGGAAAACTAATAGAAAAAAAGGTAAAAGACACTGAATTAGAATTACTTCGAATTTCTAGTTTCTTAAATTGCTCAGAAGAAGATATTGAAAAGATGTATGCCTCTGAAAGTTTAGATTCTTATATACTTTTAAGATGGAGCAAATTATTGAAATATGATTTCTTTAGAATTTATTCTCAACATATAATGCTTTATACTTCCAATCACAAAAACAATGAAAGTAAAAAAGAATCATCGCTACCACAGTTTAGAAAAAATATTTACACAAAAGAAATCATAGATTTTATTTTAGATGCACTAAAATCTGGTGAAAAAACAAAAAAACAGATTATTGAAGACTACAGAATACCCAAAACTACCTTATACAAATGGATAAATAAATATGATGAAGAAAAATAAACTTTCCGCATCAAAAAATACAAGGTTGACAGGAAGAACAAGAGCAGAAATAATATCATTATTAGGTAATGATTATGTGGAAGATAGTGAAGGAAATATAATTTATACGAGAAAGACATTCCTTTTTATAACAAAGAAAATATTTATAGGATTTGACGAGGATGATGTTGCTGATGTCGTTTTTACTCAATAAAAAATAATTTACAAATACGAAAATATGATGAGCACTAAACCCAATTATAAAAAAATATTTGAAGACATCATTACAAAAAAATGCCCCGACCGAAAAGATGAATTCAAACATTATCTTAAGAAAGAGCAATTTTCAATTATGGATGTTATCACCCTTAACTCCAAAATATTTAAACTGAATGATAAAAAAACATTAGATTTTAATCAGAAACATAAGTCTTATGATGAACCCACTATTTTGAAAATACTTAGCTATCAAAAGAAACAAGGGCTTAATAATTTAGAACTGGCCAATCATTTTAATCTCAGTAGAAATACCGTGACAAAATGGAGAAAGATTTATTTGAATGATGCTGCGTAATTTTCATCAGTTTTATATAAATATCTTCATTGAGTTGATTTGCTTAAAAAGATTATTCGATCATTTATTTCTTATAAAATTGAATCTAAACTGCCCGAATTGACATCTTCAGCAATATAACTTCAGATTATTTTTTTATTAATCAAAAAACACAAACCGATGAGAACATCCAAAACCACCGAATCCAGGGGCACTCTTATTGTCAATAGATATATAACATTTTTAGATCAACATCTAAAAGAATTGCTAGAAGGAAAAGTTCAGGATTTCCTTACACTCAAGCAAATTTCAAGCGAATTAGCTATCTCTTATCAACACCTCACTGATACTGTAAAAAAAAATACAGGGAAACATCCTTGTTATTTCTATGAGACAAAAATATTGGAGGAAGCAAAAAAGCTCTTAAGAGAAGATCATCTAAAGCCTGCATCAGTTGCCAAAATCCTTATGTACGACCCTTCTAATTTTTCGAAATTCTTTAAAAGATGGACAGGGGAAACACCAGGTCAGTTTAAAAAATCAGAGAATAACACCATAAATAGTTTAAAAAAATAGCACAAATTTGTAATACAACATAAAATAATTATTAATATGTCAACACATAATGTAAAAGGAAAAGTAGTTTTAATTGCCGGAGGTGGTAAAAACTTAGGAGGATTATTAAGCAGAGATTTTGCTGCGAAGGGAGCAAAACTGGCTATTCACTACAACAGTGAAAGTTCAAGAACTGAAAGCGAAAAAACCCTTGCAGACGTACAAGCTTTGGGAGCCGAAGCATTCCTGTTTCAGGGAGATTTAACAAACGTTGCAAACATTACCCATTTTTTTGATGAAACCAAAGCCAAGTTTGGAGCTATCGATATTGCAATCAACACCGTGGGTATGGTATTAAAAAAGCCATTCACAGAAACTACAGAAGCTGAATATGATACCATGTCTGATGTGAATTCTAAAGTGGCTTATTTCTTCCTGCAGGAGGCCGGTAAAAAAGTGAGTGATGGAGGTAAGATTTGTACTATTGTAACTTCACTTCTTGCTGCTTACACAGGATTATATTCCACTTATGCAGGTATGAAAGCTCCGGTAGAACATTTTACCAGAGCGGCATCGAAAGAATTTGGTGCACGAGGAATTTCTGTAACAGCAGTTGCTCCCGGACCTATGGACACCCCATTCTTTTATGGGCAGGAAGCTGATGATGCTGTTGCTTATCACAAATCTGCCGCAGCTTTGGGCGGGCTAACAGATATTAAAGACATTGCTCCGCTAGTAGAGTTTTTGGTAACAGACGGCTGGTGGATTACCGGACAAACCATTTTTGCAAATGGTGGATATACTACAAGATAGTAAGATTAAGTAATTTTTTGGTTATCATAAATGCTGGATTGGGTTACGCTATTCAGCATTTATATTTTTTGATCATTATTTTTAAAACATAATAAAATGCTAGTAAAAATTATTAATTCTGTGCTAATACTTGTAGCTCTTTACATGGGATGCAAACAAGGCTATGCTATGTTTTCCGGAAAATCGGAAATGATGGAAATGTTTGGAAAGTGGGGTTTTTCAAAAACCGCACTCATGATTAATGGTGCAGTTACAATCATTGCAGCTCTTTTAATTCTGCATCCAAAAACATTTGTCTGGGGAAACTTCCTGATGGCTGCAGGTATTTTACTGATCATCTGCTTTCATCTTTTAGATAAAGACTTTAAAGGGGTTTTAATAGAGCTTCCTTTCCTTGTCCTGAATCTTATTATTATTTATTTGCAGCATCCTTTAAAAAGCTAAACCATGAAAACGCCTCTATTATTGATGCTTCCGCTCTGTTTATCATTGACAGCTTGCGGTCAGAAACAAAATTCTTCAACAGAAAGTAAAAAAACAATTAAAGAAAATTCTAAAAACAATCAAACGATGGACCTATCAAAAATAACAAACCCAACCGTAAAACAAGCAATGGAAGCACTACAAAATGGGAACAAAAGCTGGTATTCATTTTTCACAGAAAACCCTGCGATGACAGATGACGGAAATAAAATAGACTTTAAAAACTTTTTCTCAAAAGCATTGGGTACTGAAAAGTTTCTTAGCATCGATAAAGTGGAAAACGATGGAAAAGATATTTACGGAGATTTCAAAGCTGGAAATTGGGGAACTTTCAGAGTATTCTTTAAATTCCATCAGAATGCAGACGGGAAATTTGACCGATTAGATATTGGGCAGGCACATTAAAGCAAATAAAAATTACATCAAACAATTATATAATATCCTTTTTTGTCATCATGCTTCTTTTTACACGCAAAAAGAACACATATAACTATTAGCCATTTTAAGAGTTTAAAAAAGAAGTTTAACCTATGCAAATAAATTGAAAAGACATTAAAGTGCTATTGAATAAAATATAAACAATTTCTATTATTTAAATTTTATCATTAATTCAAAAACGTTTGATTGAAAAATCAAATAAATAATTTCATTGTGATCTTACTAGATGAGAATATAATGAGAGGGCTACTTTGGTTTAGAATACGAATTAAAATACTAATAAATAACTATATGAAATTTAAGTTACCCTAAGAATAAATCCCAATTATCAGATATTTATAGTGTGACTTTTCCAAATATACCAATCATTGCAAATTACTTCCACACGCTTGATTTAAAGCGCCTTAAATGTCATTAAATAGAGAATAATTTCCGAATTCATTCAGCTTATTGATTGTTTCACAATAGAGGATATTTGTAATATTGTGCCATAAAATTTTAAAAATAAACAATTATGGAACAATTTTTATCACTGTTAAAAAAAACAAAAAAAGGTTGGTTAGGATTGGTTTTGCTGCTTGTCTTTCAAACCAACATGAGCGCACAATGTTCAACTACAGGATGGAAAAAAGTGTCACAAGGAGAGAACTACAATATTGCTCTCAAAGAAGATGGAACGATTTGGATTTGGGGACAAAATACTTATGGATTACTTGGTAATGGATCCGCAGCAGCCACAGAAATTAAACACCCTACCCAAATAGGTACAGATGCCAACTGGACAGATATATCAACAGGGCGTAATTTTGCTTTGGCTATAAAAGCCAATGGAGATCTGTATGGTTGGGGAGCTAATTATTATGGAGAGCAAGGGCTAGGAAATAATACAGATCTTTCTACGCCAACATTAATCCAGCAAAATGTTAAAGCATTTTCTGCAGGGTACTACCACACTCTGATAGTTAAAACAGATGGGACTCTTTGGGGTGCTGGTTATAATGATTGGAGCGGTCTTGGTGTAGGAACCAGCGTATTTTCGTACAACACATTCCAGCAAGAATCTACACTAGCAACAGACTGGGCATCTGTTACTGCTACTTACTACAACTCATTTGCAATTAAAACAAATGGCACTCTATGGTCTGCAGGAACCAATATTGAAGGGCAGACCGGTTTAGGAACACCTGCTTCTCTAGGATCTAATGAAACTAATGTTTTTACACAGGTTGGTACAGACACAAACTGGAAAGCAATTGCGGGAGGTATCTACCATACATTAGGATTAAAAATTAATGGCGAATTATGGTCTTGGGGTCATAATAACAACGGAAGATTAGGACTTGGTACCACGGGTGGTATTCAATATACACCACAGCAAATACCCGGTACCACTTGGTCTTCAATCGGGGCAACAAATGAAGCTTCTTCTGCTCTTAAAGCTGATGGTTCTTTATGGACTTGGGGCTATAACCAATACGGAAAATTAGGCATTGGAACAGCAACAGATGTTAACATCCCTACAAAAGTAGGTACATCTAATGATTGGTTGTCAATTCCTGTAAGATCTGGTGAAAACTCTTCTGGGGGAGTTAGAACATCTACCAGCTTATGGTCTTGGGGATGGGATGGTTACTGGCAGTTAGGTAATGGTGATGGTACTGCAACAAACAGCAATGTTCCTACGCAGGTTAAATGTGTTGATGATGCAAGTTTATCTGTAAACGATATTTCTTCTGCGAAAAAAGGGAACTTATTATACCCTAACCCTGCAAAAGATTTTATAATGCTACAATCTTCAAAACAGGTTTCTGAAGTTAAGATTTATAACCTAACAGGAGCTGTAGTAAAAACTATTTCAAAGGTTACTGACAACAGAATAAACATTAGTGATTTACCAGCAGGTATTTATATTGTTAAAACAAATGATTCAACAGAGGGTATGAAATTGATAAAAAAATAATTTCAATACCAATATTAAGAAAAGAGAGCTGATTTTATTGGCTCTCTTTTTTTATGATATTAGTAAAAGGACTTTGAATGCTGCCTTTGTAGAGTCTCTTTTTCTGTGGAAGAAATTTATGCGAACCAACGCCTTATTCGATGACATGGTTGAATATTGTGAAAGTCTAACAAAATTAAAATCTGAATATCAGATTTTAGCTTAAGCAAAAAAAGTTTGGAAAAACTTTCGGTGATGAGGCTCCGTTTCATACATAAGATAAGGAAGAAAGAACTATTGAAATTTCTGATAATCTTCTTAAGGTTTTTAATGAAAATAAATCGACCAAAGAGATCTTTGATCAATTGAGCAACAACCATAAAAAAGAATATGTTATTGGATTGAAAAAACCTGAAAAATAAAAAATATCCAATGATTTTGGTGAGGAAAAGGGGAATTTTAAGACATTTTATTTATATAAAACGATGCCCCCAAATTATAAATTTAGGGGCATCGTTTTAATTTGTTTTTGAATTAATTCATATCTCCTCTGATTATTGTTTTATGATTTTATCAACAGCTTCAGAATCATTAACTCTAACTAAATAAGCTCCGGAAACTAAAGAAGAAACATTAGTCTGCTTATTTTCAAACTTACCCGTCTTCACAAGCTGTCCTGACATATTATAAATTTGATAGTAATAGTCTTTATCGTTATTTGCACCGATAAATAATGTATTACTTACAGGATTTGGGGGAAAAAAGTTTTATCACTCTTCACTTTTTGTTCAATTCTATTTTGACAAAAACATTTATTGCTTGTTTGCCAGAAGCATTGGGAATCAATCAATTTTCAATCTGTATGATACGTATTTTGATTAACAATTGTTTTGGAATAGCAAAAAATAATCCGCCTCAAAAATCAATTGAGACGGATTAAAATCATTGTAAAAAATTAGTTTTTAATAATTTTTTTGGTAGTGGTTTTGTTTTCAGATATATCTATCAATTTAATAATATACACACCTTGCAGAAGATGGGAAAGATTCACTTTTTTATTGATAAACTTACCCGAGCCAATTAAAGCCCCCCTCATATCATAAAGTAAATAGCTAATTTCTTTATTGGCTGTAATATGTAACTCATCTTTAAAAGGGATTGGGAAAAGTTTTTCTTCTGATTCTACAGTTGGTCTTGCAACTTCTCTTAATAGCTCTGTATTTGGTGAATGTTGTTTTGCAATAACCGTACTTGCTGTAGGGTCTATTTTTACGCAACGCACGTTCATGGCAGTATATGGATCGTTTGCTACTTTTGTCTGTAATTGCAAGGTTCTATTCATAAACAAAGCATTAGCCCCACCTAGGTATGTTTCATTTAAACTAGAAGTCCAAAGCCCAGCATAACCATATGCTAATGCAAAGTTGCCCAAATCTTTTTCAAAAGCACCTCTAATACCAGTATAAGGTATATTTCCAATTTTAAAATCTTCTGACGGAACACCAAAGGAAATTCCATACCTTATATAATTTCCATTAATAGGAATGGCATCTTTTATAGCAACTCCTGGATAGGGTCCACCATTTTGTTTTATACTTTGTTTATTAGATTCAAAAATGCCATAGCTATAATACTTATAGATACTCTCAGAGCCTGTATTATAACCACCAAAATACCATGGAGAATCTCCTTTGATTCCATTTCCATCATATCGTGCATTAGGAACTCCGCTATCAGGCACTCTCCATCCACAAGGGCACGGATCGAAAGGAGATTTAGAATCGGCATGTCCCCATCTGTTTGGCATCGCATTGGGTTCATCTAAAAGCCAATCCTGAAATACGCCAGCGTTTTTTATATTTTGATGAAAAAAAGTAAAGGGCTTTTCTATTGATTTTCTAAGATGGTTTCGAATCTTTGTTTGTTTAGTATCAGAAGGGGAATCATATGTTGTGATACCGGCACTTGCATCATTATACAACTTTGCATACGTACTTTTATAAGAGTTTCCAGTAACGGGTGTTGTATTAAAAGACGAAGCAGATAAATTACCTTGAGCATCTGGCCCCAAAGATGATATATAAACATTCTGAGCAACGCCAGGAGATACATTTATATTTCCAATATTATAGCCTGGCGACACAAAGGTAGGAATTGGGTCTTTTCGCCCCCATTGGTATTGTAAGCCCCCCGAGTTTTTTACTAGTGCCAATTCTGAAGATGATGGAAAATAATTACCATTACCATCTGGTGTAGGAGTTGGCAAAACATCAATAGCACCTAGATTTCTATCCATAAAGATATTGGTTTGTGATTTTTCTCCAGAATTGGTAAAGCCTACATAGTTTATTACATCCCCGTGTAGTATGCCATCTGTTTCTAATATATCATCTTTTTCTGTTTTGTAAGTGATTGCGTTAGCAGTAGGATCTGTATTAGATACCCAAATATGCCAACTCCATAAAACAGGATTACTGATACTGCCATTATGTAGAGAGACAATAGCATTTCCAGATTTTCCTGCAGCTACTTTTACATTAATCACTGTATTATCAAGATCTGCTATGGAAGATGGCAGTTGATTTAATTTTATATTTGTTATTAAGCCTGGATCTGTTGTCCAATATACATTTACCTTTAAATTATCAAATGCTGGCAACTGGTGATCTGACAGGTAATTATTATACACTGCAAAAGCCTTATTAATCGGAATGCCATCAACAAAATTATTCGGAGATATTTCTGTTTTTACAATTTGCTCTGATGTAGATTTCACTAATACATAAGAGTTGGGATTTGATAATCCGTTAGAATAAATACCTGGTGTGCTGGGAGAGATAGGGAGATATTCTGTAGGGAAATCAAAAGACGAAGAAGTTGAAGGATTAATTGTATTATCCGCATAGGGATCCTGCATGCATCTACAAGCATTCATAGCTTGTGTTTCGTTAACTTCACTTGTAGTAAAATTAATACTATAATTACCTATCATATTAGAATAGTTGGCAGCATCTGGACGGGCTGGGTTTCCAGGATCTGGGGTAAACACCATTTGATTTGGCATGAAATTCATATTACCTGTGCTGCCACTATCATTGCCTATTGTGGCTGTCCATAGAAAAATTTGATGTGTATCTGAAAAATAAGGTATAAATCCAACAGTACCTCTTACTCCGTATCTCCCTGTTCCCACCATAAAACCCATATTAGAAGAACCTCCATCGTTAGGATTACCAATATTTGATAAATCAAAGCCAATATGCGGATATGCTTTAATACCATTATATATTTTATCATTACCTCCATTCAGAGTCGAAAGTCCTTTTGGTTTAAAATTAATAGCTTTAATGACACCAGCAGTCGGTATTGTACTACCAGTGGCAGTAATATTCTGCCCAAAAGGATAAAAGTTGATAGGTAAAACTGTTCTACTGGAAAGTACAGACGGGATTCTCCATTTATTAGGACATGGATCAAAGGAAGACTTTGGAAGATAGCCTTTAACACGAGAATACAAATCACCATTTGGATCATATTCTCCTTTTGAGTTATCAGACCATAGATTATCATACGAATTGCCTGCAAACCAAGTTTTTATACTACTACTTCCATTATAGATAGGCTTCAATGGATTGTTAACAGATTGGCTGATATTATTTTTAACTCCAGCAACCGTAGGGATAAAATATCCTGTTCCATTAGCATACTCGAAAATTTTTAAACTGGTAGGAGAAGTCTTATTTTGTTTGTAACTAGCATCTTTTGATCTTACTACACCCACCTCTCCTATTACGTCATAAAAGGTACCATCTTTATAAACCAGCGGTGGCATCGGATCTTTTCTGCCCCATTGGTACATTAATCCTCCTGATTTATTACCTTTAAGACTTGGGGTATAAACTCCGTTTTTTAAAACAAAACCAGTATCGGTTGCACCCATATTTCTATCCATATATTTGGGGGTAAATATCTTACTAGTCGTAGCATTATAATAATTATTTACGCTGTCCCCATTAATGAACTCTAATCCTCTACCAGCAGAATGACCAAAAGAAGGGCCATTACTTGGGTCGTCTGTTACCCAGACATGCCAACTCCAAACAATAGGATCGGTGGTGTTACCATTTGACCCCATGTGCAAAGCCACTACAGCATTACCATAGCCTTTAGATTTATCAATTGGGACTTGTATTTTTGTTTCCTCGTTATTGTTGGCATCCGATAAGACCAAAGAATAATTTGCACCAGTACTTTTTATCAATCCTGGTACATCTTGCCAATACACAGTGGCTGTCATTATCCCGCTAAGCGTTTGGTTATTAAGCTTGGAATTATTTTTCCACATGACAAAAGCCTTTTTTACGGGGATATAAATTCCGTCTACCTCATAATTATTTTGGTCTTTCCCTGTAAAAATATAAGAGTTGGGCGCTAAAGTCCACTCTCTGCAGTCTACGGAATTAATAACTGCTGATGCAGAAGATGTACAACCATTTGTATTCTTTACCATAATGGTATAAGTTCCAGCTGCAAGACCCACTTTAATATTAGAAGCCTGGTAAGTCACTCCTCCATCAAAACTGTACTCTACTCCTGTAGCTGGAGAAGTAATAGTAATGCTGCCTGTATTGACAGGGCATGCGGGTTGTACAATGGTTAATACAGGTGTATTTAGAACAGCAAGACCTGGATTTATAGTAACACTTGTTGCATCTGAAACCGCTCCCTGCATATTTTTTACTCTCACCAAATAAGTTCCCGAAATAAGACCTGAAACAGAATTAGTTGATTGGAAAGTTACTCCATTATCAAAACTGTAAGTTACTCCTGTAATTGGAGAAGTAACGGTGATAGAACCAGTAGAAAGATTACAGGTGGGCTGTGTGACAGCAACTATTGGAGCATCAAGCTGAGTCGTCTGGATATAATTATTTATCTTTAATGAAGATAATAATCCGCTACTGTAATCTGCTAAAAGTTCTGCATAATGACTTCCAACAGTAGAAAACGCAATACTTGGATTGTTTTGTGTGGATGTCAGAATATTTGCGCCATCTTCAAAATTCCAGGAAACCGAAGAAGGTGTTCCTCCTGAAAGGTTGGTAAATTGCACACTACTTCCTACATTGGTAGAGGTAGGATTAGCAGAAAAATCTGCGATTGGCGAAAATGTAAAACCATAGCCAAAATTTACATTTGCATTCACGTCAATTGCTTGTCTCTGACCTGTATTATTAGTATAAAGCTGAACTTTTATATAATATTTACCCGGTGTCAGAGGATAGTTTACAACTTCTGGACTCCTCGAATTCAGCCATCCTTTTGCCCCGTCGCTCATCCATGTCGTTGCTGTTATCTGTGTTTCAGTGAGAGTACCGTCATCATTTTTTTTCACCAAAAAAGTCCAGTTGCGTACGAACGATAAAGACCTTAAGTTTAGCACGGCTGTGGATCCCTGCGGTATTTCGAACTCTTTATTTACATAATAATGATAACCATTAATTACGTTATTTCCAGTTATCCATCTTGAGGCTCCTGCAATTCCTCCTGTAGATGCTGAAGACCACCCTGCAGCAGTAGCAGCATAACGCGTTACCGGCGTACTTACAATACCATTTGGGTCTGTATAGGTCCAATCGGTGTCTGATGCATCTACATCCGGCATTAGTGTTCCGTCATTATTTTTTCCGGAACTTAAATCAATAATATTTCCTGTTGTTACTTTGACTGTTCTTGTAGAAATAGAACTTCCCGAAGCGTTACTCACCGTCAATTTAGCCGTATAAACTCCAGCCGCCGTATACGTAACATTAGGATTAGGACTTGTAGAGGTAGAGGGTGTACCTCCTGTAAATTCCCAAGCAAAAGAAGTAGGACTTCCTGTACTTGTATTCGTGAAATTCACTGTATTTGCTCCTGAAATAGCGGTTGTAAATTTCGATAACGGGCTTTGTGCACTGACTAGCATGGCACAAAACAGCAGAAAAAGTAAAGTAATTTTTTTCATCTGTAATTTTTGTAAAATGGTTTAAAATCCTACTCTATTGAAGGTTTTTCGGTGACACCTATACTGAAATAAAGACAAAATTAAAGTGGGGATTCTATTATCACTGTATGATAGATGTGCTATTTTATAAAAAAGAACAAGCAAAAAAAGACATAACGATCTAATTAACAATTAATTAAATCTCAACCTTTCTAAATAAGATGAAAAATTCTCACCTGTATGTTTTTTGAATATTTTTGTGAATGCAGAAGTACTTTTATATCCTATATGTTCTGAAATTGCCTGTACTGTATATTTGTGATATATCTTTTCGTTATCTAAAAGTTTAAGCAAATATTCTATCCTTTTTTCCTGTACATATTGACTGAAGCCTTTATTAAGATAATCGTTGAAAAATGCAGAGAGATATGCCGTATTGGTTCCTAATTTTTTTGCCAGATAAGAAAGTTTAAAATCGGGATTGAGAAATTCTTTACTATTTTCCATCCTTAAAAGTTTTTTCTGCATTTGCTCAAACCCTTTATTATCCGTAAGGTATTTTGATTTTTCAGAATTTTCTTTTGTTAATTTAAGAGAAAGTGCAATATCTTTCAACTCAGTTTGTTCTTCTACAGACGTAATAATCTGCATACTAGAAGCATTTTTTTTGCTTGTCTGCAAATGATGAATATAAATAGCACCTATTATAATGCTTAAAACGATTCCTGTAATAAAGAGAAAAATGAGCCAGCGATTCTTTGAATTGATAATTTGTTGAGCTTTTTCATTAGATTCCTTAATATTAAAAAGACTCATTACTTCATGAGCTTTTTCTTTGCTGGATTCTAATTTTTTGATTTCATTTAAATACAATTTTGCATAATGCAATGCTTTATTATCGTCTCCTTTCTGCTGATAGGCATCCATATAAGCACTCAATCCCTCGATGTAGAATTGTTCGGTTCCTGATTTTAAAACATAGGCAGAATCTAATTTTATTAAATATTTTAATGCTAGATCAGCTTTTTTAAGCTGTAGGTAATTTTCTGCCAGCCCTATACAATATGCTTGATAAGTAAATGAGTTTTCTTGCATAATCGGGTGGTCAAAATATAATTTGTAAAATGATATTGCCTTAGAATGATTATTTTTATAATATTCTGTTTTTGCCAATCTCGAATTATATAATGCAGAGTTGTAAGAATCATTTTTATTAAATTTATTTCCGTTAACAAATGACATTCGATAGTGCTTGTCGGCAGAATCCAGATAGTTTTTATTTTGTGTCTTTTTATACTCCTGTATAAAAGTATCTCCGAGAAAGTTGTGAATATTTGCTGTTCTGCTTAAATAATCCGGATGCTCTGGTTGGGTCTTTCGTAGACACAAATTAAATTTCTCAATTGCTTTGTTATAATGTTGTAAGTCAAATTGATTGATGGCTAGAAATGAAAGAAACTCTGAATATTCAATTTCTTTTTTGTGAGCTAAAACCACTTTAAAGGCTTTATCATATTCTGCTTTTCTCCGATAAATATAGAAAAGCCTTGTTGCGGACATTCTTACAATACTTCGATAGCAATCGGAGTCCATTTTAGATTGATTGACTTTAGCCCTTTCTATGCATTCCAATGATTTTTTCTCTGCTTTATCAAGTTCATTTCTTAATAAATAATCAATGGATGCATCATAATGTAATGCCAATGTTTGCATACATACATTATTCGAATGCTTCAGAATGGCATTAAGAGAATCTACATTATCGTTTGTTTCATAATGCAATGTTTTCAGAATTTGATTCACCGTTCCATTATATTCTGAATGATATCTTTTTTGAGAATATAAAGTTGTGATGAAAAAAAAGAAAAACAGGCAAGAAAATTGAGACACCCAATTTTGTGAAATATTCATGCTGCTATATTTTGAGTTTTGGTGTATTAATTTTTTAATGTTGAGGTTTAATTTTAAACATTCCAAAACTCCCGATCCAGACTTCTGTACTGTATCGCTTCAGAAATATGATGCGACAAAATATTCTCAGATTCTTCCAAATCGGCAATCGTTCTTGCCACTTTAAGAATTCGGTCATACGCTCTTGCAGAAAGATTTAGTTTTTCCATCGCCATTTTGATGAGGTTAAAAGATGCGTCATCCAGCTCGCAAAACTTCTCCAATTCGCGGGAACCAATTTGAGCATTATAACTGATCGATAAATCTTTATATCGTTCATTCTGTATTTCACGGGCAATCAAAACACGTTTTCTGATGTCTTCACTTTTTTCACCTTTTCTTTTCGCCGCCAATTGTTCAAACTCAACTTTCTGAACCTCAACATGAATATCAATTCGGTCTAAAAGTGGTCCCGAAAGCTTATTCATATACCGCTGCATTTCAAAAACCGAAGACGTATTATTAGGATCATCGGGAAAATATCCACTCGGACTTGGATTCATTGAAGCCACCAACATAAAACTTGAAGGATAATTGATTGTAAATTTCGCTCTGGAAATGGTTACTTCACGATCCTCCAATGGCTGGCGCATGACTTCCAAAACTGTTCGTTTAAATTCAGGCATTTCATCCAAAAACAAAACACCATTGTGAGCCAATGAAATCTCTCCGGGTTGGGGATAACTTCCACCACCGACTAAGGCAACGTCAGAAATTGTGTGGTGCGGGCTGCGGAATGGCCGAACCGTCATCAAAGATGTTTCCGTTCCCATTTTTCCTGCCACGGAATGTATTTTTGTGGTTTCTAAAGCTTCCTTTAAAGTAAGTGGCGGCAAAATGCTCGGAACTCTTTTCGCCAGCATAGTTTTTCCGCTTCCCGGCGGACCAATGAGAATAATATTGTGGCCACCCGCTGCAGCAACTTCCATTGCTCTTTTGGCAGTTTCCTGACCTTTCACTTCAGAAAAATCAAATGGGAAACTGTTTATTTTATCCTGAAATTCTTTTCGGGTGTCTAAAATAACTTTCTCCAAAGGCTTTCCTTCATTAAAAAAATCGATAACCTCTTTGATATTTTCAACGCCATACACATCCAAATTATTGACGATGGCTGCTTCTCTTGTATTTTGTTTCGGTAAAATAATTCCTTTAAAACCTTCTTCCCTCGCCTGAATGGCAATCGGCAGAACACCTTTTATGGGTTGCAGACTTCCATCGAGTGAAAGCTCACCCATAATGACGTAATCCTGTACATTTTCACCCAAAATCTGATCAGAAGCAATTAAAATTCCGATGGCAATACTCAAATCATAGGCAGCACCTTCTTTCCTCAAATCTGCGGGTGCCATATTGATCGTAATTTTCTTTCCGGGAATTTTGTATCCCACGTTTTTCAGTGCAGCAGAAATCCTGTAACTGCTTTCTTTAATAGCATTATCGGGCAAACCAACAAGGTGATATCCTACTCCACCAGTATCAATGTTTACTTCTATTGTGATAGTCTGTGCAGAGACTCCGAAGATGGAACTTCCATAAATTTTAATCAGCATTGCAATGTGTTTTGAGTAAAATTAATATTTTTTTCTTATCAAACAATAAAAAATCGGCACAAAATAATTTGCGCCGACTCCACATTAAAAGTATAAAAAAACTAACTATGATTATCTAATCTTCTATTTCTTTATCATCTTATTTTTATAAATTCTACCATCGGCAGTTTTTGAAATAATCATGTACGTTGCAGGAACCAATGCACTCACATCGATGGCTTTACCTGCCTGATGATCTCGTTTTTGAATAACCAATTTCCCCGATAGGTCAATTATTGAAATTTCGCTGTACTTTTTATCAGACTCTTTTCCGATGTACAAAAGCTGCGCAGTTGGATTTGGGTAAATACTTAAACTATTTTCTTTTGTTTTCGTCTCCCCTGTTCCCAAACTGCAAAAGCTGTAGTCTCCAAAATTTAATTTAATGAAAGCAAAAGAAGCAAGCATTTCACACTGATCAGGGCAATATTCTGTACAGGCATAAAAGCCATATTCCCCAGTTGTTGTCGCAATGTAAGTATCACCCGTTGCTCCAGGTATCGTGCAAGGTTCGTTTGGTGACGGGGGATTACTTCCAGGAAGGCATCTAAACCATGTATGCGTTCCGTAGACACCCGGAAATCCATTATCTAGTTGCACTGACGCACCTGCACAAACGTTATATTCCCCTGGATTAGTTTCTTCATAAGTTCCCGGCGTGAAATTGACCATCAGATAGGGAAGACCGTAAGCATATCCGTCTGCAAGAATAGGAGTGCTTTCAGCGGTACAGTCATTCTCTGAAACGACGACTTTAAAATAATGAAGCATATCTGTAGTTCCATTAATCGTTAATGTCTGAGATGTCGCTCCGGGTATAGCTACCCAAGGATTGTTGTTGGGAGTCTGCCAATCCCATTCCTGGCTGTACCATTGGTAATTCTGGAAGGTTTGGGTAACAGATAACGTTTCCGACTCTGAGTTACAGAATACAATACTGCCCTGGAACATTGCGTCTAATCTTGGGCTGGTAACGGTAGGGTTGCATTGTGCTTTTAGATTAAAAAAACTTAAAAGTAAAAATGCCAAAAAAGTGATTTTTGTTTTCATAAAAATTGATTTGGTTGGTGATTTTGTATTTAGTCTATCGACAGCCTTAATCCGAATTTCAGATTAAAATTGAGCGGTTTTTCTTTGTAAATGGTATTCAAAATACTGTTGTCTTTGAAATGATATCCTAATCCGGGTTCAGCGTAGATTCCCAACCTATTGGTAATGTTAAGCTGTACTCCGGCTGCTGCGTTTACAGAGATTTGAGTAGGCTTGGAACTTAATTTCTCTTCAGTTTCATCTTTAAGCGTATTTTCTACCACATATTTTGTTTTTAAACTTCCCGAAACTGATTTTTCTATTAAAGTTCCTGCCGTAAGATATCCTGTGAAAGCGGGTTTTTTAATGACATTATAGTTCACCTGCACCGGAACTCCTACATAATGGATGGTCTGATCACTTTGTATATAATTCAAATTGCTGCCGGAATGCAAGTCCGATGAAAGTTTGGTGTACGTAATTCCGGTACCAATTCCCCACCTTTTGCCAATGTTGTAATACACAGAAGCACCGAAAGTCACAGGCATTTTATGTTTTATTTTGGCATCAACTTGTTGATCTTGGTTGGCTAAAAGTACCTGAGTAAGAGGATCAAGTTCTGTGCTTGAACTGTGAAAAACATCACTGATGCTCATGTTGCTTCCGTTGAAAGTAGCATATCCCGGAACCTGGCCTGCAGAACCCGAAGAGGCATTTCCTGTAAGAAGACTTACCATCCAGGATTTATTTGTTTTAATTTTAGGTAAATCTGGTTTTTTATCTAACTCGTTTATTGCTAAAAGCTTTTCGTTTTCTCTTAAATCATCATCGTTATTTTTTACCGTGTTTTCTTGAGATAAAATTTGATTATTGAAATCTAAACTTTTTTGTTTTTCGTCAGAGCTAAAAATATGCGCTATTTCGCCTTTCAACAAGTCTTTGATGGTTTCTGAAGAGGCATTTACAAACAATTTATCTGTGAAAATACTTTCTACATAGTCATTTTTAAAAACGTGATTCTGACTATAATTTTTGCCATTATTAATTTCTTCAGAAGAAGATTGAGCAATCACATTTTCGGTTTTGGAATCTGACTGTACATTTTTCTCTACAATTTTCTTTTCATTCGAATTTTCAAAAAAATGATTGATTCCAAAAAACACAAATGCAAGTACGGCGGCCACACTTACTGCTCTATAAATAATAGTAGTAGGTTTGGAATAAGTATTACTTTTAATCTGACCTTTAACATCAGTAGGAACTGCACCAAGAATATGCTCATCTTCATCGAATAATTCAGATCGAATATCATCCCACAATTCGTCTGGAACATCTTCTGTGTGATCTTCCATTTTTCCGCGCAGATCATTTAGCCAATCTTTACTCATAATGCGCTTTTTTTATCATTTTATGTTCATTCACTTTCTGCACAAGCATCGCCTTCGCTCTATGAAATTGGGAAGCCGAAGAATTTTCTGCTATTCCTAATATCGCAGCTATTTCTTTATGGCTTTTTTCTTCAAACACATAAAGATTAAATACAGTTCTGTAACCATCCGGAAGCGATCTGATCATTTCCATCAGGTTTTCTTTTGAAATACTTTCAAGATCAGGCTCATCATCATTAGAAAAATCCGGAATGGTGTCAAGATCTGTAGCCGTTTTCAGACTGAGATTCTGCTTGAGATGCCTTAAAGATTCATTAATGACAATACGTGTTACCCACGCTTTCAGAGAGCCGTTTCCACGATACTGAAAAGAATCTATGGAACGGAACATCTTAATAAAGCTATTTTGCAGCACATCATGAACGTCATCTTTCTCAATAATATACCGTGAGCAGACATAGGAAAGATTTCCGGAATAAGCTCCGAAAAGCTCTTTCCAGGCAGCTTCTTCTTTTGCAAGAAGGCGTTTTGCCAAAATCTGTTCCTTAGTTTCTTCCATGTACTGCGTCAGTTACTCTTATTTTTTAATTAAATATTTAAATTCGAATGCAAAAATAGATTGCCCTTTACTAAAGCGCAATCTATTTTGATCCTATTTTAGTTTTTCACACAATACGGAAAATCATATTTTATGATTTCGTAAGGAGTTAAATCAACGCCGTCAACGGTTATTTTTTCAGCAATGATGCCAAATCTTAATGACCTATCCTGCCCTACATAAAATCCTTTTTGCGGTGCAGCAATTTTCACAATCGCATTTTTTGTAACCCCGTCCACCGGAATTTGCAATACTAAAGTTTTTGGAGCAAAGTTCAATTCAACTACATTGTTGGTGGTATTTAATGATGAGGTATAATTAAGCTTATACTTCACCTTCCCGATAGCAGTCAATGCAGCTTCTGCTTTCACAGGGTTAGTCACTACCGTTTTCACAATTTCTTTTATAGGAAAATCATTGAATATCACCGTGTCTTTTTTTACACTAAGATCAACCGTTTTTTCATTTTTAATATTTCCTTGTGTTGTAAAAAGTCTGGCTTTATAATTCCCGTTCACATCTTCTAATTTCACAGGAATCGGCTCGTAATCATCCATACAAGACATTAAGGAAAACGCCATCAATGCAAAAAAACCAACTGCAAAAGCCTTAAAGGCATTTAAATTCTTCATTTTTAAAAATTTATCGTTAAACATCTATTTTCTGAGCACTCAATTATATAAACCCATCATTTCAAAAATCTTGCATCCTTTTTTATTAAAAAGATATAACTGACTGATTATTAAATCAAAAAAAATATAGATTTAAATCACATTTTAGATTTCTTATTATTTTAATACATTTGTTATAAAGGTGGATTCAATACAATTTGATTTTACCACAACACTTGATGACTATTGGAAATACCATTTAATAATAATTTATAATGAACGTAAAACCTGAAATATCCTGGGCAGAATTTGAAAAATTAGACATCCGATGCGGAACGATTATTTCCGTGAATGATTTTGAAAAAGCCAGAAATCCTTCTTATCAGCTTGAAATCGATTTTGGAGATTTAGGAATTAGAAAATCAGCCGCACAGATCACGACACTTTACAATAAAGAAGAATTAGTTGGAAAACAGATTTTAGCAGTTGTAAATTTTCCTAAAAAACAAATTGCTAATTTCTTCAGCGAATGTCTGGTTTTGGGAGTTTATGGTGAAGATGCAAAAGATGTTACACTTTTATCACCTTCTCTTCCGACAAAAAACGGACTTCAGGTTGGATAATTTAATTTAAAAATTTCAAACACAAATATGATACAGAACATTCCTTTAGAAAAAGTTTTATTCCTTGATATTGAAACGGTTCCACTTTACGGAAATTGGGACGAAATTCCGGAAACCGAGCAGAAACTTTGGGATAAAAAAACAAGATATCAGCGCAAAGATGAAATTTCTGCTGAAGATTTTTACGAAAGAGCCGGAATTATGGCAGAGTTCGGGAAAATCATCTGCATCACCATTGGAATGCTCGAGAAAAATGAAACTTTAAGAATAAAAAGTTTCGCCAATGATGATGAGAAAAAACTTTTGCAGGAATTTGGCGAACTGTTCAACAGTCCGAGGCTTCGGGATGTCATTCTCTGTGCACACAACGGTAAAGAATTCGACTTTCCGTGGATTGCGAGACGTTTTCTGATTAACGGAATGCAACCGCCAACCCCATTTCAAATGTTTGGAAAAAAACCGTGGGAAATCCCTCATCTTGATACGATGGAACTTTGGAAATTCGGAGACTACAAAAGCTATATTTCTCTGGAACTTTTAGCCCATGTTTTCGGAATTCCAACCCCGAAAGACGACATTGACGGCTCAATGGTTTCATCAATCTACTACATAGAAAAAGACTTGCAGCGAATAGTCGACTATTGTGAAAAAGATGTCTTAACTTTGGCAAATATTTTCCGGCGTATGCGTCAGGAAGATTTATTGCAGAGAAATATCAATTTAGATTAACAAATGAACTTTACAGACGATCAGATTGCCGACATTGGTGAAGAAATTATAAGAGTACTAAAAACCGTTTATGACCCCGAAATTCCGGTGGATATTTACGAATTGGGATTGATTTATGACGTTCAGATTTCGGAAGAAGCCGATGTGAAAATCATCATGACCTTAACGAGCCCTAACTGTCCCGTTGCAGAAAGTCTGCCGCAAGAAGTAAAAGACAAAACTGCCGAAGTAGAAAATGTAAAAAGCGTAGATTTGGAACTTACTTTCGAACCAACTTGGAACAAAGACATGATGAGTGAAGAGGCAAAATTTGAGCTGGGAATGCTTTAAATTTTCTTTAAAATAAATGAGGCTGTCAATTTTTTGACAGCTTTTTTTGATTCAAAAATTAATTTTAAACCATTAAGGTAATTAAATTGATAAGAAATATTAAGTTTGATTTCATCTTAAGAATCAGAAACTTCATTCAATCAAATATTCAAACTTCTTTGGCAATTTCCTTTCCTTCTCTTCTGCTCCACTCACTCCATGAGCCAACGTATAGATTCGGAATTTCAAAACCGGCATAATTTAAAGCTAAAATTGTATGACAAGCAGTAACTCCGGAACCGCAGTGAATGATTAGTTTTTCAGGTTTACTTTCTAGTAATTTTAAATATTTCTCTCTTAAAATTTCACGTTTCAGGAAATATCCGTTTTCATCTAAATTTTCAGAAAAAGGAATATTAATTGCTCCGGGAATATGTCCGGCAACTAAGTCAATCGGTTCAGACTCGCCTTTATATCGATAAGCATCTCGCACATCAATTACTGTTGCGGAATTGTTTATCAATACATTTTCAACATCTTTCAAGGTTGAAATCGGCAGAAGCCAATCTTTTCTGTCGATAATTTTAATTTTTTCAAAAGTTTCTTCGCCTGATGTAAACTCTAAACTTTCTTTTTCAGCTTCTTGAAATCCACCATCTAAAACCTGAACATTTTTTAAACCAAAAGCTTTCAGCATCCACCAAGCTCTTGCGGCAGCATTGGCTCCATTTTTATCATCATAAATTACTACATGAGAATCTTCTGTAATTCCTAAAAGAGAAACCGTTTCTCCAAATTTTTCAATGGTTGGAAGTGGATGTCTTCCACCAAATGCAGCGTTTTGTCCAATTTCTGCCAAATCTTTATCTAAATCTACGAATCTTGCTCCTTGGATGTGTTTATTTAAATAGCTTTGATAAACATCTTTTCCTACTCGTGCATCAAGAATGATTAAATTTTCAGAAAAGAGGTTTTTGAATTCGGAAGGTGAAATTATTGGTGACATTTTGGAGAATTTAGTTGATAACTTAATACTTTGAAAATTTAAATAAATTATAATAAAACAAAACCGCAGAAATCTCTGCGGCTATATTATTGATAAATGAAAATCATGGTCTGTACCAACTCCGGATGAAGGCTTCTCGCTACCGGACAATTGTGAGCAGTTTCTTCAATAAACGCCTTTTCTTTATCTGAATAAGTATCTGAAAAAACAAAATTACAAACGATTTCACCAATTCTTCTTGGCTCAGTTTTCATAATTTTCTGAAGGGTACAGTATGCTCCGTCAATATTGATCTTTTTTTCTTTTCCTAAAATTGCGATGGTTGTGAGAGCACATTCTGCTAAAGAAGTCGCACAAAGATCGGTTGGTGAAAACTTCTCTCCTTTTCCGTGGTTATCGGTTGGTGCATCACTTTCGATGATGGTTCCTGACTGTAAATGTTCTGCTGAACATCTGAGTCCGCCGATGTATGTTATTTTTGATGTCATTTTATTTACTTTTTTTATCTTTTTTATCTAAAATCCTTTTAATTTGTATTCGCAAATCTTCTAAGGTAAAACTGTCATCTTTAAATCCGATTGGAAAAGTTGTATGACCTTCATTAGATTCTTCACATATAACAAATTCAACATCTGTTTTCTCAATTTGAACAGTTTTTTCGATATTAAATTTACGCTCTATTTTTTCACCTGTTTTATTAATCAAGTAAATTGTATAAATTGATTCAAGCGTTTTTTTAGGCTTTTCAAAAGATTTATAAACATTAACCCATTGATTATTCCATTGAAATTCATCAACTGCAAGATTTTTAAATTTGATGTTATCTTCGGGCAGTTTTTTCTGAGAATAAAACACTGTCATTTGATCAAAAATTTCATTCGCTTCAGCAAATTTATTTTGGGCATTTAAAGTTTTAATCAACTTCTCATATAAAATATATTTATTGGGATATATTGATATTCCGTCTGCATAAACCTTTTCAGATTTAGGGAAGTTTTTAATTTGCGCATAATAAAAATTACCTGCATTCTTTATTAATTCAAGATACCACTGATCATCTTTCAGTTTTGAATTTTGAAGACCTTCGACATACGTTTTCTCTTCATTACTAATATCTTGCTTTATTTTGTAAATTCTTGCTTTTTCAACATAAAATTCTGCAAAGGGTGCTTTTGATATTGCAATATTTATATTTTCTATAGCTTGATCATATTTTTTTAAAAACATTAGCGAATAACCTTTCTGAAAATACAACATTACATTATCAAATTTCTTAGATAATGCTTTATCATAATACTCAATCGCTTTTACATCATTTTCCTTTCTAAAAAATGCATAACCGACATAATAAAGTTCTTCACCACTTAAAGTTTCACTCTCCTTTTCCAATTTAACGATTTCGTCAAAATTCTGTTCGTTAAAAAGTTTTAAAACTTTTTGCCCAAAAATGGTTGAGTATGAAAAGAATAATAAAATAAGGTAAAACTTTTTCATACTTTAAAAATGAAAGATATCCTTCGCTCTGTTATAAGAACTTTCGAAATTCAATAAGTTCAATTTATGTTCCGCTTTTTCAACGCTCATAAAATTGATAACTTGTTCGGTCGGCATATTTCCTACCAAATCATCTTTCGCCATCGGACAACCGCCAATTCCTTTGATTGCTGAGTCAAACCTTCTACAGCCTTTATCGTAAGCAGATTTTAGTTTAGAATAAGAATCTTCATATCGATTATGAAAATGCGCTCCAAAATCAATATTTGGATATTTTGAAGGAATTTTCTCAAATAAAACAGAGATTGTTTCTGTCGTTGCAACTCCTGTAGTATCAGACAATAAGATATTTTCAATTCCGATTTCAGAAAAACGGTTGGCCCAGAAATCTACATCTTCCCATTTCCACATTTCACCGTAAGGATTTCCAAATGCCATGGAGAAATAAAGATTCAATTCTTTACCTTCCCTTTTTGTAAGCTCAAGCATTTTAACCACATCATTAAAAGCCTCTTCTTGATTTTTATTGGTGTTTCTGTGCTGAAAAGTTTCAGAAATTGAAAAAGGAAAGCCTAAAATATCGACAGATGGATGCATCAAAGCTTTCTCAGCTCCTCTGTAGTTTCCGATGATTGCAGAAACTTTGGTGTTAGATAAAGATTTATCTATATTTTCGACAACCACAGCAGAATCAGCCATTTGCGGAATTGCTTTTGGAGATACAAAACTAAGGCAATCCAGAACATCAAAGCCCACTTCCATTAATGAGTTAATATAATCGACTTTCTTTGCTGTCGGGATAAATTCTCCCCAACCCTGCATGGCATCTCTAGGACATTCTGTAAGAAACATTTTCACTTTTGATTTTCTCAAATATAATAAAACTAAAACAATTAGTTCTTTGTACAAAACAAAGCTAAGATTCTTTTGATAACCAATAATTTATATCTGATTTATAATTTCAATATCTCATATTCAAATACAAAAAACGTGTTCTCAGCATCAAATTTGCTAACTTTGTTAAAATTTTAGACATCTAATGAGTACAATCGAATTCAACGAAATGTGGAGAGAAAAACTATTAAACCGTTTTCTCAGCTATGTAAAAATATATTCAACCAGTGACGCAGAAAGCGAAACGACACCTTCTACTGAAAGACAGTGGGACATCGCCAACTATATTCTAGAAGAACTAAAGACCATCGGTTTGGAAGATGTTTCTATCGATGACCACGGTTACATTATGGCTTATGTTCCTTCTAACTTGGAGAATGACAGTCAACCGACCATCGGATTTATCTCTCATTATGATACTTCACCGGATTTCAGTGGTGAAAATGTAAAACCTCAGGTTTGGGAAAATTATCAGGGTGAAGATCTGGTTTTAAATAAAGAAACGAACTTCACTTTATCGCCTTCAAAATTTGAAAGCTTAAAAATGTATATCGGTCAGACTTTGATTACAACTGACGGAAATACTCTTTTAGGAGCTGATGATAAAGCAGGTTGTGCTGAAATTGTAACGGCCGCAGAATATTTGATTGCTCATCCTGAAATCAAGCACGGAAGAGTGGCAATTGGTTTCACTCCGGACGAAGAAATCGGAAGAGGCGCACATAAATTTGATGTTACAAAATTCGGGGCAGAATTCGCTTATACAATGGACGGAAGTGAAGTTGGAGAGTTAGAATATGAAAACTTTAACGCAGCCGGAGCAGTGGTGAAAATCCACGGACTGAGCGTACATCCTGGTTATGCTTTCGGAAAAATGGTTAATGCAGGTCTTTTAGCTGCTGAATTTATTCAATTACTTCCTGCAAATGAAACTCCGGCTACAACAAAAGGTTTTGACGGATTTTATCATTTAATGGATATTACCGCTGATATTTCTGAGGCTAAACTTCAATACATTATCCGCGATCATGACGAAGAGAAATTTGAGGCGAGAAAGAAATTCATGGAGGAAAAAGTTGCTGAATTCAACCAAAAACATGGAGAAGGAACGGCTGAAGTTGAGATCAAAGAACAGTACCGCAACATGAAGCAGCAATTTGAAGGCAAAATGCACATCATTGACCTTGCCGCAAAAGCGATGAAAGGAGCGAATATTGAGCCTAAAATCAAGGCAATCAGAGGAGGAACAGACGGAGCTCAGCTATCTTACATGGGACTTCCTTGCCCGAATATTTTTGCAGGTGGAATGAACTTCCACGGACCTTACGAATATGTAGCTTTGGAAAGTATGGAGAAAGCGCTTGAGGTGATTGTGAATATTGTGAAGGCGTAATAAAATAATTTAAAATCATATTAAATCCCTGCTGCATTCGTAGCAGGGATTCTTTTTTTCAAATAGAACATACTTCTCGTCAAATCATCCTTACCATTCATCAAATAAAATTTCAAATCATCGCCTGCAGTTGTTGTTTTGCATCAGATTTTTAATAACATCTTATGAAACAACGTTTTTTAGCATTAAGCTCATTATTTGTATGCATTACTTGCTCGGTTGAAGCCAATGCACAGCAAACCCCGGCCTTCCACATCGGTATCAAAGGAGGAACTAATTTTACAAAAACATCTACTGAATCTTCAGGAATCGAGGGGAAATATGGCTTGGGATATCAAGCTGGAGTGATGACAAGAGTAGATTTTAACCGTTTATATGTACAGGGAGAGGTTTTGTTCAACAAAAGAAAAACTTCTTACGAAATGAAAGACGGGAGTTCTTCAAAATTAAAGTGGAATTCCATTGATCTACCTATCGTCATTGGTTACAAAATTGTCAACAACAAAGATTTCAATATCAGGGCATTTGCAGGTGGCGTTTACAGTTATGCTTTTAATGATAATTTATCTGCAACGAAAGCTCTTCAGGAAGGATTCAAAAAATTTGATAAGTTCAACGTCGGGATCACAGGAGGTGTCGGAATGGATTATAAAAACTTCACAGTTGATCTTCGTTATGAGACAGGATTATCCAGCATCAGCAAGGAATTTAAATCTAAACCTCACAGTTTTTCATTGGGGATCGGATACTTCCTGTTCTAAAAACTTAAATTATCTTTACGTATTAGAAACTGCAGTTTTGCGGTTTCTAATTTTTTATAAATCTACCTTGCTCAATCTATGACAAAGCCTTTAGTCTTAAAAAAACATATATTAATTATCATTTTCTGGCTTGTTTTCGGGATGGCGATCTGGATGCAGATTCAGGTTGACGCCGGAATGTATAATGCCTTTATACAGACTTCTATCATCCTGATAAGTTCTTTTATTTTTGCACACTTCTTAACCGACAAACTTCTCCCGAAAGCACTGATTTCCAAAAAGATGAATCAGTTTTTAGTAGAAGCTGGAATTGTAATTATTTTACTGAGTTTTATATTCTCGTTTGTCTTTGCTTATATCAATATTGACGCGCAAACTCCTCTTCCGCCAAGTTTCTCGGGGCATTTGGCTGTGTTGTGGAAAGGTTTTTATTTATCAATTCCTGCATCGCTTCTCATTATCGGAACTGCTTGTGGAATCAGGTTTTATCTGGAACATGGAAAAATAGAACGGGATCATATTTTATTACAGCAGGCACATTTGGAAAGTCAGCTTAAACTGTTACAGGATCAAATCAATCCGCATGTGATGTTCAATGTTTTGAATCATATTCATATTTTAATGAAAACGAATACGGAGCTTGCTTCTTTTCTGTTATTAAAATTCTCTGACATTCTGCGGTATCAATTGTATCACTGCAATAAAAATCAGGTTATGGTCAATCAGGAAATTCAATATCTCCAAGATCTGGTGGAAGTTGAAAAATTGAGATGGGGAAATGAACTGGACGTAAAAGCCACCTGGGATATCAAAAATAAAAAAGCTTTCATTGCTCCTCTTCTGCTCGTTCCATTTATAGAAAATGCTTTTAAATATGTTTGTCGTTTGCCTGGGCATAAAGGCTACATCATCATTTCATGTAAAGAAAAAGACAATACGCTTTCCTTTTATGTTGAAAATTCTTATTCAAACATCACCACTTACAAAAAGAAAGACGGCGCACACGGAATCGGCCTTCAAAATGTAAAAAAACGGCTAAACCTTCAATATCCGGATTCACACACGTTAAAAATCGAATCTAATGATGACATCTACAAAGTTTCTTTAACTTTAAAATTATCCCAAGAAAATGACGAACAATAATCTTCCCAAAATGAAATGCTTGATTATAGATGATGAGCCGTTAGCGAGATTTCATCTGAAAGAAATGGCCGATCAAATTGACTTTTTAGAGGTTGTAGACACTTGCGCAACTGCATTGGAAGCCAATTCTAAAGTGCAGGAAAAACAGATCGATCTTCTTTTTTTGGATATTAATATGCCTTATTTAACGGGTCTTGAGTTTTTGGAACAATTAGAAAATCCGCCGTTATGCATCCTTACAACCGCTTATTCGGAATATGCTTTGGAAGGATACAGGCTTCAGGTAGTTGATTATCTGTTGAAACCTATTGCTTTTAACCGTTTTTATCAGGCGGTTAATAAGGCACAGCAACAATTCATCATGTCTGAAAAAATAAAAAGAAATACCCCTTTTGATGATCCTTTTTTGTATGTTCGGCAGTCTGATTCTTTTATCAAAGTTTCGTGGGTAGATATTTTATTTATTGAAAGTATGCAGAATTATACGAAGCTTCATTTTAAAGATAAATCGCTTGTCATTCATCAAACGATGAAAGCTATCGAAGAATCGCTTCCTGCTGAGCATTTTTTCAGAATTCATAAATCATTTTTAATCAATATCACTCATATCGATATGATCTCAGGAGGACGTTTATTTATCAATAAAATTGAGCTTCCTATATCCAGAACCCGAAAAGAAGAATTGCTCAATCAGGTTGTGTATAAGAAGCTCATTAGTAAATAGTTTAGGGTAAATTCCAACGAAGGGCAACTGCTACATAAAATGTACTTGAAAATCGGGGATCTTCACCTTTTTTCATCTTAAAAATGCTTTTTATTTTGCGTTCGTTTTCATTGAAGCTTCTCAATAAAGCCGTTCCTCCCGTTAATTTCAGGCTTACTGACTCATTGATCTTAATTTCCGGTCTTAAGCCTGCTGTGATCTGCTGATATCCCAGTAATACAGATTTTCCGTCCTTGTTTCTTTCTACGGTCATTCCGTTTAAACCAACAACAGCTTTTAATGCAAATTTGTCTGTGAACTGATAGCCAGCTTCCATTCCTTCCGGAAAATTGATGTTAAACTTAATTTTATTGCCTGTTTTCCAATCAAAATAGATCCAGGGCATAATCATCGGAACTCCAAACGCAGTGGTCAGAACGGGTCCTAAGCCAAGAGCCAGGTTAGGATTAAAATTCTTGATAAAAAGTACTCCACCCTGTCCTAAAACATCATCAAAATCTACATTTTCAAGATCTGTATAGACGCCGACTGATGCCGTCATCATCATGCTCCATTTTCCACCTAAAGGTCTTAAATGTTGCAAACCGACCTGAGCGTTCAGCATTTGATCAGGAAACAGCTGAGTTTCATAGTTTCTGTGAGACATTTTAGCGTAAGAACCATTGGCGAGTAAAGACCACGACTTCACTTTACCATCCTCATTTTTCTTCATTGATAATGGAATATTAAAGCTTAGATCTACCCTTTTAAAATCACTCTTAGAATCTGTTTTTACGCTATCCTCCGGACGGATATAGCTAGAGTGTGGAATATATTCTGTTTTAAGCTCCCCGGAAATTCCGGTCTGTGCGTTTACCCAACAACTGAAGTGGGTCAAACAATAAAAAGCAGTCAAAAGACCTTTCTTCATAATTAAAAAATTTATGCAAAGAGAGGTCTTCGTTTCTTTTTTACAAAAATTACTTGATTAAGTGTCGAGATGCTATGATGAGTTGGAATAATGGAAGGATGAGATAAAACTGATGTTATTTTTAATTTGTTTTCTTATGAATTTTATTTTCTGGATTTTTTATAACATTTTTCACAAATCGTTCTTCACATGCTCCAAATTTTATAAAATTTTCCTTGCCTTTTTCTAAAGTCATATGATTTGAATGACTAATTTTTTTCAAATCAAAACATCCATCATCTTCCCAAAAACAAGCTTTACATATATTGTAATTTCCTCTTTCCTTTAGAGTAAAACACCCACAACAATAGCATTGAACGCTTAAATTGTTATTTGGTTCATCCATACATTTAAAATCAACAAAAAAGCCACTACAAAAATGCAGTGGCTTCACAATATTTAAAATTAAATTTTAACCGTTTTGCTGATTGTTCAAAAAAGCATCCCAACCTTGTGCCGTCAACGCAACCAACTGATTAGAACCTCTTGCTACCATAAAATTTCCTTCTTCTTTTTCAACAGCATGACCGATAATGGTAAAATCCGGATGGTTTTTTATCTTATCAAAATCCTCTGAAGCAATCGTGAACAATAATTCGTAGTCTTCACCGCCGCTTAACGCTGTCATGACAGGATTTAAATTCAGATCATCCGCCGTTGTAATCGTCAGATTATCCATCGGTATTTTTTCTTCATACAATCTGAAACCCACTTTCGACTGATCAGAAAGATGTAAAATTTCAGAAGCTAGACCGTCTGAAATATCAATCATAGATGTTGGTTTAATATCCAATTGCTCTAAAATTCCTTTTACATCAGTTCTAGCTTCCGGCTTCAACTGTCTTTCTAAAATATAGTCGAAACCTTCCATTTCAGGTTGCATATTGGGGTCAGCTAAGAAAACGGCATGTTCTCTTTCTAAAATCTGAAGTCCCATATAAGCGCCACCCAAATCTCCACTTACTACGAGCAAATCGTTTGGTTTTGCGCCGCTTCTTTTCACGATATTTTCTTCATCTTCAATTCCGACAGCAGTAATGCTCATGACCAAACCTGCATTGGAACTTGTTGTATCTCCACCGATTAAATCAACTTTATATCTTCCGCAAGCCGCCTGAATTCCGGCATACAATTCTTCCAAAGCTTCCACCGGAAAACGGTTTGAAACTGCAAGAGAAACCAAGATCTGCGTAGGCGTTGCATTCATCGCAGCAATATCACTAAGATTTACCACAACAGCTTTGTAGCCTAAATGCTTCAATGGAACATATCCTAAATTGAAATGAACTCCTTCCGCCAAAACGTCAGTCGTTAAAACTACTTTCTTGTTTCCGGGATTGATTACAGCGGCATCATCTCCTACTCCAAGTTCCGAAGACTCGTTGGATAAAGGAAAAAATTCCGTTAGGTGTTTTATCAGTCCAAACTCTCCTAATTTAGAGATTGGCGTTAATTCTGGTTCTTTATCTTCAAACATAAATTTTATATAAGTAATGGGTAATTGGTAATGAGTAATTTTAAGTGCTGTCAATAAATTAAACTCAAGACCTTAAACAATAAGCTAAACAGCTAATAGCGATGGATCAATATTTTCCGGACGGAAAGGAAGTTTTTTAAAATCTTCTCTCGTCATCAATATGGTTTCCGCAGTTTTGTATTTATTCATCGCTTCGACAACGTCATCTGGTGGGGAAGTCATTTTCCTCAACATCGTATCAATCCAAACTCCTGTCGCTTCTGAAGTGGCACAATGTGAACCATCAGGAAGATAAAACTTATGTACAAAACGGTAGATTGCAGCATCTTCTGCACACCCGTCGATTTCAAGGCTTACGATTACTTTTTGGTCTGCGAAAATTTCTTTAAAAAAAGAAAATCTTTCGTGCATAATCACAGGACCAATTCCCCAACGGCTCATTTGGGTAACTCCCATTTTTTCTTTTTTCATAAAAGCCATTCTAGTCTGCGCACAATATTGCACGTAAGACGAGTTGGCAAGATGTTTATTGGCGTCTAGATCGCTCCAGCGTACTTCAAAGGTATGGTAGAAAGTCATTTAATTTTGTTTAAAAGTGAATTATTGAATAGTAACCATCTGAAGTATCTGCAATGTTTGTCATTCCGTAGGAATCTAAACAAGACCATTTAAATCAGCTGAGATTCCTACGGAATGACAAACTAGATAAAGAATGAGAAAAAATACTTATTGTGGTTAATAATTTCGTTTAAAAATTCAAAAATTATAATCCTCAAAATTACTCAAATAAGATGGTTTATAAAAATTGTAGTTTTGCAAAAATAATCTTCAGCATAAGATTACATAGTTATGAAGCAAATTATCATTATCGGAGGCGGAGCGGCAGGGTTTTTCTGCGCAACAAATCTTGACGAAAAGAAATATAAAATTACAATTCTTGAGCAAAATTCAGATGTACTCCAGAAGGTAAAAATTTCGGGAGGCGGAAGATGCAATGTTTCTCACGCATGTTTTGACCCAAAAGAATTGGTTCAGTTTTACCCTCGTGGAAATAAAGAATTATTAAGTGTTTTCACCAAATTTCAACCCGGTGACACGATGGACTGGTTTGAAAAACGAAAAGTTTCGTTGAAGATAGAAAATGATAACAGAATTTTCCCTGAAAGCAATTCTTCTCAAACGATTATCAATACTTTTCTGAATGAAATTCAAGAGAAAAATGTTGAAGTAAAAACTAAATGTTCGGTAAAGGAAATTGAAAAACGAGACGAAAAATATCTTGTGAAAACAAGTTTGGGAGATTTTTTAGCTGATTATGTAGTTTATACAACCGGAAGCTCGCCTAAATCTTTAAAGATGATTGAAAATTTGGGACATAAAATTATTGATTTGGTTCCTTCACTTTTTACATTTAATATTAAAGATGATTTGCTGAAAGATCTTTTGGGAACAAGTTTTGAAATGGCAGAAACGTCGATCCCGAAATTAAAAACTGAGGAAAGCGGATCATTGTTAATTACGCATTGGGGACTTTCGGGACCTGCAATATTGAAAATTTCGGCTTGGGAAGCGATTAATCTGGCGAAAGTAAAATACAATTTTGAAGTTCAGGTTAATTTTATTTCAAAAGATATTGATGATGCGGAAGAATTATTTCAGAATTTTAAAATTTCAAATCCTAAGAAATTAATTGGATCATCAAAAATATTTGATGTGACGAATCGTTTTTGGCAAAGAATCTTGGAAGTTTCAAAAGTTAATTTAAATAAACAAATTGCCAACATTTCCGGAAAAGAAATACAGATGATTTTGGAAAATCTCTGCAAAAAGAAATTTCAGGTAACCGGAAAATCTACTTATAAAGATGAATTTGTGACTGCAGGTGGTGTAGATTTGAAGGAAATTAATTTCAAAAATATGTCTTCGAAATTATTGCCAAATTTTTATATTGCAGGAGAAGTTCTAAACATTGATGCGGTAACTGGCGGATTTAATTTTCAGGCTTGCTGGAGCGAGGCGTGGCTGATTGCACAGGATTTGAATAATTTAAACTAAAAAAATATGAAAAAAAATTTAGTCCTAATCTCATTTTTAGGCTTTACACTTGCTTTTTCTCAAGTACAGGAAGGAATAAAGGCAAGCCCTTCACAAAAAGAATCTTCCAGAGAAACTTACGTTCCGGAAGCTGATATTCAACCTTCTTTTCCCGGTGGAATTAACGAGTTTAGAGGTAAAGTTGCACAAAAAATAAATATTAAAAAAATAAAAAATGCAACAGGGAAAGTAAACTCAACAGCCAAATTCGCAGTCAACATGCAAGGTAATATAGAAAGCATTACTGTGTTTGGAAATAATGATGATCTTAATAGCGAAGTAGAAAATGCAATAAAGTCAATAAAAACCAAGTGGAAACCTGCAACATACAAATCACACCCTGTGAAATATTGGTTTCAGCTTCCTTTTTCCGCTTTCATTGATTAATCATAAATGCTTTCAGCTAAAAAAAATATTCAGAATATCTCAAAAATCCTTTTAATAATCGGGTTCGGGTATTTCTTTTGGCAAATGCTGAAAATCACTTTAGAATATATTCCTTTAGACACCAATGTCAGTTTTTTAATGATTAAACAAACTGAAGTCGTAGAAAGACCTGAATATTTATATTTTTTTTACAGCCATGTTTACACGAGTATTTTTGTTTTATTGGTAGGATTTCTGGCCATTCTAAGAAAAGATTTCGGATTGAAAAACTTTCACAGAAATGCCGGTAAAATTTATATTTTTTTGATCTTAATTTTTGCAGCACCTTCCGGAATTTACATGGGGATTTTTGCCAATGGTGGTTTTTTATCTAAAATTTCGTTCGTTATTTTAGGCTGCTTATGGTGGTTTACTACGTTTAAAGCTTATCAATTAGCCCGGCAAAAGAAATTTAAAGAACACAAACAATGGATGTGGCGAAGTTTTGCATTGACAATTTCTGCCATCACTTTGAGAATGTGGAAAGTAATTATTGTATATTTATTCCACCCAAATCCGATGGATGTTTATCAAATCATTGCGTGGCTCGGCTGGGTTCCGAATATTATTTTAATTGAATATTTAATCAGAAAAAAGCACATTTAATTTATATGAAAATTTTAAAATTAACTTTAATTGCTCTGTTTACAATCGGTTTGACAAGCTGTAAAAAAGACGCTACAACCGAAGAAAAATCTAAAGACAGTTTAACTGCTAAAAAAGATTCTGTCGTCATTCCCGAAGTTCATAAAGAATATTACGGAATTTACACCGGAGAATTTGCCGGAAAAGAGATGATGCATGATAATGAAGCTGATGAAGACTATGAAGGAATAAATATCAAAAGACTGTCTTTAAAAATCAATCGAATTACTCAAGATTCCGTGTACGGACAAAGTATTGTGAACGGAACACAAAGACCTTTCAGAGGTGTTTTTAACGAGAGTTCTCAATCTTTTATTTTGGATGAACCAGGAAATGATAAAACCGATGGAAGATTTGAAGTTAAACTTAAAAACGACAGCATCACCGGAAAATGGACTGCTTTTAATAAATCTGCAGTAAAAGCGTCTTTGAAAAATTTAAAACTGATTAAAAAAGAGTTTGTCTACAATCCGAATTTTATGCTGGATCAAAATTCTGAATTAATTGATTGGGAAAATCCGAGAGATTTTAAAGAAAAATATACCGACGAAGAAACAGGAAAAACAGAAACATACACCCAATCTAAAAATAGAGTTGCTTCTGATGCGGTTTTTAAAATCAATGCTTCAAAACAAAAACTGAGCGAAAAAGACATCAAAAACCTTCGAAAACTCGACATGGAAATCATTAAAAATTCGGTTTTCGCAAGACATGGTTATTCATTCAAAAAACAGACTTACAGAAACTTTTTTGAACAGACCGATTGGTACATTCCGGTTTCCAATAATGTTGACAGCGAGCTTTCCCCGATGGAAAAAGAAAATGTAGCTTTGCTGAACCGTTTCATCAAATACGCAGAAGATAAATATGATTCTTTTGGAAGGTAATTTTCCCGAAGATTAAACGGATTTTGAAGATTCGTTTTGATAAAATTTAATTTTAACCAAAAGATAAAGGATCAAACATCCCACTCCGTAACACAGAATATCAATCCACGAAAAAGAATTTCCGATTACGATATACATTAGGCTTCCCGGTTGGAAGCCTAATTTTTCTGCAATGTTGAAAAATTGGGCAAACTCTATCAGGCAAGAAAAAGCAAAAATTCCGAGAATTAATTTTGTGTTGTTGGTTATGAAAAAGCTTTTCACAAGAGTATACAACAGCATTACAACGATCACATCTCCCAAATAAGCTCTGATAAAAAACTGATCTTTTAAAACGGTGGCAATTAAAACCTCAACAAGGAAAATAAGGAGGGTTAAAAAGAAATATTTCAGGTTAAATTTAAATTTCATCGTGATTAATTTTGGCTAAAGTATTTGATTTTGTGTTAAAAAAAGAGCGGACTAAAGTCCGCCCAATATCTGTATTTTATTTAAATATCCGAAATTATTTTTTCACTTTTATCGTGCATCCGATGGCAACGGTTTTATTCATTTTTATCGTTTGATTTTTAATTAAAGCATCCACAGCATCTTCTACATAACGCTCTGAAACATCATTCGGGTCTTCATAATTATTATCCACTGCTCCGATGTATTTCACGATATTTTTTCCATTTTCTTTCTGAAGAATAAAAACGTGCGGGGTTTTTGTCGCACCATATTGAGGATAGATTTTCTGACCTTCATCTACCAAATACGGAAATGTAAAACCTTTTTCTTTGGCTCTTGTAATCATTTGCTGATAATCATCTTCAGGCTGTACGTTGGGATCATTTGGGTTGATTGCAATCACAGGATATCCTTGATTTTTATATTTTTTATCGAGCGCTACAATTCTGTCTTCATACTTTTTTGCATACGGACAATGATTGCAGGTGAAAACGACAATAAAACCTTTTGCTTTTTTAAAATCGCTCAGAGAAACCATTTTTCCGTCAACATTTTTTAGTTTAAAATCTGCTGCTTCATCACCAACTTCATATCCTTTTGCAGAAGAAACTTCGTGTTTCGTATTTTCATTTTTATCGCTGTTGATTTTTGTAAAACTCAGTAATCCAAGTCCGACAACAAAAGCTGTCATTAATATTTTAAAGCTTTTCATAGTATTTCGATTTTGTTTAATTTAAATTTTTCACAATGGTATTCTCCAACTCTTCTTTGCTCATTTCGCCGTCATTGAAATGTACTTTTTCTCCATTTTTATAAAAAATCGTCACCGGAATATTTCCGTCCCAGTTTTTCTCGAAACGAGGAATCCAGGTATTCATTCTTTTAATATCATCTAATAAAACCACTTCCGCAGTGAGGTTTTTCTTTTTGATAAATTCAATCACACGTTCTTTATCTTTGGCTCTGTCTAAAGAAACCAACAGCATTTTATATTTTGGATTGCTATTAAATTTTTCGTTGACCTCCATAAAATCTGGAAGTTCTTTCACACACGGAGCGCAAGTTGTGGACCAGAAATTTATAACCAATACTACATCTTTTTCTTCCTTAATCTTATTTTCTAACTGTTCATATTTAATCATAGGAATATCATTTATAATAATTTGTTCCTGTGAAAAATAAAAAGACATACTAAAAATCAATGCAATTAAACTCAAAAATTTCTTCATGCTCAAAATTAGCGAATGAATCTCTATATCAATACGATACCGTTGTTAAACTTTGTTAATTGATTTAAATTGAGAATCTTATTTTTGCATAAATTAAACGATGAGAAAACTTATTTTATTTTCAACAGTATTATTTAGCTATTTCGCAAACGCACAAGAAGTTGCAGGAACTACCGAATTAGAAGAAGTAAATTTAAAAAAATACAAAACCGAAATCTTTAATGTTGTTGAAAAACCTGCTGAGTTTCCCAAAGGCTTACTTACATTCAGGGAACTTTTTGCCAAAAAATTTAAAGAAAGAAAAGTTATAAGCAATGGAGAGGAAAAATGCGAGCTCACTTTTGTGATTCAAAAAGATGGTACGCTCACGGAAATAAAAGCAATTGGAAATAACGAAAGTTTTAATAATGAAGCTATCCGAGCAATTTCTAAAATAAAAGAAAAATGGATTCCGGCAGAAATAAACGGAAATAAAGTGAGATACCGCTTCAGACTCCCACTTACTATGAAGTTTAAATAATTGGTATTAAGTTTGATACCCCTCAATTAACTATACATCTGAGAATATCGCTCAGAATCAGTATTATAAAATCAAATGGAATGAAAAAAGCGATTTTTTTGCTTGGTTTGTCTTTGGGCACATCTATTTATGCTCAGGAAACTGTAAATAAAAACACGATTGAAAACAATATCTCAGAGATACCCAACTATAATGAATTGGTAAAGAAAAAGATTAATTTAAAAGATGTTGTAACCTCCGCAGACAAAGCTCCCGAATTCCCTGGTGGTTTTGAAGTTTTTAAACAAAAATATTTTGAAGGAATGCCCACTGTCAATCTAAAGCAAAATCAAAAGCTAGATACCCGCATTTATTTTGTTGTTGAGAAAGACGGCTATGTAAGAAATATTGCAGCTATCGGAAGCGACAAAAAACATGTAGAAGCAGCAGAATTAGGCGTTAAAAGAATTTTTACTCGCTGGAAACCAGCAATGATTGGAGACAAACCAGTACGTTATCTTTATACATTTCCTTTATCTTCGAGAAAGTTTTAATTGATTATTATTACATTGGTTAAACCATCACGCTTAACTTGATATAATATTACTACAGATGATTGGTTACTGCTTTTCTCTCTTCCCGGTAGGCGAAATACGCCAGCCCACCATAATAAGAACCGAAAAGTAAAAACCTTCCAAAATTGGTCATGACTTTTCCATCGCCTCTTACTTCTGGATTTGTAATGCCTAAGTATTCTAACAAATTCTCAGCTAAAACAGTAATCAGAATAATCGGGAAGAGAAGTAAAATCTTAAGAAAACGAAACTTAAGTAACTTTCCTCTCTGCTCGTCGGAAAAATTAAATAAGAGATATTTGTTGGCTAAAAAAATAGAAAGAAAGGTATTAAAAACGATGGAGTTGAATCCCAATCCATTATAAAAATAAAACAGTCCGCTACAAAAAATCAAAGAAAGGAAAACGACACGGAATTTTTGAGGGAAAAATAAAAGAAAGATAACAGGAAAAAAAATCATCAGATCGTAGAACCAAAGATCTACATATTGCTTGATAATTTCTTTATCAATGTTTTTCCCAAAGACCAAAATGTAGAGATATTGACAACAAAGAACGACGTAGGATGCAGTAGTTTCATACTTCCAAAACGTCGGTTTTCTGTGAATAATACCTTTCATTTCCTACTTTCCAATCATTTTTTTAATTGAATTCAACTTCATCAAAGCTTCAATCGGCGTCAACGTATTAATGTCAATTTTCGTCAGTTCTTCTCTGATATTTTCCAAAACCGGATCGTCTAGCTGAAAGAAAGAAAGCTGCATGTTTTCTTCGGTCACTCTTTTAATTGTATCTGAACTTCCACTCTGTGAACGGCTTGCTTCCAAAGTTTTCAGAATATCATTCGCTCTGTTCACAACTTTCGATGGCATTCCGGCTAATTTCGCAACGTGAATACCGAAACTATGTTCACTTCCACCCGGAATTAATTTTCTTAAGAAAATGATATTTCCTTTGTTTTCCTGAATAGAAACGTGGAAGTTTTTCACACGCTCAAAGTTGAAAGTCATTTCATTCAACTCGTGATAATGCGTTGCAAATAGAGTCTTTGCCTGCGTCGGATGCTGATGCAGATACTCTGCAATCGCCCACGCAATCGAAACCCCGTCATACGTTGAAGTTCCACGACCAATTTCGTCTAATAAAATCAAACTGCGATCTGAAATATTATTTAAAATATAAGCCGCTTCATTCATTTCCACCATAAAAGTAGATTCTCCGGCAGAAATATTGTCGCTCGCCCCAACTCTTGTGAAAATTTTATCTAAAACTCCAATTTCCGCGTGTTTTGCAGGAACAAAACTTCCGATTTGAGCCATCAGACAAACAATTGCAGTCTGACGAAGAATTGCAGATTTACCTGCCATGTTGGGTCCGGTAACCATAATAATTTGTTGAGAATCTTTATCTAAAAAGATATCATTTGGAATATATTTTTCGCCTAAAGGAAGTGCATTTTCAATGATCGGATGTCTCGCTTCTTTTAAATCGATTTTAAAACCATCATTTAAGACAGGTTTTGTATAACTTTCAGAAACCGCCAGCTCAGAAAGACCCACTGCAACATCAAGCTGCGCAATAATATTTGAATTTTCCTGAATTCTATCCATATAAATCATGGTATCTGAACAGACTTTTCGGTACAATTGATTTTCCAAAACACTGATTTTTTCTTCAGCGCCCAGAATTTGGCTTTCGTATTCTTTTAATTCCTCAGTGATGTATCTTTCTGCATTGACCAATGTTTGCTTTCTTATCCAATCACTCGGAACTTTATCTTTATGCGTATTTCTAACTTCAATAAAATATCCGAAAACATTATTAAAATCAATTTTCAGGCTTGTGATTCCGGTGCGTTCCACTTCACGCTGGCACATTTCGTCAAGGAAACCACGGCCTTTGTTTTGTAAACCTCGTAAATGATCGAGTTCTTCGGAAATATTTTGTTTGATGACATTTCCTTTCGCCAAATTGACAGGGAGTTCTTCATTCAGATGATTTTCAAGTAATTCAATCAAATCATCTAAAGAGTTTAATGGCTCTAACCAAGCTAAGACATCGGCATGAGGATGAAGTAATCCTTTTATCTTCTGAATATTAATTAAACTTTGACGCAGATAACCTAATTCTTTAGGTGAAATTTTTTCTGCCGCGAGTTTCCCCATTAATCGGTCTAAATCTGAGATCGCTCTCAGTAATTCTGAAATTTCATATTTCAGCTGATCATTTTCGTTTAAAAAGTCAATCAATGACAATCTTCTTCCGATTTCTTCTACAGATTTTAACGGAAGGATAATTCTTCTTCTCAATAATCTTCCACCCATTGGTGTAGACGTTTTATCAATAATATCGAGCAAAGATTTTCCTTTCGGATGACTTGGATAAACGATTTCGAGATTTCTCAGCGTAAAATGATCCATCATCAGATAATCTTCCTGCGGAATAATCTGAATTTTGGTGATGTGTGCCAGCAATTTGTGATGCGTATCTTCAACAAGATAGGCGAAAATAGCTCCTGCTGCGGTAATTGCCAAAGGTAAACCTTCAACTCCAAAACCTTTTAATGAATTGGTTCTGAATTGATTCGTTAGTTTTTCGTAGGCAAAATTATATTGATACGCCCAATCTTCCAGTTTAAAAACATTTCTGTTTTTCAGCTGATCGGGAATTTGTACACTTCGCTGATAAATAATTTCACTCGGATCAAACGTATTGATGATGTGTAAAATTTTATCTAAATTCCCCTCGCTTACCAAAAATTCTCCAGTTGAAACATCGACCAAAGCGATCCCATACTTTTCTTTTTCTTTGTGAAGCGAAAGCAGGAAATTGTTCTTTTTTGATGTCAAAACCTGATCGTTAAACGTCACTCCAGGTGTAACCAGTTCTGTCACACCACGTTTTACAATTCCTTTGACGGTTTTGGGGTCTTCTAATTGGTCACAAATTGCCACACGAATTCCGGCTCTTACCAATTTAGGCAAATAAGAATCTACCGAATGATGCGGAAAACCAGCCAGTTCGATATGACCATCTCCGTTAGCTCTCTTGGTCAAAACAATCCCCAAAATTTGAGAAGTTCTCACAGCATCCTGCCCAAAGGTTTCGTAGAAATCTCCCACTCTGAAAAGTAAAAGTGCATCAGGATATTTCGCCTTGATGGTATTGTACTGCGTCATTAACGGGGTCTCTTTCTTCGTCGCCTTTGCCATTGAGATTTACTTAAATTTAGGTTGGTAAAAGTATGAAATAAATAAGAAGGAGTAAAGCTTTGATTTTATTTTTCTAAAGGTCTTCTACTCCAAGATGGACTAATAAAATCTATAGAAAAATTCTAAAATATTTTCAATTATCTTTTTTTACCATTTTCATGAATCTACCCGTGTTCATCTCAGGAACTTGTTCATACGTAATATACCCGAACTTGCTCTTACTGAATTCTTTTAGTTGAACTAAATAATCGTCTTCAATTTTTGAATCATTCTTTAAGGTATCGCAATATAAACCAATAATTAACTTCCCATCATCAGTGAAAAATAACATTGCTCCTCTGAGTTTATCTTTCTTTTTGTTTCTCCAATAAATTGAATATTCAGATTTATTATTTATTATTAAGAATGTTATTAATTTTTCTACGTTCTTAAAGTATAGTTCAGAATTAGTATCATATTGTGGATATTCGTATTCAATACTACTCTCTTCTCTTTCTGGGATGAAATAATTGAGAAACTCGTTAATAAATTTTTCATCTCTATTTTCACATAAAACATAGCAATCTGCATAATATCCATTATAATCAAGCTCTTTCATTTTTTAATTTTAGTTAAACAATTCTTGGAACTTAAATTTTATTTTTACTCAAATGCTTCCGTCGCCTTTTCATACGCCCATTTTTGCTTATATTCAACCCATTCGGCTTTAAATAATTTGCGTAAAATCTTATCCGTATATCGCATAATAAAAACGTGATACAGCATATTCGCAAAAACTTTCGGCTTATTCGGCAGCGCTCTTAGTGACATTGAAAACCCAGGCTCCAGATATCTGTTGAAATGCCAGAATGCGCCAGGAATAAAAAGTGCATCGCCGTGTTCCATGAAAATTTCAACGCCTTTGGCGTATTTTAAAGCAGGAAATTTCTCGTAATCAGGGTTTTCGTAATCGATCTCGTAAACCGTGTGAACTGAAAGCGGAACTTTATATAAAAACTTCGACTGTTTCTGGTCAAACAGCAAAATTCTTTTCTTTCCTTCAAAATGAAAATGCATAAAATCACCTAGGTCGACATCATAATGCATCAAAACATGAGCTTCACTTCCTCCGAAAAATAAAGTCGGAAGACGTTTGAAAAATTTGATTCCCAAATCGGGATATGTGAAATTTTTGAGCAATTCCGGAAGTCGGTCGGTGATAATATAAAAGAAAATACGGAGATCCGAAGGTTTAGATTTTATCGTGTCGATATAATCCTTCATTTTCATCTTGGCCACTGGAGCATCTGAACTCTTCTTTGAATCCGCAGGTTTGTTGTCATACAACGGAACTTCCTGTTCGCCTGCTTTTTCTTTAATGAAATCAAAATTCCATTTATCGAAGGCTTCCCATCGGCTTGCGTAGTTTTTAATCAGAAGAGGTTTTTTCTTCTTGAAATAATTTTCCTGAAAATCTTCCTTACTGATATCATTGACAACATCTACCTTTTCGAGAATCATGAGTTTGTAATTTAATGCGAAATAAAAATAGTGTTTTTTTGAAGTTTATAAAAATTTATCTTTGCACAAGACACGCAAACCATGAGAGTTTATAACACCAAAAATTTCCTGAAAATACTGGTCAGCTTACATAAAAGTGACACCATGAAAATCTTGTTTCCAACAATGGTTTTGATGGCAGTTTACTCTTACGGAATTCAGTATCTGGAAGTTGAATATCTTCATTTGACGGCAAAATCTAAAGTCAGCAATGTAGGATTGATTCACTCTTTATTGGGATTTGTTTTGTCTTTACTTTTGGTTTTCAGAACCAATACAGCCTACGACAGATGGTGGGAAGGCAGAAAACTTTGGGGAAAACTGGTGAATGATACGAGAAATTTTGCTGTAAAGATTAATATTATTTTGGCTGACGACAGAAAATCTGCCGATCAGATTTCGAGATACCTTAAATATTTCCCGCATTTTTTAGCGAAACATCTTTCTCAGGAATCTACGAGATTAGCTCTAGATGAAGATTATTCTGAAATTGAAAAATCACTCAAAAATCATGGACCAACGGAGTTGGTGATTCTTTTGACCCATAAATTATATCAATTAAAAAAAGAAGGGAAAATTTCTGATGTTGAAATGCTTTATTTGGACACACAGCTTACAGGTTTTCTAGATGTTTGCGGCGGTTGTGAAAGAATTAAAAACACCCCAATTCCGTATTCATACTCTTCTTTTATCAAAAAATTCATTATTCTCTATGTTGTAGCCTTGCCCATTGCTTATGTGATTAACCTAGGATTATTTATGATTCCGCTGACGGTTTTTGTATATTACGTTTTGATGAGTCTGGAATTGATTGCTGAGGAAATTGAAGATCCTTTCAACAATGATGAAAATGACATTCCGATGGAAACTATCGCTCAGAATATCGAGAGGAATGTGCATCAGATTATGGGTGGGAAAAATTAAAATATAAAATTAAATTTTAAAGAGCCTACTTGAATTTTTCAACATTAAGAAAATTAAGGTGAGAAAATAATAAAGTTAAGAATCCATTCGTACAGAAGAATTCGTAAATTGTAATAAGAAATAAACAAATTATTTTGGTAAATAAATTAAAACTGGAAGAACTCAACAGAATTGATGTAGAAACTTTTAAAAAGGTTGAGAAAATCCCGCTTGTGGTTGTTTTAGATAATATCAGAAGTATGCACAATGTGGGTGCCACTTTCAGAACGGCAGATGCATTTTTGGTTCAGAAAATTATTTTATGTGGAATCACGCCGCAACCGCCACATCGTGAAATTCACAAAGCAGCTTTAGGAGCAACAGAAAGTGTGGATTGGTTGCATGAAGCAGATATTAATGTCACGATTAATGATTTAAAAAGTCAGGGTTTTGAAGTTGTAGGAATCGAGCAAACTACGAATAGTCAAATGATTACCGATTTTAAAATTGACAATTCAAAAAAATATGCAGTGATTTTGGGCAACGAGGTAGAAGGAATCAGTGATGAAGCATTACAGAATATTGATTCTTTTATCGAAATTCCACAACTCGGAACAAAGCATTCTTTAAATGTAAGTGTATGCGGAGGAATCGTAATGTGGGAGTTTGCAAAATCTTTAGGAATTAAATAAATATCAACTATTGGTAATGTTTAATTAAAACTTTGAGGTCTTTGCTGAGTGAAACGCCTTTGCGAACTTAAAAGCAGTTAGTAGTTAAAAAAATCTTTGCGAGCTTTGCGTTTAAATTAAAGAATTACAGCGAAGAAATTTACTTTTAAAAAATTGCAAAAGCCATAAAATAAAAAAACTGCGGCTGTCTAAAAAGACAGTGCAGTTTGAAATAAATCTAATAAAAAGTAAAAATGAAAGGCGACAAAGATAATTTTTTATCTTACACCAACAAAATTTATTTTTGCTTTTTTAAATCTTTCTGAAAATAACGTACTTTTATAACAAACGTTTCGTTTAAAATTTTATAAATTAGCACAATGTTTATCAAGGACTATATCTCAAAAGATTTTCCGTGTTTTCATCTGACTGACTCTATAGAATCAGCTAGGGAAACCCTAGAAGCATTTGGATATACGCATATTTTCATTAAAAAATCACACCATTTTTACGGAGCCATCGCCAAAGACTTTCTTTATGAAGAAGAGGGAACTTTGAAAAACCTCGAACATCAGATTGAGCGCTTCGCTATTTTGGAAGATAATAATATCATGGACAGCATCCGATTGTTTTATACATTCAATGCCAACGTGATCCCGGTGATCAATAAAAATGAAAAATATCTGGGATACATCTGTTGTGATGATGTTTTTCAGACCTTTTCAAAATACCCTCTGTTTTCGGAAACCGGTGCAACTCTAACCATAGAAACTCCGGCAAGAAAATATTCTATGACCGAAATTGCGAACATCGTTGAGAGCAACAACTCGAAGTTCTACGGCGGATTTATCAGTTTCATGTCAGACGAATTTATTCACATCACCATTAAAATCAGCAACGAAAATTTAGCTTCAATTGATGCCACTTTTGACCGTTATGATTACAGAATCGTTGAAAAATATTATTCTGATGAGAAAACAGATCTTTTCAAAGACCGTTTAGGTTTTTTACAAAAATTTATCGAAATATAATATGAAGGCAGCCATATATTCTCAGAAAAAAGATCTTGATACTTTTTTATACTTAAGCAAATTTATTTCTGAACTGGAAAGCAGAGGCGTAAAATCTGTTTTGTTTGACGAGATGGCTGAAGCGCTTCAATTTTCAAAAATATTTGAGACTTTTGGCAACAAGCAGGATCTTATAGACAGAGAAATTGATTTGTTCTTCACCTTTGGTGGCGACGGAACGATTGTTAATTCATTGACATTCATTGAAGATCTTGAAATTCCCGTTGTAGGTGTCAACACGGGAAGACTTGGGTTTTTGGCAAGCTTTACCAAAGAAGAGGCTTTCAAAGAACTGGATTCTATTTTAAAAGGTGATGTAAAAACAAGCCGAAGATCAGTGATTGAAGTCATTTCACCAAAATCTGACGAATTTTTCCCGTATGCATTAAATGATGTGACGATTTCCAGAAAAGAAACCACTTCAATGGTCACGGTAGATTCTTATATCAACAATGAATTTTTAAATGTGTTCTGGGGTGACGGCGTGATTGTTTCTACACCAACTGGCTCTACGGCTTATTCTTTAAGTTGTGGTGGCCCCATCATTTCTCCGAATAACGAAAACTTTGTCATCACTCCAATTGCGCCGCACAATTTAAATGTACGTCCTTTGGTTGTCAATGATAAGGTTGAAATTAAATTTAAAGTAGAAAGCAGAGTTCCACAATATTCTCTTTCATTAGATTCAAGATTAATTCATATTGAAACTGATAAGGAAATTGTGATCAGAAAGGCAAGTTTCCAGCTATTATTGGTACAGCCGAATAATTTAAGTTTCTACGAAACCATTCGCCAAAAGCTACTTTGGGGACGAGATAAAAGAAATTAGTAATTTCTCAAAATTGATTATCTTTACAAGAATTTTCAAAAAACATCCTAATATAATAATAAAGTAAAACATGAGCAGAATTTTCCCGGCAGGAGTTGCCACAGGTCAGTTAGTTACAGATATTTTTCAGTATGCTAAAGAAAACAAATTTGCATTGCCTGCAGTGAACGTAATCGGTTCTAGCAACGTCAACGCAGTAATGGAAACTGCAGCAAAACTAAACTCACCTGTCATCATTCAGTTTTCTAACGGTGGAGCATCTTTCAACGCTGGAAAAGGACTTAGCAATGATGCTCAGAAATCAGCTATTTTAGGTGGCATCGCAGGAGCTAGACATATTCATACCCTTGCTGAGGCTTACGGAGCGACAGTAATTTTACATACCGATCACGCTGCAAAAAAATTATTGCCTTGGATCGACGGCTTGATGGAAGCTAACGAAGAATTCTTCAAGCAGACCGGAAAATCTCTTTACTCTTCTCACATGTTGGATCTTTCTGAAGAATCTTTGGAAGAAAACCTTGAAATCTCTGCTGAATATTTCGAAAAAATGGCAAAAATGCAGATGACTTTAGAAGTTGAGATCGGCGTAACAGGAGGTGAAGAAGATGGTGTTGACAACTCTGATATTGACAATTCTAAATTATATACTCAACCTGAAGATGTAGCTTACACTTACGAAAAACTGAAAGCAATTTCTGACAACTTCACCATTGCAGCAGCTTTTGGAAACGTACACGGAGTTTACAAATCAGGAAACGTAGTTTTGACTCCAAAAATCTTAGATAACTCTCAGAAATTTGTTCAGGAGAAATTCGGAACTGCTGATAAGCCAATCAATTTTGTATTCCACGGTGGTTCAGGTTCTACTTTAGAAGAAATAAGAGAAGCTATTGATTACGGGGTAATTAAAATGAATATTGATACCGATCTTCAGTTTGCATACACAGAAGGAATTAGAGATTACATGGTAGAAAATGTAGAATATCTGAAAACTCAAATCGGAAATCCTGACGGAGAAGAAAAGCCTAATAAAAAATTCTATGATCCAAGAGTTTGGGTAAGAAAAGGTGAAGAAACTTTCTCTAAAAGATTGGTAAGAGCATTTGAAGATTTAAATAACGTAAATACGCTTAAATAAATTATAATTGATAAAAGATGAGCGATAAGTGATTTTAAAACGCTTTCCTCATCTTTTATCATTTATTATACATCAATTATATAGTTATGGCATTCGACTGGTTTAAAAGAAAAGCACAAAATATTACCACTTCTACTGATGACAAAAAAGACGTACCAAAAGGTCTTTGGCATCAGACTCCGTCAGGAAAGGTTGTGGAACACGATGAACTAAAGAAAAACAATTATGTTTCTCCTGAAGACGGATTTCATGTAAGAATCGGAAGTGCTGAGTTTTTCAGTATTCTTTTTGACGAAGGAAAATTCACTGAGCTGGATGCAAATGTTGAAAGTATTGACATGCTTCAATTTAAAGATACTAAATCATACACAGACCGTCTGAAAGAAGTGAAAGCCAAAACAAAACTTACGGATTCTATCAGAAACGGAGTTGGAACTGTAAACGGAACTGAAATGGTGGTTTCTTGTATGGATTTTGCTTTTATCGGAGGATCTTTAGGTTCTGTAATGGGTGAAAAAATCAGAAGAGCGATTGATTACTGTATCGAAAAAAGACTTCCGTACATGATTATTTGTCAGTCCGGAGGTGCGAGAATGCAGGAAGCAACGTATTCTTTGATGCAGTTGGCAAAAGTACAGTCAAAATTGGCTCAGCTTTCAGAAGCTGGACTTTTATATATTGCTTACCTTTGTGACCCAACTTTCGGTGGAATTACAGCATCATTTGCAATGACCGCAGACATCATTATGGCTGAGCCAAAAGCATTGATCGGATTTGCAGGACCAAGAGTGATCCGTGAAACCATCGGTAGAGATTTACCGGAAGGTTTCCAGACATCAGAATTTTTGCAGGAAAAAGGTTTTGTAGATTTCATTGTAAAAAGAACCGAAATCAAAGAAGTCGTTTCTAAAACAGTGAATTTATTAGCCGCAAAAGCTTAAAATTTAAACTAAAAATCATACAATCTCTCTCTATTTTGGGAGAGATTTTTATTTTATGAGGACTTTCAAAGTAATTTTCAATACAATCAGAAGCATGAGTTTTAAGAAAATTCTTAAGCTCTTATCTGCTGTTTTACCTCATCCCCTATTTTCAATTTTGAGTTTTTATGCGACGGTAAAAGCTTTTTCTATTGCACAAAAATTATATCCCAAAACAGCATCTAACAATGGCGAGGGAAATGCTTTCAGACACTCGCTTTGGTGTTGCCTGATCATGATGTATTGCAGCAAAATTTCTTCGCCCGAAAAAGCGTTGGATTTTTGCAAGAAAATTACAGATTTACATGAAGAATTATTTCCAAATCAACCTTTAGAAACCAAAATGGATCTCCACAACAATAAAATCGGCATGGATTATTTCATGGAGCTTTTACCCGGAATTCACCGTCAGTTTTTCGAGAAAAACTTTTTTATTGAAGAATTAAAAAAGAAAACTGCCAATGCAAAAGTTTTGAAAAGTCTGGATGATGATTTTGCTGGGGAATTGGTTTATTTGGAGGAAAAATAACTTATATATTTCTCAATAAAAATAGTACAATTAAAAACAGATTAATTTTGTTATTTTTGAATAGATAACTATTCAATTTACAATCTCGTTCATCAATGTCTAAAAATAAAATACTTAAAGTTCAGAATATTGAAGTATCAATTACTTCGATAAACGACACAGACTATATCTGTCTTACTGACATGGCAAAAGCGAAAGAAGATGATAGCAGAGCCGCAGACATTATAAAAAACTGGATAAGAAATAGAGGTACGATTGAATTTTTAGGAACTTGGGAGTCAATTTACAACCCCAATTTTAAAGTGGTCGAATTTGACCACTTTAGAAAAGAGGCCGGTTTACCTACTTTCACTATGAGTGTAAATAATTGGGTTGAAAAAACAAACGCGATTGGTATATTTTCAAAGCAAGGCAAATATGGTGGTACTTACGCACATAAAGATATTGCTTTTGAATTTGGTTCTGCCATAAGTCCGGTTTTTAAGCTTTATATAATTAGAGAATATCAGAGGCTAAAAGAAATTGAAAGTAATAAGTATGGATTAGAATGGGATATAAAAAGAGTATTAAGTAAGGCTAATTATCAGATTCATACTGATGCAATAAAAAATTACATTATTCCTACCTTAACGTATTCACAAAAAAAAGATTGGATCTACGCAGAGGAAGCTGATCTTTTAAATATCGTTCTTTTTGGATGTACCGCAAAACAGTGGAGGGATGCTAATCCTCAAAAAGTGCTCAAAGGTGAAAACATTCGGGATATGGCGAGTATAAATGATTTGACCATACTATCAAACCTCGAAAGCCTTAATTCAAGTTTAATTAAAAGCAAGATTGATAAAAAAAATAGATTCAAAATCCTTCTTGAAACCGTAAAAGACCAAAGAAAATCGTTGGAGTCAATTGATATAATAAAATCATTAAAAAAGGTTTCTGATACTACATTCTTTGATGCTCAAAATAAATCAGTCACTGACGAAGATCAAAAAAGTGATTAAGCACTTTCAATTTTATTAATTTTAATATTCAAATAAATGGTTCTCAGCAGAATTTGGTCGGCCTTCATTATCATCGCCATTGCCATTGCCAGTATAAAATACATTTCGTCTAGCCACTACAAAACCATTTTCAACGATATGGTTGTAGGAAAAGGCGGCGATACGATACAAGTGGCAACTCAAAACATCAGTGCACTTTCTCCCATTGTAAGAGACAGTCTGATGAAGAAAAATGATTTTGCAGACAGTAGAATTCATTATAAAACCGATTCTCTAAAACAGAACGTAAAAGTTTACCGAGTTCAGGAAGCAGACGGCGTAATCGGAACTTCAGAAACGGCAGTTAAAATATGTATCGGATTGATTGGAATTATGACGCTTTTCATGGGATTCATGAGTATTGCTGAAAAAGCAGGCGGAATTAATTTATTGAGTAGATTTATTCAGCCATTTTTCTCAAGACTCTTCCCCGAAATCCCGAAAAACCATCCTGCATTTGGACACATGCTGATGAATTTCAGTGCCAATCTTTTAGGTTTGGACAATGCAGCAACACCATTTGGTTTGAAAGCAATGGAAAGTCTGCAGACTTTAAATCCTAATAAAGATACAGCGAGCAACTCACAGATTATGTTCCTTTGCCTTCATGCAGGCGGAATGACGTTGATTCCGGTTTCTATTATTGCAATCAGAGCTTCAATGGGTTCAAAAACACCGACAGATATTTTTCTTCCGTGTATGATTGCTACTTTTGCAGCGACAATGGCAGCAATGATTATCGTATCATTATACCAAAAGATCAACCTTTTAAAACCAATCGTTCTTGCTTATGTCGGTGGAATTTCAGCCCTGATTGCTCTTTTGGTGGTGTATTTAGTTCAGTTAAGTAAAAATGAGCTCGATGATTTCAGCAAAGTTTTAAGCAATGGTTTAATACTTTTCATCTTCTTAGCCATCGTTCTTGGAGCTGTTTACAAAAAAATCAATGTTTTTGATGCCTTTATCGAAGGTGCAAAAGAAGGTTTTTATACCTGTGTAAAGATTATTCCTTATTTAGTAGGAATGTTGATTGCTATATCTCTTCTAAGAACTTCTGGCGTTTTTGATGTCATTATCGATGGAATGAAATGGGTTGCTTATGCTACCAATCTGGACGCAAGATTTGTTGACGGACTTCCGACGGCTTTAATCAAACCATTATCAGGCTCCGGAGCTCGTGGAATGATGGTGGATACTATGGCAACTTTCGGAGCAGACAGTTTCCAAGGGAAATTAGCAGCGGTTCTTCAGGGAAGCTCAGATACGACATTTTACGTGATTGCAGTTTACTTTGGCGCAGTAGCAGTAAAGAATACAAGATATACGGTAATTGCTATGCTTTTAGCTGATTTGGTGGGTGTGATTACTGCAATTGGATTGGCGTATTTGTTTTTTGCGTAAATTTAAAAATAAAAAATATGATACACGATAAAGACTACATTCTTCGCATTGTAAAACAATTCTCTGAATTTCTTACTAAAAGAATTTTAGGTGAAAATGAAGAAAAAATTTCCGATCAGCAAAGAATTTTCGACACCAATATGAACGACACTTTTAAGATGAGTTTTGATGAACTTTCTTCAAAATCTGCTGAAGAAATTACACAATCAATTTATGAAAAAGAAAGCAATCACCATATTCCGTATTTTGAACTTTCAGGTCATCTTTTTTATGCGAAAGCAAAAGAAACTGACAACAAAGATTTTTCAGAAAAAGCAATCGTCTTTTACCAATTATATCTTCAGACCAGCGGAATATTCTCCCTCCCAATTATAAACCGAATGAACGAAATAAAAAAAGCACTTGAATAAAGTGCTTTTGTATTTTTAGAATGTAATGCTGTAGCTTCCGGTGGAAGAAACGCTGGCTTTCTCAGCCTTTACGTATTTTTTAACCCAACTTACGGACGTTGAAACTACACAAGGATCTGAAACTCCACCTGATCTTCTCGCAGATGAAACATTTCCTGCTTTATCAACGGTATATGAAATCGTAATTGAGCCACTTGCAGAGCAACTATGGCCGGGTTGGGCACCGCCTCTTCCCATCGTTCCTGGAATGTAGCCAACCAATCTTCTGTCAATTCCCACTTTGCTGTCGCCGTTTCCGTCACCGCCCAGAGGATCTCCGTTGTTTCCAATTCCGTCACCTGTTCCTTGGCTTCCGGCTTTTGTTCCACGACCTTTGATTAAATTCCCGATTGCTGCGGTTCCTTTTCCATCACCATTTCCTGCTTTTGAATTGGCGGTTGTGGCAGAGCTTTTAGCCTTGGTTTTTGTGGTAGAAGTAGCTGTTGATTTTTTATTTGTTTTTGAGTCTTCCTTTTTCGGAGCTGTAACCTTAGAATTATTTCCGGTAATGATTTTATCTTTTACCTCCGTTTTTTTGGCTTCAGGTTTCGGATCTGGAGTAATGATCGTTTTTGGTTCAGAAACCACATTTTCTACAGGCTCTGGTGCATTTTCCTCAGCTTTTGCAGCCAAACTTCCTTCCTGATTGGCTGGTTCGTCAATTCCTGCTCCGTTTCTGTTATCTCCAAAATTGACAAGCATCGTAGTGACTAATTCCGTTTCTTTTGGTCGCTCTGTAGGTTTCATTTTATAGATGAATACGAACAACAGAATGGCAGACCAAATAAGCACAGATAGTCCTGCACTCTTCAGTTTGTCTCTTTTTTCTTCTTCTCTATTTATCGTGTAACCTCTCATTTTGATTTATTCTTTTACCGTGGCAATGGCAATATTCAATTTATGCTTTTCTGCAATTTCCATTAAAAAAACTACATCTTTATGCATAGTACTTTCGTCTGCTCTGATGGTAAATGACTTTGCAGATTTACTGTTAAGATCATTCACAATAGTTTGCTCTACCAATTCTCTCGCAACAGGTTTGTCATCCACATAATATGAACCATCTGGCTTTACGCTTACCGTCATCGGATTCGGAATATTATCTTCCACACTTCCTGTTTGAGGAAGTTTCACATCAATCGCACTTTGGTTAGCTGCCGAAGAGGTGATCATAAAAAAGATCAGCATCAGCAAAATAACGTCGGTCATCGCAGCTAAGCTGAATTCCGGATGTGCTTTATTTCTTCTTTGAATTTTCATACTTGAATATTACAAAGGTTTATTAATTAAATCTAAAAATTCTCCTGAAACATTCTGCGTTCTCAAAACGAACTTATCAATTCTCGTAAGCAAAATGTTATAGAAAAAGTTTGCAGGAATTGCCACCGCCAAACCAACTGCCGTTTGTCCTAATGCTGTATAAATACCTTCAGACAATGTTTTTGGAGAAAATGCGCCTTCTGCATGAGATAAATCAAAGAAAGCGATGATCATCCCGATAACCGTTCCCAAAAGTCCTAACATCGGCGCAATACTTGGTACAACCGCCAAAAGATTCAGGTTTTTTTCCATGTTGGCCACCTCAATTTGAGCTTGAGATTCCATAGCGCTTACAATATCTGAAACCGGTCTTCCCAATCTTGAAATTCCTTTTTCTAAAATTCTTGATTCCGGAGAGTTTTGTGTTTTGCAATAATCTGCTGCCGCATCAATTTTCCCGTCTCTGATGAAATCTTCGATGTTATTCATGAAGTTTGAATCTGTCTTTGTCGTCATTCTTCTGATATAGAAAAATCTTTCAAAGAAAAGATACACTGAGAAAACACCCAAAGCCAAAACGATTGCCATTACTATTTTAGCAAAAGCACCGCCATGAAACAGGATGTCCCAAAATGAAAATTCAAGTTTTTCAACAGGCACTGTAGGTACAGCGACCTGTGCAAATAAAATCTGAGTAAGTTCCGTTAACAGCATCAATTAGTTTATTTATAATGGTTTGAACGACAAAAATAAAGGAATATTATCAATACTTATCTTAAAATAAGCTTAAAATATGAGTTTAAAATAAATATCCCGCCTAAAAACAGCAAATTTCTTTCCAAAAAATATTTGAAAAGAAATTTACAGTGAATATTGGATGACGATTAGTCTTCGTCTACGATAATTTCATCTGGAGTAAACTCACATTTAAGCCTGAAAGGAAGCGGAGTGTCAGATCCTGTGTAGAAATCGTCGATGGTTCCTTTCCAAGTTACTTGTAGCTCGCCTTCTTCATTTTTATCAAACAAAAGCTTGTTGTCATAAATGAAAGCTTCTTCATCATCAAACAAATCTACTTCAGTAAATATTTCATCTTCAGAATCATTGATTTCAAATGTTTTTCCTTCGATCTCTGAAGAATCGATAGGAAATTCAATTATTTCCAAAGAAAGCTGAGGAAAATTGTATTGTAAAGAATCATCATCTACATGATCGAGCCCGTCATCCGTAATGATTTCTACTTCTAGAAAATGCTCTTGATTACTATAAACAGCCTTGCAGTAAGTGCTTTTTATATTGTACTTCAATGTTTCGTCCGGATGGTAAATTTTTAAAATCCCTTTCATTATTTCTTAAAAAAGAACTGTAATAGTATGATAGTTAAACGCTTTAGGCAAAGATAAAAAATTGTATGAATGTTTAAAATATTTTCAAAATTATTTTTTTATAAATAACGATTCTTCAAATCTGTTTTGAGCTAATATTCTTTATTTTTGTGTTTTAAAGATTTCATAATGAAAAACATCGTATCAAAAGCTGTATTGGGATTAGGTTTAATAGTAAGTCTTGCTTCTTGCAGAAAGACAGATTCGCCTCTAACGAAAATTACCCCAACTAATCTGGATTCTATTGCTGCAAACTATTACGAGCAGTATTTAAAATTATATCCTTTGGAAGCCACTTCACAGGGAGATTTGAGATATAATGACCAATTGCCAATTAACATTGACAAAGATTTTATTTCGGGTGAAATTGCTTTTTACCATTCTGTACAAACTCAGCTTGAAAACGTTGATTATAAAGCCCTTTCAGATGAAGACAAAGTAGTTTATGATGTTTTGGATTATTCTTTAAAAGATAAAATCGAAGCCTACGCTTATCATCCGGAATATATTCCTTTCACTCAGTTTGGGGGACTTCCGTTGAATTTTCCTTTGTATGGAAGCGGACAAGGAAGCCAGCCTTTTAATACTGAAAAAGATTATGAAGACTGGTTAAAAAGAATGGAGAAATTCCCGGAATGGATGAATGCTGCCACAGAAAACTTCCGTGAAGGAATGACCAATAAAATTGTTCTTCCGAGAAAGCTGGTTCTGAAAATGATCCCGCAGATGAAAGCGGAAGAAATCATCACATCTGATTTTGATAAAAACATTTTCTCCGGACCGATAAAGAATTTCCCTAAAAATTTCACTGCTGAACAGAAAGAAAAATTTACTAAACTTTATAAAGATGCGGTTGCTAAAAATATAATTCCGGCTTACACGAAGATGGGTGAATTTCTAGAGAAAGAATATCTGTCTAAATCTAGAGAAACAGACGGTTACAACAGCCTTCCTAAAGGAGAAAACATCTACAAATATTATGTGAAAAGCTGGACAACTACCAACAAAACACCTGAGGAAATCAACAAAATTGGCCAACAGCAGGTTGCCATGCTTCGTGCTGAAATGGAAAAAGTAAAACAGCAGGTTGGCTTTACCGGAACCCTTGAAGAGTTCATCACTTCAGTGACAACAGACCCGAAAGCAATGCCTTACAAAACCTCGAAAGAAGTTTTAGATGGTTTTAATGGGATTTTAGCGAAGATAACTCCGAAGTTAAAAACGATGTTCAGTGTAACACCGAAAACAAAATTTGAAATCAGACAAACCGAAAAATTCAGAGAAGCGAGTGCTAGTGCAGAATACATGCAGGGAACTCCGGACGGAAAAAGACCGGGGATTTTCTACATGCCACTTCCCGACCCTTCAAAATTCAACGTTACTTCTGGAATGGAATCACTTTTCTTACATGAAGCCATTCCGGGACACCATTATCAGGTTTCTCTACAGCAGGAAAACACGAAACTTCCAAAGTTTATGAGATTCGGCTGGTTCGGAGCTTATGGCGAAGGCTGGGCTCATTATTGTGAAACGTTAGGTCCTGAATTTGGATTGTACACTGATCCTTACCAAAAAATGGGGTATCTGAGCGACCAAATGTTGAGAGCCGTTCGTTTGGTTGTCGACACCGGAATTCACACCGGAAAAATGACGAGAGAAGAGGCAATCACTTATTTTCTGAGCAACATTGCTTACGACGAAGCTGGCGCAACTGCAGAAGTAGAAAGATATATGGCAATGCCTGGACAGGCTTTGGGCTACAAAATCGGTTCATTGAGAATTCGTGAATTGAGAGAACAATATCAAAAGCAGCTCGGAAATAAATTTAATCTTGCAAAATTCCATGATGAGCTTTTAAGTCAGGGCTGTCTTCCGCTGGATGTTTTGAACAGAAAGATGGAGCTTTGGGCGAAGAAGCAGAAATAGGTTTTTATTAAAAGTAATTTTAGATATCTAAAAATTAAATAAGCAAAATGATAACAGAATCTTTAAAATCACTTTACACAAGAGATTTAAATAAATTAAAAACAGAAATTGAATCTTACCAAAACGAAGAAGCGATTTGGAAAATTGATAAAAACATTTTAAATTCCGGAGGAAATTTATCACTTCATCTGGTTGGAAATCTTAATCATTTTATCGGAGCTATTTTGGGGAATTCTGGCTATATAAGAAACAGGGAACTTGAATTTTCATTAAAAAACATTCCAAGAACCGAATTGATTCTGCAAATTGAAAAAACTATTGAAGCAGTAAATTCTTCACTTGATCAGCTTTCTGAAGAAGATTTGGCAAAAGTATATCCTATTGATGCATTAGGATATCCAATGATAACAGAATATTTTCTGATTCATTTGTTTGGACATTTGGGTTATCATTTGGGGCAAATTAACTATCACAGAAGATTGTTGGATGTGGAGTAGTTTCTAAAGTTTTTTCATTCTAAAACCACCCCGTCTAAATTTTCTTTGAAAATTTATCCACCCCTCCAAGGGAGGGGAATTTTGTGGCTGCTAAAAAATCTTTTATTATTTCTCAAACAACATTTTCGTTATAAAATCTTTCTCACCCTTTCCTCTTGCGGGAGAATACTCTCTTCCGTAGAAAATAATCTGAAGGTGTAGTTTATTCCAGACCTCTTCTTTCCAGATGTTTTTGGCATCTCTTTCCGTTTCTACGACGTTTTTCCCTGACGTCAACTTCCACTGCGTCATCAGTCTGTGAATGTGTGTATCGACTGGAAAAGCAGGAAATCCGAATCCTTGGCTCATCACTACAGAAGCGGTTTTATGCCCAACTCCGGGAAGAGCCTCTAATTCTTCGTAAGTTTGTGGCACTATTCCGTTGTGCCTTTCCAAAAGGAGTTCTGCCATTCTTTTCAGATTTTTGGCTTTCGTATTGGAAAGTCCTATTTCTTTAATGAGTTCTTTAATTTGAAACTCCTCTAGCTTTGCCATTCTTTGAGGTGTGCCTGCTACAGCGAAAAGTTCTGGTGTCACCTGATTCACTTTTTTATCGGTCGTTTGTGCAGAAAGTGCCACCGCAACCATCAAAGTAAACGGATCTGTATGCTCCAAAGGAATAGGAACGGTAGGATATAATTTCTCTAATTCTATCTGAACAAGCTCTGCTCTTTGCTTTTTTGTCATGTAACCATTAAATTTGAACAAAAATAAATCATTATGCTGAAAGTAGGAGACAAATTACCCAATTTTGAAGGAATCAATCAAGATGGACAAACCGTAAATTCGGAAAAATTAATTGGAAAAAAATTAGTTATTTTCTTTTATCCACAAGCCAATACTCCGACATGTACCGTAGAAGCGTGTAACCTCAGCGATAATTATTCATTATTGGAAAAAGCAGGATTTCAATTATTGGGAATCAGTGGAGATTCTGTGAAAAAACAGAAGAACTTTCATAACAAATTTGCCTTTCCTTATGATCTAATTGCGGATGAAAACCGTGATATTATAGAGAAATTCGGGGTCTGGCAGGAAAAGAAGACGTTCGGAAAAACCTATATGGGAATCGTAAGAACCACTTTTATTTTTGATGAAAAAGGAATTTGCACACGAGTAATTGAAAAAGTGACTTCTAAAACTGCGGCTGAACAGATCCTGGAGAATTAATTTAAACACAAATTGCGCAAATGTTTTCACGGATGACACAAATTTTTAATATCTATTCGTGAAAATATTTGTGTTGTTCGTGGTTAGTTATTCCGTTTCATAATACATCAATTCTTCATCTTCATTGGGAAGTGTGACGTATTTCTGAAATTTTAATCCTAATCTTTTAATTAATTTTTGAGAAGAAAAGTTGTCTTTTGAAGTGATGGCAGATATTTTATTTAAGCCAAAATCGTCCATTCCTATGGATTTTATTTTTTGAGCAGCTTCAAACATATAGCCTTTGCCTTCAAATCTTTCCAGAACAGAAAAGCCAATATCAACGATATCTAAACCCTGCCTTTCAAAGATTCCTACTCCACCGATTTTGATATTTCCATCTTTTAATTCAATTAAATAATTCCCAAAACCTAATTTCTCAAACTGTGGAAGAAATTTAGCCTTTATATAATTTTCAGCATCAGCAAGAGAATTGATGTTTCGGTCGCCAATGAATTTAATAAAATTCGGCATATTGTAAAGTTCCAGGATAAGATCTGCATCGTCCAAAGACATCGGACGAATGATTAATCTTTCGGTTTCGTAGACATTACTTTCGTTTTTTGACAGGCTTTTTCTTTGGCTCATCTTTAGGTTCTTCTTTCTTTTCGATTTTTAACAATCGTGGATTATTGGTGCAATTTTTTTTGTAAAGTTCGATGTAGGTACCATTGTCTTTCACATTTGAAACGATACCGGTCGACTTATTTACTGTAAGAGTAAAATGATTTTTCTGATAAGGGCACTCTTTAGAGGTTACTTTTCCTAAATCAAGATAATAATTATCTTTATCTTCATAATAATTAGCGGCAACGTCTACAAACTGCTCATCAATCAAATAACCATCAAGAACGGCAGATAAAGCTGCTTCATCAGCATTATCGATTTTTCCTAAAAAATCTTTTAAATCTTTAATTTCTGTGATGTAATTCAATTTCCCCGCAGTCGAATAAACGATGTAGTAAAAACTATCTTCTGCCGGGCTCAAATTAAAACCTGAAAACTGTGGCACATAATCTTTCTTTGTCCCTGAAATTCTCACTTCTCTATTCTTACCGTAACTGTTATGGATCAATGCCCAAAAATCAATTCTATCGTTAGGGATAACCCGAGCTAAAACTCCTTCAACACTTGAGAATTTCTTCTTAGTTTGTGAAAATACTGCAATTCCTAAGAATAGAAAAACAGAAAGGAAAATGCGGTTTTGATATCTTACCATAGCTGAGATTGTGGCAGAAACTGTGCCATTGCTTTACATATATTTTTCACCTTTTTTAAGGCTTTTTAAATCTAAAACATAGTCTTTGATCTGCTGATCGTGTTCTCTTGGGCAAATCAATAAAACTTTGTCTGTATCTACAACGATAAAATCCTTTAATCCGTCTATAACTACCGCTTTATTATTTTTCACGTGAATAATATTGCCCGTAGAATCGTAAGTAAGGGCAGTTTTTATGTTCACGGCATTATCATTTTCGTCTCTTTCGCTGTTTTCAAAAACTGAAGTCCAGGTTCCGAGGTCGCTCCAGCCCAAATCTGCAGGAATTACATATACGTTTTTTGCTTTTTCTAAAATTCCATTATCAATGGATATCTTCTGAATTTTAGGATAAATCAGCTCAATACAGCTTTCCTCGGCTTCTGCATTGTATTCGCAAGCGGTAAATTGCTGGGTCATTTCCGGAAGAAACATCTCAAATGCCTTGTGGATAGAATTTACATTCCAGATAAAAATACCAGCATTCCAAAGAAAATCACCACTTTCTAGAAAGCTTTTAGCGATTTCCAGCATTGGTTTTTCTGTGAAAGTTTTAACTTTATAATAATCAGAATCTTTCTTTTCAACAAACTGAATATAGCCATAACCAGTATCTGGTCTTGTGGGTGTAATACCCAAAGTCACCAAATAATCGTGTGTGGAAGCAATGTTAAATGCCAACTCTACCTTTTCTAAAAACGTTTCTTCTTTTAAGATTAAATGGTCTGCAGGAAGCACTATCATCGTAGCATCGGGATTAACCTCTGCGATTTTGTTGGCCATGTAAAGATTACAGGCGGCAGTGTTTTTCATCAAAGGTTCACCAACAACATTTTCTGCAGGAATCTCCGGCAACTGCTGATGAGAAAGATGTACATATTCTTTATTCGTAATCACAAATATATTCTCATTAGGAATCACTTTACTGATTCTGTCGTAAGTCTGCTGAATCATGGTACGACCCGTTCCTAAAATATCCTGAAATTGTTTTGGGAATTTCTGTGTGCTCAGAGGCCAGAATCTACTACCGATTCCTCCCGCCATAATCACACAGTATTTATCTGATTTTGACATATTTAACTGCATTTTTTCACTCTCGCCAAAGGTTTGAAAGAGTACTTCCTTCCTGTAGCCAGATTAAGACAAAGATAGTTTTTTTTAATCAGACCCTCCAATAAATACTTTTGATCCCGATAAATGAAATGTTCACCTTTCGTAATTTGCTCTATATAAATTTCATCATCATCTTGGTTTTCAATGTGAAAATACTTCACCAAATCCGGGCTTGCCATGAAATTGGCCTTTGGTGATTTCGAAAATTTAAGAATAATCGGTTTTAAATCATCTTCGTACACTTCCATACTTTCCAAAAGCATGATTCTGAAAGTATGCTTCCATTCATTTCCGTGGGGAGAAATTCTTCTTCCAAATTTTTCAAAGGCAATTAAATGTGCCAATTCGTGAGTCAGTACAAAGAAAAAAAGCTGCGGTTGCAATGTCGAATTGATCGTTATCTCATGAGAAAGATCACGAAGTTTCCGGTAATCTCCAAGCTTAGAATTTCTGTTTCTTGTAATTTTAATATGAATAGAATGATCAGAAAACCAATTCCTTAAATGATTTAGAGTGTTTTGAGGTAAATATTTTTCTAAAGACTGAATAGACATTTTACAAACTTAATGGAATTCCTGCATAGAAATTCAATAATTTAAGACTGAAAAGATAATTATATTTTGCCTGTTCTACCGAACCCTGAGCGTTTGCGTAGTTGTTTCTGGCAACATTTAAATCATAAATTGTTGTACGACCTGCTGCATAACTTTTATCTGCAAATTCCATTGCCAGTTTGGTGCTTTTTTCTGCTTCAACAGATGCTAAATATACTTCATAGTTAGCATCAACATCAAATTGTGCCTTTTGTACGTTTTGTTTTACCGTTTGTTTTTGTTGGTCTAAAGAATTTTTGGCAATACTTTCATTGATTTTAGACTGCTCTACCTGAAGCTTTGTAATTCCTTTATTGAAAATCGGAATGTTTACCGAAACTCCACCCTGCTGACCAAAATTGTCTTTGTATTGTCTGAAAAAATTAGGCTCTGCGGTAGCATTTCCAAACTGATCTATGCCGGAAAAACTGGTATTCAATAAATTATTATAAAAACTTCCAACTCCGATACTTGCAGTCACCGTCGGCCAAAAAGCGGTACGGGTAACTTCAGTTTGAGCCAAGGCAGATTTAATTCTGCTTTCAGCCGCTTTTATTTGTGGCTGACTTTCGTAAGCGGTATTTAGTACATCATCAACAGAAATTAATTGCGGACTCAATTGCTCGCCTATTTCTACGTTTTCAACATCAAAATCTTTATAATCCTGTAATTGTAAAAGCTGAGCCAATGCAAACAAACTTCTACCAACATTGATTTCGGCAGTTTTCAGGTTTTGCTTTTCTCTTGCCCAAGCCGCTTCTGCTTCTGCAACAATTGTTTGAGCCGTTGTACCAACATCTGTGGTGATTTTTGCTCTGTCGAATTGTTTTTTGGCGTTTTCAGTCGCACTTTGAGAAATCTTTACGATTTCTTTGTTTAATAAAGTGGTCAAATATTGTTGAGCAATCTGAAGAGAAATGTCATTTTTAATAGTTTCAATATCATACTGACTTGCTTCTACATCAAATTGAGTTTTTCTGACTGTTTTTTCAAGTCTTCCGTTATTGTAAAGTAAAATATCTGCCGAAATGTTTGCATTGTTACTAAACCTGTCGTTTCTGATACTTCCTGTACCTAAAGAAGCCTGCCCGAAACTTACATTGTTTCCTACATTGGCCGAAACCGACGGAAGATAATTATTCTGAGCAATTTTCAGATTGACATCCTGAATTTGTTTTGAATATTGATTTTGAATAACCTGAAGATTATGCTCCACTGCGTAATCTACACATTCTCTCAAAGACCACTTTTTCTGAGCGCTCAGACCCAGACCAGATAATCCTAAAATAATCATCAAAACTTTTTTCATACGTAGATATTTATTGCTTTTTACCGATTAGACGAAGAGAATTGAAAAAAGTTACAATTTTGAAAAATTATTGTTTCATTTTAATGAAAGTTTTGGGAATTTTGCATCATGACAAACGAAGAATATCAGGAAGCCGTCGAGTGGCTTTTCGTTCAGGCTCCGAATTATCAGATTGATGGGGAGAAAGCTTACAAACCAGGACTTGATAATATTACAAAACTCTGCGATTTTTTTGGCAATCCGCAGGAGAAGATTAAATGCATTCACATTGGTGGTACCAACGGAAAAGGTTCTACAAGCAATATGCTGGCGTCTGTTCTTCAAGATTCGGGCTATAAAATTGGATTGTACAACTCACCACATCTGATTGATTTCACAGAAAGAATCAAAATAAATGGAGAAAACTGTGATAAAGAATTTGTTTTTCATTTTATCCAAAAGCTTAAAACACTGCCAGAAGATATCATACCTTCTTTTTTTGAATTTACAACCATTATGGCATTTGAATATTTTTATCAGAAAAAAGTAGACTTTGCCATTATAGAAGTCGGTTTGGGTGGAAGATTAGACTCTACCAATATCATTAAACCATTAGTTTCTGCAATCACAAATGTTCAGCTTGATCATCAGAATATTTTAGGAAATACCATTGAAGAAATTGCTTTTGAAAAAGCAGGAATTATTAAGACAGATGTTCCGGTGATTTTTGGTGACGATAATGAAGTAGTTAAAAATATTATTAAAATTAAAGCTGAAAAAGAAAACACCCATTTCGTTGACGCTACTCTATTAAAAACAAATTTAAAATCAGATCTAAAAGGAAACTACCAAGAGAAGAACATTCGGGTTGTTTTAGCCTTGATTGAAGAGCTTAGAAAATTAGATGTAAAAATTTCTGACGAAAATCTAGAAAAAGGATTACTAAACGTCCATCAGAACACTGGATTCATCGGCCGCTGGTTTGAATTTTCACAAAATCCTTTGACGATTTGTGACACTGGACACAATCAGGCCGGTCTGGAATATGTTTTTTCTCAATTAAATTCCATCCCGAAACATAAACATATCGTTTTAGGTTTCGTGAATGACAAGAAAATTGATAATGTTATGACGATACTTCCTGAAAATTCTGCGTTCTATTTTGCAAAACCAGCGATAAATAGAGGTCGCGACCCTAAAGAATATGAAGATTTATTACTTCAAGCAAAAATAATTTATAAAATTTTTGACTCTGTACAAGAAGCCTATCTTTCTGCAAAACAACAAGCTACAGACGAAGATTTGATTTTTATTGGCGGAAGCAACTTTGTAGTCGGAGAATTTTTAGAAAAAAACTTGACTGATATAAAATAAGTATGTATATTTGCACCACTCAAAACGAGAAATCGTCTAGGGCTCTTAGCTCAGTTGGTTCAGAGCATCTGGTTTACACCCAGAGGGTCGGGGGTTCGAATCCCTCAGGGCCCACAAAGGTTTACTGAAACCTTTCAAAAAAATTCAGGGCTCTTAGCTCAGTTGGTTCAGAGCATCTGGTTTACACCCAGAGGGTCGGGGGTTCGAATCCCTCAGGGCCCACAAAAACTCTCAGATTATTCTGAGAGTTTTTTATTTTATATCTATTCATGGGAGTTTGTAGACGTTTTGAAATTTTATAGAAATTATTGAAAAGGGTGTTTATTTAATTGTTTTGGGGATTTTGGGCAACAGTAATTTATTTCATCTTTTTTAGCAGTAATCCCAATTTGTACAAATCAAGATTTCTTAAATTAGGTTGAACCGAAAGAAGATTTTTCTTTATTCTTCCATCAATAAGATTAAAAAAAGAAAGAAAGAATGATTCAAAATGCATTTTTTGTAAAAAAGCGTACGCTTTTACTAATTTAATTTCAGAAATTCTAAGTTTTAGCGAATCCGTTTTAAGCATCTTATAAAGACTTTCTACAGACTCTTCTACCTTTAATAAATAAACATCATTACTTTCCAGATCATTATTAAAAATAGGGTTATCTATGTGATGAATTTTAATCTGCTCAGATTTCAAATCCATTGCGAAAAGCAAATCTTCATATCCGTAATTCTCAAATTCTGGATTAAAATTTACAGTAGTGAATATTTCTCGTTTTATAACAAAATTATTCGTTTGAAAAGAAAGATATGGTTTTTCATTACGTGCTGAAATCGGCAAATTCTCACGTTCCACAGCAAATTTCCACCTCAGAATATACTTTTTATCAATAAGGTTTTTTATTACAGTTCTTCCACCATATAAAACATCAACATTTCTATTTGCTCGCAGAAAGTCAACATAAATTGTCAGAAAATTTGATTCAATGATTTTTCCATCACAATCTAAAAAAAGCAAATAATCACCTTCGGCATATTCTAAAAAAAGATTTCGGATTTTGGATCTGCCGATATTTTTTTCGAGTAAAACAAAACTCTTTACTTCGTTTTGAAGTTCTTTATTAAATGTTTTGAATTTTTCATCAGAAGCATCATCAATCAAAATAATTTCTGCGTCTATAAGATTCTCTTTGATTTCTTTTTTCAGGTCGAAAACGAGTTCCCGAACATCAAAATTATAGACCGGAATACATACAGAAAGCTTCATTAAACTTAAATTTTATTAATGATTTGCTGTACACTTATTTCCTCTAGGCAAGCCCAATCTCCACGATAACATTCTTTATCGCCAAAAACAGAACAAGGTCTGCAGGTAAGATCATTAATTTGAACAACATCACCCTCACTTTGTCCGAAACCTAAAAATCCTGCATACGGATGTGTAGAACCCCAAATAGAAACGCAACGAGTTCCTACAACACTCGCTAAATGCATATTAGCTGAGTCCATCGAAATCATTACTTCAAGTTGAGAAATTCTGTTCAGTTCTTCAGAGAGATTAAGTTTTCCGGCTAAACTTTGAGTGTTTGGAATTTGTTTTTCCCATCTCTCAAGAGTTTCAGTTTCCTTTTTACCACCACCGAAAAAGTAAATCACATGCTTTTCTGCTAAAATTTTCACAAGTTCGAAAGATTTTTCCAGCGGCAACATTTTACCTTTATGTTGGGCAAAAGGCGCAAAACCAATTCCCGATTTCTGATTAGATTTTGGTCTTAATTGGTGCGAGAGTTGAACCTTAAAACCCATATCACGAAAAACATCTGCATAACGTTCTACTGTTCTTTTCAGTTGGATTTTATCTAAATTCCAAACATCCGTCAGGGCTTCCTTTTCCTCTTTACCTTTGTTGATTTTGAAAACTTTTAAACCTTTGCGAACATAAATTTTATCTAAAATTTTCGTGCGGATAACATCGTGTAAATCAGCAATATAATCAGGCTGATATTGTTTAAGCAATTCTTTACCTAATCGTCTGATTCCTAAAAAACCTTTATAATCATCAAGGTCAATTCCATGAAAGATAACATTCGGAATATCAGTGAATAAGCTCTCAAAATTATTTCTTGAAACCATTACAATTTCAACATCAGGATTTTGCTCAAGAAACTCACGGAAAACAGGCATTGTCATAGCGACATCACCAAAAGCGGAAAAACGATATGCTAAAATTCTGGTCACAACTAAGATTTCAGTTGGTATGCGACTGCGTAAAATTTGATTTGCTTGGTCATTGCCATCAATCCGTTGGCTCTAGAAGGAGATAAAAATTCCTGTAATCCGATTTCGGAAATAAATTCAAAATCAGAATCAAGGATTTCCTGAGTAGAGTGACCGCTATAAATACTTACCAATAAAGAAACGATTCCTTTTGGAAGAATTCCGTCAGAATCTGCGTTGAAAAATAGTTTTCCATCTTTAAATTCAGCGTCAATCCACACTTTGCTTTGACACCCTTTAATGAGGTTATCATCTGTTTTCTGTTCTTCCGGAAGACCTTTCAGTTCTTTACCCAAATCTATGATGTACTCATATTTCTGCTCCCAGTCTTCAAGAAAAGCAAATTCGTCAATAAGTTCCTGCTGATTTTCTTTAATGGTCATTTCTACTTTCTTTTTGCAAAGATAACCAATTTTAAAAAGATAATTTAGGTCAGATTTAAACTGAAAAAACTGTTACTTATTATTTAAAGATTTTTTAACGCAAGGTTAGACAAATACTTTTTGAAAGGTTTGGAAATATTTTAAGATAAACAAAGCCGCTTCGCTTATTTTCGAAATACAAGTTTTAAGGTGTCCTTTTTTTAGAATTGCAAGCAAAATTTTAATTAGTAGTTTTAAATTTAGAACGATTGAATTGTTTAAAATTAAAGAGATGCTTTTTCAAAAACTCCTAGTAATTTAATCTCTTCATTTTCCCAGCAAAGAATTCCGGAGGCTTTTTCTAATTCAGATTGATAGTTTTTTCTTCCTTTATTTAAAATTAAATTGATTGCTTTAGCGATATTTTCAGGCTCGTGATTTTCGATAATCTCACCAACATCAAATTGATTTTTAATATTTAGCATTTCTGGAAGTGGGGATAAAATTAAAGGAACTCTTGCCTGAATGCAGTCTAACACTTTATTAGGAAGTGAAAACTCATAACTCTCTCCACCATTTTCTTCGATGCTCATTCCTACGTCGGCAGTTAACGTGATTTTTCTTAAATCTTCCGGAAGCAATTTTCCTAAAAACTGAACTTTAGCCTGAAGATTTTTTTTGATAACTAAATCTTCGTATTCTCTTTTCTTTGGACCATCGCCGGCAATTTTAAAAATAACATTGTCAACATGATGCATTGCCAAAATGGCTTTATCAATTCCACGAAAAGGGTTGATTGCACCTTGATACAAAAGTATTTTCGGGTAATTTTCAGGAATTACTATTGAAAAATCAATTTTTCTAGGCGCATTTTGAACGATAATTGGCTTAATTCCGTATTTATTCTCAAACCATTTTCCGTAACTTCCGCTTGCGGTAATCATGAATTTAAGATTAGGAACTATTTTATTTTGCAGATAACGCCATATTTTTTGAGACATTTTCCCCTGAACGGCAGGCATTTCCGAGAAAATTTCGTGACTGTCAAAGATTAATGGAATATTTAATTTTTTAGCGATAAGATAACTGGGCAGCAATGCATCTAAATCATTGGCATGAAGAATCGTATTTTCGTCAGCTTTTTTCTTTAGCTCATAATACAGCTTCCAATTGAATTCAAAATAGGCTGTTTTTAGAATTTTAGAAACGATATTTATTCTGGAAAAAGAATATGGACGAGACATTTTTTCCTCCCCACCCCAATTGTTACCAATTAATTCTACATTATAACCGTTTTCATGTAATGTTCGACAAACTTTCTCGATTCTTTGGTCAGTATAAAGATTGCTGAATGCGGAAGTCAATACTTTTTTTCGAGCCATTATTTCTTCTTTGCAATCAGTAAATGATAAACCTGTACAAAACATATAATTCCGTTTGGAATAATTACAGGCCAAAGCATTCCGCTGAAAATGCCGTAGATGACAAAACAGATACATCCGACCAAATTGACAATCCTGATTTTGGTTAAATCTTTAAGAATAAAACTTAATATAATGAAAACGGAAGCGGCATAGCCGATGTAATTTGTAATTTCGGAGCTCATAAGGGAATTTTGAGGATAACAAACTTAGTCATTTTCAGTAAGATAAAAAACTTTTTTCTGCCATAAAGTCATTAATTGTTTTTTGGTAAAATATTTGTAATTTAGATATAGAATAAACGATAAATGTTATCGTTATTCCAATTTGAGATACAATATTATGGATTATAAGTTTTCACAAGGTTTGAGCCAAGTGTTCAAACAAAGCAAAAATGAAGCTAAGCGGCTGAAAAGTGAATTTCTTAATACAGAACATCTACTTTTAGGTATTATAAAAACAGAAAACTCTGCAAAAGAAATCCTTCAAGGGCTGAATGCCGATTTAACACAAATCAGAAGAAAAATTGAAACTTTAAATACAGCAAGTCTAAATCCTATTTCTGAAGAGGTTACCAATATTTCATTCACCAAAATGGCAGATCATTCCATTAAACGTGCGGAGCTAGAATGCAGACAATATAAGAGCAACGAGATCAATACCGTTCACTTGCTTTTGGGCATTTTATACAAATATGAGGACCCTACTTCAAGCATTTTGGGAGCTTACGACATTGATTATGAAGGAGTTTCAAGAGAATATCAAACCATGCTAAAAAATTCTGGTCAATCTGCACCTCAAAACTCTGCGTATGATGATGACGATGACAGAGAAGAATTTGAGCAAATGAGAAAGCCTACAGGAAATTTAGGTTCTGCAAAAAGTAAAACTCCGACCTTGGATAACTTTGGTAGAGACTTGACTTCTTTGGCTAGAGACGGGAAATTAGACCCAGTAATCGGTCGTGAGAAAGAAATTGAAAGAGTTTCTCAGATTTTATCGAGAAGAAAGAAAAACAATCCGTTGTTGATTGGTGAACCTGGAGTTGGTAAATCTGCGATTGCGGAAGGTTTGGCTTTAAGAATTCAACAGAAGAAAGTTTCAAGAGTTCTTTTTGGTAAAAGAGTCATCACGCTTGATTTAGCGAGCTTAGTTGCCGGAACAAAATACCGTGGTCAGTTTGAAGAAAGAATGAAAGCCATCATGACGGAGCTTGAAAAGAACCGTGACGTGATTTTATTCATTGATGAGTTGCACACAATTGTTGGAGCAGGAAGTTCTACAGGAAGTTTAGATGCCTCCAATATGTTCAAACCAGCTTTGGCAAGAGGAGAAATTCAATGTATTGGTGCTACAACCCTTGACGAATACCGTCAGTATATTGAGAAAGATGGTGCTTTAGAAAGAAGATTCCAAAAAGTAATGGTAGAACCTACCAATATTGAGGAAACTATTCAGATTTTGAATCAGATTAAAGATAAATATGAAGAGCATCACAATGTAGTGTATACGGAGGAAGCTATTTTGGCTTGTGTCAATTTGACATCAAGATACATTACAGACCGATTTTTACCGGACAAGGCGATTGATGCGATGGATGAAGCTGGATCTCGTGTTTATATTAAAAACATGAAGGTTCCTACAGAAATCATTGATTTTGAAAAGAAAATTGAAGACATCAAAGAACTGAAGCAAAAAGCTGTAAAAGCTCAGGATTATTTGGAAGCAAGAAAGCTAAAGGACGAAGAAGAGCGTTTACAAATGGAGTTGAATTCTGCTCAGGATCAGTGGGATAAAGATGTAAAAGAGAAAAAAGAAGTTGTATCTGAAGAAAGTGTTGCCGAAGTAGTTTCTATGATGAGTGGTGTTCCTGTAACGAAAGTCGGTAAAAACGAGCTTGACAAACTTGCCGGAATGGATAATAATCTGAACGGAAAAGTGATCGGACAAGAAGACGCTGTGAAAAAGGTAGTAAAAGCGATCCAAAGAAACAGAGCTGGATTGAAAGATCCGAACAGACCGATTGGAACATTTATTTTCTTAGGAACAACTGGTGTTGGTAAAACTGAGCTGGCTAAAGTAATGGCGAGAGAACTCTTTGATTCTGACGAAGCATTGATCAGAATTGATATGAGTGAATATATGGAGAAATTCGCAGTTTCAAGATTAGTTGGTGCGCCTCCGGGATATGTTGGATACGAAGAAGGAGGACAATTAACAGAAGCAGTTAGAAGAAAACCTTACGCAGTTGTTCTTTTAGATGAGATCGAAAAAGCGCATCCTGATGTATTCAATATCTTGTTGCAAATCTTAGATGAAGGTCACGTAACCGACAGTTTAGGTAGAAAAATTGACTTTAGAAATACAATTATCATCCTTACTTCAAACATCGGAACCAGAGATATTAAAGACTTTGGAGATGGTGTAGGATTTGGTACGAATGCTAAGAAAACCAATTCAGATTCCAGAACAAGAAGCACGATTGAAAACGCTCTTAAAAAAGCATTTGCTCCGGAATTCTTAAACAGAATTGATGATATTGTGATCTTCAACTCTCTTGAAAGAACTGATATTTCTAAAATTATCGATATTGAATTAGGCAAACTATATTCAAGACTTGAAAAATTAGGGTATAAAGTAGATTTAACTACAGAAGCCAAAGATTTCATCTCTGAAAAAGGTTGGGACAAAGATTTTGGTGCACGACCATTGAAGAGAGCTATTCAGAAGTATATTGAAGATTTATTGGCAGAAATGTTGGTGAATAAACAATTAACTGAAGGCGAAACAGTAACTTTAGATTTGAATGAAGCTAAAGATGGATTAGAAGGAAAAACTCAGAAGACTAAAAAGTCAGCAATTGAGAAATCTTAATAATAATTAATTTTAAATAAATAATGAAAGCATCGGGAAATTCTCGATGCTTTTTGTTTTTATTTCTCCGACAGATCGCACAGATTTTCACGGATGCTGCTGCAAAAATTTAGAATAACAACTTAAAAATCTGCTTGATCAGTAAAATCTGCGAGAGTAAAATGTTTTCTCCCCAATTATATGCGTAAATTTTAAAGTCCCACCACAAAACCTACACTCGGAATCAAACCGCCAGAAAAAACACTGCTGTTTTCTTTGTACAAAACATTGTACATCAGACCGATCTGCATAAAAGAATTATTCCCGATTTGCTGCATATATCCACCTCCTAAATAAAGAGCGGTCTCCTGCTGATTATCTTTAAAATCGTAAAATTTATCTTCATAATTGATAAAAAAATGCTGCAAATTACCACTTACAAAGAAAGATCTCGCAAAATAATAATTTACAAATGGCCCAAAACCAAACATCGTTGATTTATAAAAATCTGAAGTCTGCCACGAAACACTCCCAATTAAACCCGCTTCTAAATCATTGGTTAGACGATAACCAACTCTCGGCGCAACCTGAAGATTAAAATAAGAATTGCTTCCAAAACCAACTCCCAAACCACCACCGAAAGTCCACTTATTGGTTTCAGTTGTTGGTGTTCCTACAGAAACCTGAGAAAATGACAATCCTGAAATCAGGAGGAATGAAGAAATAAATAGTTTTTTCATATTTAAATATTTTTGTTTGGTGAAAATTAAAACAATTTGTGATTCTATCGTTTTTATCAATGCATAAAATTATCATTTTTTTTGTGAATAGGATTATCGTAATTTTGCGGCTCAACTAAGAACTCCCGTTAAGAGTTTCGTAAAATTGAATACATGAAAGTAGTAGTAGGCCTCTCAGGAGGTGTAGATTCGAGTGTTACAGCGTATTTACTGCAGCAACAAGGTCACGAAGTTGTGGCTTTATTTATGAGAAACTGGAACGATGCTTCCGTAACTTTGGAAGACGAATGTCCTTGGATTGAGGATAGCAATGATGCCTTAATGGTTGCCCAGAAATTGGGAATTCCGTTTCAGGTGATTGATATGAGCGATTTGTATAAGGAAAGAATCGTTGATTACATGTTTGATGAATATCAGAAAGGAAGAACTCCAAATCCTGATGTTTTGTGCAACAGAGAGGTGAAATTTGATGTTTTTATGAAAACAGCAATGTCTTTGGGTGCAGATAAAGTAGCAACGGGGCATTATGCAAGAGTAGATTCTACTTTTGATGAAAACGGAAAGGAAATCTTCCACCTTTTGGCAGGAAAAGACAACAATAAAGATCAGTCTTATTTTTTATGTCAGTTGAATCAGGATCAGTTGTCTAAAGCATTGTTTCCAATCGGTGAATTAACAAAGCCTGAAGTAAGAGAAATTGCCAAAGAAATCGGATTGGTAACTGCTGATAAAAAAGATTCTCAGGGATTGTGTTTTATCGGAAAAGTAAGTTTGCCTCAGTTTTTACAACAGCAACTGGTTCCGAAAGAAGGTGAAATTGTAGAAATTTTTAAAGATTCCCCTTTATTTTCTGAAGAAATTCCAACTTTTTCATCGAAAGAAGAAGAGCTTGAATTTTTAAGTAAAAAAATTAATTATAAAAAAGCTGACGGAAAAGTTATCGGAAAACATCAGGGAGCTCAATTTTTCACAATCGGACAAAGCAAAGGCTTAGGAATCGGCGGACATAAAGAAAGCTGTTTTATCGTATCAAGAGACATGGAAAACAATATTATTTTCGTTGGTGAAAGTCACAGTTTCCCAGGTTTACATAAGAAAGCTTTGAAAATTGACAATTCTGAACTGCATTGGGTTCGAGAAGATTTAAGATTAAAAAACGGAGAATCAATGGAGGTTCTTGGAAGATTCCGTTACAGACAGGAACTTCAGAAATCGACAATTTATCAGTTTGAAAATGCCTTTTATATGGAATTTAAAAATCCTCAATCAGCTATCGCAGAAGGACAATTTGCATCGTGGTATATTGATGATGAATTGATTGGAAGCGGAGTTATTTCGTAAATATATTAAAAGACCTTTTCTGAAGGTCTTTTTTCTTTTAGAATATCATTAAACTATATCTGCTGTTACCGTTTCTTGCGATTCAGTATTACTTTGCACCTCAGTAGTATTTCCAATAATTTCTTTTCTGTGCTTAATTCCCCAATCTGTCAGATTATTAATAATGGTTTGTAAAGATTTTCCGTGCTGTGTAAGTTCGTATTGAACTGTTATAGGCTGAGTTTCTAAAACGGTTCTTTTTATTAATTTATTGATTTCCAATTCTTTTAATTCTTTACTCAACATCTTGTTGGAAATTCCGACAACGTCATTTAGAATATCTGAAAATCTTCGCTTGTTATGATAACAAACTGACGAAAGAATGGCTATTTTCCATTTTCCACTCAGTACATCCATAGAGTCCTGAACGGCCATCATTTCCTTCTTATGTTGCTCTTTTATAAGGGGTTTACAATTCATAATGGTTACTTTTTTGTTACTGTGTTACTTCGTGGTTGCAGTTACTTTTCGTTACAAAGTTACCAAAATAAATTTTAATGTGATAATTTTGTTCAAGTTTTTAAAACAAATAAAACAATGAGTAAATTAAAAAATAAAGTAGCTGTAGTTACAGGTGCTTCAAAAGGAATAGGAGCTTCAATCGCAAAGTATTTTGCAGCTGAAGGAGCAAAAGTTGTGGTTAATTATGCTTCGAGTAAAGAAGATGCAGACAAAGTGGTCAGCGAGATCATGAATAATGGAGGAACTGCAATTGCTGTACAAGGAGATGTTTCTAAACAGGAAGATGTCACCAGATTGTTTGATGAAACCAAAAACGCTTTCGGCACATTGGATATTTTAGTAAACAACGCAGGAATTTACAACTACGAACCGATCGAACAGGTATCGGCAGAAACATTTCATCAGCAATTCAACATCAATGTTTTAGGATCAATTTTTTCGATTCAGTCGGCTTTAAAATTATTTGGTGAAAATGGTGGAAACATTATCAATATCAGTTCCGGAGCAAGCAGATCACCCTTGCCTACAGGTTCGGTATATTCTGCAACAAAAACGGCATTAGATGCTTTCACCGTTGCTTTGTCAAAAGAATTTGCAGGCAGAAATATCCGAATCAATTCTATTTTGCCTGGTATCGTAGAAACAGAAGGTTCTCACAGTGCCGGATTTATCGGTAGCGACGCCGAAGCTAAATTTGTATCTAACACACCACTTGGACGTACCGGACAGCCAGAAGATATCGCAAAGGTGGCCGTATTTATTGCTTCTGAAGATGCAGGATGGATTACGGGCGAACAAATTGCTGTTTCCGGTGGAGTTTATGGTTTTTAATTATTAAAATTTAAAAAAATGAACAGACTAAAAAATAAAGTAGCCGTCATTACAGGCGGAAACAGCGGTATCGGATTTGGAATCGCTGAAGCTTTTAAAAATGAAGGTGCAGTTGGTGCAATTACCGGAAGAAATGTGACTACCTTAAACAGTTCAGTAGACGCTTTAGGCAAAGAATTTATCGGCATTTCGGGAGACGTGACCAATCTTGATGATTTAGAAAATACTTTTAAGCAAACTGCTAAAAAATTTGGCAAAATTGATGTATTGGTTGTGAATGCAGGAGGCGTAGTTGATGGCCTTGCGATGGGAGCTATTGACGAAGTTACTGAAGAAAGCTATGATAAATACATGGAATTAAATTTAAAAAGCTCCTATTTTACCGTACAAAAAGCACTTCCCTATCTCAATGACGGAGCTTCAGTTATCCTGATTGGCTCAAGTGCTGCTCATCGCGCAGCACCAGGAATGGCAATCTATGCGGCGGCAAAAGCAGCGGTCATTTCATTGGCAAAAGGTTTATCGCTAGATTTATTACCCAGAAAGATAAGAGTGAATGCACTTTCACCCGGTTCTATTGACACACCGGTTTTCGGGAAAATGGTGCCAGAAGAACATTTGGAACAAGTGAAACAAATCTGGAGAGACATAACGCCAATCGGAAGACAAGGCTTGCCTTCTGAAATCGGAAATGCTGCAGTATTTTTAGCCTCAGATGAGTCATCATTTATCGTTGGAACAGAAATTCTGGCTGACGGAGGTCTTACGAATATCAGTTTGATGAAATAGTTTTTCGTTACCAAAAAATTTAAGCATTCATTAATAAGAAAGTCTGGAAATAAATTTTCCGGACTTTTATTTTTTCTGTAACATATTTGGAGTTGTGATACTTACTCAGTAAATAACAATTAAAAAATATCATTATGAAAACTTCATTAAAAAACCAGTACGTCTACACCAACAACATTTTAATTTCTATTGTTTCCGCAGTGTTCGGATATAACCTTTATCAGGCGATTGTACATCCGGAAAAATCTCATCTTATTTTGAGTTTTATTCTTTTGGCCATTACTTATTTCGTGTGTAAAAAATATGGATACACAGCCAACAACGAAAAAGAAGAAAAGTAAAAATTTATTGAAAAATATATAAGCCCGAAGCATTTTGTTTCGGGTTTATTTTTTGAAATAATATTTGCGTTATTATTTCAATTTAAACTTTAGGTTATTCAAATTAATAAACAATATAACAGTCAATTCTAAAATTAAAATTAGTATTAAAAATCCGACAGGTTTTCCTAAAAATAGTCCTCTTACTAATTTTACAAACCCTAATATGAAAATAGAAATCATAAAATACAATGTAGTTTTGGAAATACTTTCTTTGAATAATTTTAAACCCAAAACTGAGCTGTAAAATCCAAACAAAAGAATTAAATAGAATTTTAAAAAATCAGGTCCTTTCAAAGAAATAGGATTGATGGTATCTGTATTAATAACAAGCCAAACTAAACTCATTATAACCGGAATTATGTGAATCATTATCTTTTTCATAGCTTTTTATTTTTTATCCGCCGCATCCACCACAACCGCCTCCACATCCTCCTCCGCAACCGCTTCCACCACTACAACCACTTCCGCCTCCGCCGCAACTTCCACCCGAGTCATCATTCTGTTTTTTATTTTTTAAATCAGGCACATTATTATCATCGAATATTGAACCCAGTATCCCAAAAATGAAGAATAATACGCCTCCAATGAATATCACTGTAAGCAAAGCAGAACCAACATTATCTGAGCAAGAATTTAATATCAATACAATGAAGATTAAAGAAAAAATCCTGATATTTTTTAACCAAAACCTTTTAGATTTTTGTTTAATATTTTTATTTTTCCAAATATCTTCTGGAGCTTCTTCCTGAAAAACTTGTCTGTAGCCGTTTAATGTATCCGAAAACCAGTTTGTGTGCTTATTTTTTTCTTCAAAACCTCCTTTTGACGGATGATGATGAAGCTTTCGTTTCAAAATATTCGGACAAAACTCTTCCCAGTAATTTTGAGTGTAAATCAAATGCATGTGCCAGACTTTATCGACAATTTCGCTTGGTGAAGCTCCGTTTGGTAAAGTACAACAGAGATAAACGAATTTTTTGTACTCTTCTATTGCCTTTGCAGTAAAATCTAAAGTCCAGTTTTCTTCTTTTGCCAATTTTTTTGAAAAAGGAAAATCGACATTTGGGGTGTCTAATGAAAAACTTTGAAGTCTGTTCCAAAGAGAATCATTTTGTAATAAGATTTTTGTTTCCATTGTTTTAACTTTTATTTTCTATTCAAATATGGCACTGATAAAAAATATAAAAGTCTTGCAATAATCTTTTTTAGTTTTAAAATAATCTTAAATTAGTCTTATGAAACAAAACTTAAAATGAAAAAAGAAGATATTCTGCATTTGGAGAAGCTGATGAACTTCCTGAGCCTGCATTTTTTAAAGAAAAACCATTGGGAAGATGTCTCAAAAACCGAATGGTCATACATCGTTGCAGAACTTAATGATTTAATTATCAATGAAAATTCAGATAAAAGTATCAAGAAAGAAGCAGATGTCTTAGGATTAAATTACCTATACGAACACTTGATAATCAACAAACTAAAGAAATATTATCAAAACGAAAATTCAGCTATAAGCAAACCAAATCTGGCAAAATTAAGTTTAATAGTTAAAGTTTTAGGTTATTCAAATTATATTGATTTCATTAATTCAAATACAGAATCATTCAATTTTAATGATTTGAGAATTGATATGAATAATGTGAAACAGAACACAGAATTGCTTGACAGGCTTGTCGGATGTTGGTATTCTTATAATAGAAATCTTCCGGAAAACCCTTCTCAGGCAAAAGACGATCGAATCTGGCGCTCTGCAATGGAAATCTACAAATCCGAAACTTCGGGTGAATATTTCGTCGAAAGAAGCGGCGGCGACCGTCACAAGTATTTCGGGAAAATAACGGCGTATTCAGATTATGTTTTTATCATCATGAACAGCAACACGTTTATCCGCCAAAGGCATTTTATCTCAAGAATAAAAGATATCAATGAGAAGATTAAAAACCCAGAATATAAGCTCTATGAACTGCATTTTATAAGTACTTGTATTAGTTTTAATCAAGAGCCGATTGCTCTTTTCGAGATCTTTCAAAAAGCTGACAGAAAAAACTTCATTCCTGATTCTATCAGTTTTCCTATTGATAGCGACGAAATTCCACCATCAATTATTAAACAATTAGAAGATACAGAGGCTAACCGAATAGATTATAAATAGTTGATGGTTTTTGGTTGATAGTTGTTAGTTTTAATTCAAAATTAACCTACCAGCCAATCTTTAAAATCTTTTACACGCTCTCGGCTTACTGTAATTTCTTCCTGTGGCTGAAAGTTTAATTCAACCTTATAATTGGGTGAAGTATGGATATTTTTGATGTAATCTGAATTGACAATAAATTGTCTATTCACACGAAAAAACTTCTTATCATCAAGCACATCAGCCAATTCATCTAAAGTAAAATCTGAAGGATAAACACGATCAGAAGTCTGCAGATAAACAATTTTATTTTCACTAAAAAAGCAACTGACCTCATGCGTCTGAACAATTTTTAAGTTGTATCCTATTTTCACTAAAATCCTGGAAAGCGTTGATTTTTCTTTCTTGATGAGCTGCTTGATATCATCCGAATTTACAGACTGATCTGAAGGAAGGAAAGTTTTAAACTTTTCAATTGCGCCTGATAAATCCTCATCCAGGATGGGTTTCAGAAGATAATCGATGCTGTTGAGTTTAAATGCTTTTAAAGTATACTGATCAAACGCCGTCGTATAAATAATAAAAGCTTTGGTGGAAATTTTCTCAAAAATATCAAACGAAAGTCCGTCACCCAAAACAATATCAGAAAAAATAAGCTGCGGATGTTCATTTTCCGAGAACCATTGTACGGCATCTTCCACAGATTCCAGATTGGCAACCAACTGTAATTCAGGGAAAAGACTCAACATTCTTTCTAACTTTCTTGCAGCGGGTTTTTCGTCTTCTATGATGACCGTTTTAATCATTGAGTGGGTTTTAGTTTAATTTGAATATTTCTTAGTAGTTATAATGTTTAATTTTAACGCAAAGTTCACAAAGATTTTTTAACTACTAACTGTTTTTTAAGTTACACAAAGCCGTTTCACTTATAAAAGTTCACGAAGTTTTTAAGTTAAAATAGATTACAGACAATAATAAATTTTAAATAAAAATAATTAAATCTTTTTGGTTTTTAAAAATTAATTGGTTTTTTCGTCTTGTCGAGTTCTTCTTCTAATACTTTGTTTTCCCATTCTGCATTTAAGATAAATAATTTCACTGCTTTTACTGCCAAAATAATACCCCAAACCGTCAGGATGATTGATCCGCTAAATATTGATTGAGATAAATCGCCAGATTTCATAAACCTTCTGAAAAATATGATCAAAGCTACGATCCCAAACCACATACAGTTTTTATAGAATGATTTCAAATCTTTTACTCTTTGTTGTGCGTTATTAAAGTTCATTTTATTAAGTTTTTAAAGTTTGTTAATTAAAGTGATTTTGAACTTCTTCTCTCCTCCTCCATCAGTTGTTTTATTTTCTTTTCTTCCCAGTCTTTGCCGATTCCGAAAGTGCCTACTGCGTGAATCGTAAGACCTAATCCCCAGCCTAACATCGGCCAGTAAAACCACAAATGCTCAGGTGAAGTCAAAAGATTTAGAATCAATAAAAACGGAATGACTAAACAATAAGAAGTTAGATTGCCATAAAATCCTTTTAGATCTTTTACTCTTTTAGCTGCTTTTTCGTAAGCTAAATTTTCTTTGTTGAATGATAAATTTTCCATGATGTTTTGTTTTAAAAATTAATATTTGTTTGTTTTCTTGAGTCAAATTTAGGTCAAGAAACAGCTTCACTTCAACTTTATATAACCGAACGGTAGATTTTTGAGACTGAACAGCAGAAATCCCAACTCAATTCAAATCGGGATTTTATTTGATGCGTATAAAGGCTTATTTTCAAAATATAAACGGAATCAACTTTTTTGTCCGCTTTTTATATTCTGAATATTCGGTTCCGAACTGTTCTATCAATGCTTGTTCTTCAACTTTAATTCTATAGAGAAATGCTAAAAACGTTGGAACAAATGCAATAAACAGAGAAAACCAATTATTTAGAAATAATCCAAATCCAAAAAATGTGAGCAGTGCAAACGAATAAGAAGGATGTCTTACCCATCTGTAAAATCCTTCTTTTTTGATTTGATGGTCGTCTTTAATTGAAACATCGACCGTGAAAAATTTGCCGAGAGATCTAATGATCATCCAGCGGAAAAAAATTCCGGTCACCATCAAAATTTCACCCAGATATAAAATCCAATATTGATTTCTGATAGGTAGAGAAGTCAGTTTAGAAATTGTCACCGCTAAAAAGACCGACGGAAGGATCACTACCCACAAAATATTGAGCGTAGATTGATCTTTCTTTTGGTCTTTTTTTTCTGATTTAAATTTTTGCTTGTAATAAATTTCGCTTAAAAACCAGACCGCAATCGAGACGTAAAAAAGTAAATACAGCGCGTTCATTTACTTGTTTTTATCCATCAATTCTTTGATTTTCTTTTCTTCCCACTGTTTTGCAAAATTAAATCTGGGTAGAAAAACAAATAATGCATGCGCAAAAAGACCTATTCCCCAAAATATTGCTGTAAGGAAATTTTTAACCTGAAAATAACTCTCATTTGGTTTTAAATTGATGTAGTTAAAATAAGCAAACAAAAGATTGACCGCAATGTATGAAAATAGATGCCCATAGAAACCTCTTAATCTTTCTACTTGTTTTTTAGCCTGTTGATAATTAATATCATTTTCGTCAAATTTTTCCATTTTTTCCTATTTTTTCTGTTTATCCATAATTTCCCGAATCTTTTTTTCCTGCCAAGAAGTCCCGATTCCAAATACCTGAAAAGCGTGAGAAGCTACACCGACACCCCATCCTAAAAGTGGCCACCAAAACCAATAGTAATTATTTTGAGTGTAGAAATTCACAAAAATCAGGAAAGGAATAACTGCACAGTAAGAAATAAGATTTCCATAAAAACCTTTAATTTCTTTCACTCTTTTCTTAGCTCTGTCATAAGCTTTATCCTGGCTTTGTATATCTATCTTTTCAGTGTTTGGTTTTTCAGATAATACCGGAAGCCTTACTTTAAAATAATCCTCAGATTTTTCTATGAAAACATTCTTATTGGTAAGCAACGAATACCGCTGTACAATATTCGCCAAACCAATTCCTGCACTTTCCTTCATCTGCTCACGAATCTGCAGATTATTTTCGATGCACAAAGTATCTCCTTCCGTAAAAATTTTGATCAATAACGGTTTTGAAGATGTTGCTAAATTATGTTTGATACAGTTTTCTAAAAGCAATTGCAAAGAAAGCGGAACGACAAATCTTCGTAAATCTTCATCTTTTACATCAAAAATAAAATTGACACTGTCTTCAAATCTTGTTTTCAGCAAGTCACAATAGGTTTTTGCAAATTCTATTTCGTCTTCAATCGTTACCAGTTCTTTGTCTTTCTGCTCGAGAACATATCGGTAAATTTTCGACATTGAAGCGGTAAATTTCTGCGCCTGAGTTGGGTTTTCATCAATTAATGAACTCAAAACATTCAATGAATTAAAAAGAAAATGCGGATCGAGCTGGTTTTTTAAACTTTCAAACTGTGCGTTGGCAGATTTTGCAATGAGCTTTTGCTCTACAACTTCTTTTCTGGAAGTTTTTTTCAATTCTTCCATGAAACCTTTGGCGTGCAAGAAAGTAGAGATCAGGAGCGCAATATTGATGGTAAACCAGTTCGTAAAATTGTATCTGCCCGAAAAATACTCATGCGTAGTTGCTGCTTTCTGAAATACTACAAAATTCATATAATTGCAGAAATGCACCAAAATAATATTGGCAATAAGAATAGAAATAATGCTGATAATTGCTCTTTTTGTTGTCGCTTCAGACCAAGGGAATCTTTTGTTCAGAAACTCATTAATCAAGCCGTTTCCGACGCCAAGAACGAATGAATACATACACGAAATAAGAACAGTTAGAAAAAAGTTCTCAATCGTTTTTTCATCGGTAAATGCGAAAAAGAAGAAAAGCGACGTTCCCATCGAGATCCAAAACAGTATGATTAATTCTTTACGCTTCATAATTAAGATTTTCTGATTCAAAAATAAATCAAATTATCTGCTACAAAAATTATTTGTTACCGAACGGTTGATTTTGTTTTCTGAACTGAAAAAACCTTCCGCAATAGAAGGTTCTCAGGTTGTTCTTATTTAAATTATTTTGTAGATGAAGCTCCCAATCCGATAAAATATTCAGCTTCTGATTTCCCCCAATCAGGATCTAATGCTGTTTTTGGCTTGAAGGCATTAAACTTTTCCAAGGCTGTTTTGAACTGTTCAATGCCTTTAGTTTTGTTTCCTCCGTACTGTTCCGGTGTGAAGTAGGTGTCTTCTGCCTTGATTAAGCTAACTCTTGGGTTATCTGAATTTAATTTTTCAGCAATCGTTAATTCTTCCTGCGCCTTCATACCGAAAGTCATATATCTTTCCTGAGGATTGACCATCATTTTCAGTGAATAAACCATTTTCTGAAGCAAATGAATCTCAGAATTATCTTTATCTACACTTCCCGCAGCATCAATATATTTTTGAGCCTGATCTGCGACAGCATCCAATTCCTGCATTTTTCCTTCTCTCATCAAAACTCTTCCTTTTTGAATGTAGGAAAAAGCGGTATAATAATTCGGCTGCCATTTTGTAGTTTCTTTTTCAGCAATTCTCTGAAAATCGTTAGCTAAAGCCTGAAAGTCTTCTGGTGTTTTGCAGGTTTCAATTTTAGCGATTTTCTCTTTCATTACTTTTTCGTAATTAGCCTGAGCAAAAGATAATAAGCTCATACAAGCTAAAGCAAAACTTAAAATGTATTTTTTCATGATTCCTAAATTTTTTAAAGTTGTTTTTATGATTTAAAGATAATATTAAAGATTATTATTAATCGCATCCTGTGTTTTATCTACCCCAAAACTGATAAACATCCCCACAAATACAAACGTGTTAACCGGCGGAACGACCGCTGAACTTCTTGATCCGTTTTGTGAAAAGTTATATCCGTAAATGTTTTTAGTTCCTAAAATATTTGAAACACTCACAACAAAAATAGTAAACGCTTTTGCATCTTTTTTACCAAGATTAGGCAGATAATTAAAGCTTAAATTGAGAGAATTATAATCTTGCAGTCTGCCTTCATTTCGAATCATATTTTTATCATTCTGAGTAACAATATCATAATAAGGTCTGCCTTTTGCATAAGTGTATGACAAATTAATGCCTGTTTTCCATTCGGGGATAAATCTTTTGGCAACAAGGGAAATCGTATGTTCTGCAGCGAAATTCGGTTTTAAGCTCACAGGATAATTCAGAAAATCTCTTTTGGAATCAAGAAATGAATAACTGACCCAATAATCTATATTTTCGAATGTTTTTTTGTCTCTCCAAAATAGTTCCAACCCTTTTGCAAAGCCGTTTCCGTTGTTGTTAAAAGCCGTTTGTACCTGTTGATTTTGATCTGCATTCGGAACAATATTCTGTGTTTTTATCAGTTCATCATATTTTTTATAAAATGCTTCAAATCTCAAACTTCTTCCTTCCGTTGATCGCTGAACCTGAAAAATAAAGTGTTGCGATTGTTGAAAATCTAATTGAGCAGATGAGTTAATGTATTTACTTTCAGGATTTTGAAAGAACAGTCCGTAAGCGAAAGAGGTTGTCCAGTCTTTTGCTAAACGATAAGCCAAAGCAAAACGTGGTGCAATATTAGTTTTATTAAGATAAGAAGAGTTTTCTCCTCTCACGCCAATTTTTGCAGAAAAGTGATTGCTGAAACCTAAATCTGTTTCCACAAAAGCAGAAGAAATCAAATCCCGATAATTTTTATTGACTTCGCCGAAATTTAGTTTTTCATTGGCATAATTTAATTCAAACCCGCCTCGTAAAGCACTTATTTTATTGATTTTCCTGTCAACAACCGCTTTAAAATTGATATAATTTCCGTCATTCAACAATTGTGTTTTTTCTGATTCAATGTCATTGGTTTCTGTCGAGAAATTTAAATCTGATTGGTTATAAGAATATGAGGCGCTTGTATTTAAAAGATATTTTCCAAATTTTTGCTTGAAAGACAAATTGTGATACGTGTTTTCTCCTTTTAATCTTACCAATGCAAAATCGTATCCCGGTTCTAAACTTTCGGTTTTCACGCCCATTTTATTATTATCAAACATTCCGTAATATTTAAAAAAACCGCCGGACTTTGTTTTGATTCTAAAATTTGCATCACCGTTAAAACCTCGTGGAGCATCAATAAAGTCGGTATTAAAATTAAAGACGTCCTGCATCAAACCCAAGTTTGAATATCCTAAAGTCGCTCCATAAGAATGATCTTTATTTTCACTTAATTTCTGAAAACCTCCATTTAAAAATATCGGTGAAACCCCGAAATCATAAGAACTCTGATCGGGAAGATCTACACTTTCAAGCATCAAAGCTCCCGAAAGTGCCTGCCCATATAAAGCAGAATACCCGCCGCTCGAAAAAACATTTCCTTTGAAAAGAGACGTATTGAAACGATCTCTTCCAGCAATTCCGGGAACCGAACTTGAAAAATAATTATTGATTAAGCTTCCGTCCATAAAAATTTTGGTTTCAGTTCCTGTTCCTCCACGAACGAATAAACCTTCTGTTTCTCCCACTTTTTGTACACCGGGAAGATAATTTAGAGCTGAAGAAATTTGTCCGTCTGCACCAGCCGTTGTATAAATATCAATTGGGGTAAGCAAAGCGGTTGCTCTTTTTTTATCGCTCGCTTCAATAGAACCCGCAGAAACTACGACAGCATCTATCTCGTTGATTTGCTCTTTCAGTTCTGCATTCATGTAGACATCCTGATCTGCGATGAGAATAGTCTTTTCAATTTCATTATATTTTGGATGTACGAAAGTGAGAATACGGTCGCCTTTTTCAGTCGTTTCAAAAGAAAAATTTCCTTCCAGATCTGTGGTTGCTCCGTCATATGTGTCTTTCAGGGTAACGTTGACTTCGCTGACACCTTTGTTTTTAAAAGTCACTTTTCCGGTAATTTTTGTTTGAGAAAAACTCAGAAGAAATGAGAAAAAAGAGACAAGAAATAATAGTTTTGTTTTCATAGCTGTATTAATTCGAATCAAAAATATGATGAATTTTTATTGTTTTGAATTTTTTGTTGCTGAGCTGTAGAATTTGAAATCTGAACCGTATTTAAAGAGTTTTCTGTCTCTTTTTTAACCTCGCATACATTTTAACGCAAAGAAAAACTAAGATTTTTTGTCAAAAATTACCCATTATTTTAAGGTAAACAAAGGCGTTTCACTTATTCAAGCAATACAAGTTTTAAATGCACGAAGGATTTGCTATTGTATCAATTAATTGGAATGCAGAAACCTACAACCATTTTTCCTTCAGGATGTTCTTTAAAGTTTGAGTGATAGATTTCGAAAGGAAATGCTTTGCGAGTTGAATAACCGTTTTCTTTCATCCATAAAAATAAAGATACCCAAGATTGTTCGAAATCAGCAAGGGTAACTTCTCCGCTTCCGACGATAAATTTTCCAGCTTCCAAGGTTTCAGGAAACACTTCTCCTTCTTGTTTCTCCAATTTTTCATCCAGAAGCATGCAAGCATGAATTCTTACTTTATCTGCGGCTGTCACTTTAAAACTATCATGATAAACAGAAATCATTTTAAGATTTTCTCGGGGAAATAACTGCTTTTCTTTTGCCCAATCGATCAGAAGATTAAAAGAAGATTCTACATTTGCAATACCAAGGCTCATTACAGCTGCCAGATTCATTTCCGGAAGATGTGCTACTTTAATTTTTAAATTCATTGTTGTCCAGTTTAATAGGTTTTCTATGTTGCAAATGTATTGGTCAAAAACGGTATCTACTTGTCCGTTCTTGCTTTGTATTGGCGAAATTGTATGAAATTTTTCCGGACTGAGTTTTCTAAATTCTGAAGGAGATGTTCCGTAATATTTTTTAAAAGCTTTATTAAAATCTGAATGGCTGGAGAATCCTAAATTCAGATAAATATCTTTTAGCGATAAGTTCTTTCTCAATGAAAGATAGAATGCACTTTTTTCTATTCTTTTTCTAAAAATATAATTCTGCAAAGTTTCTCCAATGATCATCTTGAAAATTCTGTGAAAATGAAACGGTGAATAGGCTGCTATTTTCGCAACTTTTTCTAAACTTAGTTCGGTATCAAGATTGTTATCTATATACTGAATGATTTTTACCATTCTTTTCTTATACTCTTTCAAGACAAAATTTTTGCAAAGGTATCAAGATAATTTGAGGACGATTTGTCTTTTATTGCTAATTGCAGAAAACGATTTCAAATCATAAACTGTTCTGAAATTGTTTATTAAATTTAAGATTACAACATTTAAATATTAATTTATGAAACTACAGACTTTAACACTATTAACGGGTTGCGCTTTATTTGCAGCATCTTGCAGTACGAGTAAAACCTACAACATTTTAGCAAAAAGCGGAACAAAAACTGACGGAACAGCAAAATTTACACAAAACGGAAATGATGTTGTGCTGAATTTAGAAGTCAATAATTTAACTCCCGGAATTCATGCCGTGCACATTCATGAGAAAGGCGACTGCTCATCACCTACCGCAGAATCTGCCGGAGGACATTGGAATCCTTCAAAATCTGACCACGGAAAATGGGGAAATGCACACTTTCACATGGGCGATATCGGGAATTTGGTTGCTGACCATGAAGGAAAGGCAAAACTGACGTTTAAGACTGACAAATGGTGTCTGGATTGTCCTGAAGAAGCTAAAAATATTATGGGTAAAGGTTTAATCATCCATGCCGGGAAAGATGATTATCAAACTCAGCCAACCGGAAATGCTGGCGGAAGAGTGGGATGTATCGAAATTAAATAATTTATCTATTAAATAAAAGAAG
>NZ_JALDNB010000010.1 GCF_022699665.1 Chryseobacterium aahli | reverse complement strand
CCGCCGAATCTCTCGGAAAAGCGAGTAGTGAAAGCGGGATTAAGCTCCATTTTAAAAAATAAATTCAATAATCTGATACCAAACCGCCGTTGTCAAAAAACCAAGAATAATACTGAACCCGATGGTGAGATTGGTGAGTTTAGTGTTGAGCCTGAACTGTTCTGCAATAATACTTGAAGTTATAACCGTCGGCATTGCTGATTCAAAAATGGTGATTTTGGCAATATCTCCAGTAATTCCGAATAAAAATACCAATCCAAGACTGATTGCAGGAGCCAGAATTAACTTGTAAAACATCGACGCTGACATCTGAGGAATCAATTTTTTCCAGCCGTTGAATTTTAATTGTAATCCGACAGAAAATAGGGCGAGTGGACTTAAAGTCGCTGCCAATTTATCGAAAAGCGGTTCTGCAAAAGTAAAATCGATGAATGGCGACAAAACTAATGCAGCAATACAACCCACGAGCGGTGGAAAGGTGACCAGTCTTCTAAAAATAAATTTCGCACTCACTTCGCCTGATTTTCCGCCGCCTCTTATTGCTGTAATAATTCCCAGAGTTGAAAGTGAGAAAAACATCGTCTGGTCGCAAATGATGGCAATACTTAAAAGGCTTTCTCCGTAAAATGCACTAATCAACGGAAAACCAATGAAAGATGTATTGCTGTAACCGCTGACTAATTCTAATGTGCTTCGTGATCTTTCGGAATATCCTTTCGTTTTACAGTAAATCTTCATAAAAATGAAGGCAAAAACGGTGGTCAGAAATGTTGCGGCAATGGGAAAAAGCATTTCTAGAGACCATTGAACTTTCGGCAAATATTTGAAAGAAACTGCAGGTAAAGCGAGATAGAGAATCCATGTATTGATACCTTTGTGAGCATCGGGATGGATGGATTTTGTTTCTTTGAGGATCATTCCCGCAAGAATGCAAACGCCAATTAAAACAAAATTCACCATGATTCTAAAAAGTATTCTGCAAATTTAAGGATTCATCGTATCCCAAAGACTCATTGACTCGATTTTTTTCACAGCTTTTGAAAGCTTAATCCTTTTTGAAGTTTTAGGAAGAAGATCGAAAAAGTTATCACTAAAATGCGTGTCGCCCATTAAATAAACATCTTTCGCCAGAACACCGGTGGAAATTTCGATTTCTGTTGGTGAGATTTTTTTGATTTTGATGTTGGGTTTTGTGAGTTTTAAGTCTTTTGGTTTTGCGAAGAAATGAAGATTTTCTGCAATGATTTTTTTATTGATATTTTTTAAAATCAATTTTAAAAAGACTTCATTTTTATTGGAATATTTAATTAAGTTTTTAATTTCTATATGATCAATCTTTGCAATTCCATCCAATGTTTTCCCATTCTGAACCGTAGTTAAATCATTTAAAATTTTTCCGTTAAAATCAATAACCTGAATTTCTACTTTTATATCTTCAAACTTTTTTAAATCATCATTAATGGCATAAAAGTTCAAAAAACCGTCGATTTCTTCCGTTAAAATTACTTGGTTTTCAAAACTTCTTTTCACCTGATAATGCAAAGCCTTCCAATTACCCAGATAATCAATCGATGACCAAGAAATTACAGGCCAGCAATCATTCAACTGCCAATACAGCGTTCCCATATTGTAAGGTTTTGCACGGCGATGGGCTTCAATGGCAATCTGCATTCCACGTGCCTGAAGCAGTTGGGAAACATAATTGTATTTCACAAAATCCTTTGGAACCACATAATCCCGCTTCATATATTCGTTGATAATATGAAAACCTCTTGCATTTTTTTCATGCGCTTTGATGGTTGGATTTTCTAAACTTAATTCAGGTTGTCCTGAAAACATTGATTTTACTGTTTCTAAACTTGGCATTCCCTGAAAACCATATTCAGAGGCAAATCTTGGAACTTTTTCGTTATAAATTTCAAACGGAAATTCGCCCCACCAAACACCCCAATAATGAGAATCACCTTCGGTTAAACTTTCCTTATGTCCCCAACCAATCGACGGCGAAGTCGGCCAATAGATGTTTTTTTCTGAAGTTAAATTTTCTTTCAAAGCATTCGGAATGACTTCATGGAAAACCTTTTTGTAATCTTTCCAGACCTGAAGAGAGTCTTCTTTTGAATATTTGAACTGTTTCTGATATCCCCAGTTGACAATGGCTTCATCAATTTCGTTATTTCCACACCACAAAGCAATCGACGGATGATTTTGAAGTCGGTTGACCTGATCTTTGACTTCTTCTTTTACGTTATTTAAAAAATCTTCGTCTGACGGATAAAAACTCCCGGCAAACATAAAATCCTGCCACACGAGAATCCCGTTTTCATCGCAAGCCTTGTAGAATTCGTCATCTTCGTAAATTCCGCCACCCCAAACACGAATCATGTTCATGTTGGCATCTTTGCAATCTTTGATGAGTTTCTGATATTTTTCTTTCGTAATTCTTGGTGTAAAACTGTCGGAGGGAATCCAATTTGTACCTTTAGCATACATTGGATTTCCATTGACTTTAAAATAGAAAGTTTTTCCTTTTTCGTCCTTTTCCTGAATTAATTCGATGGTTCTGAGACCAATTGTCTCATCTTTTTCATCAATAATTTGAGCATCCTTTTTCAGTGAAAATTTTAATACATAAGTCATTGCTTTTCCCCATCCGTTCGGTTGCCAAAAATGTGGATTTTCAATTTTAAATGGAACTGAAATCTTGTTTAAACCTTTTTTCAGAACAATATCATAATTTGTTTTATCTGTTTTAAAACTATACTTGCCTTCTTTTTCTGCAATAATTTCTGCGTGAATAATTAAATCAGCTTTTTGCTTTGTTAAAGATTTCTGCTCTATTTTTACATTCTCAAGTTTCGCATGATTCCAAAAATTCAGTTTGACATCTTTCCAGATTCCGGCAGTAACCAATCTTGGTCCCCAATCCCAACCAAACTGATATTGCGCTTTTCTGACAAAACTTCTGGGAGATTCCGGCATTGTAAACGGAATTTTTTTAGCTAAATCTTTTCCGACATTGACAGAAGATTTGAATTTGATCCGTAAAGTATTGTTTCCAATTTTCAAATTTTGTTTAACCGCAATTTTCCATGTTCGGAACATGTTATCTGTTTTCTGCAGTAGTTTTCCGTTTAAATAAATTTCAGAAAACGTATCCAATCCGTGAAAAACCAACTCAGCATTTTGATTTTCTAATTCTTTAGCTGAAACTTTGAAAACTGTCTGATAATCCCAATCTTCATTTTCAACCCACTGTACTTTTTTCTCGTTCTCATCTTTGTACGGATCAGGAATGAGTTGATGATCCATCAAATCCAAATGAACCGTCCCCGGCATGGTGGCCGTGAGCCAATTATTTTCTTTTGCATTTTTAAATTGCCATTTTTCTGAGGATAAATTTCGCTCTGAAAATTGGGCGTTAACAAATATTTGAATGAAAAATAAAGCAAAAAGTATAGTTTTGTTCATTTATAGTTTATTTACAATTCTGTGTATTCCGTCTTTGATTAAAGGTGTATTAAAGTTAATGAGAAGTCCGAGTTTGATGTTTGTTAATTTTAAATAAGTCAAAATCTGCGAATAGGAAATGGGATTAATTTCTAATACAGATTTAACTTCTATAATCACCTTATCTTCTACAATCAAATCAATTCTGTAAGCATTATCAATTATCTCACTTTTATATTTTAGGGAAAGTACCACCTGACTTTTGACCTCAAAACCAAGTTCTCTTAACTCGTAAGCTAAAGCAACTTCATAAGCGCTTTCAAGCAAACCAACTCCCAAAGTTTTATGCACTTCCAGTGCAGCACCAATAATTTTATAGGATAATTCGTTTTCTGTCATTTGTGTTTGTGTTTGTTTAACTTTTATCTAGTACTTTATTAACGCAAAGATTATTTTTCTTTATGAAGATTTAAGAAGCAAAGAGTAGCAACCAAGTTGCTTAAGCTTGAAAATATATGTGCTCTATAAAACTTTCATAGATTAATTCTTTTCTTAAATTCAAAAATTATTTTTAACCGTAAATTTATTCTCAAGCTTAGACGGCTTGTCCGTCATTCTTTGCTACTTTAAGTATGTGACATTAAAAATAAAACTTTGCGTTAAAAAATTTCATTTAATATCTCTCAATAAAATTTCACAAATTAACCTTCAATTTTTTAATCTCTTCAGCATTTGCAAATGATTCATAAGACAACACTGCAGAAGAATGAAAATATTTCCCATTCGTTACATTTTTCAACTCTGAAATATTATTGGAACGAACTCCACCACCAATTAATATTTTAATGTCATCACCACAATTTTCTATAAGCTTTTTTAAATTTTCTTTCCCTTCCATCGCAGAATTTTCTCCGCCTGAAGTGAGAATTTCCTTGAAACCTAACTCGACCAACTTTCCTGCAGATTCAAAAATATTTTTGGTTCGGTCGATAGCTCTGTGAAAAACGCATGGTCTACCATTGGTTAAATCAACTAACAATCTGTTTTTTTCATAATCAATTTCCTGATTTTCATCTAAAATTCCGAAAACAAATCCATCAGCTTTAGCTTTTGAAAATTCAATAATATCTTTCTGCATCTGCAAAAATTCTGAATCGGTGTACATAAAACCTCCACCGACAGGACGAATCATCACATGAATCGGTTTGGAATATTTTTCTTTTAAATATCTCAATTCTTCAAGGTCGGGTGTAATTCCTCCTGAATTAATGTCAGCACAGAATTCAATTCGGTCGGCAACAGAATTCAAAGCTATTTCAGCGGATGTGATATCGAATGTGGCTATTTCTAAGAACATTTTTTTTAGTTTATTATTTAATTGAAAAGATAGTATTCAAAAATGAAACATTAAGCCGATTCAGATTGTAAGATTTTTAAGGCTCAGATAAATCTGAGTTCAGCAGCCTGCTTAATAAATATCTTTAGATATTTTACCTTAACCAAACTTACAAACTAAAATATCTTAATGGTTTAAAAATTTAAATCTCACTTTTGATTATTTTTTTCATTAGTATTTGATGATGATTAATAATTTAATTTTACTTCAAAGCAAATTCAGGTTTCTCCAGACGGTTTCCTTTTTGGTCATAAACCGCAAAATTAAATCCGTCCTGAATACAGTACGAGCCATATTCTCCTTTTTTATTGATGGCAATAAAGCCAACCTGAATGTCTTTCAGATTTTTCTTTCTTCGCTCAGTAATTTTCACGATTCTTTCAACCGCTTCTTTACAGGCTTGCTGAGGATTTCTACCTTGCCGCATCAGTTCCACAACGAGATGAGTTCCTACCGTTCTGATGACTTCTTCGCCATGCCCAGTCGCCGTCGCCGCACCCACTTCATTATCAACAAACAAACCTGCACCAATAATTGGAGAATCGCCTACTCTGCCGTGCATTTTGAACGCCATTCCACTGGTTGTACACGCTCCCGAAAGATTTCCCTGAGCATCGAGCGCAATCATACCAATCGTGTCGTGATTTTCTATGTTGACGAGCGGTTTATATTTGCTGTCTTTCAGCCATTCTTTCCACTCTTTTTCGGATTCTGGTGTGAGGATATTTTCTTTTTTAAAGCCTTGGGAAATAGCAAACTGAAACGCTCCGTCACCAACCAACATCACATGAGGTGTTTTCTCCATCACCATTCTGGCTACGGAAATTGGATTTTTAATATTTTCTAAACAGGCAACCGAACCGATGTTGTAATTTTCATCCATGATACAAGCGTCCAGTGTCACTCTTCCGTCTCTATCGGGGCGACCGCCGTAGCCTACACTTCTTTCATTGGGATCATTTTCAACTAGCCGAACGCCTTTTTCTACCGCGTCTAGTGCTCTTCCGCCTCTTCCTAAAATCGTCCAAGCTTCCTCGTTGGCTTTTAAACCAAAATCCCAAGTCGAAAGCACTATCGGTTTATTCACAAAAATATTTTCGTTTTTGGAAACTTCTTTAGCAATCAAATCCAACGGATTCAACAACAATGCGGATGATAATATTCCTGTGGTTTTTAAAAATTTTCTTCGTGAGTTCATATTTTTAAGTTGAGGCTTAGGTTAAGGTTGACTTGTTTAAAATTTTAGAAACTTTAAGTACTAAATTTTATTTAATTATTGTGCTCCGATTTCATCTACAAAAAGCCACGCTTTTGAGTCTGCACCCGGATTTCCTGCGGGAATAATTCCTGCATTTTCTATTTTAATTTTAATAAATTTTACATTTTGATTTCCGACTTTAAGAATAATTTTTCCTTTTGCTGAAAGAATATCCTCTTTTCCTATTTCTTTGATGGTTTTAAAATTTTTTCCGTCATCAGAAATTGAAACTGTTGCTGATTTCGCCAGATGAATCCAGCTTCCTTTATTGTCTAATGTATTAAAATAAACTTCTGAAAAATTAGTTTTTTCGCCTAAATCAATGGTTGCGACAACATCTTTTCCCTGAAAACCCAGCCACGTTTTCCCCAACTGCTTTACGTTTCCAATAATTCCGTCAACCAGCGTAAATGCACCGCCAAAAGAATAGTTTTCGCTTGGCTGGTTTTCTAAAGCGATTTTTTTACCTGTCGTTTTTGAGGTGGTAAAATTTTGAGAAGAAACCGCCGATTTCAATTCTCCATTTTCAAAATAAGCAGATTTTACCGTCATCGCTTTTGAAACAGGAATTGCATTCTGATAAATTGCAGAACTTGATTTTGGCTCGCTTCCGTCAATCGTGTATTTAATTCCGTTGGGATTTTGAGAAGTTAAAAGTTCGTAAGAAACACCAGTGTTATTAGGAATTACCTTTCCTGAAATATTGTAGATACTTTTCGCATAGTTGATGTTCATTTTATCTAAAATCTTAAAATGCTCCACCACTCTGTTTTCAAATTCTTTGTATTTTTCAGGGTTTGAAGTTCCCCAACCGACCTCAGACAGAGCAAATAATCTTGGGAAGATCATGTATTGAACTTGTTTGAAATCCAGAATATATTCCGTCCATAAATTCGCCTGAACTCCCAAAATAAATTTTGACTGCTCTGCGTTCAATTCAGCTGGAATAGGATCATACGAATAGACTTTATTCAAAGGTGTGAAACCTCCAAACGCATTCGGTTCGGTCTGCGGATCGCCCTGATAATGGTCAAAATAACAATATGCTCCTGGCGTCATTACGGCAAAATGATTGGTTTTTGCAGCTTCAATTCCACCTTTAATACCTGTCCAGCTCATCACTGCGGCATTGGGAGCCAATCCACCTTCCAAAATCTCGTCCCAGCCGATGATTTTTCGACCTTTTGAGTTGACATACTTTTCAATTCTCTGAATGAAATAACTTTGTAAACCGTGCTCGTCTTTTAGATTGTGTTTTTTAATTAATTCCTGACAGTGCGCACATTTTTTCCATCTTGTTTTCGGGCATTCGTCGCCACCGATATGAATATATTGCGAAGGAAAAAGTGCAATGACCTCATCCAAAACATTTTCTAAAAAGGTAAACGTTTCCTCTTTCGGACAGAAAACATCATCAAAAACACCCCATTTTGTCGCCGCTTCAAATAGTCCTTGTGTACACGCCAATTGAGGATAAGCAGAAAGTGCAGCCAAAGCATGACCGGGCATTTCAATCTCCGGAACGACCGTGATGTGTCTATCCTGAGCGTATTTTACAACATCTTTGATTTGTTCTTGGGTATAAAAATATGGCCCGTAAGGTTTTCCGTCAAATGTATCATCAACGTAAGCACCAATCATGGATTCTTTACGTTTTGAACCAATTTGTGTAAGTTTCGGATATTTTTTAATCTCAATTCTCCAGCCTTGATCGTCGGTTAAATGCCAATGAAAAGTATTGAGTTTGTACATTGCCAGATAATCGATGTATTGTTTTACTTCTTCGACAGTGAAGAAATGGCGGCAAACGTCTAAATGCATTCCTCGCCATGCGAATTTTGGAGAATCATTTATCTTTAAATTTGGAATTTCCTTTTTATTTGAAAACTGATTAATTAATTGAATCAAAGTTTGAAACGCATAGAACTTTCCTTTTTTACTTGAATATTTAATTAAAATCTTCTTATCGCTGATTTCTAAAAAATATCCATCATCTTTAATTTCTGAAGAATTTACCTTTTCTAATTCTACAAAACTATATTTTGGTACTCCATGATTTGAAACTAAGAAGTGAGTCGCATCAGTTTTTAAAAATGTATTAAAAATCTTAACTTCAAACTGAAGAGAATCATTTTTTGCCTCCCGAACAAGAATTTTTTCAGGAATTACACTTGCTCCTTTATTAATTTTTAAATTTTGCGGATAAGGAATTAAATTTAATTTATTCTGAGAGAAAAAACACGTTGAAATGAGTAAAGAAAAGACCAAAAGAATACGCAGCATCTTGTTGAGTTTAGATTTTAGCGAATATAATTATTTTCTGAAAAATTCAGTCTATGATTTAACTAATTAAGCTACGAAACATCTAATTTTGTATAAAAATAAACGATGAAAAAAACTTTTCTCTTAGCAGCCGGATTATTATTCTCGGTTTCTGCACAAGCACAAATTTTAGATATCATTAAATCTACTGTTAAAAACCAGACTGGTATAGATCTAAGCAATCCCAAAACGACACCAGCAACTTCTACAACAAGTACACAAACTCCAACCAAAAACAGTTCTTCAGTTAATTTAGGAAGTCTTACTTCAACCCAAATTTCATCAGGTTTAAAGGAAGCTTTAAATTTAGGCGTAACTGAAGGTGTGAAAAAACTGGGCGTAACCGATGGTTTCCTGAAAAATGAAGCCGTGAAAATTTTAATGCCTGAAAAATTAAGAGTAATCGACACCAAACTCCGCGCTTTCGGGTTGGGAAGCTTAGCAGATCAGGGTGTGAAATTATTGAACAGAGCAGCTGAAGATGCTGTTACTGAATCTGCTCCGATTTTCACAAAAGCCATCACTTCAATGACGATTACCGATGCCAAAAACATTTTATTGGGAGGTGATAATTCTGCGACAAACTATTTACAAAGTAAAACTCAATCACAATTGTTCACTGCTTTTCAGCCAAAAGTGAAGGCTTCATTAGGGAAAGTTGGTGCTGATAAGGTTTGGAACAATTTAATTTCAAAATACAATACCTTGACTGGAAATGCTGTTTCAACAGATTTAAATGAATACGTTACCAACGAAACGATTAATGGAGTTTTTAAAATGGTTGCTGAAAAAGAAAGCGGTATCAGAAATAATTCTGTGATGAGAACGACGAGTATTTTGCAAAAGGTTTTTGGGGCGCAGGATGGCAGGTAAACTTCTTTTTATAAAATGAATTCAAGATTAGTTAATTTTTCTTTTGTCTTGAAACAAAAGAAACAAAAATTCAAGACTTGGAAACTTCCGCTAAAAATTAAAATTGAATCCTAAAATTTCCAAAACTTGCGCGAATTGTTATTTTGTTACTAGTGTCAGAAGTTGTCTCGCGCTTCGAACAGTGGAAATTTCTTAACGGATTCAATTTTCTTAACGCTCTATGTTTCCTAGGTCGACTTAAGTACTATATATATTTTTAACAAAAAACCTTGTCGATGACAAGGTCGTTTTATTTAGAATTGCATTTCAGGAATTTCTCCTTCGATGATTAAATCTGCTTCTGTTGATTTGATGATGTGTTCTACAGAAACTCCGGGAGCTCTTTCAACCAATTTGAATCCGGCTGGAGTTACATCTAAAACAGCCAATTCAGTTACTACTTTTTTCACGCAGTTGATTCCGGTTAAAGGAAGTGTACATTTTTTCAGAATTTTGCTTTCTCCCGCTTTGTTGATGTGCATCATCGCAACGATAATATTTTCTGCAGAAGCCACCAGATCCATTGCACCACCCATTCCTTTCACCATTTTTCCAGGGATTTTCCAGTTGGCAATGTCTCCGTTTTCTGAAACTTCCATTGCGCCAAGGATGGTTAAATCTACTTTCTGACTTCTGATCATCCCAAAACTAAAAGCAGAATCGAAAAATGAACCACCTTCTAAAATCGTGATCGTTTGTTTTCCGGCGTTGATGACATCTGCATCTTCTTCGCCCTCAAAAGGAAATGGCCCCATTCCTAAAACTCCATTTTCACTTTGAAATTCTACCGAAAGATTGTCTGGAACGTAATTGGCCACCAATGTTGGGATTCCGATTCCTAAGTTTACGTAATATCCGTCTTTCACTTCTTTTGAAATACGTTTTGCTATATCTTCTTTACTTAACATTTTTTTTAATTTGATTTTTTTAACGCAAAGAGCACAAAGTTTTTTTTAAGATTGACACTGCTTTTAAGTTCGCAAAGGAGTTTCACTCAGCAAAGTCATATAAATTTTTATTACTCAATTGCTTAAATAATAATTCTTAATTATCTTTCTTTCTGACAGTTCGCTGCTCGATTCTTTTTTCAAATTTTTCTCCTTGGAAAATTCTTTGAATCATAATTCCTGGAATATGAATCTGGTTGGGATCTAATTCTCCCGGAGCAACTAATTCTTCAACTTCAGCGATGGTGATTTTACCGGCACCCGCCATTGGATGGTTAAAATTTCTTGCTGACCCTTTAAAAATTAAATTTCCTGCGTGATCACCTTTCCAGGCTTTTACGATAGAATAATCTGCTTCGTAAGCGTGCTCCAAAATATGTGGTTTCCCTTTGAAATCTTTTACTTCTTTCCCTTCTGCGACTTCAGTTCCGAAACCTGCAGGTGTGTAGAAAGCAGGAATTCCAGCCTGAGCGGCACGACATTTTTCTGCTAAAGTTCCCTGTGGCGTCAATTCAACATCCAATTCACCTGAAAGCATTTGTCTTTCGAATTCTGCGTTTTCGCCAACGTATGAAGAAATCATTTTTTTGATCTGCTTTTTCTGCAACAATAATCCCAATCCGAAATCATCTACTCCTGCGTTGTTTGAAATACAGGTCAAATCTTTTACATCACTATCTACCAATGCATTGATTGAATTTTCCGGAATTCCGCAAAGACCGAATCCGCCAAGCATTAGTGTCATTCCGTCTTGGATTCCTTCAATAGCTTCAGCAGCATTTTTTACTCTTTTATCTATCATGAAATATTTGATTTTTTTCAGTTTTAAATTTAAACATTTTTATGACACCTTCAGTATTTCAAATAAATTTTGAGAAAGATTTAAATAGAATTTCATTTTCAGTATTATTTAAAAACAAAAAAGCGGAAACAAGTTCCGCTCTTTATCAATCAGTTGTGAATAGGTTTATTCAATAATTAATTTTAAAGTAAATAATTTTCTGGTATGTACTTTTACAAAATAAACGCCTTTTGGAAGGTTTTCGTTGACTAAAGAAAAACGCTGATTTTGTACGTTTTCAGATTTGTATAACAGTTGACCTGTCGCTGAAATTAATTCAATTTTCTCAATAGGATAATCACTTTTGATAAAAGTCGGCTGTCCTGGTTTTGTTGGATTTGGATATAAAACTACATTTTTTTCAGTCTTATTTTTCGTTTCTTCAGTTCCCAAGGTTGCTGAAGTTACCTGAAACTGTACTCTGTTGGAAACTTCAGTATAAGAATCATTGGTAAACATCACCATGTAATAATTACCTGCTGTGGTTGGTACTCCATTTACATTTCCGGTAATGGTTTTTGTCCCTTGAGTAATTCCATCAAAATAAGTGTATGAAACAAAATTATCATCCGGAACAGAAATATTTTGAGGATAAATTCCTAACCAATCTTTGATGATACCCGGAGAATCCGTCCATGAAGCAGAAATATTTTCACCCAATGTATAAACAGGTTTATTGATCCAAAGGTCTGTCACAATATCTCCTACTTTAAAGAAAACCTTCTCTCCTACTGTGGTGTAGCCATCTTCTAGAAAGTACTGCGCATAATAATATCCTTTTGGAAGACCTGTAAAATTAAGAGTTCCTGAAGCGGTCGTTACATAACTCCATTTCGTTGCCGGAGTTGGCCCTGGAACATGACCCATTTTATAAATTCCGATCCAGTCTTTTACTAAATTTGGACCATTTGAAAAATTAACGACAACTGTTCCTCCAACAGGATATGCATCTGCAGTTGTTTGAAGCACAGCTTTTGGTCCTACATAAAAACTTTTTCTAGGTGCAATTTCTGTATAACCGTTATTGGCAAAAAATCCTGCAAAGTACTGTCCTTTTGTTGCCAAACCATTCGGGAAGTTTGCAATTCCTGAAGTCTGTCCGTTAGTATAAATATAACCCTGTGAAGTTACTGATGCTGGGTTTTGTCCTTTCTTATAAATAGCGACCCAGTCCTGCTGATTTCCTGGTCCGTCGTTGTAAGTCGCTGCAATCGCTTCATTTTGCAGGTATTCTGTTTTATTTAAAGTAAAAGTAGGGTTAGAAACTACACTTCCTGTCACTTCAAACTGCTTTACATCACTCCAATCACTCCACTCCATGTTTCTGTCTCTGTAACGGGTTTTCACATAATAAACTCCGTTGGTGATAGAGTTTGCTGCGAAAGTTACTTTGGTAATATCAACACCTGCATTCAGGTTTTTGGTAAGATCCGGATTTCCGTTTCCATCTTTCCCGAACCAGTTTTCGTAATCTCTGTAGAATTCTTTTTCAATCACTGAAAAGTCAGCTACTTTACTTACTAAAAACTGAGTCGTATTTAAAAGTTCGTTTGCAGGTGAAGAGAAAGTACTTCCATTTAATGTTAAAGGCAAAGTTATTGGAGCTGTAAAAATGTTTGTAATTGACGGCTTCAAAGGTTTAGGTTTATTTTTATACCTGTGAAATGAGTCAATCAGCACATTGTCTTTTTGAGTATAAATTCCTCCGATAGAATAACTTTCGATATCTACTTTTCCGTTGGTGACATCCACTTCGATGATTTGGTACGTCCAGTCCGTTAATGTTTTCTGTACGTCGTCAAAATCTTGTTCGGTAGACATTCCCCAATATTGATCCCAAGCCGTTCCACCTGAAATAATCTGATAATTTGGAGTGTTTTTTAACTGTCCTCTGTGATAAAGGTGATGGTGAGCTCCTACATGCATCAAATATTTGTCTGATCCTGCCAAAAGCGGAACTGCATTGTTTCTTACCCATGTAGAAATATCACCTACATATTGCTCTGCCTGATAAGGTCTGTGGCTTAATGAAATAATCCAGTCAACTGTAGAATCGTTGTTTGCTTCGTTTAAAATCTGCTGAAGCCAAGTTTGCTGCGCTGAACCTGTATGCTCTGAACTTAAACTGATAAACAAAACATTTCCTGCTTGTTGCGCGTAATAATTTTCGTTGCCTGATGAGATATTTTTATATTTAATTTCATCAATATTAAAATGTGCGTAGTAAGAATTCATTCCCAAAGTACCATACGTCTCGTGGTTTCCAACGGTTGTCAGTATCGGAAGGTAGGGTGATAATTTTCTGTTCTTTTTAAAGTGAACATTCTCATAATGATCAAGAGTCCCGACATCTACCTGATCTCCGACCATAAATGTCAACGCAATATTATCTGAAGGATCTGATGTAAGCCCGAACTTTTCTTTAAGCTTTTTGTAAGCTTTGTAATTTAACGAATCATATCGAGGCTCTGCCTTGATCTGGTTGTCTCCCATAATCAAAAACCTTATTTTTCCATCAAGTGTTACAGGCTGCCCGGGAAGAGGAAGTGTTCTGAAGTTATACACTGCAGATTCGCTGGTTCCCGTTTTTATTTTGTAATAATACTTGGTGTTAGGTTGTAAATTGGTAATTTTTGCCGTGTGATAATAGTAATTGTTATTGTAGCCTGTATCAGAAAAAATATTGGTAGTTCCTGTTACAGTCACATTAAGGTTCGTTGGAGAATTTCCGTAAAGAACGGTTGTTTCATTGTCTGAGCTTGTCTTCCAGTTGACAATCATAGAATTGTGAGCAGGATTTTGCAGGTAAGGATACAAAGCCTGAGCGTACGAAAGCTGGACGACGAAAAAAAAGAATAATAGATAATGCCTCATGGTAATTTCAGTTGAGTTTATTTGTTAAATGATGGTGTAATTTTACAACCCGGCAAATATAAATTTCACTTGTAAACTCAAAATGACTTTAATGATAAGCAACTATTAATTTTTTCTCTGAAAAAAGTTTAAAAAACACAATTTAGTATCACAAAATTGTTTGGCATATTCAAAAAGTATTTCATATATTTGCAACCTGTTATTCAACCTCTGACGAAGTCCGTGAAAGTTGCTTAGCGTAACACATTTTATTTTATTAATAATGGATTTATTAAAGTACGTACAAGACAAGTACATTACAAAAAAAGAATTCCCTGAATTCAAAGCAGGAGACACAATCACTGTGTATTACGAGATTAAGGAAGGTCAAAAAACAAGAACTCAGTTCTTCAAAGGAACTGTAATCCAATTAAGAGGAACAGGTTCTACAAAGACTTTTACAATCAGAAAAATGAGTGGTGATGTAGGTGTAGAGAGAGTTTTCCCTATCAACATGCCAGCTCTTCAAAAAATCGAAGTTGACAGAAGAGGTAAAGTTAGAAGATCTAGAATTTACTACTTCAGAGACCTTAGAGGTAAAAAAGCGAGAATTAAAGACGCTGCTTACAAGAAGAAATAATTCAGACAACAACACATACGAAGAGAGGATTTATCAATTGATAAATCCTCTCTTTATTTTGATATATGTTCTTTTGTCTTGAAACAAAAGAACCAAAAGTTCAAGACTGGAAACTCCGGCTAAAAATTGCAATTAAATCCTAAAATTCCCAAAACTTGCGCGAAATCAGGACTAGTTCTTCAGCTCAGAATTTATGTCGCGCTTCAAACAGAGGGAATTTTTTAACGGATTAAATTTCAATTTTCTTAACGCCTCCATTTCCTAAGTCAATCAAAACAACTTTAGTTCTACTTAACGAAGTCATAAAGAGCCTTCCAGAATTTGTCGTACACTTCGATGTGTGGAAGGTGACCGACATTTTCAAGCTCTACTAATTTTGATCCGGCAATTTGCTGTTGTGTTTTCTTTCCTAGTTCTTGATATTGTCCCATGGTAGGCTGAATTTCTTTGGGTGCACTATCTTTTCCGATGGCTGTTCGGTCTCTTGTTCCGATAATTAATAATGTGGGCGTTTTGATATTTTTAAACTCATAAACAACTGGTTGATTGAAAATAATATCGCCCGTTAACGCATCATTCCAAGCGACTTGAGGATAATCTTTGTGCAACGTCCAGCCTGCAATGAGATCAAGCCAAGGTTGGTATTCTGCTTTCCATTTGTTGTCGTAATAGAATTTTAGCTGATAATTTTTGTAGCTTTCTGCGGTATTTTTTAATTCAGATTGATAGGCTTCATCAACGGTTTGATATCTTGCCAAAGCTTTATAATCTTCTAATCCGATTGGATTTTCGAGAATTAATTTTTCTACGTTTTCGGGATACATTAAAGTGAATCTTGTGGCAACCATTCCACCCATTGAATGACCGAGAACAATAATTTTATCGATTTTTAAATCATCTAAAATAGCTTTAGTATTGCTTGCTAACTGTGCAAATGAAAACTGATAACTTTGAGGCTTGGAAGATTTCCCAAAGCCAATCTGATCCGGAATAATCACTCTGAAACCTTTATCTGATAGATCTTTTGCCGTTTTTTCCCAATAAGCTCCGTTAAAATTCTTCCCGTGAAGAAGCATGATGGTTTTTCCGTTGGATTTTTTAGGCTTCACATCCATGTAGGCCATTTTCAGATTTTGTTTTTGAGAATTTAAATCTTTAAAATGAACTTCGAAAGGATATTGGTAGTTTGAGAGTGTCGCATCTAAAGGTTTTCCCTGAGAAAACACAGAAACCGATGCTAATGAAAACAACATAATGACTGCAGCATTTTTAAAATTTTTCATTAAATTTAATTTAGATATAAATTTAAAAAAACCGCTTCAAAAGAAACGGTTTTTGGTGTTATTTATAATTTAATTATCAATTTTAAGAAAGTTGTTCTGCAAGTTTTTCTTTTTTTGAAGGCAGATTCATCAAAACAATTGCGAAAAGAATTAAAACAATTCCAATCCACTGAATGAGGGTTACTTTTTCGCTTAATAAAACGAACGCCATCGTTACGGAAACCGGAAGTTCCAAAGATGAAATAATACTTCCCAATCCCAGACCTGTATTTGGAAAACCAAGATTAAATAAAATCGGTGGAATGATGGTTCCAAACAGCGCTAATATAAATCCATATTTGCAAAAAATAGAATAATCAAACGGTCGGATGTGCTGTGTATTTTCAGTGAAATTAAGGTAAAATGATTTTAAACCTTCAAAATGAAGAGGCCCAATTTGTGCAAAAAATAAAAACAAAAGGATAACAACCGAACCTCCCGAAAGCATAATGATACTTTTCCTAAGAACAGGTAAACCTGTCGCCAAAGTATTTGAAGTAAACATCGTCATCGTAAATGATGCTGCCGCCAATAATCCCCAAAAGATGCCATGCCAGTCAATTGTAACTTCAAGATTGATCAAATTTGTTGCTAAAACCGTCCCCAACAAAACAATACAAACCGAAATCACTTTTCTGAGTGTCGGTAATTTTTTAGTTAAAAAACTTTCTACTACAACGCTGAACCAAACAGACTGCATCAAGAGCACGATAGCAATCGAAACATTGATGTACTGCACTGACAAGTAGTAAAACAAGCTCGTGCACCCCAATGATGTGCCTGCCAGCATTAACATTTTAATCTCTTTTGAAGTCGGTGACGCTAAAGTTTTTTTAGAAGTAATGGTTTGAATGAAATTTAAAATCAATAAACCAACAAATCCCATGACAAACTGTGCGGTTGTCACTTCAGAGGTTGTAAAACCCTCTTTGTAAGACATCTTCACAAAAGTTGCCAACATCCCATAAATACTTGCACCAATCCCGACAAATAAAACTCCTTTTAAAATATTCTTCTTCTCCATATCCATTATTACAGCCGGCAAAGGTACGACATAAAAATTTGTTTGGAGAAGTTTCAATATTAAATAAAACCACCCCAGAAATTCTGAGGTGATGGTATTGATTAACTTTTAATGTTATTTTTTGATAATTATTTTTGAATTGATGTCAATTCCTATGCCTTGCAATTTTACGACATAGACTCCACTTTCAAAGTCTCTTGTTGAAACCTGAATTCTTGAATCAGGAGAAGATCTGCTTTCTGACAACACCAATTTTCCCGACATATCGTAGATCTGAACATGAATATTCCCGATGGTATGATCTTTTAAGTAAATAAAAAATTCTTCTTTTGCAGGATTTGGATAGATTCTTACTAAACTTCTGTCGATTGCAATATTTGAATTTCCATCAGTACAATCTTTTGGAATTGAAAAGTCTTCCACCTGATCGCTGATATTCATTTTGTTTCCGGCTAAAGCATTTAAACCTAAACCTCTTTTGGCAAAAGTTTTCCAGATCATACATCGGTCTTCTCCTTTGGTGGTAAGCATTTCGGCAGATAAAATAGCATTACGGCCATCTATAAATGTAGGATTACAAGCCTGAAGTTTTAAAGCATCGGTTACCAACTGTAAAACTCTTGCACTTCCGCTATTCTTATTAGAAGTTACATCAGAAGAGTATCCATACTTTGCAACATATTGCCAGTGTAAATCCCAAAGCATCGTTGCCCAGACAAACCCGATCCGGTGAACGTCGGGAACAATTTCAGAATCTTCCTCAATCTCCATCCCGTTTGTATCTCCGTATGTATAATCATTAATTGAAAAATCCGATGAATATTTTGCAGGTCTAAATCCGGCACCGCTCGTTGACTGTCCGCTCGCATAAGATCCTATACTTCTCGGAACATTCGCATTATCCCCAGGTCTGTTGGTAAGCATTAATGCAAAAAAATCTGACCATCCTTCACCCATTTGCTCTTTGCTTTGAGATTTTAGAAGACAAGTAGATCCGTTACCTGTCAGTCTGTTTGAAATTCCGTGACCGTACTCGTGGGTAATTATTCCGTTATCAAAACTTCCGTCGGGTGTAAGAGCAGTTGCCGGATCACTTTTTAAAGTTACATTTACTGTTACCGAGTTGTTTAATTGAGTTTTAATATATTCTCCCTCATCATTGGTAATCAAGACTGAAGGTATCGTTATTGTGGGATCAGTGCCGCCCATTGAGGACGGAAAATTAACTGCAGCAGCATTATTATAAATAATTGCGGCAATTGCACCGGCATTCTGAGCATTTTTCACCTTTACAGCAAATGTGCAATTTGCAGCTCCGCCTCTTTCAATAAGTCCTATTTTTCCAGCTAAAGATCCTGCTGGTAATACAGAACACCCATTTATATTTGAAGCTAAAGCAATATCACCCGTAACACCAGTTCCATTGAGTTGTGGACCAAACTGTGCAGGATTTGCCTGAGGAATCCGAGGAATTGCCGATGATGGAGCATTATAGAAAAAATATCTATTCACTGACGACCAAAGATACATCTGCATGACAGGTCTGCTTCCGTCTGAAGGTGTGGTGAAATTAGCATTATTTAAACCACCTCCATCCTGAGATTCTGCTAAAACATAATCATTTCCGGCTCCACCTTTCCCAAAATTATTTTGTTGGAAATTTCTGGCAGATTCTGTAAATCCGAATTGATAAAAAATATCGTGAACTCTATTGTTGATGTAAAAAAGATTGGTAATCGCAGAATTTCGATTGAATGAGGGTGTTCCGTTTATTGAAAAAGGAAAATTAAAATTCCTGCTTGCACTGCCATCGGGAGAGTATCCCGGCTCGTCTTTATCTGCTGTATCTTCATAAGCGTAAACATTGTTACCTCTAGTTATTGTATAATTTGTATTTCCCGTTGAATGCCATCCTTCCAGTGATGAGGCAAGAATCCAAGGATTGTTAACAACTGATCTATTTCCGAAAGTTGGGGCTTCCACAGGAAGAGGAAAAACATTGTAACTTGCATTATCAGGCGCAAGAAAATTTGAAGATGCGGATACTTTATTTATAGATTCAGAAAAAATTTCATTAGAATGATCATGACCATATGCTCCAGTATGAAAATTACATGATAAGGTAAGATTTTCTTTGTTTAAAATTTCTCCTGTGTTGGCATCAACTAAAATATTCCAAGTGTTTTGAGATTTTGGTTCACGCAGATAAAACTGATAAACCAATTTTAAATTATTATCAACGTCTACATACGTCAAACTTTGTTTTGCGAAATTTCTATGTGCCGGTTCAGGTTCAGAATTTTCAATAATTTGAAATTTTGCCACATCTTTTTTATCTAAAATTGCCGCAATTCTTTCAAGTGCTTTTTCTTTATTTAAAGTTGCAATATTTGATGTTGAAGTATTGTAATTTTTTAAAAATGAATCTGAAAAATAGGCAACTTTATCGTTTTTAATTAAAACTGTTCCTACAGCATTATAAATAGGATAGCCTTTAAATTTCTGCTGAATTTTGACAATTTCTCCGTTTAAAGATTGGGATTGATCTACATTATCGATTTCAAAATCTATTAAATCTGATTTTTTAAAATCTTTAATTTGATTTGTAAGAATATAATCTGTAATCAACCTTTTCTGTTGTTGAGAGAAAACAGAAAAAGGAATTAAAATAAAGAGCACCAAAAGAATTTGAATGCTTTTTGTATTTATATTGTGAGTAAAATTACAATTCATATTTTTGATTATTAATAATTTATAAAAATAGCAACAATTTACTAAATTACATACGAGTTTTATATTAATGAAAGTTTTTTTCAGGTAAGAATATTTTTATCATTAATATATAAAATTTAAAATAAAAAAAGCCACTCTTTCGAGTGGCTTCATATTTACAAAAATGATTAGAGATTATTTACCTCCTTCCATTTTTCTTTTCAATTCAGCTAATACATCAATATCACCTAAAGTTGATCTTTCTTCGTTGTTAGAAGAAGATGAAGTGTTACTGTTGTTATTAGATCTGTTGTTAGATGCTTCTCTTGCATTCTTTTTCTCTTCGTCTCTGAAGATACCTGTGTGAGAAACTACTACTCTTTTGAATTCTTTGTTGAATTCGATTACTTTGAATTGAGCATCTTCACCTTTTTTGATTTTAGATCCATCTTCTTTCTCTAATAATCTTGAAGGGCAGAAAGCTTCTACTTCAGCATCTTCGAATTGTACAGAAGCACCTTTATCGTGTACTTCTACAGCTTTACCAGCGTGTACAGTTCCTTCAGCATATTTAGTTTCAAATTTATCCCATGGGTTTTCTGTCAATTGCTTGTGACCTAGAGATAATCTTCTAGCCTGGATGTCTAGTTCAAGAACTACAACATTCAATTTATCACCAACTGCACAGAATTCTGATGGATGCTTGATTTTCTTAGTCCAAGAAAGGTCTGAGATATAGATCAATCCGTCGATACCTTCTTCCAATTCTACGAATACACCAAAGTTTGTAAAGTTTCTTACAGTTCCAACGTGCTCAGAGCTCACTGGATATTTAGCTTCGATATTTTCCCAAGGATCTTTAGATAATTGTTTCATACCTAGAGAGATTTTTCTGTCTTCTCTATCTAAAGTAAGTACTTCAGCTTCCACTTCGTCACCTACTTTTACGAAATCTCCTGCGCTTCTCAAATGAGTAGACCAAGACATTTCAGAAACGTGAATTAATCCTTCTACACCTGGAGCGATCTCTACGAATGCACCGTAGTCAGCAAGAACTACTACTTTTCCTTTTACTTTATCACCAACTTTCATATCAGCAGAAAGAGCATCCCAAGGATGAGCTTCTAATTGCTTCATACCCAATTGGATTCTAGTTTTCTCGTCATCAAAGTCAAGGATAACCACTTTCACAGTTTGTCCGTCTTCTAAGATTTCAGATGGATGGTTCACTCTAGACCAAGAAAGGTCTGTAATGTGGATTAATCCGTCTACACCACCAAGATCTACGAATACACCGTAAGAAGTAATATTCTTAACAGTACCTTCAAGAACCTGACCTTTTTCAAGTTGTGCGATGATTTCTTTTTTCTGACCTTCGATATCTGCTTCGATCAATGCTTTGTGAGATACTACTACGTTTTTGAATTCAGGGTTGATTTTCACAACTTTGAACTCCATAGTTTTACCTACGAACTGATCGTAATCTTTAATTGGCTTAACGTCGATTTGAGAACCTGGTAAGAATGCTTCGATACCGTGTACGTCAACGATCATACCTCCTTTAGTTCTAGATTTTACAAAACCGTTAACGATTTCTCCAGTTTCGTGAAGTTCGTTTACTCTATCCCAAGCTTTAAGCGTTCTAGCTTTTCTGTGAGATAATTGTAATTGACCAGTTTTGTCTTCTCTTCTGTCAACCATTACTTCAACATCATCACCTACTTTAAGGCCTGGGTTGTAACGGAATTCGTTAAGAGAAATAACACCTTCAGATTTGAAGTCGATGTCTACAATAGCTTCTTTGTCAGTCAATCTTACAACTTTACCAGTGATAACGTCGTTATCATTTAAGCTGCTAAGAGATCCGTTATAGATTTCTTCAAGATCGCTTTTTTCTTTTCTAGCATCTGCATCAAGACCAGATTCGAAAGAATCCCAGTCAAATTGTTCTGGTGCTACGTTTTGGTTAAGAATAACCTCTGCTGAATTTGTCTCTTTTGACATTTTCTAATAAAATTTGTATTCCAATTCCTACAGACCTCGGCTTTGCTGTGAATCCTGAAAAATATGGAAGTTGTTAATTGCTAATGTTTTACTTCGCCGAAAGTACGTTCACAAAAGTGAGTGCAAAAGTACGATTTTTTTTAATAGTAACAATGATTTTCTTTCCTTCCCATTCGAAAATATATAAGTTTTTAATAACCTTCATTGCTCTGCATTAATTAAGTTTTAAATAAAAATAAAATTTTCAAAAAATACTTTAACAAAATCCTTTTTTTGTAATCAAAACATCAATATTTATAAAACTACATAATGTATAAACATTTCCTTTTAATTTTTATCACCATCATTTCAGCTGGTATGAATCCGGTAAAAGCCTGCACTATATTTTCCTGTTCAAGAGGTGGAGAAACATTCGTTGCGGCTAATGAAGATGACATGACTCCTTTTACAAGAATCTGGTATAACCCTGCCACTAAAGACCGATACGGATCCATTAGCTTCGGAGCTCCGGATATGCAGTCTGCCGCAGCAATGAACGAATACGGACTATTCTATGATTTTGCAGCAGCCAATTACGATTTGAGTAAACTGAACCTAAAAAATCCTTACAAAGGGGATCTGATGTGGGAAATATTAGGAAAATGCAAAAATGTAAAAGAAGCTATGGTTCTATTGAAAAAATATGATTATGCAATATCTGCCAAAGCTTTATTAGCTGACAAAGAAGGAAATTCTATTGTGATTACTCCCGGAGGAATCATAGAAAAAGAAAGGAGACTTTCAAGTGAATTCAAATTGCAATATGATCAACGGAAAACTCTCATGCAGACGACCAGACATGGCCAATGAAATGCTTGCTGCTTCCAAGGAAAATAATATTGGGTTTTTAAAAACCATTTTAGATAAAACCCATCAGGAAGGAGAATTAAATACTTTATATTCTACCATCTGCGACCTTAAAAAGGGAATTATCTACGTCTATCTTTTTCACGACTACAATACAGTATATAAAATTGACTTAAAATCCGAGCTCAAAAAAGGCTACCATATAGAAAATCTGGCCGATCATTTTCCTGCTTCATTTGCCTATGAACATTTCTCCAAGAATCATTCTTTATATCTTAAAGAATCTATTTTTCAGGAAATGATAAATAAAGGAATAGAAACCACAGTCGACCGATATATTGCAGAAAGCGAAAAATCGGATCCCAAAAATAAAAACCTAGACCCTGCTCTTCTAGAAGTAGCTTTACAGCTGATAAAATATTCATGGAACGAGCACAATAATAGCGCCATGTGGGATTATTGGTTCAGCAAACCTAACGGATATGACATCAAACCGTACAAAGATACCCGTCTGACTTCTGCTGAAAAACTTTTAAAATATCTATCCGCCAAAGAAGAAAAAGATCTCAAGCTACGTAATTTCATGTACGAAATATCGGGTTTTATCAATTTCACTCAGGAAGATACTGATAAAGCCAAATATTTTTACGAAAAATCTATTTCCAATTCCGATGAAGCCTATCCCATCACCTTGTTAAGGGGGAAAGAGATGTTGAGCAGGTTACCAAAGTAGATAACAGATAACATTCTTTTTAATTTGGATAATAATTTTACAATTCAATCTCTACAAAATATATCTAGGCTCCCTCGGAAATTGAAGATTCAATGTAGTCGATAACTGTAGTTATTGTGTCTGATTAAAAGAATGACAAACAAGTAATATGGTAAAAAATAAAACGGATGGCATAAAGCACATCCGTAACTAAAAACACATATCATGATAAAATCACGTCTAATTAATTGACTCTACAACTGTGGTACTTAAAGAAATTTTTGACATAAAATTACTCATATTGTTGCATTGAGTTCCGTCCTCATATCTTGCAGGACCACCATATACAATGATCTGTGATGGTGTACTTGCACTGTTTGTAGCAGAGATATTTCTCGCCTTTACTTCTATTAGATGAGGTACGCCTACACTCAGATTATTTACTACGCCATTCAAAACAAATTTATGCCATGAGCAAGTGAAATTTTCGTTGTGTTTGTGATATTTTCTAACCGCTGCCAATTTTCCGTCAACGAAAACTCCTATCGCGTACTCATAATATTTATTGGTAGATTTATCTAGTTGAGTCATTCCTTCCAAGGTAAAAGCCAAAGAGTTATTGGCTCTTGTAAAAGTTTTTGAATCTGTGATATTCAATGGCGTCCAATCTGCAGTGCTGTTATCTCCGATATTAAAATTTCCGGGTTTAAATCCTGATATTGAAATAGTTGCTGGGGAGGCTGACACCGAGCTTATACTTACCAGATCAAACTTCGTAGACACCTGCTGTTTGGTATACAACGCATTCCATTTTCCGGAATCAAAATAAGCGACCGTTTGTGGTAATGTAGCGGTTGAATTGGTATTAAAAACCACATTTCCATTTTGAGGACTTGCGACAGTGACAATATCTGTATTTGAACTCAAAGGAATTCTAGGATAAAGAACTCCTTTTTTATCAGAGTCTAATTTAAGAATCGCACTGTTATCAACAATCGGTACCGTCTTATCTGTCATCACCACTTGTGCAGTTGAAAGACAAGGAATTGCCAATAATATTATAAAATTATATATCTTTTTCATGATTAATAAGGTAAAGGTTGACTAACTAAAACTACAGAACTGATTCTCACTTCATCATTCGAGAGATTACCACACCCTCCCGCTTGTCTTCCAAAATAAAGTGATGTGCTGCCGGCAGTACCCGACCTGTTCATTGCTCCAAACGTTATGGTATGTGACCCCACCGTAAGATCATCAACAAAACCTGTTATGGTAAACTCCTGAAATGCACAAGTTGTATCTGTGCTTAAAGAAACGGCCTTTGATGAAATTAATTTGTTATCAACAAAAATTCCTAAACCATAGTTTACATTAACATTAGTATTCGCTACATCCGTATTTCTAAGCTGAACCATTCCTGTCAGGGTAATAACAGTATTGTTTTTTGCTCTGTCTATTGTGATGTTAAAGGGTGTATCGTTTGTTTCAGGAATTTTCAACCAAGGTGAAGCCAATGCAGAACCATTCACAAAAGAGCTCACAGAACTTGCTTCTGAATTATAATCAAATGAAAATAATTGATTAGGATATACTTTAGAATAATACTTTGTAATGCCTAACAAAAGATTGATATTGGCAGAAGTGAAATAGAAAATCCATTTTGTACCATCCCAATAATAAATGCCAGTTCCACCAGGAAATGCAACATTTGTATTATAAACCAGCAATGATGTAGTAGGCTGCGTCGTCATAAAACTATAATCTGATGCATTAGCAGGGTTCAGTGATACTTTTGGCATCATCAGACCTTTGTTTGATGATACTAAGTCTAAAATAGCAGACTCGTCAGGAGCACTTGTACCAATCCCTACCGATCCAGTTTGAGCGTAAGTAATACTTCCTAATATGAAGAAAAGCAATTTCAAATAAGTATTTTTCATTCTTTGTGTTTTTATGATTTTTCTGTCAGTTTTATAAACATATTAATTCTGGACATATCATTGTTGACAGAAGACGTATTTACAGGACCTCCATATCTCCATAAAGTTACTCCTGCAAGATTATTTGCCCTTAAAGTCACATATGTTTTGATCGTATGATTACCCAAACTTAAGTTGTTGAATATGCTATTAATTGAGAAAAAATCATACTGATACGTATTCGAATACTTTGTTGAATAATTTCTTACACCAGAAAGTTTTCCGTCAATGAATATTCCTACAGCATAAGTGAATGCATCAGAACCTGTAGACACCACCGTATTGTTGGCCTGAATCATCCCTTCAGTGATAACTGCAATACTATTGTTTGCCTGAGTAATCGTAATGTCTTTTGATAGACCCGGAACTTCTGTCCAAATTGTTCCAGGTAAAGAATCTTGTGCGTAGTTAATAGCACCTCGTACTGCATTGATATCTACCGCAGAAGAATTTGAGGTACTGTAAGATATTGTCAAACCCAGAACTGAGTAGATATTTCTCGTATCTACAAGTTCATTCCATTTTGCACCATCCCAAAAATTAAAGCCTTTTTTTCCGGTTGCATTATTGTAAGCAAGCAGTCCTAGGGCAGGATTTGTAACAGGCGACGCTAAACTTAGATCAGGTATTGAAAGATTAGGAATCAGTATTCCTTTGTTAGATGAAGAGATTTTTAGAAGTAAATCGTTCTCAATGGTAGTTGTTCCTATCCCTACTTGAGCAAGTGTTTTGAAAGAAAATAGCAGACAAGATGCCGCTATTAGGTAGAGGTTTTTTTTCATCACAGTAGTTTATATAAGTGTTTCTATTAAATAATCTGATGATTATCTGTGACAAATATAAAACAATAATTTGAAAAAAAATGTTAAAACATTAAAAAATAACGGTTTACAGTTATAAATATTTACATCATGAAATTAAAAACATTAACCTATTACTCATTAACAAGTGATAATATCAATTAAAAGTCACTTATATTAGAATTTTAAAATCCTCTCAATTTTCATTCCTGATATAAATCATAAAAAATAATATCTACTTAATCGAAGGTTTTTGTTGAGCCATCAAGCATCAAATTCAGTTCTGATAACTCTTCTGCAGTTAAATCTCTCCACTTACCCAAAGGTGTATCTAATTTGATATTCATAATTCTTATACGTTTCAATTTTTTCACCTCATAGCCCAGAAATTCACACATTCTTCTGATCTGTCTGTTAAGACCTTGCGTCAAAACAATTCGGAAAGTCATATCATCAATTCTCTCAACTTCACACTTTTTGGTAACAGTATCCAAAATTGGAACACCATTTCGCATTTTTTCGAGAAACTTTGAGTTCAAAGGTTTATCAACTCTTACTAGATATTCTTTTTCGTGGTTGTTTTTTCCTCTCAGAATTTTATTGACGATATCTCCGTCGTTTGTCAGTAAAATCAAACCCTCACTCGGTTTATCTAATCTTCCGATGGGGAAAATTCTTTTCGGATGGTTGATGTATTCAATGATATTATCAATCTCACGCTTTGTATCTGTAGTACAAACGATTCCAACGGGTTTGTTGAAAGCTATATAAATTGGACTTTCCTCATTTTCACGAATAGGTTTTCCGTCAACTTCTACTATGTCTTCATCAGAAACCTTAGTTCCTAGTTCAGGAACTTTACCGTTGATTTTTATTCTTCCTTCTTCCAAAAGTTTATCTGCCGCTCTTCTTGAGCAGAAACCTACTTCCGAAAGATATTTATTGATACGTGTCTTTTCCATTAGTCTATTCCTTCTATTGTATAATTTTTAATTACTAAAAATAGTAATTCCATAACTGATTCCTATAAATACAGCACCCGTGTTGGAGATTGCAAAGTTAGGAAGAAAATTGTAACCTCCTATTGCCGAGATTCCGTAAGTAAAATCATTAAGCATAAAAGGTGCAACATTCTGTTGATAACCGTAAGAATCTTTATTTTGATTTTCTTTAATTCTGTTTCCTAAATTATACTCAACATTTAGATTTGAATTAAAATAGAAATCCATTTTTGTTTTTTTTGTAAGATCTACTTGTGAAAATAACTGTAGAGAAATCATTAAGAATGATACTAAAAATAAATTTCTCATCATAAGTTTTCAAATCTGTAATCATTTTCTAAAAAATCACTTGTAGCATCTTCAACGTTGTAATCACCGATTTTCGTTCTTCTTAATTGGGTTAAATAAGCTCCAACTCCTAATTCCTGACCAATATCGTGCGCTAAACTTCTGATGTATGTTCCTTTTGAACAACCCACAGTAAAACTTACCAGCGGAAAATTGATTTCCACATCTTTTATATAATTAATGGTTGTTTTTCTTGATTTCATTTCAACCTCCTGCCCTGCTCTTGCCATGTCATAAGCTCTTTTTCCATCAATTTTAATTGCTGAAAAAATGGGTGGTTTCTGTTCAATTTCGCCTAAAAATTTTCCTAAAGCTTCTTTTACATTCTCTTCTGTAATATGAGCAATATCTTGTTGAAGAATCTCAGGTTTTTCGGTGTCGTAAGATTCTGTCTGGACTCCGATTTTAATCTCCGTCCAATATTCTTTTGGCGCATCTTGTATCTCAGGGATTTTTTTGGTGAATTTACCCGTACAAACAATCAAAAGACCTGTTGCTCTCGGATCTAAAGTTCCTGCATGACCAATTTTAAATTTTTTCGGGAGCCCAAACTCACTTTTGAGCTTGTATTTCATTTTATTGACCGCCTGAAAAGAAGTCCAATCCAGAGGTTTGTCTAAAAGAAAGATATGTCCTTCGAGAAGCTGTTCTGCTGTCATAAATTTGATGAGTAATTGGTAATGAGTAATATTTTATTTACGTTGAATCTCTCGCAGCCCGACTTGAACGGAGCTCTTTTTGCCTCCGCTCCGCTTCGGCAAAAAAGCGGGAGTGGAAGGCGGAAATAGCTGCCCAAAAATCAGCAATTAGTAATGAATAATCTTATTTGAACCAATAGAAATAAACCAACAAAGCAATTCCTACAATAATTCTGTACCAGCCCCACGGTTTGAAACCGTACTTGTTTAGTACTCCGATAAATGCTTTGATTGCGATCAACGCTACTATGAATGCAACAACATTCCCAACAATGAAAATCATGATGTGATCTTGTGATGAAAAAATCATCTCGTAACCTTTCATCGGATTTGCTGTTTCTTTACCCCAGGTTTTTACAAAAACCGAATATACCGTAACTGCCAACATCGTTGGTACAGCAAGAAAAAATGAAAATTCTGCTGCTGCTTTTCTTGTCAAACCCTGCGTCATTCCACCAATAATTGAAGCTGCACTTCTACTTGTTCCCGGCATCATTGCCAAACATTGCCAGAAGCCGATGATTACTGCTTTTTTTATAGATAATTCTTTTTCGTCGTGAATGACAGGATTTTTAAACCATTTGTCTGCAAAAAGTAAAACGATTCCTCCCAAAACCAAAACTGAAGAAATGGCAATTTGATTTCCCAAAACAGCCTCAATTTTATCATCAAAGATATATCCTAAAACCAAAGCCGGAATTACCGCAAAACCCATTTTAAAATAAAACTGAAGATTTTTCAGATCAAAAAACTTTTTCCAGTAAGCAACTACTACAGATAAAATTGCCCCAAACTGTATGGAAACCTGAAACATTTTTAGAAATTCTGATTCTTCTAAACCCATCAGGTTGGCTGCAAAGCCCATGTGAGCGGTTGATGAAATAGGTAAATATTCTGTAAGTCCTTCTACAATCGCAATGATGATTGCTTTGATTAAATCCATAATTTACGGTTGGCTTATGACGAATCGCTTTCAGCCTAATTTTTAATTTTAAATAAAAAGTCAATTGCTGAACAACCGACTTTTCTTTTTATCTGAACCATTAATTGGCTCTCTTTACTTACTTGCTTCTTTCTACTTCTTTCTTTTCAAGATTGCATATACTTCGATTACAAAACCAATCACAATGAGTAAAGGTGCAATTCTGATTCTTCTGATAGAAAAAATATCATCGTTCCATACATTCGGGTCTAGTTTTCCGTCAACAGTGTTGGCGTCTGGCCCCATCATTAAAAGAAATCCTACAACGATGCATGCTAAACCAATCAGCATCCATTTGTAATTTTCTTTTCCGAAGTAGAATGTCTGCTCTTTTGAAACTTCTGTTTCCGTACCGAAATCTGATGCGGAAAATTTATGTGTTTTTTTGCCCATTTTTTAAGAATAATATAAGTCGTCAACATTTGATCTCAAGAACCTCCATGTTGCAACGATTGTACTTAATATTGTAATGAAAATACCAACTCCAAATATCAAAAGTACTAACCAGAAATATTGGTTGGTATCTTGTACGAAAGGAGTTTTTATAGTAGTTGTAAAGTAATACCAAAGTCCTGACAAAGCAATCAATGCCAATACTGCACCCAATAAACCAAGAATTAACGCTTCTTTGATGAACGGTGTTAAAATAAATCGTCTTTTGGCTCCTACCAACTGCATCGTTTTGATTATAAATCTTTTTGAGAATACTTTTAGTCTGATTGAGTTGTTAATTAACACAATAGCAAGAACTAAAAACAGTACACAAAACGCTAAGATCCACTTTAGAATTTTATTTAATTTATCGTATATTTTTTGAGAATCTGAATCGTTTTTTACATCGATAATTCCGGGAACCGATTTGATTTGCGTAAGAACTGCTCCAATTTTAGTTGAATCTGTATACTCCGGTTTTAAGGCTACCTCCACAGAAGCCGGATAAATGTCTTCATCAAAAAGTGCTTCTGTATCGATCCCTAAACTTTTTTTGGCTTCAGCTGTAGCCATTTTTTTAGAAATATATTTCGTGCGTTTTACCGATTCCATTCCTTTGATAACTTCTACGGCAACTGCTTCCTGTTTTGCTATTTTAGCTGAATCCTTATCGTCGTAATTTTCGTCAAAGTATGCATTTACAACAAGTTGCTCTTTTAAATAATCAGAATATTTTTGTGCATTAATTAGAATTAAGCCCATTAATCCCAGCAAAAATAACACTAAGGCAATACTTATTACTACAGTAATATTGCTAGACCGAAGCCTTTTCTTATTAAACTCTTCTACAGATTTCGCCATTAATATTAAAATTTTTGGCTAAAATAGAAAAATTCTACCGAAATTTGGAACGAATAAGAGAAAATCATTGTTAACGAAATCATAAATAAACTTTGAGTGTAAGAGCAAAAAAACATCTGGGTCAACACTTTTTGACTGATGAAAACATCGCAAAAAACATTGTAGAAGGCTTAAGCTACGAAAGCTACAACAACGTCATGGAAATAGGCCCGGGAATGGGTGTACTGACAAAATATCTTCTGGAAAAAGAGCAAACAATTTACCTGGCAGAAATTGACACTGAATCAATTGAATATCTTAAAAAAAACTATGCTAAAGCAACCGAAGAAACTTTTGTAGGAGATTTTCTGAAGCAAGATTTTAATTTTATCAACGAGGAGCAAATTGCCATTATTGGTAATTTTCCATATAATATTTCTTCACAGATTTTATTTAAAATTATTGACTATTATCAAATAGTTCCGGAAATGGTTGGGATGTTCCAGAAAGAGGTTGCCGAAAGAACTGCAGCAGTTCCGAGAACAAAAGATTACGGAATTTTATCTGTTTTGGTACAGGCTTATTATGATGTAAAATATCTTTTTACGGTTCATGAAAATGTATTTAATCCGCCGCCAAAAGTAAAATCCGGAGTTATCAGACTGACCAGAAATCCGAAAGAAGGTTTAGTAGGAAACGAAGTTCTTTTTAAACAAATTGTGAAAGCAGGTTTTGGGCAAAGAAGAAAAAAACTATCCAACTCATGGAAAGTTATGAACATTCCTGAAGCATTAAAAACTCACGAATTTATGGATAAAAGAGCTGAAGAATTAAGCGTTGAGGATTTTATTCATTTCACTCAGCTTTGGAAAGAGAATATGTAATTGTTTTCCTTCATGTAAAAAAATAAAAAAAGCCTTTCAAATTTGAAAGGCTTTTTTATTATATAACTTAAGATTATTCTCTGTTTTTCAACATAATCCATCCGGCTCTATTCATTTGTACTTTCGACTTCTTGTATTCGAAATTGAATTTGTACCAATAAGTTGCAGTCGGCAATCTTTTTCCTGCCAGTGTTCCGTCCCAGATTGGTCTTTCTTTTGAGAATTTGAAGATTTCTACGCCATATCTGTCATAAATTGATCCTTTGAAATTATTGAAATCTCTTAGATTACTAAGATCTAAAACATCATTCACACCATCCTGATTTGGAGTAATTACATTATTAATTTCAAGTGTAAAGAACTCAACTGCACCATAGCAAGTTGTCCCTTTAATTCTTACCTGAACATTGTACGTCGTATTATCTGTAAGATTTGTAAATACATTTGACTCTTGCCAGTTGATTCCGTCAACAGAATACTCTAAAGTTCCAAATATATTGTTGATTGAAGGGTTTGTTGCAATTGCTGTTAATGTACCATTTTCATAGCTTAAATTAGTAAAGAAAGGCGAAGCTGCACCGTGAACTTTCACTGTAAATAATTCCTCACAAATTCCATTATTAATTTTTACTGTATAAACTCCTAACTGAGTTGCTGTAATAGTTTGAGTTTCTGCACCAGTATTCCATAAATAAGAATAATTAGTTCCGGCACCTGCATCTAAAAGAATAGTATCTCCTACACACATTTCAACATCCAGCAAAGGCGTGGTAATCGGTGCAACAGTCTCTACAGTGATTTTTGCTGGTAATAAAGATTTACAACCTTTCGCCCCCAGAGCATATACCGTAAATGTGGTCGTTTGATTAACAGTAACCGTTTGTGTGTTTCCGTTTCCTGGGAAGTTATCCCACAAATAAGTAACACCACCATTAGCTGTAAGCGTAACTGTTTCTCCTGGGCAAACTCTAATTCTTGAAGAGGTAATTCCTGCGATTGGAGTTACCTCTCTTTCTAATTTAAGTTCAATCGTTTTACTACAGAAGCCCCCATCTGAAACTACTACATATAAAATCTGCCCGTCTGCACCATTATAATTTGCTATATTGGTTATAAAAGCATTGTTTTGAGCCGCTGCATCAGCCTGATTCACATAGAATCTGAACGTTGCATTTGGAGTAGGGCTTATTAGGGGTTTTGCATTATTTAAATCAAATGTAGTAATGTCTGGTGTGCTACACAATAAGAAAGTAGCATCTTGAGCTAATGGTGTAAATCCACCATTAATTTTTATAGTTGCTGATCCCGGACAAGGATTTCCAGGTACACTTACTTCAATTTTATAATTTCCTGGCTGTATTGCCGTAATTGCATTTGTAGTTGCTCCTGGTATTGCAGTTCCGTTAAAAAACCATTGATATAATAAATTTGGACCACTGGTAGAAGCTGTAATTAACTGTGGAACGTTGTCACAGACATTAATTTCTTCAGGTAATGTTGCGCCTGCAGGATCTAATAATTTTACTCCTATATCGAATGATCCTGCTTCTAAGAACACGGCAGAATCATGAGTTCCGTCATTATCATCAGCCATTACCATCTTAATATGGTAAGATTGTCCTGGTATAACCGTAGCGGATGCTGTTAAAGGAACAGTTCTTCCGTAAAGGTTTGTTTGATTAGCCGGTGATGATGTCTCATAATATTGTGCGTTAATGGGACCACAAGAAAAACTTGCAGGAACAATATTGGTAGCAGTAACAAGCCCTGCACCTCCTGGTAATACAGCAAGATTCGTATATGTACTTCCTGGTGTATTAGGTTTCAGAAGAAGAGCAAATGCGTCCTCATACCCTGAACAAGGAAATCCGCCATCATACTCTTCCGAAGCAAAAATATAATTAAACTTCATTTGTGTACTCGTTGGGACAAAATCAAACTCTAAGATAACCGCATCTTCTAAATCAAGTGTACTACCCGCTAAAGCGGCTTCCAAATCGGCATCAGTACCAGTGGTAAGATTAACTCCGATAGGTAAAGGTCCTTCAGGAACATTTCCTGCCAAACGTGCTGTACCTGTTGTGAGTATAATACCATCTGTAAAAGGAAAATTGGAAGTACCTTTGTGAAAATACCCCCAAAACCTTTCATTATTAGTCACAGGTTGGTTAGGCGAAATTGAGACATTTGTTATATTTGGTGTCCCGCAATTTGATGTAGTTCCAACTAATACATCTATCACGAGTTGTGATGGCGTATAATTAGATGGTAGATAAGGAGGTACATTGACATCGATCAAATCACCAGCCTTGGCTAATGGAGAAGGTTTTGAATTTTTTGTTAATTCTATTCTTTTTTGCTTTTCTGTTTTAGTCTGCGCAAAAGAAAAAGTACTGATGAGTAATAATGAAAACAACAGTATATATCTCTTCATAATAATTTTGTTTCAACAAATTTAGTTTTTTTTCACATAAACATCATTAATAACTCATTTTTTTTAACATAAAAAAGTCTTCCAAGTGGAAGACTTTAAATTTTATTTAATTTCTGTTTTTAAGTAAAATCCATCCGGATCTTAATTCTAGTTTTTTACTTGCAGGGTTTTCCCACTGTACCCTATACCAATAGGTTGCTGTAGGAAGATTAATAGTTTTTAAGGAACCATTCCACATTACGTTTGATTTATCTGCCTTAAATATTTCAGCTCCATATCTGTCAAAAATAGATGCCGCAAAGTTTTTATAATTGCTTACTCCCGAAAAGTCTATGAAATCATTGACGCCATCGCTATTCGGAGTGATTGCATTGCTCATTACGAAAGTAAAGAAACTTAATGTATTGCCACATTTTGCATCTTTTACTTTTACCATTAGAGTAAGATTAGTATTACTTAATACATTATAAAAGATGTTTGAAGGTTGCCATGTTATACCTCCGTCAATAGAGTACTCTAATGTTCCGCCAGTGGGATTGGTAGCTGATATTGTAAGAACATTATTTTCAAATACTACATTGGTAAATTGTGGAAGATCTGGGTTAATCAACTGTGCCGTAAATAATCTAGAACATGTTCCGTTATCAATTGTCACGGAATAAGATCCAGGAATATTTGTAGAGATCGTCTGAGTAGTAGCTCCCGTGCTCCAAAGATACGTGTAATTAGGTCCTGCACCAGCATCTAAAATCCCGGTATCACCAGCACATGCATACACATCTTTTAATGTTGAAACAATGGCAGGTACAACCACGATTTGGACTGTAGCCGGAGTGTTAGACACACAGCCGTTTCCACCTAAAGCAAATACTGAATAAGTCGTGGTAACCGCAGGAGTAACAATTTGTGTATTTCCATTTCCGGGAAGGCCTACCCAGTTGTAAGTAAATCCTCCGCCTGCAGTTAAAGTAACAGATTCACCCGCACAAATTTTAATTTTAGAAGCAGCTAATGTTGCTGTTGGCGGACCTACAACAATATTAATTATTGCAGGATTAGCAGAAATACAACCATTGGCACCTACTGCAAATACAGTATATGTTGTGTTGTTAGCCGGAGAAACTACTTGTGTATTTCCATTTCCGGGAAGACCATTACCCCAGTTATAAGTTGCACCACCCGAAGCAGTTAAAGTAACCGATTCTCCCGGACAAATTTGTTGAAAAGTTGAAGTTAAATTTGCAATCGGTAGAACTTTATCTTCTACCACAGTAACTGTTGAAGTAAAAGTACATGTTAAGTTGGCAGGTTGTGTATTATTTGTTACTGTTAAAGTATATGTTCCAGCAGCATTTACCACAGGTGTCAGAGTCGTTGCTCCTGATACGATATTTCCACCTGTAGTCGTCCAAGCAATAGTAGAGCCTGCAGGAATTACAGATGCTGAAGCATTTAAAGTGACCTGAGCTGTAGTACATGTGATTGTTTGAGGTGCAGCAATCGTTAATGTGGTAGTCGCAGTAGTTAATAATTGTAAATTAACAACATACTTACAACCTCCATTACTTACTGAAACATAAATTGTCTGATTTCCTGTACTCGGAAATGCAGTAGGCACTGTTATATTACTTGTATTACCAGCTATTGCATCTGCCTGATTGACATAATATGTAAAAGTAACACCAGTAGCTGTAGTTATCTGACCTTGGGCAGAAGTTAAATCATATATTATATTTCCTTGCTGATAACATTTTAAAAGACTTGCATTCTGAGCCGTGAAAGGTTGAGAAACTTGTATTGTTAGCGTTGCAGCAGTAGTTGACACACATCCGTTGGCACCAACTGCTGTGACTGTATACGTTGTATTAGCTGTAGGAGAAACTGTTTGAGTAGCTCCGTTTCCTGGCAAACCTCCTCCCCAATTATAGGTTGCACCACCAGAAGCAGTTAAAGTAATAGTTTCACCGGCGCAAATAGAAATTTTGCTTGCAGTAAGCCCGGTTGTAGGAGGCGTACTATTCCCAACAACAGTTACATTCCCAACAGCGGTACATGTGACATTACCTGCAAAGGTATTTGAAATCGTTAATGTATAAGTTCCTGGAGCATTCACAACGGGGTTTAATGTTGTTCCTCCAGAGACAATGTTTCCTCCCGTAGTCGTCCATGCAAATGTAGAAGTTGTAGGATATGTAGAAGCAGAAGCATTCAGGGTAATTTGTGTATTTGTACACGTTAATGCCGTAGGCGCAGCAATAGTTGCGGTAATTTCGGGGGCTTTCACGAGTTGCAGCTGTGCAACTTTAGAGCAAAATCCACTTTTTACTAAAACATAAATTGTTTGGCCTCCCGCACTTGAAAAAGTGGTAGGTGCTGCAATTGTATTGGCATTTCCAGCGTTTGCATCGGCTTGATTTAAATAGTACGAAAATGTAGCTCCTGGAGTTGTACTGATTGAAGCTTGCGCCGATGTTAAATCAAATATTGCATTTCCGGCAGCAAAGCACGTTGTCAAAGTAGCATTCTGAACCGTTGGAGAAGTACCGCCAACAATGGTAACTGTTGCCTTACCCGGACATGAATTACCAGGAAGTGTAACTTCTACAGAATAAACGCCTGGTGCTACAGCAGTATACGAAGAACTGGTTGCTCCTGGAATCACATTCGTTCCTAAAAACCATTGATAGGTCGCACCCGGAATCTGTACTGATGCAGTCAAAGTCTGTGGAGCATTATCACACACATTGATAGAAGCTGGAAGTTGTACGCCTCCAGGCCCCAGAATCTGAACACCTATATCGAAAGATCCCGCCTCTAAAAAAACAGCAGAATCAAATCTAAAATCCTGATAATCCGCAATAACCATTTTAAAATGATATATTTGCCCTGGAATTACGGTAGCCTTTGCAGTTAGTGGTACTGTACGCCCACTGAAATTAGTTTGAATTGCTGTAGTATTGTATCCTCCAAAATATGATGCATTAATCGCACCACAAGTAAGAACTGTATTGTCAAATTGTACCGCAGGGTGAATATTCGTTACACTTACAGATCCGGCTCCACCTGGCAAAACTGCTAAATTAGTATAAGTAGGATCGCCTACTTTTTTTAACAATAAAGCAAAAGCATCGCTGATAGTACACGGAAAATTACCTTGATATTCTTCTGAAGCAAATAAATATCTAAATGAAACTTCTGTGGAAGTAGGAATGAAATCAAATTCTATGAAACTGGCATCATTAAGATTGACATTTGATATCCCAAGTGCATTTGCCAAATCCTGATCACCTTGTATAGGAAGTGTATCTTCCAGAGGACCTGAAATAAAAGAGTTACCTGCCTTTGATGCATGACCTGTGGTCAGTAATATTCCCTTCTCAAAAGGAAAATTGGTAGTGCCTCTATGGAAAAACCCCCAGCTTCTACTTGGATTGCTTGTTGCTAAATTTGGTGATACAACTACCCCATTTACATTTGCTGTAGAACATGCAGAACCACCAGAGATAAGAACATCTTTCACCAATTGTGTAATGCTATATGAAGATTCTGGATAGTTTGCGGTATTCACATCAATAAAAGCACCAGCTTTCATCGTTTGAGAAGAAGCTTTCTGAATACTTTTAACTTTTTCTCTAGTCTGAGAAAATGTAAAATTTCCAATAAGAACTAAAAACAAAGCCAAAAATAAACTTCCTGCACTTTTATTTAACATTTTGTATTATTTTTAACAAAAATACTATTTTTTTTGATTAAAATTTAATTCAAAAATATTTATATTATTATTAACACAATCTTACCATTTTAATTGTATTAATCTGATTGCAAAAATTAAACATAAAAAAAGACCGATTATTCATCGGTCTTTTTAATATTAGAGAATTTTATTCAAAGTTTTTCAATAAAATCCAACCAGTTTTCACTGTTAATTTTTTAGTTGCAGGATCTTCGAAAGTCACCTGATACCAATAAGATGAAGTTGGAAGCTTTTTACCTTGGAAATAACCATCCCAGAACGGCCTGGTTTTTTCAGCTTTAAATACGGCCTTACCATAACGGTCAGAAATAACCGCCTGGAAATCTTTGAGATCACTAATTCCTCTGAAATCAATCATCTCATTTACGTTGTCTCCGTTTGGAGTAATTACATTTTTCATAACAAATGTGAAATACTCTAAGAAACCAACACAACTTGTATTTTTCACTTTAACTCTGATTGAAACTAATGAATTATTTGGAACATTTGTAAATACATTTGAAGATTGCCAAGTAACTCCACTATCATTAGAATATTCTAATTGTCCGTTGCTTGGATTACTTGCTGTCACAACCAAAGTTCCACTTTCATCATAATCAACTTTGATAATCTGAGGAACAATTGCCTGAATGACCTGCGTAGTGTATACTTTAGAACAAACCCCATTATTAATTGTTACAGAATATGCACCTGCGGTAGTTGCAGATATGGTTTGCGTTGTAGCACCATTGCTCCACAAATATTGGTAACTTGGACCCGCACCAGCATCTAAAGTGATATTGTCACCAGAACAAATATAACCACCTGTAAGATTTGAAGTAATTGCAGGAACAACTTCTACTGTAATTGATACAGGCTGTAGAGATTTACATCCTTGAGCACCGATTGCGTAAACAGTATAAGTTGTAGTTTGTGTAGGAGATACCGTACGTACAGCACCTGTACCCGCAAAACCACTCCACTCATAAGTTGCTCCTCCTGAAGCCGTTAAAACAACTGACTCCCCATTACAGATTTTCATTTTTGAAGCATTAAGTACCGGTATAGGTGTTGCTTCTTTTCGTAAAGTTAAAGTAACTAGCTTACTACAGAAAGCACCATTAGAAACTACTACATATAAAACCTGGCCGTCATTTCCGTTAAAAAGTTCTGGAACAGTAATAAAACTATTGTTTTGAGCAACTGCATCTGCCTGATTTACATAAAATTTAAATACTGCACCCGCCGTAGTACTGATAGAAGGTTTTGCTGAATTAAGATCAAAAGTAGAAACACTAGGTGTAGTACATAATTTTAAAATAGCATTCTGTGCCGTTGGAGTTGTACCTCCTATAATGGTAACTTTTGCTTCTGCAGGACAATTTTGGCCCGGTATAATAATTTTCACAGTATAAACACCCGGGCTGGTAGCTGTATAATTTACGTTGGTAGCACCAGGAATGGCAATGCCGTCTTTAAACCATTGAAATGTCATCCCAGGAGTAGTAGCTACCAAAGCCTTTAAAATTTGGGGTGCATTATCACACACATTTAAAGTCTCTGGTACAGGGTTCCCTGCTTCATCCACAATACTTACTCCAATATCAAATGATCCGGCTTCTAAAAATACTGCCGAGTCATAGATAGTATCACGCGCATCTGCTATAACCATTTTAATGTGGTATGATTGTCCAGGAACTACAGTAGCCTCAGCTGTGAGAGGTACAGTACGCCCGTTATAATTTGTTGCATTAGGTAAAAGCGATCCAAAATACTGAGCGTTTATAGGGCCACAAGAAAAACTTGCAGGCAGAATATTTGGTACGGATACAGGACCAGCTCCAGCAGGAAGTATTGCTAAATTAGTATAAGTTGATCCCGGAGTATTAGGCTTTAGCAGTAAAGCAAAGGCATCATCAAATTGTAACGGTGGGCATGGATAGCTGCCTTCATACTCATGAGATGCAAAAATGTAATTAAATTTCATCTGGCTGCTTGTCGGTACAAAGTCGAACTCCAGAACTGAAGCATTATTAAGGTTTGCAACACCAATGGCAGCACTCAAATCAGCATCACCAGTTCCTCCATTGTTATCACCCATACTGCTTTGAGCAGTGTTACCTGCTTTTTTCGCAAAACCTGTTGATAATACGATACCTTCTAAAAATGGAAAGTTGGCAGTTGCCTTATTAAAGTAACCCCAAGCTCTGTTTTCCAGCGTGGCTGCTGTACTCGGTGTAACAGTTACATTGGAAATATTAGGAACAACACATCCTCCACCGTTACCCACAAGAATATCTGTAACTAATTGTGTTGGAGTATAATTGCTCGCAGGATATGGAGCTACGTTAACATCAATAAAAGCTCCCGCTTTTGCATTCAGAGGAAAAACAGTTGGTTTCTGAGTTCTTACTTGAGCAAAACTAAAAGTGCTTAGAAAAGCAAAAAGAACAAAACTAATTTTAAAGTAATTTTTTAATCTATAATTTAACATTTTCAGATTGTTTGCCCAAAAATAATAAAAATAATCCTAAATGATTAAGATTTAGTCTATAGATTTGCGAATTAACATCAAATTTACAATATGATTTAGAAAAACAAAAATTACAATTTTTTACTATCAGATTAGTCTTTCTTCAGGTCATCAATCATATTTTGCAGCTCCTGAATTTTATCTTTTAGCAACTTAATTTCGTTTTTATTTGAATTTACATTGCTTTTTAAAATCGCTTTTTTCGCTTTTTCTATATGATCCTCATCATCCTCATCTTCATTGATTTCCTCAATATCTTCCTGAATATCTTCGATATCTTCCGTGATTTCTTCAATATCCTCACTAATTTCTTCCAAATCTTCCTGAATGTCTTCAATGTCTTCGCTGATTTCTTCAATATCTTCCTGGATATCTTCAATTTTTTCATGGCTTTTGTTCACCGACATTTGGATCAGAATTGAAAGATAAATAGCTTCCAAAGAAAGAACCGTCGTCAATACCAACAGCATTTTGTCAAAATCAACCACGCCAAATGAAGGTAGTAAAAATGCAGTCAAAAAAAGTAAAGTATGAATAATAAGAGATGGTATAGAGCCAATCCAAGAGGTGATTCCATCTGCCAGTTTCTCAAGAAGTTCTATTCTTTCGTGTGATGTTTTCATTATTTTTTGTTTAAAATAATTCCTTAGTTACCCCTAAACCAAATAGTGCAAAATCATATTTTGCGGGATCTTTAGGATCAAATTTTCTGATAATTTCGTCTAACTCTAAAACAGTTTTCCAATCATTCTGCGTTCTGGAAATCAAGCCTAATTTTCTTGAAATATTTCCTGTGTGAACGTCTAAAGGTATTGATAAATTTTTAGTATCGATGTTATTCCAAATTCCAAAATCAACGCCACGCTGATCATTTCGCACCATCCAACGCAGAAACATAATAATTCTTTTTGAAGATGAATTTTTGTAAGGTGAACTTACATGTTTGTGACTTCTATGCTTTTCAGTCTGTAAAAAACCCAGCCTGAACCTTTCGATCGCATGATAAAAATTAGTTTCAGAATCTTTAATGATAAATAAATTTTCTAAACTATTATTTTCACGATAAATCCTGTTAAACTGTCTGACAAAATAAGTAAAATCTTCTCCGTTAAAAGTTCTGTGAATACTTTTTCCGTCAATAAATTTCAAATCATTTTCAGAATAATTCATCACAAAATCATAGGGAGAATTTCCCATGATGTCCAATATTTTATCAGCTGACTTTATAATTGCTTTCCTATTTCCCCAAGAAATAGTCGCCGCCAGAAAACCAGCAATTTCAATATCTTGTTTTAAAGAAAAACGATGCGGAATCTGTATAGGATCGTCTTGAATAAATTCAGAATTATTATACACATCAGCCTTTTCGTTTAGAAAATCTTTTAATTCTTCAAAATTCAACATATTCATTTAGATTTTTACAACTTCTAAAGCCTTAGGTAAAAAAGTATTTGGAAAAACCGTTCTTGCCTCATCAGTAAATACCGTCAAATCACCATATCTATTAGAAAAATGACCTAAAATCAATTTACCGACTTCCGCTTGTCTCGCAATTCTGGCTGCTTCTAAAGCTGTTGTGTGACCGGTGTAATCTGCCATTTCTTTCAAATCGTGTAGAAAAGTAGACTCGTGATACAATACCGTCACGTTTTTAATAATCGGAATGACAGATTCTAAATATCTGGTATCGCTGCAAAAAGCGTAAGAAACGGGCGGTGCGGGTTCTGTGGTCAAAATTTCATTTTTAAGAATATATCCGTCACTCAATTCAAAATCTTTACCTGCTTTCAAATTGTGATAATCACAGGTTTCAATTTCATTATATTTTGAAATTTCCTGCATATTAAGATGCCTGTCTTTTTGTTTTTCTTTAAAAAGATAACCGTTACAGTAAATTCTGTGATCTAATGGGATCGTATAAACCTCTACTCTATTGTCTTCGTAAATTTTCTCGGAATAATCTTTATCAAGCTCATGATAAACGATTTCAAAACCACGATGGGTTTCTGTAATGGTAAAAATGGTTTCCAGCATTTTTTTAATGCCTTTCGGACCATAAACATGCAACGGCACATCTCTTCCCAACAAACGAAAAGACGCAATCAAACCCGGCAAACCAAAACAATGATCCCCATGAAGATGCGAAATAAATATATGATTGATTTTTGAAAATCTTGCTTTTGCTTTTCTCAGCTGCACCTGCGTTCCTTCACCACAATCGATCAGAAAACATCGCTCTTCCATCTCAAGAAGCTGCGAAGTGGGCGATGTATTAACAGTAGGAATTGCTGAATTAAAGCCTAAAATGGTTAAATAAGTACTCAAATCAATAGTTTATTGGGGTAAATGTACGATAAAAGTTTGAGGTTGAGGTTGAGATTAAGGCTGAGGTTAACGTTAACGTTCATACTATTTTCAGAATATTTTATCAATCTAAATCTGAGCCCAATCCTAAATTATCCATTCACTTTTAAAAAATTTAAAAACAAATCTAGTGCCTGTTTTCTGTGGCTGATCTGGTTTTTATCTTCAGGATTCATTTCTGCAAAAGTCTTTTCATAACCTTCCGGAACAAAAATTGGGTCGTACCCAAAACCTTTGTGACCTTTATTTTCTGTAAGTAAATTTCCGTGAGCTCTGCCATCAAAATATTGAGCGCCGTTTTCGTCATAATAGCACAAAACGGTAATGAAATAGGCTTTTCTGTTTTCCACACCTTTCATTTCGTCTAAAACTTTCTCAATATTTTTTGCAAAATCATGGTTTCCGGCATAACGTGCGGAGAAAATTCCCGGTCTTCCGTCTAAAGATTCTACAACCAAACCGCTGTCATCGCCCAAACTCGGAATCCCAGTTTTTTCGAAACAATATTTTGCTTTAATTAAAGCATTGGCGTTGAAAGAATCGCCGTCTTCCACGATTTCGTCATGCAAATCATAATCTGCAAGACTTTTAACGGTAAACTTGTCTCCTAAGATCTGTTGAATTTCTTCTTTCTTGTGTACGTTGTGTGTGGCAACTAATAATTCCATGTAACTTTTATTTTTTTAAGCGCATAATGCGCTGTAATCTTTCTTGAAAACTAATAGCACTCATTGAATTTTGTGAAATTTGTGAAGAATGTTGGTGCTATTGGTGTTTGAATGAATTTAAATTTCTGAATAATGTACTTTATACTTCTTCATAAATAAATAGTAAAATGAAGAAAGCAAAACAATCCCAACTCCTAAAATTATCCATTCTGAAACTTTAAAAGCATCTGCAAAACTTTCAGATTTGGTGTAAAATATTAAGAAAGATGAGCATAAATTATTAAAACCATGCAAAAGCATTGGCAAGAGCAACGATTTAGTTTTATAATAAACCAACCCTAAAACGCAGCCAAGCATTACAGCTCCTACAAACTGCCAAGGATTCCCATGTACCAGACCGAAGACAATCGACGCAAAAACAATCGCTTTCCAAGGCTGTACCCCATTATTGATTAGTCCTTTCTGAATAATTCCTCTAAAAATAATTTCCTCAAAAATCGGCGCCATAATCACTGCAGTAATAATCATCACAACGGGATTATAAGTCAACTGACTCATCAAATCTGTAAAAAAATCATAATACTTTCCGAAAAAAGGTCCTGTAGTTGGAATTTGGGATGTTACAAATTCTCCTATAAACATCATTCCCAACATCATAGGAAATATGAGCAGATAAGTATAAAAATTAGTCGGAGAAAAGTTGAAATTCAGTTTCTGTTTCGTCTGTAATCTCACCACAAAAAAATCGAAGAAAGCAATTGAGATTAAAAATACCACCGCATTTGATACCATCAAAAACCAATCTTTATATTGTAGATTTTCTTTAAAAAACAACATCCAGAAAACATTGAAAAATCCAACAGCTAATGATCCTACCACAAAACCTGCGAATAATATCAAACCTCCGATCCAGGTGAATGTAAATTTTGGGTATCTGCTGTTTTCCATTTTTTTAATTTGAGAAACAAAGATAATTGAATTTGTATGAAAGAAAAATCAAATTCTGTTTTGGATAGGCAAAATTATTCCAGAAAATAGAAGATTAAAAATTTAATCTAAAAACTTAAATTTATATTCGCATAATTTGTGGGCATGAAACGTTTAACAATTTAACTTTATAATTTTCCTGAAAATAATTTCCATAATGAAACTTAAATCATTATTATTCTTTCTGCTTTTTATCACTCTAAAATTATCAGCTTGCAGATGCGGATCTGGGAATATTGCACAAGAATATTTTGATGCGGATCTTATAGGAATTATAACCGTTACAAAAACCTTTGATGGTAGCATTAAAGCTAACGGAGATCATAAATACGATAACTATAAAGCTAAAATTGATTTTAACCAAATAATTAAAGGACAAAAAGTAAATTTTTTAAATGTATTCGGTGCAAAAGATAAAGGAATTAATGATTATCAAGGCTGTTCACTTGCCCTTAATAGCGGAGAAAAATATCTTGTCATTTTAAAAAAAGATCAAAATAATGAATATTGGGTAGATTTATGCAGCCGGATGATTCTTTTAAGTTATCACAATAGTATTGACGAAGAGAATGAAATAATAAATCGGTATATCAATTTGTTTAAAAATCTTGAAAAATATAAAAACCAATTTTATGATTTAAAATTTGAAAAATTTTATGATTTGTCTGAAAAACGCATCACCTATCCTTACACACCACATACGGAATTTATAAAGTTGAATATCTCACAACCTTCTGAAAAATTAGGAATCTACAAGGTTTTTACTGATAAAAACAATAAAATAAAGAAAATAATCCCCATAAAGAAAATTGGTGAAAAGGATAAAAAAATTGAACAATTAATTTTAAAAAACTTGGAAATAGATCGTCCTCACCGAGATGAAAACAAATATAAGGAAAGTTTACTTTTACTCTATTTTGACGATTTTGAACACTTTTCTCTAAAATTCTAAAAAATTTGAATAAATAAATTTTTAAATTATTCATTTTGAAACATTGATATTAAATTATTTTTCTGAAGTATCTTTGTATCTTAATTTTTTATGAATATGGATCATGCAGTCAAACAGCCGGAAAATGTAAATTTACCACTACTCAGTTACGTTGGTTTTACTTTTTTAGGATACTTTATTATAGGTTTATCTCTCTCCGTTTTACCAATTTTCATCAGTAAAAACTTAGGTTTCAGCTTGGTCATTGCCGGATTGGTCATCAGTTTACAATATGTTGCCACATTTTTCCTGAGGGCATATTCCGGAAAAATCATTGATGGAAAAGGTCCGAAGCCGGCCGTTTTATTCAGTATGTTAGGTTTTTCTTTAACAGGAATTTTTCTTATTCTGGCTTATTATTTTAAATTTTCTCCTCTACTTAGTTTAGGTTTTCTGATCATCACACGTTTGCTGACAGGATGCGGAGAAGGAATGATTGGTGCGAGTCCCATCAATTGGGCAATTATGGCGCTTGGTGAAAAACATACCGCAAAAATTATTTCTTATAACGGTGTTGCGTGTTACGGAGCTTTAGCAATCGGGGCTTCGCTTGGAGTTGTGATTGAGCATAAATTCGGGCTTTACGGTATCGGTATTATTTCTATTTTAATTGGAATCATTGGTTTTCTGTTTGCCAAAACTAAAATCAATTACACAAATATGAATACTCAGGATTCTCAATCTTTCTGGAAAGTTTTGGGAAAAGTTTCGCCTTTCGGAATTTGTCTGGCTTTGGGAGGAATTGGTTTTGCAAGTATTTCTACTTTTATCACCCTATACTACAATTATTTTCATTGGAATAACGGTGCACTTTGCCTCACCGTTTTTGGAGGATTATTTGTTGCCGGAAGATTGGTTTTCAGCAATGTCATCAATAATTATGGTGGAATAAGAGTTGCGATTGCCTGTCTTTTAGTAGAAACAATAGGGTTGGTCATTATTTCCTTTGCAGCAACTTCACAGATGGCACTTTTAGGAGCCGGAGTTACCGGATTAGGATTTTCATTAATTTTTCCCGCTCTTGGAGTGGTTGCGATTAAAAGTGTTTCGCCATCAAGTCAAGGCTCTGCTTTGGCAGGATACGGGCTTTTTATTGACCTTTCGCTTGGCGTTGCAGGTCCGTTAATTGGTGGCGTTGCAGATATTTGTGGAATGAAATACATCTTCCCGTTCAGTGCCGGAATGGTTTTGGTAGGTCTGTGCGTTGCTTATTATCTTAAAACTAAATCAAGTTTCAACAAGTCGTAAATCCGATTTTCAGAATCCGATAAAAATCACGATTTTTGCAACTTCAAAATACACTATGTCAGACTTAATCAAAGAAATAGAGAAAAGAAAAACATTCGGAATTATTTCTCACCCCGATGCCGGAAAAACTACGCTTACAGAAAAATTACTTCTTTTTGGAGGTGCAATTCAGGAAGCTGGAGCCGTAAAATCGAACAAAATTAAAAAAGGAGCAACCTCCGACTTTATGGAAATCGAAAGACAGAGAGGAATCTCGGTAGCGACTTCCGTATTGGCATTTGAATATAAAGGCTACAAAATCAACATTTTAGACACACCTGGTCACAAAGATTTTGCTGAAGATACCTACAGAACTTTAACGGCAGTAGACTCTGTAATCGTCGTGATTGACGTTGCAAAAGGGGTTGAGGAACAGACTGAAAAATTGGTTAAGGTTTGTAGAATGAGAAACATTCCGATGCTGGTTTTCATTAATAAATTGGATCGTGAAGGTAAAGATGCTTTTGATCTGTTGGATGAAGTTGAACAGAAATTAGGTTTACGAGTTGTTCCACTTTCTCTCCCTATTGGAATGGGAGCTGATTTTCAGGGGATTTATAATATCTGGGAAAATAATATTCAGTTATTTTTAGAAGAAAAGAAACAGAAAGTAGGTGAAGCCATTAAGTTTGATGACATCAACGATTCTTCTATTGATGAGGTTATCGGTACTAAAGCCGCTAAGAATTTAAGAGAAGAATTGGAATTAATTCAATCTGTCTATCCTGAATTCAGCCGTGAAGATTATATGAATGGTGATTTGCAGCCTGTATTTTTTGGTTCAGCTTTAAATAATTTTGGAGTCCGTGAATTGTTGGATGCATTTATCGAAATTGCTCCGATGCCGCAGCCAAAAGAAAGCGAAACCCGCATGGTAAAGCCTGAAGAATCTGCATTTACAGGATTTGTTTTCAAAATTCACGCAAACATGGATCCTAAACACAGAGACCGTTTGGCTTTCGTGAAAATCGTTTCAGGAACATTTAAAAGAAATGAAAATTATCTTCTGGTAAGAGAAGGCAAAAAAATGAAATTTTCATCTCCAAACGCATTTTTCGCCGATAAAAAAGAAGTTGTGGATGAAAGTTTCCCGGGAGATATCGTAGGACTTCATGATACAGGAAGTTTCAGAATTGGTGATACTTTGACGGGTGGGGAAAAAATCAGCTTCAAAGGAATTCCGAGTTTCTCTCCTGAACATTTCAGATATATCAATAATAATGATCCTTTAAAGGCAAAACAATTAGCAAAAGGTATCGATCAGCTGATGGATGAAGGTGTTGCACAGTTGTTTACTTTAGAGATGAATAACAGAAAAATCATCGGTACAGTGGGTGCACTTCAGTATGAAGTTATCCAATATCGTTTGGAACATGAATATGGAGCAAAATGTACTTACGAACCACTTTCTATGCACAAAGCTTGTTGGGTGGAAGCTGATGAAAAATCTGAAGAGTATAAAGAATTTGCAAGATTAAAACAGCGATTTTTAGCAAGAGACAAATACAATCAATTGGTGTTTTTAGCTGATTCGTCATTTACCATTCACATGACTCAGGAGAAATTCCCGAATGTGAAATTACATTTCATCAGTGAATTCAGACAGAAATAAATTTTAAAATTTCATTCATATTCATAAAAAAACCGTTCAAATGAACGGTTTTTTTATGAATATGAATTACGATTACTTTTTATGAAGCATCAGTAATTTTTTAACAATTTTTTCGTCATCTACTGTTACATGAATCATGTAAGCTTCAGTAGGAAGATCTCTTAAATCTAGTTTCTCGTCAACTCTGTTATCAACAGTTCTTGAGAAGATGTGTCTGGTTTTCTTTGGCACCACTAATTTACCATCCATTGCATATACTTCGTATGTTACTTTGTAAGGAGCAGGTTTTCTGTCTGCATCAAATTTTGGAGGGAAGTCTGTTTTAATATACACATAGCCATCATTTGAAGGAACGGGGTAAATCATCATTCCCTGAAAGATTGGAGATTGGGCTCCAGGAGTTCCCGGAGTGATAACTGGAGGGGTAACGACTGCGGATGAATTAATTGTAAAGCCTTGTGTATTTACATTTAAAAAAATATTATTAAGACCTTTAACCATAATTCGTGCATTACTTACATTTCCCAAACCTCCTGGTACAGTGTAAGTATATGAACCATTATTAGGTGCGCTTGCTACTAATACTGTTGGGAACGTAAGACCACCATCCTTTGATAATAAAATGGTAACATTTGGTGTACTTACGGGAGCAGCTGTTGTTCCTGCAACGTTCCAAGTAATAGTTTGCGCCTGACCTTCATTCCATACTATTCCTGCTGTATTCTGAGAAGTAACAATAAAAGGTCCTGCAGTAGCATTTACTGTTACTACCATATCATCAGAATTATTTCCTGAACCTCCTGCTCTGTTGTCACGAGTTGTGAATCTGAAATTATATGTTCTTGCAACATTTGAGAGAGCTTCAACAACAATACCTGAGGCAGTACCAGCAGGACTTGAGGTGGTTGTTGCACCAGCAACTATTCGAGCTAATGGTGGAAAATATCTGTAAGGAACTGTTTGTGGAGTGTAAGATCTAAAAGTAGGTCCTGTTGCTTTTGTTGCACTTGCTGCTGAGTTAGCTCCGGTTTGAGTGTTAGACGCACTATCCATTTGCTCCCAAATATACGTTAGCGGATCACTATTTCCATCAGTACCAGAACCTGTAAGTACAAAAGGAGTACCTTTTGGAATTGTATAATCTAAACCAGCATCAGCTGTAGGAATAAGATTTCCAGTATTAGTAGTTACCGGGCAAGTTTTTAATTTAATATTATTTGTAATCTGCTGAATACTTGCCGCATGAAAATACGCATCTGAATGCATCTGAACATTTTGACCTGTAATACCTGCATAAGCCATAATTGTAGAACCGCTTCCAGGCTCCACATTGACCCCTGTTCCTTCGTTGCCATGTGAAAATGTGTGGTTTCCTCCAAATTGATGTCCCATTTCGTGTGCTACATAATCAATATCGAAATTATCTCCCATTGGAATGCCATCTGCTGGAGAAGTATATCCTCTACCTTTTGTACCATTGGTACAAACACAACCAATACAGCCAGCATTTCCACCACCTCCGGTAGCACCGAATAAGTGACCGATGTCGTAGTTTGCTTCTCCAATTGTTGCAGTAAGATTAGTTTGTAACTCTCCATTCCAAGCTCCACCTGTTCCAGCTGCTGCTCCAGAATAAGGATCAGTTGCTGCATTTGTATAAATTACAGAACTATTGTTTGCAATAATAATCATTCTAGCCGCAAAATCTTTTTCAAAAACTCCATTGACACGAGTCATGGTGGTATTCATTGCCGCTAATGCACCAGCTACTGTTCCTCCAAAATAAGTTGTGTATTCTCCTGTGCAAGATAAAGCAAGTCTAAAAGTTCTTAATTTACTATCATCTGCATTGGGTCTTGCCGTAAGGTTAGAGTTATCTATACCCTTTTGTGCTACATCAATTACCGTACATTCAAATTTATCTAAATTTTGATTTTTATCTGATTTTTTATAAACAACATACGTCGAAAGATCCTTTGTGTAAGGCTCTATAAAAACTGCAGATTTGTTAGCATACAACTCCATTGATGACAACCCTAGTGGTGACATGCTAAAATAAACCGTAAACTGAGTATCTCCTAAACTCTCCCCAACATAAGATTTTATGTCTGGGTATTGTGCTGCCAATTCCGGAGCAAAATTAGAGTTTTCTCTAACTTTAAAATCTTCCATCACGCCATCGGCATTTGGAAAAGAGATAATCACATCTGACTTTCCACTTTTAGAAAAATTTTGCGGAACCTTTGCTAATGCATTTTTTAAACCAGAAAAATCAAGACTATAAACTTTTGGGTGGATAATACTGGTTTTATTTTCAAATATTTCAGAACTGGTTTTTGGTGAAACTTCCTTCCAAAGTCGGTTTGTTTGTGCTAAAAACATATTGGATATAAAAAGCACTCCCATCACTAGTAGATGTTTTTTCATGTAAATTTTATTTAGATTACGAAATTTCAAAATTAATGAAAATTAACAACATTATAAATGATTTTTTTCACAAAACTTTTGGAATTATCTTAAAACTTTTCGCAATAATTAAAGATTCTATTTTTTGTTTTTTTTTAATAAAAGAATTAAAACAATGGACAAAACTAATTAGCACTTAAAGATGATTAAAAAAAACATGAATAATTGTTGAACTTCTCTCAAAATCATCTTTAAGAAAACATCAAACTACCACATAAGTTACTGAATATAAAATAATTAAAACAATGTTTTAATCATACATTTCATATAAATATTTCACGGAGAATAATCATTTATTTTACTTCAAAAAAAAGTGATTACTTGTGGAGAAACTTGAGATTAACCAATGTAAAAAAAAAGGAATGTAATTAATATCAAAAAAAGATTTTATAATTATATCAAACCATCTGATTAAATGTTAAACAATTAGAACGAAACACAAAAAAACCGTTCTTATGAACGGTTTTTTATACATATATTAATTACATTTTACTTCTTGTGAAGCATCAATAATTTTTTAACAATTTTTTCGTCATCCACAGTTACATGAATCATGTAAGCTTCAGTAGGAAGATCTCTTAAATCTAGTTTCTCGTCAACTCTGTTATCAACAGTTCTTGAGAAGATGTGTCTGGTTTTCTTAGGCACCACTAATTTACCATCCATTGCATATACTTCGTATGTTACTTTGTATGGAGCTGGTTTTCTGTCTCCATCAAATTTTGGAGGGAAGTCTGTTTTAATATACACATAGCCATCATTCGAAGGAACAGGATAAATCATCATTCCTTGGAAGACTGGAGACTGAGATCCAGGACTACTAGGTCCTCCCGTACCAGGACCTCCAGGGTTACCTCCTCCTCCTGGAGGAATAACTACGGCAGAAGAATTGATTGTAAAGCCTTGTGAATTTACATTTAAAAATACATTGTCTATCGCTTTCACCATGATTCTAGCATTAGTTACATTTCCTAAACCACCTTGTACAGTGTAAGAATACGAACCATTATTTGGTGTACTTGCAACTAAAACAGTAGGGAATGTAAGACCTCCGTCTTTCGATAATAAAATCGTAACGTTCGATGTGCTTACTGGTGCAGCTGTAGTATTGGCAACATCCCAAGTAATAATTTGTGCCTGACCTTCATTCCAAACTACACCGGCAGTATTTTGTGAAGTTACCACAAATGGACCAGCTGTACTTACTACAGTCAATTTCACATCATCTCGAGCCGTTTGTCCTCCTACAGGATTATTATCTCTTACAAGAACTGAAAAATTTAAAGGCCTGGCAATAGATGAAAGTCTTTCCCAAGTACTAACAGTAGCAGGATTTACTATAACTGATAATTTTGGAAAGTATCTTGACGGAGACACTGTAGGCGCAATAGACCTAAACAAAGGACCTACTGTATTGGTTGCCACTGGCGGTTGAGTTGCAACACCAGCATCAATCTGCTCCCATGTATATGTAATCGGATCACTATTTGGATCAGAAGCTGTTGCAGTCAACATAAAAGGTGTGCTCTTCGGAATGCTTTTATCTAAACCTGCATCTACAGTCGGCTCAATATTTGACGTTGGTGTCTTAATACCACAAGTTGATGTAGCCCCTGTAGTCAATCTTAAATACATCTCAGCAATACTAATAGAATGAAAATATGCATCACTATTATTTTGTACGTTTGGTGCACAAATTCCGGCATATCCCATGATAGTACTAGCACTTCCTGGTTCTACTGTTGTTGGTACATTTCTGTTACAATTGTTGTTTTGCGTGTGCATAGCTCCAAATTGGTGTCCCATTTCGTGAGCAACGAAGTCAATCACAAAAGGATCTCCAACCGGGATTGCGGAACCTGTTACACCACCTGCTTTGCTATTTCCACAAATTGACGGTGTAGCGGCTAATCCATTATCATTACCAGCAGTTGCTCTGAAAAACAAATGCCCGATATCATAGTTGGCAGCACCAATTACAGAGTTGGTCACTGTAATGTTTTGATTAAGCATTTGACCAGCATCAAGAGTATCAAAAGTATCTGTACTGATAAAGAACAAAGCATCAGTATTAGCAATAAGCTGTAGTCTAACCGAAATATCTCTTTCAAAAACTTCGTTAAGACGTGTAACCGCTAAGTTTACCGCTGCAAGAACAGCTGCTTTTTTCTGAGCATCAGTTCCTGTTCCTACTCCAGCAACTCCAGCGATATATGCTGTATATTCTATAGTTGTTGTGATAGAAAGTCTGTATTTTCTATTAAGCCCATCAACTACTGTTTTTTGAGAATTAAGTGCAGCATCTTTTAAATCACTGTCGCCATTGAAAAGACATTCAAATTGGTTTAAAGAAGTAGCCTTTTTTCTGTCATACATTTTATAGACTTTATTGTCTGTTGTATGAGAATCAAGATAGTAAATTCCGCTTTCACTTCTCATCATACCATTAAATCCGAAATAAGGATCTACGGTAAATCTGATTTGTGATGATTTATCCCCTTTTTTGTATCCTAAATAAGATTTAATATCAGAATATCTATTCTGAAGGTCAGGATGCATTGTAGATGATTCATAAACCTCATATGTATCAAAACCTCCCTCAATATTTGGGAAGTTCAGAAGAATACCTTTTTGGGAAGGATATGCACTTCTGTCCGGAGCATTTTTTAACTGATTTTGAATATCAGCCACATTTAATGTGAAAAGAGTGTAATCAGAAAGTCTTACGTTGTTCTCCCGAACCTCTGTTTCAACTTTAGAAGTCAACTTTTTCCAATTATTTTGCTGTGCAAAGCCCGCTGCAGAAAAAACCAGCAAACTGCTCAGAATGAGTATTTTTTTCTTCATATTTAAAATAATTATTATTACTATTTATTTAAATTTATTAGTTTGACACCTGACGGAGCAATTCCGTTTACTCTCAGTATCAATATAGGATCTTTTTGTTTGTTTAATAAATACTCTTCATTGCTTATTTCTTTATAATAAACATTCAATACAGAACCTTTCATTTCCATTTTTGTCACTTCAAAATCTCCAAAAGGTTGTTTTTTCATTATTGGCTTTAGCAACAGAAAAAATTCATTCTCCTCAAGAGTTGGAATAGGCGCTGATCGAGAAAATCTTTTATCTGCTAATTTACCATATAATTTAACGGTTTCGCTAAAGTCTTTTATTATCAGAAAATCATTTAATTGAACCTCACGATTTAATCTTCTCACCTCTGAAAACTCAACATTACCTTGGGGCTCATTCATTATTGATTCAGCTTTTAATTCATTATTTGCCATAGAAACACTTCTACAGCTAAATTCTGCAGAACCAATTAAAAACGACAAAACCAATAAGAAAGTATGTTTCATTATTAAAATCTCAAAAAGCAAAGGTAAATATTATTATATTTATAATGAATATTTTTTTTTAACATTTTTAACATTTAACATTTTCTTTGTAAAATAACTCTATTTATTTTACAAAAAACTGATTATCAACAACATAAAACTTTACCAAAATCATACATTTCTTTTACAAATTTCGCTGAAGATAACCTTATAATTTTATTTCAACAAAAAAATTAATGTTATGAAAAAGTATATCTTATTATTAGCAACAGCGACCAGTTTCACGATGTGTAAAAAAGGTGAAGCAACAAATTCTCAATTAGAAAAATCACTAAATTCTGTTGATAGCATGACGACAGATATTAGTGATAAAGCAAAAAGTGTAAGCAATGAAGCAGAAGCTGTTTTCGATTCTGCAAGCATTAAAATTAAAGATTTTGAAAAAACAAAAAGCAATGCAACCAAAATTATAGAATCAACGTCTAAAAGTGTTGACTCTATTTCAGATAAAATTGCCAATATAAAATTGGAGTCTAAAATTGAAAAGAAAGATTCTTTGAACAAAAATTCCGAAAAAATCGTAGTCAATGTTCCGGCACCGAAAATCATTAAAGAAACCAAAATCATCTACAAGGACAAACCGAAAAATAAAAATTACGAACAAATTGTTTCAAAAAACAAAATGACAAAAACCGGAATTTTGGAATTAAAAGTAAATGATGCCGAAACCGCAAAAGAAATCGTAAAAGAACAAGTTAAAAAATATGATGGCTTCATCAAAAGTGAAAACATTTCTTTAAATAACAACGACAAAAAAATCGCTTACCTTAAAGTAAAAGTTCCGATTCAAAAGTTCGATTATCTAATGGAAGATCTGAGCTACAACATTGGAGAAATTGAAAATAAAGGAATTGATATCAGCGGTCAGGATTTCGTGAACAATACTTTATGTGACGTAGAAATAACTATATATGGAGACAATGAAAGTCTTGCTGTAAAGGAAAAACCTGAAGGCTTCGGAGCACAATCTCTGGCAGCTGTTTCCTCTGGTTGGAACGTCATCACTTCAATATTCTTATTCATTCTTCCGCTTTGGCCTTTGTTTTTGATCGCAGGAATTGCCTACTACTTTTATAAAAAGAAAAACAAAAATCTCCCTGGGAATGATTCTAATTAATTAGAAAAGTTTTAATTAAATTTTAAGGCAAGATTTTATATTAGAATTAATATTCATACTAAATTTGTTTTATCAAAATTTCAAAAGAGAAAAAAAATTTAAACAAGATTTAACCTTATTCAAAAATTTGAATCAAAACAATAAAGAAATTAATAGTTTTCATATATTAATATTTGTGATTTGGTGTAAAGTAAAAGGCTCTCAATGCGAGAGCCTTTTATGATTATTTCATGTTCACTATTTTATCAACAACATACTTTGTGTTCCCTCTCCAAGGCAAAGTTCCGTTGTATTCTTTGTAATGAAGATCAAAAGTTTTACCACTGTTGAGTTCCAGCTGTTTGAAAATTTCAGGATCCGTTACAGAAAACTCAAACTCGTAACTTGTTACAGTTCCGGTTTTTCCTCTTCCAAAACCTTCCTGAATCAGTTTACCCTCGTATGTTTTAAAAACATAGCCTTTATTGATGGCATAATTCAGATATCCGGATTTCACTCCTTCTCCGAAAACGAAGAAAAATTTATACCAGATAAAAACTCCCACGAGAAGTAAAACTACTCCTAAAGTGATTAACCAAGATTTTTTCATACTAAGATATATTAGTGCCCTTAAATTTAAAGATATTATTTTGCAATACTTCTAGAAATCACAATTCTTTGGATTTCAGAAGTTCCTTCATAAATTTGAGTGATTTTTGCATCTCTCATCAATCTTTCTACATGGTATTCTTTTACATATCCGTATCCACCGTGAATCTGAACTGCTTCAATGGTGGTATCCATCGCAACCTGAGACGAATATAATTTAGCCATTGCTCCGATTTCAGAAATGTCTTTTCCTGCATCTTTTTCTACAGCCGCTTTAAAACAAAGCATTCTTGCCGCCGTAATCTGAGTTGCCATATCTGCCAATTTGAAGGCAATCGCCTGGTGATTGATAATTTCAGTTTTGAAAGCTTTTCTGGTTTTAGCATATTTCAGAGCCATTTCGTAAGCTCCTGAAGCAATCCCTAAAGCCTGAGAAGCAATCCCTATTCTACCACCATTCAAAACAGCCATTGCAAAGTTGAATCCGAAACCGTCTTCACCGATTCTGTTTTCTTTAGGCACTTTTACGTTGTTGAAAAGCAAAGAATGTGTATCACTTCCTCTAATTCCCAATTTGTCTTCTTTTGGTCCGATTTCAAAACCTTCCCAACCTCTTTCTACGATAAAAGCGTTGATTCCTTTATGTTTTTTCTCAGGATCTGTCTGAGCGATTACAATATAATAAGTAGCCGTACCTCCATTGGTGATCCAGTTTTTCACACCATTTAAAAGATAGTAGTCACCTTTGTCTTCAGCTGTAGTTTTTTGAGAAGTCGCATCAGAACCTGCTTCCGGCTCAGATAATGCAAATGCTCCGATTACCTGACCGCTTGCTAGTGGTGTAAGATATTTTACTTTTTGCTCTTCAGAAGCATATTTTTCTAAACCAGCACAAACTAATGAGTTATTTACAGACATTACAACTGCTGCAGAAGCATCGATTTTTGCGATTTCCTCCATTGCCAAAACGTAAGAAACGCTGTCCATACCGGCACCGCCGTACTTAGGATCAACCATCATTCCCAAAAGTCCCATTTCGCCCATTTTCTTTACTTGCTCAGTAGGAAATTTTTGATCACGGTCTCTTTCAATTACTTCTGGTAATAGTTCGTTCTGTGCAAAATCTCTTGCTGCCTGCTGAATCATCAGCTGTTCTTCGGATAAATTAAAGTCCATAAAAATTATAATTAGATGGTCGTAAATTAATACTTTTTAGTCAAATCTGAAAAAAAAATTAACAATTGTGATTTGTAAACAGATTTATGTTATTTTTACAAAAATGCTTATATTTAAAATCCTATATTAAATATTTAACAATTATGACGATCAAAAGATTATTCGATATACCGCACCACGCTTTAGAAAAACTCCCAAATGATGTAATGTTCGCTACAAAACATCAAGGCGAGTGGATAAAGACGTCAACTCAGGAGTTTGTAAACCAAGGAAACAAAATTTCGAGAGGACTTTTGAAACTAGGTATAAAACCCGGAGATAAAATAGCGCTGATTACTACCAATTCTCGTACAGAATGGGCCATCATGGATCTTGGACTTTCGCAAATCGGAGTTGTTTCGGTGCCTGTTTATCCAAGCATTTCACCTGAAGATTACGAGTTTATATTCAATAATGCCGAAATAAAATATTGCTTTGTTTCTGACAAAGAACTTTTGGCTAAAGTGATGAAAATCAAGCACAACGTTGCTTCATTACAAGGTGTTTTCACATTTGATAACATTTCCGGAGCTGCCAATTGGAAGGAAATCCTCGATTTGGGTGAAGATGATTCTACACAAATGGAGGTGGAAGATCTTTCAAAAGCTATTAATACTCAAGATTTAGCTACTTTAATTTATACTTCCGGAACTACAGGGAAACCAAAAGGTGTAATGCTAACCCATGAAAATATTGTTTCGAATGTTTTGGGTTCAATACCGAGAATTCCAAAAAGGAAGAGCTTAGATTATAAAGATACGAGAGTATTGAGCTTTTTGCCTATTTGCCATATTTTTGAAAGAATGCTTTTTTATCTTTTCCAATACAATGGTTTCTCAATTTATTTTGCTGAAAGCATCGAAAAAATGGGTGAAAACGTAAAAGAAATAAAACCTCATTATATGAGTGTAGTACCTCGTTTGGTAGAAAAAGTTTATGATAAAATTTACAATACAGGTTCATCAGCAGGCGGATTTAAACAAAAAATATTCTTCTGGGCTTTAAATTTAATTCAAAAGAAAAAAGAGGTTTCAAAACCGTCAGGTCTTTCTGAAATCATCGCTGACAAACTGGTTTTCAAAAAATGGAGAGAAGGTTTGGGCGGTGAAATCATCACTTTGGTTTCGGGTTCTGCAGCTTTATCAACAAGATTAAATTTAATGTTCCAAAATGCAGGGATTCCTATTCTTGAAGGATATGGTTTGACGGAAACTTCACCAGTTATTTCTGTAAATTCATTTGGAAAAATGAAAGTGGGAACTGTAGGACATCCTTTGGATAATTTAACCGTAAAAATTCAGGAAGACGGTGAAATTACAGTGAAAGGTCCTTCTGTATTTAAAAGCTATTTTAAAAACGAGGAACAAACAAAAGAAACATTCACAGAAGATGGATTTTTCAAAACGGGAGACATCGGACACATCGACAGCGAAGGATTTTTACAGATCACCGATCGCAAGAAAGAAATGTTTAAAACTTCCGGTGGAAAATACATTGCTCCGCAAACGATTGAAAATTTAGCCAAAGCTTCGAAATTTATCGAACAGGTAATGGTAGTTGGTGATGGTGAAAAAATGCCATGCGCATTTGTACAGCCAGATTTTGAATTTGCTAAAAATTGGGCAATGAGAAATAACCTCAACATCGGCTCTACTCCGCAGGAAATTGCAAGTAGTCCTGAACTGAAAGAAAGAATTGAAAAAGAAATCGAAGGTATTAACGAGCATTTAGGAAACTGGGAACAGATCAAGAAAATTGAACTTACTCCGGAGGTATGGAGCATTGAAGCAGGACTTTTGACTCCTACCCTCAAACTGAAAAGAAAGGCGGTAAAAGAGAAGTTCAAAGATCTGTATGACAAGATGTATGGTCATCACAATTAAAATAAATGAACCGTTTCAGTTTTTGAAGCGGTTTTTTTTGGTTTAAACATTAATTGCACGAATTGTTTTATCCGAAATTAAATTTAATAAGACTTAAAAAGTATGAAGATTGTTAAACAGGTAAAATAAAACCACCCCGGCAAAAATTTCTTCAAAATTTTTGCTCCCCCTACAAAAGAGGGGAATTATAATTTTGTCATCGAAAAGTTCAGACCTAAAAAAACGGCTTCAAAAATTTGAAGCCGTTTCTATTTTATAAAAAGTTTTAATTAAAACTTGATGATAGAATTCATTTTTTCAGTTTCTTCGTTTACCAACTCGTCGTCAACAAGAATTTTTCCTGAATGTTCATCGATGATAATTTTCTTTCTCTGAGCAATTTCCATTTGCTTTTGTGGTGGAATTGTGAAGAAAGATCCTTTCGGAGCACCTCTTTCAAGACCTACTACAGCAAGACCTGTAGAAGAGTTTGTTCTGATTCTGTGGTAAGACGCCAATAATCTTTCGTCGATTTTAGAAGCAAATTCTTCAGATTTTGTGATCAGATAATCTTCTTCTTTTTGAGTTTCAGAAATCAAACCTTCCAATTCTTCTTTTTTGAATTTTAGGTGGTTTTTAAGATTTTCGATTTTAGTATTCAACTCATTCAGAGTTTCTTCTTTGTGACCGATTTTAGCTCCAAATTCTTTGATTCTTTTGTCAGAAAGTTGAATTTCAAGTTCTTGATATTCAATTTCTTTTCCTAAAGCTTCAAATTCTTTATTGTTTCTTACGTTATCCTGTTGAGATTTGTATTTTTCGATTAAAGATTTTGCATGGTTGATCACTTCATTTTTGTTGCTGATCTGATCATTCTGCTCTTTAATCTCTGCATGAAATTTTTCCGCTCTTTTTTCTAGGCCTTCAATCTCGATTTCAAGATCTTCAACTTCGATTGGCAACTCTCCTCTTGTATTTCGGATCTCGTCCAATCTTGAATCGATGATTTGCAAATCGTATAAAGCTCTTAATTTTTCTTCGACTGAAATTTCGGTGATTTTTGCCATATCTATAGGAAATAATTTACTGGGTTTGTTTTTTCACTAGATTTTAAGATTGCAAATGTACTAAATTTTTGTGATAAAATTTCAAATAATTGCTGACTTACCAATTGCTCAGATTCATAATGTCCAATATCGCAAATCAACATTTTAGATTCTGCCAGAAAATAATCGTGGTATTTGAGATCTCCTGTAAGATAGGCATCACATTTTTTTGAAAGTGCAGACGTTATCCCGCTTGCTCCCGAACCTCCTAAAACTCCTACTCTTTTGATTTTCTTTTGATTAAAATCAGAATGTTTGATGATATTTAAATTAAATTTATCTTTCACTAAACTCAGAAAATCTTTCTCATCCATTTCAATTTCAAATTCACCGTACATTCCCAAACCTGAATACTGATTTTCATTTTCAAGCTGATAAATCTGATGAGCGACTTCTTCGTAAGGATGCGCAGATTTCATTGCAGCTACAATTTGATTTTGTTTAAAAGATTCAAAAATTACGGAAATCATATCTTCTTCCGCATTTTCACGTACATCTTGCTGCCCGGAAAACGGATTTGAACCATCAATAGGTCTGAACGTTCCTTTTCCTTCTGTCTTAAAACTGCACTCGTCATAAAATCCGATATTTCCGGCTCCGGCAGAGAAAAGCGCTTCTTTTACCGATTCAGAATAGTCTTTCGGAACGTAAACATTTAACTGTTTTAAATTATTTTTTTTAGGCTGAAGAATTTTTAAGTTTTTTAATCCCAAAAGATTACAAATTTCTGCATTTACTCCATAAAAATCATTGTCGAAAGCGGTATGAATCGCATAAATAGCAACTTTATTTTCGATTGCTTTTAAAACTGCTCTTTCGACATAATTTTTTCCGGTCAAAGATTTTAAACCTGAAAAAATAATAGGATGAAAGCAAACAATCAAATTACAGTTCTTGTGAATTGCTTCATCCACAACATTTTCTAAAGCATCGTGACACACTAAAATCCCAGAGACATTTCTCTCCGGCAATCCACAGAGAAGCCCCACGTTATCAAAGTCTTCAGCCTGTGGCATCGCAATGTGTTTTTCTATCTCTGCAATTACTTTTTGTATTGTCATTTTATTCTGTAAGTTTGTTTACGAAAATAGGGATAATTTGCTAAATTTAAAAAAAACTCTGATCATGGAAAGAGAACATAATCTTGTTCCCGGGGATAAGCTCTGGAAAAGATTCTTGTACCGAATTATTTACCGCGCTGACACTAAGCTCGGAAAATTGTTTGACATTGTTCTGCTTTGTCTTATTTTGGTAAGCACCTTTATCATTATGATGGAAAGTGTGCCGAAACTGGATAAAAAATTTCACATCTATTTTATCATTTCAGAATGGGTGATTTCTGTGTTTTTTTCTGCAGAATATTTTACGAGAATTGCTGTCTTAAAAAATAAAAAGCATTACATATTCAGTTTTTTCGGAATTATTGATTTTCTATCTCTCGTACCTTTTTATTTGAGCTTCCTCTTTCCTGTGACAAAATATTTTCTGATTTTCAGAATGCTGAGAATGCTTAGAGTTTTCAGGGTATTTAATCTTCTGGATTTTATGAATGATGGTTTTGTCATTGTGAGAGCTTTGAAAAACAGTTCGAGAAAAATTTATATTTTTCTTTTATTTTTAATTATATTTTCGGTAATCGTCGGTTCGTTGATGTTTATGGTTGAAGGCGGTAGACAAGGCTTCGAGACAATTCCTCAATCAATCTATTGGGCAGTGGTTACGGTGACGACGGTTGGTTATGGTGATGTTTCTCCTATCACGCCGACGGGGAAATTCTTTGCAGTGATATTGATGTTGGCAGGTTATTCCATCATTGCGGTTCCTACGGGAATTGTAACAGCCGAGATGAGAAACAAAAGACAAAACCTTGAATTAATCTGCGAATGTTGCGGAAACGAAGATATTGACGATGATGCAAGGTATTGCAAACAGTGTGGCAAGAAATTAGCATAGAGTTTAATATCTATTAATCTAATACCCAAAAAATCATGGAACCACAAAAGAAAAACAGACCCAACAGTTTAGTGATTATCTTATTTGCTTTAATTATCTTGATGATTATCATCTACTTTATACTCGTGATGTTTTTCCCGACTGTATTTGATCTTATGAATACAGGAGAAATAAAACCAGTTTCACCAAACGAATAAACTTTTTTTTAAACATAAAAAAGGTGACAGTCAATTGATTGCCACCTTTTTTATTGCTATTTAATTTTACTTTTTAATTATTTTCAATGATTGTTTAGAACCATCTTTCATCAGTAAACTTAAAATATACATTCCTGATTTTAATTGATCTAAATGAATAAATGAAGCCGGATTTTCAATTGTTTTTAAATGACGACCCAACAAATCAATTACTGAAACGGATTTGATATTTTTGAAATCTGAAATATGGATACTGTCTGTAAAAGGATTTGGATAAACTTTCACTTTAGTTTTTACCTCATCAACGTCTGTAGCTGATAAAACTCCGCTTACCATACTGATAGTAAATGCATCTTCTGCTTCATCACTAACATCATTATAATGTCCTACATTTACATAATATGTTGTTCCGGAAACACTCGCTATAGACAAGATCTCTATCTCTCCATCACCGGCATCATCTATCGTATCAAAACAATTTAAAGCAGTACAGCTTCCTGTGAAAACTCCGATTTGAGGATCAAAATAACTTCCTGCAGGCATCGTAACAATGATATCGACGTTACTCCCATTTCCTACAAATGTAAACCAAGTTCCGTCATTCATTCCATCAATTATTCCATTACTACAAGCATTTAAAAAACCAGAGTTATTCGTTGCTCCTAAAGCATCAGATTGTGTGTAAGAATACGGAAATAATGTAGCAACCAATGCCCCAGAACAAGCATCATTAACAGGCGCCGGCGGAACTGTTCCCACACATATGTCGAAACTATTATTACTTCCTGCACCTGCAGCACTGAAAACTCTCACATAATAAGTAGAGCCAACAGTCAACCCTGTTACCAAAGAAGATGCAGGTTCTGAACACAAAACACTCGTTAAATTCCCACAAGCTCCGCTGAAAACTTGAAAATCTATATCATCACTAAAATCTGTTCCAATTGACGTAATATTATTTAATGAAATTTTGTGCGTGGTTGCAGTTGCGACAAATTTAAACCAAACATCATCATCCGGATTGCCAAAACATGAGCCTACTGTTACACCAGAATCAGTCGCACCCAATGTATACCCTTGATTAAAAGAAGCGCAGCTGGCATTTGGATTAACAGTTAAAGTAGTTGCATTTGAACATTCATCGTTTGCAGGTTGCCCAGGAGTTGTTCTGAACATATTTGTAGAGCATCCTTGTGATTCTCCTGCAACATTCACAGCAGTTACTTTTAAATAATATACTGTGTTTGCAGATAAAGTCTGAGGAACTGTAAAGCTTGTTGCACTTACAGACTGCTGATTGACTACATCGGAAGTACCCATCGCTGTTCCAACTGATACTTTATAACTTATTGCCCCTGGAACTGCATTCCATTCAACTGTTGGCAACAAAGGTATGTATACTGCATTATTGAGAGGATAAGCAACATCCGGGCATGCAATCGTTGGGCTTGCAGCCAACCCCGTAAAAGTGATTACTGATTTTTGATCGGTTAGAGATCCGGCCGGTGGAAATGACGGATTTGGATTGACATTATCATCAGAGTAAAAAAGAACAGAGTTTACATTTGAATAATATCCATAAAATGCATCATCAAAACCATTAATATCATAATTGGGAGTATTTTCTTTCACAGCTACAACCAGATTCCCAGTGTTGTTATAAAAGAAAGGCACCGGAAAAGTAATTGTAACTACTCCATTTACGTTGGTAACAGTTCCGGAAAAAACCTGATTCAATTGTGACACAGGAATCCAATCTACCGAAGAAGTAAAATTTGTTTTTGCAGTTGTTCCCAAATATACTACCCAACTTGAAGAGTTTGCAATAGTTGAATTGGGATTCAAATAAAATTTCAACCCTGTAATATTACCTAAAGCATTGGCATTAATCTCATTCTTAGTAAATATTTGCTGCGTATAAGAATATCCAAATAGTGTACTTACCGGAGCAGATCCTACAGTTGTACTTCCTGCACCCAAAGTAATCTGAGCATTTAGAAACATATTTAAAAAGAAAAGGCTAAAAAATAGAAGTTTTTTCACAAATTAATAAATTTAAAATATTAACCGTAAATTTATAACAATTTACTGATTATGACTTTAAATTTTCAATAATAAAACATTACATCTACAAAACATTCAACTTAAATTTAAATTTAAATTTCATATTTTTTTTGACACACATCATTAATATAAAATAAGCAATTATTTCAATTAATTCTCAAAAACATTTTACAAAAAAAATAGCGATCTCAATGACCGCTATTAATATTAACAAATTAAAATAAATTTATTTTTTAATTGCTTTGATTGTTTGTTGAGAACCATCATTCATATTCAAAACAATCACATACAAACCAGATTTCAATTCCCCTAATTGAAGAGCTGAGCTTGGTTTGTCTAGAGTTTTCACTACCCTACCCGCAATATCAATAACTGAAATTGACTTTACATTCTTCACATCTGAAATGTTTAAAACATCAGCAAATGGGTTGGGATATGCTTTAAGAGTATTTTTTACACCCGAAACATCATTTGTTCCCAATACCGAAGCATCATAAGCCGAAATACTGAAAGCACCATCACCACCATCACTAGTGCCAAATTTCCAAACACTTACATACAATGTTGTACCTGGTGTTTGAGCCGTTAATTCTAACTTAGAGAAAGCGCCAGTACCCGCATCATCATCACACCCAAGAGAAGTTGCACCAGTACAGTCTGAAAATACCGAAAGTACCGTGTCAGTTAATGCAGAACCTGCAACACCAGCCGTCTCAATAGTTAGACTACCAGAGGCAGGAACCACCACTTTATACCATACATTACCTCCAACATTTGAAGGCGTAAATAAACAAGATGCTGTTAATGCAGGGGTATTGGTAGAAGCAGATGTTGATCCTGAAATTGCATTTTGAGCAAAATTTGCACCTAAAGTTAACATAACCGCACTTGAACAATCATCATTTGCAGGTGAAGCCATTGTCGTAAATGATATCTCTGAACATCCAATTGCATTCCCTACAATGTTATAAGGAGTAACAGATGCATAATATACGGTATTTGGAGTTAGGTTTCCAGTAATATTATAGGTAGCGACATCACCTACATCTATATTATTTACTACATCACTTCCTCCGCTTGTTGTCCCCACCTTAAGTTTATATCCTGTAGCCGAAACTATCGAATTCCAGTTAAGAATTCCATTTACATCTACACCTATCGCTCCATTTGCGGGAGAAGTAAAAGTTGTACATACTGGCGGAGAAGCTGGCAATGCATCTACTTTAAAAGTATCAGCATAAATCTCAAACTGATCTGTATCGGTCGCATGTATAGCAACATAAACTGTTTGCCCAACGTAAGAAGATAAGCTAAATGTTTTTTGAGTCCAAGTATCAGGTGCTTTTTGAGTAGCCTGAAGAACAGTTGTAAATGCAGGTTTTGTCTGATTAGTAGTTGAAAGCAAAACTTCATAATCCTCAAGAAAAGATGAAGTTCTTGATTTTACATAAAACGAAATTCTATCACTTACTCCAGCAGTTACAACAATAGCTTTCGTAATTAAATAATCGTCATGCGCAGTTGCATTGTATGTAAGCGTAGCAACATTGTCACCCGATTGCGCAGAACCAGAATCAGGAATATCAAAAAGCCATTCATTAGCCCCGCCATCGTTGATAACTGCCCATCCCGCAGGCATTGTTGTGCCAGAATCAAAATTCTCTGTCCACTGTGAAAATCCCAAAAAAGGAATTAAGAGAAAAAATAATGTTTTTTTCATTTTGTTTTGTTTTAAAATTTACACTAATTTACAAATATTTCATTAAAATAAAATATAAAATATCATTTAAACAACATTTAAATAACACAAAACATACATATAGAATAATATTTACATTAAATTTAGAATTCATAACGAAAATAAAATGTCAAATAATAATCATTTAAAATCAAAACAGTAAAATAATCGCATTAATAATCTATTATTCATACTTATAAATCATTTTAATTTACAAGTATTTTAATAAAAAAATAGCGACCAAAATTGGCCGCTATCATAATTTAAAGTTTAAAATTGATTACTTTTTAATCGCCTTGATTGTTTGTCTAGAACCATCATTCATATTTAAAATAACCATATACATACCTGAGTTCAATTCTCTTAATTGAAGAGACGAACTTGGTTTTTCAATAGTTTTCACTACCCTACCAGCAAGATCAACAATTGATATTGATTTTACATTCTTCACATCTGAAATGTTTAATACATCAGCAAATGGGTTTGGATAAACTTTTATTCCTTTTTCATTAGATGTCATTTCACTCGTACCAAGCCCAGAAGCTATTTCTGCATAAGATAGAAAACCTGTATAATCAGCAGTTGCTAATGCAGTAGTAGATTGCGTAGTATTTGGTGTACCAGCCGCATAAGTTCCAGTAGTACCAAACAAACTATCATATACTCCACTTGCTGTTGGTGCTATTACAGGGAAATTAGCATTCGTAATTGCATTCTCTCCTAATCTTACATTAATTGTTGAGAAAGTACCAGATACTAAAGGTGCTTCCCATCTTTTTGTAGATAAATTTTGGATTGTAGCAGCAGACGCCGTTCCTGAGTTAGTATCAAATGCTTCCGCTTTCATATTAGCAACAGAAGTAGTAACCGGAGCTAACCAAACTGGTGCATATGCAGTCTTACCAACAGGATAGTGAATATAAGTTGAAGCAGTATTTGCATTAGCAATAGTTCTAGCAAATGGACCTGTAATATAAGCCGTAGCTGATCCTCCTGATAAAGTTCCCGCAGCTGTTGCTGTTCCTAATGTTAACAGATTAGCAGAAGTTGTATTTACTTTACCTGCAGTAAGCGTCAAAGTTCCACTTACCGATAATGGCACATTTAAAGTAACACCTGCTGCATTTGAATTATTAATAGTTAAAGAAGTTAAACCAGCTGTAGGAGAAGCTGTTAAATTTCTGAATACACCTGTACCAGATATCGTTTGTGCATTTGTAGATGCCACGCTAGAAGTAGAAGATGTTAAATCTGCTCCCCATAATGCTAATTCTAAAGTACCAGTAGAAGTAAGTGTACCATTATTTACAATATTACCATTAATTTTTGAACTAGTTGAACCAGGTAATCTTAACTCACCAGAAGTAACTGTTAAATCTTTTTCAACACCTACTGCATAAGGAGGTACAACGAATCTATTTGTACCTGTAGATAAATTAATAACTAAATTACCAGCAATAAAATATCCAGTGCCCGGCCAAGTATTATACTGAAAACCACTTGTATGTCCACCTGCATCAGTAGAAACTCCGTCTCCTAATTGAATTGTATGATTTACTCCTGCACGGTAACCATTACCCCAATAAGCGAAAGCGTGTCCATTTGAAGTACCTCCTGCTGCTGAAGTTGCAACATGCGGATCTACAATAACAATTTTACCGCCTGTTAAATTTAATGTAGCACCTGTTCCTGAAGTACCAAAACCAAATATATTAGTACCAGAAGCAACAGAATTAGCTACTACACCTGCATCATTACCATCTACAATAATATCTCCACCTGATTGATTAAATGTTGATCCATTTGCATTATTTACATTACCATTTACATTTAGTATACCACCTGAAACTGTTAATGTTCCATTATTTACTAATGAATTATTTTTAAGAGTACAACCTACCGTAAGATCACCGGATACATTTACTAATGTTCCTCCTGAATTTATAGTAACATTTTTAGAACCATTACCCGAAGAATTTACAGTAACTATAGTACCTGATGCAACTTGAACTATATCTGTACAAGTTGGTACAGTACCTTTATTCCATGTTGCAGGATTATTCCAGTCTCCATTTGCTACAGATACAAAAGGAATATCCGAAGCCGAAATACCTAAATAATAGGTATCAGCTAAATTAGCCAATGGAACAGCTGTTCTTTGTGCATTTACATAATTTGTTCCTGCTTGGTGTGTTCCCAAAGCTGGAGCTGATGCTAAAGTTATTCTACTGTTTCCATTACCAGCAGTATAAATATTTTGTCCGTTTATTGCCATTCTATAAGTAGATGTTCCTGTAATCCCTGATTGAGAAACAACCCAATTAGATTTAGCTTGCGTATCTACGGTATATGCTCCGTCTACAATACTTACAGCATTTGTTCCTGCAACATCATTGTATTGTACTACGATTTTACCACCCGTGGTAGCTGCTACTGTTTGGTTTAAGTAAAGAGTTCTTGCCACAAAAGCGGTTGATATTCCTGTAACGAAAGGATAGGCTCCTGAAGTTGTTGAACTTGTTGAAGTTGTTGAACTTGCAGTAATAGTTGCACCACCTGTGGCAGTTCCCCACCATCTTGCAAAACTACTTCCTGTGCTAAATCCACCTGCAGCATATGATAAAGTTCCTGTAGAAGCCGCTGAAATTCCTAAAATAAAAGTATTAGCACCCGTATTTACAAAACCTGTTGTTAAGGTTAATGTTCCAGATGCTGTTCCTGTATTTGTACCACTTAACAAAGAATTTGCATCTGCAAATGTCACCCCTGTTGAAGAACTATTATTGATCAATATTGAATTAAAATTAGCAGTAGAACTTGCTGTAACAATATTATTTCTAAATACACCAGTTCCTGAAATAGACTGAGGTGTGGTAGAAGCTGAAGCTGTTCCATTATTCTTGAAATTTTGGAAACTCAAAGTGGAAGCAGTATGTGTAAATGTACCATTATTGGTAAAATTACCTGCAATACTTATTCCAGATGTTGGCATTCTAAATTCTCCATTTGCATTAATTGTTAATGTATTAATACCAATCGTGGAAGAATTTGACACATATCTATTTGTACCCGAAGCTCCATCTATTATTACATTGTCAAAATATATTTTGCTTCCTGCATTGTTCCAAATAAATCCTCCAACAGCTGAAGCGGTTGCAGTAGTTCCTCCTGCATCAGTAGAAGATCCGTCACCAAATTTTAAAGTCCAGCCTATTGTATTATCAATGGCAGTTCCACCAGAATAAGAGAATGCGTATGAAGTTGTACTACTAGCTGCATGAGGATCTACCACGGTCATAGCTCCACCAGTAAGTGTTACATTTCCGGTAGCTATATTCACTATGTTTGTACCCGAAGCTACACTTGTTGCTGTAGCTCCTGCATTATTTCCGTCTATTTTAATATCTCCTCCCGATTGAGCAAATGTAGAACCAGATACATTATTAATGTTACCATTAACAATAACACTACCTCCTGAGACATTAATTGTACCATTATTAATAACAGTATTATTATTATTTGTACAGCCAACAGTAATAGAACCTCCTGTAACTGCTAAAGTTCCTCCTGAATTAATAACAACATTATTTGAGGTTGCTGTTGTAGAAGATGATACAGTAACTGTATGTCCAGAAAGAATAGTTGCATTAGCGCAAGAAGGCACCACTCCACCTATCCATGTACTTGTGCTTTCCCATGGTCCTGATTGTGCTGATTCTATAGGATTTTCTGATAAAATAGAACCTAACGTATAAGTAGCTGCTATATTTGTAGAAGGCACTGCAGTTCTTTGCCCCATAGGCTGGTTTGTACCTGCCTGCGCAATCCCTACCAACGCTCCATTATTTAATAATGTAATATTTGCAATAGTAGGTACAGTATAAGTTCCCTGACCTTGAATTGCAAAAGTATGTGTAGCTGAGGAAGCATATCCTGCAGAAGTAGTTACTACCCAATTAGCATTCGTTTGTCTATCATAGGTTAATGAACCTTCCGTTACAGGAGTTATTGCAGAAGTACCGATAGCAGCGTTAAACTTAACTGCCATTTGACCTGCTGTAGTAAGAGCTGCTGTAGCTCTATGAAAATGGTTAGCATTGTAAGAACCTGCATTCCCTGTTACAAAAGGATAAGTACCTGCACCTGAAGTTGGAACCGTAGCTGCTGCGATTGTTGTTCCTGAGCCTGTTGTTCCATACCATCTACTAAATGTAGAGCCTGAACTGAATCCGCCTGCAGTATGAGACAATGTACCTAATGTTGTGCCCGACACTCCTAATACAAACGTATTAACCCCAGTGTTTACCACACCATTTGTAAAAGTTAATGTTCCAGAAACAGTACTTGTATTTGCACCACTTAATAATGAGTTGGCATCTGCAAAAGTAACACCACCTACACTTGAGTTATTTATTAATACACTCGTAAAGTTCGCCGTTGGTGAAGCTGTTAAATTTCTAAAAACTCCACTTCCAGAAATTGTTTGAGCATTTGGAGCAGCGATAGCTCCACCTGTAGCATTTCTACTACTTAAACTTAAAGTAGTAATAGCTGTAAATGTGCCGTTGTTTGTAATATTTCCGGCAACACTTAAAGTACCTCCAGCTGAAATGTTTCTTAGTTCAGAGCCAGCATTAATTGTTAAATTTCCACCAACAAAAGTACCATTAGCTGAAGCAGAAGATGATGTCGTCCATCTATTAGCTGCATTCCCACCATCTACTATAACATTTCCTGTAAGAGATTGAGTACCGCCACTACCAATATAAGTATCGAATTCGAAACCGTTTGCATTTGCAGAAGCATCTGTACTTGTTCCATTTCCAAATCTTAAGGTATGTCCTACCCATTGTACATTACCCGCTGTAAAATTAAATCCAAAGCTTTTGCCAGTACCTGTTGCAGGTGGATCTACAATTGTCAGTGTTCCTCCATTTACAGTCCCCAAAACTGATTTTACCTCAAATAAAGTGGTTCCACTCACTACACTTCCTGTAGCAGAACCTCCATTATTTCCATCAACGGTAATAGTTCCATTACTTTGGTTAAAAGTTGCGCCAGAAACGATCACAACATTTCCATTTACATCCAGATTACCCCCTGAAACAGTTAATGTTCCTCCAGCAACATTTAACGTAGAATCAAATGCTCCTGCTTTACTCACCGTTAGAGTATTAGCTGCAATAGTTAAACTTCCAGAATTAATAGTAAGCTGTCTGACTGAAGCATTACCAGGAAGTGTCATTACTGAAGCATTTTGTATAACAAAATTATCTGCATTGCTAATGCTGGTTGGTGAGGTACCTGTACCATCTGTCGCAGTGCCCCAACTGCCCACAGCTGTAAAATCCGTGGCCGAAGCCTTCGAATAGTACGTGGTTTGTGCTTTCATTGTTGCAAAACTGCAAATCAACAAGAGCCAAAGATAAGTTTTTTTCATACTTAGTTAAATTAAAATTAGAGGGTGAAATTACTAAATATTTGCATTACAAATCAAAAAATATCTTAATTTTTATATAAAAAGTCTTAAAACCCTTTAAATAATTAAATAATTATCAAACAGACATTTAATTATTTTCAAACTTAAATAAAATTAAGCATTTAAACATCTCATTTATAATTAATTAAGGTAAAAGACGATTAATAAAATAAGCTTATATCTTGTAGATTATAATTGATATAAATAAAAAAAGTGACCACAGGTCACTTTTTAAATATCTAAGTCAATAAGTTTTAGTTTAGATAAAACTCATACTTATTCAACAATTGAATTTCTTTAATCAAATCTCCATTCAAATCAACAGAATATTTCATCGATTGTAATTCCATATCAGAATTTTCTTCTGAATTTTTGATTAAAAATTTGAATTTTTGATTTCCTTTATTTTGATCGAGAACATTTCTGAAAAACTCCAAATCTTCTCTCCTGAAGTCCATGACATCCATGACCAGCGAAATACTTTTTGCAAACTTTTCAAATGCTTCCTGAAGTTCGATAACATCAACTACATTCACGAAAACACGCCCGTCTTTTACCTGGGCAAATTTTATTTTTAATATAACAAAACGCTGCACTTCCAATTTCTCTTTCAACCTCATATAATCACGATCACCTAACCTAAAAGAATACGAACCGGAATAATCTTCCAGAGTTAAAAACGCCACTTTTTCGCCACTTTTAAAACCATCTTTCACTACATATTCCGTTATCAAACCAGCAACAGTATATTCTTTTCCGCTACCGCCATTTTCTCTTTCTTTCTGAAGGGTTTTCCAGTCTTTCTTTTTTTCTTCAAACAATTCTGCAGGTTTATTAGCAAAAGCCTGTTCTTTATAAGCATCAACCTCATCAAGGTTTAAAAATCCAAAATTTCCTTTTGGTTCTGCCTTTTTTGTAACTTCTTCTATGATTTCTTCTTCACCAGCAACAATATCATCCGAAATAATCTCTGTAATATCTACTGCTTCATCTTTATCGTCTGCTTCCAAAATCGGAACTTCATCAATCACCACTTTCACCTCATCTTCTTTTTCCAAAACCGCTTTTTTAGAAAGTTTACCCTGCATAAATTGGTAATGATATTTAAATTCATCGAGCGGATGTGCAGAAAGATAGAAACCGATGATTTCTTTTTCTTTATTTAATTTGTGCATATTTGGCCATTCCGGACAAGGTAATAATTTGGGTTGCTCTATTTGAACTTCTTCAGCAAAATCAGCAAAAAGAGAATTTTCCATCTCATTTTTACTTTCCTGAAAACTCTGTCCGTATCTGATTAATCGCTCAAGATTTGTTCTTCCCGCCATATCAATATCAAAATACTGACCTCTGTGATACATATTAAACTCATCAAAAGCTCCAGCCAAAACCAAACTTTCTGCTACTCTTTTATTCATTTGAGACGGTAAGATTCTTTCAAAAAAATCATAAATATTTTTAAATCTTCCATTTGCTCTTTCTTTCGTAATCCCTTCACTCGGTCCTTCTCCTATTCCTTTTATTGCACCCAATCCAAATCGGATTTGCCCTTTTTCGTTTACCGAAAATTTATAGTGAGATTCATTCACATCAGGTCCCAAAACATCAACGCCAATACTTTTACAATCTTCCATGAACATGGTAATCGATTCTGTATTGTTAATATTGTTACTCATTACACTCGCCATATATTCTGCGGGATAATTTGCCTTTAAGTATGCCGTTTGATAAGCAATCAGGGCATAACAGGTTGAGTGGGATTTGTTAAAAGCATATTCAGCAAAGGCTTTCCAGTCATTCCATATTTTTTCTAAAGGTCCTTCATCAAGGTTATTTTTTCTACCGCCTTCAATAAATTTCGGGTACATTTTATTCAGAACTTCTATCTGCTTTTTACCCATTGCTTTTCTCAAAGTATCGGCTTCACCTTTTGTAAAATTGGCTAATTTTTGAGACAAAAGCATTACCTGTTCCTGATAAACGGTAATTCCGTAGGTTTCTTTTAAATATTCCTCAGTTTCCGGTAAGTCATAAATAATTTCTTCAATGCCATGCTTTCTATTGATAAAATTTGGAATATATTTAATTGGTCCAGGACGATATAATGCGTTCATGGCAATCAAATCAGCAAAAACTGTTGGCTTCAGTTCACGCATATACTTTTGCATTCCCGGACTTTCATATTGGAAAATCCCCACTGTTCTACCCTCTTTAAACAACTGATAGGTTTTGGCATCATCTAGCGGAATCTCATCCGGATTAATATCAATATTATGCCTTTGTTTTACCAGTTTTAATGCATCTTTAATAATCGTCAGTGTTCTCAGACCCAGAAAGTCCATCTTCAGAAGTCCTGCGCTTTCTGCTACCGAGTTGTCAAACTGAGAAACCAAAATATCAGCATCTTTTGCCGCAATTGTTACCGGAACGAGATTACTCACATCTTCGGGCGTAATAATTACACCACAAGCATGAATTCCTGTATTTCTGATACAACCTTCCATCTTTTTGGCACTTGCCAAAACATCGTGACGGTTATCATCAGGTGTATTAAGAACATACTTCATCTCATCGACAAGCTGCTGCTCTTCGGGTTTTAGCTTATCATATTTAGATAATGCTTTCGCAATATTCATCCCCGGACTTGGTGGAATTAATTTCGCAATATTATTCGTATCAGGAATTGGAAGATCTAAAACTCTTCCAGCATCTTTAATAGCCGATTTTCCACCCAAAACTGAATACGTGATAATCTGCGCTACCTGATTTTTACCGTATTTTTCAACAACCCATTTGATAATTTTATCACGACCTTCATCGTCAAAATCGATGTCAATATCAGGCATTGAGATCCTTTCCGGATTCAGGAATCTCTCAAATAGCAAATCATATTTAATAGGATCAACATTGGTAATTCCTGTGCAGTAAGCCACTACAGAACCTGCTGCAGAACCACGACCGGGACCAACCCAAACCCCCATATTTCGGGCTTCATTACAAAAATCCTGAACAATCAAAAAGTACCCCGGATACCCCGTGTTGGCAACAACTTCCAGTTCAAAATCTAAACGTTCTTTGATTTCATCTGTAATTCCGGTTTCTGTATATCTTTTTTTAGCACCTTCATAAGTCAGATGTGTTAAATACGCCATCTCACCACGTTTTCCGCCATCAACTTCATCCTCCGCATGTAAAAATTCTACTGGAATATCAAATTTAGGCAAAAGAACATCTCTTTTTAAAGTATAAGGACTGAATTTTGCCGTAAACTCTTCGTAGGCATCAAACGCATCAGGGTAATTCAGAAAAGTTTCCTTGATTTCGTGGGCATTTTTAATGTAATATTCACCGCTAGCCAATCCTCTTCTTTTCCCGAAACCCTTCCCTACAGGCGTTGTCAGTTTTTCACCATCTTTTATACAGCTTATAATATCCTGAATATTAGAATCGTCTTTATTGGTATAATAGGTTTGATTTTGTGCTAAAATTTTAACGTTATATTTGTCTGCAAAATGCAAGAGAACATCGTTCAAATGCTCTTCTTCAGGAAGTTTATGATTTTGAATCTGCACATAAAAATCATCTTCAAAAGTATCTTTCCACCATTTGAAAAGCTCCTCCCCTTTTTGTTCACCAGTATTTAAAATTGCATCAGGAATATCTCCATTAATGCCTGAAGTCAAAGCAATTAGTCCTTCTTTATATTCAGCAATCAATTCACGGCTGATCCTCGGAACTCCGAAATAAAATCCTTTAAGAAAACCTATACTTGAAAGTTTTGCCAAATTTTTATATCCGTTAAAATCTTTTGCCAGCAAAACAACCTGCGTTCTTCTATCAGGATCATCTTTGGTAAATTGTTTTTGCTCATAACGGTCTGAAATATAAAATTCACAACCTACGACAGGAATTAATGATTCAGAAATCGGTTCAGTTTCATTAAATTCCGTTCCGTTTTCTTCTGCTTCCTGTTTTTTAGCTAAATATTCTTTATGCTTTTTTGAACGGTCAGAATTGGTAGACTCAACAGCAGAAACAAATTTGAAAGCTCCCATCATATTCCCCAAATCCACCATTCCAACTGCAGGAAATTGATCTTCTGTAGCCTTGTTGATTAAATCATTAATGCTCGAAGTCGCCGTTAATGTTGAAAAAACACTTTTATTATCGAAATTGAAATATCTTCCTAATTCAATATCATCAATACTGCCGACATCGGATTGCTTTTTCTTATTGTTAAAATCTGCAACCTGCCTTCTGATAATAATTCCAAAAGGTTTTATCGGATCTGGATGCAACGTTTTGAAATATGCCAACTGATCTTCCGATGTCTTCAAAACTTCTGCAGGAATAATTCCGATACGCATCATTTCGAAGAAAACCTGAGCCGTAGCATTTACGTCGGCCGCTGCGTTATGCGCTTCATCGAATTTGTGCCCATACAATTTTTCATACAATTCTTCCAATTTTGGAGATTTGTATCTTCCACCTCTTCCACCGCCGAGCTGACAATAATCTGTTCCCAGAATCATCGTGTCCGCTTTCGGTTTTTCCTGAAGATTGTCTTGAATATTTTTTCTGAAAAATTCTGCTCCAACGATGTTGTAATCGAATTCCACATTATGTCCGGAAACAACTCTGACTTTTTCTAAAACTTTGGCAAATTCCTTTAAAATCTCTTCAAGATCACGACCTTCTTCATTGGCAATTTTAGTTGTAATTCCGTGAATTCTTGCGGCGTTAAATGGTATATCATAACCTTCCGGTTTAATTATATAATCTTGATTTTCAAGCAAATTACCATCATCATCATGCAATTGCCAGGCAATTTGAACCATTCTTGGCCAGTTGTCTGAATCTGAAAGCGGTGCGTTGAAATTTTTCGGTAAACCTGTGGTTTCTGTGTCAAAAACTAAATACATGTATTTTTTTCTAACTTTTTAAATGAGAAAATAGTCAGTAAAGTTACTGCATTTTTTTGTTTTTTAATGAGTTTTTGGAAATTGATATTAACTATAAACTGAATCATTTCCCTTTAAATAATGTTTATAACTTCACCATTGTAAATATTTAATTAACTAACATTCAAATAATTGATTCAACTACCTATCAATTGTTAGGCTTTTATTTTTTGAAATCCAAATTATGTTTATCTTTGCTTTCTATGGAAAATACACTTCACGAAAAAGTTTCTCAGGATATTTTACTTAAGGCTTATAATCACATGATGCTTGCCAAAGCAATGGCAGATATCTATGAGGAAAACAGAAATGTTTGTAAATATGTACACAGTACTTCAAGAGGTCACGAAGCAATTCAATTGGCAACAGCTTATCAGTTAAAAAAAGAAGACTGGGTTTCTCCATATTACAGAGATGAAAGTATTTTGTTGGGAATTGGTTTTGAGCCTTATCAATTGATGCTTCAATTGTTGGCTAAAGCTGATGATCCTTTTTCTGGTGGAAGATCGTATTATTCTCACCCTTCGAGCAGAAACGAAAATATGCCGAAGATCATTCACCAAAGTTCCGCGACCGGAATGCAGACTATTCCTACGACTGGTGTTGCACAAGGAATCAAATATATTCAGGATTTTAATTTAGAACAATTTGAAAACAATCCTGTCGTAATCTGCAGCTTGGGAGATAATTCTGTTACGGAAGGTGAAGTAAGTGAAGCATTTCAGTTTGCTGCTTTACACCAACTTCCTATTATTTTTCTCGTTCAGGACAACGAATGGGGAATTTCTGTAACCAAAGAAGAAGCGAGAACTTGTGATGCTTATGATTTCGTAGCAGGGTTTGAAGGTTTAGGAAGAATGAGAGTTGACGGAACCGATTTCGTTGAAAGTTTTGACGTAATGAAAAAAGCTGTTGATTTTGTGAGGACTGAAAGAAAACCTCTAGTTGTTTGCGCAAAAACCGTTTTGATTGGTCACCACACTTCAGGAGTGAGAAGAGAATTCTATAGAGACGAAGATGATTTAACCAAGCACAGAGCAAAAGATCCGGGAGAAATCCTTAGAAATCAATTGCTGGAATCTGGTACCGATGAAGAATTATTAAAGCAAATCACAAAAAAGGCAAGATTAGAAGCTGAAGAAGCGTTTGAAAGAGCTCAAAAAGCAGAAGACCCAAAGCCTGAAACGGTGATGCAACATATTTTCGCACCGACTCCGATTACGGAAGAAGTGGGAACACGTGAACCTGAAGGTGGAGAAAAAATCGTGATGGTTGATGCAGCTATTCACGCAATTCAGGAGATTATGTGGAAACATCCTGAAGCTTTATTGTACGGACAGGACGTGGGTGAAAGAATCGGTGGAGTTTTCCGTGAGACGGTGACTTTGGGTAAAAAATTCGGAAGCAAAAGAGTTTTCAACACCGCTATTCAGGAAGCTTACATCATCGGTTCAACAACGGGAATGAGTGCAGTTGGTTTAAAACCAATCGTTGAGGTTCAGTTTGCCGATTATATTTATCCGGGAATCAATCAGCTGATTACGGAGATTTCAAAATCAAATTATTTAAGCAACGGCAAGTTTCCTGTAAGCAATATCATCAGAGTTCCTATTGGAGCTTACGGCGGTGGCGGACCTTACCACAGCGGAAGTGTGGAAAGCATTTTAGCGAATATTAAAGGGATAAAAATCGCTTATCCAAGCAATGCAGCCGATTTTAAAGGTTTATTGAAAGCGGCTTATTACGACCCGAATCCGGTTGTGATGCTGGAGCATAAAGGTTTATACTGGAGCAAAGTCCCGGGAACTGAAGATGCAAAAACCATCGAACCTGCAGAAGATTACATCTTACCTTTCGGAAAAGGAAAAATCGTTATAGAAGCTGACGAAAACGAGATTAAAAAAGGAAACACTGTTATCGTAATCACTTACGGAATGGGTGTTTACTGGGCAAAAGAAGCGGTGAAAAACTTTGCTGGTAAAGTAGAAGTGATCGATTTGAGAACCATTATTCCTTTGGATGAAGAATTGGTTTTTGAAAGAGTAAAAGCCCACGGAAAATGTATCGTTTTAACTGAGGAACAATTAAATAATTCTTTTGCAGAAGCTTTTGCACACCGTATTTCTAAAAACTGTTTCAAATATCTTGATGCTCCGGTTGAAACGATGGGATCGCTTGATACTCCGGCAGTTCCGATTAATTTAATATTAGAAAAAGAAATGCTTCCCAACGCTGAAAAGCTCTCGAAGAAAATCGACGAAATGTTGAAATATTAAAAATTAAAACCTCTAAATTATTTTTAGAGGTTTTTTTGTACAGTTTTTGTTAACTTGGTTCTACAAATGTTTATATACAAATGATCACAACCAAATACGTCAACTATAAAAAGGTTCTCAACTTATCCGGATTCCATTTACTCATAATTTCTTTTTGGTGCTCGCTTATCGCTGTACTTTTTCACGTTTTTCACTGGGACTGGATGATTATTCCATGGGTTCCGGTAGCTCTGATTGGTACAGCAGAAGCTTTTTTGGTAGGTTTTAAAAATAACCAGGCTTATGAAAGATTATGGGAAGCAAGAAAAATCTGGGGTGGCATCGTTAATGCGAGCCGCTCATTTGCCGCGATGGTTTATGCTTTCGAAATAGATAATAATGAGGTAGGAAAATTTGATCTTGAAGAACGCAGAAAAAAAATTATTTATCGTCATATTGCCTGGTTATATGCATTCCGCGAACAAATCTTGGTGCCTGTAGAATGGGAACATATAAAATTTGAAGAAGATAAATTAAAAAACACAGATAAAAAGAGACATAGAATCATTAGAGCTGGATTTCCGGATTATGGAAGAACACCTATATTCCTCAAAAAATATCTATCTGAAGAAGAATGCGAGCTACAGTCTTCGTACAACAATTTTGCAACTTTTCTTGTTTCACAACAGGCGAAAGATGTGAATGAATTAAAAAACATGAAGGCAATTTCTGATTTTAACCAAATGCAACTGCAGGATTGTCTTACAGAATTTTACACACTACAGGGGCAGGCAGAAAGAATTAAAAAATTTCCGCTTCCCAGACAGTTTGCAAGTACAGCTTTTGTCTTCAATATTATCTTTATTATGTTGCTTCCTTTAGGTTTAGTGAGCGAATTTTCTAAACTCGGCGACTGGGGAATATGGGTATCGGTTCCTTTCTGCATTATAATTGGCTGGATTTATATCATTATGGAATTGGTAGGAGACTACTCCGAAAACCCTTTCGAAGGATTAATGTTTGATATTCCAATGTTATCAATATGCAGAACCATAGAGATCGACCTTCTTCAAATGATTGGCGAACACGAAGATCTTCCGGAACCGATCGCTTCTAAGAATGGAGTTTTAGTTTAAATACATTACAATACCAATTCGGTCGTATTTTTCACTTCAGAAATAGTGAACGAACTTTGGGTACTTGCAATATGCTGAATCGTTGTGAGTTTGGTCAGCATAAAATTGCGATAATCTTCCATATCTTTCACACAAATTTTTAGAATATAATCGTAATCACCACTCACATGAAAACATTCCGTCACCTCATCTAATGTCATCACTTCCTTTTCAAAACGAAGTACATATTCTTTTTTATGCTGAGTCAATTTTACATGACAAAGAATAATGAAGTTTTTATCAATTTTTGTTTTATCTAAAATGGCCACGTATTTTGAAATCACCCCATTGTTTTCAAGCTTTCTGATACGTTCATAAACTGCAGTAATCGACAAACCGAGTTTGTAAGACAGTTCTTTGGTGGTTTGCTTACAGTCTTGTTGTAGAAAAAGCAGCAGTTTTTTATCTGTTTCGTCAAATTGCATAGAAAATTTTTTTGTTAAATTTATTAAATTTAAAATTAACCAACTTTTTATCATCAAAATTTAATTTAAATAGATTTAAAATCTAAATATTGAATATTCTGTTGTAATAAAATATAAAAAGATTCACTTTTAAAACAAAAAAATATGGATCATTTTAATGCGGCAAACGAAATTCAAGACTTACAATATTTTGGAGAATTTGGAGGAGTAAATCCGTCAATTTCAGACAGCTCTACCTACACTTTCCTTTCTGCAAAAACCATGTTTGATACTTTTGAAGGAAATGCAGATGGCTGTTATTTATATTCAAGACATTCTTCTCCGATGAATCTGTATCTTTCTCAGGCATTGGCAAAGATGGAAAATACAGAAATGGCCAACGTAACCGCTTCCGGAATGGGTGCCATCACCTCTGTGCTGATGCAGGTTTGCAAAAGTGGCGATCATATCATCTCCAGCAGAACAATATATGGCGGAACGTATGCTTTTCTAAAGAACTTCCTTCCCCCGTTCAATATTGACACAACTTTTGTTGATATCAATAATTTTGAGTCGATTGAAAATGCCATCAAGCCAAACACAAAAATAATATATTGCGAAAGTGTGAGCAATCCACTTTTAGAGGTTGCCGACCTTAGAAAGCTTTCTTCAATTTGTAAGAAACATAACTTAAAACTTATAGTAGACAATACTTTTTCTCCGCTTTCCATTTCACCAAGTCTTTTAGGTGCTGATATTGTCATTCACAGTTTAACCAAATTTATTAATGGTAGCAGTGATACGGTTGGCGGAGTTTATTGTGGTACCCAAGAATTTATTAATGATACCAAAAATGTAAACAACGGAGCTTGTATGCTTCTTGGCCCTACGATGGACAGCTTCAGGTCTGCAAGCATTCTTAAAAACCTGAGAACGCTTCACATTCGAATGAAACAGCACAGCTACAACGCACTATATCTTGCTGAAAGATTTGAAAATGATGGTTTAAAAGTTTCTTATCCAGGTTTGCCATCTCACAAAAACCATGAACTGATGAAGAGTATGATGCAGAAAGAATATGGTTTTGGTGGTCTTCTCACTGTGGACGCCGGAACAACCGAAAAAGCCAATGAATTAATGGAAATGATGCAGCACGAAAATCTTGGATATCTTGCTGTAAGTTTAGGATTTTATAAAACATTATTCTCATGCTCCGGAAGCTCAACTTCATCTGAAATACCTGAAGAAGAAAGAGAAGAAATGGGAATCTCAGACGGACTCATACGATTTTCTATAGGCCTCGACCACGACATCGAGCGAACTTATAAAAAAATGAAAGAATGCATGATAAAAACAGGCGTTCTACACCATGAAACTATTTTTACATCTTGATTAATAAATGCTGTTGAACTTTCAACAGCATTTATTTTTTTAGAAATATTTTTGAATAATTAAATCTATTAATTTTTATGAAAATGTTTCGGGAAAGCATTTTCAGGTTTCATTCTGAAAACATTTAGCAAAATCCACGATTTTAAAAAACCGTAGCCATAAGAAAACATTTGAATATAAGTCGAAATAACCGCCATTCCTGCAATTGCGATATTCTTAGTGACAATCGTGGCATGTATCAAAACCATGAAAGTATAGAGTCCGTAAAAAGCCAGAATAATTCCTCGTCCAAGAATAAAATATTCGATAAAACCTAAAACATATCCCAGCAGAAACAAAGTTGGAAAAGCAAAAGAGATTTTCACATATTTCGGATGTCTTTGGTTTAAAATAGGTCTTGCGCAACCAAATTGATACACCTGTTTTGAAAACTTACCGAAATCGACACGACGTTTATGATACACTGCAATATCATCAAAAAATGCAGTTGAAAAACCATTTTCCCAAAGCGTCATCGATAAATCCGGATCTTCACCAATTCTCATTTCCGAAAAACCTCCTACTTTCTCAAAAACTTCCTTCTTCACTCCCATATTGAAACTTCTGGGCTGAAATTTTGAAACTGCTTTTTTATTCCCTCTGATTCCGCCAGTCGTAAAAACGGAAGTCATAGAGTAAGAAATTGCTTTTTGCATCAGATTAAAGCCTTTATGTGCCTTGTCTGCACCACCAAAAGCATCACAAGGAATCGTGAGAATATCTTTTTTGATGTTTTGAATATAATCTTTCTCCACAATCACATCGCTGTCTACAAAAACAAGCCATTCATTCGAAGCTCTTTTTGAACCGTAATTTCTTGATAAACCCGGACCTGAATTATCTTTTCTGAAATATTTAATATCTAAAATCTCATCAAAATTCTTGATTGTTGGTTTCAAATCAATCAATGAACCGTCATCAACAATAATAATTTCAAAAGCTTTATCCGTTTGAAAGGTTAATGAATTAAGAAGTTCGAAAAGCTCGTCTTTTCGGTTAAAAATAGCGACGACGATAGAAATGGTAGGATTCAATTTACTTTAATTTAAATACTAAACAAATTTGATTTAAAATACACATACAAAACAAGTGCAATCATTAATAAAATGAACGTTCCGCTGAAAAGCAGAAACTCAAATACACTCCTGAAATAATAAAGACCTAAGTGAAATAGAGAAAAAAACACAATAAAAGAAAGCACTAAACCTATCAGAACACAAACCAAAATGCTCTGTACAAAATCTTTATCTGGTAAAGGATTTTTAAATACAATAAAAAACAAAATGGAGGCAATTAGCAAAAAGCCTCCACTCCACAATTTTACTGTGTATTTTGATTTTTTTCTGAATTTTTTGCCGTTATTATTAGAATCTGACGAATTATAATCTGTCAAAAGACAAATGAAATCGACGATACCTTCAATAATCTCAAAAATATTCAGGGACATTTTTACTCTTCTTTGTTCTCCAGTTTATGTAACTTCTTCGTTCCTTCATACATTTCGTACTGCAAAAATCTGGTTTCCAGTTTTCCGTTGAAAAGTTTTATTTTTCTTGAAGGTCGCAATCCGATTTTCTTTGGTGCATCAAGATCTGAAGAAATCAGCCACGCCAAAGTATTTGGATAACTTGTCTTAAAAGTATCTCCTATTTTTTTGTAGAAATCGTCATCATTAATCGAAATTCTCTCGTCGTAAGGCGGGTTAAAAACCATCAACAAAGGGAAAAGATCTTTTTTCGTATCAAAGAAGTTCTCTCTTCTTACCTCGATCACATCTTCCATTTCTGCAGACTCTACATTGGTTCTTGCGGCATCCAGCATTCTTCCGTCGATATCGTAACCCACGATTTTTCCGTGAAATTCTCTGATTCTGTCAACACGATGCTGCTTTATCGTAGCAAACAAATCATCATCATAATTTTTCCAATTTTGGAAAGCAAATCTTCTTCTATAAAGCTGTGCCGGCAAATCCATCGCAATCATCGCAGCTTCTATCAAAAGCGTTCCAGAACCGCACATCGGATCAAGGAAATTTCCTTTTCCGTCCCAACCTGCCAACTGAAGCATTCCGCTTGCTAACACTTCGTTGATTGGTGCTTCACCCTGCTCTCTTCTGTACCCTCTTTTAAATAAAGCATCACCCGAAGAATCTAAAGAAATCGTTACCAATTCTCTGTCGATATGAAGATGAAATTTAATATCCGGAGATTTCGTTTCAATGCTCGGTCTTCTTCCGTACTTATTTTGGAAATAATCTACAATTGCATCTTTCATTTTGAAAGTCATGAACTGAGAATGACTGAATCTTTCAGAATTCACCGTAGAATCTATGGCAAAAGTCTGGTTGACATCCATAAACTCATCCCATTCAAATTTGAAAAGTCTGTCGTAGTATTTTGTTTCGTTGTATGCTTTAAATTCATCAATCGGCACAAGAATTTTCAAAGCCGTTCTTGCGGAATAATTGATTTTATAAAGAAAACCTAAATCTCCCTCACAATTGACTGCACGATTTTTAAGTTCAACGTTTCTTCCGCCCAGTTTTTTGATTTCTTCACCCAAAACTGTTTCTAATCCGAAGAATGTTTTTATCTGAATTTTAATATTTTCTGTATCCATAAGTTATAATTAAAAGATTTAACTATTTAAAAATTAAAGAATTAGCGTTTCATTTTATTAATAAATTGAATTTTTCAATACCTTAATATTTAAAATACTTTTCTTTTAACACCGCAAATTTAGTTATTTTTGCATTATGGAATGGTTTGAATCTTGGTTTGATACGCCTTATTATCATTTGCTTTACAGTAACAGAGATTATACGGAAGCAGAAAACTTTATCACAAAACTCACTCAGGAGCTTCAGCTGCCTCAATCTTCAAAAATAATTGACCTTGCGTGCGGAAAAGGAAGACACTCGGTTTTTCTTAATAAATTGGGCTATGATGTGCTTGGTTTAGACCTTTCCCAGCAAAGTATTGAGTTTGACAAGCAGTTTGAAAATGAAGGTTTAACTTTCAAAGTTCACGATATGAGAAATCCTATCGATTCTGAACCTGTAAATGCGGTTTTCAATCTTTTTACCAGCTTTGGGTATTTTGATAACGAGACAGATGATAGAAACGTTTTCCAATCTGTTTACAATGCCTTAAAACCGGAAGGTTTTTTTGTTTTGGATTATCTGAATGAAGAATTTGTAACAAGAACTTTGGTTCCGGAAACTACAATTCACCGAGAAGGAATTGATTTTCATATTTCTAAAAAAATTGAAGGCAGACACATCATTAAAGACATTCGTTTTGAGATTGATGGAGAAGCTAAACATTTTTTTGAAAAAGTAAAACTTCATACCTTAGAAACTATTGAAAACTACGCTTCAGAATGTGGTTTTGAAAGAGTGAAAATTTGGGGAGATTATCATTTGAATGATTTTAAAAAGGAAATTTCACCACGTTGCATTAATTTGTTTAAGAAAAAGTAATGATTTTCATTTTATTAATTTTAAGTGTTGTTGCCGGTGTTTTTCTCGGAAAACTCTTTGGTAAAAAAGAGCAGTTTGCAAAAAATCTATTGATTTTAAGTGCAGGTTTCCTTATTACCATTTGCCTTAATGAAGTTTTTCCACAAGTTTACACGTCTGATGTAAGTGAAAATCTGGGAATCTTTGTGATTGGCGGAGTTTTGCTTCAAATGATTTTGGAAGCGTTAACGAAAGGTTTTGAGCACGGGCATTTTCATCATCATAATGAAAGCAGCAATATTTTGCCTGTCGCATTGATGGTCGGATTGTTTATTCATGCGTTTATCGAAGGAATTCCTTTGGCTAATGAAACCAATCCTCTGTCACCTTATCTTTTAGGGATTTTGTTTCACAATCTCCCGATTTCTTTTATATTGGGAGCATTTTTGTTTAACAGATCAGGTTCAAAAGCGTCTTATCCATCTTTATTAATTGTGGCTTTATTCGCTTTAGCTTCCCCAATGGGAATGTTACTTGGAAATTATTTCAACCCTGAATGGCAGCCATATTTCCTAGCAATTGTGGGTGGTATTTTTCTTCACATTTCATCAGTCATTATTTTCGAAAGCAATAAAAATCACAATATCAACTGGTCAAAGATTGGTTTGGTTATTTTAGGAGTTTCTTTGGCTTTGTTGATGCATTTGTTTCATACACATCCACATGATCATCATCATTAAATAGCTTTTATTTCAATTAAAAAACAATCGTTTAAGATATTTAAAGCTTCCGTTAATACTTTATAAAATCTTCTTGATTAGCTTAATCTGCGAGAAAAAATTTAAATAAAACAAGAAAGGCTTCGAAATAATTCGAAGCCTTTTATATATTTAAGTAAAATCTCTGATTAGAATTTCCAGCCTACAGTAAGGAAGAAATTGTTTCTCACATTTTTCACATCAGATACTACAGAATTTGGCGTTGTAACGTCGAAATCTCCTGAGTAATATCCTGTATTATAATCATCAAATTGATATCCTGCCAAAAACGGATTTTTGTATTCTGAAGTAATATTCTGATAAGCTGCATCGATGTAGAATTTACCAAAATCATATCCTATACCTGCACCAATCGTATTTCTATCTCCTAAAATGAAGTTGCTGTAGTTGGTATTTGCAACAGTTCCCGTATTTGAAAATGCACTGATTGTTGTACTGTCAAAAGGGCTTGATGCATAAGAATAACCTCCTCTCAATCTCAAAGCTTTGATTCTGTATTCTGCACCTACTTTAATTTCAGATAAATTTTTGTAGTTGTCGTTGAAGAAAGTGTTTAATTCTGATTCAGCAACACCCTGAACTTTATATTTTGGCTTAGTTAAGCCTAAAGTATAGTCAACGTTGATCGCAAAGTTTTTATTAGGAACAAAAGCACCACTTAAAGTCGCTTTCATTGGAGATCTGAATGTTCTGTCTTCTGCAAAATTATCATAATAGATTCCATCTGCACCATCATAATAATCTCTATATACTCGATCAACCGACCACCAAGTAGGTGATTCAATTGAAGCACCCAACCTCAACTGATTACTAATTTTTCCAATAACCCCTAAAGTACCCGAGAAACCACTTGATTTTTCAGAATATGGCGTGTATTGTTTATCAAAACTAGTTACAGAATTATCTAAATCTAATCCGAAAACAGCGCTGTCAAATTGCTCTAGATCAACACTGTGCATATTTAAACTTGCACCAAAGTACCAAGCATTATTATAATTAGCACCTACACCAACATTGAATTTAGTTTGAGTTCCATATCTGTTGTAAGCGTGTCCTAAATAAGACATATTTCCCACAACGTTATTTCCTCCTGAGTCAACAAGATTTTTAGCAATAGAAACATTTGAGTTTCCTGGTGATTCTACATAGTTTTCAATAGATGATGTAGAAATATTGGCTGCAACGTTAATAAACTTCCAAGGTGTTTCTGTCATCAACTGAAAAACAGCAACTCCATTGGCATTACCGATATCAACTTTATTAATATCATAATTTAAAGAAGAACCAGCTAATGAAGATGTGTTTTTATTATTCGTAACCGATAGCGTTGCTGAAACATCACCAGCAATCGCAACACCGATACCTGCCGGGTTGGTCATCAACGAAGTACCGTCACCACCCAAAGCTCCATTCGAGCCTACCATTGCATTAAACTTCGAAGAACCAACCATTGGCGTATTTGAATATACATCAATAGAGTTTCTAATCACTGAAATATCTTGAGCCTGCACAAAAAATGCTGCAGAAATACTCATTATTACTAAAGATTTTTTTAACATTATTTTATTAATAGTTATTGAGTTTTACAATATTATCTACCACCAGATCTGAAACCGCCGCCACCGCCGCCTGATCTCATTCCTCCACCACCTGAAGAACCACCAGATCTAAATCCGCCACCACTGCTACTTCCAGAGTTGGATCCTCCTGATCTGAAACCACCATTATCGTTTGATCTTGGCTGTGATTGTTGTTGGTTATAATTTGGTCTGGTTTGTTGCTGTTGTTGTGGTCTGTAATTATAGTTGGGTCTTTGCTGGCCATTAGGATTTCTCATACCAGATTGATTTCTGAAACCTCCGTTTGTAGTTCCTTGTCTAAATCCACCATTGGTTGTCCCTTGTCTGAAACCTCCGTTATTATTTCTAAATCCTTGCTGACCTTGGCCATTTCTCATGCCAGAACCATTGTTTCCATTTCTGAAACCAGAAGTGTTTCCGTTATATTTATTGACTCCGGGAGCATTTGTAAATCCTCTACCATTTGCTCCACTTCTTCTGTAAGATGGTCTGTAATAATTACCTCCCCAATAACCTGCACCACCGTACCAGCCTCCGTAACCATATCCGCCCCAATAAGGGTTATATCCCCAGTAAGGTGAGTTCCATCCCATACCCCAATAAGAATTGTATCCGCCCCAGCCCCAAGAGTTTCCCCAGCCGAAAGACATTCCCATGCCCCAGCCAGATCCCATTCCCCAGTAAGGACTGTAGCCTCCCCATCCCCAAGGTGAGCCCCAACCCATTCCCATACCCCAACCCCAAGAGTTGTCGTATACGTTGGTCTGGCTTCCTGCGAAACTACCCCAATCAGAATCTGTTGCATTGCCGTAATTGGCATCACTCCATTCATTATATCTGTTGTTGTATTCCTGGGAATTGATTTGAGAATTTTCTACAATACTAGATTGCGGGGAATAATCATAATAATCTCCTACTTGGTTTCCCTGATCACCATTGATGATGACACCTTCCGGAAGAGTATCTTTGTTTGGATCATAATATACTCCGTCTGTCTCACTGTAACCTCCAACCTGAGCACCACAAGACATTAATAGCAAGCCACTTGATATAGCCAAAATCCCTTTAGATTTCAGCATGCCAAGTAAATTTTTATGTATATTTCTTTTCATGATAATGTAAAAATTTTTAATTTAAATTATATTTGCAATCTGTACCAAAAATATACCAAATTATTGGTTACAAATATCTATCAAAAATAGATTTTTATTTTTAGATTACAATAATAGAGAAAAGTTAAAAATATTAAAATAAAATTAATGGCAAAATTAACCTCAAGAAGCGAAGATTATAGCAAATGGTATAATGAATTGGTTGTAAAAGCAGATTTAGCTGAAAACTCCGGCGTGCGAGGATCTATGGTTATCAAACCATACGGATATGCAATCTGGGAAAAAATGCGTGACGAAATGGATAAAAGATTCAAAGAGACAGGTCACGTTAACGCTTACTTCCCCTTATTCGTTCCCAAAAGTTTATTTGAGGCTGAAGAAAAAAATGCTGAAGGTTTTGCCAAAGAATGTGCAATCGTAACTCATTATCGTCTAAAAAATGATCCTGATAATCCAGGGAAATTAATGGTAGATCCTGATGCAAAATTAGAGGAAGAATTAATTGTTCGTCCTACTTCTGAAGCAATCATCTGGAATACCTATAAAGGTTGGATTCAATCTTACAGAGATTTGCCAATTTTAATTAATCAATGGGCAAATGTTGTTCGTTGGGAAATGAGAACCCGTTTGTTTTTAAGAACTTCTGAGTTTTTGTGGCAGGAAGGTCACACTGCTCACGCTACAAAAGATGAAGCTTTAGAAGAGGCAGTGAAAATGAATAATGTGTATTCAGATTTTGCTGAAAAATTCATGGCAATGCCGGTTGTAATGGGTGTAAAAACTCCTTCTGAAAGATTTGCAGGAGCTGATGACACGTATTGTATCGAAGCATTGATGCAGGACGGGAAAGCACTTCAGGCTGGAACATCTCACTTCTTAGGACAGAATTTCGCAAAAGCATTCGATGTGAAATTTACCAACAAAGAAGGAAAAATAGAACATGCTTGGGCAACATCTTGGGGAACTTCAACCCGTTTGATGGGTGCTTTGATTATGACGCATTCTGATGATTTCGGATTGGTTTTACCTCCGACATTGGCTCCGATTCAGGTTGTGATTGTACCTATTTTTAAAGGTGAAGAGCAGTTGAATCAAATCAGCGAAGTCGCTTTAGAAATTCAAAATAAATTAAAATTAAAAGGAATTTCTGTAAAATTTGATGATGATACTCAAAACAAACCGGGATGGAAATTTGCTGAGTACGAACTGAAAGGTGTGCCTTTGAGAATCGCAATGGGTCAAAGAGATTTAGAAAATAAATCTGTTGAGATTGCAAGAAGAGATACTCTTACCAAAGAAACTCGTCCGTTGGAAGGTTTAGATTCTTATATTGAAGATTTATTGAAAACTATCCAACAAGATATGTACACTAAGGCTTTCGATTTCAGAAAAGACAACATTACAAAAGTTGACTCTTATGAAGAATTTAAAAAAGTTTTAGAAGAAAAAGGAGGTTTCATTTATGCACATTGGGACGGAACTGACGAGGAAGAAGCACAAATAAAAGAAGAAACTAAAGCCACAATACGTTGTATTCCTTTGGATGATGATATTGAAGAAGGTATTTCTATGATTTCCGGAAAACCATCTAAGAGACGTGTTTTATACGCAAAAGCATACTAAAATTCAATAACTTATAATTAACAAATCTTTAAAAATTCTAGTGATTTTTAAAGATTTTTTTTTTGAAATCAACATTTGGATAGATTTTTGTTTAAATTTATAACACATTAATCTCAAATAATTTATTATGTCATTAAACATCATCGATTTAATTAAAGGACAGCTTGGTTCTGCATTGGTAACGCAAGCTGCTTCGCAATTGGGCGAAAGTGAATCTGGTATTTCAAAAGCCATCGGAGGTTTGTTACCCGCAGTTGTGGGAGGTTTGGCAAACAATTCATCTAATCCGGCTGTTTTAGATGCAATTACTGGCGCTCCTTCTCAAGGAGTTTTAGGAAATCTTTTAGGATTGGCTTCAGAAAATACTTGGGTACAAAGTTTGTTAGCATCAATTTTTGGTGATAAACTGAGCGGTTTGGTTAATTCTATTTCAACCTATGCAGGAATCAGTAATAATTCATCCGCTTCTTTACTAAATTTAGTAACCGGAGCCACTGTAGGTTCTGTAGGAAAGTATGCAGCTGATAATAACCTTGACCAATCAGGAATTTCAGGTTTATTGAATGATCAGAAGGGTATTGTTTCATCATTATTGCCAGCAGGTCTATCTTTAGCATCATTAAATGTTGGAGATTGGGCAAAAGGCTACAAGTTTGATAATGATAACGACACCATCAAAACTACACCGACTACTCCTCTTCCAAATCCTACTCCGCATGAAGAGAAAAAGATTGAGGTTACAAAAAGTGTAGCTGATGGCGGAACTTTCCCGGATAGATCTACAACTTCAGATGGCGGATCAATCTGGAAATGGCTTTTACCTTTATTATTATTAATTGCCGCCGGATATTTTCTTTGGAAGCAATGTGAGAAAAAAGAAACCACTACAACAACAGCGGTTGCTGGCGATAGTTTAAATACAACAAACGATAGTGCTTCAATGCAAAATGATACTGCAACGACCATGACAACTACCAGAGTGGATGAAAACATCGATTTAAACGGAACTTCATTGAAAGGTTACAAAGGAGGAATGGAAGATCAGATGATTACTTTCTTGAAGTCAGACGCTTATAAAAATGCAGCAAACGATGATGCTTTAAAAACCAAATGGTATGATTTTGACCATGTAAACTTCAAAATCGGAAGTGCAAATACTTTGGAAGCTGGTTCTGAAGGACAGTTACAAAACTTGGTAGCAATTTTAAAAGCTTATCCGGATGCTAAAATTAAAATTGGAGGCTATACAGATAAAACTGGTGACGAAGCAAAAAATAAAAAGCTTTCTGCAGACAGAGCCAATTATATTAAAGATTGGTTAGGAAAACAAGGTGTAGGAGCACAAGTGATTGCAGCAGACGGTTACGGAAGCGAGTTCGCAAAAGTAGACGCAGCAGCTTCTAACGAAGAAAGAGCTGTTGACAGAAAAATGTCTGTCAGATTCGCAAAATAAACTTATATCTAAATTAAAATTGAATCCCGAAAGAATATTTTTCGGGATTTTTTATGTGAACTCCTTTTCTATTTCAATTATTTAATTAAATTTGTTAGTCATTTCTAACAATGATGAAATTCGATATGAAAAACGCTTGGCGAAAAGATAAAACATCACACTCATTACCAGAGGTATTTTCCTCAATTTCTATACCTAAAGGTTCAGGTTTTTGGAGGAAGTATTTGGCATTTGCAGGTCCAGGTTTGATGGTTGCCGTTGGTTATATGGATCCCGGAAACTGGGCAACCGATATTGCCGGTGGTTCACAATTCGGGTACACTCTACTTTCTGTTGTTTTAATTTCGAATATCTTTGCGATGGTTTTACAGCATTTATCGGTAAAATTGGGTGTAGTTGCAGAAAGAGATCTTGCTCAGGCTTGTAGAGATCATTTTAAACCCACCACTAATTTTATTCTTTGGGTATTTTGTGAAATTGCTATTGCCGCCTGCGATTTGGCAGAAGTCATCGGTTCTGCAATTGCTTTAAATTTACTTTTTGGAATCCCTCTGACATGGGGAATTGTGATTACCACAATTGATGTCTTGATTATTTTAATGCTTCAGGCAAAAGGTTTCCGATGGATAGAAAGTATTGTCGCAGGATTAATGTTTATTATTTTGGTTTGTTTCGGGTATGAAATTATTATTTCTAAACCTGAAATCAATGCTATTTTAGGTGGATTAATTCCTCAAAAAGAAATCATTACCAATCCCGCAATGCTCTACATTGGTATCGGAATTTTAGGAGCCACCGTAATGCCGCACAATCTGTATCTCCACAGCAGCATCGTTCAGACCAGAGATTATACTCGAGACAAAGAAGGAAAAAAAGAAGCAATAAAATTTGCAACCTTAGACAGCACAGTTTCCTTATTATTGGCGTTTTTTATCAATGCAGCCATCTTAATTTTGGCCGCAGCAACTTTTCACACGACCGGAAACGAACACATTGCAGATATTCATGATGCGTACAAAATGTTGACCCCGATTTTGGGAGCATCAATGGCAAGTATTGCTTTTGCGATTGCACTTTTAGCTTCAGGACAAAATTCTACCTTGACAGGAACACTTGCCGGACAAATCGTAATGGAAGGCTTCTTAAATATCAGATTAAAACCTTGGCTTAGAAGACTTATTACCCGATTAATTGCCGTAATTCCAGCATTGATTGTAACCATTATTTATGGTGAAAAGGGAACGACAGACCTGCTGGTTTTGAGCCAAGTGATCTTATCAATGCAGCTAAGCTTTGCCGTAGTTCCGCTTGTTATGTTTACCAGTGATAAAGGAAAAATGGGTGATTTTGTGAATAAACCGTTTCTAAAAATCTGTGTTTGGATTATTACTGCTGTTATTATTATTTTGAATCTATATCTTTTGTACCAAACTTTTTTCGGGGAATAATTTAACTTATTGGTAAATTACCACATTATCTTTTTTCAACTGATAACCCGTCTTTTTATAAGGAGCCAAAATATATTTACCATTCTTCCAGACTTTCCCTTTTCCAAGTTTTGTTAAGATTAAACTTCCGGTATTTTGTTCTGGAAGGAAAACCTCAGCTTTTTTCATGTCTTTGCTGAAAATTATGGCGGTCATTGAAGTTGAGCTTCCTTTTGGTTTTACTTCGGTGAGTTTAATTTTCTGTTCAAAAACTCTTACACAATCTTTTTTCACTTGTGAATACGTGTAGCCGGCAGAGCCTTTACAGCCATGAACATCCTTATCACCTCCAACTTTTTGGGCAAATGCAAAAGAGCTCAATAACATTGCACTGAATAAAATTGATTTTTTCATAATTAAATATAAGTTTTTAAGTTTATCTAAGATATAAAAAAGCCACTCTTTCGAATGGCTTTATATAGAATTTATTTTGTCCAATTGATTTTTGAATGCTTTACATCCTCAGAATTGGTTCCGATCATAATATCAAATTCTCCGGCTTCCCAATCATACTTTAAATCTCCGTTATAGAATTTAAGATTTTCCGGAGTGATGTCAAAAGTTACTTTTTTAGATTCACCTTTTTTCAGCATAACTTTTTGGAAACCTTTCAACTCTTTTACAGGTCTTGTGATGGTTCCTACTAAATCTCTTATGTATAACTGAACCACTTCTGCTCCATCATAATTTCCAGAATTGGTCACAGTAACCGAAGCCTGAACCGTTTGATTTCCTTTTGGATTAGCATTAGAAACCGTCACGTCAGAATAGTTGAATTTGGTATAACTCAAACCGTATCCAAACGGATACAACGGCGTATTACACTCATCCATATAATTTGAACGGAACCTTTGATACTCACATTTATCAACCAATTTCTGATCTAATGGACGACCTGTATTTTTAGCATTATAATAAATTGGAACCTGCCCTAAACTTCTCGGGAACGTCATCGGCAATTTTCCTGAAGGATTTACTTTTCCAAACAAAACATCTGCGATGGCATTTCCAGCTTCTGAACCTGCGAACCAAGTATTCAAAATAGCATCAGGAGCATCTTTTACATTGGTTAGTGCCAAAGGACGACCCGTGAAAAGCACGACTGCGATTGGCTTTCCCGTCTTCTTTAATTCATTTAACAAATCAACCTGAGACTGAGGAATTGTAATTTCAGTTCTTGAAGAAGATTCTCCACTCATTTCGGCAGATTCTCCGATAGCTAAAACAATTACATCCGCTTTACTTGCAACTTCAACAGCTTCTTTCAATAAAGCTTCTTTGGAGCGGTTGTCTCTGTCGGTTTTTTTACCGTGAGCAGCATAAATATCTTCTAATTTAGCATCATAATCAATGTTCGCTCCTTTTGCAGAAAGGAATTTTACATCTTTCCCATAATTAGCCTGAAGACCCTGCATCAGATTGATTGCATTAGCATGTTTTGAAGCAACGCTCCAGGTTCCTGGCATATTCATAGAATTGTTCACCAATGGGCCAATAACAGCAACCGTTCCTGATTTTTTCAGAGGTAAAACCTGGTTTTCATTTTTCATTAAAACCATCGACTGAGCAGCAGCACTTCTGGCAATATTACGGTTTTCCATATTGTAAACCTCTTTTGCCGCTAGTTTAACATCTCCGTGTTTGTAAGGATTATCGAATAATCCTAAATCATATTTCGCTTCCAGAATTCTTTTTGCGGCTAAATCAATTTCTGCCTGTGTAACTTTTCCTTCAGATAAAGATTTTTTTAATGTGGTTAAAAAACCTTCTCCAACCATATCCATATCAACTCCAGCTTTCAAAGCCAAAGCCGAAACCTGCTGAAGATCTCCCATTCCGTGGTCGACCATTTCGTTGATTCCGGTGTAATCTGTTACCACAAAACCTTTGAATTTCCACTGATTTCTCAGCACTTCAGTCTGCAGCCATCTGTTACCGGTTGCCGGAACTCCGTCAACTTCATTGAACGAAGCCATTACAGAAGCAACTCCTGCATCAACAGCTGCTTTATAGGGTGGAAAATATTCGTTAAACATTCTCACATGGCTCATATCCACGGTATTGTAATCTCTACCGGCTTCACCAGCTCCGTACAATGCAAAGTGTTTTACACACGCTAAAATATTAGTTCCATTTGCTAAATCTTTTCCTTGGTAACCGTAGACCATATTTTTAGAAATTTCACTTCCTAAGTATGGGTCTTCTCCCGAACCTTCAGAAACTCTTCCCCATCTTGGTTCGCGGGAAATGTCTACCATCGGCGAGAACGTCCAGTTGATCCCGTCTGCTGCAGCTTCTCTTGCGGCCACTCTTGCAGATTGCTGAACTAAGTTCATATCCCAAGAAGCGGCTAATCCTAATGGAATCGGGAACGTTGTTTCATATCCATGAATAACATCCATCCCGAAAATCAAAGGAATCTTCAAACGGCTGTTTTCTACCGCAACTTTCTGAACGGCTTTAATTTTTTCAGCACCTTTTATATTGAAAAGTCCACCGACTAATCCTTGTTCAACCTTTTTCCCGATGTCTGAACTTTTAGCCAAACCGGTTGTAAAATCGCCTGAACTTGGTAAATTCAGCTGTCCGATTTTTTCGTCTAAGGTCATTTTAGCCAAAAGCGCATCAACAAAAGCTTTTTTCTTTGCCTGATACTGCGCAGTCTGATAAGACTGAACGGGCTTCGTGACCATTTCCTGTGCCGAAAACATCGGCGCAAGTGCCAAAGTGGCGATTACAATTAACTTTCTCATATATCTATCTTCTTAAATTATATTTTTCTTTTTGTTTTAATCTTTAAAAATTATTTCAACCTTATAGTTGTCTATATTTCCTGTAATTTTATTGTGAACAAAAGATTCTACGGCATTTCCAAATTCATCATACTTTTCAAGTACACAAACATCATTCATACTTATTTTGCCATTTCTGTCTTCTTTTAGTTTTTCAAAATTATATTCTTTACTAAAATACTCAGATTTTATTTTCTTCTCATTTTTTATATGATGAATTGCTTCTAAATCCCCATCATTATACTGATACACTTTGTTTTCGAAATATTCAAGTGTAGAAAGAGATTCAGAATCATCATCATAATCATCCTTTGTTTTACAATAATAATGTCCATAATTAATATTATATCGATCATAATAAACATAATCCTCAATATATGAAGTTAACCGTTCTTTTGAAAAATCTGGTCTATAATATTTTATATCATGGGCAGTCTGATTATCAAATTGATCATATTTAAAAGTTTCGAGATGAATCAATTTCATAATCGGAATTAAATTTTCTTCATTTGAATTTCTTACATATTTTTTAATAAGATCCAACTTATCTTCATGATTATTAAAGTCTACAATTACTAAAGGTCGGTTTTTGTGATCATATCTTTTTATTTGAAAACTCTTTTCATTTGATTTCTCTATGACTAAATCATCTTCATAGTCAAACAATGTTACCTCGGAAAAACCATGTTTAGGGAATTCTTTAACCTTTTTTATTATCCTTCCTAAATTATCATAGTTTGCATTAATAATATAGGAATCCTCATATTCAGCAATTTCAAAAATCAACTTAATCAAATTCTCATTCTGAAAACAATAATTAATATTTACTCCTTCATAATCGAGCCTTATTTCCTGAATTCCGTTTTCTAATATTTGTATTTTCCAATCATTTTCTGACTTAATTTGATAGTTTGCTCTTCCATTATCATTAAAAATATTATTGATACTTATATGCATGGAAGAAATTTCGCCTGATTCAGCATAAACAGTTTTAAAATGATAATTCTGATAGTATTTTAAAACAGATTTAGACCTTTCTTTACTTTCAAAATCAAACTTCTTAACCAATTTTGAGTTTTCGTAAAAAGTTGAAAACAGAAGATTATCATTTTTATAATAATGGATTTCCATCACCTGATCAGATTTCTCTTTAAAAGATCTAGGATGTAAACTATTACAAAAAAAGGTATGAAGCATTGGCATTATTTTTCCTTTCTTTTACTCAGTATCCATTCGTACAAAGCTGGATTTGAATAGGTAGAATCCCAGGAATTATGGTTGTCATTCGGGAAAATCGTCAATTCTGCTGATGGATTGATGGGATGAAGTTTTTGATAAAAACTAAAGGCATTTTCTGGTAAAACAACATCGTCCATCCCGCCGTGGAAGATCTTCATGTTAAGATTTTTGTATTGATGAATGTTGGCGTACATCACTCTATCGGTTGGTGCGCAAACTGAAACAACTGCCGCAAACATTTCGGGATGCTCCATTGCTAATTTTAAAGTTCCCCAACCACCCATTGAAAGTCCGGTAAGATAAATTCTGGAGTCGTCGATTTTATATTTTGCCTGAATTTCTTTGATTAAATGATATACCGTAACGGTGTCCCACCAAGTATTTTCCGGGCATTGCGGCGCTAAAATAGCAACCGGTTCTTTGATTAAATTTTTATAGGTAAAAGGACTGTGTGCTTTTACTTTTTCAAGATCATTTCCTCGTTCACCTGAACCATGCAGAAAAACAACCAACGGGACTTTACCTTTTGTATTTTTAGGATAATCGAGAATGTAGGATATTTTTTCTGTTCGTTTTATGTCTTTACTGAAAGTCGTCTTGACTTCCTGAGCGTGTAAGCTCAAAGAAAACAGAAAAAGAAAAAGTGGTAAATATTTTAATTTAAAATTCATATTTCTTTAGGTTTTGGCTAAAGCCGTTTGATTTTGAATACTTTTTTTAAATAGGATTGCATCCTATTCTCTATTAAATCGTCCCGTTGAGACTCAATATCTAAGAAAAATTAGCCCCGATAGAAGCGACATCCTTTTTTGTTGCAGACGAGTCCCGAAACTTCGGGAGGAGACTGTAACAAAAAAGATATAGCGTATAGCGGGATTAAGCTCCTAAAAACTATTTAATATGATACTTTTCTGATTTGAAACTCAATTTTTTTAATCCCTGCTTGATTTCCGGGGCATTCATAAACAATTTCCATAAAAATCCGGTGCGGTAATTCTCAATCATTGGTGCGATGGTTCCTTGGTCGATTGCCAAATATCGTGGTGTCGTCCAATTGTCATAATGAATCGAAGTAGCATCATAAGGACCTGCAGAACCTATGAACTCTGGTTTTTGTGTATATATAAATTTCAGAAAATCCATTGATTCTTTTGGTGTATATGGAAAACTGCCCAAAGCGGCGGTTGGCGTAATTACCCCATGATCATTTTGTGGAAAATGTGCATTGTAGCCTACTCCACCATCTTTATTTCTTGAATAGCTTGCCGTCAATCCCCAATAGTTCTCGCCATAGCCTTTCCAGTTTTTTGGGTTTTCTACACAATATTTGTAGTCAATAAGTACCTGATTTTTGTTTAAATCGAAATAATTTTTGATTAATTTATCTGATAAATTCGTAGGGTCTAAACCGATGTAAGAATAATGTGCCCAAAATAAGGGACCTCCATATTCTTCGGCTCCGTTGTGCTTTACATACATTGGAAGTCCGTATTTTTCTTTGTCTGAAAGGTAAGTTCCGTTTCTCGTCCAGCCTTTATAATAGGTTTCGGCATCGATGGAGTACGTGGGCGACGAAGCTGCCAGAATGTAGGTAATCAAACATTCATTGTAACCTTGAAGCGGAAAATTCATTTCCCATTGATAGTCGGGTGACCAATGCCAATATAGCACTTTTTCGCCGCCTTTGGTGTACCAGTTCCATTGAATTCCTTTCCAAAGTTCGTCACATTTTTTGGCCAATGCTTTTTCTTCGGCATTTCCGTTTTTGAAGTATTCACGAACCTGAATAATTCCTGTCGTCAGGAAAGCGGTTTCTACTAAATCTCCTCCGTTATCTTTCTTTCCGAATGGAACAGTTTTTCCGGTTTCTCCGTTGATCCAATGCGACCAGGCTCCTTTGTGACGGTCTGCTTTTGCAAGGAAATCCATCATGGTATTTAGCCTTTTTACAGCATCTTTTCGTGAAATAAAACCTCTCTCTACACCCACTAAAATAGTTGCAAGACCAAATCCTGAACCACCCGTTGTGATGACATGCTTATCGTTATCAGGGTAAATATTGTCTTCGTGATAACGCTCTCTTCCCAACATAGAATTGGGCTCTGCGTAATCCCAAAAGTATTTCAAAGCATCTTTCTGAACTTTATCCATCAGCTGCTCATCTGAAATATTACTCTTAACAACTTTGTTTTGAGCGGTCGATGGAGTTGTAGTACAAGAGATTATTGCTAAAGCTATAATTCCTGTAAGTGCTAATTTTTTCATTATTAAATTTTATTTTTGAAAACTTTGTCAAAGATTTTAAACTCTGACAAAGCTGAAATTTAATTCTTTATTTATTTTCTATTCTACATTTTTGAACACAAAGCGCGCAAAGTTTTATTTGAAAAGACCGTTTCAAGTTTCAAAAAGCCGCTCAAACTCATAAAAATAAATATTTTAACTTAGAATTACAAATATTGTCAATGCTAAAATCCGTGTTGTGTAGAATGAAATCCTAATTTTATTAAGCCTTGTTTTACATCTGGAGCGTTCATAAAAAGATTCCACAAAAATTGGTTCTTATGATTCTCAATCATTGGCGAAATTGTTCCTTGATCGATTGCTAAATATCTTGGCGTCACCCAATTGTAATGTACCGAATAAGCATCATAAGGTCCTGCAACACCTACATATTTGCTGTAATTTTCGTTATAAAGAAATCTCAACATATTCATACTTTCTGTCGGTGTATAAGGCATACTTGAAAGTGCTGCTGTCGGTGTGATAACCCCTAAATCATTATTCGGTTGATGTGCAGAATATCCTGTGGAACCATCTGCGTTTCGGGAATAACTTGCCGTAAGACCCCAACTTTTTGCATTATATCCTTGCCATCCTTTTGGATTGGTTACCGAATATTGGTACATTATTTTTGCATGATTCGTCGTTGCATTTCCGTAGTTCACATAATCATCTGTAAGACCTCTTGGATCTAGTCCTAAGAAAGAATAATGTGACCAAAACATCGGCCCCACGCTTCCAACTGCACCATTATGTGCAACAACAAGAGGATTTCCGTAAAGACTTCCTGATGCAGCAACATTTCCGTTGCGTGCCCATCCCTGTGTATAAACGGGCTTGGTTATTGTAAAGGTAGGTGAAGCTGCTGCCATTACATAGGTAATCAAAGTTTCATCAAAACCACGAAGTTCATGATTGATCTCGAAGTTATAATTTGATGACCAATGCCAATGTAAAACATTCTCGCCATTGGTATACCAGCTCCATTCTATTCCCTTGAAAAGGTTGTCAGCTTTTTGTGAAAGCGCAAGTTCCGAAGCATCAGTTGAGTTTTTGAAATATTCTCTTACACAAATTAAGCCCTGGGCAAGAAATGCTGTTTCTACTAAATCTCCGCCATCATCTTTTGGGCTGAAAGGAATAACCTGTCCGTTATTTCCGTTCATCCAATGTGGCCATGCCCCGTGAAATCTGTTGGCATTTTGCAGAAAGTTGAGTGATGTCGTTAATCTTGAAACTGCTTCTGCTTTTGTAACATAACCATTTTTAACACCAACCAAAATTGTCATTAATCCAAAACCAGATCCTCCCGCCGAAACGACGTTAGCATCTTGTCCCGGATTATCGGTATGGTATCTTTCTCTAGCTAGTTTAGAATTGCTTTCGGCGTAATCCCAAAAATATTTTAGAGCATCTTTCTGTACCATCTCTAGGAGCTGGGTGTCAGTGTAGTTGTTTATTGGTGTACTTGGAGTTTCAGAAGTATTTTGATCTGATCCATCTGAATTTGAACAACTTGTCACGATATTGCTTAAGCTGAGAGCGAATAAGAGTATTAAAGATGTTTTTTTGAACATTGAATTTTTTTTAAAGAAAAAAACACTTTATAATATTTTACTATAAAGTGTTTTTTATATAAAGAATCTATTGCATTAAGCTCTGAATCTCAGAAACTGTCAGGACTTTATCAAAAACCCTTAAATCATCCATAAGACTCAGATCAGAATTGTGCCCCCAATAGCTAAATGATGGTGCTCCCGAGCCTACAACCATTGTGCTACTTTTTGAAAAATCAAATGCAGTATAAGAGGCTGTATTTTTCAAGACTCCATCAAAGTAAATTTTTGATTGTGTTGGAGAGATGGTAACTGTAACGTAAACCCAATTTCCATTGACATCTATTTCTGCACCGTCATTCCATGAATCCGCAGTTCCGGTTCCTAAATTCAGTTTTATTCTCTGCTTGGCAGTACCGCCTTCTCTGAAAATTCGTAAACCACCATTTCTATTATCATCGGTATTAATTTCATTATCATTAATGGTGATAATTCCTGATCTGTCTGGTGAAGCGTTTACTTTGTACCAAAAAGCAAAACTGATTCCATTTGAACTGTAAAGACCTTTAACTGGATAAGATATATAAGAATTTGCGGCTCCACTAAAGGAATAGTTACCTTTTTTTGGAATCCCTAAAGTTGTATTTCCTGTTTTCTGAGCTGGTGCACCATTTACAGAATTAAGCAGGTACTTATTTTCGAAGTCAGCATAAAGCTTTTCGCCATCTTTAGGAGTGTAAGTTCCTACATCTGATGGAAAATCCCCCAACTCAGGTCTATCCATATCCTGACAACTCCATATAACAGATGATATAGCAACTGCACCTATTATTTTAAAGATATTTTTTTTCATTTTTTTTTAGAATTAAAAATTAATAATTAGGATTTTGTACTAAAACTCCTCCTGATTGATCAACTGCTGTCTGAGGGAATGGATAATATTTATTTTTATCCTGATAACCTAATGTACCTAAAACGGAAACCGCATCTCCCCAACGTACAAGATCGTAAAATCTTTCACCTTCCATACCAAATTCAACTCTTCTTTCTTGTTTGATCGCAGCTAAAGTAGCAGTAACATTACCCAATCCTGCTCTTGTTCTAATCATATTAAGATAAGTCGTGGCCTTTGCAACATTGCCTGACTGAAGTGCAGCCTCTGAAGCAATTAATAAAACATCTGCATAACGAAGAATTTTAATATTTGTCCAGTGATTTTTATTTTCTCCCTCTAAAGTTCTTCTGCTTGGCACTGTGTAGGCTTTTTTATTCCAATACTTTTGATCTAAGTTAATTGGAAGATTATTACCGAATCCATCATTAGTCCCCTCTTCTAAAATTGTTGCGGCTTTTCTTTTATCACCAGCTTCATAAGCGTTAATCAGATTTGTAGTTGGTACATTAAAACCCCAACCTAAATCCCACGTTCCTGCGCCTCTAATCCCCTGAGATTCCCAATAATTATTACTATAGTTCACACCACCTATTCTTGCAAACTGAATTTCCCATATCGACTCTGTACCGTTATCTGATTCTTCAAAAAACAGCTTATCATAATTAGGATTTAGAGAATAGGCTCCCGAATTAATTACTTCCTCCGCATATTGTAAAGCTTCACTCCAATTTCCTTGATATAGTGCCAGCTTCGCAAGATAAGATTTAGCCATTCCGCTTGTTGCTCTTCCTTCTTGACCTAGCCAACTTACTGGTAACACCGCAGCAGCTGCCAAAAGATCTGCCTTGATTTGGGCATCTACCTGAGCTATTGTTGATTTCGCTTTAATTACATCTTGTGGATTGTTAATTTGATTAGTCACTAAAGGTATTTCACCATAATCCCTTCTTAGGTCAAAAAATAAAAAACCTCTTACTGCCTGAGCCTCTGCCCTATTAATTAAGCTACCATTGTCTGTAAGATTTTGAGATTTAGCAATAATTGCATTACAGTCATAAATTACATTGTAATGTCCTGACCAGTTATCATTTGCTTCCCCTTTCACTTTTGTGTATTGGAAATTATCCATTATGGTTCCCATCTCAGAAGCATCAGTAGCAGAGCTTCCCTTTGCAGCATCATCAGATCTTATACTTTGAAACCAATATCTTGTCCAGTTTGACACTCCCGCCTGTGTTCTTAACTTTGCATACATACCGAACACATCAGCCTGAAGTCCACCTTCTGTAAGATCACCTTCTGTAGACTGTCCTAAAGGTTTCCTGTCTAAAAAGTCGTCACCACAAGAAACGGCACACATTAAGGATAGTGAAACTAATAATATATTTAATTTTTTCATTGAATTTTAATTTAGAATGTTACGTTTACGCCCATAGTTGTTATAATTGGAAGTGGGTAACCTCCATTGTCTACTCCAAACTCAACAGGACTTCCTCCTGCTTCAGGAGTAAATCCTGAGTTATTACCCCAAGTAAATAAGTTTTGAGCATTGATAAAAAGTTTAAGAGATTTAATTTTAAAGTTTTCTAAAACTCCTTTATCAAAACTGTACCCAATCTGTATGTTACGAAGTCTCAAATAGCTTCCGTCCTCAATCATATAAGTCGAATTAAGCTTATTATATCCTGTAGCATCATTAAGTCTAGGTTCCCAATTTGATGTTCCGGCTCCATTCCATCGATCTAATCTTGCAGATCTGTAATTGAACTGAGTAAATGTACTTCCATTACCCCAATTTCTCCAAACTTCATTCCCATATACCCCTTGAAAATCAGCGCTTAAGCTTATTCTTTTATATTCTAAGTTTAAATTAAAAGCATAGGTAAAATCTGGTGTTGGATTTCCGATAATGGTTCTGTCCTGCTCATTAATAACACCATCTCCGTTTACATCTTTATATTTAAGATCTCCTGGAGCATAGTTTCCAAGTGTACTTGGTGTAGAATTTATAATATCAGCATAAGACTGATAAACACCTTCAACCTCATAACCATAGAATGACCCGATTGGAGCCCCTGCACGCGTTATTGATGGACCAGAGAAAAGTTCGTATCCATCCTGATAAACTGATAACACTTTATTTTTCACAGTTGTCAAATTCCCACCAATAGAATATCTGAAATCTTCACCAATTCTGTCATTCCAGTCTAATTTAAATTCAAAACCTTTATTTTCAATTTCTCCCGCATTATCAAAGAAATCCTGAGTATCTGTCTCAACATAAACTAAAAGGTCTTTTGTTCTTTTAGTGTAGTAGTTACCTTCGAAACTCAATCTTTTATTCAAAGTCGAAAATTCTAAGCCCCCTTCATACGTATAAACTTCCTCCCATTTTAAATTAGGATTTGCAACGTAAGCTAAAACTGATGCAGGATAAAACACTTTTGGAACTCCTAAGATTGTTCCACTTCCTGCAACATATCCAGGATAATTTGGATATCTTACCGGAGCATATTCGTTCCCTAATTTACCAGCAGAACCTTTAATTTTCAAATAATCAAAAATATTCTGATCAGCCATAAAGTTTTCTTTAGAAATTTCCCAAGCTGCTCCTACCGCCCAGAAGTTTTGGTATTGATTAGGATTATCATTACTAAAGGCTGAAGAACCATCTCTACGAAAAGATGCATTAAACATGTACTTTCCGCCATAATTATATAACAATCTTCCGAAATAAGAAACGTTAGCCTTATCCCAAGGGAATGTATTTGTTTTTTGTAATGTCGCAGGATCTGCAAAAGAGTTATTTATATACCAGAAACGTTTATCCCAAGGAATTGCCTGACCTTTGGCAGATTGGCTAACCCTAACTTCAAGTTCATTATTCTTCTCATCGATAGTTTCAAAACCAACCATTGCTGTAATATCATGCTTTCCAAATTTATTACTATAAGTAAGCAATTGATTCTGCTGAAGTCTTCTATAATCAGTATTTGATTCTCTTACACTTGTAAGATTGATTCCTGAAAGTCTTGTAGTTGCTCCTGTTTCCGGAACATATATATCGAAAATAGGATTGTATTGTCTTTGTTTATTAAATTCAAAGTTCCCTAAGAAAGTAGTTCTGAACGTAAAATTTTTCAAAAACTTAATTTCTCCATAAATGTTTCCGATCAAATTATGTCTTCTTGAAATCAATGTATTTGCTTTGCCTTGCGTTTCAACTAACAAATTTCCTAACTGAGCTGCACCCATTTCGTTAGGCAACTGATTGTACATTCCAAGTTCTTCATTATAAGGTGAAGCAATCGGCGTAGTATTCAAAGCTGCACCATATCCTAATGTTCTAGGTAAGTTGTATTGTAATGCACTAATGTTAACCCCTACTTTAATATTATCATTGATTTTGAACTCATCATTAATGTTTAAAGTAATTTTTTTCTGCTTTTCACTTTCTATAATTCCTTCTTCATACAGATAACCTAATCCCAAATAGAATTTATTCTTCTCTGAACCGACATTAAAGCTCAGGTTATTGTTTACAATGGCTGCACCGTCATTGGTTATCAGATCAACCCAGTCTGTATTTGAATTAAATACATTATAATATTGATAAGGTGCTAATCCCTGATTAGCTCTTTGCTCATCAAATAAAGTTCTGAACTGTTGCCCATTGGTCATATCAGGCTTATTTCCAAGAAATTTCGCTCCATAAGATGAATTGAAATTAATTGTAGTTCCAGATTTTCCTTTTTTTGTTGTTACAATGATAACACCATTTGCTCCTTTATTACCGAAAATAGCTAAAGAAGAAGCATCTTTTAAGACTTCCATTGATTCAATATCATTTGGATTAACGAAGTCTAAATTATCGGCAAAAATCCCATCAACAACATAGAGAGGTCTGGTATTATATCTACTCACAGTTCCACGAATCCTAACATCTGGAGCTGCTCCCAATTGGCCCTGATTCACTACTGAGAGACCAGCCACTTTACCCTGCAAAGAATTAATAGGATTAGCATTCGGTTTATCTGCAACTTCAGAACCTGAAACTCTAGATATTGATCCCGTAAGATCTCTTTTCTTCGCAGTTCCATATCCAATCATTACAACCTCCTCTATTTTCTGCTCTTTTGGAAGAGAGTCTTGAGGAGTAACCTGCCCGTTGACGTTCATACCGAAGTAGAGAACAGCAATCAGACAAGAATACTTTAAATTAGTTTGTTTCATATAGTTTAATTTTATCTTGTATAAATCAAATGTGTGAAATCGCCTTTTGGTATTATCTTCATTTCGTAAAAGAGGATTTTTTCAAAAATATAAAAAATATCAAATGATGTTAAATTTAGTTAAATAATTTATTAATTAACGCTTAAATTACGAAATATGTTAAAATAAATTAAATTTTAATATATTTTACAACATTATATTTTAATATAAATGAATATTTCATATTGAAGCAAAGCGATTTTCATTGCAAAAAACAACCAAAAAGCACTTCTAATGTCTCATTTTAATACAATCTTAAATTTTGAATTTAAAAATTTATTATTCATGTAATATTGGGAGAATTTTCAAAACTGTAATTATCGTGTGGTAAATTTTTGTTAAACACGCAATTGTCTTTACCTTTGGTGCAGTATTTGACAAGGTTAAAAAAATTGAAAATGAAAAAATATATGATAGCCATTGCATTGGTTTTAGGAACAGGTGCAGTGATCAATACAAGTTTGCAGTCTTGTTCTACTTTGGCAACTTCAGATTTAGGATTAGCAGTGATTAAAAGAGTTTTATTAGGCGGAATTAATAAAGGAATGAATATCTATGGCAACAAAGAAGCATTTCTTCAAAACAATCTGGTTGACAAAGCATTGCCAAAGCAATTACGTGACATCAATACCACTTTAGAAAAAATCGCTCCGGCATTGGTTGCCAAAGAAAGAGAATACATTGCTGATGCTGCAGTTTACACGGTAAATATATCAAGACCAATCCTTGAAAGTGCAGTGAACAGCTTAAATGCTCAGGATGTCACAAGAATTATTCAAGGTGAAAAAGGAACAGCTACTTTAATTTTAAAGGAAAAAACTTCTCAGCAACTCGTTGCAGCAATCGCTCCAAAAGTTGAGCAGGAATTGAATAAATATGGGATTGTGAAAACCATTAACACCGCGTTATCAGGAAGCAATCTTTTAGGTAGTCTTTTAGGCGGCGGAAATAACAACAGTAACGTCAATGCAGGCGGATTGAGTATGTTGGCTTCTGAGCAGATTGTGAACGGATTATTCAACATCATTGAAGATCACGAGAAGCAAAATTCAGCTTCGCTTTTAGGACCTCTTGGAAAATAAATAAATTTTCGTTATATTTATATAAATAAGTAGAAATAATGGACATACTACAAGGAAATCAGCACGCAAATCCTGAAGAATTTTACATATCATTAAAAGAAAAACTAGAAGGTCACCACGATTTTCCTGAAGATTATCTTTTTAAATTTATTATTCCCACGGATGATGCAAAGCTTACAGAAATATACAAAGTTTTTGATGGTATCAAATTTACTTTGGGTAACCGTGAAAGCAAAAATGGCAAGTACACAGCCTGCAATATCAACGCATTTGTTTTGGATGCAGATCAGGTAGTAAGAATTTATAAAGAAGTCGCCAGAATAGAAGATGTTATCTTATTATAAAACAAGAAAGTCAGCAATCGCTGACTTTTTTTATGACTAATAGTTAATATACATAGATTATTGCTCAATAAAAAATTTCACATTCTCCACCGGTCTTCCGAGCATCGCAACAGAACCTTTAATGAGAATCGGCCTTTGTATTAGAGATGGATTTTCTGACAAAATCTGCAGCCATTCATCCTCTGTGAAATCTTTTCCTGCGTATTTTTCCAGATATAACTTTTCTTCTTTTCTGATGATGTGAGAAACATTTTCATTCAGTTTTTTCAAAACCGTTTTGAGTTCCAAAACACTAAGCGGATCTTCTATAATGTTGATGATTTCAAACGGAACTCCGTTTTCGTCCAAATACTCAAGTACGGCATTTGATTTTGAGCAATTTCCGTTATGAAGAACTTTTACCAACATTTTTATTTAATTTAAATCTTTCAGGTGTAAAACAAATTTAGCACCAAAAAAGACAAGTAATTGTTATTTAATATGAATTTAAGGTTAAAATAAACCGTTCAATTCTGTTTCTATTTTTTCTAAAATCAATCCGAAATCTTCGGGCTTTTCTACAAAATCAAGATCATCAACTTCTATGATAAGCAATTTGCCTTCGGTGTAATTTGTAATCCATTTTTCGTATTTCTGATTCAGTTTAGAAAGATATTCAATACTGATTGAGGCTTCATATTCTCTTCCTCGCTTGTAAATTTTCTTTACTAAGTTTGGCACATCAGATTTCAGATAAATCAACAAATCTGGAGCCGAAACAAAGGTTTTCATCAAATCAAAAAGAGATGAATAGTTTTTATAATCTCTGTCTGACAAAAGCTTCATATCGTTCAGGTTTTCTGCAAAAATATGGGCATCTTCATAAATTGTACGATCCTGAATAATATTTTTCCCGCTGTCTCTTATTTCTTTTACCTGACGGAATCTGCTTCCCAAAAAATAAACCTGAAGTGCAAAACTCCACTTGCTCATATCTGCGTAAAAATCTTCCAAATAAGGATTGTGGTCTACATCCTCAAACTGCGCATCCCAGCCATAATGCTTTGCCAACATCGTCGTCAGCGTAGTCTTTCCTGCTCCAATATTTCCTGTAACTGCAATGTGCATATTCCTTCTTCTATTTATTTTTAAACTTTATCTTCTTTAAAACCCCAATTCCTGAATTTCTTCTAAAAGTTTCAGCATATCTGGTTGTTCAGATTGCTCTTTCATTAATTCATCCACTGTTTTTTCCGTATCGTTTTTCGGAGTTTCAGGAGCTGTTTGTTTTTTAGAATCCTTTTGGTTTTCCAAGTTGTAAAGATAAAGTTTGTTGCCTTTGATTTCAAAATAAGCGAGCGAATTTTTTTCCACAATTTGCACATCGGGATCTTCGAATATTTTGACCAATTCTTTATCCGGAATATATTTAAAAACAGAACTTTTAGCCACAATTAAAATAAACTCGTTTTCCCTTCTCAATCTTTTGCCGTTTTCAACAGGAGCTTCATAAAGTTTTTCAAATTTTAAATTATAAATTCTGAATTGATTTTTCGTTAAAATATAGACCTTGTTTTCGTACACCAAAAGATCAATCAGATCATCAAAACTGGCATCAAAAGGATATGAATTGATGGTTGTATCATTTCTGAAATTATATTGAAGAAGCCGTTTTGTGCTTTCATCCAGCAGCCAAATCTGTTGTAGATCTTCTGCGTAAGCATGTTTGATAAAGGTAAATTTCTGTTTGAAGTCTATTTTTTGAATTTCATTTAAATTCTGATCGACAAATTTCATTTCCTGAGCATTTTCAGAAAAAAGGGCGATACTCAAAGGGTTTTGAACACCCTGAACTCTGAATGGGACTGTAAACATCAATTTACCAAGCTGTTTACCAACAGAATCGTATTTTGTGAAACTAAAATCTTTGTTTTTGTAGAGATAAATATTTCCGTAATCATCAGCGAATAAATCTCGTACTTCTTTGATTCTGAGTGTATCAAAAGGAAGAACTCTCTGTGCAGAAAATGTACAGAAAATGAAGATGAATAAGGCTGTGAATATTTTCAAAAAAACTTTTTTACCAACGATAGCGCTCCAGAGGAACGCTACCAATTTACATACTTTATTTTATTTAAAAGAAATTGAGAATAATTTAAAATTATTTAATCTCAACTTCATAAATTTTCGGCCAGTTTTTACCTGTAATCACCATATTATCTCCTTTAAAAGCAATTCCGTTTAATACATTTTCTGTATTAGCTTTTGTGTACTGATCGGCAATTTGAGAAAAATCAAATTTACCAACCACTTCACCGTTTGCGGGATTGATTTTAAGAATAATATTTTTATGCCATACATTTGAGTAGATGAATCCTTTATGATACTCAAGTTCGTTAATCTGATCATAAACCTCAGAATTTCCGGCTACAGAAATAAATTTTTCCATTTTTGAGGGATCATTTGGATTTAGGAAATATATGTTTTTTGTACCATCTGAAACTATCAGATATTTTCCATCAGTCGTCATTCCCCAACCTTCACCAATTACATTTGGATAAGCAAATTCGCTGATCAGTTCAAAAGAGTTTTTATCATAAATAAAACCCTTTTTATCTCTATAAGTCAGCTGATATATTTTATTTCCAAGACTTGAAATTCCTTCAGAAAAAACATTATCCGGTTGTTTCGCTTCTTTTATAACCGCTTCACTTCCTAGATCATATTTCATAAATTTTGAAGCACCTTCCTGCCCTACACTTTCATAGACCGTATTCCCTTCCATATAGAACCCTTCTGTGAAACTTTTAGGATCGTGAGGATATTCTGCGACCAAAGTATAACTCATCTTCATTTCAGGATTTTTCGCAAAAACATTGATAGTTGCATCCTGCGTCAAAACCTCACCACCTTTTGTTTTGATGTTAAAAGTGACCGCATTATCTCCGAGGGTAAAATATTTAGAATCTACCACCAGACTTGAAGTTTCTTTGTCTCCAAAACTGATGCTGATGGTTTCTGCGTTATCTAAAACTTCTTTTGGAAGATCAAGTTTATCACCAAAATGATATCCTTTCGCCTCCATCGAGTTGTTATAATCTACTAATGAATTCAGTATCTCCTTATCTTTGTTACAAGATACGAACAGTAAAAGTGCTGCGAAGCCTGTAATTATTTTATTTTTCATTCTAATTTCTAAAATATTTCTCCAAAAATAGCAAAATTTATTCCTCTTTACTAATTTCGTCGACAGCTTGCCCAAATTGTAATATATATCCGTTGTTATCAAAGATTGCAAACTCACGCATTCCCCATTCAAAAGTTTCTATTTTATAGCAAATTTTTGTGATTGTATTCAAATCTTTCCAAAGTTCATCTACATCATCAATATTAAAATAAAAAGAACCTGAAAAGCATATATTATTGGCATTTCCATGTTCATTAGGTAAAGTGAGCATGATCTGCACTTTGTTTTTCATCAAAAAAGCCCAATGCGCTTCGATGTTGGCATCAACGAGCGAAAAACCCAAAATATGAGTATAAAATCCGATAGATTCCTCCAAATTTTTGGTCCAAATAACAGGCATCAGAGAATGAAATTTCATATTTAAATCATTATATTTTTTTTAGGCAATAAGTTATTACCTTATTTCATTTGTGTTATCAATCAAAGTAATCATGGTGATTTCATTATTAATTTTCCAGATATAATTTAAGACTTTGTCCGATGATTTCGTTCCAACCCTGGGTAAAACTTTCTTTAGCAAATCCCTCGCCTAAATCTTTCAACTTTTCAGTTCCTTCATGAGTTAATGTCACAAAAGTTCCGTTTGCATCAGACTCTAAATCCCAAGTCACAAAAGTTTTTTCATCAGAAAAATTGGGATAAAACCACGAGTGTTTCAATTTTTGATTTGGAATAGCTTCAATGATCTCAATCGTATGAAGATATTTTTTTTCTTCACCCGGCTCATAAAAATTAAAAGACTGTCCAACTTCGGCTTCAAAATCTGCAATATCAAAATACCATGATGGCAATTCGTTTTTATCAGTCAATGCTTTCCAAACTCTTTCAATGGGCGCGTTGATTTTCTTTTTGATAATGATTGAATTTTCCATATAAATGTTTTTAATGAATTTTTGTCCTAACTTTTATTTTAATGCAAAGTTCAATTAGATTTTTTCAAATTAAACCAATATAATTTAACCAAATCCTCAAGAGAAACAATGATTTAAGAGTGACTAAATCCTGTAATTTTAGCTTCATCAAAATCCAGCTGCATTTCAATCGTTCTCATCACATGATCGTCGAATATTTTATCACGCTTCATACGGTGAAGTTCGTTTCTCTGCGCCTGAATAACCTGCCTCAAAACATCTTTATTTTCGTTCATTGCGGATGCATAATCTACTGCAGAGCCCATGCATTGTGCTTTGTCAGCAATTAACTTCATTTCATTTTCCAGCTTGTAAATTTGATGTCTCACGAGACTATTGCTTTCAGATAATTCAGAAAAATCTGTAGTCAATTTCTGAAGTGCTGTCTCTTTTAATTTTTTCAGTAAAATTGCTTCCTGTTTTTCTTCCGGCAATTCGCTTCCGGCATCATCAACTTTTAAAAATTTTAAAATTGGCGAAAGCATCAAACCTTGCCCTACTAAAGTTATCAAAATTATTACGAAAGTCACGAATAAAATAATATTACGATGCGGAAGTGCTTCCCCGTTTGGTAAAAACGCAGGAATGGAAAGCGCTGCAGCTAATGAAACGACTCCTCGCATCGCTGCAAAACTAATGATAAACGGTTCTCGCCAATCGGGTTTTGGATTTTCTGACCTTAATTTTTTTGATAAAAACCACGGAAAATACATCACACTGTAACTGTAAACCAATCTGGTCAGAATAATCGCTCCACCGATTACAATACTGTAAAATATTCCTTCTGAAATGGTGTAGTCTTTCATTGCAGCGACTACAATCGGTAATTCAAGACCAATTAAGATGAAGATAATAGTATTCATCAAGAAAATTAGAACACTCCATACATTGCCCGACTGAATTCTTGAGGTATGACTGAGATAGCAATGCGAATTGTATGACATCAGTAATCCGCCTGCCACAACTGCTAACACCCCGGAAAAATGAAAATGCTCTGCACCGACATACATGATGTAAGGTACAATTAATGTAATTACGGTATCGATATTTGAATTCGAAGGAATTAACCTAAGAAAAAATCCGAAAAGGAATCCAAAGGCGACTCCAATTGCGATTCCGCCCACTGCCATAATGAAGAAATCACCTATCGCATCTCTCCAGATGAACTGTCCGGATATCACTGCAGCTAGGGCAAATTTAAATACAATTAAACTCGATGCATCATTAATCAAACTTTCGCCTTCCAAAATACTGGTGATCTTCTTTGGAATTTTCATGTGTTTTAAAACAGACGTTGCCGCAACTGCATCTGGAGGAGAGTTTACACCACCTAACAAAAATCCCATCGCTACCGTCAAGCCAGGAATTATTGATGATGAAAGGTAAGCAACGACCACTGAGGTCAGAAACACCAACCCGAAAGCCATAGAAAAAATCTGCTTTCTCCATTTATGAAAATCTTGCCACGAGGTGAACCATGCGGCTTCAAATAAAATAGGAGGCAGGAAAATCAGAAAGACTAAATCCGGCTCAATTTCTATGTGCGGCATTCCCGGCACCAGACTGATGATTAATCCGGCAATCACCAGAAAAATAGGATACGCTACTTTCAGCTTCTGCCCTATCATCACGAGGATCATTACAGACAATAAGACTGCAATGGATATGGTAACGTAAGTATGGATCATGGATTTTTTATTTTAATTTTTATTACTAAAAATGAACTTCATTTGAGTTTGGAGATTAACTCATAGCTCTTTATAATACAATTTGGTTGATCGGAGTAATTGCCGGCGGAAGATCACTCTCATCCAGCATATCTCTCATATCAATCTCTATCGTACGGCTTATTTGCGTAATCGGAACGTCATTCGGGCTTCCTTCAAAAGGATTTACAGAAGCTTCTCCTACGCTGTCTAAAGTATGAAAACACCAAGTCACCAAAAGAGAAAACGGAATATTAAACCACAAAGTGTAGTTCTCAAGAGCTGTTCCATCACCCATTTTTGCAAATTCTTTTACCAAACCGAAAGGCACAAAAACGATGAATAAAATCAAAAGATATGTCGTAATGGAAGAGAAGTTCCTCGGATATGGAAAATTCTTAATTCTTTCTGCTTTACCCTGATCATCAGTAAATTTCACCAATTGTTGATTGATTTGCGACCATTGGAAATCGTTGATTTCACCATTTGCATAAGCCTCAGAAAGCTCTTTACTTTGCAAAGCCATCAATTGTGTTGCACGGTTTTTTTTGCTTAAAATATATTTCAGCTCGTCTTCTGCGAGATATTTTTTCAGTTCATCTTCTATTTTAAATGTCCTTTCCTGAATTTCATATTTTTTCGCATATTCCTCAAACTGAGCGACATTCATACTTTCCCATGCTCTCGGTTCTCTCAACTGAAAACGAAGTGCCGTCAACCAAGCATAATGACGTTCAAACATTGCTTTTACTTTAACCGGATTTTTACCCGATAATGAATCTCTTAAAATATACCCGAAACTCCTGCTATCATTAATAATTGCTCCGTAAATCTGTCTGGCTTCCCAAAGACGGCTGTAACTCGCATTATTTTTAAATCCGACAATAAAAGCAACTGCAGTACCCATAATTGCGATTGGCTGCCACGGAAACGAAAGAAAGGTAAATCCAAAATAATATAAAAGCGTGGGAATTATTGCTAAAATCAATAGAATATAGATACTTCTTTTAGTCCAAACTATAAATTCTATGGCGCTGAATCTTTTTCCTGAATGCATTTGTTTAGTTTTTGTGTTTTAAAGGTATTCAATTTTAATTTCTTGTGAACGGAATATTGTTGTAAAAACCAATCTGTATTTGTCCTCGGTTTTTGTTTTCCTGAATCTGATTCATGTAGCCCGCTTCGATTCTCATATTTTTGTTGATAACGAATCCTAAAGCACCATAAACACGATTTCTATCGAAAACCGGACTATCTAAATGCAGAAAAATCTCATTATAGGCAGAAACATACAGAGTTTTTGGAAGCATTTCTTTATTGGTAACAGGAATATTTAAACCCAATAAATAACGGAATCTCATTCTGAAATCATCCTGTAAAAAACGTTCTTCCAAACGGTAACGATGCTGAAGATTGAATCTTCCAAATTTCTGTTTAGTAATGTACTGCTGGAAAATACGGTGTTCGATATTCTCAGTTTTTTCACCTTTAACGTAAGGCTGACTCAAAATAAAACCGTAACCTAGTAAAATATTGTTGTTGTTTTCGGTTAAATCATACCCAATTCCGGTACGGATGAGAAGTTGCTCTAAATCACCGATTCCATCAAAATTACGGTATTGAATTTCATTATGGAAATTCAGTTTTTTACTGATTTTATTATTTCCGAAATACATATACCATGCCCCAAGACTATTATCTTGTGCAAAAGAATATGCTGAAATACTTATAAAAAAAAATAGCGTCAACTGCCTGAAAACCTTCATGTCTTACTTCTTTATTATTACTATCTATCGAAATATCAAATTTAATATTTTAAATCAATAATAACAAATAATAAATCTAAGTTTATAAAATTCTCAGGCAGGAGATAAGTTGAGATTAAGAAGGAACTTTTTCTACTAAAATATCTTTTCCTTTTTTGTCAAAATAAGTGCAGGTCATATCATTCAAATCCATTTTCCAGCCTTCTACTCCATTTTCTGCGCAGTCGTTGCAGAATGTCATGTAATCTGTGCCGCCTTGCTGATGAAGTTTTAACTGAATTTTAAAATTTTCAAGATTCAAGTTTTCTAAAATTTGCAAAACGTCATATTTACTTCCAGTTTTTGCTGAATGATTTTCTGTATCGAAATATTCTGTGTTCCCGTCTGAAACATAAGCCGTGTAATGTGAAACACCAAGATTTTTTATAGCCTGAATGTATTTAGGAAAATCTGCTCCGCTTTTTACTTTTTGGTGTTCTGCTTTGATTTCTTCAATTGTGAATTTCATTTGTTTGTATTTAATTATAAAAAATTTAGGAGAGCAAATATATTTAAAATGAAAACCGACAAATTGACTTGTCGGTTATTTTTTACTATTTATCGTATTTAAAAAATAAATATTAAGGATGTTGCTGCATTTTCGCAGGATCGTCATAATTAACCATCCAATTGATGCCAAACTGATCGGCAAACATCCCGAAATATGCACCCCAGAAAGTATCTGCAAGAGGCATAGTAACTTGTCCGCCCTTAGATAATCCGTTGAATAATTTATCTGCTTCTTCTTTAGAATCTGCATTAATTGAAACTGAAAAATTGTTTCCCACTTTTAGACTTGAAGCCCATTCTCCACCTGTATCGCTTCCCATTAATACTGTTTCTTTAGAAATCGGAAGGGTAACATGCATGATTTTGTCTTTTTCTTCTTCAGGCATTTCTTTTCCTTCCTGCGGAGGCATTTCGCCAAAAGTTCCGATGTATGGAAATTCACCGCCAAAGACTGATTTGTAAAATTCAAATGCCTGTCTGCAATTTCCGTTGAATGTAAGATAAACGTTTACTGTTGCCATAATTTTTATTTAAAAGTTTTTGTGTTTATTATTTTTGGTTGATAGTTGATAGTTGATAGTTGATAGTTGATAGTTGATAGTAAAAATATGTTATTCCATTACTTATTAATCATTACCCCATTACTTATTTTTAATTATCTGTGTTGGTCTATTAAAATCATATTTCCGTCAGGGTCTTTCAGGAAAATATGTTCGGGGCCGGAAGTTGTTTCGTCGGCTTCTTTTTCTAATGCAACATGATGTTCTTTCAGATGTTTCTGAATTTCTCTTACATCATCAAAGGCTTCGAGATTTTGAGCGTTCTCGTCCCAACCCGGATTGAAAGTCAGCATATTTCCGTCAAACATTGCCTGGAAAAGACCAATCAATGTACTGTCGTTTTTCATGATCAAATAATTGCTTTCCATACTTCCACCCATTTGGGTGAAGCCTAGTTTTTCATAAAAATCTTTAGACTTTTCTAAATCCTTCACACTTAAGCTGATGGAGAATGCTCCTAATTTCATATTTTGATGTTTTTTTGTTTGTATGTTGAATTAATTTAAACGCAAAGCTCGCAAAGTTTTTTTAACTACTAGCTATTTTTAAGTTCGCAAAACGAAGTTTCGCCGATTCAAATAAATAATTTTAGATTGAGGCAAAGGCATTTGACTACGTCGAATCTTCGATTTCACTTATTAAAGAACACAAAGTTGTCACTTGTATCGTTTAAACTTAATGATTGAAAACATTTTGTCTCATTTACGGTAAAACCTATTTTTTGCTTAAAGCCAATTTATATCCTGCTAAAACCAATCCCCAAACCAAGATTCCTAAAACCCAAAACCAGATTGGAGTTGGCAAAACAACCATATTGTAAATTGTGAAAGAAAGGAAAATAAGTCCGCAAATAATTGCTGCTGTAGGTTTTCCGTTTTTTGCAATTTTTGTAGAAATAAAACCCGAAACCAAAGCTCCCAAAGCATATCCCACAATAACCATAAACTTGCCCAAGAATGGTAAATTTTCAATATATGATTTAAAAGCTTCCATATCATTCGCCTTCATCCCGGCAGAATACGGATGCAAAATATGATTAAGTGTTTCTACTCCCCAAACGCAAACAGAACCGGCGATAATTCCTGCAATAACTCCTAAAATGACTCTTAACATGATTATTGGTTTTTTAAATTAGTTTTAAAATCTAAAGTTCCGTCATAGCTTTTCCAGTTTCCTGTAAATTCGATGTTGGGATTTTCAATTTTTTCTGTTTTCTTGTTCCATTGAAATGTATACACAAATTTTCCTGTGAAAATACCTGAATGTTTTCCTTTATTCTCTTCAACCAGCTCATAATCGCCAAAAACAACTCCTTTTTTCTTACCGTCTTTGTATTTGGTGATCGTTAATTTACCTTCATATTTCGATGTATTATTATCAACCACAGAATATCCTGAAACAAAATATTCCTGATCATTTTTTTTGTTCTGTTCAGAAATTTCTATTTTCAGTTTAATGGTTTCATTTTCATTGCCAATCGTTCCGATGTAGGGTTTTGACTGATTCAGCCAAATATTTGAAATATTGGGCATTTGAGCAAAAACAAAATTGGATGCGAGAACGAGAATAAGTAAAAGTTTTTTCATTATAGTTTTTATTTAAATATCACTTTGGAAATGTCGGTATGATAAAAATTAGCAAACCAAAAATCCGTCTTTTTACCGGTTTCAAAATTTTCAAACACTCCTTTAAAGGTTGTATTGGAAAGTTTGCGGATGCTATTCATTTCTTTTGTCGTCTGAATTCGAAACTTACCTTTAAAAACACCATCATCAATATCTGGCTGAGTTCCGTTTAATTGAAAATCACCGAAAACCAACATTAGATCGGGTGAATCTTTTACATTAAATACATAATTAAAAGTGAGTTTCCCTGAACACGTCAAAATTTTCCCATTTAATGTGTAGACTCCTTTTACCATATAATTTTCCGGTTTTTTGGAATCCTTTAAAACTGATAAAAATTTGACATCTATTTTCCCAGCATTCATTTCACCTTCAAAACCCAATTTTTCATTAAGAATTATTTTGCTAAAATCTTTATCTTTTAAAGGAAAATCATTAGACTGAGCATAGAAAATAAAAAATGGAAACAGTAAAAATAAAATTGTTTTCATCTTAAAATACTAAACTCCAAACTGAGATAAATGGTGATTCAAATGTTTTGCAAACATATTGTTCCATTCGTCTGACTTTAATTTTCCGAAAGAAAACGATTCTTTCTCATGAAACGCTGATGCTCCCAATTGTTGTGTTTTTTGGATAAAACCAATTAATCTTTTTTTCTCATCATCAAAATTTCTTCTTCCTGTGATTACAAACTGCGGTGCCGTTGGAGAATCTCTTGGATAAGCTTTATCACCAACCACTTTAGACTTCACAAATGATTTTAGGATAAATTTTGCGATGGCTCCCGGTTTTTTATGCTTTTCCGGTTCATAAACCATTTCGTAAGTGATGCAACAGTGCGCCAACATCTGATCAACCGTCATTCTGCCCCACAAACCGTGTGTATCTTCCACTAAATTATTTATTCTATTGATATAATTCTGAGCGTCTTTCGCATCAAATACGTTTTCCATAGCTTATTAAATTGTATATGAACAAATATATCAGTTTTTTTGTTTGCATAAATTAATTATTACAAAACCATTTTGTTTTTTTTCTCTAACGCATCAATCTTTCATTCGATCCAAAACAAGTCGTGCAAATTTCCCTGAACCAAAAGCCATAAGATTTTTCGAAAAGAAATCTTTAAGAACAGCAGAATCATATTTTGAAATTAAAAAATCGACAAGTAAAACATCATCCTTCTGTAAAATTCCCCAAAAAGCTCTAGTTTTAAAGCTGTTCAAGAATTTATTTTTATCATAGAGAAAATGTTTTTCAGAATAGTTATTGATAACAGATGCAGGAATATTTTCACCTAAAACCTCAATCATTTTTTTATAATTTTTTTCGTAATCCAAAATTTTAAAATATAATTCTGAATTTCTGGAATCTCCAAAGAATGAACCTAGTGCTCCACAGGCTCTAAAGACTTTGCGAGCAAATCAACAATTTTTTTCACATCCTGCGCCGTAAGATTTTTCTTCCTCGTCTACAAAACAGACAAACTGATTCTTTTTTCCTTCCTCAAATTCTCTTACTGCAAGTTTCTTGGCTTTATTAATTTGTTGCTTTGCAAACTGCGCTTCTATATCTAAAAATTGAACATTAAGATGCTTTTTTCAAATATAAAAAAAATGGTTTCAGAAATTTCTGAAACCATTTAAAATCCTAAAAAATAAATCGTGATTATTCCGCAACTTGCAACTTTCTTCCTTCAGAATGCGCATTCATTTGTGGTGCGTAATAATTCTGCATAGTCGCAATTCCGCCGGAGAAATCACCTGAAGCATTGGCCACCAAATCGTAATCAAAAACATAATTTCCTTTCGGCATATTTTGTATGTAAAAATTGGTACTTGCATCTTTCGTTGCTTGATAATAACCCAAATTATTCTTCCAATGATATGTGGAAATCACATCGATTGGTTCAAAACCTGCAGCACGCATATCTTTCAAATGTACATACTGCATTGGTCTGTCCGTATTCAAAATCATTCTGATGGTGACTACATCTCCTACTTTCACAGGAGAATTTTCTGTAATTTTCACCAATTGATCTCCATTTTCAGTTTTTACTTTTTTATAAAATTCTTTAGTGATGGAAATATAAGATTCCGAAGATTTTATTTTATCTAGATCTTCATAATATTGCCAGAAAATTCCACCTTGCGCAATTCCAGGTCCAGGTTTAGAAACCGTAACTGTTGCCAAAGATTGATCTACTACCTCAGATTTTACGGTTTTTTTAATGTAGCCTGTTGAAGTTTTATCTAACTTATTTGAAGAATTAAAATCAATAATATTTTTTCCTCCCCAAATTACCGTTGCTTTATCTGCTTCATCTGCTGTCCAAGATTTTCCAGAATTCATGAAAATATAAATAATTTCTGCCGTTGCACGGGAAGTTCCCCAAGAATTCACTTCTTTCTGTGTTGCCAACCAGATTTTAGCTTCTTCTATAAAGTTTTGATCTTGCGGCGTCAGTTTTGCCACTGCTTCTATCGCTCCTGCATGGTTTACAGTTTTAGAATTGTACCATCCCCAATCGCTGAAATTTTGTTTCCAATAAAGCCCTTGCGTTTCGGTATCTGTAGAAGTTTCTTTCAAATAATTCAAGATTTTTTTTGATTCATTCTTCATTCCGTAATCATCAAAAAGCAATGCTACACGATGGATTCCGAAGAAGGTAAAATCCGTAAATCTCGCTACTTTACCTTTTTCCATTACTTGTTTTTTTATCATTGCGCCTTTTCCGCTTAGCGGATATTCTTTTTCCCAGAAATTCCGGCTGTACAAATAGTCTATTGCAAAATTACTCCAAGGATTATCTTTCTCATCATCCCATTTTGATTCAATATAATTATCTAGATAGCTGATTAATCTGGAAACCATTTTATTTTGCCCAGATTGATACTCTGCCATATTTCCTTTTAACCAACCATTTATTTTACCCAAATTATTTAAAATATAAATGGAATTGTAATACGAACTTTCATAACCAGGAAGCCACGGAAATCCACCATCACTGTTTTGATATCTTAATAATCTATCCCAATCTTCATTAATGGATTTCCTCATTTTGTTGGCATCAAACAGTCTTGCAACACGCTTCATTTGGTCTTCTTCATTTTCAGATTCTAAAACCCAAGGCGTTTCTTCCAGAAGCAATTGTTTCAATTCCTGGTTTTTCTCCAGATTGCTTTTCATCAAATCATTATCTTGATATTCATTGAAGATTTTCTCCATTTTAGGATTTGCTTTGAAAATTTCTGCAGCAACTACATCTGCAAACCAAGCATTGAAAACACCATCTGAACTTATATTCAGATAAGCATTCAAATCTGGTAAGGCAAAAATAATTTCCCAAACAGGATTCGTAGAAAGTTCTAAAGTATTGGAATAATTGACAATGCTTTTCGAAGTAGTTTCTTTTAAATTTTTAATCGTAAAAGTTTTGGTTTGCCCTTCTTTCACGAAAATTGGTTGTGTATCTGTAACCAGCATTCTGTTTGGTAAAACTGCAACTGAACTTTGCTCACCATCTGAAAAAGTTCCTGCTTTCGCCAAAATTCTCAAGATAATTGCTGAAGATTTACCATAAGGAGTTTTCAATTTCCAACTAACGACATTGCTGCTTTTAGTTTTTAAATTAAAATTTTGTTTAGAATCGATTATTTCATACCGGGAAGTAATATCTTCATTGGTAAAAGCATCCAAAATTTGTAAAGTTGCTTCCCCATTCAAATCAGTTTCCAGCAAACTTGAGATTTTAGATTGCAAAACCAATTCGTCGCCTTCACGTAAAAATCTTGGATAATTTGGAGTGACAGAAAAATCTTTTTGGGTAATCACATCTTTCTCCAAAGTGGCTGCTCTTCCATCTTTGGTGTGTGCAAGAAACATCATTTTCCATTTCGTTAATGCCTCTGGTCCTTCAAACTCAAAAGAAACATTTCCATCTCTGTCCGTTACCAAATTTGGATAGAAAAAAGCGGTTTCGTTCAGATTTTTCCGAATTTCTATTTTCTCTTCTGCTTTTAGTTCTTCTGGCTTTTTATCTGTATCAGGATCTCCTTGTTCTTTTTTATCAAATCTGGAACTGTCTTTCATAGAACTGCTGACTTCTGCAACTGCGGAGTGTCTTGGTTTTGGGCAACCATTATATTCTGACATACCCGGAACAGTTGGACAAGCGTCTTCATAATCTAAAACTCCATCACCATCTGTATCATTTGAAGAGAGAAAATTATATTCCTTCAAAAGTTCATTGAAAAAATTGATACTGAACCAATTGAAATCTGGTTGGTATGGAAAAGGGAAATTGAGATGTTTTGGATATTTGGTATCGTAAATTTCCTTTAAAAATGAAGGATTGCTGTAGTCTTTAAATTGATAAAATGGTCTATAGATCTTTTGCCAATCATATTTATTTACTGCAAACTTGTCTAAAGATTTATCATACATATTCGCAAGAACTTCTGCTACAATTTTTTCTTTTTGATCTCCAGAGACCTTGATACTCCACTTTTCTTTGGAATTCGGTTCTATTTTATCTCGGAAAGAGGTTACTTCTATTTTTATTGGAATTTCATCTGCTTTAATGTTGATTACGTCATATTCATTCTGCAAATCATTGAAGCCTACCACACCAATCTGATAATTCAGTTTTATGATGTCTTTATCCTTTGGAATTTCTACTTCATATTTTAAAACTCCTTGTCGGAATTTTTTAATTTCTGTAGTCGTTTTTCCATTTCCATCTTGTATATAAATAGTCCCAATAGCGTTTGGAATAGCGCTGTAAGCATACATTGAAACTTTTTCTCCTCTTGCAAAATCTCCTTTTTGTTTCATTAATTTCAAAAATGGAAACTGATTTTTTCCTAATTTTCTTTTGTTCCACACTTCAAATGTTTGCACAGATTTTATAGTGTCTTTATCTTCGATATTAGAAAGTACCAATTCATAATAAGCTGGGTGTAATTTTCCCAAATTTAGTTTTGCATCGGAAGTGTTTTTGGATAAAACTTTTTCTTTTTTCCAATTTTTTTGTGCTTCATTCTCATCATAAAGATCGTGTGGAAATTTATTCAAAAATTCTTCTTTGGATAATTTTGGAAGATTTTGAACCGCACTTTTAAAATTATTTCTAATGATTCTTGCAGGTTCTTTTAACTTATATAATTCTACGTTATAAGTTTTATGTAAAATCTGGTCGTTGTAATTTTTCATTTTCACATCAGCAATTACCTCTTCCGAATTAAAAACTTCTCCAATTTTTCCCACTTCTATGTAATGAGAAACAGTTGCGACTTTTACATCGATTTTTTCGCTTTGGGTTTCGCCGGAAATATCAGTGACGGAAGCATTCACTTCATAATTATCGATCTGAATTCCTTCTATTTTTTCATCTTTTTTTAAATCTACTTTTATAGTAAACTCTCCTTTTTCATTGGTTTTTGCTTTTCCAATAATAGAATTTTCAGCAGTATAAACTTGTGGATACCACCAGAAATACCTCCAGCGAATATTTTGTTTCTTGATTTCATATTTTACATCTACATCTCCCAGCGGAACACCAGAATATGAAGTCGCCTTCCCGGTAAGTTCGATGGTTTTTCCGTATTTGTATTCCTCTTTTAAATCATCAAAAATAATTTCAAATTTGGGTCTTTTGTATTCTTCAACTGCAAAATATTTGCTACTGTCATAAGGATAAGTATTTACTTGAATTCTAAATTGACCATTTAATAAACCTTTTGGTAAAATAAAACTTCCCTGTACAGAACCGAATTCATTGGTTTTTAATTGTTGCTTTGATACTTCCTTACTATTTGCATCATATAGTGCTACTTCAATAGGAAGATTGGGAACCACAATATCTCTTTTCTCCCCTTCTTTGGTTAAAATAACCTTGAACAAAACAGTTTGTTCAGGCCGATAAATGGCTCTATCTAAAAATATTTGAGAAATTTCTCGGTTATAGTTTTCATATCTATTATAATCATAAGCTGCATATAAACTAGTGTCGCTTGTTTCGGGATTTTGAAGGATAAATGATTGAAAATATCCATCGTAATTTCTAGAATTTAATTCAGCAATACTAAAAGAACCGTCTTTTCCTGTCTTCAAAAAACAACTTCTTGCTACACCATCGTAAAACTCATTTGTAGGAAAAATATCCACCCGATCTTGTTTATTGGCATTTCCATTATCACTTTTCACCCATTGATATTCAAGCTGTGGTTTATCTTTATTTAATATTACAATTCTGGCATCTGAAACAAAAAACATGATAAATTGTTCCCCTTTTTCAAAATTATTATATCGTAAATAATACACTCCTCTTTCTAAAGGTTTCAAATCTATAGAAGTTTTCTTTGTAAGAAAATCTTGTAAATTGGGAAGTGAAATGTTTTCAGTTCTTATTAATTTAGATTCAATTTTTTTATCAATTTGAACGTAACCTTGATTATAATAGTTAATATTAATCCCATAAGTCTCAATATTATTGATATATTTCAAATTTTTAGTCAGTTCTTCTATTTTGAAAACTTCCAATTTTAATTGCGAAACATTGGAGTGCTCTACAACCAAATGAATGGGTTTTTCAGGTTCAATATTGAGTTGATATTGTAGTTTTATTGAAGGTTGTGTAATCGTATTTTCTAAATTGATGATATTATTTAGAAATTTGGAATTGGGGAAATCAGATTTGGTTTTTCTAAGAAGCTCTACTGCACGTTTCTTCTCATTTTTACCATTTAAAAGATTGGCAATATCAAAAGTGATGAAAATTTTGTAATCACCATTAATATTAGAGTTTAAAAGCGTTTCCAGTTCTGGTAATTTATCTTTTATTAAATTTTTCGATGCTTTAAAATTAATTTTTTGATGCTGAAAATATAATTTAGAATTACCCGAATTGTTTTCGATTAATTGATCATAAAGCGAAACAATTTTCGCATTATTTACTTCCTGTTCATCGTTGGTGAAGATATAATCACTTCTTAAATACGTAATATATTGATTGGTTTTCCATTCATAAAGCGTGTTGTAAAATTGAAAATCTCGCTCGCCTTCAAAAATTGCTGAATATTTTTCGAGTTTTATATTTTTAAATTCATTGTTTTTTGTTTCGAAATAGGCAAATTCTTTAGTAAAGAAATTCTTAAAATCTAATTTTGTCCATAATTCTATTTCAGAAAGTTTACCATTATCACTATTTGTTCTCTGTGCGATTCTCCAAGAATTCTGCTGAAAGTAATCATTCACAAATTCCATTTTAAGCACTTGAAAAAGATATAAATTATCGCCCTTTAAGAATTTTTCTGTTTTATCAATTTTTGCAAAAAACACCGAAGACAAATCATTTTTCACATCGTCTTTGGTATCTTTTGTAATCGCAAATTCCGCTTTCAAAGACCGAATCAATTGAGCGTCATTTCCATCTTTTATTGCCTGCTTTTGAATTTCCAGAATAATTGGCAAACTAGATTTGTAGAAACCTTCGCTATAACTTTCTGCAACTTTCTTCCATTTTGTTTCGTAGAAACTTTGGGAAAATGCAGTGTAGGAAATGAGTACTGAAAATATAATTAATAATTTTTTCATGCTTTGTATTTAAAATTCGTAAAGAATCCCATAAATCTAATCAAAATATTTCACAAAAAAAACGACAGAAAACTGCCGTTTTACATTTGAATTTATATGTGATTATTCCACAATTTCCACATTGGAACCTTTTGTGTGAGCATTCATCTGCGGCGCATAATAGTTTTGTATGGTTGTAATTCCGTTTGAGAATTTTCCGGATGCGTTCGCTACAAAGTCATATTCAAACACATATTTTCCTTTCGGCATATACTGAATATAGAAATTGGTAGACGCATCTTTTGTCGACTGATAATATCCCAAATTATTTTTCCATTGATAACCTGAAATGACATCTACAGGCTCAAATCCTGCAGCTCGCATATCTTTGATATGGATAAATTCCATTGCTCTGTCAGTATTTAAAACCATTCTTACGGTTACTTTATCACCAACTTTCAAAGGAGTTTCAGGAGATATTTTTTGCAATTCTTCACCATTGACGGTTTTGATTTTTTTATACAATTCTTTCGTTATGGATATGTAATTCTCAGAAGATTTTATTTTATCTAAATCTTCATAATACTGCCAGAATAATCCGCCCTGAACAATTCCTGCGCCTGGTTTTGTAACGGTTACCATGGCTAAATTTTTATCTAAAACATCGGTTTTCAAAGTAGATTTCACATAACCTGTCGCCTGAGTTTCCGGTTTTAATTCTTTTCCGCCCCAAACGATGGTTGCTTTGTCGCTGTCTGCTGACGTCCATGATTTTCCTGAATTTAAAATCGTAAAAATCACTTCCGAAGTTCCTCTTGAACTTCCCCAAGAATTGACTTCTTTCTGCGTGATTAACCAAATTTTCATGTCTTCGATAAATTTCTGATCATTTGGTTTCAATTTATTGAAAGTTTCCAAAGCTCCTGCATGATTCACTACTTTAGAACTAAACCAACCCCAATCATCAAGGTTTTGTTTCCAGTAGATGCCTTGTGTTTTTGAATCTACTGAAGTTTCTTTTAAATAATTTAATAGTTTATCAGAAACATCTTTCAAGCCATAATCGTTCATCAACAAAGCTAAACGATGCAATCCGAAAAATGTAAAATCAGTGATTTTCGTTGTTTTGGCTTTTTGTTTTACCAAAGATTTTAAGGTTGCTCCTTTTTCTTTTAACGGATATTGTTTCTCCCAATAGTTTCGGGTGTCGAGATAGTCTAAAGTCCAATTGTTGATGACGTTTTCTTTCTTGACATCATTATATTTATTGATTTCATTATCAACATATTGAACCAATTTCGCCACCAATTCTTTTTGTTCTGAACTTTGATAATCTTTCACATTATCTTTTAACCAAACGTTGATTTTTCCTAAATTTTTAAGAATATACAACGACGTTCCATAAGAACTAGGATATCCTTGATACCAAGAAAAACCACCATCAGGGTTTTGCAGTTTTTTGAAATCATCCCAATCCTGGTTGATTGAATTTTTCATGGTATTGGCATCAAACAACAATGCCAGTTTCTTTATCTGCTCTTCTTCATTTTTACTTTCCAAAACCCACGGAGTTTCATCAAGTAATAACTGTTTCAGCTCCTGATTTTTTTCAAGATTTGAATTTAATAATCCTTTGCTCTGATATTCTTCAAAGACCGTTTTCAATTTCGGATTGGCTCTAAAAATTTCAGAAGCCAAAACATCTGCAAACCATTTGTTGAAAATAACATCTGCAGAATTATTCTGATCATTTTTAAGACTTGGAAGCGCAAACATAATCTCCCAAATCGGGTTCGTCGTCAACTCCAAAGTATTTGATAAATTCGATAAGGTCGTTGAATTGGTATTTTTAAGGTTTTCTAAAACAAAAGTTTTTGTTTCGCCTTCTTTCACAAAAATTGGCAAAGCGTCTGTAACCAACATTCTGTTTGGAAGAACAGCGATTGCTTTTTGTTCGCCATCAGAATATTGTCCTGCTTTTGCAACGACTTTCAGAATAATTGATGAAACGTTATTCGGAACTTTTACTTTCCAGGTTAACGCTGAATTTTCGTTTTCATCTAATGAGAAAGATTGTTCTTTATTATAACCGGAAACTGCAGTCAACGAACTCAACCCAAATTTCTCAGAAATATCTTCGTTTGTGAAAGCATCAAGAATCTGCAGTTGTGCAGAACCGCTTAACTTTTTGCTGGTTAAATTGGATAATTTTGATTGCAAATTTAATTCATCTCCTTCTCTCAAAAATCTCGGATAGTTTGGAGCAACCGAAAATTCTTTCTGCGTCACCACTTCTTTTTCCAGAGTTGCTGCTCTTGCGTCTTTTGTATGAGCTAAGAACATCAATTTCCATTTTGTAAGAGCTTCCGGAGAAGTAAATTCGAAGTTGACGTTTCCGTCGGAATCGGTTTTTAAATCTGGATAGAAGAAGGCGGTTTCGTTTAGATTTTGACGGATTCCAATGTTATCCAAATCGTTTTCTGCAAGCGGTGGAGTTTCTATTTTTGGAGCTTTCATTGATTCAGGAACAACATTTTGAACTACTTCAATTTTGTCCTCAGCGACTGCTTTCATTTTCACTGCGTTCGCCCTAGCTCCACCTGTTGGTGGAGGGGGTGGTGGAGAGTATGCAGCTGATTTCACACCTTCCTGAACTGAAAGACCTGCAACTTCGCCTTGCAAAGAATTTAGAAAACTATAGCGATCAAACCAATTAAACTGTGGAACATCCACATATTTCCCATCAAAATATTCCATCCTACTTTGAAAGTATTTTTCTTCAAGATTTTCACGGATTGTATAAGAGCTTGTTATAGAGTAAGGTCTGTACAAATTTTGCCAAGCAAAAGTATTCACCGCAAACTGATCCAAAGACATGTCATACATATTGGCTAAAACTTCAGCATAGATTTTTTCTCTGTCATTTCCTGAAATTTTCACCGTCCATTTTTCTTTAGAATTCGGTTCTAATTTATCTCTAAACGTCACCGTCTCTATTTTCAATGGCTGTTCGGTATCTTTTATCTTTAAATTAACCGTTTCCGTCTGCACATCATTGAAAGCAACAACCTGAAACTGAACATTTAAATTCGTAACGCTTTTTTCTTTAGGAACATCAACCGTATATTCTAAAATTCCATTTTTAAATTTCTGAACTTCGGAAATTGTTTTTCCCGAACCATCCTGTACAAAAACATTAACCAAAGCATCGGGAATTGCAGAATACACATAAATTTTTGCTTTCTCTCCCCTTGAAAATTCATCTTTTGGTTCTAGAACAGTCAGAAAAGTTTTCTGATTCGGTTTTAAGGATTTTTTATCCCAAACACTGAAATTCTGAGTTGATTTTATGGTGTCTTTACCTTCGATATTATACAATTCTAACTGATAATCTCCAGCTTCTAATTTTCCTAAATCGAGGTTAGCTGGTTGTTTTACATTGTCAGTTACTGACTGTTGTGTTTTTTCAAAAACGATTGTTGATTTCCAGTTCTTAACTTCGTCATTTTTATCATACAAATCATGTGGAAACTTGCTGATAAATTCTTCTTTTGAAAACTTCGGAAGATTTTGAATCTCGGATTTGAATTGATCTCTAAAAATCCTGTTCGGAGTTTCCAGCTTTGAAAGTTTTACCTGATACGATTTTTTTAGATTTTGTTCGTTGTAGTTTTTAGTTTCAACTTTCAACTTTACATTTTCATCTGCGAAAATGTTTTTAATCTCATCAGCTTTGATATAATGAGAAATTGAGGCAACTTTCAGATTGGTGTTTGTCGTTTGTGTTTCTCCATTGATGTCTGTTGCCGAAGCACTGATCTGGTAATTATCAATCTGAATTCCTTCTAATTTTTCATCTTTTTTAAGATTTAATTTTATGGTAAACTCTCCTTTTTCATTGGTTTTTGCTTCACCTAAAATTGAGTTCTCATTATCGTTATCGTTTGGATACCATGGAAAATATCTCCAACGGATATTTTGTTTTTTGATTTCGTAATTAACGTTTGTATTGCTCAATGCAACACCGGAAAACATCATTGCCTTTCCTTTCAGCTCGATAGTTTGTCCGTATTTATATTCATCTTTTACAGGCTCGAAAGTCACTTCAAATTTTGGGCGTTTGTATTCTTCAACCTGAAAATATTTATAGCCATTTGAATTCCCATCAGTTGAAATGGTAAAATTCCCGTTCAGTTTTCCTTTTGGCAAAACAAAACTTCCATGATAAGAACCAAATTCATTCGTAGTAAAATCCTGAAATGAAACCTCCTGATTATTGGTGTCTTTTAAAGTTATTTTTTGCTTTAAATTAGATACAACCGATTCTATCTCTTTTTCAATTCTCGTATTGATTACTTTAAAATAAACGGTTTGTCCCGGTCTGTAAATGGCTCTGTCTATAAAAATCTGAGCTTTTGTAAGCGTTTGTTTGTTGGGATTATAATCTTCAGCATTTCCTCGATTGCCATACACTTCCATAATCTGAAAGTCATTCGTTTTCGGTTGCTGAATTAAAAATGTTCTGTAGTAATCTGTACTTGTGGTATTCGGAAATTTGAAAACTCCTTTTTCGTCAGTTTTACCTGCAATTTTATTTAAAGTTTTGTTTTGTACAAATTCATGAAAAGTCAGATTTTCATTATTAATTGGTTTCCCATTTTCAGCATTGACCAATTTCAACTCATTAGAAAGTTGATTTCTATCATTTTTAGATTGATAGATAATCTTATGATTTGAAACTAAAAAATAGAAATTCTGATTGTTATTTTCATCATCGCTTTTTGCTCCTGAAACCTGATATTCTGCAACGTAAATCCCTGATGAAAGTGGTTTAATTTCCAATGACGTTTTGTGAAGCTGATAATCTTGAGGATCATTCAACTGGAAAATTTCTTTTCTCACCAACGTTTTTTTCACTTTAGAATACGCATCGTTATAAGGATTTCTTGAATATTGCATGAATGACTGATAATTATCTTTCACTTCATAAATATTCACTGAAAATTCTTTGACATTTTTAAACTCCGCAACCAAATGAATAGGTTTATCCGGCTGGGTTTGCTGTTCATATTTTATACTTAAAAAAGGATTAACAATCTGATTTTCTTTATTTTTAATATTTTCAATGAAAGGAGATTTCGGATATTGTGTTTTCGCCTGATTTCCAATTGCTAAAGCTTCTTTTTGTTTATTTTTAATGATCAGTTCATTCATGATTTCTTCCATCACAAGAACTTTGTAATCGCCATCAATATTAGATTTAACTAAATTTTGAAGTTGCTCTAATTTATCTTTACATTGAGTAAACTGGCAATTCTCAGATAACTTCTGATGCATAAAGTACAACTTTGCATTTCCTGAATTCTGAGCGATTAGTTCATCAAAAATTGTATTGATTGTATTTCTGTTTTCGGTCAGTTCATTCTTTGTGAACAATCCATTATCCGATAAAAAACTCACTTTTTTTAACGAGTACCAATCCAGCAAAGTCGGGAAATATGCAATATCATTCGTATTAGTAAAAGCATCTTTATACTTTGCAAAAGACACTTTTTTCATTGGTTGGCTTTGTTGGTCAAGCTCTTTAAGATTTTTGCTTAAATAGTTTTTAAAATCAAGCTTACTCCATGTTTCAATTTGCGAAACATCCTGAGAATTCATGTTCGTTCTTCCGTTAATCTGCCAAGAATGCTCATTATAATAATCGAACATAAAACCGGATAACAAAACTTTATACACCAAAAGATCATCCCCTTTCAGGTTCTTTTCTGCATTTTGAAGTTTTACAAAAAATTTTGAAGCCGAATCATTTTTATCATCATCTGAAGTCTGATTCACAATACTAAATTCCGCTTTCAAAGAACGGATTAATTGCAGAGCATTATTTTCTTTCATGGCGTGATTTTGTATGTCTAAAATAGTAGGCAGAGTAGATTTAAAATTTCCTTTACCCGTACTTTCTTGTACTTTTTTCCATTGCTGATCATAATAGTTTTGCGAAAAAACCAATGAAAAACTCAACAACAAAAGGAATAGGAACAAAATCTTTGAATATCTTTGCATAAGTGTTATTTTTACTAAATGAATTGCTTAAAAGTACTGAAAAAAACTGTTATCGACAGTCAAATTTTTGTCTCTTTAATGGGAACTTTTTTCGCAGTATTTTTCATGTTTGAGCAAAATACATTCCGTTTTCCTTGTGTGCTTTTGATATTTATCACGTATTTCAGCGGATATCTTTATACAAAGTATCAAAACACAAAATATTTTTACAAAATTTTCTTGCTGAATGTTATTACAGGAATTATTTCTGCCGCTTTAATCATCTTTAATCATAACGAAATACGTCTGGTAAAATGGTGTATCATTGTAGTTTTAGGATTACTTTACAATAGTTTTTTTCTGGAAACCTATATCCGCAAGATTCCTTTACTGAAAGTATTTTATGTAGGCTTGGTTTGGGCATTGGTTAATTCATGGCTTACTTTACCTGAATTTAATGTACCTATATTTTTCATCAGTTTCTTTTTTGTAACAGCGCTTGTTTTACCTTTTGATATCCGGGATATGAAAAGCGATACCGTTCGGACCTTTCCGAAATTAATTGGAGTTCAGAACACTAAATATTTAGCTTACATATTGGTTTTCGTTTCAGCAGTTTCATCTGTCTTTTATCTCAAAACACAATTTTCCATTAGCTTTTTCCTGAACTCAATCTTTACTTTTATTCTCATCTATTTTTCTGAGAATTCTAACAGAGATTCCTATTATTCTTTTTGGGTAGAATCTTGCTCTGGATTACCATTTTTGTTTTGGATTATTTATCTTTACTTAAAATTTTGAGCGATGGATGATATGAATGAACTTAAATTAAAACTGATTCAGAAAATAATTGGAGTTGATGACATTAGAATTCTTATAAAAATAGAAGAAAACCTTTCAGAATTTCAACAACTCACAAAGCAAAATCTTGTGAATGAAGACGTAGCAATATATCAGTCAAAAATTCATTTCACTCAACATCAAATACAAATGCTTGAAGAAGCTGAAAAAGATATTGAAAATGGAAATTTCCACTATGATGAAGAAGTCAGAAAAATGACTGAAGAATGGCTGAAATAATTTGGTCGTCTAAAGCTGTATCAGATAAAAAGGAAATTCTTGAGTTTTGGATTTTGAGAAATAAATCAAATATATACAGTAAGAAATTAAACGTTCTGATTGAAGAAAAACTTAAACAAATTTCAGAAAACCCTAGCTCAGGAATCATTACGAATATAGATAATATAAGAGCCATTTTAGTAGAAAACTATTACATTCACTATTCTATAAAACAAGATAAAATTCTAATTTTAAGAATTTGGGACGTTAGGCAAAATCCAGAACATTTCACTTTATAAATGATCATCAACAAACTCACCCTTTACAATTTTAAAAACCATTCTGAAAAAAAGTTTGAGTTTTCACCACAAATCAACTGTTTTGTGGGAAATAACGGTGCCGGAAAAACCAATATTCTCGATGCTCTACACTACCTTTCTGTAGGAAAAAGCTTCTTGGGAAATACTGATACCAACAACATTAAAAAAGACGAAGATTTTTTTACGATTGATGCTGAAATTCAAAACGATGACAGCGAAGATATCATCAAAATCTCCCAACCAAAAGAAGCGAAAAAAGTCATTAAAAAAAATGACAAAAGCTACGATCGAATGGCAGATCACATTGGTTATTTACCTAGTGTCATGATCTCTCCCTACGATTCAAATCTGATTTCAGATTCCGGGGAAAGTCGCAGGAAGTTTTTGGATTCTATGATTTCTCAGACTGATTCGGGATATCTTTTTGATTTAATTCAATACCAAAAAACCATACAGCAGAGAAACGCTTTGCTCAAATATTTTGCAAAAAACAGAACTTGGGATAAAGATTCATTGGAAATTTATGACGATCCGATTACAAAATCCGGAACAAAAATTTTTGAAAAAAGACAAGAATTCGTCGCTAAACTCAATCCAATCGTTCAGAATTTTTATCAGATTATCTCCGGTGGAAAAGAAACTGTTTCAGTTATTTATGAATCCCATTTATTGGAAGAATCATTTGAAAATTTATTAAAAGATAGTTTGGAACGCGACAGAATGCTTACCTATACTTCGAAAGGAATTCACAAAGATGATTTGCTTTTTGAAATGGATGCTATTCTTATTAAAAAAATCGGTTCGCAGGGACAGCAGAAATCGTTTTTAATTTCATTAAAATTAGCTCAAATGAGTCTGATAAAAGAACTTACCGGAAAAACACCAATTCTCTTATTGGATGATATTTTTGATAAACTTGATGACACTCGTGTTGCTCAGTTGATAAAATTGGTTAATCAGGAAAATTTCGGGCAGATTTTTATTACAGATACGCATAGAGAACGTACGGAAAATGTGGTTAAGAAAATCAATGAAGAAAGTATAATATTTGAACTGTGATGAACAATTTTTTAGCTACAATATTTTGTTTTATTTTTTCTTTTTCTTTTAGTCAGAAGAAAAAAATACAACCTCCACCAGGAATTTCATATAATAATATCAATAAAGGTTTTAAACCTGAAACTTTTAATAATCGCATTAAAAATTTTCCTTTCAATAAAACTTCAAAAGTTAAACTTATTTCCTACAATTTAGATTTTAAGAAAGAACCTATTTACACACCCCCTCATCCTGATGATTCAATAGCAATTAAAAATTATTACAACAGAAAAATTCCTGCTAAATTATCTGATATTTTATATGCAGAAAACTTAAATGGGATTCAGCAACAAAAAAGTTTAAACTTGATAGAAATTCAAAAGCTTTCAAATATAATATTCAATGAATGTGACAAGTATTCAAGTGGATTAATAAGTTCAAGTGGATGTTATTTTCCTAGAAATGCAGTTCTTTTCTATGATGAAAATGATAAAATTTTTGCTCAATTTGAGATATGTTTTCAGTGTGATGGATTTGAGTCACAACCTAAAAAATTATTTGAAGAAAATATGCGCTGTCAAAGTATTTATGGTATGTTGGAAAGTTTTTTTAATAAATTGGGCATAAAAACTCAATATACAGAGTAAGGTAATGAAAAGAAATAAAAAACGCGAATTTCAATCCTCTGAATTGGTGAAATCTTTTGCAAGAATCTATGGTTTTGAAGATAAATTAGTGGCTTTTGAGATTAAAGATTTTCTTGAAGAATATCTTTATGAAAGTTTATTTAATGAAATTGAAAGCGTAAATATTGAAGATAAAATAATCATTATTAAAATTGATTCTCCGCTCTTGAAAAATGATTTTAAAATGAGAAAAAGCTTTTACCTCAAAAAGTTTCAGGATAAATTTGGGGAAGAGAAATTTACTGATCTTCAGATTTTGTAGGAATTGTATTTTGCATCATATTAGACGTTTTATGATCAAAAGTAGAACGCAACGGTATGAAGAACTTCAATGGGTTTTTCAAGAAATATTTAAAAATCTCTTTATAAATCTCACTAACCTCACCAAAATTCAACTTTCGTGATCTAAATGCCAAAAACATAGACAAACTGAAACTCACCAAAAAGTTGAAGAATCCAATGATAAAAACCGTAAGCAACGCCAACCAAAACGTGTAAGAATCTACACTAAAATCTTTCCCATACAAACCTAATGCAAAATTTCCTGCAGCAAAAGTAATGTGGCGGATATCGAGATCTAATCCGAAAAACAAACCGATAGGCGCCGTAGCTCCAAGGAAGACACCGAACCAGAAATTGGAAACAATTCCTGCCCAATTTTTCGCATAATATTTTGAAAGGCTTTTAGCAAATTTTGCCCCAAAAACTCTTTTAATCGACTGGTTTTTTGCAATTCTATCCGGAATTTGAAAAAAGATTGAATTATTCCCAATATTCCCGGAAATAATCCCTGAAATGAAAAGATAAAAACCTGCAATACTCGCATGGAGAATGGCTTTAGAATTAAATGGATCTAAATCTTTCAATAATTTTTCTGATTTTTCAACCGCCAGATTTTGAGAGAAAAACACATCTAATCCATAAATAATTGCCATCGCAACCGGAAAAGCCAATAAAACGTTCCCGACAAATGCAATAAATTGGCTTCTGAATAATTTGGAAACCAAATCAGCAAATTCGGTATTATTTCTTTTCGAATTTCCCTGTTCAGAAAGAACTTTAGTCATCGTTGCAGCGGTCATTGCTGGTTGTTTTGTTGCTAATGTAAAACCCATCAGGTAAATCATCACAAATCCCATTGCGTAATTTAATGAGTACAAAAATGCATGGAAAAAGTCGCTTCCCGGCATGAAACCGTATAACATTTTTAAAACACACAACGCCCCAACTATGATCCCTCCACCACTCGCTTTGTAGAACATTTTCATGTATTGCTTGCGGTTGGATGTAATGTAATGACTTCCCGTTTCGGCAGTATGATTTGTAATGAGATGAGAAATCATTCTCGTGCTGTCGTTGAAAAGTTCAGAGATGTTATTTTTATGAGATTTATAACTCAAGACATTAAACATCAATTGTTTAGATTTAATAATAACATCTGCGTCATTATCAATCACCAACAATTGTACAATCTCATAAATTCTTTGGGTCTGCTGACGAATTTTTAAAAGAGCCTGATTAATTTTCCCCGAAATTCCGTACTTCGATGAATTTTTAAATGCGATATTGACAAAATCAAGGCATTGTTCCGTGTAAATTTTAATCTGTTTGTATCTGCTGTCTTTAGAAGTTAGTTGGATGTCAGGATTGATTTTAAACTCTTCAGCCAACGTTTCAAGTTCTTTTTGTAATGCTAAAAATGGGTTGTCAAAATTCCTGTATTCGGGAGCCATTCTCACGACCTCAACATCCAATGCCATCCCGGTAACACGCCAAGAGAGAATATTCATCGAGAAAATAAGTTCTCTTTTGACTTTTGGTTTTTGAATGAAATCTGAAATTCCTAAAATCCTTAAAAACTCATCCATCTCATTTTCCGGAAGATTATGGAGGTATTCGAGATCTTTTTTGGGTCTGAAACTGATATTGTCGACCATGTACCAAACCGTTTTTTCATTCTCTACGGGAGGCAAAACTTTATTAAGAATTCGTTTTTTTAATTCAGGAAAAAAGGCATTTTCAGATAAAATATTAGCCTCAGTTAAGGATAAATTGAAAGGTCTGCCTTCGAAAATGTTGCTGATATAGTATTTGAAATGATCAGTTATAGCAGGATTTGCCTTAAAATAATTGAGAACGTCGGTAAAATCGGCTTTCTTTATGCTCTCAAGAAACTCTGCAAAAGGCTCCAGAGAAAGGGTTTCATTCTTAAAAGAAAAATATTTTTTAAGAACAGATTCAAAATTTTTTGTACTTGAACTGAGAAATTTCATTAGTACAAAGATACTATTTCAAACTTACATTTCTCATTTGTCTCAAGATCCAGTTATGTTTCTTTCTCAAATACGCCGAAGGGTTTTTCGGATCATATTTTTTCGGGTTTGGCAAAACTGCTGCAATCCAAGCTGCATCTGAAGCGGAAAGATCCTTTGAAGATTTTCCGAAATAATATTGTGCAGCCGCCTCAACCCCGAAAACACCCTGCCCCATTTCAATAGAATTCAGATATCTTTCCAAAATAATATCTTTAGACCAAACTTTTTCGATGATGAAAGTATACATTGCCTCCAAGCCTTTTCTGATCCAGCTTCTGCCTTGCCAAAGAAAAACATTTTTTGCTGTTTGTTGAGAAATTGTACTTCCGCCACGAATTTTTTTGCCTTTTTCATTGTTTTTCATAGCCTTTTCAATCGCTGTATAATCGAAACCATTATGGTTAAAAAACTTCTGATCTTCTGATGCGATTACGGCTTTTTTCACATTACTTCCCATTTCGTCGTAAGAAATGTAATCACGATTCAGCTTTCCATACTCGAAAAGTCCACCAATTTGTGTAATAGTGATGGGTGGATTAAAAAACCTCCCCCAGATGATAAATACTACGTTCAGAATAAGAACGATGAAAATGAATTGTTTTATTTTCTTCCACATAAGCTAAAAAACTACTGCAAAAATATAAAATTCCTGAGACCTATTGTAATTCTTTCATGTAAGTCAGCTGATAATCGGGCAAAAGCTCTGGGTGTAAGATCTTTATATAATCTTTCAGAATAAGATCAGAGCGCACTACTCCGGTTTCAAAAAAATCATTGGCTTTTTGCTTTTCTTTTGCATTCACGCCATAAATTTTCCCCTTATTAAAAACTTCAAGTTTACCGTAAAAAGGATTGATATTTAATAACTCTTGTTTTGAAAGATGATTGCCTACATTTACCCAGTATTGAGTTTGCTTTGATTTTGCATAGACCTCTTCAAAGCTCATAGTTACCGCTTTTTCTTCAGTATTTTCTTTAAGAATATAATCAGCATTAGCATCAGCAATATAATTTGCGGTAAACGTTTTTCCGCCTGGTAAATACCAAATATCACCATACATTTCGTTTGCTAAAACTTTCGGTTGTGATTTTGACGTTAAAGCTAACTTTTTTAATTCGTTATAATTTTTCTCAATCTCTGAATATTTTTTTTCTGCTAATTCTTCTTTTCCAAATAGTTTCCCGAAAAGTTTAAGGTAAGCAGTTTTCTCCAATGGTTTCTGTTCCATATATTCATCTAAGAATATAACCTGAATTCCGTTGTTTTTCAGGAGTTGATAGGTATTATCGAAACTTGCAATATAGTTGGTGAAAATCGCATCAGGCTTTAGAGAAATGATTTTTTCAACATCATACTTTTGTTCGTTTCCGACGTTTTGAATTTTCCCTTGAACAATTAAATCATTAATTTTTTGAGAATAAATATATTCAGGGCTAGAAACCCCAATCACCGTGTTTTCCGCTCCAATCTCAGAAATAAACCCTAGTAGACTTGAGTTCAGAAGAATAACTTTTTTAAACGGAAGCTGATTATTTTTAAAATTATATTTAAATTTTCCTGATTCTAAGTGCAGATTTCCCTGATCTTCTCTAAAATTCAGTTTTGAAGATAAAGAAACAACATCTGATGATGATATTTTTGTCTCTTGTTTACAGGAGATTACCGATAAAAACGCAATAATAAATAAAAATTTCAGTTTCATCTTTCAAAGAAACTAAAAAAGTCTTATATTTGCAAACCTTTAAACAAGGCCTCGTGGCGCAACTGAATAGCGCATCTGATTACGGCTCAGAAGGTTACAGGTTTGAATCCTGTCGAGGTCACTAACAGCCAAACGGCGCCACTTGAAGACAAGTGGCGCCATTTTGTTATTTGAATCAGAATAAATCAGATTAATACTTTTTAATGTTCAAATAAATTTATCCTAGAATTCATAATACATTAACCAATCATATTTTTAACAAAAAACTCTACTTTTGAGTGTTCTTAAGAAGGGTGAGATTACAGATTATATACCATTTACATTTTTGTTACAAAAATCTAAAGTTTATACATCCAAATATTAATATCCTGATCAGAGGGAATACTCAATTTTTTCCTCAATCTATATTTCTTCATCTGTATTGTTTTTGGTGTAACAAAAGTATAGTTTGCAATTTCTTTGGAAGAAAAATTGAGACGGAGATAAGCGCAAAATATGAGCTCAGTATTATTAATTTCAGGATAAATTTCAGTAATTTTATTACAGAAATGAGGATAAACATCTTGAAAACGCGCTAAAAAATTAGGAGAATTCGCCTTTGCTAGGCTAACAATTGCTTCAAATGAAGAATCGATTTCATTTTCTAACCTATCAATATCATCTTGTTTCTCAGAAAACAGATCTTTTTTATTACTATTATTACTCTTCATAGTTTCTAGAAATTTTTATCCAATTAAATAACAAAACCTGTTAGCATTAAAAAAAATAGTATACTTGATGACCTGCTATCTCTTTAGTTTTATTACTGAAAATTTCATTAGCGAATATTTTAAGAATATTTCGCTCTATTGCACTAATATTGCGGATTACTTTTAAATTATTTTAAGATTTTTGTCTATCTCTAGTACATCATCTGACTTTTCAGACATTTCATTATGTTAGATGTGCGTTATCAAAAAATTAAACAATTATCATTAAGGCTTCCAAAATGTCCAATTCGTGCCATTATATACAGCTAATTGTCTGTTAGTGGTATCGTAAGCAATCATTCCTGTTGTGGGATTTTTTATATTCAGATGAGGCAGTGCTACTTTCGGTAAAATCATTGCCTTGTCAATGTCAGTCAAAACCAATATACCGGGTGTGGTATCTGTTGCTGAACTTGTCCCTATCGCCACTTTTGCGCCGGGAAGATCTGTTTTACTAGTTTGTAATGTTATATCTACTGCTCCGTTTGTATCCACAGAAATATCAACCCAGGATCCTGATTTCTTGTATTTGACCTTCTTATCGGAACTGTCGAATATAAGAGTTCCATCTACAATAATTTCAGATCCTGTATATCCTGTAATGAAAGGTGCAGAATTACTTGCTGCATTCGTCCAGGGTAAAACGAGACCTTTGTTTCCTGTTCCAAATTCTAATGAAACAGAGTTATTTGTAACCATACTTTTCCCAATCGCTACTTGTGAAAAAACATTGGCGGAGATAAATAAAACGGTTGATATGAATATTTTTTTCATTTTTTTTGATTTATAAAAGTTAGTATTTTATAACAGCTTTGTCAAAGTTTTGATCTTTGACAAAGTTTTACTAAGATTAATCACTTATTGAGGACAAGTTTGGGTAGCCATACAATGCCAGGCGTAAGTTGTCCCACCATCGTTAGAAGTATAAACCTTCAGACAGTTGTTGGTGGTATCATATACCATCATTCCTTCTATTGGGCTTGTAATTACCAGTGTTGTTCCATCTGCTGCGACAGGTAAATTACTCGCATTGAATTTAACCCTATTGAGGACAAATCCTTTCGTCTTAGCTTCTAGGACAGTCCAAGCGCTTTGTCTTACCATTGGCCAGTTTTCGCTTTCAGCCCCAGCTCTTCCTAGAGCTGTGATACCGTGTTTGGTCGGATATGTATTGGCTGTATCTAATATGCCCGGCTTGTAACAAGTTGAAGAACACTGCGAACTTACAGCTCCATTTTGAGAATCTCCGATCGTTTGTCCCGCACCTGCAATGGTAGGAACTCCAATAGTTGTGGCAGTACTGCCTACGGTATTACCTAAATTTTGAGTGACTGGCGTAGTTGAAGTTCCTGTATAACTTCCTCCAGAATTCCCTCCAGGCATTCCAGAATTTACTAAATTCGAAGCCGTAAATGCAGATTCTCCTTCTATTGCATCTGAACAACCATCTCCGTCACTATCTAAATCTAAGTAACTAGGGACACCATCATTATCATTATCACAAAATACCCTTACAGCAAAGCCAATAGCTTGTTGCGATAGATTAGTCATCTCAACACTGGCATTTATTGTAAAATCATAACCCGATGTTACATATAGTGCATTAACATTGGTATTCTCGGTGAGTAAATAAGTAAGCGTATTGGTTCCTTCACCAGTAATATTACCGGGTATTGATCCCGTTCCTGTCTTCTCAAGCAAGCTAAAATTAGATCCGGAAGTAACATATTTGACCTTTTCTGTGGAAAGAAAATTATTTGAAGTCTCAGAATCAAATACTACGATATCAACAGGGTAAATCACAGAACCCTTAGTTGCAGTTATCTTAAAATTGAAATTATTTGTAGATGTAACATTTGAAGGAGTAAAAAAGACCTCTTTAAAATTTGTGCCGTTGACATTATAATATCTCCCAATCATCTGGCTCGGTCCGTTCCATGTTAAGATATCGTTAGCTATCATGGTACTGTTCGCCGTAGAATTATATCCGGACACAGTTGCTGTGTAGGTAATGCCATTAAAGACCACTGACCTTGTAGCTGAAGGAGAAGCATTACTCAACGTAACACCAGACCAGTCAAAAAAGAGCAACTGATTGGTAAAAGCCGGAGCAGTAGCCGGTGAATTTGTAGCCGGAAATACTCCATTCGGAGGAGTAGTTTGATCACAATACATCTCTAAAGTATCTAAAATCCCATCATTATCGTCATCTAAATCTGAAGTATCAGCAACCCCATCCCCATCAGAATCTACTGCAACTACAAAAGTTACGCTTGCAGTACTACAAGATGCACCTGTAATAGCATCAGGATCTTTATCACAAATTTTATAAATATAAGTATAGGTTCCCGGAGGAACTGTTGCAGGAATTGTAACTGATCCGTTACCTGCAAGATCTACTATTGCATTAGACGGCGTCCACAACTCATATAAAAACTGAACAGAATTGGGTGGTAAAAGTGCTATATTATTTCCATTATAAGTATCGTTGTTAAATATAGAAGGTAATGTTCCACCAACTCCTGCGATAATCGGAGTTGATGAATAATCATCATTTACTGCACAAATAGGAGCATTGACCGTTACTTCTCTGGTTGGCGAATAGCAAGGTCCTGTCGAATCATAAAAAGCTGCATACAATTTTACTGTTCCTGAAATTGCAGTAGCTGTTACTTTGTTTGCATCAGTAGCTGCAGCACCGGTATGCCAAGTGATGGTATTTCCCGGAGGAGTATTGGATGCTGTAAGCGTCGTTAAATTTGCCGTTAAACTTCCACAAGGAATAGTATAAGAGAATAGGACATTTGAATATTGTGTAGTAGCATTAATAGCTGGTGAGGAACTCCCTGCAGTACAACTGTTAATACCATAACGTAATCCTGTAACATTCGTCGTACCGATTGTAAGATTTATAGTACCATTATTTGCTCCATCGCTTGTAAAAGGAGAAGTCCCTGTTGCGCTTTCGCCAACTGTCAGCCAATTTGCAGGTAACTCTTTTAGAGGAGCAGCACTCCCAATAAAAGCCGTATTTTTACTAAGCTCTAATCGATACGTATCTCCTTCCATCACAAATCCGGTTGGGATGGTAAATGCTCCTGTAGTAATATTTACCGCTGCTGAATACACTAAATTATTAGTACTGTTGATTACATTTACATAAGTTCCCCCTGCATTGGTGGCTGTACCTTCTATGGTAGATGAACCTGTAGTATCTCTATAAACGTTGCCTGAAATACCTGGTGAAGCAAATGGCATTAAAGCATTAAACACGCCAAGACCATTGACAACATTTCCAGTACCTGATCTGGAAATAGTTACGGTAGGATTGCCAACAATAGCATTTCTATGTCCTACAATATGCGCTATACCATCATGCTCATTTGGCGCAACAGAAGCAGCATTTGTAGTTACATTATCAATCCTATTTGTCTGATCAACCGTCCAGCCTGTAGAAAGAGATAAGTTGGTTTGTTGAGTAATACCCCCGTGCACCATATACATAATTTCAGCTGTTGTCCTTCCTAGTGGCGCAGTCAAGGCTGATACCGAAGAAGAAGCACCAATATCAAAAGGTGCAAATATATATTGAAGACTTTTCACATTTTCATACACTGAAATAATAAATGAGATTTCATCATTTGCGGTTTGTGGTGTTCCAAGGTTTGGAAATGTTATGGATACAGTACCTGTCGTATTATCTGGTATTTTATAAGTATATGCCATCCCATTCCAAACTTGAAGTATAGTCGTGGAATTTGTAGAGGAATTTAGATTTTGGTGATAACCACCCACAGCAGTTGCTGCAATTCCATTAACTACTGTGTTCCAATAACTAATTGCGTCATAAATATCGTTTGCACCATTATTCGTAAAAAGATTAGTTCCGCTTGGGTTATATCTTTCACCACTCATGGTGATGACCATTATTCTATTTTTATTGGTTATTCCGTTAGGGAGGGTAAAATTAATTGTAGGATTTCCCGTAGCTCCGCTTCCCTTTGCTGAAAATTTTGCAGACCCTACATAAGCAGGAGCCGGAAGTTGCGCATATATACAGCCCGATATTACGGCCAATACTATTGCTAAAAATTGTTTAAGTTTTATCATTTGTTTAAAATTTAATTGTAAAGTCAGCTGATCATTTACCAACTTAGTATTGTGAAAGAATTCTATTTGTAGAGAATCTTTAAGATTATGGAGAGATTCATTAATTGACATTAATAAATTTATCATCTGAATCTTTTTAGTAAAATGTCGAGACTAATTGTGATTAAAAATCAGCAAATAATAGTCATCTTTTTTTCACCATTTGAAGTTAAAATTTTTAAGATTATTTTTTTCGTTAAAATTTTTTTGCTTTAATTTTATATTAAATTAGTTAGAAACAGAGGCATTTCTCCATTCGAAGACATAGATACATGACAAATCATTTTCAAATTTTCGTTTAAAAATTATTGATGAAATTTTTCAAGATGCAAACAAATAATAATTTGCAATATGACTAATTTTATGAGTGTTATATGATAAGAGAATTTGGTGGTCTTATAGAATATCTACCACAAGAAAAACAACTGAAAAGTACAGGATCTTGATAGATTATTTTGTAAATCTCACTATCTAAATCGATTTTGAAATCATTAATTTTATAATTGATGGTTGCTTTTGAAAAAGATGATCCCCGGTTTTCTGAAAAAACAACATCTTTATTTTCATGATGAGAAAATTTCCTTGAATTTCTTGGTGGATTTTTATACGCTAAAGAATTATTATTCTGGCAGCCCTTAATTCTTTTTGTTAAATTTTTGTCTTTTGCGCTAACAATTTTTTTTGATTGATCTTTTAGATCATGTCTTTCAGAATTAATTCCAGGAACCTTCGAAATATAAATAATCGTTCCTTCAGAAATAAAAATTTCTGGAACAGCACCAACTTTTTCGATACTGTCCTGATTCAATGAAATTATGTTAGCATTTTCAAATGCTTCTACATTGTAAACTGAAGTGTTTTCATAAATTACAACCTGTCCATGCTGATTATTTTCAGTAAGAATTTTATTTGAATCATTGTTTTTAGCTGAAAGATAAATACCAACAAATAATAACAAGTATGTCATCTTTTTTAAGACAACATTCATGGCAGGAATTATTTTAAAGTAGTGATAAAACAAAAGTGTTTTTTTAAATAAAAATATTACTGCCAAACTAGTAAATTCTTATTCTTCAGACCAAAAAAACACACACTACACAGATACTCAAAAACAACAACCAATTAATAATCAAAGCATTAAATTACACATCGGAAACTATTAACCAAAAATGATATCTCATTTATTTTATCTAATCGTATAAATTGCACGAATAAACTAGTAATTGTAAATAGAATTTTCACCCAAATTACAGCGTTGTAAAGATTATTGTCTAAAATGATATTTACAGAAAGATTCGAATGTTTATAGTTGGATTAGTATAGCAATTTACAGCATGATAATTAATTTTAAGACTTGTAATTGTTGAGGTATTCACCATGTCTGTATAACCCTATTTTGAAAGCCTTATCTGTAAAAAAAGAATCATCAAATTTATAATTATGATAATATTCTCAATATCTTTTTTACAATAGCTTGAGCATATTTTGGTCAAGCTATTGTAATGAGAACATGTGACAAAAACTAAAAAAATTGATATTTATATTAAAAATCAAGGAACTGGTACGCCAGCACTTTCTGTCCAGAGTGCAAACCAGTCTTGCAACTCCATGTCAACAGTTGTTGCTTTTATCAAATTGATAATTCTTGAAGGGTCTGCTGTACCGCAAACAGGTAAAATTCCTGCCGGATGCTTTAAAATCCATGCAAGAAGTATGACATCAACCGGAACATCATATTTTATTGAAAAACTTGTAGCAATTCTTTTTACACGATTCGCCTGTTCGTTATCTTTTTTAAAAACAGTTCCCAAAGGAGACCAACACATCGGTGTGATTTTATGTGTTTGCATATAATCTAAACTACCATTAAGCATTGCTTCAAGATGCGTGACGGAAAATTCAATTTGATTATAACTAATTTTAGTTTTGGTTTGAATTAAATCAGTTTGTAATGGGGTAAAATTTGACACTCCAAAATCAATAATTTTTCCATCCTGTTTAAGTTTTTCAACCGCCTCTGCAATTTCATCCGGTTTCATTAACGGACTTGGCCTATGCAAAAGAAGTAAGTCTATATAATCGGTCTGTAAGTTCCGCAATGTCTGTTCTACAGACCAAATGATGTAAGATGTAGAATAATCATAGTGTTTTATTGAATTATTTCTATTGTCAGATTGCATCTGAATGCCACACTTCGAAATCATTTGTATTTTTTCTCTGTCGATTTTACTTTCATTAAATGCCTTTCCAAAAGTATTTTCGGTAGTGTAGTCACCGTAAATATCTGCATGGTCAAAAGTGGTAATGTTGTTTTCTAAACAGCAATTTATCAATTCAACCATTTGATTGGTGTTGCAGTTTTTCCCCCAGACACCCCATGTCATGGTTCCGGCAATAATTTTTGAAAATGGTATTTTATTCATGCTTTAGTTTTAGCAAAAGTATTTAAGTTAAGAAGTTAAATTCATAAGTGCTTGATGATATTGCTCCAGTCTTTCCTTTTGAGAATTAAAAAACAGATAAGGTTCTATTAACTCCAGCTCCATCAAGAATAATACATCATCTATTATAACCACATCTACACGCGCATACAATGTACCGCTTGCAAATTTCTTTACATATTTTTGTGCCTGCAGGATATGTTCCGATTTTGGCTCAGGATAAAGAATACTTCCTCCATGATGGTGTTGAACACGGAAATCTCCTTGCTTTGGAACTTTAAGCGCACAGTGGCTATACATGCCGTTAAAAAAGATAAAAGACCATTCGCCTTTTGAAATTTCTTTGATAAATGGCTGAACCATATATTCTTCTTCTAATAAAAGCTGATTGATGGTATGAGATTGTTTTAAAATATTTTCTGCATCAAGAACAATCGTGTTTTTAGCACTTGCACTTACGCAAGGCTTTATCACGATTTTGTCTGTATTTAATTGTCTGAAAAGCGACTGATCTGTTAGTAATTGTGTTCCTTTTTTTAAATAAATTGAAGGAATAACAGGCAAACCTGTTTTAGAAACTTCATCCAAATAATGTTTGTTGCTGTTCCATTTAATAATATCTATTGGATTAAGCATTTTTAATCCAATAGATTGTATTTTGTCTAACCAAGCGTAAAATAGTGAAATATTTTCGTGATAATCCCAAGGTGATTTAATGAGAACAATATCATAATTTTTCCAATTGATTGTATTGTCATTCCAGACTACAAAATCAATTTCTAATCCTTTTTCCTGTAAGAAAAATAATAGCTCACTATCTTCGTCATTACTTATACCTGTTGAGTATTTTTCCTTTAATTCATAACCAATATAGGCGATTTTCATTTTTATTTATTTTGATGATTTTATATTTTTTGCTTTTTTAATATTTCGAAAAAAGCTTTTGTTTGATAACAGCTGTTTCTCTTCGGACATAGAAGTAATTTACTAATGTGAGTGTTTTAAGTAAAAAATATCCTTCTTTATATTTTCTACATACTTGAAGATAGCTTTTTGTTACTAATTCCATTATAAAAGAAGAATAAAATCTACAAATTATTGATCCAAATATAGATGTCATCTTCAGAAGGAATATTAAGTTTTTTCCTTAATCTATATTTTCTCATTTGTATTGTTTTCGGAGTGACGAAAATGAAATTTGCGATATCTTTTGTAGAAAAGTTTAAGCGTATATAAGCACAGAATTCTAATTCAGAATTTTGAATACCTGGATAGATGTTTATTATTTTCTGGCCGAACTCAGGATAAACTTCGAGAAACCGAGATAAGAAAGTTGGATCATTATTTTTTGCCAAAAGAACCACCTCATCAAAAGCTAGATTGATTTTACCCTCAAGTTCTGAAATTTCAGATTGTTTTTTGTTCAAGATCAAACGCTTTTCGTCAGAACGCTTTTTGGCGTAATATCCCAGAAGCAATATTATAATCACTATAAATGCAATAATCATTATCAGAAATCTAGAATGCTCAGCTTTACTAATGATCTGCTGATCTTTCTCTTTGATGATATTATTATAAGCCTTTTTAACGTTCATATCATCCAAAGAATTGAGACTGTCACTGACCTTTGTATACTTTTTCAGGTAATTGTTGGCAGTTTTCAAATTTCCTTTTTTTTCAGAGATGAGGTATTTTCTTTTATAGCCCTCTTTAAGAAGTTCAGCAGATTCCGATTTTTCTGCTTTTTTTAAAAGGATATCATTAGATTTCTCTGCTTCATTAAGTTTTCCCTGCAAAAGATAGATAGACGATAGTTGTCTCGGAACATTTGGGTTCTTACTGTCTTCCGGGATATGAGTCGGTACCTGAGATCTGGACTTATTCAAATAAAAGTCTGATGAATCCTTCTTTCCTATCAAATCATAGTAAGATGCTAGCGCAACAGAAGCCTTTCCCAGTAGCACATTCATACTGACATCTCTATTACTGTAAGAACTTAAGTTTGTATAAACTTTTTTCATGTAGTACGATGCTGAATCCATATTCCTTTTTTTCAGTCCGTACAATGATGCCATATCGTTGTATGCTATGTTTTCGTGGTAAATAGATTGTCTTTCATCTTTAAGGTTCTTTGCAGATAAGATCATCTTCTTATAATATTTGATGGCATCATTATCGTACCCAATCATATTGTTATTTAAACCAAGTATTTGGTAGATCTTAATCTTTAAAAGCAAATGTTCATTATCGATGTCTTCTTTTTCAGCTAATTTGGCGAACTGTGTACTTTTACTGAAATCCCTGCTATTGAAGGCAATTTTAGACTTGCCATAATAACCATAAGCATTTCCATATGCATAACTGATCTTTGATGATTCACTAACGATTTCATCCATTAGCTGAAGATATTCATCTTTATTTTCCGGTGCCGTCAATTTTCTGGAACTGACAATTTTAATATCGACCTCCTCTTTTGTTTGAGAATATATATATTCTGAAAAACAAAGAAATAAGATAAGTAATAGATTTTTTTGAGCGATTTGTAAATTCACTATTGTTTATAATTATTATGATTGTATTTTTAATGTTTATTCATTCCACCTTTTTAGTGTTTTACAAAATTATTTAAATTAATAATGCAAGTTAATTTTCTTCACCTTAATTAAGGTTACTGAAAGTGAAGCCAATAGAAATAAAACTCCAGCCGAAATAATTGCGTTTGAAGGATTACTCCCCAGAAAATTCTTGTAGATAAAACCAAATGAAACAGTCTGTATTAACATCGGGATAACAATCATCATATTGATAACCCCCATATATACACCTCTTTTTTCTGATGGTATTGATGGAGAAACCATCGAATAAGGCAGTCCCATCATTGCAGCCCAGCCAATTCCAAATAAAACCATCGGTAATAATATTAAATATTCACTGTTGATGAAAGGTAAGATCAGCAAGGATATTCCAGTAGCAAAAAGACAAAAAACATACACGTTTTTGGAGGAATATTTTAGTGCAAAAGGGATCAACAACAATGCTGAGATCATCGTAATAAAATTATAAAAACCATTCATAAGTCCTGTCTGGCCTACAGCTGTTTCTACCAAATGAAGAATGTTTTTAGCCCAGGACATATCATTCTGTGATACTGAAAGTCCATTTTTTGAAAGCTCTATAAAATGATTTGCCTTCTGTTCATCATCCTCAGAAACATGATACAAAGTCTGCTTAATCATTGGCGTTACAAACTGCCAGTAACAGAAAAGTGCATACCATTGAAATAAATAGACCAAAGCCAACTGCCAAAGTATTTTAGGCATTTTTATAATAGCCGTAAAAATATCAACGAAAGGTGTAAAAACCGTATCTTTTTCTTTCTCTGCTTTTAGCTTAATCAGTTCTTCTTCGGTAGGAGGAATTTCCGGAGTTTTATAAACTGACCATACCACGGATGCAATCGAACAGAAAGATCCCAGAAAAAATGAATAATAAACCCATGCAGGTATCCCTCCGGCTTCAGAACTTCCTCCAAAATATTTCTGAAAAACAAACAGAGATAGATTAGCCAAAGTAATTCCGCCCCCGACGAACAAACTCTGCATCTGAAAACCATAGGTCTGCTGTTCTTCAGGAAGTTTGTCCCCGATAAAAGCTCTGTAAGGCTCCATTGCAGTATTGTTTGCGGCATCTAAAATCCATAATAATCCGACTGCCATCCATATCGAAGAACTAAATGGAAAAATAAACAATGCCAGACTGCAAAATACAGCACCAAGCAGAAAAAAAGGTTTCCGCCGTCCCCACTTCACGCTCCAGGTCTTATCACTGATGGCTCCGATGAGTGGCTGAATCAGCAATCCTGTAACAGGACCTGCCAGATTGAGGATAGGTAGCTGATCTGCATGAGCTCCCAAAAAGGAATATAAAGGATTTACAGCGGTCTGCTGAAGCCCAAAACTGTACTGAATCCCGAAGAACCCGACATTCATATTCCAGATCTGCCAAAAACTGAGCTTAGGAATTATTTTCTTATTCATGATTTATGGCTTTACAATTTGGTAATTTTTTCCAAGCACGACATCTGCTTTTTCTTTAAATTGAAGAATGATCTGATGCTCAATATCCAGAACCTTCTCAACAAAATCACTCTGCTCATCACGGTTTCTTTTCATTCGGTTTTCATGAGTATCCTTATAATTGCGATCGATGAAAATACTGAAATCAAAGTCCTCAATGCTCAATATATAAGTTCCTTCAATAATTAGAACCTGAACATCTTCAATATCCAAAATTTCCTGAGAAACAGAGTTATTCTGATAATGCACCAAAGGCTTTTTTATCGAAGAACTCCCTTTTTTAAAATCGTTTATATTTTCTTCAATCAAATCTAACTGAACTTCATGTATTCCCACATTGTCAAAACTTTTCTGACGGTTCTCATGATTAGTTTTCGGTGGGAGCTTGTAGTAATCATCCATTTGGATGACTAAACTTTTTATCCCATTTTCTTGCAAAACCTTTTTTAAAGCAAATGCGGTAACCGATTTTCCACTACCACTTTCTCCGCAGATCCCAACTGCCCATTTTTTGGCGTGAATGTCATTTTGTTTTAAAATTTCGTAAATATTTTCAGCGGTAGTCAAATGCTTCTCCTCCAAATTAATTACATCTCCAATCATCTTTTAATCTGTTTTAAAAATAAATAGTTTTTGTTTACAATCAATCAATTTTCATCATTATATCTTCATCAAAAGATATCCTGACGCTGAAAAGCATAACTGATCTGTTCCTGAAGGGATCAACTGATCTGTTGAATAATATTCTCTGAAACCTGAACCTTTCTCCGTCAGAAGCTTATCGTATTGACTTACAATTTTCAAAGGAATTTCGCTATAACCTCTTTTCTTCAATCCCAAACAAAGCCAGCCAAGATAAATTGGCCAAGAACCTCCGTTATGGAATTGATACGGATGGTTTTTGAAGTCATAGCTGTAATTGTTTTCCAATAAATTCCAGTCAGCATCCTTTGGAAAAATGATTGGATAAAAAACAGGAAGCATCCAATGTTTAAACTCTTCACTCAATTTTTCTAAAAAATGAGTAAACCCATCCATATCTACATCAAATCCAAGAAAGATCGCTAAAGCATTACCCGCAAGATCAAATCGTTCATCATAGCCGTTGGCGTTTAGGGATGCCCATAAGTAAGGTTTTTCTTTGGCTTTCTGATAGGCAGTTGGATGATATTTGCTTTCATCAGAACTATTCATTCTGAAATTATTTTCTATCAGTTTTTTTGTTGATTCAGTAAGAGATCTCAGATTTTCATCTTCGTATACTTCCGCTGCATTTTTAAAAGCCCAATAACGAAGAACATTGTCATACAAAACGTAACCTGATGTAACATATTCATCTGCCCAGTTTCCGCCCAACGGACTGTAAAGAAGACCTCGCTGATTAAATTCCCATGTTTTCAGACATGAGAACGCTTGGTATATTTTCTGCTTCAAAGTTTCTTTTAATACTTCATCTTTAGAATAAATAATATATTCACAAGCTCCAATAATCCACCAGACGGTTGCATCTGTTCTCCCGACAAGTGTCCCATAACTTGCTTTATCACCATAAACATTCGAAGGAATCTGCCCGTTTTTTGCCTGATGATCTGCAAGGGTTTTTATTGATTTTTCCAAACCATCGACAATCATTTGGTTTTTGATCAAAATGCCGGTAATTCCGGTCATCATAGAATCTCGCGACCACACTCTTGCGTAGTTATCTTTTTTCTCAGACGAAGCAAGAATTCCCTGATCTGAAATCGCATTTTCTATAACTCTTAAGGCTTTTTCTGTAAACATATCAGTATTGAATATCGTTAAAGAAACTAACAGCAAATGATGCCGTTAGTTTCCGTATAAAATTATTTTAGTTTAAATCAGTAATCATTAAATTATAATGATTCATCATTAAAAATCAAACTTTACACTTGCTCCAAAAGTTCTTCCGGTAAGTGTTCTTGCTCTGATGATTCCGTTTGTTCCCTGCAAAGTTCCTTCTTCTGCTTCTGTGATTGCCAAAGCATTAAAGACATTATTGGCATTTACATTAAGGGTAAGGTTTTTTAGTAATTTGTAAGAAACATAAGGATTTACAATGATATATCCAGGCATTATCAGTTTGTTATTATCCTGAGTAAACGCTTTTGTAGATCCTACTGCGAAGAAACCGAAACTCAGGTTTTCAACATTCACATTCGGGTTGAAAGAATACATTACTTTCGGCGTTCTTCTCGGCATATTTCCGATGATGGTTTTATCAATTGCGTTTTTGATTTCAGCATCTGTATAAGTTAAACCCGCTTTGATGTCAAAGTTTTTATTGATCTTATAGAATCCGTCAAGCTCAAATCCAAAAGATTCATATTTGTTTTCTGTTCTCAGCTGTGTTGTCGCTTCGTAATTTGCCTCAATTGTTCTTGCCTGAAACAAAGTCGTATTAAGGAAGTAGTTTGAACCTCTCAATTTGTAACCTACTTCAATCTGATTCAATTTATTAACTTTCACCGCATCTAAAGCAGGATCATCATTATTCGTGTAATTGTATCCAGCAAAAAGAATTCTGTCGGCAGAAGCACTTCCACCCTGGCTTACTCTTGCAAAAACTGCATTACGTGAATTTAAAGCGTAGTTAGCTCCAAATGAGTATCCGAAAATACCGTATTTATAATCGACTGGAACAGTTCCGTTTACAACCTCAACTGCTAATTCAGGTGTTTCGAAAGTTCCATTTTGATTAATATCGATTGCTCTTGTAGTATTTTGCGTCCCTGAAAAACTTCCTGACACATTTCCAAAATCATATCTTGCTCCAATATCCAAAGTTAATTTTTCAATCGGATTGATTTCTACCTGAGCATGTGGAGCGATCACTGAGTATTTGGTGTCATAAATTCTATTCACTCCTCCAAAAGCAGGAACACCATAGTTAAGAAGTCCGTTATCTGTAATTTTATTTCCTGTACCGCTTATAATATCCACCAATTTTGCATTATTATCAGACACTTCCATCAAATAAGTATTCCAGTTCCATGAAAGGTTGATATTTTGCGAACTGTTGTAGACACCTGCATTTATTTTAGCCTTACTCCATTTTTTGCTGATATTGACATCACTGAAAAAATTGTTCAAATTATTCAATGTAGTATTGAACAGAACCGTTTTCATATATTTTGCATTGCTGTCAACGGCAGTATTTGTTCCTGCATACACTGCACTTCCATATCCTGCTACAGATTCCAAAATTTCAGATTTACTGCCGACAGATGCTGGAAAAGGAGCTAAAAACTGACCGTCATTTGCAGCGTATCGTGCTTTTGCATCCATTTTCCAACCAGAACCGAAATCATAATTGAATTCCAATCCAACTGTTTTAGAGACTGAATGCATTCCATCACGGATATCACTTTTTAGTATCTGTCCGTTTGCACCAAGCGTAACATCATTTTTAAAATTGGAAGACTGCAGAGCACCTGTTAAGATGTCATAATTGTTCAGAGAGCTGTAGTCTGGATTTGAATCTGATCCTAAAACTGCTACAGGCATCGGCATATAAGCTGCAGTACGATCATCAAGGTATTTACCATAAATTCTGACACTTCCCTTTTCGAATTTCTTTAATAAAGATAAACGGAACTGTCCTCCGTTATTAGAAGTATATCCTGTTTTACGAGGACCGTCACCGCCTCTGTAGAATCCACCTACACCAATATAAAAATCTTTACTAAGCGCTGTTCCGTAGTCGATATCTGTCCTGAAATTTTTATAATTTAATCCTACTTGCTGAGTGATACTCCCTCCTTCTTTTTCGCCTGTTTTCGTAATAAAGTTGATGATCCCTGCCGGTGAGTTTGACGCGAAAACAGATGCGGAACCACCTCTTAATGCTTCAACACGAGACACGAAAGAATCAAATCTTGTAAACTGGTCTTGTGTTCCAAAAGCTATATCTCCAAACTGCATCACCGGAAGACCGTCTTCCTGAATCAATAAATATCTTGAACCTCCCGCAGAAACCGGAACACCTCTCACGGTAATATTTGAATTTCCCTCTCCTCCAGAAGACTCAGCACGAATTCCGGGAATTGTTCTAAAAATTTCAGCCGTAGTTCTTGGGGCTGAATTAATAATATCAGCTGATTTCAAAGTAGAGATTGATGTACTTGTTTTAATAGAAGCTTTTGGATTTGAATTTCCTGTGATGACAACCTCATCGATCGTTTTACTTCTTGGCGATATGGTGTCGGTTACCGTAGACTGAGAAAACATGAATGCTGCCATATTCATCGTTCCGAAAATCAGTAATTTCTTTATTACCTGTGATTCCATAATTTTTTTGAGTTTTTTGTTATGTCTCAAAAGTATTTTTTTTAGGACATCAAAAAAGGGATTTAAACAGATTGTTAACGAATGGAAAATATCAAACGTTTGCGCAAACGTTTGCGGTTAATAACTTTTATAAAAATTAACTTTTATTTAACAACAATAACATACTTATTTAACATTTATTAACAAAAACAGATTCGAAAAATATGTTTAATTTATCCCTATAATTGATGTCAAACCTAAAAATGAGAAGAACTACCATAAAAGATCTTGCTGAAATGCTTCAAATTAGCACGTCAACAGTATCAAGAGCACTGAAGGATCATCCTGACATCAGCAATGCCGTGAAAATGAAAGTAAAAGAGGCCGCTGAAACCTTTAATTACATTCCTAATGATTTTGCCGTAAATTTTAGAAAGAAATCCTCAAAAGTTATCGGTCTTATTGTTCCTGAAATAACAATGTTCTTCATACCATCGATCATCAACGGCATTTCGTCAGTATTAAACAAGGAAGGCTATCATTTTTTCATACTATCATCAAACGATTCTTTTGAAACTGAAAAAGAACATCTGGAAACCTGCATTAATTCTAGAGTAGACGGTATTTTAATTTCCATGACCAATGAAACAAAGGATAGTGAGCATTTAAAAAAACTGAAGGAAATGGAAATTTCGGCTATCATTTTTGATAAAACCGTTCCTCAAAACATTTTCCAATCTGTTATTTTTGATAATGTTAGAAATGCTGAATTATGCGCCGACAAATTAATTGATCATGGATGCAAAAATATACTTGCGATCTTTGGTGATGAAAATTTAGAAATTACACAAAGCAGATTGGTTTCATTTGAAAGCCGGATAAAGCAATTTCCTGAAATTACATTGAACATTATTTATTGCAAATCTGCCGATTTGGTGAAAGAAAAATTAGACCTTTTACTGGATGATGATTCTATCGATGGTTTTTTTGCCATGAGTGATGAAACACTGATGGGTTTACACAGCTCATTGATTAAAAGAAGCCTAAACAATACTAACAGAAAAGTGGTTGCGATAAGTGAAGGTACTTTACCAAAATATCTTGATGAAACATATGAATATCAAATAAATGATGGATATCAAATGGGAACGTTTGCTGCGACCCAATTACTCACTTCTATAAAAAAAGAAGCATCGGGAACTCATGAAACTGAAACTACAATACACCAAATTTAGCTTGCATACTAATAAGAAATTTTCATTTGTTGGAAATATTTCTCAGTCGATTTCAATAAATCAGCCAACAATGTTTGGAATTTTTCGGAAGTAATATGATTTATCCGATAGTATCTCTTAAGCAAATTACAATCGACGACTTTCGAGAGATTTGGCTTCATTTTTGACAACGAAAAGACAATCAATTTTTAGAGCACAAAAAAGACTTTGATAACTTTTATGCTTTAATTTTCATCAATAATCAGTACAATCATTCAAATACAATCGATTTTAAAATGAAAACATTTCTCTTTACACTACTACTCTCAATATTTTCAACAGGAATTTTTGCTCAAAGCAAAAAATATCAGCTTTCGAGTCACATTTTGGATATTTCTAAAGGTGCTCCCGCTTCGGGAGTCTCTATAAAATTGGAAAAGTATAACGAGAAATCAAAATTGTGGAGTTTTGTTGAAGAAAAAATTACAGATTCAAACGGAAGAATTTCAGATTTTCTGGCTTTAGATCAATCTAATTTAGGTATTTACAAACTAACCTATTTTACGAGCCCTTACTTTAAAAATAATAATGTAGAAAGCTTTTATCCCTTTATAGAAGTCGTATTCCAAATCAAGGATAACAATCATTATCATGTCCCCATCACACTTTCTGCCTATGGATACTCTACTTACAGAGGAAATTAATGTAAAACAAATTAACTAAATGATTTTTTATAATTGAAATTAGCTCTTAATTATAACTTTGTTAATCCGTTCCGAAATAAGTTCCATAAAAGTGAATATCCATCTGCACCAGAGCACAATTAATAAACAATTCCTGCTTTTCAAAAGCCTTAGATGAAAAGTTTCAACTTCTGCTAAAGAGCAAGCTAAAATCTGACGAAACGCCCATAAAAGCCTGCAAGTAATTTAGATGACGATATAGAATTAGAAATCACATGAAGATCTTAAATAAAAAATGATTCTTAGTTTTGTCGAAAATGTTAAACCTAAGATTTGCAAACATAAACAGATAGTTTAGAAATTTTTTCTAAATCTTCCACCAAATATCGTGATATATATTCGGCTATGGATACAAGACAAGCGCAGCTAATTAAAGACTTCTTATTCCAATGTAGTTTGTTATTCATTTTTAAAACTGGATTGCAATAAAGTTTACAATATCATAAACTAAAAGAAATTATTTGATAAAAATGAGTTTTGTAATTCTTGTTTAATTTGGCCCAATTTAACCAAATCATCTATAAAAGTGTTTGAAGATACGCTCGTGGAGGTCACAGACACTGCCAAATGGCGCCAACTAAAGACAGTTGGCGTCATTTTTTTAAGTGCATTATCCCACTACTCTTAAAAATATTCAATTCAAGCATTCGAGTTTTTTAATTCTTCATTTTTTTAAGCAAAGGAATATAAGAACTGTGTCCTAATAAAGTTAGCAACTCGAATCCTACATTTGAGCCAAATCGGGAACTTTTAGATTTTAAGTGGATGAAAGTTATCATTTTTTTTTATCTATATTTAGTCGCCAATTAATTATTATATATGTACAAGCGCTTACAATACACTGATGATACATCTGACAAATTCTGGCAGATAGAAGTAACAGGGAATTCACATACGGTAACTTTTGGGAGAAGCGGTGCTTCCGGGCAGGCCAAAATCAAAACTTTTGATACCGATGAAGCCTGTCTTGCCGATGCAGGGAAACTGGTAAATGAAAAAATAAAAAAAGGATATTCGGAAAACGGGGCGGCAAAGGAGGTGCCAACAGCCAAAGCCTCAACTGCGGCAAAGGCTTCTGCTAAAGAAGCGAAAGAAAACATCTCCAGGGAATTAAAAGTGCTCATCGGTGAAACTAATTATGACGGCATTATACCTTTTCTTGAAAAATATGCAAAAGAGCATAAGGATTTGCTTAAAAAAGAAATAAAGACATACTCAGGTTGGCTGGGTACCGACGAAAATGAAGTAGCCTCCTGTGTTGCATTTGCTGTTTTCGAACTTTCGGATACCCGCAACTGGGAAAAGCTGGCGGATGCTTTACGCTCCTATCACAAGCTTGATGAAGTCAAAAAAGCGTTGGATTGGGCAAAACCGGCATGGATAGGAGGATACCTTTTACAGCATTTTAGGCAATGGCAGCGAGATGGCAGGAGTATATTCTTTCATTATAACCACTTGAGAAAGCTTGAAGAATGGGGGCATGTGAAACATGATCCCGAATTGTTCGCGCTATATCTCAGCATCTATTCGGATGGGCTGAATTATATCTGCACTGATGAAGTAGCCCGTGAGCGGGATCTTCCTTTGCTGTTTGAATACGAAACCAGTCTCCATACCACCTGGATTTACAAAGAGAGTGATGCTGCCGCTGCCTGGCCTAAAGATCTTTCCGTTTTTTGGGATGTTGCTTTTTGGCGTTTGCTCGAAGAAGGAAAATTAGATAAAGAACTCCTGCTTATCCGTGTGCTCGGGGTACAGACAAAGAACTGGCACAACCACCTGAAAGCTTACTTAAGGAAAGTCTTGTTAAGGTCCGAGCTGGAAAAAGAGATGGTGATAAAGCACCAGACGCTGTTCCTGCCCCTGCTGCATTCGGAACAAAGCTCCATCGTTAATTTCACTATTGACTCGTTAAAGCCCTATTTCGGTGAAAAAGATTTTGACCTTGATGAATTCCTCAACTGGGCAGAACCTGTTTTTATGCGTGCCGAAATGAAGGGAGGCGTTAAAGCGCTGCTTATCCAGCTGGATGCTGCGATCACAAAGAAAGCGGAACTGAAAGACAGGATATGCGGCCTTGTAGCCGATGTATTCATTATCCCTGACCTTCAGCTTCAGGAAAGGGCTTCCGTCTTTTTGCTGAAACATGGAAAAGATGCAGAAGTTCGCGAAAAACTGGCGATGTATGCTTCGCAAATGCTGGGAAAAGTTGCCAACGACCTGAAACCATTGATGGGCCGGGATGCATCGGGAGAAGAACCAGTAGCAGTGTCTGACGACAACGAAGAATATATCTTCAGTCCTATTGCGGTTAAAAGGCTAAGCGAAAAAATTGTTTATCCCGAAACATGGAGCGACATCCTTTTTCATATGGGGAAAACAGTTAAGTCAGACAACACCATCGACCTCGAGATTATGTTGCAAAGTTGGGTAGGTAAAAGAGACCTTTTCCCACCGGATTATAAAGAGCAGTCAGAGCCTTACATAAAGCAGCTGCATAAATACAGGTCGGAATCATGGCACCGTAATTTTTCCGAAGAGTTTATCCCTTTCCTTAAAAAAGAGGATAAGGTCTATAAGTATAAACGATTTAATGACAACGCTACATATAACATCCATATGTGTTCAGATCTTGTTATACTGGCACAGCAAAGGATTTGCAATAAATTATCCCTGCCTTTTCTCAGCGCACCAACGTACCAGCCTTTCTGGGTTGACCCAGTGGTTTTGGCCGAAAGGATCATTGCATACGAAAAGGCAGCCCAAAAAATCGACCTTGCAGATCTTGCCATTGCACTCAGCAGGATGCCGAGGGAAAATATACAGGAGGCTACCAAAAAACTACCTGAAATACAGGATGATGATATCAGGGAGCTATTGAATTACGCTTTAGGAAATACAGATAACATACAGGTTGTAAAAGATCGTGATTGGGCCGGTTTGTGGGCATTGGTGGCAAGGACACATCAGCAGAATGCAGTTTTCAATGAGTTCTCGGCATCGTTTGGCGATGTCCCATTTATGGCAGAACCTTATAGACCGGGACTTCAAACGAAAGGTAAATACAGGGGGAATTATAACGCTAAATTAGGAGATTACAAAAAAACGGATTACCTGGCTGACATCCTCGATATTCCGTTCCCGAAACGTACTGATGTACCTTATACGTTTATTTACGGGAAAGACACTTATATGAGGGAGGAAAATGGAGCGTGGTATATCAATGGTTCCGATGTAACATTTATGTACAGCCTGATGCCCCAGAATCCAGAGGCGTTGGCGTTGTTCCTCGCCTCGATCTTCAATAAGGATGAGGAATTCGATTACCGGCCAACTCCTGTCCTGCTCCATCACATGCTGGACAGCTTTTACAGGCTCGACCCAGGTTCGGTTATCTATCTGGCCACCTCGATCTTCAATAAGAATAAAAATACGAGGGCTATAGCCGGCGAAGTATTGATCCGGAGCATAGAGGAAAACCGCCTGCCAATAGATGATATGGGTTCAAAGCTTGGGATGCTTATCAACAGGCATTATGCCCCGGCTAACAGGATGCTGAGTATTCTGGAATCTACAAAGGATATTTCACGCAAACACAACGATGCATTGTTCCAACTATTGGAATACATACTTCCTGAAATCAAGCTTTCGGACAATATGCCGGGCAACGTCAAAAAGATACTGGAATTGTATTACGACCTGAAGCACAAACTGAACAAGCCTATAGGTCCGTCAGTAGAAGTAGCTTTAAATGAACTGCAAAGCCTGAAAATACTGCAACCGATTATCAATAAGATAAAAAAATAAATGGATTTAGCTGACTTAGATATTGAATACCGGGGGCAATCCTCATTGACAAGCACAGGCGGCTTTAATCAGTTGGTGCTGTCCCACCAGTCGGAAATTCCGGAGGATAACAACATCCCCTGCTTTTTCTGGGGAACCATAACGGAGCCTTTTTTGACGTCGAGGTGCCTGCTTGCCTTGTCAAAAGTGGTACGCTCATCGTTTACCCCTATACCGCCCCGGTTACTCGACCCGATCGTTTCAGCAGGGACGGGCCAGCTACGGTTTGAAGGGTTTTCCTCCTGTAATGGTGTTTATGCCCGCCTGGATTTGCTAGAAGATGCTATCAACGGCGAATTCATTGCCAGCGGCACAACCAATGTGGATTTTAATGAGCCGATGTTGAATGGCCTGAACGCTGTTAAAAAAGAAGAAAAAATGATATTGGGCGTGGGCAGTAAAAATGTGTCCATAAGCACCGGAAAAGGAACCGTAACCGAAAAAAAGGTAACACTTCCTACACGATGGATCAAGGGGCTCACGAGCGTGCAGTTGTACCTTGCTGATATGGAGGAAAAATTCACACTTAACAAGATCCAGATCGTTCAATTGTTCCAAAGCATCCCTAAAGGCACGACGAAAGGGGCATTTTATTTGACCCAACGTGCCAATAAATACATATGGTCGCCGGTTGAAAGCAAAGACGCCATCCGTTTTGGAGGCGTTGCTCGTTTGCGCCTGCTGGATGGCATTGCCACCTATTTTCAAAACATGTCCATTTACCAGTCAAAAGGCGGGGAAAGTGTAGCAATAGTGGCAGATTTGGGGGAAATGAGGTTCACCCTGGCCTTATCGCCAGATAATTACAGAGGCTTTTCAGGAGAAGGCAACGTGCTGAAAAACATGGCCCTTAATGTGTCTGAAACATGGGTACGGGCTATGGACAGCCTGCTGAAATCTAATGAGCAATTTGACCTAACAATGCTTTCTATAGAGCACGATATTCCATTTGATACAATGGATAACCTAACGTCTTCACTCTCTTCCATTGGATTGTTGGGCTATGACCTGCACGATCGTCGGCATTATTACCGCCGCCTTCCTTTCAAAGCAGAACGTATCCTATCGCTCAATCCGCGCTTAAAGAATGCAAAAAAGCTGATTGATGAGAACGCGGTGGTCTTCATAAGCAAAGAGCCCGGTAATATTGAAGCAAGGGTTGAAGGCACAAATGTAAAGCATACGGTGATTATCAAAGACGAACTGTCAAAGTGCACCTGCGACTGGTTTACCAATCATCAGGACAAACGCGGGTTGTGCAAGCATATTCTGGCTGTGAAAATATTGGTTGCTTAGAGTCGGTTCGATGCATGGGTACTGGAATGGTAACAACACTGCTTTTGACGGCTGTAGCCTTCCTGAGGGCAAAAAGCAACCTCATTTTAGGACGAAAAACCCTTGACGTACTTTAGCAATTCCAAGTCGACCTAAAAGCAATATTTTCAAATGCAGAAATAGTTGTACTTTCTCAATCTAAAGGCAACGATTCTGAGAATGCGGTTTCGGGAACGCCAGAAGAGGATATAAAATGTGAGTGTTGTAAAATGTTTCTATGTATTCAAACACAGAGTTTTTAGCATGATCTCTAGTTTCATATTTATTTTCATAGACAAGTTCGGTTTTCAGAGTTTTGAAAAAGCTCTCCGCTACAGCATTGTCATAACAATTTCCCTTTCCACTCATGCTTCGGATAATGTTTTTTCCGACTATTGATGTAAATTCTGTACACGCATACTGTATCCCTCTATCTGAATGGAAAATCAAGCTATCATGATCCTATAAAGGACGATGGAGTCTTGCCATCTTTAAGGCAGCAATACTGGTGTCCTGAGCCTTCCTCGTCTCACTTAATGACCAGCCGATAACTGGAGTTGCTAACTTTGTTAGGACACAATTCTTATCCTCTTTACCTTTAAGAGTACGAAAAAGATCAGAAAAAATTACAATTTAGAGTTTAAGATTGGGGCAGTATCTTTAAGCGAGCAGCGAGGCAATGTATCCTCGGTAGCTGAAGATTGGGGTAATGAAAATAATATATCTTTCCAAAACTTAATTGAAAACAAAAATAGTAGAATAATTCATATAAACACCTTTGAAATTAATTATGATTAACAACAAACGCAAAAGCAGATACCGTTACAAACTGATTATTCCGATATACATTATTATTTTTAACCAGAATGAATCTTTTATAATTTCTATGAACAATTGTAAATTTTTATACAAGCTTAATTCTACTGTTAGAAAATTGCTTATGAACATGAGGTGCATAAGTGAAAATAACTTATAGACAATAAAAATCTAATCTTTTGGTTTAGCGAAGAAAATCGTAAGAGAATTAAATTACAATATACTTAAATGTATCATTTTTTTTTACAGAAAAAATCAATCTTACTTTCTATGAATAGTAAAACTGATTGTAAGACAATCGAAGTAAAATAAAGTCAAACTTTGTCAATTTTCGATTGTTTAAAATTATATTGCAAAAATTTATAACTAAAATATATTGGATGTCAAAAAAGGGATTGTTAATTCCTGTTCAATTTGGCTTAAACGGATCAAATCATCAACAAAAGTGTTTGAAGATACGCTCGTAAAGGTCACTTAATGAGACAACTATTTATTAGTTGTCTCTTTTTTTATAGACATAACAAATTATTTATCAAACTGTTAACGTTCGATATTTTATGGTTTGAATTTTTTCAGTTGAAATCTTTAGACTATCTAAAATATACAGTCTAAAAGTGCTACATCAGAGATTTCATCGGCATTTAAGTATGGTTTGAAATCCCATCAAGGTTCTAGTATTTTTTTTCTCTTTTGGTTAATTATAACTTTTTGATACTAAATATAGCAATTCTAATATGATTTTAGTTTCTTTCCGATTTACCTTCAACTCTAGTACAGAATAATAATTGCTTTTACTTCTTATAAATTTGTAAGTTTACCTGATAAAATCATTATAAAAACATCAGTTTTACTGCTTTATATTAATAACCAGTTTAATTATAAACATCTAGTATTTTTGACTTGGTACATTCAAATATATAGTTACCTAAAAATATTTGCCTTCATATATAATTTTTAAAGCCTCTGCTTCTTCCTTTTTTCCTAATTTAATGTAAAGACTATATAAAGTATCTAAGGTTTCGCGGAATGGCTTTGTATTGTAAATCTTAAGATTGTCAGCAATTTTTAGAGCTGCTATTTGATTCGCTACAGACTCTTCATGCTTTTTTTCAAGGAAAAGACTTATGGATAAATTATTTAATATACTTAGTAAATAAGCGTCATTTTTATATTTCTGATCTTGTGCTTGATGCATTCGGACCGCTAATTTAAATTGGGCACTAGCATTTTCATAATTTCCTGAACGTTGATATGCTAATCCCAAGGCATTACTCGCTGCAGCTGCAGAAGGATCGTTTTTCATATCATATTTTTCACGAATAATGTGCATTTCTTTTAATAATTTTAGAGCTTCTTCAAAACGATCGTTTTGAGAATGGATTATGCTTAAATTTGTCATTGCATTAACTAACGGATGAAGTGCTAATGGTAAATTTTTCTGCAATATCTCAATAGCAGCATAAGAAAGTTCTATTCCGCGATCATCGTCACCTTTCCTGAAAAAAGACATCGCAGAATTCATATGTATAATTCCTAAAATCGGGTCATTCCCTGGTAAATAGGCCGTTGCTCTTAGATCCAAATCTTGCCATTTTAAAAAAGTATCCTGATTTCCAAGCAACATATTATCTACATTAAGAACTTCATTTTCCAAATGAAGTAATGGCTGATACAAATTCTGACGATATGGTTCTTATATTGAATCTAAAATAGATATACCGTACTTATAAAATCGCAAAGAAGTCGAGGGTGTTGTCAAAAATCCTTCTTTAAATCTTCCAATTAACCAAGCAAGAAAGAACATACAGCTTTGAAAGGGTGCATTTTCTTTACGTTGTCTATAAATACTTGCTTCTTGAATCATGCGGTGTATTCTGATCTTATTTTTATCTCTCTCCAACCATCCCTTTTGCGAAAGCTTGTTAGCCATGTTTAAAAAATAAAGAGTATTCTCCTTTTTATTATTAGAACCTGCCATATCAATTAAATCCCTCAAGTCAATTTCCGAAGGAAGTAAAGCAAAAAAGTCAAGTAAATAACGCTCTTCGTTGGTAATATCAGAAAGTTCAAAAGTTTTCTGTAAAAAAGAGAAAAGTTGGACATTCCCCGCTGTATCTTCAAGCTCAATATCAATTTCAAGCTCGAAATTATCCAATTCCTGATTTTTTAAATAATCAATAAAATTTTGAAGATTTAAATCCAAGCTATTCTGAATCGTTTTTGCAACGAGCTCTATTAATAAAGTATTGTAGCCTACCAAAGTAAAAAATTCTGATAGAGTTGATTTATCCACCGGGTCAGAAACATGCTTCGCAAATATTTGTTTCACAACATCAAAACCTAAGACGGGTAATTTATATGCTGCGAAATTTTTTAAAACTATACGTGAACTAGCTAATATGTTCCAGGATCGAATCATGCGCAGCTGGCCTAACAATGCCTCATCATTATTGGCATTATCGATTAGCATTAAATTATTGCCAGGAATCTGATTAAGAGCGAGAACAAATTTATTTAGCAGATCTTCATTAGATAAATCCTTAATTTCAATTCTTAAGTTACCACAAAGGACATCGTTTAATTTTATACTTTCGAACAAATTTAATTCTGCATTTAACCAGATTATATGATCATAATTATCATAATATTTCTGTAAATACAATTTTGAAACAGTAGATTTTCCTGTTCCGCCAACACCATTAATAGAAATATGTTTTTTTTCTGAAAGTAATCTATCTAACTCTTCAATTTCAATATCTCGGGGTACTAAATCTACCGTATTACATGTTGGGTTTAGAGTTAAATCTTTTGGTAGGTTTACAGAAAACTGCCAATTATTAACTTTATTATCAAGTTATTTCAGCTTTTCCGCATGAAATACTTGCTCCTTTTTCAGACTTTGTATCTGTATGTAAATTGGCTCCAATTCTTCACGGAAAAGTATGCTGACCCGCTCATCAATCTTATTTTCGAATTCGGCATCAGTGCTTTTAAGAAGCTCTTTCATTATAGAACAATTCAATTCTCTATCTGCTACTACTACGTTTTGCGAGCGACGATAGATTTCAGAAAGTAAAACGTTCATGATCACAATTGGTGACCTCTTTGCGAAAACCCTGTTTTCAAGCAATTGCTGAATTTCTTTTACTAAGGTTTCAATTGATATTTCAGGACGCTGATCAGAAAAACACCAACTAATTGATCCCACAAAAGATAATAGATTTTTGTTATTAAGCTCCAGCAATAATTGATTGTATGCACCATTAACTTCACCTGCCCTATCACTATTTTTTTTAATATTCTTCAGCTTATTTCCTCTGGCCTTTTTTATTTCATCAGACAATATATGCTCGATACGTCTGTTACACTGATCCTTAAGATCACCGTCAGCTAATGGATAATTTTCAATCCAATTTTTTAAAAGCTTTTCTTTTTTTATTATCCCTGTATTCGTTTCGAAAACAAATTTTACACAAACATTATTTTTTTGCTCACGCAGGAAGTTTAAAAAGAAAATATACAATGCATTTTTTATCTCCTTAGAGTTTAAACTAAAAGAACTACTGTAACACTTTAATTGAGTAAAAACCAATTCTTCACCTGACTCCCGAATATCATCACCTACTTCAGAGTGAAGAATTTTACCGTTATTCTCAATAAAGTTCTGTACCCATTTTTTGAGAAGATTTAAATATTGAAAATAAAATCCGCGGTTAGTAGCAATTGCATCCCGATTTGTGTAAACTAGTTTTATAGCATTGTCATCCATCAAAATTGAATAATTTTAATTTTTAGCCTTAGGTATGGAATTTCTAAATTTAGAGTTTTAAGACAATAATAGCAAAATTCATATTCTATTATCTCTAAAAATATAAGAAAAAAAATACAATAATTCTTTGAGTATATATTTAAAAAAGATTTCCCAATACAAAGCCAACAATAAAAGTCAAAATTGCTGCATTTATAACTTTAGTATAATTGTTTCTGTTCCGCTCTGTTTCAATGCTCAATAGAAGAGTTTTTTATGCTTTTTTCTATAAATCCTCTTAAAGTATGAACCTCATTATTCTCAATTTTTGTCCTCAACAAAGAAGAAATTCGTACTCATATTGAGGTATATCTGATTCAGAGAACAAAATATCGTAATAATAATTACCATATGCCTTCCCGCCACCAAACGAATATCTGCCTTTTATGTATATCAAATTTATCGTTGCGTTGAGCTTCAATGAATTGCTGAAAAGCCCCATTACAGATGATGGCGAATAAGTTTGATATGTGGTTTCTGACGGCTGCATATTTACAATACATTATGAAACAAAGTTATTATATTTGAGTAAAAACAAAATAACCCTGTTAGCGAATATTAAAAACTGATGGAAGAAAAGAATAATCTCGATTGGAAACTTTATGAAGACATTACAAAATACATTTATGAAACTTTAGGAAAGCAATACAATATTACCATTGAAGGATACGGACACAGTTGTAAGATTATCGGTGCATCCGGTGTGTCTCATCAGATCGATGTACTAACATCGGAATCCGATGGATTGAAAACCTATCAAACAGCTATCGAATGTAAATATTTGAAGAAAAAAGTGGATAAAGATGTCGTGATGAAACTTCGTTCAATAATGGATGACTGTAACATTCAGCGCGGAATTATTGTCTCAAGGAGCGGTTTTACTCCAGATGCAAAAAAATTTGCAGAGCATAAAGCTGTTAAAATCGTCCAGTTAAGAGAAGTATCCGAAAAAGATCAGGACATACAGAAAGAAGTCAAAATAGCAGATATTGATTTTTTCATTCATACTACCATACACAGACCTCAGATTACAAAGATCATCGGAAAAACGATCGATAATCAGGATTTGTTATTACTTGAACAAAATCAATACTCTATCTTGTTAAAGAATGAAAATGGAAATCAAATCAGATTTCTCGATCTCATAATGGAATTTAAAGATTTTTTGCACGGCCAGACGCCTTTTAAAATTTCTTCTAAATCTTATGCATATCAAGGTTATAAACTTGAGATAGACGAAGCGAAATATGATATTGAAAACATATCATTCACAGGATTGTTGACAATTATAGATAATCACCAGAAAACAGTTTTTTCGTTGATTGATCATGTTTGGCTCATTATGGAACAGATATTTGAAAATCAAATATTTGTCATCTCCGATTATGGTCTGATCATTCATAACAAAATCTGATCGTTTTGAGAATTTTACTTGTAAATTAAAACGAAGGGAGAAGAGCTATTGGATTATCGTCACGACCTGACTAGAAAATATTTGATATCAGATGGGTTACATTTTTGTAAAAAAAGACAATAAACAAAAATATTGCTTATTGCCTCAAAAAATATTGGTGAGGATATTTTATCGTAAGCTCCACCCCATTTATAAATATTCGCCGCTTGTATACTAATTGTCTGTGCCTGAAAATTTTTTATTAGTTGAAGGAAGGATCATTACACAAAATTCTGTCTGTCTCATCAACCAACAACATTTCGAAAATTAGTAACACTACAGGAAGTTTTTCTATACAATTTATTTTTACTAAGCAAAATTAAATCATTTCTCCTACTCGCCCATTCACTAAAAAGTTCAAATTTTTGTTCTAATTAGCTCAATTTAAATAATTGTTTTCGTGAATTTTTTAGTAATAAATAAGAATGTTAAACATATATCAAGATGTACAGCAATCATTCAGGGTTCAAGTATTTCGACATTTCATCTTTCTATTGATTAATTTGATAGTCGTTAAGTAACCAATAGGGATCATCCTTAAATTTAGCATATTGTGCAATCAACTTTTGCTGGAAATCATTCCAAACTGTTTGATATGGCTCATCTGAGAAGCGTAAGGACCAACGGAGCAAGTTATAGCATGTTGTGAATTGTCCTGCAGCCACGATTGCCTCTGGTTGGTGCTGTGCCCTGTGGTTTGCATCATACCAAAGCGTTGTCTCCATTTTAGTAGCAAGATCAGCAATTTTGATCATGGCTTCTGATGGTTCCATAAAACTCATAGGATCAACCATCGTATCGTCTACCTTAATTTTTAATCCATTTTTTGTCCAAACTTCCTTATGCAAGTCAATATCACGCTGCTTTTTATTCTTACTGCTTAGCAGATAAACCGCATTCATAACCGAAAACTGACCCCAAAATTTGAGATTCTTTGCAGCAGGGCCATCCGGACTAGCTGCTCCTTTAGTATCTCCAACAGGAGTAACTCGCCGAAATAATCCGGCATACGAGGATCTTCTAATTTTTTTTAAAAAGATTACAGCAGCCATTTCCCCAGTGGAAGTGAGACGAGCATAAATCTCTTGAGCAAGAATACTAACATCTATGTGCATAAAAAACCACATATGCTTTAAAATAAGTAAAGTGGCCGTTGAATGCTCGACCGTAGCTCTATTTTTAAGTACCATTAACTTAGCTAAAATAATAGCAAGTATTGTACTTAAAGCACCGGTAATCCCAATAACGGCATAAGAAAGTCCTTTGCAAAAACCGAAAACAGCTCCTAAAATACCTGAAGCCAAAAATAAAAAGTTTAACATCACATAAAAAAATAAGCTTCGTTTACCAAACCAGCCAGGTTTGCCCTGAGAGGGATACCGATAACCGTTGGTATAATTGCTACTTACATCACATGTCATATAAAGATCATAACCGAAACTGTTTTTTCTTTCCAGTCGGGTTTCAGCATTCATAAATGAATCTATTCCCTGATTATCATCTATACCACCGTCCATCAAAGGAAAGAGATCCGAGGACTTTTTTTCATTGTTAACATACCTGTTATCCATAAATACGGCATCCTTTAAAACTTCTTTATCCAACCCCTCATAGCTGAAATCCTTTGGATAAACAAAAGGTTCAAAACCTACTGGGAAACACGATGAACAAGCGAGAATATCACCTAATTTAATTTTCTTGAAATCATCGTCAGAGACTACATGAATAAAGGCATTCCCTATGTCTCCTGTATTTTGAAAACGAAAGGACATTCCATTCTGAAATTCAGTGGAATTTGCACAAATACCAGGAATCCCCCCATCTTCCCATAAAATTCCAAACTTTTCACCTTTAAAAATTTTAATATCATAAACTATTGAGAAAGCATTAATTAGATTTCTTGACTTATCTGGACGTAAACTCCACTCTGTTGCAGACCGCATGATTTCGAATACCTGATTAACGAGATTTTCCCCATAAAGCACGTCACTTATCATCCATCTGAAATAATCTTTGAATAGTACATTCTTTCGCTTTGCGACTGAGTAGGAAAGCAAAGTAATAGTTCCGCCTGAGGCCGAAGAAGCAAACTTAACCATATCTACAAAAGGACGATCTTCAAATTCTAACTGCTCCAAGTAAGACAGGCAACCCAAAGAAAAAGAAGCGGCACGGAATCCGCCACCTGAGAAACTCAATGCTATATTTTCAGGTTTCTTAGGGTTAATAGACTGATAGTTTTTCATGATATTTTAGTTTTTGTATTAGTACTTAAATATAATAAATACAAATAGAAAGCATATTGAAGTATAGGCCTAAATTGCAACCCTAAAAAACCTCACTATTTTAGCATTTAATCATTCACTTTACTCTTTCTCAAAAGCAATGAAGTTTTCAAAAATTTTGATTACATATAGATTACTGTTCCATCAATCAGAAATTATATCGATCTAAAACCAACAAAATCCAAAAGCTTGGAATTGCAAACTACGAAACCATCGCTAAATCTAAAGAATACAGAATTAAAATTCTCATATTTATATTCTCCAAGAAAATCTTCCTCAACACCTCTCGCAATTCCTAGGAGTGACTTAAGTCTATTGATTGTAATTCCCACGAATTTGTAATTGGAATATCGTCAATAATACGTATCATCGTAAAGTGACACTATTTCTTCATCCTGTAACATAGATATTCCTTCTATTTTAAAAACTGGAACTTCATATTTTTTATTTTTGGATAATTTGTCCTCTGAAAGTAGTGAATATCCAATAAAATTTAAAAATGTTTTGGACAAGAGCCGTTCGTAATGCGCTAATTTAATCAATTGACCCAAACTCCCCTCACGGTATATATCTCCTGGCAGCTCAGGATCTTCAATATATAACACTGAATTTGGCATCTTATTCTTCATTAGCGATTGCCAATTCCGTAATATAACCTTTGACCTTGGTAGGTCTTCCGCCTATTTTCACCTCCACTCTACCAAATTGCTCACGCCAAATATCAAACTTGCTATTATCAAATGCTATTGGTTTTCTGCTTCCTTTAGCTTCTGCTAAGCAAGGAGTATCATAATTATCCATAAACAGGAAGTCCGGTGTATCACCTTCTTGAGTTCTTTCAATCGATATGTGAGCATATTCAGCAGGAAGTTTTCTTCCTAATAAGGTGCCAACATTTGCCATGTAAATTGAACCAAAAGTCTTTTCGACAAAATACCTACACATTACCTGCCCTAAAACTCGCGAATTTTCCTTTCTCGGATCTTTTGAAGCACCTGGATGCCCCTGCTTAAATTTAAATTCTCTAACATTATCCATCAGATAGTTTAATGCAGGGAATTGCCCATAGAAACTCACATGTGTTTCTGTGTCATCAAATTCTTCCAGTAAAAATTTAGCACAAAGCTCTTCAAGATCAATTTCGACTTTATCTTCAAAGGCTTTTTTTACTGTATTATAAATGAAATTCCCACTAAAATCATCTTGGAATTTGTTCACCTCCAGTTTAATGTCTCTCTTATTCATGGTTATCAATTAATACTATTTTTGATGAATATATACAATTAATGTAATAGTGTTGCCTGTGCTGAAGATAAGATTATTGATATGAAAAGATCAAACTTTTCCAATATATTTTGGTCTATTTATTTTCGTTAATATTTTTTTTCTTCCAACATGTATTAATTACCTTCCATTTAACCTATCAGACCATAATGTAAATTACTATAAAATTGACTTATTTTTGTATTGATATTATCTCAAATTATCCTAACTAATATTCATCACGAACACTCCACAAAAAGCACCGACTTTAAATAAGTTTACCGAAGAACTAGAAAACTTATTAAAAAAAGAATTGGGGGGTCAGTAAATTTTAGAGGTATATATTATCAAATATTATATGTATCTTATTTAATACTTAAAGGACCTTCCGAAAAATCAATAACAATGGAGGACATTGAAGATATTGACTTAAATACGTCTCAAAATATTCTTTATGGTCAACTATATATATTCAGGTTAAATCATCTGTAAATAAAATGGAAGCCGGAAGTTTTTGGGATTTAGGAGTATTACAAAATTTCGCTGAAACTTTTGAAATTAATTCTAACTGCAAGTTTAAAAATCACAACTAAAAAAATTAAATTCTAAATTCGGAATTTCTAAATCCTTTTAATTTGGCTCAAACGAATTAAATCATCAACAAAAGAGTTTGAATAGACACTCGTCAAGACTTAAAGAGACAACTATTTATTAGTTGTCTCTTTTTTTATAGACATAATAAATTATTTATCAAACTGTTACAGCCTGATTTTGTATGGTTTGAATTTTTTCACTTGAAATCTCAGATATGTCTAAAATATACAGACTAAAAGTGCTACATCAGAGATTTCATCGGCATTGAGGCGTGGTTTGAAATCCCATTAAGGTTCTAATATTTTTTCTCCTTTGGTTTATTATAACTTTTTGATACTAAATATAGTAATTCTAATATAATTTTAGCTTCCTTTTCATTTACCTGAACTCCATTCTTGGCCAGAATAATAATTGCTTGTTCTACTGAAACATTCCTATCAATGAAATTCATTTTTCTTATTGTTTTTTCGATGAGTTTTTGCTGATAATATTTTTGAAAATGCTGGATTTAAATCTAAAGAAAGATCTCCTGTTTTATAATCAATATCAATCGGAGGAATAAGATTCACAAGATATTTTTTATCCTGGATATCAAACTCGGAAAATTTTTGAAAAAACTTCAACTAATGCTTTATCCTCTATTTTATTCTTTCTATCAATCGCACTTAATTTAAGAACAGTATCATGCGCCTCCTTCTTAAGATTTTTAATATTGACCTGATTTTCTTTTTTTAATTCATTATAGTCGTCAATCTTCAATACTCCCGCAATAAATAATTTTCTACCTCGAGAAAGAGTCAACCACTCCTCTCTCTATTAATTTTTGAGTGTACAAATAACTTGCTTTCTGAGTTTTTATATTCTGATCTTCTAAAACATTCTTAAATAATTCAATTGAACTATTTGATAAGACTAATTCTTGAAGCCTATTTTGATAGCAATCATTAAGAAAAATAGCATTGATTCTTATCCCGCAGCCATGATGACAAAAATAATAGGGATATTGTTTTGATCTGCCTTGTACAAAACATCCAGTCAGTTTTTGATTACAAATAGGACATATCAAGAAACCTCTCAGAAAAAATACTCCTCTTAAGTCTTCTTTTCTACCTGTAGTTTTTATTTTTGTACTAATTAAAGATTGAACCTGATAAAATAATGATTCCGATATCAGGGGTTCGTGTAAACCTTTTATCATTTGTTCTTCATCAGAATCCTCTTGTTCACGTAAGGAGTATCCTTTTCTTTTTTGTTCGTCCGTACTTACACGGACGTATAAATAGGCTGACTTCATATAATTAATATTTTTAAGTATATAAAATGATAAACAAATCTGTCTATCCCGGATCAAAGTAAAAACCGAGTTTAGAACAATCCTTTCTTACGAAAGACAATTTATAATTAGTGTAGCAACTTAAAAAGCAGCCTGTTATTTATCACAGCAATGTCTTAAAACCTAGATAGCATTCTTAATTTATATTTATTTTTAGCAATTAAAATAAAATCAAGCATTAATATACTGATTGAGAATAATTTTTCTCTTCATAAAGTGGAATCTCGGGAAGCTCTATTTTCGTTGATTGTTCTTGAATATTTTGTTCAATCTTAAATCTTATTTCTTCGACCTTATCACTAGGAAATATCTCTAATAAAATTTGTTCATCATAGTACTAAACTGATTACTAGTCAACTTAACGGAAAAAATATCGAATTATGAAAGAGCTCCAAATACTAAAAAGTATCATACATTTAACTCGTCTTTTATATAATTAATTATAAAATCCCGATTTGGTACATTTGCTACGACCTCAAAAATTAAACTGAATGCGAACTTTCTCGCTCGCTTACAAAATAAGAAGCAGATTCAAAACAGAAAAGATACCTGAGTTTTCTCAAGTTTTAAAGTGACTTCCAGTAATATGGAGTTTGAAAAGGCCCGCAATTATGAATTGATCCTTAACTGGCTCCACAACAAAATCAACCAAAGCCCGTTTCTACTGCTTGGTTTTTCCGAATAGAAACTTGCTAGATCAGCAACCCAATCGTTTTCCGCTGCAAACTGTTGCCAAACGAAGCCTTCTTGCAGGATCATTTGTCTCCGTTTTATTTTTCTAGGTTTTATTCTTTCTGAAATCAAATTTATCTCCTCAGAATTTAGAGGAAGGTAATTTTTTAAATATTCAATTAATGGTTGTATCATCAACTTTTTGATAATTGATTAAGATGGATATTTATAACAATCACCGATTTACAAATATTATAAAACGAACTAAAAAAAGATCCCGATATAGATATAGAAGATTTGTGATTCTCTATTAAAAAATCTAATGCGTAATATACAATATAAATCAATGTATATATTAACTAATCAGTTTTTATATAGAGTTTCTTCCATTTAGTTAAGCTATTTCTGCTCACATCGAAGTGGTGTGCCAACTGACTATTATTGAGTTGATTTTTCTTCTGATAATCCAATATTTTAAGAATATCGAATTCATTGTAGGAACGATGCTTTTGATTAAAACTCTTCGTTTCTGGATTTTCTTTAACATTAAAAATCAAAGCATTAAGTCTAATTATATCAAAAGTAGATAATTTATTTTTTTTAAAAATAGAATCGCATTCCTTTTTCTTTTCAGGATATTTTTTGGTAAGCATATCCGTGTATATTCTTCTGTAATCTGGGTTGGCCATAGCTTTTTTATATCAAATTTGAGATTTTGTATTCTGGAGTTTCCCCCTCATAGTAGAAAAGGTTTCTATATTCAATACCGAAACAATACTCAGAACTATATCAATAACTTTCTTTTCTTCAAAAATAAAGATAATTTCGTCCTAGAAAATTCCCCAACGATGTTTGTAGTAAAACCATATTTCAGTATCGGAATTTTTAGAAGCTTTCCTCAATGTTTTTTCTAGATCTTTTTGAGATTTGTGGAGATATTTTGTAACCAAAGATTTTATTTTTTGTATTTGTCTATCCATTTGTATAAAGTAGTTTTTGGAATTCTGTATCTTTCTATTACATCATTTTTAGTCAATTCTCCATATTCAATTTGCTCAAGGATAAAATCTATCAGTTCTTTGGTGTAGATATTCTTTCTAAATTGTGGTAGTTTTGATTTTTTTGTTTCTGCCTTCCCAACTACTGTAGCTGATGGCGCATATAAAATTAAATACTGTGTGTATAGCCTAAAAAAATCATACTCCAGGAGCTTACTCCAGCGCAGTTCCGCATCAAGGCTTTTGGACTGGTACATATTAGTTACATCTTCTTCTGAACATTTCAAAAAATTACGGATCCGCGAGATTTTTACGTTGTTTTCCAATACACTCTGCTGAATCAATGAATCAATATGAATGTCTTTAAAATTAATTCCCATTTTTGTGTTTTTTATTTTCGGAGAATCGATTATAATTTCTGTGAATCTTTTTAATTTCTTATGAAAAAGAATCCTTGTTGATATGGGTAAAGCAATGATTATATTACATCAAATCATCACTCTTTAATTATTTGCCTTTTCTATTAAAAAAAGCAAAAGCATAATTCAGCTGAATGGCTATGATGACACCAATTCCCAGATAAGGATTTAGAAAGCCTAACAGTGCTCCAATTAAGTATAGAGATTGCGAGACAATGATTCTTCTTCTAATAGCACCTGAGATATTTTGTTTAGCATCCTCATCTATAAAACCATTTTTCTCTGCATAGCTCCAACTAATGTAAAGGATAAGACCTAAGAGAAAAATATTAAGCCAATATATTCCTATGGCAAAAGGATGGCTGATATAGTCTCCTAAAAATGCTGTCGTAAAAGGAAGAACGGAAACAAATAAAAGGAAGAGCAAAGTAATCCAGCTGAGATTCCTGTCACTTTTTTTGATGTGTTCAAACTGCGCAGACTGCCCCATCCAGAAAATACCTGCCGTCATAAAACTCAGAAAGTACACCAAAAATTTGGGCATCAATTTTATAAAAGCAGCAATCAGTTCTTTGTCATCACCTTCTATTTCCGGCACTTTTATTTCGAGAACCAACAGTGTCATTGCAACACCAAAAACAGCATCGCTTATAGCTATTAATCTGCCAGTATCTTTTCCGGCAATTTTGTTGTAATTATTTTTCATTCGGTTTTGTAAGATTAAGGTTGATAAAAGGTCCAACATTGAATTCGGTATCGTGATGCCTATGTTCTTCTAGTGTACCAGCAACTCCTATTGTAAGCCTCGAGTTGTATTTCGCACCCAGTTTCAGCGTTTGTAAACTGAACTGATGACCGTCTTTATAATTAATTGCCGTACGCATTTCTGCACTTGTAAACAGTCTCCATTTTTCAGACAACTTTGGCAGGTAATTCCCTATGATTAATAGTTGTCCGTCCGGATCTTTTGTAACTGCACTTGTAAGATTGGCATAGACCAAAAATTCTTCATTTTCTATAAAATACTGCAATCCAAGTCTTGCACTGAACGGATAAGATGATGAAGCATAAGTCCCGGCTGTAACACCTAAGTTTTTCGCAAAGTTGTATGATACTGTATTGAAATTGATAAATGCAGGATGTTCCGTCTTATAATCGTGAAGAAACATTTCTGTTCTGGAAAATACAGTCCATTTCTGTTTTTCGTCTATTGTGCTTAAAAAGAAAAATTCAGCATTTTGGCCCTTACTTCCGGAAAAAGCATCTACATAAATCTGAGATTGCGCTTTGGATTGATAGAAAGAAAGAAATAGAAATCCCGCTAATAGTATATTTTTGATCATATTACAATTAATTAGCTTGTCCAATATCTAAACGGTCAAATTTCCCATCGGCATTTTGATGAAACTTGAAGAACACCCTGAACGTTCCCCAATTTCCTGCTTTGAAATTTCCGTAAATATCTTTACCCTCGTTTTCTACTTTATCTATAGTGATAAATTTTTCGCTTCCTAAAGCTTTTGCAAAGAAATTTTTGAAATCTACCTTGTTGCCATCATCCGTCATTACAGGATTCTCTGTAAAGTAAGCGTACCATATTTTATCTCCTGACTCTAATGCTTCTATGGCTTTTTTTACATTATTATTTGTTATATTATCTAAATTCATTGTTTGTTGTTTTTGATTATTAATTTTTTTAACGTCTGTTTTCTGAGCACAGGCTGTAATGAAAAAACAAGTTATCAGAATGGAGAACAAATTTTTCATAAAGATGTCCCAGCTTTAAAAGGGTATTGTAAATAAATGATTACCAAATTAATCATTAAAAAAGGCAGCTCAATCACAACACCTTTTAAATCTCTATCCAGAAGATGGAAACATATGATCAGTAAAATCCCTGCTGCCATCAGAAAATTACCACAGACAAATGTCTTCGGAAAAAGAATCATAATAGCTGCAATTATTGTAATTGCACCATTTATTGCCAAGCCGGTTTTGTTATATCCCCATTTCCCAAACATATCCAGCATCTCCTGCCTTCCGGAAAACATAGCATAACCTTGCTTAGTTCCCATAAATACTGCAATGAGAATCAGTATAGAATTGATTATTCTTAATATCATTTGTCTGAATTTTAAAGAAGAAAAATGGATAATCGACTTTAATATTAAAGCCAATTATCCATCATTTTTAAATTGATTATCGTGTGGTATAACCTCCGTTAGCAAAAATAGTCTGCCCAGTGATCCACCAGCCTTCTGTTACAAGAAATTCCACCAAAGGTGCAATATCTTTGATATCTGTAAGCCCACCTAAAGCAGCAGCAGATTTGTGATATGCAACGGCATCATCGTTCTCTTGTCCGTAGAAAAATGGCGTATCCATTGGTCCCGGCGCAACTGCAGTCACAGAGATCCCTCTGGCTCCGAATTCTTTGGAAGCGGCTCTTGTAAAATGCTCTACTGGCGCTTTTGCACCTGCATAAGTAGAATATAGCCCTGTATAAGCTGCTAATAATGATGTTACGATCGTACAGATTTTACCGTGATCGTTCACTTTTTTTCCAGCTTCCTGTAGAAAGAAGTAAGCCGATTTAGAATTAACGCCAAACATTACATCATACTCCGCCTCTGTAGTTTCTGTAAACGGTTTCTTAAGTACCATTCCCACAGTGTTTATTGCAATATCAATTCGTCCGAATTTTGCAATGGCCTCATCAAAGAACTTGGTAATATTCTCTACTTCTGTAAGATCTCCTTGAAACAAGAATGCTTCGGCTCCCAAAGCTTGTACTTCAGCCAAAGTATTTTCACTTTCTGCTCGGGAGTTTTCGCTGTTGTAATGGATGGCCAGTTTTGCGCCTTTTGCAGCAAAATTCTTACTTAATAGTCCTCCTAGGTTTTTACCTCCTCCAGCAATTAAAACCACCTTTCCTTTTAGATCTTGTTGTGTTGACATAATACTTTTTTATTTATGGTTAAACTTTATTTTTTAGATTCCTATGTAGAAATCTCTCAATTTTCCTTTATAAAAAAACAAATACAATCTTTGTTTGTACAAGCCAAAAAAGTTAGATCGGAGTGTATAGATTAATTCTTCTCCGTAGCAAACTTCAGACTCACCAAAGATTTTTACAATCTCGTCTTTAGAACAACCTATATACTTTTCTAAGTCATCCTCTTCTGGTAGAAAGTTTTGAGAGATCATTGTATGCTATTTTTTTTAAATTTGATTAAATTGTGTATTGGTTTTTCATTTTTGTCTTTTAAAAAAACACCGCTCATCGCACAGAAATGAAGACTTACCACGATGATGCTTTTAGTAAAAAATCCTCGGCAAATATTACAGACTTCACCAGACACAAAAAGGAAAAGAGGGTTTGCCGAGGCTGATGATTTAATTTTTCAAGATACAGTTCTGGCTTTTTTAAACAAACCATCGAAAGTTACAATTGTATCTACAAAATCGTTCTCATCAAAACTAACATAGACTTTTCTTCTTAAAAAAAACAAAACTTTTGTGTAGTAAACAACAATACCTTTCTCCTCAATGATATAATCATTTCCTAAAATTGCAGAAATTTCTTGATGTGTTTTCCCTATCAATCTTGTGTTTTGTGAGGCAACAATACTCTTCTTTTTTATTTTCATAATACTTTATCTAGTTTCGCCTGTTGGTAAGACCAAGAATTTTTTCATAATCCTAATCTATGGTTTCCAAAAACTCCAGACAGTACCGTTATAGACGGCAAGCTGTCTCTTTGTAGTATCATAAACCATCATTCCAGATGCAGGATTGATGATATTAAGATGAGGACTAGCTACTCTTGGCAGGATCATCGCTTTGTCTACATCAGAAAGAACCAGTATCCCGTTTGTTGTGTCTGTTGCGCCATTGGTCCCTATCACGGTTTTAGCAGTAGCCAGCTCGGTCTTGGACTGCTGGATAGCAATATCTGATTTTCCGGTGGTATCTACTGAGAGGTCGAACCAGCTGTTGTCTTTCAGATATTTTACTTTATGATCTGTATTGTCAAAAATGACAGAACCATTTTCTGTGATAGCAGATTTATCTTCGATGTAAGGCAGGATGATTCCTTTTTTGTCGGCATCAGAAAATTCCAAAGAAACCGACGAATTGGTGACTGTAGTCTTTCCTATTGCGACTTGGGATTTTGCAGTGGTAATAGCTGCAAAAAGAATGGTGGTTAGAATTATTTTTTTCATTGTGTGTTTTGAAATCAAAATTAATTATTGTCAAAGATTGTATTGTCCGCTCGAACAAAGGCCTATTGCCCGAGCGGACAACACACCGTTGTCTGCCCGAACAATGGACTTTTGTCTACACGACATTTAATATTTTATCGAATTGGGCTGTTCTTGGTTCTTTTAATAAAGACCCTACAGCAAACTGTGTCACTACTTCCAAGGCATAAGTTCCTGCAGGAAGCGCAGGGATGACAACAATTAACTCCGATGGATTGTTGACAACCACATCATTTGCTTCTACCTGCATACGGGCATTGGTTGTAGTATTTACGAAGTATATACCATTAGCAGAGTTGTCTCCTGCTACTTTTATCTTGTTGCCTGCAATTTTCAAGTTTCGCTCGGGTGTAAGAAGATCGTTCACAGTACCACTTTTCACATCCATTACCTGCAAGATGACAGACGATGCATCTACAACACCCAAAATACTGATCTCAATATTTGGAATTTCTGCTCTCAGCTTTTCTCCTTGGTTGAATTGGAACAGTATGCTATGCTTTTGGCTGTTGAAAGTCTCAGTTGGGCTGTCAAACACACCCCGGATCTGGGTACCTGCTGTGAAATATCCTGTGTTTACAGAATACCCATCGCATAGTTGGTACGCCATTTCTTTCAGGAAAAGATCTGTTGCATGTTCCATAGCAGATGATGAAACGTCCGCCCCACCACGGCTGACCGCGGCCTCGCAGATTTGTTTTACATTTAATGACCTTTCACTTACAGTACGAGCGATGAAATCGTTAGGGTTGTCTTTAGTTAAAACGTTATCATAGAGATAAGCTTTGATTTTGTGTAAGATTGGCATATTGGTCTTTTTTTAAATTTAATAATACTAAGCTTTGGAAAACTTAGCCTCAAATTATACTTGTATCTTGATTTTTTTTTGAGTATGAGGCAGGATTTCCTTTAAAATTGTGGAAATCCTGTTCTCATATTCTGAAAATTATTAATCCGGACACGCCTGGGTTGCTATGCAGTGCCAAGCCATAGCTGTGTCTCCTTCTTTCAGCGTGTACATCTTCATACATTTGTTGGTAGTATCATACACCATCATTCCTTCCACAAAGTTGGCAGCTGGAATTCCGATTGTATTTCCTGATGCATCAAATGCAACTCTGTTTGGTACAAAACCTTTGGTTTTAGATTCTAATGCGATCCAGCCTCCCTTTCTTACCATCGGCCAGTTATCTGCTTGGTCTGCTCCTGCTCTGTTTAAAGAAGTGATACCCATCTTGGTGTCTAATACAGTACCTAAGGTAATACCCGGTTTGTAGCAGAATACCACATCATTAGCGAGCCCAAAATTAATATTGCATCTGCTTCCAAATCCTGATATTGATATAGGATAATCTGTTTGCGGAGCTGCAGGTAAAGTCTGAAGCATACCTGTAGGAAGCGGCTGTGCCAATGCTGCAATGTAATGCACCGTTGGTATAGACTGTACCCTAACATTATCAATATAAAAATAGTCTCCGGCTATTCCTGATGTGCTGAAACGAACTGTCATTCCCGCTCCAACAACTGAAGAAGGAATATTGTAGCTTTTTGTTCCTGAGCTGAATCCTGTAATACTATGCATTGAGCCCAATTCTGTCCAGGGTCCCGTACTTGATGATCCAACTTCAACAGTAAGCTTTTCAGTCGGAAGCCCGTCCATGTTCTCGGTTCTGAAATCAAATGATAATATCCCATTGTTCAAAGGCGTACTTACCGTTCTCTTTATTGCTACTGTAGCATCTCCTGTGAAACGAAGCTCACCAGTCACTATTCTGATGTTACCTGCTGTCGGAGATGTCGTTTCTCCTTCTTCTATCCAGTTTCCTGACCAGCCTGATGTTCCGGTACCTGTGCTATAGTTTCCTGTAAAATTCTCAGATGCTTGTGTGGTAGCTGCTGGAGTATCTACGTGGAAAACATAGGTTCCGTCTGCACCCGTAGCAATACTTTGAAGCGGAGTTGCTTCAGAAGGATCTAAAATTCCGTTTCCGTTAGTATCAGTGTAAAGGTTAACCGTATGCTGATATCCACTTTCGTTAAGGTCTAAAGCTCCGTTTTTATTCCCGTCTTCAAATATTTTCCCTGATATGATATGCTTCCATTCTACAGGAAGACAGCCTACGTTTACAGTTACCACAGCGGTATCACATAATGTTCCCGCCTGATTGCATATCTGGTAGGTAAATACGTCTGTTCCTGAAAATCCATTGTTAGGCGTATAGGTAACAGTACCATCATAATTAACGACTACAGTTCCGTTTGCCGGTGATGAGGTAATGGTAAGGTTTGAAGGATCAATAACACCCACATCATTGTTCAGTACAGGGATGATTACCGGTATATTCGGAAAGGTGGTTGCATTATCGTCATTTGCAAATACGGTAAAATCCATACATTGAGGATCCAATGTAAATCCTACGTCAAGGGTAGTTGCCCCACTAGCAAGAGCAACAGCAGCATCCTGCCCGTACACTGCAGAAATTGGGGTTCCATCACAGGTAAAGAAAGACATTCCTCCGTTTCCTGCGCTAATACCAACTTTTTGAGACTGTAAAGCAGAAAGAGGGTATGCTATATCATATTTTAAGCCGCAAGGACTTGTAGAACCTGTACCCGTCATTATATTGCCAGTATATTTTACATACACAGTAGTAGTTTCAGTTGGAGTTACCCAAACCGGATTGGCCAATCCAGAGGAAGCCACTCCCGGAGCCCAGGCTGTACTTGCAAAATTGGTCAACTGATGTTCCGGGATCATATTGAATGCCCAGTCATAAGAAGAGCCGTTGCTGTCAGCATCAATTACCGTAACAGCTGTGTAGCTTTTACCATTTGTACTTTTAAACTTATATCCTGTCTGCTGGTTCATTTCCATAGAAGTATATCCATTGGCAGGGATGGTTAAAGTTCCGCTGTTTCCTAAACCATTACTCCAGTTTATGGTAATCGGTTCACCCAAGCTGTTATTGAAAACTGCATATACAGGCGCTGCAGTATTGGTCGTATGAACCGGTGAATAATAGGTATCACCATAGTATTTACCTGGTAATACAGGGATGTTTCGGGTTCCATAGGCATCAATTCCCCCGAAAACCAAATCTACTCCTACAGGCTTATTACTTGTAATTACTGCACCCGATTTTATATCGTCCGCATTATTGGTATCTGCCGGATAAGATCCCGTAGTAGTAGATGCCGTTCCGTCATAAAACCATACCTGCCCTTCTGCCAATGTAGGAGAAGTAACATCCACCGTACCATTCCTGTCATAATCCAGAGATACTACCGTACCATTTTCCGCGGCACGTACAAAGACGCCTACATAGCGAAAAGCACTTGTGGTAATATTAGGGTTGGAAAGTGTTTCGATATTTTCTCCAAAAGGAATCACAAATAACTCTCCGAAACGATTTACATCTATGACATTTGTTTTCACATTCTGTACGTTAAAGGTTTCGCTGGTTCCCGTAACTTTAGAAATGGTTAGCATTTTGGTGGAGTAAATCTTATCCCGGCCGTCATATTGCTTTGGCGTTGCCGTGGTGGTCATTCCACCTCCTGTTCTGTAATTATATGTATTATCTATGGTAACGATTGCTCCTTCAGGAATAATATCTGTAGGATATCCCGGTGCAGTTCCGTTAGCTGTATCACCATCTCCCCAAACTTCCGTAGTAGATTGTGTTCTGGTTCCTGCTTCTGCTTCATACCCGTCTTCCCAATGGTCATAGTAAATAACAGTACCCGTATAATTGGCTTTTACACTAATAATGGTGTGTACATTATTGGTATTGTTTGAAGTAGTGCTTCCTGCACTTTTTAAAGATTGTCTCAACTGATCTTGATTTTCCGGGAAAGGAAGATAATAGGTGTGCGGTAAACTTGCAGTAGTACAAGAATTGCTTCCGTCATCAATGATGGTTACTGTTACCGTTGCCTGGGAGCATTCTCCTGCGGGAGCATTACATACCTGATAGACAAAGGTATCTGTTCCTGCAAAATTACCATTCGGTAAATATGTCACTATGCCTCCTGCACCAATCTGTACAGTACCATTCGCCGGTTGTGTAGCAATAGTTAAAGTATTAGGATCAGGATTACAAAGGTCGTTTGCCAAGACATTGATGGCCAATGGGGTTGCCGCTTCTCCTGTAGCAGCATCTGCTAGTGCATGTACCCCTGCCGTATTCACAACAAAATTAGAAGAGGATGTAGTTCCGCACCCGGCTGCTGTTGCGGTAATTGTTGATGTTCCGCTCCAGTTGGCAGCATAAGTTACCTCACCCGTGGCAGGGTTGATAGTTGGTTGTGTGCCTGTACCTGTATTGGAAATACTGTACGTGATACTGTCTGCATTGCTAGATATGGCTGTGTAAGTTATTATACCAGCAGCTGTACATCTTTGGGTAGATAAAGCCACGTTAAATACCGGAGCAGCCGGCGTTGCAGCTGTGGTTACAGTATGCGTAGCTGTTTCCGGTGTTCCGCAGCCACCTGTAGCAGTTGCTGTGATAGTTGCTGTACCCGACCAGCCTGCGTTATAGGTAACAGCACCTGTAGTTGTATTAATAGTACCAGCGGCAGCAGGCGCTAAGCTGTATGAAACAGTTCCACCAGAAGACGTAGCAGTGTAGGTTTGTGTACCTGCACCCTGACATCTGTTGGTGGGCAATCCTGCACTGAATACCGGTGCTCCTGCAGTAGTCATAGCATTGGCACCGCAAACATTAACCGGTGCTGTGGTATAATAATAAGGTACTCTTGCTACATTGACAGTACTAGAACCATCACCTGCATTGCCATAATACTGGTTACCAGCGAAGCCAAAATTTTGTGTACATTGACGAATCACAATAGTGAAATCTGAGCCAGATTCTACTGCGAGGAACTTGTCAATATTTGGACTTCCAGGGTTAAGATAATCACCACTCGAGCGGAGTTTATTTTGATAATTGCGACCCCAATTATATAGTTGCCCGCTGGTGGTAAGTACATTGATTGAAGGGTAAGAAGCACCATGTTCCATAGGGGAAATCCATTGGATATTATTCATCTCAGAACCCGCTGCAGCAGTGGATTTAGGCTGCACCCAGTTTGTTCTTTCGGTAGTTGTCCAGTCTCCCAGCTGCCTAAGGTCATTGTAACCCAAAGCATACAGGCTGCCATTTGTATACAATACATAATAAGTAGGAAAAGTACCTGTCATTCCTATCATTTTGATTGTGCCTGCAGGATTCGGTAAAGTCATTTGAGTAGCCCTGGTTCTGGATGTATAGGCAGTACCATCTCCCAAGTAGGTATAACTTCCCCAGGTCCAAAGGGTGCCATCAGAACGTAAAGCCATCATAGATCCATAAGTCCCCCTCATGGCAATTACATTATCCAAAGTTGGATTGCCAGGTTCATTGGTCGTTACCCGATTCCAGCTATTATTGCCAGTTGTCAATCCCGCTCCGGCAACCCTATAATTATTAGTTATAGACTTATTAGCGAGTACATAAGCTTCTCCGGTACAGGTCAACAATCCTAGATGAGTAGAAGTACCAAAAAGGCTTTTAACCTGCTGTGGCGTTACCGTTCCGGGCAGGCCATAAGTGTTGGCGTCGTCGATATTTAACTTTTCCAGAGCATTAGTCGGCTTAATTGTTGGCGAAAAAAGGTCTCCCGTAGTTCCCCCATAGGCTCCCCCGTATAAGCCTTGTGTAGTCAATATCGCTATCTGGTCATCCCCCATAGTAGCTTTCAGCACATTACCCTGCAGCACCGGATAATTGGTGCTGTTAATAATTAAAGGGCTGAGAACATCGGTAGATCCGCTACTATTCCCCATAGTTGCTGCATATCCCCATATTTTAAAAGTACCATCGGACTCTTTTATTATGGTTTTAGCGTGACCAGAAATAATATTATCATACTCAATATTAGCCGCATCATTGTTGGAGTTGAGCCCGTAATTGCTGTTGCAACCCGTTGTGCACTGTGCCTGCACAACGGACGGGATACCTGCAAAGAGTAGAACTGTGAGTAATAATGCTGTTTGGGAAATAACCCCATTTTTACGCCGAAATAGATTAAGCGTAATAAAAAGGAGATTTGTGACTCCTTTATTTGTGCTTTTTAAAGGTTTTATCATTATAGTGTTTTTATATTTTCATCATTAAGCCGTCAAGATTATTGCCCCTCCCCAGGCCTGTAATAACCAAATAAGGAAAGTGAAAATAGTCGTGTAGCGTTTGAACAGAGAGATAGTTACATCTCAAACTTTAAGATTGAGTAAGTGTCGTAACCCTAAGAATGTGGGTCAGGATATAAGCGGCTTAACTTAGTTAGCTGCTTTTCTCATAAAAAGAAGGGAAATTCATCATTTGTGTTTTATTTGTTTTGTGTTTTAATCATCATATCAGAAGAAAAAGTAGATTTCGTAGCAAATACAAAATACTGTTCGCATCTATGACCAATTGTATTGGTTTGTCAATGTATCTCAAATCAATTTTAAGACTATAGTGACACAAAGAACAATTTTATTTACAGAAAAACAGGCGGAGGCCGGGTGCAAATGGCACCAGGTATTATTTCCAGAGTGTGAAAAAGGGAGGATTGGAATGTTGTCCCGCAATCTTCCCCTGAATTTAAATATGAAATTGTGTTTTTATTATTAATAGCCAATGAAGCTTTATAGTTCTGCGTCAGCGGCAATATCATAGTATTTTTTCCAACACCGGTACTGAAAAAGCTACTTGGCGTAAATGGTAATGCCTGAAACATGGCTTTTGGTTCTTCCGCTTTTATAGTTTGCAGATTTTCCTTTTTTTTGACAAAGATTTTGGAGCGTGCAGGCGTAGGCTTCTCTTTTTTTCTTGAGACAATGTGCTTGTCTGGAATAATAATTTCCGCGCTATTGAAAACCACAGTACCTTCTGCAATGTATATATTGACAGAAGAATGATATTGCATACTATCTTTATTAGGAGGAATCTCACTCCCATCATCGGCAAATACAGAAAATGAGAAAAGGAAAGCAAAAAAACATAGAAATCTTCCTGTAGAGTCTACAGGAAAAATTCTAATATCTTTTATAATTTTTCTCATCACTTGAGCTTTTGTTATTATTAACTATTTGTATTTTTAAAGAATTATTTGTGATATTTGTTTCCTGAAGTCTTTTGTTAAGCTTCTTATAAAAATATAGCAGGAAATTGCTTTGAAGAATATCTTTGTTGAAATTTCCGTTTCTATACTGGCTGCAATTTTACAGGTATATAATGAGGCTCAAAAGAAATAGATGTTTGGTTTTCTGGAATTATGAACACTATTTTGTGTGAATTTTTAGTTAAAACTCAGGTTAGAATTGGATTAAAAAAAAAGAAGAAAAAAGAAACATATTACATTTAAAATCAAATCATTATAATTTTTTATAGACATATGTAATTCTGTAATTAATAACAAGAGAATTATAGAACTAAAAACAATAATTTATAAATTCACGCCTTTAAAAAAAACACAATGCATCGATTTCTATTATTTTTATTGTTTTTATTATTCCTGCCAGCCAACGCACAGGATGCTATTGGTACGGAAAAGAAGGTTGATATCTTATTAGATAAAGTAAAAAAATTAAATCAACAAGATAAATACGATGATGTAGTTGCAACGCTGCAAAAGGCTATTGACTTGTCAGAAGCTGCAGGCTATGATAAGGGAACCATTACGGGAAGACAAGAGCTTCTGGTTTTCTACGCAGAGCAATCCAACAATGAAAAGGTGATTGAATCCAGTCTGGAGTTAGAAAAGCTGGCATTAAAATTAAAAGATTATAAAGTACTTTCCACCCTTTGTAAAACCCGCGCTATTGCTTATGAAAATTTAGGTTTAAATGATAAAGCAGCAGAAGAATACAATCTTTCTGTAAAATACGCCAATCTAATTCCAGATGAGGATCAGAAATTCTATAATCTATCGCTTGCGTACTATAATATGGGTGTTTTCTACCAAGATAATTCTAAAAAATCTTTGTATTATCTGAAAAAAGCACTGGAGGAAATAAAAAAGGTCAAAGGCAATACAGCTAGCGTTTCTTTACAAAAAAAAGAAGATATGATAATCTCCTGTAATATGAATGTGGGAATCTTCTACTTTGATTCCAAAAATCCATTAAGAAATGAAAGTCTTGCAGAAGCTTATATGACCAAAGCTTTGGGTATTATTGAAAAGAGTAAATTCGATATTGATAAAAGCACCCAAATAGATTTGTTTGCTGCACTTACAGAGTTATATCTGCGGAAAAAAGAATACAAAAAAGCTGTACAATACGGTGAAAGTGCACTTGCTATGGAAAAAAGCAACAGAATGATCTATAACAGAAGAGTAACTTATATGGTACTGGCCAAAGCTTATATTAGATTGGGAGAGCCGGAAGCTTCTACCAAATACCTTGGACTTTTTACAAAAATTAATGACAGTATTAATTCTGCAGAAAAGAAAGCTGTGGAAAAGCCAATAAAGCAAATCATCTCTGAAAAGGAAAAGATGATAGATATAAAATTGAACATCCTCATCGTGGTGTTTGTTTTATTGATAACATTAGGCATATTACTCTGGTCCAGAAGGGAAAAAAGACTTCATCAAAAATATGAACTGGTAATCAAAAAACTTGAAGAACCAAAAGAGCAGATTGAAACTAATAGTAATGAAAATGAATCAGCTGAAAAAGCACCTCAAAAGTCTATACAGATTGCAGACGAAACTGTTGTAGCCTTGCTATCTAAACTGGAAAAATTTGAAAAATCCAATAAGTTTACGAAGCAGGAGATTAATTTTGCATATCTAACAAACTATCTGAATACCAACTCTAAATATCTTTCTGAAATACTAAAGCAACATAAGGGAAAATCTTTTAGCCAATATATCAATGATTTGAGAATTGACTACATTATGAATTTGCTCTACAATGACCCTAGATATAGGGAATATAAAATAAGTTACCTTGCCGAGGTTTCCGGGTTTGCCTCTCGTGTTTCATTTACTCTTGAGTTTAAAAAGATTACGGGGATTAACCCTTCCTACTTTATTGAAACCCTTAAAAAAGAAAAATCAGTAATGTCTTAGGAATTAGTTTAGTGCTTAAGGGCATTTTTATTCTGACTCATTCACTAATTTGCGTCTTGGAATCTTATATCTTGAACGAGCAGACAATGGAAATTTGGAAAAAGCAGAAAAACATCTTCGAAAGGCATTTGCTATCTATGAAAATAAGAAGTATAAAACGCCAGTTGATAATAGAATTATGATGCTAAATCAAATGAGCTGGCTATATCTGGAAAAGAAAGAGTATATAAAATCTATCGACTTTTCTAAACGTGCATTGGAAATAGAAAAACAATATCCTGACCCTTATCATAGAATGGAGTCCTTTGAGTTCTTGGCCAGTTTTTATTTAGAAACCGGAGAGAAGGAACAATCAAAGTTCTACATGGATAAGTACACCCTTTTAAAAGACAGTTTAAACCTTGCCGATAAAGAGACAGCAAATGTCTCTATGAAAGAAATGGTATCTGAGGTCAATGATGACCATAACAAAACGGCAATCAAATTTAAGAAAGCCTCGCAAAAAAAGGTGTTTTTTTATACTTATGGTTCACAAAACCTTAGAATAAATATTTAGATTCATACTATATGGTCTACAATAAAGCTTATAAATTTTTATTAATTCGATTGGTATTTCAAAAAAAACACATCATATACCTAATGTTAAATCATAGCCGTTGAAACATCTTTAAAACCTAGAATTTTCTCGGTTTATGGTGAACCTAAATTATTTTAAAATATTTATTTTTTAATGGTTTTTAGAAAATTAAAACAGCGACTTGTCTTTTCGTTTGTAAAATTTGTCAATTCTTTATTCGCCAATTGAAATCTGTCTAAAATTCACAATTTAACAATCACCCCTCAGTGATGTTAAGGGCTTTTTTGCTTGTGTGGTTTACATTTAAAATATACATTTGTCGCTCCAAAAGGAAATATTATTATGAAAAAAATTATGATGCCACTAGCTCTAGTAGGCCTTTTAAGCTTGTCCGTTACATCTTGTAACGATGATCTAAATTCTGAAGCTAATCAGAAATTTCAAAATGAAGTGATAAAAAATTCATCTTCTAGGGGTATTAATCCGGTAGTTGTCTTACCTTCAAAAAATTTAAATTACGATGAAGTTTCTGTAGATGGAAAGATGGTTACATCCAACGCAAAAACAAGTACTGTAACTTTGAATAGTGATCAAATGGTTGTAACTGCACCCAATAAAACATTTATCGGAGGCGTTTACAATTCGACAACTTTAGATAACCTCTCTTACACGCCGATCACTTATCCTACAAAACCGATCACCGTTTCCTATTCTTTTCCTTCAGCTTATGTCGTTGATCAAATTCAAAAGCCTTCACTTTCAAGTATGAGAGCTTCGATATTTAAAGCAATGAATGATGCTAATTTCAGCGGTCAGCAAATTCTTTCATTCGACTACAATATTAAGCAGTTTTCTTATTACAGTGAATTAAAGATTGCTTTTGGAGCAAATGTAAACATCGGAGGAATTTTTAATATTGATATTAGTGGAAGTAATAATAAGGTTAAAAAAAATACCGGAATATTTGCTAAGTTCACACAGAAGAATTTTACTATTGATATGGATATACCTGATAACGGGAATATTTTTAAAAATGAATCAGATTTAGGTCTTGCTACACCGAATAATCCGGTTTATATCAATTCAATTACATACGGAAGATTAGGAGTGATATCATTGGAATCAGACTATTCATATAACGAAACAGCTTTTGCATTAAAGGCAGCCTTAAACGCAAAAATGGTTAACGGATCTTTGAGTATTGATGTTCAAAGTAAAAAAATTCTTGAAGAATCTGATCTGACAGTTTACATCTTAGGAGGAGTGGGATCTGATGCAGTACAGGTTGTTACCGGCTATGAAGGTTTTATCAATTTTATTGTTAGCGGAGGACAGTTTACTGCTCAAGCTCCTGGAGTGCCTATTTATTTCTCAGCTTCTCATGCAGGAGACAACTCTGTATATTATACCACATTTACAGTAGAAAAAGATTAATGAAAAAATTTTTATGTGTAATGGCAGTCTCAATGGCTGCCTTACAAAGTTGTGCAACAGATTCTCTGAACCGAGATAGTGAACATGTTTTGGAAAGAGCTTCACAACAGGTTATTGATATAACATCATACGGTACATACCCGTCGTTTTTAAAGAACAAAAGCAATAAGACAAATTCTATCTTTGAAAAAACAGATGAAGAAGAATTTACTGAAACAAAGGAATTCGAATCTTCACAATCTGTAGTTCTTCCTAATTTAGCAATGTATATTTTTCCAGGATCGCTTTTAAAAGGTAATTCAATTCAAAACTTGGATTTTAAACCTATTACTGCTTCAGTAAAGCCAGTAACCGTCTCTCTGTCGATTCCTGCAATTAATAAGAAAACGGCTTTCACTATGAATAATCCTTCTCTTTCGGCTACCAGACAGTTCGTGCAGGACTATCTTCAGACAGCTGACTTTACTCAGAATGGAACATTAAGTTATAGTATTGAACAATTTACATCTTATGACGAATTGAAGGTTGCATTTGGTTCAAACGTAAATACAAGATCACTTTTTGGGAAAAATTCATCATCCACAAATATTGAAGAGGGAATGATTTCAAAGAGAACCGGTTTTTATGTTAAGTTTTATCAAACATCTTTTACCTTAGATATGGATCTTCCCAATGGTTCTTTGGTCAATGATATCAATTTAGATACCGGAGGTGTTGAACCGGTATATGTAAGTTCAATATCTTATGGACGTATGGGAGTACTTTCTATTGAAACAAATGAGCTTACTGAGACGGCAAGAACTATTTTGAACGAAAGCTTTAGTAAATTATTTGTTAATGGACAAAGCACACTTACTCAAGAAGAGAAAAACTTTCTTGATGGGGCAGATTTTAACCTTTATCTAATTGGAGGAAGTGGTGTGACGGCAGTACAGTCATTCCAGGGATATCAATCATTTGTAAATCATGTGGCCAAAGGATCATTTTCTAAAAGTCAACCGGGAGTACCAATCTTTTGTTCATATTCTTATTTAAATGATAATTCCCAAGTAAAGACAACGTTTAAATATGACATCAGAAAACCTCCCGTATACGTACGTATGGCACATGAGAATATGGTAAGCAGTGGACGTAATAAAAATGTAGATCTAAAGCTTTATTTTTATTCCAGCCATAGTCATACTAACATGATAGCGCCTCCAAGTATTAAGTTTACTATTGAAAAGAAATTAAAAAAGGGAGTCAAAGGTGGTGGACCAACTTCTAATAGTTGGAATTATACAGAAACTGTAGAACAAATCACACTTCAGAATGCAGGCTTAAATACGGGAATGAGTATTCCTAATCAGCCATACTATCGCGTTGATGGCGTCTGTGTACCAAGAGGAAGATTTCCGTGTGAATTTGTAGCTAACTACAATGAAGACTACACTTATAAATTGCTTCCAAGTACTAACAATACATATATTATAATTGATTAATTTTATCCTATGAAAATATATTTGTATTTAATAATTGCAGTTTTCACATGTATGGCGTGTGGAAATGATGATAATGAAGCTACGACAAATCCTCCAGTTTCCTCTTCAAAGCTTAGTCTGTCCTTTAAAAATTATATTGTAAATAATATAAATTTATTTAAAGGACCTTCAGGCAACTCAATGAATGTTAATGAAAGTTATATTCAGAATTATTGGACTCTTTACAAGGAACCTTCATGGAAAAAAGTAGAAATTAATCTTGAAGAGATGAGTTTGAAATTAATTACGGAAACAACTGCAGATCTGAAATACAATATTTCGTTAAAGCAGGATTCTGTTTTCATCAAAGAAAACAATAATACTGAATACTTGGGAAATTTTGATAAAAATACATCTTCTTTGAAAATAAAAAGAGTATTTAAATATGTGAAAAAAGTACCTGCAGATAATTCTCAATCTTTGTTTGTTTCAAAAACAACAGGGTTTGGAATTGCTAACTACAGCAATATTTTCCCTTCATCCACATTTAGTAGCCCAAGTAATATGACTCAAATTGGGGATGAAGTTTTTTGGGCTAATGTGACATATAATTATAGTTTAAATTAAAAAATGATTAATAAGCCCACATGAAACTGTAAAATTGTTCTACGATTAATCATTATAAAAAGACCGTTTTCAAAATTTTGAGAATGGTCTTTTTATATAAATGTTTATATTTTAAACAAAATTTTAAATTTTAAAACTAAGATCATAAAATCTTTAAGAGTTAGCTGATAAGAGAAAGAAACAACGCAGGATTGCAATCTGCAATAGCGAGAGGATAACAAATTTCAATATATACAACAAATTACTAACGCTCCAATGAACTTGCAACTATTTTTGAGACAAAATTTATATACTCTTTATGCTACATTTTTAGATTGATTAGACATTAAATTTTGATACTCTCTTATGGTTAAATTTCCTAATGCTCAATGCCTTCTCTGGGTGTTGTAAAATGTTTCTATATATTCAAACACAGAGTTTTTGGCTTGATCTCTAGTTTCATATTTATTTTGATAGACAAGCTCTATTTTCAGAGTTTTAAAAAAACTCTCCGCTACAGCATTGTTATAGCAATTTCCTTTTCCACTCATACTTCGGGTAATGTTTTTTCCGACTATTGACGTAAATTCTGTGCACGCATACTGTATCCCTCTGTCTGAATAGAAAATTAAATTGTCATGCTATTGTAAAGGACGGTGAAGTCGTGCCATTTTCAAGGCAGCAATACTTGTATCTTGAGTCTTCATCGTCTCACTCAATGACCAGCCTATAACCTTTCTGTCAAACAGATCAATGACCGTCGTGAGGTACAGCCAACCTTGACCTGTACGGATATAGGTAATATTAGACACCCAGACCTCTTTGCTATTTTTAACCTGAAAATTTTGATTCAGATAATTCTTTACAACAGCGTATCGGTGAGAAGAGTTGGTGGTTTTCTTAATTTTTTTCTTCACGATACTTCTAAGGTCACGTTCTCTCATCAGTTTGGCAACAAAAGGACGTGAGGTTCTCATTCCCTTTGCTTCCAGTTCTCTGGTTATTCGCGGACTTCAATATCAGCCACGACTCCAATGATAAATACTGAAGATTTCTGAAGATAAAATAGCTCTTCTTTCTGCTCGTTTGGTAGATTTCCCTTTCTTCCAATGATAGAAGCTGCTCCTGCTCACCTTTAATACCTCACACATCTTCCCGACAGGAAACACATTAGCGTGTTCTTTGATAAATTTATATCTTACCCGTCTCTCTTGGAGAAGATGCCTACCGCCTTTTTTAAGATGTCACGTTCTAGCCTTGCTTCTTCAAGCTCCTTGCAAAGTCTCAACAGCTCTTCTCTTATGGGATTGGAGGGAATTTGTTTTTCCTTTGTAAGCTTACCTTCTTTGTGAAGCTTTCTCCAATTAACTAAACTTTCTTTGCAAATCCCCAATTCTTGAGCTACTAAGGATACATTGCCTCGCTGTTCACTTAAGGATACTGCTTGGATCTTAAACTCTAAACTGTAATTTTTTCTGATCTTTTTCATACTCTTAAAGTTAAAGAGTATAAGAATTGTGTCCTAACAAAGTTAGCAACTTCACAGATAATCAGATAAAGCTTTTTCTACAATAACTTTTAAAGTTAAAAAGGAAACCCTTATTTGATCATCTTTCATTGTTGATTTATTTTGATAAGTAAAGAAGCCTCCCTCTAAAGAAAGGCTCTTTCATTTATAATAGATAAGTGTTTTAAAAAAATTAGTTTCTTAGCGATAAGGAAGAAACTCTATCAACATCGCAATCAGATTCATTAATATTCCGTCCATTACTTATATTTTACTTCGCAACTGTCCTCTGAACAATGAAACGGTATGATCTGTCTGTTTACTGCAAGATGAAGGTATAGATACTGACCCAGTTGAGATAAATCCAGCAACCAAAACAGAGGTATAAAAAACCAACAGATCGGTATTCTTAAAAAGATTAGAAACAAGGTTTTGTAACCATAATTCCACTGTCCATTGTAAGATGCCATCTGTTTTTCTGCGAGAGTTTTATCAATTCCAAACGCTTCGTTAATGTGCTGAAGATTGCGTAATTGTTTTATTTCAATAACTTTCAACCAATCCAATTTAGAGATCTGTTGAGCAAATCGTGTACAGTTTGGACAATAATTGTCATAGTAGATTTTCATTTTACAACAAATCATTTACACGAGGGGGTTATCTCTATGGGATTATCAAAATAACCTAATCTTATTTTCTCTCTTTTATCATAAGAAGCTTTTACGTCCTTATTATTCACATCCTGTCCGTCAATAACAAATGTAGTCTCTGCAGTATTCAAATTTTCAAAAATCATTGAAGGCTGGTTTTTATATTTACTCCAAAACAAACTCCATTTTTTATAAGTAAGATTCACAGTGTTATAACTGAAATTTCTTTCTTCAAGATTATTAACTTCTTTTGTGACTCCCTTAATTTCAAAAGTGTAATCCAATTCATCATCATATATTTTTAAAATAAGCCCTGGAAGCCCTCCAAATTTATAGGGACCTTCAGGAAATGGAATTTCTGTGGTGTAAAAAGCTGTCCAATTTCTACCACCAAAATTTAGTTTTGCTCTTTTAACAGAATATCCAAAAATTTTCGGTTCAGTACTGTTTAACAATTTCCAGTTAAGGGATTGGTAACAGTTGGTTATATAGACATTAGTAAACAGCTTCTCTTCTAAAGAAATACTTTTATTTGCTCTGTCTTTAATAATTATGGATGAAAATTTGGCATCAGTTCTGTCATCAGGCAACCGCAGGTTACCTTTTTGGTTTTTAAAATACTCCTTAACAATAGTAGTTTGTAAAGAATCTCTTCTGAAATTTTCCAAAGACTGAAAGGAGGCTGTATTTTCTTTATTAATAACCAAAGCACAAAGTTCCTTGTTAAAATTTGAATCTTTTTTGTCTGCTTTCCATTTCATTTCATAGATCACTTTATACTGTGCAAAAAATAATGAGTTTGTTGCAAGTAAAAAGATTAATAATATATTTTTAGTTGTTTTTGTCTTCATAATAATCAAAATAATAAGAAGTTAAATTCCAGGTGATCATAATAGCTGAGAAAAAGAATAGATTAAAACAAATAATTATTCCTACATGCATTCCTATGGTCAGGCAAAGCCAGATTTTTCTCGTACGATTCATGTTAATAAATACGGGATAAAGTATTTCGGTCAGTATTGTGCACCATCCTACCAGTGTATAAAATAAAGGATGAGAGACATAAGTACCTAAATCTACAAAATGATTAAAATTAGGTAAATGCACAGCCTTCCATACTGACTCTCCATTCCACCAGTTAAAACCTAATATTTTATCAAATCCTGAGAAGAAATAAGCAATACATAAATGAGCCTGAATTAATCTTTTACAAAGAGATAATGATTGATCCGGTATAAATTTTAACGAGCCTGGAAAATATTTTTTTTGCAAAGAATAATAAGAACTTGTCGGAAAAATAAAAATATAGAATAATGACATCGTTGTAAAAAAATCTGCACCGTAATGTAGAAGTGTACCATACTTAATGAAAGATATCTGTAATATGATAAGTAACAGGGAACTTATTCTGCTAAAAAAACCTAGTATTATACTTACAGACAAAACAACGTACAGAATCTTAAAAATTAATATTGAAAGGTGATAGGAGAAAAATTTATTTAAAAAGGCTAAAATGTCGTCAATTGTGATAATGTTATATTTCCCATATAAATTCTGTAGGTCTGTTGGTACAATGCTTTTATCGGTATATAATAATTCAAAATCCTGCCAGCAGGATAAAAAATGAAGCATAACAATCAGCCCTATTGCAATTCTAAAGAAAACGACAAAATTCTCAGAGAATTTTTGATTGGCGAAGGCAAGGATTTTATTCATTTTATACTATCAACTTTAATTAAATTTTCATCATTATTTTTTTTAAAATCTTTTAGGCTTGGATAGTCATATAAGTAAACAAATGTTTCAAATTCTGAATTGTATTTTTTTTCAAAATATTTATTGATCTGTTTTAAAACAATGTGATTTACTTTTATTTTTTCTTTGTCGTCGGCTATGTTTTTAAGAAAAATATCATTGACGCTTAAAAATCTTAATTTTCCTTCGGTTGTTTCAAGTAAATCTGAAGAATAATATGTTTTATTTTCTTTTTTATCAGTACTTAATATTATGAAATTGCTTGATACATTTGGGGCGAAAAAACCATAACCAGTATCAAATCCCAAGTATGATGTCAAAGTGTTTTCATAACCTTTTTGGGGAGACAGCGTTTTAATTATGTCTGGTTCTTCATACTTGTAAAATTCACAGAATGCAGAACAGGTCGAAGTTATACCCATTAAAATTACTTTTATAATAATCAGGATATAAACAGACGCTTCAATGTATATTCTTTTCATAATTACAAGTTTTTCAAAAAGAAAAGTTGGACTGAAAAGTCAGCCCAACTCTTCAATTTACATTTTACTGATATTTTGCAATAACTTTTTCAACTTCAGCTCTTTCCGCAACTGCATTTGGAAAAGTTCTGTTCTTAGTCTCACAAGTTCTTGATGAAGAATATCTATCACAATATGTCCATCCCGCAATTTTTTCACTTAAAAATTTCATGTCTTTCTTTGAAATTTTTCTTGTGTCTTTAACTGTGATCACATTTCCTTTAACCTCAATGATGTCTTCATTTTTGTTTCCAGTAAATGACATAAGCGACATAACAACAACTCCGCTTGCTAATAAAATTACTTTTTTCATAATAAAAATTTGGCATTCCCTATTGTTTTTAAGAAGCAAAGCCGGGAACTTTTACCTTGCTCATGGTTAAAAATTTTAATTTATTTAAAATCTATATCATTTGCATTGGCCACTACAAAATTCAATAGAATGATAAATCTTCTGACCACATTCAAAGATGGATTAAGCCATCACATGTTCCTAATAACTTGAATACTATTTCTCAAACCTAATAGCATTTGAAATGCTTCTACCACTCAAACTTATCTTTTGGTGGTGGATGTTTTTCATCCTTTCCGACAGTAAGGCTATCTTGTGATTTTGCCTTTTGCTCCACATTTAAAGTATTTGTTTTTTTGTATACTTCTGTAGAAAAGTTAGACTCTGTAACCGAAGTCAATTCTTCCGCTTCTCTACAGCTTGTTACTGAAAATATAATGGCATTAATTGCCAATAAAGAGATAAACTTTTTCATTTTTTTTGCTTTTGAAGTTTATCCCGGTACCAGGATTATCTGTCTGAATTCTGAAAACAAATTTATCTGCAGTAATGTTATTTAACAAAACAAGTATGTTTCAATATGAAAAACTGCTAAATCGTAACGTACCAATTTGGAAACTTTCTATTTTAATACATTTAAATGCCTGAAAACAAAATATTTAAATATTTTTATTTTTTTTAATATACCTGCTCTTTTTTTTAAAATTATAAATGATTTTAATTATTTTTGAACTTTCACAAAATATGATAAAGGCCGAATGTTAATAAAAAAATGGATTTTTAGTCTATTTTGTTTCTTTTTAATCTTTTCTTATGGGAAAGTAAATGGGCAAAGTATTTATGAGGAGCTGAGAAACGTCTATGATAGCTATGAAAAGAATGATAAGGGAGCTTTACCTTATGTCGCCAGGTATATAACGAAAGCCCGACAGGAAAAGAACTTTGCTGAACTCAAACAAGGCTACGAGGACTACTCCTATTATTCCTCTGAAAAAAAAATAAAATTACAGTATGCAGACAGTGCTGTTACTGCAGCACAAAAATCCGAAGATCATGAATTGATGTCTTCAGCGCATTTGTATAAAGGCAGTATTTATTATTTTTATTTTAAAAACTACAATGCGGCTTTGGACGAATCTCTGAAAGCATATCATTATTCAAAAAATATAGAAAATGAATATTTGAGATTTAAGGTGATATACCAAATGGGTTTAGTAAAAAGTTATCTTGGATATTATCATGAAGCCGTTGCTCATTTTAATGAATGTATATCCTATTTTGAGCCAAAAACCAATGAAAAAAGTTATCCAAGCCAGATTTATAATGACACTAAGGGTTATTTAAACAGTCTTCATCAGGCAATAGTGTGTTATCAGCATCTTAAAAATTATAAAACTGCTGATTCCTTAACTGTCGTCGGAATGCGATTCACAGGACAGTCTGAGGACTTCGTTAAAGAAAAAACTTATTTTTTAAAGAGCAGAGGTATTTCCGACTATTATTTTAAGAGATACGGATCATCAATCGAAAACCTTAGTCATTCATTGCCGGTACTGTTAAAAAATGATGAAGTATATTGGATTTCCGTTGCTGAATTCTACATTGGCAAGAGTCTGTTAAAAACAGGAAAAGAAAATCAAGCTGTAAAGCAGTTTGAAAAAGTCGATTCCATATTTAAAAAAAGGGAATTCTTTTTTCCTGAGTTACAGGAAAATTATGAACTGCTGATCTATTACCATCAAAAAAATAAAAATGAGAACAAGGAATTATCGTACACAAAAGATTTGCTTAAAGTAGATAATATTTTGAAGAAAGACTTTCCCAATTTATCTTCAAAAATTCACAGGGGTTATGACAATGAAATTCTATCAGAAGCGAAATCCAAATTAGAAGCTAAAAGCAGATGGGGAATCGGAGCTATTATTATATTGGTATTAGCTGTTATTATTTTATCTGTAAGAATAAGGTCGTACTATAACCACACTAAGGAAATCAAAATAAAATATGCTGAACTTGAAGTAAAACTGCAGCAGAATTTACAGCTGGTTGATATTCCTTATAAAAATATATCTCTACAATCAAAAAATACTTTGAGTGAAGAAGTCTTTTTGGATATTCAGACAAAATTGAAAATTTTTGAAGAAAATAAAGGTTTCACAGAAAGTGGTCTTACAATAGAACAACTTGCAGAAGCTTTTAAAACCAACAAGTACTATCTTTCTCAATATATTAATGATATTACAGGAATGAATTTCAGCAAATACATATCTGCTTTACGGATTAATTATATTACTCAGCTAATGTTTGATCAGCCACAGTATTTACGTCTCAAAGTTCAGAGCTTAGCTGAGGAATGCGGAATTGCATCCAGAGCAAATTTCTCTAATCTTTTTCAGGAAATAAATGGTTTGCGTCCGGCTGATTTTATAAAACAGAGAAAAATAGAATTGGAGCAACAGGAAAATGCTTCTGTATTATCCTCTTAATTTTCCGGATTGATGCAACTTTGTAATAATGCAGACAACTTCATTCTACAAAAAACTTTACATTTAAATGTACTTAGTGAGGGAAGATTACATATCTACTGATTATTATTGTGCTTATGTTGAAAGAAAAATTTTCTATTCAATAGAGATCAGAAAAATAATTTACATCTCATAGTCCCAAACCATATTCAAGCATTATGGGGAAATCTAAATCCATAAGAAGCCAGATATTGACAAACAGTACTGTATACCATCCTATTGAAAAACAATTACATTCAACGAGTAACTTTGCAGAAGAAATCAACGATAAAACAGTTGACATTCAAATTCCGCAGGAAGAATAAGATGACGTTTTCAGAAGTACTCTAGATTTTGAGGAAGAGGAGGAAGAATGGAGTCAATATCAAATTTTCTATAATGACATCGGTTCAGCCACAGGGGTAACCTTTGAAGAATTAATTTCCATAGAGATATTTTTAAAACATCAAAATTTAGAATTATCTCAAAAGGAAAAAGCGGCAGGTGTTGTTCAGAAAATACATGGAACCGAATTGATGGATTTGATATCGAAAATTTTACTTAACAATAATTTTCAAACTATTTTTAACACTATATAACTATAATTACATTTTTTTTAGAATTTTTAGGCATTCTTATTGCTTCAAATAGAAAAGATTCTCATGTTTAATTTGAGTTTTCATGGTTATTAGTTTTCACCTGGTTTCGGCCAGGTTTTTTTTATGTCAATATTGATAATATTTTGTTAAATATTGGACTAATATTATAGATTGGCTGTATCCTTATAGAAGTGTTTTGCCAACGAATAAATAAGATTAAAATTGTCAGAATGATTTATTCAATTTTTCAATCATGTACTTTCAAAAATAAAACTTAACTAATAAGGGTTGATTAGCTATTTTTTTCAGCCTCAAACTGCCTCCACAAGAAATTCTTTACTCTGCAAATAGTATTTTATAAAAACACTAAGTAATTCACTGTTTCACGCACGAGAAGAAAAAACTTCCCAACCTATTAAAGCCAAGTAAACTCTTCTAAAGTCATACTCTGATTCCACATCAATATACCCTACACCTTTGTCTCCAAAGCACACATACTGTGGGTAATGCTAATAATTTAATCTGTTTACATTATGGAAAAACAAAGAAAAAAGCTTCTGATTTCAGCATTGGCTTTATTAATGACCATCCCTTTATCAGCGCAGGGAAAAGGAACTGCCGGAATCAACGAAGCCACTCAAATGGTCACCTCCTATTTCGAAATAATATAAATGTTTAATGATTATATAATCTTAGTATCTCTACCAATTCAGGTATGGATCGTATTTTCAGCTTCTCAAACAGCCTGTTTTTGTAAGTGCTAACCGTAGATGAGTGGAGATTCAATTGATTGGAAAGTTCTTTGAGGGGAATACCTTCTGCAAGCTTATTAGCAATTTGCAATTCGCGATCTGAGAGAGATTCAAGAGTTGTTTTTTTTGCTGGACCATTTAATGATTCTAAAAAAATCGCTTCTTTTACGTCGTCACTAATATATCGACCAGTGGTGAGTATCGCACTTAAAGCGGTCTCAATTACTGCAGTTGAACTCTGCTTACTAAGGTATCCATCAGCACCCATCTTTAAATAACGGATTGCGTACAAATCTTCATCCTGAGAAGAAAAGATAAGAATTTTTAGTTGGGGTTTGTGAATTTTGATGTAATCTATTGCTTCCTGAATAGAACCATTGGGCATATTGACGTCCATGATTGCCAAGTCAAGTTCTTCTTTCAAAATTACTTTATACAGCGATTTAAAATCTTCTACTTCAGAAATTATAGCATTGGGTCTGAGCTTTTTAATAGTTTGTATTAAACCCATTCTGACGATCCCATGATCATCTGCTACAATAATTCGCTCGTTCTTTTTTTTATTGTTCATTCTTTAAATTTTTGGTAAAAAGATAGAAACTGTAGTACCTTTATTTTCTGAGGAAATAATTTTTATGTTTCCGTGCAGCAAGGATACAAAATTTTTAACAATTTTTAAACTTAACCCTACTCCTATTTCACCCGCAGTACCACTGAACACTGGATTGCCATAATTAAATATTCCTTCTAAATACTTTTCACCAATTCCTGTACCGAAGTCGACAATGGAAATTACATCCTCGCTATTGCCTGTAAAGTACTGGAGGTAAACACCTTGCCCCTGCAAAGAATATTTAACTGCATTGTTAAGAATTTTGTCTAAAACATATTCTAGCAACACGCGATCGGTATGGATGTATGAATTGGTATCTCCTTTAAAATAAAATTTAATGTTTTTTTCTTTTAATTTAGCAGCGTAATTTTCTTCTAAATGGTGAAAAAGATCCATCACCATGATTTTCACAGGTTTAATATTAAATTCCCCATATTGCGTTTTTAACCAAGCGGTGCTGTCCTGAACGGTTTGCAAATTTTTTTGAGCATCACTTTTTACTTGTGGCAATAACTTAAAAAAATCTTCCTCTCCTATTGTTTTTTGCTCCACCGCTTCTGTAAGCATGAGAAAATTTCCGAATATTTCTTTTGAATCATGAGCCAATATCGAAATTAATCCGTTCTTAAAATTGATTTCTTGTTCAAGTCTTTCTATTTTTAATTGCAGTTCGTTGATTTGGTCATTCATAAAATTATTATCAATGTGCAAAGGTATCTAATTATTTCCCCTTCATTTCTATTCCTGACCATTTTTTAATCATATCAGAGAGAGTTTTTTTTAATAAAGGTTTGGTTAAAAAGTCAGACATTCCGGCTTGGAAACATTTTTCTTTTTCTCCGGGAAGACTCCCTGCGGTTAACGCAATAATAGGGATTTCAATATTGCTTTCCATTGCTCTTATCTTTCGAGTGGCTTCAATGCCATTGAGATGCGGCATTTGAATGTCCATTAAAATAAGATCAGGACTTTCTATTTGATATTTTTCTACTGCTTCAGCTCCATCTTTTGCATCGATGATCAAAGCTTGAGGAAGAATGTCCTTTAAATAAGTTTTGGTAAGAAGCAGGTTGATCGCATTATCTTCAGCAATTAAGATTTTTATATCATGTTTACTACCTTCCGTTGTGACATTTTTTATTTTATCTGATTTTTTATTTTCAGAATTCTTTAAGGTAGACAAAACCTGATACATCTGTTTCATTCGAATCGGTTTTACAAGTCTATTTTCTATTTCCAATTCTTCACATGCATCCTGTAAATTGCTATCATCGGATGAACTGTACAAAACAATGTAAGGTGCTGCATGACTAGTTTCCGGAAAAATATTTCTCATTTTTCTGATAGTTTCAATTCCATCCATAATCGGCATATGATAATCCATAATAATCACATCGAATTCTGGTTTGTCCATTATTAAAAGTAAAGCTTTCAGCCCACTATCGCATTCCTCAACTTCGATATTTTTTCTTTCCAAAATTCTTTTCAGGATTTTCCGATTGTTTTCATTATCGTCCACAATCAAAACTTTCTTAATATCGGTTAAACTTAAATCATATTCCTCTTCCTGAGTATCAAATTGAATATCAAAGAAAAAATCACTACCCTTTCCTTGTTCACTTTCTAATTTTATGGTACTTCCGGCAAGTGCTAAGATTTGGTTCGAAATCCTTAATCCTAGACCAGTGCCTCCATATCTTTTAGTAATACCGCCATCTTCCTGGGAAAATGCATTGAAAATTTCTGCCTGTTTATCCTTATCAATTCCGATACCTGTATCGCGAACCCCAAATCGGATGAGTTTTTTTCCTTCTCCTAATTCATTTAAAACTTTAACATATAATACAATTTCGCCTTCTTCGGTAAATTTTAAAGCATTGCTCAAAAGATTGACCAAAACCCGTTTTAAGCGCATCTCATCAGTCCAGATATATCTAGGAATGGTATCGTCAATATCAATAAGCATTTCTAAGTGCTTTTTATTATTACCGTACGAAACAATATTGAAGGCTTCTGAAACCAGTTCTTCGATCTCTACTTTATCAAGGTTTAACTGAAGTTTTTGCTTCTCTAATTTTGAAAAATCCAAAATATCGTTGATTATACTGTATAGGGACACACCGGATTGGTTGACAATATCCAGATACTGCCTCTGCGTTTCGTCGAGGTTTGTTTCCAGAAGGAGTTCTGTAAAGCCGATAATACCATTTAACGGAGTTCTTATCTCATGACTCATATTGGCTACGAACTCCGATTTCAAAACATAAGCTTTTTCTGCTAATTCTTTTGCCGCTAAGATTTCATTCTCCATCTTTATTCTTTCGGTAATATCCACTGCATTAGCCAAATACCATTTTGACGCTTGGTTCAGTATCTTATCGACTAACTCTTTCTCTGCTTTATCTAAATTTTTCTCTTTCCTGTCAAATAAATTTAAATGAGCGATAAAATTGTCCTCAAGGCCAGGGATGGGATAACTTCTATGAAATTTAAATTCCGAGTTCTTAAACTCATAAATCGAAGTCTGATCATCCAAAAGAAAGTGAGGATTCTGAGGATAAATCTGATTAGGGGAAGCATCACTGGAAGCGATAATATAAACTTGGTCTTCCGAGCTAATACTCATGGTACAAAGTTCCATGTCGGTCATCTTAGCAGCTGCGAACACTAAGAAATCAAAAACATCAGCATATTTTTTTTCGAATGCCTTTAATTTATCAATATCTCGCTGATCCGTCGATTGATTATTGCTATCAAAGTGATCCATAGGAAGAGTTTTTTTAGAAAGTATGGTTAAATTGCCGTAAAGCTATAATAAACATTGATAGAGTAAGTTGTATTTTCCTTCCCTACCAAACTTTGTGCACCCGCAGGTGGTATGGTGTATCTTACGTCCAGTTCCCTGTCCAAAACCGGTGTTCCGTTAAAGAGTATTTTTTGGGGAGTTTTGGATAAAGAAGCATTTACAGAACTTCCATCAACGCCAATTTGTAAGATGTTGGAATTGATATTCGTCTGGACACCTCCTTTTTTGAAGTAATTTTCGTCTGATTTTACATACAGTTCAAAACTCTCATTATTGGACAATATAATTTGGTTTGGAATTATTTGTGACTGACCATTGGTGTAATGGGCAGCTGTATTAAAATTGAAGTTTACATTTCGCCCTGAGCTGGGGATGGTAATCTCCGACCTAGGAAGCACCTTTAACTGAACAGCAGTATTTTGAAGACTGTTAATTGAATTATCTGTACTTCTGGCATTAAGGTTCAATTCAAATGTATAAGTTCCGGCTTCAAAAAAATTGTTCTTAAAATCATCTGCAGATACGTAAAGCTCTGGGATGAAGCTGTTTCTGTTTCCTGCTACAACATTTAAATTACCAGCTGAAAAATTCTGAAAACTGGCTGATAGAGCTTTAGTCGTGAGAGCAGGTCCATTGCTGCCCAATTTAATGCTGGCTATATTTCTGGTCCCCGGAACACCTTTAGAAGACGTGAATTGAACAGTATTGGAAGCAGCTTTCGCCCAAAAATTAAAATCGACCGTATGTGCAATTTCTGTATTTCCTAGATCCCATACCCGCGTGTTTGTACTGCGATAATCATTCAAAGAAGATATTTCTATATATTTCGTTAAAGATGATGTGAGCCATCTGATAGATGAAGGAATAACTAAAATCGTTTTAAAATTACGTGGCGTGAAATCATTATAATTTTGACTGATATCCATGGAATAATTCCCGGCTCTGTAAGCATTGGCTGCAAATTGAGCAGCTGGTATTTTAAAGGTAAAATTGATATTTCCCTTGTTGAATCCGCCTCCGAAAATAATAGACCCGGGCGGTTCAAACCATCTTAGAGCACTTGTACTGAACGACTGAAAACCGGGTAAAGAACCTGAAAATCCGTTAGATGGAAGCTGCCCGCCCATACTTTCTAATTGCCACAGAAGATTAGAGCTGGGTAAAGTAAATGATGATGAAGAGTGAGTAAAAGTTGGTCCGGACGTAGAGGTAAATGTTGGAGCTACTGGCGCTAATCCAAAAAAGGTATAATCCCAGTTTGTTCTATTGGCGTTTGTCATTAACCTTGTAGGTACTGAGGTAAATTCAACCCTGTTAAAAATATTATTTTCAGGGATAGACAGGTACACGTCCTGAGCTTTCGTGACTGATGATCCACAGCACACGGTAAAAATTCCTATTAAAAAAAAACTCATCGTTTTCATATCTCTAAATTTAAAACTTTTTCACCTTAATGGTTGTGTCTTTCTTCTTATATTCAAAAATAACGGTTGCTGAGTAACCTTCTTTTGTCACCTGAATAGTTTGGTTTGGTTGTGTATAGCTGTATTTGTCATTTTCAATATAGAGGTCGTATTTTCCATCTTTCAGGAAAAACTCAAACTCGTTTTTTTGGTTAACCACAGCGGTATGGATCACGCCATCTTCACCTTTTGCATACACTACTATTCCGGTTACATCCGTTTCCAAAACATCGTAGGTTTGTTTAATCTCTGTTAATTTTCCACTTACCATGATGTTTTTTACCAGACCCACCTTGCGGTTGATATTTTTATCTACCATAATTACAGGATCCATCATCAATCGTGCACCAGCACTTTCGTTTACCTTCAGCGTGTAAATACCTTCAGGCACATTCTGAAAAACTACTTTTCCGTTTTTATCTGTCAGTGCAACAAAATTGTCCAGTTTCACTATTTCATTTGCAAGAACAGATTCACCCGCTTCCAGAAGTCCATTGAAATTTTTATCTTCAAATAGCTGGAACGTCACTTTATGATTTCCAAGAGCCGTTGCTGCAGTAAAATATTTTTTAATTCCCACTCTGAACTGGTAATAACTCCCACTGCTTGCATATTCAGCCGTAGATTTATATCCTGAAAGATTAAAATAACCTGTGCTAGACCAGGAAGGCGAAATCTTATATTCCAGATTACCACTCACATTGGTGTTTAAGTTTTTGTAAAGTTCTGAATAGAAAGTTCCGGCTGAAAAAGATCCAATCAGATTATTACCAAGCATCTGGAAATTATACGAGGCATATACATTGTAGTTGGCGAAATCACGGTCTACATCGTAATAAGAATTTAAATCAAAGACAGTGATCGCGTTCCATTGGGCTGTTCCGTTGAGGGAAAAGGATTTATACCTGTAAGACAATGTTGTTTTCAGACTGTTGAACCAATCGGCTTTATTTTTATCTTTTGAATAAGAATATTCTGCAGACCAATTCAATCCGTGAGCACCCAATGTGGTACTTATGTTAGCCTCCATCCGGTAAGAGAAAAGTTCCTGCGATGTGTAAAAGTTGGCTGTTTTTTGCCTTTCCACCTTTGGAGACAATAGAAAATTCCACTTCTTTGAAGAAAACTGGTAACCTGATCCCAAAGATTCTGTACTGTTGAAATAATAACGCAAATTAGCGGTATTCCCAGTTTGGATAGGCGCATTCTGGAAACTCAGGAACTCAGGATCTACCTGCGAATTCTGGTATTGTATAAAAGCACGCTGTGAAGCAGAGAATTGACGACCGATACGTTGATTTGAGAAAAAAGATCCCCTTTTGATCCCTGCATAACTACTTGTGGCAAAGGTATTAACGGATTGTATATCCCATTTCCCCATTTTCCCGTCATAATTGGCTCCCATTGTAGCTCCTACGTTTTCATCTTTGTTCGAAAGTCCTTTTTCGTGGCTCAAACCTGCCTCAGTGCGGATTGTATGTTTATCGTTAATTAAAAATGATGATACTGCGTTCGTAACCTGTGTATCCACATTAAAGCGCGGATCATGGTCGAATAGATAGGATACTTTTCCGTTGAATGATTTAGAATTCCCAAAACCATATTTTGCACCTACCATCGTAGATCCTTGTGTTTGTTGGAAATAAGTACCAGAAAGGTTGTAATTATTTTCCAACGCAAGAATTTCAATCTGATTATTATCACCAAATTTGGTAGAAACTTTACCACCTCTCCCGAAAACCGGGTAATCGTAATCGTTACTATTAACATTTCCTACCCGTAATACTGTATTTTTTCTCTCAAGTTCCAGCCAGGTATCATACAGGTTATAAAGGCCGTCTTCATGATAGTAATCTGCACCTAAATTGAAACGTGATTTCAAATTTTCAGTCACTCGAAACGCTGTATTTCCTCTCAATTGAAGAAAATTGAAACCCGAACTGTTTTCGTTATAGCTAAGTTCCGCAAAATTACTTCCGCTCACCGCTTCGTTTCCTCGGGCAATTTGTCTGTTGTTCGATAAAATAACTAAGTGTAGCGTGTTGCTTCCCACGATTTCGTTATTAATCAGGTCTGTGGCGGTTGCATTAATATTAAATTCCGGAAAAAGCGTATTCTGTTTTCTGACCACAATTTTGATCTCAACTGTTTGTTTTTCTAAACCTTCAAGAGATACGGTCTGTTGTTTTGGCATCATTTCCAAACCATCAGGAATGGATTGCAAATCAATCTTAACGGTTCTTTTACTATAACCTTGGTTTTCTACAGTCAGCAGAATTGAGGAGTCAGGCGCAGAAGGATTAATGAAATTTTCGTATGCTGCCGTATAAATCGCAATGTTTTTGTTCTCGTCTTTTTCAACAAAGAACGAGGCACTTTCAGTTCTGGTGACCGTTGTGGTGGTGTATGAAACCTGGAATTGGATCTCATTGGATCTCAGTTTCATAAAATCCACGTTGGCGATCAGTTTCACAGGAAGATTTTTAGTCTGACCCGCACCTAAGGTAAAGCTATTTTTGGGATAGAAAAGTAAACCCGGATAATTTTCCGAAGGCATGATATTCTGAATGGTAATTTCTTCAGAACCTTTATTTTCAATGACCAGGAAATTAGTAAAAGTAGAACCCTTTTCAACAGCTATACTTTCATTTTCAAAACGGATTTCGATATCCTTCTTTTCCTGCGCAAAGGCTAGCGAAAAGTGCAGAAGAACAAATACAAAAAATAAGATTGTTCTTCTTAGGATTGATATCGATATACTTTTTTGTGGTTTCAAGACTTAATTTTAAAATTTAAAGTTTTTTTCGCCTATGCGTAAATCATTGGATCCTGCCATTTTGATAATAGCCACGCCAAGAAAGTTCCCTGAAATATTCTCTGGTAAAGAGAATTGAACAACCTGATTGGTATTGGGAAGCATGGAAATGGAAATTGCGGGTAATTTTATTTCCTTACCACTGTCTGTATCGGTGAGTTCAAACTCAACGGTGGCATCATTGATGGTATTTCCATCGTTCTGGATGCTTACTGCAACTTTTCTGTTTGCTGCATTCTCATTACTCACCTCTGATATATTGGTAATATCCAAACTTTTTGTTTGGTTTCCAGACGGTGTATAAAAGATATGAAGTCCAACCTCAAATAAGGTAATAATACCAATCCCATTTTGAATACGTGCCTGATCTGCCTGCTGAGGAAGTTGGGTAAAAAACAACATACTGTTTGTAACAGCGGACTTTGATGCGTTTGCGGGAATCTGCATGGTTACTACAATCTCCTTTGTACTTTTCGCTGGAACTGTTACAGAGTTTTCTAAGGTGGACACCCAAGCGGCATTGGAAGTTTTTGAACTGCCTGCATCAAGATAAACCTTATTTCCGTCTTCTTCTCTAACCCAATCTTTATAGTTGAGATTAAAAACATAATCCTTATCCGAACTGTTTTGAAGCGTGACTGTCTGTGTCACTTTTTCTCCCGGATTACCGGTGAAAAACAAGCGTGTAGGCGACATAGAGATACTTTGTGCCAGAAGTGAAGAAGACCCTGTGAGGATAAAGAAAATGAAAAGGTAAATAAACTTGCGCATGGTGTAAATTGTTTAAAAATAAAAGATTCCCAAAACTACTGAAAACGTAACTAAAGGAACCTTTACAAACTAAAAAAATTTATTATAAAGCAGTTGCGGTATAAGTTACTGTTTGTGTATAAGTTCCAGCTGGCTTACCTAAAATTTTATTAGAAGATGATTGCGCTGCAGGGATTGTGTAGTCCAAATTCAACGTTAATGCACTTCCAAGTGGAGCATTTGCAACTAAAGTTTGGTCAGTTGCAGATAAAACTACAGCACTTTTTGTTCCGCCCATTGTTCCGGCAGCCGCAGCAGCTTTGATTGTTAAAACATCTACAGGGATTAAGTTGGTTCCATTCATGAAATTAGCACCCCCTGCTTTTACTTTAACATTAAAGTTCTTCGTTGAAGTAACTTTCAAAGAGTTGGCTTTAGTAATCGTTTGATCAGAGTTATAGTCTGCTGCAGTAACATAGTTAAAATCAACCGTATTACCAATTGCTGTACTTCCGGCGTCGA
>NZ_JALDNB010000009.1 GCF_022699665.1 Chryseobacterium aahli | reverse complement strand
ATTGTTTTTTTGACAGATAATCAAAGAATGTAGTCACCCCTAGCCCAGATCGCAACGGCATCCTTTTTTGTTATCCGGTAAAAGCACGGGCACAAAAAAGATATAGTGCAGAGCTGGATCAAGCTCCCAATAGTCAATAGGTGAATAACGTCCTAATAAATCATATTATCCTATTCTTTATAAATATACCAATAACGATAGATTTGAAAAAAAATATCTCATGCAAAATGCATGAGATATTTAGGAATAATATTTATATGAAGTAAGTACTACAAAAATCGTGCTAAAAGTTATTTTTATCAAAAAATATTTACTAAATTCGTAGAATACGTTATGTTAAATCACAGTAGATATGCTAAAACAACATTTACAACTTAAATTAGGACAGAAACTTGCTCCTCAGCAAATCCAACTGATGAAGCTTATTCAGCTTCATACCTTAGAGTTTGAAGAAGAATTGGAAAGGGAATTAGAAGAAAATCCTGCATTAGAAGTGGTAAAGGAAGAGTCTAAAGAAGAGGAGTATTCTTCTTTGGATGAGTCTTACGAAACTGAAGGTACGGAAAGCATTGAAACAGATTTTGATGTGAATGATTACATCTATGATGACGAACCTAATTACAAAACTGCTTCCAGCAATTATTCTGCGGATGATGAAGATTTTGATAATGAAAGTCTTTTGACTGAAGGACAATCTTTATATGACTATTTAATGGAGCAAATCAACTTGATTAATATCAACCAAGATGATTTGAAAATTGCAGAGTATATTATTGGGAACTTAGATACTGATGGTTATTTGAGACGTGAAGTAAAGTCTATTGTAGATGATTTGGCTTTTTCTCAAGGGATATATACGTCTGTTGATAAGGTTGAAGATATTTTAGAAAATTATATTCAAAAGTTAGATCCTTCTGGGGTTGGTGCGAGAGGTTTGCAAGAGTGTCTTTTGTTACAGATTGAGAAAAAAGTGAGTTCGGATAAAGCAATTTCTTTGGCTGCCAATATTTTGAGATTTCAGTTTGATGCTTTGACGAATAAGCATTATAATAAAATCATTCAGAAATATGATATTGAAGAGGAAGATTTGAAGGATGCTTTAGAAGAAATCTCTAAATTATCTCCAAAAGTTGGTGGAAATTTTGATACACAAACGATCACTATCAATCAGGAGATTATTCCGGATTTTGTAATATCTGTGAAAGAAGGAGTAGTAATTCCGATGTTAAATAGTAAAAATGCGCCGACGTTAAGGGTTTCTGAAGAGTATAAAGATATTTTAACGACTTACTCTCATGATAAAAAATCATCTGAACATAAGCAAGCTGCATTATTCATTAAACAAAAGCTAGATGCTGCAAAGTGGTATATAGATGCGATTAACCAGCGTCAGAATACATTGCTGCAAACAATTAATGCGATTGTAAAATTCCAGTATAATTATTTTATTACTGGTGATGAAAAATCTCTGAGACCAATGATTCTTAAGGATATTGCAGATATTACAGGGTTTGATATTTCCACGATTTCAAGAGTTGTAAAAAGTAAATATGCAGATACGCCAAACGGAATTCTTTATTTAAAAGATTTATTTTCTGACAGCTTAACAAATGACGATGGTGAGGAAGTTTCTACTAAAGAAATCAAAATGCACCTGCAGGAAGTCATTAGCAAAGAAAATAAGAGAAAACCGCTTACGGACGACGCTTTGGTTGTGATATTGAAAGAGCAAGGTTATAATATTGCACGACGAACGATTGCAAAGTATCGAGAACAGTTAAACATTCCGGTCGCAAGATTGAGGAAAGAATTATAAAACAAAAAAGCATTTCAGAATTTGAAATGCTTTTTTTATGTTGATATTTTTTAGAAATATTTAATCTTCCTGAGAATCTATTTCTTTTAATTGATTCAGATTTTTATCAAGCCTTTTAATAAGAATTCCATAAACAAGTCTGTAGTATACCCAAATTAGCAGAACACAAAGAACTGTGCTGATAATAAAACTTACCGTAAAAGCAACCATTGACGAATCGGCAAGAGCAGTATTTTGATTATGAATAGCATACATCCCGAAAATGGTGAGAGCAGAGGTAAAAACAACAACAATTAGGATATTGATTAAAATAAATGCATTAACCGTTTTTTTGAATCTGATGATTCGGGAAATAAATTCTTTTAAATCTTCTTCAATTTTTATTTTACGGTAATTCTCATAAAACTTCACAACAAAATAACCAGTGACAAATAATGTCAGGACTTTTATAATTAAATAAATATTATCAAAAATATCTTGCAGTTGCTCATTTTTTTCAACACCTAATTTTTGTAAAGAGGCAAGAAAAGTATTTGATTCTTTGTTTTGTATAATATAAAATAATCCGAAAGCAGTAAATAATAAAAACTCGATGATGCTAATCCATAATATGTATTTCACGTAATTGCGTGATTTTTTATTCAACATCTGAAGAATTTCATCGTTGTCATATTTTGGCTGAACAGGTTGTTCTTGCCAGGTTTTCTTAAAGCTATCTAAATCAAATTCAGGCATTTTTTTCCATTTTTTCTTTAAGGACTTTCTTTAATCTATTCATCTTCACACGCGCATTCACTTCGGTAATCCCAAGGTTTTCTGCAATGTCTTTATACGGAAGATCATCCAAATACATCATCACAATTGCTCTTTCTACGTTTGGAAGTGTTTTAATCACAGTGTACAATAACGATATTTGCTGTTGCTTATCGTCATCATCTTCAATAAAATCTCTGTGATTGATATCTAGTTCGTTGGTTGGTAGGCTTTTGCTTTTCTTTCTGAAAAGTGTAATCGCGGTATTAAGAGCCACACGATACATCCATGTAGATATTTTTGAGTTTCCTTTAAATGAATCGTAGCTTCTCCACAATTGCAGTACAATTTCCTGAAAAAGATCTTCCTCATCTTCGAGAGAATTGGTATATAGCCGCGACACTTTTATAATCAAACCTTGATTATCTTTTATAAGCTGGGCAAATTCTTTCTCTTTAGAAATCAAAACGATATATAATTGCCACGAAGATAATAATATAATGTAACAATTTAATAATCTAAAAGTGTAACTATAAAAATTATTTGGAATTTCTTTAATTGGTAAATTGTTACAACGATACATTGTTAGATTTAATTATCTTTGCACCCACGAGAAAGTCGGCTTGTTGATTCTTACTTCGGTAAGGATAGGAAAGTCCGGACACCATAGAGCAGCAAAGCGGATAACATCCGTCATCCGTGAGGATAGGACAAGTGCAACAGAAAGCAGGTACAGTTCGGCTGTAGTGAAACCAGGTAAACTCTTTGTGGTGCAATGATAAGTATATCGGTTCTTTTCAGCAATGAAAATAGGGGCGGCTCGTCCTGAAAGCCGAGGGGTAATCAGCTCAAGTTTTGCAGCAATGTAAAGCGTAGATAAATAACAGGCATCCCGATTTTTCGGGGTACAAAATCCGGCTTATAGATTTTCTCGTGGTTTTTATTAGAATGCCACAAATGCACTATAATATTTTTAGAAATATCAATTCTTATTAATGCATTCATGGCATTTTATTCAATTGGTTACTCACTTTCCAACTGCTTTTTAGCCTCATCCAAACCAGCCTTATCTTCTTTTGAAAGTGTAGGATATTTCAAATCCATTTTTTCTAAAGTATCAATAATGATTTGTATTGCAGATAATCTGGCAAACCATTTATTGTCAGCCGGAATCACATACCAAGGCGCTTCATCTTTTGAGGTTTCGTTAATTGCAGTTTCGTAGCAGTTCATGTATTCATCAAACAAAGCTCTTTCGGGTAAATCTGCCGCAGAGAATTTCCAGTTTTTTTCCTGTTCGTTGATTCTATCTAATAATCTTTTCTTTTGTTCATCTTTCGAAACATGAAGGAAAATTTTAATAATAGTAGTTCCGTTTTGAGCCAAATGTTTTTCAAAATTTCTAATACTTTCGTAACGATTATTCCAGAATTCTTTGTCAAAATCCTTTACAGAATCCCAGGTTTTTTCGCTTAAATTATATTCAGGATGTACTTTACAAACCAAAACACTTTCATAATGAGAACGGTTGAAAATTCCAATCATTCCTTTTTGAGGTAAAGCTAAATAATGTCTCCACAAAAAGTCATGAGCATATTCTTTTGAGCTCGGTGTTTTAAAACTCATCACATTACAACCTTGAGGATTTACTCCGCCAAAAACATGCTCAATCAAGCTGTCTTTTCCTGCAGCATCCATTGCCTGGAGCACAACCAAAAGACATTTACTTCCATCGGCATACAGTTTTTCCTGCAGCTCACGAAGTTTTTCTTTTTCTTGGATTAAGATCTGAACACCTTCCTCTTTAGTAAGTTTCCCTTTATATTCTGTATCAGTTTTTTTTATTGAAAATTCGTCCCTTATTATAAAATCATCTGAAAAATTGTCTGCCATATTGTAATAATTTAAGTGAAAGTTTTAGAATTCAAATATTGAAGATATTATTTAATAATTTAACCTTATATAAATATAACAAAAAAACCGCCTCATGTGAGACGGTTCAATAATATTTTAAAATAATATTAGTTTCTTGCAGCTACTTTCTTAGCAGTTTTAGCAGCTTTCTTTTCAGCTTTTGCAGCCGCCTTTTGTTCAGCAGGTGTCAAAACTTTAGGTTCAGGAGCGTTTGCGTTTACATCACCTTTGATGTAGATGATACTTCTGCTGTTTACAGGGTCATTAGAAAATACTTCAATCATTTTGTTGAAAGGACCTGCATTAGCTGTAGCATATCCTACTTTGATTTTAGCAGATTTTCCTGGTAAAATTGGGTCTTGGCTAAATTCAGGAGTCGTACATCCACAAGATGGTTTTACGTTTGAAATAATCAAAGGCTTATCACCTGTGTTAGTTACATTAAAAAATCTTGTACCATCAGAATTTGGTTTAATTGCACCATATTCGTAAGTCGTTTTGTCGAATGTAATTGTTTGTGCAGATGCTAAAGCAATGGTTCCGAATAATGCAATTCCTGCAAATAATGTTTTCATAAGTAGATATTTATTAAATTTTTAAGGTCTTATGTTATCGCCTATTTTGACTAGTGCTTGTTTCACAAGTCGACCTTGGCGATTTCATATTCCTGAATGTTAATATGTTTGTTAGATAAATTTTGAGAAACAAAGTTAAAAATTATTTTAATTAATGCTTACATTTTTTTACTTTAAACTATTTTTGCAGATTATAAGATAAAGAAACCAGAATTTATGCAGATTTCAGAAAAGTATAATCCACAGGAAGCAGAACAGAAATGGTACAACTACTGGCTGGAAAACAAATATTTCCACTCAGAACCTAACGAGAAGCCGCCGTATACGGTCGTAATTCCGCCGCCAAACGTCACAGGAATTCTTCACATGGGGCATATGTTGAATAACACCATTCAAGATGTTTTGGTACGTCGTGCAAGAATGCAGGGCTTCAATGCCTGTTGGGTTCCAGGAACAGACCACGCTTCAATTGCTACCGAAGCGAAAGTTGTTGCTAAACTGAAGTCTGAAGGAATCAATAAATCTGATATCACCCGTGAAGAATTTTTGAAACACGCTTGGGACTGGACAGATAAATACGGAGGAACTATTCTTGAACAGCTGAAAAAACTAGGTTGCTCTTGTGATTGGGACAGAACCCGCTTTACTTTGGAAGATAAAATGTCTCAGCAGGTAATTAAGAGTTTTGTTGATTTATACAACAAAGGTCTTATCTACAGAGGATACAGAATGGTGAACTGGGATCCTGAAGCAAAAACCAATATTTCTGACGAAGAAGTAATCTTTAAAGAACAAAACGGGAAATTATATTTCCTTAAATATAAAATTGAAGGTACAGAAGAATTTCTTTCTGTTGCTACTACGCGTCCTGAAACTATTTTCGGTGATACTGCTGTTTGTATCAATCCAAATGACGAGAGATACGCTCATCTGAAAGGTAAAAACGTTATTGTGCCGATTGTCAACAGAATTATTCCGATTATTGAAGACGAATATGTTGATATTGAATTCGGAACGGGAGCTTTGAAAATTACTCCTGCTCACGATATTAACGATTACGAAATCGGACAAAAGCACAATCTTCCAATGATTGATTCTTTGGACGATGACGGAAATTTGAATGACCACGGTTTACATTATGCCGGAAAAAACAGATTTGATGTAAGAAAGCAAATAGCAAAAGAATTAGAAGAAAATGATCTTTTACTAAAAGCCGAAGATTACGTCAATAAAGTAGGAACTTCTGAAAGAACAGGTGCAGTTATTGAACCTAAAGTTTCTGTTCAGTGGTTCTTGAAAATGTCTGATATCGCAAAACCGGCATTAGATGTTGTGATGGATGATGAAGTGAAATTCTATCCTGAAAAGTTTAAAAATACCTACAAACACTGGATGGACAACATCCGTGACTGGAATATTTCCCGTCAGCTTTGGTGGGGACAGCAGATTCCTGCGTTCTACTATGGTGATGGAGAAAATGATTTTGTAGTTGCAGAAAACATTGAAGATGCCTTAATATTAGCAAAACAAAAAACAAGCAACGATCAACTAACAATTGCTAACCTAAAACAAGACGAAGACGCTCTTGATACTTGGTTCTCGTCATGGTTGTGGCCAATGTCGGTTTTCGATGGTTTGCTTGATTCTGATAACAAAGACATCAATTATTATTATCCGACTTCAGACTTGGTAACCGGTCCAGATATTATCTTTTTCTGGGTTGCCAGAATGATTATGGCCGGGTTAGAATTTAAAGGTGAAGTTCCTTTTAAAAATGTTTATTTTACAGGGATTGTAAGAGATAAACAGAGAAGAAAGATGTCTAAGCAATTGGGGAATTCACCTGATCCTTTAGATTTAATTTCTCAGTATGGTGCAGATGGGGTACGTGTTGGAAGTTTATTGAGTTCGGCTGCAGGAAACGACTTGCTGTTTGATGAAGATTTGATGGTTCAGGGAAGAAATTTCATGACAAAGATCTGGAATGCTTTCCGTCTGACTCAAAACTGGAATAAAGAAGATAAGCCACTCATTGCGTCAGATATTCAGGCGATTGAATGGTTTGAAAATCAGTTGAATAAATCGATTTCTGAAATCAATGATCAATTTGATAAATTCAGAATTTCTGATGCCTTGCATTTGATTCAAAAATTGGTGAAAGACGATTTCTGTGGATGGTATCTTGAAGCGATTAAACCAAATTACGGAGAAGGAATTTCGAAAGAAGTGTACGATCAGACGATTGTTTTCTTCGAAGAATTAATGAAACTTCTGCATCCGTTTATGCCATTCTTGTCAGAAGAATTGTGGCAGTTGATTTCAGAAAGAAAACCAGAAGAAGCTTTGGTCATCGCTCAGCAAAAGAAAGCAGAAGAATTTAATGAAGATATCATTAAAAACTTTGAAACTGCAGAAGAAATCATTTCAGGAGTAAGAAATTACCGTCAGACAAAAGGAATTTCACCAAGAGAAGCTGTTGAAGTTTACACAAATGCTTTGAATTTTGAAAACGAAGCGGTTGTTAAAAAATTAGCAAGCATTTCTGAAATTCACTTTGGTGAAAAAACGGATAAACCAAGCTTTACTTTCTTGGTAGGATCTACTGAAATTTCGATTCCGTTAAGCGAAAAATTAGATTTAGAAGAAGAAAAAAAGAAGACAGAAGAAGAAGTAAAATATCTGAAAGGATTTTTAATCTCTGTTGATAAAAAGCTTTCTAACGAAAAATTTGTTGCCAACGCAAAACCAGAAGTGGTAGAAGTTGAACGCAAAAAACAAAAAGATGCGCAGGATAAGATTGCGATTTTAGAAGAAAAGCTGAAAAGTTTATAAAAGTCTTTTAAACAAACTTTTATAATATGGAAGACGATAGAGAAATTTTTACATTAAATAGCAATACTGTTGCTTCAAATCCAGGTAGAGTAAAAGTTATGCCTTTGGTTTTGATGAAACATTTTCATACACCTATTTTATTATTAATTGCTCTATTGGCTTCGATTGCATTTGCTCTTGATGTCTCATTAATTTGGGGTGGATTTGCTTTTCTTATTTTTTTAGCAATAAATATTTTTTATTGGAGAAGAAAAAAAGAACATTTTGCACACGGAGATTCAAACGGCGGAATTATTATTTCAGATAAACCAAAACTCATTGCAGTTACCACAGATCTTTCCATAGGATTCGGAGGAAAGTATCCTGTTGTGAAAATTATATCTTACAAAGGGAAAGGAAAATTAAATGATAGAATAAGTACTGTTGCCTTATATCAAGGCTCCGATAATACTACTACTCATTGGGATGATTTTTTTCCGGTTCCGGTAGAATATGTAAATAATAATGAGATAGAACTCAAAGATGTTTTGCAATCTTATTCAGATGAAAGTTGGGAAATTCTACAACATAGAATTCAACAAATAAATAAACCATACAGAGAAGGTTTATTTAAAATTTATTCTGACGAAAGCAATTGGTAATTAAAGGTCAAGAATTAGACTGATATAAATCTTAATCTTTACCTCACCCTTAACCTAAAAAATTAAAATGCAACACCTAGAAAACATACAAAAATTATTCTCAAAAAACTTCGTAGAAAGTCCGTTGCTCGAAAGTTTTGATGTGGGAAAAATATACCTTGCAACCGGAAAACTGGTTGCATGCGATCCTTTGATTACAAATGATATGCAGGCTTTCACCAATGTTTTTCCTAAAGGTGACTTTGCTGTTTTACTTCATAAAGAAAGAGAAAGCAATTGCGTGGCTTATGCTGAAATTGTCTTCAGCGATTCCGAAATAACATCTTGGAAATTAGCGACAACCGAAAGTCAGAACATCAAAGATTTAGCCGAAGGTGAAGTTTTTGGTTATCCCGTAGAAAGCGGAATGGGCTGCTTTATGGATGTAGAAACGCAGAAAAGTCTTAATGATTTAGAACAAAAATTATATCATAGAAAAGGAGATGATTTTATGGGAATTTACGAAGAGTTTTTCCATGAGCATTTTTTTGACGAAAAAGGAGCAATAGATCAGTATGCATTTCTAAAACCCTCAGAAGACCTTCCGGGAACAATTTTTGGTTTCGAAACTGGTTATGGTGAAGGCTTTTACGCAAGTTATGTAGGTTATGATAAAGAAAATACGTCTGTTAAAATCGTAACTGAATTTATTGAAATTTTGGTAAATTAAAAGGCTTTAAAGCTCGATTCGAATAAATTAATTCATACGACTAAAAGTTAAATTTGATTTAATTTAATCAAGATTTAAAATTTTTATTTTTTGTAACAGTAAGTTGTTTAAATTTACTGTAAGCTAAAATTACAAAATATGAATTTTTCTTCAACACAACCCAAAATCATTGTGGTTGGAAGTTGCTCACTAGATTTGGTTCTATATACCGAAAAAATACCATCATCCAATGAAACGGTGATGGCAAGTCATTGCGATAATTATTTTGGCGGAAAAGGCGCAAATCAGGCAGTTGGAACTGCGAGATTGGGTGCTAGTGTTTATTTCATTGGTTGTGTGGGCCTTGACCCGCTCGGACAGCAAATCATGAGAAATCTTGTCGGTGAAAACGTGAATGTTGGTTTTGTAACAGAAACAGACAAAGACTCTACAGGCACAGCTTACGTTACAAGCTCTGATGGAGATGCTGCGATTGTAGTCGTTCCGGCAGCAAATAAATATCTGACAACTCAGAATGTAGAAGAAGCCGATAAATATATCTACGCCTCAGACATGGTTCTTTTGCAATTGGAAATTCCGATGGATGTTGTAGAGTTTACCATTAAAAAAGCGAAAAGCTATGGCAAATTGATAGGTTTATATGCCTCTCCCGGAAGACCTTTAAGCAATGAAGTAATTGAAAATGTTGATTTTATTGTAGCTAAAAGCAACGAGCTTGAAATCATTTTCGGTGAAGATCAAAAAGAGAAAGTCCTCAAAAAGTATTTTAATAAAGTTTTCATTCGTGACGAAACCAATTCAACCATATATTTTGATGGTACAGAAATGAAATATTTCAGAAACGAAGACGAAAACATGGTCTACAAAATGGGAATGGGCGATGCATTTACATCGGGTTTTTCCATCGCACTATGTCATGGAAATTCAATTGAAGAATGCGTGAAATTCGGAAATGAGGTTTCTTCAAAAGTTTCATTGGGGAGAGGTGCCCAGACAGCACTTCCAAAGCTTTCAGAAATATTGAAGTAAATTATTTACCGCATATCGAAATTTCGAAAATCAATTAAATTTCAGCATAAAAATATCCACTTTTGACAGTGGATATTTTATTGTAATCCTATGGAAAAACTGCTTCTCCAAACTGATGACGGAATTCAACTTGCCGCCCATCTTTTTAAACCTGAAAAAAGCAATCATCAACTTTTATTGATTAACTCGGCGACCGGTGTGAAGCAGCAGATTTATTTCTCATTTGCACAGTTTTTTGCTTCAAAAGGTTTTACCGTTATCACTTACGATTACAGAGGAATTGGTCTTTCAAAGCCTCAAAAGATGAGAAACTTTAATGCATCCATGAGAATTTGGGGAAGTAAAGATTACAAAACATTGACGCAATTTATTCTAAATAACTTTCCGGATTACAAGAAATTTTGTCTAGGACATTCGGTTGGTGCTTTGATTCTCGGGATGAACAAAGACTCTGAAATATTTGACGAATTTTTCTTTGTTGGAACTCAAAATGCATTCGTCGGGAATCTAAAATGGCGGACGAAAATTGAAGCTGTTTTAGGATTCGGAATTGCACAGCCTGTATTCACTGAACTATTCGGTTATTTTCCAGCACATTGGTTCGGACTTGGAGAAAGTCTGCCAAAAAATTGCGCTTATGACTGGAGAATCTTAATTTTGAACAAGAAATCCACCAATAAATTATTGCTTAAAACGGATGATTTTTCAAAAGATTTAAATCAAAAAGTTTTCGTCATTCAGGCTGAAGATGACGCATGGTTAACGGAAAAAGGGGTGAAATCATTATTAAATGATACATATCCGAATCTGAAGCCAACGTACAGACTGATTAAAACTTCAGAATCTGAAAAAGGTGAAATAGGACACATCAATTTTTTCAGAAGTTATAATAAAAATCTTTGGAAAATTATTTTAACCGAAATTCAATAATAAAACGTAGCAAAAAATTCCCCTCCTCTGGAGGGGTGGCGAAAATTCAAAGAATTTTTGACGGGGTGGTTAAATAAGCAAGATTAAATCAAAAAATAAAAATGAACAACATCATCCAAAGCACAGTACAATTCGTAAAAGAAAAACTAGAAGGCGCAGAAGCAGGGCACGATTGGTTTCACATTGAAAGAGTCTGGAAACTTTCAAAAAAGATTGCACAAACTGAAAATTGTAACCAAAATGTTGTTGAACTTTCTGCGTTATTACATGATATTGCAGATCCGAAATTTCATAACGGTGACGAAACTTTAGCCTTAAAAATATCAAGAGAGTTTCTTGAAAGCCAAAATGTAGAGGAGGAGATTATTCAGCAGGTTTTGTTTATCATTCAGAATATTTCTTTTAAAAATAGAGAAGAAGTTCCAAAAGATTTACCCATTGAACTTAAAATTGTACAAGATGCAGATCGTATTGATGCCATCGGAGCTATTGGTGTTGCGAGAACATTCAATTTCGGAGGTTTTAAAAATAACCTGATGTATCATCCGGATATTGAGCCAAAATTGAATATGTCAAAAGATGAATACAAAAAATCAGACGGTACGACCATTAATCATTTTTATGAAAAACTGTTGCTGTTAAAAGATTTGATGAATACTGAAGAAGGTAAAAAAATAGCCGAAGAAAGACATCAATTTATGCTTAGTTTTCTCGACCAGTTTTATAAAGAGTGGAATGTTGATTAAGATTCCCTCAAAACATCTCTAATGATTATCTTTGCAGCATGGGATTCATTATTTCAATCATCTTTTTTTCACTGATTCTTTCACTTTTCTTGTATAAAGTGAAGTCCGGAGAGTTTGCCAAATGGGCGAAAATCTTTCGGATTTTTACTTTGGTTTTTTCTATTTCGCTGTTTACGTATTGGTTTATCAAAAAAAGTTCGATTGGGATTGTGAACAATTCTGTTTCTCTGCAGGTAATCAATAAACTTCCACAGCCGTTGGATTTTTATGTAATTACGGTAAATAATCTGGATAAAAGCGGGACTTTTGAGACAAAACATATCGGAAAAGTTCGCCCTGAATATTACAGAATTGAGCATCTCAAATTAATTAAATCAGATCAATATTGGATTGTCGGTTATCTTGGAAAGAAAAATATGGTTTACTTTTCGCAGCACGCTGTTCCCAATAAAAATATGGATCAGATTGTTGAAGTTCAAAACTACATTATTCAAAGTGAAAAGCTTTCCGAACAGGCAAAAAAGCACGTCGAAAATTATAATTTTGAAAATATGCAATTAGGAATTTGGGTGACACTTTGCTTTCTTCTGATTTTTCTGAATATTTCTTTGATGGTGAGAACCAAGTCAAAGCAAATAAAATAATGTTTATAATTACTCCAAAGGAACAGTCTCTGTGTGGTATGGTTAATCCACAAAAGTAAAGCACTCCGTAGGAGTGCTATCTTTATTAAAGTCAAAGTATTTTAGAATTAAGATCAAAACAAACTAGGCATATTTTCTTGTCCCATTTTTGGTATAATAATCTCAGTTTTCCATTCTTTATTCATATTTTCAATAAAATAAGAAGAAAGCAAAGGTGAGGCTTTTTCAAGATTTTGGTGTACAAAAAAATATAAATTCTGCAAACCTTCTTTTTTCCATTTTGTTAAATGTTTCAACCAATCATCTAATCTTTCGTAATCGCTTTCGGCATTTGCACCAACATATCTGATAAACGCATTCGGAGTCGTCAGTCGCATGTGAAGCATATCTCTTCTTCCTGCAGTATCTACAATAATATTTGTAATGTTATTATCTTCAAAAAGCTGGCAGGTTTTATCGAAAATTTCTTCATCAGTAAACCATTCCGTATTTCGAAGTTCGATGGCTAAAGGAACTTCTTTTGGCCATTTATCCACGAATTGCTCAAGTCTCTCGTAATCTTTCGGTTTAAAGTTATCATGAAGTTGCAGAAAAACCATTCCCAATTTTTCATCAAAATTTAAAACTGCCGTCGCAAATTGTGTCACGACATCATCGATATTCAAAAGCCTTCTGAAATGTGAAACCGTATTGGTGATTTTCGGGAAAAATTTAAAATCTGCCGGAGTTTTTTCTTTCCATGTCAAAACCTGTTCGGAGGTCGGCATTCCGTAGAATGTTGCATTCAGTTCGATTGAATTGAACTGTGTGGCGTAATAAGTCAGCTCGTCTTTTGTTCCTTTTGGATAGAAACCTTTCAAGTCAGTTTTATTCCATTTTGCACAGCCAATGGAGATGTTTTCAAGCCCTTTTTTATTTTGCTTCAAAATTTCTTTGGTTCTTGAATGGTCTTTTGGTAATGTAAAATCTATCTTTGATGGGTCTTCTACTTGTCCGAATTTCATTGGGCTTAGGTTTTAGGAATTAGTGGGAAGTTTTAGTTTAAAACAAATATAAAATAAAAACTGTAGATATTTCTACAGTTTATTTTAATATTAGCAGTTCATTTCTTCTTATGAATGATCAGCTAATCCCCAACCTCCAGCTCAAAAACATCCTCCACTTTTTTGTCAAAATATTTAGCAATCTTCAAAGCTAAAACCGTTGAGGGAACATATTTTCCTGCTTCCATGGCATTGATGGTTTGTCTTGACACGCCAATTTTTTTTGCTAAATCTTCCTGTGTGATATTCTTTACTGCTCTTTCTATTTTAATCGTGTTTTTCATTTTTTCAATAATAAATAGTTAAATCTGAAAACATACAGAACCAAAGGTAAAAACATAATTAAAATCATTGCTGTGAAAAAAAGGCTTCCAAAAATGGTTAGAAATAAAAGCAAAATGATAGAATAGGTAACAATTAAACTCCAAAATACAGACTTTAGTCTTAAACTTGAAATGTACTCATCTTCTATTTTTTCTTTTGAACAGCCTACCAGAATTCCCCCGATTATAATTAAAATTCCAAACAGATTTGGGAAAATTGCGATTTCTGCGTTTTTAAATAATCCGTTTTCTTCACTACTCAGGGGAAATCCTGAATTGTAAAATACAATTGCAGAAACTTCAGGCAAAGTAAGAATATCAGTCAATGATAATATTCCTAAAATTAATGATGGAATGAAAATGATCCAGCCTATTCTTTTGAAATGGTTTGGGAAAAGTTGTAATGTATTCATGTTGTTATTTTTAATTATTTAAATGTAAAAAATATTTTACAATATGTAAAGTTTATTTTACATTATTTTTAAAATGTTTTTTATTCGATTTTGGATGTTGTTTTGTGTCATTGAAAAATATTAGTATTTAACAGCTTGGCAGACGTTTTTATGAAATTTTTATTCGAATGAGAATGTATGATAAAATACAAATGAGGATCTTAATTATGAAATCTTACTCCACTTATTTTTTCCTTTGTAGTATTGAAGATAGTAGCTTTTAATAATCTGATGCTCGGTTCTTGTCAATAGAGGGTCGGCTTCCAGAATTTTTTCAACCATATTTTTGGTGTTTTTAATGATGGCAGCATCATTTACCAAATCCAGTTTTTTAAAATCAACGACACCGCTTTGCTGAGTTCCCAAAATATCACCGGGACCACGCAACTGCATGTCAACTTCAGAAATTTTGAAACCGTCATTGGTTTCCGTCATGGTTTTGATTCTTGTCCGGCTTTCCGTTGATAATTTATCTGAAGTCATCAAAATACAATAGCTCTGTTCTGCTCCTCTTCCGACACGCCCACGAAGCTGATGAAGCTGAGAAAGACCAAATCTCTCAGCACTTTCTATGACCATCACAGAAGCATTCGGAACGTTGACCCCGACTTCAATTACCGTCGTAGCAACCATAATCTGAGAATTTCCCGATGCAAAATAATTCATGGCTTCATCTTTTTCGTCAGGTTTCTTTTTTCCATGAAGCATGGTGACGTTGTAATTGGAAAAATTTTCCATTACATGCTCTAAACCTTCCATTAGATTTTTATAATCCAACGTTTCAGATTCTTCGATTAATGGATAAACGAAATAGATTTGTCTGCCCTTGCTAATTTCTTCATGACAGAAATTGTAAACATAAGCTCGGTCTTTTTCTCTTCTGTGAGCTGTAATAATTGGTTTTCTTCCGACAGGCATTTCGTCAATTACAGAAACATCCAGATCAGAATAAAAGCTCATCGCCAAAGTCCTTGGGATTGGCGTTGCAGTCATTACAAGAATATGAGGCGGGATTTTATTTTTTGCCCAAAGTTTTGCTCTTTGTGCCACACCAAATCGGTGCTGTTCGTCGATGATGGCAAGACCAAGATTTTTAAATTTAACTTTATCTTCCAAAACCGCATGAGTTCCTATCAAAATTGAAAGTTCACCGTTTTCCAATTCTTCATGAATGATTTTTCGGGCAGAAGCTTTTACAGAACCTGTGAGAATATTCACTTTGATTTCTGTGTCTTTCAGTAAATCTTTTATGCCGTTGTAATGCTGCTGAGCGAGAATTTCGGTCGGAGCCATCAAACAGCTTTGAAATCCGTTATCCAATGCAATCAGCATGGTTAATAAAGCCACCATCGTTTTTCCTGAGCCTACATCACCCTGCAAAAGTCGATTCATCTGGATGGGCTTTTTCATATCCAACCTGATTTCCTTTAAAACTCTTTTTTGTGCATTGGTGAGTTCAAAAGGAAGATGATTTTCATAAAAACCTGTAAAATAATCGCCAACAATGGGAAATGGATTCCCGTATGATTTTGTTTTGTGATGTGCTTTTTTTAAACCAAAACCCAATTGAAAAAAGAAAGATTCTTCAAATTTTAATCTGAAATTAGCCTTCTCAAAGCAATCTAAGTTTTCCGGGAAATGAATGTTCAGATAAGTTTGCTGTCTCGATAAGAATTTCATCGATTTGATAAGATAGTCCGGTAGATTTTCCTGAATTAGGTTTGGAATTTCTTTGCAGATATTTCTTAAAATCACCTGAAAAAATTTCTGATTCAGACCTCTTTTTGTAAGTTTCTCAGAGCTTGGATAAATGGGTCTTAATCTGTTGTCTTTTTCTTTGTTCTCATCCAGTTCAATTTCAGGATGTGGCATCGAGAACTGATTGTTGAATGCATTAATTTTTCCAAATATAAAAACCTCACGATTCACCGGAAGCTTCTCTTTCAGCCATTTTGAATACTGAAACCACACCAAATCCATACTTCCAGTATCATCATTGAATTTGGCGGTCAGTCTTTTTATTTTTCCATTATGAATTTCCTGAACGTTGGAAATTTTTCCTTTTAATTGAATTTCAACATTGCTTTCCTGCAGATTTCCTATTTTGTACAATTTATTTTTATCGATGTAACGAATAGGATAGAAGTGCAGAAGGTCTTCCACAGTAGAAATGGCCAACACATTTTTAATGAGTTTGGCTCGTTCAGGACCAATTCCTTTTACAAATTCTATGGAAGTTTCTAAAGTCAAGGTTTATGAAAGGCACGAATTTCGGGAAAATTTAGAAATAAAAAAAGCTTTCAGATTTGAAAGCTTAGACTTTGTTTTATTGCTCTCACAGATTTTATAGATTGAGCAATTTTTTTAAGATTAAATGTCAAAAACAATTCGCCACGAACTTTCTAATCTTTTATATTTGATTTAAATTTTTTCTGATAATCTTCCCATTCTTCACGGTTTTTTATTTTTTTGTATAGGTCGTTTGAAATTAATGAAAGATAAGGTTCTAATTCTTTTGCAGAAAGTTCTCCTTGCAAAATGGTAATCGGAGCTCCGTTTTCATCTAAAAATACTGTACTCGGAACGGCTCCTACATTCATAAACTGTGTAAATTCATGAAGGGAATTTCTTCCTTTTTTATGTGCTTTATTCTCATTAGAAAAGCTTCTTCCAAATATTTCTATGGTTCTTTCATCTTCTGCATTAAACTTTACCGGATAATAATTTTGATTTAAAAATTCTGCAATCACTGTATGTCCATACGTTTTTTTATCCATGATTTTGCACGGCCCACACCAGTCTGCGTAGAAGTCAATCAGAATTTTTTTAGGTTGAGTTTTTTGAGCATTTAATGCTTCTTCAATGGTCATCCATTTTACCTGTGCAAAATTTAAACTGATAAAAAAAAGGAGGAGTATGGTGAATATTTTTTTCATGATTTGATGTTTTGTACAAGTTACAGAGATTCTATTTAACCTCCTGCATGAGCTTTTTGACTAATGGTGATATCAAAATCAGTACCACTCCGGCAATTACTGCATACAAAGCCAATTGTTTATAACCTTCTGTGTATGTAATCAATGCATCGTAGTTGGTGGAGCCCTCTTTGGCTGTTGCTAGTCCTGCCCCGATAATTCCTGCAACGTATTGGCCGTAAGCTGAAGCAAGAAACCACATTCCCATCATCATTCCCTGTAGGTTTTTTGTGGAAAGCTTGGTCATAATTGATAGCCCAATCGGTGAGAGACAAAGTTCACCCAATGTGATCACCAATAAAGCTATTGTGAAGAAATTTAATGAAGTAATTCCTTGTAAATCTGCGAACAATCTGGTTGCGAAAAGTACATAATACCCTAATCCGAGAAAAATAAATCCTAAACCGAACTTAATGATTGTATTGGGTTCTATTTTTCTTTTGCTCATCCAAATCCACAATAATCCAAGAAGTGGTGCTAAGAAAATAATGAAGAATGCGCCTCCGGAATTGTTCACTCCATTAGGGTCTAATCCTAAAAGGTCTTTATTTAAATTTTTTGCGGCAAAAATACTTAGTGAACCGCCACTTTGCTCATAAATCCCCCAAAACAGGATTGAAAATAAAATGAAAACTAAAGCTGCCCAAAGTTTTTTACGCTCGGCCGGTGTTACTTTAGACATTTCATAAAATAAATAAATTAGCGTCAATGGACCAACAGTCCACATGAAATAGTCTGTGTATTCCGGAACAGAAACCATCTTCATGATAATCGGAATGAAAATTAATGATAAAAAGTACACTCCATACTCTTTGTACTTCGGCATCGGTGCAGATTTAACTTCATTCTCTGGATGTCCGGGTTGAAGTCCAATAGTCCCTAAACTTCTTTGAGTAAATACAAAATTAATCAAACTAATCACCATTACTATTGCAGCCAAACCAAAAGCAACATTCCATCTCATACTTTCTGAGATGATACTTCCAAAAAGTTCGCCTTTACCGATAGCAATACATAAGTAACCCCCAAGTAATGCCCCAAGATTAATTCCGGCGTAGAAAAGCGAAAATCCTGCGTCAGCTCTAGAATCATTGGGTTTATAAAGCTGGCCTACCATGGAAGAAATGTTTGGCTTAAAAAAACCTGTTCCTACAACTGTAAAAGCGATTCCTAGAAAGAAAAATTTATGCGGATCTGTGGCTAAGATTAAACTTCCAACAATCATTAAAAGCCCACCCCAAAAAAGCGATTTCCTGAAACCTAAAATTTTATCGGCAAAAAGTCCGCCTACAAAGGTAAAAGCATAAACGAAAGCCTGAGTTGCTCCATATTGAAGATTAGCTTCTTTTTCGTGAAAATTGAGTTGTGAAATCATAAAGAAAACCAACATTCCTCGCATCCCGTAGAAGCAGAAACGCTCCCACATTTCAGAAAAAAAGAGTGACCAGATTTGTTTTGGGTATTTTCCTTTGAAGTTTTGGATTTCGTCTAAAGTTAGATTCATTGATAAATTATGGTGTTTGAAGTAATAATAAATTTAATAAGTAATATTTTGAAATTATTATCAAATTAGAATTTACTAATGTAAAAAAAAACCTCTGAAAAAATCAGAGGTTTGAATATTATTTTTTTAAATGATTTTTAGCTTACGCCATTCATCATCTTCTTTAATTTTGGTGATAAAATGGCAAGAATTACAGCTGCAATTCCACACAAGACCACAAAGACCATAAAGAATTCAAATAAATTATGAATTTCTACTCCTGCAAATGTAGTATTTGCAATAGGTAATTGTTCTTTTTCAAATAATGCAACCTGCTCTGGAGTAAGGGTTACTTTTTTATCTAAAACGTCCTGAAGGTTTACTCCTAACTTTTCAGCTTTCACAAATTTATCTCCTGTTGCAGGAATAATTGCCCCTAATGAGCCTGCTAAAGCATAACCAGCTGCATTTGAGATGAAGAAGACTCCATATAACAAAGAAGCAAATCTTTTAGGAGCTAATTTACCAACTAACGATAATCCAATAGGAGATAAACAAAGCTCACCCATTGTTTGGATTAAGTATAATAACATTAGCCATTTGATTGCTAATAAACCTGTATTTCCTAAGTCTTTTACGTTGTAAGCAATGATAAAATAACTTAAAGCAATTAAAGCAAGACCCATTGCTTGTTTCATTGGAGAAACTGGCTCTTTTCCTTTGGCTCTTAATTTATCCCAAAGTAAACTGAAAGGTAAAGCTAAAGCTACAACAAATAAACCGTTGAAAATCTGAACCATTGATGGCGGCATATTCCAACCAAAAATATCTCTGTCGGTTTGATTATCTGCAATAAATGTTAAAGAAGAACCTGCTTGCTCAAAAGCTGCCCAGAAGAAAATAATAAAGAATGAAACGATATAAATTACCCAGATTCTCTGTCTTTCTACTTTGTTCTCAGCAGAGCTCATAATTAAAAATGCTAATGAAATTCCCGCTGCGTAAATAAATGGATAAATGATACCTTTAATCAATTGCCCCATTCCTACAGAGCTGAATCCGAATTCTCCAACTAAGATATATCTGAATACAAAGAAAAGCGCAACGAATAATACTGCTGCAATTCCCATGTTTTTACCAGAAAATACTGCTGTCTGAGTTTCTCCTTCTTCAAAATCATCAGTTGTATTATTCTTTGGTAATCCACCGATTGGTCTTCCTTCAGGTGTTACAACATATTTATTTTTAAGAATAAAGAATGTTACAGTACCTATAAGCATTGCGATTGAAGCCGCTAAGAATCCCCATTTGAATGCGAAAATATCTCTAACTCCTTCAGAATCTTTAACATCTCCTAAATATGGACAAATAAACTGGCCTAAGAATGCACCAATATTAATTCCCATGTAGAAAATAGTAAAAGCAGAATCTAATTTAGATTTTTCCTGTTTTGGATAAAGGCTTCCTACCATTGAAGAAATATTCGGTTTAAAGAAACCATTTCCGAAAATGATAATGAATAAAGCTAACCACATCAATGTTTTTGCACTTACGAGATCAGACGAAAACGTTGAAGCACTGAAGAATAGTAGCAACTGCCCAAGAGCCATTAAACTACCACCTACCAAAATTGCATTTCTGTTTCCAATGTACTTATCTGCTATGAAACCTCCCAAAAGCGGAGTTAAATAACATAAAGCCAAGAAACCACCGTAAATAATTGCTGCATCTGCTTCTTTAATTAGGAGAGAGTTTACCATAAATAAAGTAAGCAATGCTCTCATTCCGTAAAAGTTGAAACGCTCCCACATCTCTGTTCCGAATAGAACCCATAAACCTTTAGGGTGTTTAGTCTTCGACTGAACTGCTGTATCCATATATTAATTGTTAATTTTTTGTTAAGACCCACAAATATAGTTTTTTTTGGGTTTTTGACAAGGTTTTAATTTTATTTTAAACAAAAAAGCTGCAGAAGAATCTACAGCTTTGGTTATATTGAATGACAGAAGAATTAATTAACTCCTTTTTCTTTCATTATTTTATTTAATCTTTTTAAAATAGATAATCCTAAAAGCGTTGCTAAAAGTAGCAAACCAAAATTCACGATAAAGAAATTGGCTTTGTTATCGTAATCATACCAGAAGCTTGCTAAAACTCCTGAAAGTTTATTTCCGATTGATGTTGATAGGAAAAATCCACCCATCATTAATGCAGTTAATCTTGGTGGAGAAAGCTTTGAAACTAATGATAATCCCATCGGAGACAAACATAATTCACCAACGGTAATGACTCCATACGCTGCAACCAGCCATAAAGCAGATACTTTTAACAAACCGTTTTGTCCGGCATAAACCGCTCCAACCATTACCAGACATGATAATGCTGAAATGAATAACCCTAAAACGATTTTTGATGGTGTACTTGGTTCTTTTCCTTTTCTTCGAAGCATCATAAAAAATGCTACAACGACCGGTGTGAGTAAAATTACCCAACCTGGATTGATGGACTGGAATAATTCTGTATTATAAAGATTTACTTTCTCTGTAGGATTTGCTTCAAGCTTTGTGCGATCAGATTGAGAAATATTTCTGAAGTAAACATCTTTACCTTGTTCTTTTATAGGTTTTCCTTCGTCATCTTTTTTTACCTGATACTGATCGTCATAAACAGAAACTTCCTTATCCTGAAAATCTTTTTTATCAACTAAGTAAATAGCTTCCAAAGGCTTTTCTAAGGGCGCAGGAACTGTTCTGTCGGTATAATAATTTGCCCAACGTGTTAATGCTGTTCCGTTTTGTTTAAATACCGCCCAGAACATTAGGCTCACTGCGAAAATTGCCAACAGTGCGCCGATTGGTTTTTTATCCTCCGCATTGGCTTTTACATAAAGCATTACGTAGAAATAAATAACAGGAACACACGCAAAAATAAAGGCATCTGTACTATCGCTTCCGAAAACATTATTTGGAATAAACCATCCAATCAGTCCGAAAATAATTGCGGGTAAAAATACTTTTACCAAAACATCAGAGATTTTTGTGTCACCTTCTTGTGCAGGTTTTAAAATATTTGCCTGAAGAATATGTCGTCTTCCGATGGTGAAAACCAAAAGTCCAACAAACATTCCGACTCCAGCAGTCATGAAAGCAGGTCCCCATCCGTATTTATTACGCATGAATGCCGCAATAATATTACAGACAAAAGCTCCAATGTTGATTCCCATGTAGAAAATATTGTAACCAGCATCTTTATTGGCTTTGTAAGGTTCTTCGTTATACAAATTCCCTAAAAGAGTAGAAATACTTGGCTTGAAAAAACCATTTCCGATGATAATTAAAGCTAACGAAGCGTAAAAAAGAGGAAGTTCTTTAAAGAAACCAACTCCGAGATAACCCAATCCCATCAGAAAACCTCCGATGTAAATGGCTTTGATATAACCTAAAACTCTGTCGGCTAAAAATCCACCCAAGAAAGGAGTTAGATATGTTAAGGCGATAAAAGTTCCGAAAATATCATCGGCGTTTTTATCATCAAATGCTAATCCGCCTTTTTCGCTGTCGATCATGTACAGTACAAAAATTCCGAGGATAAGGTAATAGCCGAAACGCTCCCACATTTCTGTGAAAAATAGATAGGGAAGGCCTTTAGGATGTTTGGTTTTCATGTATGAGATTTTTACAATTTCACAAATATAAAATATTTAATATAATAATTGAATTTTATTAACTTTGAGTAAAATAAAGCAAACATGAATACAGTATTTCATTTATCATCAGCAGACGAAATTAGTGAAGACTTGATAAGAAGTATTAGGGCTGCCTACAAAAAGAAACCTATCTCAATAACCATTGAGGAGGATTCATTTATTCCAAACTGGCAGAAAGAGGAAGTTTTGAGAAGAGCAAAGTATGCTGAGGATAATCCTGAATCACTTTTAGATTTTGACGATTTCATTGAAAATTTCGAGAAGAAATTATTAAATGAGAAAGGCTAAAATAGTTATTTCCGAAAATGCTGATTTTGATTTAAGCGAAATAGCAGATTGGTATAATGAAATTAATAAAAAACTTATTTGGTTATTTTTAAAAGATTTTAAGATGACTGTAAAACATATTTCTGAAAATCCTTTTTCTTGCGAATTCAGGTATGGGAATTTCAGAATAGCGTATCTAAAAAGATTTCCGTTTGGAATTCACTATCAATTTGATGAAAATAAAAATATGGTGAAGATATTTTCAGTTTTCCACACTTCGAGAAATCCCGAAAATTGGAAAGAAAGAAAATAAAAATCCGAATCTCATAGTTGAGATTCGGATTTTTTATAGTTTAAAGATTCTCCAAAATAAAATCAGTCATTTTCTGATACAATTGAGGTCTTGTCTGTCCACCATAAATTCCGTGGTTTTTATCAGGATACGCCATAAATTCAAACTGTTTTTTGTTTTGAATTAAAGCTTCAGAAAACTCCATAGAATTCTGGAAATGTACGTTATCATCAGCTGTTCCGTGGATTAGCAAAAATTTACCTTTCAATAAATTAGCATAAGTCGTCGGTGAATTGTCATCATAGCCAGCCGGATTTTCCTGTGGAGTCAACAAAAATCTTTCGGTATACACAGAATCATAGTATCTCCAGTTGGTCACAGGTGCAACAGCAATTCCTGTTTTAAACACATCAGCGCCTTTAGTCATTGCCAAACTCGCCATGTAACCGCCAAAGCTCCATCCGAAAATTCCTATTCTTGTTTTGTCGATGTATTTTTGAGTTCCCAACCATTTTGCGGCAGTAATCTGATCTTCAATCTCGTATTTTCCTAAATTCTTATACGTTACTTTTTTAAATTTAGCTCCTTTAAAACCTGTTCCACGTCCGTCAACACACGCAATGATATAACCTTTTTGAGCCAGCATTTCAAACCAAAGTGCGTTTCCGTTATCCCAAGAATTAGCGACCTGCTGTGATCCCGGCCCTGAATATTGGAACATAAACAAAGGGTATTTCTTATTCGGATCAAAGTTTTTAGGCTTAATAATCCATGCATTCATTTGATCTCCTGCTTCGTTTGGAATGGTGATAAATTCTTTCACTGCAAAATTATCAGCCTGTAATTTTTTAAGCTGATCATCATTGTTTTGAAGTTCTTTCAATTGTTTTCCGGTGCCATCTTTTAAAACAAAAGTGTAAGGTTTTGAAGCTGTGGAAGAGGTTTCAATAAAATAATTGTAATTCTTACTGAAATTTGCTGAGTTATTTCCTTCAGCATTAGAAATCAACTGAGCTTTTCCGTTTTCAATATTAATTTTAGAAACAACTTTATTGATGCTTCCTTTTTCGGTTGTCTGAACGAAAATTTCTTTAGATTTAGGATTGTAACCATAATAATCTGTCACCTCCCAATTTCCTTTGGTAACTTGTTTTTTTAGCTTTCCGTCTTTGTCATACCAATACAGATGGCGGTTTCCGTCTCTTTCAGATCCCCAAAGAAAGCTGTTGTCTTCTAAAAATTCTAGAGTTACATTGTCTGTATCAATCCATTTGTCATCCGTTTCAGTGAATAATTTTGTTACACCTCCGGTTTTTGTATTGACTTTCAAAACATCTGATGCATTCTGTGTTCTTTGTGAAGTAATCAAAACAATTTCATCTGCATTTGACGTTTGAATAACGTTCGGAATATAATAGTTTTTGAATTGATCTAAATTGACTTTTGTCTTTTTGCCGTCTGCCAACTGATAAATATGCGCCGTTGCAACAGAGTTTTTTTCTCCCGCTTTTGGATATTTGTAACGCATTTCACTTGGGTAAAGCGATTTACCGTACATTGGAATATAAATTTCAGGAACGTCGGTTTCAACTAATTTTACGAATAAAATATCGGCAGAATTTTTCGTCCATTCATACAATCTCGCATGACCAAACTCTTCTTCATACACCCAGTCTGCCAAACCATTCAATACTTTATTTTTTACGCCATGCTCCGTGATTTGCGTAATTTTCCCTGAATCTAAATCCTGATAGAATAAATTATTGTCTACAATGAAAGAAATTTTCGTTGCATCAGGAGAAAATCTTGGCTCCTGAACAGGTTTTCCTTCATTTAAACTTGTCGTTTTTCCGGTTTTTAAATCTTTAATATCATATTTGCCTAAAAAAGAATGTCTGTAAATAGGCTGACTTTCTTTTAAAAGTAAAATTTTAGACTCATCATCAGAAAATTCATAGCTTTCGAAATTTCCGTCGACTAAATTTCCTTCTTTCTGAGAAGTTTTGTAAGAATATCTTGCAATTCCGCCTTGCTCAATGACAAGATAATTTTCACCGTTTTTCATGGATGTGATTCCGGCAATGCCTTTCCCACGGTAATATCCTGAGTATATTTTATCTAAAGTGATTTCCTGAGCTGTTGCATTATGAAATGCTGCGATAACAGTTAGGGTTAGTAAGAATTTTTTCATTGCTTAATTTAAAGAAATCCAAAGATAACAATTTTATCAAATTGTAGTAAAAAGCTTTTTATAAATGTAATTTGGCAGTAAAATTGAATGTATTCTTTAATATTAAATTAAATAATTATGGAAACGAATGCACATGATAAGAAACTAAACAAATATGAACTTGAAGATCAAATTGTTTATACTGGCTTTTCAAATTTTACTGATGCTGAAAGATACACACAAGAACATAACGGAACTTTGATAGAAGTTGCTTTTAAAGATGGAAATGATAATCCGCAAATAACTTCAGAAGCTGGTTTGATTGAGAAGAAATTACATTATTATGTAGATGCAGGCGCAGAATATAAATTTATTCATTCTTCCGATCCGGGATTTAAGCAATATGCTGATGAATTACAAAAAATAAAAGCCAACCAGGATAAAACAGGTCCCGAAGAAAGATATTTAGCAAGCTTTGAAATTGAAAATACAGAAGACCCTATTATTGTTATTAAAAACGACCATTTAGAATCTGTTACTTCAAGAGAACGCTCAAAGTACCTTAAACACGCCAGTGTTTATGAGATCGGAGTTTCTACGGCTAAATCTTAAATTTCAGATTAAAATATAATTATTACTTTCAAAAAAAATCGTGCGTGAAAATATTTTCACGCACGATTTTTAATTTATTTATTTTGATTGTATAAAATCTGGTAATATTCATCAGCCATTCGGTCGCTGTTGAACTTGTCTTTAACGTCGTTCATGGCATTTTGCTGAATGTTTCTCCATTTTTTCTGGTCGTCATAATAGGTAGGGAGAATTTCATTTTCAAGGATTTCGTATAATTTATTTAAATCATAATTATCCTGCTCATAAATACTCATGTTTTCGTAATCACATTTTGGAACCACGAAAGCGTTTTCGCCATGTTTAGCAAATTCAGGAATCCAGCCGTCATCGGTTGAAAGGTTGACCGATCCATTCATTGCAGCAGACATTCCCGATGTTCCCGAAGCTTCTCTCGGAACTCTCGGATTGTTTAACCAAACATCAGAACCCTGTTTCAAAGATTTACTCAAAGAAAGCTCATAACCCGTTAAAACTGCCATATTTTTATGATTATTACTTTCTTCAACCAAAGTATTAAAGGTTGAAATTGAGGAATAATCCATCGGATAAGGTTTTCCTGCCCAAATAATCTGCACCGGATATTTAGGATTATTTAATAATTTTCTGAATCTGTCTTTATCATGCAAAAGCAAATCTGCTCTTTTGTAACCTGCAAATCTTCTTGCCCAAACAATAGTGAAAACATTCGGATCAAATAAATTTCCGGTCTGATCAGCAACTATTTTGAATAATCTTTTCTTCAAAAGCTTTTTGCGATAATCAAAAATGGTATCGTTATTTTCATCTTTTGCGATATAAAGATTTTTATCACCCCAGTATTTAAATTCCTGAGCATTGGTGATTGATTTAATCTCACAAATTCCCGGGTACTTGCTCCACATTGCTCGGGAAACTTCACCGTGAAGCTGAGATACTCCATTGGCAATTCTTGCCATTTTCAAGGCACAAAGAGAATGATTGAACAATTCACCGTCAGAACCTTCCAATTGTTTGGCTTCTTCCATGCTTAAACCTGAAAAGTAGGACATATCGTAGCATAATTTCAGATTGTGTTTTTCGTTTCCGGCTTCCTCAGGAGTGTGAGTTGTAAAAACTAGTTTTTCTTTAACCTTCTGAAGATTTCCGTTGTATTTTTTTAATAAATAAAAAGCTGCCGGAAGCCCATGAGCTTCATTCAGATGATAAACTTCTCTTTCAAGATTAAGTTCGTCGAGCAATTTTGCGCCGCCTTTTCCAAGCAAAATATATTGAGCCAGCTTTGTAGATTCGTTGGCGTCGTAAAGCTTGTGACAGATTGTTTTTGAAATATGATCGTTTTCCGGAACATCGGTAGAAAGGAAAAACATAGGTGCGGTGTGAAAAGTTTCAGGATCAAGATACCATACTTTTACCCAAACCGGTGCACTGTGAATTTCGATTTGAAATTTTATTCCTGTATCTTCAAGAAAGCTGTACATTTTCTTAGTCCAGGTCGGCTGTAACGTTTGATCGTGGTTTCTTGCCTGATCATAATATCCGAATTTCCAGAGAATCCCGATTCCTACTAAATCCTGCTTCAGATTGTAAGTGCTTCTCATGTGCGAGCCGGCCAAAAAGCCAAGTCCGCCAGAATATATTTTTAAAACCTGCTCAAGGGCAAATTCCATTGAAAAATAGGCAACTTTTTTAGAATACTTTTCGTTGATGCTGTAAGGTATTTTAAAATTTTTAAAATCCATAAAAAATTCAATTTTTGTGTTTAAAGAATCAAAGATATTGATTAAGAAAATAAACTTTACATTAATTATATAATAAATATTTTTAAATATATCTGTTGAATAGTTTTTTTAGTTACCTTTAAGTATAAATTTTTGATAATCAAAAACTTCCAAATATGAAAAAGGTTTTTTCTGATGAAGATTTAATCAAGAATCTGAGCTTATATTACCTGAATCGTCATCTGAAAAAGAAGCCGATGGAAAAATATCATCGCACCATAGACGAATCTCCGCTTCATGACAGGGAAAAATATAAGAAGAAAGCAGAAATTTTGCTGCTCAATTCTTTTATGCATCATTTCCCTGAAGTTACCTTTGAAAATCTTACCTGCGAAAGTCCGGACTTTATCGCAAAATTTAACAATAAAAAAATCGGAATAGAATTGACCGAAGTCATCAATCATCTTGAAATGAAGAAGGTTGAGAGCAATTTAAATAAAATATTCCGTCAGGCAGAAATATTATTAGAACAGGAAGACACTACGAAATATCGTGGTGTTTATTTTTTGTCTTTTCACGCTCATTTAAAATTTGAAAGTATAGAGCAGCAGCAGGAAATCATTCTTAATATCTATAAAAGCATTAAAAAAAATAAACCCATTGGATGTGTGAAAAGCATCCGGAAATCTACTCACCGAAGAAATGTTTTTATTACCCACGAATACAATATGAATCTCTTTGACGAGCTGTGTTCTGAGAAAATTTTAGAAATAATAGATAAGAAAAACGAGAAATTTCCATATTATGACAGATCGGTTGATGAATGTTGGCTGGTCATCGTTTCAGATATGAATTCTTTGGCGTCGAGGTATACTTTTATTCAGGACAAAGAACATTTGAATGAAGTAGAAAGCCCGTTTCATAAAATTTTTCATCTTGAAAACCTTTGCGGAAATTTGACAAGTATTAAATCGTAGCATTGTTTAGTTTTATTATAATTATTAAAATTTAACTGATTTTGTATAAGTTTTGCGTGTGTTTGTTGTGATCATTTAAATATTTGTTTAATTTTGATGAAATAAGTACAGAATGCCATGAAAAAAACTCTACTATTTTTTTTAATCATCATTTCAAATTATTATTTTTCTCAGGGAGATTGCGTCTCGGCATTAGGTGTCTGCGGAAATTCAAGCATTACATACAGTCCCACAGGTATAGGAAATACAAACGAAAGCTTAGGCGACTGCCTCAGTACAGGAGAGCATAATTCAATATGGTATAAATTTAAGATTGCTACCAGCGGAACTCTTACTTTTGTGATCAATCCTGCAGATCCTACTGTAGATTATGATTGGGCTGTTTACGGACCAAATACTTCATGCGGAAGTCTTGGCTTTCCCATACGATGTAATGCTGCAACGGTGATTGGTGTAAATCCTGATACAGGTTTGAATCTCACAAGCACAATAACCAGTGCAGCGGGAGGATCTACTACTCCTTATTGTAAATATATGGATGTTCTTGCCGGAGAAACTTACTTTTTATACCTAGATAATTTTCAGGGTGGAGCAAGTACTAATGTTTCGCCGTTTACACTTACCTGGGGCGGTACAGCTGCATTGGCATCTCCTTTCACTGATCCTGCAATACTTCAGTTTCCTCTGATTCCACCGGGTTCTCCGGCTGCCAATCCTTCGGATCCTAAAGAGATTTTAATTTGTACGAATCCTTCAATTTTTAATTTTGGTGTACTAACAGCAGGAATTTTAAATGGGAACAGTAATTTTGTAGTTTCTTATCATTATAATCAAAATGAAGCGATTTCCGGAGCAAGTCCGATTACCACTCCAATTACAGTAAATACAACTACAGTTTATTATTACAGTGTACATTATCAAGATCCTGCAAACCCAACAAATCCAATTAATTATTGCAGGGAAATAGGTAGATTTAAATTTAAACAAGGTTCGATTTCTGCTTATGATGGCAATTTAGAAGCTTGTGCCACTCCTACTAATCCAAATGTCGCAACATTTAATCTTGATTTAGCGAATGTCACTGCTCAGCCAGGTGCTATAAAAACATACTACACAACATTAGCCGCTGCACAAGCCGGAACAAACCCTATCACACCATCTAATGCTTATGTTTCAGGAAGTGGAATTGTTTATGTAAAGGTTTCCGATATTGCAGGTTGCTACACGATTGTGAAAATTACTTTGAAGATATTTCCACAAGTATATTCTACTATTTTAAAGGATCAGACAATTTGTATAGATGGTCTCGCCACTCTTGATGCAGGACCTGGTTTTGCTTCGTACGAGTGGAGTACAGGGGCAACTACCCAAGTGGTTTCCGGGTTATCGGTAGGGAATTATTGGGTGAAACTTCAGACCGGAAATTGTTTTGCAATGCAAAATGTAAAAGTTTTACCTTATACTCAGCCTATTATTTCAAGCATAGACATTTCTTTTGCAAAAGTTGTTGTTAATGTAAAAGGAGGAAAAGCGCCCTATAAATATTCTATGGATAATATAAATTGGCAGGATTCTAATGTTTTTACCGGAGTGAAAAGAGGTGAGCATATGGTTTATATAAAAGACTCTAACGACTGTCATGAAGTGAATGTTGAAATTACAGTTCCCAATATTGTGAATGCGATTACTCCGAATGGTGACGGATCAAATGATTACGTAGATTATTCTGCTTTGTCAAATAAACATAATCTTGTATTTACCGTTTATGACCGCTATGGAAATAAGATGTTTCAGGCAGATCAATTCAAAGATTACAAATGGGACGGAACAGCAGGAAACAAAAAGATACTTACGGGGAATTACTGGTTCTCATTTACATGGACTGAGCCTAAAAGAAATAATGCTCCTATCAAGTATTCCGGATGGATTTTGGTTAAAAATAGGAATTAATCATTACACAATAAATAATGAAAGCCATCTTGAGAGAGATGGCTTTTGTTAATTAAAAACTTTTGTATTTTTAAAATAATCAGATAGATAAAGGATTTTTCCGCATTCTGAAAACTGAATGATGGTACAGATTTCATTTGTGTAACTGCCTTTACCTGACATATTACCAAGAGAATTCGTCTGATAAAAATACTTGTTATTTCCTAAATGGAAAATTTCAGAAACGCTCCATTCAATGTTTTCATATCTTCTGAAAATGGCTCTGAATAAAGCTAAGATTCTACTTTTTCCTGAAATTTCTTTCGAAGGAGGAATCCAGATTACAGTTTCATCAGTAAACCATTTTTCAAGCTTTTCAATATTTAAGGAATTTAAATCCTGCATAAAATGGCTGATCTTACAATTCATAGGCTGCAATTTACATTTATATACGTGAAAAACACTAAATTGGTTTTAAATAAATAGTAAACATTTTACCCATGACAGATTTATTCATCAAAAGGTTTAAATATTATAAGATGCTTGGTGACAAATCATTTGAGCAACTTTCAGACGAACAGATTTTTTGGCAGTTTAATGAAGAAAGTAATTCGATCGCTATCATTATCAAGCATGTTGCTGGAAATATGATTTCCCGATGGACGAATTTTCTAACAGAAGACGGTGAAAAACCCTGGAGAGTGCGTGATGAAGAATTTATAAATAGCTTTAAAACAAAATCTGAAGTTTTAGACTATTGGGAGAAAGGTTGGAAATGTCTTTTTGAAGCTTTAAATCAAATTAATGAGGAGAATCTAAATGCTACCATTTACATCAGAAATCAACCACATTCGGTGATTGATGCGGTTTTTAGACAATTGGCACATTACCCTTATCATATCGGTCAAATAGTTTTTATTGCGAAAATGCTTAAAAATGAAGATTGGAAAACACTATCTATTGCAAGAAATAAATCTGAGGATTTTAATAATGAAATGAAGAATAATTTCAAATAGAAAATTATGAAAAATTTCATCATACATAAAGACAAAGGCATTATTTCTAATGAATTTTTAAACAGAAATATCACAGATTTTCATTCTGCTAGTAAATATGTTTCAGAATTGCCATACAAACGAAATTCAGATAAAAATAATATTCAATGCGTTTTTAATGATTTAGGCGGAACCTGTAGTACAAAACATGCCATTTTAAGAAAATTGGCTCTTGAAAATGATCAGCAAGATGTAAAATTAATTCTCGGTATTTTTAAGATGAATGTAGCATACACTCAGAAAATTAAAAGCACACTAGAAAAATTTAATTTAAATTATATTCCAGAAGCTCATAATTATCTGAAAATCGATGATGAATATTTTGATTTTACAAAACCCAATTCAAATTATACTGACTTTAAATCTAAATTGCTGATTGAAAGAGAAATAGAATTCAATGAAATTATTGAAGAGAAAATTTCATTTCACAAAGATTTTCTTAAAAAATGGATTCTTGACAAGAATATTCCCTATAATTTAGATGAAATCTGGAATATAAGAGAGCAATGCATCAAAGATCTTCAGAAAAATGAGGTAGAAATTCAGAATTCTTCATCAGTTTGCTTTGCGAATAGTCCGGAAGTAAGTGACGATTACAAAGTATAGATTTAATCAATTTAGTATTCATATTTAAATCATTATCTTTGCACCCACAAAATTCAGGAACAATAAATGTCTCACTTTCACAGAACTGCCGCATTCCACACCCTTGGCTGCAAATTAAATTTTGCGGAAACATCTACCATTGCCCGTCAATTGACAGATGCTGGGTATGATAAGGTAAGTTTCGATGAGAAAGCAGATGTTTATGTAATCAACACTTGTTCGGTGACAGAAAATGCAGACCGTGAATGTAAACTTCACGTAAAGCGTGCAATGAAAGCCAATCCGGAAGGCTTGGTGGTAATTGTTGGTTGCTATGCTCAATTAAAACCTGAAGAAATTTCGCAAATTACAGGAGTAGATTTGGTTCTCGGAGCCAAAGAAAAATTCAACATTTTGAGTTATCTTGATGATTTAGAAAAATCTGAAAGTGAAGGTGTTGTGCATTCTTGTGAAATCGAAGAAACAGATTTCTTTATCGGAAGTTATTCTATCGGAGATAGAACCAGAGCTTTCCTTAAAGTTCAGGATGGCTGCGATTATAAATGTACATACTGTACAATTCCTTTAGCCAGAGGGATTTCTCGTTCAGACACCATCGATAATGTTTTGAAAAATGCTAAAGAAATTGCATCCAGAGACATTAAAGAAATTGTTTTGACAGGCGTAAATATTGGTGATTACGGAAAAGGTGAATTTGGAAACAAAAAACACGAGCATACTTTTTTAGATCTAATTAAAGAATTGGATCAAGTTGACGGTATCGAAAGAATCCGTATTTCATCGATTGAGCCGAATCTTTTGAAGGATGAAAGCATCGAATTGGTTTCTAAAAGCAAAAGTTTTGTTCCGCATTTTCATATTCCTTTGCAATCTGGAAGCGATGAATTGTTGAAAAAAATGAAACGTCGTTATTTGACGAAATTATATAACAACAGAGTCAACAAAATTCGTGAGGTGATGCCTCATGCAGCGATTGGTGTTGATGTAATCGTTGGTTTTCCGGGAGAGACTGAAGAATTTTTTATGGAAACTTATAATTTCCTGAATGAGCTTCCAATCAGTTATCTGCACGTTTTCACTTATTCTGAAAGAGAAAATACCGAGGCGGCCGAAATGGATGGCGCAGTTCCGATTCCTGAAAGAAAAAGACGCAATAAAATGCTAAGGATTCTTTCTGAAAAGAAAAAAATGGCATTCTACCAAACTCAGCTTGGGCAAACCCTTCCAGTACTTTGGGAGCACGAAAATAAGGATGGAAAAATGTACGGTTTCACAGAAAATTACGTGAGAGTACAAAAAGATTTTGATGCGGCGTCTGTCAATCAAATTGAATTTCTAACTTTAGAAAAAATCCTGTCAGATGGCACGGTTTCTGTGCAATCGTCTTACGAAAGTTTTTTAGCAAAAGCTTAGCCTGTTTGCTTTATTTCAACTAAATTTATTCTTTAACGATTTTAAATCTACATTCTTATGAGAGATAAGTTTTTATCTTGGGGATTGGTGTTGGTTATTGTCACATGGATTGTGGCATTACTCATCAGAGCCCATTACTGGATTCCAATATTTTTAACGGCAGTTTATGCATTGGGAATTTACAATACCTATCAAACGAAACATGCAATTCTTAGAAATTTTCCTGTTTTGGGTTATTTCAGGTATTTTTTTGAAGACATTTCTCCCGAAATGCAGCAGTATTTTATTGAAAGAGAAACTGATGGGAAGCCTTTTCCAAGAAATCAGCGTTCAGCGGTCTATAGACGCTCAAAAAATCTGAGTGATACTGTACCTTTCGGAACTCAGTTAGAAGTCAATCACAGAAAGTATGAAGGAATTAAACATTCTATTTATGCTAAATCTCCTAAAGAAGAACTTCCAAGAGTTTTAGTGGGTGGCGAACAATGTACACAGCCTTATAATGCATCGTTATTTAATATTTCGGCAATGAGTTTTGGTGCATTGAGTGACAGAGCTCAGATTTCTTTAAACCGTGGTGCAAAAAAAGGAAATTTTTATCATAATACTGGTGAAGGTGGAATTTCTCCACACCACATGGAAGGAGGAGATCTATGCTGGCAAATTGGGACAGGATATTTCGGATGCAGAGATGATGAAGGAAAATTCAACCCAGAATTATTTACAAAATATTCAACACTTCCGAATGTGAAAATGATTGAGATTAAATTGTCTCAAGGCGCGAAACCCGGTCATGGTGGAGTTTTACCAGGAGTGAAGAATACACCTGAGATTGCAAAAATTCGTCACGTACAACCTGGTATAACGATTATTTCTCCGCCCTCGCATTCATCATTTTCTGATGCTGCTAGTTTATTGAAATTTGTACAGCATTTAAGAGAACTTTCAGGTGGAAAACCTGTTGGTTTTAAGTTGTGCATTGGCGATACCAAAGAGTTTGAAGATATTTGCGTTCAGATGAATGTCTTAAAAATTTATCCTGATTTTATCACGGTCGATGGAGCAGAAGGAGGAACAGGAGCAGCCCCACCTGAATTTTCTGATGGAGTAGGGATGCCACTAGAACCAGCTTTGATTTTTGTGAATAAAACATTGAAGAATTATAATGTCAGAAATAGACTAAGAGTAATTGCCAGCGGAAAAGTTCTAACGAGTTTAGATATTTTGCGGGCTGTTGCAATGGGTGCAGATATGTGCAATAATGCAAGAGGATTTATGTTTTCTTTAGGCTGTATTCAGGCTTTGAGATGTAATAACAACAATTGTCCGACGGGCATAGCAACGCAGGATAAAATGCTGATCAAAGGTCTTGATGTAACGGATAAAGCGGAAAGAGTATACCATTTTCACAAAAATACATTACATACTTGTAACGAATTGATTGCCGCGGCAGGAAGAAGTTCCTACGAAGAAGTAGATGCATCAATGTTTATGAGAGGTGATGAGTTTGAGCATCTTTCAGATAAATATTTCCCAGATATTTTAGGGAATGTGAGATAGCTTCAATTTAAAAAGAGAAAAAAAAAATCCGCTTCAAAATTTTTGAAGCGGATTTTTTTATTTTTATTCCTGTTTATTCCTGACCGGTAGGTCTTGTTTCTGTGTGATAAATTTGAAAATTAAAAACGAAACATGCATTTTGAAGATTATAATAATTAGTGTCTCTTGCAAAAGCGGCTTTTGAAGGAATGATAATTACTCCTTGTAAATTAGGTAAGGTTTCGTTTGGAAGATTTTCAAATCCGTTAAAGTATTTTAGTGCTTCTTTAAGTCCTTCGATTTCATAATAACTTCTTTGTTTTGCCGCGTCAGTGGTTGCTGCGGTTAGAACTGATTTTTTAACATAGTAAAATGTTGGATCAGTTACCGGAGAAGCTTCCAAATCAATTGTATTGATTAACGTTCCGCCAGAAGTTAATGCTACGTTTCCGTCGATATCAGTAGCGCGGTAATAACTTCCTCTCATCATTGTTTTGATAAGGCTGTTATCTCCTATTGCTTTTCCCGGATTAGGTTGTGCACCGTCTCGTTTAATGTAAATAACTCCCGATGGAAGCTTTTGAGGACTAAGCTCAGATAATTTTTTATAATTATCGTCTGCAGCATCTGCTGTAAATGCTTTGATGTTTCCTTGAGTGTCTAAGTAGTTGTTATCCATAAATTTTTGGATAGCCTGCTCATCAAGTGAGTTTCTTACCTCAATGTTTTCTGGCTCTACAAATGTTTCTACTTCATCATCTTTCTTACAAGCTGAAAAACACAAAGATCCAGCAAGGATATACAAAAATATTTTTTTCATTTCAAAAACTTTAATTACTTTACAAATAATATAACGGCAAAAGTATAAAAAATTATGAGAATAGATAAATTTTTATGGAGTATTCGTTTTTACAAGACCAGAAGTATTGCTACCGACGAGATCAAAAAGAACAGAGTAGCAATAGGAGCATCGGTTGTAAAGTCGTCTAAAGAGGTAAAAGAAGGAGATGTCATTAAAATCCGTAAAAATCAAATTGACTATAAAATAAAAGTCATCCAAATCCCCAAAAGTAGAATTGGGGCTAAATTAGTTTCGCTTCATATCAAAGATGTCACAGATAAAGAACAGTATGAGCTGCTTAAACTGAGAAAAATGTCTCAGAGCTATTACCGAGACCGAGGTGAAGGAAGACCTACCAAAAAGGATAGAAGAGAGATTGACGGCTATACAGAAAATGATGTAGATTCAGATTTTACAGATTGGGATGACTTTTTTGGAGAGAGCGATTCAGAAAAAGAAGAGGAGAAAGAATCATAAATACAGTTTTTCGATAATCTCGTTCATGATTTCCTCTGGTTCTTTAGAATCGGTGCCAATTATGAACTGAGCTTTGCTGTAAAATTCATTTCTTTCAAATAAATGTTTGGCAATAAACTCGGGGAGGTTTTCGTCTGAAATATTAGCTATCAAAGGTCGTTTTTCTTTTTGTTTTGAAATTCTTTCTATTAAAGTATTGATAGACGTTCGGAGAAAGATACTTTTAGAATTATGGTTGATGATTTCCATATTATTGTAATAAACAGGCGTGCCTCCTCCTAAGCTCAGAATAATATTTTCTTCTGTAGCTAAAAGCTCTTCTAAAATTTCTCTTTCCTGCTTACGAAAGTAGATTTCTCCCTTTTTTTCGAAGATTTCGGGGATCGTTAATTTATTTCGCTTAGAAATTTCTCTATCGAGATCAATTAATTTGAAATCTATTTTTTCGCTTAAAATTTTGGAAATGTGAGATTTGCCACTTCCCATGTATCCGACTAGTGAAATTATCATGAATTTATTTTAAACAAATTTGCGAAAAAGTTTTGAGATAATGAAAAAAGTCCTATCTTTGCACCACTAAAAACAAGGGACATTACTTAACACTGAAACTTGGTAATAAAGTGACCGACTCGGTAGCTCAGCTGGTAGAGCAATACACTTTTAATGTATGGGTCCTGGGTTCGAATCCCAGCCGGGTCACTAGCGAAAATGTTATATTTTTTTATAATTTTTTTGCCTGCGTGGTGAAATTGGTAGACACGCCATCTTGAGGGGGTGGTTTCCTAAGGATGTGCTGGTTCGAGTCCAGTCGCAGGCACTGCAAAAAAAAGTTTGGTAATTCTAAAATTTATTTTAAATTTATCAAATCTAAAAACAAGACCGACTCGGTAGCTCAGCTGGTAGAGCAATACACTTTTAATGTATGGGTCCTGGGTTCGAATCCCAGCCGGGTCACAAGTTTACTGAAAAGTAAATTTTTTTCATATTAATATTTTGTGATTTGGTGTTCAAAGGCTTCCTTCCGGAAGCCTTTGATTTTTTAGGGAAGTTGATCAATCTAAATGTATGTTGTCAATCAATCTCACGCCATCTACCATTACTACGATAAAAGCTCTGTAAGATTTATCTTTATAAAAAAAATCGGTTTCTTTCAGAGTGTTTTCATCTGCAATCATAAAATATTCCATCTGCATTCCTACTTGATCATCAAAAATATCTTTAACTCTATCTTTAATCTCAGGAATCGACACCGTTCTGAACCAATCATTCACTTTTACAAGCGTTTCATAAATCACTTTAGAATCTTCTCTTCTGTTTTCAGTGAGTCTTTGATTTCTTGAGCTCAATGCTAATCCGTTTTCGGCTCTGTAAATATCAACTCCATGAATGTTGATGTGAAGTTGTTTCTTTTCGATCATTTTTTTAATAATCGCCAATTGCTGAAAATCTTTTTCGCCGAAATAAGCATTGTCTGGTTTTACCTGTCTGAAAAGTTCTTCAACCACAGTTCCCACGCCATCGAAATGCCCTGGGCGTGATTTTCCTTCCATCTCATTTTCCAGGCCTTCAAAATCATAATGCTGGCTTTCTGCTTTTTCAGGATAAATATCCTGTACCTCCGGAATGTAAACAGCGTCAACCAAGCCGGATGTTTCAAGAATCTTGATGTCTCTGTTAGTATCTCTAGGATATTTTTTTAAGTCTTCAGCGTTGTTAAACTGTGTAGGATTTACAAATATCGAAGAAATAACCAAGTCATTTTCTGCTCTGGCAGCTTCATATAAAGAGAGGTGACCATTATGTAGCGCACCCATTGTGGGAGCGAAACCTATTTTTTTGCCCATTTCTCTCTGTCTTTCAATAAAATCCTGAAGTGTTTTTTTGTTTTTTAGAACTTCCATAATTTATTTTAATAGTAATTCAAAAATACTAAAATATCTTGTATTAATTTTCAGGAATTAGTAGTTCAACCGTAGTGATTATCGTAAAAAAATGTTAATTACAATAATGTTGGATGTTTTTTTGTAATTTTGCAACTTATAGCATTATTTAAAATTATATAAAAATTATATGCCCAATCAGAAAATACTGTACATTACCACAGAGATGTACCCTTATCAGGAAGATACAAACTTAGGAACAGTGGTAAACAAAATGGCACTTAAAATGCACCAAGAAGGCAATGATGTAAGAGTTTTTATGCCACGATTTGGACAAATAAGTGAAAGAAAATTTCAGCTTCATGAGGTAATCCGTCTTTCTGGGATGAATATTATCATCAACGATCTTGATCAGCCTCTTATTATAAAAGTAGCTTCTCTTCCGGGAGAAAGACTTCAGGTTTATTTTATCGATAATGAAGAATACTTCAAAAGAAAACAATATTATTTTGATGACGAGGGCGTAGGTTTCCCAGATAATGACGAGCGTGCAATTTTCTTTGCAAGAGGCGTTATCGAAACAATCAAAAAATTAAACTGGGTACCGGATGTTATTCACCTTAATGGTTGGATGGCTTCTTTCATTCCTGTTTATTTAAAAACATTCTATCAGTCTGACACTTATTTCAAAGATGCGAAAATTGTTCTTTCATTATATAATGAAAAGGATGCTCCTTTAGATAAAAGTATCGTGGAAAAATTACAGTTTGATAATATTTCAGGATTAGAAGCGTTAAATACACCAAGCTTTCAAAGTTTTGTGATTGAAAGTATGAAGTATGTAGATGAGGTTGTAAAAGGTGATGAATTCTTAGAAGGGGATTTAGATAAAGCTTTTAACGAAACGTCTACTGCAAAATCAGAATATTTAGACATAGATTCTATCAATAAACTATATTAAAAGAACATTTTGATGATTTATAATATGAAAAAAGCCTTCACTATACTTTCAATGGTGATTTTTGGAGGGATGTTGGTTTACAATTGCGAACCTGATCCGGATTCTCTGGGTGAACAATTATTTTTAGATGGCGCTGCAGCAGGTAATGAAGTTGCTTATGACGTTATCGCTTATAATATTAATAATAATGACAGTATAAGAAGTGATGCTGCAAAATTGGGGCTTGCTACTTTAGGAGCTTTTAATGAAAATCAGTTTGGGATGCAGAAAGCATCTTATTACACACAGTTGAGATTGGCAGCATACGATCCTGATTTCGGAACAAATGCAGTGGTAGACTCTGTAGTATTGGTAATAAAACCGACTTATGCATCAGATTCTTTGACGACAACGACTGATGAAAGTTATGTTTATCCTGATGGAGCAGTAGCTGCTAAAAAAGTAGTTAACACTTATCGTGCAACCAAATATGGAAGAACCAAGGCTAATGGTGGAAATCTAACGGTTAAAGTACAAGAGGTTACTGATTTTTTAAATGGCTATAGTGATATTGCCTATTCTAATAAAGATTACGCAGTAAATTTAAATGCAAGTGAGCAATTAGGTTCTAAAACCTTTAATGGTTCTGTAAATTCTATTGCTATAACAAAAGATTCAGATAATAGTTCATTATTTTCTTCAGAAGCTGGTTTTAGAATACCGTTGAAACCAGAGTTCTTTCAAACAAAAATCATTAATAAAAAAGGTCAGCCTGAATTGAAAGATGTAGCAAGTTTCATCAGATATTTCAGAGGTTTGAAAATTTCAGTTGAGGAAAATGATGGTTACTTAGTACAATTTTCACCTTCTGGGGTTGAATTGATTATGTATTACAAATCTGACAAAGTAGAAAATGGTACTACTACCAGACCTCAGACAAAATATGCTTTCTCTATAGGAAACGGAAATGCTCATATTGGAAATTATCAGTATAATAGAGCAGGATCTGCAGCAGGAACAGCACTGCCTCCAAATACTACAACAGGTGACGCTAAACTTTTCGCTCAGGGAATGGGAGGTAATTCTATAGGAATTAAATTTTCTCCTACGGAAATAGAAAAGTTGAGAAAACTCTATAATGATAATAAAGCAGGGATTATCTCTGCAAAAATCAGAATGTACACAGATAAGGTTGATTGGAATAATAAGTATAAGAAACCAACCTTATTGACTATTGTACAGAAAGATATTGTAGATGGAAAAGCGACTACAAATTTTACACAAGATTTGTTATTATTGTCAGCAACTCCCAATTTTGCATATTTGAAAGCTTATGATTTAGAAAAAAATCCTGCATATTATGATTTTACAGTAACTCAATCATTGAAAGAAATTGTTGAGAAAGGAATAAAGTATGAGGATAAATATTTCAAAATCGATATGGGGAATTTCTTGCAGTCTTCTACAGGAAATACTTTAGCAGGGTATCAATTTACATCTCGACCTTTCTCTATAGATAGGGCAGTATTTATAGGATCTGCTGATCCTTTAAATCCTAATAAAATTCAGTTAAGAGTTACTTACGGTACAAAATAAAAAAACAAAAACACTTGATTAAGTTATGTGCGGAATAGTTGGTTATACAGGTTTTCAAGATGCCTATGAAATTGTCATTAATGGTCTTAGAAGATTAGAGTATAGAGGATATGACAGTGCCGGAATTGTTTTAGAAGGTGAAAACAATAGTTTTAACGTTGAAAAAACTAAAGGTAAAGTTGATGACCTTGTTAATATCTCTGGTCAGTTAAAAGGAATTGCAAAAGTAGGTATGGGGCATACACGTTGGGCAACACATGGTGTTCCTAGCGATAGAAATTCTCATCCTCATGTCTCTAATAACGGGAAAATAGCAATCGTTCACAATGGTATTATAGAAAATTACGATACCATAAAGACAATGCTTACGGATAAAGGATATACTTTCAAATCTGAAACAGATACTGAAGTTTTGGTTAATTTGATTCAGTACTTTACAGAATTAAATACGGAAACAGATTTTCCTACTGCTGTAAGATATGCTTTAAATGAAGTATATGGTGCTTATGCAATTACGGTAATGCACGAAGATTATCCTGGAGTTTTGGTTGTGGGAAGATTAGGTTCTCCGTTAGCAATCGGGATTGGCGATCAGGAATATTTTATTGCCTCAGATGCTTCTCCATTCGTAGAATTTACAAAAGAAGCCATTTATTTAGAAGAAGGTCACATGGCAATTCTTTCTTTAGAAAAGGGTGTAGACATCAGAACAATTAATGATAACTCTAAAATCGTTCCTGAAATTCAGGAGCTTAAATTAAATTTAGAGCAAATCGAAAAAGGTGGTTATGAGCATTTTATGCTGAAAGAAATCTTTGAACAGCCAAAATCAATTCACGATACCATGAGAGGGAGACTCCTTGTGGAAGAAGGAATTATCAAAATGGCTGGAATTTGGGATCACCTTGAGAAATTCAAAAATGCGAACAAAATTACCATTATCGCTTGCGGTACATCATGGCACGCAGGTCTTATTGGTGAATATTTAATTGAAGAATTTGCAAGAATTCCTGTTGAAGTAGAGTATGCTTCTGAATTCAGATACAGAAACCCAATTATTACGGATAAAGACGTTGTGATTGCTATTTCTCAGTCAGGAGAAACTGCAGATACAATGGCAGCATTAAAGTTGGCGAAAGAAAGAGGTGCATTTATATATGGTATTTGTAATGTAGTTGATTCTTCAATTGCAAGAATTACAGACGCAGGTTCTTACACTCATGCAGGTCCTGAGATTGGTGTTGCTTCTACCAAAGCATTTACTGCTCAGCTTACGATTCTATCGCTTATTGCATTGAAGTTAGGAAAGCATAACGGAAACCTAGGAAATGCAGAATTCATGAGCTTAGCAGCTGAATTGAATGCTATTCCTAAAAAGATTGAGGAAGTTTTAGAGGCTACTCACGAATTGACACAAAGCATTGCTAAAGATTTTATTAATGCAACCAATTTCCTTTATTTAGGAAGAGGTTACAATTATCCTGCAGCATTAGAAGGTGCATTGAAATTGAAAGAAATTTCCTACATCCATGCAGAAGGTTATCCGGCAGCAGAGATGAAGCATGGGCCTATTGCATTGATTGATGAAAATATGCCGATCGTAATCATTGCTCCTAAAAAAGGTCATTATGATAAAATTGTAAGCAATGTGCAGGAAATTAAGGCTAGAAAAGGGAAAGTAATTGCAGTTGTAAATAAAGGAGATACTCAGGTAAGTGCTATGGCAGATTACGTTATTGAGATTCCTGAGACTTCTGAGTGTTTTTCACCAATTGTTGCCTCTGTTCCTTTACAGCTACTCGCTTATTACATAGCGGTTTATAGAGGGGCAAACGTTGATCAGCCGAGAAACCTTGCAAAATCTGTAACTGTTGAGTAAAAATACTTGCAAATAAAATAAATTTAGATTTTTTTCGTTATTCTAAAAAAAATCTTAAAAGTTTCTTAAAAAAATTATATATTTACGGCTTAATTATAAAAATTAACATGAAAAGGATATTTCTTTTATTATTGTCTGCGTCGGTAGCATCGGTATCTTGTTCAGGTGGTGGATCTTCTTCTGTTGGGAAGCCAGGAACAAAAGGGGAATTGATACCTAGAGAAAAAACAAAATCATTTGTTGCAGAAAGACCATTTGGTATGGTTGCCATTCCTGGTGGATCTTTTGTTGCAGGTTTAGCTGATTGGGATCCTACGGGAAGCCCTGAGAAAGCTGCACTGAAAACAGTTACTGTATCTTCATTCTTTATTGATGAAGCTGAAACTACTAATGCAGAGTACAGGGTATTTATTAATTATGTAAGAGACTCTATTGCAAGAACCATGCTTGCTGAAGCTGCTGGAGAAGGTGGAGAAGGTGGTGGTAAAGGTACAGGCATAGGAGATTATGCATACCTTGCAAAAAAAGAAGAAAACCTTACTGCGTATCAAGAATATCTTGAAGGTGCAGGTGGTAGAGACGGTTTTGATGATACTAAAAAATTAGATTGGAAAATTCCATTGCATTGGAATACATCTAAATATCCAGATGTAGAATATGCTGAAGTTTTAGAATCTATGTATTTACCAGCTTCTTCTAGAGTTGGTAGCGAAAGACTTCTTGATGTTAGTAAATTAAAATATAATTATAGATGGGGAGATATGAATGCTGCTCTCGCAGAAAACGAAAGAGGTGTTAACTTCTTGAGAAGCGAAAGTATTGCAATCTATCCTGATACAACTGTTTGGGTTAAAGATTTCCACTTTACTTATAACGAACCATTATTCGAACAATATTTCTGGCACAAAGCTTACAAAGACTATCCTGTTGTTGGGGTAACTTGGGATCAGGCGAGAGCATACTGTAACTTCAGATCAAAATTAAAGTCTGATTACAATGAAAGCATGAAAAGAAAGAAACAAAGACCAATCTCTTTCCGTCTTCCAACCGAAATAGAGTGGGAATATGCTGCTAGAGGTGGTAAGCAAAATGCTACTTATCCTTGGGGTGGTCCTTATTTGATGGATGATAGAGGTTGTTATCTTGCAAACTTCAAGCCAAAAAGAGGTGATTATATGGAAGATGCTAAAAAAGGTACTTATATGTATGCTGCTCCAGTGAAGAAATTCAAGAAAAACGGATTCGGATTATTTGATATGGCTGGAAACGTTTCTGAATGGACCGAGTCTGCATATAATAACTCTTCATATGGTTTTTCTTCAACTTTAAATCCTTCTACTAAAGATAGAGAAGATTCTAAAAGATCTGTAAGAGGAGGTTCTTGGAAAGATGTTGGATATATGTTGATGAACGGATCTAGAGATTATGAAAGTAAAGATTCTGCAAGAAGTTACATCGGATTCAGAACAGTACAGGATATTCCTGAAGCAGCTGTGAAGGTAAAAAGAGTTACCAAATAAGAATCACTTCAATTAAATTATTTTCAGAAACTATTTTATTTAACATTAAAAAAAACTAACTTATATGTTTAAGACTAAAGATGCTTGGATGAATTTCTTCTATTCATTCGGTGCTGCAATTGTAATTCTTGGAGCTTGGCTTAAAATTACTCACATTTCATTTGGCCCAATCAATGGTAACATCGCACTTACAGTAGGGCTTGTTACAGAGGCAATTATCTTTATTATTTTCGCTTTTGACCCTCCAGCAGCTGAAGAGTCTTACCATTGGGAAAATGTTTATCCTGAACTATTAGATAAGCATGCAAACCCAAACCCATTACATTCAAATGTTTCTTCTAAAAATACGATTGATCATTTTGCTGAATTAGAAAACTCTCTATCTGGTAAATTAGATAAGATGCTTCAGGATGCAAAATTAGATGTACAGTTATTTGACAGATTAAGAACAGGAATCGATAAATTCTCAAGTTCGGTAGATCAAATCAACCAAACTGTTGATGTATCTGCTTCTACTCACAAGTATAACGATCAGTTAAACAAAGCTGCTCAACACATGGAAAGCATGAACGCTCTATATGCAATGCAATTAGAAAGTGGTCAGAGACAATCTGATTTTGCTAAAAAATATGTTGAAGATATGCAGAAATCAGCTGAACATTCTGAGAAGTTTAATCAAGAATTACAAGGTTTAACAACAAACTTAAACAGCTTAAACAGAGTTTACGGTGGTATGTTAACTGCAATGAAGTCATAATCCCGAACCATTAATTTAATAAAAAACTAAAGAAAAGAGAATGGCAAAAGGAAAACAGACTCCACGTCAGAAGATGATCAACCTAATGTATCTGGTTTTCATCGCAATGATGGCCCTAAACATTGATGTTGAGATCATTAGATCATATTATGATTCTACGAGAGCTCTTAAAGAAACAAGGTTCTTGACAGAGCAGAAAAACGAAGATATTTTTGAGAAAACTTTAGAAGCTAAAGCTCAGCAGGTACCAGATACTTATGCTCAGCCTTGGGAAGATTATAAAGGTCTTAAAGCAAAGCTAGATCTTTTGGTATCTTCTACAGAAGAAGTTAAAAAAACCCTTAAAAAGAAATCAGAGTTTATTGATAAAGATCCAGCAACCGGTAAGGATATGGATGTGAGCGAGAACTTCTCAGCATTGAATAATAATGAAGCTACAATAGAATATTTTTTCAAAGATGGTGATGAAAATAGTCCTTCAGCAAATGCTTTAGAGCTTAAAAAGAAGATGGATGATGTAAGAAATTACATTAATACCAAATTTGGAAATAATGAGCAACTGAAAAAGTTAGTTGAAAGAGCAAATGCTTCATTGTCTGCAGAGTATGCTAATGGTAAATCTCCAAACGGAAAAACTTGGTTTCAGAATAAATTCTACAATCAACCTTTAATTGCTGCGATTTCTAACTTAGAAATTATTCAGAATGATGCGAGAAACGTGCAGTCTGATGCATTAGCTTTAATGCTTCAGGAGAAAGTAGATGCAAGTATCAAGTTTAACCAATATGAGGCAATTGTTTCTGCTCCTGCTGATATCCAGTCTGGAAAGAAAGCTGAAGCAGTGATTATGTTAGGAACTTATTCTAACAGCAATAAAATCAGCATCAGTGGTGTAAGCAGGCAAGAAAACGGTAAAGGATATCTTCCTTTAAATACCGGAGGTCTTGGTGAGAAGAAAATTGGAGGTGTAATTACTTTGACGGATGCTACAGGAAAAGCACAGCAATTCCCGTTCACTCATACCTATAATGTAATTGCAGGTCCACAGCAAGTGAAGCTTGAACAAGGTTTATTACTTTCTGCTGATAAGATGAATGTAATGTATAGAGGTTTAGAAAACCCTGTAACAGGATCTATCCTTGGTGCAGACAATGCTAAATTATCTCTATCTGCTCCGGGAGCTGTTGTTAAAAATACAGGTAAAGGTAAATGGGATGTTATTCCTTCTACTGGAAATACTGTTAAATTAACACTTTCTGGTACAGATCCAACAGGAAAATCTGTTTCTCAGGTATTTGAATATAGAATTAAAGGTATTCCTAGACCACAAGGACAAATTAGAGGTAAAGCGGTTAATTTTATGCCTGTAACTTCTATTCCAAATCAGATTGTTGCGGCAACGCTACCTGATTTTGACTTCCCAGTTACATTTACTGTAAATAGTTTCATTTTGAAACTTCCAGGTAGAGCAGGTACAATGATTCAAGGTAATTCTTTATCTGCGGCTGAAGGATTGTTAAGAAATCTTAGATCCGGTGATGTTGTTCAGATTTATGATATTCAAGCAACTGCAACGGGACTTGGTAATCAAAGACTGAAAGAAATTTCACCTGTAACAATTAACGTTCAATAAGATTAATTTGTAAATTCATATTATGAAAAAATATATTAGCAGTCTTTTAGTTTTAGCTTCTGGGTTTGCATTCTCCCAAACTATTCTAAATGCTTCTTCTCCGGAAGAGTTCAGACAAATGAGAGCTGAAAATATGAGAAAAGTGGGAGATACTGTTATTAGCAATAAGGTAAAACCACTTGAATATGGTTTTGTAGATGATAAAGACATCGCAAAAAGTATGATGGTATGGGAAATAATAGACATGAATGATAAAATTAATCAGCCATTCTATTATGATAATCCAGACGGTTTACTTTCAAAAACTACAAGATCATTATACCAAATTCTTCTTGATGCTGCAATGAATGGGCAATTGGAAGAAGTATATGATGACGAAAATTTCACTACCAGACTTAATAAGGAAGGTATTGAGAAAAAGTTGGAGAGCGTAAGAATGGATGAGGAAGCTATTGAGATTCTAAATTCAGGACGTCAGCTTACAGAAGAAGAAAAGAAAAGACTTATTGACCATATTGTAACTACAACTGAAAAAGTTAAAGTTCTTAAAATTATGGGAATGTGGTTTGTTGATAAGAGAGATGGTCAGATGAAATACAGACCTCTTGGTATAGCTGCAATGGGGCCGGATCCTACATCAATTGGAAGGCTTGATGCTGAAGGGAAACCAATGGCAGGAGCTAATGAATTAGTTGATTTATTTTGGATTTACTATCCAAAAGCTAGAGAGATCTTAGCAAACAACTATGTTTTCAACAGAAATAATTCATCTGCAGACTTATCTTTTGACGATATAATCAACGCAAGAAGATTTTCTTCTATTATTTATAAATCTTCAACTGGTTTAGGTGATGGTGTTATTAAAGACTACATTCCTAGAAATGCTGAGGAGCAATTAGAAGAAAGTGACAGAATCAAAGGACAAATTCTTCAAATGGAGAATGATATGTGGAATTACTAAATTTCACTTGATATTTATAAAAAACCTGAGTACTTTTACTCAGGTTTTTTTATTATGCAAAATGTAGATTATATTATTGTTGGTGACGGTTATGCCGCATTATTTTTTTCCCATCAATTGACAAAAAATAACAAGTCATTCGTTATTTTTTCAGAAGGAAGGAAAAGTGCATCTCAAATATCTGCAGGAATCATAAATCCTGTTGTTCTTAAAAAATTTACGACTTTTTGGCTCGCTCAGGAACAATTAGATTTTCTCAAAACCTCACTCAATGAAATAGAAAAGTATACTGGAGCAAATTATTTAATTGATGCTTCCATTCACAGAATTTTTCATGATGAGAACGAACAGAAACTATGGCTTAAAAAATCGCAATCAGAAGAACTTTCTGAATTTTTACACGAAAACTTTAAGCATTTAGAAGGCGTTAAAAATGATTTTAATTCAGGAATGGTCAATCAGTCTGCCAGATTAGACGTTCATGGATTTTTCAATGATTTACTTGAATTTCATGAAAGTAATGCTCAATTAATTAAAGAAAAATTTAATTATAATGAAGTTAATGCTGAAAACTCGACGTATCAGAATTTTCAGTTTAAAAATATTATTTTCTGCGAAGGAATGGGTGTTAAAAATAATCCTTACTTTTCAGATATTCCGGTGATTCCAAATAAAGGACATCACATCAGAGTTAAACTTTTTCAGCCGCTTCAGAAAGATATTACCATCAAAAAGAAACATTTTTTATTTCCGTTAAATAATGGTTTGCATTTCTATGGTGGAACCTACGACAGGGAACAGTTACATGAGCATATTGATCAGTCCGCAGTAGAGCAGCTACAAAAAGGACTATCTGAATTTTATCCGTCTGATTTCGATATAGAAGAAGTCCACTTTGGTTTTAGACCCACTGTAAAAGACCGAAGACCAATTGTTGGAAGACATGCTGAGCATCAGAATTTTTTTGTCTTCAACGGTTTGGGCGCTAGAGGGATTTTGAATGGCTGTTATTTCTCCAAAAATCTTTATGATTTTATTGAAAATAAAATTGAATTGCCTCAAGAAATTTCTTTAGATAGGTTTTAAACAAAAAAAAACGTTCAAATTGAACGTCTTTTGTATTTTTATTGTGAAGCCATTTTTGTTTCGGCCTGATTTCTTTTCCCATGGAATAAAACCATATCCATTTCTTTTTTCAGGAAGGTTACTTCATTTTTTGTTTCGGTGTACAAATATTTATTATCCTCAGTAGAAAATCCGGGAGTAGAATGATTTTTCTTCAATTCATACGTTTTTCCGTTAAGGTGTACTGTGATAATATCTTTCGTATTGTTGGTTATTACCTCCATTTCGTCGCCATGACGGTCAGAAATAGTTTCTTTTGTAATGTCGTCTTGAGACGCCGCTTCAGTATTTACTACGGATAAGTCTGGGTCTTTTGCAGAGTGCTTACACGCTGCTAGTGTGAGGATTACAAAGAATCCGAGAAGAGATTTTTTCATTTGTAGTTGTGATTTTTATGAGTTTCAATTAATATTGATTTGGTTGTGTAAAATTACAATTATTTTTCTTTAAAATATGTTAAATTTTAATAATTTAAAGAATTTGGAGTCTGTTTATGTATTTTTTTTAAAGGTATATGTAATTTATTGTTTCTCTCATTCACTTTTCAGCGAAATTCAAGAAGAGTTAAATTTTGTTAATAGTGAATTGAGTATTAAAATCTAAACTTACCTTTGCCTCTTCAAATGAGAAACTATATCGTATACTTTTTGACCAGCCTTTTTCTGCTTTTTGTAGTGGAAAGCAAGCTTAATGTCAAAACTTTGCGAAGCGACTTTTCTGGTCATATTTCTCACAATTACCCAAATAAAGTTGATCATTCTAATCAATCTAGTTCGAAATTTACTGTTCAGCAGATAAGCGACAGTGCTGATAATTTTACTTTAGAATTGACGGAGGATGATTTTCAGCTATCCGATACCGTACAAGCAATTATCTTTTTTGCGAGTGTTTTTGGATTGATTTATTCATTTGGACTATTATTTAAGAAAAGATTTAAACCTTCTATTTCTGAATTTTTACAGCATGTTCATTCTGTAAAAACATTCATTCTGATTCGTTCGATCAGAATCTAAAATTTCATTTTCCAATTACCTTTTTTGTTCCCGAACCGGAGTGAAAAAGCTTTGCATTGTGGTCTATTCTGATTTCATAATGTAAGTACTCCCCAGAATTATTTATTCAAACTAACATTTAACGATTTTAATAATACTCTAGATTATGATGAAAAGAGTTCTCCCAGGCGTTGTCTTAAGCGCTGTCCTTTTACTTGCAAGCTGCAATGATAAAAAGGAAGAAAAACAGGAAGATTCAGTGTATCCAGTGACTTCACCTGTAAAAATGGATACGATTATTAACAAAGATTTTGTCGCTCAGATCCAGTCGGTGAAGAACATCGAGGTTCGTGCTCAGGAAAAAGGTTTCCTTGAGAAGATTTACGTAGACGAAGGTCAATATGTAAGAGCTGGACAAACTTTGTTCAGAATTATGCCACAAATCTATCAGGCAGAATTACTTAAAGCACGAGCGGAAGTTGAGCAGGCTTCTATCGAACTGAAAAATGCAAGCACTCTTGCCAGCAACAACATTGTTTCAAAAAACGAAAGATTAATGGCAAAAGCTAAATTGGATGCGGCCAATGCAGAAATGAAATTAGCGCAAATCCATCTTTCATTTACAGATATTAAGGCTCCATTTTCTGGGATTATCGATAGAATTCCATTGAAATTAGGAAGTTTGGTTGATGAAGGTGATCTTTTGACGACACTTTCAGACAATACCAATATTTACAGTTATTTCAATGTTTCTGAACCTGAATATTTGAATTACCAGACTCACGTTGCAGATCGCGGCAGCCAAAATGTAAGCTTAATGATGGCAAACGGCGAAATGTTTAATCAGCAAGGTGAAATTCAAACGATCGAAGGTCAGTTTGATAATGAAACAGGAAATATCGCTTTCAGAGCCAAATTTCCAAACCCTGAAAAGCTGTTGAGAAATGGTGAGACAGGAAAAGTTCGTATGACTTTACCGCTTAAAAATGCTTTAATCATTCCGCAGAAAGCAACTTACGAAATTCAGGATCAGAAATATGTTTTTGTGATTGATAAGAATGGAGTTGCAAAATCTAAAAACATCAAAGTCTCTTATGAACTTCCTGATATCTATGTAGTTTCTTCAGGTATTTCTCCGGATGAAAAAATCCTGTTGGAAGGTGTTCAGAAAGTTAAAGACGATCAGAAAGTAAAAGTGAAATTCCAAGATCCGAAGAAAGTTCTTCAGAATTTAAAATTAAAAGCAGAATAGAAGAATTATGTTTAAAAAATTCATTCGCAGACCTGTTCTGTCAATTGTGATCTCGCTGATCATTGTTTTTATGGGAGTTTTATCTTTAATGAAACTTCCTATCACTCAGTTTCCTGCGATTTCTCCACCAAAAGTAAATATCACCGCCACTTATCCCGGAGCGAATAACGAATTGTTGATTAAATCTGTTGTTATTCCTTTGGAAAGAGGATTAAATGGTGTTCCTGGAATGAAATACATGACTTCCGACGCAGGAAATGACGGTGAAACATCCATTCAGGTTGTGTTTGATTTGGGAACTGACCCGAATGTTGCAGCAGTTAATGTTCAAAACCGTGTTTCTTCAGTAGTAAATAAACTTCCGCCGTTGGTAGTTCGTGAAGGGGTAAAAATCACCCGTGAAGAACCGAATATGTTGATGTATATTAACCTGTACAGTGACGATCCTAAAGCTGACCAGAAATTCCTTTTCAACTATGCAGATATTAATGTGATGTCTGAATTGAGAAGGGTAAGTGGAGTTGGTTTTGCCGATATTTTAGGAACAAGAGAGTATGCAATGCGTATTTGGCTGAAACCTGATCGTTTGACGGCTTACAATATTTCGGCAGATCAAGTAATGGAAGCTTTAAACGAGCAAAGTTTGGAAGCATCACCAGGAAAAACAGGTGAAAGTTCAGGAAAACGTTCTCAGTCATTCGAATATATTCTAAAATATCCTGGACGTTTTAATAATGAAAAAGATTACGGAAATATCATTCTTAAAGCGAAATCTGCAGGGGAATTTGTAAGATTAAAAGATGTTGCCGATATCGAATTTGGTTCTTCAATGTACGATATTTATTCTACATTGAACGGAAAACCTTCCGCAGCAATCACGGTAAAACAATCGTACGGCTCAAATGCAAGTGACGTTATCAAAAACGTAAAAACATTGATGGCTGATCTTGAGAAGACCAATTTCCCGAAAGGAATGCATTATGACATCAGTTATGACGTTTCAAGATTCCTTGATGCATCAATTGAAAAGGTTGTTCATACTTTATTTGAAGCCTTTATTTTAGTTGCGATTGTGGTGTTTTTATTCCTTGGAGATTGGCGTTCAACGTTGATTCCGGCAATTGCAGTTCCGGTTTCTTTGGTGGGAACATTTGCTGTGATGTCCGCATTTGGAATTACTTTAAATATGATTTCGCTTTTCGCTTTAGTAATGGCAATTGGGGTCGTCGTCGATGATGCGATTGTTGTGATTGAAGCAGTTCACGCTAAGATGGAAGAGAAAGGTCTTTCCGCTTTAAAGGCGACTGAAGAAGCAATGCACGAAATCAGCGGAGCAATTATCGCAATCACTTTGGTAATGGCTGCTGTCTTTATTCCGGTAGCATTTATGTCGGGTCCGGTTGGAGTTTTTTACCGCCAGTTTTCCATTACAATGGCATCGTCGATTATTCTTTCGGGAGTTGTGGCGTTGACTTTAACTCCGGCTTTATGTGCTTTAATTCTAAAAAATAATCACGGAAAAGCTAAGAAAAGAGGTCCGATTACGATTCTTTTAGACAAATTCAACAATATATTTACTAAAGGAGCAGGGAAATATGAGAAGTTACTCAACAAAACAGTGACTAAAAAGTTCATTACACTTCCTCTGTTATTAATTTTCTGTGCCTGTACTTACTTTTTAAGCAACTCACTGCCTTCAGGATTTATTCCGGGAGAAGATCAGGGGATGATCTATGCAATTATTCAGACACCGCCTGGTTCTACATTAGAAAGAACGAATCAGATTGCCAAAGAACTATTGAAAGAATCTGAGGATATCGACGGAGTACAGTCTGTTTCTTCATTAGCAGGTTACGAAATTTTGACGGAAGGAACTGGCTCAAACTCAGGAACATGTTTAATTAACCTTAAAAGTTGGGAAGATCGTTCAGAATCTGCTGCCGAGATTATTGAAAAGCTTGAAGAGAAAGCTAAAAATATTCCGGGAGCCAATATTGAATTCTTCCAGCCGCCTTCTATTCCTGGTTATGGAGCTGCTGGTGGATTTGAATTGAGACTTTTGGATAAAGCCGGAAGTGGTGATTACCAAAAAATGGAGCAGGTGAGTACGGATTTTGTGAAAGAATTGAAAAAACGTCCGGAACTGGGTTCTGCATTCACATTCTATTCCGCAAGTTTCCCTCAATATATGCTTAAAATCGATAATGATTTGGCCGAACAAAAAGGCGTGAGTATCGAGAAAGCAATGGATAATCTTTCAACTTTAATCGGTTCAAACTACGAAACCAGTTTCATCCGTTTCGACAGACCTTATAAAGTGATTGTTCAGGCAGGTCCACAATATCGTGCTTTGCCAAGTGATTTGTTGAAATTATACGTGAAAAACGATAAAGATCAGATGGTTCCGTATTCAGATTTTATGCATTTGGAAAAAGTGTATGGTCTTTCTGAAATCACGAGACATAATATGTATAATTCTTCTGAGGTGAGCGGAACTCCGGCTCCGGGTTACAGTTCTGGGCAGGCGATTAAAGCCATTCAGGAAGTTGCCGATAAAACATTACCAAGAGGTTTTGGAATCGACTGGGCAGGAATTTCAAAAGATGAAGTAGGCCGTGGAAACGAAGCAGTTTACATATTCCTGATCTGTTTAGGATTTGTTTATTTAATTCTTTCAGCGCAGTATGAAAGTTTCATTCTTCCTTTACCAGTCATTCTTTCATTACCTACAGGGATTTTCGGAGCGTTTTTATGTTTGAAATTGTTAGGATTGGAAAACAACATCTACGCACAGGTTGCCATGGTTATGCTGATCGGACTTTTAGGTAAAAATGCCGTATTGATCATTGAATTTGCCGTTCAGAAAAAAGCAGAAGAAGGAATTCCTGTGGCACAGGCGGCCATCGAAGGAGCGGCCATCCGTTTCAGACCTATTTTGATGACTTCATTTGCATTCATTGCCGGTTTGATTCCTTTGGTTATGGCAACCGGACCGGGAGCTGTTGGAAACAGAACGATTGGTACCGCTGCAGCAGGGGGAATGCTTATAGGAACCGTTTTCGGACTACTGATAATTCCGGGATTATACTACATTTTCGGAACTATTGCCGATAAATCCCGATTGTCAAAATATGAAGAGGAAAATCCTTTAACCGAACAAACAGAACCATACAAGCACGATAATAAACATGAAGATTTATAATAAATATATAGCAGCCATCGCCTTATCGCTTGTTTTAGCAAGTTGTAAGGCGCCCATGGCGACCGTTATTCAGGATGAAGTAAAAAATACAATTCCTGAGAATTTTAGTCAAAATGAACAACAGGACGTTAATAACAACAGCGGAACCACCCCTTGGAGACAGTTTTTTACAGATCCAAATTTGGTTAGTTTAATTGAAACTTCTCTGAAAAATAATCAGGAATTAATGATCACGCTTCAGGAAATCGAAATTGCCAAAAGCGGAATCGTTGCCAAAAAAGGAAGATTAAGTCCATCTGTAAGAGCAGGTTTAGGAGCCGGAGTAAGTAAAGCCGGTCGTTACACGAGTGAAGGAGCGGGTGATGCATCCACTGAAATCGAACCCGGAAGAGAAATGCCCGATCCGCTTGGGAATTTCGAAGGTGGTTTGATGGCCAACTGGGAAATCGACATCTGGAAAAAACTCAGAACCGAAAAAGATGCTGCCGTTGCTCACTATCTTTCAACCGTTGAAGGAAAGAATTTTGTCCTTTCTAATCTGATCGAGGAAGTTGCTGATAATTATTACGAATTGTTGGCGCTTGATAATCAGCTGGATATTATTCAGCAGTATATCAAACTGCAGACGAGAGCTTTAGAAATTGCTAAAATTCAAAAACAGGCCGCAGCTGCAACAGAATTGGCAGTGAAGAAGTTTGAAGCTGAATTGGCAAAATCAAAAGCTACGGAATACACGATTCGTCAGGAAATCACGGAAAAAGAAAATCAGATCAATGCACTTTGTGGCCGTTATCCGCAGCCGATTGTGAGAACGAAAGAAAGTTTTATGTCTATCATTCCGCAAACAGTATATACGGGAATTCCGTCTCAGTTATTGGCAAACCGTCCTGATATTAAACAGGCTGAATTAGAATTAAAAGCAGCAAAATTAGATGTTGAAGTAGCAAGAAAAGAGTTTTATCCTTCTTTAGAAATTTCAGCAACTTTAGGATTGGAGGCTTTTAAACCTTCTTATCTGGTTAAATTACCCGAGTCGATCGCGACAAGTTTAGTTGGTGAATTGGCAGGACCACTGATCAATAAAAGTGCAATCAAGGCCAATTTCCAGACGGCAGATGCAAAACAGATTCAGGCCTTGTACGAGTATGACAAAACCATTTTGAATGCGTATCTGGATATTTCAAATCTGATGTCAAAAGTGAAGAACATCGATCAGTATTATCAGTTAAAGTCTCAGGAAACTCAAGCTTTAGACCAATCCATCGATATTGCCAATCAACTTTTCAAAAACTCAAGAGCAGATTATCTTGAAGTTTTGTTGAACCAACGAGATGCTTTAGATGCAAAAATGGAGTTGATTGAAGCTAAAGAGAAACAGTTAAGCACCGTTGTCGATATTTATAAAAGTTTAGGCGGCGGCTGGAAATAAGTTAGTTTTTTATTCATATATCATTATTTCAATCGTGAAGTCCGGTTCTGTTTTCAGAGCCGGACTTTTTTTAATAAAATTAAATTTCAAAATAAAACACGTCAAGTTTTGTCGCATTACGCCTGTAGCTTTGCAGTATAAAATATTAAGAGTTATGGAAATCCCGTTTTATTTAAGTTTCAGAGAATTCGAAAATCAATATTACAACAATCTTGAAAAGTGGTTTGAAAACGATCAAAACACCAATGAAACAGATTTTCTGCTTCATATAAAAGAGATGTACAAACCGTATTTGTGTTACAACTTTTCAGAAGACAGATTGCAGGCAGATGCTGTGATTGACGTAAAAAACTGCTTCTTTCCATACCATGAGAATTTTGGAATTTCATTTAACATGAATCATGGTAACGCAAAAAGTTTCAAAACCGGAATCAAAAATGTTTCTGAGTTGAAAACCATCAGCATGATGGAATATGCCCAACATATTTTGGACAGAATTCATCATTACTTTCAGAAGAATAAAATTTCAATGAAAGAAAATGAGACGATTTTAAACTACATCAATCATTACGAAATCATTACGTCAAAAGAGAAAACAGGCTACTGTCCAGATTACAATTTACATCAGAAAAAACTTCCGTTTTTAAAGGCTTTTCTGCCTCATTTTGGAAGTACAGTCGATATGGCTTTGTACAGAAATTTCTATTTTTCGGTTGTGAGAATTGCAGATTTTATCGATTACAAACTGAAAGCGGTTGAAGCTTTTGAAAAAAGTATGTACAGCGAATTGCGCTCTGAAGCGATGATTAAAATTCACATGAGAAACCAGACTTTCCTTACGGTTTGTAACTGATTTTTTAGGAGCTTAATCCGGCTTTCCACTGTATCTTTTTCGCCAGTGCTTTTTTTGCAAAGCCAATTCAGAAAAAGGATGTCGTTGCAATCCGGGCTAGGTGAGAAGTCTTTCATTAAAACACCAAACATTCATACATTATTATATTGTCGAAATGCATTTTATCACAGTGTATTTCAAGCAAAAATCCAGATTCATTGATCTGGATTTTGTTTTTGATAAATTTATAAAAATGAAATTATTAACGATAGTGTTTTTACTTCGACTAAGCTCGTTATTCTATCTAACGAAAATATATTGGCGAAGTGCGGGCTGGATTTAACTGAAATCTAACCTCTCATTTTGGAAATACCATGTTAGCAGAAGTTTTTATTTGTAGTTTATTTTATGATTTAACTCAATAGGATTATTTTCTTGCAAAATATTTTTTTGCATTTCTTTAGTCTTTACTGAAATATCCATTGCAATACCATTCGGGCCGGTAAATGTAACTGTTTTTCCCATTGCCACTTTTGTATTTATATCATAAGGATCATTAAAATATGATTTTGCAAGTGCTTCATATTTTTTCCAATCAATTTTTATAGTTTTTGTGCGTGCGTCAAAAATATTCCCGCCTTTTTTGACTTCTATCAAATTAAATGAATAGTCATTGTTTGAATCTTGAATAGAAACAATCAATCCAGGTAAACCATTGAAAATATATGGACCATCACTGAAAGGTAATTCCGTAGTAAACCAGGCAATCCAGTTTCTTCCTCCATAATTTGTTTCTGCTTTTTGAGATTTATATTTTCCAATTGTTTTTTGTTCGGAAGTTATTTTCCAATTTAATATTTCCTCTACTGGAAGAAGATAATCTGTTCCCAAATAAGTGATTACTTTTTCAATTCTTTTTTGAGTTAAATTCTTTTTGACATAGAATTGGTTTTCAACACCCATTTTAAACCTTCCATTTCCATTATTCAACCTTATTGAATCTGATTTTTTGTCTAGTGAATCTCTAAAAATTGAAATATTACTTTTTAGATCCAAAATCATATTGTCGGAATTAACATCATCTGGTTTTTCTGAATCCAGTTTGTATTTTGTTTCGTAAATAAAACTAATTTTTTGCGAGCAGCAAAATGTAGAAATTCCAAGAAAAAATATAATAAATTTCATTTGTGACGAGTGCTTGTTTAAAATTTCTGCTACCGTTTGGCCGCTAACCGAAGTTGCCGATCAAAGCGGACTGAGTTTTCTCTGCCAAGATAATGTTTGTTCGTGAACTCACAACTTCCGGCTACCGAAAACTCGGCAATTTTGGTTAGCGGCGGTTAGCAGAAGTTGTTATTTTTTATTTGTCCATTCCATAAATTCTGCGAAAATATCCATCCACATATCTTTCGATTCTTCATTATCATTGCTTGGAAGAGTTTCAAATCCGTGATCAAGATTAGGATAGATTCTAAAGGTAAGATTGTCCTTATGATGTCGTATAAATTCTGTTTTTATAATTAAAGACGATTCAATAGGAACTGCTTGATCCTTGGTTCCAATTGCAATAAATATTGGGATGTTGATTTTGAGTAAATTCTCGATTGGTGGCTCTGAAAATTCGTGCCAACGTTTGTATGTATTGTCTAACCAGAATTTATCTATTGAGGTTGGATTTTTTTCGATATCCTCAATTTGTGAATATAAACTATCCAGTTTTTTTATAGAAGTAGCTTCATCAATTTTACCTTTAGATGCTTCTTGTCTTATGGATAATGCAAAATCATTGTATTGAGTATTTCCACTGCCTGACCAAAATCCAATATGTGTAATTTTTTTATTTACAGTGCCCAGCTTTGCAACAACATCACTTCCTTCTGAATGTCCTAAAGCAACAATTTTTTCAGAATTTTTGATTATTTTTTTTCTAATGTGATTAATAACATTATTGTACTGCCAAACTCTATAGTCCAAAGATTCATTTTCATAATAGCATTTCGGCGGATTAAAAGTTTCATTTATTGTTGCAAAAGGAACGCATTTCTTTGATACAATTATAAAGGCGTAATTAGTCGGTATTTTGTTCAAATCAAAAGGAATTGTAGAGACCACAGAGACGGATTCTTTTTCTTTTTTTATATCAAACATTGGAACTGCTGCCGAACCTTGAATAAATAATATAATATTTGTTTTATCTGTAATTTCATTTTGTGAGTAGATGTGATAATTTATTGTATCATTATCTTTTAATATTGTAAAATGTTTAAATCTTTTGTATTCAGATACAGATTGTGAAAAACACAAATTTGTAATGATTATAAAGATTAAGGTGAGTGCTATTTTCATACAATTTCTGCTAACGTTCCGCGGCTTCTCGTCAGTTGCGAAGTTCGGAACTTTTTATTTTCTGTTAAAGATAAAAATTCTTGCGAAACGTAAACGTGAACTTACTACAAAATTCGCAATTGCGAGAAACGGCTGTTAGCGGTAGGTTTTTTAATCATTACCGAGTATTTGAAGAAAAATAATTTTTGTTTCTTCAATCTCAAAAACCAAATCTATTCCCATTATTCTGTAAAAACCACCTTTAGTAACAGTTGATTCGTAAATGTTTGTTGATATTTCGGCGAATTCTTTCTCAAGTAAAGTTATAAAGTCGTTAATTGAATTTTTGATTCTACTTTTCAAATCCCTTATTGTTTCATTCTCTTTATCACTTAAAATAGATGGTTGCTGCATTACAGGTTTTACTAATTCAATTTCTAATCTTTCTTTCCAATCTTTAACTTCTGTTAATTCTACATCCCAATCATTTGGATATACTCCGAAGAGTTCATATGAATTATTCTGTATAGCGCCTTCTATATTTCCATCCGAAAAATTATAAGCAAATAGTTTGTAATTCATTCCAATTACTGAAAAAGAATTAATAGCAGCTAAAGAAGCAAGATAGCCGTTAAGATAAACTAGTTTCGTCTGTAAAATTTGGTCTTTTAATTCTTCGTTCAACATAAATTTCTATTAGATATTCTGAAAACTTACCGCTAACGTTCCGCGGCTTGGCGTAGTAGCGGCAAGTTAAAGAAAAATTTAATAAGAAATGCTGAAGTTGAGAGTATTTTCCAAGAAAGACAAACCAGCTATTGCGCCAAACGGCTGTTAGCGGTAGTTTCCTTAATTAATCCAAAGGTTCGAAGCAATCATAATTTCTTTGACGGAATATTTTCCCATCTTTTATTTCAAAAAATTGAGCAAAATACGCTACCATTTCTTCTCCAATTTGAAGCTTTCCAATAGGAATTGATATTGTGCCTTTCCACACAGCTTCAAGAATTACAATATTCTCGAAACTATATAGTTTTTTGATTTCATATACTTCTTTCGACATTATTTTGCGACCGCGTTCAGATCCAATCTTTAAATCTTCCAGACTTCTTTTTGCAACATTTTTCGTTACTAAGTTTGGGTATTCTATTTGTTCAGCATCTTGATGATAGAATTTCTCGAAGTTATCTTCGGATTTTCTTTCTGACATCATCTTAAGAAATTCTGTTACAATTTTTTCATTTTCATTCATAAGTTGTATTATACTTTTGTTAGAAATTACCGCTAACGTTTTGGGGCTTTGCGTTCGGGCGGGAAATCGAAGCACAAAAGCTTGTATTATTACTAAAGTTCAATTGAAAAACTACTGTTGAATTTTGCACTTCAGCCCGCCTGACGCAAAACCCTTGTTAGCAGAAGTGTTTTCTCAAGTTTTCATTGTTTATTTTTCACCAATTGTGTCCAACACCAACATATTCAATTTTCTTTTGACTGAAAAAATGTTTGTAGTTTGTCAATTCCTCTCGAATTTGAATTAAATCAGTTTCTACTTTTTGTTTGCTAAAGCACCAAGTTTTACCATTGTTTGGATTAGTCCATTTGATATTTTCTTCCAAGTGTAAAACTTGAATTCCAAATTCCCAACCGCTACATTCTGGTACTCCACAACAGCAAGAAAAAATAGAAAATTCACCGTCTTGTTCTAAACTTTTCAGAAATTCATCAATATTAATAATGTCACTGTCCGCATATGGTTTTTCAGTATTTAGTCTTATTTCCAAATCACCTTGCATCCATATATTATCCGCCTCCATTTGGCAAGCAGTGACAACCAATTCTACAATTATGCTATCTAAATTATTATTCATTCTTTATGTTCTATGGTCGGCTTAACATTTCTGCTAACATCCAAATTTACGCATTGCGTAAATACAAGATATGTATTGTTGCGCTTATCCTCTTTACTATTTTAGTTAATTATCTATAAATTAGTTGATTAATTTTCTATATCTTTGGATAAACGCAATAAAAGATGAATCAAAATCTCATAGATCAATTTGTAACAATACTCCGCATACAACGCTATGCTGATAGAAGTGTAAAGACTTATGCATCGCACCTTGCTTATTTTCTCAGACTTTCTGCTAAACACAAGCCGGAAGATATTACCGATCAACAAATAGAAAATTTTGTTATCTGGCTGGTAGAAAAAAGAAAAGTAGGGCAATCATATCAGAAAGCGATGATTTCTACAATTACCAAGTTTTATAAAGAGATATTCCAACGCCATATTTGCCTAAAGCACCTCTATCCTAAAAGAAAAGAATATAAACTGCCAAAATTTCTCACACGAGACGAGATTAAAAAAATATTAGATGCCACAGAAAATATTAAACATAAAGCAATTCTTATGACCATTTATTCCTGCGGTTTGAGATTGAGTGAGCTTTTGGAACTGCAAATATCTGATATTAAGGTAAAAGAAAAGTTGCTACTAATCCGTCAGTCAAAAGGAAATAAAGACCGCTTGATGGTTGTATCTGCACAATTATTAAATGCTTTAAGAGATTATTATAAAATTTACCAACCAAAAAACTACCTGTTTGAAGGTAAAAGCTCAGAAAAATATTCTGAACGAAGTGTACAGCAAATTCTGAAAAATTCTTTGAAGAAAGCAGGAATTATCACTCCGGCTTCAGTACATACTTTAAGGCATTCTTATGCCACACACTTGTTGGAAAATGGGATTGATATTAGAATCATCAAAGATTTATTGGGTCATAGTAATATTAAAACAACTGAAATCTATACACATATTACGGATATCAACAAAAGTAATGTGAAAAGCCCATTGGATTATTTAAAATACTAAAAAATTGTTAGAATTTTTCATGATTAATTGAAAGCTCAATTTTGAAATAATTTTATAAGAAAAAGAATGAAAATTTATTTTAAAATTTTCGATAGTTAGAAACTAAAAAAAAGCGTTGAAAATCAACGCTTTTGCAGAGAGGAAGGGATTCGAACCCTCGATACAGTTACCCGCATACTACCTTTCCAGGGTAGCTCCTTCAACCACTCGGACACCTCTCTATGTTTTGAAGACTGCAAAAATAGGCTATTTTATCGAATTAACAAATTCTTAATCTGCTAATTCACTAATCTCACCACAAATATTTTTTGAGAAATTATCTGCAAAACTTCCTTTGTAATTTGGGTTATCAATTAAATGCATTGCTTTGGTAATCGCAGATTCAGCGGTCATATCTTTTCCACTTATCGCACCGATTTTAACGAAAATGTTGCTATTTTCATACTTCCCAAACGAGATTCCACCTGAAATACACTGACTTACCACTACGATTTCAGTTCCGTTGCTTCTGATCTGCTGCAAAGTTTCCAGAGTTTTTTCACTACTGAAAATTGTTCCCGATCCAAAAACCTGCAAAATCAAAACTTTCATCTTTGGAATTTCTTTAAAATGATTCAGTTTCATTCCCGGAAAAATTCTCCAGAACAAAACATCTTCAGAAATATGTTCATCCACACGAAACTCCATTCTTCCATCACAACGGAAAAGATTATCCTTTTCTATTTTTAAATGAACTCCGGATTGTCCAAGAATAGGGTAGTTCGGACTTGAATAAGCATCAAAATACTCTGCAGAATATTTCAAAGTACGGTTCCCTCTCAGTAATTTATATTCAAAATAAATAGCAACTTCCTGAATCACGGCTTCGTTTTGTTCGTAAAGACTTGCGTAATATAAACTTGTCAGAAGATTTTCCTTAGCATCAGTTCTCAAATCTCCGATCGGAAGTTGTGAACCTGTTAAAATCACTGGTTTCGTTAAACCTTTTAGCATAAAACTCAATGCTGAAGCTGTATAAGACATCGTATCTGTTCCGTGAAGGATCAGAAATCCGTCATATTTTTTATAATTATCAAAGATATAATTGGCGATAATTCTCCATTCTTCCGGTCCCATATCGGAAGAGTCGAGTGGTTTTGCGAAAGGATGTACAAAAACTTCACATTCCATCAATTTCATTTCGGGCATTTTCTCAAAAATATTTCCGAAATCAAAGGCACGGAGACTTCCGGTTTCGTAATCTTTTTCCATACCAATGGTTCCACCAGTATAAATCAGAAGGACTTTTCGCTTCATTTTAAATTTAAATTAAAGATTTTGAGTTTCTTTTCAGGTTCAGAATTTCAAAATTACGTTAATTTGCAAAGATTTGAAAATAGATGGAAGATTTAGCAAAAACTTACGAGTATTTAAAACAGTTTTTAACCGAAGAAAGATTAAGAAAAATTGAACATTTCGCTCCTGAAAGTTCAGATTTTGTACTTCCTGTTTTAGAAGATGTCTATCAGTTCAGAAATGCAGCAGCAATTGTAAGGTCTGTGGAAGCTTGTGGTTTTCACAAAGTGGTTGCTTTGCAGGAAGAAAATAATTTCGAACCCAATTTAAAAGTCACCAAAGGTGCAGACACATGGGTTGAAGTGGAAAAGCTTCCCCGAAATATGGAATCTTTTCAAAAAATCAAAGATAAAGGCTACAAAATCGTTGTCGTTTCGTTAGAAAATAATGCGAAAATGCTTCCGGAATATGAAATCACCGAGCCAATCGCTCTCGTTTTCGGAACAGAGATGGAGGGAGTTTCTCAGGAAATTTTAGATTTTGCAGATGAAACCTTGGCGATTCCGATGTATGGTTTTACGAGAAGTTTTAACGTTTCTGTTGCGGCATCACTTTGTATGTATGAATTGAAGCAAAAACTGATGAAGTCTGGTATTGATTATAAATTGGATGAGGAAAAACTTTTGAGAATGAAAATCCGTTGGGCCGTGAACTCTATAAAAAGCGGAGAGCAGATTATGGCTAAATATACGAGAGAAAATTCATAATTTGATTCAATGAAAAACATTGTTCTGTTGATAGGTTTGCTATTGATTTTTTCTTGTAAGAAAGAGAAAAAACCGAAACTTGCAGTTCCTAAAATGAAACAGGATTCTTCAGTAATTTCGAAAAATAAAGAAGTTAAACTATCTGACGAAGAAATTTTAAAGATTCAGAAAGAAGAGGAGAAAGAAAGATCGCAGATTGTAAGAAAATATACTCTTTTAAAGAAAGAAAACGGTTTTGAATACAAAGTTTTCTGCGAAGAACAGAAAAGTGGGATGACCAATTTTACAAAAGTAAATATTTTGAAATCTGGCAAATTGTTTCAACAATTAAAAATTGATAAAGATTCAACTTTTGTTTATCACGACAATGAAGTGAATTTTTCTTGTGATGAAGATTGGAATTTTGATGGCTATAATGATTTTAAACTGATCAATTGGACTGGAATGGTCGACCAATCGTACTATTTGTGGCTTTATGATAAAGATTCAGGAAAATATAAATTTTCACCTTCCTTTAGTAAAATTATAAATCCAATTGCAAATAAAAAGAATAAAGAAATTACATCAAGCTACCACGCAGGTCCTGTAACGTATTACTATTTTACGTATGAATTCAAAAATGGCAAATTTGTACAAACAAAGGCTGAAGTGGAGGGTGAGGATTATTAAATCATCTTATTATAATTCCAAGCCGCAACAAAAACTCCTGCAGTTTCCGTTCTCAGTCGTTGATTTCCGAGAGAAACCGCTTTAATTCCTTTTTCAGCTAAAAACAAAATTTCCTTATCTGAAAAATCACCTTCAGGACCAATCAGAAAAGTGTAGTTTTCTAATGTTGGAATTTCATTTAAATTAATTCTTTCTAGATTTTCGTTGCAGTGCGCCACGAAAGTAGTCTCAGAATCTACATTTTTTAGAAAGTCAGGTAATTTAATCAAATCATTAATAATCGGAAAATGAAATCTCAAGCTTTGCTTTGATGCTGCGATCGCTTGTTTTCTGATTTTATCAATATTCAGATTTTTACGCTCTGTTTTCTCGGTTTGAAGAATAGTGATCTCAGAAATTCCCATTTCTACAGCTTTTTCAACGAAAAATTCAATTCTGTCAATATTTTTTGTCGGAGCAATCGCAATATGAAGTTTTGGATTGAAATCTGGAGTTTCAGTTTTAATTTCTAAAACCTCAATTCCTGCTTTTTTACCTTCAATAATCAATGCTCCGGAAGCTAAATTTCCTTTTCCATCGGTTACGTGAATTTCCTCGCCATCTTTCATGCGAAGAACTTTCACGATGTGCTGCTGTTCTTCGTCGTTGATGATTGCTTTTCCGTTATTGATTTCTCCAAAAAAAAGTTTCATATATTGATATTCAGACAGTTATTTTATTTTTTAAAATGTAATCTCATTATCGCTTAAAAATGCCACACCGGTTTTTATTGTGGTGTAAATATCGCCCTCACAATCTCTGTATGAACAAGCGTAAATCTCTTCAACCCATCTATTATTCATAAAAATCAAATTCAGATATTCGTTTTTTCTTAAATTATTTTTGATGGATAAATAATCTCCTTCTTTAGGTTCGTAAGCAAAACTAAATACATTTTCTGAATTCATTTTCTCGATAATCTCTTCCTTTACATTTTGAACATATCCTATTTCTGAACTTATCATTAAATAATCTTCGTCTTCAGATTTTTCTGTAACTTCATTTTTTCCGGTAATCGTTTCTAAAACCCAATAATATTTTGAGTTCTTTTTAGATTGCGTTCCCAGTACTTTTTCTTCTAATAATAATTTCATCTGTAGATATTAATTTTAAGTCGTTATTTTTAAGAAATTTTCTACCCTTTAGAGTTGGAAAAAAAAATCTTTTATAAATCGTATTTTGATGTTGCCGTAGTTCGTAAATCTGTAAATTCTCCTCTTTCAAATTTCAGCTGTGCAACTATTGCAATCATTGCGGCATTATCCGTTGTATATTCAAATTTTGGGATGTAAATATTCCAGCCTAATTTTTCGTGATTGTCCTGCATGATTTGTCTTAATGCAGAATTGGCGGAAACTCCACCTGCAATTGCAACTTCTTTTATATCTAAATCTTTCGCAGCTTTCTCCAGTTTATTCATTAAAATTTCAATAATACATTTTTGTACAGATGCACAAAGATCATTCATATTTTCTTTAATGAAATCAGGATTTTTCTTTACTTCTTTTTGAATAAAATATAAAACCGAAGTTTTAATTCCGCTGAAAGAATAATCGTAATTTTCTAATCTAGGTTTATTAAATTTAAAGGCATCAGGATTTCCTTCTTTTGCCAATCGGTCGATAATTGGTCCTGCGGGATAATCGAGATCGAAAATTTTCCCGATTTTATCAAATGCTTCACCTGCTGCATCATCAATGGTTTTTCCGATAATTTCCATGTCAAAATAATCTTTTACCAAGACAATCATGGTATGTCCACCGCTTACCGTAAGACACAAAAACGGGAATTTTGGCGGCACAGGATTTGCATCGTCGATGAAGTGCGCCAAAATATGCGCCTGAAGGTGATTAACTTCTATCAAAGGAACATCTAAACTCATAGCCAGAGACTTAGCAAAAGAGGTTCCTACGAGGAGAGAGCCCAAAAGTCCGGGGCCACGGGTAAAGCCTATGGCAGAGATTGCATTTTGTTGTATATTTGCTTTGGTAAAGGATTTTTCTACTACGGGAATAATATTCTGCTGATGAGCTCGTGACGCAAGCTCAGGAACCACGCCTCCATATTCTTTATGGATTTCCTGGTTTGCGGCAATATTTGAAAGAATAGAATTTCCTTTGATAATGGCTGCTGAAGTATCGTCACAAGACGATTCGATACCTAAAATTATAGAGTCACTCATAGTAATGGCAAAGTTAGAGAATAATAACGAAAATGAGCATAAAAAATCAGTAGCTGAAAACTTAGGTGATCAGGTGCAGAAGACGGTTGATAATGTTCAGGAGACTGTGAAAGAGGCTTCTGAGCTTGCTTCTGATGCTATTCATCACCCGATAGATACCGCTCAGGAATTTGGTAAGCAGGCTGCAAAAGACGTAACCAGCTATTCTTGGTGGGCAAAACTTTTACTGATTCTTTTTTGGACAGTTCTTGGTATTGTAGCTTTTGTTTTTATTGCGATTAATCTTCCGGTAACTAAAAGATGGGCAGCAGATCAGGCTTTGCAGATTGTCAACAGAGATTTCAAAGCAAAAATGTCTACCGAAAGTGTAGAAGTAGATTTCTTTGGGGATGTTACGATTAAAGGACTAAGAATTAAGGATTATAAAAATTTAGACTTCATCAAAGCAAGAGAATTTAAAGCCAATTCAGATTGGTTTTCTTTGGCTACGAATGTTGGTAAAAACAATTCATTAAGTTTTAACGGCTTACGCCTTATCGATGCGGATATAAAAGTGATTACCTATAAAGGTGACAGCATTTCAAACTTTATACGTTTTACTCAATTATTCGACAGTGGGAAGAAAAAAGATCCAACGAAACCGCCGTTTCAGTTGAATTCAAGATTGGAGATTTTAGATTCTAAAGTTTCTATCGTCAATCAAAACTCTCCCGGTGAGCCTGGGAAATGGTTAACGGCAACCAATGTTAATCTTATTGCTCCAAAATTGAAAGTTAACGGTGTCAACATCAATGCGACCATCAATAATTTTACATTCACCACGAAAAGATGGGGCAAAGCTCACTTTGTAGATACTTTTTCTACCGATTTCTCCATGACTGAAGATTATCTTTTTCTGAAAGATTTAACTCTAAATACCGATCATTCACTTCTTCAAGGTGATATTAAATTTAATTTAAATAAAGGTTCTTGGGCAGATTTTACCAATAAAGTAAAATGGGATATGAATCTTAAACTGGGAAGTCAGTTGAGCGGTTATGATATCTCTTATTTTGTCACCAATTGGGATAACTTTATTCCTTTTAATATCAGCGGAAAAATGACCGGTCCGTTGAATAAATTTAGGTTAGATAATTTCCTGATCAGAAATCCTTCGGTAAATATTGCCACGCAAAAAATGAATATTACCAATCTGTTGAAAGGTAATTTCTTAATTGAAACCAATAATCTTTCCGCAGATTTTACCTACAAAGATCTGAAAGCGATGATGCCGAATTTCATTTCAACCAAAATGAAAAACTTCGCAGATGATTTCGGAAAATTAAAATACAACGGAGACGTAAAAGTTACTCCAAAACAAGTTTATGTTTCTTCAGGAAACCTGATGACGGGAATCGGACAGGCAAAAATCACCAATTTTTCGCTAACAGATTTCAGTACGACGATACCTAAATACAAAGGGTATGCGGAAGTGAGAGATCTGAACACTTCGGTGATTACCAAAAGTAAAACAGTGGGTCTTATTTCAGGGAAATTCAATATTGACGGACAAAGTTTTGATGTAAACACGATGCGCATCACTACAAAATCTCAGATTTCAAGCATTGAGATCATGAATAAAGAAATCAATAATCTGAATTTGGACGGTTTGCTTGATCATAGAAAATACAACGGTTTAATTACCGTAAATGACGAACAGGCAAAAGCAACTGTAAAAGGTTTAATCGATTTTAGCACCAAAAGAATTTATGCAAATGTTGATGCGAACGTTACGCATCTGAATATGAATTATTTCACCGATAAACCGGGAAGTCAGATTGTAAGCGGTCAGGTGAATGGGAAAATGTCGATGACGAATGTGAATGATTTAAATCTTGATGTTGAAGCCAATAATATCAATTTTGCAACGGCAGCTCAACGCTATCAGATTCCGAATGCGAAAGTGAAAACTTTTATTGAAGGCGGAAATCGTGTGATTGATGTGAATGCTCCGGGTGCAGTAGATGGTAAAATTTCAGGACGATATAATCTTGCTGATTTGGCAGGAATGTTGGAAAACGGTTTAGGCAAAATTTTAGTCGGTCCGCCACCAAGAAAACTGTATCGTGGACAGAATTTTACGATGAATTTCGATGTTCAGCAAGGTTTGGTGAGTTATTTTATGCCGGATTTAAAACTTCCTCAAGGGGCAACAGTTGAAGGCGAATATGATGGAAATTCAAACAATTTAATTTTAAATCTTGATGCCGCTTCTCTGAAGTATGTGATGACCAAAAAAGAGGAAATCACAGATGCAGACATGGCTTTGGCCAATGCAAACCCCGCATATACGGTAAATCCGAGAGAAGTTATTACCAGAGACAGTGCTTTGGTCGATAGCGTTATGGTGAGAATTAATACCGCAAATCTTGACCAACAGTTATATGCAAAAATTAAAAGAGTAGAATACAATAAAAATATTCTGAAAGACATTCTTCTTACAGGTAAAAATGAAAACAACTCAACCCTAAGAATCGCAACCAGCTTTAAACATGGAAGTCCACAAGATGAGCTTGATGATAATCTGAAGAATTACGCAATTAATTTTAATCAGTCTACAAATCCGGCGGGAGATTATATTTTCAAATTTGAGCCTACTGAAGTTAATTTTAATAATGTAAAATGGTCTATTGATACAAGCCCTGAGCTCGACCATTACATTAGTTATCGTAAGAAAACACAAGATTTTGAAGTCAGAAATCTTAAGATTTATTCAGATAAAAGTTCATTGTTAATTAATGAATCGATATTTAAATCTGCGAAAGATTTCTACGTGGATGCGGAAGTTCAGGATTTTGCAATAGAGAAACTGTTGGAAATGCAAGCCGGCGGAAATCCGATGGATATTAAAGGTTTAGCCAATGGAAGCGTAAAAATCAAAATGGATAAAAGCACGTTGCAGCCTTTGGTTGATTTAACGGTTGATGATATTATGATGAACGGAAATGATATGGGAGACCTTACGATTTCTGCAGTCAACGGATTTTCTTTAAATGTATATGATGTCGACGTAAAAGTAACATCCGCAGGTGTGATTGGAAATAATAACCTTCACCTAACGGGTACGGTTAATAACAATACACCATCTCCAACAATTGATTTGGTTACTGAACTAAGAGATTTCGATTTGGCATTTACCCAACAGTTTGTGCAGACCATTTTTGGAAATCTAAGAGGAAAAGCAACCGGAGATTTAAAAATAAACGGAACGCTCAAAAATCTTGATTACAGCGGAGATATTGCTTTAAAGGAATTTGGTTTAAAACTATTGTTCACGGGTGTAGATTACTCATTTGACGATACGGTAATTCCGCTTTCTAAAGGTTTGGCGATTCTCAACAATATTGGAGTACATGACGGAAGAACCAATTCTCAAGGAACAATTTCCGGGGCGATACAGTTTGAAACCTTATCATCCATGGGGGTCAACTTGGTAATGAGAGCCGATAATTTATTAATGCTGAATACCACTCAGAAAGAATATGATCTTTTCTGGGGAAGAGTTTACGGACAGGGAGATTTGTATGTCGACGGTCCGGTTTCTGCGTTAAATTTATCAACTCCGAATATGAAAGCGTTGAACGGAAGTACATTTACTTTCAATTCAAGCTCAACTTCAAACGTGGAAGAATTTAAAATGCTGAGGTTCCTGAAAGAAGGAAAAGATGGTCTGGTCACTTTAGAAGACAAGAAAAAATCCGGAGCCAACATGAATATCGATTTCAGTCTTGATGTTGATAAAGGAACTACGGTAAATGTTCTGGTGGGTGATGATGTCGGAAATATTACGGTAAAAGGGGTTGCTGATGATTTGAGATTCCAGATGGGAAGGCAGGGAGCTATTGCAATGAACGGATCTTATATGGTGGATAGCGGAACGTTTGTGTCTAAAGCAATCTTAAACAGGACTTTCCAGATTCAGAAAAATAGCAGCATCCGTTGGGACGGTGATGCGATGAAGCCGATGCTTGATATCACGGCAAATTATGTGAGAATGGTTTCTAATGCAGGAGAATATCTGAATATGGGTCAATTACAGCCGATCAGTATACTTTTGCAGGCAAATATCACCAATACTTTAAGTGATCCTAAAATAGCACTGAATGTTACTGCACTTGATGTTTCGAGTCAGGTAAAAGAAACTTTAGCGGCAAGGATAAACCAGACGGAAGGGGAGAATGTTTTGCAGTTTGGTTCCATTTTATTATTAAACAGTTTTAATGTTTCTAATACGGGGAATTTAAATTTTGATGCGGCTGGTGTAGCAGAGTCATCAGGTTACAATATGTTGCTTAAACAACTAGGGTCAGTGCTTAATACAATGAGTAATGAGTTTCAGATCGATTTAAATTATGTAAAAGCTGACCAAAATTCAAATTTGGGTGACCGTGCTAATGCTGGAGTGAGTTTTGATCTTTCACCACGAGTTACCGTGAAAACAGGATTAGGTATTCCTTTAAATAAAACAGATGCTACAGAAACTAACTATCTCTCCGGAGAAGGAAGTATAGAATATGATATTTCTAAAAAGAATGACGGTACTTTACTACTGAGAGGTTATTCTAAACCTACCAATATCGGAATGGGTGTTGGGACGGTTGGTACCAACGGTTCTGCAAATCAGGCGTATGGTGGTGGTATTGTATGGAGTAAAAGCTTCAATTCTTTCTTTAAAAAGAAGAGAAAAGATAAAAAACAACCTCCTGCTAATAAGGAAATAAAAACAGATTCCGTAAAATCAACGGTTAAATAATCTGAATCCTTGAATGATTTTTATCATCTGTGTTAATTATTGTTAATGTTTGATATATTTTTTTTAGTTAATTTATTTTTCTTAATTTTGTAAAAAATTTATCGATTTTTTAGGAAAAATATAATTTCACTAATATGAACTATCAACTGGACGAAATAGACAAGAAAATTCTTGATTTCTTAGTAGAAAACACAAGAATGCCTTTTACAGAAATTGCAAAACAGATGGACGTATCTGCAGGAACAATTCATGTAAGAGTGAAGAAAATGGAAGATGCAGGTATTATTTTAGGATCATCTCTTAATTTAGATTATGGTAAGCTAGATTACCACTTTACAGCTTTTATCGGAATTCTTTTAACAAAATCAAACCGCACTCAAGAGGTTTTGAAAGAGTTAGGAACCATTCCAAACGTTGTAGAAGCAAGCGTAATCTCAGGAAAATATAACATTTTCTGTAAGGTAAAAGCTAAAAATACTGAAGACGCTAAGAAGATTATTTATCAGATCGACGACATCCAGGATGTGATGAGAACTGAGAGTATGATCTCAATGGAAGAGTTTTTGAGCGATAAAAACAGATTGATCAACGCAATCTCGATTTAATCAAATTTTAGACGATATAAATACCAAAGAACTTATGAAGTAATTCATAAGTTCTTTATTTTTGCACTATGGAAAAGGAATATAAAGAATATAGTTATTTTGATGAAGATCCTAAAAAAGGATGGGGGTTTATTTTAGCATTGGCGTCTCTGCTTCTGTTTACTTTCATGGGGATTGGGCTCGATTTTGACGAATATCTGCAACACGAAACCCTGAATATTCCTTTTGGATATTTTTATTTTATTTTCTCAATCGATATTTTAATGATTACAGGAATTGTGCTCATGTTTTTTTACAGAAAAATAGGCATCATTCTTTTTCCTGTGATGCTCGTTTTGCACTTCTTTATGCACAATTATTATTTGTCTACGTTCTTATATTCAGACGTCACCAATCTTTTCCTTTTTACAGGATTTGGAATGCTGGCGATTATCCCGAAGTGGAAGTTTTTTAGATAATTAATTTTAAAATATTTATTAAAAAAAAAATCCACTGAATATTCGGTGGATTAATTATTTACAGTAAACTTTTTATCTTTTAACAACATTCTTATTCCATTTTAACGGAACAGTTGTTTTTTGTTGAAGAAAACGTTTTCTTACTTCATCTAAAGTTGCAGAAAAGCGATATTCCTGAGAATAGGGTACTTTATTAGAGGAAATATAATGATTAAACGTTACTGTTTTTGAGCCATTAATTGATACCCCTTCTCCATGAAAGATTGGGGTTACTAATTTTCCATTTTTGCTTCGGTCTTTATTTAAAAATAATATTCTGCTGTTTTTAGATCCAATAAATTTTGGATCAATGCCACTTTCCATTTCGTACATTTCGCATTGGCTTCCGAACGGTCCATATTCGAAAACTTTATTTTCGCTCCCGACTTTTATCGCCGGATTGTATGATTTGGTCACTTTAAACGTATTTGGAGAAATAAAATAACCTTCTACTGCAGTATTTAATGTTGGATCAAAATTATCTAAAAGTTGATTAAATGGGGTATGAACTGGTGAACAAGCTTTTGCAGAATCAATTCCTGTTAAAATAAAGATGATTCCAAGTAGTAGGGTTAATAATTGTTTCATGTTTTTTTAGGTTTTATATTTAAAATTTTTATTCACTAAAAATAGAACAGCAATTACCAAACCAAGTATTTCGACATAATTACAATCCGCTGCTTCGGTATATGCAAAACAAAAAACACGCCCGAAAGCGTGTTTTAAATATGATTTCAAAAAGAAATTTATTTATCTAAAATTCTTTTCACCGCTTCTATTACAGCCGCAGAATCGATTTTATATTTTTTCATTAATTCGGCAGGAGTTGCAGATTCTCCGAAAGTGTCGTTTACTGCAACAAATTCTTGTCTTGTAGGTCTTTTTCTAGCCAACATTCCTGCTACTGATTCTCCTAAACCACCTAAATAGTTGTGCTCTTCAGCAGTAACAATTTTACCTGTTTTTTCAACAGATTTTAGGATGATTTGCTCGTCCAGAGGTTTAATTGTGTGGATGTTGATTACTTCACAAGAAATACCTTCTTTTTCAAGCTCTTCTGCCGCAACCAAAGATTCCCATACCAAGTGACCAGTTGCAACAATCGTTACATCTGTTCCTTCCTGTAAAAGAATCCCTTTTCCAATTTCGAAAGGCATATCTTCAGGAATAAATACAGGAACTACCGGTCTTCCGAATCTTAAATAAACAGGACCTTCAAAGTCAGCAATCGCTAGAGTAGCCGCTTTCGTTTGGTTGTAGTCACAAGTGTTGATTACGGTCATTCCCGGAAGCATTTTCATCATTCCGATGTCTTCCAAAACCTGGTGTGTTGCACCATCTTCGCCCAAAGTAAGACCTGCGTGAGATGCACAGATTTTTACGTTTTTATTTGAGTATGCAATCGACTGACGAATCTGGTCATAAACTCTTGAAGTAGAGAAGTTAGCAAAAGTTCCTGTAAAAGGAATTTTTCCTGTAATGCTCAAACCTGCAGCCAATCCCATCATGTTTGCTTCTGCGATACCAACTTGGTAAAATCTTTCAGGAGCTTTTTCGATGAATTTTTCCATTTTCAAAGAACCGATAAGGTCTGCACAAAGTGCTACAACATTTGGGTTTTTATCAGCCAATTCAGCTAATCCAGCCCCAAATCCTGAACGTGTATCTTTTTTTTCTGTATATGTATATTTCATTTTGAATTTAAAGATTATAATATTTAAAGATTGAATAATTACTTATTACTAATTATTCATTACTAATAATTAATAGTCAGCCGGAGCTTCTAAGTATAATTGTTTGAAAGCTGTATCTAACTGCTCGTCATTCGGAGCTTTACCATGCCAAGCGTGAGTTCCCATCATGTAATCAACACCGTTACCCATAATTGTGTGAAGGATGATTGCCACTGGTTTTCCGTTTCCTGTTTCCGTTTTTGCTCTTTCAAGAATAGCAATTACGGCCTCAAGGTCGTTACCGTTTTTCTCTTCCAAAACGATCCATCCGAAAGCTTCTAATTTCGCATGAAGATTTCCCAATGAAAGTACGTTTTCTGTGCTTCCGTCAATCTGTTGTCCGTTATAATCGATTGTAGAGATCACATTATCTACTTTTTTAGCTGCAGCATACATCAAAGCTTCCCAAACCTGACCTTCCTGCAATTCTCCGTCACCGTGAAGGGTATACACCAAAGAATTGTCACCGTCTAATTTTTTACCCTGAGCAACACCAAGCGCTACAGAAAGTCCCTGACCTAAGGATCCTGAAGCAATTCTAATTCCTTCCAAACCTTCATGAGTGGTTGGGTGACCTTGTAATCTTGAATTTAATTTTCTAAAAGTCTTCAATTCATCTACCGGAAAGAAACCAAATCTTGCCAAAGTAGAATAGAAAACCGGTGAAATATGTCCGTTTGAAAGGTAGAAATGATCTTCGTTCTTACCTTCCATGGTGAATGGTAACTTGTAGTTTAAAACTTTACCATAAAGTGCGGTGAAGTACTCTGTACAGCCTAAACTTCCACCAGGATGCCCTGAATTTACAGCATGAACCATTCTCAAAATGTCTCTTCTGATTTGTGTTGTAAGAGATTTCAGCTCTTCAATACTTTTACTCATATATTAGGATTTATTATTAGAATTGATACATGCGAATTTACGATTTTTTGTCGGCTTACGGAAATGGAAAATCTAATGAAATAGTAGTATTGCTTGTGTCAATAAGGTCGGGATTTTAGTCTAATTTCGATTTAGACATAGGAAAAATAGTTTTAGCCAAAATTTAAAAATGATTATGTGTAATTATTTTCTTGATACTAAAATGTTGTTTCTATAGAAAAATAAGATTAAGAAAAAGTATAACTTATTTGTAGTTTTTAATGATTTTTTCTTCGATGTTATTATAAAATTCAATAATTAGTTTATATAATTCTTTATAAGTAAAATCATTATCTAAGTTATCTGTGATTTTTGTCTTGAAAATAAAACAAGAATTTTCATTTCTTTTAGTCAGTTTTTTTATCTCAATGTTATTATTCCAAGTCTTGTCTATACTATAATGTATTAGCTTTTGTGCGCTTTCCTTATTTTTTGAATGCAAATAGAATTTTAATTCATTACCTTGAAATTGAATTAAAACTTCTTCACCTGTTTTACTTTTCCAATGTTTAGGAATAATACTCAATAAAGGTGTTGATGTATTTCCTGGATTTATAATAAATACAAATTGTTGGTCTGAAAATTCACTTTCAAATTCCATTGCGATTTGGGAATTCAAAAGTTTTAACCAGAATTTTTGATCTTTAGTTAAATTAGGTTTGAATAAATGATTACAATTGTACTTTAAGTTTTTGTACGTCTCAATGTAGTCTGACAAAAAAGTAATGTAGTGCTTTACAAAAATATCTTCATCACTATTAATTTTTGATTGATAATCTATTTTTAAAAAATCCAATAAATCTTTGTAGTCTAATATTTTCCAATTGGTTTTAAGTTTAGCAATACTTTTATCAAAACAAAATAGAATTTTCTTTAGCTCAAAAGATTTATCAAATTTGCTTTTAAATACTTTATCATAATTTTGTAGTTGTTTATTAGTTGGGAACGATTTAAATTTATTTTCGATAAAAGCTATAAAATTTCCTTCTGAACTTCTAATTTCTATATCAATGCGAATTTTTAACTTTTTATCAGAGTAGGATTTTTCCAGTTCAGAGATTTTAAAATTCCCTATTTTTTCGTGTATGAAATTTTTTCTAAAATTCTTATTGTTATCAAGTAAATAAGAAATAAATGCCGAATGAATTAATTCTTTATTGTCTTTTTCTAATATTTTAAAAAAGTTAAATTGAGACATTTTGTTTGAAATTTATAATTAAGCGTAACGCACTAATCTTATGTTGTCGAATGTAGAAGACTTAATTCCAGCACAATTATCCTCATTCACGGAAATTAATTGATTTTAAAAAAATGATTTTAGACCAACTTTAAATAATTCTTATTTTTCACTAACCACAACCCAATAAAGGTCAATAAACCATTCAAAATAATCAATTCCACACCAATTCTGTAATCGGTGTAAGTGGTTACTAAATAATTTATTAGATAAGTAATAACCGGTGCTAAAAGCGTCACCGCAAGAATTGAATATTTTTTTGAAATTTTAAATTTGGTAAAGATTCCGAATGCAAAAAGTCCTAAAAGCGGTCCGTACGTGTAGCCTGCAATTTCCATGATGAGGTAAACAATCGACTTGTCATTCATCGCTTTGAAAACCATAATTAAAATAAAGAAAACGACCGTAAACGTCAAGTGAATTTTCATACGAAGATGTTTCTTTTCCTTTTCTGTTCTGGTTTTATCTTCATTTAAATTTAATAAATCTACACAATAAGAACTCGTAACGGCAGTTAAAGCACCATCTGCAGAAGGGAATAGAGCCGAAATCAATCCGATAATGAAAATTACTGAAATTGCCATCGGAAAATACCCATTAAGCGATAAAGCCGGGAATAAATCGTCTCCCATGATGTTTTTCACATTACCTGCAGCATCTTTGAATCCGAAAACATTAGAAACAACTTCTTTTCCGTCTACAATGCTAATTAGTTCAGAATATCCTGCGCCATTTTGCAGTGCAAAAAGATAAAGCAAACCACCTAAAAAAAGGAAAGCCAAATTCACAAAAAGCAATGTTCCTGCGAAAGTCAACATGTTTTTCTTTGAGTTTTTCAGGTTATCAACCGAGATGTTTTTCTGCATCATTTCCTGATCCAATCCGGTCATTGCGATGGTGATGAAAATTCCACCCAAAATGGTTTTCAGGAAAAATGTCTTGGAATTCGGATCAAAATTGATAAAATGGGTATAGTTTTTCTGCTCTAAAATCGTGTACGCTTCCCCAAAAGATAGATTTAAATTAGATAAAATATAAACGATACAGGCAATCAAACTGATGATCATAAATGATGTCTGCAAGGTATCAGTAATGACAATAGTTTTCACTCCACCTTCAAAAGTGTATAGAAGTACCATTAACAGAAGTACCAAAGCCGTTACCCAAAACGGAACGCCTAAACCTTCCAATAAAAATATCTGTAAAACGTTCACGACCAAATATAATCTCGCCGTTGCACCAATCGCTCTTGAAACTATGAAAAATACCGAACCAATTTTATGGGCTTCAACATTGAATCTTCTGCCTAAGTACGTGTAAATAGAGGTCAGATTCATCTTGTAATAGAGTGGAAGAAGTACTGCCGCCACAATAAAATACCCGATGAAAAAACCAATCACCATCATGTAATATTCAAAACCTCCGAAAATGTATTCACTTCCTGTCATTTTTCCCACAGTTCCCGGAACGGAAATAAATGTTACACCACTTAAGCTGGTTCCGATCATTCCGAAGGCTACAAGCCACCATTTGCTTTTTTTGTTGCCAATGAAAAATGATTGATTGTCAGAATTTCGGCTTGTAAAATACGAGATCACCAAAAGACCTACGAAATAAACAAATACAAACAGCAAAAGGACAGTTCCTGGATTCATGCTAAGGTTTTAAATTTTAGCAAATATAGTTTTTTTTGTTTCTGTTGAAAAAGAAAAACCTTTCAGCGAGATTTCGTGAAAGGTTTTTAAGATTTTAATTCTGATCGTAATACTACAAAACGTCCCTCAAATCTTCATTTTTTTGAAAAGTAGCTTTCGCAAAAGGACAAAGCGGAATTATTTTTTTGCTGTTTTCTCTAGCAAATTCTACTGCTTTGATCAGCATTTCTTTTCCAACACCTTTTCCGTTGTAAGCATCGTCTACTTCGGTGTGATCGATGATGAATCTGTCTTCACCAGCCCAGGTATAGGTCATTAATCCTGCTCTGTTTCCATCAATTACAGCTTCAAAGCTTCCGTGTTTTTCGTTGTTGTTTTGTTTTACTTCTATCATATTATGAAAATTTGGTTTGAATTTCTATTTCGTTAAGTAATATTTTGTGTACCGGACAAGCATCTGCGATGGAATGAAGTCTTTTCAGTTGCTCGTCGCTCAGATTGCTTCCTTCAAAACTAACATTTCTTTTAAAAACAGCCAATTTTGTCAGCGGAAAATTTTCCAGTTCTACTTCTACGTCGATTTTTTCAACGTCCCATTCTTTTCTGTCGATGTACATTCTTAAAGTCGCTGCAGTACAACTTGCCAAAGACGTAGCCAGAATTTCAAAAGGATTAAAACCTTTGTTTTGTCCGCCTTTATCAACGGGTTCGTCGGTAATCAGAGTGTTTTCACCTGCGACAACTTCTGTATAATATTTTGTTTTGCCTAAACTTGCTTTTACGGTTACAGCCATTATTTTTCAGTATTTAATTCGTAGGTCAATGCACCGGAAGGACATTGATTGATTTGATTTTGTAGTTCATCAGAAGTTGCATTTTCTGCTTTTATCCAAGGTCGATCTTTAGGATTATAAACTTTTGGAAGCATTTTTACACAAACTCCTGCGTGAATACACTTCTTAGGTTGCCAGATTACATTAATGTTACCATTAGAATATTTATGTGTTTCCATGACTTACGATTTAGTTTGATTTTTAAAGTTTTCAATTTTATCATTAAGATCTTTCAGCATTTCAGGATTGATGACACCGCTTTCCAAATCAAAATTTTCATAAAATTTAGGTAATGAAAAAGTTTCTTTCACATCTGCTGCAAATTGCGGGAAGAAAGTTTTTGCTGTATTCATTACATTTCCACCACCGTAACCGCCGGGTGAAGTGCTCATTAAAAGCATCGGTTTATTCTGGAAAACTTTCACATTAATTCTTGATGCCCAATCGAAAACATTCTTAAAAGCTGCCGAATAAGAGCGGTTGTGTTCTGCCAAAGAACAGATAATCACATCGCAATCTTCAATCTGCTTCAAAAAGTTATGTGCTTCAGCAGGAAAACCTTTCTTTTCGCGGTCAACGGAAAATACAGGCATATCAAAATCATTGAGGTCTATTAGATTAATTTCGTTTTCTTCAAAGCTTTTCAGAACAAATTTTACCAGTTCTCTATTGATGGATGTGGAAGATGTACTTCCTGCAAATGCTAATATTTTCATGTTTATTTATTATTAAATTATCAAAAAGTATAATCCTGAATTGATTATTTTTTCACTGAATCTTCTTTTACCTTTTCCAAATAATCGTTTTCTAGATTTTTGAGCCTTTTAAAATAATTTTCTTTATCCATAAACAATTTTGGATTGTAAGGATCTCCTTCTTTTCGTTTCTTATGAAGGTCAAACTGGCTTGCATGTGAGGCTACCCATAGATCAAAATCAATTTTTTTCATGTCTTCAAAAGTCTGTGCATAATCTTTTTGAATGGTAGGATAGTTCTTTACATCCGAAAATTTATGGTCAATAATAATCGAAGGTAAATTGGCAATCAAAACTTTGTAAATTTTGTTTCCATCTTTGGTTTCAAGCAAAAAACTGCATGATCCTTTTGTGTGGCCCGGATGGTGAAGCAATGTTAACACTGTATTTCCTAATTTTATTTTAGCCTTATTCTTTAAAAGAAAATCAGGATTTACGGGTTCGAAAGTGACCCCGTATTTTCCCATTTCATGGTCAGATTTTCCACCACTTTTGAGCTCTGTTGCATCTTTCTCGTCCACATAAAGTTTTGCGCCTGTTTCTTTTTTTATCTGAGCCATTGCACCCATATGATCAAAATGAGCCTGTGTTAAGGTCAGGATTTTAATGTCTTTATATTTAAAACCGAGCTTTTCGATATTTCTTTTAATAGTAGTATAAGAATCTGCCAAACCTGTGTTGATAAGAATACTGCCTTTATTGGTTACGACAAGATAAGATGCCAGGTCATAGGTTCCTACATAATACAGATTGCCTGCAATTTTGAAAGGTTCATAGTCTTTTGACCATTCTGCCGGATTGTTTTTAGGCTCAGTTACAGTTGTTTGTGCAATCCCTAAAAAAGATGCACAAAATAAGAATAAAACTACAAGGTTTTTCATTTATAAAAGATTGGTCTAAATATTAAAATTAGGTTTATTTTCTGTTCAAAATTGATTTTGGCAACGGAACATATTCTTTGTCATCTCCTGGAATTAGAGGGAAAGCTTCATGATTCTGGTCATTCCAATCTACTTTTGCTTTGTCTATAACTTCTTTGTCAGAATTGACAAAATTCCAGAAAATGAAACGTTCTTCATCAAAAGGTTCGCCTCCAAAAAGATAAACAGTAGCGTTCTCGCTCATTTCAAACTCGCAAAGCCTGGTGTTTTTGGCAATCAATAATTGTTTTGAACCGTAAGAATTATCTTCAATATTGACTGTTCCGTCTAAAACATACATTGCCGCTTCTCCGTAAAGGTCTTGTCCGATATTGATTTTCTGTGCAGTTTTTGTTTTAATTTCAATAAAAAATAATTTACTGTGAACAGGAACCGGAGATTTTTTTCCGAAAGCTTCACCTGCAATTAATTTATACTGAACTTCATCTTCTTCCCAAACCGGAAGTTCATGGGCTTCGATGTGATGAAAAGTAGGTTCACTTTGTTCCAAATGTTTCGGAAGACCTACCCAAATCTGAAATCCGTGAAGTTTTTTATCTGTAGTTCTTAGATATTCGGGAGTTCTCTCTGAGTGTACAACGCCTTTTCCGGCTGTCATCCAGTTTACGGCTCCGGGTTTTATTTCAAGTGCGCTTCCTATGCTGTCTCTGTGAAAAATTGATCCTTCAAGCAGATAAGTTAATGTAGAAAGTCCGATATGCGGATGTGCAGCAACATCAAGATTCTGATAATCTTTCAGTTCGGCAGGCCCCATGTGATCGATAAAAACGAAAGGTCCCACTGCTCTTTTTTCGCGGAAAGGCAGTAATCTTCCGACTAAAAAATTTCCTATATCTGCTGATTTTTCTTCTATGATAAGTCCGATATTTGACATAATAATTGTGATTTTAGTTTTTTGTGTAAAGCTAATTTAATTAAAAATTTCTACTATTTACAGTACTTTAAGTAAAATTAAAGCTTATCGTAGCTTTCAAATCTTTCGTCAACAATACGTTTCCACTCCGGATGTTTTCTGATAAAGGCGAAAACGTACGGACAGAAGGGAAGTAGTTTTTTACCGCTCTCTTCAATGTAAATCAACGTTTTTTCAACGACAGCTGCAGCTGCTCCGGTTCCTGCTAATTCGGGTGCTGCTTCAGTGTGGATTAATGCAATCTGATGACTGGTTTCTTTGTAATCGATAAACGCAAAATGACCATTTAATTCAATTTCAAATCTCTTTTTTTCTTCGTTTTTTACTAACGGAATGTTTTCAAATTCTGGTTTCATGATGCTTATATTTTTTAAGTTGTGAGTTTATTTTTAATTTTTGTCATTCTGAACGAAGCAAAGCGTAGTGAAGAATCTTATTTTAAAGAGATTGTTCCTTCGTCAGAATGACAAATAATGTAATTAATAATTGAAAATTAATCTTCCAAATATCCAAATTTTCCGGTATTGAAATCTTCAAAAGCTTGTGAAATTTCTTCTCTTGAATTCATTACAAAAGGACCGTGTGGAAAAATAGGTTCATTAATGGGTTCTCCGCTAATGATTAATATAATTGAATCTTCGGTTGCTTCGATGGTAAAGCTTTCGCCTTCATTTTTAAATAAAACGAAATTGTTGGTGGGGGCTTTTTCTTCACCATTCACAATGATATTTCCTTCAATAACTAAAGCCGCTGTGTTGAAATTGGCTGGGAAATTAAATTCTGCTTTTCCGCCTGATTTTAATTTAGCATTCATCAAATTGATAGGCGTGAAGGTAAATGCAGGACCTTTATTTTCATTGTATTCTCCGGCAATTATTTCTATAAAACCATTGTCGTCTAGATCTACTTTTTTCATTTCTGAATTTGAAATAGCCTGATATTTTGGTTTGCTCATTTTATCTTTTGCAGGAAGATTTACCCAAAGCTGAACCATCTGGAAAATTCCGCCTTGCTTTGACCATTCTTTTTCGTGATATTCTTTATGAAGAACGCCGCTTGCTGCAGTCATCCACTGTACGTCACCTTCGCCAATGATACCGCCGCCGCCTGCACTATCATGATGTTCTACTTTCCCCTGATAAGCAATTGTTACGGTCTCAAAACCTCTGTGTGGATGAACACCAACACCTTTTGGAGTTTCGGAAGGATTAAAATGAAATTTAGAATTATAGTCGAGCATGATGAACGGATCCATTCTTTTCATATCCAGCTTTTGAGCGCTCGGAATAAAATTATGCACCCTAAAACCATCGCCTGCGAAATGTGCAGTCTTTGGTGGAATTACGATTTCTACTTTTTTAGTTGTCATAATATGTTTGTTTTAATTTTAAACAAATTTAAGACGGTAAGAAGAGAATTACATTGATGTGTGGTAAGTAGTGATTTTTGGGTCGGAATGCTTGAGGGGATGAGAGTTTTTATGTTTGGGTATTTATTATGCAGATTTCATATTTCTTCCGTCTGATACGTGAAGTCTCCTGAAAACTAAGCTTGATAAAATCGTTAAAATTCCCACCGTTAAAAAGGTATAACGAAATGCGTTGTGGGTTTCGTGCTGAATAAGTTCAGGGCTGTTTTCGTAAATTTTTAAAACAATCAAACCAAATGCAATTCCGAAACCGATAGCTAGTTGCTGATTAACTGAAATCAGAGAATTTCCGCTGCTGGTTTGGAAGTTTCGTAAATCTGCGATAGAAATCGTATTCATCGATGTAAACTGTATCGAATTGAAAAATCCTAAAATGGCAATCACCGGAACAAACCAAAAAATGGAATCGTGAATATTTGGAATCGCTAAGCAACAGATTAATGTTCCAATCACGAAAGTATTCACCATCAAAGTTTTTTTGTAGCCGTATTTATTTAAAATTCTGATGACAGAAGATTTTCCAAACATTGCGGTTAAAGCCATCGGGGCGATAATCCAACCTGACATAACAGCAGATTGACCGTAAGCAATCTGAATCATTAAAGGAAGCAATAGCGGAACGGAGCTGATGCCTAATCTTGTGGCAAGATTTCCGACAATTCCTACACGGAAAGTACGAACTTGAAATAAATTTAAAGGAAAAATAGGATTGTTGCCTCTTTTAGCATGTCGATAATAATAGAAAAGAAATAAAAATCCTAAGATGGAAACTAATAAAACCGGCGTTATATTCTGCATATCCCCAAATAATTCCAGTGAAATCGAAAGTAGGAGAGAGGCTGCTGCGAAAATCATAAAACCTTTCAAATCAAAATCGGTTTCCCGTGAATTGTAATTGGGCATATATTTTAAACCTAAAACAATTCCTAAAACACCAATCGGAATATTGATGAGGAAAATCCAATGCCACGAAAGATAATCAACTATATAACCACCGACTAAAGGGCCTAAAACAGGGCCGATCAAAGCAGGAACTATGGCGAAATTCATGGCTTTCAGCAATTCGTTTCTGTTGAAAGTTTTAATTAAAGCTAATTTTCCCACAGGAGTCATCAAACTGCCACCCACTCCCTGAATAACTCTTGAGATAACCAAATGCGTAAGATTCTGCGAAAGAGCACAAAATACCGAACCTAAACTGAAAAGTACCAAAGCAAAAATAAAAACCCTTCTCGTTCCGAAACGGTCTGCCAGAAATCCGCTAGCCGGCATGAAAACAGCTAATGTCAAAACATAACTGATGATCGCATTCTGCATATTCAAAGGAGACTCGTTTAAATCTCTTGCAATTGAAGGCAGGGAAGTGTTTAAAATGGTAGAATCGAGCATCTGCATGAAAATGGCAGTCGCTAAGATTAGTGGAAGAACTTTTTTTACGGTCTGGCGTGGAGATTTTGTTGTTGGCATAAGCAAGAAATGATTTTAAAAGCAATTTTAAAACCATTTTGTAACATTAAAAAAGTCCTGCGAAAAATCGCAGAACTTTTGGGTTTATTTTTTAGGCTTTTCTACTCCTATCCACGCTTCACCTTCTCTTTTAACCTGGCTTAGTGTGAAAGTTTCAAAATCATCTGTTTTGTATTCTATGTTGTCTACGTTTTGCTCAAATGGCATGATGTAGAAGAAATCTTTGTCTGTTTTATCAGCTTTGCTTCCTTTTTTCACAGTCGGCATATATTTTCTGTTGAATTTGTATTTTGGTAAATACTGTTTCAAAGAAGCATAAAACTTTTTGTCTTCTTTTTCGTTAGGAACAATGTCTACAATTTTGAATTCGTCTTTTTTCTTGTTTACCCAAAGATAATAGTTGGTTTCTTCCATTGTCTTTTTGTTTAAAGAAGCAAATCCGAAAAATTCTTTTGGCGCTAATTCTTTAATTTTTTCTGCATCCACTTTAGTGAAATATTCACCTTGAGAAGGGTCAACATACGTCTCCAAATTGAGCAATAAAACTTGATTGTTTTGGAAATTTTTGTTTTTGAAATACTGATCTAATGATAATGCTGCTGTTTTTCTTAGCTCCTTTCCTCTGTCATCTAATTTCTTTGTTGGGTTTTGAGGGTTTACCTTTTTCACAAAGTTATAAAGAACTACAGGCTTGATATCCGCAAGGTGAGGGAAGGTTTTCAGCTGTTCAGCTTTTACCAACCAGTAATATTGCTGATAGTAATCATCTTTATCAACAGGTTTTACACTTTTATAGGTAAGAGCCAGTTTTTTAGAATTAAGATATTTTCCATATTTACCTTGTCCAAAAGCGAAGCTTACAGATAGTAAAGCAAATAAAATAGTAATGTTTCTTTTCATTTTACAGCAAAGATTTTTTTGATTTTTCAAATATAATTATTTATTAGATAATAAGTTTAATACTTAGTTAAATTATGCAAATATTATTGATTTTATTCAAGAAAAAATCCTGTACGAATACAGGATTGATAAATTTATTGATTTTAATAAGAGGTTTCGTGTACTTTTACTGCTCTTCCGCTTGGGTCGTTCATTTTTTTAAATGCTTCATCCCATTCTAAAGCAATAGGAGTCGAACAAGCTACTGATGGTACTGAAGGAACAGTTGCCGCCGCCGTTTCGCTTGGGAAATGTTCTTCGAAAATTGTTCTGTAGCGGTATTCTTCTTTATTTTGAGGAGTATTTAACGGGAATCTGAATTTTGCATTCGCCATCATTTCATCCGTCACATATTTTTCTGCAATATCTTTCAACGTGTCAATCCACGAATATCCTACGCCGTCTGAAAACTGTTCTTTTTGTCTCCACGCAATAGATTCAGGCAAAAGATCTTCAAAAGCTTTTCTCAAAACCCACTTTTCAATCTTTCCTTCTTCTTTTTTAATCATTTTATCCTGAGGATTTACGTTCATGGCAATGTCCATAAATTCTTTATCCAAAAACGGAACCCTGCCTTCAATTCCCCAGCTCATCAAAGCTTTATTAGCTCTTAAGCAATCATACAGGTGAAGTTTTCCTAATTTTCTTACGGTTTCATCATGAAATTCTTTAGCATTCGGAGCTTTGTGGAAATACAGATATCCTCCGAATAATTCGTCTGCGCCTTCACCCGAAAGCACCATCTTAATTCCCATCGATTTAATTACTCTTGCTAAAAGATACATCGGCGTGGATGCTCTGATGGTGGTTACATCATAAGTTTCTAAGTGATAAATCACATCGCGGATGGCATCTAAACCTTCCTGGACGGTAAAATTAACCTCATGGTGTACAGATCCTATATGTTCGGCAGCTTTTTTCGCAGCCGCCAAATCCGGAGAACCTACCAATCCGACCGCAAAGCTGTGTAGTCTTGGGTACCAAGCTTCCTGAGTGTCACCGCTCTCAACTCTCTGTCTTGCGTATTTTGCAGTAACCGCAGAAATGATGGATGAATCTAAACCTCCTGAAAGTAAAACTCCATAAGGCACATCGCTCATCAACTGTCTGTGAACTGCATCTTCCAATCCTTTTCTGATTGCCTGAATATCTGTAACGTTATCTTTTACAGCATCAAAATCTTCCCAATCTCTCTTGTACCATTGCTGAGATTCGCTTCCTTCAACGCTGTACACATAATGTCCCGGAAGAAAGGTATCGATTTTTTTACAAACGCCTTCCAAAGCTTTCAGTTCAGAAGCGATGTAATAGTTTCCGTTTTTGTCCCAACCTTGATAAAGTGGGCAGATTCCCATGTGGTCACGGGCAATCAGATAGATGTTGTTTTCAATATCATATAATGCAAAAGCAAAAATTCCGTTGAGTTTTTCGATAAAATCTTTTCCGTATTTTTCATACAATGCCAAAATCACTTCGCAGTCAGATTGAGTCTGAAATTCATAGTCTGGAAATTCTTGTTTAAGTTCTCTATGATTGTAAATTTCGCCATTTACAGCTAAAACTAGTTTGCCGTCTTTAGAAAATAAAGGCTGCTTTCCTGAAGTTGGGTCAACAATAGCCAATCTTTCATGAGAAAATAAAACTTTCTCATTTTGAAAAACACCGCTCCAGTCCGGACCTCGATGACGGATTTTTTTAGACATTTCCAAGACCTGAGGCCTTAATATTTCAGTTGGCTGTTTGGCATCAAACAAGCATACAATTCCACACATGTTATTTTTATTTAGAAGCGAAATTAAGAATAGTGTATAAATTTTAAAACAAAAGTTTGCGTAAAGTTAATATTTTTAATTAATTAAATTATTTTGGTTTAAAAATTAATTTTTAAGACTGGATTTGTTAGTCTGAACTTGATTTTTTTCTGTGAGATAATGAAGAATTATTTTTAAGTGAAAAAAAGTTATAAAATCTTGATGTATGATAATTAATTATTCAATTATTTTCCATTACTTTGTGGCTCGAAATAATTTTTTTTCATCATTTGTGTTTTTACCTCCTTGTAATAATATTGCAAGGAGGTTTTGTTTTTATTCAACTCCTAATAAAGCACCCGAAATATTCCATGCGCTGAAACTTGTTCCTTCGGGTTCTCCCTGTGGAATTTTTACCTGAATGGTGTGTTTTCCAGCCTTTAAATTTCCTAATTGAATATAGTTCGGGTTGGTAATCGTTCCCGGACACCAATTCGATCTACTTAGATCTGAAGAAGAAAGTCCGTCCGGAAAATTTCCAGATGCTGGATTGTACAAACGATAAGATCCACAATCTGTTCTCCATGGGATAAATGAGAAAGTCATTTTTCCATCTAAATAAATAGAATTGGCTTTAGGAATAAATTCGTCGCCATTTTCCCAGCCACCGTGACCTGTTGTGATGTATCTTAATTGCGCATCTTTTAAATCTTTTTCCAAAGTGAATTCCACAAATAAACCTTTGTCATTATTAAACATCGTCGCGTAATCTTGTCCGGCCATTTCCATAATATTGGTCGTGTTAAAAAGCGGAATCACTTTGTTGTTTTTGTTGACCATCTGATCACTTTTGTGAATGGTAATGTCTAAACTGACCTTGTGACCACCTTTATCGTAATTTCCGATGAAGGTTCCGACCCAGATTTCTTTTTCGGAAAGAGCAGGTTTCAGTTCAGTAATGTCCTGTCGAAACGGACTTACCGTTTGCCACATTTTATCTTTTAATTCTAAATTATTAAACTTATTGATTCCAAATGCTGTGAAAAATCTCATCAGTTCGACAGTTGGCTGGTAATTTTCGTTTGAAATGATCCCAAAATACTGTTTCCCGTTTCCGTTTTCATATACAGGAAGTGTTTTTACTCCTTTTTCCAATCCATCAAAAAAAGATTGCGATTTATCTTCCGGAATAAAAAATACGGTTCCTGTTCTGTCGTAAGCATCACCGTTGGATTGCTGTTTTAATTCTGCAAAAATATTTTCACCCTGAGAAATTTTTGGAAATTTGATTTTCCTTAAAATAATCGTTCCATTAGCAAATCTTTTAATGTTTTCATCTGATTTTGACTGATCTGAGAAATTGATAATTTCATTTTCAAAAACCTTCAATGTGGTAAATCTGCTTTTCCAAAGTAAATCTTTGTAGCTTAAAAGATCTGTAGTTGAGATAGGTTTGTTGATTATATTTTCAATTCCTGATTTTTTGATTTTTTTCAGAGAAGTTGCAGTCGTTGCAGAGTTTCCGTTTCGTTCGATTTCTAAAACTAAACCTAAATTTTGTCCAAGACTTGAAGGTCCTCCTTTTAGTTTCAGATCATTCGTGTACCAAACTTCAATCGTATTTGAATTGATTTTGGTAACTGCCTGTTTACAGTTATAGCCTAAAATTTTCTTGGTTTTATCTGTGAATTCAAAACTTTGCTTGGCAATTGACTGTGAATCAGAAGTAGAAATTATATCTCCAGGCTTTAAAAATCCGTAAGATACAATCGTATTAGAAGGTTTTTCAATTTTGTTAATTTCAAAAGGATAGTCGTTTTTCTGTTCCTTAGTTTTAGAGTTTAAAATATAATTTTCATTTTCACTGACCCAAATGATTGTAGGGTTTTGGTTAGGCTGAACTTTTCCGTTGTAAGAACTTTCATATTGAATTTCGTAAGTCTGGGCGAAATTTAAAACAGATAGGAAGAATGTGAGAAAACTGAGTAATATTGGTCTGATCATGATGTCTTGATGGTTTTTACAAAGATAATGTTTGATTTAGATAATAAAAAAAACTACTCTAAAAAATAGAGTAGTTTATATATTGTATTTTAAATAATTTTACGCCAATCTTTCGATCAAAGCCATATAGAATCCGTCGTAGCCTTGGCTTGGCATTATTTTTTCGTCCTTGATTAATTTATAATCAGGATTGTTTTTCAAAAATTCAGCAACTTGTTCGTTGTTTTCTGAAGGAAGAATAGAGCATGTAGCATACACCATTTTTCCGCCTTTTTTAAGGATTTTAGAATAATCCTGAATGATTTGCTGTTGTTCTTTCTTAATTCTGTCGATAAAAGCCTGATCGATTTTCCATTTGCTGTCTGGGTTTCTTTTTAAAACTCCCAAACCAGAACAAGGCGCATCAATCAACAATCTGTCAGCAGTTTCGTGAAGACGTTTGATTACTTTGTTATCAGAAATCATACGAGTCTCAATATTGTGAGCTCCGGCTCTTTTTGCACGACGCTTCAATTCAGCCAATTTCCATTCGTAAATATCTAAAGCGATAATCTGGCCTTTATTGCCCATCAATGCGGCTAAGTGAAGAGTTTTTCCACCTGCTCCGGCACAAACGTCAACCACTCTCTGACCTTCTTTTACATCAAGAAAATATCCGATTTTCTGAGATGTTGCATCCTGAACTTCAAACAATCCGTCTTTGAAAGCAGTGGTAAGAAAAACGTTCTTTTTTTCTTCTAATTGTACTGCATCGGGATAGTTTTTTACCGTGTAAGCCACTACATTTTCAACTGCAAGATCTGAAATCAATTCTTTTGCTGAAGTTTTCAATGAATTTGCTCTTAAAACGGTAGGTGCTTGTTCGTTCAAAGCTTTCATCTCTTTTTCCCAAATTGGACCTAATTCTTTTTCCAAAGTTTCTGCCAACCATTCAGGAATTGAATATTCGATAGACTTTGTAGGAACAGTACCTTTTTTTAGTTTGGTTGTGATGTCAGCGATTTTGATACCTTCAAATTCTTCAAATCTTTTGTAGTTAGTTTTACTATAAAGACAGTAAGCAACAATTAATTTATAAACATTGTTAGGTTTTACACTTTCACCCATGTAATATTCAAGGCGTCTTTTCCAACGGATGATGTTGTAGAAAATCTCAGAAACAACTGCTCTGTCTTGGCTTCCCCACTTTCTGTGAGCCTTTAAAAGTCTTTCGATTACTTTATCGGCGTATTTATTTTTCTCAAAAAAAGTTTCTTGTAAAGCATCGTGAATTCCGATAGCCAAGTTTCTGTGTATTAATTCCATTGTTGCAGTATGCTGTTTGAACTTGCAAAAATACGAATTTAAGTTGAGAGTTAGGAGTTTATACGTATGAGTTATATTAGTGTGGGTTTTTGGATTTAATTTGAGGATTCATTCAATTCATCTTTTATAAAATGAATTTCTTTTTACTTAAATTTCAATTTGAAACTTGTAATTCAAAAAAATTACCTTTGCAAAAATTTAAAAATATGAGTGACGTAGTTATTTGTCCGAAATGTAGTTCGGAGTTTACTTATGAGCAGGATGATTTGATGGTTTGCTCGCAGTGTTTTTACGAATGGAATCCTAAAGAAGCGGTTGCTGAAACTGATAATTCAGGAAAGATTTTAGATGCTAATGGAAATGAGTTGCAAGACGGAGATTCTGTAGTCGTTGTAAAAGATTTACCGGTAAAAGGTGCTCCAAAACCTGTAAAAGCAGGAACTAAAGTGAAAAATATCCGTTTAAGACCAGACAGCGACCATAATATTGATTGTAAGATTGATGGTTTTGGTTCTATGGCTTTGAAATCTGAATTTGTGAAAAAGGCTTAAGAATATTTTTTTTATAATATATAATGCGTTCTAATCCGGACGCATTTTTTGCATAAAAAAAGGAAAAGATTGGACAGTGTAAACTTCCAAGACTTCATTGCAGGAGAAAGCTAATTTCAGTCTATTTTGGCGGAAGAGAATTGAACCAAAAGTTTCCTTATGTTGTTGCTGACTCAAATGTATTAATAATATTGAAAATCAGATAGATAAATCTGTTTAATTTATCCACAAATTAACATTAAGGATGCTAAAGAATTGTTAATTATTTGAATGAAATTTTCAATGAACCTTCGATTTTTTCGTTGGTCTGGATAATGAGTTCTTTATTTTTTGAAATAATTTTATTCCAATAGTGATTTCCGCCGAATCTGCTTTCTATAACTTCTGCATCCAAACCATTTTCTGAAATTTGTATCTGTTGCGGGTAATACGCAAAATTTGAAAGTCTAAAATCGTTAATTTCAGATTCCGTAAAAATATTGACCTCGCCGAAAAGTTTCGCAACGTACGAGTTGTAAGGGTTTTTGTAGGTTTCTTCCGGATGGTCATTCTGTATGAGTCGACCATTTTCCAAAATAACAATCTGGTCAAGCCACGGAATAATGTCCTGCAATTCGTGAGTAGAAATAATTAGCGAAATATTTTTTTCTTTTACATATCTGAAAAGCTTTTCGCGAAGTTCAATTTTTCTTGCATAATCGAGATGACTGAATGGTTCGTCCAGTAAAAGTAATTTAGGTAAAACTGAAAGTGCTCTTGCGATGGCGACTCTTTGTTGTTGTCCACCACTTAAATTTTTAGGTAAAACATTGGCATATTCTACCAATCCCACAACTTCTAAAAGTTCATAGACCGTTTCTTTTTTCTTGGCTAAATTGATATTAGAAAGAAACTTCCCCACATTATCAGCCACGGTCGCATAGGGCATCAAGTCAAAATTCTGCGCTACAAACTTCATTTCAGCTTCTCCTGGAACGAGATTTCCTTTTGGACCCATCAATTTTGTGCCTTCAAATATAATTTCTCCTTGCTCCCAATTGAGAAGTCCATAAATAAGACTTAATAATGTAGATTTTCCGCAACCGCTTTCGCCTGCCAACGCAATTATTTTTCCTTCCCCTAATTTTAGGTTAAAGTTTTGGAACAGAGGTTTTTCTGATGTATGCGAAAAATATAAATTGTTTATCTCTAATAGCATTAGGCAAAAATACGGTTTTTAGAAAACACTGGCATATTTTTAGTAATTTTGCAGTGACTTAAAATTTATAATCATGCATAGAAAATTATTCTCCTTGGCAGTTCCCGCGATTTTTGCAGCAGCCGTTTTTGTTTCATGTCAGAAGGAAAAACCTGTGACTAGTGAAGGGACTGAAGTTACGACAACAAAAGATGGTAATCAATATGTGCTAGATACTTTGAATAGTAGGGTAGAGTGGAAGGGTTATAAGGTTTTTAAATCTGAAAATACTAGTCATTTCGGGACGATTACTTTTGAAAGTGGTGACGTTACGGTAAAAGATGGAAAACTTGAAAGCGGAAAATTCGTAACAGATATGAATTCTTTAACTTCTGTTGATTTAAAAGACAATGCAGAACAATTAAATAAATTAAATGGTCATTTGAAGAGCGGAGATTTTTTCGAAACAGAAAAATTCCCAACATCTTCTTACGAAATAACTAAAGTAACTCCGTCTGCAGAAGGTGATTACAATACGCTTTTAGATGGTAATTTAACGATAAAAGGTATTTCTAAACCTATCCAGTTTAAAGCAAATGTTTCGATAAACGAAGGTGTTGTAAGCATTGCGACAGAGCCGAAGGATATTATGAGGGAAGAATTTGGGGTGAAATTTCAAAGTCCTGCTGAGAATGGCGTGATTAAAGATGAGGTAAGTCTTCAGATTAATGTGAAAGCCTTAGAAAAGAAATAATTATTTAATACTAAATAAACCAAATTAAACTGTCTCTGTAAAAAGACAGTTTTTTTATGATAAATTCAAAACTTTTTTAATTGGAAAACCTTATTTTTGCAGATACATTTTTGAAAGGGTTAAAACAATGACAGAAAAGATAGAAGAATTACTAATCGAAGTAAACGGCTTCAGCGCAACATCCAAAGATGAGATTGAGAACTTCAGAATCAAGTATAATGGTAAAAAAGGAGTTTTAAATGATTTTTATGAATCATTAAAGACCGTTCCGAATGACCAGAAAAAAGATTTTGGACAAAAAATCAATTCTTTGAAGCAAGCTGTGGCTGCCAAGTTGGAAGATTTTAAAGCATCTTCTGAGTCTTCTATAATTCTTGAAAAAGAAGACCTTACAAGACCCGCTTTTCCTTTAGAATTGGGTTCAAGACATCCGATTAATATCGTGAAGAACAGAATTATCGATATTTTTAAATCGATCGGTTTTGCTGTAGCAGACGGACCTGAAATTGAAGACGATTGGCACAACTTCACGGCATTAAACTTACCAGAATATCACCCGGCGAGAGATATGCAGGATACTTTTTTCATCGAGCAGAATCCTGATATTTTGTTGAGAACACATACATCATCGGTTCAGATTCGTTACATGGAAGAAAATCAGCCGCCGATCAGAATTTTGTCTCCGGGAAGAGTGTTTAGAAATGAAGCAGTTTCTTCACGTTCGCACTGTATTTTCCATCAGATTGAAGGTTTATATATTGATGAGAAAGTGAGTTTTGCAGATTTGAAGCAGACTATTCAGTTTTTTACAACAGAGCTTTTCGGAAAGTCAAAAATCAGAATGAGACCTTCATATTTTCCTTTTACAGAGCCTAGTGCAGAGATTGATGTGTATTGGGGATTAAACTCTGAAACAGATTACAGAATCACAAAAGGAACGGGTTGGCTGGAAATTATGGGCTGCGGAATGGTAGATCCTGCAGTTTTGAAAAACGTAAATATCGATTCTGAAAAATATTCCGGTTATGCTTTCGGAATGGGTATTGAAAGAATTACAATGCTTCTTTACCAAATGAGCGACATCAGGATGTTCTTCGAAAACGACATTAGAACACTAGAACAATTTAAGTCATTATAATCAATTTATAATTAAAATAAATTCAAATCCTGTAAATTAAGTTTTTACAGGATTTTTTATTAAATTTATACGATAATTACACACAAGAATGATTAGAAAATCAATGAGTTTCAGATTGAGAAAAGTTGTGCAATATTCTCTTATTTTTTGCATTTTGCTAATACAGTGTATCATAGCTGGATTTTTTTATAACGAGTTTGTTAATAATAAAAATTTGACTTTCATTGAGAAACAAATCAAAGAAGTTCACCAGCTTGAGAATCTTACCGATGATTCTAGAAAAGAACTGATCAATGCTCAGGATTTTTTCCAGAAATATGTGATGAGTGAGGATAAGCAGTTTTTGGAATCTTACTTCAGCTCTGTCAACAAGCTTACCAAAAATTTAGACAGTATCAATCATTTTAAATATCAAAATCCGAGACTTAAAAAGATTTTAGCTTCACATAAGAGAGATACCGGAGAAACAAAAGACTTGAAACTATTGGTAGATTCTACCTATCAGTTTTCTGCCAAATCAAATTTCAGAGTACGTGATGACTTACCAAAAGCTACGAAGTATAATCTAAATTATGATTTTGACAAGTTTGAGGTTCAGACTAAAACATTTTCTGATACTTTAAAGAAAAAAGGTTTGTTTGGTCGTTTAGGCGATGCAATATCCGGAAAAGAAAATGTGCGTAAAGACAGTGTGGTAGTTACCGTGAAAAGTGGTAAGCCATTGGATGTTCCCACGATTAAAGGAGAAGTGGATAGTATTGTAAATTCTATTAACAATCATTATTCAAAGGAAATTCAAAAAATACAGCTTAACGTAACCAAAAATAACGATAGCAGCGGTAAATTTTATACAACATTTAGTAATCTTTTGATTTACAGCAATCAGTTGATGAGTATTTATGAGTTTGCTGTGAAAGATTCTAAAGCAGACTTAGAAAAAGAATATGCCGACCAAAATTCTGAGAGCAGCAAAATCAGAAGATATCTGGTATTGGGATTAATGGTTTTGATGTTCATCGTCTCCATTTTAATCATGTATTTTACAAGAATTGCTTTTATATATGAAAGAAAATTGAATGCTGCCAATAAACAAATCAGTGAAAACCTGAATTTTAAAAACAGAATTTTAGGAATGCTCAGTCATGAATTGAGATCTCCTTTGAAAATTATTGGAATTTTCATCAACAGAATCAATAAAAAGACAACTGACGAAAGCATTAAAGAATATTTAAAGTCAATAAGCTTTACCAATAACACTTTACTGATGCAGGCCAATCAAATTTTGGAGTATACCAAAAATCAACACGTTGAAAATAAACTGATTCCTGTAGTTTTTAATCTTAAAAATGAAATTACATCGATCTTAACTTCGATTGATCCTTACATAGAAACCAGAAACAACAAGTTTATTGTTCTGGAAAATATTGATCCGAATATTGTCGTTTTTTCTGATAATACTAAAATCAATCAGGTTTTTATGAATATTCTGGGGAATGCCAATAAGTTTACAGAGAACGGGCAAATCAGTGTTGATACTTCCGCAGAAAAAACAGATGAAAATACCGTGACTTTAACCACTAAAATAAGTGACACTGGTGCAGGAATTTCAAAATCTGATTTGGAAAAAATATTTGAACCTTATTATCAAGGTGTATTGTCTAATGAGGTAGAAAATCTCGGAGCTGGTTTGGGACTGAGTTTGTGTAAGGAAATTGTAGAATTGTATGGTGGGAATATTTCTGTAACCAGCGAGCAGAATGAAGGAACGACGGTTTCTTTTGTTATTAATTTAAAACTGAATCAATGAGTTTGTCAGATCAAAAGCCAATCACTTTTTTACTTGCAGACGATCATAGCCTGATTAGGCAGGGGCTTTTGTTTGTGATAGAAGATATTTCTCCAGACAGTAAGATTTTTCAGGCATCTAATCTTCAGCAGGCTTTGGAATCGGTGAAAACTAATGAAATTGATATTGCAATCATCGATGCTCATTTTCCTGATGGAAACAGCCTTACGATTTTACCGGAGATCAAAAAGATAAGACCAAAAATTAAAATTCTGGTTTTTACGGGAATTGACGAAAATATGCAATCATTAAAATACATCAACGCTGGTGCTAACGGGTTTCTTAGCAAAATGAGTGAAGAGGATGAGATAGAAAATGCGTTGCGAAAAATGCTGCAGTACGGGGAATATATTTCTCCGCTAACGCAAAGTTTATTGTTGAATTCTTTGCGCAATCCAAAAGGAGCAAACCCATTGTCACGCTTAACGGAAAGAGAATTTCAGATTGCAGAATTGTACGCCGAAGGTTTTGGTAATCTTGAAATTGCTAATAAATTAGATGTAAAACAAAATACCATCAGCACCATCAAAAAGAGAATTTTTGAAAAGCTGGAAATTGAAAATATTGTTGAGCTTATTGAATTGATCAAAAATAATTGATAATTTTAAAATTTCACTTACTACTTGCCACTCATTTTTACGATAAATTATCAACAGAATCATCAACGATTCTGTTTTTTGTAGATAAATATCTACAGACTTATCGATGTATATCTAAGCTATTTATGCTAATTGTATTTCAATATGTTGGTATTTTTGTATCAAGATAATCGATTATATAATCATATCCGAAAAATAATGTGAGGTTTGGTTCAAAAAACACAAATGATGATTTCAAACTTCAGAATGAAACACAAGTGATGAAAAAAAAGTATCAAAATGCAGAGCCGAAAGGCTCTGTATGAGATACTAAAAAATGAAACACAAATTCATGATGGCTTAGAAGCCGCAAATGATGATTTTTTATATCAAGTAACACTAATGATGAAAAAATAAAGTATCGCCATGCAGAGTCGAAAGGCTCTGTATGAGATACTAAAAAAAAACTAAAACACAAATTGAGAAAAAGTTTCTAAAACACGAATGATGAATCCTTAGTATAATTACAAACTGCAAAGCTTGTTACCGATACAGGAAAAAGCCAAAGCGATATTTTTTGCTTTGGCTTACTTTTTTTTGATATGATTTCAGATTATTTAGAAAACTTCAGAGGATATTTTACATTTTTATAATCATCAATACTGGCTTTTAATGATCCCACAGCCAATTCCGCTTTCAAGAGTAAAGGAATGTGATTGTTATCATTAGAAACCCACATCGTCACGCCTTCTTTTTCTTTAAAAACTCTTCCGCTTTTTACAGACGGAATAATTTTCAGTGCATTTATTGTTCCGAATTTTGTCTTTAAATTTTCTGTTCCTACAACCTTTAGCTGAAAAGGAAACATCTCGTCATCAATCCAAACATTCATATTAAAAATAGTTCCGGTTTTGAGTTCTGCAGGGGTTTTACTTCTCAAAAAATAAAAACATGAAAGCATATCTTGCACGCCTTTCACAGATTTTATGGTTTTCACTCCATTAGCAGGATTTTTCTTATCTGTTAAGAGCAACGTTTGATTATCATGATTAAAAACCGTTTGCAAATGCTGCGAGTAACTTCCTTCCTTCACATTTCTTACATAGTAAGTAGGCAGTTCTGTTGCCATGTTGATGTAGCTCTCATACACGTCTTCCACTTTAAAGAAAGCTTTTACAGCACCTGTGGTTTGTCCTGTTCCTCTCACATAAAGATGTTGTGCTCCCTGGAAATTGGTGGTGCGTGCAGATAAATTAGCACTTCCGGCATTTAAAAATCCATAATGAATTCGCAATGTAATCGATTCGCCATTCGCAATATTAGTGATTTGAGAATAGCTGAAAAAGAAAGCAAATATTGCTATAATATTAAAAAAATTCTTCATGTTATAAATTTTACAAAAACACTGCCAAATAAATTGCAGTTTTCTTAAGTACGAGATTTGATAAATCTCAGTTTTTTATTTAAGTTCGATTAAATATGCTTCGCATTAAAATTAGTAAATTTGCAGTTACATACAATTAAATTATCATCATATTATGATTACTACAGATATATTAATTATCGGAGCTGGACCAACCGGACTTTTTGCTGTATTTGAAGCAGGTTTGCTTAAAATGAAATGCCACATCATCGATGCACTTCCTCAGCCTGGAGGTCAATTGGCAGAGTTGTATCCTAAGAAACCGATTTTTGATATTCCTGGTTATCCGTCTGTAAATGCAGGGGAGTTAGTAGATAATTTAATGGAGCAGATCAAACAGTTTCAGCCGGGATTCACTTTGGGTGAAACAGCAATTTCTTATACTAAAGTAGACGATGAATGGTTTGAAGTAGTAACCAATAAAGGAACTGTTCACAGATGTAAAGCTATCGCAATTGCTGGAGGTTTAGGAACTTTCGAACCAAGAAAACCAACGATGGATAATGTGGCTGACTACGAAGAAAAAGGTCTGGAATATTTCGTAAAAGAACCTGAACATTTCAGAAATAAAAAAGTAGTGATCGCAGGAGGTGGAGATTCTGCCTTAGACTGGAGCGTTTTCTTATCCAATGTAGCAAGTGAAGTAACGTTGATTCACAGAAGAAACGAATTCCGTGGAGCTTTAGATTCTGTAGAAAAAGTTCAGGACTTAAAGAATCAGGGTAAAATTAAATTAATTACTCCAGCAGAAGTTACGGCCATCAAAGGTGACGGGAAAATAGAAGCGATCACTGTTGTAAGAGACGGAGAAGAACCGGTAGATATTGAAACAGATTATTTCATTCCGTTATTCGGGCTGACTCCAAAGTTGGGAGAAATTGCTCAATGGGGTTTGAATATCGAAAAAAATGCAATCGTTGTGAACAATGCTTTAGATTACCAAACCAATATTGAAGGAATCTACGCAATCGGTGATATCAACACGTATCCCGGGAAATTGAAGTTGATTCTTTGTGGTTTCCACGAGGCAACTTTAATGTGTCAGAGTGTTTACAATAGATTAAATCCGGGTAAAAAATTCGTCTTGAAATATACAACGGTAAGTGGAGTTGATGGTTTCGACGGTAGCCGTAAAGAAGCTGAGAAAGCGGTTGTTAAGAAAATAGATTAATTTGGTTTTTAGGTTTCGGTTGCTAATTACACATTTCTGGAAACCATCAACTATTAACCATCAACCAACAACATTAATTAAAATGAACGATATAAATATAAGAATCACTGACAGGGAAGGATTAACCCACGATATCGTGGCTCCTACTGATATGTCGATGAATTTGATGGAGATCATCCGTTCTTACGAATTGGCAGAAGAAGGAACCATCGGAGTTTGCGGAGGAATGGCAATGTGTGCCTCATGTCAGGTGTATGTAATCAAGGATCCAGGACTTGAGCCGATGGGTGATGAAGAAGATGCCATGCTTGGCGAAGCATTCCATGTAGAGCCCAACAGCAGATTGGGTTGCCAGCTGCACATGGCGATGGAAATGGAGGGGCTTGAAGTACAGATTGCTCCTTATCCTTAAATTAAAATAAAAAACTCCTGAAGATTTTCTTCAGGAGTTTTTGTTTATATCAAATTTTTTAATCTTTAGAAGGTTGAAAATTCGGATGTCCCACTTGCCATAATGCAAATGAATAAATATCTGCATATTCTTTAAAAATAACATCAAAATCACTTGTAAAATGCCCATTATCGTAGTTTGCATACAGTAAGGTAGGCTTTCCTGAAGTTGAATTGTTTTGTAAAATTCCTGCAAATTTACCAGGCATCCAAGGAACAATTCTGGAATCGTTCATACCAACACGTACAATTACAGCAGGATATTTTCCACCTTTTTTCACCTTACTTTGAGCGTCCATTTCAATTAAATGTTTTGTGTCTTCTTCATTTTTAATAGATCCAATTTCCGGAATTTGATTAGATCCGTTTGCTGTAGTTTCAGATCGTAATGTATTTGTCATACCTACTTCGGCAATTGCCACCGCAAAAAGATCAGGCCTTTCAGTAATTGCTCTTCCAATAAGAATTCCACCTGCACTTACACCATTTCCGATTAATTTTGAAGGAGAAGTATATTTTTGATTAACCAGATATTCCGAACAAGCAATAAAGTCTTTCCAGGTATTGGGTTTTGTAGCTTTCATTCCTGATTCGTGCCATTTTTCACCCTTTTCGCCACCACCTCTTACATGAGCAATGGCGAGAATAACTCCTTGTTCTAATAAAACGGAAAGTCTTGTCGAAAAACGGGGTTCATAAGAAAATCCATAACCACCATAACCTGTTATATAAGCTGGATTACTACCATCCATTTTTATGTTTTTAGGATAAATAATAGAAAGCGGAACCATTACGCCATCGTGGCTTTTTATTTCAACTTCTTTTACAGTATACAATGTATTATAATCAGGATAATTGGTTTCAGAATTCAGAAACTTACTTTTTACCGGATTTCCTTTTTCAGGATTGTATTCATAGGTCGTTAATGGAGTCAGCCAATTAACGTTATTACAAAAAATGTTATCATTTTCACGTTGGTTAAGTGATAACGAACTATTTACTCCAGTCGGGAAATCAACTTTTTTTCCGGTAAGTGTATTGATGCTTACCTGATATTTATCTCTGATGATACCGTTTCCTAATGAATAATAAAGATAATTTTTAGAATTATGGATACTGATAATTACGCCATCTTTACTCTCAGGAACAACTACTTTTGCATTGTTAAAATCAGGATTTGATAAGCTTGTTAGAGTAATTTTGTAATTAGGAGCATCTTTATGAGTAAGAAGAAACAGTTTGTCACCTGAAATAAATACATCAGTAATGTCATCTGAAGGCTTTACAATCTGTTTCCACTTGATTTTTTTATTTTTTAACTCCGAATAAGGTGCAACGAAAATTGGGCTTTCTGATTTTACAGAGCTTAATCTTAAAACAAGATATTTATAATCATCAGTAAAAGAAATGCTTGTAAATTGTTCCGTTAAAGCATTCAATTCGGGATAATTTTCTCTTGATGCTAATATTTTATCCGTTTTTGTGTCGGTTCCAATAATATGTAACATTGCTTTCATATCTTTTAAAAGCATATTGCTGTTCGGATCTGCCGTGCTCATTTTGGTATAAATGATAGCTTTGTCATCTGGTGTAAATTCAAATGCAAATTCGCTCCAGATAGGACCAATTTTATCATTCAGAAATTTTTTCGTCGGGAGATCTAAAATTCTTAAATCACAAATTTCACCCCCTGATTTTGATAATAAAAAAGCAATTTTCTTAGCTTTAGAATCAACTATGAAATTGGTGATTTGTGTGTTTTTACCAAGAGTTTCGGGATCAAAAATCAATGTTTCTTTTCCTGTAGAAAGATCTCTTGAATAGAGTTTCGAGAGATTTTCACCCTTTTTTGTTTTGGTATAAAAATAAGTGTTTTGCCTCTCTAATATCGCATCAAAAGAATCGCCATTCATTTCCTGTACCTCCTTCATGCGTTTATAAAGATCTTCACGATGCGGAATTTTATTAATCACGCTATGGCTAAAATCTGATTGAGATTTGAACCATTTTTCTACCTCTGGATTTTTGATATCTTCCAGCCATCTATAATTATCTGTGATTTTAGTCCCGAAATAATCGTCAACAACAGAATTTTCAGGAGTTTTTGGATAATTATATTGTGCCAAAAACAAATGACTTGCAAATAAACTTGCCGACAGAATAATGTTTTTCATAGTTATATTTCTTGTTGGTGTGTGACAATGATATTAGCAAATGTACTAAACTTCCTCCTTCGAAATCCATTTTCCAACAGTTGGGGCTTGATAATTTTTCATTTTTTCTAAAAGTTCATCAATACTGTCGCTCACCAAAAGCATTTCCTGATTGATCTGTTTTAAAAATTCTTTATCAACCATTGTCTGAACCAATTTGATTAAATCATCATAAAATCCATCAATATTCAAAATGGCAATTGGTTTTTTGTGAAGTCCAAGCTGTGCCCAAGTAATCATTTCAAATAATTCTTCCAGAGTTCCAAATCCGCCGGGAAGTGCAATGACGCCATCGCAAAGGTCATTCATTTTGGTTTTTCTTTCGTGCATGCTTTCTACCAAAATTAATTCGGTAAGATGGGTGTGCGCAATTTCTTTTGACTGTAAAAAATGGGGAAGAACGCCGATTACTTTTCCGCCTTCCTGTAACACTCCGTCAGCAACTGCACCCATCAATCCCACATTGGCACCGCCATAAATAAGTTGGATGTTTTGTTTTGCTAAAGTCTGTCCTAGCAAAGTTGCCTGCTCTTTATATTTTTCATCCGAACCGAAACTCGATCCGCAGAATACGGTGATACTTTTCATAATTTTTTTCGCTAATAAAATTTTAAAAAATTTAAATTGAAGTTAAGAATAATCATTTGATTTTTAATTTTTTCAATTTAAATCGAAGCAAACTTAATATATCTTAACTTCTTAAATCGCCTTAGTGGTTTAAATAAAAAATATCCAAAATCAAAAGACTTTGGATATTTCAATTTGATTAAATTATCTTTATTTCAAAGGAATATTCGCTAAAATATCTTTCGTAAAGCTCCAGAATTTCTGTGTTGAAGAAATATTTGCTTTCTCATCAGGTGAGTGTGCACCTCTGATGGTTGGTCCGTAACTTACCATTTCCATTTCAGGATAATTGGCACCGATGATTCCGCATTCTAAACCTGCGTGACAAGCGACAACGTGAGGTTTTTCTGCGAATTTTTCAGTGTATATTTTTTCCATCATCTGAACGATTTCAGAACCCGGTTTTGGTTTCCAGCCAGGATAAGACCCACTGAATTCTACATTCATTCCTGCCAATTCTGAAACTGATTTTAATTGTTCAGCAACAGAATCTTTTGATGAATCAACTGATGATCTTGAAAGGTTTAAGATTTTCAAACCACCTTCCTTCAATTCAACTCTTGCCACATTGTTTGATGATTCTACCAAATCCTGAACGTCCGGGCTCATTCTGTAAACGCCGTTGTGAAGCGACTTTAAAACCAAAATAATTTTCTTTGAATCTTCCTCAGAAAGAGCTTTGTCAGAACTTGTAGAATTTTCAATATTGATTTGAAGTCCGGTTTCGATAGAAGCAAATTCTTCTAAAATTTCTTTTTTAATTCCTTCGGTTACATTCTCAATAAATTCTCCTGAATTTCTCACAGAAATCAAAGCAACAGCTTCTCTAGGGATAGCATTTCTCAAACTTCCACCGTCGATAGAAACCAACTGAACGTTTTGATTTTCCAAAGCTTTGTAAAGAATTCTGCCTAAAATAATATTGGCGTTTCCGAACCCTTTGTGGATATCCATTCCTGAATGTCCTCCCTGCAAACCTTTCACTTCGATTCTCACGATTTGCCCGTTAGAAGCTTCTGTAGAATAGTTTTGGCATACTGTAACATCAATTCCACCTGCACAACCGATGTCGATTTCGTCATCTTCTTCTGTATCTAAATTTAAAAGAATTTGTCCGGTCAATTGTCCCGGCTTTAAACCTAAAGCTCCGGTCATTCCCGTTTCTTCATCGATGGTGAAAAGCGCTTCCAAATCAGGATGCGGAATGTCTGAACTTTCAAGAACCGACATGATGGTTGCTACACCCAAGCCATTATCAGCACCTAAAGTTGTTCCTTTCGCTTTTACCCAGTCTCCGTCAACTTCCATTTGGATTCCCTGAGTTTCAAAATCGAAATTTACATCATTATTCTTCTGGCAAACCATATCAAGATGCGACTGCATCACGATTGATTTACGGTTTTCCATTCCAGGAGTAGCAGGTTTTTTAATAATGACGTTTCCTACTTCATCGACCGTGGTTTCTAAACCTAAATTTTCACCAAATTCTTTGATGAAAGCAATTACTTTTTCTTCTTTTTTTGACGGTCTCGGAACTGCATTCAATTTGGAGAAATTCTTCCAGATAATCTGCGGTTCTATGTTTGATAGTTCCATAAAATTTATTTTTATCAAAATTACGAAATCGCTATGAGTTAGAAACGAAAATACCAACTAAACTCGGCGATTGCATATGACAAATAAAAAAATAAAAAATACATATGAAATAAAAAATGCTCCCGAAATTCAGGAGCAGTATTTTTGCTTATTGCTTATTGCTTATTGCTTATTGCTTATTGCTTATTGCTTATTGCTTATTGCTTTAGCATCCGCATTCGCCATAGATTGGCATTGTTGTAATGCTTCCGTCAGGTTTTTCGATGGTTAAAGTACCTTCAAACAGTAAAACCTCTTCGTGTTTTATCTTTTTACCTTTCACAGAGATTTTATAGTTCTCATTTTCAATTTCTTTGGTCAGTTCTTCATCTGCTTCCATATCGCTTGAGGAAATCAAATTCATAGCGATTCTTTTTCCGTCGAGTTTCATGTAAGCGGTTTTTCCTGCATCGTCAGCGTAAATGTACTTTTCGTTTTCAAAATCTGCTTTATTTCTCGCAAAATAACAAGAGCATTCTTTGATTTCTTTAGGAAAAGGGAAAACATCAACCATAATATTGGCGGATTTAGCATCTGTTTTCGCAGAGTCTTGAACAATGTTCAAAGAGTCTTTAGGTGTCGGATTTGAAACGGTTTCTTTTTCCTTTTTACAGGCAACTAATAAAAATGCTGAAAAGAAAATGATTAGATATTTCATCTGGTAAGGTAATTATTATAATATTTCTGAATAATCATGACTTCAAAATATGAGCCAGTCGTCAAAAGCAAATTGTCAAAATGAATATTATCCTCTTGCTCTTTCTAAAAGTACCATCATCAATAAAGATAAAACCACTAAACTTTCGTCTTCGTCATCAATATCAACCATTCTATCAAGCTGGAATCTTCTTCCGAACATTGAAGGCATTTTTTTTAGCTTAAAATATTCTTTTCCGTCCATGCCTTTTACCGTGTAAGATGGATTTAGGAAATATCCGGTAAACATTCCGATGATAGGAATTTCGCCAACCATTCCGTCGAAAAATTTGACCCAAGCGTTATCTTCTGTGATGGTGAATTTTTGTTGATCTGCTTCGTCTAAAACATTGTACGAAGACTTCCAGATAGAACGCATTCCTTTTCTGGCCAATCTGCCGAAGTTTTTCCCGATGGTATCTTTAATAGAATAAGATGCATTAAAATCAATCCACTGATTCGCCTGAATTCTGAAAAGCTCTTTCGTTTTGCTTTCGTCATTGAAAACGATCACGTCTTCTTTCAGTTTAAACATTTTTTGACGTACGTAAGCGACAGAGCTTCCGTTTTTATCTGTGATGTTGAAATCGCTGGCAAGTGTGGTGATTTTAAATTTAAAATCCAGCGGATAGTTAAGGTTGTTAAGTACCATTTAGTTTATTTTTCTGTTTAATATTTTGATGATCAAAGATAATGGTTTTTTCAGATTTTTAAATGATTAGTTGACAATTATGACTTGGATGAAAAATTGAATTTTAATTCATGAAAAATCATATTAATTGACTGTTTACTATTCAAATTTTACAACTATAATTCTTATTTTTGTCTTATGGATTATCCAAGTAAAGTATTGGCAAAAGCGGTTGAGGAAATTTCCGGACTTCCAGGTATTGGGAAGAAAACCGCCTTGCGTCTTGCGCTTCATTTACTTAAACAACCTAATTCCAGAGCGACAAGTTTAGGAACTTCAATCATCAATTTGGTGAATGAAATTAAATACTGTAAAGAATGTCATAACTTTTCAGATTTTGATATTTGCGAAATCTGCAGCAATGAAAAACGCAGTGATGAACTGATTTGCATTGTAGAAGATGTAAGAGACGTTATTGCCATCGAAAATACCGGAAAATACAGAGGGAAATACCTGATTCTTGGCGGAAAAATCTCTCCAATGGAAGGCGTTGGGCCTCATCAGTTGAATATTCCGAGTATTGAAAAGAAATTGCAGCAAGGTCAGGCTAAAGAATTTATTTTTGCTTTGAGTGCTACGATGGAAGGTGATACGACGGCTTACTATATTTATAAGAAATTCAAAAACTCAGGCATTCAGTTTTCAAGTATTGCGAGAGGAATTTCCGTAGGAGATGAATTGGAATATGCTGATGAAATTTCTTTGGGACGATCAATCATTAACCGACTTCCATATAACGAAAAGGATTAAAATGACTAAAAAGCTTTCAATCATTATCGTTAATTATAATGTGACTCAACTTCTGAGAAACTGTCTCCTTTCTATTGAAAAATATGCGGAAGACGTCGATTATGAAGTTATTGTGATTGATAACAAATCTACCGATAGTTCTTGGGGCGACCTCATCCCTGAATTTCCAAAGGTGAAATTTATTGCTTCAGAAAAGAATGAAGGTTTTGCCATTGCGAATAATAAAGCAATCAAAACTGCCGAAGGAGAATATCTTTTGATTTTAAATCCGGATACCGAACTAGAAGGTTTTTATTTAAATGAAATTTTAAATTTTGCTGATTCTAAAACTGCTTTCGGATGTTTGGGAGTGAGAATGCACGATGCCAACGGAAATTTTCTTCCGGAAAGTAAACGTTCGGTTCCAGATATGTTCAATTCTTTTGAAAAACTGTTTACCGGCTTTAAAAAGAAAAATTCAAAATCCTATTATCGAAATGATGTAGATGAATTTGAAATTGCTGAAGTAGAGGTAATCACCGGAGCATTTTTTTTAACTAAAAAAGAAGTTTACGAAAGAGTAGGAGGCTTGGACGAAAAGTATTTTATGTATGGCGAAGACATTGATTTGTGCTACACTTTATTAAAGAACGGATTTAAAAACTATTACTACGGAAAAGCATCTATCCTTCATTACAAAGGCGAAAGCACAATAAAAGATGAGGCTTATCTCGAAAGATTTTACGGCGCCATGCAGATATTTATTGATAAATATTACAGAGAGAGCAAACCTTTGCAATATTCATTTCTGAAAGCGGGATTAAAATTAAGACACAAAATAGAGCTCATTAAACTCAAATAAAAAAGCAACTCAATTTGAGTTGCTTTTGTTTTATCTTAAAAATAATTTCTTATTTAGTTGCCGGAGTACTTACCGGAGCTGTAGTTTTAGAAGTTGGAGTTGTTTTATTAGCCGGTACTTCAGTTTTAGTAGGAGCTGTAGGTATAACCGGAGCTGTTTGTTTAGGTTTCCCTGTAACAACAACGCTGATTAAGATAAGAACGATGATTACCGCTCCTAAAGTCCAAGTTGACTTTTCCATAAAGTCGTTAGTTCTCTGTACTCCGAACTGTGCAGAAGATGCACCTCCGAATGTACTTGAAAGACCGCCCCCTTTAGGGTTTTGAGCCATGACAACGATTACCAATAAAATGCTGGCAATCATAATAAGAACCATCAATAGTGTAAATATAGTATCCATTAATTCTAATATCTTTTTGAATGGGCAAATTTAATGTTTTTTTACAGAACCGCAAAATAAAGATTTCACTAAAAACAAAAAGCGGCAACAATTGTCACCGCTTTTTTAATAATATCTATGATCTTATTTGAAATCAGTGTCTTTTGCCTGATTAATATCGTAAGATTTTACTTTCATAACCATCTCCATTCCCATCTGGCTTGCAGTAATTGTATAAGGCATTTTCACACCAGATACTTCTTTGTAATCACCAAATGTTGTTGGAACTGTCATTTCCTGGCCTTGAGCTTTTACAGTTTCAGTTTCACCGGTTTTTAGACCTGTTTTTACGCTGTAAAAATATGCTTTGTCAGCAGTTTTGATTGCGTAAGAATCCTCACCGTTTATTTTTTCAATTCCTGCCAATTTGTAATCTGCAGATTTAGCAAAACCTAATTCTTCGAAAAGTTCAGTGTTTTTCAAGTTATCAGCAATCTCCTCTTTGGTCATTTCAACTTTTTGTCCCATCTGTTCAGAATAACCTGTTTTACCATCAAAAACTTGTTTTTGAACTGTCATTCCTCCAGCTGTTACCATCGTTAATTCTTTACCACCTTGTGCTTTTACAATTTTAAAGTCAATATTCTGACCCTGCATCGACATTGAAGCATTTGTAGTGTAAGAAGTGATTTTAGCAAGATTAGCTTTTCCACCGATAGCAGTGATGTATTTGTCTACAACAGAAGCTACTGTTACGTTGGCGTCAACTTTTTGAGCAACTGGTTTTGCAACAGGGTTAGCGTTTGCATCAAAATATTTTACAGGATATCCTAATTTCTCCAATCCTTCAGAAATATCAGACGCTTTACCAGCGATGAAAATTCTGCTTTGGTTGGGTAAAATATTCGCTTTTACGGCATTTGAAACATCAGCAGCAGTTACTTTATCGATTGACTTCAGATAGTTGGTATAGAAATCTGCAGGAAGATTGTTTACCTTTTGGTTTACGGCAAATCTTGCGATTGTTGCAGGTTGCTCAAGAGCCATGATGAAACTTCCTTTCAATTTAGCTTTAGCGTTAGCCAATTCTTCAGGTTTTACCGTAGAGATTCCATTGAGTTCATTCATGAATTCTTTAACGGCCTTATCTGTAACTTCATTTCTTACGCTTGCTTCAGCTGAAAAATCAGGAGAATATTTGCTTGCCGTCATGCTTGAGTATGCACCATACGTAAAACCGTTTTTCTCACGAAGGTTCATGAAAAGTCTGGCTTCACCACCACCACCAAGGATGTAGTTGGCAATTGTTGCAGGAAAGTAATTAGGATCGCTCATCTTCAATGAAGTAAGGTTTCCTACAGAAACTACAGACTGCACAGCAGAAGGTACGTCTACCACGTTGATTTCAGTTTTAGCAACATTCGTAGCTGGTTCAAGAGCTGCAAATTTAGTATCTGCTTTTTTCCAGTTATTGAATGCTTTTTCAACCAAAGGTTTGATCTGATCTAGTTTCACATCACCTACGATTACCAAATAAGCATTGTCTGGAGCGTAGTATTTTTTGTAAACGTTTTGTACGTCTGCCAATGTGATTTTTTTGATAGATTCTTCTGTCTCAAATTCACCTCTGGAAGTGTTTTTTCCGTAAGCCAATGCATTAGAAACTCTTGAAGCAATAGAAGAAGCATTTTTCTCTTCAGATTTTAATCCTTCGATGGTTCTTTGTTTTGCAGTTTCAATTTCGTCTGCAGAGAATTTAGGATTAATGATGGCATCAGACATCAAAGTCAATACCTGCGGGAAATACTTTGAAAGAGAATTTGCAGAAGCTCCTGCAGAAGAGAAGTTTAAGCTTGCTCCTAGGTAATCTATTTTCTTGTTAAATTCGTCTTTGCTCAATGTGGTTGTTCCATTATCAAGCTGGCTTGCCATGATTTCGCTTACCCCTGCGATGTTCCCTTCGAAGTAAGGTTGTCTGTCCATAGAAAGACTCATGTTTACTCTTGGCAGTTTGTTGTTTTCAACTACCATTACTGTTAAACCGTTCTTTAATTGGAAAGTTTTTGGCTGAGCAATGTTGATTGCAGGTGTAGGACCTGCTTTTGGCATTGCATTAAGATCAATTTTTTGCGCAGAAAGCATTCCTGTGAATAAAAATGCTACTGCTATATAGGTTAATTGCTTTTTCATTTGTAAAAATTTAATTGTAATCATTCTTTTAAAACGTAAGGTCTAAAAGAGATTATTTTTTTTCAGGTACGTAATTGATGATTACTCTTTGGTTAGAATTAAGATACTTTTTAGCAGCATTTTGCAAATCTTGCTTCGTAATAGATTTGTAAATATCTATTTCTTTGTTGATTAAATTGGTATCTCCCATCAAAACGTGGCTTGTCGCCAATGAAGAAGCAATCCCCTGAATACTAGAATTGGTATTCACAAACTGATTCTCATATTGGTTTTGAAGTTTTTGATAATCTTCGTCAGAAATCAAAGTAGTCTGTACTTTTTTAATTTCAGCATCGATGTCATTCTGTAAAACCTGCTTCGTTGTAGCTCCCATCGGGATTGCGAAAAATGCAAATACACTGTAATCTTCCATACCTTGGTTGAAAGCCGCTACCTGAAGTGCTTTTTTATCCTGATCTACCAATTTTTTGTATAAAACTGAAGATTTACCATTACTTAAATAAGAAGAAAGCATATCTAAAACATAAGCATCTCTTTCTTTGTTGCTTGGCGTTCTGTAAGCAAAAATATACGCAGGAAGCTGAATGTTTGCATCAGTCGCAGTAACTTCTTTTTCCTTTGTGATAGGCTCGTCTTTAGGGAAGTTTTTAGGGGTTACTTCTCCTTTAGGGATGCTTCCGTAATATTCAAGAATCCATTTTTTAGTCTGTTCAGGCTTGATGTCTCCGGCAACGACTAAGGTAGCGTTGTTTGGAACATAATATTTTTTATAGAAAGCCTTGAACTCGTCTAGTTTTGCACCGTTCAAATCTTCAATAGAACCAATTACAGATCCGTGGTACGGGTGATTGGTGAAAAGATTCTGCTGAATGGTGTTGAAAAGATTTCCATAAGGGGAATTATCCATTCTTAATCTTTTCTCTTCTTTTACAACCTCTCTCTGAGTATCTACACCAATTTGGTTAATTTCTGCATGACGCAATCTTTCAGCTTCCATCCAAAGACCCAATTGTTCATTGTTTGAAGGAAAAGTTTCGTAATAATACGTTCTGTCCATGCTCGTGTTAGCATTGTTTTGTCCTCCGTTTGAAGATACGATTTTAAACCATTCTCCTCTTTTGATGTTTGGAGTTCCTTCAAATAAAAGGTGCTCAAAAAAGTGTGCAAAACCTGTTCTTCCTTTTATCTCGTCTTTACCACCAACGTGATACATTACCGCTGTAGTAACTACGGGAGCCGTATTATCTTGATGAAGGATTACGTGCATACCGTTTGGTAAATCATACTCTTCGAATTTGATTTGTTGTGCATTCAGCATTACTCCAAAAAAAGCAGCAGCTGCAACACTAAGAAGTCGTTTTTTCATAAATAGAAATTGTTTTGTCAATGAGTGCCAAAAATACATGAATTGTTACAAATTTTTAATAAAATTTTGTAGTTTTAAAAGTTAGAATATAGATTTGACTGAAATCATATAAATTTCATCATATAAAAATTAAATTTGAAGCTTATTAAGGCTATCCTCCATGAAAAATTTTCTAGAACAAAATGTTTCACCGGAATCATTGATTACACTCTTTAGCCAGGCTCCGGTTGCAATGTGTTTGCTGGTTGGTGATGATTTGATTATACAAAATGCCAATCCGCAGATTTTAGAATTGTGGGGACGAGATTCATCAGTTATTGGTATGCCGTTGTTTGATGCTTTGCCAGAAGTTAAATCTCAGGGCTTTGTAGAGATCTTTGATAATGTATATAGAAAAGGAGAGGTGTTTAATGGAAACAAGCTGCCTATTTTCTTAGAAAAATTCGGAAATTTGGAAGAGCATTTTTTTGATTTTATCTATTCTCCAGTTTTCAACGACGAAAAAAAGGTAATCGGAGTAAGTGTTGTCGCAACAGAAGTGACTGATCAGGTAATCTCGAAAAGAAAATTAAAAGAAAGTGAGTACAGATTTGAAGATTTGATTAAAAATTCAGATTATTCCACGGCAATTTATCGTTCAGATGAATTATACATAGAATTAGCGAATGATTTAATGCTGAAAACCTGGGGAAAAGACGCTTCTGTGATTGGGATGAAGTTGGAAGATGCCTTGCCTGAACTGGAAGGTCAGCCTTTTATTGGTATTCTCAAAAATATTTTTAAAACAGGAATTGCCTACACGGCAACTGAAGATCGGGTAGATTTAGTTGTAGATGGAAAACTTCAGACGTATTATTTTAATTTTTCTTACAAACCACTAAAAAATGCTAATGGTGAAGTGTACGCCATTCACAATATGGCAGTTGATGTTACAGATTTGGTGATTGCACGTGAAGAAATTCAGAAAAGGGAAGAGCGATTCAGGGATTTAGCAGATTCGATGCCGCAATTTGTCTGGACTTGTGATAAAGACGGCAAAATGACCTACATGAACGAAAACTGGTACAGATACACAGGTTTTGATAAAAATGAAGATCCTGCAGAGGGAGTAAAAAGGATTATTAAGCCTGAGGTTTATGAGCAGGTAGAGGTAGTCTGGGAAGAAAGCTTGAAAACCGGAAATTCTTTTGAAATGGAATATCAGTTTTTAGATCCTGATAACCCTGAAGTTTATAGGTGGTTTTTAGGAAGAGCAGCTCCCGCTTTTGATGAAAATGGTGATATCAAACAATGGATCGGTACATTTACCGATATCGATGATTTCAAACAACTGCAGACCCAAAAAGATAATTTCCTTGGAATTGCCAGCCACGAGCTGAAAACTCCCTTAACAAGTTTGAAAATTTACACTCAGTTTATTGAGAAAAATCTCGTTAAAAAAGATGATTTGAAAAATGCTGAAGTCGCCAGAAAAATGGATGGTCAAATCGATTTACTGACTGTTTTAATTAGCGATTTGCTTGATGTCACCAAAATACAGAACGGTAAAATACAGCTGAATGAATCTGAGTTTGATTTTGACCAGCTCACTGAAGAAATTGTTGCCGAGCAGCAAATGACCTCAAGACACAAAATTATTCTACATCCTTCTAAAATAGGAAATATCTACGCAGACCGTCACCGAATTTCTCAGGTGATGAGTAATCTGATCAGCAATGCTATAAAATATTCTCCTGATGCAGATCAGGTAATCGTTTCCACAAAATTAAAAGATAATAAAGTTATTTACAGTGTGAAAGATTTCGGTATTGGTATTCCATCAGATAAACACAAGAAAGTTTTTGAGCAATATTATAGAGTGAGCGGTTCAAAAGAGCATACTTTTCCGGGACTCGGGCTGGGACTTTATATTTCTTCTGAGATTATTAAAAGGTCTGGTGGTCGCATTTTCTTAGCATCAACAGAAGGAAAAGGGTCTGATTTTTGCTTCGAAATCCCCAAAAGTAAAAACGTACAACAAAATGCCTAACGCAACAAAAGTTTTAGTGGTAGATGACAGTCCTGCAATCGTAGATTCAATAGAAATGATGCTTGATTTTGAAGGATTTGAGATTGAAAAATTTTATAAGGGCTCAGATATGCTGAAGACATTGAATGCAGATTCTAAACCCAATGTGATTTTAATGGATATGTGGCTTTCTGGTGAAGACGGGAGAGATATCTGCAAAGAAATAAAAGCAGATGAAAATTTAAAAGACATTCCTGTTCTTATTATGTCAGCGAGCCGTGGTTTAGAGCAGTCCGCTTTAGATGCGGGAGCAGATGCTTTTATCGCAAAGCCTTTTGATTTAGGTGATATGGTAGACAGACTGAAAACTTACGCTAAATAATTGAATGCTAAAATAGATAATCAATCAGCAGAATTTTATTTTGCTGATTTTTTTTATTTAAATTTTTAAAGAAATTTTACTGAAATTCAAATTCTGAACATTTAAATTCATAATTTGTATTCTCCTTTTAATACACTAATTTTGTGTTCCCAAATTTTTTTTGCTGTATGGATTATCTGAAAGGACTCAACGAATCACAATATGAAGCCGTTACCACTTTACAAGGACCTCTGATGGTGCTTGCAGGAGCAGGTTCCGGAAAAACGCGTGTGCTTACGATGCGTATTGCCCATTTGATTACCAATGGAGTAGATCCCTTCAATATTCTGGCGTTGACATTTACCAATAAAGCGGCAAAGGAAATGAAAGAACGTATCGCCAAAGTGGTTGGCCAAAGCAATGCAAGAAGTCTTTGGATGGGAACTTTTCACTCGGTTTTTGCAAGAATTCTGAGAAGTGAAGCACATTATTTGGGTTATCCTTCGAACTTTACGATTTACGATCAACAAGACGCTTTAAATGTCATCAGAAAAGTGTTGAAAGACATGAATATTGATGCCGATCTATACAAACCTAAAAAAGTTCAGTCAAGAATTTCGAATTATAAAAATAATCTGATTACTGTAAAAGCATATTACAACAATCCAGAATTAATGGAAGCTGACGAAAAAGCCAACATGAAATTTATTGGAAAGATTTACGAGAAATATGTAGAAGCTTGTTATAAAAACGGTTCAATGGATTTTGATGATTTATTGTTGAAAACCAATGAGCTTTTAACAAGATTTCCGGAAGTTTTAGCAAAATATCAGGACAGATTCAGATATATTTTGGTGGATGAGTACCAAGATACAAACCACTCGCAGTATTTAATTGTTAAAGCTTTAGCTTCAAAATTTGAAAATATCTGCGTTGTGGGAGACGATGCACAGTCGATTTACTCTTTCCGTGGTGCGAATATTTATAATATTTTAAATTTCAAAAAAGACTATCCGTATGCTGTGACGGTTTCTTTGGAACAGAATTATCGTTCGACACAAAATATCGTGAATGCGGCGAATGCAGTGATTGCTAAAAACTTGCAGCAGTTTAAGAAAAATGTTTTTAGTGAAAATGAAGAGGGGGAAAAAATCAAGGTTTACCGTTCGCTTTCCGATGCTGATGAGGCCAATTTCGTAGCCGGAAATATTTGGGAACTGAGTAACAGAGAACAGAAAAAATTTAGTGATTTTGCGATTTTATACCGTACCAACTCTCAGACAAGAGCTTTTGAAGACTCTTTAAGAAGAAAAAATATTCCCTATAAAGTGTATGGAGGTTTGTCTTTCTACCAAAGGAAAGAGGTAAAAGATTTGATCGGTTATCTACGTCTTTTGGTCAACGAAAATGATTCTGAAGCCTTAATGAGAATCATCAATTATCCTACAAGAGGAATTGGTGAAACGACTCAGAATAAATTAATTGTTTTTGCAGATTCGCAAAATCTTCCGGTGTCAAAAGTTTTAGACAATCTCGGAATATATGCGCCACAGCTGAAATTCAACAATGGAGTTCTAACAAAGCTGAGTGATTTCTGGTCCATGATCAAAGCATTTCAGGTTTTGCTTAAAACTGAGACGGCATACAGCGTTGCAATGGAAGTGGCAAAGCGAAGCGGTTTGATTAAATTTTTAAAAGACGATCAGACTCCCGAAGGAATTTCCCGTGTAGAAAACGTGCAGGAATTAATGAACTCGATGCAGGGTTTTATCGAAGAACAACAGCAAATCGAGGATGGAGATCCGAGTTTACCGAATTTCCTTGAAAATATTGCACTTTCTGCCGATACTCAAAGGAAAGATGATAATGAAGACATGGTTTCTCTGATGACCATTCACCTTTCAAAAGGTCTGGAATTTCCAGTTGTTCATTTGGTAGGTTTGGAAGAAAATCTATTTCCGAGTTTCATGAGTTCGGCAACCCGCGAAGATTTAGAAGAAGAAAGACGTTTGTTCTATGTTGCGTTGACAAGAGCTGAAAAACAGGCATTTTTCTCGTATGCAGTTTCTCGTTTTCAATGGGGGAAAATTACCGATGCCGAACCTTCAAGATTTTTGAGTGAAGTGGATGAAGAATATATTGAGTTTTTAAATCCGGCCATCGAAAAGAGATTTATAAACAATGCAGGGATTACGTCCAATATTTTTGATGAACATCCTTCAGAAATGAGAAGCTTTAAAAAAGTAGAAAAGAAGACCATCTCTAAAAGCGAAAATGATAAACCTATTGCTGAACCAAGAAAACTAAAACCTGTAGCCACAGCAAAAATCATTAATCCAAGCGGTGCTTCTTCGCAGGATATTGAGGTTGGTGACAAAGTGAGACATGACCGTTTCGGAATTGGTGAAGTGAAATTCCTGGATGGAACCGATCCTCAGAATATCAAAGCAAAAGTGGTTTTCTTACACGAAGGTGAGAAGAACTTGATTTTGAAATATGCTAAGCTGACTAAAATTTAAATCAATACTTTGAACAGCAAATGAATTAATTAAGAATACTATTTATCATATTGAAATAATAAAGGCGCAATACTCATTGCGCCTTTAAATTTTTGGTTCTATTGTTTTAAGACATAATTATCTCTCTACCAATTCCTTCACTGTCTCTCCATAGAAATCAGTGTGTGAAGTTTTAACTTGAAGCAGCTGGTACCATTTTCTAAAAGCACCAACGAAAACAATCAGCATCAACACCATTGCCACAACCGCTAAAGTCGCCAATAAATACTGCTGTTTTGGAATGTAAATATCCATCACCTGAATGTAGCCTGCCCAAAATGTAATAATCGCCATAAAAACTCCCGGAATTGCAGAGCAAAGCGCATATTTTCCTCGATTGAGACGAATAAGCATTGTTGTACAGACAATTAATCCACAAGCGGCGAGCAACTGATTACTGATTCCGAAGAGTGGCCAGATACTGCTTACGTTTCCGGTGAAAACCAGGTACCCCCAAGCAAATGTAAAGAGCAAACTGCTGATGATAATTCCAGGCGTCCAGTTTTTATCATTAAATTTAGGAATCACAGAACCCAACATTTCCTGTAGAAAGAATCTTCCGACACGAGTTCCTGCATCAATGGCTGTTAAAATAAACACCGCTTCAAACATAATCGCAAAGTTGTACCAATACGCCATCAGCTGATCCATATATGGGATTTTATTGAAAATATGCGCCATCCCGACAGCCAGAGAAACGGCACCTCCGGTTCTTCCATGCAAATCAATCCCTATTCGTTCTGAGAAATAATCGATGTCAACGCCATGTAAGTTCGGATGTGTTGCCAGAAAAGCATCATAAGTATCTTTTGGGGTGTTAATCGCAAAATAATCTCCCGGCATCAAAGTACAGGCGGCAATTAGAGCCATTAATGCCACGAAACCTTCTACAAGCATCGCTCCATAACCTACAAAAAGAATTTCTTTTTCTCTGTTCAACATTTTTGGAGTTGTACCTGTTGCGATTACGGCATGAAATCCTGAAATCGCTCCACACGCAATGACAATGAAGATAAATGGTAAAACAGGACCACCAATAACAGGACCGCCACCATTAATAAATTCAGTTAAAGCAGGCATTTGAATCGTAGGATGAATCACAATTACACCGATAGCCAACATGATAATCGTTCCGATTTTTAAATAAGTGGAAAGGTAATCTCTCGGTACCAAAAGCAGCCAAACCGGAAGTACGGAAGCCAAAAATCCATATAATGGAATTGCTATCGAAATCGTGGTGATGTCCCATGTAAACATATTATTCATCGTTTCATTCTGCATCAAACTATGTCCTCCGATAATTCCTGCAATTAACAGAACTCCACCCAAGATACTTGCAAAAGTCACTGAGTTTTTTCTGTAACGCATGATTAATCCCATGATAATTGCAATCGGCATAGTGATGACTACGGTAAATAATGACCATGAAGCTTCGTGCATCGCATTGATACAGGCTAATGACAATCCTGCCAACGTTAAAATTAAGATAAATAAAATCGCAAAACCTGCGACAGTTCCGGTAGTTTTACCAATTTCTTTGGATGCGATGGTGGCCAAACTTTGCCCTTTATGTCTTACCGATGCAAAAAGTACAACCATATCATGAACTCCGCCTCCCAAAACACAGCCGATCAAAATCCAGATGGCACCTGGAAGATAACCAAATTGCGCTGCCAAAACAGGTCCTACTAATGGCCCTGCCGCGGCAATTGCTGCAAAGTGATGCCCGAAGAGCACGTTTTTATTGGTTGCGACGTAATCTTTTCCATCTGCAAATTCGACTGCCGGGGTTGTGTTTTTGTCATTTAGACGAAGAACTTTGTTCGCTAAATAAATTCCGTAAAAACGGTAAGCAATTGCAAAGATGAGGAGTGATGTGAACACCAAGGTCAGTGCATTAATTCCATTTAGAAATTCCATGTCATTTCGGTTTTATATGAGTAAATAATTAGGGTTTTTGCTTAATTATTGTTAATAATGTAAGCATTTGGCCAAGGTACTTATTTTCAATATAAAATGAATGAATATGTATATCAATTTAGCAAATTTCTATATTGTGTTTAATGTTGTTTAATTTAAATGAATGATTTACAAGTATTTAATTATTGCTTCTTTTTGAGAAAAAAGACGTTATTTGTAATTTTAATTATATTTGAAATTCTACTTGGTTTGAGACACAATAAAATTAACCATCGCATTATTAAGCTCGTCCTGATAGGCTTTGTCAGTGTCTTTAAAACCATGATTTCCTTTGTGAACAATAATAAGTTCGTGCCTAGTTTTAGTTTTATCCAGCATCTTATTTAGCCTTTTTGAATGTCTGATTGGGGCAATTTTATCTTTGTTACCGTGTAATATCAATGTAGGAACTGTATTTTGCGTGTAGTAAAGTGGTGAAATGGTTTTGCAGGCTTCAATGACTTTTTTTCTTTCAGTATTAACGTCATATCCAGTCATTCCTTTTGCGATTTTCGTTCTTATATCGATGATTTTTTTTGAAATTAAACCAACGATAAATAACAAAGGTTTTGGAGCTCTGGTGTGAAGAAGGCGGTTCATATCAGTCGGTCCGAAATTATCAACTACATAATTTACTTTTCCTGAATATTTCGAAAGTTCCTGATCTCCTACAAATTCGTTGTCAGGAGTATAAGCGGAAAGCAGCGAAAGATGAGCTCCCGCAGAAACGCCCCAATAGCCAATGTTTTCTGCATCAAAACCGTATTGATCTGCATTTTTTCTCACCCATCTTACTGCATCTTTAGAATCTTCAATTGGACCGGGAAAGTGAACCTCATCACTTACCAAACGGTAATTGACACTTAAAACTGCATAGTTTTTCTCTGTTAGCTTTAAAATCGTTTGTTCAATATAATTATCCGGAGCTATGACTTTATCTCCCAGAGCCCATGCGCCGCCGTGCAGAAAAATAACAACCGGCAATTTTTCCTTGGCTGAATTTTTCGGTCTGTACATATCCAATTGTAGATTCTTGCCTTCACCATCTTTTTTGTAAGTAATATTTTCAGAAACGGCAGTTTTATCCTGAAGTAAAGTGCTTTTTGATGTTTGCGCAAATAGTGTTGCTGAGAAAAAGAAAATAAAAAACAGGTTTAGAAAAAACCTGCTGATATTGGTATTGTTAATCGCTGAATTCATAAATAAATTGTTGAGGTATGTTATTTTACTAGCTCCTCAAAAAGTTTACCAAAAGTAATTTCCAGATCTTTAGATTTTCCGGGATGGGGTCTGGAAGTTTGTACCACAGCACTTCTCACAGCGGTCAACCAACGGAATCTGTCGGGAATATCAAGACTTGCAATTGGATCGCCATCCTTTTTTCCTTCCGCAATATTTTTAAAACTTTCGAGATTTTTGATGATGTCGTCGTAATCAAGCTTGCTTTTGATCAGCTTAAATTTATCCGGACAGAGGTAAAACTCAACTTTAATAAATTTCTCTCTTTTCGAAAACATCACCAATCCAATATTGAAAAATTCTTCTCTTTCAACCTTTGGCACCAGGCGTATAACGGCGTATTCGTATATTTTATCCTCTTGCATTTTTGGCTTCGTTTACAAAGATTTGAGAATTTTCTAAGCGTGTTTTCAGGAAGTTGAAATAGACTTCACGTATTTCATCCGGACTTTCTTCAGCGTCGTCCCAATGCAGCCAATCTTGCGGAATTAAATTAACAATCTCTCTGAAAAGATTTTCATTTAAAACTTCATGCGCAAACTTTTCAGCTTCATCCAATTTTGTTGCTTGAGGAAGCAAAACATGATCTTTTACATATTTAAAAGGAGTTTTCGCAGCGGTGTCAAAATTCTGCCACGAATGATGGAAGTAAAACGATGCACCATTATCAATTACCCAAAGTTCCTTATGCCACATCAAAAGATTGGTATTCTTGAAAGTACGGTCGATATTGGTAATAAACGCATCCAGCCAGACAATTTTTGAAGCTAAAAGCGGATCAACTTTAATACTTGAATCAAACGCAATCGATTCTGAAAGATAATGTAAACCTAAATTTAAGCCTTCAGAGTTCTTTAGTAAATCCTGAATTTCTTCATCGGCTTCCGTTCTTCCGAAATCGACATGGAGATTCGCAAAAACGAGTTCCGGAATTTTTAAACCTAAAGCTTCTGTGATTTTTCCGCCCAAAAGTTCTGAAATCAACATTTTCACGCCATGACCTGCACCACGGAATTTTAAAACATATTTAAAATCATCATCAGCCTCCGCCAAAGCAGGAAGCGAACCACCCTCCCGGAGCGGAAGAATATAGCGCTGTACGGTAACCGTTCTTAAATCCAACATAACGCAAAAATAAGATTTTTACTTTGTGTTTAATTCTAATTGTACTATTTTTAAGTAAAAATCAATTTAAAGTAATTATAAAGTCAGATTTTTTTAAAATACAAATACAGTTTGTCCTTCCGTAGAAATCTAAATAATGGTAATTTGAAACATAATATTTATATTATGGATTGACAAAAAAATATCAGATACAAAACAATATGAAGATCACAAAAAACCTCAATATACACATCTCAAATCCAGAAACCAAAGATTTTTTTGCCGACGCATATTATCCCGAAACAGAAAATAAACTTCCCTTAGTTATTTTCGTTCACGGCTACAAAGGCTATAAAGATTGGGGCGCATGGGATTTGATGGCTGAGAAATTTGCTAAAGCTGGTTTTTTCTTTGTTAAATTTAATTTTTCGCACAACGGAACCACCATTGAAAATCCTCATAGCTTCGACGATTTAGAAGCATTTGGAAATAATAATTATTCAAAAGAACTTTCAGATTTGGATTTTGTAATTAATTATTTTTCAAAAGATCCAAAAGTTGATGACCAAAAAATAATTTTGATCGGACATAGTCGTGGTGGTGGAATTTCAATTATTAAAACTTGCGAAGATATTAGAATCAACGGATTGATTACATTGGCAAGTGTCGATAATCTCGAACGTTTTCCAAAAGATGAAGCTTTTGAACACTGGAAAAATGAAGGAGTTTATTATGTTGAAAATGGAAGAACAAAACAGCAGATGCCACATTTTTATCAATTTTATGAAGATTTTGCTAATGATCCGCATCGCTTCGATGTAGAACGTTCCATGGAAATGGCAAAAGCTCATGTTTTGATTATTCATGGTACTTCAGACGAAGGTGTAAATATGAAAAATGCTGAACATCTTCACATTTTAAACCCTAATACTGAATTGTTTTTAGTTGAAAATGGCAATCATGTTTTCGGTTCAAAAGAACCTTGGGAAGAAGAGAATTTGCCTGAAGATTTAAATAAAGTTGTCGAAAAATGTATTGAATTTATCAATGATAAAATTGTGAATGAATAAATAAAAAAGACAGCTTTACGTAAGCTGTCTTTATGTATATTTAAAGAGAAGTGTCAGTTTTTATGGCATTTTTCCTTACCGATTTTATTAAACTTCTGAAATTTTTCATTGTCATCATTTCGGTACTAGGAGTGAAAATAGTCACCTTCTGATCTTTATCTACGCCAACTTCTGAATATGCTTTGAAAGAATATATTTTTTTCAACGATTTAATATCGTAAATATCCATCATCGCAAAAGTTTCGTTGGTTTTGTACTGGCTCTGCATTCCGATAGTATTGTCTAATGCATTTCGAACTTTAAACGTATAAACATTTACCAGATAATTGTAATCAGAACTGTTTTTTAGTACTTCAAGATCTTCTGTTTGTGGATCAGATGGAATATGATTTTGAATCAGATTTTCAGATTTTGCAGTTTTCAGATCGGTAGCTTTTCCGCCACTCATTTCATTAAACAATTGCACAACTTCTTTATTCATCAATTCTCGGTGTTGCGAATTGACATCGGTATTGATGTTGTTAATCAGCCACTTTTTATCTTTTGAAAACACCAAAGATTTACTGTAAATACCATAATCTTTTCTTACAGGGTAATAACAAGATTGTAAGATGATTACAGCAAAAAGTAATAAAATAATATTTTTCATCAATGTACGTATGTCAATTTATTTAACTAAAATTTTCCAAGCCTCATCAATCTTACTTTCGAGCAAAAGTTTCTGTGCTTCCAGATGAATATTTTCATCCTCATGACAATTTTCTGAAGGCAAAACTTCTACATTGGCGAGCATTCCCAAATCGTTTCCTGTAAAGACTTTGCTGTATTTTATAGCATCCGGGAGAAGATCAAAACCAATTCCTTTTGTTACCAAAGGTTTTGGAACTTCAAAAAGATTGTTTTCATTATTTCTTGAATACCAATTTCCGCCCAGACGAGCAACCATGTCTAATTTTGCCTGATCTAAATTTCCTTCTTCGTTCAGGTATTCTTCTCTTATGTGAATTTTTTTAACCTCACAAATAACCAAATTTCCTGCGCCGCCTTGATCTCCTAAAGATTTTATTTCTAAAACTTTACATTCAAAGTTTACGGGACATTCTTCAATTAATTTAGGCTGAACTAAATCAGCATCTTTCATCGTCAAACCAGATTTGATGAACTCATTGACGCCATCTCCATATTCTGTCGATGCTAAAGAAATTTGCTGTACGATTGGGAAATTTACTGTTCCGATAACCACTTCTGGTACTTCTAGAACATTTTCTAAAGTATGTTTCGTGGTATTATCCCGAACTCTTCTCGATGGTGAAAAAATCAAAATCGGAGGAACGGTACTGAACATATTAAAAAAACTAAAAGGCGATAGATTGCTATTACCGTCTTTGTCAACTGTAGAAGCTAATGCAATCGGTCGTGGTGAGACGGCGGTCTGCATTATTGTCTGTAGTTGAACTGACGATATTTCTGATGGGATGAGTGTTTTCATTTTTTTATATCTTAACACTTAAGTTATTTTAAGTATTATAATTGCGTATATTAAGTGCACTTAAGTTTTGAAAATCTGCGATTTTCATCCTTTCGGAAGTTCTTTAAATAGTTTTGAAGCAAAAGATTCATAACCTTCATGATAAAGATTTATTACATTGAAGTTTACTAAAATTGATCTTGGTACTTTAAGTAAATTCATGTAATTCATTGTCTGTGCTTTATGAATTGGATGAATCTCTGAAACCGATTTTAATTCTAAAACAATTAAATCTTCAATTAAAAAATCACATTTCAATTTACAATTTACTTTCTCACCCTTGTATGAAAATGGTATTTCAAGTTCACTTTTGTATTTTAAACCTACTAAATTAAATTCTTTTTCTAAACATTGATGATATACTTCTTCATACAAACCGGGACCTGCCAATTTATGAACTTCAATACAAGCTCCAACAACTTTATAAGAATGTCATTGATGAGTTTTTGTGTAATCATGTTTAAAAAAGAAAATCAGAGATTTTCAAAAACTAAAGTGAACTTAAAATATTCATTGCCTTTTAACTTAAAAATACTTAAGTGTTTAAAATTAAATCTATTTAGTCGGAATAATTTTACCAGAAACTTCTCCGAAACCTACTCTCATACCATCTTTTTCTGCCCAAGCTTTCATGGTCACAGTATCGTTATCTTCAATGAATTTTCTTTCTTGTCCGTTGCTTAATGTGATTGGGTTTTGTCCTCTCCAAGTCAATTCAAGCATAGAGCCGTATGATTTTGGGTCGTTTCCTGAGATGGTTCCACTTGCGTAGATATCTCCAACTTCCAAATTACAGCCGTTTACCGTATGATGAGCCAATTGCTGCGTCATATTCCAGTACATGTATTTGTAGTTGCTTTCTGAAATCAGGTTTTCTTCACCGTTTTCAGGTTGGATATACACTTCAAGATTGATATCATAATTTTTATCTCCTTCAAATTTTAAATAATCCAAAACTTCAGGATCTTGCGTTGGAGAAGTAGTTCTGAATGGTTCCAAAGCTTCCAAAGTTACGACCCATGGAGAAATTGATGAACCGAAATTTTTAGCCAAAAACGGTCCTAGCGGAACATATTCCCAAGATTGGATATCTCTAGCTGACCAGTCGTTGAAAATCACCATTCCGAAGATGGCATTTTCAGCATCTTTTGTAGATACGCTTTCTCCCATTTCAGTATTTTGGTTGATGATGAAAGCCATTTCCAATTCAAAATCTAACTGTTTGCAAGGTCCGAAAACAGGTTTGTCTGCGTCGGCAGGTTTCATCTGGCCTTTTGGACGGTTAATCTCAGTTCCTGAAACGACGATCGATGAAGCTCTTCCGTGATAACCTACCGGTAAATGCTTCCAGTTTGGTAGCAATGCGTTTGCTGGGTCACGGAACATTTTTCCAACATTTGTTGCGTGTTCGATGCTGCTGTAAAAATCTGTGTAGTTTGGAATATGAATCGGCATGATCATTTTTACCTGATCCAAATCGTAGAATGCATCTTCAATGGTTTTTTCATCTTTAGATAAAATCGAACCTTCTTGTAATAATTCCTGAATTCTTAAACGAACAGCGTTGGTTACAGGTTTTCCTAATTCGATGAATTCATTTAAAGTATATGCTTCGAAAACATTGTCGTCTAAACCTGCGATTTCTTCAAAATAAGAAAGGTCGTATAAAAGGGCAAGATCAACAACTTGGTCGCCGATTCTTGTACAACAGGCGATAAATTCTTTGTTAAACACTGCAACTCCGAAAGGAATATTATGTATTGAAAAGTCTGAATTTGAATTATACTCTACAAATGATTTCATAATGTGATAGTTTGATTTAGATTTTAAAGTAATCTTTTTTGAAAGTTATTATTTTGATTTTTTGGTATAAGATTCTTCATCAATCCATCGGTCTCTCGAATTGATGTCGATTAGATAGATAATTTCTTTCTGCTTGGTTAAAAGAAGTGTTTTGGAAACCGGAATCGGGATCTTTTTGTTCTCAAGTTTATCAGCTCTTAAAGAAATGATGTTCTTTTTTCTGATGATATCTCCGGAAAAAACATTTGATGTACTTTGTCCGGTCGCTTTATCGTCAAACATTTCAACGTACGTCGCATCTTTCCCTTTGATAATGATAAAACTTCTTTCTGTATGGTCTGGGAAATCTTTGATGAGAACAAATTTTTTATTCTCTACGCTTACGTTTTCAAGATGTTGATTAATGCCTCTTCTTTCCTCCAAAACGGTTAGAATTTTATCTAATGCTGCGTAATTTTGAGCCTTAGATAAAAGACTGATGAAAAATAATGTACAGATGAATAATTTTCTCATGAGTTTGTGTTTATAAAAAAGTTTTGTCAAGATCTGCATCCTGACAAAACTCTATATTTTATTTTAAAATTAAAGATTACCTCTTTTTTCCTGCTCTCTTTCTAAAGCTTCGAAAAGTGCTTTGAAGTTACCTGCACCAAAGCTTTGTGCACCATGTCTTTCAATGATTTCGAAGAAAAGGGTAGGGCGGTCTTCTACAGGTTTGGTGAAGATTTGTAATAAATAACCTTCCTCATCATGGTCAATTAAAATACCTAAATCCTGAAGTTTTTTAAGATCCTCATCAATGTGGCCAACTCTCTCAGGAACCATGTTGTAATATGCTTCCGGTGGAGCAGAAAGGAATTCTACACCTCTCTTTTTAAGTTCGGTAACCGTGTGAATAATATCTTTTGTTGCAACTGCGATGTGTTGTACGCCTTCTCCTTCATAGAAATCAAGATATTCTTCAACCTGAGATTTTTTCTTTCCTTCAGCAGGTTCATTGATTGGGAATTTGGCAAAACCGTTTCCGTTTGACATTACTTTAGACATCAATGCAGAATATTCTGTGTTGATTTGTTTGTCGTCAAATGAAAGAATGTTCACAAATCCCATTACTTTCTCGTACCACTCAACAGTTGGGATCATTCTGTCCCAATCTACGTTTCCTACGCAATGGTCAACATATAATAATCCTGCTTCTTCAGGTTTGTAATCGCTTTCCCATTTTTGATAACCAGGCATGAAAGGTCCTGTATAGTTTTTTCTTTCGATAAACATATGAACAGTTTCTCCGTACGTGTAAATTCCGGACATTTTTACTTCACCATGCTCATCTGTCAAAGTTACTGGCTCTAAATAAGGTTTTCCACCTCTTTTTGTAGTTTCTTCAAATGCAGAATAAGCATCGTCTACCCAAAGTGCCAAGATTTTCACTCCATCGCCGTGTTTTTTTACGTGTTCGCTAACTGGCGAGTCAGATTTTAGACCTGTTGTAAGGATTAATCTGATTTTCCCCTGCTGAAGAACATAAGATGCGCGATCTCTTACTCCGGTTTCAGGACCTGCGTAAGCAACTGACTGAAAACCAAATGCTGTCTTATAATAATGAGCGGCCTGTTTAGCGTTTCCTACATAAAACTCAATGTAATCTGTGCCATTTATTGGCAAAAAATTCTCAGCCTGAGCAATTTTTTCGGCAAATGTAAGTGTTGACATATTTTCTATTTTTACTTTTATTTAATGGATTGCAAATTACAAAATTCTTGTAAATAATTAAAAACATTATTGTTATGTAATCGGTTGCGTTATTTTTAATATATGTTAAAGTTCACTTAAGTATATTTAAGTTTAATTTTGTTTTGTTATTTAATCTATATTTGTATTAGAAACTAGATGTCGAAAGGAAGTTATTTCAAAACGATGAAAGCCGTAATTAATTACGGCTTTTATTTTTTATTATTTAATCTTCCGGCATCCGGATTGTAATTATCCCAAATTTTCCATACGTTATCAATTTTGCGAATGAAATAAATTTGTGTGTTGAGTTGATTTACAAAATGTTCTTCTCCGGTTTCTCCTACCTTGAATAAAAGATTCCAGAATTCTTGAGTTTCTAGGATTTTTTTATCAGGCTCGTCTGTAACGATATTGACATCGAATATTTCAAAATTAGAACGGTTATTTTTTGTAACCAATTCAAACTGTCTCTCGCAAAGTTCGCGGCTAAATTCTGAGGCTCTCTCCAAAAACGGAGAATTGTCAAATACAAGATCCTTAAACAAGTCTAATTTTAAGACAGGGAAATTCTTATATAAATCAAAAACGGTCGAGCAATATTGGTAAACAATATCAGTGGAAAAGACATCATCATTTAATTCTTTACCATTTAGATCATTTTCTTTTAAATGATAAATGTATGCGTTGAGATCTTTAAAGCCTAAAAAAATGCAGATCTTATCTAGCGTCTTCAAAAAACGGAGATCATTGTGGGTTTTATCCTGATAATCATTTTCAAAAAATCGCTGCAAGGTAATGTGTGAAATCGTATTTCCTAACTCAAATCTTTTATCATCTTTAAGCTCTTCTGATAAAGCAAGCTCTTCTTTGATAATTTCTGAAAGAATTATATAGTGACTTCTCTTCCATTCGTTTACCATCCCTAAAACAGAATCCTGAACTTTTGGATGTTTTACAACTTCATCTTTTATAGAATTATAAATCGTCTTCAAATGTGTAATGTTTATATAAAAAAAGTTTTCAGCAAAAAGATTGCCAAAAACTTTTTTCTCTATTTTAATTAAATGTACGTATTTTTTAGATAAATATGAGGTTTTTAGATCTTTTTTAATGCTTAAATCTTTCATAAGCCGCTCTCTCTAGCATTTCTCTGTCATCAGGATGCGCAATACTGATCAATTCCTGAGCTCTCTGACGAAGGTTTTTCCCGTATAGATAAGCCGTTCCGTATTCCGTTACCACCCAATGAATATGACCTCTTGTTGTCACAACACCTGCGCCTTGTTTTAGAAAAGGAACAATTCTTGAAACTCCTCTTTTTGTTCTTGAAGTAATAGCGATAATTGGTTTTCCGTCTTCACTTAAAGCAGCTCCTCGCATAAAATCCATTTGTCCGCCAATTCCGCTATACTGCATAGTTCCGATAGAATCTGCGCAGACTTGTCCAGTTAAATCAATTTCAATGGCAGAATTGATGGCGACCATTTTTTTGTTTCTCATAATGTTAATCGGAAAATTAACATTGCTCACATCATCAAAAGAGAAAACCGTATTATCATCTACATAATCGTATAATTTTCTTGTTCCGAAGCAGAAACTTGTGATGGTTTTATTATCGTTGTAGCCTTTATACTTATTGTTGATGACATCATTTTGAATCAAATCAATGACTCCATCACTCAACATTTCGGTGTGAACGCCTAAGTCTTTATGATTTCCTAAACATTTTAAAACCGCATCAGGTATTGTTCCGATACCCATTTGTAAGGTTGATCTGTCGTCAATCAATTCAGCTACATTTTTTCCAACGAGCATTTCATCCGGACCTACTTTTGCACCATAATCTACCGTCGGAAGTTCTTCTTCATTCCAGACTAATTTATGAATTTTGCTGATGTGAAGCATTCCGTCGCCATGAGTTCTCGGCATTAGGGGATTCACGACGGCTACAATTATTTTTGCGGTATCTACGGCAGCTCTCGCAACATCGACAGAAGTTCCCAATGTACAAAAACCGTGTTTGTCCGGAGGTGAAACCGTAATTAAAGCAACATCAAGCGGTAAAATATTTTTTCTGAATAAAATCGGAATTTCACTTAAAAAAACAGGAACAAAATCTCCACGGTCAGAATTGACAGCATCACGCACCGGTGTTGAAACAAAAAGCGAATTAATGAAAAATTTGTCCTTGTATTCAGGCTTTGCGATTTCCACATTTCCCTGTTGTGTAATGGAAACCATCTCAACATTTTCTAAGCGGTGAGACTGTCTTGCCAATTCATCAATCAGATGATTCGGAGTACATGCGCTTCCATGAAAAAACACACGGTTTCCGCTTTTAATGGTATAAATAGCTTCTTCTGCACTGATGTAATTATACATATTGAAATTTTTTATCGTTTACTTTAATATCTTAAAGATAACTCATATTCTTTATATTTAGTCTACATCTTTGGTTTGTTTGATGAAGATATTTGTCATGTTTTGATTAATGAAAAGAATAAAGGATTGAATATTTACATTCAATCCTTTTATATTTAATTTTCTTGATTATTTTCGAATGATCATTCCTGCGAACGATCTTCCAAATTATGATCCTCACTTTCCAGCCAAGAAGTTTTATAAGACGGATCTTCCACTTTCATTGCTTCTTCAGTGATTTTTAAAGGACGGAATGGGTCGACCATTACAGCATATTCTTCAGTGAATTTTTTTCCGATACTTCTTTCCATCGCTCCCGGATGAGGTCCGTGAACGATTCCGCCTGGATGAAGCGTGAAATCCATTAAGTCAATATGATTTCTACTCATGAAATCACCTTCTGTATAGAATAAAACTTCATCAGAATCAATATTTGAATGATTGTACGGAGCGGGAATTGCCAACGGATGATAATCATACATTCTTGCGCAGAACGAACAAACTACAAAATTGTGTGCCTCAAAAGTCTGGTGAATTGGTGGCGGTTGGTGAATTCTCCCAGTAATCGGTTCGAAGTTTTTAATATTAAATTTATATGGATAAAAATAACCGTCCCAGCCCACAACATCAAATGGATGCGTTGCGTAGATGAAATCAGTAATCTGATTTTCTTTTTTTACTTTAATTAAAAATTCTCCTTTTTCGTCTTTTGGTTCTACAAAAGTGGGTGCAATAATATCTCTTTCACAAAACGGAGAATGTTCCAAAAGCTGCCCGAATTCGTTTCTGTATCTCTTTGGTGTGTAAATCGGAGAATGACTTTCCACCACAAAAAATACAGTATCATCAGATTGTAATTCTACCTGATAAATCGTTCCTCTCGGAATAATCAGGTAATCGCCAACAGAAAATTCAAGATTGCCGACAAATGTTTTTAAAATCCCACTTCCTTCGTGTACAAAAAGCAGTTCGTCACATTCGGCATTCTTGTAGAAATAATCCATCGATTTTCTTGGTTTTGCCAATCCCATTTTCAGGTCATTGTTTACCAAAAGAAACTTCCTGCTGTCCAAAAAGTCATCTTCAGGAGTCACATTCATCCCTTTAAACATTCTCGGCGTCACATTTTTGTCAACCGCAATCTTTGGAGTTACATCTTTTGCTTCGCCAATTGATTTGATTTGTGTCGGTCGGTGAACATGATATAGCAAAGAAGAAATGCCGTGAAAGCCTTCTGTACCAAATAGTTGCTCGTAATAGAATTTATCTTCCGGTGACTTAAAAATCGTATGCCTTTTTGGTGGGATGTTTCCCGACTGATGATATCTCATTGTACTTTATATGTTGACTCTCAAATTTAATATTTTTTAGTGAATTCAAATTAAAAACAATTTTTTATTTAAGTTTTGCTGTTCTAAAAATAAATGTTAGTTTTGTCTAACAATTTTAATTTCATGAAGCGAATATTATTTTCTGTCATATTTTTTTCGGGTTTCTGTTTCTCTCAGGAAACGGATAGCTTAGATTTAAATCAATCTAAAAAGCTTGATTCTGCTAAAGTTTCAAGCAAAAAAGAAATTAAAACCAGAGATATTGATGATGTCGTGATTACTGGTACGCTCAAACCAATCAGCAAATCTAAAAGTCCGGTGAATGTTGAAATTTATACACAGAAATTTTTCCAGAAAAACCCAACGCCAAGTATCTTTGAAGCAATTTCTATGGTGAACGGAGTGAAGCCTCAATTGAACTGCTCGGTTTGTAATACGGGAGATATTCACATCAATGGTCTGGAAGGTCCTTATACAATGATTCTGATCGACGGAATGCCGATTGTAAGTTCGCTTTCTACCGTTTATGGATTGAGTGGAATTCCAAACAGTTTAGTTGACAGAATAGAAGTGGTAAAAGGCCCGGCTTCATCCATTTACGGTTCAGAGGCGATGGGCGGTGTGATTAATATTATCACCAAAAATGCGTTGACCGCTCCGAGATTAAGTGTTGACTTAATGACTACCAGTTGGGCAGAGAATAATGTTGACTTGTCAACAAAGTTTAATTTCGGTAAAAATGTGGCCTCATTATTAAGCTTAAATTATTTTAATTCCACTAAAAGATTTGACGAAAATAAAGACAATTTCACAGATGCCGCTCTGCAGAGCAGAATTTCAGTTTTTAATAAATGGAATTTTGTGCGAAAAGAAAACAGGCTGGCAAGTTTCGCTTTGAGGTATCTGTATGAAGACCGTTTCGGTGGAGAGATGCAGTGGAATAAGTCTTACAGGGGAAGCGATCAGGTTTACGGAGAAAGTATCTACACCAATAGAATAGAGGCTTTTGGCGTTTATCAGTGGCCAATGAAAGAAAATATTGTTACTCAGTTTTCCTACAATTTTCACGATCAGGATTCTTTCTATGGAACCAATCCTTTTTTGGCGACTCAGAAAGTAGCTTTTACCCAAACCTATTGGGATAAAAAACTCGGAAATCATGATTTGGTTTTGGGAGCGACTTTCAAAAAAACTTTTTATGATGACAATACGCCAGGGACGATGTCTTCAGACGGTTTGCAGAATGAGCCAATGAAATCACCCATTTTTGGAGCATTTATTCAGGATCAATGGGAGGTTAATGAAAAAAACACCTTGTTGTTGGGTTACCGATTTGATTATGATAAAATTCATCATTCTGTGCATTCGCCGCGTTTTGCATGGAAGTTTTCTCCGAATCCTTATCATACTTTGAGATTTAATTTCGGGACGGGTTTCAGGGTGGTGAATTTATTTACCGAAGATCATGCAGCTTTGACGGGTTCACGGGAAGTTGTGATTAAGGACAATTTAAAACCTGAAAGATCCATTAACGGAAATTTAAATTATGTCTGGAAAATTCCTGTAGGAGATAAATTAATTAATGTTGATGCCTCTGCATTTTACACGTATTTCAGCAATAAAATTGTTGGTGATTTTGATACCGATCCTCAGAAAATTATTTATGATAATTTAAATGGCTACGGAATTTCAAGAGGTGCTTCGATGAATGTCGATTTCAGTTTCAGTTTTCCGTTGAGTGTAAATTTAGGAGTTACCTATTTAGATGTTTATCAGAAATTCGATGGAGAAACCGGAAAATCCCGACAACTTCATGCCCCGAAATGGAGCGGAACTTACAGCATAACCTATAAATTTAAGAATAATCTTGCCATCGATTTTACAGGACAGTTCTATGGTCCGATGCGATTGCCTGTATTGCCCAACGATTACCGACCTGAATATTCACCGTTTTACAATCTTGCCAATATTCAGGTTTCTAAAAGTTTCAACTCCGGATTTGAAGTGTATTGCGGGGTGAAAAATTTGTTCAATTTCACGCCGAAAGATCCGTTGATGCGACCGTTTGATCCGTTTGATAATAATGTAAATGACCCAATTAATAATCCAAATCATTATACTTTTGACACAACGTATGGTTATGCTCCGATGCAGAGAATCCGAGGTTTTTTGGGTGTAAAATATAATTTGAAATGAAAAAAATAAAGTTTTTTTTAATGTTACTTTTAGTGCCTTGTTTTTATCTATCGCAGATAAAGACAGGCACTCTTTCAGATTTTAAAAAAATAGAGAAACAAAATAAGAAGCCAATTATTATTCATTTGTATACCGATTGGTGCTCAATTTGTAAAATAGAATCATTTAAATTAAGCAAGGATAAGGACTTGGTTAAAATGATGAACGAAAATTTTCATTTCATCAATTTTGAAGCTGAGAAAACAAAAGAAAAAATTAATTTTCAAGGGAAAGAATTTAATTATTTACCTAACGGAAATTCTGGAATTCATGAGTTAGCTTTGGCTTTATCTAAAAATAAAAATCAGCCCGTTTATCCGTTGTGGATTATTTTAAATGAAAATCAGGAACTGGTTTATTATCATGAAGGTCTATTTGAAACAGAGAAAATGAAGGAGAAACTAATAAAGACTCTTTTGAATTAATAAATTTATTCAAGATCGTAGATTTTAATTTCAGTATAATTAAAATATGTATCATAAAAATTAAGAGGAATAGTTTTTTTAATCTTTTTATAATATTCATTATGAGTCATGTAAATGTTTACTGTACTACCTTTAGTTAGTTTGCTATAAAAATTGGGTGAATATTGTAATGAGTCAACAGGTGAGAATTCAAATTTTGGATATTCTTTTAGATGGAGAACAATATTTGTGCTCTTTCTCTTATTCCTATAATCTTTAAAAGTTCCTTCTAATTTAATGTATCCAAAATCTCTAATACTTACGATATTATCCTGCTCCTGCTTTTTATAACAGTTTCGTGTAAAGAGGAAAAAAAGTAACCCTGAAAAAATTATTAACAAAGGAATTATATAAAACCTATAGTTGATGATTTTTTTGTTTGATTGTGTGTATTTATTTTTGCAATAATTAATTACTTCATCGTAATTTGGTTCTTCATCTTTATAAAAAGTAATCTTTTTATCAGGAAATTGAACCTCCAATTTAAGAGTATGTACAACAGAATCTTTAGTTTCTTTTCTGTAATATTCTTCTGAAAAGTATATTTTGTTATTAGGAACTAATATTTTCTTTCCAAAAAAGTTTATTAGCTCTGTTTTATCGTTCAAAATGATCATTTTAAAAATATTTGACAATGAGAAATAAATCATCATTGAATAAATAGTAAAAATGATACAGCCGAATGACAAATCAAGAAAACCTTTTTTAACTAAAATGAAAGGCAATCCAAAAATTGAAATAAATGCTAAGTTAAATTCATTGTCAAAAAACTTTCTTTTGTATATGAACTTTGTTTCAGGCATTTTGTTTCTCAATTACTTCAACAAAACCGCAACAATCGCTAAAATAGCAGGTAAAGCCTGAACAAAAAATATTTTCTTTGTCGCAGAAATGGCACCGTAGATTCCTGCAATCGCTACACAGCTCAAGAAAAACAAAGCAATATTGGTTTGCCATTTTTCATCTTCAATGAAAAAAGACCAGATCAATCCTGCGGCAAGAAAACCATTGTACAATCCCTGATTGGCTGCCAAACCTTTTGTCGGTTTGAACATTTCAGGTGGTAAAGCCGCTTTGAAAACTTCTTTTCCTTTGGTTTCCCAGGCGAACATTTCCATCCAGAGAATATATAAATGCTCTAAAGCCACAACTGCAATAAGAATTTTAGCAACAATTTCCATGATTCGATTTTTTATCATTGTAAAACTAAAAAAATAAAGTTAAGTTTGAGTATTCAATTTTAAAAATGGAAACTTTTAAAGCTCATTTAGATAAATTTATTACTGTAAGTGAAGAAGAATTTGCTTCGATATCTTCTTTCTTTAAAGTTTTGGAAGTAAAGAAAAAAGAGAATTTGATGTCAGAAGGTGATTTATGTAAATTCAAATATTTTGTTTTAAAAGGTTGTCTGAGAAAGTTCTTCATCAATGAAAAAGGAGTTGAGCAAACTACCGAATTTGCTATTGAAAACTGGTGGTTGGCAGATAATTTTGCATTCGAACAAAAAGTAAAAACTGAGTTTAATATTCAGGCAGTTGAGAAATCGACAATTATGATGATTGATTTTCAGTCTCAGGAACTTTTGCTGGAAAAACATCCAATCATGGAACGTTATTTCAGAATGATTTATCAACGTGCTTATTCTGCTGCCGAAAAGCGGATCCGCTATCTTTATGAAATGAGTAAAGAAGAATATTACATTCATTTCAGTACGCTTTATCCTTGGTTTATACAGAGGATTCCGCAATATTTACTGGCTTCATTTTTAGGTTTCACTCCGGAATATTTAAGTGAGATCAGGGCGAAATTACGTTCTTAAACCAGTTTAAGATTTTTGCGGTTTCTATGTCGCAACTTTGTCATGTAATAAGGAGCCAATATCATGACAGACCAAAAGATTTTATTTCCACAATTATTTTTAAGATTCGCAATCGCAGTTACAATGCTATCTGCCGTTGCAGATCGGTTTGGTTTTTGGGGAGAAAATTCGGCCTGGGGAAACTGGGAGAATTTTGAAAAATACACAAAACAGTTAACTTTTTTCCTTCCTGAAATTCTAAGCACATTTTCAGCTTACACTGCTACTTTTTTAGAAATTATTTTTCCATTGATGTTGATTTTCGGGTTTAAAACTAAAATCGCAGCATACGGAACAGGTTTTTTATTGCTGATTTTTGCCCTTTCGATGACGATTGCATTAGGAATTAAAGCTCCTTTAGACTATTCGGTTTGGGTAGGAAGTGCAGCGGCCTTTTTACTGGTAACACAAAAAGAATATTTTTTTTCAATAGATACATTAATTAAAAAATCATAAATAGTATGAGCGCAAGATTCAACATGGCAACGACGCACGATGCCGCTTACAAAGCAGGAATTGGAATGGAGGCTGCCCTTCAAAACAGTTTTTTAACTCCTATTCAGAAAGAATTAATTAAAATCAGAGCTTCCCAGATCAACGGATGTGCCTTCTGTCTGGATATGCACACGAAAGATGCCTTGAAATACGGTGAAACTCCGCAGAGAATTTTTCTTTTGAATGCATGGAGAGATGCAAAAGAATTGTTCACAGAAGAAGAACAGGTAATTTTAATGGTTGCAGAAGAGGTAACATTAATCAGTCAAAAAGGACTTTCTGAGGAAACTTACGAGAAGGCGAAAGTACTTTTTAATGAAACGCAGATTGCAGATATTATCATGGCTGCTGTTTCGATTAATATGTGGAACAGAATTGCAATCAGTACCCATTTACCGATAGCAAGGTAATTCAGTTTTGCCTTTAACAAAAATAGCTTCCCAGAATTTGAGAAGCTATTTTTGTTTAATAATTATTGTTGACAATTCAGTTGAAGCACGTTAGCATTCAAAGGTTGTTCTATTTTCCTTTCTAATTTTTTATCATTAACGGTTACATAGATTTCCATCGAGCCCGTTCCGACGTGAAGGGAAAGAAGATGACCGCCGTACGCATCAAATTTCTCATCAGTTGCGACTCCATGAACGTGGATTGACGGACCTTTTTCATTCCATGCAATTGAACCCGTCAGACTTCCCATCTCAACTTTTTTAAACGTCTTGGGATTAAATTTTTTAGCTTGAAAATCGTAAAATCCAAAAGTTACTTCTTTCGCAAAACCAATTCCCGTAAAGCTTGCGGACGGAATATTCTCAGTCTTTGCAAGATTCTCAATCTGAGCCAGGACATCATCATTTTCACGAAGTACCATCAGATAACCTGTGGGAGTTTTTGTGTATCTGCAAATTTCTTTCTTCTGTGCTGAAAAATTACACATCAGAAATATTGTGAATAGAAAAGTTGGAAGTAGTTTCATGTCTTGATTTTTAATTGATGTAATGAAATATTTACACCAATTTGAATTAAAAAGTATGAAGTTATTTTTTCAACTCACTCAAAATCGCCTCGCCTACACTTTTTGCAGATTGCGGATTTTGTCCTGTGATCACTCTTTGGTCTGTCACAACATGATTCTGCCAAAGTCCAGATTTCTCAAATTTCGCACCTCTTTCTTTCAATTTATCTTCTAAAAGAAAAGGAACTACATGTGTCAGTTTTACTTCAGATTCTTCTTCATTCGTAAACGCATTGATCTTCTTTCCATCAACCAAATATTTTCCATTATTCAGTTTGATATTCACCAGACCAGCAGGTCCATGACAAACTCCTGCGACAATTCCTCCGTTTTCATAGATGATAGAAGCAATTTTTGCCAATTCTGTATTGTCTGCGAAATCCCACATCGCACCGTGACCGCCTGCGTAAAAAATTGTTGAATAATCTTCAGGCTTTACTTCTGATGGTTTCAAGGAATGATCTATTTTAGTTTTGTATTCTTTGTTTTCCCAAAATTCTTTGTTGACAGGATCTTTCAAATCAAATCCATCGACAGGTGGGGTTCCGCCTTTTGGACTTACAAAATCAATTTCGTAACCGGCTTTGTGAAGGACTTCCCATGGATGCGAAACTTCACCGAGGTAGTATCCTGTATCTTCTCCTGTATCACCTTTTTTGTCGTGACTTGTTACCACGAAAAGAATTTTCTTTTTCATATTCTTTGATTTTTTGGTTTGAGAATTAACAAATCCTATTGTAAAAACGGAAAGAATTAATAATGCTAATTTTTTCATATTTAAATAATTTCTGTTAAATAAATCTGTGGCTTTTCCTGCAGTTTTTCATCAACCAAATCTCCGAAAGCTTTTATATATGATTGCTCGTTATGTTGTTTCAAACCTTCTTCGCTTTTCCAGATTTCATAGAAAATGAAATGATTTTTATCTTCAATTCCCTGATGAAGTGCGTACAATTCGTTGGCTTCTTCTTTTTTTGTTTCTGTTACCATCTTCTGAAGAACTTCCAAAACTTCGGTTCTGTGTTCTTCTTTTGCTTTGATGATTGCTGTGAGATAGATTTTCATTAGGCTAATTGTGGTTTTAATTCTTTCTCGAAAACGGTTGTAACGTGTTCTCTGTACAATTTCATGTCACGCTCAATATTTGCATTTTTTTCTACATCATGAAAATGAAAACTCTCCATTTTTTCCAATGAAACGAAAGAGTTCATTCTGTGAAAACCGAATAACGGTCCGTTGTCAACACTTGTTTCGCTGAAAAATTCTCCGGGAAGTGTGAAGGCAGTTTCCGGTGCATTCCAGCTTGTAGTAAGCATGTATTTTCTTCCGCCCAACATTCCGCCGGTTCCGTAGTTGATTTTTGGGTTATCAGAAGATCTTCCGTCGCTCATGTAAATTCCTTTGGCATGGCCGGCTGTGAAAACTTCATCAATATATTTTTTGAAACCATTCGGCAATTGAAACCACCAGATTGGGGTGTGATAGATAATAAAATCTGCCCAAACAAATTTCTCCACTTCTTCATTTTTATCGTAACCTTCGCTGATATTCGAAATTTTAATTTCTACATTTTCAAATTCTTTTAAGGCTTCCAAAGTGTTTTCTGCAATCGTCTGATTATATTTTCCTCCGGAATGTCCGAAATTTTGTCCGCCGTTAATAACTAATACTTTTTTCATTTTTAGTAAATGTTTAAATTTTATGATGCAAAGTTATGGCTGGTCTTTGTATAATAAAAATAACATAAATTATAGTTTTGTATTATAATTATGATAATAAAATTGTCTATTTTTAAAAACTTAGTCCTAACTTGCGAAGCGAAATCGACAATTAATAATTCATTTTATAATTAAAAATTATGGTTAATTTAGAATGGTATCGAACTTTCAAAGCGATTTATAAAACCGGAACTTTAACCGGAGCGGCAGATTCTCTGTTTATTTCGCAACCCGGAGTGAGCCTTCATTTAGGTTCATTGGAAGCGTATGTCGGGTATAAATTATTTGACAGGACAGGACGGAAAATGATTCCGACTGAGAGAGGGAAAGTTTTGTTCAACGCAGTTTCCGAAGCTTTATCTAAATTGGAAGATGTGGAAAAAAACTTTCAGAAATCGACTGAAAAGACCACCCCGACCATCAGTGTAGGAATGTGCTTTGAAACTTTTCAGACAACTCTGGAACAATATGTTTCAACATTAGATTTTAATTTAATTATCAGCTTTGGCGAATATCCTGAAATGCTCGATCAGCTTGATAAAGGAATTTTAGATTTAATCATTACTCCAAAAAAAGGAACTTCTCCCAACATTCTGCACGAAGCATTTTCTTCTGAACAAATTATTTTAGTTGGCGGAAAAAATGTTGATACAGATAGTTTTAAAGAGGTTTTAAAAACCGAAGATTTTAAGGAAATCGAAAGTTGGCTGAAACAGGAAAAATGGTACGGAACAACCGGAGATATGGAGCATCTTTTTCAGTTTTGGCTGTTGAATTTTGGGCATAAACCTAATTTCAGACCCAATTATATTGTTCCAAACCTGAATTCCATTATCCGTTGTCTGAAAGGCGGGATTGGATTGGCTGTGGTTCCTGATTTTTTATGCAAAAATGAAATAGAAAATGGTGATGTGAAACTGATTTGGGAAGGCGAAAAAAAATTAGAAAATACCTTGTACTTTGGTTGTAGAAAACAAACGATGTATCAGAATGAAATTGATCATATCAAAGGTTTGTTCCGACAGATTATGGGAAAAATTAATTAGAACTTACAATAAATTTATTTTAAATTAAAAAAAGCAATTATGCAACAAAAAACATACACAGGACAGCCTGTAATTACATTGAATAACGGAATTGATATTCCCGCTTTAGGCTTTGGAGTCTGGCAAATGGAAGATATGCAGGAATGCGAGAACGCTGTTGTAAAAGCCATTGAAGTGGGCTACAGAATGATTGATACGGCTGCTATTTACCAAAATGAAACTGCTGTTGGAAATGCTATAAAAAATAGTGGAGTAGATAGAGAGGACTTGTTTGTAACTTCCAAATTATGGGTTCAGGATACAACCTATGACAAGGCGAAAGCTGCTTTTCAAAGGACTCTCGACAGATTGCAATTGGATTATCTGGATATGTATCTTATCCACTGGCCTTACTCGGATTTTATGGGAGCTTGGAAGGCAATGGAAGAGTTGTATCATGAAGGGAAAATCAAAGCGATTGGTGTTTGTAATTTCACAGTTGAAAAATTAGAGGAATTAAAAGCAAATTCTACAGTTCTTCCTGTGATTAACCAAATTGAATTACACCCGATTTTCCAACAAAAAGAACTTCAGGTTTACAATAAAGAAAATAACATTGTAACTCAACCTTGGAGCCCGCTGGGAAATGGAAATGCAGAACTTTTAGAAAATCAGGATTTAAAAAATATTGCCGAAAAATACAACAAAACAGTTGCTCAGGTTATTCTGAGGTGGCATTTGCAGGAAGGTTTCTGTGTGATTCCTAAGTCTGTGACGCCTTCAAGAATTGAAGAGAATTTTAATGTTTTTGATTTTGAATTATCAGAAGAAGAAATGAATGTTGTCCGTTCTTTAGACACCGGAAAAAGATTGTTTTTTGACCCGAAAGATCCGTCTTGGGAAGAAAAAATGTTGAATGCTGTGGCAGATATTTAGTAAGTTATAAAATAAAAAAACTCTTTCAGATTTATTTCAGAAAGAGTTTTTTACATTTTTAATGAGTAGTTTGAAAATTTTCTAGCTAAGAAAGAATTATTCTGTACATTAATTAATCATGTTTTTTGACATCCAGGTTTTCATATTCTGATAAAAGTTGTATACTGCACTATGATCATCATCATCAAGTATACTTCTATCTTCAAGTTTGATCTCTTTACAATCATCATAAAGCTTTACAATAATCTGATATAAATAAGGATCAATCTTTTCTAGTTCTACTAAGTCATTTGAATAATCAAACTGATCATTTGGATCTGCTATTATTGATACAATTCTTCCTATATATGGGTCTACAACATTTAAATTTATTCGGTTACCGGTGTTGTAATGTTCTCTTAAAAATTGTAATTCCTGGGTTGTGCATTTGTAAAGATTGTAGTCAACTATAAATTTCTTTCTGTCAAATCCCATTTCTAAATAGATAGGAAGCATTTTCACATGATCCAAACAATTTCCCATGTGTTCAAGTAATTTGTCAGACATAATATTGGATAAAATGCTACTATCTTTGATTGTAAGTTTTAATCCAGCACCAATGTAAAATTCTTTAAGCCTCAAATAGATATGCAACAATTCATGTGTGAATGAATCTTTACACAAGTGCTTGCTGTCAATGTAAAAAATGACACTGTCATTTTGTGAATAACAACCATAATTTCCATTAATGGTATCTACAAATGAAATATTAAATTTCTCTTGAATGTCATTCCATAAATTTTGGTTTCTTGAATCTAAAAGTTCTGTCATGATGCGGTTTTAGCATTATTGATAACTTACATATGCAAAACGAAGTTATGGAATTAAATCAATTATATATTAGTGATAAAAATCTTATTTAGCTAAATCCAATCCCCCAAAATTACCCGAACTCATCATCATATAAACTCCTTTAGTTTTATCTAATAAATCCCAGTAAGCATGAAGTTCTTCAGCATTGGTAAAGACTTTCAGATTTTCGTTCTTAAATTTTTCTTTGATCAAGTCGGGAGAAATCGGCTCCATTCTTTTGATTTTTAAAGCATCTTCGGAATAGAAAACGATAGCTTCATCCAGACCATCCATTGCGTGATCATATTGTTCTAAAAATACAGGGTTTAAACTTGAATAAGTGTGTAGCTCAAGAAAGCCATATTTTTTTTCGTTTTTAAACTGCTCACAGAAAGCTTTTACCACAGCTTTTACTTTGCTGGGAGCATGTGCGAAGTCTTTATAAAGAATTCCCTTGTCTTCTCTTTCAACTTTCTCAAGACGTTTAGAAGCCCCTTTAAAACTCATGATGGCATCATAGAAATCTTCATCCATGATACCTAAAGTATGACAGATATGCCTTGCTCCTTCAAGATTTAATAAATTGTGTGCTCCAAAAACAGAAAGCGGAATATCTCCCATTTCGGTTTTTAAATGAACTTTTCCACTGACGATTTCATATTCGGGAGTTTTGTAAGGGATTTTTCTGAAATAATTTTCAGCATTTTCAACTACTTTTACAACTTCTGGATCTTCTTCATTGTACACCAAAACTCCTCCCGGAGTAATGCTTGCAACGAATTTTCTAAATTGCTCAATGTAATCATCAAATGTTTTGAAAACATTGATGTGATCCCAGGCAATTCCGCTCATTAAAGCGATATTGGGTTGATACAGTAAGAATTTTGAACGAAGATCGATAGGTGAGGAAAGATATTCGTCCCCTTCTAAAACCATAAAATCATTATCTTTCGTTAGTTTTACCATGCAGTCGAAACCTTCCAGCTGAGCACCCACCATAAAATCCACATCTTTCTGATGAAAATTCAGAACATGAAGAATCATTGATGTGATCGTCGTTTTCCCGTGAGAGCCTGCGATGACAACTCTCGTTTTGGTTTTTGACTGTTCGTATAAAAATTCAGGATAAGAATATATTTTTAGACCTAATTCCTTTGCTTTTGCCAGTTCAGGATTGTCCTGATGAGCGTGCATTCCAAGAATGATAGCATCAATATCTGAAGTTATTTTCTCAGGAAACCAGCCTAATTCTTCGGGAAGAATTCCTTTTTTCTCAAGTCTTGATTTTGAAGGTTCAAAAATGGCATCATCTGAGCCTGAAACTTCATATCCTTTATCTTTTAACGCAATCGCAAGGTTGTGCATGGCGCTTCCGCCGATGGCAATGAAATGGGTTTTCAAATTTATGGAGTGTTTTTTACGTTTTTACTGATGGTGTTTTGGAAAGTATTCACGATCTGATCCCAATTTTTCTGAGACTGAGGCATAATCATGCTGGCATCGGTTTTATTGGCACTGTTTTCACCATTTTTTACATTGATGGAAACGGCAATGCGGTCGTATATTTTTTTGTGATCTTCGGCAATATGTCTGAAGTTATTCTGAGTCAGAACCTGATTAAGATTCTGAATTTCTTCACTGGTAAGTTTGAAAGTTGTTTTGGATTTCTTTCCCTGACCTTCGAAAGAATAATGTGCTTCATTCCCTTTGATCAAAAGGTTTTCATAGATCGGTGCATAACCTCCGCTTTTTGAATAACTGATATCAAAATCTGAATAAACTTTCTGGCTGTTACAAGAAACCGTAATCATGATTAATAGGAATATTGCTATTAATTTTTTCATAATGACTTTAAATTTTTTTATGGATTGGGTTGTTCAGACTTCTTTGCTTTAATTTCTTCATCATACGTATGAAGTACGTTGAAATCTTCAGTCTGCTCAATAGCGGTCATGATTTTCAGAAGAATTTGTTGTGCATTTTCTTCGTCGTAGTTGATATCTAATGGTTTTTTAAATTCCATTGTTGGTTTTACTCCGGTTACTTTTACACGAAGCCCTTTTTTATCAAACGCTCTTCTAAATCCATTTATTTTAATTGGAATAACAATTGGTCTTTGATTTTTAATCAATTTTGCCGTTCCTTTTCTTCCCTGTGCAAATGCTGCGGTGGTTCCCTGCGGGAAAGTTGCCACCCAACCGTTATCTAAGGCCTTCATGATATTATCAATTTCTCTCAAATCAACCATTCTGTTGACATTTTTACCTTCGGCTCTCCATGTTCTTTTAACTGTTACTGCGCCTGCGATTTTAAAAATTTTCGGAAGGATGCCTTTATTCATGGTTTCTTCGGCTGCAACGTAATAAAAATCAACTCTTGGATTAAGAAGGTAAATCGGATTTTTTATCGTGTTTAAATAGCCATTGTTTACCGCACAAAATGCATGATACATTGCAGCAACGTCAGCAAAATAAGTCTGATGATTGGAAACGAAAAGGACATTAGAATCCGGAAGGTCTACTAAATGTTCTGTTCCGGTGATTTTCAGCTTATTAAAACCGTTAAATCTTCTGTAAGAAATAATTCCCAGAATAAAAATGATAAACCTTTTTAAAAAATAAGGAGTGCCGAACGAATCGGTGAATATGTTCTTCTTCGCCATTTTTCAATTAAACATAATATCTGCAAAGTTACATTTTTTTAATCAACTGACTGAACTCGCTGAGTATCATTGCGGTTGCTCCCCAAATGATATATCCGTTGAAATTAATTACAGGAACTTCTTTTCCTCTTGCACCTGGCAATGACATTATTTCCGGTGAATCCGGTAGATTTAAAAATGAGGTGATTGGAAATTCAATAACTTCTACGGCCTCACTTTCCTGAAGAATAAACTCAGGATTTCTTTTCGAATATGAAATGTAAGGATAAACATAAAAATTACTTGGCGGAATGTAAATAGGAGACATTTCACGGATGATTCTTACATAAGGTTTTTCTAAACCGATTTCTTCTGATGTCTCACGAACGGCAGTTTCAGCAAAATCTCTGTCATATTCCTCACGTTTTCCTCCGGGTAAAGATATTTGTCCGCTGTGTCTGTCGCGCTCATTTTCTGTTCTTTGGATGAGTGGGAAAAACCATTCGTTATCCCTTAGATAAAGAACAATATTTACGGCAGCAAATTTTGGATTGTTTTCTATAATCTGATCATGGGTAAGAACTTCACGGTATGGCGGCGAGAAAACTCCATGTGCATTGGCGCCGCCGAGCTGAGCTTTTTTGATTTTTTGCAGTAAATCTTTTCCAAAACTTTCCATATCTCAAAATTACTAATATATCTTATAAAAAGGAATACTTGTTGATGTTAATTAACCATAATTTTTCTTTCAATTTCTCTACCGTATTTTTACGTAGTTCTCAACTACCTATTACTAATGACTATCTTAAACTGAAAACGGTTACGATTCAAACTGTATCCAATGATATTATAAATTTACCCTTTTACGGTGGTATTTTTCAGGTTGTGATAGCTCTAAATTTGTATCACTAACCAATAAAATTTCTTACCATGAAAAAATTAGTAACAGGAGCCTTTGTTATTTTATCAGCAAGCTTCGCTTTAGCACAAAACAGTGATAATGATGTAACACAAACTGGAAACAATAATTCTGCAACGGTTTCACAAACAAGTTTGCAGACTTTTGGAAACGAGAATAAGACTGTGCAGACAGGTAACAATAATAGCGTAAATGTAAGCCAAAGAAGTAATAGTGCGCGTAATAAAGCACAAAGTACACAAGATGGAACATTAAATCAGGCAACAGTATCACAAGGTCAGGGATTTTCTGCCGGAGGAGTTGAGGTTGTTCAGGATCAAACAGGTCTGGCAAACAGAACTACTGCGACACAGCAATTTACTTATGGGTCTAAAATTACTCAAAATCAAGACGGTACTTTTAATACAGCTACTTCTACACAAGGTGGTGGAGATGTAAGATCAAAAATCCTTCAGAATCAGGATGGTAATTTTAACTCGGCTACTGCTTCTCAAAGTCAGGTAGGATATACTCGTCCAACAGGTGTTTATAGCTCTGCCAATGATATTAATCAAATGCAGGAAGGTAGCCTGAATGCAGCTACAGCTTCTCAGGTTGGATATTTAAATGATCTTGATCAAGTGCAGGATGGATATTTAAACACAGCATCTTCTAATCAATCTGGTGATGGCCACAAGGTTTTACAAGATCAGGATGGTAACTTCAATGTTGCATCGGCTGTACAAACAGGATCTCGTCAAAAATCAACTCAAAATCAAGACGGAAATTTGAACAACGCTTCATCTACTCAGTCTGGTAATGACAATACTGCACAACAAACTCAAAACGGAAACTTTAACCGTGCTACTTCTTTACAAACAGGAGGTTCTTCTTGGAATACTCAAAATCAAACAGGTAACAGTAACATTGTGTCTGCAAAACAATCCGGAGGAATTTACAACGGAGCAATGCAAAGCCAAAACAATAGAAACAACAATGCTGATTTAGAACAAATCGGAAGCTATAACGAAGCCGGACAGTTCCAAACAGGATTGAGAAACATTGCTGAAGGTACTCAAACAGGTGACCGTAACTCTATGGAATCTGACCAAAATGGTAATGATAACGAAGCATATGTTACTCAAGTAAATAATTATAACAGAACTGAGATAGACCAAATAGGAAATAGAAACTATGCAAGTGCTGACCAAGGCGGAACAGCAAGCAGCATTGCAACTAGAAACACTATTGATATGTTCCAAAGAGGTAATGATAACGAATCTATCGGAGAGCAATCTGGTGGAAACAGCAACCTTTTGGTTACTAACCAATATGGTAACAGTAATATCTCTGAAGGCTACCAAATGGGTAATAGCAACACAGCTACTATCAATCAAGGTTCAGGAGCACTTAATGCAAATAGTAACGAATCATATATTACTCAAAATGGTAATACCAATGCAGTTACTGTAAACCAAATGACTAACGGAAACTATCATATTTCAAACCAAGTTGGTAATGCAAATACTGTTGTAGTTAATCAATAAGCAGACAATAGTTTCTTTTACTTAAAATGAATGTGTTAAGAATTTAATTTTCTATACGTAATCAAAAAGGCAAATTAATTTCATTCATATTAATACTGTAAAGGAGAGACTTAGGTTTCTCCTTTTTTTGGCTAAAATAGTTTAGCGTATAAATACGGAATCGGGTAACCATAAACCGTGATTTTCTATAAGTAACCGTTTCACGTGTTTTGTAAAGCACTGTATTCAAGTACCTTTAAAAAAAATAAAAATGAAAACCTTTGAGAAAATATTTATTACCCTGGCGCTTCTCTCAACAATGTTGGCGAAGTCGCAGCAAATAGACTGGAATCGTATCAACAGCCAGACTGCAGTTGATATGATTAATTTACAGAATGCAGACCAATCTTTATCTGCATCTTCCATTTCGCAAGTTGCACAAGTTGGGAATTCAAATACTGCAGATTTAAATATAAATGCCAAAACTAATATTGTTGTGCAGCAATTTGGTGATCAAAACAGTATTTATTTTAATAATGCATTTTATTCAAAAGAAGCAAAAACAGCAATCACAACCCAAGGCAATAACAATATGGTTGATATTGCAGGAAGTAACAGTGTCTCTGAAGGCATGCATCTGAATGTAAAAGGCGAGAATTTGACGGTTTTTATGCGAAATTATTAAACTTCTGCTATGAAAAATTTCATCTTTATATCTTACAGCTTTCTTTTTGTGTTCTTGTCGATTTTCACTTTTGGGCAGGATGACAAAAAGATTGTCGCAAAAATAGAGAAAGATGTCGTAGAAAAGCAGCTGAAAATTAAAGCATTAGTTACCAATAACACTTCTACCTATCAGGAACTGAATTACCTTTTGATTTCAATTAAAAAAGGAGCCAGCGGAAATCTTTCCAACAATAAACAGAGCGGAAAATTTTCTATCAATCCTAATGAGAGCAAAGCCTTATCTGAAATGAGTGTAAATCTTGAGCAGCGAGATGCCATAAAAGCTTTCCTATACATTCGAGACGAGCAGACACAAAAACTTTTGGCAAAAGACAGCCTGGAAATCAATCAGGATTTTTTTAAGAAATCAGTAAGTGTTGTTGAAAAAGAAGAAGCTTTTGAATTGAGCGGATTGACGATTGACGAGACAAAAAGCAAAGTAGGAAGAGACTTTTACGATTTATTTTATATTCAGTACAGTCAAATTCCTGACAAGAGCAATTCTGCAATTACTATTACCGAACTGCCAGCCAGAGGAACAAGCGGACAAATCAATATACAGGTTGATGATAAACTCGTCTATAGCTTTATGACCAATCCCAATGAAGATTATCTGAGGGAACAGTTAGATTATACTTTGAGGTACATAAAAGACTATAACGCCCGGAAGAATCTCATTAAAAACGAATTCATCTACTAAAAACTAACTACCATGAAAACTTTTTTTACAGCAATGATTTTTTTATCAGGATTTTTTCTGGCAAAATCTCAACAGCTGGTATACAAACCGATTAATCCTGCCTTTGGCGGCGATACATTCAATTATCAATGGTTGCTGAGCTCAGCGAGTGCTCAGAATCAGTTTGATGATAAATTAAGCAACAGCCTTACCGGAAACTCAGGTTCTCTGAGTAATTTCACAGATAGCTTAAACCGTCAGGTTTTGAGTGAGTTATCAAGAAAATTATTTCAGGATCAGTTTGGCTCCGGAGGCGTGCAGGCAGGAAATTATATGTTTGGGTCATTGTATCTTCAGATTACGAATACCGCTCAAGGCATGATGATCAGTATTTTGGACACCAATACCGGTGAGCAATCTGAGATTGTGGTTCCAAAATAATTTTTAAAAAACTAAAACTAAAAACCTTACCATGAGAATCTATACGAAATTCAGAATCGTATTTGGCATTGTGCTTTTGTATGTTATGCAAGGCTGCACTTCCATTCTTGGACTTCCCGCAGAGAAAGAAAAATCTATGATGGGAGAGATTACCCCTTACACCACAGAACTTCGCAACTTACCTTTGCCAAAAGAAAAAATTGTTATAGGCGTTTATAAATTCCGTGATCAGACTGGCCAATACAAGCCGTCAGAAAACGGAAATAACTGGAGTACAGCGGTTCCTCAGGGTACTACAACTATCCTCATCAAAGCATTAGAAGACAGCAGATGGTTTACACCCATTGAAAGAGAAAATATTGCTAATCTTCTTAACGAAAGACAGATCATCAGATCAACCCGTCAGGAGTACCTTAAAGATGTAGATAAAAACAGCCAGGCTTTGCCACCGTTGTTGTATGCAGGAACTCTTTTAGAGGGTGGTGTGATCTCTTATGACAGTAATATTATGACCGGTGGTATTGGCGCAAGATATTTCGGTATTGGTGCCTCTACACAATACAGACAAGACAGAATCACGATTTATCTGAGAGCTGTTTCTACTTTAAATGGTGAAATTCTAAAAACTGTTTATGTTTCAAAAACAATTCTCTCTACAAGCATCAACGGAAGTTTCTTTAAATATGTTGATACAGAAAGGCTGTTGGAAGCTGAGGTTGGGGTGACCCAAAATGAACCCATCCAAATGGCAGTTACAGATGCTATCGAAAAAGCTGTAAAATCTCTGATTGTAGAAGGTGTAAGAGATAATATCTGGGGAAAGGCGGTTGATGTCCCTGCAAAATATCAGCAAGTAGTTGATGAATATAATGCAGAGCAGAAAATCAGCAACAATAGACTTGTTGGGAACAAATATCCTACAAATGACAGGCAGAACGTTTCAATTTTCGGACAGATTGAAGCAAACAAAGTAAGAGGCGATTATGTAAATCCTAAAACTACAATCGGAGGTAAGCTAGGAATTAAATATTTTTTTGCAGATAATTTTAATCTTGAAGCCAACGCCAATGTTTTTACACTCGAAAATGAAAATATAATCTCAAAAACATATGTAGGGGCAGAGCTTAATCTTGAGTATCTTATTATTCCGAAATTCAAGCTTTCACCTTATGTGTATGCAGGTTTAGGTTCAATGTTTTCTACCGACAAAACAAGATATAAAGGTCAGTTTGGTGGCGGTCTAGAATATCTTGTTCAGAAAAATTTGGGTTTAAGACTTTCTTCTCAATATGATTTGGGATTCACAGATGATTGGGACGGTTTTGTCAATGGCCAAAGAAAAGATCAAAATTTGAGATTTGCTTTAGGCATTAATTTTTATATCGGAAAAAAATAAAAACGTAAATTATGAAAACATATATCAAAATATTCTCAATACTGATTTTGCTTTTCACGTTGGCTTCATGCAGTGAAGACTTGGTAGAGCAGAGCCAAAAGGGTGTGCTTAAAGGCAAAGTAGTAAAGAAAGGTACAAATGTAGCTATTGCAAATGCGAAAATTTTCACCACACCAAGTACGCAAACTGTATTTAGTGATAAAGATGGGATGTTTGAAATTAAAGACATTCCGAAAGGCAATTATTCTATAAAAGCTGAACTTACGGGTTATGTCGTTAATTTTCAAGCGGTAAATATTCAGAGTGAGAACCAGATCGTTACTGTTGTTTTTGAAATGGATGATGATGAATCTCTCAATTCTCCGCCTACAGCACCGGTATTATTAAGCCCGATTGATAATGCTGAAAATCAGCCCCTGACGGTACAACTTAGTTGGAACGCTACTGATCCTGATAAAACAGACAGTCTTACGTATAAACTTACGGTTAAAAATAATATCAATACCAATGTTATTGAGGTGAATGATCTGAAGGTAAAGACTTATACTTTGTCTAATTTGCAATTTGGAGTAAGTTATTTTTGGCAGGTTTCTGTTTCAGACGGTATTCATCCGGATGTTTTAAGTCCTGTTTTCAAATTTACTACCAATGCAACTCCTGCAAACCGTTATCATTATGTGCGTAAGCAAAATGGGAACTTTGTCATCCTGTCCAGCGATAGTCAGGGAAATAGTTTTCAACTGACAAGCTCAGCAAGCAACAGCTGGAGACCTAGAAAAAACAATAATGCCGGGCTTGTTGCATTTTTAAGAAACGATGCAGGCGGAAGTCATATTTTCACCGTCAATCCTGATGGAAGCAATCTTTTTAAAGTGACCCAAATTCCGGTTGCAGGTTTTAATCAGGATGAATTAGATTTTTCTTGGAATACAAGTGGCAGCGCATTTATTTATTCAAATTTTGATAAATTATATAGAATTAATAAAGATGGTACCGGGCAGCAGCTTATTTACACAACTCCTGATGGAAGCCTGATTTCAGAAGCAGATTGGAGCTATGACAACAGCAAAATTGCAATAAAGACCAATAACTTTAGCGGTTACAATACCAAAATTTTTATTATCGATATGCTTGGGAATGTTTTGCAAAATATTTTTTCAGCTCTCACGGGTGCGACCGGCGGACTTAATTTTTCTGTGGACGGACAAAAACTACTCTACACGCATGATGTTTCAGGATATCAGGATGCCAATTACAGACAGTTAGATTCTCATGTTTTTATTTATAATCTGGCAAACAGTTCGGTTGTAGATGTTACGGTAGAGAGTGACAGACCTCTTGGGACAAATGATTTGGATCCTAGATTCTCACCCAATAATTCTCAAATAATATTAATGAATACTTCAAATGACAATATTTCTCAGAAAAATATTGTGGTAATTGATTTAAATAATTTAATGATTGATTTTACCCGTGCGGTATTATTTACAAACGGTGAGATGGCGGATTATGAATAGAGGCTTATAGATACTTGATGAAACAAAAAAATCAAAACCTTAATGGGTTTTGATTTTTTTTCGTCTAAATATTTTGAATTAGCTGAAGATATTATTTTCAAGTGCATATTTTACTACACCTACAGAGTTTTTTACGTTCAATTTCATTAAGATTCTTTTTCGATGAGTTTCCACAGTATTGATGCTGATAAAAAGTTGCCCGCCAATATCTTTACTGCTGTGACCATCACAAATTAGCTTAAGAATTTCAAGCTCTCGTCTTGTTAGTGGTTCTTTTATGCTTGGGCTTTGCTTTTCCTGTTCGTTGCTGATGAAGTTAATCATCATTTTCTTTGCATATTCACAAACGTAAATTTCGTTTGAGCTCAGAGCGTTCACAGATTTTATAAATTCGTCATAGCTGCTGTTCTTATCAAGATAACTTTTGATGCCTTTGTTAAAAAGTTTTCTGATCACGATGACATCGTAAGAATTTCCTATCACCATGATTTTGATATTATTGTTTTGTGATATCACATTATCAATGCAATGATAAAGATCACTTAACATCAAAATATTTGAGCTGATCATGAGATATTCCGGTGGATTGTCTTTAACGTGATTGTATAAACCTTCGGAAGTATTAAAAATTTCTATAGAACTAAAAATTTTGTTTTGCACAAGGAGTTTAGATAGACCTTCCGTGTACAAGAGAGGCTCATCAAAAATAGTTAAATTAGGTTTCATCGGTCTTAGTTTTCAGTATATAAATATACGAAAAAACCATATGTTTTTGGTGTATAAACGTAAATTTTTACTGAATAATGTAATATAAGTGATGTTATTTTATTTTTTTCGCAATTTTAAAATTATAAAATCTATTAATTGTGAATTATTTTAATTTTTGCTTTTTAATGAAGTTGTTAATCCCTTTACTGATAATGCTTAACGGTATAATTTAGCTGTTTTTTTTATTCAGGTAGGGATTTATTTTATATTTAAGAAGTCATTAGTCATTTACATTTGGTGACTATGGTATTCAAAATTTTTAAAATTGTATTTTGAGAATAAGAAAATAAAAAAACCTTCAGAAAATTCTGAAGGCCTTTTGTGTTTTTCTAATTAGAATATCCGCTTAATTCTTCTTTTTTCGAATTGTAGATTTTGTATTCTAAATATTTGAAAGAATCCCTTGGGATAATGGTCACCCATTTTTTGTACTTCAAAAACCATTTCATTTGTATGCTTTTAAGTCCTTTGGTAAGGAAAGCTTCAACGAAAGGGTGTACATGCAGGTAAAGTTTTCCTTTGTCGCCTTTTTGCATGATGGTTCTGATGGTGTCTTCCATTTTCTCAACAATGACAATTGGAGCTACAATTTCTCCGTCTTTGTTGGGGTTTTCTTCTTTGATGTCGATTTGTTTTTCCGGACGGTTTCTCTGTCTGGTGATCTGTATCAGTCCAAATTTACTTGGAGGCAGAATCTTGTGGCGAGCTTTGTCGCGGCTCATTTCTGTTTTCAGATGTTCAAACAAATCTCTTCTGTGATCTGGGTTGATCATGTCGATAAAATCGATAACGATAATACCACCCATATCACGTAGACGTAGCTGTCTTGCTATTTCTGTGGCTGCCATTTTGTTCACGTTGAGACCGTGTTCTTTGGTGGCAACGTTTCCGGTTGTAATATTATTTCCGGAGTTGACGTCGATTACGTGCAATGCTTCAGTGTGTTCTATCACAAGGTAAGCACCTTTTGAACTTGGAATATTTACGTGTTTGCCAAAGCTTTGTTTAAGCTGCTTTTCAACGTTATAATATTCGAGGAGAGGAATGTGGGAATCATAAAACTGAACAATATTTTTTCGTTCAGGAGCAATGACTTCCAGATAATTTTTCATTTCTTCAACCATTTGTTCGTCGTCACAGAAGACGTTTACAAAATCCTGGTTGAAATTATCTCTTAAAATAGACGACGCCTTATCGTCTTCACTCAATACTTTAGAAGGGACTTTATTTTTCTGAATATTCTTAAAAGTATTTTCCCATTTCTGAATCAGTTGATTCATATCATTGTGAAGATCAGCGACTTTCTTGCCTTCGGCAACGGTTCTGATGATGACCCCAAAACCTTCCGGCTTTATACTGTCAATCAAAGTTCTGAGTCTTATTTTCTCTTCAGAACTACCGATTTTTTTTGAGATAGAAACTTTATTATCAAACGGTATCAAGACCAAAAAACGACCCGTGAGAGAAATCTGAGTAGATATTCTCGGGCCTTTCGTGGAGATGGGTTCTTTTGTAATCTGTAAAATGACAACGTCATCTTTAGCGATTACTTTATCTACATTTCCGTTTTTGTCAATTTCGGGTTGTATTTCGAAATTTTTTAAACTTGAAGCGTTTTGTTTTTTAGAAACCGTGTCTTTTAGAAATTTTTTATAGGTAAGATACTGAGGTCCGAGATCCTGATAGTGCAGAAAAGCGTCTTTATCGTATCCGATATTTACAAATGCTGCATTAAGGTTTGGAGCCAGTTTTTTTACTTTTCCTATAAATAAATCTCCGACTACGAAGTCATTTTTGTCTTCTTCCTCATGAAGTTCACATAATCTTCCGTCTTCCAATAAAGCAATCTTTGTAAGCTCATCTTCGTGCGAAATTATAAGTTCTTTCTTCATTTTGATATAAGATATTTTTTTAGATTAAAGTTGATTCAGATATTGATTAGTATTTTTCTTTTTTAAATTTAATGCTAAATTTTCGAAATTCTGATATTAATTTTAGCCTGAATTTTTCTGAAATCTTGTGGTAACAAACAAAAAATATAGTTGGTGAATATTAAAAAAATATAAACACCAACTATATTATTATATTACAAAATCTCTAGTTGAGATTATTTTTTCTTATGTCTGTTCGCTCTTCTTCTTTTCTTTCTTTTGTGTGTTGCAACCTTGTGTCTTTTTCTTTTCTTTCCGCTTGGCATAATGTTAAATTTTTTTTGTGTAACTAGTTAATATTCAATTGTTATTCTTATTTTACTGCAACTTTAGTTTTCACTTTCTCCACAAAAGATTTTGATGGCTTGAAAGCAGGAATATTATGTGCAGGAATCTCTATTGCAGTGTTCTTAGAAATGTTTCTTCCCGTTTTTGCTGCTCTAGTTTTAACGATGAAAGATCCAAAACCTCTTAAGTAAACATTGTCCCCATTATACATAGAAGTCCTGATCTCCTGCATAAAAGCTTCTACAACTTTCTGTGTTTCATTCTTTTCTGTTCCCAATTTATTTGAGATGGTGTTTACCAATTCTGCCTTTGTCATTTCCTTTTTTAATTTTAAATTTTAGGTGTGCAAATTTAGTTAAAAAAATTGAATAGTAACAAATTAGTAACGAAAATATTTCGGTTAAGACGCTGAGAATTTTATATTTAGTACGGTTTTACTCCACAAAAACACCTTTTACATACTCGAATTATAGTATCCGTTTTCTACACAGAAGCGGATGAGGTGAAGTTTTGTTTTTAAACCAAGCTTTTCTGTAAGTCTGTTGATATAGGTGTCAATTGTTCTGGTGCTCAGGTTCAGTTGTTCACCTATCTCTTTGTTACTGAAGCCTTCATAGCAAAATTTCATCAGCTGGATCTCTGTAGAAGAGAGCTCTTCCTGGCTCTTTTTCTGTCGATTCATGTATTCCTGCACGGCCAAAGGTTGCTGCTTCCAACTTTCTGAGTACGCTTGGTAATCAAAATCTTGTGAAGTAATCTGCCCTTTGATTAAATCTTTAATAACATTGCTATTTTTCTGACAATAATAAATGTTTGGAATTTTTTCTAAAATATCGGCCATATCTTCCTGATATGTCCCGGAATAAGTGATGATAGGGGTATCTTCATTATTTTTTCGGATAAATTTTATGGCTTCAAGGCCACTGAGTACCGGCATGAAGAGTTCTACAATAAAAACATCTTCCTGTTTTCTGTAGATCCTGTGGATGAGCTCATGACCATTGTTGCAGTCATTGAGAAGCATATTAAAAGGATTTTCCAAAAGCGTTTTGATCATTATTTTTTTAAAATAAAAATCGCTGTCGGCAATGGAAAACCGAACCGTATTGGTTAATATTTTGCTCATTTTATTTTTGTGATTTGGTAGTGGTAAAATAAAATTTTGATCACTAAAGTATGAAAATCTTTCGGATTGCAAAATTAAACTTAACATTAAATAATTGTAAATATGTTGCAAAGTCCATATTTAATTTTGTGCATAAGTATTTTTTTTCTATTTTCACATTCCAAATCAAATCACAACTATGTCTACAACTAGAGATAAAAAATTGAATACATCCGATGTCAGGGTAGGCATCTGGAAATTTATCTTATCGTTTGTTATCTTATCCTTAATTTCTTTCTGTACCGTATTTTTCTTTTTTAAAAGTTACCACACGCAGCGTGTGGGAATGGAGAAGGAAGTAGAAGATTATGAAAAATTGATGGCTCGTTCTAAGGCCATGAAAATCATGGTAGATAGTCTTCAATATCATATAGCCTCATTAGATATTGCTGCGGTGGATAATGATATTCCGCTACGCCGTCAGATTGCTGATGAGATTGATGAAGTTAGGAGAGTCATAGGTGCCGATAGTGCCGATAACCTCAAACATTATTCTTCTTTGCTTAATCACATCAATCCGATGCTGAATCTTAAAACAAAAATTATCGATGCATCGAACAAGAAAGAATTTGCACGTAATGAGCTGATACGTTGTACGGGTAAAGTTGCTACTGTTAACAGAGAACTCATGAAAGATCCTACAAGAAATTATTCAGGAGGAAGAAGGAGAAGATAAAACTATTTTAAAACACCAAATTATGCAAGGGCAAATTACACTATCCAAAAAAGAAAAACGTTTTCAGTTTTTATATCTCATCTTGATGTTGCTGGCCGCTATGATTCTGCTGGGAATTATTTTTCTGAACCGTTTTGAATCTCCTTTTACTTCATCAGATATTGTCGCATTAGACCGATTGGAAGAAAAAGCGAAGTTTGATAACGAACAGAAGAAAATTCAAAAAATAGTTGACAGTACCTTTACTCAGATTTCTCGCATAAAAGAAGAAATTCCGGATGTTATGGTAGATCACGACATTGAAAGAAACACCGATTATATACGTGGGACCAAAAAAAGATTCAGTACAGACGATAACAGAATAGATGCTTATCCCCAGATTGCAAAGCTCTTTGAAATGTACTACAACGATAAAAAAAGGGTAACGACTATTTCGTTTGATACCAAAAATTTTGAAAAGAGAACTCAGGAATGCATTGTAGGTTATAAAAGTAAAGAGCAACGCCTCTTTGATCGGGATAATGCCATGAAAGCTAGATAAAAACACAAATATTACAACACATCACACCAAATTATCATGAACTATTTTGAAAAAAACAAAAAAAACATCATCATCGGTGTTATCGCAACATTGTTGCTTGCTGCCCTCGTCGCATTGTGGCTTCAGAAAAAAGTAATTCACTCAGCAGACGATATCTTGGCAACAGTTTACCCTTCACCGGTTTTGGTAGGCGACAGCCTTTTCTTTGAAGATAAAACACCATTTGCAAAAACCAGAAAATGGAATTTCGGAGACGGATCTACATCAGATAAGAACAAAGGTGTTCACATCTACAAAAGACCTGGGTTTTATAACGTGGCACTTATTATTGATGATCAGTACACAAAAACATACCCTATTGTTGTTTCCGGGAGACGTGAAGTACAGAGAGATAGTGTGAGAGTACCTACGATCATTGATGCACAATCACAAGCGATGCAGTTTGAGACTGTCCAGTTTAAGGCAGTATCAGATGCCACTCAGTTTACCTGGAAATTTGGTGAAAATACAGGAATCGATTCAAAAGAGAAGCTTGCAACATACTCATACAAAAAACCAGGAAATTACGTCGTAACTCTCTATACCGATGCCGATAAAGAGCCCATCATCCACAGAATTACAATCCTTGCGGAGTACAACGATGTAGAAGAAGCTGCAGCGATAGATAATTCTTATGAAGAAAGAGATAACGACTTTAAATATCATCTTCAGCAAATTGCTAATGGAAATAGCTTCAATACGCATTACAATTATTTATTAAACAAATATTTATGCAATAACGAAAATTCTATTGTGCAGGTAAGTGACAGCAAAGTCAATAACTTTTATCTGTATTGCGCAGGACTCCAGTTTGATAAAAATAATGTGATTCAGACTGTGAAACTCAATTATGATGAGAAAAACTGCGTCACCAAAGTAGATATCAACCAAAGCAAATAAATCATTAATCCGGATTTTTTCCGGACACCACACCAATTATAAAGAAAATTAAGATGAAAAATAAATTTCCTCTAGCGGCTTACTATATCGGGTTATCAGTACTGCTTACAAGCTGTCAGGTAAAATTGCCGTCCAAAAAAACACCTGAACCCAAACAATATGGTCAGATAGACAACGCTCCTGTTATCGACGGTTTTTCTAAAAAATCTGTTCCGTGGATTGCAATCTCAGACAGATCAAGAAATACTGCTTATCTTGATAAAAGTGATGAAAAATCATACAAAGAAGTTAAATTTCTAGAGCCTTTGATGGTGCTGAAAAACAGAGACGGAATGGTAAAGGTAGCAGAATATATTCCGGATGCTTTAATGAAAAAAGTATCTTCCAAATCGGTAAAAACCTACGGCTGGATTCCAGAATCTGACCTTCTTCTCTGGAGCAATTCTCTGAAAAGCGAAAAAACCGGGTATCCGGTAAGAGTAGCGGTGGTGCCTAATCATCCTGAAGTTATTAAAAGTGCTGAGAGGTATTATAAAAATGATTCAATCATGGTTTTTAATTCTCCTAGCTTAATAGAAAATGCCAAGGTGAAAATTCCAAACGGACAGATGGTGTACGTCTATAAAATGGCAGAAAACAATAAAAGATTTTTGGTAGGTAAAAAACCATCTGTTGATATGGATAGTATCAGCACTGGTATTTATGGCTGGGTGAGCTCTGATGTAATTTCTCCTTGGGGTGAACGTTCAGCGGTAAAAATGAAAAATCCAACCGGTATCAAAGAAACTGCATTGGGAATTCATGAAGGATCGCCAGGAGGTACTGATGCAGATAAAAGAACAGCAATTTTCCTTACTGACGTTGATAAAAGAACACCATTGGAGAATATTTTTCCGGTCAATTTATCCATAAATGATACCATTGCAGGGGATACCAAAACGAAATATTTTACAAATGTTTTAGATTACAGCAAAAATTATGTTTCCAATGTTTTAGGTGACGAGATTTACTTTGATCGATACAGAGAAATTATTGAAAAAAACAAAAAAGCAAATATTGTTTTTGTTTTGGACGTGAGTGCCGCAAATGCTCCTTATACGCCTATAGTAAAGTCATTGCTGCAGGATCTTCAGTTGAGATTTGAAAAGCCATCTTATTTTAATTCAATTAAATATGGTGTGGTACTTTACAAAAATAATCCGTGTGGAGAAAATGTGGTACCGTCGCCATTAAGTAAAGATTATAGCAAAATAACGACATTTATTAATGACAAGATTAACGAAATGAACTGCCAGAGCACAGGAGGAAACCAACCAGTTAATGAAGGTCTGATTGCAGCTGGAAACTTGCTGTCTGAAGTTCCGGACGAGACCAATATTGTGATCACTATAGGCACTTCTGCCAATGGAAGTGGAAATATGTATGGTGTAATCAATTCGTTGACTCAGGCGCAGGCAAAACTGATTATGTTCCAGACGAGTGCGAGGTCTTCAGACACATACAATGATTTTGTTTTGATGGCAGAAAACATTGTGACCAATACTGCTAAAAACGTTGCTGAACTCAAAAAACAGAAAATTATCAATCAAAGTGACGTTTTAATCAAGAATAATTTTAATCTAATTGAAGGTGATGCGGGATTCTATTCATTAGACTTCCCAAAACAAAGTATGGCTCCCGGATTTGTTATCTTTCCTAAAAAAGGAGATATTGGAACTCCTGGATTTCTGAAAAAAGCAGTAGACAGTCTGATTGTTCAGGTAACTGCGGACAATATAATGATTGATAATTCACTCAACGAGAAATTCCATTCATCGGTAGGAGCTGGTAGAACTGGCGTCGATTTCAAATATAAATATATGTATCCTGGATTGACAAATCTTGTTCCTTTTGGTATTGCAGCACAGTTAATCAATTACGGAAACCCATTCTTGGTGAAAGGCTACATTCCTAAAGATTTAAAAGATTTAAAATCAGGCATGGAAAAAGGAATCTTAATTTCTGAGGCTGAATTTGATCAGCTTAAAGCCTTCTACACGGAAGTATATGAGAAGACAGGAGCAGCCAGAACAGATTTTAAGCAGGCAAGAGCTTTGAGAGAATATGTGAAACTCCTGAAAAAATATAATCCGACCTTGAAGTTTTTAGATAAAGGTGAATTGTATGAGCAACCAATGTCTTACGCAGTAGGTGTCAGCACTGGTTTTGATAATTCTGAGGGCGAATTGATGTCAAAATTTAAATTAAAAGGCTGGAAAAAATCTAAGATTGTCACCAACGATCAGGCGCAGACTTATTTTAAATATTACAAAGATTTAGCTGAAAGAATGCTTACACACAGAAAACATCCTGCTGTAAAAATAAAACAAAACGGACAAGAATTTTATTGGCTGAACGAATATTTCATGCCAACCACCTTACCGGTAGAAGAGCCGGAATATACTCAACATTAATTACTTATCACATAAAGAAAGCGGAAAATTTAATTTCCGCTTTCTTCTATTTTAAATAACTTTTTGTTATCTTTGATTACCAAACATCACAAAATATGTCAGAGCAATCATCATCTCATGACGGCAAACACTTTGTCGTACAGAAAGGGAAATGCCAGTGTAATCAAGGTGATCAGTTCCCACAGCATAAAGTTACCGCACATCAAAAGCATTATTGGAATGATGCTGCAGGCAGCGCAGATTATCTAGCCGTTACAGAAGATGATCTTCAATTCAACCCTCCAGGACCAAGTTTCGGAAAATGCAAGCTAAAACCAAGCTCAAGCGGATATCTTCCCTGCTCTTATGCTCCAGCCGGAAAATGGCAGAAAACCTATGACAAAGTCATGATTATGGGTAAAAAAGCGGTGACAGAAGTTTCAGAGCTTCAATGTACCATAGGTGGAAAAATCACCATCAAAGATCATGGTCAAAGGGGTGAGATCAGCAAGCAAAATGTGAAAAACGCCAATGCCAAAACGGTACGACACATGAATCCTCTTGTGGATGTGAATGACTTCAAAGAAACTGTTTTTGAAAGTGAAATAGACGCTTATTAATCTAAAAATTTCTGCGATGTCAAAAAAAGGAGTTTCAAAAATATCTGGTAATTCTTCTCCAAAAGTAGGAGAAACCACCACATATAGCATTACAGAATGGTATCCTGCTACACCTTCAGCACAGCGAAATGCATCAGGTGTAACTTGGGAATTATTTAAAAAACGCACCAACGGAAGTTTTACAACAACGAATATCAAGAAAACCGGTTCAGGAACATTTACTTTTGGTGAGGTTGCTCTACGAAATACGTATCGTCTTGAAGCCTATCTTTATGAGCCAGAAGGATCGGGACCTACTTCTATTGAGATTAATCCTCAACCTGTTGCTATTCCCAGAATTAATAAGGTTGAGCTTCAATATGTAGATGATTCGCCCGGAACAGTTTTTAGCTACACTGAAAAGATGCGTGCCAGAGCACAATGTGTTAATTTGGCTGGTCAAAAGCTAAAATTTTCTCTTTGGGAAGATGATGCGGCAGGTGATGGACATAATGCCAATAATCTTTTAATTGAAACTAAAGAAGCCACCGTTAATTCGAGCGGAGTTGCCGTCGCGGAATTTATGTTAACCCGAGCATTGATGCAAAAAGCAATGCAGGGAGAAACAGATCCTAAACAATTGGAATTTTATGTAACTGTAGAATACTTTTCAAATAGGAAGCATGCTACAGATAATGTAAATGTCAACAATCCGTTGCCTGTTCCGCCAACAAGACCTCAGCCAAGATCACAACAATCATCCAACAATAGCCAGCCGGCTCAGCCATCTCAACCTTCGCCCAATAATAATGTGCCACCGAGAGCCCAGGGTTCACCGGCAGCTGAAAAACCTCAGTCTCAAAAAGAGGAAAAAGGAATTATCGATACGGTAACTGACTGGTGGAATAACCTTGAACTTTGGGATTGGGCAGAATCATCTGGAACCATCGAACCAACACAACCTCCAACTCAGCAACATACGGGCGGAAGAACCGTAAGCATTGTACAGGATTCCGCAGTAGAAGACCTTTTGGATGCTTATTTTGCTAAAAAAGAATATACCAGACAAACAGGTGAAGCAGCCGGAACTTTCGAATACAACATTGGTAGTAATGGAAATAAAACTTCTACCGATGCCGAAAAGGAAAATATTGCAAAAATAATTCTTGCCAAGCCTGCAGTAAAAGCGTTGGCAGCTAAAAAAGAATATACAACACTGGAAGCCATCAAGCAAGCGCTTACAAAAGAGGTGTATAATAAAGATGAAAAAGTTACCTTCCAGACGTTTAAATTGGGAGCGGAATTTAAGAAAATAAACAGTGCTCCGCTCGAAGCAAAAGTGTATTTGGTTGCCCGTACTTCAGGTTTAAATGGAAAACAGGCTACAATCATTATCAAGGAAAAAGATGGTCTCATCAAGGGTTCTGCAGGAGCTGTTCTTCCGATTTTAGAAATTACAGAAGCACAAATGGAACAAACTTCCGCTTCAGAGGAGGTACAGGGAACTGAAAAAACAGAATTCACAGCCACGATAGAAAATGGTATTGCAAAAGTTCCTGTTCATCTGAGACCAAAATCTGATGATGAATTGAAGCAATGGAAGGAGAAACTAGATAAAGGAAAGAAAGATGGCGACTATAATTATACCTTTGCCGGCGCCACCACAATTACAGATGAAAATGGAAAGAAAAATATAGCAAAAGCTATACTTACCAATGCGAAAGAAGGAAAAAGAGGTAATCCTAAAATTGAAAATGGTAAAACAACTTATCTGGAAGATATAGAAAAAGTTCTGGAAATAAAAACATACAATCCGGGCGATAAAATAACTTTTTCTTTATACAAAAAAGAGACAGAACTTCTGTATTTACAAGCAAAGGCGCAAGGCGAAAAACAACACGATAAGGAGTTTCTAAAAGCTGATGGAGCTTACTTTACTATCGGGAAAAAATGTGAGTGCGAAGAAAGAATCAGAGCATTCCTAAGAACATTGCGAGTAGGTGAAGGAACAGGAGAAATCATTAAAGCTAAAGATAAGGTAACGAAAGAAACAATTTATGTTCCACATGATTTTGAGAAAGGATATACCACTGGTTTTGGAGGTAATTTAATTACTGACTTGAGTGATCATCCAAGAATAAATTATGGAGGATCTACAGCAGCCGGAGCATATCAGGTAATGAAAGATACATGGGATGATGCTCAATATTCAGCAAAAAAGACACAATATAATATCGACTCATTTAGTAAAGAAAATCAAGATAAATTTTCTGTTTTATTAATGAAACATCATCCGGGATGTTCAGATTTATTAAGTATACTACTGAGTGGTCAAACGGAAAATTCTATCAGAGGTAGGGGCAGTAGAATTTGGGCAAGTTTACCAGAAAAAGGTGATAATAGCAGGTACTTATTTAAAGGTGAGCCACAACCTGTAACACCCATGAAAACTGTTTTAGAACATTTCGATGAATTTTTTAAGGAAGAATTAGCCGGAAACAGTCCACTGCATTTGGAAAAAGGGTTTTTGAAAACATTTGATATTCCTTGTAATTGTGGAGGAGATTCTACAAACAACTCTACTTGGCATCATCCTGTAGACAACCCACAATTACGTGGTTGGTATGCAGTATGGGCACCTGAAAGAAGTATTCACAGCAGTAACATTCCAGGTAGAAGCAAAGGAAAACATGATGGATTGGATTTATATGCTCCAACCGGAACCCAAATTTATGCTTGTGTAGATGGTGAAGTCAATGAAATATACACTTCCGGAAGTTATGGAGAGTGCATCAACCTTAAAGGCGAATATAATGGTACAACATATTATTTTTTCTATGCTCATTTAAGTTCGGTAGATATTGTAGCAAAAGATAGCAGTGGGAATCCGACGAAAGTTAAAGCTGGTGATCCGATAGGAAAAAGCGGGAAAACTGGTTCCTCTGCTACAGCACTCAATGCAAATCAGGTACATTTGCATTTTGAATTACGCACAACAAGTGCAAGAACTGGCGGAAGGATAGATCCACTCAGTAATATTTCAGAATTAGACACAGGCGTGAATAAAACTCCTAATCAAGAAAACCAACCATGAAAATAACAATGAAACTAAAGTGGATTTTTTTAATATTAATCCTAATTAATTGTAAAGAGCAAAATACAAAAGAAATATCTCCTGCGAAAATTACCTCCGATAATGCCATCACTAAAGTAGAAAGCAAAGATGAAATTTATGTTGGAAAAGAATTTTATTCAGGGGATGAACTCAATACCTATACTTTTCTCAAGTCAGATAAAATACATGAAAATGATAGTTTGACCTATTCTATTTATAAAAAAAATGATAAAGAAAGTTATTTATTCAGTATAGAAAAGTTGGTATCAAATGAAGACCAGGAATTATACAAAATAGTAGATGTATTCAAGTTTAATGATTATAATTCCGCAAATAATAAAATCGAAATAAAAGATCAGAAAGATGGATATTCAGTTTTGTTTTTAGATAAAGATAAAGTTTTAAAAAAATGGAACTTCGAACTAAGTAATAGTGCAATAAGTAAAAGTTGGAATGGCGAATATGAATGCAATTTTCTTAGAATTAAAGAAGAATCTGCCGATCCGCGTGCATACGCAATGATTAATATTACTATTGAAAACAATACTGCCACTTTTAAATTGGATAGCTATAAAGAGATTTTAGATAAAAAATTGCTTATTTTGGATAGTAACCCAAGTAGAATCATTTTACGTGAAAAAGATAACGTCAACTCAAAATTTACCATTACAAGAAAAAATAATGACCTTATACTTACCAGTGATTTACTTAATAAAACCACTGGGGAAATTGCAACCTACAAGCTCAAGAAGAATTTGTAGTGTAAATTTTGACGTGTATAACTTTAAAATTTTAATCCGAAAAATAAGATGATATAATCTATGACGCTTCATTTTATCCGCCAGGGCGACACTCTCCAAAGCATTGCAGAGCAAATCAATCTCGAAAATCCTTTATACATCAAAGAATTTCACAACCAGCATTGTGCGAGAGAAGATTATATTGTCGAGAATTTAGTAGCAGGAAGAAAACTGTTTCTGCCAGATTATTTGACAATCCAAAAATACAATTCAAGAAATGATGCACCCTTTAAAAGCCCTGAAAGAAATCCTAAGATCAATTTCTATCCGGAAAATTTAAATATTCAATATAAAGTCAGCATCACCGAATCATCTTTTGTTGATCATAAAAAAACTGAAAATTCATTTTCATATCAATTTTCTTTAAAATGGATAAAAAACGAACTCAATCATCATATTTTTCATCTTTCTAAAAACAATTTTTCAATTCAAAATCAGACGAAAATTGGCGATATGGCGATTGCCTGCTTTCAATCTATCGATCCGATTGAAATTCAAACCAATCCAAAAGGTGAAATTATTTCAATTAACCTTTTAAAGAAAACAATTGACAATTTCCCAGAAATAAAAGCAAATTTGGTAGATCGATTTCCTGATCAATATGCAAAAATTTACATCGAAGAATTTGAGTATGCCGTTCTCAATCAGGAATTATTTCAGAAAAAAATGAAACAAGACTGGTTGATAAAAACCTATTTTGCACCAATCAGGAACGATTTCAAAAACGGAAAATCTCATTTTCAGATCATCCTAGAAAATGAATTGTTAGATATTAATCAGACTGCAGAGATCTCGGAAAATAATGATGAAATCATAATCAGTCAAGATTCTGCAAAACCTGATTTTAAAGGGAAATATATTCTTTCGAAAGCGAATGGTTTGATAAATTCTTTAGAAATCAATCATTCATATATAGACTTTGGTGTTGTGTACTCTTCTGATTTTAAGATAGATAAATTGGGGTGATTGTAAATTTAAATAAAAACCAGTCGTAGTTTTACTACATCAAATCGTAGAATTACTACAAATTTTCAAAAAGTTCTTTAAAAGTTTTAAAAATATTTTTGGTGTATTTATCTTTGAATAAAGAAAAAACATTTCACGAAATATTAACGATTAAAATTTACAAATCATGGCAGCAAATTCAAGAGGAATCTTAAAATTCAACGGTGGCGAAGGTCAGAAATTATTAAAACTGAACTACAGCGTTTCAAGATCAACAGACGTATCGGGTAGAGTAGCATCAGATCCTTCGAATGCATTGATCAAATTAACAATCGAGGCAACAGAAAAATCTGACATCCTTGAGTCATTGTTAAACGGAAAATATAAGCCGACTTCAGGCGAGATCACATTCAACAAATCTCACGAAGAAGGAACTTTGATTACCCTAAACTGGGAAAACGGCTACGTTATTCAGCACGAAGTAGACTTTGATGCGGTAGACGAAAATTCAATGTTGATCAGCTTTATCGTAAGTGCAGAAAAAATCAATTACGGAACTGCAGCTTTCGAAGGTCTTTGGCCAACTAGCTAAAATTCGTCGATTCATTTTAAGTATTATGGTATACAAAAAGACTGTCCGCAAGACGGTCTTTTTTGTCTGCAATATTTTTATTTGGTCAGCAGTTAACTTCGTTCGTAAACTTCGAAAAAGCCGACGCTTTTTCTCATTTATGTCTTCCAGCCCAGCTCTGTCACTCTGAGCTTGTCGAAGAGTCCGTTCAAGCCGGGTTACAATTTGGTATGTTTTAGAAAAATTGATCTGAAAAAGAACTTCTCTCACAGAATATACAGATTTCCAAATGTTTAAGAAAAGTTAAAATCAAAAATTTAATACATAAAATCTGCAGGAATAAATAAAATTTAATAACTTTAAACCACCACACAATCACAACAATATGAATACCTCAGAAAAAACCAGAGGTTCTTCTTTCCGTCCGTCACAAAACGCAGAAGGAATCTCAGACAGTCACCATACCGGCATCAATCGCCTGGTCAAATTATCTTTGGTTATTGAAGGTAAAGTGATCAAATATTACAAACACTTCAAGCTTACCCAAAGTGCACAGAAGCACCACGAGTTTACCTTGACTTTAGCTCACGACACTTTAGGCGACCGCCAAACCCATACTTTAGAAGAAGCCAACAAATTTTTAGGCAAACGCCTGACGGCAGTTATTTCTTACAAAGACATCGACAAAAGTCCTGAACGTACATTTGTCGGCGTTATTACGGGGGTAGGTTTCAGTCAGGAAAGAATGAGCTTGGGAAATATCGTTTTATCCGGTTTCAGCCCGACTATTTTGCTCGATGGAGCTCCCCATATTCAAAGTTTCGGCGGAAGTCAAGCCGTGAATATGGGAATTATTGCTGAAGAAGTTATTAAGCAAGGTTTAGACAAAAGCCGTTTTGACATCAGAATCGATACGAATGATTATTCTCAAATCATTTACAGCAGTCAGTATGACGAAACGCATTACAACTATTTGGCTAGAATGGCTGAAGCGTATGGCGAACAGTTCTATTACGACGGTGAAGTTCTTCATTTCGGAAAACTTCCACCACAAAATACACCCATCAAACTGACGTATGGAAGCAGTGCTAATGACATAAAAGTTGAACTAAAAGCAGTTCATACAAAGCCTCAGTTTTATGGCTACAATAGTAATAAAAATGAAGTTTTGAAGTCAGGTGCAACCCCGATTCAGCATGTCGGAGATTTGGCAAAAACTGCTTACCAACATAATGATAGTATTTATAAAACTCCGTCGTTAAGAGTTGCTCCAATCAAAGCAACAACCCATTTAGACGTAGAATATTCACAAAAAAGTACTTCTGGAAGTGAAGCGGTCAATGTATTTAATATTTCAGGTTCAACGACGGTACCTTTTCTTCATCCCGGTTGCGCCGTAGATGTAGAAATGAGAAAACCAGATACGAACGAAACTTCGTATTTCACAAGAATCATGGTGACTGAAACAACTCATGAAATAGATACGATTGGTCACTATAGCGGAAGTTTTAACGGAATCGCATCAGATACAGGATTTTTGCCAAAACCTGAGTTCACAGTTCCAATAGCTCAACCACAGATTGCCACAGTAATTTCCAACACCGATCCGGAAGGACAGGGAAGAGTTCAGGTAAGATTTGACTGGCAGACGAATGACACGACTCATTTTATCCGAATGATGAGTCCTGATGCGGGAGGAACGGACCAGATCACTCAAAATAGGGGTTATGTAGCGATTCCAGAAGTTGGAGATCAGGTGATGGTGAATTTTGTACACAATCACCCCGATAGACCTTTCGTCATGGGCGGAATGTTTCATGGAGGAACTGCACTAGGAGGATTTGTAGACAACCGGGTAAAATCTATCATGACAAGGAGTGGCCATAAGATAGTCTTCACAGAGGATGAAAGTATTATTATTACAGATAAATCCGGCAATGAAATTCATCTGGATACGACAGGAAGTAATATCAATATCACAGCACCTGAAACGATGACGCTGAATTGTAAGAACATGAATATTAATGTTATAGAAAGTATGACCACAAATGTAGGAATGAATCAAAGTAATACTGTTGGAATGAATATCTCCGAAAGTGCGGGGATGAATAGAACATCAAGTGTAGCTATGCTCAATATGCTTTCTGTAGGAACAGATTTTATTACCAATGTTACCGGCAAAATGACAGAATATATCCAAGGTAATAAAGAATCTCATACTGATAAAGATCGATTGAGAGTTGCCAACGGAAAAATTACCAATCAAAGTCAGGGAGTATTTGAACAACATTCTCAGAAAGAAATAAAAAACAATTCTGCTGAAATTTCAAAAAATCACTAATTATGGGTAAGGAATCTTACATAGGAGGAGATTATATAGAAACAACGGGAGGCTCAGCAAAAAATTTTGCAGGAGGAAGTATTGAGAATTCATCTCTTGCAAATCAATTTACACAAAATGGACTTGATTCTGGAGTTAAATACGGTGTTAATGAGGATGCTCCGATAATTGAGGGTATAAAAGAAGATGTGTTTTTATATTTAATCTTTTTCATTGATGAAGATCATAAAGGTAAACTGATGATTTCAGAGGGAAGCCAAACAAGATTGAAAAATATTAAGAAACAAAGTTGGTATGATGATAAAAAACATAAAGCTTTTAGTATACCTATACAAAGTGTAGATGAAATATTAGACCAAATTCCCCAAATTATTAAAAAGCATTCTGAGGGTGATAAAAAAAGAGTAATGATTGCTGAAATAGGGATATTTTCTCATGCAGGTGGTGATGGACCAATTTCTTATAATAAGCAAGTTAAAATTTGCCCTGAACCACAATATAAATCTCAAATGCTGATGTGTGGCTGGGAACAAATAAATGTTGAGTGGACAACGCAGGCAAAGTTTGTATTTTATGGATGCAATACAGGAAATACGAATAAGAATTGGAATAATTTTGCTAAAAATATATCAAGCTTATCAAATTTTAAAAACGTTGAGGTGTGGGGACAATCAACATCTTCTTTTCCATCATTTTATCCCGATTATCGTGTTACAAGTGCAGCAAGAAGTACTGGGGATAATGGTTTTGGATGGGATATCCGCGGAAATACATATCAAGTGGCAGGTAATCCAGGAGAAGGATGGAAAGCAATGAGTTTTAGTAGTGATAAAAATAATATAAGTAAAGAAGATTTGCGAAAATCAGAGTTTCCTAAAGCTAACCCGTTAAATGTATACAAAAATGGATTACTTATCAAATCAACACATCAAGGTGTTTTTAATGACCATCGCTAAATATTGTGGTATCTTTTTAATATGTTTAAATATAAGTTGTAAAAATATGGATAATGAGTACTTTCAGGTATTTGGCAATAAAGAGTTGCTGGAAAAGTGTAAAATAAATCTTGTGAAAATAGATGAGGCAGGTAATGAAAGTGTTAATAATATTCTGTGTAATGGAAAATTAAATCAAATTAAAACTGAAAATGAATCTGCTGCAATATATAAGTTCTATTTTTCTTACAAGGATAGTTATGTTGAATTACTAACCACCGAAAATATTTTTCGAAATGCCTCAGATCAGGTTAATAACTTATATATTGAAGATAAAGATAACATAATCTATGTGAAATTTATTGGTAGAAAATCAGATATAGAAAAAGATGATGTATTTCGAAAAGCATTAATCAATAAAGAAAAGTATTATGAGATAAACGCTATATCGCATAATGATCTAAATCAAATTGATTCGTTATTTACTAAATGTAATTGAATTAGGTGGTTCTTAAAAAGACGTTTTCGATTAAATTCCGGATGATGTCAAAGAAATGCAGGTGTTGTTAAAATATAGGTATGAATCCAAGGCTTATTCCTGCCAAAAAATGCTATGAGAAACAAAATAAGTTACTTCATACTATTCTCTGGCTTTTTACTAGAAATATTGTAATATGATCGTAAGCAATTCGGAGGTTTCTTCAATAGACCACGAGCCGCAAGAACTTGTACGAAATATAGATTATTTTATCTTTTTTATTTACGGAATAATGGGCACCGGAGCTTTATTCATAATTCTATTTTTAAACAAAAGATAGTATCATAATTAATCACCTTCACGTCAAGCTTTATTGAATATATTGAATAATTTAAATTATAAAAAAATAAGATATATTAGATAGTTGTGCTTCTAGGTTTTATAATTGGAATATTGTTTTACTTATTCAATTTGTTCATGAGTAATGCGGAAGTATCATCTATTAAGTATCAATTTAGCGAACTCTTATTCTACTGTTTTTCTATATAGAAAATCATTCTGTTATGAAGAAAATACTAATTCATCTACTCATCTTATTATTTTTAATGTGTAATTGTCAGTCTAAAAAAGACGATAGCAATAAAAACAATCATAAAATAAATACTACGGTTGAAAAATTTGACTTTCAGTTGTTTAAGAAATATCAAGAAAATGGCGAGTTTCTTAAATTACAAAACGGAAAAACAATCCTATCGATGGCCGCTCCTGCTCTTAATGAAACCGGAGTGCAAGAAGAATTACTGCCAAAACCATCATTTTATACCATTTACAAAGAGTTTTATCCTGATGGTTTTCTCAAAAAGAAAGAAACGCTTTTAGGTCAGTACACTAGAGTAGGAATCTCAGAATATTATGATGAGAAAGGAAAACTTGATACCAAAAATGAAGATGAAAAGTTCGGGAAAATAAAACCTGCAGATGTTCTAAAGATTTTAGATAAGAAGAAAATTATTAATTTATCTAAAGGAGAAGGAAGATTTGACGAAAACGGAAATTCCGCTTTTATCATTACTTTTGATGAAAATAAAAATAAATACACTGTGACACTAGAAAAAGGTAAAGCAAATACAAATCCGGAGTTTGGAATTGGTGAGCCGCCAGCTTTTATTCCTGTTTACTATATAATTGATGGTGAAACCGGAGATGTAACAGAAAAGAAGTGATCTGCTTTAGACTGAGAGAATTATATAAAGTAAAAGGATTCTCAAATAAAAAAAAATTGAATTTGTTAAATATTCCAAAATTTTATTAATTAAATCTTAATTTTTTCATTTTTAAGTGATTTTTTACAAAATGAATATTTGTAAACCCTTTCTGGTAAAGGGTTTTATTGTTTTGTTTAATAAAAGTCGTAGTTCTACTACATAAAATCGTAGTTCTACTACAAAATGTCAAATAACTACTAAAAATGTTTTTGTAACCAATCTTTGGCTCTATCTTCGCTATAGTTAAAACATCAAATCACACAATATCAACAGTTTAAAATTTACAAAATCATGGCAGACAATTCAAGAGGAATCTTAAAATTCAACGGAAGCGAAGGACAAAAATTATTAAAGCTTAATTACAGTGTATCAAGATCTACAGACGTTTCCGGACGCGTAGCTTCAGATCCTTCCAATGCAATTATCAAACTTACTATAGAAGCTACAGAGAAATCTGAAATTCTTGAAAGTTTGCTTAATGGAAAATACAAACCAACTTCTGGTGAAATCACATTCAACAAATCTCACGAAGAAGGTACTCTAATCACTTTAAACTGGGAAAACGGTTACGTTATTCAGCATGAAGTTGATTTTGACGCTGTAGACCAAAATTCTATGTTGATCAGCTTCATCGTAAGCGCAGAAAAAATCAACTACGGAAATGCAGCTTATGAAGGTATTTGGCCAGGAAAATAAAACCCGAATTATCTAAAATCAAATTATTACAGAATAGCGTGCTCGTCAAAAAGCAAGCTGTTCTGTTTTGTTGTTTCTAAGGGATTTTTAACTTTTTAATTAAATATTTAAATTGTTAAAAATTACATGACTGACTTCATAAAATTGCATTTTTTTCTAACAAAATAAGATTTTGGTGCAATATATGTTGTCAAATAACTGAATAGAATCACAATTCGCAATTCATCAATCGAAAAAATATTGCTATGTTTCAGAATAATAACTCAGAAAAGCTGCAAGCCTCGAAAGATTCCGCTACCTCGCAGGTGGTGAATAAAGCCAATGAAAAAGCTCAAAAGGCCGGGGGCAAAGTGAAAGAAGCTGGTGAGAAAATTTCTCAGGCACAATCGCTCTCCGGAACTGTACAGAATTCTTCAACGATGTTTATGAATCAAAATATGCAGTCAAACAATGCTCTGACAACCGAAGGAAAAGTTTGGGCAAGGCAGCCAACTTCAAAGATTCATAATGCAACGGCAATTCCTACCAGCCAGATTTTAGGCATCAACAGAGTAGTAAAGCTTGATGTAATTATTGAGGGAAAACAGATTCAGCATTTTAAACATTTTAAACTGAATCAGAGTGCCGTAAAACATCATAGTTTTAGTTTGACTTTAGCCCATGATACTTTGGGAAGTTCAGAAAATCACAATTTAGAAGAAGCCCAAAATTTTTTAGGAAAAAGACTGACGGTTATTTTTAAATATAAAGATGTCATCGATGGTCCCGAAAGAAATTTTGTCGGCGTTATTACAGAAGTCGGTTTCAGTCAGGATAAAGGAAGTCTGGGAAATATTGTCCTCACAGGTTTCAGCCCTACGGTTCTTTTAGATGCTGCTCCACACATTCAAAGTTTTGGCGGTGCACAAGAAATAAGCCTGAACAGTATTGCAGACCGTGTAATAAAAGAAGGTCTTGGTGAAAGCAAATTTGACTTTAGGGTAGACGCTCAACATGGAAATGTTTCCTATAGCTCACAATACGAAGAGACGCATTATAATTATTTAGCTAGAATTGCTGAAGCCTATGGCGAACAGTTTTTTTATGACGGCGAAGTATTGCATTTTGGAAAACTTCCACCTTCGGAACAACCTGTAAAGCTTACTTACGGAAGCAGCGTCAATGATGTTAAAATTAAAATGAAAGCTCAGCATGTAAATCCTACATTTTATGGCTATAACAGCAGTAAAAATGAAAAGCTGACAACAGGAAGTTCAAAAATAAATCATTCTTCAGATATTGCTAAAAGGGCATACGAAATTTCTGAAAAAACATTCACTACACCATCACTAAGAGTTGCTCCGATTAAAGCATCTTCTTTCATGGATGTGGATGCTTCACAAAAAGGAACGGCGGGAAGTAAAGCTTCTGGGGTTTTTGTAACTTCAGGAACAACTACAGTTCCGTTTTTGTATCCGGGTTGTGCTGCTGATATCGAGATGCGACAATCTGATACCAATCAGACCTCATATTTTACGAAACTTTTGATGATAGAAGTCTCGCATGAAGTAGATGCCAGAGGATATTACACCGGAAACTTTGAAGCTATTGCGGCAGACTGCGGATATATTCCACGACCTGAGTTTGAAAGCCCGAGAGCAGATGCACAGTTTGCAAAAGTTATCTCTAATACCGATCCCTTGAACCAAGGAAGAGTTCAGATACAGTTTGACTGGCAGAGCGGTCAGGATACTTCAGAATTTATCAGAGTTATGACACCCGATGCCGGAGGAAGCGATAAAGTAAGTAAAAATCGAGGTTTTATGGCAATTCCAGAAGTGGGAGATCAGGTTGTTGTCAATTTTGCGCACCAGCATCCTGACAGACCATTTGTGATGGGCGGAATGTTCCATGGACAAGTAGGTGGCGGTGGCGGCGCAGGAAATAATGTAAAAAGTTTAAGCAGCAGAAGCGGAAATAAATTGGAACTTGATGATGGTGCAGGTTCTGTATTTCTTACCGATCAAGGTGGTGCTAATATGAAATTTGACGGTGCGGGAAATGCAACAACCAATACCAATAAGGATAAAACAGTAACGGTTGGAAATAACAATTCGGTAAATGTTGCCAATGATAACACAGTAAAAGCCGGAAATACAAGCATGATTAATGTGGGTGAAGCCTCAATTCTTCAGATGGATAAATCTGGTAAAGTTTCACTTACAGCGACAACTGAATTTAAAATTATTGTAGGAGCGAGTACCATTGTTATTGATAAAGAAGGTAAAATTACAATCAATGGAAAAGAAATCGTAGTTGATGCTACAAAATCGATTAATCTTTCTGCGACAGATGATACGACAGTAGGAGGGAAAAATGTAAATGTAACGGGAAGTACAGAAGTGCAGATTAATGGTAAAAAAGTAAATATTAATAAATAAGCAAATCCTGATGGAAGTAGGTAAAGAATATTTATACAATACCGATATTATTGGAAAAACTAAAGTTCATAGTTTAGACAGTAATTATAAAATAAACATTAAAACATCAGTCACTTATAAAGGAAAAGATCCGGACGAAGATTTTCACATTTTTGAAATTACAGAAACGGAATATAATTTAGAAATGTATGAAGATCCTTTAATTCTACAGATTACTGAAATGACCAACAAAGTATGCAGTATTTACAGTACGCTTGAAGTTGGCGTTAATAAAAAAGGTGAAATCGCTAAAATTTATAATGGTGAAATGATTCGTGATAAATGGAAAGAAGTAAAAGATTGGTTAACAAATGCGCATCCCATCGAAGCTTATGAAATTATCAGGGCAAAAGAATACGAGCTCACTAACGAAGAAATGGAAATCAAAAGCATCAGATATATTCATTTTTTGTATCAGTTCTTCTATATTTTTGGAAAAGAACCTCTTGCTGAAGGTAGCAAAAGTTATCAGAAAAGAGAAGATATGGATCGATTTGGAGCTGGTGTAGTGATTCCTGTCAATATTTCAGTTACTGAAAAACTAAACGAGCAGGAATTAAGCGAATGGAATGTTGATGGAATGATGATCCGAGATGATAAAATGATTCGAAGGTTACGGGAATTTGCAAAAGACAATTATATGCATCCCGATTACAAAGTAAAAGGAAAGTACTTATATGATGACAGAATCTTGCTAAAGTCTGATTTTACAATCACAGAGCAGCTTGGCGAGTTTTTCTATTATCATTGTTATATGGATACTCACTTAGAATTCTAACAGTATTATGGCAGACGAACAATATCTTACCGAAAAACATTACGTTGTTTGCGATAAAGGGATGTCACCCAAAAAGATGAAAGTTACAAGCCAGGATTTTGTAACCTTCAGCGGAGATAAAGCTGCCACTGAACTTGATACTTTAAAAGGCAATAACTTTATCTGTCTTGGCAAAACCGCATTCATCGCAGGAGCCGTTGCCGGAATTGCTGTGGGAATTTGTGCAATGATTCCCGGACCGGGATGGCTTGTAGCAGCAATTATTGCAGCAGCTATTTTAGCCGCAGTTGCAATTGGAGCACTAAAATGTAAAGCAGCAGCACCAAGCAGAAAATGGGAAAATACAGCAGAAAAATTTGAGATAGAAGGCAATAATGCACTCACATTATCTTCTGTGATGATTTGTGTAGCAGAAGGCGGAACAATTACTCCGAAAGAAACAGCTTGGGAAGCGTGGGGTAGTGCGGCACTTACAAATCTTGGTCACGTTGCCAATTTTGCTTTCGGGTTTCTTGCCGGTCGCGGTGCGGTAGGAATGGTAGGAGGTGCAGCAGGAGCAACCACAGCTGCGGGAGTTACTGGAGCACGTCAGACTGCAGTTACATTTGGGCGTGAATTTGGACGACAATTTGCCAATACTGCAAGAAAAGAATTAATCGAACAGTTTACTTTTAAAGGCTTTAAAAATGCATCCTTATTTTGTAAAACCATGCGTGGACTGGGAATTGGCGGAGCTTATTATGAACAGTACAATATTTGGAGCAGTGATAAAAGTGCTATTGAAAAATTACAGGAAAGCGGCGTAAGTCTTATATTAGGAATTTTTGCAGCTAAAGGGGCTACATTAGTATGTTTTCCTGCAGGAACAAAAGTACATATTCAAAATGGATTGGCTAATATTGAAGATTTGTATGAAGGAGATTTCGTACTCACCTTTAATGAAGAAACTAAACAGCAGGAATACAAACCTATTCTTACAAAACACGAAAGGTTTACTCAGCAAATGCTCTCTTTGGAGTTGCCAACAGGGGAATTTATTCGTGTCACTCCTGAGCACAGATTTTTTTGCAATGATGAATGGATAGAAGCAGGAAACCTTAAAGCCGGAGATCTTTTACATTTAAAAGGCGGAGATTATACTACCGTTATCAGCATAGAAACCTTGCCTCATTACGAAAAAGTTTATAATTTTGATATTGAAGGCAATGAGAATTATTACGTGACTGAAGACGGGATCTTGGTGCATAATGGATATCAAAGAGGAAGATTACCAAAAACTAATGGAGAATGGGTTGAGGGAACTCCAGGTAATGGACTGTGGAAATCTGACAAACCAGAGGTAAATGCAATAACTAATAACGAACCTATTCCATTTACAAATGGAAGACCGGATTTTAGCAAATGGAAAGTTGGAGATGATTTAAAAGTTGACGGAATGACAGGTGCTGATAGTGATTTCCCTAAAATATATGAAAAAATGAAACAAGAATATGGATTTAAAACGCAGAAAGAGGCAAAAGAATGGTTAAGCCAGCAAGGTCTTACTCCTCACCATTTAGATGACAAAACTGTACAGTTAATCCCTACAGATTTACATGGGAATGTTCCTCATAAAGGAAGTGCATCTGATATGAGAGAATTAAACGGAATTTAAAAAAAAAAATCATGAGTAATATATTTAATAAGATTGAAGATTTAGGAGGTGTTAAATATTTAAAAGATCAAAATTCAGAATCATTGCAAGATGAAGGTTTGTCTTTTGTAAAAAAAACTATGGGAAATATTCCTGATAGTGAAATTGCTGAATTTATCTCCAAATTTGGTAACAGCAGGTTTACTAAAGATGTTTTTGCGAAAAATAGTAATAAATCAGAATTTTTACAATCAGGAGAAATAGAAATTGGAACGATATTCGGATGGGGGCAATCAAGTAAAAGTATAGAGTCAATAATAGATCAATATTATTCGACAGATCAAATAAATTTAAAGTTTTTTCCTTTATTTGAAGGTTATCCGGGTGATATTATTTATTATTCTTTAGAAGAAAATTTTTTTAGCAAAATCTATTATTGGCATCACGAGAGCGATATTGATGAGGGAAATATACTTATTGCTGACACATTACAGGATTTTATTGATACTTTTTTTATTAAATATGAAAATGATGTTGTTGAAAAACCTCTTTCGGATGATGAACTTGAGCAAATTAATATAAAAAGAAAGAAGGTAGGCTTGCCTCCAATTGATAAGTTTAAAAATATAATATAAATGACTATTGTCTGATTAAAAATAGTAATTATTGTTAAAGTTGTTCATTAGGGCAGCTTTTTTTATTAAAAGTTTGTAATTTAATATTGAAGGCAATGAGAATTATTATATAATTTATAATAGTTTTTTACTCAGGAATTTGCTTCTGAAAACAACTAATATTAGATCATAATAAGCTTCAGAATAAATCAAACAAAGAACGCATCAATTTGATGCGTTCTTTGTTTTAAATATGATTTAACTGTCAAAATATTAAAAATATTAAGTCCTTTCCTCATTACAAAAAATTTCAATTATTGAAGTGATAAAGAATCTCCTGATATAAATCTATCCCAAACAAACCCATTTTCTTATATTTGTTCTTTATTCAAAATATGGACGCAACACAGGACAAAAGGCTTTTTCTGATCGATGCTTATGCAATGATTTTCAGAGGATATTACGCATTGATCAGAAGCCCTAGGATTACGAGTGGGGGAGTTGATACCTCTGCGATTTTCGGTTTCACAAATTCTTTGATCGAATTAATCAGACGTGAAAGACCTACTCATTTGGCAGTGGTTTTTGATGTTGGGCAAGCAAGTATCAGAACCAATGATTTTGCAGAATACAAAGCCAATCGAAGCGAAACTCCTGAAGCCATCAGAATTGCGATTCCTTATTTACACAGGATTTTAGATGCCATGCATATTCCGCATTTGGGTGTGGAGGGGTATGAAGCAGATGATTTGATAGGAACACTTGCGTGCAAGGCTGAAAAAGAAGGTTATACCACGTTTATGGTAACTCCCGATAAAGATTTTGCGCAATTAGTAACCGATAAAATTAAAATGTACAAGCCAGGATTAAAAGGTGGCGAAATCGAAATTCTGGGTGTTGAAGAAGTAAAAGCAAAATACGGAATCGAAGATCCAAAACAGGTCATAGACTTTCTTGCGATGATGGGTGATGCCGTTGATAATATTCCGGGATTAGATGGCGTCGGCGAAAAAACTGCAATGAAATACTTACAGGAATTTGGCACTATCGAAAATCTTTTAGCCAATACCCATACATTAAAAGGAAAATTAAAAGAAAAAATAGAAGCCTCAGCCGAGCGTGGAATTTTATCTAAAAAATTAGCGACGATTATTTGTGATGCGCCCGTAGAATTCCATCAGGAACAATATGATCTTGAAACTCCGGATTTTATAAAAGTAAAGGAGATTTTTGACGAAATTGAGTTCACAAGACTATATGAAAATCTTTACCGTGCATTTGCGCCTGCTCAAACAGGTTTGGTAACAAGCGATGTTGAGAAAAAAGATAGTGGAGTTGAAGCAAAAGAAACTCCACTGCAAAAAGTTGCGAAAAACGTAGGTCAACTCGATCTTTTTGCCAATTTTGAAGAACTCGATCAAGCAACTTCTACCAAAGAAACGATAACTGAAAATGATCACTTGTATCAATTTGTAGATAATCCTAAAGCTCAGAAAATATTAGTTCAAAATCTATTAAAACAAAAAGCTGTTTGTTTTGATACCGAAACCACTTCTTTGAATGAACTGGAAGCCGAATTAGTCGGGATGAGCTTTTCATATAAAAAAGGTTTGGCGTATTATATTCCGCTTTCGGAAGATCAGGGTGAGGTTTTACAGACACTCGAGATTTTCAGGCCGTTTTTTGAAAAAGAAGATTTACTGAAAATTGCTCATAACTTAAAGTACGATTACAAAGTTCTGAAGCAATACAATATGACCGTGAAAGGTGCAATGTTTGATACCATGATTGCCCATTACCTTTTAAATCCGGACGGACGACACGGAATGGATTATCTTTCAGAAGTTTATCTAAATTATAAACCTGTTTCCATCGAAACCCTTATCGGTAAAAAAGGAAAAAATCAAGGAAGTTTCAGAGATGTAGACTTAAGAACGCAGACTGATTATGCAGCTGAAGATGCTGACGTAACTTTCCAGTTATATGAATTGTTTGCGCCTCAATTGAAAAAAGAAAATCTTGAAGATCTTTTCTACAACATAGAAATGCCATTGATGGAAGTTTTAGCTAAAATGGAATTGGAGGGAATTTCTTTGGACGAAAAATGGCTCGCTCAGGAAAGCATCGACCTTGAAAATGATTTAAGAGAACTAGAATCCAAAATATTTGAAATTTCCGGTGAAGAATTTAATATGAATTCACCACGACAGTTGGGTGATGTTTTGTTTGATAAAATGCAGCTTGATCCGAAAGCCAAAAAAACAAAAACCGGACAGTACGCAACTTCCGAAGATGTGCTTCAAAAATTAGCTTCAAAACACGAAATTATTCAGCATATTTTGGAGTACAGAACGTATCAAAAATTAAAATCAACATATGTAGATGCTTTGCCGTCGCAGATTGATAAAGACGATAATCGTGTTCATACCAATTTCTCGCAAACGACGGCTGCAACAGGTCGTTTGGCAAGTGTAAATCCAAATTTACAGAATATTCCGATTCGTACTTTGAGAGGTCAGCAAATCCGTGGGGCGTTTGTTTCCGCGGAAGGAAAGAAAATTATTTCTGCCGATTATTCTCAGATCGAATTGCGTCTGATTGCCGAAATCTCTGGTGAAGACAATATGATCAAGGCGTTTCAGGATGGGGAAGATATTCACGCTTCTACGGCTGCGAAATTATTTAATATTCCGTTGGAAGAAGTTTCAAAAACCCAGCGTGGCCAGGCGAAAACCGTAAATTTTGGAATTTTATACGGTCAGGGAGCTTTTGCTTTGGCAGAACAAACCGGATTATCGAGATCTGAAGCCAAACAAATGATTGAAGCCTATTATGAAACCTACCCGAAATTGAAAGAATACATGGCGGAGCAAGTGAAAAGAGCTCGTGATATCGGTTATGTAGAAACGATTTTAGGAAGAAAACGTCACTTGAAAGACATCAACTCCGGAAATTTTGTGGTGCGGGCTCATGCCGAAAGAAATGCTGTAAATGCTCCCATTCAGGGAAGTGCGGCTGATGTTGTGAAAATGGCGATGATTAAAATTCAAAAAGAATTAGAAAAAGAAAAATTACAGACCAAAATGCTTCTTCAGGTACATGACGAATTGGTCTTCGAATCTCCGATTGATGAGGTGGAAGTGGCTACAAATATCATTAAAACAGAAATGGAAAATGCTATAGAAACACAAGTTCCGCTATTGGTTGAGGTGGGAGTAGGGAAGAATTGGTTGGAAGCGCATTAATTTTAATAGCTGAAAAAGTGAAAACCAAAACGGCATATTTTCTGATTTTTCTGCTTATTGCAGCAATCCTTTCTTTGGTTTTTTATTTTAAATCAGATAAACAACATCAGGAACAGAAAGTTGTCGTGACTTCAAAATCAAATGATTCTGTGAAAGTAGAAGTAGATTCTATATCAGTTTTTTCAAAGTTTGCGAAAGATTTCAATTCTCATAAAGCTAAAAATTTAGATCAATACATAGACCCAAAATTGGGTATGATGATGTATTATCACGACGGTCCATATCCAATAATCAGTTTGAAATCAAGTGTTGAAAATGAAATTGATTGGTTAGAAAGCGAGATTTTTGAAAACATAAAATTCAGCAAAACACTGGATTATATTGGAGATTTTAAGTTCGCAGAAATCGGTTTTTTTGTTAACAAAAATGAGGGTGGTTTCTCTTTAAATGATTTTGACAATTCTTACACAGCGCATCCGGATTCATTTTTTGAAGAAAATAAAAAACTTGAGACATTGTGTAATTTCAGAGCAACCGGAATTTCCAAAGATCAGAAAAAGACGTTTGATTTTTATTTTAGATTAGAAAAAAATAAACTTACCTTACTGGCATTAGAAATAGAGACTGTAGATGATATTTTATTTGCCAATCCGGATGCAAATTTTATTTCATTTAAAAATAAAAGTGACATCGAAAAGTATTTTGCAAATCACAAAATATTTGTTGATAAAGAACAAAACGCTTACATCGATTTTGACAAAAATGAAATCACTTACTACGATTTTCCCGATGATAATCCTTTCATTTTTGAGTATTATGAAATTGGAAAAATTGAAGAAAACTCATCTAAAATAAAATCAGCCGAGATTATTTTTTATGCCAATAAAGATGATAAAGACAATAGATTTATTACTTTTTTTTCAAACAAAGGAAGGTTTGTGGTGTATCCTATGGGTGTGAGACCGCCTTACTTTTATGATTCTGTGAAAAGGTAGAGTTTTTAATATAGATTTTAATTTTTATCAAAAGATATTTTCAAATCCTAATACTCAATCTCAACGCCACCCAAATACACCAAAGAAAAATCATCAGATTCCACAGAAACTGGTTTTGGAATTTGTCCTTGACTTACAAATATCAAAGCGTTGATGTCGAATTTCAATTCTGAAAGGTTGATTTTATGCACCAATTCAGGAAGCCATTGCTCGGCAAATGAGTATTCTGAAAAGTTTTCATAAATATTTTTGCTTAAATTTTCGAAACCATATTCTGCCAGATCCCCGTCAAACCAAATTGTATCTTGAGATTCAGAAAATTTTGAGATAAAATTGTCGTCGTCTTCTTCATTCAGATAGTAGTTGTCATCTTCTTCTACAAACTGCAGAAAATCTTCTTCCGAATTAAAATTCCCTACCCAAAAATCTAAAGTCTGTGTATTCATGCTAATTTTTTGAAGCGTCAAAGGTAAGATTAATAGTTTTATATAAAAAGTTTTCTATGATTTTACAAGATAACAACGTATGTAAACCGTCAGTTCGAGTAGATTTTGAAAAAATCGTATCGAGAACTTTTCGATTTTTTTTTGAATGATTGTAAGTATATTTGGCCAGAAGTTGACAAGTTCTCGATACATTTTTCTCCATTTCATTCCGAAAAACACTCGAACTGACGAATTGTTTTCTATTCGGTTAAACCTTCAAAAATCCACGAAAAGCCCTCGCGGCATAATAAGAATTGGCACCATTGTGATAAACGAAAACGGTATTGTAACGTCGGTCACAAAACAGTGCGCCGCCCAAAGCTCGGATATCTTTTGGAGTTTTTATCCAGCTGGATGTTTTCAGGTCAAATTCTCCTAAGGTTTGTAAAAATCTATATTGGGTTTCATCCAAAATTTCCACGCCCATTTCCGCAGCGACAGTCAATGCATCATTTTGTGGTTTGTTTTCTTTTCTCGAATCCAATGCTTCACGGTCGTAGCAAAAACTTCTTCTATTTTTCGGGCTTTCTGGCGAACAATCGAAAAACGTGTATTCATCAGATTTTTTATCATAATCTACAACATCAGGTTCGCCACCGGAAATTTCCATTTCGTTAAGCGACCAAAGTTTTTGCGGATTTGCTTTCAGTTTTGTTTCAATTTTTGACCAGTCCATTTTTGGATGACGGTTGGTGTTTTTCTCAAAACGTTGCTGTAGAATATTCAGTAATTCAGTGGTTTCTCTTTCTAATAATTGTTTTTTTGATGCCATGATGGTGTTTTTTTAGTTTTAAAAATTTAAGGGAAATAAATCAGTTTGTCATTGGGCAAATCATACTCATAGATTTTATCATTTTCCGGATCGATGTAGAGCCATTGGAAGGTACTGATTTTGTGTTCAGATTCTGTATATATCCCCAAGACATAATATTCTTTATTGTCTTTGGTCTGTTTTTCAACGGAGTAGGCGAGATCGATCTTGTCTTTTAGGGATAATTTAACCAAATCATTCTTGGAATTGGCAATATAATATTCTGCGAGATTATGTAAATGGTCTAAATAAGAATCTGAAATTTCATCTTCTTTTGAGTAATGATATTTGATAGGTTTGCGATATTCCTTTCTGAGTTTTGAAACATTTCCGTCTTTGATTTTCTTGGCAGAAACAATCCACTGTGCAATTTGCGGAGTTTCTCCATCTCCTGCGATGTAAATTGTGTCATTTTTCCATTCAATGGCGATGAGATCACCCCGAAGAAAACTGCGGTCGTTGTTATTGTCATTAACAAAATCGATTTCTTCTTTTCCTTTTCTACCGTTGAGTTGAGTATAATCAAAGTTATCATTGTAAGAAATAAATTCAAGCGTATCTCTTTTTATTGTATCTTTTTTTGCTTCAATCTGTGGACCTGTCTTAGGCTCAGTTTTTTCCCGTGACTGATTCTTAGGCTCAGACGGTGTGCATGAAAAGCAAAAGATTAGGATTAACGCCGCAAAAGCTTCTTTTATATTTTTGATTTGGAACTTAAAAATAATAAAATTTGATGAGATGAATTGTAGCTGCTGTTAGCTTACGAAACTCGCTTTTCTTTTTCACTCTCCAAAATTGTTTTTTCTAAACGTGAAATCTGCGTTTTTTGTTGTTTAGCACTCATAATCCAATGGGTCATGACTTTTTTGTATGATGGCGCTTGCTTTTCGAAAAATTCCCAGGCTTTTTTATTTGCTTTAAATTGATTTTCATATTCTGCAGAAAGTTTCACATTTTCAGTTTCGTGAGAATAGATCCCGGATTTATTTTCTTTTCTAAGCTTAAATGCATCAACGCCTGCTGGCTTAATAAGACCTGCTTTAGTCAATTCTTCCATTTTTTTAATGTTGATGGTACTCCAGATGCTCGTCGGTTTTCTTGGGGTAAACCGAATGCTGTAGCTTTCTTCATCTATTGATTTCCTCACACCATCAATCCAGCCAAAGCATAAAGCCTGATCTACAGATTCAGACCATGTCATAGAAGGTTTTTTAGTTCCGACTTTATAAAAACCCACTAATAGCTCTGTTTTTGTCTTGTGATTTTCTTCCAGCCATTTGCGGAAGTCTTGTTGGGAGGGGAAAAAGCTTGCTGTCATTTCACAGGATATTTTATTGCTTTATTTCTTTCAATCGGATTATTGTTCTTCCGGATATATTCCTGTTCTTCTTTGATAAGAGGAATCAGTTCGCTGGCTTTCGTATACTTTTTTCCGTCAATCTCTATACTGATAGTTTTGCCTCTGCTCAGTTCTTCACGATCTTCCTGTAAAGGATCAGCGTAATATTCAAGTGATTTTTTGACAAATGTTTTTTCTGAAACCATTAAGGGTTTATCTCCATATCTAATTTCTAAAATGTTTGAAGTGTCGTAAGTTTCAGCCAATTTTTTGCTTTTAATTAAATTGAAAATGTACTGTTGCTGGCTGTCTTCTATTGAAACAATCAAACCAGGTAACCCCCTAAACTTATACGGTCCTTCAGAAAATGGAATTTCTTTTGTAAACCATGCCGTCCATTTTCTGCCACCAAAATTAGTTGTTGCTTTTTGAACATTGAAACCCGTTAATTTTTTCGTTTCATTAGATAGTTTCCATTCTACCAAATCTTCTGTCTGATAAGAATATAATTGTTCACCTGCGAAAGCAAAATTGATGTTCTTATCAGAGTTTTTCTTCCTTACAACAGGTATTTGGTGTGTCCAGCTGGTATCCTGAGAATTGTGCAGTCTGTTGAGAGAATCCTTTTCCAATAAACGATAGTCGTAATATTTTGTTTCAGCAGGATTGACATCTAAAACCATAAAGTTTTTTTTAGACTCAGTTTGGGTAGAATCTTCCTTAGATTTTAGTTCATAAAAGAAACGGTGAGTTTGTGCGTTGGTAAAACCAATCATTAAAAATAGCAGGAAATAGGTAAGTTTCATTTATTTGAATTAATAAACAACTAAGATAATAAAATCCCTTTAAAATGATTTAAAATTTATTAAATCAAAAAGAAACGTTGAACTTAAAAGACAACACTTAAATTAAATCATCACCATAGATTTAATATAAACAATTGTAATCACTCTTATTTTTTGAATCCTTACATTTGTAAGGCATTCTGATTTTAAAAAAGAGTGAAAATGAATTTAGATATGATTGACAGAAGATATAAGGAAACGATTCATACCGACAAAAATAATTACGAATACATCACCGTCACCCACGACGAAAATAAAGTCAGAATTTACACCCTAAAAAACGGATTGAATGTTTTTTTGGCTCAAAATTTTGACGCTCCAAGAATTCAAACCTACATTCCTGTGAGAACGGGGAGTAATAATGATCCTTCTGATAATACGGGTTTAGCGCATTATCTTGAGCACATGATGTTCAAAGGAACCTCAAAAATCGGAACACAAAATTGGGAGAAAGAAAAAGTATTGCTTGATCAGATTTCAGATTTATACGAACAACATAAAGCCGAGCAAAATCCTGAAAAGAAGAAAGAGATTTATAAAAAAATAGATGAAATTTCTCAGGAAGCAAGTCAGTTTGCAATCGCCAATGAATATGATAAAATCATTTCATCTCTCGGAGCGAGCGGGACGAATGCCCACACATGGTTTGATGAAACAGTCTACAAAAACAATATTCCCAATAATGAACTTGAAAAATGGTTGAAAGTTGAAAAAGAACGATTTTCAGAATTGGTCCTCAGACTTTTTCATACTGAATTAGAATCCGTTTATGAAGAATTCAACCGTGCGCAGGACAACGATTCTCGTTTGGTGAATGATTCTTTGATGGAAGCTCTTTTTCCAACCCATCCGAATGGTCAGCAAACAACTTTAGGGAAGCCTGAACATCTGAAAAATCCTTCCATGAAGGCAATTCATAAGTATTTTGACGAATATTATGTTCCCAATAATTATGCAATTGTTTTGGTGGGAGATTTAGATTTTGAAGAAACCGTCAAACTTGTCGATCAATATTTTGGAGCAATTCCTTACAAAGAATTGCCAAAAAAAGAGGCAATTATCGAACAACCAATGACGGAAATCGTTGAAAGAACAGTGTACAGTCCGACAACACCGAGAGTTCAATTGGCTTGGAGAACTGATAGTTATGGTTCGAAAGAAGCGATGCTTGCCGATGTGGTTGCCAACATTTTAAGCAATAGAGGAGAAGCCGGTTTGCTGGATTTACATATCAATCAGACTCAAAAAATGCTTTGGGCACAGGCTTATTCTTTAGGATTGAAAAATTATGGTTTCTTTTCGATAGTTGCCGTTCCGAAAGAAAATCAAACCTTATTGGAAGCAAGAGAAATGGTTTTGGAGCAAATCGAACTTGTGAAAAAGGGAGATTTCCCGGATTGGATGCTTCCTGCCATTATTAACGATTTCAAACTTCAGAGAATGAAAGCTTTGGAAACTGCAGGAGGTTTAGCCAATAATCTTTACGACACCTACATCAAAGGCAGAACCTGGGAACAGGAGCTGAATGAGATGGATGAATATGCAGAAATTACCAGAGAAGAGGTGATTGCATTTGCCAATGATTTCTTTAAAGATAATTATGTGGTCGTGAACAAAGAGAAAGGCGTTAATGATAAACTGTTGAGAGTTGACAATCCCGGAATTACCGCAATCAAAATCAACCGTGATGCTCAATCTGAATTTTTAAAAGAAATCATCAGTGAAAAGACTGAAGATATTCAGCCTGAATTTATTGATTATCAGAAAGAAATTACGACAGACGTTGTAAAAGACAAAAAAATAAGTTTCGTTAAAAATAAATACAACGAAATTGCTCAGGTACATTTTATTTTCCCATTTGGAAGCGATAATGATCGTGAATTGGGAATTTCTACCCAAATTTTACAATATCTCGGAACAGAAAAATTCTCGCCCGAAGATTTGAAAAAGGAATTCTTTAAAATAGGAATTACCAATGATTTTAAAACCACTTCAGATCAGCTTCATATTTCTCTCAGCGGATTAGAGGAAAACATGAAGGAAGGAATTGAATTGCTTCAACACTGGATGAAAAATGTACAGCCTGATCAGGAAATTTACAATCAGTTTGTAGAAACGATTCTGGAAAACCGTGAAGCAGGAAAGAAAGATAAAAACCGCATCATGACGGCTTTGACGAACTACACAAAGCTGGGTAAAGGTTCAAGATTTTTAGATTTTCTTTCGAAAGATGAGCTTGAAAATACAAAAGTAGAAGATTTTACAGAGCGTATTAAAAGTTTATTTAAATTCCAATATCAGATATTTTTCTACGGGAAAGATTTTGAGAAATTTAAGCAGGAAATAGAAGGTTTTATTGAAATCCAGAGCCGAAGCATCCCTGATCCAAAGAAGTATCCTGAGCCGGAAACGGTAGGAAATGTCTATTTCACCAATTACGATATGGTGCAGATGGAGATGAGTAAAATAGGGAAGGGACATCATGTGAACACGGAAAATTTTGGTAAAATCAATGTTTTTAATGAATATTTTGGGCGTGGTTTGTCATCAATAGTTTTTCAGGAGATTCGTGAGAGTAAGAGTTTAGCCTATTCAGCATATGTTTCTTATTCTCCCAATGCAGAAATTGGTCATCCCGATTACATCACCACGTATGTCGGAACACAGCCTGATAAACTGCAGATTGCAGTAGACACAATGACCGAACTGATGGATGAACTTCCGGAAGTGACTACTCAGTTTGAAAATGCAAAAAATGCCGCATTAAAGCAGATTGCATCAACGAGAATTACAAGAACCAATATATTTTTCAATACATTAAAACTACAGAAACTAGGAATCACTCACGATTTCAGAAAAGATATTTACAGTCAGATTGAAAGCTTGAATTTTGACGAAATTAAGCAGTTTTATCAGACCGCTATCAAGCCTGTACAGTTCAATACAGCCATTATCGGAAAAAAAGAAAACCTGAATTTGGAAGCTGTAGAGCAAATGGGAAGTTTTAAAGAACTTGAATTGGAAGAGATTTTTGGGTATTAATTTTTTTGTTGTGCATATTTAGAGATTAAGGAGATCTTTATATTTGAATTAATCTAAAATTGAGTCAGAAGAATATTGCAGATCATTAGTTTTTAAACTGAATTTGACTTTTAAACAAAAAAATAAAGCGGGCGAAATCAAAGATTTCGCCCGCTCCTTTTATACATGAAATTGAATTTTATTTCACAATTTTCATCTCGTCAATTAGCCATTTAGAATCGGCGAATTTATCAACGATGAAAAGAATATATTTTGTATCAACCATGATGTTTCTGCTGAAACGTGGGTCGTAGTTGATATCGCTCATTGTACCTTCCCACTGTCTGTCGAAGTTCAATCCTACAAGATTTCCTTGCGCATCTAAGGCTGGGCTACCAGAGTTTCCTCCCGTAGTGTGGTTGGTCGCTGTAAATCCTACAGGAACATCACCTGTTTTATCCTTGTAGTTTCCGAAGTCTTTTTTATCATATAGATCAATCAGTTTTTTAGGAACATCAAATTCGTAATCTCCTGGAACATATTTTTCCATGACACCTGCCAAATGCGTCTGGTAATCGTAAGTTACGGCATCTTTCGGTGTCGATCCTTTTACTTTTCCGTATGTCACACGAAGGGTAGAGTTGGCATCTGGGAAGAATTTCCTGTCTTTATCTGTCGACATTTGCTGTGCCATATATTTCTTCTGCAATCCATCAATTTTTGCCTGCAAAGAAGTGAATTGCGGATCAGCAGTTTTCATATAAGTATCTCTGATGCTTAAGAAAAGTTGATAAATAGGATCTTTCTTTAAAGTTTTAATCAATTTATCCGGATTAGAAAAAGCTTTGTCAATATCAACATTCAAAGAAGCTCCGTTGACTGCAGATCTTCCTGTAATGATGGAGTTTTTTGATATTTCTTCAATATTGGTGATATTTTGAGCTTCATTTTTGTACTTGTCAAAACCAGCCGGTAAAAATTGTGGTGCAGTTTTGTTGGCATATAAAGCCAAAAGTTTTGCGGTAACTTTAGCATCAAGTTCTGCGCTGTAATCTTTGTAGAATGAAGTTAATTTGCTCTTTAGTTTGCTAAGCTCTTTCTCATCCATTCTTCCTGCTTCAACAGAATTAATGTAGCTGTAGTAGTCGCTTGCAAGCTTTAATGTTTCAGCGTTTTTTATAACTTCAGTGTAGTATGCGTTGTTCAGAGCATAAGGTGCTTGATCTTTATATGAATTATTAAGCTCGTCTAGGGTGGTTTTTATTTGCGGGTTTTTAGAAACCAGAGAACCTTCGTACATTACTTTTTTCTGAACGGCATTTGATTTTTTCAAACCTTCTACTTCACCGATCCATTTTTTCCAATAGTTGGCAACGGAAGCGAATTTTGAAGCATATTTAATACGTGTAGCATCATCAGCACGCATTTTTTCGTCTAAAGTTTTCAAAGCAACGTCACGCACTGCAATTCTTGCCGGGTCAATCTCAGTCATGATTTTCTCAACAGCAATTGCCGGAAGATATTCGGTAGTTTTGCCAGGGAAACCAAATACAAATGTGAAATCATTTTCAGCCTTATCTTTTATAGAAACCGGAAGGTAATGTTTCGGAACGTAAGGAACGTTATCTTTAGAATACTCAGCAGGTTTATTATTTTTGTCAGCATAAATTCTGAACATGGAGAAATCTCCCGTATGTCTTGGCCAGACCCAGTTATCGGTATCACTTCCGAATTTACCGATGCTTTGTGGCGGAGCTCCTACCAAACGAACGTCTTTGTAGGTTTCAATCACATAAGCGTAGAATTTATTTCCGTAATACATCGATTTTACAGAAATCGACTGATAGGGTTCTGTTTTTTGAGAATTTTTATAAATCTCAATATTAGCGGCGATTTTTTTTGAAAGTTCAGGCTCCTGAAGATTGTCTGTGTCTTCTAAAATCTGAGTCGTAACTTCTTTGATATCTAAGATAAAATCAACGGTAACTCCGGGATTAGGTAATTCAGTTCCCATATTTTTAGCCCAAAATCCGTTTGACAAAAGGTCATTGTCAACCGTTGAATGTGCCTGAATTTGTCCGTACCCACAGTGGTGATTGGTAAGAAGTAAACCTTTTGGCGAAATAATTTCAGCCGTACAACCTCCGTTAAATTGTACCACGGCGTCTTTTATACTTGGTTTTTGAGTGTTGAAGATATCTTTGGCAGAGATTTTCATTCCCAGGTCTTTCATCTCCTTTTCATTCAACTCAGTGGGAATCCACATTCCGCCGTATTGCTGGGCCATTCCCCAAGAAAAACTGAAGAACGCCGAAGCAATCAAAATAGTACGTTTTATCATTACAAAAAAATTTTGTCTAAAATACGGATTTAATTTTCTTAGAAAAAAGAAAACCCTTCCGAATTTTTATTCTGAAGGGTTTGGGAATTTATATCTTCTAGATTGAAAAATCTAACTTAATCCGACAAATAAAGTCTCATCATTTGTGTCTCTTAAGTAGCAGCAAAATTAAGTGTTTAATAAGTCTAATGAAATGAATCTATGTTAAGAAATGTGCCTTCTGATACGGCTTAGCGCCTGCGGGGTAATTCCCAGATATGAGGCAATATATTTCAACGGAATCTGAAGGATATATTCCGGGTAGGACTTAAGCAAATTCAGATATCTTTCTTCTGCATTATGCGATACCAATGAAATCTCCCGCTGTGCTTTTTTTAAATAAAGCTGTTCTGCGGAAATTCTGCCTATATAATTACCAATTTTTGTGTTTTCATACAAATCGTGCACATCCAGGTGGTGAATTCTGTAAACAACAGTGTTTTGTAATGCCTGAACATTGTATTCGCAGGGATTTCTAGTAATGAAAGAATCATATGCACTGTAAAACATATTTTTAGCAATAAACGAAAAAGTAATCTCTTTAGGTGGCTCTGTAGGATGGGTTTTGTGCATGAAAAAACGCACAATCCCTTCAACAATAAAATAAAGGTAATTTTCTGTCTCTCCTGAGTTTAATATGATTGTTTTTTTAGGAATTTCGATCTTCTCAAATTTGACTGTCTGACGCTTCGCCTCTTCCAAAGAAATTCCTAATCGGTTAACGTAAAAATGCAATAAATTTTCCATAAAATATGGATGCGAAATTAGTGAATTATGTCTGATTTCCAGCCTTTTTTCGGTGTTTTTAAATCTAAAATCTTTGAATTAGATGATGATTCCCGTAAAATTGTAAAAAAACTTCTTTAATTTCTCAAAATTCATATGCATTTACTTTTTCGTCATGTCGAAGTTGTTGAATAAATAGATCATGATTGGTATGTTTCCCTGTCAACATCCATGTTGTCGTAATATTTTCCTGATTGAATTTTTGTCTGACAACAAAAAATTTTAAGTGATAATTTTTAAATATATTTTCAAAATAAGCAACATCTTCAAAATTTTTCACAACTATTCTATATTCTCGAATTTTATGATTGTTGTCTATGAAATTCTGCAAATAAGTAAGCGAACTCAAAATCAAAAGCACCAAAACAGTTCCCATCAAAGACAGATAAACATATCCTGAACCAACTGCCATTCCGATGGATGCCGTTGCCCAAATGGTGGTTGCTGTCGTGATTCCGTCGATTTTATTATCTCCTTTAAAAATAACTCCGGCACCCAAAAAACCAATTCCTGTAATAATATTTGCAGCCAAACGATCTGGATCGTTCACTCCAATTTTTATAGAGAGAATAGTGAAAAGACAAGATCCGAAACACACGAGAATGAAGGTTCGTAGACCTGCAGATTTATTCCGGTATTCTCTTTCGGTCCCGATAAAAAGCCCAAGAATCACCGAAATAAAAATCAATACCAGCTCGTTCTGAATCGAATGATCTTTTAGAAAATCCATTTTTTGATTTTGTTTAAAATAAAATTACGATAATTATTGATTAGATAAATTTAAGATAATAATCTTTGTTAGAAACAATATTAGTTTGAATTGAATATAAAAATTAAATCCATCTCAACTTTACCGCCATCATACAGGCTTCAGTCATATTTCCAACACGAAGTTTCTCCAAAATATTCTGTCGGTGACGGTTTACGGTATTGATGCTGATGAAAAGTAATTCAGCAATTTCTTTGCTTCTTTTTCCATCCTGAATCATTTTCAAAATTTCCTTTTCACGAACTGATAAAAATGATGAATTTCCCGCCTCCGTCTGATGAATGACTGAACTGTTTGCCGTATTGATGATCATCCCGTGATGAAGAGAAGAATTCAGAAAATCAAAATGATAGAGGCAAAGTGCCAGTTCTACATTTTTATCATTGGCATTTGTGAAGTAGAACATTTTGTGCAAAAGTGCTTTCTGAGTTGGATTATCGGCAAGTCTCAGTCTGCTCACCACACAATAATCTTTGTGCTGTTCAAAAGGAATGGTTTTAATGAACTGAAAAAACTGAAGTTCAAGCAGATGCTTCTGTAAAACATCTTCAGGATTTAATTTTGCGAAAAGTTCTTCTTCCCAAATACTTTCAATTTCCTGAGTATTTTGCTCTTGAAAAATATTCAATTCATCTGCCAATTTTCCAGAGTAAACATAACTTTTATTGTTTTGAAGGTCACTCAAAACGGCTATTCCATTTTCTAAATCCACAAAATTCTGGGCAATTTCCTGACATTTTTTAAGTTGCAGATTTTCGCTTTCGGAAATGGAAGCGAATTCTTGTTGCAGAAGTTTTTCGTTGAGGTCGGATTGGATGGTTTTCATTGAGAATGGTTATAAATCAGTATTGATTTCTGAGCTTTAAGCTTATAAATTTGCCCATTATCAACGTAAAAATACAATGAATAATCTGAAAGAAAAAGAAAAAATGCTGAGCGGAGAAATTTACGATGCCATCGATGAACTTTTGATACAAGAAAGAAATCTTTGCAAAGATCTCTGTTTTGAATACAATCACCTTCAACCTTCGAAAATTGAGGAAAGAAAAGCATTAATTAAAAAACTCTTCGGAAAAACGACAGAAAATTTCCATATCGAACAACCTTTTTATTGCGACTACGGTTATAATATTGAGATTGGCGAGAATTTTTACACCAACGTGAATGTTGTCATTCTAGATTGTGCAAAAGTGACTTTCGGAGATAACGTTTTTATCGCTCCCAACTGCGGATTTTACACGGCTGGTCATCCTTTCGATGTCGAGCAACGCAATAAAGCTTTGGAATATGCTTACCCAATTACGGTAGGAAATAATGTCTGGATTGGTGCAGGTTGCAGCATTCTTCCCGGAGTTACGATTGGCGATAATACCGTTATCGGAGCGGGAAGTGTAGTCACAAAAGATATTCCTTCCAATGTTTTGGCTGTGGGAAATCCATGTAAAGTAATCAGAGAAATTTAGAATATTTAAATTTTTAAAATTCTCGCAGATTGCCCAGATTTAGCAGATAAAAAAATCTGCGACATCAACTTAATCTGCGAGAACAAAATCATTCAGAAATGAAAAAAATAATACTATCATCAATCATAGCATTGAATTTATTTCAAGGTTTAAAAGCGCAGTCTTTAGAAAAAATGACTTGGTTCAACGAACCTCAACAATGGGAAATCAAAGACAAAAAACTCATCATGAATGTCACACCACAAAGTGATTATTGGAGAATTTCACATTATGGTTTTACAGTGGATGATGCCCCATTTTATTACTCAACTTACGGCGGAGAATTCGAAACCAAAGTAAAAATCACCGGAGATTACAAAGCCCGCTTCGACCAAATGGGATTAATGTTGAGAATTGACGAACAAAATTACATCAAAACCGGAGTAGAATTTGTAGACGGAAAATTCAATCTAAGTACTGTAGTTACGCATAAAACCAGCGACTGGAGCGTCATTGTTTTGGAAAAAACACCACCGTTTGTCTGGATAAAAGCCGTGAGAAGATTAGATGCAGTCGAGATTTTCTACTCATTTGATGACAAAGAATATGTGATGATGCGAAATGCTTATCTGCAGGACAACACTCCCGTTCAGGTAGGATTTATGGCGGCAAGTCCCGATGGAAAAGGCTTCAAAGCGACTTTCGAAAACTTCTCTGTCAAGCATCTTCCCGACCAGCGTCGCCTGGAATGGTTGAAGAAAAATTAGAATTAGTCATCAAATTTTTCTGCCTGGTTTTTTCAATTTAAACAATAAGACACCATTTTTGACAGTCTTATTTTTGTAGATTAATTTTTAATAAATTTCTGAGTTACAAATCGATCTTTTGTATAAAATTTAATAATGTAATTTCCTTTTGAGAGTTCGGAAACATTAATTGAATCACCATTAATACTTTGAGATTTTAAAATTCGTCCCGAAGAATCAAAAATTTCAGCTTTCACTGCTTTTTCTTTTGATTTAAAATACAAAATGTCTTTTACTGGATTTGGATAGAAAGATATTTGTTCGTATTTACTTAATGTTTCTGCAGTAGATAACATAGGAGCTGCCGGACAAGATGAATCTACTGTGGCAGACGTGTATCCCTGTTGATTTATATTTGATGTGGCAATAGCAATATCGTCAGCATCACAGCAAAGGTATTGAAAGGGTGCATTGTCGAAAATCTGAAATGTTGATGGGAAATTTTGTCCGGCATTTTTAATCTTGACATTTTGCAGTTGATTATCCGACAAGTATACCGTGTGAAGGAGTGGATTTGCGTTAAGATCTGCAGATGTCAACAGATTGCCCACTGCACTTAGACTCTTCAGATTGCTAAATGTACCAACATTAAGAGTTGTAAGTTCATTATTATTTAGAACCAGATTTTGTAATAGAGGCAGTGTGTTTAGCTGTAGCATACTTAGACTGTTGTTTCCAAGGTCTATACCTGTAGCCGAAGAGCAGTTTTGTATGATGAGATTGGAAAGGGCATTATTACTCGTACAGTTTATACCAGCCAAAACAGGAAAATTTGAAATCGTAAGATTATTCAGACTACTGTTTGTATTGATAGTGAGCTGCGACAGTACAGGCAGATTTTGCAGCGTGAGTGTTGTAAGATTGGAGCAGAATGCGATTTTAAAATTCTGCAGATTGTTAAAATTGGAAATATTTAGTGTGGGCAAAGCGTTAAAGCTAGACATATCAAGAACTTGAAGATTGTTGAGGCCGTTCAGATTCATAGATGTGGCATTAATAGATCCCATTTTCAGATTTGTAAGATTGCTAAAGCTTGTAATTCCGGTAATATCCGAAATGTTTGAAGAATAAAATTCTAATCGGTAGACGTTCAGTGCTTCAGAAACTTCTATTTCGCTATTGGCATTGGCATCCAGCACTATACTTTGACCGGAACTGTTCTTTGCGACACCATTAGTTGTATTTGCAGAAAGTAGTTTTGCTTTAAAATTTGAGTCCTGAATATTCACTATTTGCGAACGAAATAGGGAAAGTGAAAACAGTAAAAGTAAATAATAAAGTTTTTTCATATAAATTATTAATTTTTTAAAATTCTTTAGAGGATATAAACAAAAATATATCATTAAGATAAAATCTCAATGATATATTTTGTTAAATTATTAAATGAGTTGTTATTTTTCTATCAAATCCAAAAATTCCTGCTCATCCAAAATCGTAATCGTTCCAATATCCTGCGCTTTTTTTAGTTTGCTTCCTGCCTTTTCACCGACAACCAGATAATTCAGATTTTTAGAAACTGCAGAAATGTTTTTCCCGCCGTGTTTTTCTACCATTTCTTCGGCAGATTCTCTTGTGAACAGAGATAATTTTCCTGTAAATAAAAATGTTTTTCCGTCTAAAGTGTTTGATAAAACTTCGTTGGTATTTTCACCTTTTTCTAATTGAACGCCATAAGATTTCAGTCTCTCTAACATCAGAATATTTTCAGGATTATTAAAGAAATCAACGATGCTCACTGCGATTTTCATCCCGATGTCTTCTACCTGACACAATTCTTCTGCGGTCGCTTTTTTCAAATCGTCAATCGTGTTGAAGTTCTTTACCAATTTCTTCGCAACCGTTTCTCCAACGTGCTTGATTCCGATTCCGAATAAGACTTTCTCAAACGGAATTTCTTTCGATTTTTCGATTCCGTCAATAATATTCTGAGCCGATTTTTCAGCCATTCTTTCTAAAGGAAGAATCTGTTCTTTTGTCAACGTATAAAAGTCTGCAGGGTTTTCAATCAGTCTTTCTTTATAAAGCTGTTCGATGGTTTCACTTCCCAAATTATCAATATTCAAAGCTTTTCTCGAAACATAATGAATCATTCTACCGATAACCTGAGGCGGACAATGCAAATCGTTTGGGCAAAAATGAATCGCCTGATCTTCCAATTTTATCAATTCAGTTCCACATTCCGGACAGTTTTTGATGTATTTAATTTCTTTGCTGTCTGACGTTCTTTTTTCTGTGTTGACACCGACAATTTTAGGAATAATTTCCCCGCCTTTTTCTACATAAACATAATCATGCTCGTGCAAACCGAGTTTTTTAATAATGTCTTCATTGTGAAGTGAAGCACGCTTTACCGTTGTTCCAGCTAATAAAACCGGTTTTAAAATGGCGACAGGGGTAATAGCTCCTGTTCTTCCAACCTGATAAGATACACTTTGTAATTCAGTTTCAACTTTTTCGGCTTTAAATTTATATGCCATCGCCCAACGGGGAGACTTTGCGGTGTAACCAAGTTGTCTTTGTTGTTTTAATGAATTGACCTTTAATACAATTCCATCAATTTCGAAAGGCAGATTATGTCTTTCCGTATCCCAAAAGTTGATAAATTCTTTTATCTCTTCTAAATTTTTGCAGAGTTTAACCTGTTCAGAAATGGTAAAGCCCCAATCGTGTGTTTTGTGTAGCAATTCCCAATGGCTTTCTGCTGAAGTTTCCTGAGCAACAAACTGATATAAAACTGATGACAATCTTCGTTTTCTCACCTCACCGCTGTCTTGCATTTTCAAACTTCCACTTGCCGTATTTCTTGGATTCATAAAGAGGTCAAGACCTTCTTCTTCACGTTGTTTATTGATTTTATCGAAATTTTTTCTTGTCAAATAAATTTCACCACGCATAAAAAAGCGCTCGGGGAAATCTCCGGTCAGTTTTACCGGAATATCTGAGATAGTTTTTACATTAGAAGTAATTTCATCACCCTGAAAACCATCACCACGCGTTACCGCCTGTGTTAGTTTTCCGTTTTCATATAAAATAGAAATCGAAGCTCCGTCATATTTTAATTCTGCAACAAATTCTACGGGTTCATCGATGGTTTTAATGATCCGCTTTTCCCAATCTGCCAAGTCATCAAAATCGTAAGAATTATCCAGAGAATACATTCTGAACTGATGCTGAATGGTCGGGAAAATTTTCGTCACACCGCCGCCAACACGCACTGTAGGAGAATTGTCATCGTGAAATTCCGGATGTTTGGCTTCGAGATCTTGTAGTTCTTTTAATAATAAATCAAATTCGAGATCAGAAATGCTGGGCTCATCCATCAGATAATAGTTTTCATTATGCTGGTTGAGTTCTTTACGGAGCTGTTCTATCTTTTGTTGAATGTTTTCGGACATCGGGAAAATTATTTAGAGCAAAAATAACCAAAGTAATTTCAATTTAAAAAAATAAGACAATTAAATGATGTGGTATCATTAAAATCACTTAACACCGTGTAAGTAGCTGATAATTCAATCAATAAAATTCTGCGTTTATGCTACGTTAATATTTGGTTTCAATTTAATTAAAAAAATGTTAAAAGTGCCGTAAACAGAGGGCTTGCAAAGTCAATATACCTTTGCAATCAGTTAATTTGAAATAAATGAAAAAAGTAAAAATCGTTATAGGATTATTGTTTTTAGGATTTGGAACAATCGCTTATGCTCAAACCACGCAAGCTTCTATTGTAGGGAAAATCACCAATACCGGTGCGCAGGATAAAGTGAAAGTGACCATTATCAATGAATCGACGGGTTTCAAAACTGAAACGGAAACCAACTCAAAAGGAGAGTATATTTTTAAAGAAATTCCTTTGGGCGGGCCTTATACCGTAATCGTCAATGACGAAAAAAGAGAAGGATACAATGTCAACTTCGGTGATCAGGTGACGGTCAACATGAGTTTGGGAAATTCTGGTGAAAAGCAAATCGAAGAGGTTGTTATCGTTGGAAATTTAAAAAATAAGATTGGAAACTTAGGTGCAGCCACTGCTATCACTGCGAAAAACATTGGAATCTTACCTGTGAACGGAAGAAATTTCAATAATCTTACCGAATTATCTCCTTTGAGTGGTAAGGGCGGAAACTTATCGGGTCAGTTAGGATCTTCAACTAACTTTACAATAGACGGGATGACGGCAAAAAACCCGACTTCTGCAGGTTCTACTACAAGCCGAAGTGGTGCTCCTTACTCAATTTCAATTGAGGCTGTGCGCGAATTTAAAATCACGACCAACCAATATGATGTTACTTTAGGCAGAAGCGGTGGTGGTACCGTAAGCGCAGTGACAAAATCCGGGACAAATACTTTTACAGGAAGTGCCTGGGAATATTTAAGAACAGGATGGCTGTCGAGTAAATACGATATCAGAGGGAATGAACGAGTGAATGATTTCTCAACATCTCAGTTTGGGGTTTCTCTTGGTGGCCCGATCATCAAAAATAAACTACACTTTTTTGCTGCTTGGGATCATCAGATTGATTCAAAACCGTTACTTATTGCTGATGTGCAGACTAATGCAGATGCTTTAAGACTTGGGGTAACCAATCAATCTTTGAATCAGGTTTTAAATATTGGAAGAGCAAAATATGGTGTTGGAAACACGCCGCAGTTTGGATCTTTTGACAGAGTAAGAAATTCTGATGCAGGATTTTTGCGTTTAGACTGGCAGATTAATGAAAAAAACTTGCTGACCCTTAGAAATAATTTTACTTATGATTTTAATAAAAACGGACTGCAGGATAATACCGCAATTAATTTCTTCGAGTCATACGCCAATGATAAAAACCTTGACAACAGTTTGTTACTGACATTGAGGTCAAATCTAAAGCCTAACTTAACAAACGAATTAAAAGTACAACATTTATACACTTTCCAAAACAGCTACCAAAATGATGAGTTGGGAAGAACGGTTCCCAGAGCAATTGTAGAGCGTGTAGCTTCTTCTATTGACGGAACCAGTCTGACGACCAATATTCAGATGGGTGGGCACCGTTTTGCACAGGAGGGTTTTAAAAATAATGTTTTCCAGATTGTAGACAACTTATACTACAACACAGACAAGATTAAATATACTTTCGGTGCAGATTTAATGTATACTAAATCTAAATCAGTGTACGGAAGCGAGGTCAACGGAAGGTTTCAGTTTTTGGGAATAGATAATTTTAATAATCTTAAATCGTATAGATATTACAGAGAAGTGCCTTTAGTAGAAGACCCTTCAGTAAAATCATCGATCTGGAATGTTGGTGTTTACGGACAGATGCAGACCAAAATTGCTACAGGTCTGGATTTAATGGCGGGGATAAGATTTGATTATGGTGGGTATCCAAAAGCTCAGTTTAATCAAAGATTATTTGATGAAATGGGAATCCGAACAGATAATAATATCAAGTCTTTTATTATTCAGCCAAGATTCCAGTTTGATTGGAATATCAATGAAGGCAATAAAGATTTCCTGAAATTTGGAGCGGGTGTATTCTCTTCTGATATCAACAATTATATGGTGATTAATAATTTGGTTTTTGATGGAAATCATTTGGCAACAGTAGATGTAGATCCTTCTGCTATTGGTCTTACTCCAGATTTTAATAGTTATAGAAATGATTACAGTACAGTTCCTTCGTTATCTCAATACCAGCTTCCAACCATCAATTATACAGGTGAAGATGCGAAAGTTCCTATTGTTTACAAAGCAAACATCTCTTATACACACTTCTTTAACGAAAGATTCAGAGCGGGCGTTGCAGGATACATGGCTTTAGGAAGAAATAACTATTTCTATTACGACAGAAACATGGAGGCAAATCCTTTCTTTACTTTAAATAATGAGGGTGGAAGAGGTGTTTATGTTCCGGCAGCATCAATTAATGCAAACGGAACAATGAGTTGGAAAAATGGAACTATCAATAAAAAGTTTGGAAGAGTTTTAGAACTGGTAAGTGATGGAAAGGTTAATCAATTCTCTTTTGTAGTTGACACGAGCTACCGCTATTGGAAAGACGGAGAAATCACTGCAAGTTATACGTGGTCTGATATTAAAGACAACACATCTTACAACGGAAACGTAGCCAACTCTGCAACACTGTCAACTTTGGTTCAAGGGGATCCAAGAGATTTAAGAATGTCTTATTCTGATAACCAATTTAGAAATAAAGTAGTATTGTATGGTAATTCACCTACCATTGCAGGATTTACATTAGGATTAAGATATTCTGGGATTGGAGGAACACGTTTCTCAGTAACTTCTGGAGGAAACATCAATGGAGACTTCGTAGATACCAACGATTTAGCATATATTTTTCCATCGATTACACAGGCTTTAGTTGACGATCCTGAAGTAGGAAAGGCATTGAAAAATTATATTACAGATTACAACAACCAAGTTGCAGAAAGGAATGGCGGTAAAAATGGTTTTTATGGAATTTGGGATGTACGTATCGCTAAAAAAATTAAACTTGAAAAAATAGGAGGTTTTGAACTTTCTGTCGATATTTTCAACGTAGCAAACATGTTGAATAAAGAATGGGGTGTCAATAAATCTTACGGAAATACAGCATTGTACAGAATTGACAAATTTGACCCAGCTACAAAACAATTTGTGTATTCTAAAAATACCAGTGGTTTAGAGCCTTTATCAGGTAATCCCTACCAGATACAGTTGGGCGCAAAATATACTTTTTAATCAAAAATATTATTAAATATCAATATATTTAAAAGCTCGGAGATGATCTGTAATTAAGAAAATCTAAAAAGTCTTTAAAAGAAAGATAATCAAAGAGCTTTTAATTTAATACATTATATCATGAAAAATTTTATCTTAGGGTTAGCAGTTTTAAGTACAGCAATGATGAGCGCACAAACCCAGATTATCGCACACAGAGGATATTGGCAGACCAATCCTCCCACAACAGAAAATTCAATTAAAGCATTAGAAAATGCACAGGATTTAAAGATTTACGGAGCCGAATTTGACGTGAGAATGACCAAAGACGGTGTTTTGGTTGTAAACCACGACGAGCATCACGATAAAATGGAAATTTCAGAAACAGATTTCAAAGAATTGAAAAAACTGAAATTATCAAACGGCGAAAATTTTCCTCTGTTAAAAGATTATTTAAAAGCAGGAAAAAAAGATAAATCTTTAAAGCTGATTGTTGAGATTAAGCCAGACAAAACGAAAGAAAAAGAAGATGAGTTAACGGCAAAAACCATCAAATTGGTAAAAGAGTTAAAGCTTGAATCTCAAAGTGAGTTCATTTCTTTCAGCTTAAATATCTGCAAAGAGATTAAAAAATTAGAGCCAACATTCAAAGTTCAGTATTTGAAGGGTGAATTGTCTCCGCAACAGATCAAAGACGAAGGTTTAGACGGAATTGATTATCACTACAGCATTTTCCAGAAAAACCCGACATGGATTGCTGATGCTAAAGCTTTAGGATTGATCACAAATGCCTGGACGGTAAACGATGTTGTTGTTTATGACGAATTAAAAAAGCAGGGAATCGGTTTTATTACAACCAATATTCCAGATCAGCTGAAGAATAAATAAGCTGTCATTTTTTACTTAGATTTATATATTATTCAACCTGTCTCAAAAGAGATAGGTTTTTTATTGTACAATACTCTGATTTGAAGATATATAGTGTGAAAAATTATTTTCTCAAGAAAAGACAATAAAGGTATGCGAAAATAATTCGTTTTTTGTATTAAAAATAATTCATTCTTTTAAATAGCTGTCAGTTAGAAGTTTATGTGTTTGTGTTCATCATAAATTAATATGGCGTTTAAGAATTCTTTAAAATATGTTAAAACCCTATTAAAGTTATGCTCGTCATAGCTTTCTAATTTTGCGCAAACAAAAAAGTGTATGCGTAAAGAGACTCAAAAATTACTTCTGTTATCCGTATTAGGATTGGTGAGCGTCAATATGGCAGCTCAGCAACAGGTAAAGAAAGATACGATCAAGAATATCGATGAAGTTGTAGTGACCGCTCTGGGTATCAAAAGACAGGATCGGTCTTTGGGTTATGTTGCTGAAACTATTAAGTCAGAAGAGATTCTAAAAACTCAGAACAATAACTGGTCACAGGCATTGGAAGGAAAAGTAGCTGGTTTGAAAATTCAGACGGCGGGAGCGGGACCTTTAGGAAGTTCTCTCATCAAGTTACGAGGTGACATTTCTATGAACGCTGATCAAAACAATGCTCTTATTGTTGTGGATGGTGTTCCGATGAATAATAGTACAACGGGAACAGGTTTTTCAGCTTATGGAGCAGGTTCCAAGGCTGATCTTCCCATCGATTATGGAAACGGAATTAATACTATCAATCCTGACGATATTGAATCTATAACGGTTTTAAAAGGTTCTACCGCATCCGCATTGTACGGTTCCAGAGGTGCTGGTGGAGCAGTAATGATCACCACAAAATCAGGAAAAAGCAAGCAAGGAAAAGTACAGGTTTCTCTCAACTCTTACTCAAGTTATGATACGGTGTTGAAATGGCCCGATTATCAATACGAATACGGTCAGGGAACAATGCAGAAAGGGACCAGCGGAGATTACTTTTATTCTTATCAGGCATCTGCGGATGGCGTAAATACCGGGGGAACGAGTAGTGCTTTCGGACCAAAATTCGATGGACAGTCTTTTTTTCAATATGATCCCACAACGGAAGGTCAGAGTGCAACACGACAGTTATGGAGACCTTACAAAGATAATATCAAAGGTTTCTGGCAAACCGGAACAACATTCTCAAACAATGTCTCTGTAGAAGCTTCGAACGAAAATACATCTTTCAGGTCATCTTTAACGTATTTAAAGAATGAATGGATGATGCCAAATACAGGCTTCGACAGATTTAATGCGGCATTTTCAGTGGATCACAAATTAAATGAAAAATTGAAAATCGGGATTAAATTAAATTATAATAAAACAAAAAGTGACAACCTGCCGGCAACTGGCTATAGCAACCAGTCGATTTCTTACTTCATGATTTTCCAGAATCCGAATGTCGATTTATCTTGGTATGCACCCATCTGGAAAGCTGGAAAAGAGCAGGTTGATCAGGTTCACCCGTTCAGTTCGTTTATCGACAATCCTTATTTGATTGCTTACGAAATGTTGAATGGTGTTGACAAAAATTTCATCACCGGAAATGTAAATTTAAATTATAAAATTGCTAAAAACTTCGATGTCATGGTACGTTCGGGGATGGAATTGACCAATGAACTTCGTACTCAGAAAAGACCTTGGAGCTCCGCAAATTATCTTCAGGGGATGTACAGAGAGCAACATATCCGATTGATGGATTTAAATAATGATATCTTATTCTCTTACAAAAACAAATTCAACGATTTCGACTTCAGTGCATCAGTAGGAGGAAATATCCGTTACACAGAATACACGATGAATGATTATCTGGCAGAAGGACTTTTAAAACCAGGTCTTTATACAATGCCAAACGGGATCTCAACAATAGTAAAATTTGCAAAACCAAATGATAAGCAGGTCAATAGTACGTATGCATTGGCAACTTTAGGCTATAAAAATTTAGCTTTCTTAGATTTAACAGCAAGAAATGACTGGAGCAGCACACTTCCTCAGGAAAACCGTTCCTATTTTTATCCATCGGTGGCAACGTCATTTATTGTTTCAGATATTTTTGGTTTGACGTCTGATAAATTCAATTACTGGAAATTAAGAGCTTCCTGGTCAAAAGTCGGTAATGATACAGACCCATATATGTTAATCAAATACTATAATAATAGTGATTTCACAGGATCTGTAGAATCTCCTTCATTGTATCCGAATCCCGGCCTTAGACCCAATATGATTACCAATATTGAAGCGGGTATGGATTTCAGTATTCTTAAAAATAGAATCAGCTACGGAATTACAGCTTATCAGAACAATTCTAAAGACCAGATTGTAAGAATCCCAACATTGTGGGAAACGGGCTACAGCAATAGGATTATCAATGCAGGAGAAGTAAGAAACAGAGGGTTGGAAATGACTTTAAATACCTATCCGATTAAAAATAAAGATTTCTCTTGGAGTGTGAATGCAAACTGGTCGATGAACAGAAATAAAATTCTTTCCCTTCCCGAAGAGTTCAAAGGTGAGCCTTACACAATGGCAAGTGTAGGTGGAGCTGTTTATTATAACGCATCTGTTGGCGGTTCATTAGGGGATATGTACGGTTACGGATTGATGTATGCACCAGACGGACAGGTGATTTTCAATGCCAATGACGGACTAACAGCCAAGCCAACTCAGATGAAAAAAATAGGAAATGCTTACCCAAAATGGAGAGCAGGTCTTCAGAATGAGTTCAGATATAAAAATATTACGGTAAGTTTCTCATTTGACGGTCAGTACGGTGGAATGGCATATTCTCAGTCTCACCACAAAATGACTGAACAAGGAAAGCTTGGGCATACATTGGCAGGAAGAGATAATCCGGGAGGTCTTATTGTAGGACAAGGTGTTGTACAAAACTCGGATGGAACGTTCTCACCAAATACAAAAGGTATTTTGGCATCAGCCTATTACGCAGATTATTACAGAAGAGCCAACGTAGAAACAAATACATTCGATACCTCTTTCATTAAATTAAGAGATGCCAGAATTGCCTATTCTTTCCCGAAAAATGTAACCGAGCAGCTTAAGATTACCGATCTTACTTTGTCTTTATTCGGAAGAAACCTTTGGATGTGGACGAAATTTCCATTATTTGACCCGGAAGCGGCAACTTTAAATGATAACCAAATCACACCGGGTGTAGAAATGGGGCAATTACCAACAGCCAGAACAGTAGGTATTCAGCTTAACGTTAAATTTTAAATTTTAAAATCATGAAAAAATTACTTTTAAATATAGTATTGATTGCAGGAATAAGTTTGGTTTCTATGTCTTGCGACAGAAATTTAGATGAGGTTAATGTTGACGAAAGTAGGATCAGCGAGCCTGTAGCGTCAAAATTATTAGTTCCTATTCAGTATAATATGTCTGCGGTTAATTATATGAGAGCCAACGATTTCACTTTTGATATCATGCAGGTTTCTCTTGATTTTCCGAATGAAGGGAATACGCTGAGCAGATATAATATTACGGAAAATACAGGTGCTGGTTTTTGGAATAACAGTTACAAATGGCTGATGCAGATTCAGGATATGAAAAAAGCAGCGTTGAGAGATAATGATGTCAATTATCAGGCAATTGCTATGGTTCTGAATGCTTGGGTTTATTCAAATCTAACGGATACTTACGGAGATGTTCCCTTTTCGGAAGCTTCAAATTTAGATGGTGGAATTACCCAGCCCAAATTTGATCGACAGAAAGATATTTATGTTAAATTATTAGATGATTTAAAAACGGCCAACTCACTTTTTGTTACTACGAAATTATTAACAGGTTCAGACATTTTCTACAAAGCAGAAAGCGATGCCAACGGAATTGTCAACTGGAAGAAATTCTGTAATTCTCTATCATTAAGATTATTGACAAGAATTTTAAAAAGAAATGGGGAAGTAAATGTGAATGAAAGAATCCTCGAAATCATTAATGATCCTGTAAAATATCCTTTAATTCAAAGCAATGCAGAAACGACAAAGGTAAATGTAACGGGAGTTGCACCACTTCTTCCGCCCATTGCAAGACCTCAGGATTTTACTACAGGAAGAGCAGCTTCAGCATTTTTTGTTGAAACTTTAAAAGCAAATAATGATCCGAGAATGGCTCTGTTTTTTGGTCAGGCAAAAAATATTGCACCTCCTCAGGCGAATATTGGCTATAAAGGAGCTCCGACAGGTTATGCTTACGGTACGACTTTCGATTATCAGCCCTCAAATATGAACCAGAATTTATCAAAAGCTCCTCTTAATATTTTGGTTTTTCCTTATGCAGAATTGCAGTTTATTCTTTCAGAATTAGTCTGGAGAGGAGTTATCCCAGGAAATGCACAGACTTTTTATGAAAATGGGGTGAAAGCAACCATCGAGCAATGGGGTTCTACGATGCCATCGAATTATTTTACAAATTCAAATGTCGCTTACAACGGATCTTTAGAGAGAATTATGCTTCAGAAATACGTGGCTTTATTCTTTGTCGATCAGCAACAGTGGTTTGAAAAGAGAAGAACAGGTTTTCCGATACTGCCAAACAACGGAGGTCTCTTAAATAACGGAATGATGCCTTCAAGATTAATGTATCCGCCCAATCCGAGAGTTTTAAATACGTCAAATTATCAGGCAGCAGTTCAGCAAATGGGTGGTGATGATATCAATGTAAAAGTTTGGTGGAATAAACCGTAATTAGAATAGAAATTATTAAATAATCAAAAAATAAAATGAATTTAAAATATATCATTCCGTCATTATTCGTTTCAGCAATGGCATTTTCCCAAACTTCAGTTTCAGGATTTGTCTTTGAAGACCTTAATAAAAACCAGAAGAAAGAAAACCGTGAAAAAGGAATTGAAAACGTAGCCGTATCCAACGGAGCTCAGGTTGTTTTAACCGATAAAAATGGAAAATACAGCTTGCCAATTTCAGATGGACAGACGATTTTTGTCATTAAACCTTCAGGATACATGATGGGTTTAAATCAAAATAATTTACCGCAATATTATTATCAGTACAAGCCGAAAGGTTCTCCTTCAGATTTTAAGTACAAAGGAACAGCACCCACGGGAACACTTCCGAAAGAATTAAATTTTGGCTTGAATAAACAGAACGAAAGCAAAAATTTCGACATTTTGGTTTTCGGAGATCCTCAGCCTTACACAGAAAAGCAATTGGATTATTTTAAAAGAGCCATCGTTAATGAAGTTAAAGGGAACAAGAAAAATGCAGTTTTCGGAATCAGTTTGGGTGATTTGGTAGGCGACGATTTGAGCCTGCAGAAACCTTACGCCGATGTTATGAAAGAAATTGGTTTGCCTTGGTACAACGTGATGGGAAATCATGATATGAATTATGATGCGAAAGAAGATCAGCTTTCAGACGAAACTTTCGAAGCTACTTTCGGTCCTGCAAACTATTCTTTCAACTACGGAAATGTCCATTTCATCGTGCTTGATGATATTTTGTATCCGGATCCAAGAGATGGAAAAGGATATTGGGGCGGTTTCAGAGAAGACCAAATGCAGTTTATTCAGAATGATCTAAAACTGGTTGATAAAAGCAAGCTAATCGTTGTGTCTTTCCACATTCCTTTGGAACATAACAACGAAGATAATTTCAGAAATTCAGATCGTCAGAAATTGTTTGATGCACTTGCTCCGTTTCCGAATGCATTGATGTTATCGGCTCACACGCACATTCAACAACAGATTTTTTACGGAAAAGCTCAGGGCTGGAACGGTACAAAAGATCTTCATGAATACAACGTTGGTACAACTTGCGGAGATTGGTGGTCAGGAACTTCAGATGAAATCGGTTTGCCGACTTCTACGATGAGAGACGGTACGGCAAAAGGATATTCTTTCATTAGTTTTAAAGATAACCAATACACCGTAAAATACAAAACTGCGGGAAAACCTGAAGATTATCAAATTCAATTGTATGTTCCGAAAGTGATTCCGTATCCTTCAAAAACTTCGGCTAAGGTTTTGGCGAATTTCTTTATGGGAAGCAAAAAAGACAAAGTACATTACAGAATCGACGGCGGAAAATGGGAAGAAATGGAATACAGCGAAACCATAGACCCGAATTTTGCACAAGCCGTTTTCAAATGGGATAATACAGACAATCTTTTTCCGGGAAGAAGACCTTCAAACCCTGAACAGTCGAAACACATATGGACAGTCGGATTTGGAAACAAATTAACCCTCGGAAAACATAAAGTTGAGGTAAAAGCTCAGGACATGTTCGGAAACGAGTTCTCTGCATCAGAAGAATTTGAGGTTCAACACTCAGTTCTTATTCCTTAGATTAATTTTTACTTTTTATATATTACTTTCAGAAACCAGCTTATTCGTGAGCTGGTTTTGTCTTGATATAGAATTTCCTGATGATGTATTTTTATTAAATCAAAATCATAAACGCTTGTTTAAAAAAATGGTTTTGTAAATTTGCACCATTAAAATTTAAATAATGAATCTAAACGGAAAAAACGCCATCGTTACAGGTGGTGGTAGGGGTCTAGGAAAGGCTGTGGCTTTAATCCTTGCCAGCGAAGGAGTGAATGTAGGAATCACCGGAAGAAACGAAGAAAATCTTAAAATGACTGTTGACGAAATCCAGAAATTGGGTGTAAAAGCAGCGTACGCAGTTTTCAGCATAGATAATGAAATTCATGTAAAAGCAGGAATAGAATCAATTGTAGAGCAATTGGGCGGTGTAGATATTCTCATCAACAACGCAGGAATCGGCGACTTTGGTAGCATTGAAGACATGTCTTCTGAAGTTTGGGAGCAGGTGATCAAAACCAATCTTTTCGGAGTGTATTACGCTGCGAAAGCTGTTTATCCTTTCCTTAAAGAAAGAGGTGAGGGTGATATTATAAATGTTGCATCAACAGCAGGTTTGAAAGGCGGACCTAATATGTCAGCTTACGCAGCTTCAAAGGCTGCAGTGGTTTCTTTGTCTCAATCAATGATGGCGGAATGGAGAAAACAAAACATCAGAGTTGTCACTTTAACTCCTAGTACAATTGCTTCAGATATGTCAATTGAGGGCGGATTAACAGACGGAAATCCTGATAAAGTTCTTCAACCTGAAGATTTTGCAGAATGGGTAAGAGATATTTTGAAAATGAACAGACGTGCGTTGATTGCAAACGGATCTATTTTTTCTACAAACCCATAAAGAAATTCCCTTCTCTGAAGGGGTGGATTTTTGTGAAACAAAAAGACGGGGTAGTTATAAATAATTGCAACTTTATATCAAGATGTAATATCAATAGGAGCGGACTTTAGTCCGCTTTTTCTTTGCCTCAATACATCGGCTTTAGCCAAAACTTACTATTCTTAATATTTCCAATCAATCTTAACGGTTAATTTTTCTAATCTTTCAATTTATAATTTTTTAAATATTTACTTTTGCAACAAATTACTCACATGCAAAATTATTTAGAATTCGATTTTAAAATACAACCTCTTCAACCTTGGAGTGATATATTAATGGCCGAGCTTATTGAAATAGGTTTCGACAGTTTTACGGAAGAAATTCATGGGATTTTAGGATATATTCAGAAAGATCTTTTCAAAGAAGAAGAACTGAAAGCGCTACCGCTTTTTCAAAACGAAGAAGTGAAAATAGAATATACTTTCACAGAAATGCCCAATATCAACTGGAATGAAGAGTGGGAAAAGAATTTTGAACCTATTAATATTGATGATAAAGTTTTAATCAGAGCAGAATTCCATGAGTCTGTGGAAGGAATGCACGAAATCATTATTCAACCGAAAATGTCTTTCGGAACAGGTCATCATCCGACAACGCATCTGATGATTCAGCAGATGATGGATATTGATTTCAAAGACAAGAAAGTCTTAGATATGGGTTGCGGAACGTCAGTTTTGGCGATTTATGCTAAACAAATCGGAGCCGGAGATACAAAAGCAATTGACATCGACGAATGGTCAGTAGAAAATTCAAAAGAAAATGCGGTAAGAAACAATGTTGAGCTGGATATAGAATTAGGAACAGCAGATAATCTAGGAAAAGAGAATTACGATATTATTTTAGCCAATATCAATAGAAATATTTTGATTTCAGATATCCCAACGTATGTTTCCGTTTTGAATGAAGGCGGGAAATTATTACTGTCAGGATTATGTTTCTTCGATGTAGATGACATTTTAGAAGTTTGTAAAGAAAATAATTTAGAATTGAAAAAGAAATTGCAGCGTGAAGAATGGGTAAGCTTATTGCTTGAAAAGTAAATCGTAAAATATTAATATGAAAACATTCATCACCATTTTATTTTTGTGCATTATTCAGCTTTTTTCTGCGCAGGAAGAAGATTACGAGTATGCGAATGGAGTTTTTCAGTTTGAAGAAAATAAAGCACAGAAAATTTTCACCCATTTTACGAGAATAAGACAATCGCCCAATGTTAATGCTCAAATTCTGGATTCTCTCCAAACGAATCAACAAATCTTAATTCTCAAAAAAGATGAAACCATCCTTAAATTAGGAGAAAGAAGAGCAAATTGGTATAAAATATCTTACCAGAAAGGTGATAAAACTTCCGAAGGTTATGTTTGGGGCGGAAATCTTTGTGTAGGCTACAGAACTAAAAATGGATATGATTTTCTTTTTGGATTAACGAAAACCATTAGTAAAAAAGACAAGGAATATCCTGAGATTATGATTATGCAAAATATTGCTTCCATCAAAATGGTTGAAGGAAACACATTGATTGATGAGGTTTCTTTCGATACCGGTTCAGGCGAAAGTCTGAGCTACGGAACTTTCAATATTGAGAGCAATCATAAGCTTAAAAATATAGAATTTACTTTAAAAGCAATGGTTTCTGGTGAAGCCTGCGGAATTGCGAGCTATGACCAATATGTTTTGGTGAAAGATAAAAAAATGATTGCACTTCCTCAGTTGATGAATGTTGGTGATGCAGATGTTTATTATCACAGTGAACAATTTGTTTTTCCTAACGATAAAGGCGGAATTCCCAATGCTTTTATCTTTAAAATGGAAGAGATGGAAAAAGATGAGAAAGAGCGGGAAAAGAAGAAAAATGCATCTAAAACTTATCTTTGGAATGGTGATTCTTATCGACTGAAATAATTTTTAACTATAAATCTGAAAGCCACTGTATTTTACAGTGGCTTTTATTTAGCATATTTTCTCGATGTTATTTTTTTCAGTTTCCATGACTGAGAACAAGCAAAAAATAAAAACAGCACCAAGATTGATGCTGTTTTAGTTGTAGAACTGTTGTTTGAGTATTTTACCACAAAATTGTATATCATTATCTATAATTTTTGTGATGAAATCAGTTATAATCTAAAGTGATGTATCTTCAGTTTCCCTATCTGGCCATGCAAAGCATTCGGGATCATAACGATTGGTATCTACCAGGTAAAAAGTATTCAGACCTTGTATCAGGCTGCCCCAGCCTAGGAACAATTGTTTTACGTCTTCCTGGTACTTACCAAAATCGGGAAGGTCTTCCTGTAAAGCAACAAGTTCTGCAAGATCATCATCATGAATTTTCATGGCTTCAGTCATGGCATCTTCTAATGACAAGTTATAGTTTCTCTGTAAGACGATAACGATATTCATAACTTCAGTATCCTTGCTGAGTTCTTTTTTCAATCCCTGGATATCATTCTGCCAGGCAATAATTCTGGACCATAGAGATCGAACACGTTGTATCACAGGATGGCGCTCTACTTCTTCTGTTAAAAAGGTATGGAACTCTGCATCAACCAGATAGAAATAAGGGAATATTACAATTGAATATTCACGGAGTACTTTAAACAATGCAAGTGAAGGTACTGTTTGGGTTGCCTTATAAGTTGCCTCTTCCTGAGCACCATATCTTGTAACGGTGTAAAAAGTATCTGCCAAGCGTTTCATCCATTCATCAGGCATAAAAGCACCAAATTCATCTCTGATTTTGGCGGCTTGGATGAAATAACCGGGATCTTCCGGAGTAAGACTGTCTCCTCTGAATATTGCTACGAGTCGGTCGCAATATCTACTGACCTCTTCTTCGGTTGAATATTCAAGTTGATCATCAAATATGGTATGGAAAACAACATACCGATGCATAGGTGTTACGCGCTCATAACTTGCATAAGGATACATTCTTGCCGAACACCTGTGCAGGTTCATGCTCTTGTATCGTTCACGTATATTTTCAGATAAATATACATAATCAGTATCAATCCAGTTTCTGTAATCAATACCCATTTGTTCCACATTCGGATTGATTTTATCTGGCCAAGGGTAATAACCTTGAGGTAGGTAATTCGACGGGTTGTAATCTTCTGGTTTCATTTTTTTTAAAATTAAAGTGATAAATTGATGTTTGATAGTTTGTTATTATGATAGGATATTTTAAATTAAAAATATTCTTGTTCAAAGTATTATTGAACCTGATTTAGCTTTGCTTTTAGCTCTGCTGCTCCAGGAAATTCAGCTGCGGTATAACGATCCAGTTTTGTAGATATATTTTTCCATCCGCTCAGCACCATGCTCATATAATGTACCCAGTTGATCACCGCATCCTGCCAGATCCCAAAATCAGGAAGATTGGCTTGTAGTTCTAAAAATTCTTTCAGATCTTCATTGTGAAGACGTAAATCTTCAATACAAGCTTCTTTGAGGGACATCTGCCGTTCGTGTTGGATCACTTTTACGATATTGTAGTAAATACTATTAGTTGCTTCATCCTTCAGTACAGATTGTACTTCATTAAAAAAAGTAACCAGATGGCAGGCAAGTGTTTGAAGGCGAATGATTACAGGATGTGCATGAATCTCCGGCGGAAGCACGATTCCTGTTTCTAACTCCGTAAGCTGTAGAAAGGGATAAAGACAGATGGAATTTTCACGCAATGCAATACATTCATTTACACTGGGATAGGCTTTGTTTTTCTTGTATTTTAATTCCGTTTCTAATCCTGTAAAATACCTACTGATCATTTGCGTAAAACGGGAAACTGATTCCTCTGGGATAAATTCCAAGAGTTCTTCTCTTAAAGAAGCTAACATAGGTCCTAAAGGTATTCCTGAATCTTTAGCGGTTATTTCACCTTTCAATATTGCAATAGACTGGGTGTGTACATATCCGATATCTTCCGGCTCACTTTCTTCATACAGATCATCATTGTACAGAGTCCATAGCATTAATCTGCAGATGGGTTTGAACCTTTCCGGTGGTGCTGTTGGAAACCATTGGGCTGCTATATGTGCTGTTTTGGTTTTTTTGTACTTTTTCCGAAGGTCGGGGTTCTGCTCATACAACCAAAGGTATTCTCCGTCGATCCATTGATTTTCGGTAATCTGTTGTAATTGTTCGGCATTGGGATTTTTTAATGTAGGGAAGGGGTATCTGAACTGCTGGCGAAGGAGTTCAAGGGTACTAAAATTTTCATTATCCATATTGTGTGAGTTTTGGTTTGGTTTTTTGCTAATATATAATAGTAATGCATTGTAGTTGCATTTTATTTCACTAAAAATCGAAATTGAACAATTGTGTGTTTTGAAACAGTAGTATTGATGGGGAATTTTGAACGGAAGGAAAAAATAAAATGCTGGAAGAAATTCGGAATATCTTCCTTCGTATTGAAACATTTTATGCTTTTTTTTATCTTATTTTAGCATAAGAAAAATAATATTGGCCGGCAAGTAAGTTTTCTAAAATCTGAAATAGTGATGAGAGGTTTTGAAAATCATCAGAAAGAGATTCACTTCTTTAAATCAGTTAAACCTGAAATACTCGGAAAGTTGATCTACTATAATAAAGTTGTTCGTGTAGAATCTTTCTGTTCCGGCAATATCTGCCGTAAGATTCATTTGTCAGTGGATGCTGAATACAGATGTAACAGAAACACATGAGTAAATATAAATAAAAAAGAGAAACCAAATATTGATTTCTCTTTTTTAGTGAGCGCGTCAGGATTCGAACCTGAGACCGTCCCGATTAAAAAATCGGGATGCTCTATCTGGATTGACCTTCGATTAATTTTTTAATTTTTGCTTTGCTTTTCCAAGCTTTTATTTCGATCTCTCGTTTGTAAGCCACTGATTTATTTTTGAAAGTTTCAAAATAGACAATTATCCAATCTTTTGCTTTTGAAGTGAATCCTTTATGATGTGCAAGATGTTTTCTTAATCGTTCCTGCAAATCTTCACAAGAATGACCGATATAATATTTATCAATCGATTTAGAGTAAAGTATATAGCAGAAACACATGAGTAAATATAAATAAAAAAGAGAAACCAAATATTGATTTCTCTTTTTTAGTGAGCGCGTCAGGATTCGAACCTGAGACCGTCCCGATTAAAAAATCGGGATGCTCTATCTGGATTGACCTTCGATTAATTTTTTAATTTTTGCTTTGCTTTTCCAAGCTTTTATTTCGATCTCTCGTTTGTAAGCCACTGATTTATTTTTGAAAGTTTCAAAATAGACAATTATCCAATCTTTTGCTTTTGAAGTGAATCCTTTATGATGTGCAAGATGTTTTCTTAATCGTTCCTGCAAATCTTCACAAGAATGACCGATATAATATTTATCAATCGATTTAGAGTAAAGTATATAGCAGAAACACATGAGTAAATATAAATAAAAAAGAGAAACCAAATATTGATTTCTCTTTTTTAGTGAGCGCGTCAGGATTCGAACCTGAGACCGTC
>NZ_JALDNB010000008.1 GCF_022699665.1 Chryseobacterium aahli | reverse complement strand
GGATGGGGGGCGGGGTTTTGTGTTGGGAAGAGTTGATGTGTCGAGGGAGCGGAGCGGTCGGGAGGGGGTTGAAAGGTGGTGTGAATGTTTGAAAAAGACATGGGTTGAGCAGCAGGGAGGGATTATGGAAGGGAGGATCATTGGAGAAGGCAGGTTTGAGAGTGAATATGCTTTGGTTGATGTGGTTGTGGAATTTATATTAGGGTATCCGATTTTTGAAATGGCTTCCTATTAGCAATGTGATGTGCCGCTCCGATGGAGCTCATGATCTTTATTGTAAATTACACTACAAACAGGCCGCTCCTACGGAGCTCAAAATTTAATATTACTGAGCGTGATGTTGCAAACGTGACCCTCCTCCCTAAGGAGCTTATGATTGATTCGATATATTTACTCATTCGGTCTTATTGATAAAATCGTATCGGAATTTTTGTTGAGATATTGATCATGAGGTTTACTTGACAAAAAAAACATTTTACTTTAGAAATGCAATTTTTACTTTGGTGATTTTTGATACATGACCACTACCCTAGCCCCGATAAAAGCGACATCCTTTTTATGGGCTCCGCTGCTGTGCATCGGAGCCCATAAAAAGATACAGCGGTGAGCGGGAAAAAGCTACTAATGAAAATGAAGTATAACGGCGGTGTGATACATGAAAGATACCGAAGTCGTTGAAAGAATCTGTACTTTGATTAAAAATACCGTTTGATGAGTATCTTATATATATAGTATCCGATAAGGCAACCGATGGTGTCGGCAATGATGTCTAAAGTTTCCATGGATCTGCCGAAACCCATTTCTTCCTGAAGGATTTCTGTGAGGAAGGCGTAGATAAGGATGATCTGAAAAAAGTAAGAGAACTTGATTCTTGGGAAAGCCGCCATAAATGAGAAACCAAGCATTGCAAATATTCCTAAATGCAAAACTTTGTCAATTCCCTCGAACATAAAGAAATATTCGTGGTTTTCTACTCCCGGACGCAGGAGCATATAAGTAAGAAATGCCCAATAAATGGGCAGTATCTTTATAAATATGTTTGAAATCTTATCCAATTAGTGCCTGGTATTCTTCTGCAGAAAGCAATTCTGACTGATCTGCACCGTCAGCAATCTCCAATTTGATAATCCAACCGTTTCCGTAAGGTTCTGTGTTTAGTAATTCTGGCTGATCTTCTAACGCAGCATTGAACTCAATTACTTTACCAGAAATTGGCAAGAACAAATCTGAAACCGTTTTTACAGCTTCTACACTTCCGAAAACATCTCCTCCATTGATATCATCATCTACCGTATCTACATCTACATAAACGATATCGCCTAATTCTCCCTGCGCAAAGTCTGTAATACCAATTGTAGCAACATTACCTTCGATCTTTACCCATTCGTGATCTTTAGTGTACTTTAATTCTGATGGTGTGTTCATTTTAATTTTTTATTTAATATTGACAAATTTATTCAAAATACAGATATGCTCAAAGAAAATAAATAATTATTTAAAAAGCAGGCTAAAAGAGGGAGGTTTGGAACTTGAAAAGTTTTACATAGGCGACTTAAATTTAAGTTCTAATTATTTAAACACCGCTAATTTTAAATATTCTTTTTTACTAAATTCATCATTTAATACATAAAGGTAGAAGTTTAAAATGATCAAAAACCAAATCCATCAATATTATAACGACCTCGCAAAATCCTATGATGAAAACAGGTTTGAAAATTCTTATGGGAAGTATATTGATCAACAGGAAAGGTATTTTTTGAATTCATTTTTAAGAGATGATAAGTATTCAAACATTTTAGATTTAGGTTGTGGAACAGGAAGATTATTAAATTTCGCAACTCATGGTGTAGATTTCAGTCAGGAAATGCTGAATATTGCTCGGAAAAAATTTCCGAAGAAACAATTGAAGATCGGAGAGATTTCAAATATTCCTTTTGAAGAAAACTTTGACTGTATTTTCTGTTTTCATGTCATCATGCACCAGAACAAAACGGAAACGGAGAATTTTCTAAATGAATGTTATAAAAAAATAAATAATGATGGAATTTTGATTTTTGATTATCCAATTAAATCAAGAAGAAAAGCGACTTCTCCACAAGAAGATTGGCATGCGAATAATTCTTTTAAACCCAATGAAATTTTAGATTTAATAAAAACTAATTGGAAGATCATTGAAAGAAAAGGAGTTTTATTTTTTCCTATTCACAGAATTCCAAAGGCATTGAGGAAAATATTTCTACCTTTAGATATATTGATTTGTAAAACATTTCTAAAAAAGTGGGCATCGTATCAAATCGTAGTTCTGAAAAAACGATGAAACAGTTTATCAAAAACTCTCTTCCCTACTCATGGAAATTGCAGTATAGGTTATTGCAAAGGATTTTTCATGAACAGAAAAACGCTCACTTATATGCTAAAAATTATTTGAATGAAGATATTGGAGGTTATTCAGTAGAATTTAAGCAAGTAATCAGAAGAGGAGATTTCCACGAAAATAAAATTCATAACCTAAAAATCGTCTGTGAAAAAGTCAACAACTTAATCATTCAGCCGAATGAGGTTTTCTCTTTTTGGAAAGTAGTTGGCAAACCAAACAAAAAAAATAATTTCAAAGAAGGCAGAAATTTAATTAACAATGCTATTTCAGAGGATTTCGGTGGCGGAATCTGTCAGTTCTCATCGATTTTATATTATTCTGCGTTGCAATACGGATTGGAAATTATGGAAAGACATTCTCATTCGATTGACATTTACAAAGAAAACGAACGTTTTACCCCTTTAGGTTCAGATGCTACGGTCGTTTTTGGGTATAAAGATTTGCAGATAAAGAATAATTTCCTGTTTCCGGTACAATTCAAATGTTGGGTAAACGAAAATGAACTTCACCTCATCATTCGCTCTCAAAATGAAATCAAACTGAACACTATACATTTTAAATATCAGGAAATTGAAAACGGAGTTTGGGTAGAAACCTTAAATAATGACCAAACTTTATTTAAAAATTTCTATATTCGTTTATGAACTTTCTCGCCCACTCTTTTCTTACTTTCAATGACGGACAAATTGTCGGGCAGTTTCTCGAAGATTTCATCCGAAACAGAGACCGCTATTCTTTCCCGAAAGATATTCAGGATGGGATTACTCTCCATCGAGCAATTGATACATTTACAGATTCTCATCCGGCCATTCATGAAGCAAAAAAGGTTTTCAGTCCGCTTGTTAGGCTTTATGCAGGAGCTTTTGTCGATGTTTCTTTGGATTATTTTGTTGCCAATGATTTACAACTGAATTCCTTACAAGGCTGGAAAAACCATTCATTAAAAGTATATAGAGTTCTTCATGAGCATTACGAATTTTTACCGGATAATTTCAGGTACATGCTCACCAGAATGGAACAAGATAACTGGCTGTACAACTACCGCCACGATCAGAATATAAAATTCAGCATGAGAAATGTTTTGAATAAAGCTAAATATTTAGACAAAGATATTCCGGTATTTGAGGCTTTTTTAGACAATAAAGATATTCTGCAGAAATGCTATGATGATTTTTTTCCTGATCTTTTGGCTCATGCAAAAGCAGAAAATGATTTACTGCAACTTCGAAAATAAATTTTTAAAACTGTTGAAACAAATATCGATTCGGATACGTGAGTTTTTCACTTTTTCGGTTTCCATTGACGATGATGTGAACTAAATTAATTTGGTCATCAAATAAATTATACAAGAAGCTCACCGCAGCTTCTACTTTTTTAGGATTTTCCACTTTTTCAGATTCCAGATAAATATTGACTGATTCGCTGTCTTCTTCGTAACCGATGTAATTGATTTTTAAAAACTGATTATCTGTTTTGAGTTTAAAATATTCTGAGCTATAATTTTTTAAAGCCTCATTAATCTGAGCTTTGTATTTTGGATCATTAAAATGAAATGACTTTCCGTATTTCTTGCCAAGACCATTTTCTAAATCATCTAAGAAAAATCTTCCAGTAATCTCAAAAGTTTTTGATTTTGAATTATAATTTATTTCTACCGAACCGACGTGATAAGGATGTTTTGTTTCTGTAAAAGAGAAAAAAATAAATAGAATAGAGAAAAAGAAAAGTACTTTTTTCATTTTAGTAAATCGATAATTTTTTGTGGATTTTGTCTCATATCAAAGAATAGTAAGATGATAATTTTAGTTTCGTTTTCTTTTCTGAAAAACATTCTTACATGCTTTTTGCCTATTAAGACACTTCTTGTATTTCTTATTGATTTTTGAAACTGTTGATACTTTCCATCTCTCAATTGAGTCACAATATGTTCAACATCGTTGATGAAAACACCAATCTCTTTCTCAGTCCACACTTGCGAAAGAAACTCTAAAATACTTTCGTAAGAGCTATACGCTACTTTCGTAAATATAACTCGCATGCTTTTTTTCGGGCATTTTCAAAAAACTCTTCTGAAGAAATACAGTCTTCTTCTTTCACAGAGTCTGCATATTTCTCTATCTGTTCATAAACATGAGTAGGAACTCCCTCAATTATTTCGTACTCGCTTTCCACAGAAACCGATTTCACTCCTTTTATTTTTTCCAAAAGCTGTTTGATAAAAACAAAATCTTCAGAATTTTCCAACTCGATATTAACAATCATGATACTGAATTTTATACAAAGTTAAAATAAATTTTGTATCATCGCATTTCAAAAAATAATTGAATAATGCAGGACTTTTTATTTTATTTAAAACTCGGTTGGGAACATATTATTTCACTGGATGCGCTTGATCATCAGCTTTTTGTTTTAGCTTTAATTGCCGTATACACTTCAAAAGACTGGAAAAAAATCCTGATTCTTGTTACCGCATTTACCATCGGACATTCCATCACTTTGGCTTTAAGCATTCTCGATGTAGTAAGACTTCCTTCTAATTGGGTGGAATTTTTGATTCCGTTGACAATTGTTTTAACGGCTGCCGGAAATATTTTAATGAAAAACAAAAAACAATCGCAAAATAAAACCAATTATTACCTAGCTCTTTTCTTCGGACTCATTCACGGATTGGGATTTGCAAATACCGCAAGAGTGATGATTGCTAAAAGTCAGAGCATCGCCGTTCCGCTTTTAGGTTTTAATATTGGGTTGGAACTCGGACAAATTGTGATTGTGCTGGCCATTTTAATATTGCTTTTCATTCTTTTAAACCTTTTTAAAGTAAATAAAAAAGACTGGGTTTTATTTGTTTCTTCAGGCGTTTTTGCATTGGCCTTAAAAATGACCTTAGAGAGAATTCCTTTTTAATCTACTATCTGAAATTAAAAATATACTTATTGTAATCAACAGTAAAACAATCATTACTAAAGTTGCCATAAAATATCCGTCATCAAAACTAAAATAAATCCGTCCAACAAAACTCACTCCGAGTCCGATAGAAATCTGCTGAATTGTCAAATAAACTCCGCTCGCAAGCGAGGTAACTGAAACAGGCAATTTTCTCATTGCATTGGTAAACATAGACGGCAGCACGATTCCACATCCGATTCCGTAAAAGAATAGAACAACAGATATCATTAGTAAATTGATTGTTGGTGAATTGACCACATAAAGATGACCTACAAGTCCTAAAATCATTATGATTAGACCGAAGACAATAAATTTTTCCTGATATTTATTTAAAAATCTCACCGATAAAAGGGATGCTAAAACATAACCAATTCCCTGACACGCAAACAATAATCCTGTGGTTGTGGAACTCAGATAATGATGTTCTTCAAAAAAATTGGCATTGATGAAAAAATAAGAATCCTGAACCAAATAATAAGTAACCGCTGCTAAAAGCGCTACTTTAAAACTTGGATATAGAAAAGGTTTCATATTGATCAAAACCTCTTTTCCTTTTTTAAACTTTCTTTTCTGATTTAAGATAAAAAGAATCAAACCTGCAAAAGAAAAAAGGAGCAGCAAAATATTATTTGTCTTCCAACCTTCTTCGCCGCCGATTACAATTTCGTACATCAAAATAATAAGAAGAATAATCAATATCAATTGTGGGAAAATCTGTATGGATTCTTTTGCTTTAATTTCAACTTCCTTTAGAAATTTATTAGTCAAAATAATGACCAAAAGCGCAATCGGAATATTGATAAAGAAAACAAGCCGCCACGCATCAAAACTAAAATGAAGATCGGGAATGATACCGCCCAAAACCTGTCCTATGACCGAAGCGATTCCTGCAATCGCACCATAGATTCCCAAAGCTTTTACTCTTTCTTCTTCAACTTTAAAAACATTGGAAATCAAAGCAACCCCTTGCGGAACCATAAAAGCCGCCGAAATGCCCTGAAAAAGTCTGCTTATATTCAGTTCGAACGCTGAAGTCGATATTCCGCATAACAATGAGAACACCATAAAGCTAAACATGGAAGCTATAAAGGTCTTTTTATGACCAAATTTATTTCCAATTTTACTTCCGGTAATCAAAAAAGCACCATATCCGATAATATAAAACACAATAATAAACTGCGCCTCGGCAGAATTAGCCTGTAAAGAACTTCTTATTGACGGTATTGCAATATTGACAATAAAAAGATCCAGAACACATAAAAAAATCGACATCGAAATGACAATTAAACTCAACCACTTATTAAACTCTTGAAAATTTCTCATTTTTATTGATAATATTTTAACTTTACGACTTCAAAAGTAACAACATCAAAACCTGCAGTCAAGTAGGTAAAAAAAACATACTCAGTATGAATTTTAGTACTAATTCTGATAATGAACTCGTTAGCTGCACAGAAAATTTTCTTTTTCTGGCAAATAATTGCTACGCAGAACACACTTTGAAGATGATTAACGGAAAATGGAAGATTTCTCTGATTAAAATCATCGGTAACGAATGCCCAAAAAGATTCGGGGTTCTTAAAAGGGAATTAGATAATTTAGCACAGGGAACCTTAAGTACAATTTTAAAAGAATTGGAAAATGATGGTCTTATTCTGAGAACGGCTTACGCTGAAATTCCGCCGAGGGTAGAATACAAATTAACTGAAAAAGGCATTGCCTTTTTGCCAATTATACAATCAATGGAAGACTGGTGGCTGGCTTTTCCTGAAAACAATTAAAAATATTAGCTATGAAATTTAAAGTTGCTGCACTTTCAGTTCTATTTTATATTGGTGTTTCTGCCCAAAACATTCAAAACAATCCGGGAAGTAACCATGGGAACAGATTTGAACAGTTAGGAACTATTCTTCCTACACCAAACGTTTACAGAACGGCTTCAGGAGCTCCTGGGCAAGCATATTGGCAAAACAGAGCAGATTACGACATCACCGCATATCTCGACGAAGATAAAAGAAACTTAAAAGGTTCGGAAACGGTTACCTATCACAATAATTCGCCGGACGATTTAGATTATATTTGGTTACAGTTAGATGAGAACCAACAATCAACGGTCAAAAAAGCGGATTATCAGTTCTCTTCTACCCTGCCGAAATCTTTGAACGACCAGCAATTAAAGACGACAGATATTCCTGCAAAAGATAACGGGTATGGTGTTAATTTAGAAAAAGTAACCGATGCTTCAGGAAATCCTTTGAAATACACCGTCAACAAGACGATGATGCGTATTGATTTGCCTAAAGTTTTAAAGAAAGGCGAAAAATTCATCTTTAAAATAGATTGGAATTATAACATCCCGAACCGTACGAAAATGGGAGGCCGCGGCGGTTATGAAAATTTCGCAGAAGACGGAAATGATTTGTACACCATCACCCAATGGTTCCCAAGAATGTGTGTGTACAGCGATTTTCAGGGTTGGCAGAATCATCAGTTCACAGGAAGAGGTGAATTTGCTTTAGTTTTTGGGAATTATAAAGTCTCGATGAACGTTCCCGCTGATCATGTGATTGGAGGAACCGGAGAATGTAAAAACTACGAACAGGTTTTAACTCCTGAACAATTATCAAGATATAAGAAATCACAAACTTCGAATGAGCCTGTAGAAATTGTGACTTTGGATGAAGCTAAAAAAGCAGAGAAAAATCATTCGAAACAGAGAAAAACTTGGGTTTTTGAGGCAAAAGATGTCAGAGATTTTGCATGGACGGCTTCAAGAAAGTTTGTCTGGGATGCAATGGGCGTTACAATTCCTGAAAACAATAATAAAGTAATGGCGATGAGTTTCTACCCGAAGGAAGCTTATGGCTTGTACAGAAAATTCTCTACGAAAGCTGTTGCTCATACGATCAAAACCTATTCAGAATTCACGATTCCCTACCCTTATCCAGTAGCGCAGTCTGTGGAAGCTTCGAATGGAATGGAATATCCGATGATCTGTTTCAATTTTGGAAGAACAGAAAAAGACGGAACATATTCTGAAGGAATTAAAAACGGAATGATCGGGGTAATCATTCATGAAGTAGGACACAACTTTTTCCCGATGATCATCAACTCAGATGAAAGACAATGGAGCTGGATGGATGAAGGATTAAATACATTCACAGAATATTTAACGGAAGAAAAATGGGATAATAAATTCCCTTCAAAACGTGGTCCGGCATGGACGATTGTTGATTATATGAAACTTCCGAAAGATCAGCTGGAACCGATTATGAGTAATTCCGAAAACATTATTCAGTTTGGCCCGAATGCTTATTCTAAACCTGCAACAGGTCTGAATATTCTTCGTGAAACGATTATGGGAAGAGAGCTTTTCGATAAAGCATTTAAAACGTATTCAAAAAGATGGGCGTTCAAACATCCTGAGCCAGCAGATTTTTTCAGAACAATGGAAGATGCGAGCGGTGAAGATCTTGATTGGTTCTGGAGAGGCTGGTTCTACGGAACCGATCCTGTAGACATTGCGATTGATAAGGTTACGATTGCAACTCCCGACTTAACTGCGGTAAAACAAGCTGAGGAAACCAAATATAAAGTGGATAAACCTTTGCAAAACGAATTTGAAGATATTTCGAAAATCAGAAACAAAGAAGACAAAACCATTGCTTTTGAGGTAGAAAAAGATAAAGATTTACAGGATTTTTACTACCGTTATGACCGCGGTCAGGAAAAAGTAGATGCTGATAAAGAATATAGTATCAAAGCAGAAGGAAGCGAAGCTTTAGATAAAAAAGATCAGGATAAATTTAAAAATATCACAGCGTATCAAATCGATTTCATGAACAAAGGTGGTCTGGTAATGCCGATTATTTTAGAGTTTACTTTTGAAGACGGTTCAAAATTAAAAGATAAATCTTCAGCTCAAATCTGGAGACATAATGAAAAGAAAGTTTCGAAAACATTCTATTTTGATAAAAAATTAAAATCAATTCAGCTTGATCCGATGAGAGAAACAGCGGATATTGATACTTCAAATAATTTGTGGAGTAATGACGGAAGTTCTGCGACAAGCTCGAAATTTCAGTTATTTAAACAAAAACAAGACGGCGCGGTGAGAGGCGGTGCGAATGGAAAGGTTAATCCGATGCAGGCTGCGGGGAAGAAAAAGTAAATTCTGCAATTTCATTTTTAATCTTTAAAAACAAAAACTAACTCCTTTATATGAAAAAACTCAGTCTTCTTCTGTTGCTTTTTGCAGCAGCACAATCTTATTTTGCGCAATCGTTACAATTTTACACAGGTAAAAGAGATTTTCTACCCATCGAAATCTTGATGGAAGACGGAACGACCAAAACCGGATTTGCTCAGGACTTTATGCTTCCCGATGTTGCGACCTTTAACTACATTGGTAAAAGCTCAGAAAAAAGCGCCAATCTTAACAGAAAAGAGGTAAAATTTAAATCTTCAAAAACAGATGCAACGGTGCAGCCTATCCCTGTTTCGGATATTAAAAGTTTGATTTACACTAATGAAGATACTCAGGAAAAATTTCAATTAGACAAACGTATTGTGAAAGAAATAGACAGCAACTTGGAACTGGAATCCGAAGGAAGAGTGTTAATGTTGCCATTGATGGAAAAAGGAGAAATTAACCTTTACGGTTACCGAAGCATGTTTTGTAAAGCTGATTTTGGAGATAATTTTGCGTCAGGATCCAATGGAAATAATGATGACTGCCAACTGCAACATGTCATGATCTATCTCAGTAAACCGGGTGACACATTTGCCGTTGCACCGGTAGACTACAACAAGCTTACGCCTCTGGATTTATTTAATATGAAATCTCTGTACAAGAAATTTTATAAAGCATACGAAATTGTGGGCGCCGACTGCCCCGAGTTTTTAGCAAAGGTAGATGAAGCAAGAAAAAATGAATATTTCTCAAACAAAACCTACAAAGAAAATAAAAAGGCTACCGACGCAGAAAGAAAGGAAGAGATGAAAGGGAAAAAGGGAGCGGCAGCTGCTAAAATAAACATGAGATACAAAACTGAATTATACACCAATATGTATAAAAAATTACTGAAAGACTACGACAGCTCGTGCAAATAAATTCTGAGTTCACTTACAGCAAGTGAACTTTTTTTCTGCCAAAATTTCACATCTTTAAAAAAAATCTGCCAAAACTCTACTTATAGTCGCGTGGCACAGATTTGGAGATTTACGAGACAGAAATAATTTAAAAATAAAAATATTATGTCAGTAAACTTTAAACCCTTAGCAGACAGAGTGCTTATAGAGCCTATCGCTGCAGAAACTAAAACAGCTTCAGGTATTATCATCCCAGACACAGCGAAAGAAAAACCACAAGAAGGTACAGTAGTAGCAGTAGGTCCTGGTAAAGTAGACGAGCCTACCACTGTAAAAGTAGGAGATAAAGTTCTTTATGGAAAATATTCAGGTTCTGAATTAAAATTAGACGGAAAAGATTTCTTAATCGTAAAAGAGGGAGATTTACTTGGTGTAATTGGATAAGATTCCAGATACAAGACATCAGATTTCAGACTATTCAAATTAAATTCAAATTAAAAACAAGTGTTACATGTCTAACTTCTGACATCTAACATCTAATATCAAATCAAAATGGCAAAAGAAATAAAATTCGATATCGAGTCAAGAGACGCTCTAAAAAGAGGGGTTGATGCATTGGCTAATGCAGTAAAAGTAACTTTAGGACCAAAAGGTAGAAACGTAGTAATCGAAAAATCTTTCGGTGCACCTCACGTAACTAAAGATGGTGTTTCTGTAGCAAAAGAAATCGAACTAGAAGACAGAGTAGAAAACATGGGAGCGCAAATGGTAAAAGAAGTTGCTTCCAAAACCAATGATATTGCAGGAGATGGTACAACTACCGCTACTGTTTTGGCACAGGCTATCGTAAGAGAAGGTCTTAAAAATGTAGCTGCTGGTGCAAACCCAATGGACTTGAAAAGAGGAATCGACAAAGCAGTAACTGCTGTTGTTGCTAACCTAAAAGAGCAGTCTAAGCAAGTTGGTGATTCTACAGAAATGGTGAAGCAGGTTGCTTCGGTTTCTGCAAACAATGACGAAACAATCGGATCTTTGATCGCTGAAGCTTTCGGAAAAGTAGGTAAAGAAGGTGTAATCACTGTAGAAGAAGCAAAAGGTATTGATACAACAGTAGACGTTGTAGAAGGTATGCAGTTTGACAGAGGTTACCAGTCTCCATATTTTGTGACGAATCCTGAGAAAATGACGGTTGAATTGGAAAACCCTTACATTCTTTTAGTAGAGAAAAAAATCTCTTCAATGAAAGAATTACTTCCTGTTCTTGAGCCAATCGCACAAAGCGGAAAATCTTTATTGATTATCTCTGAAGAAGTGGAAGGTGAAGCTTTGGCAACTTTGGTAGTAAACAAATTAAGAGGTTCTCTTAAAATTGCTGCTGTAAAAGCTCCGGGATTTGGTGACAGAAGAAAAGCAATGTTGGAAGATATCGCTATCTTAACTGGTGGTCAGGTAATTTCTGAAGAGCAAGGTTTCACAATGGAAAACGTATCTCTTGATATGTTGGGAACTGCTGAAAAAGTATCGATCGACAAAGACAACACAACAATCGTAAACGGTGGTGGTGAAGAAAGCAAGATCAAAGGAAGAGTAAACCAGATCAAAGCTCAGATGGAAACTACGACTTCTGACTACGACAGAGAAAAACTACAGGAAAGATTGGCTAAATTAGCTGGTGGTGTTGCTGTATTGTACGTAGGTGCAGCTTCTGAAGTTGAAATGAAAGAGAAAAAAGACAGAGTTGACGATGCATTGAATGCTACGAGAGCAGCTGTTGAAGAAGGTATCGTTGCAGGTGGTGGTGTTGCTTTTGTAAGAGCAATCTCTGCTTTGGCAAATCTTGAAGGAATCAATGCTGACGAAACTACTGGTATCAAAATCGTAAAAAGAGCGATCGAAGAACCATTGAGACAAATCGTTGCTAACGCAGGAGGTGAAGGTTCTGTAATCGTAGCTAAAGTTGCTGAAGGCAGCGGAGACTTCGGATACAATGCTAAAACTGACGAGTATGTAAACATGCTTGAAGCAGGTATCATCGACCCTACGAAAGTGACAAGAGTTGCCCTTGAAAATGCAGCTTCAGTTTCTGGAATGCTGTTAACCACTGAGTGTGTGATCACTGAAATTAAGAGCGCAGAACCTGCTATGCCAATGGGAGGTGGAATGCCGGGAATGATGTAACGGTCAGCGAACGAGGCAATATAAAATTAAACCGTTCAGATTTTTCTGAGCGGTTTTTTTTGAAATTAGATTGTAAAGCAAAAAATATTTTTGATGATTTAATTTAATATCTTTGAAATAAATAAAGCGAAACAAACCTTCGCCAATCTACCTAATTTTGAGTGTATATGCGAAAGTTTGTTTCGCATATATACAAGTTATGTGTAATATAAACCAAAAATAGAAATGAAAATAAAAAAAATATTATTCAGCATATTAACCGCTCTTGTTTTAATCATATCAATATTCCTTTATATGAATAGAGATAAATTTGTCTATGTAGGTTCAGTAGATATTATTGAAGTCGATTGTAGCAAAAAACGACAAATCCTCAGCGAAGTTTTTGAAAGTGACCAAAGGATTAGAAAATCAAATGAACTCATCAAATACGCTAAAGAAGATCATAGGAATCAGGAATTAGTGATTAGCATTATTGAAAAGTGTGGTATGCCAACATTAAAGGAGGTGGGTCAAAAACAAATGGATGCAATCTGGTTGGGTCTGCAACATAGTACTAAAGAAATAAGAAAAAAGTATTTTCCACAAATAGAGAAAGCGGTTGAAAATGGAGACTTATCTAAAGGACAATACGCATTGATGAAAGATAGGATTTTAATGGACGAAGGAAAACCTCAAATATATGGTTCACAAATAGAAAATGGTAAATTGTATAAATTAGAAAATCCTGAAACTGTGAACGAAAGAAGAAAAGTAATGGGAATGGAACCAATAGAGGATTATTTAAAGAATTTCAATATTCAGTTCAATCCGAATTAAAATACTACACCCACAAACATAAACCCCTCATTGCAAATTCATTTTAATTGTTCGATTATTTAATTTCACTATTAAAATAATAAAAACAGCCTTCAACACTCATCATCGAGTATTGAAGGCTCGTTTTTGAGACTCAAAGACTCGACAATGTATTAAAAGACTCTTCAACGAGTATGAAAGACTGGTTTTTTTGATTATAAAATACTGGATGCCGAATGTAAAAGATGGGATGGTGAGTCTTTAAGAATAAAAACCGACTCTTTTACAGTGATTACCGACTATTAAAGAGTCGATTTTGAGTTTAAAAAGAAAAAAAAGATGACGGTTGTCCACTTGACTTTCTGGATTTCCAATCCGTGACTTTTCCCTATATTTAAAAACATAATTTTTTGCACAGAAAATCAATTAAACCAAACCTCAATGCCCTTGAAAACAAAATTATTACTCCTTTTACTTTTCGGTTTATGTTTAGCCAATGCACAAACCTTACATTTTAAACATCTTTCGGATATGTCTATTCGCAGAGGAGCGATAAGCAGTGCCATTGCAGGTGACAATATCTATGTGAGCAATGGTTACAAAGATGCGGATGGTTATGCAAATTTTATTGAGAAATACAATATTAAAGATAACCGCTGGAGTATCATCAACTCCAGTCTGGTTCCTAAAAGATTTGCCAATTCGGAGACTTACGATAATAAAATTTATATTTTTAACGGTTGGGGAAACAGCAATCTTGAAATTATAGACCTTGAAACGCATAAAAAAACGAAGGGAGCTGTTAACCGTGCCTACACAGGAAATGCCGGTTCTGCCATCCATAACGGAAAAATATACACGTTCGGCGGAAGTGGGCTCAACAATGCTGCAACTACTGTATTTTCTGATAGATTCCAATACTATGATATTGATTCAGATACATGGCATCCGTTACCAGATATGCCTAACGCCAGAGAAGCCAGGGGCAAAATTGTGAATGATAAGCTTTATGTCATTGGTGGTTTTAATGGTACCTCATCCCGCTTGGTCAATGTGTATGATCTCAAAAAAAATCTTTGGACTGATCAATATACGATGCCTGCTGCGATATCGGGTCACTCATTGGCGGTATCCGGTCATAAGATTTTTATTGCAGGCGGTTATAATAATCAAAATTTTCTGGCCTATTTTGATACAGAAACCAATAAGTTACATCGTTTATCATCCAATATGATTCCAAGACGACATGCTGCTGCGGAAATATATAACAATAAATTATACATCATGGGTGGAAGTACAGCATCTTCCACCAAATCAGCTATTAAGAGCATTCAGGTTGCAGATATTAGCGAAGAAGTGCTTTCTGCTAAATAAACCTCGATGTTGCAGATTTTTAATCTGTGACTTTATAGCTACAAAAGTCTTTTCCTAAATGTCATAAAAGCAAGAAACCACGAAAAACCTTTTCGATAAGACCCTCAATCATTTCAACATAAGTTTCAACTAATTCGTTGAAGGTGTCAACTTCTTCGCAAAGACAATCAGGCATTACGTTGAGACAATCAACCATTCAGAAGAGGCAATCAACCACTTCGAAGAGCCGATCAACCAGTTCGAAGAGGCAATCAAGTACTCCGAAGACGCAATCAACCATTCCGAAGAGACAATCAACCACTCCGAAGAGGCAATCAAGTACAATTCATTATATTTCACCACTTTACAGCCTTTTCAAACTTGGTGAATATCCAGAATATTATTGATATTGAGATCTGAAAACAATTAAAGCCAAATGTTTTTCTTAACCGCCAATTTCCAGCCTATACCCTTTTCCACGAATCACCACAATTTTAATATTCGGATCGATTTCCAGTTTTTTTCTGAGTTTTGAGATAAACATATCCAGACTTCGTCCTACAATGACACCGTCATCTTCCCAGATTTCTTTCTGCAGTCGGCTTCTTTCAATAATTTCGTTAGGAGAAGATGCGAAAATAAGCAATACACGACTTTCCGTTGCGGTAAGGTCTACTGTCTTATCATCAATGATGAGCTTTCTATTTTTAGAATCAAATAACACTGAGCCCAAAGTGAACAGATCAGTTTGCTGAGTTTCAGGTACAACTTGTCTTGACTTTACAGATTTAGATCTTAGAAAAACAAAACCGATCAATGCTAAAAATGACAGACCGCCAAAAAGGTAAACGCTCTTTGTTGTGTTGATTCCTGTTGGTTTGAATTTGATGTTGATCATGTAGCAAGCTTTGGGTTGTTTTCTTCCTATACAGGCTACAATATCATCTTTTTTACTCTTTGAAACCGAATATCCATAAGCCACGCTGGAGTTATGACAGTTCAAAACGTTAACAATATAATCACTCGCAAGCGGATCTTTCGCCAACACCCGTTTCGTAAGATTCACCAAAGAATCTGGCTGAAAAGTAAGTTCGTTCTCAAAGCTGATCTGGTATTCATTTTCTCCGATCTTTTTTACCGGAAGCACTCTTGATGTACGATCGCCTGACTGTAAAAGCAATTCATGTCCAATTCTGCGGAGTAGCACTTCTCTTTTGGCAAAATCAAAGTCGTTCTTATCCTCCGTGCTGAAAGCGGCACAGACTACAAAAATCAGTGAGAGCAAAATGATTGTAAAAAGGTATTTGCGCTTTCCTGAGAAGAGATTTTGACTAAGATGCATAGTGTCAAGTTATTATTTACAAAGTTTACAATTTTATTTACAATTCAAATCCTTAGATCCGAAAAATATCAAAGTATTTTCGTTGAGTCAACTTTGATAAACTATTATAAACAAAAGTAGGTCTTATCAGATCTGACTTATCAAAAGAATATTTAATTTAAAATTAAAAACTTATGAAAAAAGTAATTTTTGCGCTCATGCTACCATTGCTTGTAGTGAGCGGACTCGTATTCGCCAATCGTGAAATTAAGAATGAAACCAGTAAAAAGCCGATTCAAAAGCAACTGTCTCCTGCTGAAAAGAATGCCGAAATGAAAAAATGGGAAGCTACCCCTTCCGGTAAAAAGTTCAAAGAATGGGAAACATCTCCCCGAGGTAAAAAAGTGTATGCCGCCGAAGCTAAAATATGGAAGCACATTACAAATTATACCAATATGGAGGGAGTTGTCACCTCTCTTTCTCTTCCGCCGGGCTCTAGACTAGGTTTCGGAGTGATGGTCAGGATTAATGATGAAGATTACATTGTAACATTTGATGCAGAAAAATCTCAACTTGAGCAATTGCGCAGCCTGAAAGTGAAAGACAAAATAATTTTAAAAAGCCGTTATGTAGCGCATGCGCCGAAGTATTCTTATCCCATCATATCTTGCGAATATCTGGAACGAGATCGTAAAGTAATTTTTAAACGTATTCCTCGTAAAGGCGGTTGCTGAGTAAAATACTTGACTGATATACTATTAGCTAGATACCCTACTCCCGCACGATAAAATTGTGCGGTTTTTTTTTGTATTCACAGAAATTTATTCTCAAAATAATTCACTTAAAAATCAAAAGAAACATTTAATAATTATTAAATTTGAAATGCACCATTTAATAATCACCAGAATATGAACAATACAAAAATCCAGACAATTTCCGCTTCTCTATTGGCTTTAATGGCTTGGTTTTGCGTCATCCTACAATTTTATATTTCGTCGGATACCTTTACAAATGTAATCAGCTATTTTACCATCTTATGCAATTCTTTAATTGCAGTCAGCCTTTCTTTTTCTGCTTTATTGCCAAAAACCAAATTGGGAAAATTCTTTTCAGAACTATCAGTGAAAACCGCAATTGCACTGTATATCTTCATTGTGTTCGCAGTGTATAACACGGTTTTGCGAGGCATTTGGAAACCTACCGGATGGCAATTGTTCTTAGATAATATGCTTCATGTTGCCATTCCTATTTTGTATATTTTATACTGGATGTTTTTGGTCACAAAAAGTAAATTAAACTGGAAGAACGGATTTTACTGGCTCATATTTCCATTAATTTATCTGATCTACTCTCTCATTCGTGGCTCTGCGGTTGGCTGGTACCCTTATCCATTTTTGAATGTCGATAAATTAGGTTTTGGTCAGGTCATGATCAATATTTCACTCATGCTTATTGTATTTCTGGTAAGCGGATCTACATTAATTGCCATTAATAATAAATTTGAAAAAAAATAAACATGTTGTCCATTTTGTAAACGACTTCAACTTCAAGCTATTGATAATTAAAGTCTTTATATTTCGTTGTTAAATGGAATGCCATTGTCTATCTTAAAAAAGCATTTATTGTAGAAACTTTGTCGTTCCTTGCGATTTAAAAAAAATTATATAATCAGGTTAATTTAAAAACTGTGAGAATTAAAAATTAATTTAAACTTAAAAACTAATTAAATGCCTAATAAAGATTTAGAAAAGTACATCAAAGACATAGGAACTCCACGAGATTATTCAGAAAGCAAATATCTGGTTTATGTAGAATTGTACAAAGCAGAAAAAAAATTAAAGAAAATCATCTCGGAGCATTGCAAAGTTATATTGCTGACAAAGGCTCTGCGCTCAAAAACAAATCAAAACTGCTCAATTCCCAAATCGGTTTTCCCATTCAAAAACAAATTCCTAAGTTTACAAGTTCTTCCATCCTTAAAAACACTCCCACAATGGAAAACAAAAAAGACGAGCAGATTCTGGATAACGGCCCATTCTACCACGGAACAAAAGCCAATCTGAAAATCGGAGACTTGCTCACTGCCGGTTTCAAATCAAATTATTATCATGAAATCATCATGAATCACATTTATTTTACAGCTTTACAAGACGGCGCTGGGTTGGCTGCTGCATTAGCAAAAGGAGATGGTGATGACCGCATCTATATCGTAGAACCGACAGGCGCTTTTGAAAATGATCCAAACGTAACGGATAAAAAATTCCCAGGAAATCCCACCCGATCTTATCGCAGTACAGAGCCCGTAAAAATCGTTGGAGAAGTTACAGAATGGATTAAATTAACAGACGAAGAACTCCAAAACTGGAAGGAAAGAATTGCAAAGGTTCGAGGAAATCCAGATGCAGAAATCATCAATTAAAAGCCTCACTCCTCATTTAATTCGTCATTTAAATTCTCTCATATGTTGTAATGAAAGTAAGATTTGGGCTCATCATTATATTGCATTTACCCAAAGATGAAAAAATTAAATAAATGGTTTACAGATTTTTACATCAATTCTAAATCGATCTTGCGGATCTGCAATAAAGACGGCCAATATTTATCTTTCTATTAAAAATGACAAATCAATTAATTAAAAAATATTTTTGAATTAAAAATCTTGGGCACATATTACACCTATAAATTAGCTCAATGTGTAATTTTGCGCATTGGATTTAGGTTTAATAAGACACAAAAAACAAGACCATGAATTTTATAAAAAAATATTTCTCAAAATCAAAAAAGAAAATAAACGTCATTTTAACTTTACAACTTTCTGAACTTGATGTAAACATTTCTGAATTTGTAAATTTTAAAATTGTGGATTGTTCTGAAGTGCTTCAAAAAAACAATTATAATCCATTAAAAGATTCTAACCTGAAGATACTTGAATACATCTCTGAAGAGATTATTAATTCAGAAGATAATATTTTAATTTACAATGCCGGATTAAGTATTACGGACTTTGATATAATCTCTGAAATGTTAAAACCATATAAATTAACCATCGACAAAATTTTAATACCCAACGAAGCCAAACGAAACCAACAACTTGCTGAAGGAAAAGAAGCGTATAGAAATCATAATCGCTGGCTTCATTTTTATCCCGGAGAAATTGAGGATATGCATAACGAATTTGAACTGAAAATTAAAAACTTAAAAACAAAATATGAAAATACCGAAACGAAAGTATTGGAAATATAAAACAGAACGTTTAATATTTGTACTAATAGCATAACTACTAAAGTTATAAAAAGATTCTGCGATAAATTTAATTTCAAATTCTGAAGTTTATATTTCTTCACAGCATTTACCCCGTTGTCGCACGAATCCTTCGTGTGGCTTCATTAAAACAAAAACCGTTCATATTTTCTTAGCGGTTATTATATTTTTCAGCAATCCGCTTTGCAAAATCCCGATGTCTCAGGTTTGCAATTCGTGATTCAAAAATATAAAACCGTTTACTTGAGAGCAATTTTCACTTGTCATTTGCCCACAATTTAACGCTAATCTAATTGGAAAACACATCACGACTATTTCATTAATAGTAGAATTACCACCTATTTTAGTTTGTCTATTCAAAAAGTATATTCTATATTTGGAAAATTTTAAACAAAACAATAACAATTGAATTTTTAATTTATAACCATGAAAATTACTCGTTTATTTTTATTCTTATCATTACTTTTCTTCAGTTTTGGTAAGGCACAGCTTTCGGCATTTATCAATGGTAAAGAAGTAAAATCCGGCGCCACTATTTCTAAAGATGACTTAGAAACGTTACAGGTTAGCTTCAAAAAACCAAAAAATGTAATTCCTTATTCTGGTTATTCACACTTGTATGTAGAGTTTGCAGACAATACCAAAACCTATATCAATCATTGGGGTCTTCAAAAAGACGGCTATACTGCTATGGAAGATTTTCTTAAAAGCACACCTGCGACAAAGAAATTCACTGTTTTTGAAGGAAATGATTTTATAACCAAAGGAAATAATCTTGAATGGATTGTAAATGGAGCAAATGGAGTAGAAAAACAAAAAAGTATAAGAGTAGAAATAGGACTTTGGGTTAAGGAAGAAACGGGCTATAAACAATATGGACAAAAAGTTCAGTTATTAGAACCCATTTTTTTTAACGTACCTATCTGGGACACAAAAAACTTATACCTTCCTTACCTTGATGCCACTATAGATAAAACCAATATAAAACAAGATATTGATACAGACCAAACAGGTAGTACAGCTGATAGCCGCACCGAAGTGGGTTATGCAATGAATCTTAATCAAGTTACTTATCTTGTTTATACTTTTGAGAAAAGTTCACATCCAGGTTTAACAGTTGATGAAGTGGCTAAAGATTTTATTCATAAAGCTACCTATGATTCAAATGGAGGAAAAGTTAAAAAAAATCATGAATATGATTTTAGAAAATATGAATTACCTTGGGATAATATCTGTGATTTTTTCACTAGTCAAGGCATACAAAATGTGGCCTATTATATAGATAAATCTGTAAAATCTGTTGATTTAATGGGTTTGTATCAAGAAGTAGAATTTGGTAAAATGAAAGGCTATTCATTTCAGTCTGGTTTGTATAATTATGATAGCCGAGAAGGAAAATTAGACAAAGATGTAGGCCAGTTTAAAATCTATATCCTAAATCACCCTACCAATCCTGATCTAATATTGATGGTTTGTAACAAAGTCAGATGGAATAAAGCAACAGTACAAGATTTAGATACCATTATGCAAACTTTTATAAAAAGTATAAAGCAGTAAGTAATGAATCCCGGACTTCAAGTTCGGGATTTTTGTTTCTAAAGAATTATATGGCTACTGAAATCTGTTTTTTAATTTAATTGTTTTCGTTTATATTTGTTTGTCAACTTGTTTTTAACAAAAAATCTACTAACCGAAAATTTAAGATGAACTCAGAAAACAAAGAATTAACCAAACATTTAAAAGAAATTTATTCAAAACATTTTGATCAGAAATACCTTGACAAAAACCTTGAAATACCAAAAATTTATCTTGATTCTATTGGAAAAATATCTGTTAAAGATCTATATAAGTTGGGTTCTATACCAAATACTGAATGGGGAATAGATTTGTATGGAGATGAATTTTTAGAACGGAAAAATTCAAATACACTTACTAAAAAGGATAAAATATATTTAACAATCGGAGATTGGGGTTCTCATCATGACTTCCACATCAATTGCGACAGATCTTCTCCGGATTTTGGTAAAATATTCGATTACAATGATGCACATCCTTGGTGCGAATGGCATGAACCGGAAGGCGAATGGACAGATTTCAGAGAATTTTTGAAGGACGAATTTAAAATTGAATTAGAATAAGGAAATAGTTTTAGTTCATTTAATTTTAGTTATAATTTGGTTTTTTTTCCGAAACCCACCGAATATAAAACAGCACCAATTTTTAAATAAATGAACACAATATGAAAATCGCACTTTTTTCTGACATTCACGGTAAAATTCTGTTACCATTTAAATTAGTTGATTTATATCAGAAAGAGACAGGCCGCAAAATTGATTTCATCTTGCAATGTGGAGATATGGGGGCTTATCCAAACATCGAAAACCTTGACAAAGCAACGATAAAACATGCACAATACGACAGAGATGAGTTGGGATTTCATGACGATTTTATAACAATGAATCAAGAAATAAAGTCATTTTTAGATGGGCTTAATATCAATATGATCTGTGTCCGCGGGAACCATGAAGACCATGATTTTTTGGACGGCCTAGAAAAAGAAAACCCAGAGAAAAGCATCTTCCCTATTGATATTTATGAAAGAGTTTTTGTCTGCAAATCAGGTTTGGAACAAAAATTAGAAACAGATGATGAAGTTTTAAATTTTGTAGGAATCGGCAGAATCGGAGACCGAAAAGGCAGATCCGAAAAACGCTTTATCCAGGATTACGAAAGGAGGAAAATTAAAAAGCTGTTGAAAACAAAAAATACTTTTGATGTCTTAATCACCCATGACAAAGACGACAGCAGCCAAAGAGGTTATGGTATGGCTGAAATTAGAGAGGTGCTGGACAATGTGATTTTTCATTATCATTTTTACGGACATACAGGAGAACCTTATAAAGAAGAAACAGATTTTAACGGCATCACTCAATCCATCAAAATAAAAGAACTTGAATTTAACGAAAGTGGAATATTAGAAAAAGGCTGTATGATTATTCTGACAAAGGAAAACGGAGGATTAATCATTGAAATTATCGACCAAAAACTAACGAATAAAATGACTAAATTTAATTGGAAATCTCAGTAAACCAGCTGTAATTTAATCAGAAAGAAATGGAAGAACAACTTACACATCTTGTCGTGAATTGGATTGACGTAGACAATAATGTCATTCTAGTCGGAGCAACAGATAATGAAAGCTGGAAATGGGAGACAGATTTGGGAAATTCAGGAGCAGATGCTAAATCTATTGTTTGGGTAACCTTAACAAATAATGGTAAAGGCTATGTCGTTTCTGAACAAGTTCATTTTTTCTGTTTTCCTGGTGACCCTACCCGATCTCTTGCCATGTCGAACTTAATTGGTCTGTTTGAAATTGCCTGGACAATTAAAAATAAAAACATGGAAGGTGATAATGCCAGAGAAATGTTCTTCGGAAAAATTATTGATGGAACTATCTAAGGAAAAAATTCTCATTACATGAAAATTTAAAATCAAATCAATGGAAAGATTTTCAAATGATATACAAGCTCTGATGAATGCAGCTGAGATTGAAATAGAGAATTTTAATTTAAAGGATGGAGAAAAAACCATTGCTTATTTCTCTGAAACACCAACAATTAAAGGATTTCCTTATAAAATAATTTTAGTTGAAAGCTCTGATGGAATTATCTATTCAAGATTTAGACAATGGGATACAGTATACAACTTCACACAATGAACAAACGGAATCTACAATCTGGACAGACTGAGAATTATAATTGACAAAAAAACTCTTTCAGAAGCAGACACTGCAATTTTGAAAGAGCAGTTTTCGAAGTTAGAGCAGATAAAATTACCCGAATGCATACAAGATGAAAAAGCAATTATTCTAGACGGTTCCACGTGGAAATTCGGAGTCAATTTATCAAATAAAAACGTTGATTATACTTGGAAAGCAACAACAGAAGACATCAATTTATTTGTTCCTCTTATAGATTTGATGAGAAAAAAATACTTGGATAAAATCCTATAAAAACAAAAAATCTAATAAACCGAAAATTCTATAATTAAACAAAATATAAAATGAACGAAACAGAATGGGCAAATAGTTATTTTTTAAGATTAGAAGAAAAACTTAAAATTCTTAATACACATCCTTCAGTTGATAAAGTCATAAGTGTTCAATACAAAGGTTTAAATGATAACGAAATAGATCAGATTGAAGAAGAAATCACTTCAATGTTAAACGATGTAGTACAAACTATTATTGATGATTATGAATTTGAAGAAAATCATGAAGCTATAGATGAAATAGAATATGATTTTGATAAAAAATTTAAGTTTAATAATTATATAAGAGCATTTTACAAAATAAGTAACGGTTTAAATATTGTTTGGCATTCCAATCTACACTCCTCCGATCTGGAAAATATCGACAAAAAAAATGAAAATATTGAATCCTTCTTTTCAGCCACTCCTGGAGAAGACGAAAGAGCCAATTTTGAAGGTTTCTGTGCTCTGATTCCTCTTCAGGCATTCATTGATCCTTATAAATATTCTATCAAATCCGATTTCGATTATACTGGATATAATGAAGAATTAAGCAAAGAGGAAGGTTCAAAAATGTATTTTTTAGACTTTTTCAATTATTATAACGATGCAGCCGTAGTTTTGTCAAAAGATGATCCCAATCCTACAGTCATTTTGGGCGAAGATCATAGTGCATCTTATAATGATCTTACTTATTGTGACTTTGTTATTTACATGGAATTTTTACTGGCAACATTTTTCTCAGTGGAACATAGAAGCTCGGAGCTGAAATTCCCTAATGATAGAACGGAAACATTGCACAAATTTTTAAAAGAATTTGAAAAATCAGAAACCAAAAATTACACTGAAATCGTAGACTTTTTTGCTAATGAAAATATTAAGCCTGAAGACATTTTCAAAAGCCATTAAAAAATATAAGCTTATAAACAAATGTATATGAAAAACATTCAACTAATCGCTTTGGACAAGTACAATAGCTCTAAATATGAACTTATTGAAGACAGTATTTATAAAAATACAGAAGAAGACATTTATGTTTTTGCAATAAGTTTTGAACTAGAAGAAAACGAAGATTCTCAATATCCTCTCGAAGATATATTGGACAAATTTTATTTACACGTTTCCGACTTTATTGATGAAGATGCTTTTAATATCTCAAAAAATGTAAATCTTGAATTGGCTGGAGAATTATCAGATGTTGAGGATGCTATTCAATCAATTATCGGAAAAAGGGTTTATAATTCGGAGTATGTTGGAGATGATGGAATTACTCGTATAAAATTAATGATAGATTAAAAAAATTTAATAATATAGGTTTTTGTACTTCGATTTCCTACCGAATAAAAAGATCAAACCATTAGCAATAAAAAAAGAATGAAGTATAAATTTTTACTGATCACATTATTAAGCTATTTTTTAACTTTTGGACAAACAGCCACAGAATATTTTGAAAGTGGAAAATCAAAACAGGAACAAAGCGATTTTGAAGGAGCAATAAAAGAATATAGTAGAGCAATTGAAATTGACCCTACATTCTCTGAAGCTTATTACCTCCGCGCTTCTTTATTGTATGATGATGATAAATACAAAGAAGCTTCAGAAGATTTGAACAAATTAATTTCGTTAAAACCAGCCCCTATAGAATTCTATGTGGAAGCATTATTATTAAGAGCAAAAAGCTATCTTAAAATTAATAATAAAGAAAAAGCCTGTAAAGATTTTATTGAAGCACGCGAATTGGGTAAATCAGTAGATGAGAAGTATTTACAATTATGCGGATATAAAGAAAAGAAAGAGGAACGTATTTTTGTGAAAGTACCCGACACAAAAAAATGGAAAATAACTGATATCTCTTACAAAAACAATCAACATATAACTTTAATAGCTAATACTTTTGATACCATAAAAAAGCCTTCTGAATATTTAAGTTTAACTTCAAATATAGATGTGAAAAATGTTGACTTAATAAAGGCCATGGATGATTCATATAAAACAGCAAAAGGCAAATCAAAAGATGCTGAACTTAGCTTTATTGCAAAAGATTTACAAGCAAAAGAGCCATGGATCATGTATTTAATCCAAAATGGTATTAATGAAGAATACAATTGTAAAGTATCACAAGTCTGGTATCTTACTCAAGGTGAGAATTTTTTTCATTCATGTTTTATGTCTGTCAGGAATGATGCATTTACAGATGAGAAAAAGGAAGAAATGATAAAAATCTTTAAAACAGCTAAAATAATATACCCGTAAAAAACAGTTAACAAAGTAAACAAGACATAACGCAAAGCCATTTTTAATTGCGTATTATTATTAAAATTAAACCAAATGAATAACACTTATACAATCGACGATTTGCAGAATATTTGGCAAAAAGTAAGCATTCTACATAACGGACAAACCTACGGAGGACAAAGTAAAGATCAAAAAATTGAATACATCAATCATATCGGCAGCGTTGTATTTGAAATCATGAATGCTTCTAAAAACACTTCTGATTTTAACTTCGATCTTGCCATAAAATGTGCATTTTTACACGACACCATAGAAGATACCAGCTTCAGTATAGATGATCTTGAAAAAGAATATGGTAAAGAAGTGAAAGAAGGCGTTCTTGCATTGACAAAAAACACAAATCTTGAAAAGAAGCATCAAATGATTGATAGCTTAGAACGAATAAAAGCACAGCCAAAAGAAGTTTGGGCGGTTAAAATGGCAGACAGAATCTGTAATTTATATGTACCACCCTATTATTGGAACCAATCGAAGAAAGAAAAATATCTTGAAGAAGCAAAAATCATTCATGACTATTTAAAAGAAGGGAATGACTATTTAGCCAAAAGATTATCCGAAAAAATTGAGATTTATATAAATAAATGATTAAGATTGAAATACATACTCTTGCAGGACAACTTGATATTGAAATCAAGAAAAACGAAAGTTTTTATTCTCTTTTAATTATTTTATCCACATCACAATATTTTAATGAAAATGGTAGAGTTTGGAGTGAAAAAATAATGAAAACAGAAAAGCTTTTAGAAATTGTAAGTCTAATAAAGGATTGTCACAAAAAGCCATCTGTGCCCACAAGAATAACTATTAATGATGGAAGAGTAATAAAAATCAATTTAAATGATGATGAACCGCAAATTGTATTGAGCCTGATAGATATTAACGAAAATACAAATGAATTTGAATTAATACAAAACATTAAAGAATTCATAAACGAGGTAACAGGCAATGACGCTACGCTACAATATTATTTAGAACAATTTATGGACTAACTTCTTAAAATGATGTAAATATTATTACAAATACATTTTATCAACAATATGACTTATAACGAATTTTATAATAAAATCAATTACAGAAATAATACAGACAACAGAGATTTGGAAACTTATCTCTTGGCGTTACTAAAATTGGTTGAGCAAGAAAGAGAACAAACTTTAACAGCTGATTCTTTATTAAAACTTTTTCTGGACGCATTTAGTTCTGAGCCAAAAAAATTTGATGCTGAATGGCTAAAGATTGTAAAAGCACCTGACGAAAAAACTATATATAAAAAATTTACGAATAAGGCAGCAAGCTCTTCAGAAGATAAAAATGAAGTTGCAGGCGACATTGGAATTTATTATACGATTGCTGTTTTGCAATTTCAGATTGCGGAATTACATAAAATGAAAGGTAAGCAGCTGGATGATCCCGAGAAATATTTCGGAATTGATTCTGACACAGGAAACAGATGGTACAATTTTGATCCTAACTCTATTTTAGAATGTGGTATGAGGTGTTATATAGACCCTGATGATAATAATGATCAGGAATTTGAAGTAAGCTGGCAAACTTTGGGAGATTTATTAGAAATGGGCAGAATTTATGAATAATAAGAAAAATTGAATAATTATCTTATAGAAAATTAAATCACTCAAACACATTTATATGATAGAAGAAAACAACCAACAATCATTCATCATTAATGTTACAGAAGGCGGAATTGAAATTAATAATCAACATTTTGAATTTCCTTTAAACTTTTCAGACTTGAAAAATCAGTTTGGTGACTATTATGAACAATGGGGAGAAACAGACACCAATACTATTTATATGTGGCATGAATTGGGAATCAAAGTTTTTGTACCTAAAAATGAAGGCAACGCATTAACGCTGGCTATCAAAACTGCAGATATTCATGAAAATTTCTTACCCAAAAACAAGTTTAATGGAGATTTGAAAATCAACAATCAACATTATACAGATTTTTTCGCCATTACTGAAGCCGACCGAAGCTTTAAAGACATGGAAATGAAGAATGTGAAATTTTCATCCTGGCTTTCGGAAGATGAATTTAAAAACATTGAAGAAGTTTCAATATGGCAAAAAGTCAAAAAGAAAAGAACGATAATCAACACCGATAAATATAGACCTAACAAAATTTCAGAAGAAAAAATTAAATTTAGAGACTTCAATTTTAAATTGGCAATCATTGAAGAATTAATGTACACAAAAGAGCTTATAAAGCCAAATTTTGACATTTTTGAGTTTGTAGATTCTTACGAAAAAAGAGAAATAGATCTTGAAGAAGAAGGTTACCAACCGATTCCTGAAGCGATTGAATACTTTAAAAACTTAGAAATCGACAAGGTATTTGCCGAACAAATCACTAAAATATACCAAGACGGTGGAAATGACATTTACATGAATATCACACCTTATTGGGATGGCGAAGATGACACTTTTCAGTAACGATCCAAAAGTTTATGAAGAGCTTAAATCAAAAGGAATTGATGCGGTACCGTTATAAAAACTGTAAAGAGTATCTTTTTTATAAAATGATTTTTTAGATTTGATTGAAAGTTTTACTTTTTCTCTTAAGCTGAAAATACTGACACAAAATTAAAGAAAAAAAATAAACGACACTTATACTATTAAATGATTTGAAACAACTTATGAAAAATACATTATTATTTCTACTCACTCAAATCTTCTTCTCTTGTAATGGGCAAGGCAGTACCCCCCCCGAAACTACATACTCTCAGAAATTAGAGTATGGGCTCAAAGGTGCAGTGAAAGAAGTAACACAATATACCTGCACAGTAAAAGATGGCAAAATACCTACCGATAAATCTGCCAACGTCGGAAAATCTACGATGACTCTCGATAATCAAGGTAATCTTCTTGAAATAAATAGGTCATGGAATTTTGGAACACCTGACACCACGGCGAAATTTAAAAAGGAATATTCAGGCAAGGGAAAAAATATAACTGTCAAAGAAATATCAAGTTTACACGGAAATACTGAAGAAATCAACAATAAGTTTGTGTGGTCAGATAATTATAACTATTCAATTGTTTCTGAAAAAAGTCCCTACGTATATACTGTTACATTAGATAAAAATTACAGATTGATAAAGTATATTATCAAAAATGGGGATGAAATAGAATCGGTAGAAGAAATTGAAACTATATATCAAGATAACAAAATACATGAAATTAAGAGCAAAACAACTGAAAATATAGATGGCAAAATGACGGTAAGTTATCAAATACAGGTAATTCAGAGTTTTGACACATATGGAAATCCAACAGTTATTTATACTTATAGAGACATCAATAGACAAAATATAGCAGGTGTTCTTTATAAAGATTATACATACTATTAAGCCCTCATCATTAATATAAAAAACTAAACAATGAGTGAATTTTCTGGGTACGAGAAAATGCCCAACAACTTAAAAAAATTAGGTCTCAACGAAAATGATTTTTCCCAAATGGAAAAATTGAAATGGGTGGTTACAGAAAAAGTACATGGCGCCAACTTTAGTTTCGTATATGAAAATGGCAATCTTAAATTTGCTAAGAGAAAAGAATACCTCAACTGGACAGACGATTTTTTTGGTTTTCAATTGGTTGTAAGCAAATTAGAAGATAATATTTTGCGCCTTTTTGAACAGTTAAGCAATGAAATAACAGGAGAAAAATATATTGTGTATGGTGAATTGTTTGGAGGTAAATATCCTCATCCGGAAGTCGATTCTGTAAAAGATTTACACGCCATTCAAACCGGAGTATATTATACACCCAATATTGAATTTTGTGCTTTTGACATTGCTATTGAAACCAGTGGTTCATATTCTAAATATTATCTGGATTATGAAAGTTCAGTAGCATATTTTAATCAGTTTGGAATTTTCCATGCACAGCCATTATTGATTGGGAAATTTAATGAAGCCATGAACTTCAATATTAGAATGAACTCAACTGTTCCTAAAGAATTTAACCTTCCGGAATTAAACGACAATTTAATTGAAGGGGTTGTTATAAAGCCTTTCAATCAAACAGATAATAATTTATTTTCCAGACCAATCATTAAATTGAAAAACCCAGAATTTGACGAAGAAGAAAAATTTCATGAAGCTGAAAAATGGTCATTCATTCCTAATATCTCCTCAAAAACAGAAGATCTATCTTTTATCGTAGATGAATTGAGAAAATACGTAACTCAAAACAGATTAAAAAGTGCGATTTCCAAGATAGGTGAACTGGATATGAGCAATCAACTTCGAATTTCTGAAATTAAAACAGAGTTTTTAGAAGATGTAATAACCGATTTTAATGAAAATAACAACAATCTTTTAAATGATTTATCTTCTGACGAAAAAGAATGGGTTGTTGAAAGAATTAATTCTGAAATAAACAGAATAATAACTCCGGATCCCGCAGATTCTTAATGTAACAATAAAGCTTCAAACCTAATATTTGAGAGTCAAATCTTAAGAAAGTAAAATGGCAAAAACAAATAAAACCACAGAGACAGAAGCCAGCGTCACAGATTTTATCAATTCTTACGTCGAAAACGAACAGAAGATAGCAGACAGCTTTGAACTTATTAAACTGATGAGCGAATGGTCTGGCTTTGAACCGAAAATGTGGGGACCAACGATTATCGGATTTGGCAGTTATCACTACAAATATGCAAGCGGACATGAAGGCGATATGCCGCTCATCGGATTCTCACCACGCAAGGCAGAATTTTCACTCTACATCTACTCACCAACTGAAGAAAACATACATTTATTAGATGATTTTGGGAAATTTAAAATGGGCAAAGCCTGTATTTACGTCAAAAAATTGTCTGATATTAATATTGATGCATTAGAAAAAATCTGTAAAGCAACCATCGAATACATTAATGAACATCATGAATGTGCATTCCACCAAAAATAAAAACTAAAAAATAGCAATTACTCTACTGAGCAAAAAAGCATTATGAATACTGCTAAACACAATACAGAATCTCTTATGAAAATCACGTAACATTTCAATTATTTTGATAAAAAAACAACGGAAAAGTTTTTAAAATAAATCATCACATAATAAACACTCCAAAACCTTCATTATTAAATAAAAAAAACGATTTATTTTTTGATTATCTTTATAAGAAAAAAATAAACATGAAAACAACTCTATTCTTTTTAATGGCGTCAACAGCTGTATTATCGGCTCAAACCACGATAACCAAAGCATTCAATGATCCAATCTCTGGCGAAACAGTCAACAACTTTAATGTAAACGGAACCGTTGATAATTCTGCAACAGGAAATAACGCAACGTTCTCAAACGGAAGTTTGACACAGGGTTCAGCATCCGTTACCACCTACTCTACACCTACCCCAACTGAAATAACTACTTTCCCGGGAAGCACAATCAAAATGGTGAACGGTAGCAACACCGTATATTATAAAGCCACTGCTTCCAAATTAGAGATCACAGGATTGGTAACTCCGGACGCAACACTTAATTTCTCAACCGACAACGGAACATTTATCACCTATCCTGCACAATTTGGATATATAGATAATGATACAGCTGCAGGAATATTCACCTCACCATCTATATCCGGTACTTTCAGCGGAAATATTGCTATTACTGGTGACGCAGCTGGCACTTTAATTGTGGGTTCAAAAACGTACACCAATGTTTTAAGAATTAAGTCTGTTCAAACATTTAGTCTTAGTATTGGCTTTCCAATAGGAACAATTACAAACACTGCATATACTTATTACGATGCTACGCACAAATTTCCATTGCTAAGTACTACAACCGCAAATATTAACGTACCTATAGCGAGCATTAATCAAACTACCAATGTCGCTCAGGCTCTAAACGAAACATTTTTAGCGGTATCAGATTTTATAAAGAAAGATTCATTTAAAATTTATCCAAACCCTGCTCAGGATTTTATCGAGTTTAAAGGTGATATGTCAAATTATTCTAAAGCAAACATCTACAGCTTAGACGGGAAGCTCATTAAAACATCAGATTTAAAAGCCGGAAAAGTATCGGTTTCAGAATTACCTGCATCTTCTTACTTCATTGAAGTTTCAGGAAACAAAACACAATCCGAAAGCATAAAATTCATCAAAAAGTAATTATTATTAATTATTTTAAAATAAATTAAGCCGTTCTAAATTTTTAGAACGGTTTTTGATTTAGCTAAATTGTAATTTAATGTTCTTTTAAATTTCACAAAACCAAGTCGCATTTTATTTAACTTAAATCAAAAATCTTAAGCCATGAAAAAACTACTCATTCTCCTTCCACTTCTTATGATTTCGGGAGCCTATGCACAGGAAATAACTAGTTCAGAGGTAAAAACCGTTCCGGAAGATAAAATGAATATCATTAAAACCAATATCACCGGATATGCTTTCAGAAACATTAATCTTTCTTATGAGCGGTCAATCAATCGTTGGTTTGCGATCAATGTCGGTTTCGGAACAGTCGCAGAAGGTAAAGTACCGTTCATGAATGCTTTTTTGAGTGAAGAAGATGAAAAAGATTTTCAGAATTTAAAAATTAAAGCGACCAACTTTACCATCGAACCAAGATTCTACATCGGTGAAGGCTACGGAAAAGGATTTTACTTCGCTCCCTACTACCGCTACTCAAAAGTTTCAACCAATACATTTGATTATACTTATGACTATACCGCTTTCGGAACTACTCTACCAATTCCGCTGAAAGGTTTGGGAGATGCTAAAGGAAACAGTGGCGGACTGATGGTTGGTGCCCAGTTTTTTCTAAACAAACAGCATAGTTTTGTGCTAGACTTTTGGATTGCCGGTGCACATTATGGGTCAGGCAAAGGAGATTTTAGTTTAACGAGCGATATTTTTCTTACTCCGGAAATGCAGGCTGAGCTAAAGAGAGAGATTGAAAACCTAGATATTCCTTTTGTAGATTATACCGTAGAAACCAATTCAAATGGTGCAAGAATCAAAGTTGATGGTCCTTGGGCCGGTTTCAGAAGCGGATTTTCCTTGGGATACAGATTTTAATCAATCATCAAGATAAAAAATACCGTTCACAAATTGTGAACGGTATTTTTTATTTATAGGCATCTTTAAATTTTTCAATAAGATGATCGAGCGTGTGACGCTGCACATATACTGTTCTCACATCATCATATCGTGGGGATCTGTAAAAGACTTCATGGAAATCCATACTTCCATTTCCTACTTTTACCACTTTTTCAACATCAATGTTCAATTTCTTTAATTCTTCTTTTAAGACTTGAAATTCGTCTTGGATATTATTCATCTTTATATTTTGGTTTAAGTTAAAAAATCATCAACAATTATCAAACTAACCCCTATTAATTTCAACAGATGGTTAAATTTTTAATAAATTTAGTAATTTACTTTGAAATAACCATAGGGTTTTCGATAATTTTTACATTTATTCTAAATAACAAAAACTATACCTAACTGTATAGTTATTAATTTAAAGTGAATTCAATATGAACTAAATGTTAACAAACTTAATAATAAAGGGATTTTCTGTTGTAACAAAACCATAATTCTGAGCACTAATGATTAGGAAAATAATAAGCATGTATAACGCAAACACCAAGTCGATTCTTAATGACTTTTTTAATTTTTTAAAGAAACCCAACGATCAACAGATTCATCTTTCTATTAAAAATAGATTTTCTTTAATTTTTAAACTTTTAATTTTAGAATTATTATTTACTTTAATCATTGTTTTACCTATTAATTATCTGATTGATAAATTCATAACGATAAAAACTCCGAGTTTAGATTATCGTTTCAATACAATCTATGCAATCATTTTACTGATGGTTCTTATAGTTCCTTTTTTAGAAGAAATCATGTTCAGATCTGTTTTAAGGTATCATTCATTTTTTGCAAAGAAGATCAGCCGAGAAAAATGGAATCGATATTTTCCTTATCTGGTATACGCAATGAGTATTGCATTCGGTCTTGTACATGCCAGTAATTATTATAATGACTCCATAACATTTTATATTCTATCGCCACTAATACTTTTGAGTCAATTGTCTGGCGGATTTGTACTCAGCTATATTCGGGTGAGAATCAATTTTTATTACGGATTCATTTATCATGCTTCATGGAATTTGATGGCTGCTTTGATCATTCCTTCAATTCTACTCTTGTTTAGCAGCCCTATAGTAGATCATTCTAAAAACTACAGCTTAGAGATTAATGAGAAAATACTATTTCATCAAAATGAACTTCAATCAATTTCATTAGATATTAGAGATAATAAAGTATACAAGATTGATGTGGAACAGCTTTATCTTCAGGATATCGTCGATCAGATTTATGGTGAAGATAAATATTATGTTGATGAATATTTAATGGATATGGATTTCTCTTCTAAACAAGGGGTCACAAAAGAAGAATTTAAAAAGATTCTGGAAAAAGAATATGATATTGAATAAATTTTCGAGTCTAAATTTATTATGTTTTTAAGAAATATCTATTAAAAGTGATTTTTAAATTTAACTCTTAAAACAATTTGCAATCAAATAAGCAAATACATTTTAAGCCATGAAAATTCTAGTTTTGATTTTACTGACCGTTTCAGGTTCTATTTTTGCGCAAAAACACACACAGAATAAATCTGACAACATTAAAACAAGTACAGCAAAGAGCGAAAGGGTTTTACCTGATGAAAATTCTCCTCATTTTATGCAGTTTGGGATCATGTCAAGAAATCACGATGAATTCAGAAAAAAATATGGCATTTCAGTCATTTATCAGAACTGCGTCATCAGCCAATTTCAATCTCAGAAAGCCAAAGAAAACAACCAGCTTATCGCCAAATCTCTTACTGAAAAATATGGAGATACATGGCGAAAAGACCTCGGATTTATTCCTTACGGCTTATAATTTAAATTAAATCTTTTCCTCAACTTCAATTTCGTGTCTCAGCTGCGCTTTGTACAAGGTTGAATAATAACCGTTATTAGCGAGAAGTTCAAGATGCTTTCCTTCTTCAACGATTTTCCCATGATCCATCACGATGATTTTATCAGCTTTTTCGATAGTTGAAAGTCGGTGTGCGATAATGATTGAAGTTCTGTTTTTAGTAATTTTTTCAGTTGCTCTTTGAATCAGTTTTTCGCTTTCATGATCAATTGATGAAGTTGCTTCATCTAAAATCAGGATTTTGGGATCAGATAAATAAGCTCTTAAAAATGACAACAATTGTCTTTGTCCAAGTGAAATGGAAGAACCTCTTTCGCTCACCACATATTCATAACCGCCGGGAAGACTTTCGATAAAATCATCGACTTCAATTTCCTTTGCGCCGGCTTTTATTTTTTCTAAAGTCACGCTGTCATCTCCAAACGAAAGATTTTCAAAAATACTTCCGTGGAACAAGAAGACATCCTGCAAAACAACACCAATGTGACTTCTCAGATTATACAGTTCGTAATCTTTCAGTTCAACATCGTCAATATAAATTTCACCTGAATTAATATCGTATAACCTTGTAATCAGGCTGATAATTGTAGACTTACCCGCTCCGGTTGCCCCGACGATGGCTACAGTTTCTCCCGGATTTACTTTAAAATCAATTCCTTTTAAAACTTCCTGCTTGTCATCATAAGCGAAACGTACATCTTTGAATTCTATTTTTCCGTCGAAATGGTCTTTAGAAACCTTACCATCGTTTGGCATGGCATAATCTTCATCCATAATGCCTAAAACTCTTTCTGCGCCTACAATTCCACGCTGAATGTTGTTAAAACGATCTGCAATCTGTCGCAAAGGACGAATCAACATCGAAATAAACTGAATAAACGCAATCACAACTCCCGCACTGATGGTAATATAACCGCCGTAAAAAAGCACAAAACCAATGAAAAGTGAAGAGATTAATTCAACTACAGGAAAAAACAGTGAGAAGATGAAAACAGTTTTCAATAAAGCACTTTTTAAAGTAATATTGATATCATCAAACTTTTTAAATTCAGCCTGTTGTCTGTTAAAAACCTGTATAATCGGCATCCCGGCAAGTCTTTCCTGTACAAAAGAGTTCTGATTGGAAGTCCAGGTTCTTTCATCCCCAAAAGCTTTCTTCAGTCTTTTCTGGAAAAATCTTGTAATCACGACCATTAAAGGTAAGATTGCCAAAGAAATATAACTCAGATGTACATCCACCTGAAACATCATGAAGAGCACAAAAATAATTCTTAAAACATCTCCGAAAACCATTAAAAAACCATCTGTATAAACGGTAGCAATCGTTTCGACATCACCAACGGCACGTGTTACCAGCTGACCAATCGGGGTTTTATCAAAGAAAGCCGTTCTGAAATAAATCAGTTTATTATACAGCCTTTCACGAATATCTCTGATGACATTCTGCGATATATAATTGGAAAAATAAACCAAAAAGAAATTTAAAATCGTTTCCGCAAAAACCAACCCGACTAAGCCATAAATATGCTTCATCATCAAGGCTTTATCTTTCAGTTTCGTAATGTCATTATCCACAATCTGCATTGTAAGATAAGGTCTGTAAGTAGAAACGATCGATAATATGATAGAAATAATCAGGGTAAAAATAAACCAGGAACGAAACTTCATACCGATGAAGAAAAGCCTTTTTACAATTGCCCAGGTATCTTGTTTTTTCATTTATAGAATTGACGTAAAGAATTAATTTGAAAAATTCTCTGCAAAAATACGGCTTTAAAATTTTACAGCCTTTACAACTCTATCAAATAGTCATAGAAAATTTCTGATTCCTGTTATTGAGCAAATAAATATTAAGCCAGTTTTCTCAACCAGTTCAAAACATATTCTGCAACTTCTTCCCAACCCTTTTCTCCGGCAATAAAATGGCTTCTACCCTCAAATTCTTTAAAATCAACAATACTTTTCTCATCTTTGTAAGCATTGGCAATTTTTCTCGAAAATTCTGCAGGAAAAATATTGTCGTTGGAGCCTGCGATAAATAATAACGGTTCGTGAGGTTTGTTTAAATCTAATTTTGCTGAAGATTTGAAAAGCGGATCTCTTGCTAATTTTCTGCTTTCGGGAGCCGCAACAGTTTCGTACAATTTGTCGCTTTCTTCTTTAGAATAATTATTGAAGAAAGCTTTGTGATACCATTCTTTAGATCCCAAAAATGCAGAGTTTCCTTTGAAGAAATTCACAACAGGCCAGACAACTTTTACGGTAGAAAAAGGTGCCATTACATTTTTTGGTGGAGCACCGTCAATGCTTACACCAGCAACTGCTTTTCCCATATCAATCAGTTTTTGTACCATCAATCCACCAAATGAATGACCGATAACGATTGGTTTTTCAGGAAGGGTGTCGATGAATTTTACTAAATTTTGTACCGTGTCATCAAAGCCAACATTTTTCAGTTCTGAAGGAATGTTTTTCTTTAGATCAATTGGATTTCCGTCGTGTCCGGGATTTGACGGAGTGTGCACGGTGTAACCTTGTGCTTCAAAATAAGTTTTCCAATTTTTCCAGCTTGTATTGTTTACGAATAACCCGTGAATCAATACGATCGTTTTTGTTTTCATAATAAATATTGTTTTAAATTATGAGACAAAGTTGCGCAGATAAATTGAGGATAATTTTAACTTTGGTTAAAATCGTAACAGTAGGTTTAAATTTTATTTGAATATTATTTTTAACGCAAAGTGTGCAAAGTTTTTTTTAAAAATTATTGAAAATATTTTTCGTTCGCAAAGGCGTAAACTTAGCAAAGACCACAAAGACTTCATTATTCTGAAATTGTGAAAATTTTCACTTGATTCTTATTAATCGTCTTTTTTAGCATCGAATTGCAGCAGCCCGGCTTGAACGGAGCTCTTTTTGCCGGAGCAAAGCGGAGGCAAAAAAGCGGGAGTGGAAGACGGAAAAAGCTGCCCAAATAAAAAATCAGGAAGAAATAAATTACTTACCTGAAATTCTTTTTCTTATCCTGCTCAAAGACGGCCCCTGAATTCCTAAATAGGAGGAAATATGATACAGTGGAACATTGTTGAAAATATCAGGATGCTGCTTCATCAAATCTAAATACCGCTCTTCCGGAGATTTTAAAATAAATCCTTCGATTCTTGTCATCGTCACATTAAAAGCTTCCTGCGCCAGAAGTCTTCCAAATTTTTCCCACTGATGCGACTGCTGATACAATGAAATTAAATCTGTATAACGAATGTAAATAATGGTAGCATCGGTCAAGGCCTGCGTATGATAATCACAAGGAATCTGATTGATAAAACTTTTGAAAGAAACCACAAATCCGTTGGCTGAATAGAGAAAAACATTCTTTTCTTCCCCAGTTTTCTCATCAATCGTGTAAGAACGGAAAACACCATCAACAATAAATCCAAAATAGGTACAAACCGTCGCCCAAAGATTGTAAAACTCTCCTTTTTTGTATTCTTTTGGATGCCAAAAATCCTCAGATAATTTAAAATCTTCTTCCGAAAGACCGGCGAAATGATTGAGTGCAAAGGCAAGTTTTTCTATTTCGGTCATGGCAGGTTTATTTTTTATTATTCTTTAGTACCAATATCATTAATATCAGATTCTATCTTTGATTTATCCATCATTGTCCAGTGTTTAGATAGAAAACGATAAAGAGAAAAAACGACAAGAGTAGAAATTATCCATCCAAAAAAGCTAAACAATAATAGTGATGAAGCATCAGTTTTAACAAATCCAAAATTAGTAAAAAACTCAAAGCTAAAGATACAAATGTATTGAACTAGCAGAAAAACTGACATTCCTAAAAAACCGACTTTCCAATGCACTTTCTGATGACGTATAGCAAGCTTTTGAAAAAACCTAAAAACTGCTATTGCTATAACAAATGCTATCATTTTAATTATTTTCTATTTCAAATCCATACCCCACATCCACCAAATACAGTGCATGAGCTGGCGCAGAAACTCCTGCAGAATTTCGGTTTTTGTTTTCTATTACTTTTCTTACATCTTCCGGCTGTATCTTTCCTGAACCAACTTCAATCATTGTTCCTACGATGGCTCTTACCATATTTCTGAGGAAACGATTGGCAGAAACTGTGAATTTTAGTTCGCTTCCGTTTTGTTCCCATTCTGCTTTATACATTTTGCAGAGATTGGTTTTGTTGTCAGTGTGAAGCTTCGCAAAACTTGTAAAATCTTCATATTCAAAAAGAATTTTACAGGCTTCGTTCATTTTATTGACATCAATATTTCTTCTCCAAAGTTGCCATGCAGAATCCTGAGTAAAAGGATTTTTTTCTAATGAAATGTAATATTCATACGTTCTGAAAGTTGCATCAAAACGTGCATGAAAATCATCTTTAACTTTAAAAATTTTTTTAATTGAAATATTAGCCGGAAGAAAGCTATTGACTTTATGTAAAATCTGATCGCTTAAAACTTGCTCGGTTTCAAAATGCGCAAACATCTTTTTTGCATGAACGCCAGTATCGGTTCTTCCCGCTCCTACCGTCTTGATAGGTTCCCGCAAAATGGTGGAAAGTGCTTTTTCCAATTCTTCCTGCACAGAAATGTCATTGGGCTGAATCTGATAGCCAAAATAATTTTTACCGTTGTATGAAAATTCTATAAAATACCTCAATGCAATAGATGTTATATTGTAGATTTTGCCTTCAAACTTATTCGATTTTTTGAATTGCTTATTTTAAAAATCAGATTTAAAAACAATATTGCAAAAATAAATTAATTAAACAATAATTAAGAACCGATTTTTTAAAATAAATGTTGATAAATCATAGACATATTCTATAAAATAGGCTATAAAATTCTTATTTTTGTCGACGTATGAAAAGATGGTATCTCTATCCTTTTTCTTTGGGTTATCACATGGTGACGGGCATCCGAAACACAATGTATGATCTGGGAATATTTAAATCTACGAAATTCAAGACTCCGATTATCAATGTCGGCAATCTTTCTGTGGGCGGAAGCGGAAAATCGCCAATGGTGATGTATTTGGCTAAATCTTTATCTAAATATTACAGAACCGGTGTGCTTTCCCGTGGCTATGGAAGACTAACCAAAGGATATGATGTTACCAATTACGACAGCAACTACAAAACAGTAGGTGACGAGGCGATGCAGTTATTTGAACGTTTCAAAAACCGTTTTGTAATTGCAGTTTCTGAAGATCGTGTTCCCGGAGCAAAAAAGGTAATCGATGATATGGATCTTGATGTTCTGATCCTCGATGATGCCATGCAGCACAGAGCCATCAAAGCCGGATTTAATATTCTGATGACTGACTTTAATGACCCTTATTTTAAAGATCATCTTCTTCCAGCCGGAGATTTAAGAGAATCCAGAGCAGGAGCAAGCCGTGCAGATATTATTATGGTCAGCAAATGTCCAGATGAATTGACGGAAGAAACCAAACAATATTACATCTCAAGAATACGACCGGCTCATAATCAGAAAGTATTTTTCTCATCGATTGGATATGATGAAAACGTATATTCAAGAGAGAAAATGCTGCCGGATAATAATCTCAGTTATTATGACATTCTGCTTATCACAGGTATTGCCAACCCAAAACCCTTGCTAAATCATTTGTCTAAATTTTCTCAGAAAGTGAAACATCTCAAATTCAGAGACCACCACAATTTCTCTGATGCAGATATTAAAAACATTGTTGCAGAATACAAAAAACTGGGCGAGTACAAATTAATTCTGACTACTGAAAAAGATTATGTACGACTGAAAACTTTTGATTATCTGCGTGATATGGTTTATTACTGGCCAATTAATGTCGTTATTGATAAGAAAGAAGAATTTAATCAGATGATTCTGAATTATGTGAATAAAAAGCATTAAAACTAAATTCTAAAATCCGCAGCAACCGTTGCGGATTTTGTTTTGTTGAAAATAGAATTTCTCGATTTCTCAAATTTCTGTTAAATCATACAATTTCACACTAAAATTACGTTTCAATGTTTAGATTTGTAAAAAAAATAGAATGAAGCAGATCATGACATTTTTGATGTTGAGTATTTTTACTTTTGGATGTTCACAAAAAACTCCCGAAATTTCAAAAACTCAATTTTCAAAAGAAGCATTAAAACAAAAATTAGAAGATGAGAACGGAAACAAAATTACCGTTCAGGAAATATTAAATCAGCACAAAGGAAAAGTTTTGGTCATCGATTTTTGGGCCGGCTGGTGCAGAGATTGTCTTATCGCTTTACCAAAAGCCGAAGAATTGGAAAGAAATAATCCGAACATCGATTTCGTATTCTTTTCATTAGAAAGATCAAAAGAAAAATTCGACAGCAGTCTTGAAAGATTTAATATGAAAGAAAAAGAAAACTATTGGTTTTCTGTAGGCTGGAAAAATGATTTTAATAATTACGTTGACCTCAACTGGATTCCGAGATACATGGTCATTGATCAAAAATCTGAGATTGCAAAATACTACGCCATTTCTCCAGAAGATCCTGAAATTCAGACTACGATTGACAAACTTTTAAAGTAAGGTCGAAATTAAGGTTTAGCCTAAAAAACTATACAGCTTAAATATTAAACTTTAAACAGAAATAAATGAATCCATATCTTTGTGATATGGATTTTCCTTTTCCCCAACGCAAAATAATTCATGTCGATATGGATGCATTCTATGCTTCTGTGGAGCAGCATGACAATCCTGCACTTCGCGGAAAAGCCATTGCAGTTGGTGGCGGTCATCGAGGTGTCGTTTCTGCGGCAAGTTATGAAGCGAGAAAATATGGTGTGCGTTCTGCGATGACCAGTAAAACGGCAAAAGAAAAATGTCCGCATCTTATCTTTGTTCCGCCAAGATTCCCGAGGTATAAAGAGATTTCACGAATGATTCGTGAGATTTTTCATGAATATACTGATTTGGTAGAACCGCTTTCTTTAGATGAAGCCTATCTCGATGTCACCGAAAACAAAAAAGGAATAGAATCTGCCAACCAGATTGCCAAAGAAATCCGTGAGAAGATTTTTGAAAAAACAGGTTTGACAGCCTCTGCAGGAATTTCCGTTAATAAATTTTTAGCTAAAGTCGCATCCGACATCAATAAACCCAATGGACAAAAAACAATTCATCCCGAAAAAATAGAAAAATTCTTGGAAGAACTTCCTGTCGAAAAATTTTATGGTGTAGGAAAAGTTACTGCCAACAAAATGTTTAGTCTCGCAATTTACAAAGGCAAAGATTTAAAGAAAAGATCGCTGGAAGATTTAACGAGACTTTTCGGTAAGTCGGGAAAATATTATTATGATGTTGTACGTGGCATCCATCATTCTGAAGTGAAACCTCACAGAATTCAGAAGAGCGTTGCCGTGGAAAGAACGTTTTTTGAAGACCTTTCTGATGAACAGCAGATTGACGAAAAACTTGAAAGTCTGAGCGAAGAACTTCATCAGAGATTGACGAAAAACAATATCATGGGGAGATCTTTGACCTTAAAAATAAAATATAAAGATTTCTCACTATTCACAAGAAGCATCACAAAAGAAGAATATTTCAGCTCTCCTGAGCAATACTTTAAAACTTCAAAAAAACTTTGGGAGCTCCGTCCTTATGATAAAGCGGTACGATTATTGGGTCTGTCGTTATCTCATCTCAATACCGAAGAAAAAAAGCAGATTTCTGTTCAGCTTAAAATTCGTTTTGAGGAATTCGAAGATTAGCAATAATTTTCATTAAATTGATACTACCAAATACAATAAACTATGAACCAGACAATGATTCAATTTTTCCACTGGTACAGTAACGGAGACGGGGTGCTATGGAAACATGCCGAAAAAGAGGCAAAACATTTATCAGAATTAGGCATCACTTCAGTATGGTTTCCACCAGCTTATAAAGGTACAAACGGAGGATATTCTGTAGGATATGATGCGTATGATCTTTATGATCTGGGTGAATTTGACCAAAAAAACAGCATCCCTACAAAATACGGAACCAAACAGGATTACATCAACTCAATTAAGGCATTAAAAAAAGAAAACATACAAGTCATCGTTGACATTGTTTTAGGTCACAAAGCCGGCGGTGACGAGCTTGAAACCTTTAAAGCAGCAAAAGTAGACGAAAATAATCGTGAAAAAATCATTTCAGAGTTTTCAGATATTCAGTCGTACACAAAATTTACTTTTCCCGGAAGAGGCAAAAAATATTCGGAATTTGAGTGGAATTTCACCTGTTTCAGCGGCGTAGATTATGCTGAAGGAAAAGATTCTCACATCTACAAAATACAGTCTGAATACGGAAATGACTGGGAAGAAATGATCGATGATGAAAAAGGAAACTATGATTATCTAATGTTTAACGATGTTGAACACAGAAATCCTCACGTACGAGAAGAGCTGAATACTTGGGCAAAATGGTATTTTGACCAAACCGATTTTGACGGTGTAAGATTAGATGCCTTAAAACATATTTCTTTTGATTTTTATAAAGAATGGTTGACGATGTTGCGCACAAACTCCGGTAAAAACATTTTTGCGGTCGGAGAATACTGGGCTCCCGGACAACTGAATTTACTCCAAAAATATATTGAAGCAACTGAAGGCTGCATGAGTCTGTTTGACAGCTCGCTTCACAATAATTTCCATACAGCATCCAACGAAGGCGGTTCTTATGATTTGCGAAGAATTTTTGATGAGACACTAACGGCATCAGACCCTTTGCATTCTGTAAGCATTGTAGATAATCATGACACTCAACCTTTACAGGATTTGGAAGCACCTGTTGAAACCTGGTTTAAACCTTTGGCTTATGCCCTGATTTTGCTTAGAGAAAATGGATATCCATGTGTGTTTTATCCGGATTTGTATAGCGCAAGCTATAAAGATAATGACCGTGAAGGAAACGAGCAGGAAATATTTTTAGATAAAGTAGACGGTATCGAAGAGCTTTTGAAAGCCAGAAAAGAAAATGCCTACGGAATTCAGAGAGACTATTTTGAAGACGCCAATTGTCTAGGCTGGACTCGTGAAGGCGATGATGAACATCAAGGTTGCGCTGTTGTGTTGAGCAATAAAGACGCTTACGAAAAGCCAATGGAAATGGGTAAAAAATATATCGGTAAAACTTTTTATGATTTTCTTGGAAGATTTGAAGATAAGGTAACTATTGATGAAAACGGTTGGGGGAATTTCCCTGTACCTGCCGGAAATGTGAGTGTCTGGATTCCAGAATAGATTTTAAACACAAATGACACAGATTTTTGCACGAATTTCATAAATTTATTTTGTGCTATTTGTGAAAAACATTCGTATTATTTGCGTTTGATATTAAACTAAATCTTTCGGAGAACTAAAATCTCAGGTCTTTCAGAATTATTAGATATCCTACCGCTTTGGGCAAACTCTGCCCAAAGTTTTCTTAATTTTTTACCGTTTTCATCAATATATTTCCAAGGAATATTTTTTAAAATTCCTGCGTTTTTCCAGGCAGATTCATTTCCGAAAACGAAGGGAAGATCAACGGCGTGTGCTCCCATAAAATAATTTTCGGTCAGGCGTGGATGAATGCGGAATAAATATACATTTCCTCCGGCTTCAGCGTAATTTTCAACAAAATCATTTGCCGGTTTTCCGTAGATGATTTCTGTGGTCGTCCGGATTGCTTTATTGATGATTCTTTTGGGGAGATATTTATTTAAACTGTCTGAAGCTTTTAGGTAAAACGAAGTTTCTTCATCATTTAAGCCAATTAAAACATCGATATTTTTAGCATTTTGTTTCCATTTTTCTTCGACTTCACTTTCATTACACAAAGGTGGAAAACCATACTGAGTTCCAAATGGCATTGCAGCTTTCAAACCATATTTTATAAACGACGGGAGATTATTTTTGTAGTTTTCTATGATCTCTAAAACATCTGATTTTTCATCGAAACTTTTAGTATTATCTAAAAATTCTGCAGACATTTTACTTCTATTTTGCCTCAAACCTAAAGGCGCACTGTGAATAATGACTCTTTTAAATAAATTTCCAATTCCTTCAGATGCCATAAGATGAGCAATTGCATCACCTCCGGAAGACTGTCCGAAAAGTGTAATATTTTCTGCATCACCACCAAAACTCGGGATGTTTATTTTAATCCATTTCAAACCTTCGATGATATCGAACAATCCTAAATTAGCTGGTCTTTCTTTTGTTCCACCTAAAAATCCAAAGATTCCTAAGCGATATGAAACGGTGACAACAATTAAATTTTGTTCTTTCACCCAATCTGTAGGATCTGCGGTCGCTATATCTCCACAGCCAATTTCGTAAGAACCACCGTGAATCCATACGATAACTGGCAATTTTTCATTAAAATTTTCAGGACGTAAAACCGAGATAAATTGTGGCGACTCATCCACTTCAAAATCATCCAAATTGGTTTTGCCAATCATTTTCTCTAAAAGCGGACTGATGTTTTGCGGACAAACAGGAGTTTTTTCAGGAAAAAGAATTTCAGAATCTGATGGCTCTGCTGCAATTGGTTTTTTAAACCTTTCAGAATAAGCATAACGGATGTTTTTGGCTTTAATGATTCCGTCCTGTTTCAAGGCTAAAATTTCTCCAAATGGTGTATGAAAAGTATGCGTTTCAATATTCTGCTGAGATTTCATTAGTACAATGAATTTATATTTAAAAATATGATTGTTTAACTAAAAAAGCAACCTTTTTAATTATATTTTAACCTTGTTTTTATAAAAACGAATCATTGTAAAATTTACTTTAAATAAAAAAGATCAGCATCAGTAAAAATGGTATCTGATTCAGTAATATATATAAGTGATATTTCTTAAAAAGTCCCGATTTTTGCATAAAGAAGAATAACTTAAAATTAAAAAATGAACACATACTCAGTAAAAGCTTACGGTACGGAATCTAAGGAAGCCGACCTTAAAGAAATGAATATTGAAAGAAGAGAAGCCACACCAAAAGACGTAGAAATAGAGATTCTGTTTTGTGGTGTTTGTCACTCAGATCTTCACACGGCAAGAAACGATTGGGGCGGAACAAAATATCCTGCCGTTCCCGGACATGAGATTGTTGGGAGAATTACAAAAGTAGGAAGTGAAGTTTCTAAATTCAAAGTTGGAGATTTAGCAGGAGTTGGTTGTATCGTAGATTCTTGCGGAACATGTGAAAGCTGCAAACAAGATCTTGAACAATACTGCCAAACCGGCTTTGTAGGAACTTATAACGGTAAAGATGAGCATTTGGGAGGTCATACTTTCGGTGGATATTCTCAAAAAGTCGTTGTAGATGCTGATCACGTGTTAAGAATTCCAGAAAACTTAGATTTAGCTGCCGTTGCACCACTTCTTTGCGCCGGAATTACAACCTGGTCACCTTTGAAACATTGGAACGTGGGTCCAAATTCTAAAGTTGCGGTTGTAGGTTTAGGCGGTTTGGGACACATGGCAATTAAGCTTGCAAAAGGTTTGGGTGCTGAAGTTACTTTATTTTCAAGAACTCCGGGAAAATCTGAGGATGCAAAACAGTTGGGTGCAGATCACGTTGTCATTTCTACAGATAAAGAGCAGATGAAAGCTGTAGCAGGAAAATTTGATGTGATCATCGATACTGTCCCTTATGATCATGATGTGAATCCTTACATTTCGACATTAAATATTAACGGCACTCATGTTTTGGTCGGATATTTAGGTGGTCTGGAAAATATTATCAATACAGTTCCGATGATTATGGGAAGAAAATCTGTTGCAGGATCTGTCATCGGTGGTATTGCTGAAACTCAAGAGATGCTTGATTTCTGTGGAGAACACAACATCGTTTCTGAAATTGAAATCATCAAAATGCAGGAAATCAACGAAGCTTACGAAAGAATGCTGAAAAGCGACGTGAGGTATCGTTTTGTGATTGATATGCAGTCTCTGTAATTTTCAATTCTTATTTATAAACTAAGACTCTTCATTTTTTGGAGAGTCTTTTTTTGAAGAAAAGTATTTTTAGGTTTTGGCTAAAACGTAAATTGATTGACTTACATTTAAAAATGGTCTGAAGTCCATTCCTATTGATGATTATATGAGATACATTGATTAATTGAAGTGATTTCCAGAATGTATTTTTAATTACCCCGTCTTTTTGCTTTTGCAAAAATCCACCCCTTCAGAGAAGGGGAATTGTAATTCTTATAATTTATCTCTCTCCATTTCTTTGAATGCCCATTCTGCCATCGAATGAATGACAGGTATCAACCCTTTACCAGATTCGCTCAAATTGTAAGTAACGTGAGGCGGAACAATGGGTTTAGCAATTCTTATTACCAATCCATCGTTTTCCAATTGCTTTAAATGTTGAATCAGCATTTTTTCTGTTACTGCAGGAATGGCTCGTTTCAGTTCACTGTACCTTTTATCTCCGTTGGAAAGATGATACAAAATAATGGGTTTCCAGAATCCACCTATTTTTTCCATCACGTAGGTGACTGGACAAAGATCAAGTGCATATTTTTTATTCTGTTGAATGGTAGAACTTTCTTTAATGGCTGTCATATTACATACTTTAGGGTAAGTACTTGTATAAAAGTAAGTACAAATATACCTTTGTTCTCAGAAATAACAATAACAAAAAATAAATATTTACTTATGAAAATTATTATTACAGGTTCTCTAGGGAACGTCGCAAAACCATTAGCTCAGCAATTAATTACAGAAGGTCACGAAATCACTGTTGTCAGCAGTAACGAAACTAAGAAGAGCGAAATTGAATCTTTAGGAGCAAAAGCAGCGATCGGTTCGATTACTGACTTAGATTTCTTAATTAAAACTTTTGAAGGAGCAGATGCAGCATTTCTGATGACTCCTCCAAATATGGGCGGAATTAACATTATTGAAAACACAATCAGTGCAGGAAGAAATTATGCTGAGGCAATAAAGCAGACAGGCGTAAAAAGAATTGTTATGTTGAGCAGTATTGGTGTAGAATCTCCGGTAGATAATGGTCCAATTAAAGGACTATATTTTATTGAAAAGTTTTACAATGACTTAGAAAATACTTCTGTCACCTTTTTAAGAGCAGGATATTTTTACATTAATTTCTTCAATGATATTCCTTTGATTAAAAATGCGGGAATTATTGGAGCCAATTATCCTGAAAACACACAAGTTCCATTAGTTCATCCTACTGATATCGCCAAAGCTGCGGCTGAAGAATTAGTTAAAAATTTTGAAGGAAAAAATGTGAGATACATTGTGAGTGATGTTCGCTCGGCTTCAGATTTAACAAAAGCTTTTGGTAGCGCAATCGGAAAACCTGAACTTCCGTGGGTCGAATTTAAAGATGAAGAATCTCTCACCGGAATGATTCAGGCAGGTGTTCCACAGGAAATGGCTGAATTGTATACGGAAATGGGATTGGGAATAAGAACGGGTGTCGTTCAGAAAGATTTTATAGAGCATGGTTCTTATGTTGAGGGTGAGATTAAATTGGAGGAATTTGCAAAAGAGTTTGCTGATCTATTTAATTATTGATGTTTGAAAGCAGTATCGGCGGGCCAAAGGCCCGCCGATACTGCTTTTTTAATGTAATATATTTGATAGGATTTTATCCTATCCTTTGTTAGATCGTCCCGTTGGGACTTTTATTTTTTTAAAGTTACTTTTAATACTTTCAGCTTTCCATCGATTTTGTTTTCCAATTTTAAATCTAAAATCTCAGCGACCAACGGATAAACATTTACATTAGAAAATTCATTGATGATTAAATTATTTTTAAACTCAGATCCCCATGCAAAAAATGTAGCTTTCATTTCGGGAACCAATTTTGGATCATAGCCGTGTTTTCCTAAAGAGGTTTTCTGATCTTTTTCTAAAAATACTTTTGGAGCTTTCGGAATCAGAAGAATCTGCCCTATCCTATTGTATCGATCATCTCTCGTGGCAAAATGAAGATATTTAGGTAATTTTTTATCTAAATAAACTTCATAGTCATTTGTTTTATTAGTTTTCAATTCTTTAAAAACAGTTTTTACTTTTGTAGGATTTTTCACATACACTCTAAACAAAGTCTGGGAATTGTAAAAATCAAATCTTTTTTTATCAAAAAACATCTCAGGAATTTCTAAAGGATTTCCACCGTCAACCTGAATCATCCCATGATCTGAAACGAAAATGAAATTGACATTTTTTAAACCCAATTGATTTACTTTTTCCACTAAATTTCCAATTGCAACATCAACCAACTGAACTGCAGTTTTAGTTTCATTCGCTTCCGGACCAAAATGATGTCCTGCTCCGTCTACTTCAGGAAAATACATTGAAATAAAATGCGGTCTTTTATCTTCAGGTAATTTCAACCAATTGATGACTTTATCTACTTTTTCTAAAGGTGTAAATTTTTCGTGATAGGGATAATAATAGGTGGGTCTTTTTCTACCAGCTTCACTAGCAGAACCTACCCACTGCATGGATGCGCTGATCATTCCTTGTTTTTCAGCCAACGCCCAAAGTGGAGTTCCACCGTACCAGCTTCCGTCTTCCACGATTTCTTTTTTGTTCATGGCGTAATTCTTCTGCAATTTGTAGTCGTAAAAGAAATTATCAACCAAGCCATGATGAGCAGGATATAATCCGGTAATCAGACTCCAGTGATTCGGAAAAGTGATGCTCGGATAACTAGGAATCATCGCCTTAGCCTGAATTCCCTGACCTGAATATTTTAAAAGATTTTGGGCATTGTATTTTTTAGCATAATCAGATCTGAAACCGTCTGCGGAAATCATAATCACGTAAGGTTTTGACTGTGCTTCAGCATTGTTGAACCTATTGGGAATGATAATTTGTGCAGTATCGGCTATTCCTTTTTGAGCGTATATTGTCAGCGAAACAATCAGCATTAAAAATGCCAATATTTTTTTCATTATAAAGAATTTGTGCAAAGGTAATCTCCGAAAATTTCACAGAAAAGTTTCGCACGTTAAAAAAACATTAAGAGGATATTTTAGAATGAATTCAAACAAAAAACTTTTAACTTTAACTTCAAAGAAATTAAACGTGAAAATAATTACAATTTTATCTATCTTTCTTTTATTCCTAAGCTGTAATAAGGATAACAAAAAATATACTAACACAAGAGAAATGGATAATGATTGGATTAAAGATTCTTTAGGATGTTTAAATAAAAGAAATAATGATTATTCAGAAGATCTAATCAAAAAATATAATCTTACAAATTCAAATCTACCAGATTTTAAAATGATATTCGGAAAACCTAATATGATTGAAGAAGATAGTTCTACCACTGAAATTTTTACTTATTTCTTTAATTCATATTGTGATAATAATATTCAAAATAACTCAGATAAATGCTATGCAAGATTTTATTTTAGAAATAAAGTACTGATTGATAGAGATTATATATGCGAATAAAAAAAGCCACTTTTCAGTGGCTTCATTTTATTCTTTAATTAATTTTTCGAAGGTCAGGCTTCCATCTTTTAAAGTGATTTCAAAGTAATAACTTCCGGATTTAAGATCAGCAAGATTGATGTTGTCGCCTTCTAATTTTACTGATCTTACTTTTCTCCCTGTAGATTCGTAAATGTCGATAGATTTTATTTTATCAGCATTTTTGAAACTTACGGTTTCTTTTGCAGGATTTGGGTAAAGCTTTACTTTGTTTTTTTCTAAAGCATTCAATTCATCTACACCCAATACAGCCGTAAAAGAAGCAGTAGCATATCCTACGTTAGCGGTTCCACCATGTGGAGCAACTGTAGTAGTTGCGCTGGGAGGTCTTACACCAGCAATACTTATTGAATTGGTTGTTGCATAAGGAAGCTGAAAATCATTAGTATCAGAAGTCGTTAAGTTTCTGGTTAAAGTTACAGTTCTTATTCCTGCAACAACATTATCACTTACAATTGTCCAATCTTGTACAGTGTCAACAGGGGGTTGTTGCAATCCTGTAAAACTCCTATCTGTGAGCATTGGGGAGGTTACCGCAGAGTAAACTAATGCATCACCTGAAGACATACTGAAACCAGCATTTACACCAATTCCCAATCCAAACCATCTGTCTGAAGGACCTTTAAGCAAAAGAGTTACTTTAGAAGTTGTATTATCTAAAGTGAAATTTGCCATAACACCATTATTAGGAGATAATGTAATATCTCCGGTAGTTTTTTGTTGAGCAAAGTTCAAAAAACTGATTAATGAGAGTGAAAGAATTACAATTTTTTTCATATTTTATTTTTTTAGTTGGTTTATAAGTTCTTGATTTTTTGAAAATACAGCATATTCAAAAGCTGTTTTTCCTTCTTTATCTATTATACTTTTTTCTGCCTTATATTTTATAAGAAGTTTTACCATATCAACATTTCCTAATTTTACAGCAAAAATAAGAGGGGTTGTGCCTTGAGAATCTGCTTTATTAATATCAGATTTATTGTCTAATAATTTTTGAGCTAATTTCAAATCACCTTTGAATACTACTCCCATCAGCGCAGTACCCATTGGAGAATTGTAATTGATATCCTTTACACTATCTATAAGAAAATCAACTACTTCCATATTCCCACGATAACAGGCTAAAATAAGAGGAGAATACTTCTGCTCATTGATCTCATTGATGACATCGGGATTTTTCTTCATTAAAACTTTTAGTTCTTCAAGTGTACCACTTCTTGCGATATCAAAAACTGATTTTGCTTTTTCCTGAGCTGATATAAAAGATAAACTCAAGAAGAATACTGTAAATAAAATTAATTTTCTCATTGTTTTACAAGGGTATAATTGTATTCTACATTTACGTTTTCAGCTACTTTTTTCATCACCATTTTTGGAACAGTAACTTTAAAGTCTGCCGGTTTTGCGACAAAACCACCCTGCATATAGATTTTCCCGTCTTTCATGGACATAGTTGCAATTGAAGAAACTACTTTATCTACACCATGAAAATTCAGTGTTCCCTGAACCGTATACTTCTGTGGATTAGCATTTAATTTAGACTTATCAAAACCCTGAATTTTACCTTTGAAAGTTGTTTTCGGATATTTTGCGGTTTCAGCATAGCTTTCATTGAAATGTTCCTGCATCAGTTTTACCGTAAACTGAAAGTTTTTCACCACAGAAACCGATGCCATTTCGCCCGTATCAGCATTGAGAATTACAGTATTGCTATTATCCTGCGCAGATACATCTTCGAATAAAGGTACAGAAGCTTCAAACGTTACTTTTCCTGTTTTTGAGCTGTATTTTTGAGCCAAAACAAGATTACTGAACAATAACGAAAACATGATTAATACTACATTTTTCATATTCAATTCTTTTTTAATTTTCAATAAGACCATCAGCTTTCCATTTTACGAAAAGATTAATCTGATTTTGAGACAGAGAACCGCCCTGAGGCATTTTTAAAGGATCTCCATTGGGTCTTTGAATTCGGTTAATGATGTTGTCAATATTCGTTTTTACCTGATTATAATTTGTCAATGGCTGAAAAGAAGCTGATCCTCCAGCAGAATGACAAACTGTACAGTTGGCATCGATAATCGGTTTGATGTCGGTTTGATATCTTACAGTTTCTGCGATTGGCGTATTGTCAGAAATCTCTTCATAGGTTCTGCTTTCACAAGAGGTAATGAAAAGAATAAGACTGGTTATGTAAATTATTTTTTTCATTTTAAAATACTCTGTAAAGATTAAACCCAAAGAAAATCTGTCCTTTCTCCCACTTTCCGGTAGCGTTTGTCAGATAACCAATATCAGAATTCAGTTGAGAATTGCTGAACAACAGCTGAAAAACGTGACCTCCTGTTTCAATATCCATTCCTAATGATAATGGATTTTTATAGAAACTGTGATTGTCAAAATTCACAAAATACTCTGCATTGATCGAGATTCTTTTGGAAATCTTGTATCGTCCTCCTAATCCGGTTAAGAATTGATTGTTGTTTTCAATGCTCGGCTCATAAAGATTTTTATGAACATAAGACGGCGTCAGCTGTAAAGAAAAATTCTCATTAAACCTTCTGGAAATAAGAGCTTGTGTAAGATAAGAAAGCCGATCGCCAAACTTCAGATGCGGATAAGTTTCGGTATCCAAATCTGTGTTTAATGCCATTACATTATACCCTACAAGATCTACGGGTACGTCATCATTTTGTTTCAGAAGCTTGTATTTTGCTCCGAATTCAAAAGTTTTCATGTTGGTTTCCCTTGAAAGACTTAATGAAATTCCGTCTGTTACACCGTAAATTACTCCAAGCTTGGTAGAAGCATCATCCAGACCAAAAAAGTTTTTAAAACCCTCACTTACATCTCCAAAACGGTGCGCAATAACCACATACCACTCATTTTTTGCAGTGAGTTTGGTTGATTGTCCGGTAACGATTTGAAGTGCTTTGAAAGCCGGCGGCGAAGTTGAGTTGGTTGTTGAAATGGTGTCAATATCTTTCAGCAGATCTTCCTGTGAATAGGCAAGAACTGAAGAAATCATCGACAAAAATAATAGAGTTTTTGTCATATAATTTTAATTAAAATTGATACAACAAACTTATCGACTAAAATTTTTAAAAGTGTGTGACAAAAGTCACCGACGATATTGTTTTTATCAATCAGCTTTATAAAATCATTAAAACAAATTTATTAGAACTGGCTAACATTTTCAGGCTGCACTATTCTGATGCCCTGCTTACTTTGAGAAATCTCACCTTCGTTTTCAATTTTTTTCATCACTCTGCTTACCACTTCTCTTGACGTACCAAGATTGACAGCAATTTCCCGATGGGTAAGCTTGATGGGATTGTTACCAGTCAACAATATCTGTTGTTTTATATAGCTTAGGATTCTTTTATCGAGCTTGTGAAATACCGCTTCATTCACCATATTCATGACGTCAGAAAACCGTCTATCATATTCCTGATAAAATAATTTGTTTATTGCAGGAAACTGTAACAACCAATCATGCATTACAGAAACCGGAATCAATAAAACCTCAGAATCTTCTTCTGCAACTGCATAAATACGGCTTACATAATCAGAAAAAATAGAGGAAAATGTCATCATACAGCTATCGTTTTCTCTTACGTAATAGTAAATCAACTCTCTTCCGTCATTTAATGAAAATACTCTGATTGAACCTTTGATAAGAAACGGAACAAATTTATTCTTCTGCCCTTCACTGGCTAATTCAGTTTTAGCTTTTACATTGCTGATGATTCCATGCTTGTTGAGATCTTTTAAGAAATCAGCACCCAAAAATCCGAATTTGTTAATAATAAATTGATTCTTCAACATATATTTTATCTGAAACTTAAAACAAAGGTATAAAATTGAAATATTGTTAGTTACATTTATTTTTATCAATCTATTATTTTTAATCATTCTTAATAATTCACTTTTGGACTATGAAAATAAGTTTGATAACATGAAAATTTTAACTGAAAATGAAAGAAAGAGAATATTACGTCCTTGTAAAAAAGCGGAAGCCCTTCGATACAGCTCAGGATAAATTCCGGATGAAATTAGGCGCCCAAATAAATACTATGCATAAATTTTGTAAAAAAAATGCTGTAACTTTCGCTGGTGCATTCTTATATATTTTGAGAAAACCTTACGCTTGTACGTTGTTTCCACCTAAAACGAAAGGCTCAACTTTTTTGATTTCTCCGAACTGCTGCTCGTAGTTTATGGTGTTTTGCTGAAGAACCGCAATAACTCTAAATTTATTAAAAACAATCTTGCATTTAATTTAATTTATTAAATTATAAACACACATACTAACATTACATTGAATTATTTATTTTCGTTTATTTTATCACTATATAATGGGTTATTATTTATTTTTTATATATTTGATTTTAAATCAAAATATTATGAAAAAAACAATTGTACTTTTAGTAAGTGTATTACTCTTGTCTTGTAGCACATCAGAAACTGATATTTTACGTGATAATGAAACGAAACCAACAGGAAATTCTTCAAAAACTATTGATCCTCAACTGGCATATGAATCTCCGTATGATATTGCTGGGGTTGGTAAAGATGTCATTTATAAGTTTGAGCATTCCACTCCGTTTCAAATCAAAATTAAAGCTTATGTAGGCTTAGCTTATATTGATGATAGTAGTCCGCACTACCCTGATTATATGGGATTTAATTTGGATAGTGGTCAATATCCATTACTCTACCATTCAAATTTAAAATATGGCAATACAATTGCTTCAGACGAATTAATACTACCAATTGCTTCAAATGGTTTTGGTGTTGATTCTATGATAGGACATTTTCCAATTTCTGGTTTAGGACCAAATATCTTTCCTCAAAACATTGCTTTTAGCTTCAGCGCTTCCGGAGCTACTGCCGAAGAATTAGAATTACTTTACAAAGCCGGAAAAATATATTATATGAGATATGAAATACTTGATGCAGGTAATAATCCTGTTGCTAATGGTTATGTAAATTCTGGATTTCCATCAGGCATTGGATCATTTGGCACACTTCCTTCCAATTGGTCACATGTAGGATATGATACTAATTTTACCAGAGAGCTGATTTCAGAAAATAACTCAAAAGAAATTGTTGTAACAGATGATCTAACATCTTTTGGGTCTGTAATTCCTTTTAGTTACGGTGGCAATAATTATCAAGTAAAAATGTTTTCTGATCCAAATATTGTAGTTTTTGGAGTGTATCCGAATTAAAAGTCTCTTAGCTTTGCATAGCAAAGGAATTTTATAATATAAACCAAATAAAAATGCCCCAACTTTCGCTGGGGCATTCTTATATATTTTGAGAAAACCTTACGCTTGTACGTTGTTTCCACCTAATACGAAAGGCTCAACTTCTTTGATTTCTCCGAACTGCTGCTCGTAGTTTGTGATATTTTGCTGAAGAGCTGTAAGAACTCTTTTAGCGTGAAGTGGAGCAAGAATTACTCTTGAACGCACGTTCGCTTGCTGTACACCCGGCATAAGCTGGATGAAATCTACTACAAACTCTGATGGAGAATGGTTTACTAAAGCAAGGTTACAATAAACCCCTGAAGCTACCATTTCGTTTAGTTGAATGTTAATGTTGTTTGGATCTTGGTTTTGATTTTGGTTGTCCATTATTTTTGTTTATGTTTTATGTTTAAAAAATTCAAGGCTCAAAAATAAATTAAATCTTTGAACCTTGAACATTAAATTTTGAATTAATTTAAATCTTCGAATTCTTTTTTAGAACCTACGATTACATTCTGATACTCTTTAAGACCTGTACCTGCAGGAATTCTGTGTCCTACAATTACATTTTCTTTAAGACCATTCAAGGTATCTACTTTACCAGCTACTGCTGCTTCGTTTAGAACTTTAGTGGTCTCCTGGAATGATGCTGCAGACATGAACGACTTAGTCTGAAGAGCCGCTCTTGTAATCCCTTGCAATACCGGCGTTGCCGTTGCAGGAAGTGCTTCTCTTACTTCAACTAAAGCCTGATCTTCACGCTTCAACTTAGAGTTTTCGTCTCTTAGTTCTCTTGCAGTGATCATCTGTCCTGGCTTGAATTCTTTAGAATCACCAGCGTCTGTAACTACTTTAAGACCAAATACTCTGTTGTTTTCAATTAAGAAATCGTATTTGTGCTCTAGAGCAGCCTCAAGGAACTGAGTATCACCTCCGTCAACGATTGAAACTTTTGTCATCATCTGTCTTACGATGATTTCGAAATGCTTATCATCGATTTTCACCCCTTGTAGACGGTAAACTTCCTGAATTTCGTTTACTAAATATTCCTGAACCGCAGTTGGCCCTTTGATCTTCAAGATGTCGTCTGGAGTAACTGAACCGTCAGAAAGTGGCGAACCAGCTCTAACGAAGTCATTCTCCTGTACCAAGATCTGGTTTGATAATTTAACTAAATAAATTTTTCTCTCACCAGTTTTAGCCTCAACGATCAATTCACGGTTACCTCTCTTGATTTTTCCGTAAGAAACTACCCCATCGATCTCTGTAACAACCGCCGGGTTTGAAGGGTTTCTTGCTTCAAATAATTCTGTAACTCTCGGAAGACCTCCGGTGATATCCCCTGACTTAGCAGATTTTCTTGGGATCTTGATTAAGACTTTACCAGCCTTAATTTTTTCACCATCGTTTACCATTAAGTGGGCTCCTACCGGTAAGTTGTAACCTTTTTGCTCAACTCCTTTAGAATCTACCACCTTCAATGTAGGTACGGCTTTCTTATTTCTAGATTCAGAGATTACTTTCTCTTCAAATCCTGTTTGCTCATCAATCTCTAGTTGGAATGAAATACCTTGGATAATATCCTCGTATTCTACCTTACCGGCGTTTTCTGCAATGATTACCGCATTATACGGATCCCACTTAGCAATGATATCGCCTTTTTTCACTTTATCACCAGATTTAACTAGTAACTGAGAACCGTAAGGTACGTTAGCAATCATTAACGGTGTTCTGGTTTCGTTATCAGCAACCAATCTAAATTCTGTTGTACGAGATACTACTACTTCCGCAGTATTTCCGTTTTCGTCTTCAGAAGTAATTGTTCTTACCTCATCCAATTCAACGATACCGTCTCTTCTTGCAGAGATTGAAGGATTTTCTGATACGTTTGTAGATACACCCCCTTGGTGGAAGGTTCTCAACGTAAGCTGAGTTCCAGGTTCCCCAATTGATTGTGCAGCAATTACACCTACCGCTTCACCCATATGGATTTTCTTACCAGTTGCCAGGTTTCTACCATAACATTTAGCACAGATTCCTTTTTTGGTTTCACAAGTAAGTGGTGAACGTACTTCTACTGCTTCAATACCCATTTCCTCGATTCTTTTCGCTAAAGCTTCCTCAATAATCTGATCAGCAGTTGCTACTAATTCGTCGGTTTCTGGATCATAAATGTTATGAAGAGATACTCTACCTAAGATTCTTTCAGAAATTCTTTCAACGATTTCGTCATTTTTCTTCAGTGCAGTAACTTCAGTTCCTCTAAGAGTTCCACAATCTGCTTCAGTAATGATAACATCTTGTGCAACGTCTACCAATCTTCTCGTTAAGTAACCTGCATCGGCAGTCTTAAGAGCGGTATCCGCAAGACCCTTACGAGCACCGTGAGTAGAGATAAAGTATTCTAAGATAGAAAGACCTTCCTTAAAGTTTGCAAGAATCGGGTTTTCGATAATTTCCGCACCAGTAGAACCAGCTTTCTGCGGTTTTGCCATCAACCCTCTCATCCCTGATAACTGACGGATCTGTTCTTTAGAACCCCTCGCACCAGAATCAAGCATCATGTATACAGAATTGAATCCACCTTGGTCAACTTTCATTCTGCTCATGATCATTTCAGTTAATCCAGCGTTGGTGTTTGTCCAAACGTCGATTACTTGGTTATATCTTTCTGTATCTGTAATAAGACCCATGTTATAGTTGGCTCTAATTTCGTCTACAGTTTCAATAGATGTTGCGATCATTTTCTTTTTCTCAACAGGGACAACGATGTCACCTAATGAGAACGAAAGACCTCCTTTGAATGCATTTGAATAACCTAAGTCTTTCATTGCATCCAAGAACTTCACAGTGGTAGGGAAATCTGTATCAGCAAGTACTTTACCAATTACATTTCTTAATGATTTCTTTGTAAGAAGTTCATTAATATATCCTGACTGTTTAGGAACGATTTGGTTAAATAAGATTCTACCAACAGAAGTTTCAATCAATTTTGTAGTGATTACACCTTCTTCTTTTACTGGTAGTCTACATCTTACTTTAGCGTTCAATGAAACTCTACCTTCAGCATAAGCGATTTCCGCTTCTTCTGGAGAATAGAATGCAAGACCTTCTCCCAAAACTTTTTTCTCATCTGTAGAGCTTAATTCTTTGGTCATGAAATATAGACCAAGAACCATGTCCTGAGATGGTACCGTAATTGGAGAACCGTTTGCAGGGTTCAAGATATTCTGAGAACCTAACATCAATAACTGAGCTTCCAAAATTGCTTCAGGACCCAACGGTAAGTGTACCGCCATCTGGTCACCATCAAAATCGGCGTTGAATGCTGTCGTTACCAACGGGTGTAGCTGGATTGCCTTACCTTCGATCATCTTAGGTTGGAAAGCCTGAATACCCAGTCTGTGCAAAGTAGGTGCTCTGTTCAATAGAACAGGGTGACCTTTCATTACACCCTCTAAGATATCATATACTACTGGTTCTTTTCTGTCAATAATTCTCTTTGCAGATTTTACTGTTTTTACAATCCCTCTTTCAATTAGTTTTCTAATGATAAACGGTTTGTAAAGTTCAGCAGCCATATCTTTAGGAATACCACATTCGTGAAGCTGTAAGTTTGGACCTACAACAATTACCGAACGCGCAGAGTAATCTACCCTTTTCCCTAGTAAGTTCTGACGGAAACGACCTTGCTTACCTTTCAATGAATCTGAAAGTGATTTCAATGGTCTGTTTGATTCAGATTTTACTGCAGAAGATTTTCTTGTATTATCAAATAATGAATCTACAGATTCCTGAAGCATACGCTTCTCGTTTCTCAAGATTACTTCAGGAGCTTTGATCTCCAATAATCTCTTCAAACGGTTGTTTCTGATAATAACTCTTCTGTAAAGGTCATTTAAGTCAGAAGTTGCGAAACGTCCTCCATCCAATGGAACTAATGGTCTTAGTTCTGGTGGTATTACAGGAAGCACACGCATAATCATCCACTCTGGTCTGTTGATCATTCTAGTGTTAGCACCTCTCAATGCTTCTACAACGTTCAATCTTTTTAGAGCTTCAGTTCTTCTTTGCTTAGAACCTTCGTTGTGAGCTTTGTGTCTCAAATCGAAAGACAATGCATCAAGATCAATTCTTTTTAGCAATTCTTCAACAGCTTCCGCACCCATTTTAGCGAGGAATTTGTTTGGATCTGCATCATCAAGATATTGATTATCCGGAGGAAGAGTTTCCAAAACATCCAGATATTCTTCTTCTGTAAGGAATTCTTTCTCGTCAAAATCTGAACCATCTGCTTTCTTAGCGATACCCTGCTGAATAACAACATATCTCTCGTAATAGATGATCATATCTAATTTCTTAGAAGGAATACCTAAAAGGTAACCGATTTTGTTTGGTAAAGAACGGAAATACCAAATGTGCGCAATAGGAACAACCAAACCAATGTGTCCAATTCTTTCTCTACGTACTTTTTTCTCCGTAACCTCTACACCACAACGGTCACAAACGATCCCTTTGTAACGAATTCTCTTGTATTTACCACAAGCACATTCGTAATCTTTGATAGGACCGAAGATTTTCTCACAGAACAAACCGTCTCTTTCTGGTTTATGCGTTCTGTAGTTAATAGTTTCCGGCTTAAGAACTTCTCCTCTTGAGTCTTGTAAAATTGACTCAGGTGAAGCTAAACCGATGGTTATTTTATTAAATCTACTTGATTTATTTTTATTTGACATAATTTAATTTTTGATTAAAAGATTAAAAGATTGAAAGCTTCAAAATCACTTTCGCACTTATTATCTCTGAGTTTAATTAATTCTTTAATTTTTTTAACAATTAAATCTTAATTTACTCTTCCAATCTTACGTCTAATCCAAGACCTTGTAACTCGTGAAGTAATACGTTGAAAGATTCCGGAATACCTGGTTCAGGCATTGCTTCCCCTTTTGCAATCGCTTCATAAGTTTTTGCTCTACCAATCACGTCATCCGACTTCACAGTCAAGATTTCTCTCAAGATATTTGCAGCTCCAAATGCTTCAAGAGCCCAAACCTCCATCTCTCCGAATCTCTGACCACCAAACTGAGCTTTACCTCCTAATGGCTGCTGAGTAATCAATGAGTAAGGTCCGATAGAACGTGCGTGCATTTTGTCATCTACCATGTGCCCAAGTTTCAACATATAGATAATACCTACCGTTGCAGCTTGTGTAAATCTTTCTCCGGTACCACCATCATAAAGGTGAGTGTGACCGAATTTAGGAACTCCTGCTTTCTCAGTATACTCTGTAATCTGATCAAGAGTTGCCCCATCAAAGATTGGCGTAGCGAATGTCATACCCAATTTTTGACCAGCCCATCCAAGAACTGTTTCATAAATCTGTCCGATGTTCATACGAGAAGGTACCCCAAGTGGATTCAATACGATATCTACCGGTGTTCCGTCTTCCAAGAATGGCATATCTTCTTCACGAACGATTCTCGAAACGATCCCTTTGTTACCGTGACGACCTGCCATTTTATCTCCAACATTAAGTTTACGTTTTTTAGCGATATATACTTTAGCCAATTTCATGATACCTGCTGGAAGCTCATCTCCGATAGAAATTGCGAATTTCTCACGGTTTTTAACTCCTTGAATATCGTTGAATTTGATTTTGTAGTTGTGAATCAATTGTTTGATTAATTCATTTTTATCGTTGTCAACTGTCCAATCCGCACCGCTAACGTTTACGTAATCTTCTACTGAAGTCAACAATTTGTGAGTGAATTTCACCCCTTTACCGATAATTTCTTCATCTAAGTCATTCGTAACTCCCTGAGAAGTTTTACCGCTAACTAGAGTATTTAATTTTTCGATTAAAGTATTTCTCAACTCGTCAAACTTAGCCTTGTAAGTGTTTTCAATCTCTTCAAGCTTAAGTTTTTCTTCAGTTCTTTTCTTTTTATCTTTAATGTTTCTAGAGAACAATTTTTTGTTGATCACAACACCTCTTAATGAAGAATCCGCTTTTAATGAAGCATCTTTTACATCACCAGCTTTGTCACCAAAGATTGCTCTAAGAAGTTTCTCTTCAGGAGTAGGATCAGATTCACCTTTTGGAGTAATCTTACCGATCATAATATCTCCAGGCTTCACTTCAGCACCGATTCTGATCATACCGTTTTCGTCAAGATCTTTGGTAGCTTCTTCAGATACGTTTGGAATATCTGCTGTCAATTCTTCCATACCTAATTTAGTATCACGAACTTCAAGAGAATACTCATCCACGTGGATAGAAGTAAACCAGTCTTCACGTACAACTTTTTCGTTGATTACGATTGCATCCTCAAAGTTGTATCCTTTCCAAGGCATGAAGGCTACCACTAAGTTTCTACCAAGAGCCAATTCTCCGTTTTCGGTTGCATAACCGTCGCAAAGAACCTGACCTTTATGTACCGTTTCACCTACTCTTACGTTTGGTCTTAGGGTAATTGTCGTACTCTGGTTAGTTTTTCTGAACTTAGTCAGTTTATATGTTTTCGTAGCAGATTCGAATGATACTAAATCTTCGTCATCGCTTCTTTCATATTTAATAGTAATCTGATCAGCATCTACGTACTCTACAGTACCATTACCTTCAGCATTGATCAAGATTCTTGAATCTTTCGCAACTTGTTGTTCCAGACCTGTACCTACGATTGGAGCTTGTGGCTTCAACAAAGGAACTGCCTGACGCATCATGTTTGATCCCATCAACGCACGGTTTGCATCATCATGCTCCAAGAATGGAATTAATGAAGCTGAAATACCGGAAATCTGGTTTGGCGCAACGTCGATCAAATTAACCTGAGCAGGCTCAACTACAGGATAATCACCATCTAATCTGGCAATAATTCTGTCTGTTAAGAAAGCTCCGTTATCGTCTAACTCAACGTTTGCCTGAGCAATTACTTTATCTTCTTCGTCTTCAGCATTAAGATAAATAGGATCAGCATGTAAATCTACAGTGCTTCCTTCTACTTTTCTATATGGAGTTTCGATAAAACCTAAAGAATTGATTTTTGCATAGATACCCAAAGATGAGATCAAACCAATGTTTGGTCCCTCAGGAGTTTCGATAGGACAAATACGACCATAGTGAGTATGGTGAACGTCACGTACCTCGAAACCTGCTCTTTCTCTTGATAAACCACCAGGTCCCAGGGCAGAAAGTCTACGCTTATGCGTGATTTCTGATAGAGGATTGGTTTGGTCCATGAACTGAGAAAGCTGGTTGGTACCAAAGAATGAGTTAATAACTGATGTTAAAGTCTTCGCATTAACAAGGTCAAGTGGAGTAAAGATTTCGTTATCTCTAACGTTCATTCTTTCCTTAATCGTTCTTGCAATTCTCGAAAGACCTACACCGAACTGTCCTGCTAATTGCTCACCAACAGTTTTAATTCTTCTGTTTGATAAGTGGTCAATATCATCAACATCAGTTTTTGAGTTTACTAACTCAATTAGGTGTCTTACAATCGCAATGATATCTTCTTTTGTAAGAACTTCAGTTGTAGTTGGGATGTTTAGGCTTAACTTTTTGTTTAGTCTGTAACGTCCTACTTCACCCAATGAATATCTTTGCTCAGAGAAGAATAATTTTTCAATAATTCCTCTTGCAGTTTCTTCATCGGGTGGATCTGCATTTCTTAACTGACGATAAATATATTCAACCGCTTCTTTTTCTGAGTTGGTTGGATCTTTTTGTAAAGTATTCTGGATGATAGAGAATTCGTTTGAATTTTCTTTGTGAATCAGGATAGATTTCACACCAGCATCCAAAATAAGATCAATATGTTCTTTTTCAAGAATCGTTTCTCTATCTAGGATGATTTCGTTTCTTTCGATAGAAACAACTTCACCAGTGTCTTCGTCTACGAAATCTTCGAACCAAGTGTTCAATACTCTCGCAGCCAAAGTTCTGCCTTCTACTTTTTTAAGTGCAGCTTTAGAAACTTTCACTTCTTCTGCAAGGTCAAAGATCTGAAGAATATCTTTATCAGATTCGAAACCGATAGCTCTTAATAATGTAGTTAAAGGTAATTTTTTCTTACGGTCGATATATGCGTACATTACGCTGTTGATATCGGTAGTAAATTCCATCCAAGATCCTTTGAAAGGGATAATTCTTGAATAGTACAATTTTGTTCCGTTGGCGTGGTAAGTCTGTCCGAAGAATACACCCGGAGATCTGTGTAACTGAGTTACGATAACACGCTCTGCACCGTTAATGATAAATGAACCAGACGGAGTCATATAAGGAACCGGACCTAAATAAACATCCTGTACAACCGTCTGAAAATCTTCATGTTCAGGGTCTGTACAATATAGTTTAAGTCTAGCTTTTAGAGGAACGGAATACGTTAAACCTCTTTCCACACACTCATCGATTGAGTAACGTGGTGAATCTACCAAATAGTCTAAGAATTCCAAAACGAATTGGTTTCTAGAATCGGTAATTGGAAAGTTTTCTTGGAAGGTTTTGTGCAAACCTTCTTTCTTTCTGTCTTCAGGAAGTGTATCTAATTGGAAAAAATCTTTAAATGACTCTAACTGGATATCTAAGAAATCCGGAGTAATGATTTTTCCTTTCGCTGTAGAGAAATTAATTCTCTCATTTCCTTTAGTAATTGCGGTTGTTTTACTCATAAAACTTTTAAGAAAGGGTTAAAAAATATTTTGATTTTACAAAAAATATCAGAAAAAGACTAAAAGATAAAAGAGGTAAAATAAAAGACATTTGATGTTTGGCGCTATCAGAAGTGGTCTTTTGATCTTAATTCTATATTATAAACTCTAATTCTAACTGCAACGCTGGTATATCTTTTCACAGCGTAATGCAAAATATTTTTAAATTTTTATTTTGGACGAAAAAAATTACAATAGTCAATCAACAAGAAATCCCTTTCAAAATTATGAAAGAGTTGATTTACAATGTTTTACTGATGTATGTGTATTTATTAGCGCCAAAAGAACTGCAAATATACTAATTTTTAAGTGATTACACAAATTGAAGCATCATTCTATAGCTTTTGTAATTATAAAATTTTCTTAATTTTTTAAAAGAGTTGATATAGCAAATTAGCATAAAGTTTACCGTGTACAGAAAAAGTCATTATTTTTTAAATCAAAAAAAACCACCACCTTATAAACAAGGCAGTGGTTTTTAACCTTAAAGAAATTGATCTAACTTAAATAAAAAGTTAATTTTTTATACATCTTACTAATCCATCCTTCTACCTGATTTATAAATAAACATAAATTCTTCTCATCTCTGATATTTAGAATGCAAATAAAATAAAATCCGTCTCACAAAAATTTGTGAGACGGATTTCTTAAAATTTAAGTTAGCCTTTTAAGAATATTGGTGATTCGTAAAAGTTTTAGTTTTTTATACAACGAATAGAAAACCCATACGCTCGAAAAACACTGCCAGAAGTATTATTTGACGCATTGAAGATAGCATATGACGAATTGGTACCGGCTGTTGTGCTGGTCCAATAAACCCCAGTAGCACCTTCTTGAATCATTACTCCATTATTATAAGCTCTATAACCAGCCGTCGTTAATTTCAATGGGGAATTAAATGCACCTGCTGCATTTTGTGTGGCAAAAAGCGCTGATTCAGCTTGAAATTCAGCCAAAGTAGGAATACGGAAACCATTAGGACATGGATTATTAACTCCGCTTACACCCTGCCATAAATTGACATTCTGTGGTGAACGCCAATCCAGAGGAGTAGTAGAAGAGGTAATAAAATTTCCATTACCGGGAACATCTGTACTGCTTAATGTAGTACTTACCGGGGAAGTACGAATTTGATGAGCGTCAGTTAAACGTCCCCATTGGTATAAGTCACCATATGAAGCAGCATCTGTAGTACTTGTAGCCACCTGCGTTGCACCTAAATTACGATCCATCCATACTCTTCCGGTTCCCGTTGTTACAGTAGGAACATTTTCTCTACCCCAAAAAGACCAAACTGTTCCGTTATAAACAGCTAACACTTTATTGAAGTTATCATACACCATCATTCCGGGTGCAGGATTTATGATATTAAGATGCGGACTTGCAGCTGTAGGCAAAACCATAGCTTTGTCGGTATCTTCTAAAACCAATATCCCTGGCGCCGACGTTAAAGTTGTTCCAATTGCTGTTTTAGCAGAAGTATTTTCAGCTATCGAACTCGCTTGAATCAAGGCACCATCTACACCACCCTGCACTGTCGTACCATTTGTATTAACTGTAAGATCCTTCCAGCCTGATGCGTATTTTACCTTCACTTTTTTATCGGTAAGATCATAAACCAATGTACCGTTTACAGCACCAGTAACACTTCCTTCTGAAGTTACCCACGGTAAAACAATACCACGATTCCCAGGTCCGAAATCAAGTGAAACAGATGGTGAAGACACACTTTCTTTACCTATCGCTACTTGAGAATATACATTTCCTGACAAAAATGCCAGTATGATTAGAAATAAATATTTCATTATTAATTCTTTTTTTTATTAAACATTAATTAGACGGACACGTCGGTGTAGTAAAACAAGTCCAACCCGCCGGAGTACCCGTTGTGTTGACCTGAAGACAATCTGATGTAATATTGTACACCATCATTCCTTCTACAAGATTTGCCGCAGGAATTTGTGAAATCTGTAGTGCTGTCAGTCTGTTGACAACAAAACCTTTAGTTCTGGATTCCAAAACCGTCCAAGCTCCTTTTCTTACCATTGGCCAATTGCCAGATGCAGTACTACCTGCTCTTGCTAAAGAAGTAAAACCGTGATTTGTATTCAACACAGTTCCGCTTGTAATTCCTGGTCTGTAACATACCTCCTGAGTATCCGTATCAATTGCCGTATTATTAGTCAAATTAGAATCTGTACTATTTGCCGGCGCTGTAATGGTGACCGTATTCACAAGATCACCTGTGAAAGTGAACGGTATACTTACCGTTACCGTGTAAGTTACCGTAGCATTTACTGGCAGATTTACCACATCATTGATTGCTCCGGTCTGCGTTCCTGAAACAGAAGTTGTCGCACCTCCTGCAGCAACTGCAGTATAACTTACATTCGCAGCAAGAATACCTGCTGGCAAAGGATCTGAAACCGTTGCTCCCAAAACCCCAAAAGGCCCATTGTTGCGCGCTACAATTGTATATACTCTTGTAGAACCTGGTGCATAAGTTGTTGTATTGTCTGTCTTGGTTATTGCAAGATCAGCACTGAACGCAATCGGCGATGTCACACAATGCGCTCCGTCGTTAGAACCACTCGCAGGCGAACCTGAAATCAAAACCCTTTGTCCAGTAGTAAGATTGAATTGATAAAATCCACCAGCATTGTCCGATCCGTAGATCTCTCCTGTACTAGAACCAAACAACGCCCCAAAAGCAACAGTTCCTGGCGAAGGTCCAATGCCGGTAACAGTACCATTAGCAGGATTGATTGACATCAACCGCCCTGTATCATTACTAACAGTATATAAAAGACCGTTTGTAGTTCTAAAAGCAAGATCTGCCACAGTAATACTTGTCGATAATGTAATAGGCGTGGCTACTAAAGTTGTTACATTAATTCTGTACAAAATATTATTAGACCCTGACGCTTTTACATAATAGTTCCCTAAATTATCAACCTCACCCGAATTATATGCATCCGCAGGCAATCCTGTCACAGGACCTAAATTAACTGAACTTCCATCAGTATTAATAATCCATAAATTATTAGAAGCTATACTAGGCATTGCGTACATACGTCCATTCAACGGATGAATCCCTATTGCATTATAATCATCTGAAGCATCTCCAATAAGAGGATAAGCAAATGGATTACTTGACGTATCAACAGAATATAAACTATCAAACTGCGCAAGATATAATGCATTGGTACATCCAAATGAGCTTATAACTGTTACGCTGATATTTGCGGGTTGTGAAGTTGAAGGATTACTTACACCATCAAGAACAAAATTATCTTTAATTGTGTAAGGAATTGTAGCCGTACCTATGAAAGTAGGCAAAGGAGTAAATGTCACCACCCCCGTGGTGGTATTTACAGACCAAGTACCCTGATTAGGCACTACAACAGAGGTTTGATCATTAGCAAATCTTACTGTATTGGCAACTACAGATCCGTCAGGATCACTATCATTTGTGGATACATTAATTGTAACTGGAGTATTCTGATTTGTTGTAGCATTATCTGCAACAGCAATTGGCACAGCATTAACAGCATTTACTGTCACAGACACTTGTACTGTTTCATATGAATTACCACCACCCGCAGCAGCCGCATCGGCTCCTGGTCGTACTATCATTACGTGGGAAGTCTGAGTGGCAGTAAACCGCAATCTAGAAGTACCCCATGTATTTTGGGTTAAATTTCCTGCTGTTAAAGTCTGACCCGCTACCGATGCAAAAAACTGAGCATTGTATGTACCAGCATATTTTCCACCGTTCCCATTGTTACGGGTAACAGCTGTTAATGAATAAACAACTACCTCATAAGTTCTCCCTACCGTCAACCCTCCTATTGTTGTATTAACAGACTCTTCGAGAGCTGGTGGAGGACCTAAGTCTCGTAGAGACAGCCATGTTGTATGAGAATTAGGAGGAAGAGGCAATGTCAAATCATCGGTACTACTAGTTGTACTTGTCCAGTTTGCACCACCTCCGCTTGTTCCTGTTGTCGCTGCAATAGTTCTATTTGAAATATCGGGCGTACCTCCATTATTTGTCCAACCAATTGGTACACAAGAAGAACACGGAACAGCAACATTTCCAGCCTGCAATCCATTTGTAGGAGAAATAGTCTGTGCGAAAGCATGACAGGATATAAAAAATAGTAAAACAAATAAGTGTTTTCTAAAATATTTAAAATTGAAATTCATATAAAAATGTATTAGCTTTCTCATTTATATAAATGAGAAGTTTGTTAATAAAAAAATTAATTTATGTTAATAACCTAATACCGGTGGCGGTCTCACAGAAAAGACCTCAGAGAAACAAAAATCTAAAGATTTGTTATTGTAGTATATGTATTTTTGAGAATGTAGAAAATCTAAAGCCTGAGTAATTACATAAGCGTCTGCCGAAATATAGAATTTAGAAAAATCGTGAGTGCTTTGACTAGGTATTACATAGTTTTTTGCAATCGAGCTTGAAGAAAAAAACTGATCAGGAGACGGAGCACCATTGAAATCATGTTTAACAAAAACCTGAACTCTTTTTTCAAATTTTTCTACTTCTTTTTTTATTTGTTGTAAAGCTTCTTTTTGTCTTTTATTTTCAGCTATTTTTAACTGATTCTTAAGATCTTTCTTTTCTTCCTTTTGTGATTGTTTGGCAATTAATTTTAGAAGGTGTTCTTTGCCTTCATTTTCCTGATAAGAAACATAAGAGTTTTTCAGAATAATTTTATTGCTAAGAATCTGCTTATTAAAATTATCATCTGCTGAGTACAAATTTGCCCCATCTTTTAAAACAATGGTAGTCGGTGTAATTTGTTGCTGAGAATTAGCTTTTTGGGCGTAAACATTATTTATTAAAGAAAATAACAATATCAACAATAAAGCTGGAAAATAATTCAAACCTTTAATAAAGTTCAAATTTTTCGCAACCGTATTGTTATATAATAAAGTTTCTTGCAAGGATATTAGTTTACAGGTGCAAAAGTAAGCAATAAATCAACAAATATTGTATTAAATAGACATTAACAAACCGCATGTATGACATTAGATACTATTAGCGAAAAAAAACAGTATCATTAAAAACATCAACTGATTTTTTTAACAACAATGTAATACATAATTGATTTTTTACACTTATTTTTTTTTCAAAAAAACACACAATGATTTACACCTACACTTTCCGTCTGAATGGCTATAAAACCTCAAATTGATAAATATCATTAATATAAATACACCATTCAAAGACATTACATTAAAAAATTTCACATATCACATCATTCCGAACTAAATCACCAATAAAATACACTAAATACAAGCACCGGAATACCGCCGGCTAACTATATTAAATAAAGCAAAAAAACGCATAATGAAAAAAATCCGCAAGTATAATTATTATGAACGCAAAAGCAATTAATAACATACTATAATCCTATTAATTCATCATTAACAAAAGAATTCATTTATAATTTAAAATTGAAAGAGAAAAACCAGAAATCTGCATAGCCGATAGAAATTCTCAGGCAATTCAAATTCCGATTTTATGATTCAGGGAAAATAATTTAGAACAAAAAAAAGTTGCTCCATCACGAAGCAACTTAAAATATATATTTATTTTACTGTAAATCTATGGTTTCCAAAAAGACCAAACTTTACCATTAAAAACTGCCAATTGCTGTTTTACCGTATCATAAACCATTGTTCCAGGTTCAGGATTTGAGATATTCAGATGCGGGCTTGGCACTTTTGGGAGAATCATTGCTTTGTTAGCGTCTTCCAAAACCAAAATTCCCGGCACCGAAGTCGGTGTTCCGATGCTTGTTTTGGCTGTAGGGCTATCCACTAAAGCAACGCCGTTGAAAGTGTCCTGAAGTGTCGTGTCTACCACACCTTGGGTAGTGTTAATCGGTGCAGGAGCGCTTTCGTTTTTCGTGAGAGCCACCCAGCTTGTTGCCGCAGTTCCGTTTTTGTACTTCACGATAAAATCTGTGGTATCGTAGATGATTGTCCCTTCCACGGCAGCAGCTTTATCCATCGCAGCAGTTGTCCAGGGTAATACAAAACCTTTTCCCTGATTGATTACATAATCCCCAAATTCCAGAGAAATTGAAGGATTAGGGGTTCCTGCCGGAGCCGGTGAAGGCAAGGTGGTGAGTGATGATTTCCCGATTGCCACCTGAGCAGAGGCGGAAGCAGCGATGAAGAGAAATGCTATTTTTAATATATTTTTCATTTTTTTAAAATTTAAACTTAATTAAAATCTTAATTGAATTAATCCGGACAAGTCTGTGTACTGAAACAGCTCCAGATTGTACCATTATAGATTTTCAAACACTTTGATACGGTATCGTAAACCATCATTCCCTCTACATAATTAGCTGCAGGAATGGAAGCCAATGGTGGCGTGGTTGGTGTAGCTGTGTTAGAATCTGCATCTACGAATGCCATACGGTTGAGAACAAAACCTTTAGTTTTAGACTCTAAAACCGTCCATGCACTTTGTCTCACAACCGGCCAATCTGAAGTACCTGAATTTGCTCTGTTAAGTGAAGTAATTCCGTGTTTTACAGGGTTCGGATTTCCTACAACCACTACTTCAGGTTTGTAGCAATAACATCCTGAACTTATCAATGCGTTTTGCGAATCGCCGATTCCCTGACCAACATCTCCTCCGATATCAGCCGCTCCTCCAGAATTCACTTGAGTAGGAACACCATTAGCGTTCACACAGGTTCCGGAAGCACACAAGTTTTGATTGGCCGCTGTAGAACCTGTTCCCACACTAAGACCCGGTGCTGCATTCACCAACATATTCACAGTAACGTTCTCATCTCCTTCCATCGCATCTAAACAACCGTCGTTATCAGAATCAAGATCTAAATGATTAGGGATTCCGTCAGCATCAGTGTCACTGCTTGTACAACCAGATTGCTGCGCTACAAACGCCCAGATATTCATAAATAATCTGTCATTGTTAGAAGTAACAGTATTTCCTGCAGTAACGCCACCTAGACTTGTTAAGATATCAACATCAGCAATCATTAAATCATTATAAATTCCATCAAGATAGATAACTGGACGACCACTGTTATCCTGGGCAAATATTTGAGCAAAACACTGAGTACTTGGTATAAAATATGCCTGATAGCTACCCCCTTGACTAAATGAACTTACGGATCCAAAAGGTCCGCTAAAAACAGAACTAGTGCTGCCTAATGATGTTGGTACATCCGGATTGATATTACCTGCAGTAATTGCTGCCTCCCAAGCTACAGTCTGCCCCTGTGTGGATACAACAAAGTTTTTAGGAGAATCATCTGACCAATCTTTGATTGCTACAAATTCACTGCTGCTTAGATAAGAATTCTGAGCCGCGTCATCAATACCTCCCAAGAAAATGGCATTTAAATTTAAGCTTGTAATATACGCTTTGGTGATAGGATTCGTAGTCATGGGAACCAATACAATATTAGCATTCACAATTCCAGAAGGACCAAAATTAGCTGTATTAAGCAATTTTAAGGCCCCCGAGTTATTCATAAGGGCTCCATCGAATGTATATCCGTTATCACCATCAAGATCCCTCACATTGGGTATATATCCTATTCTTATAGTCTGCCCAGTGAGTACACAAGTATTCTCTTGTATATCCAGTATTCCATCATTATCATCATCCAAATCACAAATATTTGGAACCCCGTCATTATCACTATCCAAACATTCTGATATGGTACTGTTCTGAGATTGCCCAACAGACTGACCTGTTCCTGCAATGGTAGGAACTCCTGTAGTTGTTGCAGTACTACCTACTGTATTCCCTAAGTTTTGATTAGGAGTCTGCGTAGAAATGGTTCCCGTAGCAGTTACTAGATTGGCTGTGGTAAAAGCAGCGCCTCCTTCAATAGCATCGGTACAACCATCTCCGTCTGAATCTAGGTCTAAATTATTGGGAATTCCGTCACTATCAGTATCAGTACCACAGCTGAACCCTACCGATGGTGCTTCCGAAATATCGCCCCAACTATATCCAGAAGTCAGGGTAGATATTGTCCCTAAATTAGCTGCATTATTTGGATCTATTCGTATTAAATTTCCATTATTACTCCCTATTAAATCTCCATTAGCACCAAAAAATAATTGCGTTCCTGATGCTGAGGCTGTTGTTCCAACAGAAATCCAAGCTGATGAAGGAGTAGTTATGCTTAAGTTTAAACTGCTTAAGTCAAGTTTGTACAGAGCACCTGTACTGGCTATAAGATAAACCATCCCTGAAGAATTAATCGCAATATCTCCTAAATCTATTCCAGAAATAGGGTCAACAACTTTGGTAAGGGTACTCGCATTTCCGCTTGCATTAAACGTTACTCGCCACAATCCCTGACTTGTTGTTCCTGTGTCATCGTAAATAAAATAATCATTGTTATACATTGCGGCCCCTCCTGAAGCATCACCCAAACTTGATAAAAATCCTGAACCTACATTTACAACGGTATTGGTTGAAAACTGATAGGCAAAAAGACTTCCTTGCGCTATATTATTTGCAAATAACACTCTGTTTCTCGAAGCATCTGTTGTCATGTGATTGGCATCATTACCAGGGATAATATTTGTTGCTATAGTCGTAGGAGTATAAGTATTGCCTGTTAAACCTATTAAATTAGCCTGAGTAGCAGATATCGTTCTGATCCCAAATCCGGAATAGTTGTAAATTGCACCCCCACCACATTCAGCGGTGTCTAAGATACCATCGTTGTCATCGTCATCATCTATATAATCAGGAATACCATCCCCATCACTATCAACAGCTTCCTGCAATACTAAATCATCAAGAGCAAAATCATTTCCCGTGGTAGCTTTTGTAGTATTTTCCCAAGTCATATCTATTGAAGTAACTGACGAAGGAACCGTAAATTCATACTGAACATTTTTCCACGCATTCACATCCGCAACAACCATTCCCGAGGTATAAAATGATGTCGTATTGCCTTGTGGTGAAACCCTGAATGTGGCGTTTGTCCTATTTGCAGCAGTACCAGGAACGGTTCCTAATGTTGCAAAACGGTAATTTATTCTATATGTTTTCCCAGGCACTACAGTCATCGTTTTTTTGAAAAACACATTTTCTGAAGCTGGTATAGCGACCCCACCTTGTGTCCAAAACATAAGAAACCTACCACCTGATGCATCAGATGGCACCTGCGTAGTTCCTGCTACGATACCGCTAGCCGGTGTAGCCTCAAAAGCTCCGTTAATCTGACTATTTTGTGGCGGGTTGGCACTATTATTCCAATATCCTGTAACACCGTTATTGTAAGACGAACTGTAAGTAAGTCCGTTGAAATTCTCAGTCCAGACTGTTGTCCAATTCTGAGCTTTAAAAAAGTTAATTCCAAATGCACACAAAATCATTGTAGGCACAAGGACATACTTGAATATATTTTTTTTCATTTTAATTTTTTTTATATAAGAATTCAACATTTCAGGCCTTTACAAGAGAAATTATAAATAAACAATCCTCTTCTTAATACCTGATTAGAAAAATTATATAAAAAATGGTGGTGGCCTTACAGAAAAGATTTTAGAAAAACAGAAATCTAAAGGTGTGTTATTGCAATAAGTATATTCTTTAGGATATAAAAAATCTAAAGCCAGTTTAATTACATATTGATTTTCTGCACTATAAATTTTTGATAATTTATAGTGATGATAGCTCGGGACTACATAATCTGTGTTGACATGAGTAGATGAAATGAATTCTTCAGAAGACGGAAAAGTCTTTATTTTCTCTGATTCGAATTTTTCTTTTTGAGATTCATAATCAGAGATCTGCTTTTTTAGTTTTTTTAGCGCTTCTTTCTTCTTGTTTTTTTCAGCAATTTTTACCTGAGTTTTGAGATCTTTTTTTTCGGATTCAATACTTTTTTCTGAAGCAGCTACCAATATTACTTCATTGCCATTCTCACTTTCATAGAAAACCTCTGCATTTTTTAAGGAAATTTTGTCTGAATTTATTTGCCGATTAAAGTTGGCATCTGTAGAATAAATCGCAGCCCCATTTTTAAGAATAATCGCAGATTGAGTGGGATTCCCAATGCCTACTTGTGCATTCAATAAACTATTAAAAGAAAAAAATAACAAGACCCATAAACCGTAAAAATACCCAAAGCCTTTATTAAGGTTTGAATATTTTTTAGCACAGCTAAAGCTTGTTAGTTTCTTTTTCAATTATATCATTTGTTTGCGCAAATATAATCATTATATTTAACTAATCAATTGTTTCTTTGTCAATTACCTAAAAAACATCATTTAACATAATATTTAAATTTCACACAATAAAGAATAATAAATAAATATTTATTTAAAAAATAAATGCTGTCTCATTTCTGAAACAGCATTTATTAAATGTAATTGTAAAAAAATTATTGTATCGGTTCCAAAATCTTTAATACTGACGAAGTTCCTGCCATAGTAGGACTCAAAGTAGCAGGAGTAGCCTGAGCCTGCCCAATTGTCAAAACATTTCCTGTAACAACATTACGTTGAGCGCACGCAAATTTATAACTGTGTGTGCCTACAGATAAGTTTGATATTGATGCATTGAGTGTTAAAATTTTATAAGATCCTGATGCACCAGTAACGATACCGGTTCTTGCAAATTTCAATTTATCATCAATATATATTCCGCAACCAAATGATCCAGTTCCATTATTACCGGTAACCTGCGCTACTGTCTGAACAAAAATATTGACAGTATTTACATTCTTTCTTATCTGAAAAGCAGGTTCGCTTACTCCCGCAATTGTCACCCAATCAGTAGGCAGATTTTGATCTTCGCTGTAAGGAGATCCACTTCCATTAGCTCCTGTAAAGGTAGCACCAGTTGTAGTAGATTTCAGAGAAGACGAAGTGAGCACCAAACCATCCAAATAACCATTTGGCAAATCAAATTTTTTCCATACCGGATTGGCAGCTCCGTTCGCAGAGACAAGATCACCCACCGTTCCAGGATTTCCAACTACAGAATTCGTACCTCCTAAATTGATTTCATTATTGATATTTGTTGTTCCGTTGACATCAAGATTAGTTCGTGGGTTTACAGTTAAGACTCCAACATTTCCTGTCTGTGCAAAGAAGAAAATCGACTGCAACAGCAGAAATGTAAGTAAAATATCTTTTTTCATTTTAAATAAAGTGATTAAGGGTTATAAACAGTGACTGTATTACTAGAACTTGGTTTTTCGTAGGTTTCTACTACCAAAGAAGATTTGGTCATAAAATCATTCAAATTACCACCTGCAGGTATAGACTTGCCAATTCCCAATTGCCCCGTAAAACCATTGATATTTGCTCTCTTTTTACAAGCTACTTTTGCAGTATGACTTCCTACTGTTAAATTTGGCGCTGCTGCAACCAAATCGAAAGTATAAAAAGGGTATGTAGCAGCTCCGGGCTGGTTTAAGGTATATACCCTAATTCCTTTAAGTAAATTATCTACAAAAACACCACATGAAAAATCTGCAGCCCTATTTACATTCGTAGACTCTAGATGAGCAATTGTTTCAAATGTCAATATAGCTATATTTCCAGAATTATCAATTTGAAAAGTACGCTCTAACTCTGTAATCTCAGTACCGGCAAAACTAGTCAACGTTTGATCCAGTATATGCAATTGAGATCCTGCACCCGCCGAATTGGCTGCGAAAATAATTCCATTGATTGTTTCTTTAGCTTCATTATTGAAAATTGTATATAAAAAAGGATCAAAATCTGGTCTTCTTATCAACTTCCAAACCGGTGGATTATTTACACCCTGCGAGACCAATACCGTACCTACATCGCCCAGCAATCCGTTTACCGTATCGCTTCCTCCTAAATAAATTCTGTTTCTTACGCTGAGATTACCTTGCACATCCAGTCTGGCTCTAGGAGTTTCTGTGTTTATACCCACCTGATTTACAACTCCCTGTGAATATATCATACCATTAATGAATAATGATATAAAAAAAATTATATATTTTTTTGTCTGCATAATTTCTAATAAATTATTTTTACCTGTTCACTTACATCAAACTTAAGAATTGATCTCAGCATGAAATTATTGGTCACCTGTGTACCATTAGTAGTCGTTCTACCAATCGAAAAATGATATCCTGCAGCGCTGGAAGCAATTCTTCTACAAGCTACTCTTGCTGTATGACTGCCTGCCGACAAGTTATTTATTGTATAATTAAGCGTAAAAATTGATTGGTTTTTTTGACCTTTATTATTTATACCATTAATTTGATCTGCCCTGATTGCTCTTAATTGATCATCTATAAATATTCCGCATGTAAAACGTACGAACTGATCATTAATATTTCCAACATCAGACATTTCTAATCCTGTCTGAAATAAAAAATTTGTGCTGTTGACTGCATTTTTTACAGTAAAACCAGAAGCTAATCCTGGAATTTCAGTCCAAACAGGATTTGCAGAAGATATACTTTCGTTTATAGCACTAGTTGTAAAACCATCTCCTTCAGAAGTATCACCAAAGTTGATTCCTACTTCATCCGTAACCGCATTAGAATAAGTAATTCTGTATTCGTTCTGTTCAAAGAAACCAAGCTTAGACGTTTTCCATTGTGGAGCTACATCATCACCTTGCGAAACAAGAATCTGATTGCTTGTTCCCGGAGTGCCATCTGTTGTTTTAGTTCCTCCTATTCTAAGTTCGTTTCTAAGTGTAATATCTCCATTTACATCGAGTGTAGATTTTGGCGCAGTAGTATTAATACCTACTTGTGCGCTCATACTCATGCTAATAAATACCAAGGGTAGAAGCTTGAATATATTTTTCATATAAATTAATTTAAAAAAATAGTAAATAATAAATACTGCACTTCCTCTTAAAAGAAAGTGTACAAGTATTTTTGAACAATAAGTTACATTAAGAATAAATAGGAGGCGGCCTTACAGAGAAGACATTAGAAAAACAATCATCGAAAGATTTATTGTTATAATAAAAGAATTTTTGGGTATGCAGAAAGCCCAACGCTTTCTTGATTAAAAAAAAATCTAAAAAACATACTTGTTTACAAACATTCTGATTAGAAGGTTTGGGGGCAATATAATCTTTAGTATTAGACTTAGAACCGGAAAATTTATCTGAAGATTGTGGCGGGTAAAATTCTTTGTTTAAAGAAGATTTATTTTTTCTTTCGAATTTTTGAATTTCTAGTTTAACCTCTTCAAGAGTTATTTGCTTCTTTTTTTCTTGCGTCAATCTGACTTCTTCCGTAAGATCTTGTGCAGCTTGCTTATTCTTACTAGAAGAATTTTGTGCAGTTGAATGTGATTTTTCAAAACCTTCTTCTGATAAGGCAGCTTCTTTATATCTGAGCTTTTTGTTGAAGCTTTCATCTTTAGAAAATACAACTACATTTCGGTCTACAAAAATGAATGCTGTATCTGTGTGTTCTTCTTGTGAAGACTCTTGTGCATTTAAAAACTGAAACTGAAATAGGAAAATAATGAATCCAAGAAAACGCAGCAAAAATTTAAAACTTTCACCACTAAAGTTCTTAGAACTTCTGCATATATGTAACCCATCACTATTCAAAATACCTACTGTTTTGCAAAAATAGAAAAACTATGTGTTTTAGTTCAAAATCAATATGTTAAGAAATCCTAAAAATGATATATATCAACAATAGTAAATTTTACAGAAAAATTTATGTTATAAAATTTATCAACTGAAGAGTAAAAGAAGCGGTAAAAATTTAACCCTTTTGATATTTCCTAAAATGTTCCGTTAAGAATGGCTGGTAGCTAATCATCCATACAGCTCTAGTTTTCATCACCAAAAAATGCGATGATCTACAATCTATTTGCACATCAAAATTTTACGTAGTTGCTGTCGGTAAATTCCAGAAATAGTACAAAAAAAAAGCGATAAACTAAGTTTATCGCTTTCTTATATTTAAAAATTGAAAATTATTTCAATTCTACTTCAGCACCAGCTTCTTCTAATTGCTTCTTAAGAGCTTCAGCTTCGTCTTTAGAGATACCAGTTTTGATTGCAGCAGGAGCTCCATCTACGATATCTTTAGCTTCTTTAAGACCAGCACCAGTTAAATCTTTTACCAATTTAACGATAGCCAATTTAGAAGCACCAGCAGCTTTAAGAATTACATCGAATTCTGTTTTTTCTTCAGCAGCTTCAGCACCAGGACCAGCCATAACAACTGCAGCAGCAGCTGGCTCGATTCCGTACTCATCCTTAAGGATAGTAGCTAATTCATTTACGTCTTTTACTGTTAAGTTTACTAGCGTTTCAGCTAAATTTTTTAAATCTGACATTGTTGTAATGTTTTTGTTGATTATTTATTTAATTTTTTGAGAGTAATTATTCAGCAGCTGGAGTTTCCTCAGTGCTTTCTGCAGCAGGAGCTTCTGGAGCAGCCTCAGCAGGAGTTTCTTCTACAGCAGGAGTTTCTTCTACAGCAGGTGCAGCAGCTTCTTCAGCTTTAGCTTCTACCGTTTCAGATTTGTTTTGAAGAGCAGAAACAACTCTTTGAATTGGAGACTGAAGTAATCCGATGATTTCACCGATCATTTCTTCTCTAGACTTAATGCTTACTAAAGCATCTAGATTGTTGTCACCAACATAGAAAGTTTCTTGTACAAAAGCAGATTTTAAAGCCGGCTTCTCTTCTTTTTTTCTAAAGTCTTTGATTAATTTTGCAGGAGCGTTAGCTGTTTCAGCAATCATTAATGCAGTGTTCCCTTTGAAAGTTTCGAACATTTCAGAGTAATCTACTCCTTCAATCTGTTCCATTGCTTTTTGCAAAAGTGTGTTTTTCACAACTTTTACTTTGATATTTTGCTTGAAAGCTTGTCTTCTGAAGTCAGAAGATTTTGCAGCGTTCAAACCGTCTAGATCTGCTACATAAACTACTTTAGCATCCTGAAGCAAATCTTTGATCTCTTGTATTGCTACAACTTTTTGGTCTTTTGTCATTGTCTTAAGGATTATAATTAGTTAACAGATTTACTATCAATTGCAATACCCGGGCTCATTGTAGAAGACAAATAAATGCTCTTCACATAAGTACCTTTAGCAGCAGTTGGTTTCATTTTGATCAAAGTAGAGATTAATTCCTGAGCATTCTCCTTGATTTTAGCAGCATCGAAAGATACTTTACCAATACCAGCGTGGATAATACCGTATTTGTCTACTTTAAAGTCAATTTTACCAGCTTTTACCTCAGTTACTGCTTTACCAATTTCCATAGTTACAGTACCTGATTTTGGGTTAGGCATCAAACCTCTTGGTCCTAATACTCTACCCAAAGGTCCTAATTTACCCATAACAGCTGGCATAGTAACAATAACGTCAACATCTGTCCAACCATCTTTTATTTTTTGTAAATATTCGTCAAGACCTACATAATCAGCACCAGCTGCTTTAGCTTCAGCTTCTTTATCTGGAGTTACTAAAGCCAAAACTTTAACATCTTTACCAGTACCGTGAGGAAGAGATACTACACCTCTTACCATTTGGTTTGCTTTTCTTGGGTCTACACCCAATCTTACAGCGATATCTACAGAAGCATCAAACTTTGCAGTGTTTACTTCTTTTACAAGAGCAGCACCTTCTTCAAGGTTATAAATTCTTCCTTTTTCTACTTTGCTTAAAGCTTCCTTTTGCTTTTTAGTCAATTTTGCCATTTCTCTTAGTTTTAAGCGTTAGTTGGTTTAGTTCCTGTTACTCTTAATCCCATAGATCTAGCAGTACCTGCAACCATAGAAAGAGCTGAGTCCAAAGTAAAACAGTTAAGATCTGTCATTTTATCTTCAGCGATTTTTTGAACTTGCGCCCAAGATACAGCACCTACTTTGTTTCTGTTTGGTTCACCGGATCCTCCTTTGATTTTAGCTGCATCCATTAACTGAATTGCTGCAGGTGGAGTTTTAATAACGAATTCAAAAGATTTGTCTTCGTACACTGTAATAACTACAGGTAAAACTTGACCTGGCTTATCCTGAGTTCTTCCGTTAAATTGTTTACAAAACTCCATGATGTTCACACCTGCAGAACCTAATGCCGGACCAACTGGTGGAGATGGGTTTGCTGCTCCTCCTTTTACTTGGAGCTTAACCATTTTAAAGACTTTTTTAGCCATTGTTTGTTTTTTAAAAATTGAATAATTAATGAGTTTGGAAGCATTTATTATTCAGCAGGTTACCGCACTCACATAAAGTAAACCTACTTTTCGGACTGCAAAATTATGAAATATTTTTTAATTAGCAAATTAATTATTTGATTTTTAACAAGATAATTGAAATATTTTACATCCCCCATTTGAAACATAGTGATTCTCAGTAACGAAATAGAAAATAATTTTATTAAGAATGAAATTTGGAAAAATAATAATCTTTTACTTTTTTTAACGAAAGTCCTCTCCCATCATATTGTATATGGATGAAAAAAAAGATAAAAAAGAAGATGTTAACAACGAGAAATTTCTTAATAAAAACATTCTGATTAAATGAGATTTTATCATTACCTTCATTATCAGGCAATAAGGTTATCAAAACGATTAATAAGAGCATAGAATATATGTGATTCCAACGATACCAATCAATTCCCAAAAAATACAAAGGTGACACCCAGATAAAGCTTATGATAACAAACCTAAAAAAAGTATAAAATTTGTTTTTATAAAATATAAAGAGATAAAAAAGAAACATTAAAACTTCAATAATAAGCTCTAAAATGAATAGAGAATAGGAAATAATTTCTTTTTTAATTAATTCTATACCATCCCAAAAATTATAAATGAAAATATTGTTTCTTCCAAAAATCACACCTCGTTTGCCTATAATTTCTAAACTTTTCCCACAATTAATTTCTTTCCCGAAAAAAAATATAATCCCAACTGTAATAGTAGATAAAACGAAAAAAAGCATCCAAAAGGAATATTTCTTTTCTCTTGTTTTAAAAATGTGTATTGCAATAAAAAATGGCAAAAAGAAATAAAACATTTCATGGAGAAACAATCCTACACAGAATAAAACTATAAAGATTCTTTCTTTGAGAATGGTCATTCTACCCAATGCAAAATACGCTGCAAGCGTAAAGAGAACAATCTCTCTTTTCCCTGAATAAGACAAATTGATTGGGAAATACATAAAACATAGTGGAGAACATAGCAATACTAAAATATTCCAATCTATTTTCTTATCAATTAACAGCTTAAAATATGAATAAAAAATAAGAATATAAAAAATAACTTGAACAATAAAAACCTGAAAAGGTAGCGATATTCCGAATAGGTCTTGCAATGCAAAAAAAATACTACCGGTAAGACCTCTACGCTTAAAACCTCCATCTTGGTAATTGACCAGCCAGTCAGACATAGTCCATTCATGGATAGATAATGTTGCTTTTCCGTATAATTTTAATACTAGATAAAAAAAGATAATAATTAAAAAAAAGCAATACAATAAAAAAAGGTTATTTTTTTTCGTAAATAATATCACATTCTTAATTTTATAGAAAAAAGAGGATGCTTTTGAAAAGCATCCTCTTTTTATATTTATAATGTATTTTTATACTTTTTCGACTTGTGAAAAGCTTAGTTCCATTGGAGTTTTTCTTCCGAAGATTAAAACAGAAACTTCTACTTTCTTCTTGTCTTCCAAGATTTTCTCTACTGTACCGTTGAAACCATTGAATGGTCCATCAATTACTTTCACGTTTTCACCAACGATGAATGGCATTTCTGCATCTGAAGCAAATTCTGAAAGTTCATCCATTCTGCCAAGCATTCTGTTGACCTCAGATTTTCTCATTGGGACAGGATCTCCACCTTTGGTTAAACTCAAGAAAGAAATCACACCAGGAATGTTTTTGATCACGTGAGGAATCTCTCCCATCAACTCTGCTTCTACCATCAAATAACCAGGATAGTATGGTCTTTCTTTTGGTACTTTCTTCCCATTTCTAAGCTGAATAACCTTTTCCATAGGAATCACTACCTGAGTAACATACTGCTCAAACCCTAAACGCTTGATTTCTGTCTCAATATAGTTTTTCACTTTATTTTCCTGTCCGCTGATCGCTTTCAGCACATACCATTTCAATTCGCTCATTATGGGAAAATACTTTATTAGTTGAAGGTATTGATTAGTATTCCGATGATGTTGCTGATTGATTTTGAAAACAATTCATCAACGCCAAAGGTAAACAATGCCAAAATAACAGTTGCTACAGTAACAACAATAGTTGAAGACTGTAAGTCAGACCACTTTGGCCACTCTACTTTGTGTCTAAATTCGTGATAAGAACCTTTTAAAAATTCTACTAAGCTCATTATTTTCTTTTTGCACGGGCACAAGGATTCGAACCCTGATCAACGGTGTTGGAGACCGGTATCCTACCATTGGACGATGCCCGTAGATTAAAAGTTCCGTAAGTTTCCTTACGGAACTTTAATTATATTAAGATGATTAGTCTAAGATTTCAGTAACCTGACCTGAACCAACTGTTCTACCTCCTTCTCTGATTGCAAATCTAAGACCTACGTTAAGAGCGATTGGCTGTAACAATTCTACAGTGATCTCTAAGTTATCACCAGGCATTACCATTTCTACACCTTCTGGTAAGAAGATTTCACCTGTAACGTCAGTAGTTCTTACGTAGAACTGAGGACGGTATTTGTTGTGGAATGGAGTGTGACGTCCACCTTCTTCTTTAGAAAGGATATAAACTGAAGCTTTGAATTTCTTGTGAGGCTTCACAGAATCTTTCTTAGCGATAACCATACCTCTCTTGATGTCAGTTTTTTCAATACCTCTCAACAATAGACCTACGTTATCTCCAGCTTCTCCTCTATCTAGGATTTTTCTAAACATTTCAACTCCTGTAATAGTAGAAGTTAATTTCTCTTCACCCATACCGATGATATCTACAGGATCTCCTGTGTTGATAATACCAGCTTCGATTCTACCAGTTGCAACAGTACCTCTACCAGTAATAGAGAATACGTCTTCGATTGGCATCAAGAATGGCTTATCAGTATCTCTTGGTGGTTGCTCGATCCATTCGTCAACAGCATCCATTAATTGCTCAACAGATTTGAACCATTGGTCATCAGTCTTAGCACCTCCTTCTGCAGTAGCAGCTGTAAGAGCACCAAGTGCAGAACCTTGAATTACTGGAGAGTTATCTCCGTCGAAATCATAAGTAGACAATAAGTCTCTCAATTCCATTTCAACAAGCTCTAATAACTCAGCATCATCTACCATGTCAACTTTGTTCATGAAAACAACGATTCTAGGTACGTTTACCTGACGACATAGAAGAATATGCTCTCTAGTTTGAGGCATTGGTCCGTCTGTAGCAGCACATACAACGATAGCACCGTCCATCTGAGCAGCACCAGTTACCATGTTCTTTACGTAATCCGCGTGACCTGGACAGTCAACGTGAGCGTAATGTCTTTTTTCAGTTTCGTATTCGATGTGAGCAGTATTGATAGTAATACCTCTTTCTTTTTCTTCTGGAGCAGAGTCAATAGCAGAGAAATCTTTTTTCTCAGCAAGACCTTTGCTAGCCAATACAGCAGAAATAGCTGCAGTAAGTGTAGTTTTACCATGGTCAACGTGACCAATAGTACCAATGTTCAAGTGTGGTTTGTTACGATTAAACGTTTCCTTTGCCATGATATTAAATTATTTATTTTATTGTTTATTCAAATTTTCAGTGTGCAAATATAATGATTTTTTAAATACTAAAATCTTTTTGTTAAAAAAAAATAGTATTCAAACCAAAAAAAATGCAAACATCCATTTCCCTAAATTGGAATTGCAAATTTATAACAAAAAAATGAATTAAAAAAAACACTTTACAAATCCAAGTTTATTTTTCTCTCGTATATTTAGACGAAACTATCAATTAAAATAAATTTTATGAAAAAACTATTCAACATTTGTCTGGCTACATTTGCATTTGTCACGATCATCTCTTGCGATGATGACGATGACATGAGTACACCAGAAACACCTTCCGTTGCACCAGACGTTATGGTCTACGGTTTGAGTACCAACAACGATCTTTTAGCTTTTAATGCTAAAAACAGTAATGTAATGACTTCCACCAAGCCTATTACAGGACTTCCAACAGGAGAAAAATTATTAAGTATCGATTTCAGACCAGCTACAGGAGAACTTTATGCAGTATCCAATAACAGTAAATTGTATATCATTAATACAGCTACTGCAACAAGCAGAGTGGTAAGTACTACAGCATTTACTCCTGCTGTTTCGGGAACTATTGTTTCTATTGACTTCAATCCTACTGTTGACCGTATCAGATTGGTATCAAACACGGGACAAAATCTTCGTATCAATCCTGAAAACGGAGTTACGGCAGCTACTGATACAAGCATTGCAACTACTGCAGCAATTGCGGGTATTGCATATACCAATAGTAAATCTGGTGCTGCAACAACTACTTTATATGATCTTGATTTAACTTCAGGAAAATTATTTAAACAAGATCCACCTAACAATGGAACTTTGGTAGAAGTAGGAAGTTTAGGCTTTACATTCTCAGGTCAGGCAGCATTTGACATCAGCCCGGATAATACAAATGCATTAATGGCAGTTACAAGTGGAGGTCAAAATGCTTTGTACAGTGTAAACCTTACTACAGGAAAAGCTTCAAGCATCGGTACATTACCTCAAAAAATTGTTGACATCGCTATCCCGACTAATGCTGTTGCTTATGCAATTGATAACTCAAATGCGCTTCAGATTTTTGACCCTAATAAACCTGAACCAGTTACTAAAGCAATTACAGGACTACAAACCGGAGAAGGAATTCTTGGGATTGATTTTAGACCTTTAAACGGACAATTATATGCGTTAGGAAACTCAAGCAGAATTTATACTATTAATTTAGGTACTGGTGCGGCAACTCAAGTAGGTACTGGTACGTTAACTACTCTTCTTGTAGGAACTGAGTTTGGATTTGATTTTAATCCTACCGTTGATAAAATCAGAGTGGTGAGTAATAGCGGACAAAACTTAAGACTAGATCCTGTTACAGGAGCAGTTACAGCTGTTGATACCAATCTCACCCCTACACCGGTAGCTGTAAGTGCTGCAGCTTATACAAATAATTTTGCGGGAGCAACTGCCACAGAACTGTTTGTAATTGACCATAATACTGACAGATTATATCTTCAAAACCCACCAAATGGAGGTATCTTGGTTGATCGTGGTGCTTTAGGCATCAATATCACTCAAGCAAATGGTTTCGACATCGGAAGCATGAGCCAAAAAGCTTATTTATTAGCAACCGTTGGTACAGAAACAAAGCTTTACACAGTAAATACTGCAACCGGAGCTGCTGCTTCATTAGGTACTTATCCTAATCCTGTAAGAGGATTTACGGTAGGTTTAGGATTCTAAAAACAGACTTGATTTCATATAAAGAAGCCCGAAATAGATTATTCTATTCCGGGCTTCAACTTTATAAAGATAAATGAAAGAATGATTTTTTTTAATTTAAACTAATAGTTATAAGCTACAGGACTTCTGTTTTCTTGGTTTTATTAAATATCCAAAAGATAATCGGAAAGATTAATAAGGTTAAAAATGTTGCCGTAATTAATCCGCCGATGATTACAATCGCCAACGGTTTTTGCGATTCTGAACCAATACCTGTAGAAAGTGCCGCTGGTAAAAGCCCAATCGATGCCATTAATGCGGTCATGATTACTGGTCGCGTTCTGGATTTTACTCCGCTAAAAATAGCGTCATCTATTTTTAATCCGTCTTTTACGTTTTGATGAAATTCTGTAATGAGAATAACACCATTCTGAATACAGATTCCTAACAGTGCAATCATCCCGACTCCGGCAGAGATCCCGAAATTCATATTGGTTAAATGCAATGCGATAATTCCACCAATCAATGCAAAAGGTACGTTCGCTAACACCAACAAGGAATCTTTCATATTTCCGAAAAGGATGAATAAGAGGAAGAAAATTCCCAAAATACTGATCGGTACTACCTCCGTCAATCTCTTGGTCGCTCTTTGCTGGTTTTCAAACTGACCAGTCCAGCCTACAGAATATCCTTCAGGGATTTTAATTTTTGCGACTTCTTTCTGTGCATCGCCAATTGTTCCACCTAAATCACGGTCACGAATCGAGAATTTAATTCCGATATATCTTTTAATATCATCACGATAAATAAAGGCTGCACCGTTATCTTTTACAATTGTACTGATTTCTTTTAAAGGGATTTTTGCACCGTCCTGCGTAGGAACCATCAGTGAAGCAATATCTTTTTCGTCTTTTCTGTATTGTTCAGAATAACGGAGCCTGATTGGAAATTTTCTTTCGCCATCAAACATTTCAGAAGCCGTTTTTCCACCAAAAGCCATTTCCAAAACTGACTGTGCATCATCGGGCATCATACCGTAAGCAGCCATTTTGTCTCTGTCAAGCACCACGCTTACTTCTGGCTGACCTATATTTTTAATGATTCCTGCATCTTTTACACCTTCTACATCTTTAATTGATTTTAAAACCTCATCCGCCAATCGGTCAAGCGTCTGCAAATTATCACCATAAATTTTAATTCCATTTTCAGCTTTAAAACCCGCCACCGCTTCTGCCACGTTATCTGAGATCGGCTGAGAATAATTGAACGTAATTCCCTGATAATTTCTCAGTTTTTTATCAATTTCTTCTACGAGTTCTTCATAATTGATTTTTCGTTTCCACTCATCTTTTGGCTGAAGATTCACGGCAAACTGCACAAATCCGAAACCGTTGGGATCTGTTCCGTCATTACTTCGTCCGGTTTGTGCCAGAACATCGGTCACTTCCGGAACACTCATAATGTCTTTCTTCAAAATATCTGCAGTCTTCAATGATTCTTTTAAAGATGAACTCATCGGCATTTCTGCAGTAATCCATAGTGAACCTTCATTTAATTGAGGTAAAAATTCGGTTCCTAAAAATTTTCCTGAAAATAATGTGACTGCCATGAAAGATAACGCAACAATTAAACTGAGTTTTTTATGTTTAAATGTAAAACTGAAACCTTTCAACACAATTCTGTCCCAGAAATTCACAAATGGATTGTTCTTTTCCCTCACATTTTTATTTAAAAGTAGATGCGTAAGAACCGGAACCAATGTCAGCGTGAAAATCAATGCTCCAATCAATGCAAAACCAAGGGTAAATGCTAATGGAGAAAACATTTTCCCTTCAACCTTCTGAAATGAGAAAATTGGAATTAACGAAGTAATGATAATTAATTTTGAAAAGAAGATCGCTTTTCCTAAACCTGTTCCGGTCTGTTTAATCCATCCGGCTTTTGCCATTTTGTTAAATTTCTCAGGACCGTATTTCTTGGCTTTATGGTCGAGCATGACAAAGATTCCTTCGACCATGACGACGGCTCCATCAATGATAATTCCGAAATCGACTGCTCCAAGTGACAATAAGTTAGCACTCATGCCCGCCATTTTTAAACATAAAAACGCAAATAATAAGGATAAAGGAATGATGATGGAAACAATCAAAGTTGTACGCCAGTCTGCCATGAAAATTAAAACGATGACCGTTACTAGAATAATTCCTTCCAATAAATTGTGCATTACAGTTTCTGTAGTGAAATCCATCAGATTATCTCGGTCGTAAAAAGTGACCATTTTCACATCTTTCGGAAGAATCTTTTCGTTCAGCTCATTAATTTTAGCTTTTACACCCACCAAAACCTCTCGTGGATTTTCGCCTTTCCGCATCACCACGATTCCTTCTACGGTATCATCCTGCTTATTCAGACCGGCCTGCCCTACCCTTGGCAGTGAACTCTCGTGAACTTCCGCTACATTTTTTACCAAAACCGGATTTCCGCTTTCGTTTTGAATCGTGATGTTTCCAATATCTTCATTCGATTGTACCAAACCAATTCCACGAACAACGTAGGCTTGTCCGTTTTTCTCGATCACATCTCCGCCGACATTCAGATTGCTTTTTGTAACAGCTTCAAAAACCTGAGAAGGTGTCAGATTGTATTTATCTAAAGCTCTTGGGTCAATGCTCAGCTCAAACACTTTATCCTGACCACCGAAGACATTGATATCAGCAACTCCGGGAACGCCTCTCAGCGCACGGTCGATGACCCAGTTTTGCAAAGTCAGCAATTCTCTTGAATCTTTAGTTTTACTTTCCAAAGTATATCTGAAAATTTCTCCGGTCGGTCCGTATGGAGGCTGCACTTCCGGGTCAACCTCATCGGGAAGACTTACATTTCGAAGCTGATTGTTGACCTGATTTCTGGCAAACATATCGTCTACTCCATCGTCGAACAGAATTTTAACAATAGAGAGTCCAAACATCGTGGTACTTCTCACACTCGTTTTTTTCTGAACCGGACTCATCGCCAGCTCAATGGGTGTCGTGACAAATCGTTCCACTTCTTCGGCACTTCGGCCACTCCATTGGGTGATGATCACGATTTGTGTGTTGGTGACATCTGGAAAAGCTTCAATCGGCATATTTTTGAAACTGATAAAACCCGCAACCGCTAAAATCGCCACCCAAATAAACGTGAAAGCTTTATTTTTGAGTGAAAACGAAATGATATTTTTAATGAATTTATTCATAATAGAAATTAGATGTTAGCTTTAGATATTAGACTAATAACTAAATGTTTAATTTTGAAAAACTTTAACTAAGAAAATCGTTGAATAGATTTGAACCATTAAGGACTATTTAAGGAGTTAAGAGTTATTAAGGAATTGACAGGCGAATTCAAGAAGAAAGCATCCTTATAAAAATCTGTAGATTTTTCTTAATTAAACTTAACTTCTTAATCCAATCTTAATGGTTAAAAATTTAGTTTTTCAGTGACCGATAAATCAAAAGTTGGTTATTGGTGATTACATTTTCTCCTTCCGTCAGACCTTCTGAAATGTAAGTGACGTCACCGAGTTGTTTCAAGACTTTTATTTCTTTTACTTTTACATTAGTTCGGGATTTGAAAACCACCACAAAACTTCGGTCATCATCAAAGATTACCGCTTTTGACGGAACAGAAAGTGCTGAAGCGTTTTCAGATTTTGAAACTTTGATGGTCGCTTTACTCTCCGGAATCAATAATCCTTTGGCATTATCCAAAACCACTCTCGCCTGCATCGCATTGGTTTGCGGATCGATGATTTTAAATATTTTATCAATTTTTCCGTCAAAAACTTTATCCGGATATGACAACGTAGAAACCTGTGCAGTCATTCCTAAACTGATTTTATCAATATCAGATTCGTTGACATTCATGATTGCCCAGACGTTATTTGTATTGGCCACATCGAAAATATTTTCGCTTCGGTCACTTCTCAGCTGCATATCTTTATTGATATCTTTATGCACGATATATCCGTTGATCGGAGCAAGAACGCTGTATATATTTCCTTTTTTCACATTATAAACTGTACTTACTGCGGAAGATCTCTGCATTTGATCCTGTGCTTTCTGAACCTGACTTTTAGCTTCTAAAACATCTCTTTCGGTATTTAATTTTCCTTCGTACATTTCTTTGGCAACACGTAAATTGTTTTGAGCAACCAATAAATCGGTTTTAGCATCACTCACATCTTTCTGAACATCTGCCAACTCTGTACTTCTTATGGTTGCGAGAACCTGACCTTTCTTTACATAATCTCCCAATTCAACATTTACACTCATCACATTTCCGCCAACCAAAGGATAAACGTCGATGTAAGAGTTCCTGTCTGCAGATATTTTTCCGTAAAAATTGTAGGTGTCTTCTATGTTTTTGAATTCAGCTTTTGCAGTGGTGATCGATTCGAGCATCGTATTGCTCAGTTCAAAACCTTTAGGTGCGGCTTCTTTCGGTGTTTCTTTTTTCGAACAAGACGTTAAAAAAAGTGCAATAATTACAGGGATTATAAATTTCTTCATTTAGATTATTATTTTAAACGCAAAGAGCGCAAAGATTTTTTTTAATATCATGCTGTTTTAAGTTCGCTAAGGCGTTCCACTCAGCGAAGACAACAAAGGTTTATATTTAATAGAAGATTTTCGTTTGTACCAATTGATTGAGTTGTTCTGCGGATTGTATCAATTCATTTTTCATATCATAGATCTGAAGTGAAGTCTGACGGTAACTTTCCATGAAATCTGTAAAATCGATGAGATTGACGTTTCCGTTTCTGAAGTTTTTGAGAATTCCGTTGTAGACGAGGTCGAGATTATCAAGATCAGTCGATTTAATTTCGAGCAACTGTTCGTACTGGTTTTTCCACATTTGAAAAGCCGACTGCACTTTAGTCTCCAGATTTAGCTTTTGGAATTCTGCATTTCTCTGATTCTGCTGAATGGCAAAATTGGCTTTCTGCACATTTCCTTTATTCACTTTCCAAAGCGGTATGGGAATTCCAACTTTTAAATTGATTTCATTTCTAAAAGTTCCAGAAGCTTGATCGTATTCAGCACCCACATTCAGATCCGGAACATTAAGAGATTTTTGCCATTGTGCATAGAGTTTAGAGTTTTCAATCAGTTTTAAATTAAATAAATAATCTGCATTGTTTTCGATTGCTTTTCTTTTTAGATCAGATTCGTCTCCGAAAGGTTGTGCAGCAAGAATTTCTTTTGCTTCATCGTCTGAAATCTGAGGTTCTATATTTTCGGTAATTCCTGTAAAAACTTTTAAGTTTTGCTCAAATTCCAAAATGTCTTTATTGATTCTCAGCTTATCATTATTCAACTGAATGACGATACTTTGTAATCTCACTTCATCTTTCAGAGAAACATTTCCTTCTGCAGATTGTACTTTATAAGCTTTCAATAGATCATTTATATATCCCAATTGCTTATTGGTGTTCTCAAGCTTCAGTTTTTCATAATAAAGATTGTAGTAATTGGTGTGAAGCTGTGTTCTTAATTCAACTAGCAACTGCGTAAACTGAAGCTGCGCCAAATCTTTATTGGATTTTGCAAAAGCGACTTCGTTTTTCTTTTTCCCACCCATGTAAATCAGCTGTGTCACTTCAAAACCTTTGGCTTTACCGGCATCTAAAAATTTTCTGTCCTCAGGATTATACGCGTTGATGTAACCATTGATCTGCGGAAGTTCCCAGATTTTAGCCTGCAAGATATCCGCATCAGCTATGTTGATGTTGTACTGCTCGGCAAGAAGCTGAAGATTGTTTTGCTGAAAGGCATTTTCGCAATCCAAAAGCGACATTTGCTGTTGTGCTGTCATTATCGAAGAAATAACAACGAACAGTCCTGCAATTTTGTTCATTCTCTCAATTTTGATGACAAAAGTGAGGTTGCTCGATTAAAACGACCTTAAAGAAGGCTTAAAAAAAAATTAAATCTGTTTTGGGTGCGAACTTGAAACGTTTTTTTTAAACGTAAAAAAGATCAAAGGATTAAGGTTGTTTTCTAAAAGTCGAATACTTAAAAAAATTGGAAAAAATTAAAAACGCAACGTGAGACAAAGCTCTTTTTTAAATTCTATATTAAAATTTTTAAGATAAACAAAGCCGTTTCACTTAGCCAAGTAATACAATTTATTTCTGGGCAAGTATCTTGGCACTCTTAAATCTTAATCGTTAAAAATATTATTTATTAAAAGTAACACTAAACTTATTAGTATGTTCAGCAGGTGAATTGTATTTGATTTTTGCATTATGATATTCCAGAATTCTTTTGGCGATTCGAAGTCCGAGGCCAGAGCCTGTGATGTTTTGAGAATTATTTCCACGCATGAAGGCATCAAATAATTTGGGTTGCTCTTCCATGGAAATGGTATTTCCGGCTGATACAACGTCTACGATAAGTTGAGATTCATTTTCTGTGATTAAAACTTTCGCTTCAGAATCATCTGAATAAACCGCAGCATTTTTAAACAGATTAATAAAAACAATATTGAGAAGTGATTGTACACCTTTTATGGTCAGAAAAGCCTGTTCGGAAGTATTTTCAGAGATCAAAAAATCCATATTGAGATTGGGAAAACTTTTTTGAACACGCTCGAAAGATTCAAATATTACCTCATCAATCCGTACTTCCTCGTAAATCGTCTGAATATTTTCTTTATCGAATTTTGTGAGCAGTAAAAGAGAGTTCGTCAAATCTGAAAGTTGGTAGACATCTTTTAACATTTGTTTTAAAGCTGAAAGTGTTTCGGGAGAATGTTGTTCGAGTTTAATTAAATTTTCCAATTGGAAAGCCATTCTCGTTATCGGAGTCCGGATCTCGTGGGATGCACTTGCCGTAAAATCCTTCTGTGACTGGAAAACATCATTCAGACGAACAATCATCGTATTAAAAGACTTCGCAAGAATACTGATTTCATCATTCGACTGCTCTACAGGAATCTGTGTTGTCAGCTTGTGTGCGGTCACCTCAGAAATTTCTTTGTTCAAATCTTCCAGCGGCTGCAGAAATTTACCCATAAAATAATAGCTGAAAAACCCAATCAGAAGGGCGCAGGTGATGAAAGCAGTAATCAAAAGATACTTAAGATAGTCCAATTTGGATTGTCCGTTGGCATCAAATGCGCTGGTGAGAATGTAATAATTTTCTCCATTGATGTTTTTTAAAGCTGCGTAGACTTCAGGATAAGTATTTTCTTGATGCACTGCTTTTTTTTGATCAACTTCCTGCAGTAAATTCTTGTCCCAGGTTACTTTTCTGTCTTTTATGGTACTATAGATGAGTTCCTTTTTAGCATTAAAAATCAAAATCGTTTCATTCAACAAGACATTATCAGAATTTTCATTGAAGAAAATAGGAGCTTCCTCTACAAAATTTTTAGATTTAGAAATAAAGTTGGTCGTAAAATCTAAACGACGGACGAATCTTTCTTTAAACTCTTCCTTCCTGAAATCATTAAAAGAAACATAAATAATGATAAGAACAATACCAAAAAGTAATGAAAATGAAATGCTGAGTGTGAGCGCAATTTTCCTTTTTAAAGACATCTATAAAGGATTTAAATAATATCCGAAACCGGAACGCGTGTGAATCAATTTAACTTTATAATCTTTATCTAATTTTTTTCTTAAAAAATTGATGTAAACCTCAACGGTATTGGTGTTGGTATTGAAATTATGTTCCCAAACATTTTCTGTAATCTGCTGTTTTGAAACCGTTCTCCCTTGCGCTTCTGCCAGATAAGTTAATAGTTGAAATTCTTTTAAGGTCAAAGCGATTTCGTTCCCGGCTCTGAATACTTTTTGTTCGGTTTTATTGATTATTAAATCATCTACTCTGATGATGTCCTGGTCTACAGTATCAGACGGTACTTTTCTTCTTAGTAAAGAATTTATTCTCAACAATAATTCTTCAAACTGAAACGGTTTCACCAAATAATCGTCAGCTAATCTCGTGAAAGCATCTTTCTTATCCGAAAGATCTCCGTAAGCTGAAATGATAATGATCGGCGTATTTTTATCAAAAGATCTGATGGTTTGGCAGACATCCAATCCGTTGATCTTTGGAACATTGATGTCTAAAAGATACAGATCATAAGAATTATTTTTTATTTGGCGCAGAAAGGTTTCTCCGTCATAAATTCTGTCGGTGGCAAAACGGTTTGACTCTAAAAACTTACTCAATTCTGCAGAGAGAATGAGATCGTCTTCCAAAAGAAGAATATTCATCAAGGATATATTTACTACGAATTTAACGAAAAAAATAATGAGCTTGAGAATTGAAAGATTAGAGAAAACTTTTAAATAAGTAAAATGTTAAAAGAAAGACTTAGTTTAGAGCTATTGATTTGAATGTTTTTAGTTTTTCAATTATGATTAATTAAAATAATATTAAACTTTTAAAGTTTGTCAAAATCAGATTAAAAACAAAAAAACCTCAGATATTTCTATCTAAGGTTTTCATTGATTGGTTTCCCGATTTGCGGAGAGAGAGGGTTTTTGTAACTTCTTCTCGTCCTTTTATTGATAAGCATTTCGCTGTAGCATCTTGTGAAAGGCCTTAAATAGGGCATTTGCAAAAAGTGGTAAAATCCAATATAAAAATTTTACATAGTAAAAGTAGAAATTTTTGTTCGGATTTGCAAGTAAAGATTGGTAAATTTTGAACACTTTTTTTGAAATTCTTCTTTAAATTATATGCTCTTTTTTCTTAGGATATTTCTTAGCTAAAATATTTTTAAGAAAAAATCTTAAAAAAGAAAAATTAAAACCTTTCTATAAATGAGCGTGGCTTTGTGTCAAGGTTTTTTATTTTTGTGTTACTACTTTTGACTTGTCTTCTGAGATTCTTTGACCGTAATCAAAACAATCATTTTTACATTATTTAATTGGTAAATAGATTCCCATCTTATAAATATTTTGATAAACTTTTATTTCTGAAATCTTTAATTCAGAATCTTTATTTAGAGTTGGATAGACAATTAAACAATCAATAATATCTGAATCATTGACTTTATCAAAAAAATAATCATAAACCCTTTTTAAACGTGCGTACCCTGCAACCTGTCTCATATCCTGATGCTCCTTGCTGTTTTCATAATGCAGCTTATATTTTGCATCTATAATAACTGGTATTTCTTTTCTTTTCTCAGAATTATTGTAAAAGCCAATAAAATCTACTTCGTTCCCAAATGTTCGCCAATGATATTTAATTTTATCAAACCTTGGATTTTCAATTAGTTTTTTAAAGGCGTAGAGTTCAAAAAGCCTACTCATATCAATCCAGTAAGGAGGTGTTTCTTTCTTTGTTTGATTTGATTTTGTAATAGAATAAGAAAAATTTTTCAAAATTAACTCGCCTATTTGTATAGCTTCTTTATACTGTTTATAGAATGTATTATGCTTGATTCCTTTAATTTCTCTAATATCTTCAAGTGATGTGATAAGTTCATATGCAGAAGAAATATAATTTATACTATTCCGAATTTCTGAATGTACTGATGATAATAAATTTTCATTTGCTGAAATATATTTTTTCACAAATTCCAAAACTTTCTTTAAAAACCTATTTTCAATACTATTATATCCAAATTCCTGATATTTGCAACTGGTATAGGTTAATCTATTTTTAAGAATATTTTGCTTTATTGTCTGCGGAATTAAGATCTTACCTTTTATTCTGCTATTAAGATTTTCTTCAACTGTATAATAAGATTTCTTTAATCCTTTTTTTACAATAGTTTTCATCAAGTGAATAAACTGAATAATTAAAAAAGGAGATAAGTAATCATTATCTAGATGACTCACTTCTATCTTAGGAGCATCCCAGTCAATATCTAAAAGTTCTGAAATTTCTTTGGTTGCATCAGGAAGCTTTACAATTTCAGTTAGCATTTTTAGCACATCCACTTCTGGCAAAGCTTTCACTTCTTCTTCAGATTCCATTTTCACTTCAGAAGTATGATCTATATTTTCATCATCTAATTGATTCTGAATTTTTTCTAGAAGTTTAGAGTTTACTTTTGGGGATACAAAAATATGATGATGAGGAGAAATTGATCCGATTCCAATGTAATAATTAGCTTTTAGAATGCATTTTTTGACCTCCTCATCTATTATGTTTTCATAATGAAAGATAGAATAAGCATTATTTTTCTTAAAATATAAATCCTCTTTTATTTCAAGAAGTTCTTCACTATGGCTCCAATGTTCATAAAGCTTGATAAGTTTAGACGAAACGCTGTTCAATTTCTTTGATTTTTGCGGTTGCTGATTCATTGAAAACTCCGTCCTTAAGATATTCATTAAGAATAGGAATTATCTCATACTTCATTTTCATTTTGAAATAGTTATCTTTTTCTTCTAATGAAACCTTTTTCTTTTCTGCTATAAAATAGCTATGACCCAAAGCCACGTCTTTTGCATAAAAATCATTTGAAAGAAAATCAGAATTTTTTGCATTTTCAAAGTTGATAGCATCATTTTCTCCAACTTTAATAAACAATTTTGCAACTTCAACGAAATCAGTGGTATTGAAAAATATGTCGGTATTATCTTGCAATTTTTCAGGTAACACATCCACAAAAGCAAATCTTCTTCTGATGGCATAATCTATATGTCCTACGCTTCGGTCTGCGGTGTTCATTGTTCCTATAATATAAAGATTTGGTGGGAGAATTAATTTTTGAGAACCATCTACTTCATACATACTTTCTACTTTTTCTCCACGATATTCTAAAGCGTAAATCAATTCGCCTAAAACAGAAGAAAGATTAGCTCTGTTAATTTCATCTATAATCAGAACATAATTTTTAGCTTCTATTTTTACAGTTTCTTTCTCATAGGTATATTGATCAAAAAATAATTTCAATAGCGCATTGTAATAAGTGTATCTATAATGAGCGTGTATAAATTTCTCTTTATCAAGTTGCTTACTTGACAGTTCTAATTCATTTAGAAGAACAGCCTTTATTAATTTTTTAAATTCAATAAATTTTAAATAACCAGGAGTTTTCCACTTTTCAGCATATTTAAAGTGTGAATCTGTGACTTCAAAAATTGTTATATCACCAGAAAGCTTAATCTGATCTTCTGGTAATCTTGCATCAATCTCATTTTTAAACAAATCAAATTTCTCATCAATCCAAGCTTCCAAATTTGCTTTAGGAGAACCACTTGTACTCGCTTTAAAATTTGCCAAAGCTTCTTTTGCAAATAATCCTAGCGTTTTATTTACATTCTTATATTCTATCTTTTCACCTTTAGATTCGGCAACTATACCTCGAACAAAGTCTTCATATGTGTAGCTTGGATGAAATTGAATGAGTTTTAATTGATTATCTTCTGAATCTCCATTTATATTATTTAAATGAAATATATCTTTTAGTTTATCTATTGCATAATTTGCAGCAGCTCTATTCTGCGAATTTAAGCCTGTTCCTAAAGGAAAGTCAGTAGGATTTTCAATACATTTCAATAATGTTTCAAATGTGACAGTATCAATTTCTTTTCTTGTTTCGCTTGAAAGCTTCATAGAATTGTTATCCTTATCTATAACTTTATAAGAAGTTTTATTATTAGAACTTAATAAAATATCATTAATTTTAAATAACGATGTTAAATCATTTATACTGATTTTGTTATTCGATACTTTTCTAAGATTATCTGTAATAATTTTTTTTCCTAAGTCCTTAGCCAATTTAGTTTTACCGGTTCCAGGAGGACCCTGTAAGATTATTTGCTTCTTATATTTTAATAAATTTACTATAGGGTTATCTTGTACTTTTATAGTTGTATTTTCCATAATTGAAAGTAGATGTTCATAATATTTTTTACCATCATTCAAGCCTGATGCATAGGTTGTAATATCAGTTAAGGTCTTCATTACTAAAGTATGATCAACGTTCCAATTTCCACTTAATTTCCATTGCATTCTTCTACAATGTTTATAGTCATCTCTATCATCATCAAAATAGTAATCAGACATAACCTCACCAAATCCTAAAAGCTCATATCTTCCTTTCTTTACAATAATAATATCGCCAATGCTTGCTGAGTTTGCAAACTCAAAATTTGCAATAGCATCATTATTTCTATTGGTATCACTTTTATAAGTCGAAAGTAACTTCGTTTGAATATCATTTTTAGTTTGATACTGCACCAAATCTCCTATCTCATCCCACCCAAGAGCCATAATTTGCTCAGAATAAAATTCATCCCATTTATACGCTTTTTCACCAGGAGAATATATCCAATACTTTTTGTTATCGTTGCTAATTGGTTTTAATACATCATCTAATAAATTCTGATATTCAGATAAGTTTATCACTTCTTTTTTAAGGAAATCTACTATTGCTTTCTGTGAAACTTCATCATAAATACTATTTACATTATTAATTATTACTTTAATTAATGTTCCATAGTAGCTTCCAAAATTTAACGTCCTATTATCTTCAGGAAAGGTTCTATAAAATTCACATATTGAATCATAATCATTTTCAATTTTAAGAATATGCTTACTAACTTTTTGCCAAAAAGGGTAATAAACAGGATACAAATCTGGGCTTTGGCAATGTTTTACAACAGAAAAAATGTGAGCTCTAAAATTATTCAGATTCCTGTTTAATGTCAACGTAAAATTCTTTAAAGTAGAAGTGGATTTGATAGTATTAAATAAAGTAACCAGTTGTAATTGGCTGTCATCTTCCAATATAGTGTCTTGCTTAAAATTATTTATACGGTCAGCTACTTTTACAACCGAATTGACTTTAGAAACGAAGGTACTTAGTTTTGAAATATCATCTTGTGTAAATTCATTTTCAGATTTCAAAATATCAATAACGTATCTAAAATCTTCTTGATTTTTATTGTCAGAAAATTTATCTAACTTATTTGCAATAGGAACTAACCAATTTTTCTGTTGTTCATTATTATATACTTTAGTGAAAATATCAGAATATTGCTCAATTATTTCTTTAAAAGATTTGTTATACGGTATTAGAAATTCTTGTATGGTCATTTATTGGTTAAGTTTTTTTATATAGAATCATTTTATTCAGCAAAAATACTTTTTACATCACATCATAAATTACGGAAAACCGTAAAATTAAAGCTACGAAGCCACTCCATCAATAAATACCTCAACAAAATCCTGAACTTTTTGGATAATCCTTTTTCCAATATTATTTCGTTCCGTAAGTTTTGGTTTTATTTCTAAAAGTTTTAGAGCATCGCTCATTTTAGGTATTTTAGAAGTGAAAAGAAAGCTGTCAATCGTTTCTTGGAATTTTTCTTTATTCAGAGATTCTTCTTCTGCAATTTTCTCAAAAGCATCAGTTCTTTCTTTATTCCAGAAATTATCAAATTCATCACTTACAGCATCGCCGTCCGGAATATGTGGCAAGTTCTCGTCTATGAATTTTTCAATTAATTCTTTTTTGCTTCTTAATTGGGCGTCGCCGGATAGGATTTCACGAATTTCTTTTATTTTTGCTTCTCGTTTAATTCCTTTTATATCTGCAATATTTGCTAATAGTGAAAGTATATAGCTCACATTGATTTCATCACGGTGGATGAGCTCTAACTCAAAATCAACATCATCTAAAATGCTGACTTTGTCACCACCTTCTTTCTTTCCCTTAATTCCAGTCCAGATATCAAGATATTTACTTTTATATCCATCAAATTCAAATTCTGTCATCTCCAATTGGTCAAAATCAAAATCTGTGAAGGATTTTAAGACATTCAGAATACGCATCAATTCACGGAAAGCTGTAACAAATTCAAACTTTTCCTGTTCGGTTTGATAAGCATCTACACTTTGAATTTCGGGTGCAACCAGTTTTAGTTTTTCTAAAGAATTTTTGAAAAGTTCAATATAATCTTCAATGGGTTGGATTATAATTTCCTGTATGGCTTCTTTATTAGAAAATAAAGTCACGGCATCATCTGTTGCGGATTTCAGATTTCGGAAACAGACAATATTGCCCTGTGATTTTTTCTCTCCGATAATTCTGTTGGTTCTTGAAAATGCCTGAATCAATCCGTGGTATTTCAGGTTTTTATCTACAAATAAAGTATTAAGTTGTGGACTATCAAATCCTGTCAAAAACATATTGACTACAATAATCAAATCAACTTCTTTGTTTCTGACTCTTTTCGCAATATCGTTGTAATAATTATAAAAAGTCTGGCTGTCTTTCGTAGAAAAATTTGTTCCGAACATTTCGTTGTAATGACCAATATATCGATCTAAAACAGTTCTGCTATGTGAATCACCATATTTTGCAGGTGGCTCCGCAACCATCGACAAAACATCTTCTTCCTGATAATTTCCGTCTGCATCATTATTCTCTTCATTAGTTCCATAACTGAAGATGGTTGCAATTTTCAGATTGTGTTTTCCCTCTTCTTTTTTCTTTTGAAAGAGGTCATAATATTTCTGCAAAACATCTATGCTACTGACGCAGAACATTGCATTGAATGTTTTCTGATGGGTTTTTCTATCGTGTTCCGTAATGATGTAATCGGTGATTTTCTCCAGACGCTTTGGACTTGCTAATAACTCTTGAGTATCAATAGCTTCAACTTCCATATCTATGTACGTATTACTACCTTCTTTTTCTTTGTATCTGCCAACGTATTCGACTGAGAATTTTAGAACATTTTCATCTCTGATAGCATCTGTAATTACATATTTATGAAGACATTCTTTGAAAAGCATATTGGTAGTTGCAGCAATTCCATCTATTTTACCAACTGAATTAACTTCTGAAATTGGCGTTCCAGTAAAGCCAATCATCTGTGCTTTTTGGAAATATTTCTTAATATTTTGATGTGTTTCCCCGAACTGACTTCTGTGGCATTCATCAAAAATGAAAACTACTTTTTTATCTTTTAGTCTATCTATTTTTTTACCGTGTTTTTCTTTGGTAATGGCGGTATTCAGCTTTTGTAAAGTTGTTACAATGAGTTTTGTATTGTCAGAAAGTTGCTTTACAAGATGTGCTGTATTTTCTGTAGCATCTACGCTGTCTTTTTCAAAAGCATCAAATTCTTTTTGCGTCTGATAATCCAAATCTTTCCTGTCTACCACGAAAACAACTTTCTCCACTTTAGGAATTTCTTTCAAAATCTGACTTGCTTTGAAAGAAGTTAATGTTTTCCCGGAACCTGTCGTATGCCAAATAAATCCATTGTTATCGGTATTTCTAACCCTTTCAACAATTTTTTCTACCGCATAATATTGGTATGGTCGAAGAACCATTAAAATTTTATACGTTTGATTCAGAACGATATATTTCGTAATCATCTTGGCAATGTGACAAGGCTCCAAAAATGCCTGTGCAAAATCTTCAAGTTGTGTAATATTATTATTGTGCTCGTCTGACCAGAAGAAGGTCTGTTTGAAACTCTGTTTTGCGTTATTGGAGTAATACTTTGTATTGACGCCATTACTGATAACAAACAACTGAACGTAGTTGAATAAACCTTTTCCAGCATTAAATGACTGATGATGATAACGGTTGATTTGATTGAAAGCCTCTTTCATTTCCAAACCACGACGTTTTAGCTCTATCTGAACTAAAGGCAAACCGTTGATTAAAATCGTGACATCATAACGGTTTTTGTACTCTCCTTCCTGAGCAATTTGATTTGTGACTTGGAATTGATTCTGACACCAGCTTTCCTGATTGATGAATTCTATCCACTCGGACGTCCCATTATCCTTTGTAAATTGAAATCTATCTCGTAATACTTTAGCTTTTTCAAAAACATTTCCTTTTGCAAGATGATTTAAAATCTTCTCAAATTCTTTATTGGAAAATTGTTTTTTATTATGAATTTCGAGCTGGGTTTTTAGGTTGATAATCAAATCTGCTTCATTGCAAATCCTGACTGGCTTATGACCTAACTGCTGTAATTGTTCTACTAATTTCTGTTCAAGAATATATTCGGGTTGGCTGGACATTCTGTGTTTACGAATTTTATGGTTAAAAAACATTGTCAGAGTTTGAAACTCTGACAATGTTGTTAATAGTTTTATCAAATCTAACAAAAAATATCATAACTAAAACTATTTAAGTGCTTTAAACATTTGATCTATTGCTTTTTTCTTCTGTTCCAGATTTGGATGGACATAAAGATTCAATGTTGTACTGATATTGGAATGTCCCAATAGTACACTCACAGTTTTATAATCACATTTGCTTTCAATACATCGGGTTGCAAAACTATGACGCAATCCGTGGAATTTAATTTCCGGGATTTCCAGTTGTTTCATCAGATTTTTATAATAGCTCCGGTAAGTTCTTGGCTCAGTTGGTTTGGCATCATTTGTTAAAACAAAAAACAAAGGATTCACAATTTTTTTAAAAGGCTTCAACATTCGCAAAAGATCTCTGCTCATTGGAACTTCACGTATTGAGTTCTTGGTTTTTGGTGTATCGAGAAGCAATTCTGTTCTTCTTTTGCCATCTTCAATAATGTAGATTCGCTGAATGGTTTTTCTAATGTTGATGATGCCATTATCGGTATCTATATCCTCCCAAGTGAGTGCGCAGATTTCGCCAATCCGCATTCCAGAACAAAGACAAATATAAACCCCCAGATTCCGGAATGTAAAATGCTCTTGAATATAATTCATCACTTTTTTCTGATGAGTTCTGGTCAGAACTTCAATACTTTGATTTTCCCTAACGGTTGGATATTGAATATCGAATGGCGTATACTGAATCCATTTATATTTTGCCCCAAATTTCATTACCATTTTCAAAACGATAAGAACATCTTTTATGCTTTTCTGGCTCAATCCCTGTTCCAGTTTTTGAAAAACAAATTGCTGAACTTCCTCTTCTTCTATACTACTAACTTCCGCAAACTTGGGTAACAAATGGTTTTCCAGCAAAAGCACGTAAGCCGAAAAGCTAGACTTTTTCACATAAAGTTGTTTGTCTTTTTTCCATAGTTCCACGATTTGAGCAAATGTTTTTTGTGTCGTCATAATTTTCTTTTTGATTTTAAATTATTATTAAAAATCAAAAAGGTATGAATAAAGGATTTGAGAAGAAAATTCTGTTAAATTTATAATTGAAAATCATTAATCTTTGAGTTTCCAAATTTGCGATTTCCGGGGTTTGATTTAGAAAAAAATTCTTATAAAAAATACATTTTTAAAGATATTTTCCTTTTTTCAACGGGTAAAAATATTAAACAAAATGAAGCATCTCCTGAATTTGAAACTTTTTGTGTCAGATATGGGGAGTTATACCATATGTATAATGAGGTTATTACAGAAGTGTTTAATAAAACTAACCTTGATAAATCTGAATTGCATTTTAGTCAAGGAGATGAGATTTTGCTTCCTTCAGCAGGTGAAGACCCTCTTGATATTGGATTAGCCTCAGCTCTAACAGTTGCGAACGTAGCTATAGGTCGCACAATAAATATATTAAAACCGATAAATTCTGATGTTTATTCTCAGATCTACGTATCCTATTACATCAATCATAAATTAAGAAGGAAAATTTCCAATTTAGCCAAAGGCTCAAGTATTAGTAATGTATATAATTCGGATTTAAAAACATTAGAAATAATACTTCCTAATCTTGATGAGCAAAAAAGAACATCAAATTTTTTATTATTGCTTAACGATAGAATTTCAACCCAAAAGAAAATAATTGATAATTTAGTGTATTTAATGTTAGGTTTTCGTGAGAAGATCTTTTCTAATAAAATTAGATTTAAAGATGAAGATGGAAATGATTTCGTTGATTGGGAAACATTAAATTTAGGAACTGTTTTAATTAAAAATTCCAATAAAAATAAGGACTTAAAATATCTAAATGTTCAAAGTGTTAGTAATAAATATGGTTTCATAAATCAGGATGAGGTTTTCCAAGATAGACGAGTTGCAAGTGTGAACACCTCAAATTATTATGTTATTGAAAAAGGACATTTTGCTTATAACCCGTCAAGAATTGACGTTGGTTCTTTAGCCTATAAATCTGACGATAGCGTGTCAATAATCAGTCCTTTATATATAAGCTTTAAAGCCGATAACAATTTGCTAAATGATGATTTTTTATTAATTTGGTTTTTTACTTTAGAATTTAATTTTCAAATGAGTAATTCTTTTGAAGGTAGTGTGAGAAATACATTAAGTTATGAAAGTTTAAGTAAAATGAAAATTAAATTTCCCTCCATTAAGGAACAAACTAAAATCGCTAACTTTCTATCATCCATTGGTGACAAAATTAGATTAGAGAAAGAAATTTTACAAAAATTAGAACTTCAAAAAAAGTATTTACTCGTTAATTTGTTTGTGTAAAACGGAAACTTTTCAAGGTTTTAAATCTTGAAAAACTAATTATATAAAAAGATTTGCCAAAAGGTATTTTTTTTGGGTTTCGTATTGCGCTAAAATTTTCTTTTCTGTTTCGATTTTTTCATCAATGGATGATAGGAAATTTGCAATTTGGGTCTGTTCTTCAAAATCATTTGACACTAAAAGATTTAAATTTTTTAAATCCTTTAGTTGGATATTAGGAAGACCTGAACCCACTCGAAGATTCATAATTTTTGATTCATTATATTTAAGTAAATGATAAAAGTATTTTTTAGAAGCATTCTTATTTACGATGATTTTATAGCAATGCCCACCTAACCAAAATTTTGTACTCATAAAATTTATGTATCCACAAGAATTACCACCTTCACTTATAGTAATTGTATTTTCTTCAGAGTTAAATTTCTCAGTAAAACCCGAAAAACTTATTCCGCCATTTAAACAAGGATATGAACCAGCATCATTTAAATCATCTTTATTTAATTGTTCACCCTTTTTTATTTCAAATAAATCTCTAATTTTTTTTATTTCCCAATTAGAAAAATCAATTTCATTTACAGTTCGGAATTTTAATTTTTGAGAAAATATTTTCTCACGTGAAGATTTAATTAAAGATTTTAGTTCCTTTAATATTTTCTTTTGGGTTGAAATTCTATCATCTATAAGAGATAATAAAAATGCAATTTTTTCTTGCTCTTCAAGGGAATCTGTGATTATTGATTCAACCTCTAATAAATTTTGTACAGATAATCCAGGTTGAGCCATACCAGTAGCATACTGATTTAAATTTAGATATTTTAACAAATAAAATAACCAAGTGGAATGTACTTTATATTTAGGAGTTACAACAACTGCGTGCTCGGTTGCGTAAAATTTATCAAATACTCTTGTTACATTTCCACAAAGTGCTCCTTGCCTGCCAATTAAAGAGTATTCTCCCTCATAATTATATGAATAAGTAAATCCTCTTAATCCATTTGCTCCATAACAAGGATATAATTTGTTATCTGTTTCTTTTAAAATCTCAGAAGCGCTAACAAATTTTCCAGCTTGCATTTTACATATATCTCCCAATTTATTCACTTCCCATTCCACTGCAAACCCCGGAAATCGCAAATTTGGAAAATTTCTGATACTTTTATTTTTTTCTGTCATCTTGATAATTTATTGTTACTGCTATAAAAATTAAGGATATTCTAAAGTCAAAAAAAAATTAACTTACTAATCCCAATTCTTTTAAATAAACTTCAATTTGACTGTCGAGTTCCACACGTTTGGCTTCCAAAACTTTGATTTCTGCCATTACCGCTTGGATGTCGATTTCTTCTTCCTCTTCAAAAGTATCGACATAGCGAGGGATATTCAGGTTGTAATCATTGTCTGCAATTTCCTGCAAAGTAGCGAGATGAGAGAATTTCTCTTCCGTTTTTCTCTCTTGATACATATCAACAATTTTATTGATATGTTTTGGAAGCAGTACATTTTGATTTTTTTGTTTTTCAAATTCTTTGCTTGCATCCACAAACAAAACATCTTCATCTTGCTCTCTGCATTTTTTAAAAACCAGTATACAGGTTGGAATGCTTGTACCAAAGAAAATATTGGCAGGTAAACCGATTACAGCATCAAGATAATTTTTCTCTTTAATCAGATATTTACGAATAACCAATTCCGCTGCACCACGGAACAAAACACCGTGAGGCATTACAACTGCCATAATTCCGTTCTCATCCAAATGATGAATCATATGCTGAATAAAAGCAAAATCTGCTTTGGAAGCTGGAGCTAATTTTCCATATTGTGAGAAACGCTCGTCTAATAATAAAAGTTCATTGCTACTCCAATTCGCAGAAAAGGGCGGATTAGCAACAATAGCATCAAAAGTTTTATCAAGGTGTTGGGGTTTCTCAAGCGTATCTTCTTGCTTGATATCGAAATTACTGTAATTGACACCGTGTAGAATCATATTCATTCGAGCCAAGTTATAAGTAGTTCGGTTCATTTCCTGACCATAGAAATCACTTACTTTTGCTTCACGGGCAACACGAAGGAGCAAAGAGCCACTTCCGCAAGTCGGATCGTAAACGGATTTTAATTGAGATTTTCTGCTGGTAACGATTCTAGCCAGAATGGTAGAAACTTGTTGAGGCGTGTAGAATTCCCCTGCTTTCTTACCTGCACCACTGGCAAATTGTGAAATCAGATATTCATAAGCGTCGCCTAGAACATCGGCATTGGTATCAGAAAGATTGAAATCAATATCATCCAGATGATACAACACTTTGGAAATAAGAGTATTTTTCTCGTCTTCAGTTTTTCCTAATTTGGAAGATGTTAAATCCAAATCTTCAAAAAGATTATCAAAATCGTCTTCACTATCAGTACCTAAAGTAGATTGTTCTATATTAGTAAGAATTTTTGAAAGTTCTGCAAGGATAAAATTAGATTTTCCTTCCTCTTTTTGATGACCTTTTTTAGCAATATTACTAAAAAGTTCTGATGGTTTTAAGAAATATCCTAAATCTTCAACAACCTCTTCATAAATTGCTTGAACGATTTCTTTTCCTCCTTCAGTATTTTCATCAACATCATTATAGTCGATGTCTTCTCCAGAATCTAATAAAATTTTGTTGGCTGTAAAATGAATCTTTTCAGAAAGATATTTATAGAAAATAAATCCTAAAATATAATCCCGAAATTCGTCGGCGTCCATTTTCCCTCTTAAAGTATTGGCAATATTCCAAAGTTGCTGTTGCAACTGACGTCTTTGTTCTTCTGACATTTAGTATCATTAATGTTAATCCTCAAAGATAAAAAATGTTAGATGCATACAATGCTAAAATAGCTAAAAATAATAAAATTGATATTGAAAAATAATTGTCATAATGCATATTATAGTCCATAAAATGTCGCCAGATAACGTCTGCTATTAACTAGCACTTGGGAAATTCAGAAGAAATTTAATTTTTGATTCTTATTTGCTTAAGAGTGGGCTTCAACTCCCCCGCAAAATCCAGCATAAAAACCTGACTTCCTGCGAACGGATTGTAAGATGGCTGATAATCAATATAGCCTGAAGAATGAAGATTCTTCAGGCATTTGTGATAGGTGGCTTTTGAGTGGATTTTACTGATCCGCATCACTTCGTCCCGTGAAATACTGACCGGATTTCGGAAACGGTTGAAATTCCAGAATTGGAATAATGCTAAGTATAGGCTGATGTGTGTAGGATTAAGTGTACTATCCTGAGCCACCTTTTCATAGAAGCCTGTAAGATGTTTTATGTAATTCATTTTGTCAATAATAAATTATCCTTTGCCATTTAACATTTTCTCGATGTCTTTGTAATTGTAGTATAATGTACCTCCGACACGGGTATAAGATAAATTTCCATTGACACGGAGATTCTGTAATGTTCCGGTAGAAATTTTCAGAAGTTCTTTGACCTCTGATGAGCGCAGCCATAATTTCTGCTCTGAAATTTTGATATTAAAAAGATTTTTAATGTCTTCAAGCAATTCGGTTTTGAACTCCTGAAGGTCTTCTTTGGTAACAAGGTTTACTCTCATAGTTTTTTCATTTTTGTTTTTGATAAAATTTCTTTTGCAAAATTGGAACATCAAAATCGTTAAAACAATAGTGTTGAAGGGAGTTGGATTGAATAAGAACAATCTGGAATAATTTGGAAATACGTGGAGATTAAAAAAGAATAAATAAGAATAATTTGGAATCTTTAAACCAATTTTAAGAAAAACAAAAAAACAAGTTCCGCAGTTTTTTTCCCTTTTTGCAAAAAAAGGCAAGAGAGTCTTTGGGTATCAAACTTGAAAAGTTTGTATATACAAAGACACATCTTGCCGTTAAAATCAACGAATGTTATTTCAGAGCTCTAAAAAAAAGAAACAAAATCATAATTATTATGTAATTAACTGAAAACCAATATCTATTTTTTGTAAATCTGTTTTGGAAGTTGGTATATGATGAAAATAACACCTAGCCTCTTTTTACGCAGGTTGATCTTGTATTATTTTACACACGTCAGCCAAGAACCTGTGTCTAATTTACGCAGGTCAATCGAATACCTGTATCTCTTTTAATCAGGTTGCTATTGTGCAGGAAAAATTCTCAACCTATATCTCTTTTACGCAGGTTGATTGAGTACCTGTATCTATTTTACATATCTATAAATTTTTAAAAGGTCTGCTGTTGTTGTGAAAACTTTGTTGGAATGTGGGAAACTCCGAGGGAAAAAGCCAGGATGAGTTTTCCATATTTCAATAAATGCACTGTTTTTTTACATTGCAAAATATAATTTGGGACATACAAAAGAGTAACGCTCTCTTTATTTAGAAATCAATTCTCATCGATTTCCTTCATTCTATTCTTTATAAAATCTATAGGTCTTATTCCGTTGATTTCTAGAAAGTGTGTTGAGAATAACTGTCGACTGGACATTCCGCATTCGTGAGCCAAATTTTCAATATTATACTTCAGATACAGGTCATTTTCCAAAAGAAGAGCGGTAATGTATTTGATTCGTAAAACCTTTAGATACTGCGTGAAAGAAACATTCAGATGTTCATTCAGTACATAAGATAGTTGGGAGTGTGTTCTGCCAAACATTTTTGCAACCATTGGTAAGGTCAGGTTTTTGTCAAGAAATCGTTTGTCTTCTTCAAACTTTTTGAGTTTTTCTTTAATATCTTCAATGATTTCGGGACTGTGTGTTTTTTTCTTTTCAGAAGTTTTTTTGTTCGCAATTAGAAAAGAATGATACTTCCTGAACTTTTTCCATATTTTAATAAATTTTCCAAGAAATTTATTTTCTCTATTACGCAGCCTGATTATTAAAAAAAATAAAAGAACAATTATAACTGGCGTAGCAATTAGAAAGTAAAAATCATTATGCAGTTTATTCTCCCATATTTGTTTTTCTTCTAGTAATCTTTCCGTAGATTTTTGAAGACAACATTGCAAAATCAACATTCAAGGTTGAATTCGTTAGTAAAAACTGGTCACTATAATACAGTCGCTTACCCAAACTACTGTTCTCTGTTGCATCCGTAATGAGGTACTTATAACTTGACCGGATCTCGGGAGTAGTAAATTGAACCTTGTTAATCATAGAGTCCACTTTATTCAGATAAACCAGTGATTCTACTCTGTTTCCTTTGAGCCAATATAGTTTCCCTAAGTAAAAATAAACAGCGGTTAATGAGTTATAATCCTGATTATTGACCAAAATATCGCGTGAAAGTTCCAAATGTTTAAGTGCTTCATCTGTATTCCCTTTTCTTAAAAGTTGTACACCTTTCCCTTTTTGAAAGTAGCCATATTCAAGTAAATGCTCATTGATGTTTTTCAATTTTTGTAACCCTATGCTAATCAATGAATCTTCCTTGTTGTATAAACGAAGATTTTCATAACAATTACTCAAGCGGTAAATGCTATTAAAATAGCCTGACTCATTATTCAACCTTATGTTCGGGTGAAGGTTTTCTTTCATATGTTCCTCAAAATACTTCGTAGTATTTCTAAAGTGAACTGCAGCTTCTTCGTAGTAGCCCAAATAACTTTTTACCATCCCGAGATGATAGTCTATTTTATTTATCAGATAATCGTTGCTTGAATTCCGAGAAAATTGATAAGCCCTAAGGTATTGCTCCAAAGCATACTTATATTGTCTCTTGTTATAATAGTAAATAATGCCTTTTCCGAGGTATGCTCTGGAAATAATATCACGGTCACCAGATTTGAATGCCACCACGATAGCACTGTCGGCATAAGACAATTTGCGGTTGATGTCTTCGGTGTAGTATATGGCATCTTCATAACCTATAATCTGCTTTTTCCAATTATTTTCTTTTTTTGCTTTTTCTATATACTTATTCACAAAAACCATTGCCCTTGAATCGTTTTCAGGGTAGTTTTCATACAAGTCTGAAATCGTCTTGTATGATAAGCTTTGTAATTCCTGGGCATTTAAAAAAAAGAAGAACAAATTAAAAATCAAAAGTGAAATCTTATGATGATAATGCATAACATTATGATATATTCAAATTTACCGGAAAAATCTATTACAAAATGTATTTGAACAAGCTTCGAGTTCGGCTCCATTCCTAATAAATCTATAAATAATTAATTTTCAATTAGTTAAAAATAAATATAGTGGGAAGGATGTATATTTCATTACATAGAAAACATATTTCTTTCCCGCTATTGTTTTTCTCAACCTCACAGTCAGTGTAATTTAGATGTAAGAATTCCAAGTGAATCAATCATCAAAGCAATTTTAAATAAATCATAAAATATTATGACAAAAGTCAAAACAAGAGTCGTAGAATTCATCAGCTATTTCTTTATACTGTTGTTTTGTTATGCCAGCATCAGTAAAATAATGGATTTTGAAAATTTTCAGATTCAGATTTCGGAATCACTTTTATTAAGTGCATATGCTGAATTCTTACCCTTTGCAATTATTATTCTGGAATTGATCATTGCAGGATTATTGTGTTATCGGAAGACCAGAAATACAGGATTGATTGGAAGTTTTGTTTTGATGCTGATTTTCACTGGATACATTTTTTACATAATTCAAACCTCTGAAAATCTTCCTTGTTCCTGTGGAGGAATTTTAGAGAAAATGAGTTGGACTCAGCATCTGATTTTTAACATTGGATGTGTCGTTCTTTCTGTTATCGCTTTAGGTTTAAATCTAAGATACAGCAGGCCTGCTGAATAAGTATGTTACCGTAATTACTTACGGACAATTATGATTGGAATTTGTTATTAAAGTTTAACCTTAGAATTAGACGGTCGAAAGCTGTCTAACAATCCGAAACTCTAAAATGAATTTATTAACAACAATTTGTTTGAGAATATGTAGAATAGGATATTTTGGTACGACAAGATTCGTTAATCTATGGGTATAACTAATTATTTCACCTAATCAATCGTACTTCTCAGGCAGGTTTCTAAAGTTTTTATGGTAATCTTTTTTGATATATAAAAAGACCAATAAAATGAGATTCAACCAATTTTTGAAAATCAATGCAGTAGCTATTGCTGCTGTTATGTTTACAGGCGCAATGATGTCGTTTAAAATAGCTGAGAAAAAAGAAAAAGCTGTAGCACAGACTTTTTACTATATTAGTAACGACATGACAGCCAATGCATTCCGAGATGTTTCGCATTGGAGCACATCAACGATCCCGACAGATTGTTCACCTGAAGAACCGGTAAGACCTTGTAAGGTAACCGTTCCTGATGGCAGTTCACTGAGTGCTGTTTTAGGTTCTAAGACCAACAGTGAAGTTTTAGCGATATCAGAAGGTTATAGACCTGAGCCTTAATCGTGTGATTTAGCTAATAATTTGGGGTGGAAATTTCCACCCCATTTTTATTTATTAACTTACCTCGGATTCTGAGGCATTCCCGTCATTTTTATAATATCTTCAGGAATGGCTATCGCATAACGAAGATCATTGGGTGGCAATATATAAGTTGTTCCATTTACGATTCTTTCCAGAGAAATTCCTGCGCCGTCACGGTTATACCTTTTCAAATCTGACCATCGCAAACCACGAAACAATAATTCCTTTCTTCTTTCCTTTAAAATAATATCCAACGCTTGACTCTGTGAATTAGCTGTCATCGGAATATACGTTCCTGTTTTCCAACGTGTTTTTAATAACTCATTTAAGGTTTGCATAGCTTTCGTTATATCGTTAAGCCGGGCGTAACTTTCAGCTACATTAAGATAGATTTCATCTGTTGCTAAACAAGTCATTCTCGTAGCACCTCCTGAATAGTTTCCTTTAAATAGTATTTGCTGTGTTGTATTAAATCTAAAATAAATGCTCTTTCTCAAATCATTATTGTCATAAGTGTTATACAATGATTGCGAAATTTTAGCCATAGAACTAGACAAAAACTGTGAATATACCATAGAAGAATGAAGGAGCACTTCAATATTCATTGATTTTATCGGATAAGAATCGGAAGGATTCAAGGTGTTGAAGTCTATTAATTTATCATTGATGGAAAGAGTTTGCTTCCCATATTCCAAGGCATTTTGATAATCTCCCATAAACAAATATGCTCTGGAAAGATAGCCTAATGCGGTTGCTTTTGATGGTCGAATCAGTGCAATTTGTGCATCAGTCAATAACGTAACCGCTTCTTTTAGATCACTAATAATCTGACTATAAGTTTCTTTTAGGGATGATCTTTTGGAAGGAATATTCATATCCGGATCTAATCTCAGTGGTAATCCCAGATCTGTATAAAAGATTGAATGTTTTGTTCATGATGTGGTAACTTTAATTGTTTAATAATTTAGTTTTTGTTACCACTTTTTGCAAGATATACAATAGTTAGACTGCCTATTGGTCAGGTTTCCCTGAGTTTTTCGTGACCTATTTTCCAATTTTCACAATGGATCACTAAAAAGGTCATAAAAATCGTGACCTATTTTGATTTTTTTTGATTCTAGCGCAAAACAAAAAACGCTGTAAACATTGATGTTTACAGCGTTTTAGCTTATTTTAGTTTCTCAACCAGCGGAGAGAGAGGGATTCGAACCCCCGGACCTGTTACAGTCAATAGTTTTCAAGACTATCGCAATCGACCACTCTGCCATCTCTCCATTAACTCCGATTATTATCGTTGTTTTTGGTGGTGCAAATATAAAACGTTTTTTTGAATCTCCAAAATATATTTTTAAAATTTACAATAAATATTTTTTTGATGCTTTTGTGAATTCATGAGATCCTAAAGATGAAATTTTAAGCAAAAAAAATCCCGAAGAAATCGGGACAAAAAGTGAGCCAACTACGGGACTTGAACCCGTGACCTCTTCCTTACCAAGGAAGCACTCTACCGCTGAGCTAAGTCGGCCTGAAACAAAAAATCACACCAGAAGCGTGATTTTTGAATGAGCGGAAGACGAGGGTCGAACTCGCGACATTCAGCTTGGAAGGCTGACGCTCTACCAACTGAGCTACTTCCGCAATTTTGTTTCCAAAACTATTGGTAAACGCTGTGCAAATTTAGGGTAACCCCTTTAAATCTGCAAGTTTTTTCTAATATAAAATGTGGGGAGAGCAGGATTCGAACCTGCGAAGCCGAAGCAACTGAGTTACAGTCAGTCCCATTTAGCCACTCTGGAATCTCCCCAGATATTTTATATTAAATGAGCCTCCAGAGGGACTCGAACCCACGACCTGCTGATTACAAATCAGCTGCTCTAGCCAACTGAGCTATGGAGGCAATTTAATAAAAACTGAAAGCTATCAGAGAAACTCTACTCTGTGCTGCATCAGCAGTTAAAAAAAATCACGCCTAATGCGGTGTGAAATTGAGCGAAAGACGAGGGTCGAACTCGCGACATTCAGCTTGGAAGGCTGACGCTCTACCAACTGAGCTACTTTCGCAATTTTGTTTCCAAAATTATTGGTTAACGGTTTGCAAATCTAACAAAAATTCTTGAAACTTGCAAGCTTTTTTTTAATATAAAATGTGGGGAGAGCAGGATTCGAACCTGCGAAGCCGAAGCAACTGAGTTACAGTCAGTCCCATTTAGCCACTCTGGAATCTCCCCAGATATTTTATATTAAATTGAGCCTCCAGAGGGACTCGAACCCACGACCTGCTGATTACAAATCAGCTGCTCTAGCCAGCTGAGCTACGGAGGCAAAATAAAAAAAGATTTCAAAAAACGATTGTTCCTTTTTGCGAGTGCAAATATAGAACAGATTTTTTGAAATCTCAAACTTTTTTAGAAACTTTTTTTAATTTATTTTCTATGCTAATTCTTTTTTCTTGATTAACAGTTTCTTAGCTGCGTCTACACATTGGTCTAAACTTTCTTCAAAACTCGTACTTGTCTTTTTCACGACGATATCTTCACCCGGAACTACCAAAATAAGCTCTGTTGTCTTATTGGATTTGTCTGAATTGTTTTCTACTTTCAAGAACACTTTGCATTCCTGAAGCTTGTCGTAAAACGTATTAAGCTTGCTTACTTTTTTGTCAACGTGCGACTCTAGTGGTTCGTGTGGAGTTAAGCCGATTGCTTGTACTGAAATCTTCATAATTCTTCTTTTTTAACAGCTCTTGGATGAGCTTGATTAAACACTTTTTTCAACTGTTCTATATTGGCATTCGTGTACACCTGAGTGCTTGCAAGACTAGAATGCCCTAATATTTCTTTTACTTTAGATATCTCTGCCCCATTATCCAAAACATGCGTAGCAAAGCTATGTCTTAAGATGTGCGGACTTCTTTTTTCCTTCGAAGTAACAAGACTAAGGTACTTATTAACCACTACATAAACAAATTTTTCTGTCAGTTTTTTTCCCTTTTTGTTGACAAAGAAATATTGTTTAAAATCTTCATGAGGTTTTCTGATTTCCAAATAGCCTTTGAGTAGTTTTGCTAAGTCAGGTGAAATAGGAACATAACGTTCTTTATTTCCTTTACCTAAAATTTTCAATTGTTCGCCTTCTAAATTTACACTCTCAAATATTAAGCCACAAAGCTCAGCCTTTCTGATTCCTGTCTGATACAAAACCTCAACGATGCATTTTTCTAAAATATCGTCAACATTGACTAGAATCTTATCCTGAAGCACCTCCATTTCCTCCATAGACATGGGAATTTGCTTCTCTGCATAAAATTTAAGGGAAGTAACCGTTTCTACAGGAGAAACTTCAATTTCGCCTAATCTTAAAAGAAAAAGGTAAAAACTGCGGAGCGAAGACAATTTACGATTGATACTTCTCTTTGAAATATCATTTTCACTAAGTTCAACGATAAAATTTCTGATAGTTTTTTTATTAGCCTTGACAATATTTTCTGAACCTTCCGTTTTAAGATAAAAAGAAAAAAAATCGTCAAGATCCTTACGGTAACTTGTAATGGTATGAGGCGAATACCTCTTTTCGAGCTGTAGATAGTCTAAAAACTTCTCTCGCATAATGTATATATAAAACAAAAATCACTCCTCAAATATAACTATTTAAGAAGTGATTTAGTATGTGTTTAAGAAAATCTCTTAAGCTTGTTCTTCCTTGCTTAATCCTCTTTGCTTATAAGCTGCTTTCAGCCTAGATTGTCTAAGAGTTACAGAAGGCTTAATAAAAGCTTGTCTAGATCTTAATTGACGAACTGTACCAGTTTTATCAAATTTTCTCTTGTATTTTTTAAGTGCTCTATCGATGGATTCACCATCCTTTACAGGTATTATTAACATAATTTACATCTCATTTTGGATTGCAAAAATATAACTTTTTTCTTGATTAGCAAATTATTTGTCTATAAAATTGATATTAATTCTGAAATTTCTAAACACAACTTTTTAATATGAATTGAATTTAAACAAAATATTGTATCTTTGCCTCTACGTAAACATGGGGTTGACTGGTTTCGACAGCAAGATCAATGGGTAAGTAAGCATGCAGAGAACCGTAGTGCGATCTCTTTAATCCCTTGCTACAAACTTTTAACTGGCAACGAAGAGTTCGCTCTTGCAGCTTAATCCGAATAAAGTAAGATTCAAGCGCTTTCCCGAAGATAGTAAGGAAGCAAGATGTCTCACAAATGCTCTATTCTGCGGCGTTTGATTCTGAGATATAGTAATGCAGAAATAAGGTTTTGGGAGCTTTGACCAAGACTCGAAAACTTCAGAAGCTAAGGTTTAAGTTGGGTGTTTGCTCTCTGCTTAGGCACGAAAATCAATAGTAAAATAAGCATGTAGAAATCTTATGTATTGCTTGTTTGGACGAGGGTTCGAATCCCTCCAACTCCACTTTTAAGATTTAAAAGAACTCAAGTTTTGAGTTCTTTTTTTTAATTTACATATACCACAAATTACCATCTACCACCAAAAAGGCACAGTATATGCTAATACTAAAACATAACACCCAAAAAATTTTATTATGAGAAGTTTACTATGGTTAGTCGCAGTCATTTGTATTATCGTTTGGCTTTTAGGTATATTGAATGTCGTACCAGGAATCGGAACTAGTTCTTTAGTACATATATTATTGGTAATTGCAGTTATAGTAGTGCTTTACAATATTATCAGTGGAAGAAAACCACTTGATTAAAAATCTAAACTAAAACTATTTAAAGAAAAAAAACACCAACAAAATTTGTTGGTGTTTTTCTTTGAAAGTAAAAATCAAAATTCATTTTAACACCTTCGTTCTTAATAAGACAACCAAGAATACATGATACCTTATCAATGCATAGATTGAAGAATTGAAAACATTTTTTTCGTTTGCTTTTACTAAATCCAGAAAGGACAACTAGGTGATAAAGCCAATAAACCTGAATTGATGGGTTTATTAGTACAATTATCTACTTTATCCATATTACCTGCAACGAAAGGTACCGTCCAGAATCTGTAAATTCACACATTTAGATAAGTTGAATCAAGAATCTATCTACAAATACTTGAAAGTTCATCCCAAACCTTTCGTGTAATATCTATCTGGTTGACAAAGTCCAGAAATTCACTTTTAAATAATTTACAGTTTTACATCTTCTAAAATAATAGAATTCTGGCTTGACGCATCTTTGTTAAATACAATTCCTATAATTAAGAATCAACATATTGCAATACGCTCTTAAACCTCGCATCTTTTTTAAAGCTTTAGCCGTTTCAGGATGTTATTAAGCGCTCAAAAATTCACTTTTAATGCAATTTTAATAAAAATTTAAACTAAAAAGTTTTGAGAATTAAAAAAATAAAACATCAAAACAAACAATCAGATTTAATTTAAAATCTAAACACCTGAAAACTAAAATACTAAAGTCTGAGACAATAAAATAAGCGGTATTGGTCGACAAAAAAGACTAAAAAAATGTTTTATCGTAAAGAATTTTATATATTTGCACAATCTAACAATTAAAAAAATAATTTACTATGTCAGACATTGCATCAAGAGTAAAAGCTATCATCGCTGATAAGCTTGACGTTGAAGAAACAGAGGTAACTCCAGAGGCTAGCTTCACAAATGATTTAGGAGCTGACTCTTTGGATACCGTTGAGTTAATCATGGAATTTGAAAAAGAATTTAACATTCAGATCCCTGATGACCAAGCAGAAAAAATTACTACTGTAGGGCACGCTATTGCTTACATTGAAGAAGTAGTAAATAAATAATATTCTTCAACAAAGAAAATTTACAAAGTTTATGGAATTAAAAAGAGTAGTTGTAACCGGTTTTGGCGCCTTAACACCCATCGGTAATAATGCGAATGAATACTGGGAAAGCCTGTTAAAAGGTGAGAGCGGAGCCGCTCCGACGACTCTTTTTGATGCCACAAACTTTAAAACAAGGTTTGCTTGCGAGGTGAAAAACTTCGATCCGCTGGATCATTTCGACAAGAAAGACGCCAAAAAGATGGATCGTAACACCCAACTTGGTATGGTAGCTGCCCGTGAGGCAGTTGCTCATTCAAGGATTATGGAAGACAATGTAGACAAACACAGAGTCGGAGTTATCTGGGGTTCTGGAATTGGCGGTTTAGAAACTTTTGAAACTGAAGTTTTAGGGTGGGCAAACACTGATATTCCGAGATTCAACCCTTTTTTTATTCCTAAAATGATTGCGGACATTACACCGGGACATATTTCAATAGAATATGGTTTCCATGGTCCCAATTACACTACTGTTTCTGCTTGTGCTTCATCTGCAAATGCATTGATTGATTCTAAAATGCTGATCCAATTAGGAAAAGCAGACGTTATTGTTTGCGGAGGCTCTGAAGCTGCCGTTACAGCAAGTGGCGTTGGTGGTTTCAATGCGATGATGGCACTTTCTACAAGAAATGACGATCCTAAAACAGCTTCAAGACCTTTTGACAAAGACAGAGATGGTTTTGTATTGGGTGAGGGTGCAGGAGCAATCATTCTTGAAGAATATGAACACGCTGTAAAGCGTGGTGCAACGATATATGCAGAATTATTAGGTGGCGGTATGAGTGCAGATGCACATCACATGACGGCACCACATCCTGAAGGTTTGGGAGCTTATTTAGTAATGAAAAATTGTCTGGAAGATGCAGGATTAACTGCTGATGAAGTAGACCACATCAATATGCATGGTACATCTACTCCATTAGGAGATCAGGCAGAATCTAGTGCAATTTCTAAATTATTTGGTGAGCACGCTTACAATATTCAGATTAATTCTACAAAATCAATGACAGGTCACCTTCTGGGTGCTGCCGGAGTTATTGAAGCTATTGCTGCTTTGGGAGCTATTATTCATGGTATTGTTCCTCCTACAATCAATCACTTTACGGATGATGAAAAAATCGACAGCCGATTAGATTTCACATTCAATAAAGCGGTGAAAAAAGATGTGAAAGTAGCGATGAGTAACACTTTCGGGTTTGGTGGGCACAACGCTTGCGTTCTATTCAAGAAAATCTAATTATTACTGAATGGAGTTACAGAAATACTTTTCTAAATTCCTTCTCAAACAAAGAAAAAAAGTATTAACGGAAAGAGATTATTTCCTGAGCATTGAGCTTAATAAAATTTTAGGCACACCCGTTCAGAATATCAACTTTTACCGCGAAGCTTTTTCTATTAAAAGTTCTTCTAAAAATCAAGACAGTAACTACGAAAGACTTGAGTTTTTGGGAGATTCTGTTTTGGGTACAATTGTTTCATGTCATTTGTTCAGCACTTACCCTAAAGGTAACGAAGGATATATGACGCAGATGAAATCTAAAATTGTAAATAGGAAGAATCTGAATAAATTAGGAGAAGATTTAAAACTTACCGATCTTTTACAAAAAAACAACAATTCTGCTGCTTTAGGAGAGAATATTTCAGGAAATCTCTTTGAAGCTTTGGTGGGAGCTGTTTACCTTGATTTTCAATATGATACCTGCAAAAGAATTGTATTGGAGCGACTTCTTACGCCGTCAGAAATCAACAAGCTTGAAAACAAAATCGTAAGCTATAAAGGTCTTCTGCTGGAATGGAGTCAAAAGAAAAAGGTCAACATCAAGTACGAAACCTGTGAAGAAATTCAGGTGAACAAGAGTATTGTTTTCCGCTGTCACGTGTGGTTAGGTGATGAAAAAATCGCCAACGCTACCGAAACTTCCAAAAAGAAAGCTGAAGAAAAATCAGCACAGAGAGCATTTTATATTTTAAATAAAAAAGAAAATATACTTGGAAATCCAAAAACTGTATGATCTTGACGATATAGAATTTGAAGATATTACCATTGGTTTGGTAAGATTAGCTAAAAATATACCCGATCATGAGTTTTTTTTCAAAATAAATCAAGGGAACGATTTGAAATTTTCAAGAATTAAAGATCTTATTTTTCATGGCGTTTACTATGATTATTATTTTCCAAGATATGAAGCATACCACAAGTTTACAAAGACCTGCTTCACTTTTATTTCTAATAAATCTTCAGATAGTAAACAAAAAAAGTTACAAACTGAACTCTTCTCAGAAGAAGAAAACATTAAATTTTTATTAAATAATCAGACAGAAGTAGAATATATTCTGCATAGTCCGGAACAATTCACTGATTTTTCCGTAATTTTGCTGCCTGAAAATCTTGTGTTTCCAATTCAAGATTACAATTTGAGTTCTGAGGATGAACTCTATCAAATAATACAGTATTATGAATAAGTATTTAAAGAAGACAAAAATTATCGCAACGCTTGGACCCGCTTCCTCATCAAAGGAAGTAATGTTAGGATTGATGAAAGCTGGTGTTGACGTATTTAGAATAAATTTTTCACACGCAGATTACGATTTAGTTCGTTCTAATATTCAAACCATTAGAGAGCTTAATAAAGAATACGGATATTCTGTAGGTATTCTGGCCGATTTACAAGGACCAAAACTTAGAGTTGGTGTTGTAAAAGAAGGTTCTTACTTAAATCCTGGTGATGTTTTAACATTTACCAACGAAAAGATTGAAGGAGATTCTACCAAAGTATATATGACGTATCAGCAATTTCCTCAAGATGTGAATGTTGGTGAAAGAATCTTGATTGACGATGGAAAATTGGTTTTAGAAGTTCTTGAAACGAATAAAATTGATACTGTAAAAGCTAAAACGATTCAGGGTGGACCTTTGAGTTCTAAAAAAGGAGTTAACCTTCCAAATACTAATGTTTCTCTTCCTGCATTGACAGAAAAGGATATTTTGGATGCCAATTTCATGTTGGATATGGAAGTTGACTGGATTGCACTTTCTTTTGTACGTCACGCACAAGATATCATCGATTTGAAAGAATTGATGTCTAAGCACCCGAACGGTAAATTTAAAACACCAATCATCGCTAAAATTGAAAAGCCTGAAGGTGTAAAAAATATTGATCAAATCTTATTGGAATGCGACGGATTAATGGTTGCCCGTGGAGATCTTGGTGTAGAAGTTCCGATGGAAGAAGTTCCTGCTATTCAGAAAACTTTGGTTGAGAAAGCTAGATTCTATTCTAAGCCGGTAATTATCGCTACACAAATGATGGAAACGATGATCAACAGTTTAACACCAACAAGAGCTGAAGTAAATGACGTTGCCAACTCAGTATTGGATGGAGCTGATGCAGTAATGCTTTCTGGTGAGACTTCTGTAGGTAGATATCCTATTCAGGTAGTTGAAAATATGGCGAAAATTGTTCAGAATATTGAGCAGACTAATTTTTACCAACATAAAAATGAGCCGATTGAAAAAGACTTCAACTGTATCGATGAGAGATTTATCACAAACAGAGTATGTCTTGCTGCAGTAAGAATTGCAAAGAGTACCAACGTTTCTGCAATTGTTACTTTAACGAATTCAGGATATACAGCATTTCAGATTTCTGCTCACAGACCCAATTCTCACATCATTGTTTACAGTGCCAACAAGCGTGTAATCACGATGTTGAACTTACTTTGGGGAGTTCGTGCTTATCATTATGATATGCATAAATCCACAGATGAAACAATTATTCAGGTAAATATGCTGACACACAATCACGGTTATATTGAAACCGGAGATTTTGTAATCAACATCAACGCTACTCCATCTTATGAAGGCGGAAAAACGAATACTTTGAGATTAACAACAGTTTAATCTTTTTGATATAAATAAAAAAACTCTCGAAAAAATCGAGAGTTTTTTTATGCTATTATTTTCCTAAAATAGTCTTCGCCGTCACAAACTCTTTTAAAGCCAATAAAGAAAGCTCCGTTCCATATCCTGAAGACTTTGTACCTCCGAACGGAAAACGTGGATCAGAACTCGTCATTCTGTTGATATTCACCGTTCCTGATTCCAATTCATTGATAAAAAATTGCTGACGATCCAAATTTTTAGTCCAGACTGAATTTGAAAGTCCAAAAGGAATATTGTTTGCCATATCCAGAGCTTCATCATCGTTCTGAGCAATCATGATCATTCCCAAAGGACCAAATAATTCTTCCTGCAAAATAGGATTGCCTTCTTTCACACTGATTAATCCCGGGTTAAATTCTGTATCAGAAATTCTTTCCAAAGGAATAAGCGCTTCTGCCCCATTATCTAAAGCCTTCTGATATTGTTTTTCTAAATCATCTGCCAAATCCGGTCTTGCCATTCCTCCTAATTTAGTTTCTTTATTCATCGGATCGGCAGGCACATATTTTTTGTACTCTTCTATAAATTTAGGTAAGAAATCATATTCAACATCTTTCTGAATGATAAATCTTTTTGCCGCAACACAAGTCTGTCCACAGTTTTGAAGTCTTGCCAAAGCACCTACTTTTGCGGCTTCATCTAAATCCGCATCATCCAAAACGATAAAAGCATCACTTCCACCCAATTCAAGCAAAGATTTTTTGATTTTCTGCCCGGCAATTGATGCGACTTCGGCACCTGCTTTTTCGCTTCCGGTAAGACTTACACCTTTAATTATCGGATGTTCAAGAATTTCTTTTACTTCTTTGTGCCCAACTTCTAAATTCTGAAAAACACCTTCAGGAAAACCAGCTTCCAAAAATATTTTTTCAATCGCATTTCCACTTCCGAAACATATTGAAGCATGTTTCAAAACAACAGTATTTCCGGCTAAGATTGCAGGCGTTGCGAATCTTAAAACCTGCCAGAAAGGAAAATTCCAAGGCATTACGCCAAGAATAACACCTTTCGGAACATAATGAATTTCAGAAATTTTATATTCAGATTCTATTTTTTCGGTTTGTAAAACATTGTCAGCCTCTGCATAATAATTCATCATCAACGCACATTTTTCTACTTCTGAGATAGATTGCGAAATGGGTTTATTCATTTCTTTGGTAATGATGGTGCCGAATTCTTCTGACTTTGCTTTAAATAATTCTGCAGCTTTTGCAATAAGTTTTTGTCTGTCTGCAAAAGTTACTTTTTTCCACTCTGTAAAAGCTTTGTCTGCTTTTATGAGTTTACTTTCGATTGATTGTTCCATGTTGTAATTTCATTTAAAAAATTCAAAAATGAATTTTCTGCTTTTGGATAAAGCATGAGTAAGGCAACAAAATATGTTCCTTCGTTATATTTAAAAAAATGATAATCTCTATTGACTTAATTTGTCTTTTAGATCATCAGCCATTCATTCACCAAGCTTGCTGCTAACCTTGCTGTTCGTTCCTGAATATCATATTGAGGATTAACTTCAGCAACATCTAATGCTACCAGTTTTTCACTCCTTAGAATATGCTTATAAAAATGCATAAATGCTGCATCCGTAAACAATCCGTTGTAAGCTGCAGCTGAAACTCCGGGAGCGATTGCGGCATTGAAAACATCCATGCAAATCGTAAGATAAACCACATCCACAGACTCTATCAACTCAGTAATACGTTCGTAAACCGAAGGAAGATTTTCAAAAAACAGCTCGTCTGCCAAAATATATTTCATCCCAAACTGATGAGCAGTATCAAACAATTTTAAAGTATTTGAATTTCTCTGAATCCCAATATGCAGCGTATGATTGTTTTCTTCCTGAGCAATTTGCCAAAATCCGGTTCCGGAACTTGCTCCAACTCCATCTTCTGGTTTTCTGTTGTCAAAATGAGCATCGATATTGATGATTCCAATTTTTTTATCCGGAAAAGCATTTCTAATTCCTGAGTAATGGGCAAAAGTGACTTCATGGCCACCACCCAATACAAGAGACTTCGCACCTTTCGCCAAAACCTGAGCAACATTTTCTGCAAGAGCATTTTGAGCTTTTTCTAAATCTCCATCTTCGCAAGTAATATTTCCAAAATCAAGCATCGAAAAATCCGGCAAGATCACAGGGAAATTAGCCATGTTTTTTCTAATAATGTCCGGTGCATCTTTCGCTCCTACTCTGCCTTTATTTCTTTTAACACCTTCATCTACTGCAAAACCATGTAAAACGAAATCATTAGTTATAATAAGATCATGATTTTCTGCTTCCTGCACACGCTGAAAAAGTCTGTGAAACAATGGTTCTTCTCCGTCTAATCTTCCTTGCCAGATCATAATTTTATCTAATTTTAATTGATATTATAGCGTTCGAAACTTTGCCAGTATTTGTCTTTATAAATTTCAAGTGACATTTTATATTCGGGGTTGTCTTTGATAATTTTTTGAAGAATCTTAGATACAGACCTGAAATCTTTACTTGCAAAATAAATTTCTCTTACCCCATCTGCACTTTCTCTTCCAATGTAAAGATTTCCTTCCTCATTTTTCAGATTCTGAAAAGCCGTTTCTTCTATGGTATTTAATTTCTCGTAGTCTTCGTTTTCTGGAAGCCCGTTATTTTCTTCTCCATTGTAGTGAATTTTTAAAACAGAAATCCATGGGTAAGATGCCTTAGCATCATATTTTAATGAAGTTGTATTAATTGTAGCAATCAATGGCAATCCGTTATTTAAGACTGCTTCGAGAACTGTGTAAGCATCTTCTTCACTGAAATCTTTTACGTTTTTATATTTTTCCGTAAATTCTCTTTCTCGCCACTGCAAGTAATCTTTCAGTTTCGTGATTGGGATGAGTTCATTTTTGACTTCATCTTTTCCAATGACGTTAAAAGTATCGATCTGCGTTGCAAAATTTAATTCACCTAAAAAATTATCCAAAAAGATGCAGACTCCTGTTACTGCAGAATCTTTATTATCGGCGTTCAAATGATCGTAAACGAATGTGATGTCAATCTCGTCTGGATAACCATCGATTTCATTTGCGTAAAAGTGAATGTTTTCTGTATTGAATTCAAGACCTTCCATACGAATGCCGCTGTCTAAATTCATCTCAGGTTTTAAAGCCGTAAACTTCCAATGATTTGCTGTTGGTGCAGCAGCAATGATTTCTTCTGCAAAAACTATATTTTTAATTTCTCCTTCTGCAGTAATGATCAATTCTACGGTTTCATCGTCGCTCATCCCTGCAAGAAAGTAAAAACCTTCATTGATCTTGCGCAGTTGCGATGACATCAAATCAAAAAAGTCAGTTTCAATATGAGTACGGTTTTTCACAATCGCATGAAACTCTTTTTCTTTCGTTAAAAACCAATTCCAGAAATCCTGATAGGTTTGAATTTCAACATCCACATTTTCTTCTTTTTTTCCGAAAACTTTATCAAATATTCCCATCTTATTTTACTTTTGTGCCATCAATAAAAACACTTTCAGCTTTTAAACTTCCCTGATTGTACAATACATTCTGGAAATTATCTGTTTTATAAGTTACAAAATCTGCTTTCATATCTTTTTCCAACCTGCCTCTGTCTTTTAAACCTAATGCAAAGGCTGAACGGAAAGTCATTCCCGCCAAAACTTCAGCGGTAGTTAGCTTTTCATACGTTGCTAAAATTGATGCCTGAGTAATTAAATTCCCCATCGGTGCAGAACCCGGATTCCAGTCACTAGCTATTGCCAAAATTGCGCCAGCATCCAATAATTTTCTTGCTGGTGTAAACTTTTCTCCCAAACCTAAACTTGCGCCGGGCAAAGCAGTTGCAACGGTATCTGACTGAGCTAAAAATTCAATATCTTCATCAATGGTCGCTTCTAAATGATCTGCAGATTGTGCACCCACTTCGACAGCAATTCTTGAACTACCAGGTGTAAATTGATCTGCATGAACCGTAATTTGAAAACCTAAGTCTTTAGTTTTAAGCAAAAAATCTTTGCTTTCTTCAGGTTGAAATGCTGATTTCTCAATAAAAATATCTACTCTATTGGCAAGGTTTTCTGCTTTTACTTTTGGTAAAATTTCAGCTAAAATATAATCTAAATATGCTTTATTGTCTCCCTCAAAATCTCTCGGTTTTAAATGTGCAGACAAACAAGTCGGAACTAATGTTGCTTTAGTTTGAGTTTGTGCTTTTTTAATGATTCGAAGCATTTTTAATTCGTTTTCTACATCCAAACCATAACCACTTTTTACTTCAATCGTGGTGATCCCTAGAGAAATTAAAATATCAATTCTTTCTAATAAAGTTTTCAACAATTCTTCTTCGGAAGCATTTCTGGTATGCAGTACAGAACTCCAGATTCCGCCGCCACTTTCAGCAATTTCTAAATATGTTTTCCCGGCATTTCGCATGGCAAAATCATTGGCACGGTTTCCTCCAAAACAAATATGGGTGTGAGAATCTACCAAAGCCGGAAGAGCGATTTGTTCGCCTTCAATTGCGTCAATCTCTATATTTTGATTTTCTAATTTTAGAGTTTCAAAATCTCCAACTTTTTGAATTTTGTGATCATCTACTAAAATTCCGGCATCAACAATAACTTCAAGTTGCTCGTCTGAAAGTTTTCCTCTTAAGGGAATATTGGCAAGTGTTACAACCTGCTTGAAAGGTCCAATTAATTTCATTAAATTAAGGTTAAGTTTGAGGTTGAGGCCAAAACCGCAACGCTGAAATTTTCTCTCTCAAAATTACTTAAAATATATCAATTTGTTAAATCGTGTGTCTTCAGACTTGTAGCCTTAATGTAAACCTTAAACTCCGTCTTAAATTTTCCTCAATCTCAGTCTCAGCCTAAACCTAAATTTGCTATCTTTGAGGTAAATGAAATGAATTAATGCCAGATTTTTTACATCCTGATAAGGAAAATTATTCCGATGACGAACTCGTACAGGAAGAAAAAATTCGTCCGCAGAGTTTTAAAGATTTTGCCGGACAAAGAAAAACATTAGAGAATCTTGAAGTTTTTGTGGCTGCCGCAAAGAATCGTGGGGGTGCGTTGGATCATGTCCTTCTTCACGGTCCGCCAGGTTTGGGAAAAACAACTTTATCCAATATTATTGCCAACGAATTGGGAGTAAACTGTAAAATTACTTCGGGTCCTGTATTGGATAAACCGGGAAGTCTTGCAGGATTACTTACCAATTTAGAGGAAAATGATGTTCTTTTTATTGATGAAATTCACAGGCTATCACCGATTGTAGAAGAATATCTTTATTCTGCCATGGAAGATTATAAGATTGACATCATGCTGGAAACCGGTCCGAATGCAAGAAGCGTTCAGATTAGCTTAAATCCCTTTACATTAGTGGGTGCTACAACCAGAAGTGGAATGTTGACAAAACCGATGTTGGCGAGATTCGGGATTCAGAGCAGATTAGAATATTATTCAATTGAATTACTTTCAACTATTATTATCAGAAGTGCCCGTGTTTTGGGTGTGACCATTTATGAAGATGCCGCAATTGAGATCGCAAGAAGAAGCCGAGGTACACCAAGAATTGCCAATGCATTGTTGAGAAGAGTTCGTGATTTTGCAGAAATAAAAGGAAACGGAGAAATTGAAATCAACATTACAACATATGCTTTGAATTCTTTAAATGTTGATGAATTTGGTTTAGATGAAATGGATAATAAAATCATGCGTGTGATGATTGAAAATTTCAAAGGAAAACCTGTAGGAATTTCTGCATTAGCAACATCCATCGCTGAAAACCCAGAAACTTTGGAAGAAGTGTATGAACCGTTTTTAATTCAGGAAGGATTTATCATCAGAACGCCAAGAGGACGTGAAGTGACGGAAAAAGCATACCGACATTTGAATATTGCGATACCGAGAAATCCGGGAGAATTATTTTAATATGTTTATACCTAAAATATACCGAAGTGAAGATGATCATTTGATGAAAGAAATCATCAGAAAGAATGCTTTTGCTTTACTGATCTCGTCGGAAAATAAAATCAGAGCAACACATTCTATGATGATGCTCAATGAAGATAACCCAGAGGAAATATACATTGAAACACATATTTCAAGAGCTAATCCACAAGCCAAAATACTGGAGGATGGCGACGAAGTTTTATGTGATTTTTTAGGAGCACACACTTATATTTCAAGCAGCTGGTATGATCATTTGAATGTTTCTACTTGGAATTATGAAGCTGTTCAGGTTTATAGAAAAATCAAACTTATGAATCACGAAGAACTTTATAATCATCTTGAAAAACTTACTTCAAAATACGAGCAATCTCAAAAATGCCCGGTATTCGTAAAAGATATGGGTAAAGAATTTGTAGAAAAAGAAATGAAAGGTGCTTTTGGTATTAAAATCTTTCCTACTGAAATTTATATTAATCAAAAGCTGTCTCAGAACAGGAAAGAATCAGATTATCAAAATATTATTTCTAATCTGGAAAATTCCGGCAATGAAAACAGCAGAAAAATTGCCGACAAAATGAAATCAATACAAATTAAATAACAATATACTATATGAAACTATATCCTATCCAATGTGGAAAATTCAAGCTCGACGGCGGAGCCATGTTTGGAGTCGTCCCGAAAAGTCAGTGGGAAAAAACCAATCCGGCAGACGAAAGAAATTTAATTGAATTAGGAACTCGTTCTTTACTCATTGAAGATGGCAAAAAGCTTATTCTGGTAGACTGCGGCCTCGGCAACAAGCAAGATGACAAATTCTTCGGCCACTACTCTCTTTGGGGCGATGACAGTTTAGATAAAAATTTAAAGAAATATGGTTTTGTAAAAGAAGACATTACCGACGTATTTTTTACACACTTACATTTTGACCATTGCGGTGGTGCCATCGAATGGAATGATGATAAAACAGGCTACAGACCTGCCTTTAAAAATGCTCAGTTCTGGACGAATGAAAATCATTGGCAATGGGCAACAGAGCCAAATGCAAGAGAAAAGGCAAGCTTTTTAAAGGAAAACATTTTACCTATTCAGGAAAGCGGGCAGCTTGGGTTTTTACCTCTTCCGGTTAACGGAAATTACGGTTTCTCACCAGACCTTAAAATGGATGTTATCTTTGTGGATGGTCATACCGAAAAACAAATGCTACCGGTGATTCAATATCAGGAAAAAACCATTGTTTTTGCAGCCGATTTAATTCCTACTGCAGGACATATTCCACAAGTTTATGTGATGGGTTATGATACAAGACCATTATTGACCATTGAAGAGAAAGCAAAGTTTTTGAAGCAATGTGTAGATAATGACTATTTATTATTCTTTGAGCATGATGCTCATAACGAATTGGCCAGCCTTAAAATGACTGAAAAAGGAGTGCGTTTAGATGAAACATTTAGTTTTAATGAAGTTTTTGGTTATTAATTATGGAAGAATTACTTGCAGAAACTCAAAAAGCAGAGCCTGATTCTGCCTCGAAAATAATAGGTCTTACCGGTGGAATTGGTTCCGGTAAAACAACAGTAGCTCAGTACATAGAAGACTGCGGTTTTCCGGTTTATTATTCTGATGACAGAGCCAAAACAATTGTGAACGACAACGAAGTTGTAAAGAATAAAATCAAAGAACTTCTGGGTGCAGATTCTTATGATGAAAATAACATTTACAATAGGAAATTCGTTGCCGGAAAAGTTTTTAATGATGAAGAGTTGTTACTTCAATTGAATGGAATTATTCATCCCGCAGTACGTTTAGATTTTGAAGAATGGGTACGCAAGCAAACCAAATATCTGGTTTTTAAAGAAACCGCTTTGTTGTTTGAATTAAAGCTTAATCTTCAATGCTACAAATCTCTTTTGGTAACCGCAGAAGACAATATAAGACTTAAAAGAGTGATGGATAGAGACTCCAAAACCTACCGTGAAGTGGAAACCGTAATGAATAATCAAATGCCTGAAAAGGACAAGATAAAATTAGCTGATTACGTTATTTACAACAATACCAATCTGGATGATTTAAAAGAGCAGACTGAAAGAATTATTTTTGAAATTGAATAATTGCAATTAGCACAATGAAAATAAAAACCGTTGAATTATCAGCGGTTTTTTTATGCATAATTATCTAAGTTATCACAAAAAAATAAGCTCTCATTTCTGAGAGCTTATTCTGTATTTAGAATTTATTATTTAAATTATTCTTTAATAAATTTCTTCTGAGCAGTACCCTGAGCGTCTTCTATGTCGATAACATAAACTCCGTTGATCAATTTGCTTACATCAATCTTATTGTTTAAGATTAATCCGCTTGATACCACTTGTCCTGCAGCACTGTAAATTTTATAATTCGCTTTTTTGCTAATATTTTTTACATTTAAAACAGTGCTTACCGGATTCGGATAAATTAAAATTTCCGTTTGGTTAATAGCATTTGCAACACCTTGCTTAGAAATTCTCACTGTATAATCTTCAACTTCACCATTTTGGAAGTTTAAACAGTTTACCGGAATTCCATCTTTTGACATTGCTACCCTCATTCTTACATATTTGTAATCTGTCATACTTACAAATGCATCAGCTGGTACACTGAATGTTGCAGATACTGAAGGATTAATGTTTGGTCCATCAGCCATGATTCTTTCATTTAAATCGAAAGATCCATTTCTGTTGAAGTCAATCCAAACAGCTACCCCTGTTGGAGAAGCCCCCACTGTTTTGTCAACTGTAATCTGATTACCTGTTGATCCTTGAATTAATTCAATATACTTCGCAGGAATTGCAGTAAAGTCAGAATAAGTATCTCCAGTAAGATCTTCATTGACCATTTCTGGCTTACCTGTTGGCTTAACAGTAACTTTATTAATAAAGTATTCTGATGGTGTCGTAGCAGTCATCTGGCAGTAAACTACAGTAGGGGTTGTAAAGTAGTAAGGAGGGGTAAAGTTACCCGGAGTTCCACTACATACATTTGCAACCTGCATTTCGTACTTAGTTAATTCTAATAATCCAGTTAATGTATAAGTATTTGTATTAACATTAATAGTCGTCCAACTTGGAATTCCTACTTTTCTGTATTTTAAGATATAACTTCCTGTCGCTCCTGCACCTGTAAAGGCATCCCATACTACTTCAGCACTTGTAGGTGTCAATGTAGTAATTGTCAATCCTGGAGGAGGTATTTCACAAACTCTTACCGTAGTAAATACCTGAGGGTTTGACCATGGGTTTTCAATAGTTGCTGCATTACATTTGCTTCTAACTTGTACTTCATAAGTTGTGAATGAAGTTAAATTTGGAAGTGTATAGCTATTTAATGGTGGTTGAGGTGTTCCACCTGTAGGAGTGAACCAACCAGGAGTACCAACAACTCTCCATCTTAATTCATAAGAAGCTGCTAAAACAAGCGGATTCCATGTTACTAAAGCTGATGTAGCAGTAATGTTAGAAATTACAACATTTGGAGGTGTAGGGTCACATTTAGTTGTAAACTCATTATGTGAATACAAACCTATATTACCATTACAAACCGCTGCAACTTCTACTTCGTAAAGAGTTACAGGAGATAAGGTACCAGCAAAAGTATAAGATTGTGTAACTCCCGGAATCGCCGGCACGTTTATAGGACCTGCGGTTGGTAACCATTGTGTAGTTCCTACTGGTCTGTATCTTATAACATAGTCTGCCCCACCTGTATCTTGCGGCCAAGTAATTGTAGCTGAATTATGAGTAATTGAAGCTGCTGTTACCGTAACAACAGGTTTAACATTGCTACAAACTTTAATATTGATATTATCAACAGCTGCAGGAGGTTGTGTTCCTCCGCCAGTATCATTTCTCCACTCAAATACCAAACGCATTACCTGACCTGCATATGCTGCTAAGTTTAAGTTAGCATTTGAATAAGTCTGCCAAGTTGCACCTTGCTGATTATACTGGCCAATTTGAACTCTATTTGTGCCAGCAGCAATCTGAGTACCAGCTACAGGCATTAAACTTGATGGCACTAACCATACTCTCAAATAATCAAATGAACTTTCACCTTGAGCTTTCCAGTCAAAAGAGAATGATGCAATAGTAGTTCCCGCAGGAATAGCAATATCTCTATATGCATGTGAAACAACAACAGCTGGTGTAGTGGTATTGTAAGCATTGGTTACTCCATTATCATTAGAAATATAAATAGAGTTAGCCGCATTACCTGTAGCTGAACCATAATGCCATCTGTTTACCTGAGCTCCGTTAATAAAACCGAAATCATTAGGGCCTGTAAAAGGTTGAATGTATGGTAAATTAGCCGGTATCTGTGTGGTTGAGAATGATGGCCCTGGAATCCAAAGGCTATGATCTGTAGCAGAACATCTTGCTTTAACCCACCAATAATAAGTTGTATTTGGAACCAGCGTTGGTACTAAATTAACAGTTGTAGCAGTTGTAGTACCAGTAGGAGCAGTTGCTTGCGTAGGTGGCGTATTGGTTGTGCTTATGTAATATGCATAACCTTGCGCTGGAACAGGTGTTGTACCCGTCCAGCTGATTGTAGCACCGTTTGCTACAACTCCTGCCACAGCTAAAGCTGTAGGTACTTTACACGTTGGAATTAATAAATTAATATTATCAACTGCAGCAGGAGGTTGAGTTCCTCCACCTGTGTCATTTCTCCATTCAAATACCAAACGCATTGTAGCTCCTGCGTAAGCAGTTAAGTTCACGTTTGTATTGATATAATTCTGCCATGTAGCTTGTTGATTAAACTGACCAATCTGCACTCTTCCTGTAGCAGCAGTAATTTGTGTTCCGGCTACAGGCTGATAAGATGCTGGTACCAACCAAACTCTTAAATAATCCCAAGTAGTTCCTTCTCCAAAAGCTCTCCAATCAAAAGTAAGAATAGCTGGTGAAGCAGCAGTAGTTCCAGCAGGAACAGCTAAATCTCTATATGCATGTGATACATTTATTGCAGAAGTACTTGTAGAGTAAGTATTCGTAACGCCATTATCATTTGAAATATAAATTGCGTTTGCAGGGTTACCCGCTGCAGTTCCATAGTACCATTTATTTTCTTGGTTACCATTTACAAATCCAAAGTCATTTGGTCCTGTAAAGTTTTGACTGTATGGTAACGTTCCTGGTATTTGAGTCGTTGTAAATGTAGGACCTGTCATCCATAAACTACTATCTGTTGCAGAACAAACAGACTTAACCCACCAATAATAAGTTGTATTTGGAACCAAAGTCGGCGCCAAGTTAACTGAGGTTCCTGTTGTAGTTCCTGTAGGTATAGTAGCAGTAGTCGGAGGGGTACTGCTAGTACTTACATAGTAAGCATACCCTATGCCTGGCGCAGGAACTGTAGCTGTCCAGCTTATTGTTGCACCATTTGCCACCACTGTTGCTAAAGTTAAAGCTGTAGGAACTTTGCAAGTAGGGATTTGAAGATTAATATTATCAATCGCAGCAGGAGTTTGTGCTCCTCCACCTGTATCATTTCTCCATTCAAACACTAAACGCATTGATGATCCGGCATACGGTGCCAAATTTATAGCTGCATTAAGATAGTTTTGCCAAGTACTTTGCTGATTAAACTGTCCAAGTTGGACTCTATTAGCTCCAGCGGCAATCTGTGTACCAGCAGTTGGTGTAAATGATGATGGTACTATCCATACTCTAAAATAATCCCACTGTGTGGTTGTTCCCTCTCCAACTGCTTTCCAATCAAATGAAAGAATAGCCGGTGAAGTAGCAGGAGTACCCGCTGGGATAGCGAAGTCTCTGTATGCATGTGATACATTCGTGGTAGAAGGACTTGTATTATAAGTGTTTGAAACCCCATTATCGTTCGAAATATAAATTGCATTTGCAGGGTTTCCGGCAGCAGTACCATAATGCCATTTATTATCCTGAGTACCGTTAACAAAACCAAAATCATTTGGTCCAGTAAATGGTTGAGTATATGGTAAAATAGCAGGGATCTGAGTTGTTGTAAACGTTGGCCCCGCTACCCAAAGACTACTATCAGTTGGTGAGCACACTGATTTAACCCACCAATAATACGTTGTATTTGGCGTCAAAGTTGGAGCCAAGTTTACTGATGTTCCAGTGGTCGTTGCGGTAGGAATAGTTCCAGCATTTGGAGGCGTATTTGTTGTTGTCAAATAATACGCAAAGCCATTTCCAGGAGCTGGAGTTGGTGAATTCCAGCTTAAAACAGCTCCATCCTGTCCTACACCGTTTACAGCTACGTTTGAAGGTACAACACATGTTGGAATCAAGAAATTGATATTATCCACTGCCGCCCCCGGGTTTGTTCCGAAAATACCATCATTCTTCCATTGAAAAATTAACTTTACAGTACTTCCTGCAAATGATGTCAAGTTGACATTGGTATTAGTGTAAGTTTGCCAAGTCGTTTGCATTTCAAAATCAGCTCCTAACTGAATAATAGTAGCCGACGGAGCCATTTCTGTACCTGCAACTGGTGTAAATGTAGAAGGTGCAAGATATACTCTCATCCTGTCCCAGGTAGAATCATTTCCATAGGCTCTCCAATCAAAAGCTAAAGTAGCTATTGTTGTTCCCGCTGGAATAGTAAATTCTCGGTAAGCAAAAGTAGTACTCGAAACAGTGTTCGTATAATTATTAGTCACACCATTATCATTGGAGACATAAATTGAACCTCCTGTATTACCTGCAGCAGTTCCATAAACCCATGGACTAACCTGAGTTCCGTTAACAAACGTAAAGTCATTTGCTGCAGTAAAATCTTGGTTATAAGGCAACGTTGCCTGAGCATAAGCTTTGGATATAAAGACCAAACTCATCAAACCAAGAAGAAGTACTAAAAAAATAGAAATTTTCTTCATCTTATTAAAAATTTAAATAGATTAGAACACAAAAATTATACATAAGTAAATTAATTAGTGTAGTGATGTAATTGTTTTGTAAAGATTCCTCGTTTTAAGAATTAAATGTTCTGTAAATCGAGAGAACATGAAAGAAGTAGATTTTTGCTCCATAGACACGATAATTTTATATTAGATACAAATCTAATCATTTTTTGTTATTCGTTGATATGTTTAATACTTTTTTTTATCACAACTGCATTCAAATTTAACTTATGATTACATAATAAAAAAAATCCTCAGGAAAACCTGAGGATTTATTAAGTTATAAGATACTTTATTATTTCTTGATGAATTTAGAATTGAAGCTTTCTTTTCCTTTATCGTCAATAGTAATCACATAAGTACCTTTGATTAATGAAGAAACATTAATTTTCCCAGCATTAATATTTCCATTACCTACAAGCTGACCTGCAGCACTATATATTTTATAAGTGGCTTTATCAGAAACTTTGGTAACATTTAAAATATCACTTACCGGGTTAGGATAAATTTGAATACCGTTGTTTGTATGGGCTGTTTCGCTTGTACTTAAAGGAGACGCAACTAATACATTGTAATCTTCAGTTTCTCCAAAATCAAAATTAATACCACAAGCAAATTGAGAAGGAATAGTAAGACCATCATTGTCAACGCCTGCATAAATATACACCACTCTCATTCTCAACGGTTGGTTTTCTACAGCAGTAGAAGGCACTGCTACAGAGGATGTATATTGAGTTAAAATAGCAGCAGATACCGGAGCATCTAATACCTTTTCAGAATCTTCAAATGTTCCGTTCCTATTCCAGTCTATCCACACAGCAGCAGCATCATATGTATCTGCGGATCCAACACTAACTGTTAAAGTATAAGGAGCTGCTCCTTTAACTAAATTAATTTGCAATGAGGGATTTGTAGTATAATTCGTATACGTAGAGGGTCCAGAAGCATTATTTACATTCGCCAATGAAACGTTTGTGATACGTTCATATGCCGCACTTCCTGTAGAAGAATTACAATAGGTAACTGTAGAAAAAGTAGTTACTGTAAAGTTTACAGATGTAGAATATGTACCTGTAGTACCAGAACATACCGCAGCTACCTGCGCTTCGTAAGCTCCAGCCGTTAAACCATTAACATTGATTGCTGAACCTGATGTAGAAACTTCTGTCCAAGTAACATCAGTCGTTTTCTTATAACGTACTATATATGTTGTGTTAGTTCCCGAATAAGGAGTCCAGTAGATTGAAGCCCCACCTAATGAAGGAATTACGGTAAGACCAGAAGGTGCTGTACTGCTACAAGGTGATAATGTAGTAAGGGCAACACTTCCGATAGCATAGAATACGTTTCCTATAGAAGAAACTCTCATTTTAACAGTACTTCCATTCAATGAAGTTGGGAATGTAAAGCTTTCAGAACCATCATTGGGTGTAGAAGCAGAAAGTACTGCCCAAGTAGTACCATTATCTGTCGTATAATCAATCTTAACATTTGCTACATTGTAAGGTGCTGCTGTAGTATTGGCAACTGCCCATGAAATTGACGTTGGAGATCCGTTCGCTTCTGCTACTGTTGTAGTTACCTTAAATGGACCATTATCTCCTACAATAATTGTCTGTTCTGCAAACTGAGTTTGCTGTTGAAGAGGATTTGGGTTATTATCTCTTACAGTAACACTGAATTTAGTTGTTCTCGCTACTGTAGAAACAGACTCCCATTGATTATTAGAATTATTTAAGACACCATTCAATACAGAAGTTAGTTTAGGAAAATATCTTGTAGGGCTTGTAGTTGGTGTTAAAGATCTAAATGATGCACCTGTCGAAGTATTACCTAAATTATTATTATTTATAACAACGCCAGCAGGATCCATTTCTTCCCACGTATATGTTAAAGGATCATTCTCTGGGTCTGTAGCCGAAGCCGTAAGTACAAATGCCGTTCCTTTAGGAATATTGAAGGTAGGTAAAGCCGTAATTACAGGAGGGTTGTTGGTAATTGTAGTTTCAACATCACATGTTTTACTAATTAGATTTGCCTGAACCTGTTTAATATTAACTGCATGAAAATAAGCATTCGAATTTGGTTGAACATCAGTATTTGGGCCTGTAATACCAGCATATCCCATAATAGTAGAGCCAGAGCCAGGTTCCATTTGCGCCCCGCCTCCTTGTATTTCATGAGAAAAAGAATGGGTTGCACTCAGTTGATGACCCATTTCATGAGCAACGAAGTCTATATCAAAAGTATCTCCAGATGGCGGTGCTGAGAGACTAGGATTTATACTCCCTGTAAGAGGGGACGTAATCGCAGCTCCTTTTCCTAATGGTACTGCCGTAGTAGGATTCACACATATACAACCTATACAACCAGCGTTTCCTCCTCCTCCAGATGCGCCAAAAAGGTGTCCGATATCATAGCTGCCATTCCCTGCAGCATTAGTTATTTCTGTTTGGAGAGCCTGATTCCAACTACTTGGTGGTTGATTTGCATTCGTTACTGTATCATACGGATCCTGAGTAGGATCTAGATAAATTAATTGTGGATAATTCTGAAGATTTAAATGCAGTGCAAAATCTTTTTCAAAAACAAAATTCACCCTAGTTAATGTTGCATTTATCTGAGCAAGCGAACCCGCTAGTGTACCACCAAAGAACTGACTATACTCTCCTGTAACAGACATTACCAAACGCATCGTTCTGTATTTCTTGTCTGATAACTTTGAAAAATTTGTTGGTTGATTGTAAAATGATTTTCCTTGTTGATACAATTGTTCCATCTGTTGTTTTGCCTGTGGGCTTTCTTCACTAGAACATACAAAACCCTCTTTACTTTTATTAGTTTTCAAATGAACAGCATATACAGTTTTATCAGCATTTTGCGCATCTATAAACTCATAAGTTCCACTCTTCATGATCATCGACTGGAAATCATTAGGAGCAACGGAAAATCGTAGAGATTTTGAGGGATCATCAATTCCTATGCCTACATAAGAGCCTAATTGATATTGATCAGCCAATTCCTTTACAACCACAGGAAAACTATAGACAGCAAACCTTTCTATTTTTCCATTTGAAGTAGGTAATAGGATTTCAACCGGTTTTGCGTTGGCTCCAGTTTCCTGAGCATTCTTAAGCTGAGATTGCAATAAACCTAAGTCTAATTTGTAGTAATCCCCATCTCTAATAGATGCCGATTTCACTACAAATCCTGAACCCCTTTTTTTATTCTCTACATTTTTGAAGGAAGTCTGTGTCCATTGCGCAAACACTGTACTTCCCACTAGAATAACCATTAAGGTAGTAAGTAATTTTTTCATAAAATTAATTTAATAATAATTTTTTCCAAATGTAACTAATTTACGTAGTAAAACATCAATTATAACTATTTTTTTCCTACTATTCTCTAAAAACATATCGTGAATGTATAAAATAGATATAAAATTAAAAAATTATCTATTTTAATTTTTGACAAATATTGATTATTATGAATCAGAATTTATACGCAATACTCCAGGCAAAACTCATATTAAATTTAGAAGAGCTTCTGCCAAAGCCGGGAACAATCATTGGAACAACTTCGTCTTGCTTTGAAGTCACCATCAGATATCTCGGTTGCATATTGACGTCAATGAAAAAATTAGAATTAAATAACTGAACTCTTCCCCCTATCGTTCCTTCTAACCAGAAAGATGATTGGGAAGATGCAGGCATTGAAACTGAAGAACTGCTTCCTCCAAAACCTCTAATAGGGATTGCAAAGTATTCCTGAGTGTAAAATGAACCTCCTATTTTTGCTCCGCCATAGAAACCGTTGAATTCATTTTCGGGATCTCTGGCCAACATATAAAAACCACCTACTTTAAAAAATGGTCCATTAGCAGTTGCATCGTAACCATTTTTCTGATAGATATTTTTTTCAAAACCAGCTTCTACGATTGCATGGATGTTGCCTTTTATTTTTGATGAAATAAATCCCTGAAACAATTGTCTGTCTGAAAAAAATGAAACTCCGGTGTTCAAAACATCTACCCCAACCATGAAGTTGGGTTCGTATTTCCATTTTTCTTTTTCGGCTTCCTTTTTTTCCTGCGCAGAAAAAAGCAGTCCCAACAGACTAAAAAACGAGGTAAAGATTAGTTTTGTCTTCATTTTCAATAAAGTTTTGTCCGGATTCTAGTTTTATGACAGGGGTTGCTTTTAATAATTGACCGCTTACGTTTTCATAATTTAATTTGGCTCCACAGCCAGGTGAAACGTAAATTGATTTGGTAGTGTAACTCACCCGTACTTTTGATGAATCACCTTTTTTAGTCCTTTTTACATACAAATCGGTGAATGGAGAATCGTCAACACGAAGAGGAACTAAGATAGAATCTGTATTTCTGCTCCATCCCAAATCCACCGTTCTTGCTCCGTAGTCAACATAGATTTTCAGAGAATCTAGCGTTGTGATTTTATCGCCATTTTTAAACATGATTTTCATTCTTGGCGTACCTTCACCGCTTTCACAGATGTCGTCGTCTCCACCACAGGAAATCATGATGACAGATAATATAAGGAATGACAGTAATCTTTTCATTTTAATTATTTTGGATCTAAAGCCTTTTCAATACGGAAAACCAAATCTTCGTAATGGTATTTATTCACCAGGTCTGAACTTGATTTTGCAGAAAGGTCTTTTTTAATGGTATTTAAATTCCCTCTTACCAATGCAGAAACATCTGATTTGTCTGAAGCTCTATTATCAACGAGTTTTATTAATGAATCGATATAATTTCTCTGAAGATTTCTTCTGTAAATATCTACATTATCATTTTTAAGAATTGAAGTATTTAAATCTGAAAGCAATTCAATCACAGAATAGGTGCTAGATTCTACAGCTTCCATTTGATACATATTCTGAAGAACCATCGGGCTTAAAATTCTTCCCAAAACGCCATTTTGAATTTCTTCAATTGTTTTCACAGGAGTTTTTCCGGTTTTCTCGAAAATATCTTTTTTAATCAGCCATTGTGGTGTAGTGAAAATGTTTTCATCTAAAAATTTCATGGCTTCTTTCTGATCTTTTTTAGCAACAACTTCATACACTGCTCCAGACTGTTCTGCCGTTTTCGGAGTTTCCATCTGTCCGCCAACGTATTTTGAAACGTGGCCTAAGTATCTTCTGAACTGGCTTGTCACCTGATCATACATCATATCAAGGTTTGCGTAATCTTCGTTTGGAGTTTTCGTCCAATTTTCTAAATTATCAACAATTCTCTGAAGGTTTTTAATTCCATAAGTACTTGCAATCATTGCATTGTCACCAACTTGTTCACTTTGTGATCTCGGATCTAAAGGATTTGTTTCTGTTCCGAACCACAATCTTTCGTTTTTCAGATTTTTAATTACCCATTTATTCAGATATTCTTTTTCTGCATCCGGAGTTTTAAATTGATTGAATCTTTTGTATCCCCACTCGATTGCCCAATCATCATAATCACCGATTCTTGGGAAAATTCCTGCATCGCCGATATTATCTTCCGGTTGTGCAACATAATTAAATCTTGCATAATCCATAATCGAAGGCGTGTGACCGTTCTTTTCCAACCATTTTTTATCTCTTAACTTTTCAACAGGAACAGTTGAGCTTGAACCATAGTTATGTCTCAAACCTAACGTGTGACCAACTTCGTGAGAAGAAACAAACCGAATCAATTCTCCCATCAGTTTTTCATCAAACTCCATTTTTCTTGCTCTTGGATCATTTGGTGATGCCTGTACGAAATACCAATTTCTTAACAACAACATAACATTATGATACCAGTTAATGTGACTTTCTAAAATCTCTCCGGTTCTCGGATCGGCAATTGAAGGTCCTGAAGCATTTGGCACATCGGAAGGTTTATAAACAATCGCTGAAAATCTAGCATCTTCAAGACTCCATTCTGTATCTATTTTCGGATCCGGAACTTTTGCTACAATAGCATTTTTGAATCCTGCTTTTTCAAAAGCTTTTTGCCAGTCATTGACTCCTTGCATTAAATAAGGAACCCATTTTTTCGGAGTTGCAGGATCGATGTAGAATACAATCGGTTTTGATGGCTCTACCAATTCTCCTTTATTATATTTATCTACATCCTGTGGTTTTGGTTCAAGACGCCATCTTTTAACCAGAGAAATCTTTTTTACACCTTGAGGGTCAAGATCGAAATCTGTATAACCAACGGTAAAATACCCTACTCTTGGGTCAAAATATCTCGACTGCATTTTGTTTTCCGGAAGAAGTACAAACGAAGAATTAATTTCAACAGTATAATTTCCGCTGATCTTCGGCGTAGGTCTTCCCGGAATTGCTGGAGTTACAGGTGCTCCCAGAGTTCTTGCGAAAGTTTTTGTAGTATTAATTTCAATATTGGTCGGGAAAGATTTAACAAAATTTACAAATGACATGTCTTTCTGAAAAACGCCTACTCTGTAATTATCTTTAGACCAAACTGAAAATGATGTCAATTCATTATCAGAATTTAAAACATCTGTAACTTCAATTACAGACGAATTTTTCTTGATACCATACGCTTTTACATCAAAAGATTTAATGATAGACTGTACATTGTTTCTCGTCACCGAATTATACATCTGTGACGTAGAATCTTTCGAATAATCAACGTGAGAAATTGAACGCAACAAGATTTTATCTTTCGGCCCCTTCTCAAAAGCGATTACCTGCTGACCAATCTGATCTCCAGCATAACCAGAAGTTCCGGAACGCATTCCTGCAGCTGCTTTTGTTAATCTGGTAACCAATAGAAATTCCTTCTTCAACATCGAATCTGGAATTTCAAAGTAATATTTGTCGTCAACTTTATGAACTGTAAAAACTCCCTGATCAGAAACCGCTTTATCGGTGATAATTTCTTTAAATGGTTTAATCAGGCTTTTCTTTTTATCGTCTTTTTTTACTTTTGCAGTATCTGTTTTCGCAACAGCAGAATCTTTAGGCTTTTCCTGAGAAAATAAATTCTGTTGGCAGAATACCAAAGCTGCTAATAAGAAGAATGTTTTACCGTTTTTTATCATATCAATATCTGATTTGTCTATTCAAATTTAAAAATAATTATTTCTTAACCAACAGTGCAATGTTCTCAACATGATGTGTTTGCGGGAACATATCCACCGGTAAAATTTTCACCAAAGTGTAATGATCTTTCATTAAAGCTAAATCTCTTGCCTGAGTTGCCGAATTACAGCTTACGTAAACCACTTTTTCAGGAGCTAACTTTAGGATTTGTTCAACCACTTTTTGATGCATTCCATCTCTTGGCGGATCGGTAATCAAAACATCTGCTTTCGGGTGATTTTCTAAAAACTCGTCATTGAAGACATTTTTCATATCTCCACAGTAGAAAGTTGTGTTCGTCAAACCATTCAATTCGGCATGCTCGATGGCCGCGTCAATGGCTTCCTGTACAGACTCAATTCCGATAACGTGTTTAGCATTTCTGGCAACATATTGTGCAATCGTTCCTGTTCCTGTATATAAATCGTAAACCACTTCATCACCTTTTAAGTCGGCAAATTCAAGTGTTTTTCTGTATAATTCTAAAGCCTGTTTATAATTGGTTTGAAAGAAAGATTTCGGACCGATTTTGAATTTTAATCCATCCATTTCTTCCATTAAAAATCCTTCACCAAAATAAATTTCTACATTTAAATCGTAAATAGAATCATTCTGCTTTGGATTAATAGCATAAACCAACGTTTTGATCTGTGGGAATTGTTCTAGTAAATAATCGAAAAGTTTTGTACGGTTTGCTTTTTCTTCTCTGTACAGTTGAAACAAGACCATCCATTCCCCTTTTGAGTTTTGTCTCATCATCAAAGTTCTTAGAAAACCTTTCTGCTCTCTGACATCGAAAAAGTCTAAGCCGTTCTCAATTCCGAAATTTCTTACGGCCAAACGAATCGCGTTTGACGGATCTTCCTGCAACCAGCATTCTTTTAAGTCTAAAATCTTGCTCCACATTCCCGGAATATGGAAACCAAGCGCATCTCTGCTCCCATAGTTTTCTTCAGAACTGATTTCGTACTGAGTCAGCCATCTTGCATTAGAGAAAGAAAACTCCATCTTATTTCTGTAGAAATACTGCTCTTCTGCACCTAAAATACGGACGGTTTCGAAATCATCAATTCCACCGATTCTTTTGATATTATTGTAAACTTCTTCTTGTTTAAAGTCAAGCTGCTTTTCGTAGCTCATATTCTGCCATTTGCAACCTCCACAAGTTCCGAAATGAATACATTTTGGTTCAACTCTGAATGGTGACTTCTCAACAATTTCTTTTACTTCAGCCTCAAAATATTTTGATTTTGATTTCTTCACTCTTGCATTCACCACATCTCCGGGAATTGCTCCGGAAACCAATACGGTTTTCCCTTCTTCAGTTTTTCCTATGGCAACACCTTTTGCGCCTGCGGCAAACAATTTTATATTTTCAAGAATTACATCTTTCTTCTTTCTCATATCAATTTCTATCGCTACGGATCTAACTTTCTATTTCTATCCCCGTAAATTTTCTATTTTTTCTATATAAAGGCTTAAGCAAGCAGCTTTCATTATTAGCTTATCATTCAAAGTTTAAAATTTAGCTTTAAATGTTTGAGCTATTGACCGATTAGCTTTTTGTTTTCGCTTTGCAAAAATACAATAAAAAAAACCTTATCCGAAGACAAGGTTTTTTTCTATTGTGTAAGTTTTATTATTTTGTCTGAGCCGGTTGCTGAGGAGCTTCCTGAACTGGAGGAGCAGCCTGAGCTGACGGATCCATATTCATTTGAGGCATCATCTGCTGTTGAGGAGCAACCTTTGGTGCAGAAAGACCTGTTTCTTTATCTAAGATCGTAATCAAATCCTGATCACCTAAGTTAACAAAAGATCTGCTTGCGATTTTACCGTTTTTATCTACTACGATGAAGTTTGGCAATTTAAATCCGTAAACTCCATATTTTTTAGCGATGTCAGAATTAAGACCACCTTCAGCATAAACATTTGTTCCCTGAATTCCTTTCATCATTGAATTGCTTGTTTTTGTAAACTGATCTTTTGTATCATCAACATTTACGAAAACGAAATTCATTTTAGATTTATAGAAATTCACCACTTCTTTCAATACCGGGATTGTACCTTCTGCGATGTAAGGATTCCAAGATGCATAGAAAACCAATACGTAAGGCTTCCCTTTGTTCTCGCTCAATTTGTAAGCTGAACCGTCTGCTTTTACTAATGAAGCTTCCGGAGCATCATCACCAATTTTGAATCCGTTGATGGTAAACTGCATTTTTTTAACATCTGCTTTTACACCAGCATCTTTGATATCTTCTTCGATAATTTTTTTGATTTTATCAGTCGTAGCAGCAGGAGTTTGTGGGTGAATATCAGACTGAGCCATTACGAATGCCAACAAATAATCTTTAGTAATCTGAGAAACTTCTTTCTGAGACTTCAAGAAATCATTAAACAATTCTGTAGTGGTGATATCTGTTTTTCCTTTGCTTTTTGCTTCAGCAAATTTTTGGAAACCAGGGCTCATTTTAGTTAAAAGATACTGTCTGTAGAAAGGGCTTGTTTTCACCATTTCGTCACTGTTGTCTTTTAATTTATTTTCATAATCTGTAAATACTTTCCCCATTTTGAAAGAAGGATTTCCAGACATTTGCTTTTTAGTCATTTCATAATTTACCAATAAATTAAGAATAGCCACCTTCGCATCTGTTTTTTTCCATTCAACCACTTCTTTACCAGGGTTGAATTTCTTTACGTTCTCTTCGATATTTTTGTTGATATCAGCTTCGATTTTCTGCATAGCCTTTACGTACTTTGCTTCATCACCAGCTAATAATTCCTGAATATTTAAACCCTGACCATAAGTAGAAAGGAATTTCTGACTTGCCTGGTAAAAGTCATTATCATTTTTAGCATCACCTGTTACGACATACTCATTAGGGAAAGTAGCTGCACTTCCGGAGATGTTCACCGTTTGTCCGCCTTTAAGGAAGATTAGGTTTTGCTTGCCTGCATAGTTGATAACGTACATTCCGTTTTTGGGAGCTTCAAAAGTTCCTGCGAAATTTCCGTCTTTATCTAAGCCCATATTGATCAATGGCAAAGTAGCAACACCAGAAGCCTCTACAAATTCTACTCTTTCTAATGGAGAGCTTCCTGCGATTTTTCCTTTTACTTCAACTTTTTTTGAACAAGACATTGCAAATATTGCAATGACAAATAACAAAAGATATTTTTTCATTTTTGATTTTAAATAATTTAGCAAAAGTAAGTTTTTCGATAAACTTACTGCTATCTAATAATTGATTTTATGAAAGATTTAACTAAAAATTTCGCCTTCATTGAAGAAGACGAAATTTTAAATATATTTTTAAAATTTCGCCTTCATTGAAGAAGACGAAATTTTAAATATATTTTTAAAACAGATTAACCTCTGTCCGCCATCGCAGCCATGTACTCTCTGTTCATTCTTGCGATATTCTCAAGAGAAATACCTTTAGGACATTCTACTTCACAAGCTCCTGTATTTGAGCAATTCCCGAATCCTTCTTCATCCATCGCTTTCACCATGTTCAGAACTCTTCGCTTAGCTTCTACTCTACCTTGAGGTAAAAGTGCATACTGAGAAACTTTAGCTCCGACAAACAACATCGCTGAACCGTTTTTACAAGTCGCTACACAAGCTCCACAACCGATACAAGCTGCTGCATCCATTGCTTTGTCTGCATCCTCTTTAGGAATAGGAATTGCATTCGCATCCAAAGTGTTTCCTGAAGTGTTTACCGAGATAAATCCACCTGCAGCCATTACTCTGTCGAATGCGCTTCTGTCTACCATTAAATCTTTGATAACAGGGAACGCAGCACTTCTCCAAGGTTCGATAACGATTGTTTCACCGTCTTTGAACATTCTCATGTGAAGCTGACACGTTGTAATACCAGTATCTGGACCGTGAGCTCTACCATTGATGTAAAGAGAACACATACCACAGATTCCTTCACGACAGTCGTGATCAAAAGCGATTGGTTCTTTTCCTTCGTTGATTAAGTTCTCGTTCAGAATGTCTAACATTTCTAAGAAAGAAGAATCTGTAGAAACATCTGATATTTTATAGGTCTCAAACTGACCTTTAGTTTTTGTATTTTTTTGTCTCCAAATTTTCAGCGTAAGATGAAGGCCTTTTTTTGCACTCATAATTTTATATTTATAGGTTGGAGATTATTTGTAACTTCTCGCTTTAACTTCGATGTTGTCATAGATAAGATCTTCTTTATGCAGAACTTCTTGCTTAATATCATCACCCTGATATTCCCAAGCTCCTACATATTTGAAGTTGACGTCATCTCTTTCTGCTTCACCTTCAGGAGTAGAATGATCTTCTCTGAAATGCCCACCACAAGATTCGTTTCTGTGTAATGCATCGATAGCCATTAACTGTCCTAATTCGATAAAATCTGCAACTCTGAACGCTTTTTCAAGCTCGGTGTTCATCCCTTCAGTTTCACCCATTACTTTCACGTCTTTCCAGAAATCTTTTTTTACCTGATCAATTTCTGCAATAGCTTCTCTTAAACCTTCAGGAGTTCTTCCCATTCCAACTTTATTCCACATAATGTGTCCTAACCTTTTGTGGAAATGATCTACTGAATGTGTTCCCTTATTATTAACAAAGAAGTTTACTTTGTCTTTAATTTCTTTTTCAGCTTCGTCAAACTCGGCAGAATTCGTAGGAATCTCTCCTGTTCTAATGTCTGCAGAAAGATAATCTGCAATGGTGTATGGAAGAACGAAATATCCGTCTGCCAAACCTTGCATCAATGCAGAAGCTCCCAATCTGTTTGCTCCGTGATCTGAGAAGTTGGCTTCACCAATTACGAAACATCCAGGAATTGTAGATTGTAAGTTATAATCAACCCAAACACCACCCATTGTGTAGTGAACGGCAGGATAAATCTTCATTGGAGTTTTGTAAGGATCATCAGCCGTGATTTTTTCATACATCACGAATAAGTTACCATACTTCTCTTCAATCCAAGCTTTCCCAAGGTCGTATATCTGTTGATCTGTAGGATTTTGAATATTTTTTTCGATAGCGGTTTCTTTACCTTTTTTGATAATCTCTGTAGAGAAATCTAAGTAAACACCTTCTTTAGTTTCGTTATTTTCGATTCCGAAACCAGCATCACATCTTTCTTTACCCGCTCTTGACGCAACATCACGAGGCACCAAGTTTCCGAATGCAGGATATCTTCTTTCAAGATAGTAATCTCTATCTTCTTCTTTAATATTTTCAGGTCTTAATTTACCTTCTCTGATTGCAACTGAATCTTCAATTTTCTTAGGAACCCAGATTCTTCCGGAGTTTCTAAGTGATTCAGACATCAAAGTCAGTTTAGACTGCTGTGTTCCGTGAACCGGAATACATGTCGGGTGGATTTGCACATAACAAGGGTTTGCGAAGTACGCTCCTTTTTTGTGAATCTTCCAAGCTGCAGAAACGTTTGAACCCATTGCATTGGTAGAAAGGAAATATACGTTTCCATAACCTCCTGATGCAATTACAACAGCGTGAGCAGAATGTCTTTCGATTTCACCAGTTACCAAGTTTCTTGCGATAATTCCTCTTGCTTTTCCGTCTACGATTACTAATTCAAGCATTTCGTGACGGTTGTACATTTTTACTCTTCCTTTTCCGATCTGACGGCTTAATGAAGAATATGCACCTAATAATAACTGCTGACCAGTTTGTCCTTTTGCGTAGAAAGTTCTTTTAACCTGAACCCCACCAAATGAACGGTTATCTAATTGACCGCCGTAATCTCTACCAAACGGAACTCCTTGAGAAACACATTGGTCGATAATATTTGCAGAAACTTCAGCTAATCTGTAAACGTTTGCTTCTCTTGCTCTATAGTCACCACCTTTGATGGTATCGTAGAACAATCTGTATGTAGAGTCACCATCACCTTGATAATTTTTAGCGGCGTTGATACCACCTTGTGCAGCAATAGAGTGCGCTCTTCTTGGTGAATCCTGATAACAAAATGCTTTCACATTATATCCCTGCTCAGCCAAAGTAGCTGCTGCAGAACCTCCTGCTAAACCTGTACCTACAACAATAATATCAATTTTATCACGGTTGTTAGGCGCAACAAGGTTCATATGGTCTTTATGATTTTTCCATTTATCCTTAAGTGGACCAGCTGGAATTCTAGAATCTAATTTACTCATATTAGTATATTGAAATTATTGAGTTACGTAATGAAAAACTGCGATGAAAATAAACCCAAGCGGAATAAGGATAGAATACCAATTTCCAAAAGCCTTTATTACCGGTGTATATTTTGGATGTCTTGCTCCAATTGACTGGAAAGAAGACTGAAATCCGTGTGCTAGGTGTAAACCAAGCAATCCGAAAGCGACTACATAAAGAATCACTCTCCAAAGATCATGAAACTTGTGGTGAAGTTCAGCATAATACCTAGTTTCATCCGGTGTATTTGCCTGAATGTACTTGTAATTCATTTCAGGAAAATAAAAATCATAAAAATGCAATACCAAGAAAGCCAAAATCACAGCACCAGAAATAATCATATTCCTAGACATCCATGTAGAGTTAGCAGAACCTTTGTTATCGGCGTATTTTACAGGACGTGCCTTGTTATTTCTTATTTCTAAGATGAATCCCATTGCAAAATGGAATATTACCGCAAACATCAAAATAGGTTGCATCAGGAACTGAACCGCCGGATTGTACCCCATAAAATGAGAAGCTGAGTTGAAAACATCTTCACTAAAAACAGATGTCATATTAGTGGATAAATGCATCAACAAAAAGATCAGCAAAAACATTGCTGAAAGCGCCATCGCATATTTCCTTCCTATCGAAGAACTTGTTAAACCTGCCATATTGAGTTTAAATTTGATTTTCCACAAAATTAAGGAATGTTAACAAAACTAAAAAGTGAGAAATCTCACTATTAGGCAGTTTGTAATCTTTCTAAATAACTATGGAATATATTGAAAATGCGAGAAAAATTTAAAAAATCGATATTATTTTAAATTATAAACTTGGTTATTAAAAACCACTTTTTCTGATAAAGCAGGAAGTTGTTTAATCTTAAAATTTTTCACCCTTCGAGAAGACACGTAAGGATTAATAATATATTGCCGAATTTTCTTTTCGTCATCCCAGTATTGAATCCAAAAACAGGCTGCATTTCCTTTTTTAACTGAAACGACATTACTTTTTCTATATTGATGAACCAAAATTTCTTCTTTTTGATTCTCATAAATTGTAAACGAAATTCTCAAAATAAAAAAGAAGAAAATTGCCAAAGAAAATTGCGCAAATCTTTTAGCATTAAATTTAACAATCACGAATCTCAAAAGATAAATGACAATAAAAAGTATGGCAACCTCAACGAAATTCATTGAGATGTTTTCAAAAAACAAAGATTCAAAATCAGCAAACCAATGAATTATTTTTAACAGTAAATCGATGATGAAATTGTAACCCGAATTTATAATACCGAAATCTAATCCCAAAGCCATCAAACCTGTCATTAAAAACGAAAGAATGATAATTATCTCCGAGAATGGAACGATGAAAAAATTAGCAACAATTGAAATAAAAGAAAATTGATGAAAGTAGTACAAAACCAATGGCAGGGTTACCAATTGAGCAGAAATCGAAATAGAAACCGTGTTGAAAATGATCTTTTTGAAATAATTATCTTGCCTTGGCAAATATTTTAAAATCGGCTGATTGAGCCAGAAAATCCCGAAAACTGCCAGAAAACTCAACTGAAATCCAACATCAAAAAACTGCTGCGTATCAATCATCAAAATAATGAAAGCAGATAAAGCCAAAGAATGTAATAAATCAGGTTTTCGCTGAACCAATACATAGACAAAATACACCGTAAGCATAATACAAGAACGTATTACCGAGCTCCCAAAACCGATAAACAAAGCAAAAAACCAAATGAAAGCCAAACTTAAAATGATTACAGATTTTCGGAATCTTAACGGCAAAATTTTCATTAAAACAAAATAGAGCATCCCGAAAATAACAACAACATGAGTCCCGGAAATCGCAAGAAAATGCACCAATCCCGAACGGTTAAAATCCTGCAAAGTTTCCGAATCAATCTCTGTGCGATCCGCCAGAATAATTCCTTTTAAAAATTCCTGACTTTTCGGCGACATTTCAGAATGATTAATTTCCTTTAAAACTTCCAGTCTTTTCTGACTGATTTTTTCACCAAAAGACAAATCATTTCTTATTACTGAACTTACCTCATCATTAATATAACATTGATAAAAAATGTTTTTCCGATGAAGATATTTTGCATAATCAAACTGAAAATCATATTGCGGAGATTGAGGTAGGCTTACATAAGCTTCAGCTTTATAATAATGCTCGAAATCAAGCTCTTTACTCTCTTTTTGAATTAACACAACCGAATTAAAAGTTTCTTTTCCAATCTGTACAATTGCTTCGTATTTTTTATTTTTTTCTGTTGAATTTAATTTTTTAGAAATCTTAAAAACAATGTTTTCATTTGATTTAAATGAAACTTGAGAAGCGTTTTGAAAATTTAAATAATGTAAACAGATTCCCAATCCGAAAAAGAATAACCCAAGTAATATTGAATTGAATTTCGAGATAAAAAATGATTTGATGAATGTAGAAATCGTAATCAAGAAGCAGAAAATTGCAACAGTAAGAATGAAATTTTGTTTAAGAGAAAAATAATCCTGAAATAAAATTCCAAGAATAAAGCAGCAAACTAATATTAGCAATGGCTGTCGGTTCAATTTTCATCAATTTGTACTACTAAAGTAATAAAAAAATGAAAATCTTTCGTAAAAAGTTTATTTAATTTTCAGAATAATATCTGCAGCATTATCGCTTGCACCTTTACCCCCAAGCTTTGTACGTAAAGTTTCGTACTCTTTGAGCATCAAATTCCTTGATTCGCCTTCAAGAATTAATTTTAATTGCTCAACAAGACTTTTAGTATTTAATTCACTTTGAATCAATTCTTTAACCACTTCTTTATCCATAATTAGATTGACGAGCGAAATATATTTGATATGCTTCACCAATCTTTTTGCAATCGCATAAGAAACCTTGCTTCCACGGTAGCAAACAACTTCCGGAACATTTAATAATGCCGTCTCAAGAGTCGCTGTTCCAGAGGTTACCAATGCAGCTTTAGAACATCTTAACAAATCATAGGTTCTGTTGGACACAAAATGCACATTTCCGTCCACATATTTCTGATAAAAATCCTTTTCAAGACTTGGAGCTCCCGCGATAACGAACTGATAATCTTTAAAATAAGGGCGTACCGAAAGCATAATCTCCAACATCTTTTCAACTTCCTGCTTTCTGGAACCTGGAAGCAATGCGATAATTTCTTTTTCGTTTAAGTTATTTTCTTTTTTAAAATATTCAATATCAATATCTTGCAGTGTCGAAATTGCATCAAGCAAAGGATGTCCTACAAAATGAGATTTTACGTTATGTTTATGATAAAAATCTTCTTCAAAAGGAAGAATAACCATCATCTCATCTACATATTTTTTGATGGTTTCTACTCTACCTTCCTTCCATGCCCAAAGTTGAGGCGAAATATAATAAACCACTTTAATCCCAAGTTCTTTAGCAAACTTTGCGATTCTTAAATTGAAACCCGGATAATCAACTAAAATCAAAACCTCTGGAATATTATTTTTAATATCGGCTTTACAGAATTTAATATTATTTAAAATTGTTTTTAAATTCATTGCAACCTCAAGAAACCCCATGAAAGCGAGATCACGATAATGTTTTACCAAAGTTCCACCTTGTTTTTCCATCAAATCACCTCCCCAAAACCTGAATTCTGCGTTGGGATCTTTTTTCTTTAAGGATTTCATTAAATTACTTCCGTGCAAATCTCCGGAAGCTTCACCTGCAATGATATAGTATTTCATGAACGATAATTGATAAATGATTTTATCTATTGAAACAACAGTTTCAAACATCAAAATTCAAATAATAATTGAGTAAATTTGCTTCAAAGATAATGATAAAAAATGTCAGAAGAATTTGAAATAAAAAATAAAGTTGCGTCTAGCGGATTGGTGAATTTTGACCTTACAGATTTGGTTCCGAAAGGCATCAGAAAAGGAATTGATTTGAAAGATTTTCTTTTCATGGAAATGATTTTGAAGGAAAAGGACTTCCGTGAAAAAGTGGCAGCTATCAATCCTGAAGAGTACAAAGATCAATATGTTTACATCTACAATTCTGCAGATGCAATTGTTCCGCTTTGGGCATATTTTCTTATTACTGCAAAATTAACCGATGTTACAAAAAAGATAATTTTCGGAAATAAAGAAGATCTGGAAGTTCTTTTGATGCATAATGCAATTCAAACACATGATTTTGATGATTTGAAAGACAAAAGAGTTTTGGTAAAAGGCTGTTCTGATAAAGAAATTCCTGAAAATGCTTATATAGAATTAGTTGAGCAATTGAAGCCGATTGTAAAATCATTGATGTTTGGGGAAGCATGTTCAAACGTTCCTATTTTTAAAAATTAACACTCAATATCAAATAGTTACAGAATAATTTCAGAATTAAATAAAAAATATATCATAATCATTTGTGGTATATTTTTTTTTGATAACTTTGATATTCTAACAAATAAAATAAACACAAACAATGAGTCTAATTGACCTTTTGACAGGAAACACAGGAAATCAGGTTGCAGAGCAGGCCGAGAACAAATTCGGTATCAGCAAGAACCAGATTATTGCACTTCTGGCAGTGGCTACCCCACTTGTAATTTCTTACCTTAGAAATAAATCTCAGGATGCGAAAGAAGCAGAAGCTTTGAACAATGCTTTAGATAAAGACCATGACGGAAGTATTTTAGATGATACATCTCAACTTGACAACAGACAAGACGAAGGTGGATCTATTCTTTCTCACGTTTTCGGAAATCAAAAAAACAATGTAGAAAACCAATTATCTCAGAATACCGGAATTTCTATTGACAAAATCGGACCCATTTTGGCGATGCTTGCTCCAGTAATCATGGGTTACATAGGGAAAGAAAAGCAACAGAATAATGTGGGAGCCGGTGGCCTTGGTGATCTTCTTGGAGGAATTTTGGGAGGTGCTCAAAATCAGGCTCAGCAGCAACAATCTAGTCCTTTGAATGATATTTTGGGAAGTGTTTTAGGCGGCGGACAATCACAATCTTCAGGAAATCCTTTGAATGATATTTTAGGAAGTGTACTCGGAGGCGGTGGACAACAGCAAAAACAGCAACAAGGTGGGTTGGGAGATCTACTTGGAGGACTTTTCGGAGGAAAATAAGCTCATTTTAAACATAAAAAAATGACCGGAGATTATTCTTCGGTCATTTTTATTTTAGTCTTTTGACTTTTCAGCAGCTGCTGGATAAGCTTTTGAAGCTTTTCTAGGTCTTTTCTTTCCGTAGCTTCCTAAGATGATTTTCCCTTTTCTTGACTTTCTGTCTCCTTTTCCCATAATATTATAATTTGTTATTCTTCACAAGTTACACATTAACAACAAGAAGTCAAAAGATTTTGCAGTTAAATATATTATAATAAATAAGTTACACTTTCACATTCTTCCATTTTCCTTTTTTAAATAAAATAAAAGCAATGATTGTTATCAATGTTTCTGCCACAGGAATTGAAATAAAAACTCCTTTCGGACCCATTTCAAAATATTTTGACAACACATAAGCCAAAGGAATCTGAAACATCCAAAATCCGAAAAAATTGAGCCAAGTTGGTGTCCACGTATCTCCTGCTCCATTGAAAGCATTAATGGTTACCATTCCTATTCCATAAAACACAAAACCGATACTCATTATGTGTAATGCATTTTTAGCATAATTTTTTATTTCAATCTGCTCAGTGAAAAAACCAACAAGGAAATCGCCAAGAATTAAAAACAGCAAACTCACCAAAAGCATGAAAATAACATTGTACTTTACGGTTTTCATGACAGACTGTTCTGCACGGATCATTTCACCCGCACCCATATTTTGTCCGACTAAAGTTGAAGCCGCATTACTTAATCCCCAGGCAGGAAGCATAAAGAACATCATTAATCTAAGTGCTGTCTGATAACCTGCAGAAGCATCTTCACCTCCGGTTGTTGCGACCAATTTTGCAAGAAAAATCCAGCTACATGAGGCGATAACAAACTGAAATATTCCGGGCATGGCAATTTTTATGATGGACATGATTAATTTAAAATCAGGTTTAAAATAAATTGTTTTGATTCTCACCAAAGAATCAGCAATAAAAATATGATACAACTGATAAAGAACGCCTGTACTTCTTCCGATAGTTGTTGCAACCGCAGCTCCAGTTAATCCCATTGCAGGAATCGGACCTAAGCCTCTTATCAAAATCGGACAAAAAATAATGTTAGCAATATTGGCAATCCACAAACTTTTCATGGCGATGGCAGCATTTCCTGCACCTCTGAAAATTCCGTTGATTAAAAATAACAGCATGATAATCACGCTGCTTCCCATCATAATTCTTGTAAAATCTTTTCCGTATGCTGCAGCATCCGGTTTTGAACCCATCAAAATCAAGATTTCTTCTGCATATACCACTCCCAATATACTCAAAACAGAAGTCACAACAAACGAAACTGAAATCACTTGCGCCGCGCTTCTAGATGCTTGTTCAGGATTTTTTTCGCCGATTCTTCTTGCCACAACTGCAGTCGCAGCCATACTCATTCCGATAGCTATGGAATAAATTATGGTCAACACAGATTCTGTAAGACCAACGGTTTGTATGGCAAAACCACTTTCTTTGAGATGACCTACAAAATAAAGGTCAACCAGAGCAAAGACAGATTCCATTGCCATTTCCAGCATCATCGGAATTGCTAAAAGAAGAACAGCACTTCTGATACTGATTTTGGTATAATCGGTTTCTTCTTCGCTAAATGCTTTTTTCAGAAAATTTAAATATTTTTTCATCTTAAAATTAATCGCCTTAAAAATACGATTTCAATAAACTCAATTATAAATAAATAATTTTAATAATTAATTATCGTAAAACAATAAATATTTATAAATTTGCAATAATAAAATATTAAAACAATGAAAATCATCGGAAAAAATTCTCTTTCTCAATACATCAGCTATTTCCTTTTTGTATTGTTTATTATTCTGACAGCTCAATTTATTTACGAGCAAATTGGCTATGTCACATCTTACTATAATTTTAAAACCAATAATTCGATGCTATCAGATTTCTATATCATCGGAAATGATGTTGGATGGGCAAAAAACCACTACACCGCGAAATTTGATGATTTGATGAAGTTCAAATTTTATGTTCCCTTTACTACTCAGAATTTGATAACAGGTATTTTTAGTCTCACTACCTACATCAGCAATACCGTGAGAGGTATTTTTATGATTGCTTTTTTTTACAGCAGTTATAATATTTTCAAAGAAATCAGCAACGAAAAAGTGTTTAATTTAAAAGCTATTCTCTGGCTGAAAAGGTTTGGCTTGCTCAATATTCTGTATACAGTTGCAATGATCGTTATAAGCATTTTCCGCGTCAACGATTTTGGCAGTACAGCATTTTCTGCCATTCCTTTCTTGTTCTTCGGAGTTCTCATTTTATTCATTGTAGAATTCTTTAAAAAAGGCTATAACTTACAATCAGAAAACGATTTAACAATATAAACCATGCCAATCATAATCAACGTAGACGTCATGTTGGCGAAAAGAAAAATGCAGTCTCAGGAACTTGCAGAGAAAATAGGAATTACACAAGCCAATCTTTCCATTTTAAAAACGGGGAAGGCAAAAGCCTTGAAATTATCGACATTAGAAGCAATCTGTAAAATTCTCGATTGTCAACCCGGCGATCTTTTGGAATACGTAAAAGATTAAAATTCTTCAACAGTTTACTTTTAAATTCAATTGATAAAACTACAAGTATCTTAAAAATTTGCATAAACTACACTTTTAAAAAATCATTCACTCCCTTCAAATAAAATCTTCAATTATGAAAAAATATTTAATTTCAGCCTTATTAATGTTAGGTTTAAATTCTTTTGCACAGCAAAAAATTGAAAATCTAAATTTTGAAAATTTTGAAAATGATCTTCCTTCTCAATGGACAACATTTGGAGGCAGCACTGCAAAAATATTAGCAGATGCAAAAGAAAAACAAGAAGGAAAAACTTCGGTTTTATTTGATGCAAAAGAAAATTTAGGATTTAAAGCATTAATGTACACACTTCCGGAAAACTATGCTGGAAAAAAAATCACACTCTCCGGTTATATCAAAACAGAAAATATTTCTGACGGATTTGCTGGTCTTTGGCTAAGAATAGATCCTGAGATTGCTTTTGACAACATGGAAAAAGTAGGTTTGAAAGGAACAAATAACTGGAAAAAATATGAAGTAACGCTTGATATGTCTCCAGAAAATACCAAAAAGATAGTTTTCGGTGCTTTACTTTCTGGCACAGGAAAAATGTGGGTTGACAATCTAAAAATCATGATTGACGGAAAAGATATTAAAGATGCTAAAATTTTCGAGAAAAAATTAACCAAAATTGATCTGGACAAAGAGTTTGATCTCGGCTCAAAAATTTCAAATATAAATCTTGATAAAGAAAATGTAGATTACCTTACAAAATTAGGACTTATTTGGGGCTATCTTAAATACTATCATCCAAGTGTTGCAGAAGGAAATCACAATTGGGATTATGAGCTTTTCAGAATATACGAAAAGACAAAAGGGGTTGCATTTAACCAAAGGGACGAAATTATCCTTCAATGGATCAAAAATTTAGGCAAATACCAAATTGCAAAAAATTCTGAGCCGGAAAATATAAAATTTAAACCCGATCTAAACTGGATTACTAATTCAGGTTTTTCAAAAGAACTTTCTGAAGAACTTTTAAAATTAAAAGAAGCGAAAAGACCACAAGCAAACTATTATGTAGATTTTTTCAGGCAAGTAGGAAATCCCGATTTTAAAAATGAAAATCCTTATCAAAAGATGAATTATCCTGATGAAGGTTTCCGCCTGCTTTCGCTTTATAGATATTGGAATATGATTCAGTATTATTTTCCATATAAAAATCTCATTGAAGAAGATTGGAAAAATGTTTTAAAGGAATTTATTCCCAAATTTATCAATGCAAAAAACGAAACAGAATACGCCTTAGCTTCCCTTGAAATAATCACAAGAATACGAGATACACACGCAGATATCACAAATTACAACAAAGGGATTCATCATTTTTTCGGGACAAGATATACCGCTCTACAGTTAACTTTTGCAGAAAACAAAGCTGTCGTCAATGATTTCTATAATGAAAACTTTGCCAAAGAAGCCGGAATTCAGAAAGGCGATGTCATTACAGAAATTAATGGTGTAAAAACGGAAGATTTTGTAAATAATTTACTCAAGTATATTCCAGGTTCCAATTATCCTACTCAATTGAGAGATGTTGCTGGAAATTTATTGAGAAGTAATAACGAAAACATTAAGATAAAGTTGACAAGAAATGGTAAAACAGAAGAAAAAACAATTAAAACATACACAGGTCCTGAGCTAAAATATACAAGAGAGAGAAAAGAATTTTTCAAAATGCTCGACAATAATGTTGCTTATTTTTATATGGGAAGTGTAAAAGGCGATGAACTTCCGGCTGTCTTTGAAAAAATAAAAGACACAAAGGGTTTGGTCATTGATTTTAGAAGCTATCCATCAGATTTTGTTACCGTAAAAATGGGGAAACTATTAAAACCTGAGACAACAGAATTTGTTAAGTTTTCAAATACAAACAATACTCAACCTGGGCTTTTTACTTTTACAAAAAGTTTGGAAATTCCCGGATCCGGTAAAAATTCTTACCAAGGAAAAATTGCCATACTCATCAATGAAACTACTCAGAGTAGTGCCGAATATCATACAATGGCATTCAGAACAGGTCCAAGCTCAAAAGTTTTTGGCTCACAAACGGCAGGAGCAGACGGTAATGTTTCAGAATTCGTTCTGCCTGGAAATATTTCAACGATGATTACTGGAATTGGAGTTTATTATCCCGACGGAAAAGAAACCCAAAGAATAGGAATTATTCCTGATGTGGAAGTAAAACCTACCATAGCCGGAATTAAAAATAATAAGGACGAAGTTTTGGAAAAAGCAATGAATTGGATTAATAATTAAATGTATCAAAAAAAATATTTAGATTTGTATATTAATAAAAAAATAAATTTTATGAAAAAGATTATATCGGCTACTTTGCTTCTTGCAATCTCAATTTTCGCAAACGGATTATTTGCACAGCAAATCTCCAAAGACCAAATGAAAATCTTCCAAACTGATAATCTTCAGGAATTTAAAACAGCATTTACGCAACAAGAATACAATAAATGTTTCAATATCAAAGATAGATCTTATGATCTTCTTTCTCTTGCTGTAAGAAATGAAAGAAAAAATAATTTTGCCTTTTTAATCAATAACACGACAGATGTCAACAGAGTATGTGGCAACAATACTCCTTTGATAGTTGCTGCGACTTACGGAAGAATAGATATGGCAAAAGCACTACTGAAAAAAGGTGCAAGCAAATCTGTTAAAAATTCTAACGGAGAAACGGCTAAGGATATTGCTATAAAAAACAACCATCCAGAACTTGCAAAGATTTTGTAATACAGTACAAATTATATAATTTAAAACTTCCTTCGGGGAGTTTTTTTGTTTATAAACCCTGCAAAAATATTATCTTTGCACACGGAAATTTCAAACTTCCGAGTTCATTGGTTTGAGTATCAGACTCAAACCAATGAACTTTAAATTCAAAACTTTAAACAAATAAGTATGTTTCGATCGCACACAAACGGAGAATTATCTCTGAAAAATCTTAATGAAGAAGTTACACTTTCAGGATGGGTACAAACCATTCGTGATAAAGGATTTATGATTTGGATAGATCTTCGAGATCGTTACGGAATTACTCAGTTGGTTTTCGACCAAGACCGTTCTTCAGTAGAATTGATGGAAAATGCTAAAAAACTGGGACGTGAATTTGTAATTCAGGTTACGGGAAAAGTAATCGAAAGAGTAAGCAAAAACCCAAATATTCCAACTGGAGAAATTGAAATTTTAGTTGAAAAATTAGAAGTTCTTAATGAATCTCAACTTCCGCCTTTCACTATTGAAGATGAAACGGATGGTGGTGAAGAATTAAGAATGAAATACCGTTACCTGGATATCAGAAGAGCTCCGGTAAGAGATAAACTGATCTTCCGTCACAAAATGGCGCAGAAAGTGAGAAATTATCTTTCAGACGAAGGATTTATTGAAGTTGAAACCCCGGTTTTAATCAAATCTACTCCGGAAGGAGCGAGAGACTTCGTTGTACCGAGCAGAATGAATCCGGGACAATTTTACGCATTACCACAATCTCCACAGACTTTCAAACAACTGTTAATGGTTGGCGGAATGGATAAATATTTCCAGATCGTGAAATGTTTCCGTGATGAGGATTTAAGAGCCGACAGACAGCCGGAATTCACACAAATCGATTGCGAAATGGCATTCGTAGAGCAGGAAGACGTGATGAATGTTTTTGAAGGAATGACGAAAACGTTGATCAAAGACATTACAGGTCAGGAATTCGGAGCGTTCCCAAGAATGACATTCGCAGATGCGATGCAGAAATATGGAAATGACAAACCGGACATCCGTTTCGGAATGGAATTCGTAGAATTGAACGATTTAGTAAAAGGAAAAGATTTTAAAATATTTGATGACGCAGAATTGGTTGTCGGTATCAATGTTGAAGGGTGTGCAGATTATACAAGAAAGCAAATCGACGAGCTTGTTGATTGGGTTAAAAGACCACAAATTGGGGCTTCAGGAATGGTTTGGGCTAAATTCCAGAATGATGGTGTAAAAACTTCTTCTGTGAATAAATTCTACAACGAAGAAGATTTAGCGAAAATCATCGAAAAATTCGGAGCGAAAGAAGGCGATTTAATGTTAATTCTTTCCGGAAACGAGTACAAAGTAAGAACTCAACTTTCAGCTTTGAGAATGGAGCTTGGAAATCGTTTAGGATTAAGAAAAGGCGACGTTTTCGCACCACTTTGGGTTGTTGACTTCCCGTTATTGGAGTTTGACGAAGAAAGCGGACGTTACCATGCCATGCACCACCCATTCACCTCTCCAAAGCCGGAAGATATCCATTTATTGGAAACAGATCCGGGAAAAGCTAGAGCCAATGCTTACGATATGGTATTGAATGGAAACGAAATTGGCGGTGGCTCGATCAGAATTTTTGATAAAGATCTTCAGTCAAGAATGTTTGACTTATTAGGATTCTCAAAAGAAGAAGCAGAAGCTCAGTTCGGATTCTTAATGAACGCCTTCAAATATGGTGCTCCGCCTCACGGTGGTTTGGCCTTTGGGTTTGACCGTTTGGTAGCAATTCTTGACGGAAACGAAGTGATCAGAGATTATATCGCTTTCCCTAAGAATAATTCAGGACGTGATGTGATGATCGATGCTCCTGCTGCGATTGCTGATGAACAGCTCGATGAATTGGAATTGAAATTAAATTTAAAAGCATAAATTAGAAGCGGAGATTTTTTCTCCGCTTTTTTTATTTAAATTAAAAACATGACTGACGAAATTCTAACTTACAACACTCCAAATTCTGAGAAAATTCTGAGAAAAATAAATCAATATGAGTTCAAACGACAATGGAAAAATAATCTCACAAAAAATAATAAAAACCTTTATTGGGGAATAATATTTATTGTGTTTGGAATTATTGCTATACTTTTGGAAGAATATATTTTTTCAGGTTTCTTTTTTGGATTTTCTTTAGCCTCAATTTCATCATTTTGTAGTTATCTATCTCAATACAAAAAGTATAAAAAAACTTTTTACGAAAAATTAAATCGTGAAATTTCCAGTCTTGAATTAAATTCAAAAGACGTTATTTGGGAGTTTACTCCCACTTATTTTTCTTTCAAAAACTACAAATCAGAATTTAAATTCTTGTGGAGCGAAATTACCTATTGCATTCTTGATGATGAATATCTCTACATTACTGCGTCATCTTTTATGAATTTTATTTTAGATAAAGCTAATATTGATAAAGAAAACCTTAATGAAACCATACAATTTCTTGAAAACAAATCTAAATTTATAGAAATTTAATAAATACCACAGCCACAGAATAATTTTCCCACGGCACAATCATTGCAAGTTTTACAGAAAAGAAAGACAATGAAAGCAATTTGGAACGGTGCCATTGGTTTTGGCTTAGTCAATATTCCTGTGAAGATTTATTCTGCGACAGAAACCAGCAAACTGGATCTTGATATGCTGGATAAATCTGATTTTTCTAATATTAAATTCAAAAGAGTCAACGAAAAAACGGGCAAGGAAGTTAAGTGGGCAAACATCGTAAAAGGTTTTCTGATCGACGATAAATACGTTGTTTTGGAAGATGAAGATTACGAAGCCGCAAGTCCGGAAAAGACAAAAATATTAAGCATCGAACATTTTGTAAAAGAAGCGGAAGTGGATTCTGTCTATTTCGAAACTCCCTATTTTCTCGAGCCGCAAAAGAATGGTGAAAATGCATACAGACTTTTAATTAAAGCTTTGCAGCAAACTAAAATGGTAGGTATCGGGACGTTTGTTCTCCGAGACAGTGAAGCGATTGGGATGATTCGTCCTTACAATGATGATGTTTTGGTTTTAAACCGATTGAGATTCGATCAGGAAATAAGAGATTATAAACAACTGAAAATCCCTGTTAAAAAAGCACCGAAGCCAGCCGAACTGAAGATGGCGAAAAATCTGATTGAGCAGCTTTCAGAACCTTTTGATCCTAAATTTTACAAGAATACTTATTCTCAGGAACTCCTTAAAATCATTAAGAAAAAAGCGAAAGGAAAATCTGTCAAGCTGAAAAAATCTGAGCCTGCAAAACAGGGTAAAGTAATCGATTTAATGGCACAACTGAAAGCCAGTTTACAAACTTCGAAATCTAAAAATGCTTCCTAATCATGGCACTTAAAGATTACAACGATAAACGAAAGTTCGATAAAACTACCGAACCCAAGGGAAAAACAAAGAAAAGTGAAGACAAACCAATTTTTGTGATCCAAAGACATGCAGCATCAAGACTTCATTACGATTTTCGGATGGAGATGGATGGTGTCTTAAAGAGTTGGGCGGTACCGAAAGGTCCATCTTTAAACCCTGAAGATAAACGTTTGGCAATGATGGTAGAAGATCATCCGTATGATTACAAAGATTTTGAAGGAAATATTCCCGAAGGAAACTACGGAGCCGGACAAGTTGAAATATGGGACAGCGGAACTTACGAACCGTTGGATGATACAAGTAAACTTTCAGATGAAAAAGAATTACTGAAGGAACTGAAAGACGGTTCATTAAAATTTATTCTACACGGTAAAAAATTAAAAGGAGAATTTGCTTTAGTGAAAATGAAAAATACTGAAAACAATGTATGGCTTTTAATAAAGCACAAAGATAAATTTGCTAAAGAACAGTATGATGCTGAAGAAAACGTTTCGCAGAAATCTTTAGTTTCAAAATTTATAGAGGAAAAAAAAAGCCTAAAAAGCAACAAAAAGAAATCATAAAATCAGATACAATATCACAATTTAAACGTTACAACTCTTTGGGTGATGAGAAAAAACTCGAAAATTTCATCAAACCAATGTTGGCAAAACTTTCTGAAAATGCTTTTGATGACAAAGACTGGATTTTTGAAATTAAATGGGACGGTTACCGCGCTGTAGCAGATCTCAGCAAAAAACAACCTTTATTTTATTCCCGAAACGGAATTTCTTTTTTATCTAAATTCAATTCCATTACCGGAGATTTTAGTCAGCAAAAACACAAGATGATTTTGGATGGCGAAATTGTGGCTTACGACGAAAACGTAAAACCAAGTTTTCAACTTTTGCAGCAAATTGGCGACAATGCGGATTTGGCTTTAACGTATCAGGTTTTTGACCTTTTGTGGCTCAACGGTCATTCTACCGAAGAACTCCCATTAATTCAGCGAAAAGAGCTTTTAAAAGAAGCTTTAATAGAAACTGATCTGATTAAATTCTGCGATCACGTTCCTGAAAAGGGAATCGAGTTTTTTAATCAAATGAAAAAAATGCAGCTGGAGGGCATGATTGCTAAGAAAGCCGACAGCATTTACACCGAAAATTCCCGAAGCACAGACTGGCTCAAAATAAAATTCACCAACACTGAAGAAGCGATTATCTGCGGCTTTACACAACCAAAAGGATCACGACAAGGTTTTGGAGCTTTGATTTTAGGAAAATATATCGATGGAAAACTGACCTATTCCGGACATACCGGAACGGGTTTTAATAATGAATTGCTGAATCAGGTTCATCAGCGGTTGAAAAAACTGGTGGTAAAATCGTCACCATTTGAAACCGTTCCCAAAACCAATATGCCGGTGACATGGACGAAACCGGAATTGGTTTGTGAAATTAAATTTTCTGAAATCACAAAAGACGGAATGTTCAGACATCCAGTATTTGTGGCGATCCGTGAAGATAAAGAGGCGAAAGAAATTAGTGAATCAATTAAAAAATCTGCTCCGAAAACTTCAAAATCCAAAAGTATGACTACTAAAAAAACATCAGAAAATATAGAAGATGAAAACGAAAAAGACAGTGAAATTATGCTGAACCGACACAAAATAAAACTGACCAATCAGGATAAAATTTATTTTCCGAAGGATAAAATCAGCAAAGGCAATGTGGTGGATTATTATCAGTCGGTGGCGGAATATATTTTACCGCATCTGAAAAACCGGCCGCTTTCTCTCAACCGTTTTCCAAGTGGTATCGATCATTCCGGATTTTATCAGAAAGACGCAGGAGATTCTTTTCCGGATTGGATAAAAACAACCAAAGTACATTCTGAATCTACAGACAAATACATTGATTATGCTATTTGCAATGACAAAGCGACTTTAGCTTATCTGAATAATTTGGGTTGCATTGATTTTAATCCGTGGAACTCTTCCCTTCCCAATCTCGAACATCCAGATTATCTGGTTTTAGATCTCGATCCTTCGAAAAAAAATACTTTTGACCATGTGATTGAAACCGCTCAGCAGGTGAAGGAAATTTTAGATTTAATTAAAATAAAAGGTTATTGCAAGACTTCGGGTAGTACGGGAATTCACATTTACATTCCGATGGGTGGGGCCTATGATTATGATCAGGTGAAAGATTTTGCTCATATTCTGATGAAGCAGGTCAACGAAAGACTTCCGAAAATTACAACTTTGGAACGCAGTCTTCAGAAACGGGATGATAAAAAAATCTATCTCGATTATCTTCAAAACCGACAGGGACAAACTTTAGCGAGCGTTTACAGTCTCAGACCCAAGGAAGGTGCCGCTGTTTCCATGCCGATTGAATGGGTAGAATTAAAAAAAGGATTGAAACCAACTGACTTCAATATTGAGAATGCTTTATCAAGAATTAAGGCAAAAGAAGATTTATTTAAACCCGTTTGGGGGAAAGGAATTGATATGATGAAGGCACTGGAATTGTTGCAGGATTTTGAGTAAATCAATATTTTTACAAAAACTAAATGTGCGTGGAAAGTTCTTTACAGGTCTTCATCAATTTTGATGAAAAAATTACAAAAAGACAACTCGAAAAATACTATTTCTATTCTTGGAAAAAGAAATTACCTACTTTATTAAAGAATTTTTTCTTTATAGTAATATTTTTAAGTATAGTTGATAGTATTTTCAAAAGCGATAGAAGCAGAATCGACTTTTTCAAGTTTCTCATGATTTTTCTGGTTGTTTTTGGCATTCTCTATCTATTTATTTTCCTCTTTAATAAATCAAACTACAGTTCTAAAATAAACAAACACATATCTGAACTGAAGGAATATAATCCTATTTCAGAGTTGTATTTTGATGAATGTTCTTTCTATATTAGAAGTGAGCAGTTTGATATAAGAAGTATCTGGAAACATGTGTCATACGAGGTTTCCGGGAAAACTCTCTATATTACAGTTCAGATGGGTACTCCATTTATCTATATTGTAAATAATGAAGAGACTGACCAATATCAAAATATCTTAGATTTTTTGAAGAAAAAAGCTAATTCAAAAAAGTAATCACGGCAACTTCGCCACCAAGCCCTCCGGTAGAATTTTTAAAATAAAATAAATCAGTTTCCATTTAAAATTGGGAACGATGGTAAAAGAATTTCCTGCATTCACAATATGTTTTGCCACATAATCAGGCTCCATTAAAAGATTTTTGTTGAGTTCCAAACCTGCGTTGATTTTCGTATTGATGTAGCCACTGACCAAAACATTCACTTTTATATCTCTAGTAGCTAATTCTTGTCTTAAACCCGCCAAATAAGTCGTGAAAGCCGCTTTCGTGCTTCCATAAACGAAATTACTTTTCCTTCCTCTTACTCCGGAAAGTGACGACAGCCCGATAATTCTTTCTAAATTTTTATTAGATAAATCCATTGCTACAATATTCAGAATAGAAACGCCGCCTATATAATTGACTTGCATCATTTGCTGAGTTCCTTTAAAATCTTTTAAAGCATCAGCGTTTTCAATTAAAAAACCTGCAGCGTAAACAACTATATGAGGTTTTATGGAAAGTTCGTCATAAAATTTTTGGTGTGAATCAAAATCTGCTGCATCGAAATATAAAACAGAAACCTTTGAAAACAAATTGTTTTTACTAACAAAATTTTCAAGAGAATCTATGTTTCTTGAAGCTGCAACGATTGCAAAACCTTTTTCAACATATTGCAAAATACATTGTTTGGCAACATCGGAATTGGCGCCGAGAATGAGAACGGTTTTAGCTGTGTTTTGATTCATGAGGCAAAGATATTTTTTAAAGATTAGTTGGGCAAATCGTTGCGTTGCTTAAACACAAAGTGCACGAATGTTTTTGCACGAATGACCACAAATTTTATTATCAGAACTTTGGATCTTTTTACAGACTGTAAAAAGAATCGGCGCGGGGGGCCGTGGTGACCCCCCCCCAAGGGCATAATTATTTAAAAATAAAAATTTTTTTGTTTTTTTTTACATAATTAAAATTTTCGGGGGGGTGTTCCTTTTGCACCCCGCGCCGATTCGCAATATTATTTAAAACTGAAAGATTATTTCTTTTCAGTTTCTATAACTTCTTTTTTGTCAACTGTTGTTGTAGCTTTATCCCCAAATCTGTTAGCAGTAAATTCTCTTGAAATGGCAGCTTTCTCAAATTTTAATTTTCCGGAAAGTGTTTCGATGACAACTCCGTCATCGTGAATCTGAGCAATTCTTCCGTGAAGACCAGAAGTAAGCACCACTCTGCTTCCCACTTTAAGCTCTTCCTGAAATTTTTTCTCTTGCTTCTGTTTTTTCATCTGAGGTCTGATCATCAGGAAATAAAACCCAACAAACATTACCCCCATCATGATAAGCATCATTGGAGAAGATCCTCCTGCCGGTGCTGCCTGTAAAAATATTGTCAACATAGTAGTTTAATTAAGGTTGAATGTTCGCATTGAACGTTAGTTTGATAGGCGATTTTTCTACGTTTGCAAAAACGTCTGCATACTTTTGAACCGCACCGTCAAAACTTGTCGAATCAAAGCTTAGAGTGATTTTTCCTTTTTGACCAGGTAAAATTGGTTCTTTCGTAAACTCAGGAGCAGTACATCCACATCCAGGCTTAACTTCAGAAATAACCAAAGGATTTTTTCCTGTATTGGTAATTTCATATACGTGGTTTACTTTATCTCCTTTTTTAATTTTTCCAAAATCATAATTGCTTTGAGATAAAGCGATTGTCGTTAAAGGTTGGTTTGATACCGGAGCAGCAACCGGAGTACCAGTCACAGCTGTTGTAGGTGCCGTTGCTGACAATGAATCGCCAGGCAAAGTTTTTAAAGAATCTGATGTTGCAGTTTCTGAATTTTGAACTTCTTTATTTCCTTCTTTTTTACAAGAAACCAAACCGAAGCCTATTACTGATAAAGCGATAATTGATAACGTCTTTTTCATTTTTATTTTTTTTAAATTCTATTTAAGTCTTTACAATATTTATCTAAAATTCCATTGATAAATATATTAGATCGGTCTGTCGCAAATACTTTAGCGATCTCGATATATTCATTAATAATAACTCTTGAAGGAGTAAGAGGAAAGTGATCAAGCTCAGAGATAGCAATAGTAAGAATCACTTTATCCATCAAACCTACTCTATCCAAATCCCAGTTTTCCAATCTCTCAGAAAGCTTCTTCTCGTTGCCTTCCCAATTGTTTAGTGTATCTCTTAATAATTTTCCAGCGAAGTTTTTATCTTCTTCATCTTTAATCATTTTGATTAACGTACGGCTATCTTCATTTTCTTTGATAAAACCAATCGTCTTTTGAACCATTGAGTTTGCAATATGAATATCATCCGACCACGAAAGTTCTCTGTCCCCTACATAATCATGAAAATCTTCGTTTTCAGCAATATATCTTAAAAATAGCTTACCGATAAACTTTTGATCTTCTTCGAAAGAATATTCATCAACCTTCATGAAATCCTGGTAACGCTTTCCTGAGGTCATTCTCTGGAAAGTTCTTACCAAAAAATCATCATGCAAATCCCATTTCAAATCTTGGTGCTGACCAGAAAAGAAAAGTCTTTCAGGGTTTTCTTCCAACTTAATCAATACTTGATTATTGATGAATTTTTGATTTGGGTTGATATCAGAATCGGTTTTAATGTACTTATTCTTACCGATTTCCATTTGATTTTCTGCGAGACCTTTAAGGGCTACCAAAAAATTGAGTTCCAACACATAAAGATTATAGATTTTCTCTATACTCGAGAACATGTTTTTTTCTAAAACATCAAATTTAATTGGATTTTGGTAGTATGAATACACGTTTTCTACTACTTTCTCACGGATTTGTCTTCTTCCTAACATTCAAAGAGCTTTTTATGGGTGCAAAGATATGAAATTTAAAGTTTATGAAATTCTTAGTCTCTATCAATTTTCGTAATTTTGCGAAAGTTTATGAAAGCACTGAAAACTCTGAACCCTTACTTTTGGAAGCACAAAATATTATTGTTTTGGGGGTTACTCTTCATCATCGCCAGCAACTTTTTTAATATTTATAAAGTACAGTTTGTAGGAAAATCTGTTGATGAGCTGACCAAACAAGGGAATTTAGGCTTTAACAAGCAGGTTTTAATTTACGTTGCCATCATTGTGGGCTGCTCACTTTTAACCGGATTTTTCACTTTTATGATGAGACAGACGATTATTGTTGCATCAAGAAGAATTGAATATGAGCTTAAAAATAAAATCTACAGACATTATCAGGAATTATCCTTAACAGATTATAAAACCACGACAACAGGAGATTTAATGAATCGTCTGAGTGAAGATGTTGTGGCGGTAAGAATGTACCTCGGGCCAGGCGTGATGTATGTTGTGAACTTATTAATTTTGTTGACAATCACCTGCATTTACATGTTAAAGACTGATGTTTCAATGACGGTCTGGACTTTATTTCCACTTCCTATTCTTTCTTATATCATTTTTAAAGTAAGTTCGATTATTAATAAAAAATCGAAAATCATGCAGAAAAGCCAGTCTGCGATATCAACTTTTGTACAGGATAGTTTTTCAGGAATCCGTGTGGTTAAATTTTTCGCTAAAGAAAATTACATTAAAAAAAACTACGGAGCCAAGGTTACCGATTATCAGGATAAAGCTTTAGACTTAGCAAAAACAGAAGCGTATTTCTTTACCATTATTTTATTTGTCATCGGATTATTAAATGTTGCGATTATACTGATTGGCGGACAAAAATATATTGCAGGCGAACTGAGCGTTGGTAAGATTGCAGATTTCTTCATGTACATCAACATCTTAATCTGGCCATTTTCTATGGTTGGCTGGGTAACTTCTGTCAATCAGAGAGCCGAAGCTTCCATGCAGAGAATTAATGAATTTTTAGATAAAAAATCGGATGTCATTAATAAGAATTTTGAAAATCAGCCAATTAAAGGAAATATAGAATTTAGAAATGTGTCTTATGTTTATCCAAATACTGGTATTAAAGCTTTAGATAATTTAAGTTTTAAAATTGATGCAGGACAATCTTTAGCGATTATGGGTAAAACCGGAAGCGGAAAATCTACGATTGCTCTTCTTCTCTGCAGATTAATAGATCCGACAGAAGGAGAAATTCTGATTGACGGGAAAAATCTTAAAGACCATAATCTCGATAACTATAGAGATTTCATTGGTTACATTCCGCAGGAAAGTTATTTATTTTCAGATTCTATTGAACATAACATCGGTTTCTCAATCGACAATCCTTCTCATGAAAGAGTGGTTGAATATTCTAAAATTGCTGACGTTCACAAAAATATTGTAGAATTCAAGGAAGGCTACAAAACGATGGTTGGAGAACGCGGAGTGATGCTTTCAGGAGGTCAAAAGCAGAGAATTTGTATTGCCAGAGCTCTCATAAAAGACCCAAACATCATTATTTTTGACGATTCACTATCTGCTTTAGATACAGAAACTGAACAGAATATCTTAGAAAACATAGATACTAAAATTCACAATGCAACTTCTATAATTATCACACACAGAGAGTCTAGCGCTCAACGTGCAGATAAAATCATTAATCTTACCGAAATTACCAATTCTGTAACCGCTTAGCCTATTTATTCACAAATGTTAAATAAATCATAAAAAAAATTTTGTGATTAAAAGAAATATTTTATATTTGTTCTTAACAAGATTAAAAAATATCTAATAATGAGTGAATACAAGGAACGCCATGAGAATGAAATTTTCACGAAGGTGTTAAAAGCAGGAAGAAGAACGTATTTCTTTGATGTGCGCGAGACGAAAGCAGGAGATTATTATCTTACAATTACCGAAAGTAAAAAGAATTTCGGAGAGAATGGAGAGGCTACATTCGAGAAGCATAAAATTTACCTTTACAAGGAAGATTTTAAGAGTTTCCAGGAAATGTTTAATGAATCTACAGATTTTATCATTAATGAAAAAGGAGAAGATGTAATCTCTGAAAAACATGATAAAGATTTCAAAAGCAGAACTTACACTATAGATTCTGACGACGAAGTTTAAAACAAGCAACCCAAACCAAGTATATAAAAACACAGGCATCTTTTCAGATGCTTTTTTTTGGTATAAAAAAACACATTTTCAAAAGAAAATGTGTTTATGTGGGGTGAATGAGGGGTCTCGAACCCCCGACCTCCGGAACCACAATCCGGCGCTCTAACCAACTGAGCTACAATCACCGTTTTTGGTGGTGCAAATATAGGAAAGATTTTTTAATTACCAAACAATTCCATCAAAATTTTTCAACGCCATTAACTTCTCAGACGTAAATCCCTCAGCATAAGTCACTCCGGAAAGCCTTCCTAAATCCTGAGCTCTGTAGGTAAGACTCTCATAAAAATCTTTTGAAGTAATAGGTGTTTCCGGTTCTGTAGATCTTGGATCGTAAAATTGTGTTTTGAATGCCATACACGCTTCCAATTTCTTATCTAAATGCTCTGATATATCAATGACAAATTCAGGCTTGATATCTTTCCACTGAATATAATGAAAAATCTGTTTTGGTCGCCATACGTCTTGGTTTTCCCCATCAATATTTGTCTCAATCTTTCTTAAACCAGATAAAAAGCACGCATCCGATACTAATTTCGCCGCTTTTGCGTGATCCGGATGTCTGTCATCAATTGCGTTGGCCAAAACGATTTCCGGGCGGTATTTACGGATCATTTTCACGATGCTTAATTGGTATTCTTCTGAGTTGACCAAAAAGCCATCTTTCATTCCTAAATTCTCTCTGGCAGAAACTCCTAGAATCTTTGCAGATTCAGTCGCTTCTTCATGTCTTATCTCATCAGTTCCGCGAGTTCCCAGTTCACCTCTCGTAAGGTCAACAATGACGCATGTTTTTCCTTCAGAAATTAATTTAGCGACAGTTCCGCCACAACCTAACTCAACATCATCCGGGTGTGCGCCAAATGCAAGTATATCTGTTTTCATCTATTCTTTTTATTTTAATTTGTCAGATGGAACGTCCTATAAATTTCCTCATATTTTATAATTTTAATCCTGAACGTTTCATACTTTCAAATATAAGATTTAAAATAAAAACTTCCCAAACTTGAGGAATGGGAAGTTTTAATAGGTATAATTTAAAATTTAAATTATTTATTGATTTCTGTATTTAATTTCACAGCATCCTGATAACTTGGATCTAACTGTAAAGACTTAGCAACATAATCTTTTGCTTTTGCTGCATCAGAATCTTTAGATAAGTAAGCAACGGCAAAGTACGCATACGCTAAAGTCTGCTTGTTAGCTTCTACCTCTGCAGGTTTTACTGTCGCAATATATTTTTCGTAAGCAATTTTTGCTGCATCATTATTTGTTGCTTGTTGATAAGCATAACCTAAACTGTAGTAAGCAGGAGCCCAATCTGGTAAAATTGCACTCATTTTTTGCCAAGTTGCAATCGCACCATTCCAGTTTTTAACATCTTGGTAAGCTGTTGCTAATTTGTACAATGCGTCAGAATCTTGAGCGTTTGCTGCAACTTGTTTTTTCAATGCTTCAATCTGTGGATTTGTAGGACCAGCGTCTACAGAAGCCTGAGATGCTGTACCTCCACCACTGATTTTTGCCAACTCCATATCCCACTTCATTGTTTCGTCTTTAGCTGCTTTTGCAATCGCAATTTTTTGCTGAGATTCTGCTGTTAATGCTGCTTTTTTAGCCGCATCAGTTTCAGTTTTAGCCAAACCTGCAGCAATTAAACCTTGTAATCCTTGATCAGCAGGCTGAACTCTAGATTTTTCCGCTTGAGACACGAAAGTATCCATATTTTGTTTTGCTTCTGCGTATTGTCCGTCTGCATAGTTTACATAAGCTCTCAATTTGAATTTGATAGGATCTGTAATTTTATCAAAAATCTTATCTAATATCAATTTTGAATTTGCATAATCTTCATTGGTGAAATACAATTTTGCAATCTCCAATTGAGTGTAAGGATCTTCATCAGCATATTTTGTATAGTTAATCAAATCCTGAGTTGCTTTTGCATTTTCCTGATATTTGATATTGTATGCAGCTAGAGCTTTGTAAGCCGGAGCATAAGTTGCATCAGTAGAAATTGCCTTCTCAATACTTGTTTTAGCTTGTTGCCACTGTTGAGCAGCCATCCAAAGTGTTCCAATTCTTGTATAAACAGAAGCCTTGTTTTTAGCTAAAGGTAGCGCTTTGTCATAAGCTGACATTGCATCACCAGGAATTCTCTTCAATCTGTAAGCATCACCTAAGGTGTAATAATAGTTAGCAGGAACTTCTTTTTTAGCAGCTCTTTCAATTGCTTTATTCAAGAATTGAATTGCTAAATCAGGTGAGTTGTTTTTTTCAAATAACGTTAAAGCTTCTGCAGCTCTGAAAAGAACTTCAGCATCTTTCTCTCTTGAGTCAGTTACTATTTTCTGAATTTCAGCGATAGCACTTTTATCACCTTTACCAAGTTTAACCGTAGCTAAACCTAATTTATTTAAATAGCTTTTGCTGTCTGCAGCAAGACCTTTATTAAAACTTTCAGTAGCCTGAGCAAAATCTGGCTCTGACTGTCTTAAAAATGTATTTCCTAAATAGAAATAGTTTTCAGCTTTCGGTTCTTTGGCAATCATCTGTGTGAAATTTGTTTTTGCCTGAGCAAATTTATCACTGTCGATGCTATTGATACCATCCTGTAACGTTTGTGCAATCGCAAAATTGCTAAAAAATACAACCGCCGCTCCAAAAGCAACTTTCTTTACATTCATAATCATTATATCTTTCATTATATATTTTCTAAATTGAATTATAATTTACACACAATTTTCAGACCAAAATAAATGAATTAAATTGGTATTCAGATGAATTTAATATTATTTAACGCATCTGAACTTCTCGTGGATAAATATTATATGGCTGTAAGCCCTCTTTTTGAACGATTTTTTGTCCTAAATGGGTGCAAGAATATCTTATAAAACCATTGGCAATGTTAAAATTACCCTCATTTGTTAAGAAATACAAAACTCTTGTAAAAGGATACTTCATCTCACGCATTCCTTCAAAATCTGCAGAATATGTTTTTCCATTACTAACCACAGGCAAAACTTTTATGAGCTCTCTTAATTTTTCTGCATTTTTATCATAAGGTCTGCTGATTGTATTTAGACCAACCACACCTATTTTATCAGGATATTTATTAAGCTCCTCAATCACATTTGCACTTCCAGGAATGATAGAATATTTCAAATCTTTAGGAAGCTTTTTTAATTTTTGTGCTACAAAATTCAAGTTACTAGAATTAGCTCCGTCAAATATAAAATTCTTCTCTTCTGATTGCATTCCTTGAACGATTTCTTCCATGGTAATGCTTGTCTTTTCAGAATTTTTTGGAACTACAAATACTACTGCATCAGCAGCGAATTTTGCAGGTATAAACTTTAAATCTACTTGTTCTTCGTAAGCCTTTTTTTCTTCCGGAGACAAATCCTTAGACATTACAGCAATCTTTACTTTATTATTTAAAAGATCTAAAAACCCAAGGTCTTCTTTCTTTGTAACAACTTTTATTTTGCTTTCAGGATAACTGATCATATACCCTTCAGCTAGTGCTTCTGTCACACTTTTGAATGATTCGTCAGTAAGAATAGTCATCTCACCATTGTTATATGACAGAGACTTTTCGCCTTTCTTTGAGCAGCTTACAATTGTTGCTAACAAAAAAAGAAGTATAATTTTAATACTATTCTTCATCTGCTGTATTTTTTAAATTTAAAAATCCCCTCCAAATTCTGAAAATTCCGTATAAAATAATTGCTATACCGAACACTAAAATCATTGTAGGATCAAAACTGGCAAAAGATGCTTTATAAAAAATAATGATGAGCCCTAAGACTATATAACAAAATCCCGTTACTAAGGATAAATATTTGAAAACCATATAACAAAAGTATTAAAAAAAATAAAAAGAGAAGCATAAGCTTCTCTTTTTTAATAATATTTAAAGATAAATATTATCCTTCAAAATTCATTGTTAAAGGTAATCTGAATCTGTAACGAACAGATTGACCATTGATTTTTGCAGGAGTCCATTTATTTTTAATTGACTTAATTGTTCTAACAGCTTCAGAATTAAAATCTGCATTTTTACCGTTAGCTTTTACATCTGTAATTGTTCCGTCTCTTTCTACTACGAAAGTTACTTCAGCTTTTACAGTTCCTTCATCACCATTCATTGCTGAACCGTCGAAGTTACCAGATACTTTATTTCTAAATGCATTGATACCTCCAGGGAATTCTGCAGTTTGCTCTACCTCGCTGTATACTTGCGTATCACTTACCTGAGGCTTAACTTCAGCTGTTGAAGCTTTAGTCCCTGTAGATGGTGGCGGCGGCGGTGGCGTATAAGCCGGAGCTTTCACACCTTCTTGGGCTGTAACACCAGTAGTTGTTTCTAATTGCTTAGAAATTGGCGGTGGTGGAGTTTCAATTTTTGGAGCTTTCACCGGTTCTGGAACCACATTCTGAATAATTTCAATCTTCTCCTCCTCTTTTGGTGGAGGTGGTGGAGGTGGTTCTTCTTCCTTAGGCTGCTCTATAATTTTATCTTCCTGAATAATATCAACCAAATCTGCCTTCACTTCTACTTGCTCTTCAGCAGCGAGGTTTTTGATGGTTAAATAAATAAGAGGAGATAAAGCAATCAATAAAAATATAGATGTTCCAATGATAAAAGATTTTGTCAGTAATCTAGGATACTGCGATCTGATATCATAAGCTCCATAATTTTTATTTCTATTTTCAAATACAATCTCGTCTAATGTAAGATTTTGACTGTAAGCATTTTCATCTGCCATTGTAATATAAATTTAATGGTTAATTACTTTGTAGTAATTATTTGTTGCCAACTCTTTTATCATAAATAGCTTTTTCCCAAGGCTTCAAATCGGTAACACCGTATCTTTCGCTTTTAGTAATAGCCATCTCGTCAAGAATGTCTACAAAGTTCTTATATACTGCATCGTCAGTTGGCTTGATAATTACTGTGAATTTTTCTTTATCTGCTGCTCCTGCTTTTGCTTGCTCTATAATCTTTCTGATACCTTCTCTATCAAAAGATGTTTCAGTTAAATTTTGGTCAGTTAAAGATGTATTATCTTGCTGATGCCAAAAAATTCTGTTGTCTTTCCCTAATAATAAAGAGATTGAATTAGAAAGTTTAATTTCTGTCTGTGGAGGAATTGGATCGTTTGGTTTTGGTTTACCAGGAAGACCTAAATCCATCACATTTGGTTTACTAAACGTTGATGTAAACATAAAGAACATCAATAGTAAGAAATTCAAATCAACCATCGGAGTCATATCGACCCTAGGGTTATTTTTCTTGGAACGTACCTTGCCGCCTTTGCCGCCTTTCTCTTGTACCTGTACTTCTGCCATTTCTATTCCTTATTATTCGTTAGGTTTACCTTCTTGTGACGTTATCAACCAAAATTTAAGAAAATCAATATCTCTTAAACCCTCAAATAAACTTTTAACTTTTGGATATTCTGTAGTAACGTCACCCTTAATCGCTAATTTGTATTCAGGATTAACGCTTAAACTTTGCTCTACCCAGTCTACTAACTGTTTATTTGTACTGTCCATAGGAATTCCTTTTGGACTTTTAAAATTCTTCTGCTCATCCTCAGACAATGAAAGATAGCTTCTAAGTTGGTTCATAGGAACCCCAATTGTCTGAACTCTCTGAAATGCAGCTTTCTGGTTGTTGTCAAAAGTAACACCGTACTTTTGTCCCATTTTATCCAAAAGCTCTAATCTTTCTGTTGCATTCTCTACCGGCTGGAAATAAAATTTCCCGTCTGGTGTAGCATTAATAGTCATTAAACTAGCATCAGGAAGTAATTTTTCTGAGATTGAAGATGGCGGTTTGATTTGCTCCACATCAGGCTTTTTGAACTGAGTGGTCATAATAAAGAATGTAAGTAGTAGGAACGTAACGTCGCACATCGCGGTCATATCCGTAACTACCCCATGTCTTTTTGGTTTTATTCTCGCCATTATTATTATCTAATTAAATTATAAACTTCTTTTTGTGTAAAACACAGATTCACTTAATTCTTAGTGAAATTCTGCAAAAGACTGCTGGATGCTCATTGCGATCTCGTCGATCTTATAAGTCAATCCGTCAATTTTAGAAGTAAAGAAGTTATAAAGGATAATCGCTACAGCTGAAGTACCAATACCTAATGCAGTGTTGATCAATGCTTCAGAAATACCAATTGATAATGCAGCAGCATCAGGTGTACCACCACTAGCTCCTAAAGCGAAGAACGCTCTAATCATACCAATTACAGTACCTAATAGTGCTACCAATGTTGCAACTGTACCTAAAGTAGAAAGAATCATCATGTTTTTTTCTAACATTGGCATCTCAAGAGTAGTAGCCTCTTCGATAGCTTTGTTTAGAGCAATCATTTTTTGTTCTTTGTTTAAAGTAGTATCGTGAGCCAACGCTTTGTAAGTCGTCAAACCTTCTTTTACTACATTTCCTACAGAACCTTGTTGTCTGTCGCACTCTTCTAGAGCTTCGTCAACTTTGTTCTGGTTTAGCAAACTTCTAACTTTTACAACGAAGTTGTCTACATTTCCTGCACCTGAAGCTTTGTTTAAAACAAAATATCTTTCAAATGAGAAAACGATTACAGTAATCATGAATGTAACAAGCAATGGTACAATTACACCTCCCATGTAAATCATTCCCATGAACCCTTCTGGATGAAGATCTTTACCTTCTACATCAGAAAAAGCTACTGAACCTCCTCCTAATCTAGGATCAGCTTTAAAATTACCTGGGCTACCCAATACGAATAACCAAATACAAATCCCCAATACCAATAGGATAGGAATAATTACAGCTGGATTTAAACCTCCTGCCTTTCTAGCAACTACTTGCTCATCATTTTTTGAAACATTCATTTCCATATTTAACTAAATTATATTGTTTAAAAATTTTAAAGTTGTAAAATAAAGGCAAAATTACTTAAAATGCAATAGTCTTAAATAAACATTTTGTCTTTTTTTGATAACGAAAAATTAATACGATTCCGATATTGTAATTATATCCAAAATTATTAATGATTTTTATCACTTTTTGTAATTACATTAAAAAATCAAAAAATTTAACGCTCTAATTTTTTGAAATTACCAATGTTAAATTTATTTTAAATTACAATATTTACTATCTTTTTATGTACTACAATGATTTTTTTAGGAGTTTTCCCCTCTAAAATCTCTTTCAATTTGTCATTTTGAAGCACTAAAACCTCAACATCTGCTGCAGAAAGCTGAGCCGAAAGAGAAATTTTAAATTTCATCTTACCATTTACGCTTATCGGATAATTAATTTCGTCTTCAACCAAATATTCCTCATTCAAAATAGGGAATGTTTCAAACTCTATCGAATCTTTATGACCAAGCAAATTCCATACCTCTTCACAGATATGTGGGGCGTAAGGGGAAATTATAACGGCTAAAGGTTCTAATATATTGCGTTTGTTGCATTTTAATTTCTGTAACTCGTTGACAGCAATCATAAATGAAGAAACTGACGTATTGAAAGAAAAATTTTCAATATCATAAACCACCTTCTTTATTAAGGTATGCAGAATTTTATATTCCGCTTTTGTAGGTTCTTCTTCAGAAACTTCAAAAACATCTTCGTTGAAATACAAATTCCAGAATTTTTTCAGGAAACCGTACACTCCACTCAGACCTTGCGTGTTCCAAGGCTTGGATTGTTCTAATGGCCCTAAGAACATTTCATATAATCTCAACCCGTCTGCTCCATATTCTTCACAGATGTCATCAGGATTTACCACATTGTATTTTGATTTAGACATTTTTTCTACTTCACGACCTGTGATGTATTTTTCTCCCTCTATATCATTATCTTTAGTTAGGATTTCACCAGATTCACTAATTAATACTGCATCATTAAATTCTTCTCTCCATTTTCTAAATTCTGAAACATTTAATTCATCGGATGTTCCTTTTAATAGTGATATATCAATATGGATTGGTGTTAATGTTTTTCTGATTCTATCAATCTCGAAATCATCATAATCAATAGAAATGAAGTTTTCCTTTATTAGCTTTTCTTTAATATAAGATTTTATTATATCCTCGTCAAATGTTCCTTTTTTCCAAACAACCTGTCCTTCAGTTGTTAATAAATCTTTTAATTGATTATATGACAAATAGATATTTTTGACTTCATACTCCTTATTTTTCTCAAAATATCCCGTATATTTTAATTCTCCATTAATTTCTTTAAAAAGTTTTATAGTAAAGGTAAAGAATGCTCGATACACAAAAGCACTCATCCCCAAAATCATCCCCTGGTTGATCAACTTCTGGAAAGGCTCATCCTGATTAATATATCCTCTGTCTTTTAAGAACATATTCCAGAAACGAGAATATAATAAGTGACCGGTTGCGTGCTCGCTACCTCCGATGTATAAATCGACCTGTCCCCAATAATCTGAAAGTTCTTTTTTAGCAAAAACCTCATCATTATTCGGATCCATATATCTAAGGAAATACCATGAGCTTCCCGCCCAACCCGGCATTGTAGATAATTCTAATGGAAATACCGTTTTGTCATCAATTAAATCTGTAGCTACCACTTTTTGATTCGCTTCATCCCAGGCAAACGTTTTTGCGTTTCCTAATGGCGGATCTCCGTCTTCTGTCGGCAAATATTTTTCAACTTCAGGAAGTTCCAAAGGCAATGCAGAATTTGGCAATGTGTAAGGCATTCCTTCCTTATAATATATAGGAACCGGCTCACCCCAATAACGCTGTCTTGAGAAAATAGCATCACGCTGTCTGTAGTTCGTTGTTCCGTGACCGATTCCTTTGTTTTCTATCTCAGCAATTATTTTTGATTTTGCATCATTATAATTTAATCCGTTTAAGAAATCAGAATTTACACAGACAGAATCTTTAGAGTCAAAAGATTTTTCCTGAATATCTTCTTCAGTTTCTACAACTTTTATAATTTCTAAATTAAATTTCTTTGCGAATCTGTGATCACGTTCGTCATGTGCAGGTACAGCCATTACAGCTCCCGTTCCGTAACCCATCAAAACGTAATCTGAAATATAGATCGGCATCTTTTTTCCGCTAAACGGATTAACTGCATACGTTCCGGTGAAAGCACCGCTCACGTTTTTCACGTCTGCCATTCTATCACGCTCGGTTTTCTTTGAAGTTTCTTCTATATAAGTATCTACTTCAACTTTTTGTTCTGCAGTCGTAATATTTTCAACCAAAGGATTTTCCGGAGCCAATACCATAAAGGTCGCACCAAAAATAGTATCAGGTCTTGTCGTGAAAACTTCGATAATTTCTTCGTGATTTTCTACCTCAAATTTTACTTGAGCTCCCTGAGATTTCCCAATCCAGTATTCTTGGGAATCTTTCAAGGGTTGTGGCCAGTCCAGAGTTTTTAATCCTTGCAATAATCTTTCAGAATACGCAGAAATTCTCATGCTCCACTGCATCATTTTCTTTTGAAAAACAGGGAAGCCTCCTCTTTCAGATTTCCCGTCTTTAATTTCATCGTTGGCTAAAACGGTTCCTAAAGCCGGGCACCAGTTTACAGTAGTTTCTGCACGGAAAGACAGACGATAATTTAATAAAATATCTTCTTTATCAATTTCAGAAGCATTTTTCCATTCTTCTGAAGTGAAATTTAATTCGTCGTTTTGATTGGCATTAAGACCTTCAGTTCCTTTTTCTTCAAAATGTCTTATCAAAGTATCGATAGATTCTGCCTGATCAGTATCTTTATTATACCACGAATGAAACAGCTGAATAAAAATCCATTGTGTCCATTTATAATAGGAAGCGTCAGAAGTTCTCACTTCCCTACTCCAGTCAAATGAAAAACCAATTTTTCTTAACTGCTCTTCGTATCGTGTGATATTCTGTTCTGTAGTCACCGCAGGATGCTGCCCAGTTTGAATGGCATATTGCTCAGCCGGAAGCCCGAAAGAATCGTAGCCAACAGGATGCAAAACATTAAAACCTTGGTGTCTTTTATATCTCGCATAAATATCTGACGCAATATATCCCAACGGATGACCTACGTGAAGCCCGGCTCCCGATGGATACGGAAACATATCGAGTACATAAAATTTAGGTTTATCTGTTTTATCGGAAGTTTTGTAAGTTTGATTGTCCTCCCAGTATTTCTGCCACTTTTTTTCTATCTGCTGATGATCGTAAAACACGTTATTATAATGATATTTGTTGTTAGACTTTGATGAAATTTTAGATTTAATTTAAATCAAGATTCACAAATTTAATGATTTTAAAAGAATTGGTTATTTAATTTTAAACTAATTGAACGTTGCCCTAAACAAAAAATCTCATCCGGAGATGAGATTTATATAGATTATTATTAATTTAAATACTAAGGAGCTACTCTTTTGAAAGTACGTGTTGTAGTTTTATACACAGTAGGATCGGTATTATCCACAAACTTGATATTCATTGTTTCAGCATTCAGATCAACAACCTGACCTTTTTCAGAAACTATAGTTCCCTGATATTTTATTTCGAAGTTTTTATCAGATTTTGTATAAATGTAAGAAAAATTACGTTGATTAATCGTACTACAAACCAAAGGATTACCCGCCTCGTCCTTGTCAGTTCTTTTACCAGAAGAATTTTCACTAAAAACCCATGTAGATTGCTGCTGACAAGCAGTGTAAGTAATCTGGTCAGAAAACCCGACACCGTCAAGGTCAACCTCAGTTCTTACTTCTGCTACAGGCTTCCATGTTCCCACGATTGGAAACTCCTGCACAGTTTCTTCGTCATCTTTACATGCGGTAGTAGCTACCATTAATGATAAACCTGCAAACAATAATGCTAATTTCTTCATAGATCAAATTTTTCAAGGCATAAAATTATGATTTTTTATTAAAAATCAATCATTTTTTTTGAATTTTGGAATCATAATTTACATTTTCTTAAAAATACCGCTTTTAAAGACCATTTCCAAAGCCTTATATTTGCAAAAAATACTGAATGCCTGAAGTTTCCATCATCACGCCTTGCTATAATTCTTCAAAGTTTTTGGAAGAAACAATCACTTCTGTAAAAAATCAGACTTTTAAAGATTGGGAATGGCTGATTACTGATGACAAATCTTCCGATAATTCTGTGGAAATTATTCAAAAACTTAGCGACCCGAGAATAAAACTTACAGTTGCCGAAAAAAACGGAGGCGCCGGACACGCTAGAAATATTTCTTTAAAAAATGCAACCGGAAGATTTATTACTTTTTTGGACGCGGATGATTTTTGGGAACCCAATTTTTTGGAAGAAATGATTGGATTTATGAAGAAAGAAAATGCAGAAATCGCCTACTCCAATTATGCAAGATGTGATGAAAATTTAGTCCCGAAAATTGAGAATTTTAAAGCGGATAAAGAAGTGACTTTTGAAAATTTACTCAAGACTTGCCGCCTGTCTTTACTTTCATCAATGTACGATTCTAAAAGAGTTGGTGTGGAATATTTTCCGGAAGGAAGTAAACGTGAAGACCATGTGATGTGGCTGAATTTATTAAAGAAAATCCCCATCGGAAAACCACTTCCAAAGACCTTGGCAAAGTACAGAATGCATGCGATGAGTGTTTCCAGAAAAAAACAGAACATTGTGAAAGATCAATATTTAGTCTACAAAGATTTTATGAATTTTTCTACGGTGAAATCTTTATATTACACCGCCAATTGGGCAATCAATGGATTTTTGAAATACTCTAAAATATTTAATTAATGGAATATTCTAAAGAATTTAAAGCTGCACTAAGCAATTTTTCGGCAATAGAAAAAGACCGACTGATTTTCCGTTTGCTGAAAAAGGATAAATTACTCTCAAAGAAACTTTATTTTGAACTGATAGATACGGAAACCACCGATCAGAAAAGAAGTCAGATGGAAGAGCAAATCGAGGAAAGAGTTCTTCTTGCATCAAAATACATCGGAAATCCCAAATATTTTTTGGTTCTTATCAGAAAAATAAGCGCCGAAATTACAGAGCATGTGAAAATAACAACTGATAAATTCGGAGATATAGCTCTGCAGTTATTTTTGGTTAATCAAATTTTAGAAAACAACGACAAACTCAATCATCAAAGGTTTGATAATATCTACAAGCTTTATATTTATCTGATCAATAAACTTTTGAAAGCCATTATTTCGATTAAAAAATTGGACGAAGATTATTGGATGGAACTGAATGAAATTTTAGAAAGTATAGAATCAAAAATTCACGAGAACAGATATTTTGAAAAACTCTGCATCAATAATAGTTTTGATTTTAATTGGCTGAACATTGAAAAAATCCCAGACCACTTAGATTTAATGGTAAAGGATATCAAAAGCCAGGGCTTTCTAAAGTGACAGAATTTTCTTTAGAATTAATTCTGAAGAATTAGGTTGTTCAGCAACAAATTTTCCTGCGTTTTCTGACATACTTTTCAGTTCTTCTTCATTATTTAAAAGATAAAGAACAAATTCTGCAGCTTCATTTTCATGCTCGAAAGATTTTCCACCTTCAGCTTTAATTAAATCATCCGCTTCTGGATTTTTCTTGTAGTGATTTCCAAAAACTACAGAAATCCCAAAAGTTGCCGCTTCAAGAATATTATGCAATCCCGAATTGTGAAAACCGCCACCAACAACTGCAATATCTGCATACGAGTACAGTTTTGAAAGCAAACCAATACTGTCGATGATTAAAGTTGGAGTGTTGGAGTGTTGGAGTGTTGGAGCGTTTTTTAAATCGCTATAAAGAATTGCGTTTGGGAATATTTCTTTTAAATTTTCTACTCTTTTTAAATCATGGGGAGCGATGATTAATTTTACATCTTGATTTTTTTCTGAAATCATTTTCGCCAGTTTCTCTTCCGCCTGCCACGAACTTCCGAAAACGATTGCTTTTTTATCATCAATAAATTCTTTGATAAAATCAACATGATTATCACGATTTTTCAAATGCTTTACTCTGTCAAATCGTGTATCGCCAGTCACTGAAGCGTTCTGCAAACCGATACTTTTAGCCAAAAGATAAGACTGTTTTGTCTGGTGAAAAAACCAATCGACATTCTTTTTCAATTGCTTTACAAACCACTTTCCATACGAGGTGAAGAATGATTGACTTTCATAAAATAATGCGGAAATCACAAATGTTTTTACATTCCTATTTTTCAGTTCCTGCAACAGATTATACCAATAGTCATATTTCACCGTAAAAAATAGTTCAACATTCATCTGAGCAAGAAATTCTTTTACATTTTGCTTTGTGTCAAATGGTAGATAACAAATAACATCAGCCATATTTTTTTTCTTAACAACATTCTCTAGCCCCGACGGAGAAAAGAAAGTCACTAAAATTTTGTAATGAGGAAATTCATCCTTAAGCTTTTCTAATACAGGTAAACCCTGTTCGTATTCACCCAAACTCGCAGCATGCATCCAAATTATTTTATCTTTTTTCGAAAATGCAGATTCGATGATATTCAGAGATTGTTTTCTTCCTTCAACGCCTTTTTTAGTTTTATCATTAAACAATGAGAAAACTTTCATTCCGAAAATGAGAAGGTGGATAAAAAGATTATAAAGGAAAGCCATATTTAATTATTTAAACTGAGCCGTAATGATAAAAACTACAATTAAACTACCAATAATAGAAAGCAACATCGTTGAAAAAGGAACTTTTGCTTTTGCATCTTCATCATAAGTATATCTGAATGTAAAATCCTGATTGTTTAAAAAAATTAAACAAATTAAAAGAAGCAACCATCTTATAAAAAAATTCATGATAAAGAACTGCACATCTCTGTTTTCATCGGTAATCTCAACAGGAAAATTGGCAGTTTCCGGAGAACGTATCAAAAAGAAAATGCCTATGTAAAATATAATGCTTAGAATCGGAGTAAAGAATGCATACTTTTTATTTCCGAAATTATCTGGTTTTCCTTCAACATCGAAATGTGTAGGAATTCTTTGAGGTAATGCTTTGTAATTTTTTATTGTAAACCACCACAAGAAAATAACCAATCCGAGATTGAGTAAATCAAATACTATAAATAATGCATCTACCATTGAAGAATTTATTTGAATTTATAAAACGCTTTTTATCACTCTCAGTTTGTGCGTGTGTTTATTCATTTCTTTATTGAAAATTCCGGTAGAATCCAACGTGTCGATTCTCACTTTTCCTGATGCGTGAATAATTTTCTGATTTTCAAGCATAATTCCAACGTGAATAATTTTGCCTTCAGAATTTTCGAAATATGCTAAGTCGCCGGGCTGGCTTTCTTCCACAAAACTTAAAACATCACCAACTTCTGCCTGCTGATAAGTATCTCTGGGCATTTTCACGTTATGAATTTTATACACCAATTGTACAAAACCTGAACAATCTACTGCAAAGAAACTTTTTCCGCCCCATAAATACGGAACATTCAGGAATTCTTTTGCTGTCAGAGCAATACTTTCACGCAAGTCATGACTCCTACGAGACGCAACGGCAGGATATTCTACCTCAGAACCCATTGAAAGCAAAGTGCGGCCGTCATTGGTCATGATCGATGCAAAATCTTCAGTAATTAACGTTACTTTTCTGTTTGCTAAATATTCGTCGGTTACATGTTTGATTTGTTTGGTATCCATCCAGCCTTCATAGCCGTCGTAGTGCATTTTTATTTTGGTCCAGTTTTTATTCACTTCCAAGATATCCGCACTTTCGCCAAACAATATTTCAGTAACAATTTCGGCTCTGTCAGAATTTTCTGCACGCACCGGCGCCACTGTTACCACACAAATTCCTTTATCCATTTATTTAAGTTTTAGGTTAAGTTTTAGGCTGATTATTATTAGCCTAACCTTTGCCTGAATTATTTCCTGCGAAGCAGATTTACTCCGTCACGCAAAGGTAAAATAAGATTTTCAAAATCTTCATCTTTCGCCGCCAAATCATTGAGTTCTTTGATGACTTGTGTAGATTTCTGTTTCGGGTTTTCCTTTAATACTTTTCCGTACCAAAGCACATTGTCAAACATCACGACAGAGCCTGATTTTGTTTTTGGTTTAATTAATCTGAAATATTCTGCGTAATTTTCTTTGTCAGCATCAATGAAAACCAGATCAAAAATCTCATCGGTTTCCTTTAAAAACTCTTTCGCATCCTGAAGTTTAAAATGAATCTGACTAGAAAATTCGCTTTCAGCAAAGTATTTTTTTGGTAAATAAGCTAAATCCTCATTCACATCTAAAGTCGTTAGCTTTCCTTCTTTTGACAAACCTTCTGCCATGCAAAGTGCAGCATATCCCGTGAAAGTTCCTATTTCTAATATATTTTTCGGTTGTAAAATTTTTGAAATAATGGTTAACAATCTTCCCTGCTGATATCCTGAAATCATGTGAGGCTGAGTTGTCTTCTGAAAAGTTTCTCTTCTCAGTTTTCTCAGAATTTCAGGTTCTGCAGAAGCATGATTCTCCAGATATCTGTCCATCTCAGCATTTTCTTCTTCAAAAAAGCTCATATTGATAATTTTTACGATTCAAATTTACCTAAATATAAACAATTTTTTTGAAATGTTAAAATCAAAAAATCCGTATAAATACGGATGCTTGGTAACAGTTTATCGTGTTAGATTTGCACGAGCAAGAAATCTTGCACATGATGGTGAAAAAAGATTTATTGAAAACGGAGGTAAAAACAAGTCGATGAAACAAACTGGATCCTTCAGACAAAAAACAATTCCTAAGAAGAGGACGCAATTCCCTTTTAAAAGCCATCTTCTTTAAACTTAAAAAGGATGTTGTTGTCTAACAAAAAAATCCCGATAAAAATTTATCGGGATTTTTTTTGCTATTTTGAAAGCAATTATTTCTTAGGAGTAATATCCATCAGTTTCATAAATTCATCAAGCTTAGGCATAATGATGATTTCCGTTCTTCTGTTTTCAGATCTTCCAGAAACACTCATGTTTGTCGCTTTCGGATTGTATTCTGAACGCCCACCTGCTGTAATTCTTGCAGGATCAACACCAAACTGGCTTTGCAACACTTTTGCAATTGAAGTTCCTCTTAGAGCAGAAAGATCCCAGTTATCTCTAGGTAGATTTGTAGAGCTTAATGGAGAATTATCTGTATTACCCTCAATCAGTACAGAATATTTGTCGTAATCGTTGATCACCTTAGCTACTTTCCCAAGAACTTCCTGAGCTGCTGGAAGCACGTTGTAATCTCCTACTTTATATAACATTTTATCTGAAAGTGAAATCATTACAACTCCTTTCAAAACTTTTACCTGAACATCATCGTCAGTCACGTTATCCAAGGATCTCTTCAACTTGTTTGACAAAGCTAAATTTAAACTGTCATTTTTCGCATTTGAAGAAATAAGCTGCTTGATATACATATTAGAAGAATTAATTTCTCCCACCAATTTATCAATGTTTGCAGAGCTTTTTCCTGTATTTGAAAGACATGCATCCAAAGATGATTTCAGAGCATCATGCTGACTTTTTAATAAATTATTTTCAGCGGTCAACGTAGAATTTTGACCTTTCAGGTCCTGAATTTCTCTTTGTCTTTCACCGATATTTTCAATACACTGTTTGTAGTTGCCGCTCAATGCGTCATACTGCTTTTTACTTACACAAGATGTTGCACCCAACGCCATTGCAGAAACTGCTAAAATTTTAAAAATCTTCATAAATAATCTTTTTTAGACGAGCCAAATTTAGGAAAATTCATTTTAATTATATGGTTTATCTTTGTACAAAAGAAATTCTGAGCCTCATGCTGGAAAAATCAACCTTCAAAAAACAACTCGAAAATCTCATTTCATTTCCCGAAAATCAACGCTATCTTTTAGCAGTTAGCGGAGGTGCAGATTCCATGGTTTTAGCATATGTTTTCAATGTTTTAGGTTTAAATTTCGAAATTGCGCATGTGAATTACAAACTTCGTGGAGAAGATTCAGATGCGGATCAAAAAGTGGTCGAAGATTTCTGTTTTAAAAATGATATTAAATTTCATTTATATGAAGCTTCCGAAGAAGACAACAAGCCTGAAAATTCAATTCAACTTTGGGCGAGAGAACTTCGCTATGCTTTTTTTAAACAGATTCAGGAAAAAGAAAATTTGGAGTTTTTAGTGACGGCACACCATCTGAATGATCAGCTTGAAACTTTCATCATTAATTTATCTAAAGCTTCCGGAATTAAAGGTTTGAGTGGAATTCCTGCGAATGACAACAAAATCCTCCGGCCGCTTTTGCATTTTTCTAAGGATGAAATTTACGATTTCGCCAAAGAACATAAGATTGAATACCGCGAAGATCTTTCCAACAAAAAAAGTAATTATTTAAGGAATAAAATCAGAAATGAGATTGTTCCGAAACTTTTGGAAGCGAATGATCATTTTCTAGAGAACTTTAAAAAATCTTTATCTTATTTAAATCAAACCAAAGATTTTGTTCATCAACAAATTGCAGAAATTGAAAACAGAATTACTATTCCTAACAAGAAACATAAAATTTTAGATAGAGAAAAACTGAATCTTGAAAGTGATTTTGTGAAATTTGAAATTTTAAAAAAACATGGTTTTGAAAAGGAAGAAGAAATAAAAAAAATCTTTAAATCTGAAACAGGAAGCGCATTTTTCTCAAAAGACTTTCAACTCGTTATCAACCGAAATGAATTGATTTTAAATCAATTAAATCAAGAAAAAGAAAATACAGAAGAAATTATTTTAACCCAAGCGTTTGATTTGAATCAAAACAGGGTTGAAGTCAACATTTCAGATGAAATTTCGACTATTGAAGAAATCAATAAAACTTTTAAATGGGAATTCGATGCTGAAAAAATCACGTTTCCACTAAAGCTTCGCAGAAAAGAGGAAGGAGACGTTTTTTATCCGATTGGTTTTTCGGGAAAAAAGAAAGTTTCGAAGTTTTTTAAGGACGAAAAATTGTCTATTTTAGCCAAGCAAAAAATCTGGCTTCTGACAGACGGAAACAATAGTGTTTTGGGCATTATTCCTTTCAGGCAAGATAGACGCTACGCAAAAGATGAGAGAACGAAAAGTATTCTCACAATTTTTAATGAAAAGTAAAATGAAATTCAAAAACTGGTTTTTACTCATTCTCCTGTTCTTATTCACGGGAATCAATGCACAAATCAAGAATCCTGTAAAATTCAAATTCACGGTCAACGAACTGGGCAACAACCAATACGAAGCCGTACTAAATGCGACTTTAGAAAGTGGTTGGCATATCTATTCAAGAGACATTCCTGAAGATACCGGAATCCCGACAGAATATGTTGTATCAGGGAAAAATATAGAACTGATCGGTAAATTTCAGGAAGTTGGAAAGAAGCACGAAGAATTTTCTGAGGCTTTCGGCGGAACGATTATTTACTATTCCAATTCTGCAGGTTTTAAGCAGAAATTCAAATTAAAAGACGGCACAAAACCAAGTGAAGTTGTCGCTGAAATCACCTATCAGACTTGTGACGACAGAGTTTGTCTTGCTCCGAATACTTTAGAATTCAATCAGAAAATTACGCCAAAAGGAGTTTCAGAAGACGCCGTTGCGCCCACAGAAGAAGTAAAAGATTCTGTAAAAACAACCGAAACTGTGGTTGAAAATCCTGCTAAAGGAGAAATCACGGTTACAGAAACTTCAAAACTTGACCCAAAACAACTGAAAATAGCATCGATAGATTTCAAAAAACCTTTGACAGATTGCGGAACCAAAACGATTGAAGCGTCTGAAAACTATTGGACCTATTTGTTCTTAGGTTTCATTGGCGGATTGATCGCGTTGCTTACCCCATGCGTTTTCCCGATGATTCCTTTAACAGTTTCATTCTTTACCAAAGGAAATAAAAACAAAGCAAAAGGGAAAAGAGACGCCTTGATTTATGGGTTTTTCATTCTGATTATTTTTGTTTTATTAAGTCTTCCATTCCATTTAATTGACGGAATTGCAGGAAATGTTTTTAATGAAATTTCTACAAGCGTTTGGCTGAATGTGGTGTTCTTTATCATCTTTATTTTCTTCGCAGGAAGTTTCTTTGGATACTACGATATCACTTTACCAAGCTCAATTGCCAACAAATCTTCAAAAGCTGAAGAAGCAGGAGGAATTATCGGAATTTTCTTCATGGCTTTGACTTTAGTGATTGTCTCATTCTCTTGTACAGGTCCTATTTTGGGAAGTTTATTGGGAAGTGCCGTGACAGGTTCTACCAACGTTCCGATGTTGCTGACGTTTGCTTTGGCAGGTTTCGGATTTGCGTGGGCAATCGTTTTCGGACTTTTAGCATTATTCCCGCAGGCTTTACAAAGTCTTCCAAAATCTGGAGGATGGATGAATACAGTGAAAGTCGTTTTAGGTTTTGTAGAATTGGCTTTAGCTTTAAAATTCTTATCAAAAGCAGATTTAGTTTCAAAAACATTCTTAATTAAAAGAGAACTTTTCATTGCAATCTGGATCGTGATTGCGATAGGTTTAGCATTATATTTATTCGGGTTAATCAGATTTCCGCATGACGATAAGAAGCCGAAAATTTCGATTACCCGAAAAATTCTGGGAGCTCTCGGAATTGGTTTTGTTATTTATTTAATTCAGGGATTAGTTCCTGCAGAAAGACCGAAACTTCAATTATTAAGCGGAATTTTACCTCCGTTGAATGTAAGTTATTTCCACAACGAAAAAGACGGAATTCTGGGAATGAAGCCCGAACATGATTTCTTTAACGCTATTGAATTAGCTAAAAAAGAGAACAAACCAATTTTAATTGACTTCACAGGCTACGGTTGTGAAAACTGTAGAAAAATGGAAGAATTCGTCTGGAGCGAACCGGATATCTTACCGATTCTTCAGAACGACATTGTGCTTGCTTCTCTTTATGTAGATGACAAAGAAGAACTTCCTGAAGATCAAAAAACCAAGATTGATCTTGGTGAAGGTCAGGTAAAGAAAGTAAAAACAATTGGTGACCGATGGAGTTTATTTCAGCAGGTAAACTTTAATAATAATTCTCAGCCACATTATGTTTTGATAACGCCTGACGGCAAAGTAATCAACACGCCGGTTTCCGGATATATGCCGAAAGAAGATTTCAAAAAATTCTTAGAGTGCGGAGTTAATTATTTTAAGAATAATAAATAAGACCTAAACATTATAGATTTCAGCCTTATCAATTGATTTTGATAAGGCTTTTTTAATAAAAACCTACAACAAGTATTAAATCAAAAGATAATTTTAATAATTTAACATCAAAACAAAAATTTAGGTATAAACTTTGCATAGATTTCTGAAAATTACGAGATAATCTTTATCACATTTTCTTTAACATTAAAAAGTACAATCATGGCTGAAATCATTGCACAAGAAAAATCAGGAGGCAGACAAAAAAAGAAAAACGTTAAAATCGATATGACTCCGATGGTCGATTTAAATTTTTTACTATTAATGTTTTTCATGTTTACATCAAGCTTTTCAAAACCTAACGTGATGGATTTGGGATTACCTGGAAAGGGTGATCATACTCCCACAACTCAGATTGGCGATAAAAATCAAATCACTTTCATCATTGGAGAAAACAACCGAGTCTTTTATCATCAAAGCAATGCAAAAGATCTTACAGAAGCCGGTTTAAAAGAAACAGACTATAATGGCGTGAATGTTTCAAAGATCATTTCTAATGCGTACGAAAAAGCTCCCGAAAAAGCAATCTTCACCATCATTGTAAAACCTACAGACGAATCGAATTACAAAAACTTTGTAGACATCATGGATAATATTTCGATTTCGAAAAAAGACCGATACGGAATAAGCGATATCAAACCCTGGGAAAAGAAAGTTTACGAAAACGTAATAAAATAATACCTGAGAGCATTTTTATAATGCTCTTTTTTTATTTAAATTTGAGAATATAATTTATGTATTGATGAAAAAAACCTTAATCATAGCCATTGCAGGAATTCTCACTTTTTCATGTTCGAAAAAAGAATCTCAAAAAACTCCTGAAAAATCTGACAGCACTAAAATCACTGATTCCATCAATGCTGAAAGAACAAAAATCAATGACAGCATCAAAGCTTTAAACAGCAAAAACCGTTTCAGAGATTTCAGCGGAAGTCACAAATTCGTTTATCAGAATGACAGTTCACCCAAATATTCAGGGTCGGTAAACTTCACAAAAATTGAGGGTGAAAGAGATAATTACAACGTATCTGGAAACATAAAGTCGGGTAAAAATTCGGTTAGCCTAAAGGGTTTTGTACAGGTTGTCACTGCTAAACACATGAATTTCACCGGAGAAATCACTCAAAGCATTTCTGATAACGATAACGGAAAACCATACACCAGAAAAGGTACGAAAACGTTTATGTCTAAAGATGGCGGAAAAACCTACCGACTTCAGGATATGGTAAATGGTTCGGGTTTTGTAGATTACATTGATATTCATTTTTAAATCTACACTATGCTCAACTTCGAAAAGAAAGGAAACGGAAAGGAAACATTGGTTCTGCTGCACGGTTTTATGGAAAACCTAAGCATCTGGAATGACATGGAATCTCATCTCTCTAAAGATTTCACCTTGTTAAAAATCGATCTTCCCGGTCATGGAAAGTCTGATATCTTAGCTGAAGTTCACACCATGGAACTGATGGCTGACGAAGTGAAAAAGGTAGTTGATAATCAAAATTTAGAAAAATTTCATCTTCTAGGTCATTCGATGGGCGGTTACACCTCATTAACTTTTGCTGAAAAATTTCCCGAAAATCTGAAAAGTTTAACCTTATTTTTTTCAACCTATTTCGCAGATGACGAGGAAAAGAAAGAACAGCGTATAAAGAGCTACAGAATCATCAAAGATGCCTTTCCGCATTATGCGAGAGCAGGAATTCCGAATTTATTCAATCAAAATGAGAGAGATGTTCTGGAAGGAAAAATAGAAATTGCTTTGGAAACTGCCCTTTCAACCAATAATCTTGGAGCTTTAGCCTGTGTAAAAGGCATGGTGGCAAGAACCAATAAAAAGCACATTCTTGAAAGTTTGGAAGCAAAAATTTTAGTCATTGCCGGAAAGCATGACAACGCTGTAAAAACCGACAAAACCATCAACAACCTTCCAGATAGAACCAATATAAAATCATACATTGTCGATTGCGGACATAATGGTCATTGGGAAAAACCGAGCATCTGTGCAGAAATTATCAATACAGAACTACTTCATCATCTTCCGAAAAAATTTCTTCTGTAAATGGGATTATTCTCTTTCAAAAAAAAGCAACCGGTTATCGGTCTGACTTTATCGGGAGGCGGAATGCGTGGAATTGCTCATATTGCCGTCTTAAAGGCCTTGGAAGAATATGATCTGAAACCTCATATTATTTCGGGAACCAGTGCCGGATCTATCGTTGCAGCGTTCTACTCTATCGGAACTTCTCCCGACGAGATGATGGAAATCGTGAAGAAAACAACTTTTTTCTCACGTTCTTATTTAAAACTTTCCAAAAACGGAATTTTCAGTTCAAAATTTATCATGAAATTACTGATGGATCATTTTCCTGAAGATGATTTTAAAGTTTTAAAAATCCCTGTATATGTTGCAGCTACAGAAATGACCCATGGGATTGTAGATTTCTTTTCAGAAGGAGAATTATTCAGACCGCTTTTAGCGTCATCGAGCGTTCCTTTTGTATTGCCTCCCGTAAGAATGGGCGAAAAAATTTATGTGGATGGCGGAGTTTTAGACAATTTGCCTATAGAACCGATTATTGATAAATGCGATTTTCTAATTGCTTCACACGTCAACTCTATAAGCTACGACAGTCTTGAAAACATGAGTTTAATGAAAGAATTTGACCGAATTTTACATTTAGCAATCGCTAAATCTGTTTATTCTAAGGCTAAATCCTGCGACATATTTTTAGACCCTCCAAAAATGACCAAGTTCAGTTTATTCAATAAAAAATTCCTGGACGATATGTTTTCTGAGGTTTATGAATATACGTGTATTGAGCTTGAGAAAAAAGGATATACGAAGTTGAAGTTATAAGTTTTGAGTTATTAATTATGGGTTAATACTACAAATTCTCATCAACTAATCTCTTTTTAAACGTCTCAATGGTATCTGCCAAAGATTCCATAGATTTTCCTCCGGCCGCATTGATGTGACCGCCACCGCTGAAATATTTTCTTGAGAATTGATTAACATCTACATCATCTTTACTTCTGAAAGAAATTTTAATAAAATCTTCATACAGATCTTCCATAAAGAAGGCAGACATTCTCACGCCGACGATACTCAATCCGTAATTTACAAAACCTTCCGTATCACCTTTCTGGAAACCATACTCCTGAAGTTCTTTTCTTGTTAAAGATAAAACAGCTACTCTACCATCATTTACCACTTCAATTCGCCCTAAAACAAGCGCCAATAAATGTAAACGCGAAACAGTGTTGGTATCCCATGTATTTGAAGTAATCACTGAAGGGTCGGCACCTTTTTCAATCAAATTAGCCACAATTCTATGCGTCGCCGCACTCGTAGATCGGAAACGGAAACCTCCTGTATCCGTCATAATTCCGGTGTACAGACATTCTGCAATTTCTTTATTGACTAAATCTTCATCATCCATCGCTTCTATAAAATGATAAATCATCTGGCAGGTTGCAGGAATAACGGTATCTGAATACACAAAATCAAAATCTTCCGGCTGCTGGTGATGATCAATAAGAATCTTTTTTGCTTTCGCTCTCATCAGCCAATCACCCAAAAGCCCGATTCTTGCAGGAGAATTGAAATCTAAACAGAAAATCACATCTGCATCATTGATCAAATCAAAAGCTACTTTTCTCTTGTATTCTCCGATGATGTTTTTCTTTGCTTCGGGCATCCATTTCAGGAATTTTGGGAAGTCGTTTGGTGTTATAACTTCCGCTTCAATACCTTTGGCACGTAGATAATGTTTAAGGCCTAAACTTGAACCAATGGCATCACCATCCGGATTATAATGGGTAAGAATTACGATTTTATTTTCCGGGATAAGTAATTGATTGATTTCTAAAAGTTCGGCAGGTGTAAACATTTTCTTTAAATTTGAGTTTTCAAAGATAAAGTTTTTAGATGGATCAATCTTTAAAAAGTGAAAATACCTCTACTCATGTCATATTTAAAGACATCGCATTTTCATTAAAATAATTTAAGATTATATTTGCACTTAATAAAAATATACATATATTTGCAACCTGAAAATTAATAGATAATTACGACTAAAATATATAGTAATGAGTAAAAGAACGTTCCAGCCATCAGAAAGAAAGAAAAGAAACAAACACGGTTTCAGAGAGAGAATGTCTACGCCAAACGGAAGAAGAGTTTTGGCAGCAAGAAGAGCTAAAGGCAGAAAAAGCCTTACAGTGAGTTCTGCAAGAGCTAAGAGATAATTCTTAACTTACAATATACAGATTATGCTTGAAAATAAGTTTTTTCAAGCATTTTTTGTTGTTAAATTTTCCTAAATTTTAGGTTTATAAAGCTTCTTTTTTCTATTTTTAAAATCTGAAAAAACTTTTTGGAAAAAGCCTCTAAAAATCGAATTTATGCCACATACAAATATATCCGGAGACAATATCATCAACCTACAACACGCAAAAATTACACAGAAAAATTTTACCGTGCTTACTGATGTTAATTTAAACATCAAGAAAGGCAGATTCTGCTATCTAATCGGGAAAACCGGTTCCGGAAAAAGCTCACTTCTCAAAACTTTATACGGGCACATTCCTTTGGTTGCTGGCGTTGGCGAAGTGGTAGGCTTTGATTTGGCTAAATTAAAAGCTTCTGACGTTCCGAATTTGAGAAGAAAATTAGGAATCGTTTTCCAAGATTTTCAATTACTTTCTGACAGAACCGTTGAGAAGAACCTGAAATTCGTTTTGGAAGCTACCGGATGGAAAGATAAGCCAAAAATGGACGAACGCATCAATGAAGTACTTTCCAGCGTAAATATGAAAGGAAAGAAACACAAAATGCCGCATGAACTTTCTGGAGGTGAACAGCAACGTATCGCCATCGCAAGAGCTCTATTGAATCATCCTGATTTGATTTTGGCCGATGAGCCGACAGGAAATCTTGATCCTGAAACTTCGAACGAAATCATGACTTTACTGAAGCAGGTTGCCGCTGAAAACGGAGCTGCAGTTGTAATGGCAACACATGATTATCACATGATTCAGAACTTCCCTGGAGAAGCTATCAGATGTGAAGACGGTAAAGTTTCTGTGCTTGATACAGCGGAATTATTTGAATAAATTATTCTTTATAAACATGAAACTCTTTGGTGAGTTCAAGATATTGGTCCGAGTATTTTCTCGGACTTTTTTCTATGATAAAATCAGATTCTTCCAGACATTTTTCAATTTGAGAAAATTCTAAGACTAATCTTTTTATTTTTGAATTTTCTATTCCGTAAATGTTGATTTTTCGGTTCAGAAACAATTGATTTTCTTTCGCAATTTCAATAAAATAAACACCAACTTCAAAAGGAATAATGACAGAAAAAATCCCGTTTTCTGAAAGTAATTTTGATGATTGTGAAATCAGTTGTTGGAAATTCAATTCAACCGTTTGCCTTGCGAGAATATCTTTACCAGAAGAATTCTTTTCAAAATAAGGCGGATTTGATACAATTAAATCAAACTTTTGATCAGTTTCAAAAGTTTTAAAATCCTGAAGACTATTTTTTAATCTTAAATAAAATGGAGAGTCTTTAAAATTGAGTTTCGTGAGATTTACGGCTTCTTCATTGATATCAATACCTAAAAAATTTGCATTTAAATTTCTTTGAGCCAGCATTAAAGAAATCAAACCAGTTCCCGTCCCAATCTCCAGAACATTTTTAGCAAAATGAATATTCGCAAAAGCACCCAACAAAACACCATCCGTCCCCACACGGAAAACGTCAGCTGACTGTTGAATTTCAAACTGTTTAAATTTAAAAGGCTTCACTAAAGATTTGTAGGTAATGTAATAATGAATGTAGAGCCCTTACCAACTTCAGATTTAACTGTAATTTGACCTTTGTAATCTTCCACCATTTTTCTAACCATAGATAAACCTAGACCCATTCCGCTGTTTTTTGAAGTAAAATTGGGTTCAAAAATTCTTTCGTACATGTTTTCAGCAATTCCAATCCCGTTATCCTGAACTGAGATTATAACTTTTCTTTGGTGTTGCTCAATATCTACATTTACCAGAAGATTACGATCATCACTTTGTGCTTGTTTTGCATTGGTAACAAGATTGGTAATGATTCTGGAAAGATAAATCCTGTCCATATTAATCATGATATTGCTTTTATTGGAATGCACAAATATCTGATCATCGTTGAAAACCCTTAGAATATCATCAATTTCTGTATTCAGATTGATGACTTCATTATTTTTTTCGGGAAGTTTAGCAAATTCAGAGAATGCAGAAGCAACGGTAGCGATCAAGTCAATCTGATCAACCATTGTTTTGCTTAATTTTTTAACCTTTTCACTTACATCAGGATCATTGGGATCAAATTTTCTTTCAAAATTTTGAATGGTCAGTTTCATCGGTGTCAAAGGATTTTTCACCTCGTGTGCAACCTGTTTTGCCATTTCGCGCCACGCTTCTTCAGACGCTTTAAAACGAAGACGCTCTTTTTGATCCTGAATCTGAAGAATCATCCTGTTATATGCTCTTGCCAACGCATTGAGCTCGTCATTTTTATAATATTTAATAGGACGCATTTCGTTTTCAAAAAGCGTAATTCGGGTGATCATATCCGAAAATTTGGTAATATTTTTTGCAAGATTGGTAGAAGTCACCCAGCTCAGCCAAATACTGAATGCAATCAGTAAAATATCGACTATCAAAATATAAATAACATACTTATGAAGAACATCAAGATAAGCAGATTCATTGTGGTACAAAGGAATATAGATAATCCCAATCGGTTCCCACATATTATTTTTCAGCAATAAATAAGACGATGTAAAAACAGCATCTTTTGACTCATCTACCTCCCGAAAATCATATCTCGCTTCCGTAGAAAGAAGTTTATTCACAATATTAATCGGAATCTTCTTCTTATCAACTAAATTTCCGTCCCTACTGGAAAGTAAGTAGTTTCCTTTTAAATCATAAATAATAATATCGTGTTGATTGATGTCTGCAATTTCAAAAATTTTGTTCTTTAAAACCACAGGAAGGTCTTCTGTACGCACCGTCGACTGACTGACTGCATAATCCAAATACCTCATCACCGCATTGGTCTTCTCCTGCATATCGATTTTACTTTGCTGCAGAGAATTATTCCTCAAAACAAAGTAGGGCACCAATGAAGAAGCAGCAACACTCAAAAGACATACGAGTAGGAAACCAAAAAAAACCCGGTTTCTTAAACTATATCCTTTATATTTATTAAACGACATTTTGCTTGTTAATTAATTTAGCAATGTATTTACCAACGATATCAAATTCAAGGTTGACTTTATCACCGATTTTCACATTTTTCATATTGGTAAACTCCCAAGTGTAAGGAATAATAGCTACCGAAAACTTAAAATCTCCGCTTTTGGCAACAGTAAGACTGATTCCATTCACAGTGATTGAACCTTGCGGAACTGTTACGAAACCTCCTTCTGAACTATACTGTACAGTAACAAAATAGCTGCCATCTTTGTTCTCAATGTCAATTATTTCACCGGTTTGATCTACATGCCCCTGAACAATGTGACCATCAAGTCTTCCATTCATCATCATGCAGCGCTCAAGATTCACCACACTTCCTACTTCCCACTTTCCTAAATTGGTTTTTTCTAAAGTTTCATTGATTGCAGTAACAACGTATTGGCTCTCGGTAATCTCAACCACCGTAAGACAACAGCCGTTATGGGCAAGACTCTGATCGATCTTTAATTCATGAGTAAACGGACAACTTAAAGTAAAATTAATGTTGCTGCCATTTTCTTCAATTTTTTCAATAACTCCTACCGCTTCAATAATTCCTGTGAACATATTATTTTTTGCTAAATTTGTAAAATTATAATCTTCAAAGATAATCAAAATGAGCCCAAAAAACCATAAAGTACGAGTAGGAATTTCAATTGGTGACTTCAACGGCATCGGCCCGGAAATCATCATGAAATCTCTGAAAGACAAAACTATTACCGACTTTTTCACCCCAATTATTTTCGGCTCAGGAAAATTATTCACGTACCAGAAGAATATTTTTAAGCTCAATTTAAATTTCAACTACATTACAGAAACTTCACAGGCTCAAAACGGAAAGCTGAATATGCTTAATTTGGTGAAAGATAATTCTAATGTAGAATTGGGCAAACCATCAGAAGAATCCACCAAAATGGCGATTGATTCTTTAGAAGCCGCAACCGATGCTTTGATGAAAGGTGAAATTGATGTCTTGGTTACCGCGCCCATCAACAAAGATGAAATGATGAAAATGGGTTTTAAACACGCAGGTCATACCGGTTATTTTGAAGAAAAATTCAACAAAAAAGGATTGATGTTTTTGGTAACAGATGGTTTAAAAGTGGCCGTTTCTACGCATCACATACCAATTTCTCAGGTTGCTGAAAATATTTCAAAAGAAAAAATCAAAAAACAGATCAAGGCATTAAACCAAACTTTGATTGAAGATTTTTCTATTTCTAAACCAAAAATCGCAGTTTTAGGTTTAAATCCACATTCCGGAGACGGTGGCGTCATCGGAAATGAAGAGATTGAAATCATTTCGCCAGCCATTAAAGAACTTTCAGATCAGGGAATTTTAGCTTTCGGTCCTTTTCCTGCAGATAGTTTCTTCCAACCAAGTAAATACCAAAGTTTTGACGCCGTTTTAGCGATGTATCACGATCAGGGCTTGGCTCCATTTAAAACTTTAGCTTATGAAGAAGGCGTAAACTACACCGCAGGACTTCCATTTATCAGAACTTCACCAGATCATGGCGTTGCGTATGATATTGCAGGGAAAAATATTGCCGATGAACAGAGCTTTATGGAAGCGATTTTCATGGCAATAAAAATTTTTAAAAACAGAAGCGATTATAAAGAAATGATGGCCAACAGACTTCAGCCGAGAAGAATGCCTTCAGACAACGGAATAGATGAAGATCTTCCTGTAGAAAGCGAAATGTAAAACGTTGACTCAATTAAAATTAATTTTGTTACCTATTTTATTTGTAATATTAAAATAAATGCATATTTTTGCACACTCATTTTATGGACAAGTTAAGAAACTACGATATAAGCTTTTCCGGACTGAAAATCGGTAAGCACGAGTTCAGGTTTGAGATAGATAAAGAGTTCTTTCAATTATTCGACACTGAACAGGAATTTACAAATCCTAAAATACATGTAGAAGTTTTTTTAAATAAACACACTACGTTTTTAGAATTTGAAGTAAAAGTAGATGGAACGGTAGAATTGGTTTGTGATATTACGAACGACAGTTTTGACCATGACATTGAAAACCAAATCGGTATTTTAGTAAAATTCGGAGAAGAATATGATGACAGTGAGGAAGATGTAGTAACAATCCTTGCAAACGATCATGCCTTTAACGTTGCACATTTAATTTATGAAAATGTGGCACTATCAATACCTATGAAGAAAGTATCACCGAATATCAGTGAGGAAGATTTGGCAATTCTTGATAAATTCAGCCCGAAAGAAATTGAGGAGAAAGAAGAGGAAGTTGACCCTAGATGGGACGCTTTGAAGAAATTAAAAGATAAAAATTAAAAATAATAATAATATGATGAGATGATGAAAGATCTCATCGCTCATCAAATTAAAAAAGTTATTACAAAATGGCACATCCAAAGAGAAGACAGTCGTCTACAAGAAGAGATAAGAGAAGAACTCATTACAAAGCAGTAGTTCCTCAATTGGCAAAAGATGCAACTACAGGAGAAATGCATTTATACCACAGAGCACACTGGCATGAAGGAAAATTATACTACAGAGGAAAAGTAGTATTGGAAAAAACAGTAGAAACCACTACAGAAGAAAACTAAGAGCTTTTTACCTTAAAAAGCCCTATTTAATACAAAAACCACTCAATTTTAATAAAAATGAGTGGTTTTTTGTTGCTTTTTGTGTTTTTTTGGTATCTTTGACGACAAATCAAATATCAATTTTATGGACATTAAAGACATACAGAATCTTATCAAGTTTGTATCTAAAGCTGAAGTTTCAGAAGTAAAATACAAGACTAAAGATTTCGAAATTACTATTAAAACACCACTTGGAGGAAATGAAGTAAGCTATGTTGCGCAGCCACAAATGTATCAGCAGGCTCCCCAACAAGTAGCTCCAGGTCATGCACCAGCTGCTGTTTCCGGATCTGCAGAAAAAGCTGAAGCAGTATCTGACGATAGTAAATATGTAACAATTAAATCTCCAATGATCGGAACTTTCTACAGAAAACCATCTCCAGATAAAGACGTTTTTGTAAATGTAGGTGATGAAGTATCAAACGGAAAAGTAGTTTGTGTAATCGAAGCAATGAAGTTATTCAACCAAATCGAGTCTGAAGTAAGCGGTAAAATCGTTAAAATTTTAGTTGACGACGCTACACCAGTAGAATATGATCAACCATTATTCTTAGTAGATCCATCTTAAGTAGAAGTTAGATGTTAGACATTAGATGTTAGATTAAATTCTACATTAAAATAACATTATCTAATTTTCAAATTATCTAATTTTCAAATTGAAAAAGATGTTCAAAAAAATATTAATTGCCAATCGTGGCGAAATTGCAATGCGTATTTTACGTACTTGTAAAGAAATGGGAATCAAAACCGTTGCGGTATACTCTACTGCCGACAAAGACAGTCTTCACGTAAGATTTGCTGACGAGGCAGTTTGTATTGGTCCAGCAATGAGTAAAGACTCTTACCTAAAAATCCCTAACATTATTGCTGCTGCTGAGATTACCAATGCAGATGCAATTCATCCGGGATATGGTTTCTTATCAGAAAATTCTAATTTCTCAAGAATCTGTCAGAAAAACGGTATCAAATTTATTGGTGCCAGTCCCGAGCAAATCGAGAGAATGGGAGACAAAGCAAATGCTAAAGCAACCATGAAAGCGGCAAATGTACCTTGTGTACCAGGTTCTGAAGGTTTAATTGAATCTTATGAGCACGCCGTAAAAACTGCTGAAGAAACAGGTTATCCTGTCATGATTAAAGCTACTGCCGGTGGTGGTGGTAAAGGAATGAGAGCTGTTTGGAAAGCTGAAGACCTTAAAGAACACTGGGAATCTGCAATTCAGGAAGCTGTGGCTGCATTCGGAAACGGAGGTATGTACATGGAAAAACTGATTGAAGAGCCAAGACATATCGAGATTCAGGTTGCAGGTGACCAATTTGGTAAAGCTTGTCACCTTTCTGAAAGAGACTGTTCTGTACAGAGAAGAAACCAGAAATTAACTGAAGAAACTCCTTCTCCATTCATGACTGACGAGCTTCGTGAGAAAATGGGTGAAGCAGCAGTGAAAGCAGCAGAATTCATCGGTTATGAAGGTGTAGGAACCATCGAATTCCTTGTTGACAAGCACAGAAATTTCTATTTCATGGAAATGAATACAAGAATTCAGGTAGAGCACCCAATTACTGAGCAGGTTATTGATTATGACTTAATCAGAGAGCAAATTCTTTTGGCAGCGGGAACTCCTATTTCAGGAATCAACCACTATCCTAAGTTGCATTCAATCGAATGCAGAATCAATGCGGAAGATCCTTACGCTGATTTCAGACCATCTCCAGGAAAAATCACAGGATTAAACATTCCTGGTGGACACGGAATCAGAGTTGACACTCACGTTTATTCAGGTTACACCATTCCGTCTAACTACGATTCAATGATTGCAAAACTAATCACGACAGCACAAACCCGTGAAGAAGCAATTGCAAAAATGAAACGTGCTTTGGAAGAATTCTATATTGAAGGCGTGAAAACAACTATTCCTTTCCACAGACAGTTGATGGAAGACGAAGCTTATCTTTCCGGAAACTACACGACAAAATTCATGGAGAGTTTTGTAATGGATAAGAAATATGATAATCACTAAGATTATTTGATATAAATTTAAACCGTCTCAATTTTGAGACGGTTTTTTTATTCTATATTTAAATTCAATATTCCAAAAGATATAAAAACTACATCTCATAATGACTTTGGCTAATATTTTCTGATAGATTATTTCATATCATCAAAACATACTTGAATACATCCAATACTCAGCATCATTATTCTGTTGAGCCATCTGGTTTATTATCCTTAATTTTGTACAAAATCAAATATATGTCAACAGCAGAACAAACAAAAAACTCACAATACTTCATCGAGCTCGAAGAAAAACATGGCGCACACAACTACCATCCGCTTCCTGTGGTTTTAGATAAAGGTGAAGGCGTATTTGTTTGGGACGTTGAAGGTAAAAAATATTACGATTTCCTTTCAGCTTATTCAGCTGTAAACCAAGGACATTCACATCCGAAAATCGTGAAAGCTTTAGTTGATCAGGCTAAGAAATTAGCGTTAACGTCAAGAGCATTTTACAATTCAAGTTTAGGAGAATACGAGAAAAAAATCACTACCCTATTCGGTTTTGATAAAGTTTTACCGATGAATTCCGGAGCTGAAGCGGTGGAAACGGCAGTGAAATTAGCCAGAAAATGGAGCTATGAAGTAAAAGGAATTGCTGAAAATGCAGCAAAAATTGTTGTTTGTGAAAATAATTTCCACGGAAGAACAACTACAATCGTTTCTTTCTCAAATGATCCTGATGCAAATAAAAACTACGGTCCTTTCACACCGGGATTCGTAAAAATTCCGTACAATGACCTTGCAGCTTTAGAAGAAGTTCTGAAAAATGATGCATCAAATATTGCAGCATTTTTAGTGGAGCCAATTCAAGGGGAAGCTGGAGTTTACGTTCCGGACGAAAACTTCTTGAAAGATGCTTCTGAACTATGTAAAAAGCACAACGTTCTTTTCATTGCAGATGAAGTTCAAACCGGAATTGCAAGAACAGGTCGTTTAATTGCTTGTCATCACGAAAATGTACAACCCGATATTTTAATTTTAGGAAAAGCCCTTTCGGGAGGAATGTATCCTGTTTCTGCTGTTTTGGCGAATGATGAAATCATGAATGTTATCAAACCGGGACAGCACGGTTCAACTTTCGGAGGAAACCCCATCGCTTGCGCAGTTGCCATTGCCGCTTTAGATGTTGTAGAGGACGAGAAACTTTCAGAAAGAGCGGAAGAGCTGGGTCAATTATTCAGATCTGAAATTGAAAAAGTGATTGAGAAATCCGATCTAATTACCAAAGTAAGAGGAAAAGGATTACTAAATGCCATTTTAATCAACGATACACCAGAGAGTTCAACTGCTTGGAATCTTTGTTTAAAATTAAAAGAAAACGGATTATTGGCGAAACCAACCCACGGAAACATTATAAGACTAGCTCCACCATTGGTGATTACAGAAGAGCAATTGTTGGATTGTGTGAAAATTATTGAAAAAACAGTTTTAGAATATTAAGAATTTTCACTTAGAATTTTCTTATAAAAATCAAGATAATTATTGGACATAACAGTATAGCTATATTGTTTTGTCCAATTTTTTATTTCCAAACTTATTTGTTCTTTATTTTGATGATAAAAATTCATTTTCTCATTGAAAAGATGAGCCATGGAATGAGCATCAAAATTATCAAAGTAAAATGCGGCATCCCCGCCTATCTCGGGTAGACTTGTATATTTTGAAAGGAAAACAGGCTTACCAAACGCCATTGCCTCAATTGGCGGAATCCCGAAACCTTCTGCAATAGATGGATGACACATTGCCTCGCAGTTTTGTATAAGAGCATATTTTTCTTCCTCAGAAATATTTTTAAGAAAGTGAACTCTATTAGATAGATTTAAATCTTTAATTCTTTTTCTTACAACATCAGCATAAGGTAGTTTTTCATCTGAAGCAATTAAAACCAAATCTTCTTCAATGTAAGGAAGCATTTCGATAAGGCTTAATTGATTTTTTTTATCAAATAAAACACCAATATTCAGAATATATTTTTTTGTTTGAAAATCCTGATATTTTCCTAAATCATATTTTTTATCTTCCGGAAGCTGAATACCATTGTGAATAACCACAACATCCTTAAGCTTATTAAAGTTAAAAAGATTTTTGTTTTTAAGTAAATCTTGTTTGGCGTATTCGGAAATGCAAACTACATAATCGGCATTTTTTAAGTTGCTTCTCACCTTACCCAGCATTTTTCTCCTTTTAGAATCGCTTAGATTTTCATGCAGGAAATTCAGGTCATGCAGAGTGACTATTTTAAGCGCATCCTTATAGTTTCTATGAAAATAAGACGACAGCTGATGACTTACATGAATCAAATCAAATTGCCCACTGAAACGTTCAAAAAACTTATGAGTCTTATTCCAGAAGATAGATCTTAAACAAGGTTCGTAAGCACTTAGTTGCTCTCGGTTACCAAAATAAGATATTTCAAATTCTGTATTATTTTTCTGTAAACCTTTAGTAAGATTTTTGAAAACATTTGCGATTCCGGAATTGGGATACCTAAGACGCTCAAGGTCAATTAAAATCTTTGCCATATCTGTATAACGGAAAATAATTATGAAAATTTGTTTTTAAAGAAAGAAATTTCTTTTTCTATATTGTGATCATTCTTGATAAACTCATGTGCTTTATGTCTCTGCTTATCATAAAATTCATCATTTGAAATTAAAAGATTTATGTATTCAGCAAATTTTTCGGCATCTTCTGTAACCAAACATCCATTATCATTTTTTTGTGAAAGACCATCTACACCTCTTGTATTGGTAACAACAGGCAGATTATTCGACAGTGATTCTAAAACTTTTATTTTGACACCGGTACCGCTTAACATAGGACAAATTGTAATTCTTGCATGATCATAGAATTCGTTTAAATCATTTACCATGCCATAGATTTTCACGTTAGGATATTCTTTTTTAATTTCTTTCCCTATTTTTCCAATGATATGAATTTGAATATCCGGTTTTATAAATGATAAAACATGATCTAAAAACCAGTGAATACTCGTTGTATTATGAGGATTGTTACTTGCCACATACACTACATCATATTTGTAAGTAGATTTCAGAGGCAGCAAATCTTTTTGCGGAAAAGGAATAGGAAGATATTTCACTTTTTTATTGGTAAACTGTCCGAAAATATATTCTTCTTCTACAGAATAGGTCCATATTTCGTCAAATTTTCTAAGAATATCCATTTCGCCCTGAAATATTTTTCCAATTTTTTTGATTTTCTTCCGATTTTGAGCTGTTATAAAATCATGCGTATCTACGATGAAATTTGTTTTGATTTTCACATCATCAATTACTTTACCCCATGTTGCATAACTAACAATGATGTGGTCATATTGATCTTTATTTGCAATCTCTGCAAATTCTTTTCTCAAAATCCAGCTTGTCATATCCACCGGATTTTGTTTAAAAAAATAGGGAAGTTTATATAGAAAGAAATATTTAAAAAAACTTTTTTTATACTTTTTATCTAAAAGAATCAGCTTAATATGTGGATATTTCTGAGCAAAAAGATCTTTTTCAGAATCTTCCCACAGCCCCCAGTCTTTTAAAGAAACAAAAGTAATATCTGTATTCTCGAATGTATTAAAATAAGAAAGCAACTGATTAAGTCTTGTCGTATTTCCTGCGTTTCCAGACATTGGGTTATCTGGCATAAAATACAATACTTTCTTTTTCATGAAATTTATTTTAATTTTCTTTACTTTTAGGTCTACAAATATGGATATTTGCAGCGATATATGAAAGATTTAGCAATTATAATTTTAAACTATAATTCTTATAGTGACGTAACAAGACAGATTATCGAATTCAGTAATGATGCCAAAATTAAGGATGGATTAATCATTTTGGATAATAATTCTGATGACGGTAATGCTTTATCTGAATTTTGTGATGAAAAAGATGTATTTTTCCATCAAATGGGCAGCAATTTGGGATATGCTCACGCTAATAATTGGGGTCTCAAAAAAGCAATAAGTTTAGGGAAAACAACACTTTTATTGCTTAATCCTGACATTCATATTAAAACTAAAGACATAGATGATTTATACAAAACCTTAGAAGACAATCCTGATTTGGGCGTTGTCGGTCCAAGATTATTGTATGCCGAAGAACCTTCAAAAATTTTCTCAGATGGAGGACTTCTGTTTCCTAAAAAAGGTTTTGAAGGAAATCACGTTCACTTTAATAAAAATATTGATGAAGTTAAAATTGAAGGACTCAATTATAACATTGATTACGTGAACGGAAGCTGCATGATGTTTAGAAAAGAGGTTTTGGAGGAGCTTGGTTTTATGATAGAAGAATTATTTATGTATTATGAAGAATCTGAATGGTGCTACAGAATAAAAAATAAATCTAAATGGAAAATAGCCATTGACACCGACGTGCACGCATATCAATCTGACAGCTCAAGAGGTAAAGTTTATGAATATTATATGACGAGAAACAGAATATGGCTGACTAAAAAATATTCCGGGAACTTATTTTTTGTTCTTAGAGAAAGAATGATTTTTGCAAGAAAAAAACTATTTTCATCAAAAGGAAAATTTAAAGATAACTTATCTTTTTCACGTAATGTCGTAAAAGGTATTTTTGATGGCTTAACAAACAAATTAACCAAATTATGAGTGAATTGGTTTCAATCATTATCCCATATTATAACGGGCAGGACTATATTGAAGAATGCCTTGTAAGCGTATATAATCAATCGTATAAAAATATAGAAGTTATTGTTGTGAATGATGGTTCACCACATACTTTTTTAGAAGAGCTCCAGAAAGACAAATACCCATCGCTTAAACTTCATTTACAACAAAATCAAGGACCTTCTGTTGCCAGAAACAAAGGTGTAGAATTGGCATCCGGAAAATATATTCTGTTTTTAGATTGTGATGATACGATAGAGCCAACTTTTGTAGAAAAAACACTCAATATTTTAAAAAACCAACCAGAAGTAAGATTGTGCTACACAAAAGGAAATTATTTTGAAGAAAAAACCGGAGAATGGTATCTGCCTGAATTTAATTTAAATAATTTTCTGCTTTGTAATTGCATCCCGATTTCCACTCTATTTTATAAAGAAGATTTTATAAAGTCCGGAGGTTTTGATGAACGCCTCACGTTTTTTGAAGATTGGGATTTGTGGATGTCTATTATTGAAAAAGGAAATAAAGTTGCCCGAATAGAGGAATTTCTTTTTAATTACAGAATCAGAAACCAAAAAAATTCATTGACCAATACATGGGCAAACAATCATTTTGTAGTTGCCGATTACAAATTTATTATCTATCAAAAGCATTATGCTTTGTATGAGAAAAACGGATTAGACTTTAATTCTCTCACCAATATCGTCAGTGAAAGAAATAAGTACAAGAGAAAATACTATAATGTTTGGTATAAAAAATTGATCTATAAATTTTTTAAGAAAAAAAAATATCAGGAAATTTATGGCTCAATATAAATTCACCCATAAAAAAACATAATTCACATTCGAATTATGTTTTTTTATTTTGAAAAATCATGATTAGATTTTTGTTATTCTAAAAAGTGTAAAATGCAATTTTACTCTCTGTCATATATATCTTCAATTCTTACAATGTCATCTTCACCAAAATAAGTTCCTGTCTGTACTTCAATGAACACGACAGGTTGATCAGAAAGGTTCATCATTCTATGTTTAGAGCCCAATGGAATGAAAATGCTTTCGCCGTAACCCAATTTTATTTCTTTTTCATCTAAAACTACCGTTGCATCACCTTCAATGACCGTCCATTGTTCTTGTCTTTTATGATGATATTGATAAGATAGTTTTTGGCCGGGATTCACTTCAATTCTCTTTAATTTATAGTGTGGCTCGTCTGCCAAAACGTAATATTTACCCCAAGGTCTTTCCCCTATTTCCAACATAGCATGATTTTTTTAGCGAATGTAATTAAAATACTTTTGTAAAACCAAAATCGAAATTAAATTTTCCACATTTTTGTTGTTAAACTGAGCTCTGTATTCTTTAGCATTGTTTATAATGTCTTTGGCTTCAGCTTCATGATCAATATAATATTGCAGCTTTTCTTCGAGATTTTTATAATCTTCATTGATTCCTATAAAATGCTCGTCCGGTTTCAAAGTGCCTTCCATATACCAGGTTTCCATCTTTAATGGTGGGGATACAGCGATAGAATTTGAAGACATGATCCATTTCAAATTTGTGGCTACATCATTACCCTCAAGACTCAGTATAAATTTATTTTTAAGATGTTCTGCAATACTGATTTTTGGTTTTATCCAATCAGGATTACCTCCGTTTTTATTTACTTGCCCAAGATCACACAATGTACTGTTGTAGTAATTTTCATAAAATTTAATTCTGTGCTCTTGGAAAACTGCTGCCCTGCCAATCATTTTATCTTTTTTCTGAGAATAGTTTAAAGAATCATTTACAGAAACAAAATGTCTGGCTTTATCTAAATTCAATAAGATATTATTTTCGTTATTTCCGTTAATGGGACGGCTTTTTGTAATCATCGGAAGATTCAAAATGGTATTGACGTCACCAAATGCAAAATCAATCAAATGATTTTCAGGAAAATATCTTGCATATTCATAGGTGTCAAAATAATATGCTTTGGGAGTTTTGGGCTTAAGCAAATCTTTAATGCATGTACCTTGATGGGCAACCTCTGTTTGGGAATGTATTTTATTATAATAATCTACTCTTCTTTCAACATTATTCACTTCTTCTTTAGAAAGTACACTGTACAGTTTACTGACTTTCTTTTCTAATGACTTTACGGGAAGTAGCCCCCTTGTAAACCCCTGAATATAAAAGGATAATTTATTTTTTTTTGTAACCCTTGTCATGATATATAATATGAATCAAAAATACGCTAATCTATCCATTTTTCGTAAATTTGCACCAAAATTTTATTTAAAAATGGGGAAAGTAAGAGTCCGTTTTGCACCAAGCCCTACGGGACCGTTGCATTTGGGAGGTGTAAGAACTGCGTTGTATGATTATCTTTTTGCTAAAAATCAGGGCGGAGAATTTGTATTGAGAATAGAAGACACCGATACTGCAAGATATGTAGAAGGTGCAGAAGATTATATCGAGGAAGCTCTTGAATGGTGCGGAATCATCCCCGACGAAAGCCCTAAAAAAGGCGGAAAATTTGCTCCTTACAGACAATCCGAAAGAAGAGATATCTATGACAGATACACCGAGCAAATCTTAAAAACAGATTACGCTTACATCGCTTTTGACACTGCTGAAGAATTGGATACCATCCGTGCTGAATTTGAAGCTAAAGGTGATGTTTTCTCTTACAATAATGTTTCAAGAAACCGCTTAAAAAACAGCCTTGCACTTTCTGAAGAGGAAGTTAAAAAATTGCTGGACGAAAAGACGCCTTACGTGGTAAGATTCAAAATGCCGATTGACAGAACGCTTGGCTTAGTAGATATTATCCGTGGAAACACAGCAGTGAATACCAATACTTTAGATGATAAAGTTTTAGTAAAAAACGACGGAATGCCAACATATCATTTCGCCAACATCATCGATGATCACGAAATGGAAATTACACACGTCATCCGTGGTGAAGAATGGCTACCATCTTTAGGATTGCATATTTTATTATATGAAGCAATGGGTTGGGAAGCTCCGGAATTCGCCCACCTTTCTTTGATTTTAAAACCTGAAGGTAAAGGAAAATTAAGCAAAAGAGACGGCGATAAATTCGGATTTCCTGTATTTCCTTTAAATTTTAAAGATGCCGAAACCGGAAATATTTCTAAAGGATACCGTGAAGAAGGTTATCTTCCTGAAGCTTTTATCAATATGGTGGCACTTTTAGGTTGGTCACCTGCTGATGATAAAGAAATTTTGTCTTTGGATGAAATGGTAAAAGAATTTGACTTAAATAAAGTTCACAAGGCCGGAGCAAGATTCAATAAAGAAAAAGCTGAATGGTTTAATCATCAATATATTCAATTAAAATCAGATGAGGAATTATTAGAAATACTTAAAAATTCAGATTTAAATTTAAATATCGGAGACGAAAAGCTATTGAAAATCATCAATCTGATGAAAGAAAGAGCAACGTTCCCGAAAGACATTTACGAAAACGGAAAATTCTTTTTTGAAGCTCCAACGTCTTACGACGAAAAAGCATCTAAGAAAGCTTGGAACGACGAAACGTCAAATCTTTTGACTGAATTCTCTGTCATGCTGAGCGAAGTCGAAGCATTCACTTCAGAAAATATTAAGCAAAACTTACACGATTTTGCAGAAAACAAAGGTGTAGGAATGGGAAAAGTAATGATGCCGCTACGTTTAGCTTTGGTCGGAGAATTAAAAGGCCCAGACGTTCCGGATATCGTGGAACTCGTTGGTAAAGAAGAAAGTATCGCCAGAATAAGCAATGCTATAAATAATTTTAAATAAAATTTCATAATTTTTCATACATTTGAAAGATTTAATTTACTTCAAGAATGGAATATTTAAGTTTCGAACTTCCTATAAAAGAACTGATGGATCAGTATCAAACCTGTTCATTGGTAGGAGAAGAAAGTGGTGTTGATGTAAAATTAGCATGCAGTCAGATCGAGGATAAGATTATAGATACCAAAAAACAGATCTATGGAAATCTTACGCCTTGGCAGAGAGTACAGTTATCGCGTCATCCGGATCGCCCTTATACAATCGACTATATCAAAGGTATGGTAGACAAAGGAAGTTTCTTAGAACTTCACGGTGACAGAAACTTTGCAGATGATCCTGCGATGATCGGAGGTTTGGCGACTTTAGACGGTCAAAGAGTGATGATCATCGGTACTCAAAAAGGGAGAACCACCAAAGAAAGGCAACACAGAAGATTCGGAATGCCGAATCCTGAAGGATACAGAAAAGCTTTAAGACTAATGAAATTAGCTGAAAAGTTCAAAATCCCTGTGATCACTTTAGTGGATACACCGGGAGCTTATCCTGGATTAGAAGCTGAAGAAAGAGGTCAGGGTGAAGCTATTGCAAGAAATATTTTTGAAATGACGATGCTTAAAACTCCTATTTTCACTTACATTATCGGCGAAGGAGCAAGCGGCGGAGCTTTAGGAATTGGTGTTGGTAACAAAGTTTACATGTTGGAAAACACTTGGTACACCGTAATTGCACCGGAAAGCTGTTCTTCAATCTTATGGAGAAACTGGGATCACAAAGAAGATGCAGCAAATGCATTGAATCTGACTCCAAAAGATGCTTTAAGAGAAAAATTCATCGATGGAATCATTGAAGAACCTCTTGGAGGAGCTCATTACGATCCTGAAACTACTTACTTGAATTTAAAGACTTCGATTTTGCAAAACATCAAAGCGTTCTCAAAATTCACAGGCAAAGAACTGGAAACCCAAAGACAAGATAAATTTATTGCAATGGGGCAATTTAAAGGATAAAAATAAAAAAGGTAGCTTAGAATTTCTAAGCTACCTTTTTTATTTTGATTTAAAATGAATACTAATCAGCAACATCCAGCTGTATCTCAATATCTTTTGTAATCTTTTTCAGTGAAGAATATTTGGCATCGCAGACCATTGTTGTCAAAACATAATCTCCTTTTTCAATCAATACGAAGTTCTGCCCTTTTGCGGGAACGTCGAGATTGTAATATTTTTTTCCGCTTATTTTTACAATCAGTCTGCAGTTTGATCTGTTTTTGATATTGATGTAAGCTTCTTTATCACTCGGATCATTATTAAAAAGATGAGTCAGCATTGATGCCGTTTTTTTCGCTTTATCGCTTGGTTCTGCTTTTTTACTTGCACCTCCTACACTTGCATAGGTCACATTTCTTTCTGGTGTAGAAGTGTTTTTCACATTTGAACCTAAATTTTTCCCTTTATTAAGTTCACTATTGTTTACAATATTTTCAATTTTATCTTTACTGATTGGTTTTATGGTAGGTTTTGCTTCCGGTGAATTGTCAGCCATGATGATGGTAATCAATCTTTTCTTAAAAAAATCAGTCCTTGCATGACCGGGATTTTGTTTTAGAAAACCTGCGATAATTCTGGGTTCGTTAGAAGTTTCAGCTTCTGTTTCTGTATAAATAATGACCGTTTCTTTCTCGGCGACTACTTTTGCTTTGCCTTTTTTCTTCTTTTGAGAGAAGCCAAGACAGAATATGGAGAGGAATAAGATCAGAAATAATTTTCTCATTGAGTAAAAACCTTTAAAAATTTATTAAATAATACTATAACGTGAAAAGTCATTTTTTAGTTTATCATTAAAATCATTATCTTTGCACATCTTTATAATAAACTATTAAAGTTAATCATAATTTTAAATAAAAAAATAATAAATATTATGTCTTATTCACCAGCTGCTGCAGACGTAGCAAAATTGAGAAACCAAACAGGTGCAGGTATGATGGACTGCAAGAAAGCTTTAGTTGAAGCAGAAGGAGACTTCGAAAAAGCAGTAGATATCCTTAGAAAAAAAGGACAAAAAGTTGCTGCTAACAGAGCTGACAGAGATTCTTCTGAAGGTGCAGTGATCGCTAGAGTAAACGAAGATAACACTTTAGGTACTGTTATCTCTTTAAACTGTGAGACTGACTTTGTTGCTAAAAACGAAGCATTTATCGAGCTAGCTTACGAAATCGCTGAAATGGCTATTTTCGCTGCTACTAAAGAAGAATTATTGGCTACAGATTTCCACGGAATGACTGTTGCTGAGAAATTAATCGAGCAAACTGGAGTTATCGGTGAGAAAATCGAGATCGGTGCATTCGAAAGAATTACAGGATCTTTCTTGGGAGCTTACATCCACGCTGGAAACAAAATCGCTGCAATCACTTCACTTTCTGCAAAAGTAGACGGTGCTGACGAAGCTGCTAAAGCTGTTTCTATGCAAGCTGCTGCAATGAACCCTATCGCTCTTGACGAAACTAAAGTTTCTCAAGAAACAATCGATAAAGAATTGGAAATCGAAAGACACAAACTTACAGAAGAAGGTAAGCCTGCAAACATTATCGAAAATATCTTGAAAGGTAAAATGCAGAGATTCTACAAAGACAACACTTTGGTACACCAAGATTTCATCAAAGACAGTTCTATTTCTGTTGCTGATTACGTAAAATCTGTAAACGCTGACTTGAAAGTTACAGGATTTGTAAGAGTAAGCTTAGCTTAATCAATCTTTCCAAACAAATATATAATCCCGGTGAAATTTTTTTACCGGGATTTTTTATGCAAACCAAATTATGGATATTAATTAATTATGAAGTTTATTTTAAATATTCAACACTATCCTGTTTTCACAAAAATATGTTAAAAAAATACGTAATATTTTGATTATTAATAATTAAATTTGTCGCCCTTTAAGAATCGGCATGAAAAAATTTTTATTAAGTCTTTGTATATTTCTCTCTCTATTGGTAAATGCGCAATTGGATACTGAGCATTGGTTTGCACCTATGTCTGCCAGTTCATTGCAGGGAACCGCAAAAGGTTATTTATATTTATCTACTGATCAAACGACCCCGTTTTCAGTTCAGGTATTTAATAACAATACCCTTTTTACAACTGTACAGGTAAGTAAAAATAATCCTGTACAATTGACGATTCCTAATAATTTCATGATTTCATCAGCACCCTCAAATCTTTTTGTTTCAAACTCGATGGGACTGAGTGTGAAAGGAAGCAAAAAATTCTTCGCCAACTTTAGGTTTTCTGTTCCTAACCAAGCAGAAATTATTACTTCAAAAGGATTAGCAGGTATCGGCAAAAACTTTTTTGTGGGTATGGCTCCCAACACTACGGCGAAACCTTATGTCAATTCCACGATTGGAGTTACTGCAACAGAAGACAATACAACCGTTACTTTATCCGGCTACAATCCTAATGTTGTTTTTTCTGACGGAATTTCAGCTCCAACAAGAACTTTCACCCTAAATAAGGGTAAATCATATATTATAGAAGCTCAAAGTGATCTTTCTACGAATAATTTATCCGGTTTGGTAGGAGCGAAAATTGTCGCCAGCAAGCCTATTTCTGTAACCAACGGAAATTTTAACAGTATTTATACCACTCAGAATAACAGCAACGTAGATGTTTTAATGGATCAGGCTGTCCCTGTCGAAAGATTGGGTAAAGATTTTGTCATGGTAAAAGGAAATGGCCCTTCCAATTCAGGAATGGAAGCAGCATTGGTTATCGCAACGGCAAACAACACCAAACTTACAGTCAACGGAAATCTTCTTGCCAATGTTACCTTGAATGAAGGAGATTATTATCTTGTGCAAGGCACATATTATGTTCATCAGGGGAATAATAACTTTAATATGAGTATTTCTTCGAATAACAATGTTTACGTATACCAATTGCTTGCTGGCGCATCGGGAAATACCGTCTATGCAACAGGAGGTATGAATTTTATCCCGCCATTAAGCTGCTTTATGCCTAATAAAATTGAAGAAATAGGTTTTATTAATAAAATTGGATCAGATTCATTTAGTACAAAATTAAATATCATCACCCAAACCGGTGCTGCTGTTACTTTCAACGGTAACAATATCAACACAGCAAACGGACCTTATCCTGTGATGGGAAACCCAAATTGGGTCACCTACTCGATTCCTAATGTGACAGGAAATATCACCGTGAATTCTACCAAAGCTTTAACTGCAGGAATTGCTGCCGGAGACAATGCTGTGGGATACGGAGGTTATTTTGCAGGATTTTCATCTGTACCCGCCATTACAAAAACTGGAGACTGCTACCTTGGGGTACTGCTTCAGGTTGACAACAATTATGACAGCTACCAATGGTATCTGAATGGGAGCATCATCCCGGGTGCTACTACTTTTTCTATAAATCCTGAATTATATGGTACCGGAGTCTACACTTGTATGGTTAGTAAAAACAACTGCGAAACAAAATTGACATCCGAATACGATTACACACTTTGTCCTCCAATATCTACAACGACTTATAATATCGGATCTTGTAACACCAAAGTAATTACTCCTGCTTTTACTAATTCTACGCAAGTGATTGTACCGAATCAAACTGCAATCATTGCGCCTCCTACATCAGGAACGGCTGTTGTAAATCCTACAACCGGGCAAATCACTTACACACCAAATCTAGGATTAACACTTGACACAACTGATACATTCACCTATTATATTCAAGGAAATGGAAATCCTGCGAGTTTTGAATATTTTAAAGTGATCATCAACATTGACGTTCTTCAGGCTAACAATGTGACCTTAACAACTTGTAGCGCCAATGGAAATTCCGGAATATTTAATTTAACAACAGCAGTTGTGACACCAGATGCCGGAACAACCGTAACTTATTATACAGATGCTTTATTAACTACAATCATTGGAAATCCTTCAGCATATATTTCTAATTCTGGTATTGTGTATGCCAATGTAACTTCAGCAAATGGATGTTCAAAAGTTGCACAAATCACTTTGACGGTAAATCCTGCTGCAAATATCAACACAGCCAATTACAATGCAAATCTTTGTGATGATAATTTTGATGGAATTATTAATGTAAACTTTACAACGGTAACGCCTCAAATTGTATCCAACTCAGCAAATTTCACTGTAAAATATTATTTAAATCAAGCTGACGCTACTGCAGGAAACAACAATACATTACCTACAAACTGGACATATTCAGCGAATACAACCGTTTATATTAGAGTAGAATCTACAAATGGCTGTCCGCCGGTTTTTGGACAAATAAATTTTACAATAGGAAATAAACTTCCATTGCTAACAACAGATTACACGACCTTGATTTGTGATGATAATTCTGACGGAACGGAAACGGTAAATTTAGATGTTTATAAAAATAATTTCACCACAGATAATACGGTATCAGTTACGTACCACAATACATTAGCAGATGCACAAAATGGCGCAAATGCCGTAAATGTTTTACAAACTATTGCCCCTACAAAAATACTTTATATAAGATTTCAAAAACCAAATTCTTGCCCAAATATTGCAAAAATCACATTAAGTTTAGATATTATAACATCTACTAATGCAACACTCAGTGGTTGCGCAAATAATACAGGCACTACAACTTTCAACCTTACAACAGCAAACGTATCTTCTACAGCAGGCGCTACACTTCTATACTATTCTAATGCTGCTTTGACCACACTTATTACTACGCCTTCAGCTTATAATTCTGGAACTTCTGTAGTATATGTGAAAATCACTTCACCATTCGGTTGTACGAAAACAGCTCAGATTTCATTGGTATCGAACCCACTTCCAAATGTCAATACAGGAAATTATAATGCAGCACTTTGCGATGATAATTTTGATGGAATTATTAATGTTAATTTTGCAAATATTACTCCACAAATTGTAATAAATTCTGGTAGTTTCACAGTAAGATATTATTTAAATCAAACTGACGCAACCGCAGGAAATAACAATACATTACCTTTAAACTGGACATACACAACCAGCGCTACAGTCTATGTAAGAGTTGATGGAACAAACGACTGTTCTTCGGCTTTCGGACAAATGAATTTTTCAATTGGCAACAGAATAACTTTACTGACAAACACCGTAAATACACAGATTTGCGACAATGACCTTAATGGTTCTGAAAATATGAACCTTAATGATTTTAAAAATCAATTCACAACAGATCCCTCAGTGAGTTTGACATTCCATTCGACATTAGCTAATGCCCAAGCGGGAACAAATGGCGTTGCAGCTCAACAAACAATCACAGGAGTCGGAACTTATTATATCAGATTCACAACTGCTAATGCCTGTCCAAACACAGGAACAATCACCATCACATTAAAATCCGGAAAAAAATCTGAAACACTAAAAGATCAGATCATATGCTCAGACCGAAAAGCAATTTTAAACGCTGGAGATGGCTTTACATCTTATTTATGGAGTACGGGCGAGACAACCTCCTTTATCACTGCAGGTGTAGGTACTTATTTTGTTGATTTAACATTTAACGGTTGTATTTATAGACAAACTGTAAATGTGACTACTGCACAATCACCCACCATCACAAGCATACAAGTAACCGGATCTAATGCCACAGTTAATGTATCTGGCGGAGTTTCCCCTTATCAATATTCACTAAATGGAATTGATTATCAATCTTCAAACATTTTTTACGGTTTGACGAGAGGAACTTACAAGGTGTATGTTTTGGGTGCAAACGGATGTCAGCCCATAACCAAAGAGTTTATCATTCTCAATCTTGTAAATACAATAACACCAAATGGAGATGGCCATAATGATGTTTTGAACTATTCTGAGCTTAGATTAAAACAAAATGTAAGCATTGAAGTGGTAGACAGATATGGTGCACCGGTTTATAAATCTTCAGATAAAAATTATATCTGGGACGGAAAATCTGGTGGAAGACCTCTGTCAACAGGGACTTATTGGTACATTTTGAAATGGATAGAACCCGACACAAAATTACCAGTTTCGCATTCTGGATGGTTATTAATTAAGAATCGAGAATAATTTTTATATTTTCTTTAGCATTTATTAACAATATATTAAATAATATATTAATTTTGTAGAAATCCTAATTCCATATCTTATGAAAAGATTTCTACTCAGTTTAGTTTTACTTTTGATGACATTCAGCTCTCTATCTGCACAGAGAGACACAGAGCATTGGATTGCACCAATGATGGATAGATATTCATCAAGTGGTCAACAAGTATTATACTTCTCCACAGACTCTGTAACGCCATTTCCCGTTGAGATTTATAATAACAATGTTGTAATTGGAACTGTCACTATAAGTAAAGGAAGTCCTCAAACGTTTGCAATTACAAACAGGTCACTGATTATTACGACATCATCTGCGGATTGTTTCACTTCCACACCTAAGGGCTTATACATGAAAGGTATTAAGCCGTACTATGTTACCCTAAGATTTTCAGTAACAAGCCATGCAGAAATCATTACTTCAAAAGGAAAAGCAGGTATAGGAACAAAATTCTATGCAGCCTATGCGCCTATCACAGAGAGTAGCAGTTTGTATAATTTCACAACTGGCATTATGGCTACTGAAGATAATACTACCGTAACCGTTTCTGGTTACAGCCCAACAGTAATTTTTTCTAGCGGACCTACACCAACACCCGCAACATTAACATTTACCCTAAATAAAGGACAATCTTATATTATTGAAGGAGTTGGAAATATCTCTGCAAATAATACCGGCTTTATCGGAGCTAAAATTATTTCTGATAAACCAGTTTCAGTTACCAACGGTAATATGAATGGACAGTTTGCACTTGGATCTTTTGATGGATCAGATATTGTAATGGATCAATCAGTTCCGGTGAACAGACTTGGAGATGAATTCGTTTTGGTAAAAGGAAATGGAAACATAGGAAAAGGAATGGAAGGTGCAGTAATTATTGCAACAGAAAATAACACACAAATTTTTATTAATGGCTCTGCAACGCCTGCTGCTACTATTAATGAAGGACAGCATTATCGAATCAATGACGACATGTGGATCAATCAGCTGGCAAGTGGTCACTACAACATGTTTATAAAAGCGAACAAAAATGTTTATGTATATCAATTACTTGCCGGTGTTGCTACAAGCAGTGCAACTCTCGGATATAATTATGTACCCCCATTGAACTGTTTTTTACCTAGAAAAATTGATGAAATTGGTAAAATCAATGAAATGCCAGGAATTGCTCCTGATGTGAAATTAAATATATTAACTGAAACCGGAGCTACTGTTCTTGTAAACAGCAACCCAGTTCCTACTTCACAAGGACCATTTCCTGTTACAGGGACAACTAATTGGGTATCATACACTATTCCTGCTGTTACTGGAAATGTAACCGTTCAGTCTACCAAAGCCGTTACAGCTGGTGTTATTGGAGGAAGTGGAGTTTATGGATATGGAGGCTACTTCGCAGGATTTTCTTCTATCCCGGTTATTGCAAAACAAACAGGAGACTGCATTCCAGGAATTATCTTGGAAGTTGATGATAGCTTTGAAACATATCAATGGAATCTAAATGGTGTAGCAATACCTGGTGCAACATCTAACACATACACTCCGACAATAGCAGGTAATTATACTGTAATTGTAGGAGTTGGAAGTTGCGTACCCTTAACTACACCTATTTATAAGGTATTCACTTGTCTGCAACAGACAACTAAATCTTTATACATCTGTGGCAGCAAAGCAATCACCCCAGCCTTTACCAACTCTACACAAGCTCCAACAGCAGGTTCTGTTACTATTATTACACAACCAACACAGGGAACAGCTACAATAAACCCATCAACAGGTGTCATTACATATATTCCAAATCCAGGTTCTCCTCCAGGAACACAAGATATCATTGTTTACAAATTCTGTGGTAATGCACCTGAGTTTGTAGATTGCGAACAAGTTACTTTAAACTTAAATTTAGTCCCATTCGTATTGACAGACAGAACGCTAAAAGCTTGTCAGTATTCAGGAAACGGATTTTTTGATTTAACTACAGCAAACGTTACAGACAATGCAGTGCCAACGACTAAAAAATTCTATCCTACGTTAGCAGACTTAACTGCAAATACCAATCAGATCAGTAATCCTACAAATTATTTCTCAGGAGCAGGGTCAGTATATGTATTTGTAACAACTTCTGAAGGTTGTTTTGGAACTGCAAAAATTACATTAGAATTCTTCCCTACCCCGGTAGTGAACGACGCTACTCTGACGGTATGTTTTCTTCCAAATAATGAAACAAAAGGTTTATTTGATTTAACGTCTGCTGTAATAAGCATTGAAACTCCGATTACGAAAAAGTATTATCCAACTTTCGTAGATGCAAGTAACGGAACCAATGAAATTTTGAATCCTACGCTGTATATTTCTGGTGACGGATCTGTATATGCCAGAGTTTATAACTCAAATGGATGTTATGCGATCGCTAAAATTAATCTTAAAGTAACTCCTCCCAAGAGATCAACTACATTGGTAGACAAATTCATATGTATTGACGAGAGAATCACATTAGATGCAGGAGCAGGGTTTACGTCTTATAAATGGAATACCGGTGCGACTACACAGACTCTACCAGGTGTTGCTGTGGGTGAGTATTGGGTAATTCTTGAAAACAATGGTTGTTTTATAAAACAATTTGTAAGTGTTAAGAAGGTAGGCGAACCTGTAATTACTTCAATCGAAATATCGAACAGTACAGCGACTGTAAATGTTCAGGGAGGCAATGCCCCTTATCAGTATGCAGTTGACACGCCTGCGAATTGGCAAAATTCTAATGTATTTACCAATCTTTCAAGAGGTCAGCATAGATTTTTTGTGAAAGATGCCGCTAATTGCGACCCTGTTTCTGTGGAGATTACAGTTCCTAATCTGGTAAATGCAATCACACCAAACGGAGACAACGTAAATGATTTCTTAGATTACAGCGAATTAGCCTACAAAGGCGATCTTACATTCGTAATATACGATCGATACGGTAATAAATTGTTCACCGGCGACAGATCAAACAATTACAAATGGGATGGTAAGTTTGCAGGCAAAGGAATTCTCACAGGAACTTATTGGTATCATATCAACTGGATAGAGCCAAACGCACAAAAAACACCAATCAAATACACAGGGTGGATTTTAGTGAAAAATAGAGAATAATTCTAAAATACAGAAAAAACCGCGGTTATTAACCGTGGTTTTTTCATATATCATTAATAAATCTTAAAATAATTACAAAACATATTGAATATTCTATTATTTTTGTAAAAATCCTAATTCTACGCTTATGAAACAATTTCTACTTATTTTTCTTTTAACGATTTTAGGCATCAATGTTTCTGCTCAAAGAGATACAGAGCATTGGATTGCACCATACTATGCAACCACAGCTGTTACAGCACAGTCACTTTATCTTTCTACTGACTCTGTAACACCTTTCGTGGCAACGGTATACAGCAACAACATTGCATTGGGAACGGTAACAATTAGCAAAGGAAATCCTCAGATTTTTGTAGTCCCTGCAAATAATATAGCAGCTACAATTACGGGAGAAGCTTTTACGGTAATTAATAAAGGATTATATATTAAGGCAGATAAACCTTTTTACTGTACCCTTCGATTGGTAAACTCAACTCAACATGCTGAAGTGGTAACCAGCAAAGGTAAAGCTGGTATTGGTAAAGAATTTTTTGTTGCGAACACTCCATCTGTTACGACTCGTACCAGTGACAATTTTACTGCAGGAGTTTTAGCAACCGAAGATAATACAACAGTTACTGCAACTTGGAGTGCAATTACTCCGATAACTTTCTTTGGAGCAACACCACCAACCAATACACATACTTTTACTTTAAATAAAGGACAATCTTTTATTTTTGCAGGTGGTATAGGTCCCGCGGCACCATTCATGGGAGCAAAAATCGTTGCTACTAAGCCAATCACCCTTACAAACGGAAATGTGACAGGAAATTTCGGCAATACAACTACTTCTGGGACTGATATAATTTTAGATCAGTCTGTTCCCCTTGATAGATTAGGGAATGAATTTGCGATGGTAAGAACAAGATCAAGTACTGCGAATGAACTAGAAGGAGGAATTGTGATTGCTACAGAAAACAATACTGCAATATATTTGAATGGATCTACCACTCCTGCAGCGACTTTAAATGCTGGTCAATGGTATAGGATTTCTGGAAGTAGTTATATAGTTCAAGGTGGTACACACCCTAACATGTACATCAATACTTCAAAAAATGTTTATTTGTACCAACTGGTTTCGGTAAATAATGACACTGCCACCTGTGGTTTTAATTATATCCCCCCTTTAAACTGCTTTTTACCAAGAAAAATTGATGAGATTGGTAAAGTGGGTGAAATGCCAACTGGTACCGGAGGAGCTAGTGTTGTACCTAGTGGTACTGTTGTAAAGCTTAATATTTTAACTGAAGCGGGTGCTACAGTTACTTATACCGTTAATGGAGGAGCACCAATAACTCCCACTGCTGCACAGGGTCCGTTTCCATTGACAGGAAATACCAATTGGGTAACCTATGCAATACAGCCTATCAGCGGCAATATAGCCATACAATCTAATAAAGCGGTCACCGCCGGAATTAATGGAGGACATAGTACTTCTGGATATGGAGGATATTTCGCTGGATTCTCATCAATTCCGCTTATTGCTAAGCAGATTGGTGATTGTATTCCAGGATTGGTTTTGGAAGTAGATGACAGTTATGATACGTACCAATGGTTCAGAAATGGCATCGCAATTCCGGGAGCAAACAGCAACTCTTTCACCCCGACACAATCAGGAAATTATACTGTAAGAATTACAGTGGGATCTTGTATTCCGGCAACAACTCCTGTTTATAAGGTATTTACATGTCTTCAGCAAACTACAGCTGCTAAAACTGTTTGTGAAGGCTATCTTAATATCGCTCCAGCCTTTACTTCATCTTCACAAACATTTGTTCCGAGTACTGTACAGATTATTACACCTCCAACAAATGGTACAGCAATCATCAATCCTACTACAGGAGTGATAGGATATGTTCCTAACTTTGGTTTTGCAGGAACAGACACCATTACATACAAATTCTGTGGAAACGATCCTGAATTTGTAGATTGTGAACAAATTACTTTAACCCTTACAATAGCAGAGAGCCCAGTGGTGAATAATGCACTATTGAGATCTTGCTACCTTGAAGAAAATATTGCTACAGGATTATTTAATTTAACTAATGCAAGCGTAACCACTCAGCCAGGAACAACAAAAAAATATTATCCTTCATTGACAGACGCTAACAACCAAACCAATGAAATTCTAAATCCTGCCAATTATGTTGCTCCAAATGGTATTGTCTATGTAAGAGTAAGCAATGCAAACGGATGTTACAGAGTGGCAGAAATTTCATTAGTTGTTATCCCGCCTACAAAATCAACCGTTTTAGTTGATAAAGAAATCTGTATTGAAAACAAAACAACATTAGATGCAGGTCCTGATTTTGATGGTTATCAATGGAGCACAGGAGCAACAACTCAAATCATCAGTGACGTTACCGTAGGAACATACTCAGTAATCCTTAAAAAAGGAGATTGTTTCACAAAACAAACAGTGACGGTTTATGCTACTCAGCAACCTGTGATTTCGAATATTGAAGTTACTACTAATGACATCACTGTATTTGCAATAGGAGGTACTGCTCCTTACAAATACTCAATCGATAATATCAACTGGCAGGATTCTAATGTTTTCACAGATATAAAAAGAGGTGATATTACGGTTTATGTAAGAGATTTCTTTAATTGCGAACCGTTAGAAGTGACCGTTACAGTTCCGAACATTGTCAATGTAATTACACCAAACGGTGACGGAGTAAACGATGTTCTTGATTATTCCGCCTTAGCAAACAAACCTAATTTGTTATTAGGGATTTATGACAGATACGGAGTTAAAATATTTGAAGGAAACAAAGACACCGGTTATAAATGGGATGGAACCATCAACAAAACCAAAAAAGTTTCTACCGGAAATTACTGGTTCAGCATCAGCTGGAATGAAAGTAAAAACAAAACTCCAATCAAATTCTCAGGCTGGATTCTAGTGAAAAATAGAGAATAATTATGAAAAAAATAAATATTATGAAAAAAATTCTATATACATTCTTAATTTTTTCGTCAGCAATACTATTTGGACAAAAAAACAGTAAAGTGAAATTTGCTATTTGCAATGGTGCTGTGGGAACTACTGAAATGTTTGAGCCGTACAAAAAAGATATAGAAAGTACCACTTTTTTTAAGGCTACAACAAAACTACCGCAACATCTACAAAAGTTCAGTTATTTGGCTGAAGATGGCTTGACGGAAATTAAATTTAAGAAAAATGTAGGGGCACCGGATATCATGTCACTAGCAGCTCTTAATGAACAAAGCAATGTACCTAAAGATACAAAAGTAATGATTGATGGTTATGTGTTTGATAATCCTGATACTAATATCTATAGTGTAATGGTTAAAAGGATAGATGTAAAAGAAGATAATGGCAAAAAATATCTTTCCATCTTCACTTATGATAACTAAATAAAGTGAAAATTAATTTGGCCGGAGTAATTTCCGGCCATTTTTTTTGATCTGTAAATTTAAATTAAGAACTATTAGATTAGAAGTTACAATTCCGAATATTATCAATGTAATTGCACCAAATGGCGACAGAGTAAACGATGTTCTTGATTATTCTGCTTTAATTTGATCTTAGGAATTTATGACAGATACGGAGTTAAAATATTTAAAGGAAACAAAAACACCGGTTATAAATGGAATGGAAGCATTAATAAGACCCAAAAAGTTTCTACCGGAAATTACTAACTCAGCATCAGCTGGAGCGAAAGTAAAAACAAAACTCCAATCAAATTCTCAGGCTAGATGTTGGTTAAAAACAGAGAATAACATTATTTTTAATAATATTATTAAAACCACGACCTTGAGTCATGGTTTTTTTGTTCATTTTTAAATGATTCAACGTATTTTATTATTAAATTTGTGATAAAATCAAATACAGAATGAAGAAACTTCTATCTTTTTTTCTTATTTTTTACATATTCTCTATTTCTTTTGCACAATTAGATAGAGAGCATTGGTTTGCGCCAATGGTGGATAGAACAGGAAACCCAAACCCATACCAGAAACTATACCTTTCTACAAATCGTACAACCCCCTTTCCTGTAACAATTTATAACAACAATGTTGTTATAGGAACCGTTACAATCAGTAAAAACAATCCTCAAAAATTTGATGTTTTAAGAAATTATATCATCACAACTTTGCAGACTGATCTGTTTACACCAACTACAAAAGGCCTTTATGTAAAAGCTGATTTTCCTTTTTATGCCAACTTAAGATTTTCAGTATTAAATCATGCAGAAATCATTACATCTAAGGGCATACCATCAACAGGAAAAAACTTTTATGCTGCCAACGCCCCTATTACGGTGAGCAATGGTATTCTGAATTTCATGACCAGTATTTTGGCAACAGAAGACAATACAACGGTAACCATTTCAGGATATAAGCCCGCTGTACAATTTTCAAACGGAACAACAGGATTGACCAATCCTACGATGACTTTTATTTTAAATAAAGGACAATCTTACATCATCGATGGTATCGGGAATATTGCCGGCAATTTTGACGGATTTCTAGGTGCAAAGATAACAGCCGACAAAGCCGTTAATGTTACCAACGGAAATTTCAACGGTCAGTATTCAGGAAACGTTCCTCTGAGTTCAGATATCCTGATGGATCAGTCGGTACCGGTAGAACAGCTGGGGACTCAGTTTGCGCTCGTAAAAGGTAACGGAAGTATTGGCACTAACATGGAAGGTGCTTTGGTTATTGCCACCCAAGACAACACCCAGATTTTTCTTAACAATGAAGGTTTACCGATAACAACCTTAAACACTGGTCAATATTATGTAGTACCAGATTCTAAGTATCAACTTCAGGGAACAAGCCATTATAATTTGTACATAAGAACCACTAAAAACGCCTATGTTTATCAGCTTCTTGCTGGTGATGCTCTAGGGGGAAGTGAAGCAGCAACGGGTGGATTTAATTTCATCCCTGCACTAAGCTGTTATCTACCTAAACAAATTGACGAAATTGGTTTAATTAATGAAAATTTTGTTCACTCAAATGTCAATCCAGCAGGAATCCTGAATATTCCTACTAAATTAAATTTGGTGACCGAGCGTGGAGCTGTTGTTACCGTCAACGGAGCTTTTCCGCCAGCAAGCACAGGACCATTTGACATCACTGGTCTCAATCAGTGGGTAACTTACGGCATTCCAAATACAACGGGAACTATAACCGTAGTTTCAACCAAAGCTATTACAGCGGGAATTACCGCAGGAAGTGATGCAGTAGGTTATGGAGGTTTCTTTGCCGGATTCTCTACTCAGCCAGTCATTTTAAAATCTGGTGGAGATTGCGTTCCGGGAATTGTATTGACAGTTGACCCGATCATTTACGAGACTTATCAATGGTACAGAAACGGAATTCTCATTCCTGGTGCTACTTCAGCCTCTTACACTCCTACACAATCAGGAAATTACACATGCTCTGTAACCATGGGAAGTTGCGCACCTTTGGTAACGGCAGTTTATAAAGTTTTAAACTGTGTAAAACTAACGAACGTAACTTATAATATTTGTGAAAACAAAATAATTACACCTGCATTTACTACATCAACACAAACTCCTGTAGCATCAACAGTAGCAATTGTTACAGCTCCAACTCTTGGAACTGCAACCATCAATACTACTTCAGGGGTTATTACTTATACTCCAACCAATCCGGCAGTAGCAGGAACAGATACTTTCGTCTATACTTTCTGCGGTAACGATCTTATATTTACGGATTGTGAAACGGTAACGGTAACGATAAATATTCAACCAGTTACAGTAACAAATACAACTTTAACTTCTTGCAACATAAACGGTGTTGGAACATTTAATTTAACAACTGCAAATGTCACAAATAATACACCTGTCACAAAAAATTATTACACCAGCTTAGCAGCTGCACAAAATGGAACTACGGTCGGAGAAATTCTGGCTCCACTTACGTATACTGCTCCGGCAGGAACAATTGTTTATGTTTTAGTTAAAAATCCTACTGGCTGTAAAAATATTGCAGAAATAACACTTAATCTTTTTCCTTTAGCAGTAATCACACCGGCAAATTTTGGAAACCAGTGTGATGAAAATCTTGACGGAACAGTAAATGTCGTTTTATCAGACATTACTCCATTGATACTGAATAATCCAACCTATTTTACCAACGTCAGATATTACGCCTTATTAGCTGATGCCAATTTAGGAAATGCAAATACACTTCCCAATAACTGGAGTTATACCGTAAATACTACGATTTACATTCGGGTAGAATCTCCGGACGGATGTGCACCTGTAATACAACCAATTAATTTTACGGTCGGTTCAAGACTACCTTTAATAACAAATACTTTAGTACTTGATTTTTGTGATGACGATTTAGACGGAATCAAACCTGTAAATCTTTCACAATTTATTTCACAATTTACATCTGATCCTTTGGTGTCGGTAAGTTATCATATGACTCTACTCGATGCTCAAAACGACACCGCACCCATAAGTGGAGCTGTGAGTCTAACGGGCACACAAACCTATTTTATTCGATTTGAAAAAACCGGGTTTTGTCCCAATGTTGCAACCATAAGAATTAACTTAAAAATTCCGAAAAAATCTGATACCTTAACGGATAAAGTAGTATGTCCAAAGGCGCAAACCACTTTAGACGCTGGTTCAGGATTTACAGCCTATCTTTGGAGTACAGGAGCTACTACCCCATCAATTTCCAATGTTCCTGCGGGAGACTACTGGGTAGAACTTACATTTAATGGTTGTGTATACAAGCAATTCGTTAATGTTTCTGAATCTGTACTGCCTGTAATCACTTCCATCGACATCAACGGAACGACCGTCACCATTGGAGTAACTGGTGGTATTCCTCCTTACGAGTACTCCTTAGACAACAACACTTGGCAAAGCTCAAATATTTTTTATAATGTGCAGCGTGGCAATCATAAAGTGTATGTAAGAGATTCACAAAATTGCGATGTTATAGAACAAGAATTCGTGATTATTAATTTAATCAATACCATCACTCCAAACGGAGACGGTCACAATGACGTTATTGACTACTCATCGTTAATGAACAAAGACAATCTTGAATTCAGAATATTTGACCGATATGGCGCTGAACTTTTCAGGGGGTCAGTTTCCAACAGATTTACCTGGGACGGAAAAATGAAAGGAAGACCCGTATCAACAGCGACCTACTGGTACTTTTTAGCATGGACAGAATTTGGGAAGGTCACTACCGTAAAATATACGAGCTGGCTTTTGGTGAAAAACAGAAATGACAGCTTGTGGGACAAATAGTTCAATGTTTTAGTGGCACAACCCGTATTTATAACATTCATTAACAGTTTAAATAAAAGTTTAATATAATTTTAACCTGATTTCGAGGGTGTAAAATCAGAAAATGATGCTTTTCTTGTGTAATTTTGCACATTATATGAAGAAAGCGATTACCCTTTTGTTATTGATTTTTATTATTAAAATTAATGCACAGATTTTTACGGGACAGGTATTTTTAAGAGACAATTCTGTATTGTATCTTAACCAAGTGTATGTCACCAATCTTACCACATACAAAACCGTTCTTACCAATTATAACGGAGATTACAGCATACAGGCAAATCCTGGTGATGTGATTCGTTTTACTTCAATCATTACGGAAAGAAAAGACGTTAATTTATCTGAAAAAAGTTTTGGTATTCGAAATTTAGTAGAACTAAAAGTCGCTTACCATGATATACAGGAAGTTGTGATCAACAGATTCCGTCCTACCGGGAATTTGAGATATGATGTTAATTCATTGAGAAAAGAAGACAAAGCCTACGCCCTGAAAAAGGTAATCGGACTCCCAGAACCTAAAGGTGACGGCACACCGCCAGAACTTCCGGTGGCTGGTCTGAGAGATGGCGGACTTACCTTTAGCTTAGAAAGTATTTTTGACATTCTTTCTGGCGAAAGAAAGAAAAAGCAACGTTATGTAGCTTATGAAAGAATGAATAAATCGGTCATCGATATTAAAAATTATTTAGGAAAAGATTATTTCACAAGATTTAAAATTCCTGAAAATCTTATTGATAATTTCCTTCAGTTTGTATATACTTCTGAGAACATCGAAAGCTATGTGCAAAGCGGTAATTTTGAAGCCATTAAAATTCCTATTGAAAAATATTTACCAATTTATCAACGGAGATTAAGAAATTCCCACTTACAAGATGTTTTGAAATAAATATCATTTTTATGGCACGTTCTTTTCTCTCATCAACATATTTGAAATTTTTAATATTAAAATTTAAACTAACATTTCGGAATAAATCTAAATTTTCAGTTTATTTTAAATAATTATTTCAAAAGAAACACAAATGATTCACCTCAGTTTTACATTAAATGAAAAAATTATTTTTACTCTTTACCACACTTCTATTCGTCTGTCTTTCTGCTCAAAAACAAGGCAAAGACTACAGCAATATTTTGAAAAGTAAAAGCATTTATGAAATCAACGCTTTCCTAAGAGACGCCCATCCCGATGATCCTCGCCGATCAGTTTTGAAACCAAAAGTGATGGAGTTGATGAAAGATTACATCAAAAATGCACCTCCGGGAGACCCAAAAGTGAAACAGATGCAGGATTGGTTAGCAATGCTGAAAAGAAAAGCTTCTACAAAAATTACTTTTGACGAGATGAATGCCATCATCAAGAAAAAACAAATTGCAAAATATCAAAAAGAACTACAAGTGGGGCAGTCTGCAATTGTGTACACCAAAAGTTCTCCACAAAACGTTTATGTAACTCCTTCTGCAACAGCAAAGACTAAAACAACAACAGTAATTGCTGATAACGAGGCATCAGAATTTAATATGTTGATGGCAGATAATCCTGTAGAACATAAAAATAAGACGGTAAAGATTCTTAATTCACTTTTTGACAACGATCCTAATGCTAAAGAATGCATTGTCATGATTGAGAATAAATCTGACTGCAACATCATTGTAAGAATAGAAGGTATAGGAAATACAAAGTACAGACTTCCTGTTCCTGCACATGGCGACAATTCTATGGTCATACAAAAAGGAGATTATCTATTGACAAGTATCGTTTGCGGTGCTCAGTACGCTTCACAAAAAACAATTCAAAAACCTTTGATGGTAGCTTTGGGAAGCTCATCTAAATAATTAATTTTCAAATCTATTTTTCTCTTTAAAAATCAAAGAGATTGTATCATATTTTTGCTAATTTTGCAGGCTCACATATATTACATGGGCAAGAACAAATTAGCAAGATTCGCAGAGAACAAAATATTACCAAACGTCATTCAGCCAACCAGAGACGAAGCCCTTAACAGCTTTGAACTGAGAGGAAATTGGAGAAAAGATTTCTTTAAAAATGACCAACCTATTGTTCTCGAATTAGGCTGCGGAAAAGGAGAATATACTGTAGGTCTTGCCAAAACATTTACAGATAAGAATTTCATCGGCATTGATATCAAAGGAGCCAGATTTTGGTTTGGAGCCAAAGAAGCGGTTGAAAATGACATGAAAAACGTAGCATTCATTCGTTCTCAAATCGAGCTTGTAGACCATTTTTTTGCAGAAAATGAAGTGGATGAAATCTGGATTACTTTCCCAGATCCACAAATCAAGTACAGACGTACAAAACACAGACTGACACACCCCGATTTTCTTGAGAGATATAAAAAATTCCTGAAACCTGGCGGAATTGTTCATCTTAAAACAGATTCAGAGTTTTTGCACGGGTACACTTTAGGTTATCTGCAAGGAGCAGGTTACGAAATCATTAGTGCTCACCACGACATCTATGGCGCTGCAGAGTACGATCCGGGAACACCCCATTTAAGAGATATCAAAACTTATTACGAAGAACTTTTTTCAGCAAAAGGAAAAACAATAACTTATATAAAATTTAGAATTAATTAAATGAAATAATAAACCGATGAAAAAAAATTACCTCATCATTTTATTCTTCACTCTCACTTCTTCATGTTCTACACAAACAAGCAATCATGAAGACATTTTAAAAAACACAAACATTACCGAGATTGAAGAATATTTGAAAACCGCACACCCGGAAGACCCGAAAAGGCGCATTTTAAAATCAAAACTAATTGCCCTTAAAAACAGTGAATGGACAAAAGGTTCTGCTACAGCAAAACCAATGGAAGTTCGCCCTATCATTACAGAAATTCCGCAAAATTTCAAAGCTAATCTTATTGCCAAAGACTCTGAAGAATTTAAAAAACTAATGTCAGAAACATCTTCTGAACACAAAGAAAAGACCGTACAATTGCTCAATGCGATGTTTAGTGAAGACATTAACAGTAAAGAAGCAATTTTACTTTTCAGAAATAATTCTGATTGTAATTTGGTTTTAAAAATCAGTGGAAAGAAATTTTACAATTTAGCCGTTCCTGCTCACAATGAGAATTTTATTGTTTTAGATAAAGATCATTACTCTCTTTCATCTAACATATGCGATGTTGAATATGCATCAAAAAGACAAATCAATAAAAATATTCAAATAGCAATTAATAACCCTCAGTATAAATTTAATGAAAATGAAAGTTTGGCTTTAAATAATGAACTAGGTAGGGATGCAAACAATCAATCTTCAACAAAAAAAACTAATTTAGCCAAGCAAAAAAAGACTAAAAAGAAACGTTGATATGAAAAAACTGCTGATCGGATTTGTAATTTTTCTGGTTTTAAATAGTTGCGGGACTACATATAATAATTATCCTGTCAAAAGTTCACCATCCAATACTGAAAGAGAGTATCATGAGGTGTTGAAAACTTACAAATCTGAAACTGCAGAAGTATTGACCTATTTGCTGAATGAAACATCACCAAATGACCCCAAAATAGCACTGACAGTTGAGAACGCTTCTAGATGCAATATGGTTTTAACCGTTAGTTCAAATAATTATTACAAAAAGATTCCAATTGGTGCAGGAAAAATCGGTTCTGTGATGATTCCTAAGAACCAAACTTATAAATTATCGGGAATGGTTTGTCAGTCAGCATATCAGACTTCTAAATTTATTACATCTGCTTATTCAATAAAACTTTCGAATTGATTTTAAACTTAAATTATGTTTAGGCTAAAGCCAATACTGATTTTAAAAATTCGAAAACGATCTAAAGCACATTCCTATTGATTGTCATTGCAGTTTAAACTAAAATTTAACATAAAAGCATAAAAAAACCGCTAAACAAGTTTAGCGGTTTTTCTTTATTTCAAAGATAAATCTTCAATTATTCAGCAGCAGCGTCGAAATCTGCATCTTTATCAGCAGATACTACTTCTCCTTCTTCTTTAGATTTTTCTTTATCAGCTTTTCTCTGAGACTGACCTTCTTTGATAGAATCTGAAACTACGTTTAAGATCATATCGATAGATTTTGAAGCATCATCGTTTCCTGGGATAACGAAGTCTACTTTTCTTGGGTCAGAGTTTGTATCAACAATACCGAAAACTGGGATACCTAATTTCTTAGCTTCAGTTACAGCGATGTGTTCTCTCATGATATCTACAACGAAGATTGCAGAAGGAAGACGCACCATGTCAGAGATAGAACCTAAGTTTTTCTCTAAGTTAGCTCTTTGTCTGTCAACTTGTAATCTTTCTTTTTTAGATAAAGTTTCGAACGTACCGTCTTTTTTCATTTTGTCGATAGAGTTCATTTTCTTTACAGCTTTTCTGATTGTAACGAAATTCGTTAACATACCTCCCGGCCATCTTTCTGTAATATAAGGCATATTAAGTTCAGCAGCGTGCTTAGCAACTACTTCTTTCGCTTGCTTTTTGGTAGCTACGAAAAGAACTTTTTTACCTGCAGAAGTTAATTTTTCTAAAGCGCTGCACGCTTCATCCAATTTAACAGCTGTTTTATGTAAGTCTACAATGTGAATACCATTTTTCTCCATAAAAATGTATGGAGCCATATTTGGATTCCACTTTCTAGTCATGTGACCGAAGTGTACACCAGCCTCTAGAAGGTCTTTTACATTTGCTTTTGCCATGTTTTCTGTTTTTGTTAGTTTACTTTCCGTTTCTTAAACAATCAACGACTTCTTTAGATGGGAGAAGTGTTTGGATGCTAAACGTAACGGGCAATTTTTTTGTTTTGATAAATAGCTTTCAGATATAAGACAACAGACAGAAAAAATTCTGAAATCTGATATCCTGAATCTGAAGTCTGAAAATTAACGTTTTGAGAACTGGAATCTCTTTCTTGCTTTTTTCTGACCTGGTTTCTTTCTTTCTACCATTCTTGCATCTCTTGTAAGTAAACCTGCAGGCTTCAATAACAATCTGTATTCAGCATTGATTTCGCAAAGCGCTCTAGAAATACCTAATCTGATAGCTTCTGCCTGACCTGTATTACCACCACCGAAAACATTTACGGTAACGTCATACTGACCAACAGTCTCAGAAAGGATAAACGGCTGATTTAATTTATAAACCATTACGTCTGTAGAGAAATAAGTTGCAGCTTCTTTACCGTTTACTGTAATCACACCAGAACCTGGTTTTACATAAACTCTTGCTACAGAAGTCTTTCTTCTTCCGATTTTGTGAACTATAGACATATTAATTATTTAAATTCGTTAATATTAAGTGTTTTAGGCTGTTGAGCTTCATGCTTGTGCTCAGTTCCTTCATATAAATAAAGGTTTTTGAACAAAGCAGATCCTAATTTAGTTTTTGGAAGCATACCTTTTACAGATTTTTCCAATACTTTTAAAGAATCTTTCTTTAGAAGTTCAGTAGCCGTCATAGACTTTTGACCTCCAGGATAACCTGTATGCCAAATGTAAGTCTTGTCTTCCCACTTGGTTCCGGAAAGGGTAACTTTCCCAGCATTCAAAACAATAACATTATCACCACAATCTACGTGAGGTGTAAAGTTTGCTTTGTGCTTACCTCTCAAAATCTTTGCAACCTTAGAAGCTAGTCTTCCTAACGGTTGTCCTTCAGCGTCTACTACAACCCATTCTTTATTTGCAGTAGCTTTGTTCGCTGAAACAGTTTTGTAACTTAATGTATTCACACGTTTTAGTTAAAGATTAAACATAATTTTCCCCATAAGGGTGTGCAAAGGTACAAATTATTTTTAGATTGTGAAAACATATTTAAACTTAATAAATCTGCATCTATATAATATGGTTAGATTTAAATATTCAACAACAGTTTTCAAAGAAGAATTTTTGAAGTAATATTAATTACGCAAAGACTTATTAGCCCTAAAGCTCGCAATTAAATAATACGCCACAAAAACCGTAGAGAATTTCAGAATGGCAGGAATTGCCAATTCAAGATTAAATATTAGATAACCAATTAAAACCAATAGTCCCATTGCAGCAAAAGAACTCAATAACTTTTGAACTAAAGTAAATTTCGGAGTATCAAGATAGTAAGACAATCCCCAAGCTGAGCCGAAAGCAATCGCATAAAAAATATCTAACCCAATATTTTCACTGCTGATGAAAAAATAATTAATTACAAAACTGAGAACCGTTCCCAAAGCGAAATACATCAGTGCTTTCTGCATATCATTTTAATAAGACGCAAAAATAACGAATTTTATTTTGAAAGAAAACTGTTGAAATTAAATCAGGTCTATTTTAACTCTTCGTATTTCGAAAATAAGTGAAACGCCTTTGTTTATCTTGAGTACAATAGCATCTTTAAGTTTCCCTGTCTGCCATTGCGTTTTAATCTCAATGATAGACTAAGTTTTTTAAAAAAACTTAAAACAGGAAATTTACATTTTAAAAATTTTATTTAAATATTTAAAAATCAATATCTTGAATAATTAAAATAAGTTTTTATTAAATTGTTATATTTGGAAACTTAGAAATTTTCTACAATCAATATGGAAACCCAAAAATATACTCCAACAAACAAAGTAAGAATTGTAACAGCAGCGTCGTTATTCGACGGTCATGATGCAGCTATTAATATCATGCGTCGTGTGATTCAGGGAACGGGATGCGAAGTCATTCACCTGGGTCACGACAAATCGGCTGAAGAAGTGGTAAATACCGCCATTCAGGAAGATGCAAACGCGATTGCACTGACTTCATATCAGGGTGGTCACAACGAATATTTTAAATATATCTACGACCTTTTAAGAGAGAAAAACTCTCCGCAGATCAAAATTTTCGGTGGCGGTGGCGGTGTAATTCTGCCCGAGGAAATCGAAGATATCATGTCTTACGGAATCGACAGAATTTATTCTCCGGACGACGGTCGTGAGCTTGGTTTACAGGGAATGATCGATGATTTGGTGAAAAGATCAGATTTCGCAACCGGAAAAGATGTGACGGCGGAAGATTTAGATTCAATTAGTTTTGAAAACTCTACAAGTATTGCTAAAATCATTTCTGCGGTTGAAAACTTCTCAGAAGAAAAACCAGATTTGGTAAAAGCAATTGACGAAAAATCAAAAGATTTAAATATTCCAATCATCGGTATCACAGGAACTGGTGGAGCAGGAAAATCTTCATTAACAGACGAATTGGTAAGACGTTTCTTACGCTCAAATACAGATAAAAAAATTGCTATCATCTCCATTGACCCTTCGAAAAAGAAAACCGGAGGTGCATTGCTGGGAGACAGAATTCGTATGAACGCGATTAATGATCCGAGAGTTTATATGCGTTCGATGGCGACGAGAGAAAACAACGTTTCTGTTTCGCCGTTCATTCATTCAGCATTAAATGTGTTGAAATTAGCTCATCCAGATGTTATCATTTTGGAAACTTCAGGAATTGGGCAATCAGGATCAGAGGTTTCAGATTTTGCAGATGTTTCAATGTACGTGATGACTCCTGAATATGGAGCTTCAACCCAGTTGGAAAAAATCGATATGTTGGATTATGCAGATTTGGTTGCTTTAAATAAATCTGACAAACGTGGTGCTTTAGATGCACTTCAAGCCGTAAGAAAACAGTTCCAGAGAAACCATTTATTGTGGGAAAGTCCGTTGGATGATATGCCGGTTTATGCGACAAAAGCTTCTCAGTTCAATGACCACGGAACAACCGATTTATACAATAGATTAATCGAAAAAGTGAATGAGAAATATTCTGGTTTAAACTTACAAGGATTTGTTGAACAGGAAGTTTCTGAAGATATCACGATAATTCCTCCAAAAAGAGTGCGTTATTTATCAGAAATTGTTGAAAATAATAGAATTTACGATGCTAATGTTGAAAAACAAGCCGAATTAGCAAGAAAAATGTATCACATTGAAGGAGTAAAAAAATTCCTTTCTAATGAAACGTTGGATTCTGAATATCAAAAGGCTGAAAAAGATCTTCAACAGGAAAATATTGACTTCCTTAAAAACTGGGATGATACGAAACAGGCTTTCAAAGCTGAGTTTTATTCGTATTTCGTTCGTGGAAAAGAGATTAAAGTTGAAACCTCAACAGAATCTTTATCACATTTAAGAATTCCAAAAATATCTTTACCAAAATATACCGATTGGGGTGATTTAATTAAATGGAAAGGTCAAGAAAATCTTCCAGGCGGATTTCCTTACACTGCGGGAATTTATCCTTTCAAAAGAACAGGTGAAGATCCGACAAGAATGTTTGCTGGAGAAGGCGGTCCTGAAAGAACCAACAGAAGATTCCACTACGTTTCTGCGGAAATGGATGCTAAACGTTTGTCAACAGCGTTTGACTCTGTAACACTTTACGGACAAGACCCTGCCCTACCACCAGATATTTATGGTAAAATTGGAAATGCTGGCGTTTCTATCGCAACTTTGGATGATGCGAAAAAACTATATTCCGGATTTGATCTGGTGAATGCAATGACTTCGGTTTCAATGACGATCAACGGACCGGCTCCGATGTTGTTGGCTTTCTTTATGAATGCGGCGATTGATCAGAATGTTGAAAAATATATTGCTGAACATAAATTTGAAGCAAATGTTGAGAAAGCTTTAAAAGCAAAATTTGACGATAAAGGATTAGAAAGACCAAAATATAACGGAGAATTGCCTCCTTCAAACAACGGTTTAGGTTTAAAATTATTAGGACTTACCGGAGATGAAGTTATTCCTGCAGAAGCTTATGCTGAAATTAAAGCTAAAACGATCGCAACAGTTCGTGGTACCGTTCAGGCTGATATTTTAAAAGAAGATCAGGCTCAGAACACTTGTATTTTCTCTACTGAATTTGCCTTGAGATTAATGGGTGACGTTCAGGAATATTTTATCACAGAAAAAGTTAGAAACTTCTACTCTGTTTCTATTTCAGGATATCACATTGCAGAAGCGGGTGCGAATCCGGTTTCTCAGTTGGCATTTACTTTAGCAAATGGTTTTACTTATGTGGAATATTATTTGTCAAGAGGAATGGATATCAATGATTTTGCACCGAACTTATCTTTCTTCTTTTCCAACGGTATCGATCCTGAATATTCAGTAATCGGACGTGTAGCAAGAAGAATCTGGGCAAAAGCAATGAAACTGAAATACGGAGCAGACGAAAGAAGCCAGATGTTGAAGTACCACATTCAGACTTCAGGACGTTCGCTTCACGCTCAGGAAATTGATTTCAATGATATCAGAACGACACTTCAAGCGCTTTATGCGATCTATGACAACTGTAATTCACTTCACACCAACGCTTATGACGAGGCGATTACAACTCCGACTGAGCAGTCTGTTAGAAGAGCAATGGCAATTCAATTGATTATCAATAAAGAATTAGGATTGGCGAAAAACGAAAATCCACTTCAAGGTTCATTTATTATTGAAGAACTAACGGATCTTGTTGAAGAAGCTGTTTACGCAGAATTCGATAGAATTACAGAAAGAGGTGGAGTTTTGGGCGCAATGGAAACAATGTATCAACGTTCAAAAATCCAGGAAGAATCGATGCATTACGAATGGTTGAAACATACCGGAGAATATCCAATCATCGGAGTTAATACCTTCCTTGGAAAAGATGGTTCGCCAACGGTTCGTCCGGGAGAAGTCATCCGTTCGACTGAGGAAGAAAAGCAGGTTCAGATTGAAACGCTTCATAATTTCCAACAAGCTAATGAAGATAAATCTGAAGCAGCCTTAAAAACTTTGCAACACGCTGCCATCAATCAGCAGAATTTATTTAATGTAATGATGGATGCCGTGAAATATTGTTCGCTTGGACAAATTACCAATGCTTTATTTGAAGTGGGTGGTAAATATCGTAGAAATATGTAGGCCGAAGGTCGGCTGCCAATTATTTAAATAAAAAAACCGTGGAAATCAATCCACGGTTTTTATTATTTATGATATTTCAGAAATTAGTTTTTCAGAAATTTCAATAAATTGCTCTAATGGAACCTCCCCTCTATAAATATCATCATCTACCATTGTAGTAATATCAATTTCTGATCTAATTTTAGATTTATCTTTGACATAAAAAGTTTTAGTCACTTTATCTAAATAAAATGTAAATGAAACTTCATCATAAAAATTACCATCAATCTCGACTTGTTCATCACCAGTATAAATTTTACTGTAAATATTATATAAAACTTGTTTAAAGTTATCTTTTATAGCTGTTTTATGAAATTTCAATTGAGTAGTTGTTACTCCCAAGTTAGAATCATTTACATCCTCAAACAATCCTGAAAAGCTATTAGGAATAACATTCTTATCAAGGTTTATTTCTTTCAATTCTCCGGCATTCATCATTCTTTCCATCAATTTTAAATTTGGAGCATGTGAAAGCTTAATTCTAATTCTATTTTCACCTTGAAAACCTTTTCTTACTAAAAAATTATTGAAACAATCCTCAAGACTTCTTTGAATACTGTGAGTTGATTTTCTTTGCAAAATTAGATACCCTTCATTTTTATTTTTGGGTATCTGAATATAGAAATTTAATATTCTGGCTTGTAACTCATTTGGAGTAACAGAATAGTTAGTTTCATTTGTTTCAGGATCATTAATATTGACAGGATCCCCTGTTGTCCCAGAATCAAACTTACCGCATATAAATCTTTTGTCTTTGAAAACCTTTGACGGCTCTCTTAGAGTGAGACTTTTATCTCTACCGTTTTCATTAAATTTTTTAGTATTGGTTATGATGTCTTGACAAAACTCGTCAAAAACATCAAAAAAGTCTAAATTCCCAGGTAGATTACCTAAAAAATGATTTTCCCCATTATTATTTTTAATAGAGAATTTAAAAGTTGATACTTTGTAGTTCATAATTTTTATTTCTTTTTTTATAAAATTTTGTAATAAATAATATTCTCATTTTTTAATATTATTATTTAACTCTAACGTCCGTGAGTGTTAAAACCGAATTTTATTTTGGAAAAAAGAAACATTTGAAGTACATTTGTAAAACAAAAGTAGATGAGGTAATCTCACTTCTTCGTAATTAATTTTGTTTAAATTTGGAATCCGACCCCTTATTTTTTAACAAAATTTGATAAATTTTCCTCGGCTGTTTATTCAGCCTTTTTTTATATTTTCTATCCCTCTACATTATTTTTTTCTTTTAGTTAAAATAAAAAACTCTGTTCCTTCAGAATTTTCTTTCTTTATATCATAAATATAGCTCTTAGCTTTATAATCAATTCCCTTTCTATCAAAAACATTTTTGAGATTAATATAATAATATAATCCCGCTTTAGAAACTTTAAACGCCCCTTCTTCTGTTGCAGATGAAACCATATAGATAATATCGCCTGCATTTTCACTATCGCTAAATCCTATTTTAAAATAATGCGTATTCTTCAATTCCATAAATTCTTCAGCACCAGAAGAAAAACCAATTTTACCGGTTTTCTGAATTGTTGCCTTTATAGAACCCCCTATTTTATCAGGATCCTCAAATACAATATTTTTTAAAAAATCCATACTATACTATTTTAAATACAAATATAAACAATTTATTTTACAAATCAAAATAAATCAAATAATTTATTCGATACACATCTTATTTTTTACTGATTTCCATAATGTAAAATCAAATTACTTATACAATTACTTATATTTTTACTCGTATTTTTATAAACAATCATAATTAATATTTTATTTGAAATAGCCGATAAGTATAGAAGGAATATGTAGGCTCGTGTCGGGCAGACAATTTTTAATACTACTGTTTTAAAATTATAAATCAAACCTCAAGGAAGTTTCTTTGAGTTTTTTTGTACTTTTACTTTAAGAAAAATATTAAAATGAAAAGTTTTATCAGAACAATTTCAGCAATTTACTTAATGGGATCTGCTGTCTCGTGTAAATCTTACCCGATGGAGGTTCCTCAAAAAAGCGATGTCGATAGAAATTCTGAAGAACTGCAAAAAAGACAAGCTGCGGAACGCGAAAAAACAGAGATTAGTAATCTAAATAATTTTGGAAAACCACCAAGCAAATAGCTTAATTTAAACTTTGTCACTACAGAAAACCTTCAAGAAATTTCTTTGAGGTTTTTTCTTACTTTTACTCTCATAAATTTTCAAATGACAAAATATATTTTATTAGTGATGGGAATAATTTCCAGCGCACTATTGAATGCACAAGAGGCTGACAACAATCTTCAAGGTTATTTTATGACCCAATCTAAAGAATCTTTGTATTCTTATTTTGCTTTTGATGGCAATGGAAAAGTGGATATCGCAGGCTACGGAAAGGGTGATTATTTTGTAAAAGGCGATTCTGTGGTTGTATTTCCGGATAAGGATATTTTTATATTTAAAATTTCTAAAAATCGTTTGAGCGGGAATTCAAGCTGGGTAAAAAATACAAAATGGGACTTGAAGAAAGACAGCATTGCCGAAAACAACAGAAAAGATGACGCTTCATCTAAAAAAAACGCGCAGCTTCTGTACGAGTATTACCGAAAAACCAGAGCTAAAAGCAATGATTTAGAAAAACTGTTTGATGAAACTGCAATGGGGAATTACACAAAAACCATTGATGATTTATGCAGCAGAGGTCTCGCAAAAGCCTGTATGGAGAAATTCGGATTAATGGTGATGGAAGATATGGGCGGAATGGGCGCAGTCTTGACGAGCAAAACAAAAAAGCCAAAACAAAATCCTGAAATCATCAAATTGGGACAGAAAATCATCAGTATGGGCGAAGTGGAAGGGCATACTGTTTTGGGGAGTTATTACTACAGTTTGGGTGATAAAGTAAAAGCTGACAAAGAATGGCAGAAAGGCACTGACAAAGGAAGTACAAAGGCAGGATTAGCACAGTTCGAGGCGGAAATGTCCGAAGTTAAGTAAGCAAATTTTAATTTTAAATAAATTGAAAACCTTGAAGAAAATTTCTTTGAGGTTTTTTTGTATTTTTAATTTAGAAAAAACATCAGAATGAAAAAAGAATTTCAAATAAAAGAACCTTGCAACGTGGGTCGGGAAAATATGAAAGAAATTCCTGGCGGAAGCTTTTGTGATCTTTGCTCAAAAAAAGTACATGATCTTACCAACAAGAATGATGATGAGATAAAATTAATCCTAAGTTCCAATGATTCTATCTGCGGGAGAATACAGGTTTCCAGACTATATTTCAGTGAAGAAAGACCAAAAACAAATTACAATTTTTTCCAGTTTCCTTTCAGAAAAGTTGCAAGCCGGATTTTTATTGCTGCATTGTTTTCAAATAGTCTGAATGCTCAGCAAAAAATAGAAGATACACTCAGAAATAATGAAACTTTTGATGGAGTAATCCTGTATGCACCGAGATCTGATGATGATGAAGATCGAAATTATTACACTCCACCACAAAATATCAACCTAGAAATAAAATTTTCAGGCAATAAAGATTTATTAAATCCGAATTGGGAATTATATATTCTTAGGCTGGAAAAAAGATTCAAAGCAGGATATGGAAGTAGCATCAGAATTCCTGAAGATTATTTAGGTTTTAAAAACATCTTTGTTTTTGAGAATGCTTCCAATAAAGAAAATGACATCAATCAAAATCAATATTATACTTTCATCAGTAAAAACAAGTTTACTGACAATGGCAAAACAGTAGATTTTAATTTAGATAAAATAAAAAAAATAGAATTCAAGCGCAAAAACATAGATATTTTGTACTTTTTAGACGGTGCTGAAATTTCTAAAGAAGATTTTGAACAAAAAAGAAAAGAGAAAAAAATAGAGTCTTATTTCTTGTCTGAAATATATGCGAGAGAACTGTTGGGAGACGATTACGATATTGAAGACGGAATTATTCTCTCTTACTCTGAAAATTAAGAGTCGGAGCAAAATAAATTTTGCGCCGACTCACTTTTTAAATTAGCTTAAAAAAATTACTTTTTATTAAAATCCCCGGCAAAAACTGAAGTCATTTTATCTTCACTGATGTATTTTTTCAACACATCGTTCACCTGGTTCACTTTTAAGGCCTTTATTTTTGTTTCTAAAGCGTCATAATCTTCTAAAGGAACACCGTATTGCAATTGTTGATTGACCAATCCCATCAAAGCTCCGTCTGTTCCTAAGTTGGTTTTTCGGGAAGTCAGCCACGAGTTTAAATTAGACTTAAATTCATCTTCTGTAAAACCGTCTTTCACTGCTTTATTTACTTCTTCTTTCAAAGCTTTATTAACGTCATTTTTCTTTGTAGGATTAAAAAATGCATACCAACCCCAAGATGCCACATCATTGCTCACAGGCACGCTCATGTAAGAACCTGCACCATAGCTGATGCCTTCTTTTTCACGAAGTCTTGTCGGAATTCTTGAAGTTAAAAACCCTCCACTTCCCAACATTTCGTTGGCAATCAGAAGTGCAGGATAATCCGGGCTCTTTGTATCCATAGTAAAGCTGATTTTCCCTACAGCAGCGCCGTTTTCTTTATCGGGAGTGATAAAGTCTTTATCTTGTTTTTTTTTTGCAAAAAGTTCCGGTTTTACATATTCATACTTAGATTTTGAATGCCATTTACCGAAAGTCTGATCAAGCAATGTTGAAGCAGTTTTGGTATCTAAATCGCCAATTATACTTCCCACTCCGTTATTGCTTCCTAAAATTTTGTTGTAGAAATCAACAAGATCTTCTCTTTTTATTTTTTTATTATTATCAATCTGTTCTTGCGTAGAAGATGTGTAATATATGCTTTCTTTAGGATAAGCCTCCGTCATTTTTTCTATTTCGGTAAAGGCAATTGACTGTGGGTCGTTCAATGAACTTTCCAGATACGTATTGTATTCATTCACTGTTTTTGCCAATTCAGCTTCAGGAAAATTAGATTCGGTCAGAATTTCTTTCACTAATCCCATTACTTTTGGTAAATGTTCTTTGTAAGTGCTGATGTTGACATAAAAGGTTTGTCCACCGAATCCGAAATTCACATTAGATTTCCATTGATCAAGCATATCCTGAATTTGCTCTTTCGTATGCGATTTTGTACCGGTTTTCAAAACTTGAGCCATCAGCGAACCAATATGCGATTTACCGCTTAAATCTTTAGCGTTACTCACCGGAAATCTAAAGCTTCCCAATACTTTCCCGCCTTTAATTTCTTTTTTAATGACACCGTATTTCATCCCGTTGCTTAATTTACCTTCGGTAAGGTTAGCTTTAAGGTTTTTTACGCTTGCTTCAAAAGGTGCGACTTCTTTTTCAAGAGCTTTCCCTTTATAATCTTTCGTTAATGAAGCAATCTGCTCATCAGAATATTCCAGATTTTTCACCCTTACCTCATCTTTAGTCGGGATGAAAACTCCTATCGTTCTGTTGTTATCTTTAAAATATTTATCTGAAACCCTCTGAACATCGGCCAACGTTAATTTCTCGATGTTATCACGATAAAGCATAGACAGTTTGTAATTCCCTGCACCTACAATTTCGGTTAAACTAATTGCTAGATTGATTGTATTGTTTTTAGTATTTTCAATCTGTTTCAGGATTTTGGCTTTTGCTCTTTCGACATCCTGAGCAGTATATTTGATTGCAGTTATTTTACTAAGCTCTGCTCTGAAATCATTTTGTACAGCTTTTACGTCTTTATCAGCAGGCACTTCCAATCCGAAATACATAAAAGAGGCATCTCTTACGGTTGGCTGATAAGAATATACAGACGCAGCTTTACGGGAATCAATCATCGCTTTGTACAAATATCCTGACGGATCTGAAGTAAGAATCTCAGACAAAGCATCCAAAGCCGCATAATCTTTATCGGCATAAGGGGCAGTATGATACAACGCGCCAACAATTTTACTTTCACCAGAACGTTTCAGCTCTACAAAACGTTCACCATCTTGTGCCGGCTCTACAGTGTAAGGCTGATCGAGCACTCTGGAAGGTTTCGGAATAACCGAAAAGTATTGCGAAACGTAATTAAGAGCCTGCTTTTCATCAAATTTTCCTGCAACAATCAATGTAGCATTATCCGGCTGATAAAATTTCTCATAAAACTTCCTCAAAGTTGGCGCTTTTACTCTCTCAATATCTTCTTTGCTTCCGATGGTACTGTTTCCGTAGTTGTGCCACAAATAAGCCGTTGAAACAATACGCTCCATCAAAACACCACCCGGATTGTTTTCGCCAATTTCAAATTCATTTCTTACTACAGAAAATTCTTTGTCGAGGTCAGTCTGCAGAATAGTTGCATTGATCATTCTGTCGGCTTCCATATCCAAAGCCCACTTTAGATTTTCATCACTCGACGGAAAGATTTCGTAATAATTGGTTCTGTCGTACCAAGTTGTTCCGTTCGCATCACCACCTTTATCAGAAAGCTGTTTCTTTATATCACCCAATCTTTTAGTGCTTTTGAAAAGCATGTGCTCAAGCAAATGCGCCATCCCTTTTTCGCCGTATCCTTCATGTTTAGAACCGACATTATACACAATATTGACAATCATATTGCTTTGTGAACCATCAGGAATTAAAAGAACTTTCATCCCGTTATTCAACGTATATTCTTTAATGCCTTCCGTGTTGCTTACAAATTTTGGAGTTTCAGCTTTTTGGGAAAATACAGGATTGATGCTTCCTGTAAAAAAGAGAACAGCCGTACCTAATAAAAAGTTTTTCATATTATTATTTTAAGATTTTAAATTTAGAAAATTTTTCAACGCCATGATTAGATATTTCACCTTTATATTTGATTTTGTAATAGTTATAAAATGACTTTAAAATATTTTAAACATCATTTCTTTCAACTCATCTTTAAATCTTATATTGCTGAATGAAACCCAAAGCCATCTTCAACTGGAGCAGCGGAAAAGATTCTGCTCTTGCCTTATATAAAATTTCAAAAGAGAATCAATTTGAAATCACATCTCTCTTAACAAGCATCAATCAGGAGTTCCAAAGAATCTCGATGCATGGCGTTCCTGTTTCACTATTAGAAAAACAAGCTGAAAGTTTAGGTTTTCCTTTAATTAAAATGGAAATCCCTAAAGAACCATCGATGGAAGATTACCAGAAGATTATGTCTGAAACGATGACAAAAATTAAATCTCAGGGCGTCACCCACTCTATTTTTGGAGATATTTTTCTGGAAGATTTGCGCGCCTATCGTGAAGAACAATTACAATCTATCGGAATGAAAGCTGTTTTTCCTCTATGGAAACAAAATACTTCAGATCTCATCCACGAATTTTTAGATTTGGGATTTAAAACCATCGTCACCTGCGTAAACGAAACCTATCTCGATAAAAGTTTTGCAGGCAAAATTATCGACGAAGATTTCATTAAAGATTTACCTAAAAATGTGGATCCATGTGGAGAGAACGGAGAATTTCATACTTTCACTTTTGATGGTCCTGTTTTTAAAAATCCTATTGCATTTGAAATTGGAGAAACGGTAAAAAAGACTTATCCGAAACCAAAGTCTGATGAAACCAGTGAGGAAGGAGAATATGTTTTTTGGTTTTGCGATTTGATTTCTAAATAATTTCTATTTTTATGTTAATCATATTTTTCATATTTTTAAAAAAACAATCTTAAATGCTGAAAAAATCACTCTTCCTCTCCTCTCTTTTTATCTTTTTAATTTCCTGTCAAAAACCAGAAACGCCAAAACCCGTTGATAAAAAAGCAATCGCAGATTCTGCGGTGGCAATTTTTCAGAACAAACTGTATCAAAATCAAATTGATTCCGTTTTTTCAAAATATAATTTTAATGGAAGTGTAGCAGTTTTTAAAGATTCAACTGAAATCTTTAGAAAAAATAATGGTTTTGCTGATTTTAAAAATAAAAAGGAAATTGACAATCAGACGATTTTTGCCATCGGATCGGTCAGCAAGCAATTTGCGGCCGTTTTAATTTTGTTAAAAATGGAAGAAGGAAAATTGAATTTGGAGGATAAAGTTTCAAAATATCTAAAAGAATTTCATTCGAATGGATATGAGAATATTATCATTTCTCAACTTTTGAATCATACTTCCGGACTGAATAATTTTGGCGAAAAATTAATGTTCAAAAGTGGAACCGGTTTTAATTATTCTAATGGTGGCTTTAATGCTTTAGGGAAAATCATTGAAGAAGTCTCAGGTAAATCTTATGATGAAAATGTGATAGATTTACTTAAAAAAGTTGGAATGACTAATTCGTCTACCGGAAATCTATTTCAAGGTGAAAACTTTGCCTCAGCATATTTGGGGTATGGAAAAAGCTTTGAAATTATCGGGAATATGCCCAAAAGATTAGGCGGAAAAGAAATTGGAATTACTGCAGGCGGAATTCTATCTACGATTGATGATTTGCATTTGTGGAATAATGCTCTCTACTCCGGAAAAATAATACAGCAGGAAACTTTAAAGAAATTTTTAACCAAAAGTGCCGAGAGACAACATCCTATTTTCGGGAAAATGGGTTACGGCTACGGAATTATGATGAACATCGGAAATCCAACTGCTTACTTTCACAGCGGCTATGTAAAAGGCTCACCTTCACTTAATATTTATTATCCCGAAACAAAAACATCGGTCATCATTCTTTCAAACATTGCTGATGAAGAAAAAGGAAAAAGCTCAACTTTCAAACCTCATCGTGAGATCAAAAACTTCACCGATATGATGGAAAGTATTTCTCATTAATCACATTCATCACTAGCTTACCGAGTTTTGATAAAATTCTGAATTTTCAATAATGCTTTTTTGTGTTCAAGAAAATTGATAATTGAAAAAACTACTAAAGTCTGCAATAAAATAGGAACAATCAACATAATGAGAAAAGGAGCAAAACTACTATTTCCTTCTTTTAGAAATAAATAAGTATATGCTTTACCACTATTCGTTAAACTTTGAGCCATAGTTGAAATGCTAACAATCATCAAGCCCAGATTCTGCTGATACATTGAGTAACTTATCTGGCCTCGATATTTAAAATCATGTTTTATGTATTTCCAGATTTTGTAATTGGTTACGATTAAAAAAATAGGAACCATTATAAAAAGAGCATTCTGAATTTTATAAAACAACCTGAAAGTTTCTTCGTCTGGAGAAATGTAAATCAGCAACAAATTCAAAGCAAAAGAAATCGCAGCAACGGAAACTGCTTTTCTAAAGATTCTTCGATAATTCGCCTTTACAATTTTTTTGAAAATTGCAGGAATTTCCTGAGAAGAAAACATAAAATATCTTGTCATTTTAAATTCGTCTTCCCAAGCAATTTTAGTTTTAAAAAACGCCTTTTCAAAACTCAGATTTTCATGAACCTGAGTATCCAAAATCTGCGAAATCATGTGGTCACGAACTTCCAGCAAAATATCCAATGGAAGTTTGTTCAGAATCAGATAATCGTCTATTTGTTTTTCTTCTGCTGAGGTTATCATTCTAAAAAATACTTAAATTAAAACATTCACTTTTTTACTTCTGAAATACAATAATTGAATTTGTACCAATGCAGTATAAATGCTAAAAACTTTGATGACCTCAAAATCCCAAAAATGTGCACTTTGAGTAAAATAGCCCACTCCTAGAAATAGAATACATCCTACTACAAGGTTTTTCAAAATCAAAGGATGAAAACTTAATTCTATGTATTCTCTGAATTTCATTTTTTTGAATGCAAAATTGTATACAAGCATAGAAATACAAATAACAGCTAGACTGGCTTGCACTATGTAGAAATAATCATTCAAAAATAAAAATGCGACCAACCCAATCATAGAAAGGGAGATTGATGAAAGAATAATATTTCTAAATCTCGATTTCAAAACTGATTTCTCAATTCTTGCAATTTTTTTGAATGACAAAACATCTGCCTTCACCATTTCCAATTCATATTGCCAGCCGATTTTAGTTTTAAGAAATGCTTCCTGAAAACTTACATTTTCTTTCATTAATTCTGAAATCTGAACGACAAAATGATCATAAATTTCATTTAAAATAACAGCACTTAATTTTTTTCTGCGCAGAAAATCTTTTATCTCACGCTCCTGAAAGTCAGTCATCATATATTGAAAATGGTATTTAGATTAAACAAGTAAGTTTTCATTTCGGCTTCCTGAGCGGCTTGCTGCTTTTTTCCTTTTTCAGTTAAAAGATAATATTTACGATCCCTGCCATTAATTTTCTGAATTTCGGAAGTAATGAGGCCGTCGCCTTCCAACTTGTGCAGCAAAGGGTACAGAGCGCCTTCGGTCATCTCCAACTCGCCCGCTGTAAGCTCTTTTGCCCGCTGAGTCATTTGGTAACCATACATTTTAATCTCTTTTGAAAGTAATTTCAAAATGATATTTTGTAAAGTTCCTTTGTAAAGACTGTTTTTTTTCAATTCTCAATTTTATACATAACAAATCTATGTATAATTTTCTTATGTATAAAGTCTTTAAATCTAATTTTTAAAAAGTTTATTTTTACGGTATGAAGAAAATGTATTTCATAGCCATCTATCCACCACAGGAAATCATTGATGAGGTGAGGGTTTTCAAGGAAGATTTAGCTTTAAATTTTAGTAATTCTAAAGCGTTGAAAAATGATGCACACATTACATTATTTCCACCTTTTGAGAGAGAATTAGCTTTGGAGAATGATATCCACGAAGCTTTTCAAAAGATTGACACCAATGTTTCCCCTTTCGAAATTACACTGAATGGTTTTGGAAGTTTTCCGAATCCTAAAAATCCGGTTTTATATGTACAACCTGAAGAAAATGATGATTTGAACGATTTACATTTAAACGTAAAAGAAAGATTTAGTTTTAAAAACCATTCATTCCATCCTCATGTAACGGTAGGATTTCGTGATTTAACATTCGAAAACTATCTTAAGGCTTGGGAAATTTATAAAGAAAAAGAATTTAAAACTAAATTCATCGTTGACAAAATTTATCTTCTTCGTCATGATGGAAAATGGGTTCCGATTGCAGATAAGAAACTTGAAGGCATTAAAAAACCGACCTGAAAAAGTCGGTTAAATTAAAAAATGTGTGATAATTTATTCTTTGATCATCTTCTGAGAAATGATCATATTTTTATTCTCAGTAGCCGTCACCGTATAGACGCCCGCAGGAACATTTTTGATATCAACATAAACAGTTGCGGCATCTTTCAATTCAAATTTTACAGGAACTAACTTTCCTGATGCATCAAAAAGATGGATGTTTACATCTTTCGAGAAATTTGATTTTCCTTTAATGAAAAATTCATCATTTGCAGGATTAGGATAAATGCTGAATCTTCGCTCTTCCGCTTTAATTTCTGATGTTCCTAAAGTACTCTTATTTAAAGTCCACGAAACATTCGTAAAATGCAATGTACTGTGATTATCTGTTTTCACTAACGCTGTATTATCTGTTACGGAAAAAAGCAATGTATTATTTCCGTTATTAAGCTGCGATGGAGTGACCGTCAGTGTATTTGCTGTCGAGGCAAGTACAGTTCCGTTTAACGTCCATTTGTTGACCAAAGTATTCGGTATCGGAAGAATTTCGTTGACGGTGAAAGTGACATTAGCATTAGCATCTACAGAACTACTGTTTGCAGGAGTGTAAGAATCAACAGGAGATACCAATCCGTGAATTTTCTCAACAATTCCCTCTTTACAAACCGAGCAGAATTGCTGATTGAGATACCTCATTTCGCAACTTTGATGCGGTCTGTACCAATTCGGGCTTTCTGCATGTGAATAAACTCCAACATTATTAATACCTATCCAATTTTTCCATTTGATTATTGTTGGACTGGAAGTTTGAGTTTTATTCGCTGCCTCACCAGAGCCAGAGAACCAATACTCGTCGGCTAATTTACCAAATGAATGACCTAACTCGTGCACCACAATTTCGTTTGCAGAAGCATTGAGCGAAGCAAAAGCATAAGTTCCTCCACAACCGCCATATTCTGTAGTATTTCCTAAAATATAAGCTATATCAAAATCCGGAAGATTGGCAGCTAAAGTCTGTGTAACTTTTGTAGCATTTCCATAATAACATCTGTGTACTCCGTTATCAAAAGTAGAACTGAAATAATTATTCGGATTAGAAACCGGAAAAATAGGCTCGGTGACATCAGTAGCTGTTCCCGGATGTTTTACACCAGATTCTGCAGAAATTACATTAATTGCATAAGCATTAAAATAATTTTTGTATTCTGTGTAAGGACTTTTCGTGAATAAATAATTAATCGTTGCCTGAGCAGAACCGACAAAAGCAGTCTGCTGCGTCGCAGTAAAACCATCTCCTAATACTGCGATATTGATGCGTTTGTCATTGGTGCCATTTTGAAGTAACGGTGAAGTAGTAAATGTCTGAGATAAGCAAAAGGAGCTACCCATCAACAGGAAGAATATATATTTTTTCATGATTAAAAGTTTTGGGTAAAGAGTACTTGTTTTTTAGAATTATTAATTCTTTCAATTTTGACAGATTTAATTTCATCAGAATAAGGAAATCTAAAACTGAATTCACTTTCCTGCAACGACATTTTGTGTCTTTCTATCGTATCCCCGTAACTTTCAAATTCAGGATTTAACGGATCTTCTACAGACTGTTTGATAACTTCGTTCCCTTGTGCATCAGATAAAGTAATTACAAAATCATTCTGCAAAGCCTCTCTATCACCAAAAGCTGGTATTGATTTTAATTTTCCTTTTACAATTTTCTTGTCATACAAAGAAATTTTTTCTACGCCCTTGGTGTCTTTATTAATCTTAAAAAAAAGATATGCAATCTGGTTTTCATTTTGCTGGCTGGTGTTTTGAGTATGTTTTGACTGGCTTTTGAGAGTGCCTACCCCACAACACAACAACATACTGATTGCCAATAAATTATTTACTATTTTCATGATAGTTTTTTTACTAAATTATAAAAAGAAACTTTAAGTTGAGTAAATTTTTAAATAAATTTAAGAATGCCTTATCTTTGGTGCGATGATTTCAACAGAGAAAATAATTTTAGGTATCGACCCAGGGACTGCCATTATGGGTTTTGGACTTATTTCGATAAAAAAAGGGAAGATGGAAATGATTTCTATTCATGAACTGATTTTAAAAAAATATCCCAATCATGAAACCAAGCTTAAATATATTTTCGATAAAACGTTGGCATTGATTGACGAATTTCATCCTGATGAAGTCGCATTAGAAGCTCCATTTTTTGGTAAAAACGTACAGTCAATGCTGAAATTGGGACGCGCGCAAGGTGTTGCAATGGCCGCAAGTCTTCATAGAAACATTCCTATTACAGAATATTCTCCAAAAAAAATAAAAATGGCCATCACCGGAAACGGAAACGCCAGTAAAGAACAAGTCGCAGGAATGCTGAAAAACCTTTTAAACCTGAAAGAATTTCCTACAAAATATCTTGATGCTACCGATGGTTTGGCTGTTGCCGTCTGTCATCATTTTAATTCCGGAACGATTGCTGATACGAAATCTTACACGGGCTGGGAAAGTTTTTTAAAACAGAATCCTGATCGATTGAAGTGATCTATTTTTTTCGTAGATATATTTTCTATCTCTGCTTTAATTTAAGTATAAAAAAAGCCCTTACAAAAAGGGCTTCTTAGTTGTTAATTGTTAAGGAATTTTTTCGATCCTTGTTTGTCGCCATCTGAATAATTGACAATATATGTACCTTTTACTAATTCTTGATTGATCTGGATTTCATTTGTTTTTGAATTTCCTTTCTGAATCAGTTTTCCACTCATATCATAGATTTGATAGTCACCAAATACTAGTTTGCTGGCTCCAAAAATCTGAAGCTTGTTAGTGGCTTTGGTATAAACAATTTTAGTTTCAGTATTATCTTTTTTAATATCAGAAGTACTTAATGTTTCCAAAATCCTAACTGCGTAGTCCTCCATTTGGCCATATTGCAATTGCGAACATGCATCAAAGTCAGGGAAAGTTACTCCATTGAATGTAGCAGCATCTACCACTATTCTCATTCTTAAGTATACATTCTTTACAGCACTTGCGGGAGGTGTGATGTTATTGGTTATGGTAAGTCCTGAAGTGGTTAAATTGGCTGATAAGTTATTAACTACCAGTTCTGAGTTTTCAAAAATCCCATTGTTATTATAATCAATCCAAACTTTCGTTCTAAATTTTTCAGCATGGTTAAATGCATAAGCGTAAGTTACCTTCAACTGTGTTGCAGTATTTGAAGCAATGTCTGTAAAATAAGCAGGTCTTATGCAGCTTGCCGTAGCATAATTTGCGTAATAAACAGGAGCCGCTTCGTCAGAATCATATCCGTTACTTATACTGTTGATAGTTCCGAAAATTACTCGTGTCGGCCCCACAGCACTATTAGTTGGATTTACTATTCCGGAAGGACTACATTGTGCGTTCACTACAGAAACGGGAGTAGTGACAACTGTTGCAGGATCGGTACCGGCAAGTGAATTGAGCAGATTTTTTCTATATTCCATCATCAGCAGAACAGCTCTGTTTCTCTGCCCTTCTGTAAATTTACGGTTAGAATTTGTGTAGTTCATTACATTATACTGCGTACCGTCGTAATTTTGAGCTGTACATGGATCTATAGCATTATTGTTGGGAATTGCAACTCCATACATACTTCTAGATGGTGAAGTATCACAAACCCGGTCACCTTCTGTTGAGCAGTTGTTATTTACTGGACAGCTTGTTTGACTGCTTGCCGAAATTCCTTGAAAAGTATGATAAAGCCCAAAAGCATGACCCAGCTCGTGAGTAAGTGTTGTATCATTTTGATTCTTAATCGTTGCTACTTTCATAAAACTTTCATAATCGTAATCATATGAAGTTGGAAATGCAGCATAACCCATTAGTCCATAAGATAACTGCTGCTCTCCGTCAAAACCAATGACTACATAAATATTAAAGTATGAATTTTCAGGCCAATGTGGTGCAAGTTGGTTTTTAATTTGAGAATCTGTGGCTCCGGAATCTGTAACTCCATTTTGATCATAATCAGGAAGAGTACTTCCGTTATAGCGTATAATACCAGTTGTAGGCATACATGTTGGCGATCTTTTTGCCAAAACAAGTTTAAATGGCATTACATTTCCACCGGCAGGGCCAGCCCCTTCAGGATAAAAGCCGTTACCATAAGTTGTGGCATACATACTGTTTGCTCTTCCAATCCAATTGATAATTTCTTGGTCAGTTACTGCTAAATTAGCATTTGCTGCATCCTGTGATTCGATTACATGTACAACAACAGGGATCTCATAAAGCTGTCCGGTATACAATGCATTCCACGAAGAAGTTGCCCCGACTTTATTTAGAAAAGCCTGTTGATTGATACTGCTGATCTTCTGCTCACCTTCTTCTCTCAATTTTTTTTGACCCGGATGTCTGTCATCCAATTTTTGCATGATTTTATCAAAGCCACATTCTTTATGTATGTCCTGCGAAAATGAATTAATAAAAAACATAACCAACAAAATAGTACTGATTCTTTTCATTTTTACTTAAATTTTTAAATATTCGACTGCAAACCTACTATTTTTTTAGCAATTCTTCAGTTAATAAAACTTTTTAATTTACAATAAATTAATATCAAGCAGATTACAACATCTAAATAAATGATAATCAATTATTTAAACACCAAAAGATAGATACTTGGTAAAACATATTACTGTTTGTAACATTGGTATGATTTTTAATACTAATTTTGTATAAATTTTCAATAATGAAAAACACTCAACAAACTATAAATCAGACGAGTCATCAAATTAATTGGTTTCAGAAATTTTTGATGGTCTGCTCAGGAGGAAATATTCATATCCTCAGAAAAACACCAAGCGAATGGAATAAATTTTCCGGAATTGGTGGTATTGTATTTTTTACAGCGATTTTTGCAACACTTTCTGCTGGTTACGCAATGTATACCGTATTTGATGATCTATTAATTTCCGTGGGATTTGGGATTTTGTGGGGATTGATGATTTTTAACTTAGATCGTTACATTGTTTCATCCATAAAAAAAACTGGAACATGGTGGAATCAGATTTTGATGTCGATTCCGAGATTGATTTTAGCAACATTTTTAGGAATTATTATTTCCAAACCTTTAGAGCTTAAAATTTTTGAAAAGGAAGTCAACAAACAATTAAATACCATTATTCAAAGAAATAAAAAACAATTACAAGGCGAAATGAGCGGAAGAATACTTCAGCAAAGTGGGCCTTTTGATACCGAGAAAAAACAAATCTCTGATAAAATTGCTCAATACCAAAAGTCTTATGATTCTGCAGCCGTTGAATTGGAAAAAGAAATTTTGGGAAAACAATCCGGATTAACAAGCGGTAAAGAAGGTTACGGGCCGAATGCAAAACGCAAACAAGAATTAAAAGAGCAACGCAGAATTGATCTTGAAAATTACCAAAAGCAGGCTGCTCCAAGATTAGAATATTTAGACAAAGAAATTTCAAAAGTTTACACCAACCTGGAAACCGAAAGAAAATCCACTGAAACTATTGAAGATAAGTTCAATGGTTTTGCTGCGAGACTTCAGGCTTTGGATGAATTAGGAAAAAACTCAGCCATTATAGCAACTGCCGCAGCATTCATCATGGGACTTTTCATTTGTCTGGAAATTTCTCCGGTTTTGGTGAAGTTGATTTCCCAAGTCGGACCTTATGATTATCTATTAGAAAAAACTGAAAATGATTTCAGGTTATATTCTAAAGAAAAGATAGAAAAAGGAAATGCTCTGACGGATTTTCGGATTGATGATTTTAAAGACAATCTTAAACATTAAAGTAAAAATAGTATCATAACAAGAATCGGCGGTCGCTTTGCGACC
>NZ_JALDNB010000007.1 GCF_022699665.1 Chryseobacterium aahli | reverse complement strand
AAAGTGTAAAATTATAAGCCGTGCATTTGCTGTTATTGCAAGAAATGAAGCTTTTGTAAATACTTACAAATTTGCATCATAATTTTAACTGATTTTATTTGGTTTTTATCATAGAATGCGGGAGCGGTGCATCTTTGTATTCATTTCGGATAAAAACGTCCAGCCAGCCTACAACTGCAAAACTTATGAAGTATAATCCTTCGGGATTGTGGTATTTGTAATTTCTACTCATCAATGTATGTTTTAACTAAAGATAGAAATTTTTTGAGAAATTTTTTAAAATAAAAGCCACACGAAAGGATTCGTGCGGCAGCGGGGGTATAAAGTTTGAACAAATTCATTTATTTCTTAGGATTGCCTATGTTTATTTTCATTGTTAATTCATATCCTTCATTTATTAATTTTCTCATTTTGTTAACTTCCTCTAATGATAAATCTGTATTATGTAAAATTCTATCATCTTCCAATAAAAAAAAATGATTTAATTCAAGACAATTTTTAAAAAGTTTTTTATATCCTTCAATCATTTCATAGTCTTTTAATAAATAGAAATCTTTATTAGTTATTTTTCCCTTATTTGCCATTGTAGGAGATGTGTAAATTATCTTCTGCCAAAACAAAAGATCCTCAACTAAAATGTTCAATTTTTCTTTTCCCAGAATTTCTAATGATTTTTTTAAGAATTTAATTGGTTTTTCATTATTATCATAATTGATAAGTTCTGATATTATTGCGAAATTTTTCATAAATTATTTTATTATAAATGTTTAGGATACTCAATTTTAACATGCTTTTCTATATCTTGTATAGATTCATATTCAGGCTTAATTCTTATTTTTAGTTGCCAATCCCTCTCGTGTGAATAAGCTCTAATTTCTTGCTCCCAATTATTTCCAATAATTCCGTCAATTTCTTTCTTTGCTTTACCATCTTTCAACATTTTTTTCTTAAGTATATTGTCAATAACATGAGAGCCTTCGTGAACTATTTCTGTCAAAAAGTCATCAACAGAAGCTGATGATCGATAAAAAGTTTTTCCTCCCAATGTGGCTGCTTTAGAATTAAAAATTTGCTCATCGGTCAATACGTTGTCATAATCATAATCACGTAATAAATCTTCAAAATCTGCATCATCTAAAAATTCATACTGCATCTTATTCGTTCTTAAAAGTTCTGCAACATCATCACCATGCTTTGTATATCCTTGTAAAGCATCAATAAGTTCATTTTTTGTTAGTTTTAATAAGGAAATATTTTCCCATTTTTTACAAAATTCTTTATACTTTTTATCAACCTTCCTTTTAATTTTTTCTTTTTCTATATGCCCTTCTAATTCATCTACGATTCCATCCTTCTCTTCTTTTTTAAGCTTACGTCTTACTCCATTTTCTTCAACTATAACTTCATCCAACTGCTTTTCCAGCTTAGTAAGATTCTCTTCAGTTCCAACAAGTTTAACAGCGGAACGTTTCAATCCATTTCTAATAGCAATCGTAAGTTCTCCACTCAAAGATAACATTTCTATCCAAAATAAATACTCACAAAAAGCTTGTCCGAGAGCAGAATCTTCTGCGTTGGCTAATTTTAAAATAATATTGGCTACAGAGCTTGTGATTGCTGAAGCAGCACCTATTCCACGTGCTACTGCTAAAGTAGTGATGACTTCTGCGGCTGCTAAACCCGAAAGCGTACCATAGCTTAATGCAATTACTCCGATGTCAAGTGCATATTCTCCAGATTTTATCACATTATTCCAAAACTGTTGATTAGAATTGGCAAACAGCATAAACGCTGGAACAATTGCATCTAGTTTTATCGCCGTTTCCTGATTCTGATTGTCTTCATCTGCATTTTTTATTTTTACAGGATAGAAGGGATGATAATAGTAATATTCAATAATTTCTTCATCGTCCTGATAAATTACAGCTTTTGGGTGCGCTTTCGTGACTTTTTTAGTTTTTCCTGTTTCAAATTTAAATCGCAAGAATCTTTCTTTTTTATCATGGGGACTGTTCTCAAAACTTGCCGAAACATTACTAAAAAAGAAACCGGCTATTTTTTCAGAGTGATAAGGCAAAAGTTTAGGTCCATTAATAGAAGCAAATTCAGGATTGGTTTCTGAACTGTAATCTACAAAACGTGTTTTTCGCCATGCATTATTGACTATTTTTGCAAATTCTATGAAATTATTCCCATGTATTCTTTCATAAAAGAATTCCAAAAGCATTTGCGAATTTTCTGTACCAACCTTTTTAATTAGCCTCTCGATGAGTTTTACAGCATTGTTTTCTGTGGATGCTAATACTTGCAATATTTTAAGGAAAATATCTTCTTCTTTAGAATAAGGCTTATTTGTAAAACTGTCATTAGCAATTGCTTTCTCGAAAAATGTCCATAAGAATCCTTCCGGAAGCATATAGAATAGACTTTCTGGCAAATAATATAAAGCCTGCAATGCATCATAATATGAAAATGTAGATTTGCTTTCTAAATTTCTTATTAGAGGAAGGACAATAATTTCATAATATTGCTTAAGAAAAATCGATCTTTTTCCCTTAGTAAAATTATCTGTCTGGCTAAAAATGGTGTCATTAAGATAAGACATGAAAGCCCCCAAACTGTTGAACGTTAATGTGACTACAGGAATATTTTCATCAGAAAAGTTATTTCTATTGAGATAAAAAGGAACAAACTTTCTGTCATCTTTTTTGTATAAATTATAGTGAGCAAAGTATTTCCCCATTGATTCCTTTATGATAGGAATGATATCAATAATTTGCGTTATTCTTATTTGTGTAACCGTAACATCGGTATCTGAGACATGCTTTGCAAAAGGATCTCCTTCAGGATCATTATTAGGAATAAAAAAACTTACAAAATCATATACCCAAGTTTTGTGAGTATTATAACTGTAACTCAAAGTTTCTTGATGACTGAAATCTTCAAAAAAATCAGAATGTGGGTCATATCGAATACTTTCAGGAAAAATCTGTACATTTTTTATCGAAATTATATCAATAGCAACACAATTCTTTACAATGTCATAAAAATAAGCTTCGGGAGGAAAATCTTCTAAAGAAACAGTATAAAGGTCTGTAGAGATAACGTTTGTATTAACTTGTTCTGTGTCTATATTAAAATAAGTTCCAGCATTTGTTTTTACATAAAATTCTTTTCCTGAAGGATTATTTAATATGAAAATCTCGGTTGTTGAAAAGAGCTGAAAAATATCTCTCAGAAGTTTTAATCCATTATACTCTTGAGTATTTACTTCATAATTTTCTTTTGTTTCTAATATTGTTAAAGTTATCTTATTACTTTCAGAATATAGTTTTTCTGCTTCTTCATATCTTCGATTCAGCCTGAAAAATTCAACAATATTTTTAAAATCACTCATGTTTCTTCGTTTTTAGTTGTTAAACAATTTATTAATTTCATGATGGTTATAAGGCAACACAATAAAGTGCTGCCCAATAACCTCGGGTTTTGCCCGATTCATGATTAAATTTTTAAAGGATTACACTAAAAATTTAGAAATCGGAGCCTGATTTTCATACTCGTCAGGTGGTAAAGGCTGCAAATTTTTGTCTAAAATTTTCTCTTCTCCAAAACTTTTTTTAGGTAATGTAACTTTAAGATAAGTTTCTGCATCCGTAGTGAAGACAAAATGCTTTTCAGGTTCTGCTTTTACATCAGCAAAATCAAAGTTTTTAATCAGCCTTACATTTACTTTAAAGGTAATGCCATTTTCTCCTGTAGGGTAAGCTTCCACACCTTCAATCTGTGATACTTCTTCGGCAATACGTTTGTAGAGTTTTATTGAAGCATCCATTTTGTCAAGCTCATCTCCGACTTCTATTGTATTCCCTAAACATTTGTATGTTTTAGGATAAACACCAGCATCACTAAAATCCTGAATTCGGGTAAATGAAATATCATCCATCTCATTATAGCTGATTTCAATCCATTTATCTGAAGACTGACCAATCTGGTTGTTATTGAGTGCAAAGTTACTCTCGCACATTTCACCCAACTGATCGTCAAATTTCACTCCCGGTTCGCAGTTGCAAGGCAAAGCTTTTTCAACTCTTAGACCGATAGAATCTGCCTGAAGAATGGTTAAAGCTGTTGGGATTTTCTCTCTCCACGGTTCGCCTTGTTTTTTGCCTAATGCAGAACGCATTTCGTCTACGATAGATAGGAACATTGGGTCGTCGATTACAGGAACTTCACCGCCGTTCCAGATTTGTCCGGTTGCAAGGAAGTGTCTTACGGCTTCTTCAAATCCCGGTCTTACGGTAACAATTACTCTTGCCATACCAGATTGCATAAATGCTCTGAAAGTAGGATCGTTGTCATCAAATTGATACATGTCTGACCATCTGTCTCTTTTACCCCAGTAATAAGGATAGAAATAGTAGCTCATAATATCCCACTCAAAAGCCTGTTCCATGAATTTCACAAAAGCGGCATATTGATCTAAACCTGAATCTAATTTAATTTCGGTATTAGTAAAGCTTTCGGTTGCATTATCGGTTTGATAATATTTGTTTTTACCAAACGTCAAGGCAGCTCCAGGATTCTGATCAATCATGTATGAAATACAGTTTTTTCTTAATACTGTATTTTCAATTTTTCTGTAGAAACCTGGGTTTGATCCTTTGATTTGTACGCCTAATGCTTTTGCTTCTGATAGAGCTTGGTTGTATCTGTCCATTTCAGCGTTGTATGCTTCGATGATTTTGTTGAAGGTTGATTGTAACCAAGCATTTTTAGCTTCAAGGGTTAGATTACATAAAATGTCTAAACTTCCTTCTATGATTGGACTTTCACCCGTAGCAAATGAGAATGCTAATTTATTTTTAACATTTAAACCGTTTAAGATTCCATTTTGTTGTGTTGAATTAATGGATGTAATCCAAGGTAAGGGTCTTCCAGCTATCGTTATGAATGCTTGATGAGAGCCTTGAAAACCATGTGGGTACGTATTAAAAGTATAAGTTACCTGATTAGCTATATAACCTTCAGGAATTTCTACTTCTCCAGAACCATTAGCCACCTGTATTTTACCGTCATCATGGCCTGCATGAGAAGAGTCTCTTTCGTGGAAAGATTTATTTATGTTAAATGTTGACATAGGAAATTCATCTATTTCAACATTATATTTGCTTAACCAAAACTTTAGCTTAGTATCATCATTTAAAGAAGAAAAATTATCTAATTTGTGAGTAGCAGACTCTCTTGGGTCAACAGGTTTCACTAATTTTTCAGAAGCATCAATCATTTTCACTCCCAGAGTATGAAGCTTAGCAGGCTCAGGAATCATAAACTCAAACATCATGCGTTTACCGTAATTGTAGATTTGGTTTTTTACCACCTTATCTACCCATCTGTAAACTCCTACTACATGATTGCTTCCTTTGGTATTATCGAAACCATGCTTGTTGTTTTCTTCGTATTCTTCTAAAACTTTGTCAATACGTTCTTCTTTTACTTTGGTTACAATTCTGTCTAAAGCTCTTGCTGTAATGTCTTTTGCTTCTGTAACGGCTTGTCGTGTGCTTTCTTCTTTAGAATTATGAGTGGCATAACTAGCATTGGCACTTGCCCCAAAAGAGGCTTTTCCTATTCCCCAACTTGCCGTAACTCCAGCTTGTGCTGCGAAATCTTTAGATTCCTGTAAGATTTTAGAAATCTCACTTTGCATCTCATGTCTTTCGGTAGAAGTTGTATCGGTCAGTTTTTCTTTTTCAGATTCTGAAGATTTTGTAGTTTGAGACTCGCTTCTTTTTAATCGTCTTGTAGAACGCTCTTTATATTCGCGGGCCATGATGTTTTCGATGTGGGCAACATCTCCTTCTACATAGCAATAGGTACTTTGCTCTACTTTTAGATAATCTGCAATCCCGATGTTTTTCATACCAAATCCTGAAGGGATGAAAGAAGATGTTTCAGGGTTTTGTATTGGCGTTTCGGGTGTTCCCGGATTCTCCGGTGTTCCTGGTTTTGGTGGGTCTACAGGCATACATCCATCGGCACCTCTGAAATGATATTGTTTAGTCATTCTATCCAAATCATTCGGGTCTATCTCTAATGTGACATTTATATTATAAATATTGCCATCACTTAGTTTTATTTCTCCTTTTAAAATAAATAGTTCCACTCTGTAAGTTTCGGATGTAGGAATTTTAGGCGAGTCAAACAATAAATAAGACCCTCCACCTAGCGTAGATAAGCTTGTTGATGAGAGATTTACGCCATTTAATTCTATCTTATAGTTTGCAGATACTATTTGCAGATTGCTATTTAAAGATAAAAGTAAACTCCATTCGGTTGCACTACGAGCATAGGTTTTTATGCTATAAGGAATATAGCTTGAAGTAGAAGAATTATTATTCACAGGAATTACAACACCTCCAACATTTGTAGAAACCTGTTGATTAAGAACCGTATTGTTTAAAACTGTTTGCTGTAAAGATTGATTATTCTGATTGATATTTTGGCTCAGCTCATCAAATGAAGAAATACCTGATAATGCTTCCTTAAGGCTTGGTGCCCCGAATAGTTTGAGCAATGTGCTTTGATCATTCGCACTCATTGTTTTGCTCATTGCCTCAGCGCTGATTTCCGGCGTTTCAAATTTGAAATCAAATTCAGGAATTTCTACTTCAGGAGTGGTAATCTGCATGATTTCTTCCTTGATGCGGTGAAGCTCCATATCCAGTTCACTATTTGCATAGAACTTTTCAGGGTCAGCTATGCTAAGCTGAGTGAGATAATTGATTCTGTTTTCTAAAATTTGTTTTTTTCTGTCAGCTTCAGAAGCTTCTCTTTGTGAGCTCTTTAAAAGTGGTTTTACAGTTTGCTGATATTCGTTATAAGCTTCTTGGTAGGCTACATCGTATTGCTTTTTAAAAGTTTTTTCTAATTTAGAAAGAGAGTCTTTTAAATCCTGATTTTCTTTCAGGTTAAGAGTTGCTTCCGCAAATTTCATCGATTTATTATCGTAAGTAGTCCTCTGGGCTATCGAAGAACCTGTAGTGTTGAAATCGGTTTGAGAAACTTTAAATAATTCTTTAGGCAAAACGACTTTAGCCTTTTTCATATCTTCAAAAGCCTCTTCAGATTGATCATACTCTTTAAGAATATGGGCTAAATGCAGATATTGCATAATCAGTTCTTTTGCGTAAAAGTCTTTTTGGGTTACTACCTGATAAACGAGATTATCCCATAGAACATGATCAACGTTGAAAGCTCCCAATGTTTTACAAAGCGCAATCTGTTTGTCAAATTCTTCTTTTGTGGCAGTAGATTTATTTCTTGCAACCCAAACCGCAAAATCATAAAAATTAGGGTAAAGGGCTTTTAAAGAATCTTCGGAATGTACTGTAAAACCAGTAATAGATGCTGGATTTCTAAATACTGATTGTAAAGTAGTTGTAGAGTTTACCAAAGAATCAATTGCACTTGTACTTTTTGCCTGTTGGCTTCTGAAGATAAATCTTCTGTTTTTATTTTTCGGATCTGATAGTTCCGGGTTTCTCATTGCTGCAAATCTGAATAGTGTTTGCGAAGAGTTGTTTGTGTTTAAATTTGTTGACATTTTAAAATTGTTTTGGTTTTTAAGATTAAAATTTGATAAATTCTTTTTAGGAATATTTGTATGTAATATTATTTAAGTGGTTTCAGTCTACAGAACATCCACTCTGATTGTTAATCAGTGAAGTATTGATGAAAATTTTATGAATTAAAATATTAGAATTAAGTTGCGGCAGGACTTGCTGGGTAAACTTAGAATAAGATTAGCTTAAAATCTTAGCATTTCCATAAAAGCCTTTTTTGACCAATCTCTGCTGGCGAGTAATATAATACTCATTTGTTTCTTCGGAGCGTACTATGTCTACAATATTGCCATCTTTATGAACTTCTATATCAAAAGGAGCTGTATTGATTATTGTCATTTGCTTTCCGGGAGCTAAATCACTTTCAAGCTTTAGAAATTGTACAGGATATTGATCTGTAATAATAATTGTGTTTAGATTACTTCTAGCAGATATCGAATAATCGGGATCTATATGCTCTGACGCTAATTTGTTCAGGCTTTCTTCGACAAATGAATGAGTTGCGTAATCCTGTGACTCTACCCATGATTGGGTTGTAGCAGTGTTTGCTAAATTGTTCCAATTATCAATGTCGGTTTTTGAAAAATCACCTTCACTCCAAAGTTTATACCACGAGTTTGACCAATTATCATCAATGCCCTTTCTTATTTTGAGCATTGGTAAGCCAGAGCCGTTAATGCCTGTTTGGTTTGCAAAAGCTAATTGGTAGGAAGAGTCACCAGTTGATGCAGTAGTTCCATCATAAGGTGAATATGTCATTACCCCTGCATAATTACCAGCACCACCAATCTGACTTGCATTTGCAAAATCAAATCTTACCCTTTGTCCATTTTCGTTGGGTTTAGTATCATCCGGATTTCTTGAGCCATTGTCTCTACAAGCAACAAAATTATTGGTTATTTGTACAGAATTGCCGTTTGATAATGTTATTGCTTGACCGCCGTTACTTTCTACACCAACAGATAATGATTGGTTCGGGAAGTTTGCAGTAATCCAATTCTGAGTTGCCAAAAATACATAAGTGTCATCAATATGACGAAAATATGGTGCAAGATTTGAATTTCCTGAAGTAAAACCAACTCCTTGAACATTTTCTAAGTTTCTTGCATATCCTGCCGAACCAATACCACCCAATGCATTTGCATTGTCGGCAACCCTTGCGCTATCAACTCTTACACCATAAGTTCCTAGACCATTTCCACCAACCAAAGTTGGATAAGATGGTGACCACGGATTTTGAGCATCTTGGTTTGACACCGATGCACCCCAAGGTGTGATACCACTTGAAATATCGAAAATAGTGTGACCGTTCCCGTAATTTTTCCAAGCCAATTCGCCAATTACTTTTCTACCTGTTATTGTTGGGTTTCCTGTCCAATTATCCGAAGATGGTAATACAAAAGTAGCAGGATTGAAATCACTAGAATCCCAAAGTTTTCTAAATGGTGTTTCAGCACCACCGTACCAAGTTTTATAATAAATTCCGTGATTTGTTGATGTTGCACCAGCTAATGTAAAACCTAATTGCTTATGTTCATTAGAGTACCCGTTGAAGTTTGCAAAAGTACCTTCAATGGTTTTATTGGCTAAATCACCATCAAAATTACTTTTAGAATTACCCGTAGAAGTCCATTGTAAGCCATTTGGTTTTAATTCCGATTGGTTTGAAATACCATGACCTAAATTAATTTTATAATAATTTGCAGGATTGAAGTTTTTATCATGCCATATCCATCTTGGCTCATTCCAGACACCTATATCTCCTTGACGACTTCTAATGCCAATAGAGTCAGGTATGTTATAACTTGAAAATAATTCAGTTGAATATCCTTCAAAACCACTGAAATTAATTACTGAACCTGCAACATTTTTACCTGCCCAATTATAATCGAACCATGAAACATTTGTTCTGCCATCAGAACCATTATAGATTAAGCCTGTTTGATCTTTTTTATGGAATGCTGAGTTTACCCATTCCTGAGTTGATAACAGTTGCCCATTCGAATAAGCACCTGCTCCATTTACAAAAAACCAATTTCTTGCTGTATCATTATAAGGTTTAATAGCAAATCCTGTACTTACAGCGAAACCATCTAAATCATCAGCAAAGTTTGCAACATAATGTGCAACATCATTAGCTGTTTTAATATACATTCTTTGATTTGAACCAAGGGACATCCCGCCGTTGAACTGTTTATGACCTGTTATATCTTGTACAGTATCAACGGTCATCAGATTTTCATCAGAATTAATCTGAATATATTCTGAGCCGCTCCATCTGAATTGGGTGTTGTTACTCGTTACTAAATAGATTTTTCCCTTCTCGCCGGAGGCTGGTAAATTTTCAAAGGCATTAAATTCTAAAACATCGTCTACATAGCTTGGAAGTTGTGATGAAGGTACTTTTCCATCAATCAAATCAGCTTTCCTATTGAGGTGGTTTTCTACACTTTCCGGAAATTCTCGGTTCTTATGCCAGTAATCTTCCATGTAATTCCAAAACCAATCAGATTTGGCAATATCTTTATTAAAATCAGGATTAAATTTTTCTTTTTTTTCCATATTTTATTATTTTGTTAAGGTTTTTAAGATTAAAATTTTGAAGCCTCTTTTTATTAGAGCTCACTTCAGGTTTTTCAGCCTTGTTTTTTAGGGTGGTTTCCGGCAAAGGATATCCACCTTAATTTTTAATTAAAAGTCATTCGATAGTTAATTGATTGTTTTTGGGCGTATTTTTAGCTGTTCAACATTTGTGAATGGTGAATTCAAAGGTTTGTCAGAAAGCTTGAATTGATTGTTTTTTGTGTTTTATTTATACCTCAAAAGTAATATTGAGAAGCGACAAAACTTGACGTATTATTGATTAAATTTTGAAATTTTCATCAATAACAGCTTCTTCCAGAATATCATTTTCAAAATCTTCTCTAAAGAAATTTTCCATGTCACTTAGATAATTTTCGTAGTCGATATCTGTGCTTTCGATATCACTCCAGTTGATGGTGTAGACGTCTTCATTAAAAATTATATCAGAATTGTGATTTGGTGTTTCCATGTTTTGTGTTTTAAAAATTAAAGTGTTTTTCAAAAATTTTTTTGGCTGTTCAGCATGTAAGAATGATGAAGTCAAAAGCGTTTAAAGTTTTTATAATTTTATTTTTGTGTCTTGATTTGTACTACAAAAGTATGAGTGGAAGGCGACAGAACTTGACGTGTTTTTTTTATTAATCTAAATATTTAAAATATAACCTAAAAAACTTATATTAGCAGTTTATAAGGTAAATGGCTTATATTCTGTTTCTGATTAATTTCTGCACAATTTGATTCAAATTTTCTCTGTTATAGTCAATGTAACTTAATCCGGCTTGTATAAGGTTTTCAATATTCGATCTTCTCACATTATCCATCGCCGGAGAAGCATTTTTCAAAGACGGATTGATGCGGTAATAATTCTTCTGATTTCTCTGTCCTAAAGTCTGAAACATCTGGCAAAGCTGATAATCCACCGTTTCTGCATTGGCAGACATCAGAATATCGATAATCGGAGTTACCCAACCGATTTTTCCGGCTTTTTCCATTTTTTTAAATGAATAGCTTTTAAATTCTAACCCGGTTCCGATAGAAATAATAATCATATCATTTACTGTCGGATGATTGGCTTTCTGATGATTTTTCAAGACTTCTGCAAAAGGGATTTTTCTGGCTTCCGCATAAGCGCAAAGTGCCGGATTATTGGCAAACATTCCACCATCAATAAGGCTAAAAATCTGTCCGTACATCGATTTAATCTGAACCGGAGTGAAATAAGTCGGTGCCGCTGAAGTCGCTCTGCAAACATCTTTTACATAAAAATTATCTGTGCTTAAATTAGCTTTCCACGAATTAAATAATTTTGCTCTTCGGTTTTCTATGTCATAACTTGTTATTAAACATGGTTTTATCAATTCTTTTAATTCTAAATTTCCAAAAAAGTCATTCAGGTTTTTTTCTAAAGCTTCCTGAGAAATTTTTTCATTCAGCAATCCAAAAGGATTAACCAATTTTTCCCAAAAGGAAACCTGAAAAATATCGCCTCCTTTTTCAGAGTACAATTCCAAACCTTTCTGAATAGAATATTTAGCTCTTCGGTGTTCGTCGGGACACAAAATAATCGCTGCAATCAATGCTCCCGTGCTGCTTCCTGCAACCAGATCAAAATAGTCTCCAAGCTTTGCACTAGGTTTATCATGAATCTGAAGTTGCTCTTCTATGTAGCGTAAAATAATACAAGTAATGATGCCTCTTATTCCGCCTCCGTCTAAAGAAAGTAGGGTTGTTTTCTTCATTTTTCTACCGTTGTTTTGGTAGAGTAAAGGTAGGAGCGGGAAGCGACAGAACTTGACGTATTATATTAATGATGTTCAATTATTTTTCAAATATTACATATTCATCCTGATCTCTTTTAAGCTTAGAAAGTGCTCTCCAACTCGTTTTTATCAAACCTTTTTTAGTCGGAAAATTTTTCTTTTCAAAATGGGGAAGGTCTTTAAATGTTTTCCAGTTTCCACCCCAATCCCAGCCATGTTTTGCGAAAATTTTCACACATTCGTACCAATCGGCAACTTGATCATTGTCCCAATCTTTTGCGGTGTCCCAACTTGCCATTTTTCCGTCGATGATTAAACACATATCCACCGCCAAACCATAATTGTGAATACTTTGTCCGGCTTTAGCGTTGGTCACTTTTTTCCCTGAAGTAATTCTTCCAATGGCATATAATCTTTCCTGTTCTTCAAAACTTCGCAATCCTTGAGTGATTCTGATCTTTGCTTTTCCTGTGAGAGCTTCATCGCATTCTTTAATAATCTGTTTTACTTCCTCTCTCAAAAAAGGGTGTAGCTTTTCAATTCTTTGTAGCGTTACTTTATCCATGTTTTTAATTTCTTTGTAAAGCAAATGTAGATGGATGATACGCCAAAACTTGACGTATTGAAAATGGAAAAAGTTTGTTTTTTAAATAAAAGAATAACTTCTGTAAACACTGATTAATACATTGATGCGACAAAACCTGACGTGTTTTAAATTATTTAACTGATTGATTTTTAGTTAAATAATTGTGATGTTAAAAGTTTAATTAAACATAATATTCTGTTTTAAAAGTTATAGCTTTGTACTTTCAAACAGTCATTTTTAACATCATGTACGCTTTAGTAGATTGCAATAATTTTTTTGTTTCCTGTGAGAGAACGCTCGATCCGGAACTTGAAAACAAGCCTGTTGTTGTACTTTCCAACAACGACGGATGTGTTGTGTCTCGAAGTAAAGAAGCGAAAGATTTGGGAATTCCGATGGCGGCTCCTGCATTTAAGTATAAAGAACTTTTTAAAAAACATGATGTAAAAAGCTTCTCTGCAAAATTTGAATTGTATAATTTTAAAAGCCAGCAAGTGATTCAACTTGCGAGTTCTTACGTTTTAGAATACGAAACTTACAGCATTGATGAGTTATTTTTAAACCTCACAGGTTTTAAATATATCAGTGTTTACGATTATTGTCTTGAAATTCGTGAGAGAATTAAAAATGAAGTCAATATTCCTGTAAGCATCGGCATTGCTCCCACGAAAACCTTATGTAAAGTTGCAAACAGAATTGTAAAAGATTTTCCAGAGAAATTTAATGAAGGTGTTTATATTTTAGATACCCCCGAAAAAATTGAAAAAGCTTTAAAATGGCTCGACATCGGCGATGTTTGGGGAATAGGTCGAAGACTTAGCGCTAAAATGAATGACAATGGCGTTTATAAAGCTTGGGATTTACTTCAAAAACCAGAAATGTGGGTTCGAAAAGTTATGGGAATTCATGGCGTAAGAATGATTAATGAACTGAAAGGAATCCGTCAGCTGGAATTAGATGTTCCTTCCCCTAAAAAATCGATTGCCGTTACAAGAAGTTTCATGCAAATGTTAACAAAGAAAGATGAGGTAAAAGAGCGTGTGGAAACCTTCGGAATGTATTGCTCAGAAAGGCTGAGAAAACAAAATACCTGTTGCAAAATCATTACGGTTTTTGTACAGACCAATCGTTTTAGAAAAGATTTGCCGGAATATAGAAATGCAAGAACTCAAATTCTGCCCAATCCGACAAACTCATCAATCATTATTGGTAGAGTAGTGAATGAATTATTTGAATCTATTTTTGAGGAAGGATTTCATTATAAAAAAGCAGGAGTTATCGTCAATGATTTTGTGCCCGAAGATCAAAGATTGATTAATTTGTTTGAAGAAGACACGCAAAATCAGCATTTGCCTGTGATGAAAGCGATGGATGCGATGAATAAAAAATACGGAAAAGATAAAGTACGTTTGGGAAGCATGAGCGGAAAAAATACTTGGGGACGTGCACAAATATCACCGGAATATGAGGAGTTTTTAAAAAACAATACGCTTCCTGAAGCAAATTTCAGATTCCACTAAAAATTTAGTTTACAATTAAAATTGTCTTCAATCTTGTAAACATCCAGCTTCCATCATCTAACTTCTAGCCAAATCACTTCTTTTTCTCATATTTCCAATTCCGCCCTTTTCCTTCGACAATCCACTCCAAAGCTTGTTCCATTCTTTTATTTCTTGTAGTTTCTGTTTTGGCGTCAACAATCCAGTTAATATATTCTTTTCTAAATGATGGAGAAGCTTTTTCAAAAACTTCCAGAGCTTTTTTATTTTGGGTTAAAGCATTTTTAAAATATTCGGGAACTTCAATTGCTGTGCTTGAAGGTGGTGCTTTTTTCAGTTTCACGCCCATGTCGGTGAGTTCCATCGCTTCGAGAATAATCTTCTTAAGCTGAGGTTTTGAAGGAAGATCTTCGAGTTTGGTAATCTTGCCGAGACTGAACATATTCGTTTTTTCAACGTCAGTTTCCAGATTTTTTATCGTTTGCATTTCATCATGCAGCCAAAATCCCATGCTGCAATATTGCTTAAATGAAACCATCGAACAAAGAATTTTTTCTTTATACATAAATGTCGGAAATTTCCATTTGATAGTTTCTTCTGCATCAGGACAAAACTCATGCACAATCTCACGAATATAATGTAGAATCGGTTTTGCAAAATCCTGCGATTTCTCAATATATTCATCTACTAAAGGATTATATTTTTCCATAATTCAATTTAAAAATTGACATTTTAAAGATTTAGTTTTAAGAAATCTGAGTTAGTATTGAAATAAATAAAATCTTTAGACATTTCCTTAATTTTATCTTAACAACTTAATTGATCTTAATGGTTAAAAAAATATTTTCAACCTCAATCTTAGTTCTCAACCTTTAAGCAAAATGCTTTACCGTTTCATTCACCAAAAACTTCACTTGATCGGGTCTTCCTCTGTCAGTTTTGGGCAAATTATTATAACTTCCCGTTCTCACGATGACCATTTTGTGTTCCGGAATCATAATAATGTATTGTCCCTGAAGTCCAAGGAAATAATAATGCTTGATAGGATTGTCGTTATTAATCCAAAAGCCCATTCCGTAAATTTCATCAGATTTTTCGGTTGGCTTTCTCATTTGTTCAATGAAATCTAAATTTAAAATCTGTTCATCACCCACCTTTCCGTCATTGATAAACAGCTGTCCGAGTTTTGCAAAATCCCTTGAATTGGAATGAATACAGCAGTATGTTTTTTCCATTCCACTTTCATCAACACTCCAGTCGGCATTCTGTTCCATTCCCAAAGGAATCCAGAATTTTTCAGATAAATAACTTGACAGAGACTGATTGATTGCTTTTTTTATTGCAAACCCTAGAAGTTGTGTAGAACCGCTTTGATATTCAAATCTTTCGCCTGGTTTTTCTTTAAATTTTCTTGAAAATGTAGCTTTGATGAGACTTCTTCCATAATACGCTCTGGCATTCGGCAGAAAAGGATTTTTATAATTTTCATCCCAAATTAAGCCAGATTCCATTTGGGCAAGATGTTTTAAATTTAAATCTTTACCGAAAGGTTTCAATTTAAATTCATCATAAAACTCAGAGAAATTCTGATCTATATTTTTAATTTTTCCTTCTTCCAAAGCCTTACCATAAAGCATTACGGTAACGGCTTTTGCCATAGAAAAGGAATTGGTTTTCGAAAGTTCATTATAGACGTTCCAATATTGTTCGTGCAATAATTTTCCGTCTTTTATGACCAAAAATGATGCAGTATTTGAATGGATTAAATCGCCAACTATATTTTTAGGTAATTCTTTTTTATTATAATCAGGATGTTCATCCCAAAGAATAGGATTTGTTGTTTGAATGATATTTTTGGTGAAAAATTTCCCATCATCAATGTTCGCACTCGATTTTCCACGAAGATAGGTTTTAGAAATTCCGTTGAAGAGGTAAGCGTAGCCGAAAATATAGAATAAAATCACTATCATTACCAGAAATAGAGCAATATAAAAAAGAATAATCATAAGAATTTGGTCTTAAACAAATTTAGAATAATTTTAAAACCAAGCATCAAAAAAAGCCCTGAAAAAATCAGGGCTTTGTAATTATATTTTAGAAAGTAAATTTCTGAAGTTCGTTTTCTCATCAATTATTCGTCTCAACTCAGAAACCGGAACTCTTTCCTGCTGCATCGTGTCTCTGTCTCTGATGGTCACCTTGTGATCTGTTAACGAATCGTGATCGATTGTGATACAATAAGGTGTACCAATCGCATCTTGTCTTCTGTAACGTTTTCCGATGGCATCTTTTTCTTCGTAGAATAAGTTGAAGTCGTATTTTAAATCGTTGAAGATATTTTCCGCATATTCTGCTAAGCCGTCTTTCTTCATTAATGGAAGAATTGCTGCTTTAATTGGTGCTAAAGCCGGAGGTAAAGATAAAACCGTTCTTTCCGAACCGTCTTCCAAAACTTCGTCTCTTAAACAATGAGAGAAAATGGATAGGAATAATCTGTCTAAGCCTACAGAAGTTTCCACAACATAAGGAACGTAGTTTTCATTTCTTTCCGGATCGAAGAACTGAAGTTTTCTTCCGGAGAATTCTTCGTGAGCTTTTAAATCGAAATCCGTTCTTGAGTGAATACCTTCCAATTCTTTAAATCCAAACGGGAAATTAAACTCAATATCCGCCGCCGCATTCGCATAATGCGCTAGTTTCTCATGATCGTGGAATCTGTAATTCTCATTTCCTAAACCAAGAGCTAAATGCCAGTTCAGACGTTTTTGCTTCCATTGTTCGTAGAATTCAAGTTCTGTTCCCGGAGCAACGAAAAACTGCATTTCCATCTGTTCAAATTCACGCATTCTGAAAATAAACTGTCTTGCAACAATCTCATTTCTAAATGCTTTTCCAATTTGTGCAATACCAAAAGGAAGTCTGTGACGAGAAGTTTTCTGCACGTTTAAGAAATTAACGAAAATTCCCTGAGCAGTTTCCGGTCTCAAATAAAGATCCATTGCAGAATCTGCAGACGCACCCAATTTGGTTCCGAACATCAGGTTAAATTGTCTTACTTCCGTCCAGTTTCTAGAACCTGTATCAGGATCAGCAATTTCCAATTCTTCAATTAATGCTTTAACATCAGCCAAATCTTCATTTTCTAAAGATTTTGCCAGTCTCGAAAGAATTTGCTCTCTTTTCGCACGATATTCCAAAATTTTTGGGTTTGTCGCTTCAAACTGAGCTTTATCGAACGATTCACCAAATCTTTTGGCAGCTTTTTCAATTTCTTTATTTTCTTTATCTTCGATTTTTGCACAGTAATCTTCTATCAAAACATCTGCTCTGAAACGTTTTTTAGAATCTTTATTGTCAATCAAAGGATCATTGAATGCATCAACGTGGCCCGAAGCTTTCCAAGTTGTAGGGTGCATCAGAATCGCCGAATCAATACCCACAATATTTTCGTTCAGCTGTACCATCGCTTTCCACCAGTATTGTTTGATATTGTTTTTCAGTTCTGCACCATTCTGTCCATAGTCATAAACAGCGGATAAACCGTCATAGATCTCACTAGAAGGGAAAATAAAACCATATTCTTTAGCGTGAGAAATCACTTTCTTGAAAACATCTTCTTGCTTTGCCATAATTTTTTTACGTCTGAAGTGCAAAAATAGTGAAAATGTGGCAAGTTGGAAACGAGATAACGCAAGTTTTTAATTCTGAAATTATTAGAAGCCGGGAACCTGCTGTCCACTATATCTTTTTTGTGACGGTCTCCTCTTCAATCCGTCCGCCACAAAAAAGGATGCCGTTACCATCAGGGCTATTAACGAAAGTATGTTCATAGAAAACAAACCTGATTGATTTCAAGTCCCCGTCAGATTTAAATTCATAAAATTTATTGTAGATTTAAAATAAAAATTTATTATGAGAAAAAAATTTGAATATAAAACGGTTATTATTGAGCCTAAAGGTTTTTGGGGAACAAAATACGACCCTGCTGAAATTGATAAAGTGTTGAATCAGCACGGAAGCGAAGGTTGGGAATTAGTGACTTCAGAAAGTAGAGATTATGGAGGAAGTTCTTATGGAGTTATTTACACTTTTAAAAGAGAGTTATAAAACTAATTATCTTTAGTTTTGCCTCATGTTAGAAATTCTTTATCGCGACGAACATCTTATTGCCATCAATAAACCTAGCGGATTACTGGTTCACAAATCTTTCTATTCGGGAGAAGCAGACACGTATGCGATTCAGGAATTGAGAAATCAAATTGGGCAAAGAGTTTTTCCTGTACATCGTTTAGATAGAAAGACTTCTGGTGTCTTGTTGTTTACTTTAGATAAAGAGACTTTGAGAATCATGAGTGACCAGTTTGCCTCACGGGAAGTCGAAAAGAAATACATTGCCATTCTAAGAGGCTGGACAAAAGACGAAGAAACAATTGATTATGATTTAGTGAATGAAAATGAAGTGAAACAAAATGCAGTCACTTATTATCAACGTTTGCAGACTTCGGAAATAGATTTACCTTTTTTAAAGCATCAGACTTCGAGATATTGCCTAGTTGAAGCGATTCCTGAAACGGGAAGATTTCATCAGTTAAGAAAACATTTTAAACATATTTTGCATCCGATTTTGGGTTGTCGAAAACACGGTTGCAATAAACAAAATAAATTATGGCTTCAAACGTTTGGTGTCAACAAAATGACGCTTCATGCCCATCAATTAATTTTTAATCATCCTGTTTCTAACGAAAGAATTACCGTAAATGCAACGATAGATGATGAGTTCAAAAGAGTAGGGGATATTTTGAAACTTGATTTGAGTTTGTATAGTTAATTATTGAATGGAATTCCTATTCTTAAATTTATTAAGCAAACGTTTTATTTTTAGAGAGCAAAGGCAAATAAATTTGCTTCGCTAAGCTATGCGCAAGCTTCATCAAATCGACTTGTCGATTACACTTTGCTCCTTAAAATTCTGCATCAAGAATAGAAATCTTTGCGTCAAAAAATATCTCGTAAATTTTGGAAATTAAGTAGATTTTAAATTTTATTCGTTGTGCTTATTCGTGAGAAAAATTTGTGCAATTTGTGTTTTAAAAAAAATTAAGAGCGACAATAATCTTCATTTAAATAAATTATCACATATCAAGAATTCATTAATTTGAAAATGATTATTTTTGTAAAACTTTTTTTCAATGTACAAATCGCTCATTCGCCCCATTCTTTTCAAATTTGACCCCGAAGAAGTTCACCACTTTACTTTTTCGATGCTCAAAAATTTCGGATTCCTCACCAAATTATTCCTCCCAAAACCTATTGAAGACAAACGTCTTGAAAGAGAAGTTTTCGGACTGAAATTCAAAAATCCGGTTGGTTTAGCGGCAGGTTTCGATAAGAATGCAGTTTTATTCAACGAATTAGGAGATTTAGGATTCGGATTTGTAGAAATCGGAACTGTAACTCCAAAAGCACAGACTGGAAATCCTAAGAAAAGATTATTTCGTCTTATCGAAGATGGCGGAATCATCAACAGAATGGGTTTCAACAATGATGGATTGGAAGCTGCGATTGAAAAACTAAAAGGCAACAAAGGCAAAATCATGATCGGCGGAAACATCGGAAAAAACACCAACACGACGCCGGAAAACTATACACAGGATTATCTCGACTGTTTCGAAGGTCTTCATCCTTATGTAGATTATTTTGTTTTGAATGTAAGCTGTCCCAACGTTGGTAGCCACGCAAAACTGGAAGATGTTGAATATCTTAGAGAATTGATTACGGAAGTAAAGAAAATCAATCAAACCAAAACCACTCAAAAGCCAATACTTTTAAAAATAGCTCCGGATTTAAATAACCAACAGCTTGATGAAATTATCGAACTGATTGCAGATACAAAAATCGATGGAATTGTGGTTTCAAATACATCCGTGAACAGAGAAGGTTTGAAAACTTCACCCGAAGTTTTAGCAGAAATCGGAAACGGTGGTTTAAGCGGAAAACCAATTCGTGAAAGAAGTACGAAAATGATCAAATATCTTTCAGATAAAAGCAATAGAGCATTTCCAATCATTGGAGTTGGCGGAATTCATTCTGCAAAAGATGCCATGGAGAAACTGTATGCGGGAGCGACTTTGGTTCAACTGTATACAGGATTTATCTATGAAGGTCCACAATTGATCAACGATATTAATCAGGAACTTTTAAAAAGAGCAAGTAGAATTTCGAAATAAATTTTATTGATTCATTTTTACTCTTTTCTGAATGGAAAATTCTGACAAATACAATCATATTTATTCAATTTCCTTAAAAACAGGAATCGAGATTGAAATTATTAAAAAACTTCAATCTGAAACGCATTCTGATCCTAAAAGACTAAAACGAGAATTCATTCCTACTATTTTAAGCCATGAAAGTTTTGATTTTAATATGATTCCGCAGGGGAAAATTGTTGAACTTCCCGGAATAAGTTTTAAACTCCCTTCAAGGGAAAATGGATATGAAATTATTTCTAAGCTGAGGAATGAATTAGATGACAAGAATTACAGAATATTTCTTGACATTTATTGGAGTGATGATATTAACGAGATTATTGATTTGTCAGTTTTGTCGTGTAGCAATGAGTTTGAACCACTAATTTATATGCAGACAAATGGAATAAATTATGGAGTTACAAATCAAAAACTTATCAATGAATTAAGAATATTAAATCAAGATTTAGGACTTAAGATTTTAGGTGCCGGAAATGATTGGTGCGAATTTGAAATTACCCAGAAACCTGACAACATGAGCAGTGTCATCAAACAATTCTTTGAATTATGTCCCGATATTGCAGATAAATATAACTATTCTGTGAATGATTTTGAGGATTATTTAAGAGAAAACAAAAGATTGTATTTGTGGTTTGATTAAATTAGATAAAAAAATGCGAAATCGTGTAAATAATCAAACCAACCAATCCTCCAACTAAAGTTCCGTTCACACGAATAAATTGAAGATCTTTTCCAACTTCCAGTTCCAGTTTTTCGCTCAACTCTTTTCCTTGCCAGTTTCCGACAGTCGAACTGATGAGGTTTCCAGCTTGATGGGTATTTTTCAGGATATATTTATAAGCGGTTACTCTTACCCAATGATCGATTTTATTCTGAAGATTTTCATCAGTTTTTAAATTTTGAGAAAACTCATTCAGGTTTTTTGTGATGTATTTCTTTAATGAAGATTCTTCTTCCTGCAATTCAGTACTCAACGTTTTTTTAATCGAAAGCCAGATATCGTTGGAATATTCATCTAGCTTGTCAGTTTTTAGAAAGTCATTTTTAATAGACTTAAATTCATCATTCCATTTCGGGTCTTCTTTTAAATCGATAGAAAAATCGTAAATCTTTTTTGTGATTAAAGTTCTGATTTCGTGATTCGTATCTTCTTCTACTTCACGGAAGAAATCCGAAAGCCCGCTCGCAATTTTCTCTGCAATTTTGTTATCAACAAACGATGGGATAAAAGAATAACTTCCTTTTTTTACCCTTTCCTGAATCATTGCATCATTCTCTATCAGATATTCTTTGATTTGCTTTGAAAGATTGGTCACGATTTTCTGATGGTCATTTTTATCTAGAAGGTAGATAATTCCGTTGCCTAAAATTTTGTTTAGCTGAATATCATCGGTCATTTCGCTGACTTTCTTGCTGATAAAATGGCTGACTTCAGAATCATCGAGTTTATTGAGGATATCTAAAATAATGTCTGAAAGATTTTTAATCAAAGCTTCCTGATTTCTTTCTTTTGTGAGCCATTCTCCGACAAAATTAGATATTTTTATTTTCTGAATATAAGGACGAATTGTTTTTGGGGAAAGGAAATTAGAAACCACAAAACTCCCCAGATTATCACCCAGCTTTTCTTTACTATTTTCAATCAAATTTGTATGCGGAATCGGAATCCCAAGGGGATGGCGGAATAAGGCGGTTACGGCAAACCAATCTGCCAAAGCTCCGACCATAGCTGCTTCTGAAAAAGCACGAACATAGCCAATCCAATGAGAGTCGTGAGTTTTTTGAAGAATGGTGGTCACCACAAAGATGATGGCCATCAAAACAAAAAGTCCTGTGGCAAAAGCCTTGTATTTATTGAGTTGTTTTCTTTTAAGTTCATCATTCATAGTCTCAAATTTAGTAAATTTGGAATTGGAAAACAGAATAAATTCAGATTGAAGATCATTGCGGATTAAAATTTGCATTCATCTTGAAGTTTTTAAAATCAATCATGAAATTTTTGATTCCCATATTGTTATTAACCTTTCTGCAAATGTGTTCGCAGACTCAAAAACCCGTCAAAATTACTCCTATGGAAAATACTGAAGCAAAAAACAATCCATATTATTCAAGAACTGACCGTACAAAACTGCATGTTTCAAACGACGAATGGAAGAAAATTCTTTCACCAGATTTATATGCTATCGCAAGGGAAGCTGCTACAGAAAGACCTTTTACCGGAAAATATAATGAATTTGATGAGTTAGGAGAATATTATTGTGCAGTTTGTGGAAATCACTTATTCCGTTCAGATTCCAAATTTTCGTCAACTTGTGGTTGGCCAAGTTTTTTTGAAGCTGATAAAGAAGGAACAGCTTACAATAGAGATTCAACTCATGGGATGGAAAGAATTGAGGTGGTTTGTAAACGTTGCGATTCTCATCTAGGTCACGTTTTCAATGACGGTCCAGCTCCTACGGGAACACGTTATTGCATGAATTCTGTAAGCTTAGAATTTGTTCCAGATTCTCAAAAATAAGAGTTTAGTATCAGATAATCATTAAGTTAAACTTTCTTAAATTCAGTTAAACTTTTGAGTTTTTAACTGTTACTCGGTTATGTTTTTATAATTTTGCTCGACCAATTTTTAATTAACATAATATTTAATGAAAGGATTTTATAGCGTATTAGGCATTGTGTATTTGATTTCTACCTCTTTTTATTTAGCCCCAAAAAAGGCAGATAATGACAGAAATACTAAAAGCACAAACAAAATAGAAACTATAATTGAGTCAAAATCTCTAAAAAATACAAACAAAGTGAGTTCTTCTGAAGAACTTTATCAATCTATCTCATTCGAAAATACCAATAAACTTCAGTTTGATGTTTTTGCAAAAGCACTACTAGGTTTTGAAAATCTTAAAAAAGCCGGAAAACTGAGTGAAGAAGCTCATCTTTTAACTATTTGTGATTTCTCATTATCTTCAAATGTCAAAAGACTTTGGGTAATTGATACTGAACAAAGAAAAGTTCTTTTCAATTCATTGGTTGCCCACGGAAAGAATACAGGTGAAGAGTTTGCAACTAATTTTTCAAATACAGAGAGTTCATTACAAAGCAGCATGGGATTTTATATCACAGAATCTACCTACAATGGCGATAACGGATATTCTTTAAAGCTTTTAGGAATGGACAGAGGTTTCAACGATGCAGCATATAAAAGGGCTGTTGTGATGCATGGAGCTGATTATGTAAGTGATGAATTTGCTGCAGCTCACAAAAGAATCGGAAGAAGTTGGGGCTGCCCGGCAATTCCAAGAAGCTTAACAGAGCCAATCATCAATACCATCAAAGGGAAAAATTGTCTTTTCATTTATTATCCTGATGAAAACTACCTTTCGTCTTCGGAGTGGCTGAGAATTTCTTAAACAAATAATTATCAAAACCTTACCTTAGTGTAAGGTTTTTTTATACACGATGTGTTGATTTATAATTATTTTTGCTAGTTTTGTTATAAACCAATAAAAAATGATTAGAAAAACAATTTTTGTAACAGCGATTATCAGTACAACTAATTTGTATGCACAGGTAGGGATTAACACAACCACGCCTAAATCTACCCTCGACATCTCTAAAGTTGCAACCTCAACCATCAATGGGTTGCTTATTCCCCGACTTACGGATACGGAAGTTACCGGAATGCCAATGAGTGCTGATCAAAACAGTATGATGGTTTATCTTACTTCAGCAGTACCCCTAGCAAGTAGAACCGGCGCTTTTATCAACATGGATTCTCCTGCTCACTATTATTACAGTGCACCAGGCAATGTTTGGCTGAAATTTGTGGATACCAATACAAAACCCACAGGTTTAGAAAGAATTACAACGTCTCCGGTGAATTTTGGATGGCGATTTATTGGAGCAACCCCTTCAAATTACGGAAGTTTAGGAAAGTATGCAGCCGACTTATCTTGGAATCCAACCGATTTAACAGAGTCATTTCCTTATCTAGGAACGTATTCAACTGCCTTGGCTTCTACATCATTGCCGGTTACAGAAATGGGAGCCTTGGGGCAGGGATCTTTTGTTACAGGCGCATATAATTCTGCAAAAGGGGGATTTTCGACACTTCTAGGAGCTTCTAACCAGTCATCATCATCCGCTCATTTCTCTGTAGGTATTGGTGGATTAAATACAGTAACTGGTTTAGGATCGGTAAGCATCGGTTCACAAAGTTCTTCTACCAACACATCCTCTATTTCCATTGGTACTTCGAATACTGCGTCGGGAAACTCAAGTCTTGTACTAGGGGTTTCGTCGAGTGCTACAAATATAAACTCCGTGGCAATCGGTCAGGGTGCCAATTCTTCGGGCCAGGGCTCTGTTGCAATTGGTGCTGCAGCCAATTCTTCGGGATTAAATTCATTCGCAATGGGAGCAGATACCAATGCTAGCGGGGCTTACTCATTTGCGATGGGGAACGACAGTGATGCTACAGGTTTATCAGCATTATCTATAGGTTTTCAAACCAATGCTTAGGGTGAGTACAGCACTGCAATAGGATTAGGAACTGTTGCGAGAAATCAAGGTGTGACGGCAATTGGAGAGTATAATACTGATGATCCTTCTCCAGAAGCGGGTTCTTCACTATTAAGATACAAAAAGCTTTTTGCAGTAGGAAATGGTAATGCCACAACACGTTCTGATGCTTTTGCGGTTCTTAGAAATGGAAAAGTAGGAGTCAATATTTCCGCTTTTGATGTAGTTTCTCAAACCAGTGATGCAGTGCTCCAGGTTAATGGAAATACAAAAACGCAGGGTTTTGTTGCAAATTTTAAAATTGGGAACACTATAGTTGCAGATGATTACACCGTGGTTTTAAATGGTAACGTAACTTTACCAGTCTCAAATGCTGCCAGTAAGGGAAGAATCGTAAATCTTTGTAGTGATGGTTCTTTAAGAACAATCACAGGTAGTATGCGAGATTCGGGAGCGGCATACCCAACAATCAATCTTGATACATCGGTGGGGCAAAGATGTATTAACGTACAATCTGCCGGTGACGGTACATGGTGGATTATCGCCAGAAATTAACAGATTTCATTTAAAGTAAAATAAATACTTTTAAACAAGAAAATTAGAAAAGCCGTTTCAATCAACTGGAAACGGCTTTTTATTTATTTTATTTAAGAAAACTTCTTAAAAATCAAAGTTGCATTATGTCCGCCAAAACCAAAGGCGTTACTCAAAGCATAATTGATTTCTTTTTCTTTAGCTTCATTAAAGACGATATTGATATCTCTCGGAATTCTCTCATCAATATTGTGCATATTAATCGTTGGCGGGATGATTCCGTTTTGAATTGCTTTAATAGAAAGAATAGCTTCTGCGGCGCCCGCTGCTCCCAATAAATGCCCGGTCATCGATTTGGTTGCACTGATATCTAAATTAGTACTCCCTTTAAAAACTTTAGTAATTGCATTTAGCTCAATCAAATCTCCAAGTGGAGTAGAAGTTGCATGCGGATTGATATAATTGATGTCTTCGGCATTCACTCCTGCTTCTTCTAATGCTAATTGCATCGCTTTTATGGCTCCTGCTCCTTCAGGATGAGGTGCTGTCATATGATATGCGTCGGCAGTCATTGCGGCACCAACTAATTCGGCGTATATTTTTGCACCTCTTGCTTTTGCGTGTTCGTACTCTTCAAGAACCAAAGAACCTGCACCTTCGCCCATTACAAAACCGTCTCTATCAGCATCATATGGTCGGCTTGCAGTTGCAAAATCGTCATTTCTTGTAGACATGGCTTTCATGATAGAAAATCCTCCAACAGAGGCAGGTGTGATTGCTGCTTCAGAACCTCCACTGATGATTACCTTTGCTTTTCCTAATCTGATATAGTTGAAAGCATCCATAATTGCGGTATTTCCGGTGGCACATGCAGAAACTGTGGTATAATTGATTCCCTGAAGACCAAACTTCATAGAAATCATTCCCGATGCCATGTTTGCAATGAATTTAGGAACAAAAAAAGGATTAAAGCGTGGAGTTCCGTCTCCTTTTGCGAATTCCATTACTTCGTGTTCGAAGGTCCACATTCCGCCTTGTCCGGTTCCCCAGATAACTCCGGTATCGAATGGATCCATCTTTTCAAAATCTAAACCTGAATCCTGAATTGCTTCCGCAGATGAATACATGGCATATTGAGTAAAAAGGTCACTTCTTTTTATTTCATTATGAGTAAGATGTACTTTCGGGTCAAAATTTTTCACTTCGCAGGCAAAATGTACCTTGAATTTTTCTGTGTCGAAATGTTTGATCAAATCTGCACCGCTTTTTCCGTTGATGCTGTTTTGCCAAAAATCTTCGACATTGTTTCCCAAAGGTGTTACTGCACCCAATCCTGTAATGACAACTCTTTTCATATATAGATTTTACTGTTGTTTTTTAATATTTATGACGTCATTTTTGTTCTTAAAACTCTTGCCGATTTCATAAATAAATATATTTTTTTAAAGGTCAAATAATAGCATCAAAACTGTGCCTAAATATTTTGCCGATTTTATGTTTAATTATTGATTTTAAATAAATTAGAAGTTCCCCTTGCAATTAAGCGTGTTTTATCTTCGTTCCAGATTTCACATTGTGCATTTACAAATTGTTTTCCTCTTTTGATGACTTTAGTTTCCGCAATGATACGGTCGTTTTCTTTTGCTGTCGAGAAATAATCTATCGCATTATTTATGGTAGTGATAAATGATTTTTCATTTAAAGAAAACATGGTTGCGCCAATAATATCATCCATAATTGCTGCAGTTACTCCACCATGAAGATTTCCCATAGGATTCAGCCATTCTGGTCTTACCGTATATTGAAATTCTATCTTTCCTTCTTCTGCAGAAAGCACTATAGGATTTAGCCAACGCATAAACGGAGAAGGGGATTCTGTAAATTCTTTCCCGATGAATGCCTGTAGTTTTGCAAGTTTATCCATAACAGTATTTTATAATGGAGTTTGTTTTATTTCCCGATCGATGATTGATATTACTCTATCTAACGCAAGATTGAGGTATTTTTCATCATCTGTAGTTTTTGATAGCAGAATTCCGCCTTCAATCAGCATGATGAAGAGTGATGCATATTCTTCAGAATTAATTTTTTTACTAAATTCCCCGCTTTCTTGTCCTTTTAAAATGATTTTAGATACGGTTTTCTTCCAGTTTTCAAAAGAAATGGCAACTTGTTTTTTAAGATTTGGGAAAGTATCATCAGATTCTGTTGCCGCATTCATAATTGGGCAACCTCCATTCGCGAAAACAAAATGCCAATTTTTTCGGTAAAAAGCAACAAATGCATAGAGTTTATCAAGTAAAGTAGGAAATTCGTCGCCAAAAGACCTCAATAAATTTTTCCCAAGAAGCCCAGAGTTAAATTTATAAACCTCTATTGCCAATTCATCTCTGTTCTCGAAATTTCCGTAAATGCTGCCTTTAGTCAAACCTGTTGCCTCAGAAATGTCAGATAACGACGTTCTTGTGTAACCCTTGCTGTTGAACAGGGCTGCCGTTTTCTCGATGATGAACTGTTTTGTCTTTTCTGCTTTAGACATTTATACAAAATGATGTGCAAATATAATAAAAATATACCAATCGGTATATTCGATTCTAAAAATAAAGTCTGAGATTCAATTATCTTCAGACTTCATATTGTAATCGGGTTAGTTTATCTAAAACTTAAGCCAAAGTTGCATTCAAAGTAATTTCAAAATTGAAAGCTGCGCTTACCGGGCAACCTTCTTCTGCAATTTTTGCATATTTTTGAAAGTCTTCTTCAGAAATTCCAGGAACTTTTGCAGTTAAAGTCAATTCAGACTTTGTGATTTTTCCGATGCTTGGGTCTAATGTGATTACTGATTTTGTCGTCAGTTCTTCGGGTGTGAAACCGGCTTGAGAAAGTTCTGCGCTCAATTTCATGGTAAAGCATCCTGCGTGTGCTGCTGCTAATAATTCTTCAGGATTTGTTCCTACACCATCTTCAAAACGGCTGCTGAAAGAATATTGAGTTTGGTTAAGCGTTGTGCTTTGAGTAGTTAAATGACCTTTTCCTTCTTTTACGGTTCCGTTCCAAACGGCTGTTGCGTTACGTTTCATAATGTTTTGAATTTTTTAATGTTAAATATTAATTGCTTTTTGATGATACAAAGATATGGAGTATAAGTTCTTCAATAAATAGATTTAAAGCATTAAATATTGTACTTTTTTCCCGACGAATAATTTTTCTTGAAATTGATTGGAGTGCTTCCTACTTTTTGGGTGAAAAGCCTGTTGAAATAGGCGGGATCTTCGTAACCTAAATCATAGCCGATTTCTTTCACTGTTTTGTCTGTATAGAAAAGAAGCCTTTTTGCTTCCAACAGAATTCTGTTGATGATATATTGATTGGGAGAATCCAGATTAAGATTTTTAAACTTGTGGCTCAGTGTTTTGGGTGCAACATGAAGCATTTCTGCATAATCTGAGACGTTATGCTTTTCTCTGTAATGAATTTCCAGGTAACGGCTGAAGTCCCTGAAAACTTCAAGTTCCTGGTGGTTGATCTTTAGATTTTCGGTTTCTATATTTTGAACTTTCCATTTTCTGGTGGCACGAATAATAATTTGTTTCAGATACGTTCTTATCATTTCTTCAGAGGAAGAATCTTTAGACTCAAGCTCATCTTTAATGTTTTCAAATAAATTCTTGATGATGTGGTTTTCAGAATCACTCAGTTCAACTTTTGGATTTTCGAATACATTGTGAAAAAGCAATCCGTCACACGCAACTTCTTTATCATGAATTTGAATACAATAAAAATCTCTGTTATAATAAATAAGAGATGCCTCGTCTGCATTTCCTTTTTTGATATCTAGAAGCTGATAAGTAATGAAAAAAAGACTTGGAGATTCTGTTTTGTAATGATTAAAATCTACGGTAAGCTCATATCCTGCGGGCAAATACAAAACTTTGATGTAAGGTTGTGATTTTAGACGTTCTACGCTTTCAAAATTATTTTGAGAGAAATGTTCAAAACCCAATTTTTTATAATCGTCCTCAAAAAATAAGTTCTTCAAAACCATACATTTTCTTTAACTGAAAGGTACAAAAAAAGCATGATGTGATAAGATTAAATTATTGATATCAGATTTGTTTGTTTTTATGAGAGTTTTGATTTATTTGATACTGCAAATTTATATTTTGTACCCTTTAAATTTAATTAAATCTAAATATATATTATATTTAGTAATTTATTTTTACTTTTGTAATATTGCATATGTGCGATATTATTATTAAAGATTCAAATAAATTTTTATGAAAAAAAGAATTTTATTAGTTTGTGCTTTGGCTGCAGGTTTTGCATCTGTTAATGCACAAAGATGGGTGCCTGCTTCGCAGAAAATTTCTGAAATACGTAAAGAAGTAGAAGTCAAATACTCCTACAAAGTAGATTTGTCTTCATTGAGAAATATATTAAAAGATGCTGTAGAAACAGGAAATGGAGCAAAGCCAGTTATTGTTTCTTTACCTACTGTCGAAGGCAAAATAGAAAAGTTTGCTGTTTACAGTGATCCAGTTGTTGAAAAATCGATGGCAGAAAGGTACCATCTGGGCTCATATGTGGGTGTGGGTGTTGATGATCCTTCTAAGTATGTAAGATTTAGTACAGCTCCTACAGAAATACAATCAATGATTATTAAAGATGGTATATTTCAGTTTTTAGAGCCGATCACGACAGATAAACAGACTTACGGTGTGTTTTATAAAACCAAAAGAACGGCTAGCGATAACGGATTTGAATGTACTACGGAAGAAAAAAACATTAAAGATATTAAGTTTCTAGAAAACAACGGAAAAAAAAATCTTTCTAACGTAGCAATTACCAGTAGGGCTCCTATCACAAAATACAGAACATATAGGTTGGCATTATCAACTACAGGAGAATATACGAAAAAATTTGATCCTTCTGGAGGAATTGTGAATACGGTAATTCAGATGAATGCTACCATGACACGTGTAAATGGTGTTTTTGAGAAAGAATTCGGGATTAGAGCAATAATTCAGGATCTTCCTAACCTTATATACACGGATCCGGCGGCAGATCCTTACACGGGAAATTTAAACTTAAATCTTCAGCAGACATTAACATCTCAAGTTGGAAATGGCAATTATGATATGGGGCACGTATTCAACGCTGCGGGAGGTAATGGTAACGCAGGATCAATCGGCTCTACTTGTGTAAATCCTGCGAATAATAATTCGTTGGCTAAAGGATCTGGATTTACTCAAAGTACAAATCCAACAGGAGATCTTTTTGATATCGACTATGTAGCTCATGAAATGGGGCACCAACTAGGAGGAAATCATACGTTCTCACATGCTACAGAAGGTTCCGGAGTAAATGTTGAACCCGGGGGAGGTACCACAATCATGGGGTATGCAGGAATCACTCAAGATAACGTTCAACTAAATTCTGACGCATATTTTCATTATTCATCAATCAATCAGATTCTTAATAGTTTAGATGCAAAACCAAATTGTGGTACATCAGAAACAATCACAACCAATACAGCACCTGCTATTTCACCACTTACTGCATACACCATTCCTAAAGGAACGGCATATTTTTTAGATGCATCTGCAACTGATGCTCAGGGCGATGTTATAAAATATAATTGGGAGCAATACAATAGTGTAGGTAATCTTGCCTCTATTTCTGGTGACAGTGGCTGGGGGTACAATACAGAAGGATCTATCGCAAGATCTTTCTTTGGAACAACAAGTGGAAGAAGATACTTTCCGAGTTTGCCCCTCGTAATGGCTGGTACGCTTACCAACAAATCAACATGGGAAACTGTTTCATATGTTCCTAGAGTTTTAAACTATGCAGTTACTGTAAGAGATGAAAATATGTTAAGACCGATGCTTTCATCACTAGAAACTACAGTTACGGTGGGTAATGACGGGCCATTTAAACTTAGTGGCCTTACCTCTTCTTCAGTACTATATAATAATGCATCCAATACCATAACATGGGATGTGGCTAATACAAATACTGCTCCTTATAATGTATCTAATGTAAAAATCGAATATACAACAGATCTTGTAAATGGAGCAACTTGGACAGAATTAGTAGCTTCAACTCCAAATAATGGTAGCTATACTGCACAAATGCCTTCAAGTTTAATGGGGGCAATTAAGCTTAGAATTACTGCAATTGGGAATGTATTTTATTCAGTATCTCCACAAATCAATGTAGGAACTGCGCCTACTTCTACTACGGCAGCACCTACGGGGGTCTCAGCTTTAAATTCTGAAATCTTAAAAACTACTGCCAGATTATCATGGAATAGTATACCTGGTGCAACATACTCAATCAATTATAGAAAAGTAGGACAAACAAATTGGGCTAATTCTACAAGTACAACGAGCTCTGTTTTACTTAGTGGTCTTGAAGATGAATCAAATTATGAAGCACAGGTTGCGGCTGTTGTAAACTCTGTACCCGGAGCATTTTCGTCAAATTATACTTTTAAAACGAAGGGTTTAACAACAGGAGTAGACTATTGTTTGATGAGTACAGGGGGAAATAATCTGAACGCAGCATATTATAGTGGATTGATACAGCTTAATTTGTCTAACCTTGCTTATTTTTCAGGTAATCTGCTAAATGCTGCAAAAACATACTTGGACTTTAGTGAAGATGCGACGAAGATTGTTAATCTAACGAAAGGAACTCAGTATACGGCAACATTCAGAAACCTAGGACATGATTTAGGAACGTATAGTGACTTTTTGGAAATCTGGATCGATTACAACAGAAACGGAGTTTTTGAAACTTCAGAAAAAGTAGGATCACATAGCGCTGTGCCGATTTTTAATGTACCGAATCAGCTGAGCTTCCATGATGGAACTATAACTTTTACAGTTCCTACTACATCATATTCAGGGGGTAAAACCTTGAGAATGAGGGTTGCAAGCACATTCTTTAATGCTGCAACAGGTCCTTGTGGAGTTTCTTCTGTCCCTGTGCAGGGAGGTGGTGTAATTTCCACTGGTGGATTCAGAGATTTTACTGTGAAAATATCAGAAGCTTTATCAACTAATGAAAATAATGCTGGTAATAAATCAGAAATCCAGATTTATCCAAACCCAGCCGATACTTTTGTAGAAGTAAAAAATCTAAAAGGTAAAGCTGATTATAAAATTTATAGTGCAGAAGGTAGATTAGTATTACAAGGTAATCTTGAAGGAAATAGAATTAATGTTGCTTCATTATTAAAAGGGATGTATGTAATTACAATTACTGATACAGTTACAACATACAATACTAAGCTTATTAAAAAATAGAAAAGCTTTAGTATCAAAATAAAAAAACCGGATAAAATCCGGTTTTTTTATTTTATAATGATTGATGGACTTCACTTTACAAAAATATCATTAGGGAATCTAATTTATCTTAAAAACTCACATCCAATCCGACGTAAAAATTTGCTTTCATAATCGGAGCATACACCATTCCGCCATCAAAATAATTTCCGAAAGGGTTTCTGAAATCTACAATCGCATTTTTTTGGTAGTAAGAAGTCAGGTTTTCACTGCCTACATATGCTCTGATTTTCTGGTTGAAATTTCTTGAAACCTGTGCATTCACAACTGCATAAGATTCTGAGTAAGTCGGAATTTGAAATTCAGCCGGATTGCTTGCTGTATTTGGAAGTCTTTGTTTTCCGACAACATTTAAAGTAGTATCAAAACTCCAGAATCCACCTTTTGTGGTTTTATTGGTGGCGTATGCTAAATTCACAAAACCTCTGTGCTTCGCCATAAAAGGAATATCTCTTCGTCCATCGATGTAATCAGCCTGCACATCATAGTATTTGTAAGCCAGCCTCACTTCAAAATTTTTGAAAGGAGTAAAATCCCATTGCGTTTGAAATGAGTTTGCAAAAGATTTTCCTTCTAAATTATAGAAAGTCAACTGTTGAGGCGAACGGTCTAAGTCAACCAAAACTTGATCTTGGAAATCTGTTCTGAAAAAATCAACCATCAAAGTAGATTTTCTTCCCAATAGCTTGAATTCTTGTTGCAGACTTGCCCCAAAATTCCAGGCAATTTCCGGTTTCAAACCATAAATGTCTCCACCATTTTGAAGAATCTGAATGTTTCTGTTGGATGCAAAATACTGTTGATTTTCCGCAAAAACTGAAGCAGTTCTGAAACCTCGTCCGGCAGATAATCTTAAAATAGTTTGCGGAGTGAAATCATATTTAAAATTTAATCTCGGCGTAAACTGAGTTCCTGCCAAATTATGAAAGTCTGCTCTTGCACCGGCAACCAAAGTATATTTTAAACCTGTTAAAGTATATTCTGCAAAAATTCCGGGAACGACTTCGTTTCTTTTAAAATTGTTTATCAGATAGTCTTCATTGTATGTATCGTACATGAAACTCGCTCCGGTTTTGTACTTATGGTTGGTATTTCCAATGATGCTTTCAAAAATTAAATTTGAATAATACGTATGCTGCTGTCCGGAATAATTTCTCAGTCCAAAAAAGCTGTCCTGCTGATGATAAACATACTGATTCATCCAGCCCAAACTTTGGTAAGGTTTTCCTTTAAAAACATACCCTGTCTTATTCCAAACCTGAAATCTTGAAATATCAATCCCAACTCCGTAGGCACTTTGTTTGTCTTGCGGAAGTTTTTTATCGAAACCGATTTGTCCTGCAGTTCTTTCATCTTTCACGAAATTAATTCCGAAATGCGAACCAAAACCTGAGTGTTCTAAATCATTAAAATTCAATAAATAAGCTGCATTCAACTGTGTTCCTTTTGGTCGGTCAAGGAAGCCGTCATCATTCATATCTGTATCTCCAAACGTACCGTTTCCGTGAAGTAGAAAAGTTTGCGTCCAATGATCATCAATTGGTTCCACATGGGTAATATTCGCTTCAGCTCTTCCGTTAAAATCAGAAAATAAATTTAAAGAAGTCTCAGATTTTTCAGAATGCTTGATGAGTTCGGTATTAATTTGTCCTGTGATACTTTCGTAACCGCTCGTTACGGTACTTCCGCCTTTAGTAAGTTGAATACTTTCAATCCATCTTCCGGGAATGAAATTTAATCCATAAGCAGATGCCAAACCTCTGATTTCAGGTAAAAGCTCTTTCGTTAAGCTTGTGTATTTTTGATCTAAACCTAGCATTTTTAACTGCTTTGTTCCTGTCACAGCATTGCTGAACGAAACATCAACAGTTGCATTGGTTTCAAAACTTTCTGATAAATTACAACACGCTGCTTTTAGTAGTTCTTTAGAATTAATATTAAAAACCAAGCCTGCTTCTTTTTTATTGATAGAAGTTGCAGCTTTCGATGCTGATACCTTTACTTCTTCAATGTTTTTTGCATTTGTTTCGTGTTGATGTGTAGGATCAGACTGGTCTTGCTTTTCTGAATTCTCGGCTTTATTAGGCTGGTCAGAATGTACATTTGCATTCGCTTCTCCAAATGCTGTTTCACGGTCATATAAACAACATCCCGGAAGTTTTTTGTAAACGTCCTCAGTCGTTTTGTATTTTTCGTTATCATGACCTACTTCAGCAATTTTTTTTAAAATCTGGTCTGCTGAGGTTTTTGAGGAATCAAAATCTAAAGTTACAGTTTGTTTTTCTGCATTCCAGTCCGCTGATTTTGCTCCTGCTGATTTTGCTGCTTTTTCAATTCGGGCTTTACAAGATTCGCAGTTTCCCTTTACGAAAAACTCATTTTCATCTTTTGAATGATTATGGTTTTCTGCTGTTGAATTTTTTTCTGTTTGAGTTTCTCTTTCGTAATGACAACATCCTGGAAGTTTCTGATAAGTTTCGTCAGAGGCTTTGAACTTCTCGTTGTCATGTCCGGCTTCTGCTACTTTTTTAAGAATATCTTCAGATGAAATATTGTCAGATGTTTCTAATGTGAGCGTTTGTGAATCAATTGAATATCGGGCTGCAGTTGCTCCTGCTTTCAGAGATATAGATTCAATTCTTTCTTTACACATCTCGCAGTTCCCTTTTACCTGAAACTTGCTTTTATGAAGGTTTTGAGCAAAGATAAATTGTGTAAATAAGAGGAATAGGCCAAGGATTACCTTGGTAGTATATAATTTCATTGTTTAAAATTTAGATTAATTAAAAAACGATTCATTAAGATTTTAATGAATAATTTGGATGTAATTAACCTAGTTTAGGCGGTTGCCAAATGTCTTTTAAACTATCTGAAATATGAGGATCAGAATATTGAAATTCTAAACTTTTATCTGTTTTAAAAGGGGTGTGATTGAAAAATAAGGTTTTTGCAGAAAGATTTTCTACGAAATTATGGCATGTCATACAAAGAGAACAACAATCGTCGTTGCATGAAGATTCCCCGTCTTTTTTATCGTGACTGTCATCATCTTTTTCGCAACAGCTATGAGTGTTTGATTCTGTGTTGCAACAGTTTTCCTGTGAAGTCAGAGTATAAAAATTATCTTTAGGAATCAAGAAAATTCCCAAACAAAAAATAATTAATAAAAACTGTGTGTATTTCACAATGCAAACTTACGGAAAAATTTTAAAGTGCCTCTCCCACTTTTTTAGCACAATCATGCCAAGGCTCACCATGGGCAGGATTCATTTTTGGCTTTGGACCTGTATTATTTGCTACAGCTTTGGGTGCCGGCATTGGTTGCGGAGCTTGTACTTGAGTTGTCTGTGCAGTCGGTTGAGATGCAGGTGCGGGTTTGCTGTTTAAGGGCTGACCAACCGGAATATCACATCTGTGGCCTGGCTGACCGTGTGGAGGATTCATTCCCGGAGCAGTTTTCGCTTGTTTCCCATTTTGATCCATCATTATTTTTCCTGGGCTTACTGCATTGGGATCAATCTGAACTTGGCTATTTCCGTTTACTGTAATATTTTGTGTGGAAGGATTAGCCGTTGGTGCAGGTGTTCCGCCACCATTTAAAGGTTGTCCAACAGGAATTTCGCATCTGTGACCCGGTTGCCCGTGAGGAGGATTCATCCCCGGAGCGGTTGCTCCAGCTGGAGAATTGGGTGCAGCAGTTGTAATTCCTGCCTGATTCAATAATGAAGGTTGTGGGGTGTTGTTGACCGCTGCGATTGGTTGTTGAACTCCTGATTCGTCTTTTATGTAAGTAGGTTTTTCGTCTTTCTTGCAAGAAATAACTAAAATTCCTGCCGTTAAAACTCCTAAAAATATATTTTTCATAAGTAGTTTTTATTGTTTTTTTTAAGTCTTATGTTATCGCTTAATGTATATTTGAGGTTATTTTCCTAAGTCAATCAAGGCGATTTCATAATAAATAAGCGTAAAAAACAAAATTAGCAAAACATTTCTAAATGCTTTGCTAATTTCTATATTATATTGGTATTTTAACGTTCGTTTAGTTCTTTACCAAAAGTCTGAAACCTTCACCGTGAACGTTGATGATTTCTAGCCCATCATCTTCTTTCAGGAGTTTTCTCAATTTTGCAATGTAAACATCCATACTTCTGGCGGTAAAGTAATTTTCTTTTTTCCAGATTTTTCTTAATGCAAGATCTCTTGGCATAAAGTCGTTTCTGTGAAGGCAAAGCAACTTTAAAAGCTCATTTTCTTTGGGTGAAAGTTTATATTCATTATCTCCAACTCTCAATTGTCTCAACATAGAATCAAAGAAGATATTGCTGATTTTAAACTGCTCCTGCTCTTCATTTTCTAAAGTAGAGCTTCTCTGAAGAATCGCTTTGATTTTATATAAAAGTAATTCAGTATCAAAAGGTTTTGTGATGTAATCATCAGCTCCCAGTTGATAACCTTTCAAAATATCTTCTCTCATATTTCTTGCAGTAAGGAAGATAATAGGAGTGTTTTTATCGATTTTCTTAACGTCTTCCGCTAAAGAAAAACCGTCTTTTTTAGGCATCATTACGTCAAAAATACAGATGTCAAATTCGTTTTCTGTAAATTCTTTCAGACCTTGTTCGCCATCGACTGCTAAAGTTACTTCAAAATTGTTGATAGAAAGGTAATCTTTCAAAACTGCTCCGAAACTCTGGTCGTCTTCTACTAATAATATTCTGTTGCTCATATCTTGTTTATTTGTTTAATTATTACTTATCAATTATTATTTTTAGTTTAAGCCATTGGAAGTTTAATGATAAACTTACTTCCTTTGTCTTTTTCTGAATCCACGATTACCTGACCTTTATGAAGTTCAACGATTTTCTTAACGTAAGAAAGTCCAAGCCCTTGTCCTTTTACATTGTGAATGTTTCCTGTTTCCTCACGGAAGAATTTCTCAAAGATTCGGGTTTTGTTTTCTGTTTCCATACCCATTCCTTTATCTGAAATTTCAATGACATACCAATTGCCTTCGTTTTTGGTTTTTACGTCGATTTCTGGAGCTTCTGGAGAATATTTATTTGCATTATCCAAAAGGTTGACCAACATATTTGAGATGTGGAATTCATCAATTTTAAAAGTATACTTATCGGCATTAAATTCCTGTCTCAACGTACCGTTTCTCTGAGAAACTATAAGGCCAAATGACTCCGTTGTTCTCTTGATTAATTCTCTTACGTTGGTTTCTTTCAGGAATAGTTTCACCTCATTTCTTTCCAGCTTAGACATGTTGAGGACGTTCTCTACCTGTTTTTTCATTCTCAGATTTTCCTGCTTAATCAGACTTGAGTAATATCTTACTTTTTCAGGATTGGTCGCGATTTTATCGTTCGCTAAAGAATCTGTCGCTACTGAAATTGTCGCTAATGGAGTTTTAAACTCATGAGACATATTGTTGATAAAGTCAGTTTTAATCTCAGCGATTTTTTTCTGTTTCATCATATAATTAATGGAAATGATATAAATCCCCAAAATCGTCAGCAAAGAGAGAAATGTTCCTAAAAGCATTGGCCAGTTATTCATCGCTAAAGAATACTCCTTTTTCGGGAACACTAAAGCTAAGGTATACAACGTTCTGTCTTTTGTATCTGTAAATAGAGGATAAGAATAGGTATTGCCTTCTTTTTTGTCTTTAAAAATCTTGTTGACTACATTGGTCAATTTGTTGTTTTTATCCATAACTCCATATCCGAAGTTAGCAGAGATTCCTTTCATGCTCAATTCTTTGGTAATGATTGAGTCTAAAACCTTTTTGTCAACACGTTTTGTGATTGGTAGATTATTACCTCTTACATCTAGAAATTCCTTTAAAGTGTAATCCCCATTTCCAATATCCTGATTAATTTCACTAGTTAATATTTCTCTTTTGGTTGTGTCTTTTTTAATCGTGTAAGCAGCACCATCTGTGTACAATGTAGTTAAACGTAGTGAATCTCCACTTTTGTTTAGAGGAAGTTGCTTTTGTTCAATAAGATTTTTAGAATAGATTATTGATCTTTGAGTTCCAGAATCAATCGTTTGCTGGATTGTCGTCAACGAAGGTTGTTTACTGTTTGCCTTAATATTGTCTCTGAAGTTTTCATAATTTTCATTAAATAATTTTTCTGCTTCCAATTCAGAAACCGTTTTTGTGGTATTTTCCAGAGCGGTATAGACTTTGTTGGAAAACTCTTGTTCCAGCGCTCCATAATATCCTTTAAGCCAATAAAACTGCAGTGTCACAAAGACAATTAAAGAAATTGTCATGAAGACTGAGATTATCGGGATGAACTTATTATTCATTGAATATAATAATTTGTAGTTACAAATGTTAAAATTAAATATTTTATCACGAGATAAACAAAAAATGCGCCAAAAAATTGTGTCCAATTTCTTAAAATCGTGTTTTTTAACATTTTTTTACGAATACATCCTTTTTTATTGGGAAATATTTAGTGCTTAGTAAGTTTAAATTTTTAATTTTAAATAAAAATATTACAAATGAATACTGAAATTGTTTTTAATAAAGATTTTGATTCGAAAAGTATCTATGTCATGAAAGTGTATGATGCTGAAGTCTCTAAAGTTTGGGATTATTTTACTCAGGCTGAACTACTTGACCAATGGTGGGCTCCGAAACCATGGAAATGCGAAACTGAAAATCTCAACTTTGAAGAGGGTGGTGTCTGGTTCTACTCCATGAATGGCCCGGAGGGTGAGAAAATTTATTCACAAGTGAAGTACGGTGAGATTAATAATGGAAGGAGTTTTGACGGAATCGACGCATTCTGTGATGAAAACGGAAAAATTGATGAGAATTTCCCGCAAACCAAATGGCTTCTAGGTTTTACCGGAGTTGAAGAAGGGACCAAACTATCTGTTAACATGCATTTTCAAACTGAAGAAGACATGAAAAAGCAATTGGAAATGGGTTTTGAAGAAGGTTTTAAAATGGGTTTGAATCAGTTAGAAGAAATTCTTAATAATTTGAAAATTTTAAATTTTAAATCTTAAACTCGGTTAAAAAACGTTTATAACAAGAAAAATGGAACATAAATTTACGTTCCATTTTTCTTGTTATGTAATTGAAAATTTTCAAATTGTGTCATTTTCAAATTAATTCCTCTTCCTGAAAGTAATGAATAATCGCTTTTTTCATCAAAAGCTGTTGCTCATTTGGTTTCAGTTCAGGAAGTTTTTCCACTTCTTCAAAATGAGGATATCCGTCTTTATCGTAATGGGTGAATTTGAAATAACCGAAAGGTTCCAGCAATCTGCAAACTGCAATGTGCAGGATATTTAGCTTGTCGTCTTTCGTGTATTTTTGTTGTCCGCTTCCCAATTCTTGTACACCGATTAAAAATAAAATGGTGTCAATCTGCGGATGTTTTTCTGTGTCGAAATTTATTTGAAAAAATTCTTCAACCTTAGCCCATAATTCTGCTTCTGTCATATTTTAAGAATTTGTTTTATCTATTTAAATCAAGTAAAACTTAAACCTGATTTTTAATTAAATTTTATTTTCAAGTTTCATCAAAAACGCATATTCCAAAGCGTCTTCTTTTAATGATTCAAATCTTCCGCTTGCGCCGCCGTGACCAGAACTCATATCGGTTTTAAACAATAAAAGATTGTCGTCAGTTTTCAATTCACGTAATTTGGCAACCCATTTTGCAGGTTCCCAATATTGTACTTGAGAATCGTGAAAACCCGTAGTAATCAACATGTGTGGATAGTCTTTTGCTTCCACATTATCGTATGGCGAATAATCTTTCATATAATGATAATATTCTTCATCATTCGGATTTCCCCATTCATCATATTCTCCCGTTGTCAAAGGAATGGTTTCATCCAACATCGTGGTTACAACATCTACAAAAGGTACCTGCGCAACAATCCCGTTGAATAATTGAGGTTCGTAATTAACGACAGCTCCCACCAATAAACCTCCGGCGCTTCCTCCCATTGCATACAAATGTTTTGATGAGGTATAATTTTCTTTAATTAAATATTTTCCGGCATCGATGAAATCGAAAAAAGTATTCTTTTTAAAGAGCATTTTTCCATCTTCGTACCATTCTCTTCCCAAATATTCTCCGCCACGAATATGTGCAATTGCATAAATAAAACCTCTGTCAAGAATTGAAAGCCTTACATTGGAAAAACTTGCATCAACCGTGTGTCCATAACTTCCGTATCCGTATAAAAGAACCGGAGTGTCTGCAGTCTTTTTGGTATCTTTATGATAGACCAAAGAAATAGGGATTTTCACTTCGCCATCTCTCGATTCAGCCCAGATTCTTTCAGAAATATAATTTTTCGCGATAAATTTTCCGCCCAAAACTTCCTGTTGTTTCAGAAGTTTAGTGGTTTTATCTTTCATATTATATTCGAAAGTAGAACTTGGAACCGTAAGCGATGTGTAGCCATAACGCAGGATTTCGGTATTAAATTCTAAATTTAAACCAATATAAGCGGTATAAGTTGGGTCTGAAAAAGGTAAGTCATACGTCTCTCCATTTTTCTCATTGATAATTTTTATCTGTAAAAGCCCTTCTTCTCTTTCTTCCAAAACCAGATAATCTTTGAAAATCTCAAAACCTTCAAGCAAAACTTCGGGACGATGCGGGATTACATCTACCCAGTTTTCCATTCCACAATTGTCGATTTTGGTTTTTACGATTTTGAAATTGGTTGCTTCGTCTGCATTGGTGATGATGTAAAATTCATCTTCGTAATGTTCTACAGAATATTCCAGATCATCAATCCTCGGCTGAATCACTTTCCATTCTGCAAAGACGTTGTCTGAAGGAATGAAATGATGCTCATCAGAAATTGTACTCGAACTCGCCAGAAAAATATATTCTAAAGATTTCGTTTTAAAAACATTCACGTCAAAAGTTTCGTCTTCTTCATGGAAAATTAAACCGTCTTCGGAAGGATTTGTTCCTAGCTCATGTCGGTACACTTTATAAGCACGAAGGCTTTCGTCTTTTCTTATGTAAAAAATGTGCTTGTTGTCATTTGCCCAAACCGCTTTTCCTGTTGTGTTTTCTATTTTGTCTGAAAGGATTTCACCGGTCTTTAAATTTTTAAAATTTAAACTGTAGATTCTTCTTCCTACATTATCTTCTGAGAAAGAAACCAATTCGTTATTCGGACTTACCGCAACATTGGCAACTTCAAAAAACTCCTGACCTTCTGCTAAAATGTTGACATCCAGAATGATTTCTTCAGGACTTTCCATGGTCTGGAATCTTCTGCAGAAAATAGGATATTCTTTTCCTTCTTCGTAACGCACGATGTACCAGTATTCATTGAAGAAGTAGGGTAAAGACTCATCATCTTTTTTGTAACGGGCTTTCATTTCCTCGTAAAGGTCTTCTTGAAAAGCTTCCGTTTCTTTCATCATCACCTCTTCGTAAGCATTTTCTTCTTCGAGATATTTAATGACTTCGGGGTTTTCTCGGTCGTTCATCCAGAAATAATTGTCAATTCTTTTATCTCCGTGAATTTCGAGTATATTTTCTATTTTTTTTGCTTGTGGAGCTTTCATTCGAATATTTCCTATTTTAATTGAATCTGTTTTCGTTAAATTTTTAGGGTAAAATGTGCTTTAAAAACGAAATTTTGTTCAATATTAATTTTTGTTCAAATTTAATTAAAAAAAAGCCATCTTTCCTTTAATCGAAAAGACGGCTGTATGATATAAAGTTTTAAAAACTATTTATGTAAGCTTTTGATGTATTTTTCAAGTGCCATGGTCATCGACGGTGTTTCCTTTGTAGGAGCCATCAAATCTATTTTTAAGCCTGCTTCTTCTGCTGCTGCTGAGGTGGTAGGCCCGAAAACTCCGATTTTGGTGTCTTCCTGCTTGAAATCCGGGAAGTTTTGTTGTAAAGATTTAATTCCTTGCGGACTGAAGAAAATCAACATATCGTAGTCATTAATGTTGATGTCTGTCAAATCGCTGCAAACCGTTCTGTACATAATCGCTCTTGTCCATTGAATATTTGCTGAATCCAAAGTTTTAGGAATATCCGCACTCAAAACATCAGATGATGGTAATAAATATTTTTCGGATGGAAACTTTTTAAACAAAGGCAAAAGATCTGTGAAATTTTTCTCGCCAAAGCTGATTTTTCTCTTTCTGTAAACGATGTGTTTCTGAAGATAATTGGCAATCGCCTCAGATTGACAGATATATCTCATGGTATCAGGAACAGAAAATCTCAATTCTTCTGCTAGCCTAAAATAATGATCAATCGCATTTTTACTGGTAAAAATAATACCGGTATACTGCGTTAAATCTATTTTCTGTGTTCTAAGTTCTTTGTTGTCAACCCCTGCAACATGGATGAAAGGACGGAAATCAATCTTTATTTTTTCCTTCTTTGCAATTTCCAAATATGGAGAAGACTCACTAGGTGATGGTTGAGAAACCAATATAGACTTTATTCTCATCATGTATCTATTAAATAAATAATAACTTCCAAAGCAACAATAAAGGTGTTATTTGGAGCGTGCAAATATACAAAAATTTATAATACCATTTTTGAGGTAAGATGTTGTTCCTGTGAAATAAATAGAAAAATACCTTAAACACAAAGACAAACATAAAAAAGAAAAAATAGTATAAAAACGCTTCATTTCTATCAATTGGGAAATAATAGTGGGTTATACACAAGATTATTACCAAAATTGAAAGAATGAAGTGAAATTTAGTGGAGGTAAAATAAAAAATAGTCCATTTTTTTCCGTCACCTATGCTTTGGTAAAATAAAAACCCAAGTGCCGTTCGAAGAAAATAAAATAATGAAACTGCAGCCAGACAATATCCAAATTTATTCATTTGATATCCAAAAACTTTCAGTTTTGCTGCATATTCCGGGACTACCGGAACATATTGAGATATTAAAACGGCTAAACCTAATGTAATTACACACGAAGTGATAATCCAGCTTGGCAGGTTATTGCTCGAGTCAAAATATTTCTGAAGAAGAAAATCTTTTAGATTCGCTTCCCGTTCTATGACATTCATCATAAAAATATACAGGAAAAGGCATCCTATGAGTATAAAAACTACCCAATCGTTATTTTCGGGTATTCTTATTTGGTTGGTAAAATCTTGAGATTGTGGCAACGGATAATTTTTTGCAAAATTATAGATTATTTTGTATAAAATAAAAAGCTTAAATAACTTATCTTTGCCAATTGAAATGAAAAAACTCGTCATCATTCCAACATACAACGAAAAGGAGAATATCGAAAAGATAATTTCTGCTGTTTTTGCATTGGAACAAGGGTTTCATGTTTTGGTTGTAGACGATTCTTCACCCGACAAAACGGCAGACATCGTTAAAGAATTACAGAAAAAATTCCCGCACACCCTTCATTTGTCTATAAGACATATTAAAGATGGATTAGGAAAAGCCTACATTCATGGTTTTAAATGGGCATTGCAAAACAATTACGACTACATTTTTGAGATGGATGCCGATTTTTCTCACAATCCCAATGATTTACCTAAACTTTTTGATGCTTGCTTAAATGCCGATATGGCAGTGGGTTCTCGTTACTCGAAAGGTGTAAATGTGGTCAATTGGCCGATGGGAAGAGTTTTGTTATCCTATTTTGCTTCAAAGTATGTGAGGTTTATTCTCGGACTTTCCATTCATGACACTACAGCTGGTTTTGTTTGCTTTTCTAGAAAAGTTTTAGAAGAAATAGGCTTAGATAATGTGAAATTAAAAGGATACGGTTTTCAGATTGAAATGAAATTCAGAACTTTCAAGAAAGGTTTTAAAATCGTAGAAGTCCCAATTATTTTTACCAACAGAGAATTGGGCGAAAGTAAAATGAACGGTGGGATCATTCATGAAGCGGTATTTGGTGTTTTAAATTTAAAATGGAAATCAATAATCAATAAATTATGAAAAGACTAAGCACGCTTTTTATTTTTCTGTTTTTGATTTCTTGCAGTGAATATGTTGACAAGCCTAAAAATCTTCTTGATAAAAGTACAATGTCTGAGATTATGGCAGATTTGGCAATCAATGATCAGGTGACCAATACATTTCAAGGCAAAAATTTAGAAAGCGGAACGAGATATATCCTTAAAACGCATAATGTAAAGGCTGACGATTTTGTTGAAAGCTATAAATATTATGTCGCAACAGGAAAAATGAATAAAATTGTGGATAATGCACAAGTCATTCTTTTAGAGAAGGACCCGAAAGCAAAAGGTTTTGTGGAGAAAAAATCTAAACCCGACACAAATCTTCCCAAATTAGTAAGATAAAATATGCAGCAATTTTTTAAGATAGAAAAAACTTCGCAGGGAAAGGCAAGAGCAGGAGAATTGGTTACCGACCACGGTGTCGTACAGACTCCGATTTTTATGCCTGTAGGAACTGTTGCAAGTGTGAAAACCGTACATCAGAGAGAACTAAGAGATGATATCAAAGCCCAGATTATTTTGGGGAATACTTATCATTTATACCTTCGTCCGGGTATGGAAGTGATGGAGGAAGCTGGTGGTTTGCATAAATTTATGAATTGGGATCTTCCTATTCTTACCGATTCTGGTGGTTTTCAGGTTTTTTCACTTTCGGGTACGAGAAAAATGTCTGAAGAAGGGGTGAAATTCAAATCTCATATTGACGGAAGTGTTCATTTGTTTACTCCGGAAAAATCTATGGAAATCCAGAGACAGATTGGAGCTGATATTTTCATGGCTTTTGACGAATGTGTTGCCTATCCGGCACACTACAATCAGGTGAAAAAATCTATGGATATGACCCATCGTTGGTTAAAAAGATGCATGGATTGGAATGAAAAAAATCCTGAATTATACGGATACAAACAAAGATTTTTCCCAATCGTTCAAGGTTCTACCTATTCAGATCTAAGAAAAATTTCGGCAGAAGTTATTGCAGAAGCTGGTGCGGAAGGAAATGCCATCGGCGGACTTTCTGTTGGCGAGCCGGAAGATGAATTATACAGAATCACCGATGAGGTAACTGATATTTTACCTAAAGACAAACCAAGATACTTGATGGGAGTAGGAACCCCTTGGAATATTTTGGAATCTATTGGTTTGGGAATTGACATGATGGATTGTGTGATGCCGACAAGAAATGCCAGAAACGGAATGCTTTTCACTTGGCAAGGTGTCATGAATCTTAAAAATGAAAGATGGAAGAAAGATTTTTCGCCGCTGGATGAGTTTGGGACAAGTTTTGTTGATAGAGAGTATTCTAAAGCGTATGTGCGTCATTTATTCGTTTCGAAAGAATATTTAGGAAAGCAGATTGCCTCGATTCATAATCTGGCTTTTTACTTAGATTTGGTAAAAGTTGCTAGAGAGCATATATTGGCAGGGGATTTCTATGAATGGAAAAATTCTGTAGTTCCTGTTTTAAGACAAAGACTTTAAAATTATTTCATGTTTAAAATTGTAGACAGATATATCGTAAGAAAATACCTTGGAACCTTTGGTTTCATGTTGATATTGCTGTCTACGGTTGTTTTGGTGATCGATGTTCAGCAGAAAATTCCTAGAATTGAAAATGCCACCGCTCTTGATCCAAAATTAAATTTAACCTATTTCCTTATCCATTTTTATCCGTTCTGGATTATCAATCTTGTCGTTACATTTTTGGCAATTTTGGTGTTTATTTCTGTGATTTATTTTACCTCCAGAATGGCAAATAATACTGAGATTGTTGCGATTATCAGTAGTGGTGCGAGTTTTCACAGATTTGCAAAACCTTATTTGCTGACTTCACTTTTCATTGCTTTACTTTCTCTGGTTGTCAATCATTTTGTGTTGCCATGGGCGAATATTAAGAAAAATGCGCTCGAAGCGTATACTTATAATCAAACGAATAAAGATAAAATTCTGGGTACAGCTCCGGTTTCGGCGCAATTGAGCAAAACGGAATATATCTTTATCAATTCGTGGAATAAAAAAGAATATCGTGGCTACGGTTTTGTCTACCAAAAATTTGATAAAAACCGTAAACTGACTTACGAACTGAAAGCAAATGATGCGTATTGGGATCCTGCGAAAAAGCAATTTGTACTGAATAGTTTTCTCGAAAAGACCATTAATAAAGATGATTCAGAAAAATTAGGTCAGGGTTTTGAGTTGAGGAAAAGTTATGGACAGGCACCAGAAGAGTTGTTTCCAAACGAACTTTTGGGTCAAAATAAAACGACTCCTGAGCTTATAAAATTCATCGATCGAGAAAGAGAAAAAGGAAACAGCAACCTGAATGCACACTTGAATGAGTTTCATCAAAGAACCTCAATGCCTGTATCAATCATCTTACTGACATTTTTAGCACTTTCACTTTCTTCTCAAAAGAAAAGAGGAGGTTTAGGAATCAACCTGGCAATCGGGATTTCCTTGGCTTTCGTGTTTGTGTTCTCTTTTGAGGCCTTAAAAGTGGTTTCAGAGAATAAAATTCTGACTCCGTCATTGGCAATGTGGATGCCGAATATTATCTTTTTTCCACTGACTTTAATCTTGTATATCAGAAGAGCGAATCAGTAAAGAAGTTTTATTTCTTTGTGGTAAAACGATTTTGTTTCATCTTCAAATTCAATCCAGATTTTACCTTTTTCGTCAGCTTTTCTGATGATGCCATTTTGTCGCTTTCCGTCAATTTCGAAAACTGAAATTTCATCTTTTCTGAATAGATTTAAATTAAATTCTTCTAAAACATTTTCTTCAGAATCTATATTTTTAAATTTTTCAACTAAAAATTCATGTAAATCTTTAGTGAAACTTTGTAATTCTATTTTTTTTCCGGTTTGGGTTAAGATTGAGCCTGCATTAGAAATTTCGTCAAACTTTTCCTGAAGAACATTAATTCCTGCTCCAATAATAAAATAATTTTCTCCATTGAATTTTTTCTTTTCGATCAGAATTCCGACTAGTTTTTTGTTGGCTAAAATAATATCATTTGGCCATTTTATCGTCACTGTTTTTTCGGTCAGTTTGGCAAGAAACTCGCGTATTGCTGTTGCGGTATAATAATTGAACAAGAAATCACTGAGTTTGATGTCCTGAGTTTTTACAGCAATGGTGTATGCAAGATTCTGCTCAGGGTGGGAAGCCCAAATATTTCCGTACTGCCCTCTTCCTTTTGTTTGATTAAAAGTATAGAGACCAACAAAATTTGAATGTGGATAAAGTAAAACCTGAGATATTTCGTCATTAGTAGAAGAACACTCTTTTTGGTAAAACAGATCGGTCATTTATGAAAACTTTAAGACATTAAAGCCCTAAAAGTAAGGTTAAAGTAAAAGAAAAACAATAAATTTGCAGATTATAGTATATTTTAATGAACAAAACAGTAGAAAAGCAAGCGCTAATAGATAAAATTGTAGAAGCTATCCAGGATGTAAAGGGGGAAGATATTATGATTTTCGACCTTTCAAAAATTGAAAACTCGGTAGCAGAAACATTTATAATTTGTAGTGGTAACTCAAATACACAAGTTTCGGCATTAGCCGGAAGTGTAGAAAAAAAGGTAAGAAACGATCTTCAGGACAGACCTTGGCATGTAGAGGGTACAGAAAACTCAATGTGGGTCTTGGTAGATTATGTAACCGTGGTGGTGCATATCTTCCAGAAAGAGACTCGTCAGTATTACGATATTGAAGAACTTTGGGGTGATGCAAAAATCACCAAAATAGAAAGTGAAGTATAAATTTTAAAAGTATTAAATGAATAATAAAGGATTTAACTGGTTTTTCCCAATCGCTATAATAGCCCTTTTGTTATTTTTTGCCTCGAACTTTTTGGGTGGCAACAATTCAAAATCTATTGACGAAGATGCTTTCTTTAGAGAAATGCAGTCGGGGAAAGTTCAGAATGTGTTGATTGATAAACAAGCTCAGAAAGCTGAAGTATTTTTAACAAAAGCTGCGAAAACAGCTACCGTGACGAAAGATGACAAGGCAAATCCTTTTTCAAATTTAGGTATGTCTTCTGCAAAGGCTGATTATAGCCTTAAGTACGGAGATTTACAGCTTTTCTTAGAGAAATTTGAATCTATAAAGAGCCAGAATCCGGCAATCAAAACGTCTAAAGATTATGCAGAAGGAGAGAGTGCATTGATGGGTGCTCTTGTTCAAGCTCTTATCTGGATTACGATTTTAGGATTGTTCTACTTTATCCTTTTCAGAAAAATGGGAAGTGGCGGAGGTCCCGGAGGACAGATCTTCTCTATCGGTAAATCTAAAGCCAAATTATTTGACGAAAAAGAAAAGATTCAGACAACATTTAAGGATGTTGCAGGATTAGAAGGAGCTAAAGAAGAGGTGCAGGAAGTTGTAGACTTCTTGAAAAACTCTGAAAAATACACAAAATTGGGAGGTAAAATTCCTAAAGGAGTACTTTTGGTAGGCCCTCCGGGAACAGGTAAAACCTTATTGGCGAAAGCTGTTGCAGGTGAAGCTAAAGTTCCTTTCTTCTCACTTTCAGGTTCAGATTTTGTTGAAATGTTTGTTGGGGTAGGAGCTTCAAGAGTAAGAGATTTGTTTGCTCAGGCAAAGGCAAAATCTCCTGCGATTATCTTTATTGATGAGATTGATGCGATCGGACGTGCAAGAGGAAAAAATAATTTCTCTGGCGGAAACGACGAAAGAGAAAATACATTGAACCAATTGCTTACTGAAATGGACGGTTTCGGAACCGACGTGAACGTAATTGTAATGGCAGCAACCAACAGAGCTGATATTCTGGATAAAGCATTAATGAGAGCTGGTCGTTTTGACCGTTCGGTTTATGTTGACCTTCCTGAATTACACGAAAGAAGAGAGATTTTTGATGTTCATTTACAGAAAATCAAACTAGACGAGACTATAGACAGAGAGTTCTTGGCAAAGCAAACTCCAGGTTTCAGTGGGGCAGATATTGCGAATGTTTGTAACGAGGCAGCTTTAATTGCAGCAAGAAACAGTCATGAATCTGTCAATAAGCAAGATTTCTTAGATGCTGTAGATAGGATCATCGGTGGTCTTGAGAAGAAAAATATGGCGATTAAGCCATCTGAGAAAAAAAGAGTGGCATTCCATGAGGCTGGTCACGCAACAATTTCTTGGTTGGTAGAACACGCTTCTCCATTATTGAAAGTGACAATTGTTCCAAGAGGACGTTCATTAGGGGCGGCTTGGTATCTTCCTGAAGAAAGACAGTTGACAACTACTGAACAAATGTTAGACGAAATGTGTGCTACATTAGGAGGTAGAGCGGCTGAGCAAGTTATATTTAATAATATTTCTACAGGTGCACTTTCAGATTTGGAAACAGTGACTAAGAGAGCTCAGGCAATGGTTACGATTTACGGATTGAGTCCTAATATTGGTAATATTTCTTATTATGACAGTTCAGGTCAATCAGAATATAGTTTTGGGAAACCTTATTCTGAGGCAACTGCTTCTAAGATTGATGCAGAAATCAAAATGATTATTGAAAATCAATACGAAAGAGCGGTAAGAATTCTTACTGAGAATAAAGATAAATTAGATGCTTTGGCAAATAAACTTTTAGAAAAAGAAGTTATTTTCCGTGAAGATCTTGAGGATATATTCGGTAAAAGAGCTTGGGATCCTGAATTGACAGAGAGACCGGTGACGAATACCATTCCAATCCATGAAAAAGTAGAAGAAAGTGAGATTCAGGCTCCAGAAAGTCCTGCTCAGCTTTAAAATATTTATATTCAATTGAATACAGCCCGGTGATTGTAAAATTGCCGGGTTTTTTCATTTTAAAGCAATATTATTAGAAGCAATTCTAATTAATTTTCTATTTTTGTAGTAAGTTGACTAAAAATACATTAAGTTGAGTTTATTTAAGAGAATTGTAAGCAAACTAACTAATCAGCCTGAGGAAGATGACAAACAAAGTCTGGAGAAGCTAGGGGATTCGCTGAAAAACGCTGATCTTGATTATAAGTTCGCCCAATTGTTTACCCATTCCGGAGGTTTTTTTAATTATTGTGCTGATGAAGCTGAAGCTTTGCAGACATTAAACCAGATCTTAAAGATTGAGGGTGTAAATTCTGTGTTTTGTTGTGACAAAGATTTACAAAATTTTTTGAATGTTGTAAAGATTTCTCATACGCCACAACTTGAAACAGTCAACGATGCTGCATTTATCACTTGCGAATATCTAATTGCATATGACGGTAGAATAATGCTTTCCCACAATAATATTCTGCACTACCATTCTTCAAGGCTACCATCAAAAATTGTTGTGATGGCAAACGTTTCTCAGATTGTTAATAATCTGAACGATGCAATGGGGAAAATAAAGCGCAGCGGGAATATAAAAAATCTTACCTCAATAAGCGGAAATCATTCTAAACTAGATACCGCAACAAACAATAATACCAAGCTGTTTCTGCTGTTGTTAGAAGACTAGAAACAATCTAAATTTTAAATTTTGGACAAAAATCTTATTCAGAGAACCATTTCGGGGGTTGTTTACATTGCAGTCATTATTCTCTGTACTACGCCATTGGGAGCTCAGCTTCTGTATCAAATTTCGCCGGGTCTTGTAAAGCAGCAATATTTGTATTACGGGTTAATCACTTTTCTTTTGCTGGTAGGAACGTGGGAGTGCATAAAAATCATGAAATTTGGCAATGGATACGAAAAATGGGTGGTTTTACCCATCGTACTGCTTATTTTCTATATGTTCTCTAAACGGTATTTTTATCACGATTTTTATTTTAATTTCAGGTTAACGGAAATCCTTGCATTGGCACTTGTTGTGATTGCGGTAGTTACTTTATTTAAATTTACAAGTGAGCTATACTTTGATAGCGGGAAACTAATTTTCACAGTAATATACGTCGCTTTACCATTCTCATTTGCATTGGGTTTACCTAAATACTCTTCTTACGACAGCAATTTTTCGTTAGAAGTTATTTTCCTTTTTATTTTAATTTGGAGCAGTGATACGTTTGCTTATTTGGTTGGAAAGTTTTTTGGAAAACATAAAATGGCGCCTAAGATTTCGCCTAAAAAAACCTGGGAAGGTTATGCTGGTGGAGTAGTACTTACATTAGTTCTTTCTTATTTTGTTGAAATGTATCAGCCACAGCTTCGTGGGAATTGGATGGTTGTTGGTTTTCTGATTGCAGCTTTTGCGCCCTTGGGAGATTTGGTAGAAAGCCAGCTGAAAAGAACTTTCGGGGTAAAAGACAGCGGAAACATTATCCCTGGGCATGGCGGAGTATTAGATAGGCTGGATAGTTTTTTAATCTGTGTTCCTGTCGTATATTTGTACTTTATTTTAGAAAAATTTATATAAACTCATGAAGTTACATAAAGAATCAAAAGGCACCATCGTAGTTGCCAGTGTATTGTTTGCAATAATTGCGTCGGTAGCTATCTATTTCCTGGAAATGTGGTCGCTTTTAATCATCATACCCATATTAGTTATTTATGCTTTGGTGTTTTGGTTTTTCAGGGTTCCGAATCGTGATATTTTGGATCATACGGAGAATGTCATTGCGCCTGTTGATGGTAAGGTTGTAATGATTAAGGAAGTTGAAGAAACTGAATTTTTAAAGGAAAAAGCCATTCAGGTTTCGATTTTCATGTCTCCGCTCAATGTTCACATTTGTAGATATCCGGTTTCAGGAAACGTTATTTATAAAAAATATCATCCAGGGAAATATCTGGTAGCGTGGCACGAAAAATCTTCTACAGAAAACGAAAGAACAACAGTTGCTGTAGAAAGTATGACCAATCATAAAGTGGTTTTCAGACAGATTGCAGGATATGTAGCGAGAAGAATTGTTTTCTATTGTAATGAAGGCGATGCAGCAAAAGCCGGACATGAATTTGGTTTCATTAAATTCGGTTCAAGAATGGATATATTCTTACCGTTAGACACTGAGATTATCTGCAAAATTGGTGATAAAACCAAAGGAGGAATTGATGTGATCGCAAGAATGAAAGATTAGTATTTAGCAATTACAAAAAATAAATAAAGACCGTTTCGAAAGAGGCGGTCTTTTAGTTTTATCAGGATTGATATTGTAATTGTTATTTTATATGCTTTTTTACCTCATTGATTAGCGTCAATATTAATTCCAGAGGCAAATCCTCATCCATGTCAATCAAAAGGATTTTAAACTTCTTTCTGCCTTCTGAAATCAATTCGGGGTAATCTAATCGGTCGCCATGATAAAAGCTGATGTAATGTTTCTGATGCTTTTTGCTGTAATACAGATAACACAGCATTTTCTTTTTAAACTTAAAAAACGGAAGTCCGAAGCTTAAAGTTTCAGTAATGTTTTCAGGATCCGATTCTAAAATCTTCTTTCTTAAAAACAAAAGAGTACTTCGCTCAGGTTCATTGATTCTGAAGAAGTACTCTTGTATAGGGTTCATTTTAAATAAATTTAAAAAGATTTAATCAAAATTTTGTAGCTCTACGAGTTTGTGATAGGTTCCTCGTTTTGCCATAAGTTCCTGATGGGTTCCTTGTTCCATAATATCGCCTTTTTCCATTACGACAATCCAATCTGCTTTTTGGATGGTTGAAAGTCGGTGGGCAATGACTAAAGATGTTCTGTTTTCCATCATTTTTTCAAGGGCATCCTGTACAAATTTTTCAGATTCTGTATCCAAAGCGGAAGTTGCTTCATCCAAAATCATAATTGGTGGGTTTTTCAGAACTGCTCTTGCGATAGAAACTCTTTGTTTCTGTCCGCCTGAAAGTTTTCCTCCGTCGTCTCCGATATTGGTGTCGTAACCATTCGGAAGTTGAGTGATAAATAGATCTGCATTGGCAATTTTAGCTGCAGCAATCACTTCATCTCTGGAAGCTTCAGGTTTACCCATTAAAATGTTATTGTAAACCGTATCGTTGAAAAGAACAGATTCCTGAGTTACCATACCCAATAGCTTTCTGTATTCTTCGAGTTTTAAATGTTTAATGTCAGTTTCGTCAATTAAAATCTGACCTTCGGAAACATCATAGAACCTCGCTAAAAGATTTGCGATAGTTGTCTTTCCGCTTCCACTTTGTCCTACCAAAGCAACTGTTTTTCCTTTAGGTATTTTTAAATTGAAATTTTTTAGGATTAAATTAGATTTATCATAATAAAAACCAATGTCTTTAAATTCTATGTGAGCATCAAGATTTGATATAGAAACTGGCTCGGCAACTTCCTCAATTTTCACATCGGCTTCAAGAATTTCCAAAACTCTGGTAAGAGAAGCTTCCCCTTTCTGGATATTTGAAATAGATGTTGACAAACTTTTCATTGGCGGTAAAATTTGAAAAAACATTCCCAAAAACACAAGAAAATCTTCTGGTGAAATGCTTTTTTCTACAATAATTTGTTTTCCACCGTACCATGCAATTATTAAAAATGTTATAGATCCCAAGAATTCGCTCATTGGTGATGCCAGTTCTTTTTTTCTTCCTAATCTTATAGAGCTGTTGATCCACTTTTGCATCGAACCCATAAAACGGCTGTTCATTATTTTTTCAGCATTAAAAATCTTAATTACTTTTGATGATTTTAATGTTTCGTCTACGATTGAAAAAATAGTTCCCATTTCGTTCTGAGCTTCGTGAGAATCTTTTTTAAGGCTTTTTCCTATTAATGCGATTAATGTTCCCATTACTGGTAGTACCAATAACGAGAAAAGTGTCATTTCGGGGCTTAAGAAAAACAAAGTCACCAAAGTACTGATCAACATAAATGGAGAGTTGATCAAATCTACTAAGCTTCCCAAGATATTGCCTTCTACTTCACCTACGTCGTTTGACATACGAGACATCATATCTCCTTTTCGACTTTCTGTAAAGAAAGAAACAGGCAATGAAAGAATTTTTCTGTACATCGCTCCACGAAGATCTTTGGTAACACCAACACGATAATTGATCAAAAGATAAGATCCGAGGTATCTAAATATGTTTCTTAATAAAAACATGAATGCCGTGATAATACAAAGCCAAGCTAATACATTGAGCGTGCCGTATTCTGTAACTAAATTTTGTACCGTATAATTTAAATACTCTTTCAAATAAGATAATGCATCTACAATTTCGCCTGAATAAACCGGAGCCGACTCATATTTTTCAGGCTTGATAGTACCGAAAAGCATTCCTAATACTGGTAGGATGGCTCCTAATGAAGCTATCTGAAAAAAAGAATACAGCAAGTTGAAGGCTAAACTCCCGTAAATATATTTCTGATGAGGTCTTGCGAATTTTAGTATTTTTTTATATTCGTTCATTCAATAAAATTGGATAGCAAAATTAATTAAAATATAATGATAAGACGTTTTTAATTGAATTTTACTTTATCATTATACTTCGGATTGAAGTTTTTTGTGTTTAATTTTTCCAAAGTCTTCCCGAAATTGTTGATTAATTGGGTAAGATTATCAAAATCAACAACATTGATTTCGTCATTCAGTTGATGATAATGTTTGATTTTACTCATGTCTGCCGTAGAAATAGAATGGGCAATAATTTTTTTCTTCACAAAACTTACATTGTCTGATCTGTAGAATAATTGCTCTGACGCATAAGGGTCAGGATGTATTTTTAAACCATTTACAGCATTTTGATTAAACAATTCATCAAGGTCAGAAAATTCGTCGCCTGTGATGAAAACAGCATTTTTTCCAAATTCAGATTCTGTGGCAACCATTTCAAAATTAAAAAGCGCATCAAGATTTTTATAAATTTTATCTAAACCTTTATCTTCAGCAATTGCCGTTGAACCGAGCATTCCTTTTTCTTCACCATTAAATGCCATGAAAACCATTGAGAATTCAGGTTTTTTATTTTTAAAATAATCTGCAATTCCTACCAAAGTTGTAATTCCACTCGCATCGTCATCTGCGCCATTATAGATAGTGTCCTCACCTCCTTTTTTGCTCACTCCGATATGATCAAAGTGTCCTGAAAAGCCTAACGTTTTCTCAGATTTTCCTTTTTTGATTCCGCAAACATTGTACGCTGTTTTTCCTTTGTAATCAAACGGTACGAGATAAGAATTTCCGGTGCAGTATTCTAAATTGTTTTCTTTAAAAAGTGTTGCAATATAATTCGCTGCATTGTCATTTTCAGGTGTTCCTATTTCACGGCCTTTCATTTCATCTGAAGCTAAAGTAGAGATCACCGTTTTAATTCTTTCTGTAGATACTTCCTGTGCAAAAGCTGTTGCAGAGAATAAAGATAGAACGAGGTAGGTTAGTTTTTTCATATTGAATATTTATTTTAATTGAATCTGTCGCAATTTTGTGTAAAATGTTGCATTAAGCTTAATGTAATTTATGTTTAAAAGTAAATATCTAACAAATTTAAAATAAAACTGATACATCTCAGAGAATTTATGAGTCTTCACTTTAAATAAGAAATAAAAAAAACAGCTCCTAAAAAGAAGCTGTTCTTACTCAAAAAAAATCATTGTAAGGTTATCGGAGTCTGTCTACAGATTTTACGAGCCTCTCATCTTTTTTGATAAAAATATTTGCTATAAACAAACAAATTACCGCAATCAATGGGAAAACCGGCTCAATACCCTTCTCAGGAAAATCAATTCCTCCGGATAAGTTTTGTACCCAGTACACCAATATACCAATCAACAAAGCGTTTATAATGATGCTGATGTTATTCAGCATGATTTGTCTTTTTCTGTTTTTAAAACTAAACAAACTGAATGCACCTATCAAAACCAAAACAATCGATGAAATGCTGATAATCGGAACATTTCCGAAAACTTCTACATCTTGTCCTGTAATATATAGGAATGCCGCCGCTAAAACGGATAGCAAAATCCAAATAGTTTGTATTCTTTGTAACATAGAATTTTAAATTCAGGAGCAAAAATAACATAAATTTTGCACAATTCAAAAATAAGTGTAGATTTGCATTATACAATGTACTTGAAAACAAAAGTCACCGGACTTACTTTTCTTACTCACAACTAATTACATTTTTACTTTATATATGTTTAACATAGAAACGTTAAGGTCAAAATCCGTAACGGAATTGACTAAAATCCTAAAAGATTTGGGCGTTAAGGTTGCAAGAAACAGCACAGATAATGATAAAATCTTCGCAGTTCTTGATTTTCAGGCTTCCAACCCTAAAGTTACAAAAGATTACTTCAATACTACAGAAAGCAGCACTGAAACTGAAGAAAAACCTGCTGCAGCAGAAAAAGTGGTGAAAGCTGCTCCTAAAAAAGCAGCACCCAAAAAACCGGCAAGACCAAAAGTTGCCACAGAAACTCCCACAGAAGCTGAACTTGCCAAAACCGAGGAAGTAACAGAAGAGAAAGAAGTTATTGCAGAGGCAATCGTAAAAGAACCCGCAAAAGGTGCTGTAGAAGAAAGACCTGCAAACAATGCTTCAAAACAGAAAAGAAAAAGAGTAGCTCCTACCAATACTTCTGAAGAACAAACTCAGGAAAAAGAGGAAACTCCGATAAATACAGATCCTCAAGTAGCTGTAGCAACTCCTGCACAAGTACAAGCGAGAGAAGAAAGACCTAAAAGACCGCAACAACAGCAACAACAAGGTCAGAATCCGAATCAAAAAGGTTCAAACCATCCACAACAAAACGGTGGAAATCCACAACAAAACAGAAATCAGAACAATAACCAAAATCAGAATTCTAACCCAAACAACCCTAATCAAAACCAGAATCCTAATCAAAATCAGAACAGAAATTCTGAAAGAGAAGAAACTGAATCCAGAAAAGAATTCAATTTCGACGGAATGGTTAGTATTGAAGGTGTTTTAGAAATTCTACCAGATAACTACGGATTTTTGCGTTCTTCGGATTTCAGTTATATCTCTTCACCGGATGACGTGTATGTTTCAACTGCACAAATCAGAAATTTTGGTTTAAAAACAGGAGATACCGTAAGAGGTATTGTACGTTTACCAAAAGAAGGTGAAAAATATTTTTCATTATTAAAACCAATAGAAGTTAACGGGCGTGATTTGGCATTTATCAAGGATCGTGTTGCTTTTGAATATTTAACGCCACTTTTCCCGGAAGAGAAATTTAACCTTTCAGGAGATAATTCTACGATGTCTACAAGAATCGTTGATTTATTTGCACCCATCGGAAAAGGACAAAGAGCGATGATTGTTGCTCAGCCAAAAACCGGTAAAACGATGTTGCTGAAAGATATTGCTAATTCTATCGCAGCCAATCACCCTGAAGTGTATATGATGGTTCTTTTGATCGACGAACGTCCTGAAGAAGTTACCGACATGGAAAGAAGTGTAAATGCAGAAGTTATTGCTTCTACATTTGACGAAGCTGCAGATAAACACGTTAAAGTGGCTAATCTTGTTCTTGCGAAAGCTCAGAGAATGGTAGAATGTGGTCATGATGTGGTTATTTTATTAGATTCAATTACAAGATTAGCAAGAGCTTACAATACAGTAACTCCGGCTTCTGGAAAAGTACTTTCGGGTGGTGTAGATGCAAATGCTTTACATAAGCCGAAAAGATTCTTCGGAGCTGCAAGAAAAATTGAAAACGGTGGATCTTTGACAATCATTGCAACTGCATTGATTGATACGGGTTCTAAAATGGATGAAGTGATCTTTGAAGAATTCAAAGGTACCGGAAACATGGAACTTCAATTGGACAGAAAAATTGCCAACAGAAGAATTTATCCTGCTATTGATTTGGTTTCTTCAAGCACAAGAAGAGATGATTTATTGCTGGATGAGGTAACTTCACAGAGAATGTGGATTTTCAGAAAGTATCTTTCAGAAATGAATCCTATCGAAGCAATGGAATTTGTCAACAAAAACATCAGAGGAACTCTGAACAACGAAGAATTTTTAATGTCTATGAATAGATAGACATAAGTTAATATTGTTTATACGAAGCACAGATTGAGGTCTGTGCTTTTTTATTTGAATACAGTTCAAAATTGTAAATTAAAGTATCAATGTTAAAGATTTATTAAAATAATCTGCAATTGTTGATATTGGCTTAAATATTGGCTAAATTTACATATTAACATTAAAAATTAAACTTATGTCATTTGAATTACCAAAATTAGGATATTCGTACGATGCTCTTGAGCCTACAATTGATGCAAAAACTATGGAGATTCACCATACAAAGCACCACCAGGCTTACATCGATAATTTAAATAAAGCGATTGAAGGTACTGATCTTGCAGAATTGTCTATTGAAGATATCTGTAGAAATGGTGTTGAAAAGCCGGCTGTTAGAAATAACGGTGGAGGTCACTTCAATCACTCATTGTTCTGGGAAATTTTAACTCCTGGCGGAAGCAAAGAGCCGGTAGGAAGCGTAAAAGCTGCTATTGAAAATTATGGTGGTCTTGAGAAATTCAAAACTGATTTTTCTGATGCTGCAAAAACAAGATTCGGTTCTGGATGGGCTTGGTTAGTGAAAAACGAAGACGGATCTGTATCTGTAACTTCTACTCCAAATCAAGATAACCCACTAATGCCAACTGCTGATGCTAAAGGAACTCCAGTTTTAGGATTAGACGTTTGGGAGCATGCTTATTATTTAAATTACCAAAACAGAAGACCTGATTATGTAGCTGCATTCTTTGATGTAGTAAATTGGGATAAAGTTGAAGAGTTATTTAACAAATAATCATCATCTTTAATTAACAAAAAAGGTTCAGAATTTCTGAACCTTTTTTGTTATCTTATATATCACTTGATTCAATTCCATTCAGTCTCAAATTATACTTCCAATGAATAAAAACAAAAACCTGATATAATTTATATTCGAATTTAGTTCCGTAGTTTTTTTTGGGATCGTAATCAATCAGGGATTCAATTATATTACGATACTTTCCAGTGCGGTAATAAGAATTCCATATATTAACCAGTGAAGAATTTCTGCTTTTCAAAAAACTTTCAGAATATTGACTTATTGGTTTTGCAACCGCATTCAGAAAATAATCAAACTGAGTATCAATTACGGTAAGTTCCCATTCGCCATCATCATTTTTCTCAGGTTTCATTGCGGATTCTTCTTTGTCATTTTTTGGTGAAGATTGTGCAGTAAAATTCAACGGAATAATTGTGAAGATTATAATTAAGATTAAATTTTTCATAATCATAAAGTTACACAAAAAAAGCACTCAATTAAGAGTGCTTTTAGATTTTATTTTTTGATGTATTCTTTTTGAATCACTGATACTGCCGGAAAGTGATCACTATATCCGCCTGTGAATCTGTCACCATCCCAAGAACGGAAAGGATAGCCTTTCCATTGTCCATCTTTGTTAACTAAATAAGAAGGAGCATATATTTCCGCCTTAAACAAGCTGTAGGTAGGAGTTAATTTTTCTGATGAATATAAATTTTTTGAAATAATAATCTGATCAAATAAATTCGGAGCGTCTCTGTAGGCTAAAGATGCTACACCAGCTCTATATAATTTGTACATAAGATTGTAATAAGGCGATTTATCTGATAATTCGCTTGGGTCGCCAACCGATCCTAAGTGTTTTTTTAAACTCGGACTTACAGGATCATCATTGTAATCTCCCATTGATATTAATTTAATGCCTGGATGTTCTGACGATAATTTATCCATTTCATTTTTTAGAACGGCTGCGGCGGCATTTCTTTTTGGTTGAGAAACGGCTTCACCACCACTTCGCGAAGGCCAGTGATTCATAAATACGGCCATTTTTTCACCATCTAATAGTCCTATTACAACTAAAACATCTCTTGTATACTGTCTTTTTCCGTCTTCATTGTAGATTTTAATTTCTTTGGTGTAAGAATCTTGTACCACAAACCTGTTTTTCTGATAGATGATAGCAATATCAATTCCTCTTGCATCATACGAGTTGTAATGTACAATTCCGTAGTTGCTTTTTGCCAAAACTGGCTGTTTTATAAGGTCTTCAATTACTTGTCTGTTTTCAACTTCTATAAGACCGCAAATTGCCGGGTTGTCATTTGTATATTGTCTTCCCAATTCAGAAATTACTTTAGCTTCGTTTGCTAATTTCTGATTGTAGTATTTTGTACCCCATCTTTTAGGGCTGTTTGCTGTAAAATCTTCTGCTAATATTTGTCTTCTGATAACCTTTTTTCCTACTAAAAGTTCATTATTCCATTCTCCTTTATAATCTTCGGTAGTTTCCAAGAATTTCAAAGAGTCTAAGGGTACGCTTCGGTGGAATTTAGGATTTGAAAAAGGTAATGTTCCATCGATATAATCTGCAGATGGAATAGTATCCCAAAGGTTTTCTACATTTAAAAATGCTACTGCTGCTCTCTTTACCTGCTTTTGCTGTGAGAAAGAAAAGCTAAAACAAAGTACTGTGAAAAGGATTAAATATTTCTTCATCTTATTGTTATATTCAAAAAATTAAGGGGGTAAAATTACTAATTTTATATAATATTCAACATTAAATTATTTTAATAAGGTAAATTTTCAGTATTAATGATAAACACACGGTTTTTTTATGATAATTAAGGCTTGTTAAGGAAAATTAATAGTATACGGATTTAATTGTGCTTGTGTTTATGAAAATAATCCTAAATTTGTTGCCCCTTAAATAAAGTAGGTGTTAAAAAAAAGTTTATTATGATTAAAAAACTATCCCTAATCTCTTTGTTTACATTACTTCCGGCATCGTATTACTATGCGCAAACTACTGCATATGCATACGTTAAGGGTCAGGATGGTAAGCCTGTAGAGAGAGCCGAAGTAGATCTTGACAATTCTGTTGATGATGTAACTGCAGACAAAATAGGTTACTTCCAGTTTGTAGATTTAAAGCCAGGACATTATCTTATCACTATCACAAAACCAAATTTTGAGTCAAAAATTTTGGAATTTGATATTTCTGCTGATGAGAAGAGAAAAGACTTAGGTGTAATTGTTCTTAACAACAGCCAGGCAACAGATGCAGGTGTTGTTGTAATTGACGATTCGGCTAATGATACCGAAGATGGAGGTTCTGCAATGCAGCCTACAGTAGGGCTTTTGAGCTCAGGAAGAGATGCCTTTCAGAATGTATCTGCTTTTGAATTGGGTGCATATTGGTTCAGACCAAGAGGGGTAGATAATAGATTTGAAGACGTTATGTTTAATGGTGTTTCGATGTCTAAAAATGATGACGGAAGAATAGATTTCAGTAACTGGGGAGGTCTAAACGATGTTACGAGATATCCTCAGGAAAATGTAGATAATATTACACCCTCAGAATATGCCTTTGGTAATTTAGGAGGAGTTGTGTATTACAATACAAGAGCTTCTAATTACAGAAAACAGACTTCTTTAGCATATTCATTTACCAATAGAAGTTACCTTCACAGAGCGATGGCGACTTATTCTACAGGGTTAAGCAAAAGTGGTTGGGCGTTTACAGTATCAGGAAGCCGAAGATGGGGAGACAATGCAGTGATTGACGGAGTTTATCAGGATGCTTATGCTTATTTTGCGGCGGTAGAGAAGAAATTTAGTGAAAGACATTCAATCAACTTTACAGGTTTCGGATCACCAACATACAGAGCATCGAACTCTCCAAATACACAGGAAGTTTATGACATTATGGGTAAAAATTATAACTCATATTGGGGAATGCAGGATGGTGAAGAGAGAAATTCAAGAATAAGAAAGGTTTTTGAACCTATGTTTATGCTTACCGATTATTTAAAAATAGGAAAAAGCTCAAACTGGGTTAATACGGTTTCTTACCAAATTGGTAGCGATGCACGAAGCAGATTAGACTGGTTCCATGCTTCAGATCCCAATCCTACCTACTACAGAAAATTACCTGGTTTCGGAATTTTAAATGCCGACGAGTTCAGAGCTCAATCGCAAATCAATTGGAATGCTTTGTATAATGCCAACCGCCTAAACCTTACCAATATGGATGGTTCTCCAAGAGGAGCGGTTTATACAGTTGTGGAAGATGTAAACAGAGATAAAACTTTCAATTTTGCTTCTCACTTTGATACCAGAATGACAGATAATTGGAAATTGAATATTAATTTTAATTATCAGAATTTAAGATCAGATAACTTTAGAAGAGTTAAAGATTTATTAGGAGCTAATTTTGCATATAATCTCAATGCATTTAATAATGATGTGAAATATAATACAGATGATGCTAGTTCTGAGGTAAAAGTAGGAGACAGAACTCAATATTCTTATGAATTATTAAGAGATCAGTACTCATTAAATATCTCATCTGAAGTTGATTTTAATAAATTTAACATCGTTGCGTCCATTTTTAGTTCATATTCAGAATCACAAAGAGACGGAGATTACAGAAGCGGTCTTTTGAGATTTAAAGATAATTCTAAAGGGAAAAGCAGTATCTATGATGCTGTAGATGCCGGTATAAAAGGAAAGGTTACCTATAAGATCAATGGTAAAAACTTTATCGTTTACAACGGAGCTTTTTTCAGCTTAGCGCCGACTCTTAATGAAATTTACATCAATCCTAGAGCCGTTGATTATTTAACGCCGGGAGTTAAAAATCAGATCATCAACTCAAATGATTTAAGTTATATCATGAGAGGGCAGATTCTGAAATTAAGATTGTCAGGATATTACACTACAATCAGTAATGCAACTGAGATTTCAAGATATTATGCAGATGTAAATGACGGAAGTTTAGGAAATTCATTCAGTACATTAGTGAATGAAGCGATGAGTGGTGTAAACAAAAGATACATTGGTGCAGAATTAGGTTTTGATGTAAAAATAACGCCTACTTTAAATGCGGTTGGTGTAGCAAGTGTAGGAGAATATAAATACACAAACAATCCTGAAGTATCAACCTTTGATGATCTTAACGGGTTTAGAGGTTCAAAAGATACTTGGGGCAAAGCAAATATCAAAGATTATAAAGTTGCAGGAACTCCGCAAAAAGCATTTTCTTTCGGTTTAAAATACAATTCACCTAAATATTGGTGGGTAGGTGCTTCTGCGAATTATTTAATGGATCAATATCTTGATCTTTCAGCTTTAAATAAAACACCTTACATGTACACGGATCCATTGACTAATGATCCTTACCCGGGAGTTACGCCGGAACTTATTCAGCAGATTACTGCACAGAAAAAATTTGATGATCAGTTCATGTTGAATGCCAATGCTGGTAAATCTTTCCTTTTAGGCAAATACAGAATGGGAATCAGTGTTTCGGTAAATAATATCCTGAATAACAGAAACTACGTTACTGGCGGATTTGAGCAGGGTAGAAATGTGAATTTCAATGAAGCGCTTCTAGACGCTCAGAGAGCAACACCATACTTTGGGCCAAAACTTTGGTATGACAGAGGTACTACTTTCTTCACAAATGTTTATCTAAGATTCTAAACTTTACTACTATGAAAAAATATAATTCAATTTTAAAATATATTTTCATTGTCTGTGCTACGCTGTTTATTACAGGATGTGTACACGATGATAAATATGACGAGCCAGATCTTGCTAACTTTCAGTGTGCTGATCTTACCAAGACAATGACATTGACTGATCTAAGAGCAAAGTATGTAAATACGGTATATGCTTTTCCTGATGATTCTAATGATATCGTAGAAGGTTATGTTTCTTCAACAGATGAAACAGGGAATATTTATAAGACAATTTACATTCAGGATAAAGCTGAAAATCCTACGCAAGGTTTCGTAATCAGTGTAGACATGGTAAGTACATATACACAATATCCTCAGGGTTCTAAAGTATATATCAAACTTGCTGGTCTTGCTTTAGGAACTTATGGTGGAGTGGTGCAATTGGGAGTTAAAGATCCGGCAAGCACAACATCTGTTTTAAGAATTCCTGAAAAATTGGTTCCTTCAAAAATTTTCAGATCATGCTCTATCAGAGAGAACATTATTCCTAAAATAATGACTTCTGCACAGATGATTGCTACAAATGACAAGTATATCGGATGTCTGATCAAAATGGAAAATGCAGAATTTGACAGTAGAGTATTGTGTACAAATTATGCTCCAAACGGAGTTACGATTGATCGAGTGATTAGAGATGCGAGTACAACCACTACCAGAGTAGTAAGAAACAGTGGTTATGCATCATTTGCAAACCAGATTTTACCGTCAGGAAACGGAGAGTTTGTAGGTATTTACAGTAAATTTAATTCTACTTACCAAATGTATATCAATAAGGTTACTGACCTTAAGATGACTAAATTCCCTCGTTTAGATGGAATCACTTCAAATCCATGTGAATTTAGCGCAAATGGGTTGACTCTAAAAACTATTGCAGAAGTCAAACAAATGTATACAGGAGGAAACTGGACTCAAATCACTGGTGACTTTTATGTTAAAGCGCAAGTCGTTGCTAATGATGAGACAGGAAATTTATATAAATACATTTACGTAGAAGATGCTTCAGGAGGATTAAGGGTTAATTTAAACAAATTAGATTTATTCTTAGATAATCGTTTCAGATTAGGTAAAGATGTTTACATTAAGCTTAAAGACCTCTATGTAAGAAATGTAAGCGGAGAAATTCAATTGGGTGCATTGTTCAGTAACAATACCCAGTTTGGACAAATTGAAGAAGTAAATATTTATAAATATTTCTTTGATACCAATACTCCTTCAAGAGCCGTAGTTCCTACCGAAAGAACCATCTCTCAGCTTACAACTGCCGATGTAGGAAGATGGATTAAAATTAAAGATTTGCAGTTTATCAATGCAGATTTAGGGAAGACTTATTCCGACGGTACATCGACATCAAACAGAACTTTAGAAGACTGTTCTGGTAACAAAATTACATTGAGAACAAGCGGACAAGCAGATTTCGGAACAAATACTACGCCTTTAAAACCGGGTATTATAGAAGTAGAAGGAGGTAAAGGTGATGTTTATGCTATTGCTAGTTATTTTAACGGAACTTATCAGCTTTGGATTACTAAACTTTCAAATGTAGATTTAGATAATCCAAGATGTGACGGAAGTATTTATACTCCAATGCCAACTATCTACAATGATGGATTTGCAGCAGGTGGTTTCAGCTCAGACTGGACAACCGTGAGCGTAACCGGAGCTCAAGTTTGGAATACTTCTAACCAAGGTAATGGAACTAATTACTATGCAGTGATGAGTGCTCCATTAGGAAATCCTGCAAACGAAGATTGGTTGATTTCAAAGGCTGTTAGTTTGGTTGGTAAAACTGCTGCTACAGTCAACTTTACAACAGATGTTCGTTACGCAGGTAATGCTTTACAGGTTTATGCCACTGAAAATTATACAGGAAACCCATCAACTACTACTTGGGTACAGTTACCTGCAACTTTAGATACCAATACTGCAGCATTTGGAGACTGGGTAAGTTCTGGAAATGTAAACTTAAGTGCATTCTTAGGCAAAAACGTAAGAATAGCATTCAAGTATACCTCTACAACTTCTGCTGCGGCAACGTGGGAGATAGATGATTTTAAAATCAAAGCTCAATAATTAGCTTAATATGATAATTAAAGGCGGACTATTAATTAGTTCGCCTTTTTTTGTTTTAAAGTTTCGAGTTTTTAATTACTTCAATCATATCTAATTCTGATGATGAAAACTAATGGGTGGTTTTTAAGATAAAGAAAACTGAATGATGATGAACAATCAGATTTAAATATAATTCAGATAATTGAAGTAAGTAAATTGATTTTAAAATAATTTAATTAAATCAGAATGATGAGGTCTGAAAAACAAAAAAACCACCGCAAAAGCAGTGGTCATATAGTTTAAACTAAAAATTCTTATTAAAAAGAAACCTCATTCACCTCTTTTCCTCGTTGGAAATTCATGGTTTTTTGAGCTCCTTTATAGGCAATATTCACAAGGTTAATTTGTTTTGGGAAAGCACTTAAAAGAATCGTGTTTTTAATCTTTAAATTGCTCACCTCCGAAACACCGCTCGTTTCAAAATAGACCCATACAGTTTCTCCGCTTACCTGACTTCCTGTGAAAGTTAGGGTTTTGGGAGATCCATTTACATAAACATCAAAATTGTTGTTTACATATTTCTTCACTTCGGCTTCAAAACCTGCCGTGCTGCGGTTGATTTTGATAGCATCCGAAATATGACTGGTATTCATCTTTGTTGTAAACTTCAGCGTTTTGCTTCCATCAATATAATCGACTTTCGTCATTGATGAGAAGAAATCTGCCGCCATGAAACTCATGAGTGCAAATAGTGATAGAATACCTGATATGTATAAAAATTTTTTCATCTTAATTTATTGATTGTTAATCATCTTAGTAAATAAAATTTGCTCAAATATAATGCCAATTAAAAGTTAACATTCACCGCATACTTTTCATAAAAAGATTTGATGTGCTCCACAGCTTCGTCTGCTGTATCTACCACACGATATAGCTCAAGGTCATCCGCCGAAATCATTCCTTCTTTTAGCAAAGTATCTTTAAACCAATCAAGCAAGCCTCCCCAAAACTCTGATCCTACCAAAACGATAGGGAACTTTCCGATTTTATTGGTTTGGATTAAAGTAATCGCCTCCGTCAGTTCATCCAAAGTTCCAAAACCTCCCGGCATCACAATGAATCCCTGAGAATATTTTACAAACATCACTTTTCTTACGAAGAAATAATCGAAATTAAGCGAGTACATTTTGTTGATGTAAGGATTGAAATGCTGTTCAAAGGGTAAATCAATATTGAGTCCTATAGATTTTCCCTGTGCGTTGAAAGCGCCTTTGTTACCGGCTTCCATTATCCCGGGACCGCCACCGGTGATGATTCCAAAACCTATTTTGGTGATTTTCTCGGCAATTTCTACCGCCATTTCGTAATATTTCGTGTCAGGCTTCAATCTTGCTGATCCGAAAATTGAAACACAGGGTCCAATTTTTGCCATTCTTTCATAACCATCCACAAATTCTGCCATGATTTTGAAAACCATCCAGCTGTCTTTGGTTACGATTTCGTCCCATGTTTTTTGTCTGAAACTATTGTGTAATATTGATTCGTTGATATCTAATTCAGGATTTTGTAAACTTTCATCCCTGCTTCCTTCAATTCCCATTGTCTTTTATTTAAAATATTTTTCGGCTTCTATCACAGATGCCGGTCTTCCTACATCGATCAGAATACTGTCGTGCAGAAAACCATGAATTTTTTCGGTCTGCATCAGATCCAGATATTCTTCCATCACAGAAAATTTCCCTGTTCGTTTTATTTTATCAAAAATAACAGGGTTAATGCAGTGCACACCACTGAATGCGTAAGGCTTAAATCCCTTGTTAAACTCTGCCAATCGTTGTTCGCCTGTTTGCACATTAAGCCAACCCCTTAAAACCAAATCGTCGTTGAATAATAACTTACGCGAACTTTCTCTGTCCGATACTGCTAAAGTAGCAAAATCTTTAATCTTCTTGTGGTATTCTACTAAATTATTTATGTTGATGTCTGTAAGAATATCAGCGTTCATGATGATAAAATCTTCGCCATGATCAAGAAATTTTTTAGCAAAAACCAAACCACCACCAGTTTCCAAAAGTTCTTCAGACTCATCTGAAACTTCAATTTTACAATTAAAATTATTATTTTTCTTCAGGAAATCTACAATCTGCTCACCAAAATGATGCACATTAATCACAAAATCATTAATGCCAAAACCTTTTAGGTAGGTAATATTTCTTTCCAAAAGCGGAATGCCGTTTACTTTAGCCAAAGCTTTCGGATGATGATCTGTAAAGGGTTTCAGTCGAGTTCCTTTTCCTGCTGCAAAAATTAATGCCTTCATTTTTGTTATTGATAATAGATGAATAATAATTGATAGAAATAAATAGTTTTTAAATAATCATTTATAAATTATCAATCATCATTTATTATTTAGCTGGTGCTGTTCATCGTGGTGCAGACTTACTTCTACCTGATGACCATATTTTTCTTCAATAAAATGAGCAATTTTGATGGCAGAATAAACCGATCTGTGTTGTCCGCCAGTGCATCCGAAGTTGATTTGTAAGTTTTCAAAACCTCTGCCCAAATAGTTGTCGATATTGATGGAAACCATACTTTTTATCAACTCTAAAAATTTAGGCATGTCTGTTTTTGTTTCAAGATATTCCTGAACGCCGATGTCGTTTCCGGTCTGTATTTTATATTCTTCCACTCTTCCGGGGTTTAAAATCCCGCGACAGTCGAAAGTAAAACCACCTCCGTTACCTGAATCGTCTTTGGGAATGCCTCCTTTTTTGTATGAAAAACTGTGGATGTCTATGTGTAGCATATTTAAATTTTTATAATTGATGGTTGATAAATGATGATTGATTTAAATCATTTAATTTCTTTAAATTTTTTGAACCATTAAGATGTTTTAGTTTATAAGATATTTTAAGGATTAGATAAATCTAAATTAAGCGATATGCTGATTAGTCTGGTAATGATCTAAAATATTCATTAACAAATGGTTTTAAAGATTTTGTGATGTTATCAGTGAAAAAATTAATCAATAAACCTTGTGGTTTCTTTAAAATTTTCATGTACGTCAGTAACTGAGCTTCATGTATAGGAAGTAATTGTTCTATGGCTTTTAATTCTACAATAATACAATCATTTACAAGCAAGTCGATTTTCAAGTCAGCATCGATTGTAATTTCGTCATAGTTTATAGGAATTTTTACTTGTTGTATTACTTCATATCCATTTTTAATAAGTTCATGTACTAAACACTTTTCGTAGATGCTTTCTAAAAGTCCGGCTCCTAATGTTCTATGCACTTTAATGGCTAATCCTGTAATTTCATATGATAATTGAGTGATCTGTTTTTTCGTCATTTGTAAAATTTGTTTTAAACAAATTTAAAAGTTCTTGCTTAAAAAATCTTTAGATTTTACTTAATAATTCTTAAGACTTTCATTCTCTTAATGGTTCAATATTTCTTTAATTTTAAATTTAGTTTTATCCAAACTCAACTGTTCGATTACTTTTTTTAACTCAGGATAATTTTTTATTTCTTCCCAATTGTTTGAAAATGCTGTAACATTTTCTATTCCTTTGTCGATACTGGCGATGAAATGTTGCTTTTTTTGAATCAAACCACGGAAGCCGTAAGCTCCCAAAACTTGTAAGAATCTCATCAACTGAATAGGTTTAACCGAATTTCTTAGTTGAATTTGAATTTTCTTATTTTCAAATTGTTGGATGTAAAATTCAAGCATTTCGTTTTTTAAATCTTCAGGAAAATTGGCTTTCGCCTGAAACAGAAATGAAATCACATCGTACATTAAAGGACCTTTCATCGCTGATTGATAATCGATAAATGAAACTTCATTCTTGTCATTCACCATAATATTCCTTGCCTGAAAATCTCTAATCATTAAACCTTTCGGTTCAAGATTTTCGATGAGGTTAACGAGTTTTTTAAATTCTTTTAATAAAGTTGACTTATGATATTCCAACTCCATAACATCAGCAATGAAATTTTTGAAATAGTATAAATCGTGCATCACAGGTAATTCATCATAACTTTCGTATTCAAAAGTCTGGGTGAAATCTATTGTATTCTGTGTGAGAATTTGCAGATTAAAAAGTTTTTCTAAAGCCTGCTTTACCAAAGATTTTACATTTTCTGACAAACCTTCTTTCGCAATGATGTCTGAAAAAGTTTGACTTCCCAAGAATTCTTGGATGTACATTTTTTTGTCATCAGATGCCGTAAATATTTTCGGAGTGTTAAGATTTAAATCTGAAAATATTTCTGAAAAGTAAAGAAAACTTTCATTTTCGGGAATATTTTCGTTGTATGTAATGATATACTTTCCGGTTTGATTTTGAGCCAGAAAATTGACTCTTGCAGATCCGCTTTGAGCTAATGTGACAAATTCAGTTGATTTTTCGCCAAAATGGTTCTCAAAAAATCTTTTTGCGTTTTCAGAAGTCATAATATGGAAACAAATATACTAATTTACAGTCGAATTTTTATCTTTGCATTATGCTAAAGGACTTTAAGCCTGTTTTGGGGATTCTGTTGCGCTTCATCATCATTTATTTGGTGTTGCTTTTTGGGTATCAGTTTTATCTGAACAGCTTCAAAGCGCAAGGTCTTGATCCTTTTTCCCGATTGATTGCTGATCATGTTGTACTTGTGCAGAATGCATTAAATTACCCTTCTCGACTGTATGATGATGTTCCTAACGAGCAGATGTATTTTTATGTTAAAGATAAGACGGTAACAAGAATGGTAGAGGGATGTAATGCGGTTTCTGTGATTATTCTTTTTGTAGCTTTTGTATTTGCTTTTTATAAAGGAACTAAAACTTTCGTTTTTATTGTTGCCGGTCTCGTGGCGTTATACATCATGAATATTTTAAGAATTGCAGGGTTAAATATTGTAACCCGTGACTATTCACAATATAATAAAATCGCTCATGATTATGTTTTTCCAGCTATAATTTATGGAAGTGTAGTGATTCTTTGGCTGATATGGATTAAATTTTTTGCTTTAAAAAATGAAAATTCTTAATTGGTTTTTAGTTTTCTTAGGAGTTTGCGGGCTTTTTGGTGTGAGAATGCTGGAAGATCAGATTTTCTATGATCCTTTTCTGGATTATTTCCACGCAGCAAATAAGAATATTAATTTCTCTGAATTTGAATGGGGGAAGTTAATTCTCAGCCATGTATTGAGATTTGTTTTAAATCTTTTTTTCTCGTGTATAATCATTCATTTTTTGTTTAAAAATAAAGAATGGACGATACAAGGAGCGTTATTAATGTCTATTGTTTTTGCGATTACTTTCCCGATATATCTGTACTGCATTTATGACCGATTTGATGTAGGGTATCTTTTTTCTTTCTATATGAGAAGGTTTGTGATTCAACCTTTGATCTTGCTTTTGATAGTTCCGCTGTTTTACTACAGAAAACAGATTTTACTAAGGAGCAACCAAAGTTTATAAAAACTAAATTCCTAAGTTTAAATTATAGGATGTTTAAATAACGTTGCATCGAAGATTTTCAAATTGTAAACCGTCCTCTAATTATATTGAGGAAACGTTCTGATAGCCCGGATCGTAGCGGTTACCCCACACAAGCTTTGGCAAAATTGGAGTAGCTATAGATAAGCGGCTGTGTGAGGAGTATGAGCGGAGAGCCGGAAATGGCTCCTAAAAAATGCTGTAACTTGTATTGAGGTGACTAGTTAATAGTGTGCTTTTCTACTCTGGTCACGTTATCTGCAGTCCATTTTACTTTTTTGGTAAAAGGCTGCTCGCGAACAGGGCAGTCCATAATCTGACAAACAGGGCAGGAAATCGGTCTGCAGTCATCCATGTGGAAATTAAATTCAACCGTTCTTTTTGTGTTTTTGGCTAAAAGGAGAATGACTTTTTCCATTTCGTTATGAGCATCACGAAGGCTGTAATACCAAGGTAATGTGATGTGGGCATCGATGTGGAGAGAGGCGCCAAATTGCTGGATTTTCATGTTGTGAATGTCGATCCATTCTGTATGTCTGTTTTTTTCTAATAGATCGATAATGCTGTTGAGAAGTTCTGGATTTTGCTCATCCATAATTCCGCTTAATGATTTGCGGACGATTTTGTAGCCTACAAATATAATGTAGAAACCAAAAATCAAGGCAACGATAGAATCAATCCAATATATTTTGGTGAAGTAAACAATGATCAAACTGACCACAACGCCTAAAGTGGTAAATGTGTCGGATTGTAAATGTTTTCCGGAAGCGATAAGAACAAGAGAATTTTGTTTTTCACCTTTTTTAATAGATATGTAGCCTAATAAATAATTAATAATTGCGGTAACGGCAATGATGGCAATTCCCCAATCGAGCCCTTTTAAAACTCTTCCAGTCACCAAGCTGTTGATACCTTCGTAGATGATCATGATTCCGGCAATAGCGATCAATGCGCCTTCTATTCCGGCGGTGACAAATTCTACTTTACCATGACCGTAAGGATGGTCTTCGTCTTTGGGTTTCGAGGCTAAATGTAAGGAGTACAATCCCATAAAAGCGCTGATGACATTGACGATACTTTCCATGGCATCAGAAAATACGGCATCGGAATTTGTAAGTTTCCATGCGATGATTTTTCCGACGAATAAAATGATCCCAAAAACGGCTATTAACCTTTGGAAACCTATTTTATCTTGATTGGTGTTTTTTGTTGTCATTTTTTTTATCTTATGGATATTATTCAAAACTCTTCAAAATTAATTGCCCCCGACCCTAAAGGGTGTAATTTTGAAGAGTTTTTCAAAGAAATTTTGCTCCCTTTAGGGGTTGGGGTAAACAAAATTTCGGTATACTATAATTATAAGCAATAAGCCAATTCCTAAAAGCTTCTTTCTTCGATAAAAAAAAGAATCTCTTTTGGAGACTCTTTTCTTTTTTGTTAGGTTATACTAAGTTGTTTGCTACTAAGTATTCTGCAATCTGTACTGCGTTGGTTGCAGCGCCTTTTCGCAGATTGTCTGCTACAATCCAGAGGTTGAGTGTTTTCGGCTGTGAGAGATCTCTTCGGATTCTTCCTACGAAAACTTCGTCTTTTCCTTCTGAGTAGAGTGGCATTGGATATTCGTTGTTTTTTACGTTATCCATTACGATTACTCCAGGAGTTTCTGATAAGATTTTTCTTACTTCTTCTAATTCAAATTCGTTTTCAAATTCGATGTTGACGCTTTCAGAATGACCTCCTTGTACTGGAACTCTTACTGCTGTTGCGGTTAAATTGAATGTGTCGTCGCCTAAAATCTTTTTAGGCTCTTTCATTAATTTAATTTCTTCTTTTGTGTAATCATCATCTGAAAATACATCGCAGTGTGGCAGTGCATTTTTGAAGATCTGATAAGGATATACTTTAGCAACAGAATCATCACCAGCGATTTCAGCATTCAACTGATCAACGGCTGCTTTACCGGTTCCTGTTACAGACTGATACGTAGAAACAATGACTCTTTTTAAATCATATTTTTTATTCAACGGACCTAAAACCATAACCAACTGAATGGTAGAACAGTTCGGATTCGCAATAATCTTGTCTTCTTTTGTCAAAACATCTGCATTGATTTCCGGAACAACTAATTTTTTAGTGGGATCCATTCTCCATGCTGAAGAATTATCGATTACTGTAATTCCTGCTTCTGCAAATTTTGGTGCGTATTCTAAAGAAGTTGAACCACCTGCAGAAAAAATTGCGATGTCAGGTTTGGCAGCTATAGCGTCATCGATGCTTACGATAGTGTAATCTACCTGTTTATACTTCACCTGTTTACCAATAGATCTTTCCGAAGCTACCGGAATTAATTCTGTTACAGGGAAGTTTCTCTCTTCGAGAACTTTAAGCATCACTTGTCCAACCATTCCTGTTGAACCTACTACAGCTACTTTCATTGAATAAATAAAATTATTAAGTTAATATATAATTAAGCTCCAAAGACTCTTGTCCATGGAAATGCAAATGCAAATAAACCTACTGCGATTAATCCCATAATTACAATTCCTAAAGAAATGGTATCATTAGATTTTACTTTTTTGTTGATGATGGTCATCAAAACCGCAGCGATCAACATAGAAAATGGGTGCTCTACATATTGAAATCTTAAATCAGCATTTTTCATTACTGATCCCATGTCTAAACCTTTTGTGAAATTCATGATCAGCATGATGATACCGATCAAGAACTGTACATGGAAGAAAATCATGGTAAAGAGCGTTATTTTTTTTAGGAATTTATTTACTTTACCGCTATATCCGAACATTACTGTTAAGAGTGCGATGATAAATAAAGCAGTTAAAGCTAGCTCCAGATAGGCAAAACCTTTGTGGGCGCTCAGTAAAATTTTGTAAAGATCCATACTTCTATTTTTTCTATTTATTAAGTGTACAAATATAAAAAAATCCCAGCTATAAAGCCGGGATTTGGTATTTAATAAGTTTTAATTTATTAGAATTTGAATGCAACAGACGCTGCCCAAGTTCTACCGAAACCGAAGTAAACGGAGTTGGTTGTATCAAGTCCTTTGTAGAAATTCTGAGGGTTGTTGATATAAGTGTTGTACAATGCTTGTGCTTGCGCATCTGTATTACTAGATGTTTTGAAATCCGCAACATCTTTTACGTGGTTAGATGTTTTACCGTCAGAGATATATGTAGTGTCAAATAAGTTATACACATTACCTGTCAATACTAATCTTTGTCCGTTACCTACTTTGAATGAGTAAGATAGACCTAAATCAAACAAATTGTAGCTAGGATATTCTAAAGCTCCTTTTTTACCATTATTATTAGTAGATCCGTTAGTCTGAACGTAGATATCACTGAAGTTGATTAATCCGTAATAGTTATCATAATAATTCCAACTAGCAAATATGCTTAAATCTTTTACTGGTTTTAGGGTAAATCCTAAAGCAGCAGTAGTTTGAGCAGCATCTGAAATTTTAACATTATCTAATGCGAATTCTACTTCATTTTTACCATTCAATGAGATAGGCGTTCCGTTTTCATCATAAAGGGTTCCTGTAGCATTACCTTTGTATTTCCAATCTCCGATAGAAAACATTGCGTTGAAAGATAAATAATCTGTAGCTTTTATTGTACCTTCAAATTCAATTCCCATGTGGATTTCGTGAATACCTGTTAAGTTTGCGTAAGGTCTGTTGTATAAGTTTGCTCCTGTTGCAGGTAAACTTGGGTTAATAGGAACTACAAGTCCTGTGAACCTTTGATATCTGTCTTTCCAAGAAGTGTAATATGCATTTACATTGGCATTGAAAATTCCGCTTCTGAAACCATATCCTAATTCTGCTGAAGCAATTTTCTCATTGGTTAATAATGGATTTACAATCTGCTGGTTACCATTTGCTCTGCCATCTGCTAAAGGAGAATTATAAACAGAATTAAATAAAGGCTGTTTCTCATAATAACCTACGTTTGCAAATACGTTGTGCTGCTCGTTGATATTATAGTTGATACCAGCTTTTGCATTGAATCCTAAAAGGAATTTTGTATCAGTTTTTATATTTACCTTTTGACCTTGCTGTACGGTAACTCCGTCAATAAGCCAGTTGTCAATTCTTTTATAACCTTGTTCTGAAACTGAACCTTGAATAAACGCAGAGATTTTATCATTTGAATATTCAAGTTGTCCGAAAAGCCCACCCCAAAGTACTTCACCATCATAGTTTCTGTAAACAATTTGATTTTTATCTTTTACAGATTTTACAAATGGATTTGCTGATGGAGCTGCATTTTGAACTAAAGTTACATCATACCCTCCCGGGATATTCATATTATCTGTCTCGATATATTTTTTATTTCCCCAAAGGTCAGTCAATACACCTGGATGATAACCATAATAATATCTTAAATCAACTCCCGCTGAAAAATTCCAATTGTCGTTGATTTTATGTTGGAAATTAGATAGCAATCCGTACCAGTCATGCGAATTGATACTTGCTCTTCTTACTAAACCATTATTTCTAGTTGCAGTTCCTGGAGTTGCATTAACAGCAGTATAATTAGAACCATTAGCTGTCCAATTAAATGTTTTTGTACCTTGGTTAAATGCTACAAGATCGTCAAAACGGATCAAACCATTTTGATCTTTGAAAAGCGCATCATTTATTCCTTTTGAGTTGGTAGCTGAACCTGTTCCACTAGTACGATTTCCAACAATACTTCCGATAACTCCGGTGCCACCACCTCTACCCCAAGATCCGTAAAGAACTGAAGATAATTTTGATCTTTCAGAGATTTTCCAGTCCCAGTTAACTGATGCTACAGGCTTGCTGTAGAAGTTGATAGACTGAGACATTACTTCGTCATTCAGATAACCCCAGTTAGAGTTATATCTTCTGTTTGGCTCATCTACCCCATTTCCATATTTAATGAAGTTTGCAATTGAACTTTGGAAGTTCTGCATATGTTTCTGAGGAGATCCTGTAAAAGTAAATTGGAAGTCATGCTTTTCGTTCGGTTGATAACCTAAAGCAAAATAGTAGTTGTACGCTTCGAATTCTGAACCGTCGATATAAGTTGATCCGGCAGTTCTAGCCATTAAGAATGATGTAGACCATCCTTTAGCTGATTTACCGGTATTGTATGAGAATAAAGTTTTTAAGTAACCGTCGTTACCTACACCAAGCATTACGTTACCTTCTCTTTTTTTGTCAGCAGCTCTTGTTACGATATTTACTGTTCCTCCTACAGAAGCAATTGCTAATTTTGAAGAACCTAAACCTCTCTGAACCTGCATTGCTGAAGTTACGTCTGAGAGACCTAACCAGTTACTCCAATAAACAGCTCCGTCTTCCATACCGTTAACGGGAACCCCATTAATCATTACAGCAGTATTATTTGTGTCAAAACCACGGATGTTCATACGACCATCACCAAACCCTCCACCGCCTTTAGCTGAATAGATTGATGGTGTGGATTTCAAAATTTCAGGAAATTCTTGATTTCCTAATCTTTCAACAATTTGTGCTTCTTTTATTGTAGAAACAGCAACAGGAGTTTTTCTGTCTTTTGCAAGATCGGCAACACCCGTCAGTACAACTTGCTCAATGTCCTTTGACCTTGTGTTTACAGTGTCTTGGGTCTGTTGTGCATAATAAACGCTAGCTGTAGAAAGTGAGATCATCACAGTTAGCATCGATTTGTTGATTAATTTCATAATCGTAAGTAATAGTTAGAATTAAATTTTATGCAAAATTCGGTAAAATAATTTTAACTATTATTAACTTAATGTTAATTTTTAATCAGTCTTAATAATGGCTAAGAGTTTGATTTACAGTATTTTAAATAAAAACCGAATTTTAACGTGAAAAAATCATATTATTTAATTTTTAACAAAGTGGCTGTGTTTTTATTAAAAATGCAATGTTTTACATGGCAGCTTTTAGGCTTAAATCGATATTTTTAGCTGAATGCGTAAGGGCTCCGGCAGAAATAAAGGTTACTCCTGTAGTAGCAATTTCTTTTAATTGATCTCTTGAGATTCCGCCTGATGCTTCACTTTCACAAGATCCGTTGATTAATTTTACTGCCTTTTTCATAGTTGCAACATCCATATTGTCGAGCATGATTCTGTCGACTTTGGCATTGACAGCTTCTTGTACTTCTTCAAGATTACGAGTTTCAACTTCTATTTTAAGTTTTTTCTTTGACTTTTTTACATAATCTTTCGCCATTTTTACTGCGTTGGTGATGCTTCCATTATAATCAATATGATTGTCTTTTAGCATGATCATATCATATAAACCATATCTGTGATTGGTTCCGCCACCGATAGCAACTGCCCATTTTTCACAAACTCTGAAGTTTGGAGTAGTCTTTCTGGTGTCTAAAAGCTTGGTTTTTGAACCTATTAATCTCGAATCCCAATCCTGAGTAAGTGTTGCGATACCGCTCATTCGCTGCATGCAGTTTAAAACTAATCTTTCTGTTGATAAAATAGATCTTGCACTTCCGGTTACGATAAAAGCTACGTCACCAATTTTTGCAGTTTCACCATCTTTGATGAATTTTTCTATTTTTAAGTTTTTATCAAATTGCTTAAAAATAATTTCAGCTAATTCGACTCCGGCTAGAATACAGTTTTCTTTCACTAAAAGTTTTGCACTCTGCTCTAAATCTTTAGGAATTGTAGATAGAGTAGAGTGGTCTCCATCCTGAATGTCTTCTTCCAAAGCGTTTTTGATGAATTGCTTTAAAACTTTATCGGTTGCGTAGTTTGGTCTTTTCATTCTTTTCTTTAATAATCAATTATGCTTGCGCCAAATCTTTATTGTAAAATGCACCTTTATTTTGTGTCATTTCCATCGACTGGGTTATTATAAGATGTGCAACGGTTGTGAGATTTCTTAATTCTGAAAGTTGAGGTGATAAAATAGAGTAGTGGTAAATTTCGTCAACAGCGGCTGCGATTTCCTGATGTTTTTGGAGAGCCATTTTTAGACGTCTGTTGCTTCGCACAATTCCTACCAGGTCGCTCATCATTTCCTGAAGCTGCTTTCTGAGGTAAGAGACAATGACCATTTCATCAATGATTTTCATGCCTTCTTCGTTCCATTCCGGAACTGCTTTTAAATCATCAAAATTAAAATTATTTTGATTCAATAATTCCATCGTCTTCATTGCGGCATTATGTCCGAATACTAAACCTTCCAATAAAGAATTGGATGCTAGTCTGTTAGCGCCGTGTAATCCTGAGTTGGTACATTCTCCGACGGCGAATAAATTATTAAGAGAAGACTGTCCGTCTTTATCAACTTCAATTCCGCCCATCAGATAATGACAAGCCGGAACTACAGGAATTAATTGTGTAAAAGGATCAATTCCTTCGTCCTTGCATTTTTTATAAATATTAGGGAAATGCTCCAGAAATTTCTCTTGGTTCATATCTCTGCAGTCAAGACCAACAAATTCGTCTCCAGTAACTTTCATTTCTGCATCAATGGCTCTTGCAACGATGTCTCTGGATGCTAATTCTTCACGCTCATCATATTTGTGCATGAATTTTTGACCTTTTTTGGTTCTCAGCTTTGCGCCATCGCCACGCACTGCTTCGGAAATTAAAAATAACATTCCGTCAAGTTTGCTGTACAAAGCGGTTGGATGAAACTGATAATATTGCATATTGGTCACTTTACCTTTTGCGCGGGCAACGAAAGCAATTCCGTCTCCAGTTGCAATTACTGGGTTTGTGGTGTTTTTATAAACGTGACCTGCGCCGCCAGTGGCAACTAAAGTAATTTTTGACGTGATTTTTTTGATTGATTTAGATTTTTCATCTAAAATATAGGCACCGTAACAATTAATTTCACCTTCATTTAATTCTTTTCCCGGAACGTGGTGCTGAGTGATGATGTCAATGACGTAGTGGTGATCAAGAATTTCAATATTCGGACTGCTTTTCGCGGTTTGCAATAAAGCTCTTTCGATCTCAAAACCAGTGATATCTTTATGGTGTACGATTCTATTTTCAGTGTGGCCGCCTTCTCTTCCTAAAGCAAATTCTCCATTTTTCATGTCAAAATTGGCTCCCCATTCAACGATTTCGTTAAATCTTGCAGGTGCTTCTCTTACGACCATTTCTACCACTTTACGTTTATTTTCGCCGTCTCCGGCACGCATGGTGTCTTCGATATGTTTTTCAAAATTATCGTTTTTAGAATCTGTAACCACAGCCAAACCGCCTTGGGCGTATTTTGTATTGCTTTCGTCTTCGTCAGATTTTGTTACAATGATTATTTTGGCATCGGGAATCTGTTCTGAAACTTTTATGGCATAAGAAAGCCCCGAAATTCCGGAACCAATCACTAATACATCCGCTTTTATCATATTCTTGCTTTAAGACAATCGTCTAAATAATTAAATAAATTTAAACAATTTTTCGTTTGGTTTCCTTACTTTTTTCATGTGCTGAAACTGATCTTCTTCCGATCGGTAGCCAAGTGCCAATGTTACAGTCACTTTTTCTTTTTCAGGATTGATATCTAAAATTTCTTCGATCAATTCTTGTCTGAAACCTTCCATCGGGCATGTGTCGATATTTTCTATCGCTGCAGCATACATTAAGTTAGCTAACACTATATAAGCTTGTTTTTCTGCCCAGTTCAGAATGTCATCATGCTCTTGTCTGCTGAAATGACTTGTGATGCTTTTTCTAAACAGGTTTAAATTTTCAACAGGATGTTCACGCACTTCAGAGATGTGATTGAAATATCCGTCAAGATACGTTTCTTCCATATCTTTTTTGGAAACTAAAACGATGAGGTGTGAACAGGTAGAAATTTGTGAAGGATTATAAAACGAAGGTATCAGTTTCTCCTTCATTTCTGTACTTTCAACTACGAATATTTTATAAGGCTGAAGACCTTGAGAGCTTGCCGCCAGTTTTCCTGCCTCAAGAATATTGAGAAGTGTTTCCTGCGGAATGATCATTTCGGGATTAAATTTTTTCACAGAATATCTTCTGCTTAAAGCTTCCAAATAATTCATAAAGACAAATTTAAGAATTGAATATGAATAAAGACGGTTTTGTGCCAAAATTCTATTTTTAAATTTTCTAAATAAAAAATCACTCCTTTTGAGGGGAGTGATCGCAATATAATTAAAATATGAAAAAAAATTAGTCTCTGTTTTTTACCATGATCCAACCTGAGAATTTGATTGGGGTTTTGTTTTTGTTGTTCTCATTCCATGTTACAGAATACCAATAGCTTCCTGTAGGAACTTTTCTGCCATTCGCAGTTCCGTCCCAAATGTATCTGTTGGTTTTGTCTCCCTGGTGAAGTTTAGAGCCATATCTGTCGAAAACATTGAATGTCAAATCTATTTTTCCTGCTAAAGCTGAGTAATCGATATAATCATTTTGTCCGTCACCGTTTGGAGTGATTACATTGATTAAATTTGGTACAGTGATATTAACTTCAATTGGCTCACAGTCATAAACATCTCTTACGTAAATTTTATGCATACCTCTGGAAATCCCTGTAAACACGTTGTAATCTTGCCAGTTCACATTATCTAAAGAATATTGATAAGCAGGAGTTCCGCCATCAACGTTTACGGTAATTGTGGTGTTTGAAATGTCAATAGAAGTTACGACGGGTTGCTCTGAAGCGTAAACTTTTACCGTTTGTGTAGCAATACAATCACCGCTTTTCAGTTTTACCCAGTAAGTTCCTACACCGACATTTGAGATTATTTGTGTAGTTGCGCCAGTGCTCCACTCGTATCCGCTAAATCCTGATCCGGCGTCTAAAGTAGTTTTATCTTCAATACAGATTACTTTATCAACCAAAACGGTAGAATATACTGGTGGAATTACAACCAAGGTTACTTTTGCCACTGAATAACATCCGGTTCCATTGCTTACTTTTACATATACAACTCCGTTTGGAGCAGTGTAAGTTGCGGGTGTGGTAATTTCATTAGTTCCATTTACTGCATCCGTTAAAGATGGGTAATATTTTTTTGTGGTTCCTGGTTCTGTAGTTACAGGAGCATTTGGTAAATTAAATACTCCGAGTGAAGGATTATTTGGGTCAAAGCAACTTCTCAGTGTAGCATCGTTTACAACGACTAATGGAGAAGTGTTTAGTGTTATTATTGCATTGTCTACACAGCCTTGAGCAGTAGTTGCTTTTACATGAATTGTAGTTCCCTGAGCTGCTGGAAATGCTGAAAAGTTCATAATTTGATTTGTTCCGGCAATCAAATCTGCTAAAGTTGGATAAAATTGTTTAGTAACCCCGGCTAGTGTGGTTACCGCTGCATTATTTAAATTAAATATACCAACGCCAGAGCCATTATTATTACATTCTGTCATAGATGCATCAACGGCTTCGAACGGACTTGGATTTAAAATAATTCTTGCATCACCATTATCGCATAGTGTGGAAGACGGATCTTTGATGACTACAGATATTGTGGTGTTTCCTGTGTATTGAAAGTTATTAGGAGTAGCAATAGGTGTAGAACTTCCTAAAACATAATAGGTAATAATATAGTTGCTGGGAACATTGACAAACTGTGATGCATAAGAAGTTAAGTCAACGAAACCATTTCCTGTTGAAGGATTAGTACAGACGAAAGGGGTGACTGTACTCTGTAAAATAGGAACTTTGTCGATGAAAATTTTGGCATTTTTAATAGAATGTCTTGCGCTCGCCGCTCCCGTTCCTGCTGAAAATCCGAAGTACCCGGTTGTCATCCCGATGGCTCCTCCGGAAGGAGCAAAAGATTGGTTTGTAATTACAATGCCATCTATTTTGATTTGAATAATCCAATTGTTGATATTGGCCGGATCAACCTGACCGTTTACTTCAACGTGTTTGTAATTTGCCCCTACAAAAGGCTGTGTGGCCTGCAAATCTGGAGAGTGAAATGTACTTCCTGCGGCCACATTGTACTCGATATTTGGATTTCCTGCTGGGGTATTGTTGGTTCCATATAGAAGATGCACTTTGCTCATTTGCCCTTCCGTAGAATTGTTGAAGATGTCAAAAGCAACCATCAATCCGTTTGCGTTTGCTGGAATTCCTAATCCTCCACCGGTTGTAAATGTTGTTGGTGGGTTAGAAAGATACCAAAATGTCAAACCATCACCTCTTCCATAAGCTGTTGTTCCGTTTCCGTCGATTCTGAAGTCGAATTCAACTTTCCATTTATCGCAATACTTTAAGTTGATTGCGTTTGAAAGTTTGATGGCTCCAAACTGACCCGTTTGATCTGCAGTAAGCTGTACAAAATCATTAGGGGCAGTTGCTGATGGAACAATATCCCATCCTGTTGTAACGACAGGGTTTCCTGTGAGCTGATAAGTTTGGGCAAATGTGTTTTGAAAGAAGAATAAAAGAATTATTGAAAGATAAAATAGTAGTGTTTTCTTCATTTTATTAAATTGATTATGGTTATGTAATGTATTATAAATTATTTTTATAAAATAATTATGAAAATTTATTTATATGTGTGAATAAATTTAAAAATAGAATAAAAGTTTATGTTATTTTGAGTTATTGATTTGTTTTTGTATAAATTTCATCAAAAAACACAATTTAGCTCATTTTTTTTATTCAATTTTACTATTACGAAAAATCACTCCCATTAGGAGTGATTTTTATTTGAGAAGTTTATTCTCTATTTTTTACAAGTACCCAGCCGTTGTATTGAGTGCGTGTGTTATTTGCGTCATTTTCGTTCCAAGAGATGGTGTACCAATAAGTTCCTGTAGGGATTTTCTTTCCGCCGGAAGTTCCGTCCCATTTGAAATTTCTCAGCTTGTCTGCTTCGTATTTTTTGTTTCCGTATCTGTCATACACGATAAATACTAAGTTTTTCTTGTACGCTAAAGCTGTATAATCAATAACATCGTTTACGTTATCTCCGTTTGGTGTGATTGCATTGAGCAAATTCGGAACTGTAATTTGTATTTGCACTGGCTCACAATTGTAAGAGTCTTTTAAGAAAATTTTATTTTCACCTCTTGGCAGCCCTTTGAGAACATTAGAATCTTGCCAAGTTGTTCCGTTTAAAGAATATTGATAAGGAGCTGTTCCTCCGGTAGCATTTACTGTAATTGTGTTGTTGCTGATATCTATACTTGCAATAACAGGGTTTGATGCTGCTTTTACATCTACAATCTGAGTAGTGTAGCAGCTTCCGGTTTTCAATCTTACCCAATATGTTCCTACAGGTACACCTTGAATTGATGATGTCGTTGCGCCTGTATTCCATAGGTATTCGTCAAAACCGGGTCCTGCATCTAGATTTGTTCTGTCGTCAATACAAATTATCTTGTCTTTTAAAACCGTTGACTTTACAGGTGGAATTACTTTCAGTGTAATTTTTTTAATGATAAAACAATTGCTGACAGTAGATGTTACTTTTACAAATACTTCTGAATTGGAAGAAACATAGGCTATAGGATTTACGATTGAATTTGTTCCTGCTAAAGCATTCGCTAAAGATGTGTAAAATGTTTTCGTTATACCTGTTTCCGCTGTAACGTTTGCTGAAGTTAAATCAAAAAGTCCTGTTGTAATATTTGTTGGAATAGAACAAGATTGTAACGCTGCGTCTGTCACTATTGGTAACGGAAGAAAGTTTAACGTGATTTGAGCTGTACCTGTACATCCTTGTGGTGTTGTTACTTTTACATAAATAATAGTAGGTCCCGAAATAAATGCAGTAGGATTTGTAATTTCATTTGTTCCTGCGTTCAGATCAGCTAGTGTTCTGTAGTATTTTTTAACGATTCCGGGTACACCACTTACGTTTGCTGTGGTAAGATTAAATGTAGCTGTGGTATCATTGTTATTGTTACATTCTGAAATTGTCCTGTTATTGGCAGTAAATGGTGACAGGGTGAGATTAATTTGACCATCTGGGTTGTCGCACAATACTCCCGAGTTGTCTTTTACAAAAACACTCACAGTTGTATTTGCATTAAACTGATAAGCTGTAGGATTGGTAATTGGTGTTCCTCCTACAGAATACGAAAATGTATAATTTGCAGGGGTTGCAACAAACTGAGAGTTAAATGATGTAAGGTTTACTGTTGCGAATCCTGTTGAGGGATTAGGGCAATAAGATTGTGTGACAGATGGCTGTAAGATGCTTACTTTATCTGTGTATATTTTTACGTTTTTAATAGAATGTCTTGATCTGTTTCCTCCCGTAGAAGCCGAGAATCCAAAATACCCAACGGTCATCGCAGCTGCAGCCCCTGAAGGAGCAAAAGATTGATTACATATCACAGTGCCGTCAATTTTTATCTGTATGATCCAATTGGTTGGTATTGCAGGATCTACTTGAGCTGTTACTTCAACATGTTTATATGTAGCTCCCTGAAAAGGTAAAGTGGTATTCATATCCGGAGAATGAAAAGAACTTCCGGCTACATTAAAAAATTCTACGTTGTTGGTGTCGGTTGTGTTGACTACTTGGCCGTATGCAACATGCACTTTACTCATTACTGCTGTAGTTGTATTGTTGTAGGTGTCAAAACCGGCAATAAGACCTACAGCATTTTGCGAAACCCCAAGCCCTGATCCCAATACACTTGCTACCGGCGGGTTTGCCAGATACCAAAATGCAAGACCATCACCATTGGCAGTTTGGTTAGAATCCATTCTGAAATCAAATTCCACTCTCCATTTATCACAAAATTTCAAGTTGATAGGATCATTCAGTCTTACGGATCCCGATTGGTTGTTTGTGTCTGGAGTAAGCTGAATAAAATCTGTGCTTGCCACTGTGGGAGCAACCATCGTCCAGCCAGCAGTAGTGAAAGGAGTTCCTGCGAGCTGGTAAGTTTGGGAATGGTATTTTCCGGAAATGCAAAGTAGAAATATGGTAAAATAAAACAGTAAATTTTTATTCATCTATTAGGATTTTATAATTAGACGTGTAAAGATATTAAATCCCAAGTAATAAATATGTATTTAATGTTAATTTTGTAAAAAAGTATGACTATATGGTAAAATATCTTATGATTTGTAAGGAAATAATGGAAATAATTAATCTGAGATTAGAATGATTCAAAATTTATTTGTACTAAAATAAAGAATTACTTTCTAAATTTTCAAAATAAGTATCTATCTCAAGATTTGCTGAGCTTGCTGCAGCCACGGCGAGCTTATCACACAGCTCATTTTCAAAATGACCGGCATGGCCTTTTACCCAATGCATCTTTGGATGATGTTCGTTGAAAAGCACAGCAAAACGTTTCCACAAATCGGGGTTTTTTACGTTTTTCCAGCCTCTTTTAATCCAGCCTGCAAGCCAGTTTTGATTAATTGCGTCAGACACATATTTGCTGTCTGTAAAAACGTGAATGTCGTTTTCTGTAGATTTTAGTTTTTCTAAAGCGGTAATTACCGCCAGCAATTCCATTCTGTTGTTGGTGGTTTTGCGAAACCCTTTTGAAAATGTTTTTTGATAATTTTTTTCCGGAACTTTCATGACAATCCCGAATCCGCCTTTTCCGGGATTTCCACTGCATGCGCCGTCTGTATAGATTTCTATTCTCAAAATTTTTAGGTTGAGATTAAGTTTGAGGTTTAGTTCAATAAAAATTAAATTATTTCAAGGTTAAATAAGCTTCAACCTTAATTTTAAAAATTAAAAAGGAAAATCATCTTCATCATCCAGGTCATTCATTGAAGAGCCTGAAACTTTAGAATTATCAGGTAAATCAAATGCAGCACCTGGCTGAATGGTTGTTTTTATCTTTTCAAAACCACTAGGTTCATGAGATTGTGAACCTCCTGATGGATAACTGCTATCTGTTTCACCAATATCACCAAACTTCGCAAAATGCTTCATAAAAGAAAGTCTTACATCGGCAGTTGCACCGTTTCTGTGTTTTGCAATAATTAGCTCAGCTTGGTTTTCTGTTGAAGATTCTTGTCCTTCTTCATCATTATCCCAAACGGCAATTTTATAATATTCTGGTCTGAAGATAAATGATACAATATCAGCATCTTGCTCAATCGCTCCCGATTCCCTCAAATCTGAAAGCTGAGGTCTTTTTCCCGGACGGGTTTCTACGGTTCTTGACAGCTGAGAAAGTGCAATTACGGGAACATTTAATTCTTTAGCAATTGCTTTTAATGAACGAGAGATCATTGCAATTTCCTGTTCACGGTTTCCGCCTCCTTTTCCTCCGCTGCTTGCAGTCATCAGCTGAAGATAATCGACCATGATGATTCTCACGCCATGCTGCATTACCAATCTTCGACATTTTGCACGGAAGTCGAAAATGGATAGGGAAGGAGTCTCATCAATATATAAAGGAGCATTTTCAAGTTCTGATACGTTGGAGAATAGTCTTTGCCATTCTTCATCGCTCATTTGTCCTTTTCTTAATTTTTCTGATGAAATTTTTGTTTCAGAAGCAATCATTCTGGTGATCAACTGTACAGATGCCATCTCGAGAGAGAAAAGTGCCATTGGAATTTTGTGCCCCACAGCAATGTTTCTTGCCATAGAAAGAAGAAATGCCGTTTTCCCCATCGCCGGACGTGCCGCTATAATAATTAAATCTGAATTTTGCCAGCCACCGGTTTCTTTGTCAACTCCTGTAAATCCGGAAGGAACTCCTGAAATTCCTTCTTTATCTTTAAGAGATTTGATGGTATCAATTGCTTGTTTTACTAATGTATTTGCGGTATCGAAACCTTTTTTGATTGTTCCGTTGGTAATTTCAAAAAATGACTGTTCGGCTTTATCTAACAGCTCAAAAACATCTGTTGATTCTTTGTAAGAAGTATCAATAACATTGGCAGAAACATTAATTAAACTTCTCAGAATATATTTTTCAAGAATTACACGTACATGATATTCTATATGGGCAGATGAACTTACACCCATCGTTAATTCAATAATATAATGATCTCCACCCGCTGAAGCTAGTCTGTCCGTTTTTTTTAACTCCTGAATAACGGTCATCAAATCGACGGGTTGGTTTCCTTCGTATAGTTTTAGAATCACTTCAAAAATCACCGAATGTCTTGGGTCGTAAAAAACTTCGGGAGTCAAAAGATCAATAGAATGATCGAGTCCTTTTTTATCAATTAAAAAAGTACCAACAACCAAACGTTCAAAATCTACAGCATTGGGAGGCATTTTTCCATCTGCAATCGATAATTCTCTAGCAAAGTTTCCTTGAGTAAGAGAAGATAAAGTTTCTTTCTGCGCCATATTGCAAAGATAGTTTATTTAGAAAATAATTTGAATTGAGTAATTCATATTTATTGTTGATAACTTCTAAAATATCAATATCCAAAGGCATTGAATGATGTTAATAAAAAAATCACCCCATTGCTGAGGTGATTCTAATGATATGAGATTTTACTTATTCTCTATTTTTTACCAATATCCATCCATTGTAAACTGTATGGGTATTGTTGATGTCGGTTTCGTCCCAAGTGATGGTGTACCAGTAAGTTCCTGTTATGATTTTCTTACCGCCTGATGTGCCGTCCCACTTGTAATTTCTTAGTTTATCAGATTCGTAGATTTTATTTCCGTATCTGTTGTAGATTGTGAAAACAAGATTTTTCTTATAAGCTAATGCAGAATAATCTAATTCGTCGTTTACATTATCTCCGTTTGGAGTGATTGCGTTCACTAAGTTAGGAACAGTTACCTGAACTATAATCGGAGTACAATCAAAAGAATCTTTTAAATAGATTTTATTTTCACCTCTTGGAAGATTATTAAATATATTAGAGTTCTGCCAATTTGTACCGTCAATAGAATATTGGTAAGGGGCAGTTCCTCCTGTAGCATTTACTGTGATTGTATTATTGTTGATATCTAAACTAGCGATTACTGGTTGCGACGCAGGTAATACTTTGACTTGTTGTAGTGTGAAGCATTTACCTGTTTTCAGTTTTACCCAATAAGTTCCAATTCCTACATCCTGAATACTTTGGGTGGTAGCTCCCGTACTCCATTCGTAACCTGTGAACCCTGGACCAGCATCTAAGGTTGTTCTATCTTCCAGACAGATTGTTTTGTCTTTTAATACTGTAGATTTTACTGGAGGAAGAACTTTTAATGTGATTTTTGTTATTGCATAACATCCATTTGTATTGGTGACTCTCACATATACTTCACTGTTTTCTGCAATATAAGTTGTTGGGTTTAGAATTTCATTAGTACCCGATAAAGCAGTTGCCTGAGTTTTAAAGAATCTTTTTGTAATCCCAGTCTGAGAAGTAACGGTCGCGGTTGTCAAATCAAAAGTTGCAGTTGTAATTGCGTTTTCAATAAAACAAGACTCTAAAGTGGCAGGTGTCAAAACGACTACAGGATGGAAGTTTAACGTGATTGTTGAATCATCTGTACAGCCTTCTACAGAAGTAACTTTTACATAAATTGTTTTTGGTGCAGAGACATATGCTGTAGGGTTTGTAATGGCATTGGTGTCAGCATTAAGATCAGCTAATGTAAGATAGTACTTTTTGGTTGCAGTAGGATCTCCGAAAACAGCAGCTGATGTAAGATTGAAAGTTCCTGTTCCAGCCCCATTGTTGTTACATTCTGTAAGTGTTGCATTATTTGCAACAATATTTCCTTGTTTGAATTTAAAAGTACCTAGCTGAAAACATCCATTAATGGGATTTGTAGGATTTGCAGGATCTGTATACTTTAATCTATAATAGTAGATTGTTGTTCCGTTTATCGTTGTGGTTGTAAGTGGAGAAGTTCCTGTAATAGCATTGTTTTCAGTATCATGATAGGTAACTGTAAAATTAGTATTTCCGTTTATGATACCTGTAGAAAGCGTCGTGAAATCAAACTGCATCGGTAATGCACATTTTAAAATTTCGTTAGGAGATGTCGGTGTTGGTCCCGGAAGTCCTGGAGTAATAAAAGGATTTGGAGTAAGTGTAGGATCATTAAATGCAGAAGTCAAAGTAGCTGTTCCTCCCCAATTTAATGAAAAACCATTTGCGGTGCTTAGATAATTATCAACAATTAAGTAATAAGTTTCACCAGCAACGACATTCATATGGCTACTCCACTGTCCAAATGTACCTCCGTCAGGATCGGTTGATGTTAAATTAAGGCCAGTAGGACCATCTGCTCCTGAAAAGTTACACCTGATTGGTGCTCCCAAAGCTCCACAAGTTACGTTGGGACCATATACTGCAAAATCATAATCATCTGCAAATACTGCGGGATCAATAGTAAATGTAAGTGTTCCAGATGTTGCAATAGTGAACGTATACCATACTGAGAAATTTTCATCACTAGACAAACAACCTCCGAGTTCCTCATCAATGGTTCCGGAGCCTGTTGGTGTGTATGAAAAACCTGAATTTCCACAAACAGGGATAGCTGAATTACAATCAGATTGTGAATGAAATAACTGTGATGTTATTAAGATAAAAAAAAGTAGTAATTTTTTCATGTGAAATGAATTTAAAGCAAATTTAAACAAAATAATACAAATATGTTTAAAGTAAATAAATCGCTCTCAAGAAGCGATTTATTTACAGATTTTATAAAAATGATTATTCTCTGTTTTTAACCATTACCCATCCTGTGAATTTGATAGGGGTTTTGTTTTTATTGTTTTCGTTCCAGGTTACAGAATACCAGTAATTTCCTGTTGGTACATTTTTGCCGCCAATTTTTCCGTCCCAAGTATAGTTGTTTGACTTGTCTGCCTGGTGGATTTTTGTACCATATCTGTCAAAGATGTTTAAAATCAAATTGCCTTTTCCTGAAAGAGCAGAATAATTAATCACATCATTCACACCATCACCATTTGGAGTAATCACATTGATGATATTCGGAATTATAATTACAATTTCCATAGGTACACAATCATAAGAGTCTTTCACATATACTGTGTAATCGCCTCTGGTAAGACCCGAGAATACATTAGAATCCTGCCAATTTACATTATCTAAAGAATATTTGTATGCCGGAGTTCCTCCTGTAACATTAACAGCAATTGAATTGTTGGTAATTTCAACATTTGAAATAACAGGCTGTTCTGTTGCATAAACTTTCACTTTTTGAATTGCAGTACAATCTCCTGTTGTAAGTTTTACCCAATAAGTTCCTACGCCTACGTTAGATAAGATTTGTGTGGTTGCACCTGTGCTCCATTCGTATGCAGAAAATCCTGAACCTGCATCTAAAGTTGTTTTATCTTCAATACATATAACTTTATCAACCAGAACCGTCGAGTATACTGGCGGAATAACTACTAGGTTAATCTTAGCAACAGTATAACATCCAGTGGCGTTCATTACTCTTACATAAACTACACCATTTGGAGCAATATAATTTGCAGCATTTAAAATCTCATTGGTTTGATTAATAGCATCAGTTTCTGATGGGTAGAACTTTTTGGTAGTTCCAGCATCTAAGGTTACTGGTGCGTTTGGTAAATTAAACTCGCCAGTTGAAGGATTACTCTCAATAAAACATGCTCTTAGAGTTGCCTCTATTACAGTAACAATAGGGTGGAAGGCTAATTTTATTTCAACAATGGTTACACATCCAAATTCATTGGTTGCTTTTACAAAAGCAGATCCTACAGGAGCTGTGTATGCGTATGGTGTTGTGATTTCGTTTGTCCCTGTATTAAGAGATGTCATCGACGGATAATATTGAAGCGTTAAATTGGGTGTTGCGCCAATCGCTGCAGATGTCAGATCATACAAAGCTGTTCCTGTATTATTATTGCTACAAGAAGTTAATGTCACTGGAGTCAGCTGAAAAGATTTATCAACAAATGTAATAGTTCCAAATTGCCTACATTGGTTTAAGAAACTCGTAGGTCTAGTGGGATCTACATAAGAAACAGTATAATGATAAGTATTTGCTGTATTTACTATGATTGGAAGCGTGATTTCACCTATGCCATCCGCTGCATCTCCCGCACTTTTGTAATATTTAACTACAAAATTCGGGTTTGAATTTAATATTTCAGCTGATAATGTTGAAAAATCAAAAGAAGCGGGGTTACTACAGATAATGATTTCTCCATCATGATTAATTCCCGGTTCTAAAAATGGATTTGGCTGGTAAACTTGCCCGGAATTATTATCAAAAGGTGTCAGCAATGTTGCCGTTCCTCCGAATGATAGTGTAAAAGGTGCAATTGTAGGTGAGAAGTTGTTTAAAAGTAAATGATAAATTTGTCCCGGTACAACGTCAATATATTTTACGAAACCGTCTCCGGTACCATCTTCTGTTGTGTCTGGGGCAGTCATGTTAAGCCCTGTAAGAGGTGCGAATACAGATCCTAAACCTGCATAAGAACATCTTAAAGGAACTGCAGTTAAATTTGAGCAATTATGATTAGGTCCGTAAAGTGCCCAGTCATAATCGATATTGTTTGCACCTGGTCCTGTGGGTGTTATTAAGAATGTTAATGTACCAGCAGTTTCTATGCTAAAGGTCAGCCAGATTGAATTCGTTTCTCCTTGAATAGTTGATCCTGGAGTAGGTGTTAGACAACCTACTTCACCTTCGTGAACATTCCCAAAACCACCTGGGGTCAAAGAGATGTCAGAATCACTACATATAGGTATTGCTGTAGCACAATCCTGTTGTGCGGAGATTATTTGTACTATCGTTAAAGCAAAAGCGAGTAAATATTTTTTCATTTTAATCAACTTTGGGTTTTGTTAATCTTAGGATTATTTATTCAGTGAAAGCAATTGTTTGCCCCAGGTGACATCAGTAGAATTGCTTGTGTCAAAATCTTTTACGGCTTTTTGCTGCAATTGAGAGGCGTTCATCTGATCAAATTTTTTATCAGGAAACTGTTTTGCCATCCCGGCTTTTAATAAAGTAAGTCTAGGGTTGTTGGGAGAAACAGATTCTGCTTTAGAAATAAATTGTAAAATTGTTTCTGCATCTTTTTTAGCATCTGGAGATGCATTAATCCTGATTCTCTGAAGTTTGGCAAGACCTATAAGTATTGATGTTTCAATATTGTCAGGTTGAGAGTTTACGATGCTCATTGCATATTTTAATGCAAGTCCGTTCGACTCTGCAAGAGATGCTGATTTTGCAGTTTCAGCTTTCATGTATAGTGATACTGCTGAATAATAGTATGCCTGCCATTTTTCTGAAGTATTTGCCGTTGAAAATTTTTTAAACAAGGCATCATAATCTGAAGAAGAGATAGCTGTATTAATCTTTAATACATTCTTTTGTAGATCTTTATCTGTAAATGTTTGGCTGTTAGCGCCGCTCGATATAAAGATAAGTAATAAAATCAAGTAAATTTTTTTCATAAAAATTGATATAAAAACTAAAACAAATTTATATAAATAGTTGATAATGCGCAATGTTTTTTTTGAAGACTTTTTAAAAGTTGTTAAAAAAGTGATTCTTCTAAACGAATTATTATAATAAATCACACTTAATATTGCATTTTTCTTAATTTGGGATTCGTGCCGGCAACGATCAATGCAATCAGCAAAGTCATGCTTCCTCCAAACACAACGGAACGTACAACCCCTAAAAGTTTTGCGGCCAAACCGCTCTCAAATTGTCCCATTTCGTTACTTGACATAATGAAGATGGAGTTTACACTCAAAACACGTCCACGGATATGATCCGGAGTTTTCAACTGCACAATGGTTCCACGGATGACAACAGAAATTCCATCAAGCATTCCGCTCAAAACCAGAAACATGAATGAAAGCCAATAATAATGTGAAAGCCCGAAACCAATGATGCAAAGTCCAAACCCGGCAACGACACCAAGCAATACTTTGCCTTGATTTTTACGCAAAGGAATTATAGAAAGTGTGGTAATGATAATCATTGAACCAATATCTGAAGCCGCATTTAATAATCCAAAACCTTCGGCGCCCGATTTTAAAATATCTGTCGCAAAAACAGGAATCATCGCAACGGCACCACCAAAAAGTACAGCAAACATATCCAGACAAAGTGCTCCAAGTATTTCTTTAGTTTTAAAAATATAAGAAATACCTTCACGCATACTTTCCATTACTTTTATTTTATCCTTTTCATGTTCAGAAAACTGTTTATTTAATTGCCAGAAAAAAATAGAGGCAATTAATATTAAAGAAATTATCACAATTAAAGTCCACTTTACACCAACTAAACCAATCAAAAATCCTCCGGCAGCGTGTCCGCAAACTGAAGAAATTAAAAAAGTTCCTTGGTTTAATGTAATGGCACTGGGTAAATTTACTTTCTGCACAATTTTCGGAATCATAGAAGGCACAATCGGGCCTATAAATGCTCTTACAATGCCGGTGAAAAATATTACTCCGTAAATATAATAGGTGATTTCATGTCCTCTAAAATGAAGTTCAACATTATAAAACGCCGGAATTAATAATAATCCAATCAGAAAAACATAAAGATAAGTGCAGATTAATAGCAATTTCTTCTTTTCATTCATATCAATAACGTGGCCGGCGTACAAAGCACAACTCACTGCCGGAATCACTTCCGAAAGTCCGATTAACCCAATAGAAAAAGGGTCTTTTGTTAATTGATATACCCACCATCCCAAAAGTGTGGCAAGCATCCTGAATGCTAAAACAATAAAAAATCTCCCGGTAAGAAGATTTCTGAATTCTATATTTTCTAAGGTTTTAAGCGGGGAAAGAGAAATCATTCCGTAAAAATAGCCCTAAAAATTCATTCAGGGCTATTGGTATATGGGGTTTTCGAAAGAATTTGGTTATTTCTTCTGAAAGATAACGTCTATTTTAGTCGGCTCTCAAAGAACTGATGACAATTGCAGCAACTCCTGCAGCTCCGATTACGGCAGCACCAGCTACCACTCTTCCTTGAGATCTGTCTTTTACAGATGCTACATTAGATTTAGGAATTACCACTTCTGTACTGTCTTTTTTACCTGCAGTTCCGATAATGTTGTCTCCACTGATATTTCTGAAAAGAATGGTCTGCTTTTTAGAACCGTCTCTTGGCGTTACAACATACATTTTTCCTGCTTCAAGATTAGAGTAGTTATTTGTTGAAACGTTTTCGCTGTACTTTGTGGTAGCACAAGATGAGATGACAAATAAACCCGTTAGTAAAGATGATTTTAAAAGTACAGATGCTTTCATTATTAAATTTTAGTTTTCCAAATTTATCATTTTTTTTGAATATATGTTTTCATAATCAAGAAAATGTGATTAAATTTTATAAATTTTCAATAAATCCGCAATTTTTCTGTCATTTGCCAATCTTGGGATTTTATTTTGACCGCCAAGTTTACCTTCAGATTTTGCATATTCCTGAAATGCATTTTTAGAAAGCTTACTGATTTTTAATTTCTGAAGAATATTTCCCGAAATCAAATCATCATAATAGGTATTGCGTTTTCTCAGCTGATCATCCAATTCATTTTTAAATAGACCTAAATTTTCCGGCTCTTTTTCAAATTCAATAAACCACTCATGATAAGGTAACCCTTCTTCTGGGTTCACTTCCGGAGCGAGATGGAATTCTGTAATTTGAGCAGGAAATTTTTCGACTGTAGCTTTCATCGCTTCTTCCACTTCAAAAGCAATCACATGCTCACCAAAAGCTGACGTAAAGTGTTTGGTTCTCCCACTCACCAGTATTCGGTGCGGTTTTTTATCAATAAATCTTACGACATCACCAATAGAATATGCCCATAATCCTGAGTTTGTCGTTAAAATTAAAGCGTAGTCTTTATTAAGTTCGATTTCTTTTAAAGTCAATCGTTGAGCATTCGGTTTTCCATATTGTTCCAAAGAAATAAACTCGTAGAAAATTCCATGATTTGTTAAAAGTAAAAGTCCTTCTTTAGTATAATCGTCCTGAAAAGCGAAAAAGCCTTCCGAAGCAGGAAATGTCTGAACGATGTCAACTCTTCCACCTAAAAGTTCTTCCATTTTCTCACGATATGGTTCATAATTGACGCCGCCCGTAACAATCAATTGTAGATTTGGGAAAAGCTGTTTTATTTTTTTGCCGTTTTTCTCAATCAGTTTTTCAAAATACATGATCAACCACGGTGGAATTCCGGAAATCAAAGTCATGTTTTCTTTTTCCGTTTCTTCTACGATTTTGTCGACTTTGGCTTCCCAATCTTCTATCAGATTGGTTTCCCAACTTGGAAGACGGTTTTTTTGAAGGTAATTTGGAATGTGATGTGCAACAATTCCGGAAAGTCTGCCGGTTTTAATCCCGAAAACTTCTTCCAATTCCGGACTTCCCTGCAAAAAAATCATTTTTCCGTTGACGAAATCGGCATTTCCTTTTTTTGAAATATAATGAAATAACGCACTTTGAGCTCCTGCAACCTGATATGGCATTCCTTCTTTTGAAATCGGAATATATTTCGAACCCGAGGTTGTTCCTGACGTTTTCGCAAAATATTCAGGAGTTTCTGTCCAGAGAATGTTGCGTTGCCCTTTTTTTACTTTTTCGATATAAGGTTTAAGGTCTTCGTAGTCTGCAATCTGCACATTTTTCTGAAAATCTGCAATTGATTTGATGTTTTCAAACTGATGTTCTCTTCCGAAAAGTGTTTTCTCGGCAGTTTTCACCAATGACAAAAGCAGTTTCTCCTGATTTTTTTCTGCATTTTGCTTAAAATCATTTGTCTTTTGAATATGTTTTTTTGCCCAAACCAGTGCCACATTTTTCTTGAAGAAGTTTAACATGGTTCAAATTTATAAATAAGTAGAGAATTCTGTCAAATATTTTAAAATTTAAACACAAAAAAACCGACGAATAAAAATCCCTCGGTTCTTAAAAATTTGATTATGAAAAACAACATTTTTTAATGTTGATTATTTGTTTGTTTTGTACCTTTTATCTGGCGTTCCGTCTTTTTTTAACTTTTGATTTTCTTTATATCTTTTGTCAGGCGTTCCGTCCTTTTTTAGTTTGACTGCAGGTTTTGCGGCTTCAGGTTTAGCAGCTTTTACTGTTTTAGTTGTTTTTTGTACGGTGCTTTTTGTAGCAGGAACAGCTTGTTGAGCTGTTGCAAATCCCAATCCTAATACGATTGACATTGCGGTAAGAAATTTTTTCATGCGTAGAAATTTATTGTTTTTGTTTAAGTAAATTTATGTAAAATCTCAATATGAAAATCAATTTTAAGAGACTTAACTAAAGTTTATTACAGATTAAAAAAAGATTAAACAGATTTTAGACACAAAAAAACCCGCTTCCCAAAAGAGAAGCAGGTTCCAGATATGTATGAATAGTTGTTATCTGGTAGCATTAGCTGTCCATGTTTTACCGTCTGCGGTATAATACATTTTCAGTTCGTTATTGTCAATTCTAACATACACTAAAGCGTTAGAACCCACCATTACCAATGTGTTATCTCCTTGTTTTTCAAATTCCAGACCGTTAAGATCAGGGATTCCGTTTGAAAATCTGAAGTTATACTTTGTAGCACTTGCGATTTTAGTTACAAAAACTTCACCATTATCTGTGGTATTCGTTGTTGATCCGTCGTTATAGGAGATTTTCCCTTTGTAAGTTCCTGCAAAGAAATCATTGTCTGCCGGATCGTCATCGCTACTACACGATGTGAATGAAATTGCAGTGAACATCACCAGCATAAAAACTCCTAAAATTTTGATTGCATTTTTCATAAAATTATTTTTTTGGTTTACGGAAGTAGACTTTTCAAACACTGTGCCGTAATCAATTATGTGAATATTTTTAACGTATTTTTAAATTTTTAATGAAAAATTGTGATTTATATTCATTTATTATTGATATTTCTATATAAAGACAATCCGCTGAACGTTTAAGGAAAATAGCATTATCTTTGTAATGCTAAAACGGTTTCGGAATTCTCCCGAAATCGCTTTTGTCGTTTTACCTATTATAATTTTTATGCATTTAAAAACCATAAAAGAAAGCTTTTTGCCAGATTTACTTAAAAAAGAATTTGGAAAAGAAATTTTTATTCAGCTAGAGAGTCATCAGCATCTTTCTGTGAGAGGAAGTGCCGGCTCTTCGGTTTCGATTTTCACTGCCGAACTTTTTCTTACTCATAAAAAAACAATTCTTTATCTCGTTGATGATAAAGAAGAAGCCTTGTATGTAAACACCGAAATGGAAGATTTGCTGGGTAAAGAAAAGGTTTTATATTTTCCGGCAACGCATTTGGAGCCTTATCAGGTCGAGAAAACTCAGAATGCCAATTTGGTTCTAAGAACTGATGTTTTAAATAAAATAAATTCAGAAAAATCTCCAAAGATCATTGTTGCCTATATGGGCGCTCTGTCTGAAAAAGTTTTGAAGAAAGAAGATTTTAAAGCTATTTCTCATCATATCAAAGTAGGAGACCAGCTTGATTTTGATTTTGTGGATGAATTGCTTTCGCATTATCAGTTTCAGCAGACGGATTTTGTTTCCGAGCCGGGAGAGTTTTCTGTGCGAGGAGGAATTGTAGACGTTTTTTCTTATTCAAACGAAAAACCTTATAGAATCACGTTTTTTGGAAATGAAGTGGAAAACATTAAAACTTTTGACATAGAAACTCAGCTTTCTGTCGATAAAGTAAAAGATTTTCAGTTGGTTTCGAACATGAATTATTCAGTGTCTGGAAGTCGTGTTTCTTTGTTGGAACTTTTGCCAAAAGACAGTTTTGTGATTTCTAAAAATGCCGTAATCGGTTTACAGAAAGTCAGAAGTTTTTACGAAAAATCTCTGGAAAAATATGAAACGTTAAGCAAAGATATTTCGCACAGAACTCCGCAGGAATTGTTTATTTCTGACGAAGAATTTTTGTTTGATTATAAGAAATTTAAAACTATAGATTTCAGTCCACAATCAATTGAAATACCCAATATAGAGCAGGTCGAAATAAAACAAACACAACAACCTTCTTTTCATAAAAATTTCGAATTATTAATTGAAGATTTGGAAGAAAAACAGCAGCAGGGTTTTGAGACTTGGATTTCTTTTTCTACGGATAAACAAAAGGAAAGATTAGAATCTATTTTTGAGGATATCAATTTCGGTGATTCAGGAGCTTCGAAAATCTCATTTAAAAGTTTTAAATCTGAACTTCACGAAGGATTTGTAGATAGCGATCACAAACTTTTGGTCTACACGGATCATCAGATTTTTGATCGTTACCAAAGATATAAAGCGAAAAACACGTTTGCCAAATCTGAACAGTTGACTCTGAAAGATTTGATGTCGTTAAAAGTTGGAGATTATATTGCTCACATCGACCATGGAATCGGAAAATTCATGGGATTGGTAAAAGTAAATAACGACGGGAAAATTCAGGAATGTTTTAAATTAACTTATAAAAATGGAGACTTATTATATGTAAGTATTCATTCATTGCATAAAATCTCAAAATACAACGGTCCCGATGGGAGAGAAGTTGTTTTGAGTAAATTAGGTTCGCCCGCCTGGAAATCATTAAAACAGAAAACAAAAGCCAGAGTCAAGCAGATTGCTTTTGATTTAATTAAATTATACGCAGAAAGAAAAACAGCTAAAGGTTTTGCCTACACACCGGATTCTTATCTTCAGAATGAGTTGGAAGCGAGTTTCATCTACGAAGATACACCCGATCAGGAAAAAGCAACGATAGATGTGAAAAACGATATGGAAGCTGACACCGTGATGGATCGTTTGGTTTGTGGCGACGTAGGTTTCGGGAAAACGGAAGTTGCGATTCGTGCCGCATTCAAAGCAGCGACGGACGGAAAACAAGTTGCGATCTTAGTTCCGACTACGATTTTAGCGTTTCAGCATTACAGAAGTTTTACAGAGAGATTGAAAGATTTTCCTGTAAATGTTTCTTATTTAAACAGATTCAGAACGGCAAAACAAAAATCTGAAACCATAGCGGGTTTAAAAGACGGAAAGATAGACATCGTCATTGGAACGCACCAGTTAGCTTCTGAAAAAGTTAAATTTAAAGATTTAGGTCTTTTAATTATCGATGAAGAGCATAAATTCGGAGTTTCTGTAAAGGATAAATTAAAAACTTTAAAATCAAATATTGATACGCTGACATTGACTGCAACGCCGATTCCGAGAACTTTACAGTTTTCGTTGATGGCTGCAAGAGATTTATCGGTGATTAAAACGCCACCGCCCAACAGACAGCCTGTGGAAACGCACATGGTTGGTTTTAGTGAAGAAATTATTCGTGATGCAGTTTCTTATGAGTTGCAGCGTGACGGACAGGTTTATTTTATTAACAACAGAGTTGAAAATCTTAAAGATATTGCAGGATTGATTCAAAGATTGGTTCCTGACGCAAGAGTAATTACCGGTCACGGACAAATGGAAGGCAAACAGCTTGAAAGAAACGTTCTTGACTTTATGGAAGGGAAATATGACGTTTTGGTTGCAACCACCATTGTAGAAAGTGGAGTAGACGTTCCGAATGCGAATACCATGTTTATTAATGATGCGCAACGTTTCGGGATGGCAGATCTTCACCAAATGAGAGGTCGTGTTGGGCGAAGCAACCGAAAAGCTTTCTGTTACCTCATTACGCCGCCTTTGGATATGGTGACTTCTGATGCTAGAAAAAGGCTCGAAGCAATTGAGCAGTTTTCAGATTTGGGAAGTGGTTTTCAGATTGCGATGAAAGATTTGGAAATTCGTGGTGCGGGAGATTTGTTAGGCGGTGAGCAAAGCGGATTTATCAACGAAATGGGCTTTGAAACGTATCAAAAGATGATGCAGGAAGCTCTTGAAGAATTAAAAGACGATAAGGATTTTGAAAATCTGTTTGAAAACGAAGAAGACCGTCAGAAATTATTCAAGTCTGTAAAAGAAGTTAATATTGATACAGATTTGGAATTAATGTTACCAGATTTTTACATCTCAAGCACGGAAGAAAGATTGTTGCTTTACCAAAAATTAGCTGAAATTGATAATGAAATTGACCTTCAGAAATTTGAATCGGAATTGACAGACCGTTTCGGAACATTACCTTCTGAAGCTGTTAACTTATTAAAAACTGTTGCCTTGAAATGGCTTGCTGCAGATATTGGTTTTGAAAAGATTGTCATGAAAAACGAGGTTTTTTTAGGATATTTCCCGAATAATCCACAAGATAAATTTTATCAGACCGATAAATTCAGGCATATTATCAGTTATCTAACGCAAAATCCGTCACAGGCTCAGTTGAAAGAGAAGATTGGGAAAGAAGGCAATCAATTAATGATGAGAAAAGATGGGGTGCAAAATGTAGATGAGGTGAACGTTTTATTGAAATCTATTTTAAATGTTTAAAATCATCAACGTATTTGTGGTTTTCTGAAATTTTAATCAAAATATAAATCTAAAAGCGAAAGTTTTTAGATTTTTTTTGTTAAAAATTTAAATTAAATCAAGTCGTGTTGAAAAATAATTATATTTGTGAACTAAAAAAAACTAAACTTTATGATCAAAAACAACTTTTTTAAAGTCGTAGCAGCTCTACTTCTTTTCTTTATGTTCTCATGCGACAATACAACCGCAGATCCTATTAATCAAAATAACAACAATGCAGGTGGTAGCGGAAGTGGAACCACTGCTCCTACAATCACGGGGCCTAGAATTTTGCATAAAATTATTGTCAATAACGAGACTAACCAGGAGTTTGTTACCACCGGAAATGTTTTAGAAAAAGCGATTTTCAAAGAAGCAAGTGGTCCTACTTCATTTCTTGTAGGAAATGTTACCTATACTTCAGGAAAAATTACAAAAGTGAAATTCGGACAGGAAGTCAATGGCGCTCCTGCAAATACTTTAAACTATGAATTTAATATCACTTACGATTCGAGCGGGAAAATAAATTATACGACTTGTAATACAAGCTTAGGAACTATGCCTACTTTCGACAGCGAGTATACCTATACATACGATGGTTCCGGGAAAATGACCAAAATCGTTGAAAAGAAAAAATCTGGAACTACTTATACTCACTTTACTAATTATAATTTTACAAACACAGGAGATAATATCACAAAGATGGTATCTGAATCGGGAGTTACCAGTGCCACTGGTGTTCCGGACATGTCTAGTGCAATGACTTTAACGTATAACTACACAGCCTACGATAATAAGATAAATCCTTACACTACTTTGCCAAAAACATTTTTTGTCATGTGGAGTTTAGTACATCCTTATAATTTTTCTACATTATCAGCTAATAATGTGTCAAGTTTCAGTATTGTATATCCTTCTCCGGCTCCTGTTATTCCTGGTGGTTACACGTATCTTTATGATTCTATGAACTATCCGGTTTCGGATCAGACTCAGGCTCAAAAGTATATTTACAAAGCCTTATAAGTTAGTTTTGAATGATGCTTTTGTATGAATTTTAAATAAAAATAAGCTTTTGATTCAAAAAATAATTCAATTTAAATTTTTAAAATTATCATTGTTGGTATTTGTATCAGCAATGATGATTTCTTGTAAAAAGACAGAACAGAGTCCAGTTGGAGATCTAAAAGAACCCTTCAATGATTCTGAAGGATATTTCAAAGGAATCATTAAGCTGGAAGAGAAAGATGTGCTTGGAACGCATTCTGATATCGTCTTAACGTTCAACGGAAATGATGTGAAAAGAGAAGTGACAGAAAAACTTTTTAAAAATATTTCTTACGGAATGATTTACCGAAAAGGACAAGATTCTGTGGAATATTTCTATACAAAAGATCAAAAATCCTGGCATGCTTCGATTGCAAAAAAAGATTTCCAGAAATGGGTTCAGGAATTGGAAAAACCAATTGTTGATCCTAAAAAGATTGGGAGTACAAATCTTGCGGCGCAACCCCCGTTTGGGATTATATTTCAATACTTTGACAGTTCCGGAAAAAATGTAGTTTCTACAATTACGAGTTCGCCTCTCAAAAATTATTCTGCCGTGAAATGCCAGACTTTTTTAGTTCCAGACGATAAATCTTGTAATGTATGGTACAGTGATGCGATAAAAATTCGTCCTGAGATTTTAGAAATTATTGAGCATAATCAGCCGAAATCAATCAAAACTTTGGCACTTCAGGTAGAATATTTCTCACCAAAATCTTCTGGCGAAAAAAATACTTTAGATAAAGTTTTTGATAAAGTGAATAAGGTTCTTGTGAAGACAGACAAAAAAATACATTTAAATGATATAAGTTCTAATAATCAAATATCAATTGATTTACCCAAAAACAGTGTAAAGGTTTCTCCACAAAGTCTAAATGAAATCATTTATCCTGCTCAAGAAAGCGACGGAAAAAGTAGTGGTGGAGGACATCACCATCATGATATTTTCTAATATTGGTGTTTAAACTAGATAAATTTTAGTAATAAAGGATTAGAAAACAATATTCTACTATAGTACATTGAAAAAAATGATAGAGTGTTTTTCAGGATTATATCGGAATCAATATTTGAATACCAATTTTTTTAAGTTTTCACTATTATTTTGCGATAATATAAAGTAAAACGCAATTTTTATTCAAAAAAAAATTATATTTGTGGAAAAATAAATAATCCCTTCGGAAATGAAACAACTTTTCTATTTTATTTTACTTGTAGCTGGCATCTCGTCTGTTCATTCTTGTAAAGACCTGACTGATGAAGAAGGTAACCCTTTAATTGACTTGAATCAGAATAGTGGTTTTAACGGCCCTAGAGCTTTGTTCAGAGAAGTTACAGACTCAGATACATTGGCAGAATACCGTTACAATGGTCTCCTTTTATCTAATGTGATTACAGAAAAAAACTCTATAACCAATGTGATGTGGAGTGGTGATAAAATCAGCCAAATAACTTTCAACGGACATTTAGATTTAGATAATGATGGGACGATTGATGATGACAGTATTGTCTACACTCAGTTGTTTACATATGGAAATTTAGGAAGATTGACTATTATCTCAGAAAACAGAGTCTTTTATAAAAGAACACCTCCTGTTCCGCCGTCAACTACGCCTGGTCCTTATTTAGTTGATAAAAGAATAAAATCAATTTATAATTTAACGTATAGTTCTACTACTGGAAAATTTGCCGGAATTACAATGAAGAGCGGTGAAGATGTGACGGGAGTTCCTTACGTAGATCAGAAATACAGTAAAACAGCTTATACTTATTTTGGAGATAATGTTTCAAAAGCAGAAGTGAGCATTGGTGCAATTAATGCGGGAGTAGAAGGTCCGGTTATTGAAAAGTACGGATATGAGTTTTTAAACTACGATACTCAAATCAGTCCTTTCACATTACTTCCTTTTGCTTATAAAGTATCTAGAATTATTTCAGAAGAAGCAGGTGATGTTGAAGCATTTATACTTTCTCCGAACAGTCCGAAAAGAATTTCTATCACAGATTTGATGATGCCAATTCCGACTCCTGTAATTTTCTCAACAGCTTACAGATATGATGCTCAAACATATATGACACAAGGATTCAGTGTAAATTATATGTACAAGCCTTTATAAAGAAAATCTTTTTTAAAATATTTAAACTCAATTCTTCACTGGATTGAGTTTTTTATTTAATATCTCTTAATTTTGCAAAAAATTTCTCATGAAATATTTAATTGTCGGTTTGGGCAACAAAGGCTCGGAATATGAAAATACACGTCACAATATCGGTTTTAAGGTAGCTGAGAAAATTGCTGAAACCCTTGATGTCTCTTTTAATACAACAAATTTTGGATGGATGGCTGAAGGAAAATATAAAGGCAGAAAAGTTTTTGTATTAAAGCCTGATACCTACATGAATCTATCGGGAAATGCGGTGAAATTCTGGATGCAGAAAGAAAATATTCCGCTAGAGAATGTGATGATTGTTACTGATGATTTGGCTTTACCATTCGGAACTTTAAGAATGAAAATGAAAGGTTCTGATGCCGGACATAATGGGCTGAAAAGTATTCATGAAAGTTTACAGACACAAAATTATGCAAGACTTCGTTTCGGAATTTCTGCCGAGTTTTCTGAAGGAAGACAGGTAGATTACGTCCTTGGAACCTGGAATGAAGAAGAATCTGCAAAACTGGGAGAAAGAATTGAAAAGTTCGCAAAAGCCTGTCTGTCATTCGTTTTTGCAGGAATTGGAAATACAATGTCGGCATTTAACGGGAAATAATTTTATTTAAATAAAATAATTCGAAAAAAAACGCCGGGAGCAAAGCTCCCGGCGTTCATATTATTTACGTTGTGAAGATTACAACCAGCTTACAACACCGGTTTCTACATCATAATTCGCTCCTACGATTTTGATTTTTCCCTCTTCTTCAAGTCTCTTCAATGTCGAGCTTTGTTTACGGATGTCGTCAATCGCATTTTTAACGTTATGTTGATTTAATCTTTCCAAAAGATCAGCGTTTGCTGAAGAACGTTCTTCACCATCGTTGATAATCGTTTTGATGATTGGGTCAAAGTGATCAATCAGGTGGTTGAGGTTATCCATTCCCATGCCTTCGATTTTAGCAGCGTCTAATCCTCCTTTCAGTGCTCCACATTTAGTGTGTCCTAAAACTACTACTAGTTTAGAACCGGCTACATTACAGCCAAATTCCATTGAGCCTAAAATATCCTGATTCACAAAATTACCTGCAATTCTGATGCTGAAAACATCGCCAAGCCCTTGGTCAAAAATTAGTTCCGCAGAAGTACGGCTGTCGATACAGCTTAAAACTACCGCAAACGGCCACTGACCTTCACGTGTAGCGTTTACTTGTTCTAAAAGATCTCTGTTTGCTTTAAGGTTCCCCACAAATCTCTGATTACCTTCCTTTAAAAATTCTAATGCTTTTTCAGGGGTAATAGTCGATTGTGTTTCAGATGTATGTGCTTTCATATAACTATATATTTTTTTGAATTATATTTAAATTTAAAATTGATTTGTCTATTTGTTTTTTACATTGCTCTCTTATGAGTAATGACAATGTGAGAATCTTCATCAGTCTCATAATCTCTGTATGAAGTTTTGAAACCCATAAGTTCTACAGTAATATCTTCTTCTTTTGCTCTGATATTGGCAAAATCCTGAATCATTTCCAAAACATCGGTTGCAATGTACGAAGTCGTTGTTGCATCAATGATTACGGTGGAGTTTGGTTTAATATTTTTCAACGTTTTTTTAATCGCAGCCTTGTTTAAGAAAGAAACTTCCTCTGCCAATTTGATCGTGATTCCGTCTGCGTCATTTAGTTTTTCTCTGCTCAGATAATAGGCACGCTTCATATTTCCCTGAAGGATATAGAAAACTGATATTGCCAAACCAATTCCTACACCTTTTAAAAGATCAGTCGCAACAATCGCAACCACAGTTGCTACAAAGGGAATAAACTGGAATTTTCCAAGATCCCAAAAATGCTTAAATGTCGCAGGTTTTGCCAATTTATATCCTACTAAAAGTAATACCGCAGCCAGTGTCGCCAACGGAATTAAATTTAATAAAAACGGAATTGTAAGTACGCAGACTAATAGTAGAAAGCCATGAATCATTGCTGAAGCTTTAGAAGTTGCACCCGCATTAGCATTTGCAGAACTTCTTACAACAACTGATGTCATGGGAAGTCCTCCAATTAATGAACTTACTAAATTTCCTATTCCCTGAGCTTTCAGTTCGAGATTAGTATCTGTTGTTCTTCTCTGGACATCTAGTCGGTCTGATGCTTCTATACAAAGCAGCGTTTCAATAGAAGCTACAATGGCAATCGTTGCACCGGCAATCCATACCTTTAAATTTGTAAATCCGTTGAAGTCTGGCATTATGATAAGGTTTTTAAAATCAGCAAGACTTTGAGGAACCGGAAGCGAAACTAAGTGATTGGTAGTAATTGCTAAAGAACTTCCTGTCAATTTGAACACCTCATTTAGCAAAATACCAACTACCACAGCAACTAATGCACCCGGAAGCATTTTCATCCTTTTTAAAAAAGGAATTTTGTCCCAAGCTAAAAGAAGCCCGATGGATACTAACGTCACAATGATAGCACCCGGATGAATTGCCCCGAATAATTCATCGAAATAACCAAAATTCAATCCTTTATCAAAAATAGATTCATGCCCTTCGTAGTCTTTATCAAATCCCAGAGCGTGCGGAATTTGTTTTAAAATAATAATAATACCGATCGCAGCAAGCATTCCCTCGATAACATTATTAGGGAAATAATTGGAAATACTACCAGCTCTTATAAATCCTAAAACCAACTGAATAAGTCCTGCAATAATACCTGCACAAAGGAAAAGTTCAAATGCGCCAAGGTCGGTAATTGCTGTTAAAACTATAGCTGTAAGTCCTGCAGCAGGACCGGAAACAGATATATTTGAATTGCTAATGGCTCCGATGACCAAGCCGCCTACAATACCGGAAATGATTCCGGATAAGGGTGGTGCTCCTGATGCTAAAGCAATTCCTAAACACAGAGGAAGAGCTACTAAGAATACTACTAGACCCGAAGGGAAGTTCTCTTTGATTTCTCCAAAGAAAGATTTTGATTTTTTCATGACAATTGAAAAATACGTTGATGTAAAATAATTAATCGATTAAAGCCAATCAATAACGATTGAGATTAATGTAATGTAGAAGTATTCAAGATCAAAAGTGATTTGAATAGTAAAATGGAGAATAACTAAGCTTCCGGAGGAGGAGAAAATATGCTCAATAAAGGAGATAGATGAAAATCGTCATCTATTAATGTGAAAGATCTGCCCTCAATATCAGGCTCAAAAAACTTAAGATAATCGTAAACATCTAAAGTTTTTGGAAGTGTCTTTTCGTAAACAGAAAACAGAGATGAGTAATGAGAATGGGTTTCTTCTTCGTTCACTATTACATTGGTTGTCATGATATCCCAATCAGCAACCGCAGCAATGCTGGGCAATGCTGTGAAGTTGAGGACGATCATTAATGTAATAATACTCCAGAATTTCATTTACTCTTTTTATTTTTTTTGAAAGATTATTTCTTTCGGCTCATCACCCAGTCAGAACTGGTAAGATTATATATTTTTTGAATGTCTTTTAAGATTTTCTCAAAGTCAATCTCCAAGTCAATAATTTTTCCCGTTCTAAGGTCAAATACCCAGCCATGCACCACAGGAAACTCATCAATGATATATCTTTCCTGCACACAAGCCATTTTGATAACGTTGATGCATTGCTCTTGAACGTTTAGTTCTACCAATCTGTCATAGCGTTTTCCTTCATCATCGATAGAATCCAGCTCAGCTTGATGCAATCTGTACACATCACGAATATTTCTCAACCAAGGATTTAATAATCCTAAATCCTGAGGCGTCATCGCAGCTTTTACTCCACCGCAATTGTAATGTCCGCACACAATAATGTGTTTTACCTTCAAATGTTCTACCGCATACTGAATAACAGCAGTGGAGCTCATATCCAAAGTATTGACAACATTGGCAATGTTTCTCGTTACAAAAACTTCACCCGGCTCTGTGCCCATTAATTCTTCTGCAGTTACCCTGCTGTCTGAACATCCGATGTATAGATAATCAGGATTCTGAGTTTTGGCTAAGTCTTCAAAGAACGTTGGGTTTTTTGAGATTTTAGACTCTACCCATTTTCTGTTGTTTTCAAAAATAACTTTGTACGATTGTGACATAAATAAGATTTAAATGATGGTTATTTATTTCGTTTAAATTATTTCCAAATTCAATAGACTAAATCAATAATTGTACAAAAATATAATTTTTACTGAATTTACAATCAATTTTAACACAATTTAATATAGATTAAATTACAATAAAATGAATTATTCTACCCTATTATTAATGTATCCTTCAGTTGCATCACTTTTAGGATATATTTTTGCCTTATTCCCCGCAACAATAGAATTATCAGGTACATCAGTGTTAACATAAGAATTGGGTGCAATCAAAACATTGTTTCCAATGGTGATGCTTCCTACAATTACAGCGTTTGGTCCAATCCAGACATCATTTCCGATAACAGGAAAGCCTTCATTTTTACCTCTGTTTTGTTGTCCGATGGTTACGCCTTGGGCAATATTACAGTTTTTACCAATTACCGCTTTTGGGTTGACCACCAAGCTTCCCCAATGTCCAAGATACAAACCTTCCCCAATCTGCGTCTCCGGATAGATTTGGAAACCATATTTAATTTGAAAATGTCTCAAAACAATCTTCCAATACAGTCCTAAAATAGGCGTTTTGTCAAATTTTTGCGCCTTTCTCAGAAGATAGATGAAATGAAGATTCGGATTGATGCATTTCAGCAAAATCTGGATAGACGAAAGCCACTCTCCGCTTTCTCGGTAAAAATCTTTTTGGATGATTGAATAATTCTTAGGCATGCAGCAAATTTAAGGATTCTCTTTTGTTTTTATTTAAAGCCGATTTCAATTTTATGTAAAATTAACTTCCTTGATTAGTATATATACTTATTTCTTTTCAATACGGATTTATAAATAATGACAATATGAAAACCAATAGTAAAATGCCAACAACTAAATTAAAGTTCATCTAAAACCGAAACGATTCTCGCGACAGAATGGTCAAGATTGAAAGGCATCGTATAATTCTGAAGTTTCTCGGTAAATTCTGAGAAAGATTCAGGCTCGGTCAATGCTTTTTTCATTCCCTGATAAATTCCCTCTTCTGAGTTTTCTACAATTAAGCCCAATTCACCGTTGTTCAGCATTTCGTTTACTCCCGAAACTTCTGTTGCGATAATTTTCTTATTTAAAGTGATTGCTTCAAACAAAACTGTCGGAAATCCTTCATATCGCGAACTTAAAATATAAAAATCAGAATGTTTAAAGTAAGGATAGGGATTATCTGTGAACCCCAGCATTGTAGCGGTTTCATCGACTCCTAGTTCAGTTTTTAAGTTTCTGATGTTTTCAAAATCATAGCCGTCGCCGACAATTAAAACTTTATGTTTTAAGCCTTCATCTAATAGTTTTTTGTGAACCTTCAGAAGCCTGTCGAACCCTTTTTGAGGGAAAACGGTTCCCACAGAAATAAATGTCGGGATTGTTTCGTCAAATTGATAATTGATAACAGGTTGTTCAGCTTTAGTTAAAATCTCTTTGGTATCTAAAGGATTATAAATCTTGACAATTTTCTGTTTTTCTGCTTCGTTTTTGGCTAAATCATGGAATAATTGCTCGATTTTTTTTGAAATCACCATAATCGAATCAAACCCGAAAAACTTTCTGATTTCCTCATTGGTGTATTCTTTCACCTGCGAAAGATCATTATGGATCCAAATGATTTTTTTTGAAGAATGATGGCTTGAGTGAAGAATTTCATCACGCATTCCATGAATTGCCGCAAATTCTATATCGTATTTTTTATCTTTTAAAATAAGCGTGTATAAAAGATCAGGAAATTCTTTCAGAACCCTTTGGAAGATAACCCTCGCCGCTTTTTCAGGAATATCCTGAAGACGGTTGGTGGTAATCATTTCGCCTTTGTTTAGGTAGATGACGTTAATCCATTTCGGAACTTCGGGTAGGTATTTACCAGAATATAAATTTAGTAATAAATCAATTTCGTACTTGTCTTCCGGAAGATTTTTGAGGAAGGTCACCAGTACTTTTTCAGCTCCGCCATGTCGCAGAGAGCCAATACGAATGAGGATTTTTTTCTTTTCAGTCATTTATTTTTTTATGTGTTTATAGGTGTAGGGAAGATGCTCTTTGATGTAAGCATCTAATTTAGGTCGGAACGGTTCGAGTTCTCTCGGATACATTACATTGTTTGCTAAAGCCTTATCGCCGTATTCTTCGATGGTACAAATGAATTTTGCCGGGACTCCTGCATAGACAGAGTTGTCGGGCATGGAAGAATTTAAGACAGAACCTGCCCCCAAAATACAATTGTTTCCCATTTGAGAGCCTGGTAAAAATGTACAGTTGTTGCCCACGAAACAATTGCTTCCGAGTTTTATTCTCCCAAAATTTCTTGCATCTTCATATTTTTCCATCGTTCGGATGACGTACATTGCGCCGTCATGGTTGATGAAAGTACAGCCTGCAGTAATTTTGGTGCGGTCACCGATTTCGATGAGGTAGGGTTCTGAACCGAAGGCCGGAGCTTCTATAAAAATGACATCTTTGCCCACTTTCATGCCTCTTGCTTTACATATTTCTATGTAAGCGGTGTCATGTATATTTTGCCAGGTGGCATGGATTTTTAGTATGATTCTGTAAAATAAATTCATCAATTAATGTTTTAAATTGAAACAGGAATTATTTTTCAACTAATTTAGTGATGATATTTTCAACGGCGTCAAAAATTTTCTGATTATCAAACTGTTTTTCAATATCCGTGAGATTTTCTTTAATTTTCAAAACAAATTCTGGCTCAGTAAGAAATTTCTTCATCGCATCGTACATTTCGCTGGTTTCGTAATTGATGAGGTAACCTGTTTTTTCATGACTGATCATTTCCGGAATTCCGCCTACATTAGTTGAGATAATCGGTTTCTGAAGAATCAAAGAATCAGCAATGATCAGTGGCCAGCTTTCAGATTCAGAAGGGAGAATGAAAAAATCTGCATTTTTCACATAAGGGTAGGGATTCAGCAATGATCCTAAAAACTCAAAACTTTGAGTTACACCTAAACTTTCTGCCTGTTTTTTTAAATTTTCTCTTTCATCACCGTCGCCGATGACGATAACGTGATGATCAAAACCATCTTTCAATAATTGGGAGTGTGCGTCGATCAGTTTATGGAAGCCTTTTCTGCTGTGAAGTCTTGCTACAGAAACGAATATAGGTTTGTTTGGGAATTCGGGTTTAAAAGCTTCGGCTTTGGTTTTTAATTCTTCAATCGGAATTGCATTTAAAATAACCTGATTTTCAGGGATGTTTAAATTGGGATATGTTTCAATTAAAATATCTTTAGTCTGCTGAGATCCAAAAATGAAATAATCAAACTGTGGAATCTGCTTTAAAATGGCAGGAACCAACGGTTGCAATTTGGGAAGCGTAATGTCTGAATGAAACCAGCCTATTTTTTTTGAATTTTTATTGGTAGAATTTAAAACCGATGAAAATGCCGCATAAGTAGGTGCAATCTCCACATCAAAATTTTCATTGAGTAATTTTCCGGCTATTTTGGGGTTCTTCTGAGCTTTTTGCAGTTTCAGTTTTCTTTTAGCCAACTGTAATTTTTGAATAACAGAGTTTTTAGAAAAATCTTCTTTTCCGTTTGCGATAAAAACTTTTCTGACGTGTTTCGGGAATTCATCTCTAAGCTCACCCTGATTGATATTTAAACAAACCGTCATCTCAAATTTTTCTTTATCAAGATGATTGAGCATGCTTAGAATTACTTTTTCAACACCACCCATTTCCATAGAACGGTGTCTGAAAAGAACTTTTATTTTATCTTTTTTCATCATTAACTAAATAATTGTTGAACCAATATTCTCAATTTCTTTTGAATTCTGTACGGGATAGAATTTTGATATTCAAGCAAATCGTAAATCTGTTTTGAATTACTAAATTGAGTAGGAACGGCTTTTCCGTTAATCATTTTTAAATTTCTCCTTTGCATGGCATTAAAAATGACTTTAGAAAAATATTCCCGTGACTTAGGTCTGTTGTCGTTTTGTGAAATGCCTCCTGAATGTGTTCTGTACAAATAATTGGCTTCGTCAATGAATTTCACTCTTCCTTTTTCATACATTTTTAAGTATAAATCCTGATCTTCTGCAATTTTCATTTCCGTATTCATCTTTTCTGTTGTTTCATAGATGTCTTTTCTGAAACACACAAAATGGACAATATGAACCGGGCAGTTAAAAAAATACGGATCATTATTGGGAACCGCCATCGGATTCTTGGGAATGTCTATCTGTTCTAGATTTTCATCGCATTTTACATATTTGGAATAGGTAAGTACAACTTTTTTCTGATTTTTAAAAATTTCGATACTCGAATTCAAGGCATTGGGTGTGATGGCATCATCCGGATCTACGAAACCACAGATTTCTCCTGTCGCCAATTCAATCAGTTTGCTTTTGGTAATGCCTACGCCGCTGTTACTTTCGTTTTTGAAAATTTTAAAACGGTTGTCGTCACCTATAATTGACTTAATCACCTCTAAAGAGTCGTCTGTAGAATCATCATCAAGGATTACAGCTTCCCAATTGTCATAACTTTGAGCAATAATAGAATCGTAGCAGCGCCTGAAAAATTTTCCATTATTGTAGTTGGCAATGAGTATCGAGAACTTCATCAGTGGGAGAGGGTTTTGTATTAATAAATTTTCACAAAGATAATTATTCTTAAAAATTATTAATAAGATAAAAATCTTTATTTTTGCAACATTAAAACAAACACTGTGAGCGAAATAACTAGAGTTCTCAAAACTTTTATAGGCTATCTGAAACGTCCGGATCTTTATCCTGAATTAGGTAGAAAAATCATCAAAAATACTTTTAATAGAAACAGTGCTTTCAAAGGGAAAGAAAAAACGAACCTTTGGGCTTCACAAATTGCTGTCAGCCAAAAAGATGCTATAAAGAAATTGTTTAACATTGAATTTCAGTCTTTTTCGGAAAAATATCCTCAGGAATTTAAAAAAGCTTTAGATATACAAAATGCCTGCCCGATAAAAATGGGTGGTGCAGGAGCTTTAGAACTTTTATACAGTGCTTGCGAATTCACTCAGGCAAAAACCGTGATAGAAACCGGTGTTGCTTATGGTTGGAGCTCGTTTGCCACACTCACATCTTTGCAAAAAAGAAACGGAACTTTATACAGTTCAGATATGCCGTATTTAGGGCAAAATGGTGACCAATATGTTGGTTGTGTGGTTCCGGAAAATTTAAAAATAAACTGGAAACTCTTCCGTCATGCCGACCGCGAATCTTTACCTAAAATTTTAAAAGAAAGCGGTGAAATCGATGTTGTACATTATGATTCTGACAAATCTTACGAGGGAATGAGATGGGCTTACGAAACGCTTTATCCACGATTAAGAAAAGGCGGAGTCTTCATTTCTGATGATATTAATGACAACTCGGCTTTCCAAGATTTTTGTGAGCAGGAAAAAATTACTCCTACCGTGGTGGAGTTTGAAGGGAAATTTGTGGGAGTTTTTGTGAAGTAAATTTTCTGGTTGCCAATGTTTTAAAGTACCTTAAAAAAAGAATTGTTTAATATGAAGAAAGTTTACCTGATTATATCTGCTTACAACGAAGAAGAGAGTCTTGCAGTACTGCATGCAGGTCTTCATGAAGAATTAAACAAAATTTCTTTTGAAGATTATGAGCTTGTTTTTGTAAATGATGGCTCAAGAGATCAGACCCTTCAGGTTTTAAGAGATCTTCAAAAAAAAGATTCTCATATAACTATAATCAACCAGTCTAAAAATTTTGGGCACGAAATGGCGATGACCGCAGGATTAAACTACGTGGCTCAGCACAATAAAGAGAAGGAATTTGCGGTTCTCTTCATGGATGCAGATTTACAACATCCGCCTGCAATGGCCGCAGAAATGATTCAGAAATGGCTCGAAGGTTATAAATTGGTGCTTACACAGCGAACGGATAATGAAGATAAAGGGTTAAAATACAGGATTCTCGGAAATACCTATTATAAAATTCTCAATTTTCTTTCGGATGTGAAAATTCCACGCAATATGCCAGATTTCAGGCTTTTAGACAAAAAGTATGTTATCTGGATCAATCAGCTGAATGAGACAGACAGAATGTTCAGAGGGATGCTTTCTTTGGTTGGGCTTCAGGATGCTTTAATCTTAGAATTTACAGCTCCTAAAAGATTTGCCGGGACTTCAAAATATAATTTTTTAAAATTGTATAAACTGGCTATTGACAGTGTAATTCAGTTTTCTGTAAAACCTTTGAGGCTTGCGACTTTGCTTGGCTTTTTAGGGTGTTTCAGTTCAGTTCTATTTTTGGCATATTCTATTTACATAAGCCATGTTAATCATGAACCGAAGACGGGCTTTCTTACATTGCTCTCAGTGATGATTTTTTTCTGCTCTTTGATCATGCTTTTTTTAGGGATTTTAGGAGAGTATATTGGAAGAATTCATATAGAAGTAAAAAACAGACCACTATATTTTAACGAAATTATTAAAAATGAAGACTAAATATTTACCTTTATTTTTAATTATTTTCATCAACATCGGATTTCTACTAAGTCTGTATTGGTTTCCTGTTACCCGTGATGAGTTTTATTATCTTGATAAGTCTCAATTGCCTTATGTTTTTTCTGAATATTGGACCAGCTACAATTATGTAAACCCTAGAAGCGGACAGTTTTTTTTAAATATTGTCGCTCGGAGCAAAATATTGAAAGTTGTATTTGGATTTCTACTTTTCAACGGATTTTTATGGGCTTTATTTGCCAATGTTTTCAGACGATTTCCAAAAATTTCTCAAAAAGAAGATGCATGGAAATTTCTGATTCTAACTGCAGCTTTTATTTTTTTAATTAATTATTTTGGGGAATTGTTTTATTACAGCCCGTTTGCGACCAACTATACTTTTACACATGTACTGTATTTGCTGTATTTGTTTGTGATGACAGAATACTTTATTTTTCAAAGTAATATATTGCCAAAATCTGGTTTAAAGATTATTTTACTATGTCTTGTAGCATTTGTAACAGGAATGGGAAATGAACACGTACCACCGATTCTTTTGCTTTTTTCAGGGGTTTGTGGTGTTATATTTATGTTTAAAAACAAAAAACTTCCTGATTTTAACATTATAGCGATTAATATCTCAGTAGCAGCTGGTTATTTGGCACTGTTTTTTGCACCTGCGAATGCGGTGAAATATAAAACTGTTGGTAAGACTCAGTATGGTTTTAGTTTTGAGGATTACTTTGCTACATTTACTAAAATACTGAAGTTTTATTATTACTTTAATTTTGAATTGATTTTTATAGCTGTGATCTCTTTTTTAGGACTTGTTTATCTTGCTAAAAGAAAATTACTAAATCGAAGGGAGTCTTATCTTTTGTTAAGCTGTCTTTCTATGGCTATTTTGGCTATTTTGATTATCTCTTATTCTCCACTTACAGGGACGAGATTGATGTTTTTTTCAACAATGCTGATAATTATTGTGACTGCCTTTGTAGCTAATCGATTTGTTAAAGTTTTTAAATTTAACTCATCATTCATAAAAGGTGTTGCTGCTATTTGGCTTGTGGTATTCTTTATGGTAAGTAGCTTAATTTGCTTTGGAGCAGATAAGATATACACAAATCTTTCCAACGAAATCTCAGAAAAAAGGAGGGTCAATAACGAGGTTGTAATAAATGAACAACTCAATTATTTTAAAAATAATTATTCTAAATTTAACAGACGAGTTCTTTTTGAAAACGGAAAGGAATACATTGATAAAAATCCATATAAAAATACGGCTGAAGAGAAAAATATTATAAAATATTTTGATTTGAAATCACTTTCGCATAAATAAAATGAGCAACATATTAATCATCAATGCAGACGATTTAGGTTTATCCAAAGGTGTAAATCAGGCAATACTTCGAGCGCATAATGAAGGCTATCTTACGCACGCAAGCCTTATGGCAAATACAGACTATTTTGATGATGCCATCGCAAACGTGATTCCCAATGCGTCAAAACTGAAAGTAGGTTTGCATATCAATTTAACATGCTGTAAGGCACTTTCTGGTGAGAGCGGTATCACTGATAAGAATGGATTTTTGGCTAATAATTTTGTGAAAATTCTTTTTCTGAAAAAGTCAAAAACCAATTTGAAAGCTATAGAAACCGAAATTGAGCTTCAATTACAAAAACTTTTAGACCATAATATTCAGATTTCCCACATTGATGGGCATGAGCATATACACATTATTCCATCTATAAATAAAATTGTACAAAAGCTTGCAAAAAAATATAATATTGAAAGAATAAGAGAGATTAATGAAGATTTTTCTACTTCTTTTAAATATAATTCAAGAACTGCAAGTATAGCAAACGTTTTGAAACTTACAGTGCTTAAGTTTTTGAGTTCGTTTAACAGTAATAAAAAAAGCGTGGAATTTTACAGTATTTTAAATACCTGCGAAATTAATTCTCAAAATCTTTTTACGTATTTGGAATCGGTGAATGAAAAAACTGTAGAAGTCATGTTGCACCCTTCTCTGAGAGATTTAGATGTTGAGGCACCCAACCTGGATGCACGTTTTATAGAATTTTTAAGGTCAGATTTCAGAAAGCAGGAATTTGATTTGTGTTTTAATAAAAAATTTAAAGATTATGAGTTCGTGGACTAATTTTTCTGAATCAGATGAATGGAAAAGTATTGTTCTTGATACATATCCTTTAGAAGCAAAGATTGTAGAATTTCAGGAAAATAAATTCAACCTTTTTGGTAATGGGAGTTATTATTCTAATGCTCCATATTTATCTTACGGAGGGCATTTTTTTAAAAATAAAGAAGTTAGTAAAGATTTTCTTAAAATTACAGACAAGCCGATTCTGATAAAATCGAAAGAAGAGCTAAACCTTCATGATTCATTACAATTCATTTTAGTCACTGATTATAAAACATTCGTACTTGATCTGTCAGATGGAATCGATGTGGTTTGGAATAAACACATCAAATCTAAGACAAGAAATCAGGTTCGTAAAGCAGAAAAAAATGATTTTCAGATAAAGACAGGAGGAGAGGAATTATTAGATGATTTCTACGAAGTTATCACCAAAGCATGGCGTGATCTGGGAACACCTACACATTCAAAGAGTTTTTATGGTAACATCGTAAAATATTTTAGTGCTGATTCAAAATTCCATGGTCAGTTTATGGTAATTTATATTGATGAGAAACCAATTTCTGCAGCCTGCATGATATTCAGTGATGATTATATTTGTCATCCTTATGCAGCGACTTTAAAAGAGTTTAATAAACTTTCTGTAAATAATATTCTCTATTGGAATATCATTAAATTTGCTGTCGATCGAAAAATTTTAGCATTTGATATGGGCAGAAGCAGAAACGGACAAAGTACGGTAAAGTATAAGCTATCTTGGGGCGCCGAGCCTGTGCAGCTGTATTACTACTATTTCAACAAAGCTTCTCATACCAATGATGAAGATGGCAAGCTTGTTAAGTTTCTCATCAATATGTGGAAGAAACTACCTTTGCCTATAGCTAATTTTCTGGGTCCTAAACTGATTTATAAAGTATTAAAATGATTTTTAATCTTACCAAAGAAGATTTAACAGAGGTGGTCAATATTCACAAGAATAATTTGCCAAGCCTTATAAATTTTTATACCAACGATTTTATAGAGAAATTTTACTTACATCATTTACGTAAAGAAGATGATACGGTTTTAGTAGGTTATAAAGAAGATGGGGAATTGTATGGTTTTGTGTTCGGAACATTAGATGTTGAAGATATGTTCGGAAGCTTTACATCTCAAAACAAAACATATTTTATTAAACAGACACTTTTAGCTTTAATTAAGCATCCTAAATATCTCTTGTATATTTTTCAGAGTTTTTTTGCCAAAGGATTTCAGCAGGGAGACTCAAAAACACAATTGGTTTATATCGCAGTTGATCAAAAACGCAAAGGATTAGGAATCGGAAAAAAACTACTGGAAGGATTTGAGCAGGAACTTAAGAAAACAAAAGATTATTACGAACTTGAAGTTGAGCAAAATAATTCTGCACTGCAATTCTACGCGAGTAAGAATTTTAAAATTATAAGAGAAATCAATAATATTCTCGAAAAAAAATACTTAATGGGGAAAAAGTTAAAATAACTCATTCCTGAAATTTATATTATATAATCCCGATTTTATACTCTGGAAATCTGTAATTAAATACTTCGCAATCATTCCCCACTTTTTCAAAAGAGGAGCTTGGGCAATTTCCCAGCTTCTATGGGTTCTTTTGATGTGAAGTTTTATGTCTTCAGACATCGTTTTCTCGCTTTGAGCCCACTCATTTACTGCTCTCCACAATAGTACTCTGGTGTTTGAAGGTTTTACTTTTTTTGCATCAACTTGTGTAATTCTGTTGCTCTCATGCACACCTCTCATGGCAACGGCATTGTCCAAGATTCCGGGATAAAAGTTGAGGTAAAATGAACTTCGAAATAGGAGCTCAGTATCCTGATGCAACCTTAAATGTGTTTTAAACAATGGCTGTACCTTTTCAAGTAACGGTTTTTTTCTAAATGTTAGAGCGTCAATGCTAAAAAGTCCAAAACTTCCGAGCATATTAAGCTGACCCGGGAAAACGTCTTTGGGAGCATATTTTTTATAGACGGTCGTCAATCTGTCGCCAAACAAAGAATAATATTGCTCCTTTGCCTTTTCTGAATAATAATGCACACCCAAAGCACCGTAAACAGCATCAACTTCATCATTTTTAAACAACTCTCTTTCAGCATCAAAACGGTTCGGAAGATAGTAGTCATCGGCATCCAGAAAAGCGATGAAATCTCCCGTAGATTTTTTAATACCCAAATTTCGGCTTGCTCCGGCGCCGTGGTTTTTTTTGTCGGGATGCTGATACAATTTTACTCTTTCATATTGCTCTGCCAGTTTTTTGCAGACTTCGAGAGCTTTATCAGGGGATTGATCTTCAACCAAGATTATTTCATGCACTTCTTCAAACTGAAGAGCAGATTCTACAGCTTGCCTGATGTATTTTTCGGCATTGTAAACGGGAGTGATAACGGAGATTTTCATTAGATAGGTTTTATGATCCAGTTATCTTGGTTTATATCTTGAAAATCAATGGAGTTAATTTCTTTAGATAATGTGCGGCTGTAGATTATAAATTTATTTTCAATAAAAAAATCAAATAATTCATTAGCACTATAGCTCAAACTATTTTCGATTGATGGTCTGTCAAATTCCATGAAAATCACAGGTCTATTTTTTAAAAAGATATCTTTATTTCCTAAAATCACAACTGCTTCGAATCCTTCAACATCAATTTTGACAACATCAAATTTTGTATCACCTAAAACACTTTCTAATGTATCTATTTTTAATACAATCTTTTCTGTATTGGAATTTTTTCTGTCAATGAAAGAACTAGCTCCCGCATGATCTTTAACAAAGTAAAATTCTTTGTTTTCTTTTTTATCTCCAATTCCAATGTTAAATGTTTCGATATTTTTTATCTTATTTTTTCTTATGCTTTCATTAAACTGATTAAAGACCGGAGGCATTGGCTCAAAAGCATATATCTTTTTACAATAAGGACTGGATAACAAGCTATGCTGTCCAATATTTGAACCTATATCCAACATTACTTTACTTTCTGATAGTTCATTGATGATATCATCAACTATTTCTTTTTCATAAATTCCATCCGTGAAAATTTTCATATCCACGTACCCAAATGCCCTATTCAAGACTATTTTTGTAATATTATTACGATATTTTATATTATATGTTGTTTTACTGTCTAAGTAAGAAACATTCAGTTTTCTTTTTAAATAGTTGTAAGCTCCTTCTTGAAATAAAATGTTTTTAAATTTTTCTAAAGTATTCATTTGTTAGTTTTTAAATTTCACACTTCTGTGCTCAGCCTGCAGATATATTTTTTTTCCGTCGGCGATATTCTTATTTAGGTTTTTAATCATTCCTGTCGGACTCAGAAATTCTTCGTAATAATCAAAAACATTCTTTCTTATTGCTAAAATCTCATCATTTAAAAGAACGAATAATCTTTCTTTAAGCAGCATCTTTAAATCATTCAAATCATTAAAAATAATTGCGTTTTTCAGATGTTCAAGATTAGGGTACATCACATCGGCGTATTCTTTTTCAATAATAGGAATGGTGCCTACAGACATGGCTTCGACCACGTTATGACAAAGAGGCATTACAACACCCGGACAGCAAAGATAAAAATTGAAAAGTGCCAGATGAGATCTGATGTCTTTCATCTCAATCTGATAATTTTCGCGCATAGCAAAAACTAATTTTTGATTAAGAGTTTCTCCTTTATTTTCTAATTCTTCTGATGATTTAATGGATATAAAATTAGGATCGATTTCCAGAAAATTTAAAAGTTCTGTTCTTGATGTTACTTTAAAATCCGTTCTTTTAATATCTAAGTAAGCATTTCTATTAAAATTTCCGTAGCAGAATAAAGCGTTATATCGATTATTTGACAATTTTATTTCTTCGTTCCAGAGTTGGTAATGATACATATAAGGATGGAAACTCATTGGAATATGAAAACTTCCGTTTGTGTTGTTTTCATTTTCAAAATAAGCATTAAAATAATCTGCACTAAACATAGAATCTGTTATGGTGACGATTTCTTTCGGTAGATTTCGGGTAGTGATACTCAAGAGGTATTTTTCCTGCAGGAGCAAAGCCATGTAACGGTCTTTATTCCTGAGATTTCTAAACAGCGACAAGTTCATCGGATAATAAACTGTGTAGCCTGCAAGATGGTAGAATTTTAAAAGAAGATAAAAAAAACGGTGATATAATTGCGGGTTCTGAAACTTGACCAGCACCGCTTTTTCTACTTTTTCCGGAACATACTTCTTGTGATTTCGGTAGGCTATGAAATCTGAAAATAAAGTTTTTAGTTGTTTTGTTTTCTTCAGGATCATTGTATTTGCGGATTTAATGCATGAAATCTGTATCTGGTTTTCAATAACTCAGGGTTTTGGATTGCATAAATTATGTAAAAAAAGTATTTTTCCATCCCTTTTTTATTGGCAGTTTTAAAGCTGAGATAATCCAGTTTTATTTTGTGTAGATATTTTTTCTCCAAATGAGTTGTAGCTGCCCATTGATATAGTGAGTTTTGAAGCTGATATTGATTAGAATAAAATTTCGGAGAATATTGTTTGATTTTCGTAATTCTGTTATCATCATGCACGCCACGTATAGCAATGGCTTTATCAATAATTCCGGTTTTCAGATGACACTGGTAAGAGAGTTTTATAATAAAATCAGAATCCTGATGCACCCGAAGATCTTTATTGAAAAATAAATTGTATTTGATAAGCGAAGACCGTCTTACAGTCAGTGTATTCAAATGAAAAAAAGAACCGAACGTTTTCGTTGAAAGCCCAAGAAGACCTTCAAAAATATCGTTTCCTTCAGCCTGATATTGTACCGTCGTTAACTCATTGTTTTTAAATTTTTCTTGAAACTCAGCTTTCCCTTTTTCGGTAATGAATTCTGTTTGTAAAGCTCCGAAAATGCCTTCAATCTTTTCATTATTAAATAGAGTCTTTTCTGCATCAAAACGATTGGGAAGGTAATAATCATCTGCATCCAGAAAGGCAATGAAATCTGAATTTGATTTCTTAATTCCCAAATTTCGGGTTTCTGCCGCTCCATGATTTCCTTTATCTTGATGTTGAAATAATATCACACGCTTGTTTTCCTGCGCAAGTTGTTTGCAAAGCACTAAAGAAGCGTCAGTAGAAGCGTCTTCAGCCAAAACAACTTCGGTAACTTCCTCAAATTGTAAAGCAGATTCTACAGCTTTTTTCAGAAAAGCCTCCGCATTGTAAACGGGAATAATTACGGAGATTTTCATGAATTGCTAATTTCTACAATAATACCTTTTAAATATTTTTCTCTGAACTCTTCAGGAATTTCTAGTGATTCCTGCTCGTTTGCCTCGTTCACGTGACGTCCTTTCACAGGCATTTTATCTTTCGCATTCATTAGGAACCACATGTATTCTATATCGATATGGCCTACATCCAAAGCCCAGAATCCTTCCTTCGCAAGATCATATGACATAATGGTGGCTGTAGGGCCTAGTGCAAGAAGAATGAGCTTGTCTTTACCATGATTTTTTGCTGCTTCTAAAATCTCATTATAGTTATCAAAGGCATTTTTTGGAGGACAAACAATTCTTTGCAACGATTTTGCATTTTCAAAAAGATCATTTCCGACACCCAGACGGGAATATTTTCCTTCGATGATAAGAATTTCCTGCTGTTCCCAGATTTTTTTCAGATGAGAAACAATTTCAGTAATTCTGTTTTCAGATTTGTCTGAATATCCAAGATAAAAACGGGTAATAAATGAGTTTCCGTAGGTTTTATCACTGTTTATGAATGGTTCAATTCTTTTCCCGTAATTATTGATGAACTTTTTCCACCAATATTTCGTAGGCATGTCAAAATTCTTTGTTTGAGCTAAAGGTTCCGGAAGACATACCAAATGATTTTTGAGATCAGAATTTAAAGTCTGATGAAGCCTCTTACGTATTTCCTCGCTTTGCTCTTGAAATTCTAGAGTATAATGAGGAAGACATAGCCTGAATTCTCCATCGCCGAACCTACTCACAGAAATTTTTTCCTGTATTATTTTCTCAATTGTTTTATCAAGACTCAAAATTTTATATTTAGGAAAACCCAAGCGTGCTTCTCTGGTCTGCCAAAGCCATTGCAGATAATAAAATTGTGAAGAAATTTTTTTCTTGATGCTCATAATTTTCTAACCGGAAATATGTTTTCCTAAAGGTAATTTATTTAATACAAATGTTATTATTAATGCCAAAGCTAAAGATAGTAGAGCGGTAGCAAAAATATTAATAAAAGTAAAATTTGTAGTTATAGCAATCCCTATTTTGGGGAGAATCATCATTGCAAAAACATGAGACAAATAAATTCCGTAGCTGTACTGACTGATGATATTGATGATTTTAATAAAGATATTCTCTTTAAAGACAAGGTCTTTAAAAAATAAAAATATACCAAGACTTGACAAGATTACATTGGGAGTAAGATAGCTGACAAATGTTTTGTTGAGTTCACCACTCTCTTTGCTTGTAATATAAGTTAAAACAAAAGTCAAAAGATTCCCGATAACAAAAATAAGAGCATAGACCCATCTGTTTTTTGTCACTGTAATATTTTTATGTAGATAATATCCTAAAACAAGGTAGCCCAAAAATCCTGAAAAATAACGCCAGTCGATTCTCGTAAAAAGGCGGTTAATTCCAGGGAGGTCAATCATTAATACTGCGAACCAAATAATAAGGTAAAAAAGAATTTCATTTTTACTTGCTCTCTGAATCCATTTGTTAATAATGGGCAAAAATAAATAGACACCAATAATCATGTAGACATACCAAAGATGATAACAGGTTCCGCCTTTCATAGCCTTGAAATAGTCGAAACCAATTTGAGTGAATGTACCGCGTATCGGAAAAATCATGAAAAAATAGATAGTACTCCAAAACAAGAAAGGCAGTATAATTCTCGACATTCTTTTCTGAAGAAATTCTTTTAAAGTATAGTTTTTCCCAAGCAGCAAAACCCCACTCAGCATCAAAAATACCGGAACACAAAATCTTACATTGCTGTTGATGAAACTTCCAGTAAGCCATGAACGACTTTCAATATCAAATGTATTACCCGAAGCAATTGTACAGTGCAAAACGATAACTGCAAATGTAGCGAATGCCCGTAAAATATGAACCCATTGTAAAGAATTTGAAGCCATACTAAAAGATAGGTTTTTCAGTTATTATTTTGTACACAAGATTCACAGGATTATATACCACATAATCATTAAAACTCCATCCGCTATGCGGCATTGTATTGATGAAAAATAAAATATAGGAAATCCAATACATTTTTTTGAAAAATAAAAATGAACTTTCTGATTCTGAACTCTGATACGTACTTTTCTTTTTCAGAATGTAAATAGGAATCAGAGTGGTAAAATTGCACAAGAAAATCCACCGTGAAAAATCTTTGGCTACAATGCTTAATAAAAGCAAAACGCTATATTGCAACCCGATAAGTATGTAGAAATTGATTTTTAATTTTCTGTTTTTTAAATCATTACTGATCATAATCATCATAAAAACTAAATGAAGCATAATGGCTATTAGAAAAGAAATATATTGATTTCGGGTAAAACCAAGCTCCCAAATGTAAAGACTACGGTCAAAAATACCTGAGTTAAATAAAATATTTTCAACACCAATTTGTTTCCAGGATGCAAGAATGGCTATTTGCTGATCACTGTTTCCTAATCCAAAGAAGAAAATAATCAGGAAAATCAAAATGGATGGAAGTAGAAATAAAACTGACTTAAAATATTCCGACAGTTGATCCTTTTCAAATATAAAATTCTTTAGAAGCAGTACAATCGGAAAAAACGAAACAATAAAATAGAGTTCGTGAGTAAGAGATGCGATGATAGATAAAAGGTTGACGGTGATAAAGGCTACTGTTTTATTCTTTCTTTTTACAATTTCAAAACACGATAAGAAGAAGAAAACCAACAAAATATGATCTTTTCTGATTCCACGACCCAGATAAAATACAAAGAGCAAAAGTACGCTGGTAGAAAATACGACGAAGAATGGTGGTCTGTATCTCAACATAAAATTACCTACCAATGCGGCAAAAATCAGGAAAAATAAAAGGTTATAAGTTTTCTGAATCCACACCGCATTCACTGAAGTGATTTTACTGAACTCGTAGATAATTTGTCCGTCTAACCCTCTTCTTACAAAACCTCCTTCGTAATTGATGTAAAAATCGGATTGGTAAAATGAATTCCAGATTTTCATCAGATTAAACTCCTGAAATCCGAAATAAAAATAAAAACCAATTAAGACCAATGCAAAAAAAGCAAAGATTTTCTTTATCATCGATTGGTTTAGAAAACTAATATTTTCCATGTTTTACGAATGATTTTTTTCAGCCCACAACGCAAGTTGCAGAAGATTCCAATGTTTTCGATCTTTATTTAAAAACTTTTGGGTTTCATTAAAATCAATATATTTAAAAATCCTTTGGTCTTTATTTTTAAGGTGATCGTCAGAAAAATTCATTAGGTTTTTTTCTTCAAACCAATTTTCAATTCCTAATCCGAAGCCTTGTTTACGACGGTTCCTGATTGTTTCTGTCCAGTAAGAATTCATCGATTCTCGGAGAATAACTTTATCTTGCGCAGAATTGATCTTAAGCTGATCCGGAAGTTGAATGCAGAATTCTGCAAAATCTATATCTAAAAACGGCGTTCGCACTTCCAAAGAATTTGCCATTGCCATTCTATCAGATTTTACAAGCATATTTCCCGGGACATATTTCTCCAGATCTGTACGCATAATATCGTTCAATGAATTTTCATCTGCAGTAAAACTATAAGGTTGAGAATAGTTTTCATTAATACCTAATTGCCTTCTTTCATTTTCATTAAAGAAATTTCGTACGTCATTTTGATGAAAATCTAAGATTGAACTGTACTGAACATTTTTCTGTGAGATATAAGAAGTCTGCTTTAGATTCTGATAAAGTTTTAACCCAAACTGAGCGATTATATTCTGATAGCTGAAATGTTTTTTAAGCTCATTTTCAACTTTATAAAAATTGTAACCTCCAAAAAGCTCGTCGCCCACATCGCCTGACAGCACAACGGTTAAATTTTTTCTTGCTGCTTTACAGATTTCAAACTGAGGAAGAGTAGAAGTGTCGGCAAAAGGCTCATCCAAAAAAGGGGTGATTTTCAGAATTCCTGAAACAAGATCTTCCTTTTTTTCATGGATTTCTATATGTTTTGTTTTGTATTTTTCGGCTATTTCTCTGGCATATTTCAGTTCACTGTCTTCATGATCATATCCAAAACTGATGGTAGTCTGATGAGGTAAAAACTCGTGGACCATCGCAACAATTGATGAGGAGTCTAAGCCACCACTTAAAAAGCTTCCGACTTCCACATCGGCAATCAGCTGTTTTTCAACAGCGTTTTTCAAGAGATAAACAAATTCTTCTTTTGCATCAGAAAGACTGATTTGGCGGTCTTTTTTTGGAAGACTATAATATCTTGACACTTCAATTTTACCATCTTTCCAGATCAGCTGATGAGCGGGAGGGAGAGAATGAATGTTTTTATAAATACTCTGATAAGTGCTCACATAACCATATTGCAGATAATGAGAAAGTGCATCGTGATTGATTTCTGTATTGGCGAGTCCGCTTGCTAATATGGCTTTGATTTCTGAAGCAAAAATAAATTCACCGTTTTTTCCGGTGGTGTAGTAAAATGGTTTTTCACCAAAACGGTCTCTGGCACAAAAAAGCTGTTGCTTATTTTCATCCCAGATGGCAAATGCAAACATTCCGGGAAGATCGTGAATCAGGTTTTCCTTTTTGCGTTGGTACATTGCCAGAATGACTTCCGTATCCGAACCTCCGCGGTAATGATATTCGGCATGTTGTTTTTTGATTGATTGGAAACCATAGATTTCACCATTCAGAACAATGCATTCGTTTTTGGTATTCGAAAACATCGGCTGTTTTCCATTTTCTGAAAGATCGATGATGGAAAGGCGGCGATGGCCTAATGCGGCATTTTCATAATATTCATGATGAGCAGAATCGGGACCACGATGCGCAATAGCATCGGTCATATTCTGTATTTCACGATTATAATTTTTGGCGTTAGGTGTAATGATTCCTGCTATTCCGCACATGTTTATTTGTGTTTTTCTTTAGTCCTGAAGTTTCAAATTTACACATTCAGAAAGGTTAATCCAACTTCTTTTACTTGATTTCGCAATTCGGTCAGTGTTTTTTCATCTTTCACAATCTTACGGTATTTTTCCTGAAGTATTCTGTATCTGCCCCGGTTTCCCGTAAACATATTTTTAAGCATGCTTTGTCGCAGAGATTTTTTCTCAAGAAGTATGGCATTTGGAAGGTTGGGGTTCATCATTTTGGTTTCTACACCAAGATCTGGATATTTTACATAATCTACTTTGCTTAATATTTGTTTACCATCATGTACGACCTTACTTTCAGGCACCAGCAATATTTTTTTCTTATGGAAATGTACTCGGTTGGCATACTCTACATCTTCACCGTAGTGGAAAAAGTAAGGGTTGAATCCGCCAATGGTTTCTACGGTATTTCTTGGCAAAAGCCAATGTGCTGCATTAATGAAGCTGAGTTCATAAAATGGCTTCATATTTTGAAAATAAAGATCAGAGATCAACCGGGTCTTCTCAAAATTAGTGGCGATATATTTGTCGAGAAAAATATCAAGCAGTTTTTCGCTTCCGTCAATATGCATCGGGCTCAGAATGCCAATTTCTTCTTGTTTTGAATGGCTTTCAAATACCTCTAAAAGTTTCTGAATACTATTTTCGTACAACCATGCATCCTGATTCATCAGGTAAAAAAAATCGGCTCCGTTTTTATAAGCTTTTTCAATCCCGATATTGTTTGCTTTCCCGAAACCTAAGTTTTTAGGTGATTGTATAAACTCAACTTCGGGGAACCTGTTTTTAATAAATCCCTGACTGCCGTCTGTAGAGCCATTGTCAATCACTATACAATCAAGCGGAACAGAAGACTGTCTCAAACTGTTGAAACATCTTTCAGCCCATTTCATGGCATTGTAAGTGACGATAATGACAGTGGCTTTCGGCATATCTTATTTTTGGTAATATTTTGAAATTAAATTTCTCAGGTACTCCTCTTTATCGTTGAGATTGTTTCTTTTAAAATAACTCTCAATTTTAGATACTTCTATCTCGTAGCCAGAGCCTTCATTCTGTAAATGTACAATAGGTTCAATCTGTAAAACATCAGAAATGGTCTCTGTTATCTCTATGATAGAGAAATTCTGAAGATAAGCCAAATTGATGATCTGATTGGGACTGAAATTCTCTACAATCTCTTTGGTAATGGTACTCACGTCACTCACGTCGATCAGATTTCTTGTTGCTTTAGCGTGAACCGTAATTTTTGTTTCACTTTCTATAGCCCGGACAAGATAGTTCACAAGAAGGTTTGGGTTTCCACCTTTTCCCACGGCATTACTAACCCTTAAAATATAATATTGATCACATGAATCTGCGATGATCTGTTCCATTTTAAGCTTGTGCAGAACATAATGACTGTTGTTTTTGGAAGAATCATAGATACTGCAAGTGGAGAAATAGACAAAGGTTTTCTCGGGATGGTTTGCAATAGTATTTTTTAAGAGATTAAGCTCTCTTTCAAATTCAAAATCTCTTATTTCCAAAGAATTAGAAACACCCGATGCGAAAAACAAAATGTCTTCCGAATCGATGCTTTTGAGGGCTTTGGCGATAAGTCCGTTTCCTATGATCATCTGTGTTTTTTATTAATGTCTTTTGAATACCTTATCAATTGATAATATTTTTTCATCAAAAATAAGTGTTGTGCAAATTTAAGATGTTTGAAAGGATAAAATTGAAGTGAAAATAAAATATTCTTTAAATTAATCGGATAAAATTTAAAATATCGATACAAAAACCCATCAAACACATTCCTTTCTGTTTCAGAATTTATTGTCTGATTAAATTTGATATTCAGGTTTTCTCTTACTTTAATGGTAGCATTGAGCCAATTTTTATCTTGATTTCCTTTTGAGAAGTGTTGAATAAGAATATCATCAACGACAAAATTTTGAAATTTCTCTGAGACTCTCAAACTGAAATCTAAATCATACCCATGAAAACCTATGAGATTTTGATTAAATTTAAATGGGATATAATTTTCTTTTTTAATGGCCAAAAAAACTCCGTCGACTGCAAAGACAGGATTTCTTTTTTGTGGAGTTTTAAACTGACTTATATATTCATTATTGTTTTTGTTGCCCTGCAAAAGATGGAAGAAATTATATTTTTCAGATACTGTCCAGCTGCTCGGTGCATGAGGTACATACGATGATCCTGCCACACCGATGATTCCTGTTTTATCGTCAGAAAGATGTTGTGCTAAAACATTCCCCCAGTTTTGAGTATGAAAAATTAAATCTTCATGCAAAAATAAAAGGTGGTCATACTGCGATTTTTCTGCTCCATCATTATAAGCTTTTGTGATGCTCATCAGATTAGGATTCCATATCTTGATGATCTCATACAAAAAGCCATCACCAATAGTCTCGGTGATGTTTTTTACCAACTGATTGTAGTAGTGGGGTTGATATGATGAGATAATGATTGAGAGCATACTGTTATTTTAGCAAGTGATCATATTCTTCAGATGTGTGATTGCCTTTTTCATCAATTTTCCATGAAGAAGATTGATTGGCCGTTTTTATATAAAAAAGATTTTCTTCTGTAAGTGCATTGGGATTGAGATACCAGCCGCCATGATTACAAGTGAAATCTCCCGCTATCCTGATTGCCGTCATAAATTTAAATAAATTAAAAATAGTTTTAGGATATTTGGGTTTATACAGTGCGAAAGTAGTATCTATGAATGCAAAATAAATGTTTTTTTCAAGTTCGTCCTCCCAAAAACGTTTTTCCCAAGCCTGCACTTTTTCCTTTAACGGATAATAACCAGGAATATCCTGAGTATCGATCGCAAATCCTATCTTATTGATTTTCTTATAATATTTAAACAGATAATTGAGCATAATAGTCTCGAAATCTTTCGGCAAATTCTCATTGGGAACAATATCTGAGTCGGTAAGAAAATAAAATCCTTTTCCGTATTTACGCTGGAGGTCTTTGTTTTTAAAAAACACATCATGCCCAAAGTTAGTATTCAGTTTTTCAACGGTTACAGCGTCCTGAATTTCTGTATAATAATCTAACAGCGGTTGATAGGTAGATGCGTTATCGATAATGATGATGTTTTTAAATTCTCTTTTAATCAGAAAATCAATAAGTTGTCTTAGATAGAAGAGCTGATTAAAATTGATGATGATAACCGGAATACTTTTGTGATCCTGCATCTGGTGACGTACTGTACCATCAAACTTCATCAGAAATTTGAGATAAAGCGTATCTAAATGCAGCATGAGTCTACGTTTTGTAATCATCCTTTGGAATGTTTTATTTTTTTGTTGATCGACCAAACAACTTTGGTCATATCCAAAAATCTTTTCGGATAACCTCTTTTCAGAAGGATGCTGAAAAGTCTGAGATGAGGTTTTACCAGATTTTTCTCACAGAACCTAAGGTGGTCATTCAGCATTCTGATCAGGAAGCTTTTGTCAAAATATTGTGAATACTTATTCAGAACTGTTTCACGCATAATATGGTAACCTAAATCTTTTTTACTTTGTAAAGATAAGTCACCCGATATGCTTGATGTTGATATCCTTACCGTAACTTTTGCATCTGATATGTAAAAGACTCTATCTAATCCTGAAAAATTTAAAATAGCATAATCATCCGCTCCCCATGCAAAAGGTATTTTTAGAAAATGATGTTTTTTATAAGCCGAAAGTGCAAAAATGTTTTCAGACAAGCTGCTTGGCATTAAACCTTTATATTTTCTTTTAAATAATTCTGGTGCAGGAATTATAGTTTCGTCAGTTGTAATGGTATGTAAAATGGTTTTATTTTCATCTACAATTTCGTGTGAAAACTTAATGGCAGAGATGTTTTCAGATTGTACTTTGGGTAGATTTTTGTAAAATTCAGCTACGAAGTTTTCAGAAATAATATCATCATCACCTAAAATCTGAAACCAGTCTTCCTTTACATGAGCTAAGATTCTTTCCCACTGCAAAGCAAGGTTTTTCCCACCTAAATTATCATTGTAATCAAAATATAAATAAGAAAAATCACTCAAATATTTTTCGATAAGAGGTAACGGATTGTCGGGGCTTGCATCATTGCCAATATACAGCACAAAATCTGTGTTACTTTGTGCAGCAACAGATTGTAGTGTTTCTTCAAAGAAATCTATTTTGTAGTAGGGGATGACAATGGCGAGACGATTCATTATTGTGAAATAGTAAATTTAAGAAGTGGTAAATATTTTCTGCGGCCTATTTTAAAAAATGGAAAAAACTTTAAAACTTTAATGACCGTTAAAAAATTTTTAGGATAGGATTTGAAATAATCACGAACGAATCTTTCGTACATCTGATATTCTAAATCTCTATTTATTTTAACATTAAAACTACTACCAAGCTTCTTTCTAATGTAAATGTTGCTTTCTAGCCATTTTTGGTCAGGGTTTCCTTTAGAATAATGTTCTAAAAGAATTTCTGATGTCACATAGTTTTGATATTGTGTTGAGACACGAAGGCTTATTTCTGTGTCGTAGCCATGGTATCCTTTAAGATTTTCATCAAATTTAAATTTATTGAATATTGATTTCCTCATACCTAAAAAAACACCATCTACAGGAATTACTTTTTCTTTTGATGCATCAAAAGTTTTTTCTAACGTTTTGGTTCCGTCTTTTTTATGTTGAAGAATGTTGATTCTTGCATTTTTAAGAGTAGTAAACCAGCCATATGGTACTGCAGGAACGTAAGTTCCTCCGGCAACACCTATCAGGCCTGTGTCAGATTCAGAAAGTTGTGAGATAATTAATTTTCCCCAATTTACTGTAAGTAGATTCACATCTTCATGCAAAAACAATAGATATTCATATTTTGCTTTCTCTGCTCCTTTATTGTAAGCTTGGCAGAGCCCCATCAAACCGAGATTATCTATTTTGATCAGCTCATATTCCACGCCGCAGGTGGCTGCAATGTTTTGTTCAAGTGCAGTATAATAGTGGGGCTGATATGATGAGACAATAATGGAAATCATTATATATTGTCGATTACTTTATAGATTACTGCCATAGAATTTTCTTTTGAAAATTTATGAACATTTTCTTTAATTTTTAATAACGATTTTTCACGGAATATTTTATCTTCGTGGGTTTTTATTATTATATCTGCAAATTGATCAATATCTAAATAATCTGCAAGCAAGTTAGTACCATTCAAAAATTCTTCTGCACCACCAGAGCGTTTAAAGCCAATAATTGGTTTGTTAAACTCTGCAGCTAAATGCATTACTAGGGGAAAAGGATCTTCTCTTGAAGGAAGTAAGAAGCAGTCGAACATGTTCATATAGTCATTCGGGATTTTCGTATTTTCAATAAAAATAATATCCTCGTCCACCTTTAATTTTTGAGCATCTATTTTTGCAAATCTGACAAAAGGGTTTTGATTGTTCCCCCCAATGTTAAAAATCTTAAATTTAATGTGTGCAGATTTTTGCTTTATTTTTTTTGCTATTAGGGGTATTATTTCGCTGCCTTTTCTTAATTCTTGAGTACTTAAGGTTCCTAAAATGAATGTTTCGTCAGGAATATTGTACTGTTGTCTTAATTCTGATGCTTTAGTTTTTATTTCGTTATCTTTAGATATAAACGAGTATGCTACATTGATTTTACTTGTAGAGATTTTATAATTTTGAATTAGAAAATCCTTTACCGATTGAGAGCCTGCTAAGATATTATCCACAGATAAAATTTTGTCAGACAATTCAGAAGCTTCATAAAAACTTTCTAATGCAAACTGAAGTTCATGGGTGTACAAAATTGTTTTTAAACCTCTGGCTTTGAATTTTTCTAAAATATTCAACGTAGCGACTGTCATACCAAAAACACAATCGTATTTTTTCGCAGATAATTTTTCAACGGCGGTATTGTACAAGTCTTCTTGAGTAAGGGTTTGGGTTTGTACAAAAAAGCGGCTTGTTATTTTTTCTATTAGATTTTTTCGGGGGTGAAAATATTTAATATTTACAGTTGTAGGCACAACATCAATAAAATCTTTAGCCATTGTACCATTCAATAGAATTAGTAAATCTACTTCATACTTTTGCTTACTCTGAATATCTTTTAACACTTCAAGAAGAAGAATAGGTGCGCCAGATCTTGTAGCCTCGTGTAATACGAAAAGTATTTTTTTCACATTCATTTTCAAATTTATAGTCTTTAGTAATCTAATTAAAAAGAATATCTTATTTTTTTTAACAAGATAATGATTAGCTTTTTAAATGAAAGGTTATAAGCAGCGTTTTCGGGACTTTTTGATGGAATATCTAATGGAGATACTATATCTTTTATATGTAAAAGCAGTCTAGAAATTTGGTTGTCGAAGTTCTTTATTACTTGATTACTTAACTTGAGGTTTGCTATCATCAGTTTGATAACAAAAATGGTATTGACAAATTGTACCTGTCTTGTTTGAGAGCTCCAAACCCCTTGTCCAATTCTATATGCTGCCATTTTTTCTGGAAAATATTTTATAAGACCATACGACGCATTCATAATATGTAAAGGGTAATCTCCTGCGGGAGAAGTGAAAAACCAAGAAGGCAACTCATTAAAATTTCTTCTAAAAAGGACGGATGCTGTATGAATGAAATTTCCTTCCGCTAAATCTTCAATGGAGTAAGTCTTTTCAATATGATCAGAAATAACAAGTCTCTCATCTAATTTTTCTCCATGTTCATCTACCTCATCAACATTATGAAAACAAATGCTATAATCTTCATTTTGTTCTAAAAAATCAACTTGCCTTTGAAGTTTCAGAGGATCTGTCCAATAATCATCACCTTCGATAAGCGCAATATATTTTGCAAATGAGTTAAAACAAAGGTGAAAAATGTTTTTGGCATTTAATGAAGCACCAATATTGCGCTGCATTATAACAAGATGAATTTTTTCAGGATATTTTTCAGCCAATTTAAGACAGATTTCTCTCGTATTGTCTGTAGAGCAATCTTCCCCAACAAATAATTTAAATTTGAAATTTGTTTTCTGATTAATTACAGACTCAATAGCCTTTTCAATATACTTATCTTGATTATAAGTAATCATATAGACAGCTACGACAAGACTCTCATCCTCTAATTGCATATCCAAATCCATCTTTTCCAAAATCATTTCCGTTGTAAATCATATATTGAATCCCCTTGTGCTCAAAAACATGGCAATACTCCATCATATTACTGTCCCATCCATCATTAGATAGACAAATACCAGTGTGTTCATACTGTTTGGTCCATACGAGTCCTTCATCAGAATTTGCAAATCCTATTTTGTATCCTTTACCTTTTATCTGTCTGTAATCGTTTGTATCACGATATGAAAAAAACATTTCAAACTTATCATCCACCTTATAAACACAGGGTCTTCCGATAGCTTTTGCGATATCATCATAATCCAAACAGATTATTCCTCTTCTGTCCCAAGTAATTCCGTCTTGAGAATCGGCATACTTTACATGATATGATGGCTCAGGGTAATCGTTTATAATCTCCCATCCAGTGCAGGATATATACCACATTTTCCAAACATTATTATCAATAATTACGTATGGAGCAGTGTTAAAATATGGTTCTTCTTTGCTTCTGTCACATATGGGGCCATCTGAGATTCGTTGAAATGTCTCTCCGTTGTCATTGCTGACAGCTAAGCCTATGGACAGTCTATATGAAACGGTTATTTGTGGATTCCATCCAATATAATACATGAAAATTTTATCATCTTTTCTTATAAGTGATGACGGCATTATCCCGGAATCATCAAAAGTCCCTAAACTGCCGAGTTCTAATATCGGACCGATGACCCTTCCCTTTAATTCAATGATACCGTCTTTCACAATACAATCGATATAGTATGGCAATGATTTTCCATATTCGTTTCTTGAACTGAAATAAACTCTGAAATAATCTTCTTCAAGATGCAATGCAAAAGGAATTGCTCCGTGACTTTTAATTTGATCAGTGATATGATTTTTAACCTCAAATAGAAGCCCTTTTTTAATCCACATATTATAAATCTTTAGATGATTTCTCGGCTTTAGTCGCAGGGTTTCCTTTATAGAAGCCCCATTCATCTGTGTTTTTGATAACACTTGCCGCCATGGCAACAAATGTTCCTTCACCAATAATAATTCCATCTCTTATGGTGGCATTTACTCCTAAAGTACTATAGCTTTTAACGGTGCAATGACCTGATAAAACAACCTGAGAAGTAAACATAACATGATCTTCAATAGTACTGTGATGTCCGATATGATTACCGCTCCAAAGAATAACATTATTGCCAATCTTGGTAAATGGCTGTATTGTATTATTTTCTAAGATAAAACAGTTGTCACCGATCTCATTATCAAATAAAGTAGCTTTAGAACTGATGTAAGAGATCAATTTATAACCTTTACTTTTTACATCATTATAAATTTTTTCTCGTAGTCGGTTCATTTTCTGCGGTGACATAGGTGCAAAAAACTGATAATCAGCGGGAGGAAAGTTTTTTTCAACATCTTCAAATGAAACAACTGGCAATCCTCTAAAATTGTTTTCAGAAGGAATGTATTCTTTGTTTACACAGAATGCTACAACTTCATGATCTGAATCTTTTTCTAAATAATAATGTGCAAGTTCTGCAAAATCTTGTATTCCAAATATTATAATTTTCGCCATATCATTATTTTAATAGATAAACAGTATACTCGTATAGTCCATAATCATTTCTAATTATAAAATTTCTGGATAATTTTTCACATAGAAATTTTGTTAATGTATCTAAAGATAAATGGAATAAATCATCACGTTCCCAATCTACATTTTTCGACATTACGTTAAATGCAATTCCTGTATTGCATTTATCGAACACTTTGCTGATCATTAGGCAAAAATAGTCCCACATTTCATCTTGAGAAAGTTCTCTTTTTTCTGTGAAAACGCCGTTAAGAATAATATAGTCGAAAGATGGAAGGGCACTATTGTCTTCAAGGATGTCTGTTTGATAGAAAGTCGCTTCGGGAAATTTTGAGCTGGCAGTTTCTACGAAGAGAGGAGAAATGTCAAGACCAGAGTAATTTAAGTTTTCGATTTGATTATCAATAATATATTGTAATAAATGTCCTGTGCCACATCCGAAATCTAAAAGTGTGCTAGAAACTTTTTTATCCTTAACAATTTCCAGCATTATCTTATATCTTTTCAGAGCATCATCTTCATTAGGCCAGTCAACTCCTAAATGATTGTCACCATGTGCGATGAGACATTGTTCGTAGTGGTCAACAATTTCTTTATAGTTTTTTTTCATATTAATGTATATTCATTTAATAATTTGACGGAATCTTCTATCGAGTTAAACATCAGAATATCGATAATAGATAACCAAGGTACAAAATCATTTTCGAACTGTTTATACTGAACAGAATGAGGTTTTAAAAATTTCAAATCAATATTCTCTTCAGTGAAAAGATCTTTTGAATATAGTTCAACACCACCAATTGCGTTAATATATTCTTTAGCACCTAATCTTTTGCAAATGTCTAAAATCTTGTCACTGCCTTTCTTTGATAAATCTTTTTCGATCTCAGATGACAGAATAAATTCAGTATCAAGTTTTAAATATTTAGATATTTCAATAATAGAGTGGTAATTAAATGTAGCAATATTGGACGTGGTGTCGATTAAAATCTTTTGCAAAAGGGAAAAAATCGATTCGTAAAAAGGAGCATTTTTATAGTTATGTAGTATTGTCTTAAGAAGACTTTCTTTCCATCCACTTTCTTCATCAATATAGGTCTCACAAATAAGTTTGTTTTGGCTCACGTTTTTTAGTGGTATAGTAAACCTCTGCAAGTTTCCGTTTGAAAGGAAATTATTTCTGTTTATCCAGCCTTTTTTTATAAAGTTTACATCATCAAAAACCACAAATAAATCTACTTCTTTTATTAGTTGAAAATAGCCAATATAGGGGAATATATAGGGTTGCATTATTGCGATTTTCATATTACTAATTATTTTGAATTCTAAGAATTATCCTCGAAATATACTCTACTTCTTCAAATGTCAAATCAAAATAGAGTGGCAAACATAATACTCTTTTGGAAATGTCTTCGGTTATTGGCATCTCTTGCGTAGGAAGGTATGGTAGAGAAGAGGCCAAACTAGGATAAAAATATCTTCTGGTAAATATTTGATGCTTGTCTAGTTCTGTTTTTAGTTTTAAAAGTAATTCCTCTGTTTCAACTACAATTGTGTAGTATGCATAGTTTTTATTTGAAATGGTGCTCCAAACAGGATTGAGAGCACGGAGAGTTGAAAGCCTCTTATCATATAGTTCAGAAAGCTCTTTTCTTTTTTTATGAATTTTATCAATGTATTTTAAGTTTGCCAGCCCCATTGCAGCATGAAATTCTGAATTCTTACCATTCAATCCCAACTCAGCAAAAGTATCATAACTTGAAATTCCGAAGTTCCGTATATATGCTAATTTTTTTAGTAATTCAGGATTCTTAGTAATAAGCAAGCCACCTTCTGTAGAATGGTAGAGCTTGGTTGCATGTAATGAACAAGTAGAAATGTCCCCATATTCAAAAATTGATTTTCCTTTAACTTCTACTCCAAAAGCATGGGCAGCATCATAAATTACTTTAAGATTATGCTTTTTTGCAATTTTTTCAATTGTTTCTACATCACAAGGATTTCCGTATACGTGTGTGGCTAAAATTGCTGAGGTTTTTTCGGTAATCGCTGCTTCAATTTTTGCAGCATCAATATTTAAAGAATTTTTATCAATATCTACAAATATGGGTTTACAATTTTCCCAGACAATACAGCTGGTTGTAGCCACGAAAGAAAATGGAGTGGTGATAATTTCTCCTTTTAAATCGAGAGCTTTGATGGCCATTTGCAAAGCAACAGTTCCATTTGATACAAAAAGTAAATGGGAAACTTTCAGATGGTCTTTTAGTTCCATCTCAAGTTGACTTGCTAATGGCCCCATGTTGGTAAGCCATTTCCTTGTCCAAATACCATCTAAGTATTTTTCGTATTCTTCTTTGGGAGGAAGAAAGGGTTGTGTTACAGGAATCATTCGATTTAGTTTAAAATTGTTGTACTTTCAGACTCCAATTCAATTGGAATCCATTGTTCTTCTTCACCTTTTACAACAAATTCTAAAATGTTGTTGATTCGAAGGAGTGGTGAAACATCATAGATACTAAGGTCTGCAATATATTTACCTAAAGTAAATAATGGATTCTTGATTGTTACAATGTATGTTAGGAGGCTTTTTTCTGTAGTGAACTTCTTTTCTTCCTTTACATAAACTCCTGCTATAGGTCTTTGCTCCTTGTCTTTAATCTCTAAATAAAGAGTAGGTATGGTTTTTATTTCCTTTTTTATTTTGAATACAAAGGTTAACTGGAAATCACTATTTCGATGCACTGTATTATTTATCAGATTACTTTCCTTTGAAACTAGCTCAAATGTTCCATCATCAAAAACAGTGTTTTCTGTATTGTTTGAAAACTTGTTATAGTATAATTGAACACCCTTACCAATTTCATTTCCGTAATATTCTACCTTTCCATGATCCATCAAAATGATTTCATTACAAATTCTTGAAACCATTGGCATACTGTGCGATACAAATATAACTGCAGTATTAGGTAAAAGCTCATCTATTTTGTTAAAGCATTTCAGTACAAATCCCAAATCACCAACTGCAAGAACCTCATCAATAATCAATATATCGGGTTCAAGATGTGCTGCAATCGCAAAACCAAGCCTCACTTTCATACCGGAAGAGTAATTTTGTATGGGCATATCTATGAATTCCCCAATCTCTGAAAACTCCACAATAGAATCTAATTTGTCCTCAATTTCTTTCCTAGTAAAACCTAAAATAGAAGCATTGTTGTAAATATTTTCTCTTCCTGTAAGAATAGGGTTGAAACCTGCTCCCAATTCAATAAGAGCACCTATCTTTCCTTTCATAACGATCTGACCCTTATCAGGAGCATAAAGACCGTTTAATATTTTAAGCAAAGTACTTTTACCGGCGCCGTTATGGCCAATTAATCCTATGCATTCGCCTCTTCGAAGCTTAAAACTTATATCTTTTACCGCCCAAAACTCTTTTGGTCTTAAATCTTTATTAATTTTTATACCTAAAGTACTTTTAATGATATCTAGTGCTCCATATTTTAACGACGATCTCAAGTCCATTGAAAACTTCTTGGAAACATTCTGTACCGACACTAAAATTTCTTTTTCTTCGTTCTTCATCTTATCCTCCGATTTTTTCAATTATTATGGGCATTGATTTTCTGAAAATAACCATTCCCACGAGCATCACGATAAAACTAAGGCCTGCCAATACCACTGAAAAAGTAATATTTTCAAGATTCATATTGGTTAGACTGCTTCTTGCATCATTAAAAAGAAAAGTGAGAGGGTTAAGTTCAAAAAGTTTTTTAAAAAGCCCTTGCTTAGGTACTGCATAAACGACAGGTGTAATGTACATCATAAATGAAACGGCAGCAGAGACAATCTTATTAATGTCCGTATAAATAAGTCCGATTGGTGTAAACAGTAAGCCTAAGCTTAATGAGAATACAATAATTACTACTAAAATTATGGGAAAGTAAAGAATTCCTATTCCGGGATTAATGCCATAAATCACAAGGATTCCGGCTATCAAAATAAGCTTCAGGATAAGATTGAAGATCATTTTGTAAATGCCAGACATGATAAGTGCTTCTTTGGGGAAATTGATTTTTGAAAGCAAACTTCTCGCACCGTTTACAGATGTAATGGGGATGAAAAGCGTTTCATTAAAAATACTCCAAAGTGTTGTTCCTATCACTACGAAGGCAATGTACGGAATACTTTGATCAGCATTGACGTTTACCGTTCCTGAGCTGCTTAGAAATATCCACACCAAAGAATTGGTGATGATTGGCATAAATGCCCAAAAAAATCCTAAAAATGATTGTCGGTATTGAGATTGTAAATCTCGTTTAGCCATTTGGTAAGCCAAAAAATTAGATGACTTGGTGTCATGATATATGGCTTTCAGCTCTTGGAAAAAATGGGTTTTCTTATCAGATGTGTATACTACGGTTTTCAAGGGAATTTTTTACAAATTTAAAATAAATTATTGATAATCATATGGCAAGGCAATTGTAGTGCTCATGCCTTTTGTTGTGTTTTATGCAGCAAATATATTAAAAAATAAAGTAGAGAGGAACTTTGTTAATAGGTTTTAATCGATTAGAGAATATAAATGGATTGCCTGAATTTTACTTTCAGGCCTTATTGATAGAAAAGATGGTGAAAAGAAATTTCATGGAGCGGAAGATTCCCATTTTTGTAAATGTTGAAAAAACAACCTGATTATTTGCCTTTGTTTTGAATTCTTTACAGTATGCAAGGTATTCTCTGATCAGATGCTTGACAAAAACCTTCGGGAAGTGAGCAGAATGCCTGATAAGCAGTTTTTCACGGAAAATGTTTTTGGCGTACTCTTTCTTGCCATCTAGTTCTTCATTTCCGGAGATACTTTGAGCCGATATTCTGACTCCTACTTTTGTGTTGCGGTTATAAAATATTTTTTTGTAATCTGCAAAAGTAAGGATCGCAATCTCATCACACCCCCAAGCTAATGGTATTTTCTCGAAACCGTATTGGCGATACATTTTGGTCTTAAATATATTTTCAGAGAGACTGCTTTTTATTTCGCCGCGATACTTTCTCACTACGAAATCTATAGAATCCAGAATGTCGGTATGGTAATCACATACTTCTAAAGTTTCATTGTTTTCGTCAATCCACTCGTGAACAAATTTGATGGAGTTTATCTGTTTTTCTTCAAGAAAAGGAAGACTGTTGTAAAATTCCTGAACAAAATTATCTGCAATGATATCGTCATCACCCAATACCTGAAACCATTCTTCATTGATTTCATTCAGAATTCTTTCCCACTGTAATGCGGGATTTTCACCACCCAGATTATCGGTATAGTTGAAATAATGATAATCTTCTTCTTGAAGATATTTGCCGATAATAGGAAGCGGGTCGTTCTGGCTCTTATCATTCCCGATGTAAAGGGCGAAATCTCTGTTGCTCTGTGCTGCTACTGACTTAATGGTTTCTTCAAAGAAATCAATTTTGTAGTAAGGAATTACAATGGCTAGTTTTTTTCGAGTGTTTTGAGACATCACAATAATTTTAATATGAACAATCTGAATTTAATTACAGATTCGAAGGTAGGTTTTTTAAATAATCTTTGCTGATAGGTTATGAGATTTCAGAAAATAATGTTTTGGAATGGGATAGTTACTTTATTAACAAATAACTGTCTGAATCTATTTTTTAAAAATAAAATATTTAAATACTTTAGTTGGGTTCAGATAAAGTGCATAAGGGTTTTTATGTTTTGACATCTGGTAAACAAAATATTTTCCGCCTAAAGAAAGCTTTTGTGTAAAACTGAAATGAGGCAATGTACGGTTGTCTAAAGCAGCAAGTAGTTTTTCATTATCCCCGTCATAATAGGTGTCTTTTGAGGGTGGGTGAAAAGAATGGTTGACTTTTTCTGTGAGAAGGTAAATTTCTTTCACTCGAGACTTCCATACTTTAATGCTAAAATTGTTGAGAATATACTGATGCTGTCTTTTACCGATATTATTTCTGTATTGTTGATCTCTAATCAGATTTTTCACATTCTGATGCCATTCTTCTAAATTGTCAGGATATACAATTCCATCATCAATACGGTCACTAAACAGTTTGAACAAAGGCAGCGGATTGTAATGGAGTGCAAATGGAATGTTCTGCAGAGCTGCTTGCAAAAGCGCTGTGAAGGATGCCATAGGAAAGCCTTCTACATAAATAGCTGTATTTTTTTCTATTTCTGCTAATGCTTGTGCAGGGATAATTCCGTGCAACACAAGTCTTTCATGTCGGTATTCTTTACCATAATCTGACTCTTGATCTATTCCTACAACATTAAAAATAACGTTCGGATTTTCTTCAACAATTCTGTAGGCTTCTTTCAGGAAGTTATAGGAGGAATTGGGGTTGTATTTATAAGGTGTGCCGGTGCTTAAAAGCTGCAAAATCTGGTCGTTCTTTTTTGTAGCATCATTATTTTCGGTCAGCAGATTTTCTATAGGAATTGGAAGAAAAACTTGTCGTTCTACCGGTATTCCGCGTCTTTGGGAGTCTAGTACAATATTCGATTCCCTGATCTGCAATACAAGATCTGCAATAGATGTACCCAGCCAAAAGGTATGGTCTGCATGATTGACCAGGCAAACGGGTGTCGCTATTGATTTCTGAGAAAAAACAATACTTGGTATGGTCTCATCCGGATGAACATGGAGCATGATGATGTCATAATCTTTTTGAACCTCGTTTTGCAAAAGTTTTGCAGATTCTATTTTAGACGATGCATGTACGCTGAGATGATCTAAGTCTGATGAATTTTTGAGATAATATGCAGTTACATCTTCAATTTCTTTCACAGATTGTCTTGTACAGAGAATGCTGTGCTTTTTTGACTGATCATTTTTAATCCAGGTGTAGAGAAGTTTAGAATGACCACCCTCTGTGTATAATTCGGATGCGATGTGGAGTATTGTATTGCTTTTTTTTTCGCTTTTTTTAATACTGATTTCTGGTAATACTTTTTCTTGAATTTTTGAGAGAAGAATTTCCAGTTTCTCACTTTTATAATAACCTGAAAAATTATGCCATCCAAAAAATGCAGTTTTTTCCATGTAATTGATACAATCTTCGTAAAGATTCTCTTCAAAAAGTCTTTCTGCGATGCGAACCCGCGATTCGAAATAATCTTTATTAAACTTGATCATATTTAGTTTTAATAATTAAATGATTATCATCAGACTGCTAATCAAATGTAAAGAGAGCAGACTGTGTTGCTTGGAGAAGTATGTATTTAGACTTTCTTACTGAAATTGATTGATACATTGAATAATTTTTTCAACTTCCTCTATTTCCATGACAGGGCTTATGGGCAAGCTTAATACCTCGTTGTGAATCTTTTCTGAAATAGGAAAAGAAAGATTTGAAAACTCTTTATAAGCCTCTTGATGGTGTGGGGGAATAGGATAATGAATAATGGTTTGTATACCGTTTTCATTAAGATACTGTTGAAGTGAATCTCTTTTTGATGTTCGGATGACATATACGTGCCACACGTGTTCCTGTTCATTTTCAGGATGTTCAGGCAGAATAATCAGAGGGTTATTTATTTCTGTATTGTATTTCTTTGCGATTTCTCGTCTTCTCGTATTTTCTTGATCGATGTATTTTAATTTTACATCTAAAACAGCGGCCTGAATTTCGTCTAATCTTGAGTTAAGTCCTTTGTAGATGTTGACATATTTTTGTCCGGATCCGTAGTTGGCCAATGTTCTTATCGTTTGAGCAAGCTCAGCATCGTTCGTTGTTACAGCACCGGCATCACCCAGGGCACCAAGATTTTTACCGGGATAAAAACTAAATCCAGCTGCGTCTCCCAAGTTTCCTGACTTTCTGCCTTTAAATTCTGCACCTATGGCTTGTGCATTATCCTCAACAATTTTTAAACTGTGTTTTTTTGCAAGATCAGTTAGCTTTTCTGAAAATATAATTCTTCCCTGCAAATGCACAATCATCACCGCCTTGGTTTTAGCAGTGATTTTTTCTTCAATTTTTGAAATGTCAATATTATATGTTTCAAATTCAGGCTCTACCATTACAGGAATTAATCCGTTATCTGAAATAGCGAGAATGGAAGCAATGTAGGTGTTTGAAGGAACAATCACTTCGTCGCCAGGCGACATGGTTCCCATTTCAATATATGCACGAAGGATAAGGCGTAACGCATCTAAGCCGTTAGCAACACCTATGGCATGAGTGCTACCGATATATTTTGACAGATTTTCTTCAAATGTTTTTACTTTTTCGCCTAATAGATACCAACCTGATCGGAAAACATCAAGCAGTTGCTCTTCAATTTCCTGCTGGTACTGCAAATTGATTTTTTGAAGATCTAGAAATTTAATCATGGTTATTTTTCTTTAAAAATTTGGCAGGATTTCCTACCCATATTTCATTATCCGGAACATCTTTAGTGACCACACTTCCGGCGCCTATGAGTGAGTTCTCACCAATAGTTATACCCGCTAGAAGAGTAGCATTTGCGCCAATTGATGCTCCTTTTTTTACCAGAGTATTTTTTAAAACAAAGTGGATGTTTTTAGATTTTGGAAATAAGTCGTTGGTGAACGTAACGTTCGGGCCAATGAAAACATTGTTCTCAAGAGTAACACCGTCCCATATCTGAACTCCTGGCTTAATGGTAACGTTGTCGCCTATAATGGCTTCGTTTTCAATAAGTACATGGCAGTTAATGTTACAGTTTCTGCCAATTTTTGCATTTTTTAAAATAACGCAAAACTGCCAGATGGATGTTCCTTCGCCAATGTTTTTTGATTGAATATCAGCTAAGGGATGAATCATGGTTTGAAATTTTTATAATCTTGAAAATCTCTGAAATAATCATTTTCATCGTAAAGCTCAGAAGCAAGACATAGGAGTACTGCATTGTGAGAAAATTTGATATCTCTCCAGATTAATTTCGGAAGGTAAAGACCTACCGATGGGGAATCTAAAATAAATTCTTCTTTATTTCCATCCTGATCTTCTGTATTGAAACGAATAGTTCCTGCTACAGCAAAGATCAATTGTTCCAGATTTTTGTGTGCATGGCCTCCTCGTATAACATCTTGTGGTGTGTAATACGTCCAATATACACGCTTCACTTCGAAAGGAACATTCTTAAGGCTCTCGGCAACAGTGATGAATCCTAAAGAAGAGCTTCCGATTTTATCTAAATTGAAATAGGTGGGTTTGTTCATTAACTTTTATTTAACATCCAAAACAGAATACGCTAAATAAAAATGCTAAAATCTTGATTGAAATTTTATTATAGCTGATATGCTGCGAATTTAAATAGCTGCAATTCTGAAGGTAATCAATTACAAAATTCTTTACAATGAATATTATCAATCAAAACTACAAGTTAGCAAATATATAAATTAAATTTAAAGAACAAGTTTTTTCAAATATTCACCGTACCCGCTTTTTCCATATTTTAGAGCAGTTTCAAGCAGTTTTTCTTCATTGATGAATCCGTTTCTGAAAGCAATCTCTTCGATGCATCCTATTTTGAAATCTTGTCTTTTTTCAATGACCCTTACAAATTCTGAAGCGTCGTTTAGAGAATCAAAAGTTCCTGTGTCTAACCAAGCAGTTCCTCTGTCAAGAACTCCAACTTCCAATTTGCCTTTCTGTAAATAGACATTGTTGATGTCGGTGATTTCCAGTTCGCCTCTTGGGGAAGGTTGTATGTTTTTAGCGATTTCTACCACTTCATTATCGTAAAAATACAGTCCGGGAACAGCGTAATTTGATTTTGGATGAGTAGGTTTTTCTTCAATAGAAACGGCCTTTAAGTTTTTGTCAAATTCTACAACACCATATCTTTCAGGATCTGCAACGTGATAAGCGAAGACAACACCTCCGTCAGGATTGGTTTTGTTTTTTAACAAAGTGCCCATCTCAGAGCCATAGAAAATATTGTCTCCTAAAACTAAAGCTGCAGAATCATCTCCGATAAATTGGTCACCTAAAATGAACGCTTGCGCAAGACCATCCGGGCTCGGTTGAACTATATATTCGATGTTGCACCCAATTTGAGAACCGTCACCCAAAAGCTTGATAAAACCAGCCTGATCGTGTGGTGTGGTGATGATCAAAATATCTTTAATTCCAGCTAAAAGTAATGTAGACAGCGGATAGTAGATCATCGGTTTGTCGTAAACTGGCATGAGCTGCTTGCTTACTGCGATTGTAAGAGGGTAGAGTCTTGTTCCGGATCCTCCGGCTAATATTATTCCTTTCATTTGTTTTGTGATTAGTATTAATTATACTGTTCGTTGTAATATTTCTGGTAATCTCCACTCGTCACATTCTCAAGCCATTCTTTATTCTCCAGAAACCAATCAATTGTTTTTCCTAAACCTTGTTCAAAAGTTACAGAAGGTTTCCAGCCAAGATCTTTATTGAGTTTTGTAGCATCAATTGCGTAACGCTTATCATGACCTGGTCTGTCTTTAACATAAGTGATTAATTTTTCTGAATGACCTGCTGGATTACCAAGCTTTTCATCCATCTGCTTGATTAATTCTTTCACCAAATCAATATTCTGCCACTCATTGAAGCCTCCAATATTATAGGTTTCTCCGGTTTTAGATTCGTTGAAAATTTGGTGAATCGCTTTTGCGTGATCGATGACAAATAACCAATCTCTTGTATATTTTCCGTCACCATAAATTGGCAATGGTTTTTCATTGATAATGTTAGAAATACAAAGCGGGATCAATTTCTCAGGGAAGTGATTCGGGCCGTAATTGTTGGAGCAATTTGATAAAATAAACGGCATTCCATACGTATTTCCGTAAGCTCTTACCAAGTGGTCAGAAGCTGCTTTACTTGCAGAATACGGAGATTGCGGATCGTAAGGAGTTGTTTCAAGGAAAAATCCTGTTTCGCCTAAACTTCCGTAAACTTCATCTGTCGAAACATGGTAAAATAAGTTTTGTCTCGGCTCATTTGGAAATCTTCCATGGGTGTGATCCGGGTTTAATGTCCAGAATTCGATGCAGAGATTCAAAAGATTTGCAGTTCCGTTTACATTCGTGTTGATGAAAGCATTAGGGTCTGTAATGCTTCTGTCAACATGGCTTTCTGCTGCTAAGTGAACTATGGCGTCTGGATTGTATTTTTCAAAAACCTTTCTTAATTCTTCGGGTTTTGTAATATCTGCTTTTTCGAAAACATAATTAGGTTCGTTTTCAATATCTTTTAAATTTTCAAGATTTCCGGCGTACGTTAAAGCATCAAGATTGATGATTGTTGAATTAGGATTATTTTTAACGAACTCTCTTACAACGTGCGAGCCTATAAATCCTGCTCCGCCTGTGATGATGATGTTTTTCATTGTGTATATTTTGCCAACTTAATGACTTTGATGAAATTGTATTTTTGCTTAAGACTACTTACCAATCGTTTTTCTCCCGATCGATTTATAGAAAAACCCATTCTGCTCAGGTGTTTCTAGCGGGTACATATTTCTTCCGTCAAAAATAACCTTATTGTTCATTTTCTCAGCCATCAGTTTAAAGTTTGGATTTTTAAATTCCGGCCATTCCGTGGCAATAAATAAAGCATCTGCATTTTCCAAAGCTTCGTACATGCTTTTTGCATACTGTATTTTGTCACCAAGAATTTTCTGAACATTTTTCTCAGCAATGGTATCGTAAGCTACAACTTTCGCTCCTTTCTTTAATAATAAATCAATATTATCTAAAGAAGAGGCTTCTCTGATGTCATCTGTGTTTGCTTTGAAGGCAAGCCCCCAAACTGCAATTGTTTTTCCTTGAAGGTTTCCGTTAAAATATTTTTCAATTTCTGAAACTAGGATTACTTTTTGAGAAATATTGACGTTTTCAGTTGCTTCTAAAATCTGGAAATTAAAATCTTCATCTTTTCCCGATCTGATTAATGCTTTCACATCTTTCGGAAAACAGCTTCCGCCATATCCGATTCCCGGAAATAAAAATCTGTTCCCGATTCTGTCATCGCTTCCCATCCCAAGTCTTACTTTATCAACGTCAGCGCCTACTTTTTCGCAATAGTTGGCAATTTCGTTCATAAAAGTAATTTTAACCGCTAAAAATGAGTTGGAAGCATATTTCGTCAATTCAGATGATTTCTCATCCATAAATATAATAGGAATTCCGGTATTGGTAAATGGCTGGTAGATTTGAGCCATAATGTCTTTCGCTTTCTCTGAACTAGATCCTACAACCACTCTCGCAGGATTCATAGAATCTTCCACAGCAAAGCCTTCACGCAGAAATTCAGGATTTGAAACTACGTCGAAAGGGATTTGAGTTTTTGAAGCAATAACTTCAGATACTCGGTCTGCTGTTCCTACAGGTACAGTGCTTTTATTAACTACAACCTTGTATTCGGTCATCATTTCGCCAATATCATTGGCAACTTTCAATACGTAAGATAGATCCGCAGAACCGTCTTCGCCCGGAGGCGTCGGTAATGCAAGGTAAATAACTTCACTTTTATCTAAAGCTTCTTTTAAATTGGTTGTAAAAAAAAGTCTTTCCGCCTGTATGTTTCTGAGGAACATTTCTTCAAGATTCGGCTCATAGATAGGCACAATCCCGTTTTTCATGTCCGTTACTTTCTTTTCATCGATATCAACACAGTATACAGAATTTCCAAGTTCTGCAAGGGTGGTTCCTGTCACCAATCCTACATAGCCTGTTCCTACTATCGTTATATTCAAAATATATGTTTTTAAAAATTCTCGACAAAAATACTAAAAATACTTTCATGGTCTTTTAATTTAGGTAATAAGTTATCGCTGATGATTGACAAATTCGTAAATAATACACCTGTTTTTATATCAAATTTAATTTTTTAATTGCTTGAATTTTAAATTCTTATTTAATTGATTATGAACAGTATTTGTTTATTTTATAAAAATGTATTATATTTGCATAAGATTTACGGGAAAAATGGGAAGGCTTCGCAAGAAAGCCTTTTTTCGTACAGATAGACCATGATTATATAGATATGGAGTTTAGAAAAAATATTGAAACATTATTAAATACTTTCCTTGAGACTAGAGAGGATTTATTTCTTATTGATTTAAAGATTTCTGCAGCAGATGATGTCACTGTGATTTTAGACGGTGATAATGGGGTGACTTTACAAGATTGTCTTGATGCAAGCCGCGCCATAGAGTTTAATGCAGATCGTGATGAGCATGATTTCAGCCTTCAGGTAATGTCAGCAGGGTTGAGCGAGCCTTTGGCAACGCCGAGACAGTTTAACAAAAACTTAGGAAGAGAAATCGAAGTAATGCTGGCAGATTCTACAACAATAGAAGGTGAGCTGGCTAAAGTAGACGACGAAAAAATCACACTGATTCTTCGTTACCGAAAACCGAAAGATATCGGTAAAGGTAAAGTAGATGTGGAAGAGGAAAAAGAAATTTTGTACTCTGAGATCAAAAAAGCGTTGGTAGTAGTTAAATTTTAATTTAAAGAAAAAAAGATAAATGGATAATATAGCGTTGATTGAATCCTTTGGTGATTTTAAAGACGAAAAGGGGATCAGTAAGATCGATCTGATGGCAATTATTGAAGATTCTCTGAAAACTCTTTTGAGAAAAAGATTTGATTCTGATGATCATTTTGATGTCATTGTAAACCCTGACAAAGGTGACTTTCAGATTTTCTTGAACAAAACAATCGTTGAAGACGAAATGTCTGAAGATGATGATTTAGAAATCGAAATCACTGAAGCGAAGAAAATCGACCCGACTTTTGAAGTAGGTGAAGATTTTACAATGGAAATTCCGGTGGCTCAATTGGGAAGAAGAAATGTTCTTACCTTAAAGCAAATCTTGGCTACGAAATTGCAGGAGCATAACAATGCAATGCTTTATGAGCAGTTTAAAGATAAAATAGGGGAAATTGTAACGGGAGAAATTCACCACATTCGTCACAAACACGTAATTTTGTTGGATGATGAAGAAAACGAATTTATTTTACCAAAAGAAAATCAAATTTCATCAGACTTTTTCAAGAAAGGTGAAAATATCAGAGCTATTGTAGAATCTGTTGATTTTAAAGGATCTAAACCTCAAATTATCATTTCAAGAACAGCTCCGAAATTCTTGGAAAAATTATTGGAATTAGAAATTCCTGAAATTCAGGACGGAACTATTATCCTTAAAAAAGCAGTAAGAATACCGGGAGAGAAAGCGAAAATCGCTGTTGATGCATACGATGACAGAATAGATCCTGTAGGAGCTTGTGTCGGAGTAAAAGGATCAAGAATCCACGGGGTGGTAAGAGAATTAAGAAACGAAAATATAGATGTAATTCAGTGGTCAAACAACCCTGAAATATTGGTGAAGAGAGCTTTGGGTAATGTTACCATCAATAAAATTGACATCAACGAAGAGACAAACTACGCAATGGTTTATACTCCTGTTGAAGAGATTTCTAAAGTTATCGGTAAGCAAGGTCAAAACATCAGATTGGCTTCATGGTTGACAGGTTACGAAATTGACGTGTACAGAGAAGCTAGCGAAGATGATGACGTTGATTTGAGAGAATTCAATGACGATATCGAGCAGTGGATTTTGGATGAGTTTAAGAAAGTAGGTCTTACGACTGCAAAATCGGTTTTGGATAAAGATACAGAAAGTCTATTGAAGATGGTTGACTTGGAAGAGGAAACAATCAATGACGTTAAAAATATCTTGAAAGCAGAATTTGAAGATTAAAATTTGAATTAATTTTAATAGCAGTAAAAGAATACTTTAATTTTAAGAATTAAAAAAAACAGTAAATAATATAGATGCCAAAAATAAGATTAAATAAAGCGGTTAAGGAATTCAATATATCGATGTCGAGAATGGTAGAATTTTTACAGTCTAAAGATATCGTAGTTGAAAGCAATCCTAACGCTCAATTAGATGAGGCGGCATATTCTGCATTGGAAGCTGAGTTTGCCAAAGACGGCGAGCAGCGTAAAGCTTCCCATGAGGTGGTTATTTCTAAAGTTCCGGAAGAAAAACTGGAAATCGAAGAATACAAAACCCCTGAAGTAATAAGAGCTAAAGCTAATAAACCAGAAACCAGAATTTTAGGTAAAATTGATTTAGAGCCTAAAAAACCTGAAGCTGTGGAAGTAACTCCTACTCCTGCACCTGCACCAGCTCCTGTTGAGGAGAAGAAAGAGGTTGTGGAAGAAGTGAAAGAGCCAGTAAAGGAAGAACCAAAAGCGGTTTCTGAAACTAAACCAACACCTGAAAAGCAGGAGTTTAAAGTGTTGGACAAAATTGATTTGTCTCAGATTGAGGGAAATAGAAACAGACCTGCCAAAAAAGATAAACCTAAAGTGGAAGAGGTGAAAGCACAGCCAAAAGCTGCTGAACCTGTAAAAGAAACACCTAAACCGGTTGAAAAACCAATTGAGAAAGTGGAAGAGAAAAAACCAGCTCCTGCAGTAGAAGAGCCTCAGGAATCTCAGAAGATTGAAACGGTTTATCAAAAATTGGATGGGCCAAAAATTGTTGGTGAGAAGATTGACTTAACGCAGTTTGCGCCTAAGCCAAATGCAGCCAAGAAGAAAAGAAAAAGAATTGAAAAACCGGGCGGTTCGAACCAGAATACTGGGAACAACCAACAAGGTGGAAATAATCAGGGTGGACAAAACCGTCCTCAAGGTCAGAACGGCCCAGGTGGAAACCGTCCTCCGGGACAAGGTGGTCCTCAAGGGAACAGACCTCCGGGACAAGGCGGTCAAAACCGTCCAGGTGGTCCGGGTGGAAACAGACCTCCGGGACAAGGTGGACAAAACCGTCCTGCAGGACAAGGTGGCGGAAACCGTTTTGGAAACAACAACAGACCTGGTCAGAGAACAATGCCTGTCGAATTAACCGACGAGCAAGTTAAAAACCAAATCAAGGAAACTCTTGAGAAACTAACCAATAAAGGTGGTAAATCTAAATCTGCTAAACACAGAAAAGATAAAAGATCTTACCGTAGAGAGGAGAATGAGCGTCAGCAGGAAGCCGATGCAAGAGATACATCACTAAAAGTTACAGAATTTATCACGGTCGGAGAATTGGCAAGTTTGATGGATGTAAGTGCAACTGAAGTAATTTCTGCTTGTTTCTCTCTTGGAGTAATGGTTACCATGAACCAAAGATTAGAAGCTGATACTTTACTATTGGTAGCTGACGAATTCGGATTTAAAATTGAATTCTCAGATGCTGATCTTGAAGAAGCAGATTCTGAAGAAGATATCGATACAGAAGAAAGCCTAGTTTCAAGAGCTCCAATTGTAACGGTAATGGGTCACGTTGACCACGGTAAAACCTCATTATTGGATTACGTAAGAAAAACCAACGTTATCGCAGGTGAATCTGGAGGAATTACTCAGCACATCGGTGCATACAATGTGAAACTGGAAAACGGTCAGAGAATTACATTCTTAGATACACCGGGTCACGAAGCCTTTACCGCGATGAGAGCGAGAGGTGCACAGGTTACAGATATTGCAATTATCGTAATCGCTGCCGATGATGATGTAATGCCTCAAACGAAAGAAGCAATCTCTCACGCACAGGCTGCAGGTGTACCAATGATTATTGCAATCAACAAGGTAGATAAGCCGAATGCAAACCCAGACAACATCCGTCAACAGCTTTCAGGAATGAACATCTTGGTAGAAGAGTGGGGTGGAAATGTTCAGGCACAGGAAATTTCTGCTAAAATGGGTAACAATATGGATGTCCTTTTAGAGAAAGTATTGCTTCAGGCAGAAATGCTTGAGTTGAAAGCTAATCCTAATCGTGCCGCACAAGGAGTTGTGATTGAAGCTTCTTTAGATAAAGGTAGAGGATATGTAGCAACAATGTTGGTACAGACCGGAACTTTAAAAGTTGGAGATTATGTAGTAGCAGGTAAAAACCACGGTAAAGTAAAAGCTTTGCTTGACGAAAGAGGGAAAAACCTTGAAGAAGCAGGTCCATCTATTCCGGCAACGATCTTAGGTCTTGACGGAGCGCCAACAGCAGGTGATAAATTCAGAGTATATGCTGACGAAAGTGAAGGTAAAACTATCGCTAACAAGAGAGAGCAGTTACAAAGAGAACTTTCTATCAGAACCAAGAAACATACGACACTTGAAGAATTAGGTAGACGTATTGCTCTAGGAGAATTCAAAGAATTGAATATTATCCTGAAAGGTGACGTGGATGGTTCAGTGGAGGCACTTTCTGATCAGTTACAGAGATTATCAACAGAGGAGATTAGTGTCAATATTCTTCACTCAGGTGTAGGACAGATCACTGAATCTGATATCAACCTAGCTGCAGCTTCAGATGCAATTATCATCGGATTCAACGTAAGAGCCGGTGCCAACGCAAAAGAATTGGCAGATCGTGAAGAAATCGAGATCAGAACATATTCTATTATCTATAAAGCAATCGATGAGGTAAAAGAAGCGATGGAGGGAATGCTTTCTCCGGAGATTCAGGAGCAGGTAATCGGTAATGTTGAAATTAGAGAAGTATTCAAAATTTCTAAGATCGGTACTATTGCAGGTTGTATGGTTCTTACCGGAAAAGTAACAAGACAGTCGAAAGTAAGATTACTAAGAGACGGTATTGTGAAATTCGACGGTGAACTTGAAAGTTTAAAACGTTTCAAAGACGATGTAAGAGAAGTTACAAAAGGCTACGAATGCGGATTAAACCTTAAAGGTTACAACGACATCGAGCAGTACGACATTCTTGAAGTATACGAAGAAGTTGCTGTGAAGAAGAAATTGAAATAATATTCAGTTATATATATTAAAACTGCCCGTATCATTATTGATACGGGCAGTTTTTTATTTTAATGTTTTATAAAACATTAAAGTTATTTTATCTATCATCATAAATATTCCTATCGTAAATGAATTTTATTTGTACTTTTGTTATTTAAAATTTAATAAATGAAAAATATAATCCTTAGTATTTTATTGACCGCTGCAAATTATGCTTTTGCACAAAATGTGATTCTGTCTAGAGCTGATTTTTCTCAAGGAACTGCTTTTTCAGCTATGGTAAACTCAGCAAAAACTGGGAAATCTTTAACTTATAGCGAGGTTGCTGGCTCACCATATGCTAATGTGAATTTTTCAAAGGCAAAAATTGCAGAAAATTATGAAAAAATAGCTGCAAGATATAACAGCTATGCTGATCAAATAGAATTTCAGAAAGATGGGACAGTAATGATTCTACCTAAAGATTCTAAATTCTCTAGAATTGAAATAGAATCTCCCAAGCAAATTTTAGTTAATCTTGAAACAAATGATGAGCTAAGCGGATATTTCTATGAAATTGTAAATGGTAAAGTTGCTCTTTATACGAAGTTGAAAACTATATTCATTGATGCAAAACCTGCTTCAAATAGTTATTCTAGTGATGAACCTGCACTATTTAAATTGTTAGATCCTGTTTTTTATATTAAAACTGATGGTGGCTTTATTAAAAAACCAAGAAACCAAAAAGAAGTCATTGCACAGTTTCCTGATAAAAAAGATGTATTAAGTACTTTCTTCAAAGAAAATAAAATTAAATTTGATAAGGAGGAGGATTTGAAAAAACTAGTTGTTTTTATAAATAACAACTAAATAAAAGACAATGGTTTAACAAAAATCTGTCTCACAATTATACGTTGAGACAGATTTTTTTGTTATTTATCATATAGTTTACTCTAAACATTTGTGTAAGTGGTTTTTTTTTAACAATTTTGCAATAATTTTATAAATAAAATACGATATTCTTGTTTTATGTGTAAAATCAATTTTTAATAGAAACAATATATTTAATTTAAAATGAAAAAAACATATTTTTTAATGATGCTGTTACCAGCATTATATTTTTCACAAACTGCTGAAGAGAGAAGAAAAATAGCCGCGCAATCAGATCATATTGCTAATGTAAATCTCCTTGATGAATTGAAAAAGTATGAAACTGAAAGATTAGCTAGAGTTACAAACTATTTAAATCAAAATCCTAAAACTCAAAGAATCATAAAATTTGGTACTTCAGGTATTAAAGAATTAAAGGATGTATCGGCAAATGGCGATCTTTATTATGTATCTACCTATAACGAAGGAGCATCAATTACAGCTAGAGCAAATAGACTTTATAATGGAGGTAGTTTAGGATTGAATATTCAAGGTCAAAATATGACAGCAGGAATTTGGGATGGGGGTGTTGTACGTGCTTCACATCAAGAATTTTTACAAGGATTGTTTTCAAAGGTTAATGTTGTAGATGGCGGTGCAACTTCAGATCATGGCACACATGTCGCAGGTACAATTGCAGCTACAGGAGTTAATTCGTTAGTACGGGGTGTAGCATTTAATGCTTCGCTTACTTCGTATAACTGGACGAATGATTTAAGTGAAATGCAAAGTGAAGCTTCTAACGGAATGTTAGTTTCTAATCACTCATATGGTCCAGATTTAAGTACGGATAGCCAGTTGTGGTATTTGGGTGCCTACTCACTTGATGCAAAACTGGTGGATGAATTATGTTTCAATAATCCATTTTATCTCCCTGTCTTTGCAGCTGGGAATAGCAGGAATATTATAACTCCTCCATATTCAACACAGGCATCAAATAAATCAGGCTATGATATTATTTCTGGAGATGCTATAGGAAAAAATGTCTTGACTGTTGCGGCTGTTCAAGAGGTACCTGTTTATACTGGAAGTGGTAGTGTTATCATGTCTAGCTTTAGTAGTTATGGTCCAGCAGATGATGGTAGAATCAAACCGGAAATTTCAATGAAAGGCGTTAATGTTTTTTCAACGACGTCTACATCAGATACTAGTACAGGTTTTAAGTCTGGAACATCAATGGCAGCGCCGGGGGTAACTGGTGTGATACTTTTATTACAGCAATACTATAACCAGCTATATTCAAATTATATGAAAGCTGCAACTGTGAAAGGATTAGTAATGCATACAGCAGATGAAGCTGGAAGTACTCTTGGACCAGATTATGCATTTGGATGGGGGTTGATAAATGCTGAAAGTGCTGCTAAAGTGATAAGGGACAAAAACTTAAGCTCTGGAAGGACTATTATTGAAGAAAATAGCCTCGCCAATGGTGCTATATTCACAAAATCAATAACTACAAATGGTACCCAACCATTAAGAGTATCTATTTCATGGACAGATCCTAAATATGATATTGAGAATACTTCTGAGATAGATCCATCAACAAAATACTTAGTAAATGATTTGGATATCAAGGTGACTTCTTCTTCTGGAACTGTTTATTATCCTTGGAAATTACAAGGTATGACAGCTACCACCAGCCCAGCAACAAATAATTCTACTAATAACACAGATAATTTTGAGAGGGTGGATATACCTGGTGCGGCAGATACCTATACAATTTCAGTGACACATAAGGGTTCTTTAACTAATGGTCCACAGAATTTTTCACTAATTGCTAGTGGTGGTAATATTGGTACTTTAAGTACAAACGATATTGTGGAAAAAGAAAGTAAAGTTGAAATATATCCGAATCCTGCCAACGATTGGGTCAATTTTACGAACAACGATGGACAAGAAGCAACTATAGTGGTTTTGGACGTTTCTGGTAAATTATTGAAAAAAGAAGTCGTAAAAAATGGTAAAATTTCTGTAAAAGAATTGGTTAAAGGTAATTATATGCTTATTTATTCTGATAAAAAGAATAGAAATCAAAGCTTTAAATTTATTAAAATTTAATAGTGTGTGTGGCATCATCTATTACATAAAGATTAGAAACTAGAAGGTTATTAAGTTTTATAGATCAATATAGAAGCGGTTCAGTAGTAATACTGAACTGCTTTGTTATAACTATATGTTAAATGTTTTTAAAAGTTATATATGAGTTGCTTTTATTAATAATCATGTGATATTTTAAATTAGCAGTTGTATATGTAATATTGTATCATATTTATTGCTAGTTTTCTATGGAATCCAATTTTAGTTTTTAAAAAATAGAATTTAAATTTGGTGGTGTTAATATTTTTTAACATATTTGCACCAAATAATATTAAAATTTGTTAATATGAATGTGAAATTAAAAGTATTAAGCGTAGGGGCTTTGTTTTTTTTAGGACAAATTATTGAGGCACAGGAAAGAGACACAATAAAAACTACTCAAATAGAGGAGGTTGTAGTGCAGCAAGGTATTCGAACGGTTACTAAAAGAACTGCGGTTACTGCTACTCAAAAAATTGACAATGATTTGATTGAAACTCGAGGGCAAACCAATGTACTAAATGCTGTACAGGGACAACTTGCAGGGGTAAACATTTCCACAGGAACTGGGCAACCTGGAGCAAAGCCTACAGTTATCATTAGAGGGGTTGGTACTCTTACAGGTAACACTGATCCTTTGTATGTAATTGATGGTTTCCCTTCTAATGCTGATAACTTTAGATCTCTCAATCCTTATGATATAGAGACTTTTGAGGTTTTAAAAGATGCGGCTTCAATTTCGGAATATGGAAACAGAGGATCTAATGGTGTTATTATAATAACAACCAAAAGAGGAAAGATGGGGGGATCTAGACTTAGTGTGAGATATAATACTCAGACAGGTTTGTCTTTTATGCAAAAAAATCGTTATAGATATTCAGATGCGAAGCAATTATTAACGTTAGAGAATAAAAAAGGTTCTGGTCCAGGTGCTTCTATGACTCCAGCAATGATTGATGCCAATGTTGTAAATACTGACTGGTTGGGTTACTTTTTCAGGCCAGGTTTAATGACATCACATAATGTTAATGTTGAGAAATCAGGTCAAAATTTTTCTAGTTATTTTTCTGCAGGTTATGTAGATCAAGACGGTATTCTTGCTGACACTTACTTAAAGAGATTCACGTTTAGATCGAATATTACGGGGAAAAGTGATAATGGTAAATTCAACTATTACGTAGGTGTGGCTTTGGGTTTGTCTAAAAATTCTGATCAACCAAGTACAGGAACTGCAGGTGTAAACCAAAATCCAATTTTAGGAGCTTTACAATCCGCACCTTATATCAGTCCTAATCAATATACTACTTCGGGACAATTGTATGCAGATTATGTTGCAGATGGAACTTTAAGACTTAGTCCGTTGTTTTTGATTGATAAGTTAAAAAATTCATACAATAAATTCAATGAAACTCGAATCGATGCTACTTCGGAATTATCATACAAGCTATTGGAAGGTCTTACTGTACGAAATAGATTGAATGCTCAAACTCAGTTACAGAGACAGAACTTTTTACTTGAAGGTCCTAACAGTTTAAATGCTTTATTATTCTCTCCAAATGTGGGTGTTTCTTCACTTAACGGTGGCGCATTTAATGGAAGAGAACAATTTATCAACAACCAAACTTTCACCCTTAACGAACTTATTCAGGCAGATTATAAAAAATCTTTTGGTAAACATTCATTCGGTATCGCAGGAGCTATGGAATATAATTTCTCTCAATTTGAGGCAAATAACCAAGTTCAAAGAGGTCTTAATCCTAATACTTTTGTTCCAGGAGTAGGAACAGGTTATATAGTAGATACCGGAACCAATGATTTTTATGTACCTACAATTTCTACAACAAAAGTAAAGTATAATTTAATCTCTTATATTGGATCATTTGATTATGATTTTGATAGAAAATATGGTGTAGTTGCGTCTATAAGAAGAGATGGCTCTTCTAGATTTGGAACCAATAGTACATGGGGTACATTTTGGTCTGTTGGTGGGCGTTGGAATGTAGACCAGGAGGCTTTCATGAAAGACTTAGAATTTGTAAACATGTTCAAAATAAGAGGTTCTTATGGAACGGTAGGTAATCAAAGAGTTGTAGATGGGGCAACTCCTTTCACAGGTATTTTGCCACCAGGATTTTTGGATATCTATACGCCAGTTAACAATACATACAATGGTGGTTTAGGGTTAGGAATTGCTTTCGGAGATGCTGATTTGCGATGGGAAACCACTAAAACGTACAATGTTGGTGTAGATTTTGAATTGTTTAATAGAAAACTACGTGGGGCTTTTGATTTTTATAATAAAAAGACCATCGATATGTACTATGATGATCAAATAGCTCCGGTTGTTGGTACATTGAGTATTAATCGTAATACGGATATTTCACTTCAAAATCGAGGTTTTGAATTGCTTTTAGCTTATGATTTAATTAAAAAAGATAATTTTAGATTAACTATTAATGGTAATGGTTCAATTAATAATCAAGAAGTATCAGGGATTACCAGAGCAGGGGGTGAGATTGCATCAGGTACCACAACTCAAACTAGAATTAGAAATGGTGAGTTACCTTTCTTGTATTATCAATATCATTACTTGGGGGTTAATCCTACTAATGGTAACTTGTTGTTTGAAGATGCAAATGGTAACGCAACAGAAACTCCAGTAGATGCAGATCGAAAATTGGCAAAATACAATCATTTGCCTAAATATCAAGGAGGTTTTGGATTCGATTTAGATTATAAAGGATTCTTTGCTACTACACTATTTACTTATGTTGCAGGAATTATGAGAATGGATTGGGATTTAGAAGGTGCTTATGATCCAAATGATATTGGAGTTTTTAATCTATCTAGCGATTTGCTTAATGCTTGGACTCCGACTAATACAGGTTCTAATATTCCTTCATTTACTGCATCGAACAGAGGGCTTACTCAAAGTTCCGACCGTTTTCTTACGGATGCGTCTTATTTGAGATTAAGAAATGTTCAAATAGGTTATAGACTTCCTAAAAAACTCTTGGAAGGAACGTTTGTGAATGATATGACTATATCTTTACAAGCAGAGAATTTGGTAACTTGGTCTAAGTGGAGAGGTTTTGATGCGGAAAGCCCAAGAGTAAGTGATCAACTTCAATATCCAAGTGCTAAGATGTTTACAGTAGGTTTTGATGTTAAATTTTAATAAATTAGAAAAAATATGAAAAAGTATATTAAATTAGTATTACTGAGTGCAGGAACGCTTTTTGTCTCTTGTGATAACGATCTTTTAGAACCGTATACCCCAGGACAAAATACAGAGGAAGTAGCACTCAAAACAAGTACAGATCTTGGGAACTTGATGAATTCTGCTTATGCAAATATATCATCAAGGTCAGAAGCGGTAGATGTTTCCGTATTTACTGATGAAGTAAGTATAGGGTTTGGTAACGGTGGACAGGGAATCAGTGATGATTATGTATTCCTTATGAATCCGGGTTCAAGTCTTCCACAGAATATTTGGGCAAATTCTTACGCTGCATTAGCGAGAATAAATAGAGTAATCAAATATGCAGATATTATTGTTCCTTCTAATGCTGCTGATGCACAGGTAATTGCAAGGATAAAAGCTCAGGCTTTAACAATGAGAGCGTATTGTCATTTAAGATTATTGGCTTATTTCACAACAGATATGAAAGACAATAATGCTCTTGCTGCTATAATCTCTGATAGGGTTTTTGCTACTACAGAAAGCCAGAATCTGAGAGCGACAAATGGTGCTTTTTACTCGTTAATTCATAGCGATTTAAATGCTGCTATTTCTTTGTATACAGCCAATCCAACTGCATTTAGTAATGTTATAGCTAATGAAGTGTTTGCAAAAGGTCTTAAAGCGAGAGCGTATGCTTATAAAGGAGATTATACTAATGCTTTAATATATGCTAATGATGTTATTAGCTCTGGTTTAGTGCTTGCTACTCCTGCACAATACAGACAGGTATTCTTCTCGGATAACCAACCGGTAAATGCAGAAGTTATCTTCAAGTTGAGAAGAACTCCTGTGCAAAATGCTCAGGCAAGTAACCTTCACAATGGATGGGTTTCTTTGCAGCCAAATCTTGCAGGCTCTCCATTCTACGAAATGAGTAGATCCCTACATAATGTTTTGAACCCGGCTAACTTGCCAGCTACACATCCTACTGATCCAAATGTTACAACTTTGCCTGATGTAAGAGCTAATGTGAATATTGCACCTTCTTCAGTAATTGATGCTGGATATTTAACCTCAACTGATATTAGAAATACAGACAAAATTGTTATTAATAAGCATGGTGGTACAGCATCTGGTACTACTACTTGGGCAACCACAGCAGCTAATACAAATAATAATGATTTTAAAATTATGCGACTTTCAGAAATGTATTTGATAAGAGCTGAAGCATACGCTGATGCTGCAAATCTTAACCTTTCTATGGCAGCTGCTAATATTAAATCTATTAGAGATGCGCGTTTTGGAGCAGCACAAACTGCACCAGTATATTCTTCAGCAGCACAAGCATGGGCAGGTATTTTGAATGAAAGAAGAATTGAGTTCTCTTACGAAGGTTATCGTTTCATAGACCTAAAAAGGTTAGGAACTTTAGCGGGGCAAGGAATTGATAGACATCCTGCAGATTATAATGCTTCTAGTGCAAACTACCCTGGTGCTAATCCTGCTAATTTACCATTAAATAGTTTCAAATGGGCATTACCTATCCCACAAATTGAAATTAATGTAAATAAGGTGATTCAGCAAAATCCTGGTTATTAATTATTAATATTAAATTAGAATAAAATGAAAAAAATATTTTTTGGAATTTTCTTATTAGCATTTTCGATGTTCATTTTCAACTCTTGTGAAGAACATGAAAATTTAGTATATGATGGAGCTGAATTATTGCATTTTGATAAGAAAGATCAAACTCTTGCAAATGGTAATGGTAACATTACATACGGAGTTACCAAAGCAGTTTCTGGTGATCATAATGTTGAGTTGGTTTTTAATCCTTCTAAATCTACAGCATTATTAGGCACGGATTTTACCTTTGTAGAATCGACAGATGTTTTAAAGAGCGGTTCTGTGTTGGGAGACTTCGTAATCAATGTAAAACCGTCTGCGGCTGCGGCTAAAAAACAGGCAGTTTTTACCTTAAAATCTTCTACTCTTCAAAATGCAGTTTTTAATCAAGAAGTTTTAGTTAAGTTTACATGTCCATCAGCTTTAGCAGGTACTTATCAATACTCAACTGTAAATGCATTTACTCCTGACGGAAGTTCTACTACTGTACCAGGTCCATTGACGGGTAGTGTAGTCTTCACACAAGTGAGTGATGGTGTTTATCAAATTTCTGATTCTAGCTTTGGTGCTTTTGCTAAATTTCCTGGGTATGCTCCCACTTCAACTGGAGTAAGAATTCAAGATTTATGTAACAAGCTTTCTTTCACTACACCTAATCAATATGGAGATACATTTGTAATTTCTAATGTGGTTGTAAGCGGAAATAAATTAACCTTCAAATGGACTACTTCATATGGTGAGACGGCTACTACTACTCTTACTAAAAGTAATGGTAACTGGCCAGCATTGAACTAATAAATTAGTTTACTTTATAAAAAAATCCCTGCTTGTAAAAGCGGGGATTTTTTATTGCGACAAATTTCATACTTTTGCCTTTACAATTTATCTAATGAAATATCTTCTTTTCATGCTACTGATAGCTCCCTTTTTGGCTTCAGCTCAAAGAGTAAAAAAAATAGATTCTGCCAGAGTAACTGCTCAGGATACCCTCATCGTAGATTCGGGGAAAAAAGATTCTCTGAAAATATTTAAGCCGACCATTCAGGATTATAGATATCAGACACAGTATTCTGAGAAGAAAGTTTTTGATACGGTGTTGACTTTTGACAAAACCCATATCTTTTCGCAATATAACAATCAGGATAATTTTGGGCGTGCACAGTTTGCAAACATTGGTGCTGGATTTAATCCATTGTCGTATGAAGTGAATGCTGAACAAAACCTTTCCTTATTGCCTTCCAATAAATCGTATGTGATTTTGGGAATTGATGATGTAAAATATTATGATGTAAAAACCCCCACGGCAACTTTTGTTTACCATACCGCAATGCGAAACGGGGCTGCATTACAGTCGATGTACACTCAGAATATAGGAAAGAGATTTAATTTTTCTGTAGAGTACGATGGTTTGCGCTCTGAAGGAATGTACAGAAACTCTTTGGCGGCAAATAATAAAACCCTATTTTCGGGACATTTCACTTCCAAAAGTGGAAACTACGAGCTATTTGCTCACTACCTTCATCAGAATGTCAACAATCAGGAGAGCGGCGGAATTGTCGATGATGATCTTTTTCAGGCAGGGTCAAGTAATATAAGTAACAAATATAATGCTCAGGTTAATTTAGAAGAATCAAGTTCGCAGTATTCTTACAGACGTTACTATTTAAGCCATCAGTTTACTCCTTTCAACTCTGAGAAATTTCCTTTTAGAATCAGGCATACGATATTTAATCAAGGGAATAAATATTACTACTTTCAGGATGCTTTAGAAAATTATTGGTACAGCAACACAGCTTCAGAGATTATATCTGGATTTAGTCCTTCTACCAAAAAGTATTCAAATAATCTGAGCAACACGTTAAGCTTGGTTTTTGATAACGAAAAATTCAAACTGGATGCCGGAGTACGATATCAGATGCTGAAATTTGGTTTAAATGAAATCCATCTGCCCACGGTAAGTGTTCCTGGCGAATTGAAAGAAAACAGATTGGGCGCTGTCGGAAATTTACAGGTGAAATTATTCGACAAGTTTCAGTTAAACTCATTCTTAGAATTTTCAAAAGGAAGTCAGTTTGGGAATTATCTGAAAACAACCAACAATGTAAAGTTCGAGCCGATAAAAGATTACTTTGTCAGTGCAAAAGTGAACTTCCAAAGCGTTTATCCGTCTTTCAATTATCTTGCGAATTCTTCTGTTTACAGAAAATTTAATTATTATTTACAAGATGCAAAAAATCAGGCAATCACAGAAATCGGAGGAAGTATCAATTTAAAATGGTTCAAATCTGAATTGTTTGCCAACTATTTCAGAATAGATAATTACACGTATTTTGATTCTAATGCAATTTCACGTCAAAGCGAAAATTCACTCAATATTTCGCAGATTGGAGGTGATGCAACGTTCAGCTACAGAAAATTTCATTTAAATACGAGAGTGCAGTTTCAAAATGCTTTAACGAATAAAGATCTTTTGCCAATGCCTTCATTTATTGGGAGAGCTAATTTCTTCTTTCAGACAAGAGCATTTAAAAATGCGGCAGAAATTCAGGCGGGTATCAAAGTATATTATTTCTCAAAATTTGCTTCAAGAGAATATTTCCCGATTCTCAGCGAATATATTCTTCCAAGAGCAGATTCTTTCTCTATCGGAGGCGAACCGATTGCCGATCTATACTTAAATTTCAAGGTTAAAAAAATGTTCTTCTTTCTCGAAGGACAGCAAATCGGAACCATGCTCTCTCATAATAAAGCCTACGCATTTCCACATTATCCAGTCTATGATTTTAGATTGAATATTGGGATTGTATGGTATTTGTTCAACTAAATTTAATCAAGTTGAAAACAGTTAATAAAATTTCATTCAACGATATCGAAAGTATTCCTCAGTTGATAAAAGATTTTCTGAATCATCAGATTGAAGGCTTCGAAAACGCTACTTTTTCATTTGAAAATTTTGCACAGCAGATTCATTTGAAACAAAACTCTTTCGAACTAGCTCAAAGAGATGTTATTTCAAAAGCTTTCACAGATCAGCTTTCAAATCTTCAGCTTTCTACAAAACAGAAAGATAATATTCAAAGTTTAAAATCAATCAATACGTTTACAATTACAACAGGACATCAACTGAATCTTTTTTCAGGTCCTGTATTTTTTGTGTATAAAATTTTTCAAACGATTAAAACGTGTACAAATCTGAAAGAAAAATTTCCTGATTATAATTTTGTGCCGGTGTATTGGATGGCTTCTGAAGATCATGATTTTGCCGAGATCAATCATTTTAAAACAGAAAATAATTATTACGAAATCAATGAAAAGTCCGGCGGTGCAGTTGGAAAAATCAAAATAAACGATACGTTTTTCATTTCTGAATTTGAAAAAGAGTTCAAAGATTCTATTTTTGGAACCGAATTGATTTTGATGCTGAAAGAAGCTTATAAAGTCGGAAATACCTTAACGGAAGCAATCAGAATTTTAGTCAACAGATTATTTTCAGATTTTGGGTTATTGATTCTTGATGGAGATTCTAAACAATTGAAAAATCAGATTAAAGAAATTTTTAAAGATGAGTTACTAAATTTCAGTTTAAATAAATCATCAAAAGAAAAAGTAGATTTCCTTACCGATAAATACGGAAAAGTTCAGGTCAATCCGAGAGAAATTAATTTATTTTATCTTTCTGAGACCAGAGACAGAATAGATTTTGACGGTGAAAATTATTTTATTGTTGATACTGATAGAAAATTTACGAAGGAAGAAATATTAGATGAACTAGAAAACTTTTCTGAAAAATTTAGCCCGAATGCTTTGATGCGTCCGGTTTATCAGGAGAAAGTGTTGCCCAATTTAGCATACATCGGTGGAAATGCCGAAATCATGTACTGGCTGGAGTTGAAAGATTATTTTACCAAGATCAATATTCCTTTTCCGATTTTGATTCCGAGGAATTCTATGTTGTTTATCAAAGAGAAAACTTTAGGTAAAATTGAAAAACTGGATCTGAAAATTGATGATTTTTTTCAAAATTTCACGAAGATTACCAATGCTAAAATTCTGGATAACAATTCTGTTCTGGAATCTTTAGAATCACAGGAAAATTTAATTATAAATAATTTTTCTCAACTAAAATCGTTAGCAGAAACAACTGAAAAATCTTTTGGAAACATGGTGAAAGCCGAAGAAGTACGTCAGTTAAAGTCTTTTAAAAGATTGAAAAAAAGATTGCTTCACGCCGAAAAAATAAAACAAAATGAGATGTTAGAACGTTTAGAAACTTTATTTTTAGATGTTCATCCGGCAAAAACCTGGCAGGAGAGAATCTTTAATTTCTCTGTGTTTTTTGCAGATTATGGCTATACTTGGCTCGAAACGATTGTTGAAGAAATGGAAGTGGAACAATCAAAACTAATAATTGTTGCCATTTAATTTTAAAGAAGTATTTTTGTACATTATAATATTGAAAATGATTAAGAGGTTTTTTTTACTATCTGCTTTATGTATGTTTCTGAGTGTATCTGCACAGAAAACACACACGGTTATAAAAGGTGATAATCCTTATAATGTTTCAAAAAAATACGGCATCACCATTGCTGAATTAGAGAAACTGAATCCAAAAATTAAAGACGGAAAGTTTTCAATTGGTGATATTCTTAATGTAAAGGCTGGAAATGCTACAGTTGTAAAAAACACAACGGCCTCTAGTTCTGCACAAACCGGAAGAATTATTCTTCAGCCAAAACAGACAATTTACGGTATTACAAAACAATACAGAATTTCCGAGACAGATTTAAGAAAATTAAATCCTGACTTAGATTCGCACACGAAAATTGGGGATGAGATTACTCTGCCTCTTGAGAGCATCAAGAAGTACGGTGGAAGTGAAGCGGTAGTTGAAACAGCGAAACCTGTTGTTTCATCAGCAGAAACAGTATCACCAAGCAATAGCAAAACAAAAATAGATTCAGGAAACGAAAGGTCATCTTCTGTGCAGTCATCTTCTGTGCAGTCATCTTCTGTGCAGTCATCTTCTAATCAGGATGAGTATGCAACGTATACCGTTGAGCAGGGAGATACAGTTTTCTCTATCGTCAATAAATTCGGAGTAACGATTGACGAATTGGTTGCTTTAAATCCAGATTTGTCAAAAGGTTTAAAAGCCGGCATGGTTCTTAAAATAAAGAAACTTGACGCAGCGTACATTAAGAAAAACGGTGATGCGTTGAGCGTGGTTTTGATGTTGCCATTTGGTTACAGTACCAACGAAACACAGTATCGCGCAATGGCCTTAGACTTCCTTACCGGAGCAAAATTGGCGATTGAGAGAAACGCAGCGAACGGTCAGAAACTGGATATCAAAATTGTAGATTCTGGAAACGAAGCTTCATTTAAAAGTTCTCTTACACAGATTAATCCAAATAATACTGATTTAATTATTGGTCCGTTCTTCAAATCGAATGTGATTGATCTTTTAGATTTTACAAAAACTCAGAAAATCCCGGTGGTTGCACCATTTGCCAACTCTCCGGAATTGTATAACTACAGCAATTTAATTATTGTAGAAACCAATGATCAGGCATATGCAGATAAGATTGTTGAGGAAGTGAAAACGGTATACTCAGATCAGAAAATTTATGTAGTGGCAGATGCTAAGAAAGATAATGCCAATTACATCAAAGCAAATCTTGAGAAGGTATTAAGAAATGCAAATGTTACCCTCGTTAATTTTGCATCAGAAATTCAGTTAGATCAAAATATGATGACGGGGCAGTCTGCACCTGTGATTGCAATTTTGGCAAGTGATAATGATTCAGTGGGTGAAGCTTTCTCCAGCCGAATGATTGCTCTTTCTAAAGAAGTTCAGGGCATGAAAGCATTCAGTTTATATTCTGTTCCAAGTTTTGAGAAAAAGGTTGATGAATTGAGCCAAGCGAGTTTAGTTTATTTAATGGACAGAAAAATCAACGCAGAAGGCAGTTTTGAAAAAGAAATATTGGCTGCTTACAAAGCTAAATATTGTAAAGTTCCTGGTAAATATGCAGTGATTGGTTTTGATGTTGTCAATGATATGTTGACAAGAGAAAACAAAAAAGGTGAGATTTTCAAGCAAATGAATAAAGTTCAGACGCAGCTTGCGACAAAATTTGAATTTGTAAAGTCCAAAACCAACGGTGCTTACGTCAACACCGGATTCCGTGTCATTACACTTACTCCTTAAGAGTCAAAAAAAATCTACTTTTAAAAGTATATATTTGTATTAAATTTTTTAAATCAATAAATGAAAGCACTTGTATTTCCTGGGCAGGGTTCACAGTTTGTAGGGATGGGAAAAGAGTTATACGATTCCCGTAAAGACATTAAAGACCTAATGGAATCTGCTAATGAAATTTTAGGATTCGACATTTTGTCCATTATGTTTAGTGGAGCAGATGAAGATCTGAAAAAAACGGAGGTTACCCAACCTTCAATCTTTATTCATTCGGTTGCTGCGTTAAAAGCGGTAAACGGTCTTGGAGCTGAAATGGTTGCAGGACATTCTTTAGGAGAATTTTCAGCATTGGTTGCCAACGGAGTTTTATCTTTTGATGATGGTTTGAAACTGGTTTCTGAAAGAGCAAAAGCTATGCAAGCGGCTTGTGATGCTAATCCAAGTTCTATGGCTGCGATTTTAGGTTTAGATGATGCTAAAGTTGAAGAAATCTGTGCAGCAATCAGTGGAATAGTTGTTCCTGCAAATTATAACTGTCCTGGGCAGCTAGTAATTTCCGGAGAAACAGTTGCAGTAGAAGAAGCTTGTGCTAAATTAAAAGAAGCGGGAGCAAAAAGAGCATTATTATTGCCAGTAAACGGAGCTTTCCATTCACCACTGATGCAACCTGCACAAGAGAGATTGGCGGCTGCAATTGAAAATACGAAATTCAGAAAAGCGACGATTCCTGTTTATCAGAATATTACAACAACTGCAGTTACTGATCCCGATCATATTAAAGCAAATCTTATTGCTCAGTTGACAGGTCCTGTAAAATGGACGCAGTCTGTACAAAATATGATTAAAGATGGTGCTACCAATTTTATTGAAGTAGGACCTGGAAAGACTTTACAAGGATTAATTAAAAAAATTGACAGCGAAGTTACATCGGCTTCCGCAATTTAAATTAAATAAAAATGGGCGAAATTTATTCACCGGGAAAGCTGATGCTGACTTCAGAATATTTCGCTGTAGACGGAGCTCTTGTCTTAGCGGTACCCACCAAGCTAGGACAAGAGTTTTTTTTTGAAGAAAAGCATGACGGAAAATATCTTATTTTCTGGGAAGCCTATCATCAAAACAAATTATGGTTAAAAGCGGTCATCGATTATAAAAATTGGCAGATTCTTGAAACCAATATTACTTCAAGCGCAGAGTTTATTCTTAAAACTCTCAAAAATGTTCAGACTCTTTCAAAAATTAAATTAAAAAGCACAGATTCATATTATTTAAAAACAAACCTTCAGTTTCCTGCAGATTATGGTCTTGGAAGCAGTTCTACCTTAATGAACAATCTTTCAGAATGGTCTGAGATTGATCCTTTTCATCTTAACACCATGAGTTTAGGCGGAAGCGGATATGATATTGCGGTGGCAAAAGCGAAGTCTGCAGTATTGTATCAGAACAAACCTGAAATCCATTTTGAAAAGGTCGATTTCAATCCTAAATTTAAGAATGAGCTGATTTTCATTCACTTAAATCAAAAGCAGGATAGCCGGGAAGGAATTAATCTTTATAAGTCTAAAATAAAGTCGCAAAATTTAGTCGATGAATTTTCTAATCTCACAAGAAATATTTTATTGTGTGATGAATTAGATAAATTTTCTGACTTAATGGTATTGCATGAACAACGAATTTCTGATTTTATTGAAATACCGACAGTTAAATCATTTTTTTTTGCAGATTGTGCAAAATTTGTCAAAAGTTTAGGTGCTTGGGGCGGTGATTTTGTGATGAGTGCAAAATTTGAGGGCTACGAAGACTATTTTTGGGGAAAAGGTTTTAGTACTGTTTTTGAATGGGGTGATTTAATTATTTAATAATCAGTTAATTAAAAGGTTTGTTTTTTATTTGTCATTTTCGCTTATATGTTTATATTTATCGAAGTTTAACAATTAGTTAATATGAATTGTTAAACGAACAAAAAGCAAAAAGAAAATATAAGTAAAATGAAAAACGCTAAAATCATCCAGGATTTACAAAAATTAGGGATTAAAGGAGAGTATGAATTAACTTATAATCCTTCGTACGAAGAGTTATATCAAGCGGAAATAGCACCTGAAAATCAGGGGTTTGAAAAAGCTGAGCTTACAGAATCTGGTGCGGTATCTGTACAAACAGGAATTTTCACTGGCCGCTCGCCGAAGGACAGATACATTGTTCAGGATGACGTTACGAAAGATACTATTTTCTGGGACGGTAAAGTTAACCTTCCTACAACACCCGAAATTTTCGAATCTTGTAAAGATTTAGTATTAAATCAGCTTTCCGGTGCCAAAAAAATCTATGTTGTCGATACATTTTGCGGGACTAATGAAGATACAAGACTAAAAGTAAGATTTATCGTTGAAGTTGCGTGGCAGGCGCATTTCGTTACAAATATGTTCATCCGTCCATCTCATTACGATTTAGAAAACTACGGAGAACCAGATTTCACAGTAATTAATGGTTCAAAAACTACCAACCCAAATTGGGAAGAGCAGGAATTGAACTCTGAGAACTTCGTGATGTTCAACCTTACAGAGAAGCTTCAGATTATTGGAGGAACTTGGTACGGTGGAGAAATGAAAAAAGGAATGTTTGCGATGATGAATTATTACCTTCCATTGAAAGGTATGGCTTCGATGCACTGTTCTGCAAATGTTGGTGAAGAAGGAGATGTAGCGTTATTCTTCGGACTTTCGGGAACAGGAAAAACGACTTTGTCTGCAGATCCTAAAAGATATTTAATTGGTGATGATGAGCACGGTTGGGATAACAACGGAGTTTTCAACTATGAAGGCGGATGTTATGCCAAAGTGATCGATTTGTCAGCAGAAAAAGAACCGGATATTTTCAGAGCGATTAAAAGAGATGCGCTTCTAGAAAATGTTGTGGTTAATGATGGAGTCGCTGATTACAAAGACGGCTCAATCACAGAAAATACGAGAGTTTCTTATCCGATTTATCATATTAATAAAATCGTTTTACCTTCTAAAGCAGGTCACGCAAGCAAGATTGTTTATCTTTCGGCTGATGCTTTCGGAGTTTTGCCTCCGGTTTCTATTTTAGATGAAAACCAGGCTCAATATCATTTCCTTTGCGGATATACTTCTAAATTAGCTGGAACAGAGAGAGGAATTACAGAACCGGAACCATCTTTCTCTCCTGCATTTGGTGAGGCATTCTTAACATTGCACCCAACTATGTATTCTAAAACATTGATTGGTAAAATGAAAGAGCACGGAGCAAAAGCTTATTTAGTGAACACAGGTTGGAACGGAACAGGAAAAAGAATTTCTCTAAAAGATACAAGAGCAATTATTGATGCAATTATCGACGGATCAATTGAAAATGCTGAGAAAACTACAATTCCAGTGATGAATTTAGAAATTCCAACTTCATTACCAAATGTTTCTGAAGGAATTTTAGATCCGAGAGACACGTATAATGACGTTGCAGAATGGGAAGAAAAAGCAAAAGATCTTGCTGCCAAATATATCAAAAACTTCGAGCAATACTGCGGTAATGACGAAGCCAAGAAGCTGATTGCCTCTGGTCCTCAATTGCAGGAACAGACCATTTAGAAATAGTGAAGAGCCTCATCGATTGATGAGGCTTTTTTATTTTAAAGAAAAATCGGTATAATCAGTTTGATCTGCGAGAGCAAAATTCACACATTTATCTGTGAAAATCTGTGCAATCCGTGAGGAACTATTTCAAACTCAAAATCGCCAATCGATATCCATCCATCCCAAAACCAGACAAAACTGCATCCGTACAAGCTGCCGTTACAGATTTCTGCCTAAATTCTTCTCTTTTGTAAATATTACTGATGTGAACTTCCACTTTCGGTTTCTGAATATTTTTTAAACAATCCGCAATCGCATAAGAATAGTGCGTGAAAGCTCCGGGATTTATAACAACCGCATCAAAATCATCTTCCTGAAGTCTGTCAATCAGTTCGCCTTCAATGTTCGACTGATAATAATACAGTTCGTGAGAAGTGAACTCAGACTTTAGTTTTTCTAAATAATCTTCCATGGAAATGTTTCCATAGATTTCAGGTTCTCTTGTGCCTAGAAGATTCAGATTCGGGCCGTTGATGATTAAAACTTTCATAGGATAAATTTAAAAAGTTTTTTCAATAAGTAGAAAGCTTTTCCATTTTAAATCATTTTTTTCGAATTACATTATTTTTAATGATATTTATCATATTTTATAATTTAATATTTTTTGTAACGCTCTATTTTAGTGTTTTTTAAGAATATATTAAGTTAATTTTCATTAAATAATAATCTGAAATCATAAAGTCTACTTGTTTTGTAGACTAATTGTTTTTAGATTTGCACTCATATTTCGATCGGCTTATAAAGAAAGACGGAGGGAACTGACCCTGTGAAGTCTTAACAACCTGCTCTGCGCAAGGTGTTAAATTCAGCCTTTAAAGGAAAAATAAGCAATTGGTTAATCGTATTTATCGATGCCTTTTGCCGTCTTTTCTGCAAAGAGCTATTTTTTAATAATTGATAAATAAAATGGATTATGATTAACAAAAATTTAATTAATTCTAAAATTTGGATTCCTCCCGTTGCTGTATTTTTCTTAGGAATTATCAATCTACATGGGCAGGAAACAAAAAAAGATTCACTACGCGAACAGGAAATAGATGAAGTCGTAGTGGTCGCTTACGGTAAAGCGAAAAAAACAAGTTACACAGGTTCTGTGGCAACAATTTCCAGCGAAAAAATAAATAACAGACCGGTAACGAATATTACCAAAGCTTTGGAGGGCCAAGTTCCCGGGCTTCAGGCGGTGAGTTCTTCGGGACAACCAGGAGCCACAGCTTCTATCCGTATTCGTGGGATTGGCTCGGTAAGTGCTTCCAGCAATCCTTTGTTTGTGGTTGACGGACTTCCTTTTGACGGAAATATCAACTCTATAAGTCCGAATGATATTGAATCCATCAGTGTTTTGAAAGACGCTACGGCAAGTTCACTATACGGATCTAGAGCGGCCAACGGAGTGATTATTGTCACCACAAAATCCGGTAAAAAAGGTGAGGCAAAGGTCAACTTTAATATTAGTCAGGGATTTTCTACCAGAGCGGTTAAAGATTATGAGCAGGTGAATACCGATCAGTATTTTCAGCTGTATTGGGAAGCTTTGAGAAATGGGTACAAATCAAGTCAGGTTTCTTCACAGCAGGCGGCACAGATGGCAAGTGATAATCTGGTATCTGCTTTAGGGATCAATCCTTATGGTTCAAATTTTGCAAAACCGGTCGGAACAGACGGGAAGCTTTTGTCTGGTGCAAATGCTTTATGGAATGACGACTGGAGGGATATTCTTCAAAGAGTAGCCGCAAGAAGTCAGGTTGATCTGGATTTCAGTGGTGGCAGTGAAAAAAGCAATTATTATTTCTCTTTAGGTTATCTCGATGATAAAGGAATTGCCATTGGTTCAGGGTTTACAAAATACAGCACAAGGCTTAAAATTAATTCCGAAGTCAAAAAATGGTTGAACGTAGGAGCTAATTTAAGTTATACCAACAGTCTTCAGGAAGCGCCGCCTTCATCAGATTCCAGAACGGATAATATCATTAATGCGGCAAGAGTCATCCCTTCGTTCTATCCTTATTATGAAAGAAACGCAGATGGAAGCCACAGATTAGATGCCAATGGAAATTACATTTACGATTTTGGAAAATACCGTCCAACAAGTGCTTTACAGAATCAAAATGCAGCAGCGACGTTGCCTTTAGATAAAAATGAAAACAGAGAAGATAACTTTTCAGGAAAAGGATTTTTAGACTTTACCTTCTTGCCAGAACTGAAATTTAAATCTAGTTTTTCTGTGGACTTGGTGAATTACAACGGTCACTTTTATTCAAATCCTTTGATAGGGCAGGGAAGCGAAATTGGTGGTTCGGTGACTAAAACAAACTCTCGAACTTTGTCTTATACGACGAGTAATATTCTGACCTATGATAAAAAACTTGACCAACATCACTTTAATATTTTGGCGGGTCAGGAATTTTACCATTATGAATTTCAGACCATCTCAGGAAATAGAAGCCAGTTTTCACTTCCGTATTATTACGAGCCGGATGCGGCAGCTTTGTTAGGTGGATTCAGTGGAAACAGTGATAAATTAGGCTTGTTAAGTTTCTTGGGAAAAGTGGAATATGATTTTAAAAATAAATATTTCGTTTCCGGATCGGTAAGGGCAGATGGTTCTTCAAGATTTTCTCCTGAAAACAGATGGGGAACGTTCTGGTCAGTCGGTGGATCCTGGAGGGCTTCAAATGAAGATTTCATTAAAGATTTAAATATATTCGATCAGCTAACCCTTCGTGCAAGTTATGGAGGACAGGGAAATGATAAATTGAGCACATATTATGCATATCAAAGTCTGTACACCTTTTATAACAATTTAGGTGAAGGCGGTACGGTGGCAAGCAGACTTCCAACTCCGGATCTGAAATGGGAAACCAATCTCAATCTGAATGTAGGTTTGGAGTTTGCCATTCTGAAAAACAGAATCAAAGGAAATGTAGAATATTTCCAGCGTCAGAGTCAAGATCTTTTGTTTGATATGCCTTTGGCTCCGTCAGTGGGTTTCAGCGGATATCAGGCAAATATCGGAGAATTAAAAAATACAGGTTTTGAATTTTCTCTATTTACAACGCCCGTTAAAACTGATGACTTTCAATGGGATGTTGATATGAATCTGAGTACTTTAAACAATAAAATAACCAAACTGCCGAAAGGTTCTATTGTCAGCGGAACAAAACTTTTGCAAGTCGGAGGTTCTATTTACGATTTCTTCATTCCTGAATGGATTGGAGTCGACCCAAGCAACGGAAATCCGCTTTGGAAAACAATCACCACCGATGCCAACGGAAATACAGTGGAAGGAACAACTTCTGAGTATGCAAAAGCCACAAAAATTTTGCAAGGATCTTCTTTGCCAAAAGTGATGGGAGGTCTTACCACAAGTATCAGATATAAAGATTTTGATTTTTCAGGATTGCTGACTTTTAGTTTGGGAGGGAAAATTCTCGATACCGATTATACAATGTTGATGCACAATGGAAGTGCTGCAGGAAGAGCATGGAGCTCAGAAATGTTAAACCGATGGACTCCCGAAAACACCAATACCGACGTTCCGGCTTTAAGCACGACAACCAATAACTGGACTTCTGCTTCGTCGAGATTTTTATATTCAGGAACGTATGCAAGAATTAAAAACGTGAGTCTGGGATATACACTTCCGTCAAATTATTTTGAAAGAATTGGACTGAAAAAACTGAGAGTCTACGTACAGGCAGAAAATCTTTTGACATTCTATAAACATAAAGGAATGGATCCTGAGCAGACTCTAGACGGAACAACCTATTATAGATATCCTGCGATGAGAACGGTAACTTTTGGGCTGCAGGCTACGCTTTAATCCTTTTAAAATTTAAAAAAATGAAAAAATTAAAATATATATCTTTTTCTTTAATTGCGGCATTTTCATTCATAAGTTGTGAAAGCGATCTTGAAACCGCACCAACCAATCAGGCAGATGAAGCTGAAATTTTCAAAACTGCAGAAAGTGCCGAAACAGTAATCAACGGAACTTGGGCGAAGTTTAATGACGACGGTTCAACATACGCCAACATCGGGTATTCGACCGTTTTAAGAACCAGCGATGCCATGGGAAGTGATGTTGCAGTTTTGACTAACAAATATGGGTTTTCATCGGCTTATGCATTTACTGATTTGGTGAATAATACTGGAGGTAGATCGCTTTATATCTGGACGTCTTTATATTCTGTGATTAATAACATGAACAATGTAATTGCCAAAATTGATATTGCAGAAGGAACTCAAGAAAAGAAAAATCAGGTGAAAGGTCAGGCAAAAGCTTTGCGTGCATTCTGTTATTTAAATCTTGCCAGCTTTTATCAGTTCAGTTATTTGAAAGATAAAAATGCCCCGACTGCTCCGATTTATACCGAACCGGCAACCACCAATTCTGTCGGGAAGAAAAAAGCAAGCCTCGAAGAAATTTATACTTTAATTAAAAGTGATTTGAAGGATGCTGATCAGTTGCTTCAAAATTATTCCAGAAATAACAAAGATAAAATTGACCGTTTTGTAGTCAATGGATTATTGGCTAGAGTTTATTTAAACACTGGCGAATGGACGAATGCCATCGCTTCTGCAAAAATTTCGAGAACAGGATTTCCTCTAATGAATGCTGAAAAATATAAAGAAGGTTTCAACGACATCACCAACGGAGAATGGATCTGGGGTCATGCACAAACTCAGGAACAGTCGGGTGAAAGCTATGCATTCCACTTTTTGGATGTCTCATCTTCGGGAAGCTACTATTACAGTTTTATGGCTGATCCTTATTTTAAAGATTTATTTGACACCAATGATATCCGTTATTCTCTATTTTCATGGGACGGATTGCCAGGAAGAGAAGGGCTTTTGAGATATGCTAAATTTAAGTTTAAAGCCAATTTAATTGCCGACATTGTTTTCATGAGAGCATCTGAAATGTATTTAATTGAAGCTGAAGCCGAAGCCAGAAACGGAAATGTTGCAAATGCTGTTACAGTCTTAAACCAATTAAAAACAGCTAGAAATGCCAATGTTTATAATGGATCTCTTTCACAGAATGATGTGATTAAAGAAGTTTTAATTGAAAGAAGGAAAGAACTCTTTGGAGAAGGTTTCTCTCTCTCAGACATCATCAGAACACAAGGTAAAGTAGAAAGAAAAGCTTATGTCAATACAAGCGGGCAACCGATTCAGGTGCAGGTAACCACTCCCAATGGAACGGTAAAGATGGTGAATGGAAGAGGGCATTCTATTTTCGCTTTTCCTGATCAGTCGGCTTTTGCGCCCAACAGCAGATATTATTTGTTTTCAATTCCACAGAAGGAAATAGAGAACAATCCAAATTTATAGTTTTGATTTTATATTTTTTTTAAGAACCATTGCGTAATGCAGTGGTTTTTATTTTAAAATTAAATTGAGAATATTCCAAATCTATTTTACAAAAAAACTCTACCTTTGTCATAATGAACCTATTCAGATTGATTTTAGCGATGTATTTCGTGGTGTTATCGGTAATACCATGTGAAGACATACATAAACAATCTGGGGCAAACAAAACAGAATTATCGTTCAGTCTCGACGAATCTCATTCAAAAGACAAAGGAGATATCTGTTCACCATTATGTGTTTGCAATTGCTGTCAGATTACGGTTACAGCTTTTAAAATGGATGTTTCAATGAATATTCCTAAGCAGATTCAAACCTATTTTTCCAAGAAAATTCTATTTCAGAAAAACAATTTTGCCTATCAGGTGTACGACCATATCTGGCAACCTCCTAAGATTTAATTTATTGATTTTAAATATTCCATGAAACTTTGCAATATCGTTGCAGAGTTATTCATGATATTTTTGCATCTCTTTTTTGATGAAATGTAAAATATTCTCAATTAAAATTAACAGATTGTCTCTTTGATAACTTTTATGAGTGAAACGCCCTTGCGATCTTAAAAAAGGTTAGTAGTTAAAGAAAAATCTTTGCTCACTTTGCGTTAAAAAAACAAAGCAGACAATCACAAATTAAATCTCAATTTGTGTTAGATAAAATCATAAAATTTAGCATCAAAAACAAGATCGTTATTGGCATAATGACCTTGCTTTTGATCATTTGGGGAGTTTGGAGTGCAACCAGATTGCCCATAGATGCCGTTCCTGATATTACCAATAATCAGGTGCAGATTATTACCGTTTGTCCCACTTTGGCGGGACAGGAAGTAGAACAATTAGTCACCTTTCCAATTGAACAAAGTATTGCGACGGTTCCGGATATAGAAGAAACACGAAGTATTTCAAGATTCGGATTATCGGTGATTACCGTTGTATTTAAAGATAAAATAGACATCTACTTTGCCCGGCAATTAATCAATGAAAGATTAAAACAAGCCGAAGAAAATATCCCCAAAGGAATAGGAACTCTTGAATTAGCGCCTGTCAGTACAGGATTGGGCGAAGTGTATCAATATATTTTACATCCTAAAAAAGGAAGTGAGAAAAAATACAATGCAAAAGATCTTCGTACCATGCAGGATTGGATTGTTTCCCGACAATTATACGGAACAGAAGGCGTTGCTGAGGTCAATAGTTTCGGAGGGGAATTGAAACAATATGAAGTTGCGGTAAATCCTAATCACCTAAAAGCAATGGGAGTAAGCGTTGCAGATATTTTTACAGCTCTTGAAAAGAATAATCAAAATACAGGCGGAGCGTATATTGACAAAAAACCAAATGCCTATTTCATACGTGGAATTGGCTTGGCAACTTCTATTGATGATGTTAAAAATATTGCCGTCAAAAATACGGGCAACATTCCTGTTTTTGTCAAAGATGTCGCAGATGTTCGTTTCGGACATGCAACTCGTTACGGCGCGATGACGTACAATGGACAAACCGATGCCGTTGGTGGAGTGGTCATGATGTTAAAAGGAGCCAACAGCAATGATGTTGTCAACAGAATTAAAGAAAAAATCCCGACCATTCAAAAATCATTGCCAGCGGATATTATAATTGAGCCATTTTTAGACAGAACAGATTTAGTAGATCGCGCTATCAGTACAGTTGAAAAGAATTTGATTGAAGGAGCGTTGATCGTTATCTTCGTTTTAGTTGTATTTCTCGGCAATTTCAGAGCAGGATTGATTGTTGCGTCAGCAATTCCTTTATCACTATTATTCGCATTAGGAATGATGAATGTGTTTGGAGTAAGTGCTAATTTAATGAGTTTGGGAGCGATTGATTTTGGATTGATTGTAGACGGTGCTGTAATTATCGTTGAAGCCACTTTACATCATTTAGGGTTAAGAAAATCTGTACAAAAATTAACACAAAGCGAAATGGATGAGGAAGTTTTTCTATCCGCTTCAAAAATCCGTGGAAGTGCCGCTTTTGGAGAAATTATCATTCTGATTGTATACATTCCGATTCTTACGTTGGTAGGAATTGAAGGTAAAATGTTCTCACCCATGGCTAAAACAGTTGGTTTTGCAATTTTGGGAGCATTGATTCTTTCATTGACCTATATTCCGATGATGTGCGCGCTTTTTCTTTCGAAGAAAACGTCTCACAAAGAAAATTTTTCGGATAAAATGATGAATTGGCTGCAAAAGATTTATCAACCTTTATTACAGAAAGCCATTAAAATTAAATATGTGATTGTTGGACTTACCATTGTTCTATTTTCAATCTCAGCATTGATTTTTAGCAGAATGGGTGGGGAGTTTATTCCACAGTTGCAGGAAGGAGATTTTGCTTTTCACTGTATTTTACCTCAGGGAAGCTCATTAAGCCAGAGTATCGAAACTTCGATGCAGGCTTCAAGAGTTATTAAACAATTTGATGAGGTGAAAATGGTAGTCGGAAAAACGGGTTCAGCCGAAGTTCCTACAGATCCGATGCCACCTGAAGCAACCGATTTAATCATTGTTTTAAAGCCTCAAAAAGAATGGAAATCCAAAAAATCATACACTGAATTATCGGATGAGATTACAGAAAAGCTGGAAGTAATTCCCGGTGTTTTCTTTGAAGCCAATCAGCCGATCCAAATGCGTTTTAATGAATTAATGACAGGGATCCGACAAGATGTTGCGGTAAAGATTTTCGGTGAAAATATGGATACGCTTTCTATTTATGCCGATAAAGTAAGCAAAGTTATTCAAAATGTTGATGGCGCAACTTCTCCGCAGGTTGAAAGAGTGGGAGGACTTCCGCAGATCAATGTGACGTACGACAGAACGAGAATTGCGAATTATGGTTTGAATGTAGAAGATGTCAACAATGTTTTAAGCACCGCATTTGCAGGAAAAACCGCTGGACAAATTTTTGAAAATGAGAGACGTTTTGATTTGGTAGTAAGATTAGACAGTCTGTACCGAACGGATATTGAGGATGTCAGTAATTTGATGGTTCCAACGAATACCGGAACTCAGGTTCCGTTGTCGCAAGTCGCTAATATTGAATATAAACTTGGACCTGCACAAATTAGCCGTGAAGCAGGAAAACGAAGAATTGTCGTTGGTTTTAATGTAAAAGGAAGAGATGTAGAAAGTGTTGTGAAAGATATTCAGCAAAAATTAGAGAAAGACGTAAAACTTCCATCTGGATATTATTTTACCTATGGCGGACAGTTTGAAAATTTAAAAGAAGCCAGTCAACGATTGATGATTGCGGTTCCGGTGTCGCTACTTTTGATTTTTATGCTGCTGTATTTTACATTTCACTCGTTTAAACAGGCAACATTAATATTTACGGCGATTCCGATGAGTGCGATCGGAGGTGTTTTTGCGCTTTTGTTAAGAGGAATGCCTTTCAGTATCAGCGCAGGAATTGGTTTTATCGCATTATTCGGAGTGGCGGTTCTTAACGGAATTGTTTTGATTGGAACATTCAATCAATTAGAAAAAGATGGGGTTTCGGATGTGTTTAAAAGAGTAATTGAAGGAACGAAAACTAGATTAAGACCCGTCTTAATGACGGCAACGGTAGCTTCTTTCGGATTTTTACCGATGGCAATAAGCACAAGTGCGGGAGCAGAAGTTCAGAAACCATTAGCCACAGTTGTTATTGGAGGATTACTCTCTGCAACTTTCCTTACTTTATTCGTCTTGCCGATGTTGTATATTATTTTTAACTCTAAAATTAATATTAAAAGTAAGCTTCTTAAAAAACCTTTAACAGTAATCATTTTAATAGGAACTTTATTTTTAGGTCAAAATTTGAAAGCGCAGAATACGAGAGAGATTTCGTTGAATCAGGCGATAGAATTATTGCAGGAAAATAATACTTCGATCAAAGCAAAAGATCTCAATATTCGATCTTCTGAAGCCTTACAACCAACTGCAAAAGAACTTCCGAAACTGGATTTCAGTGCACAACTCGGACAATATAACAGTCCGAAATTTGATCAGTCTTTTGCTATCTCACAAACGATTCCTTTTCCCACTTTGTTTAAAGCGAGAAAAGAATTGATTCAGGAAGAGATCAAAACCAAAAAGATTGAAAAACAAGTCACCGAAAATGAATTGATCAAACAGGTTAGATCTTATTTTTATCAAATTGAATATCTGCAATATAATCAAACCAAACTTCAATATCTCGACAGTTTGTATGGTGATTTTATTAGAATTGCAACAGTGAGATTTAAAGCAGGAGATATTAAGAAAATCGAAATTAATACTGCCGAAACCCAAAAAGGAGAGATCAATCTTTTGTTTCAGCAGAATAAGGTTTATTTAAATAATGCCTATAAAAATTTAAAGGTTTTATTGAATACAGATGAAGATATTTCCATTCCTGATTCTCAAAAATATGAACCATTGAAAGTAGAATATCTTCTAGACAGCGAAACGGTAGAAAATCATCCGTCGATCCAGATTTTTAAACAAAATATGGAAGTGCTGGAAAAGAATAAAAATGTTGAAAAAGCGCAAGGCTTACCAGATTTCAGCATTGGATATACCAATCAGTCTTTGATAGGTTTTCACACCTTAAATGGACAGGAAAAGTATTACGGGGCGGAAAATAGATTCAATTCTGTAAGCATTGGCGTAGCAATTCCGTTGACTTTCGGGGCTACAAAAGCAAGAATAAAATCTTTGGAATATCAAAAGCAGATGGAGGAAAATAATGCAAAGTTCCAACAGCAGCAACTGGATGCTCAACTAAAAAATTCGTTAAGCCAGTATCAGCAAGATGTTCAACAGTATGAGTATTATCTGAATCAAGCGATTCCTAATGCAAAAAGTATTGTAAAAGCCGCTCAGTTAGGTTATAAAACAGGAGAAATTTCTTATGTAGAATATTTGTTTGCGCTTCAAACAGCAACCAATATCGAACTGAAATATTTGCAATCCATTCAACAGGTGAATCAAACTGTGGTCAACATTAATTCTTTAATCAACAAATAAAATGAAATTAAAATTTAATATCATCATAATAATTCTTCTATCATTTTTTCTAGCGAGTTGTGGAAAATCTGAAAAAGCAGAAGAGCCAAAAGAGAAAACCGAAGAACATTCGGAACATGAAAGCTCAGATTTTGCAGAATTGACGCAAGATCAAATGGATGCAGTCGGCATTACGTTAGGGCAAATTGAAATGAAAGAGCTCACATCGATCGTCAAAGCCAACGGTGCGTTGAGTGTTCCCAATAACAACAAAGCCAGCGCGACTTCTTTATACGGCGGAGTGATCAAAACGTTGAATGTTCAGGTCGGAGATTATGTGAAAAAAGGTCAGGTGATTGCTACAATTGCCAATCCGGAGTTTATTCAATTGCAGGAAGATTATTTGACAACGGGAAGTCGCATTACTTTTGCAGAACAGGAATACAGAAGGCAGAAAGAACTTTTCGATAACGATGCCGGAGCGAAAAAAAATCTACAAAATGCTGACGCAGAGTTAAAAACATTAAGAACGAAAAGAGCTTCCTTACAAAGACAGATTCAAATGATGGGGATCAGTCCTGGAAATGTTACCAACCAGAACTTAAGATCCGGACTTGCCGTTACGGCGCCAATTAGCGGAACAATCAGTAATATTTTATTGCAGATCGGAAGTTATATTGATGTTTCATCGCCTGTTGCAGAAATTGTTGATAACAGCTCTTTACATCTTGATTTGCAGGTTTTTGAAAAAGATTTACCATTGATAAAAGTGGGGCAGAAGATTCATTTTACATTGACGAATAGCCCGGTTGCCGAATATGATGCTGAGGTCTACAGCATCGGAACAGCTTTTGAAAATCAAAGTAAAACCATTCCGATTCATTGTAAAGTAAAAGGAAATAAAAATGGTTTGATTGATGGAATGAATGCCACTGCAGTGGTAAGTTTAGATAACAGATTAATGTCTGCCGTTCCTAACACGGCTATCACAAGTGCTGACGGAAAAGATTATATTTTTCTTGTAAATGATAAAAAAACGGAAGATCATAAAGATGAAAAAACTCAGGAAAAAAACAACGAAAAAACCGTTAACTTTGAGAAAGTAGAAGTGGTAAAAGGGACTTCAGAAATGGGTTACACAGCAATTACGCCTGTAAAATCGATTCCTGAAAGTGCAAAAATTGCTACAAAAGGAGCGTTTTTCATTAATGCTAAATTGACGAATTCCGGAGAACACGAACATTAATTTTCAAAAAATATGAAAAAAGATATTGAAAATAAATTAATAGATAAAAATACCAAGCCTACAAGCATGAGGATTTTGGTGTATGATTTTTTGAGTTCTCAGGAAGCAGCTTTGTCATTATCAGAAATTGAAAATTATTTTGAAAATGCCGACCGAACCACAATTTATCGAACATTAAAAACCTTTGAGGAAAAAGGAATTGTTCACAGCATACAGGAAAATACCACGACAAAATATAAGCTTTGCCACGATGGTTGCGACGAGACAACACATAAAGACTGGCATCTTCATTTTTACTGTAAAATTTGCAAACAGACGACTTGCAAAGAAGATGTTTCAATCCCTGAAAATATTCAGACGAATTTCAGAATCGATGAAATAAGGCTTTTTGCCAAAGGAATTTGCGAGAATTGCCTTGAAAGTTTGCAATAGTATTGCATTAAGTTTAGACCTAAATTTGATTAAAATTATTCAGTTATGGAAGAATGTTGCACTACAAAACCTAAAAAAGAACATAATCACAATCATGAAGGTCATGACCACGACCATTCTCATGATACGGGAGATCAATCTACGTTTCAGATGTTTCTTCCTGCGATTATCTCTTTTTCTTTATTATTAATAGGAATAGCTTTAGATTATTATATAAAACCTGACTGGTTTTCGGGCTGGATTCGCTTGGTTTGGTATTTAATTGCTTACGTTCCTGTCGGACTTCCAGTTTTGAAAGAGGCCTACGAAAGCATCACGAAAGGTGATGTGTTTTCTGAGTTTTTCTTAATGGGAATCGCAACTGTAGGCGCTTTTGCAATCGGAGAATATCCCGAAGGTGTGGCAGTAATGCTGTTCTATTCTGTTGGTGAAGTTTTTCAGGCAATGGCAGTGACCAAAGCCAAGTCGAATATCAAATCTCTTCTTGATCAGCGTCCTGATGAAGTCACCGTTTTAGAAAATGGGAAACCGAGATTGGTGAAAGCTGTCGATGCAAAAATTGGGGATATTATTCAGTTGAAATCTGGTGAAAAGCTAGGATTAGACGGCGAATTGCTTTCAGATAAATCATCTTTCAATACTTCTGCACTTACCGGAGAAAGTAAACCCGACACCAAAATAAAAGGGGCAACTGTTTTAGCAGGAATGATTAATTTAAATACTGTCAGCCAAATTAAAGTTACTGCTTCATTTAAAGACAGTAAGCTGAGCAAAATTTTAGAATTGGTTCAGAATGCGACGTCTCAAAAAGCTCCTACAGAACTGTTCATCAGAAAATTTGCGAAAATTTATACACCGATTGTTGTATTTCTGGCGATAGGAATTACTTTGTTACCGTATTTTTTCATTGAAAATTATCAGTTTAAAGAATGGCTCTACAAAGCATTGGTTTTTCTGGTAATCTCTTGTCCGTGTGCTTTGGTTATTTCTATCCCACTAGGATATTTTGGTGGAATTGGAGCAGGAAGCCGTAATGGAATTTTAATTAAAGGCAGCAATTTCTTAGATGTTTTGGCTAATATTCAGAATGTGGTGATGGATAAAACTGGAACGATGACTGAAGGCGTTTTCAAAGTGCAGGAAGTTCATTTTAATAAAGAATTTAATCAGGAAGAAATTTTAAAATTAGTTAATGCGCTTGAAGGTCAAAGTACTCATCCGGTCGCAACGGCAATTCATGATTTTGTTGGCGAAATCGATCATTCCGTCAAATTAGAGAACGTAGAGGAAATTGCAGGACAAGGTTTGAAAGCAGACATCGACGGCAAGGAAATTTTAGTTGGAAATCTAAAACTCATGAAGCAGTTCAATATTTCATTTGATGTCAATATTGAAAAGATTGTCTATACTTTAATTGCCGTCGCTTATGATAAAAAGTTTGTTGGTTATCTTACAATTGCAGATAGTATTAAAGAAGACGCTCAATTAACGATTAATAAATTGAAGTCATTGGGCGTAAAAACAAACATGTTAAGTGGTGACAAAACTTCCGTAGTTCAGTTCGTTGCCAATCAGTTAGGTATTGAAAATGCTTACGGCGACTTACTTCCAGAAGATAAAGTGAATAAAGTAAAAGAAATTAAAGCAAAAAATCAAACCGTTGCCTTTGTAGGAGACGGTGTGAATGACGCTCCTGTTGTTGCTTTAAGCGATGTAGGAATTGCGATGGGAGGTTTAGGAAGCGATGCCACCATTGAAACTGCTGATATTGTGATTCAGGATGATCAGCCAAGTAAAATTCCAATGGCAATCAATATAGGAAAACAAACTAAAAAAATAGTTTGGCAAAATATTATTCTTGCATTTGCCGTCAAAGCCATCGTTCTGATTCTCGGAGCAGGTGGTTTAGCAACCATGTGGGAAGCTGTTTTTGCCGACGTCGGTGTTGCATTGTTGGCGATATTAAATGCAGTTAGAATTCAGAGGATGAAGTTTTGATGAGCTAGAAGACTGAAGCTGGGAGATGGAAGTTTACAAATAAACTGTAAATCTGTGGATGCATTTTTATCAATAAGGGCGGGCTTTAGCCCGCCTTCTAAATTTCCAATATGATTGGCTTTAGCCAAAACTTAAATATTTTCAGAATATATTTTCAATCATCTGTGCAAATCTGCGAGATCTGTGGGAAACAACTTTCTGTATCCATCATCTGCATAAATATTTTCAAAAATCTGTACAATCTGCGGGAACTAAAAAAAACATCCCGCTTCAACTCGCAACTGACTTTCATCATAAATTACTCCACAACTCAATTTTCTACACTATATTTGTACTAAAGATTTGATACTTGAAGTTTCTTTTATCCTTTTTCATCATTTTCACCATTGCAATCCGTCCGGTTTTGCCATTGGTCAATTATGCTGTCAATTATGACTACATTGTAAAAAACCTTTGTGAGAATAGAAAAGTGATCGAGTCTGACTGTAAAGGAAAATGTTTCGTCAAAAAAGAATTGGCAAAAACAGAAAAGCAGTCCAATAACTCACAAAATATAAAAATTGCGGGATTAGATGTTTTTCTATCTCATGAAATTCTTTCTTTTTCAGATCAATTACTATCAGAGATTCAATTAGAAAATTTTACTTCTGATTATATTGATTCTCATACTTCAGAATATTTCTCCCGAATATTCCATCCTCCATTATCCTAAACTTCATTTAAACTAAATTTATAGTTGTGTTTAATCTATATAAACTATCGAAGATTAAAAGGTGTAAGTTTTAGGCTTAAAAATCTATCCGATTTCCTTAAAGAATCTTAACAACTTAACTGATCTTAATGGTTCAAAATGATTAATTAATATTAAATTTAGTTTAAGGCTTCAATTAATTTTATTCATCTCAATTATTAATTTCAATTTAAATAAAATGAAATCAAAGATATTATTAACGGCATTTTTGTCTGTTTCATTATTAGCCTGTGCGCAGGAAACCCCGAAAGTAAAGCATAAAAAGAAAAATACTGCTACAAAAACGACTGCCCAAAAAGTAAAGTTTGCAAACGCTGTAGACCCGATTTGTGATATGCCTACCGAAAGTGATATGAAAGATACTGCGGTCTACAAAAATAAAACGTACGGTTTTTGCAGTAGCTACTGTAAGGATGAGTTTAAGAAAAATCCTGAGAAGTATGTCCAAAAATAAAAAGGCTGATAGCAGTGCAAAAAAGAAGATTATCATTCCGATTGCAATCATTGCCTTACTGTTTTTAGGAATAGGATTTGGAATGAGTTATTTTAAAAGCAATCTTTATACGGTGATGAAAGTTCCGGATTTTGAACTGACCGATCAAAACCGTAAAAAGGTGACAAATAAAGATATGCTGGGGAAAGTTTATTTGGTTGAATTTTTCTTCAGCAAATGTCCAACGATTTGTCCGGTGATGAATACCAACATGAGAGCGATTGAAGATGAGATCAACAATCCTGATTTTGGAATTATTTCTATCAGCATTGACCCTGAAAATGATACTCCTGAGCTATTGAAAAGTCATGCTCAAAGAATAGGTGTAAAATCTCCGAACTGGCATTTTTTGACTGGTGATCGAGCTTATATTGGAAATCTTGCGGATCAGTTTGATATCTATGTCGGCGATAAAGAAGACGAAAGCGAAAACCTCAATCACAGCGGAATGATCGCATTAGTTGATCAGGATGGAAACATCAGATGTCGGTACAACAAAGAAAATATGCCGATTCTTTACTATTCAGGTTTGAATTATCAAGATGCCGAAGGAAAAATCCCTAAATTGACCGGGAAGTTCCACCCCGACAGAGAAATTTTAATTGAGGATATAAAGAAATTATTGAAATAGGGCTGGATGATTAAAGCTGGAAGTTGTTATCATAATGAAAAAGACTCCCATCACCAAACATCTAACTTCCGGCCAAAGAATTAAAAGTTTAACCTTACATACAAAACATTATGAAGATTTTTAAAGTAGCTGCATTCACTGCAGTATTTGCGGCGCAGTTTGCGTTTGCACAGTTCAAGCAAACACCTTTACCGTATGCTTACAATGCACTAGAGGGAAATGTGGATGCGCAAACTATGGAGATTCACTATTCAAAACACGCAGCGGCTTACGTGGCGAATTTGAATAAAGCAATTGCAGGAACACCACAGGAAAAGCAAACTTTGTTTGAAATTCTTTCAAAAGCGGGAACTTTGCCAATGGCGGTAAGAAATAACGCTGGTGGACATTACAACCACGAGTTATTCTGGACAGTTTTGACTCCACAAAAAGACACAAAGCCTTCAGCTAAATTATCAAAAGCAATCACTGATGCTTTCGGCAGTATGGATGCTTTCAAAGAAAAAATGGCTAAAGCTGGAGCAGACCGTTTCGGTTCTGGTTGGGCTTGGCTTTCTGTAGATAAAAGCGGGAAATTATTTGTTTCTTCAACACCAAATCAGGACAATCCTCTAATGGATGTTGTGGAAGAAAAAGGAACTCCAATCTTCGGAATCGACGTTTGGGAGCACGCTTACTATCTGAAATATCAAAACAAAAGAGCTGATTATTTAACTGCCATTTGGAACGTTACCAATTGGAAAGAAATCAGTAGAAGATATGATGAAGCGTTAAGCAAAAAATAATCTTTTGAATTTAATTTGCAGCATATTCCTTACCTTTTTTACGGTATTCAGGCCTCTGATTCCGTTGGTGGAGTATGCTGTAAATTATCAATACATTAGCGAAGAACTCTGCGTCAACAAGAAAAATGTTGACCTTCATTGTAACGGAAAATGTTATCTGGCAAAAGAATTGTCAAAAACAAACGATACCGATTCTTCACCACTTTCCAAAGGGAAAAATTCCGTTCAAAAAGTACTGGATTTTTACATTCCTACAGAGATTTTCAAAACCCTAATCGAGAACAATTTCTCATTCCCAAACCTGAATTTCACTTACAAAACAGGTTACACATTTCACTTTCTGAAAAACATTTTCAGACCACCGATTTTTTAGTTGTACATATCAATTTTTTGGGCGATTCCCTTTCCCTGGCTTTTCCAGCCGCTCGGGTCGGGCTGTCCGCTCATATCTTTTTGTCTTGCCAAGTGAGTCTATAAAACTACGATTCAGAAAAGACAAAAAGGATAACCGCTACCATCCCTATCGCGGATGCAGCATAAAACAACATTTCAACTAAAAAATCAAAATCAGAATGAAAATTTATAAATTTTTATCATTATTCTTTATTGCCTTTACTTTTTTAACCTTTACATCATGCCGTAACAATGATGAAGACGATTCATCACCAGAAACAAAAGGAAAACTTCAGCTTAAATTTGAAAACGGATTCAATAATCTCGGAAATATTGTGCTTAATCAGACTACTCAAACGTCTTCCAGCGGACAAAAACATCAGTTTTCAACCTTAAAATATGTCATCAGCAACATCAGTTTGATCGACGAAAACGGAAATGAATTCAAATACAACGAAAATAATCCCGACAAAGGTGCTTTTATCATCAATCAGGAGAAAGCCGTTGCCGGAATTGTTTATGTAGACTTAGATGAAATTCCTAAAGGCAATTACAAAAAAATAAAATTTGGATTGGGAATCAGTCATAATGCTTATTTACTTGGACAAAACGGACAGGCAGAGTTTTGGGAAAAGTCCAAGAAAGAAAGCCTTACCTGGTCTTGGGCTGCAGGATATATTTTCGTCAAACTCGAAGGAAAATACGGAACGAGTTCTGCCAACATTGAATTTATGAATCACACAGGAAACATGGGAAATGTAGCCGCCAATAATACTCTGGATTTGTATCGTGAAGTGATTTTAGATCTTCCAACAACCGCGAGAGTCTCGACAACAGTAAAACCTTCGATTCATATTTTGGCAGATTTCAACCAATACTTAAGTGGAGAAACTGCTTTAAGCCTTTCTACAGCTAATGATATGGCAATGGGCTCCAATCAGCATTTGGTGAATGTGACGAATAATTTAACGAAAATGTTTAAAGTAGATCACGTTCACAATGACTAAACTTATTTTAAAAACAGGAGTATTGATCATTGCTTTTCTGAATTTCATTTCGTGTTCTGATGAGGTGATTCAGCCTTTAGATAAAGATGAAGCGGTGAATCTTCAGTTTCCATCTTACTTTCCAGAAATGACCTTTGATAAAGATGAAAATCCAATCACAAAAAATGGAGTAGAGTTGGGCCGAAAATTATTTTATGAAGGCAGACTTTCAAGAAATAATACCATTTCCTGCGGTTTCTGTCACATTCAGGAACATGCATTTACCCATCATGGTCACACGGTAAGTCATGGAATTAACGACAGAATAGGAATCAGAAATGCGCCGGCCATTCAAAACATGGCTTTTCTGAAACGGTATATGTGGGACGGAGTGATTCATAATTTAAACCAACAGCCGATTATTCCGATCACCGATGCAAACGAGATGGATAGTTCAATGCCTGAAGTGATTACCAAACTCAGTAAAGAGGATGTTTATAAAAAATTATTTAAGCAGGCTTACGGAGACGAAAGTATTACCGGAGAAAGAGTGTTGAAAGCATTGTCGCAGTTTATGGCCACTTTGATTTCGGCAGATTCCAAATATGATCGGTTTAAACAGGGGAAAGTAAATTTATCTTCTGAAGAATCTCAGGGAATGGCTTTGTTTCAGCAAAAATGCGCTTCTTGTCACGGTGGAGAATTGTTTACCGATGAAAGCTTCAGGAACACCGGAATGTATTACAATACCCAATTTAAAGATGCAGGACGACATCGTGTGACGTTGGATCAAAATGACTGGATGAAATTCAGAGTTCCAAGTTTAAGGAATGTTGAGTATACTGCTCCCTACATGCATGACGGAAGATTTTACACTTTGGAAGCGATACTTAATTTTTATTCTGATGGTGTTGAAGATCATCCTAATCTCGATCCGCAGTTGAAACAGGATAACCATATAGGAATTGCGATGAATACTCAGGAAAAACAATTCATTATTGCTTTTCTGAAAACGTTATCGGACAAAAATTTTATCTCCAATCCAAAATTCGCTGAATAATTTAATAGAAATGAAGAAAATAATTTTTATCATAAGTCTGATTTCTTTGAACAGTTTTCAGGCAAAAACAGTGAATGACAGTTTATACATTTTAAATAATTTTCAAGATGAGATTTTATTCAATGAATGCGATGCATGTGGTTGCGCAGCAGGAAATGGTTCGTCCGGTTTTGAATCTTTGTTAAATCCTCAGTTTATCGGAATTAAATATTTCGCTCAGCATTATAAAGCGAAAGAGAATTTATTTGTCAATGAATTAACGCAGGATCAGTATTTCAATACCCTTCAGCTTTGGGCAAAAATTCCTCTGACTCAAAAATTGAGTATTTACGGAAGTCTGCCATTTCATTTTCATGATAAGAAAACTTTGCAGGGCGACATCAATATTAACGGAATCGGAGATTTTAATTTGATGGGAATTTATCAGTTGATTAATTCAAAAGACAATATTCATCAGCTGAATGGCGGAGTTGGAGTAAAAGTTCCGCTCGGAAAGTTTGATGAAAAAGGAATTTCCGGAGTCAATCCGAGTTTTCAGTTGGGAACCGGAAGTTGGGATTATCAGGCAGTTTTAAATTACAGATTTCAGAAAAATAAACTGGCTGTGCTTCTCAATACCGATTACACGATTAAAACTGAAAACAAAAAACACTATCAGTTTGGGAATCAATGGAATTATTCAGCCACAGGATTTTATCAACTCTTTGGAAATGAGAAAAGCATTCTTTCTGCAAAATTTGGTTTTCAGGGTGAAGTGTATGACCGAAATCGACAGTTCAAAGAAGCTCTTCCGAAAACTGCAGGAAGTGCTCTGTATGGAAAGTTAGGTTTTGAAGCTTCTTACAAAAAATTCAGCTTGGGAACAGAATTAATGCTTCCGACTTATACCAATCTGGCGGGAGGAGATATTGAAGCGAAATCAAGATTCAGTATTTTTATCAACTTTGGTATTTAAAGTAAAATAGAAAATAGAATTTTAGGTAAAAAAGCAATTGTCGAAATTCTTTCTTAAACCTAAAATTCTACTATTGTAATAGTCCTCATTCATAGCATTGAGGACTATTTTTTATGTCCTTTTATATTGGGTAAAAATGCGGTAATAATTCCCATTAAAGGTAAGAATGCGCAGATTTTGAAAACATATTCTATGCTGGTATCATCTGCAACTGCTCCTAAAACAGCAGATCCTATTCCGCCCATTCCAAACATAAATCCGAAAAATAATCCTGCAACCAATCCGATTTTATTGGGCATCAAATCTGTGGCGTAGACTAATATTGCGGAAAATGCGGAAGCGATGATTAATCCTATGATAACTGCAAATGCAATTGTCCAGAATAATGAAAGATAAGGAAGACAAAGTGTGAAGGGTGCCGCACCTAAAATAGAAATCCAGATGATTTTTTTCCTGCCGTATTTATCACCTAATTTCCCTCCTAAAATGGTTCCGACAGCAACTGCCGCTAAAAACATGAATAAAAATAACTGAGAATCTTGTACCGAAATGTGAAATTTATCAATGAGGAAAAAAGTAAAATAATTGGTCATTGAAGCCAGATAAATGTATTTTGAAAATACCAAAGCCAATAAAATAGTCACTGAAAACAGAACTTTTTTACGGGAAAGCTGTATTTCAATGATGTCATTTGGATGTTTTGCTGATTTTTTCAATGATAATCTTTCAGCGTACCAGTTTCCGATTCGCCACAGTACGATGATTCCGATAAACGCTGCTATGGCAAACAAGCCTACATAACCTTGTCCCAACGGAAGAACAATCAACGCAACCAACAAAGGTCCGATGGCGCTTCCCGAATTTCCGCCTACCTGAAATATAGATTGAGCCAATCCTTTTTGCCCACCCGATGCCAATTGTGCTACCCTTGAAGCTTCAGGATGAAAAATAGAAGAGCCCATTCCGATTAATGCGACTGAAATAAGAATGACATAATACTGATGAGCAGCAGCTAACAGAAGTAATCCTGCCATTGATAATCCCATGCCGATGGCTAAAGATCTTGGGTTGGGTTTCTTGTCAGTGTAAATTCCGACAAACGGCTGTAGAATGGAAGCTGTAAGTTGAAATACTAAGGTAATAATTCCAATTTGAGCGAAAGATAAACTGAATTCTCCTTTCAAAATGGGGTACAGTGACGGAATGGTAGATTGAATTAAGTCATTCAAAAAATGAGAAAAACTAATCATGAACAGGATAGGGTAAACAATTTTTGTGGTGTCAATTGTTTTTGTAGATATATTTTCCATAATATTATTTTTATTCATCATATCATCTGATGAATTTTATTAAATTTTTTTAGTAAATCTGATCAACTATTTTTTGTGCAATGATGGAAGCTTTTTCAGCATCGCGGTTTTCGATAGATTGATAAAGTTTGCTATGTATTTTTTGCGAAATTTTAAATGAGTCCGTATTGTTGTGATGTCTGATTTCAAAAGAACTCAATATATGTTTTGTTGCTACTTTGTAAATTTCCCGTAAAAGTTGGTTTCCACAAGCTTCTGCAATGGCTAAATGAAAATTGATATCTGCCTGATAACATTCTGTCGCGAGATTTTCTTCTGCAAATTGAGATCTGAGATCCAGATATTTTTTAATTGTTTTTAAATCTTCCTCCGATCGGTTCATCGCTGCCTTCGCTGCAATTTTCGAATCGAGCAGTGAACGCACTTCTTGTACATCCTGAATCTCTGCTTTATTCATTTGAGATTCTAAAGATTCCAGAGCGTTTTTAGCAACCACAAAAGTTCCAACACCTTGCTGTACATTGAGAATTCCTTTAATGGATAAAATTTTTATTGCTTCACGAATGCTGGAGCGACCAACGCCGTAGATTTTCATGAGCTCAGATTCAATCGGAAGTTTTTCGCCAATAGCATATTCATCGTTGGATATTCCTTCGATTAATCTATCTGCAACTTCCTGCGCTAAAGTTTTTCTTTGAATCTGCATTATTAAAACATCATATCATCTGATGAATTACAAAGATATAGAAATTTAAAATATCTAAGTTAATTTTAAGTATGATTTTTGACTGTATCAAAAACAAAAAAAGAGATTTCAAATCTGAAATCTCTTTTGTAGCCCGTAGGGGAGTCGAACCCCTCTTACCAGGATGAAAACCTGAGGTCCTAACCGATAGACGAACGGGCCATCTACCATCACACTATAAATAGCGGGTTAGTAATTTTGAATTTTTGAAAGTTTCAATTCTTTTTAGTAGCCCGTAGGGGAGTCGAACCCCTCTTACCAGGATGAAAACCTGAGGTCCTAACCGATAGACGAACGGGCCTACTATAATTACGCTAACTTGTTAACGTGCTTAGTCAATTTACTTTTTAAGTTAGCCGCTTTGTTCTTGTGGATAATATTTTTCTTAGCTAATTTATCCAATAAAGCGATAACTTTTGGCAATTGTTCTGTTGCTGCAGTTTTGTCCTCTTCATTTCTTAACCCCTTGATTGCTGTTCTAGCAGTCTTGTGGTAATATCTGTTACGAACTTTTCTAACTTCGTTTTGTCTTATTCTTTTAAGAGCTGATTTATGATTTGCCATATCGTTCAAATGTGAGTGCAAATTTATAAACTTTTTTTATACCAGCCAAATTTATTTTTAAAAAAATTAAACTTTATTCTGAGAGGTATTTTTTGAGCTTATCTAATGCCTGTTCTAGTTTTATATTCTGTTGTTCTTTTTCTATTTTTCTGATAGTGCTTGTCAGCATATTCAGAGCATTGTTCCATTCCCCAGTCGTATTGGTGAACGTTATCCCGTCAATCAGTACCTCAAAGGCACTTCCCTCACCGTTCCTGTAGAGTCTGAAACTTATTTTATCATCTCTGCCTGTAATCCCTTCTTCATTGATCTTTAAATCGTAACTTTTTGGGTTCGAGTGGATTTTAGTAAAAAGCAATTTTGCTTCCTGTATCTTTAAATCCGGCATGATATCAAATTTGGTAATCTAAGAGTTATATACATTCTAGATTTACGACATATAAAGGTTTAAAGATTTGTCTGTGACGAAATCATTTTAAAAACCATTGTAGTCATGAATTAAATTATAAGAACTCCCAATCTCCCTTTTAGGTTGGTGCAAAGGTAATATTTTTTTCTTTTTTTCAAAATAGAGATATTAATTAAATGAAAATTTTTGTTAAAAAGCTAATTATCAGCTTCAAAATAATGTCTTACCAGTGATTATTTTTCAAATGTATTTCAAAATTGATGAGATTTTAAACCTATTTCAGTTACGATGATGAATAATTTTTCTCAAAAGGATTCCGAATGAAATATTAATTCTAATTTTGAACATTATATTTTTACAGCATTGAACAGCATTTTAATCATAGATGATGAAGCGAAAATAAGATCGCTTCTCTCACGAATCATTGCCCTTGAAGGTTTTGAAGTTTTCGAATCGAGCAATCTGAAGAGTGGTTTAAAGAAACTTGAAACCTCAGAGATCGATATTGTCATCTGCGATGTCAAACTACCTGACGGAAACGGAGTGGAATTCTCTAAAATTATAAAAGATAAATTTCCTAGCGTAGAAATTATTCTCTTAACAGCTTTTGGAAACATTCCTGACGGCGTTTTGGCGATTAAAAACGGGGCTTTTGATTACATTACAAAAGGTGACGACAATACCAGAATTCTTCCTCTCATTTATAAAGCATCTGAAAAAGTTGCGTTAAACAAACGCGTTCTGCATCTGGAAAAGCAACTCAACAGAAAACAATCATTTGACAGCATCATAGGAAAATCATCAGCAATCACCACAGTGGTAGATTCTGCAAGGAAAGTCGCTACTACAGATGCTACAGTTCTTTTAACAGGCGAAACGGGTACCGGTAAAGAGGTTTTTGCACAAGCCATTCACCATGCTAGTAATAGGAATAAAAATAATTTTATTGCAATCAATTGCTCAGCTTTCGGGAAAGATTTGTTGGAAAATGAATTGTTTGGTCACAAAGCCGGCGCATTTACCGGGGCTCTGAAAGATAGCAAAGGTATTTTTGAAGAAGCTAATCTGGGAACTGTTTTTTTGGATGAAATCGGTGAGATGCCTTTAGATTTGCAAGCAAAACTTTTGCGTGTTTTAGAATCAGGCGAATTTCTGAAAGTTGGCGATAACAAGCCTATTAAAACGGATGTGAGAATCATCGCTGCCACCAACAGAGATTTAGAAACTGAAATCGAGAAAGGGAATTTCCGTGAAGACTTATATTATAGAATTAATATTTTTCAGATTAAGCTTCCTTCCTTAAGAGAAAGAGTGGTTGATATTGAATTGCTGGCTCAGTTTTTCTTGAAAAGTTTTTCGCTTAAAACCGGTAAAAATATCAGTTCGGTATCTCCTGATTATTTAAAAGCCTTAAAAAATCATCCCTGGAAAGGCAATATTCGTGAACTTCGAAATGTAATTGAACGAAGTGTAATTCTCACAGATTCATCTGAATTAGGGATAGATAGTCTTCCTCTAGATATTTCGGTCTATAATAACGAGATAGAGTCTTCTCAAACCAAAATGATGTCAGCGTTTTCTATGGCGAGTGCAGAGAAAATGCAGATCCAAAAAGTGCTTAATCATACCAAAGGTAATAAAGCCGAAGCTGCCCGTTTACTCGAGATTGGCATTGCCACCTTGTACAGAAAAGTGGATGAATACAAAATTTCTTAAAAAATAATTCCATTCTGATAACGACCCTATCATTTTGATAGGGTTTTTTGTGTTTTGAAATGTTTTAAATTTTGTTTAAATATTTGTTTTATAATGAGTTGGGTATTTTTTTTATTCAAGGGAATAAATCTTGGCATTAGAGATTCAAAACAATCTAAAAATGAATCATACAGATGCTGTAAGAGAAATCGTTAAAATCATTCCTGAATCTCAGGAAGAATTTAAAGAGTCTTACAAAACAAAAACTCCGTTTATGGTGATCAGTATTTTCACCAAACAAATTAAAAAACTGATTAAAAATCATGATCAGAAAATTCTGATGAAGTCGATTACCAAGATGAATCAGCTTTACAACAAAGGGGATCAGGCATTAAAGAACGCCATCGAAAACATTTTCATTTATTCTTTAGACAGTCTTACGTTTTGTTGTGAACCTTCATACAAAGATTTGATTTTTTCTAAAATGTCACCAAGTCTTCAAAACAACTACTTACGCCAAGTATATAAATCAGGAATTTAAAAATTTTAAAGAAATGAAATCGCCATGATTTGGAAATACAAAATTGTATTGAAGATTCAGCGATTGCATAGCCTGTCCCGACCATTCGGGATGACCTTTAAAAAACAATAAAAATCTACATATGAAATCAAAAATCAGAAAAATCGGAGACTGGAAACTTCTGAAGTCTACCCGTGAAAAGCACAACCTCGAGGTAATTACCATCAACATTGCTGTAATCCTTGGTGTGTTTGTAGCAGCTGCGATTCTGCAGGTTAATTAAAATTAAATAAAATGATAACAATTATTCTATTAATCACGGCAGTTGTGTTATTTGTTTTGTTTTACCGTCTTGTTGAATATTTCGACAAAATCTAAAATGTTAAACAAAATAAACAGATTCACCGCTGTAGAATATCTGAAAGTGTTTTTTCCGTCAGTTCGAAGAGAGATTGTTACACTTTCTGAGCAAAACAATTTCCCGGGAGTGATACAGGTTATGATTGATGATATGAAAATAGATACGCAAAAATCAAACGTACAGAAAATCAATATTTCAATCAAAAGAATGTACTGGATTTACAAAAACGGAAATTCTTACATCAGATACATTATAGAGAATCTCTTTATACGCTCATTTGCAAGTCTGAGTAAAAATCTAAAACCGCAACAGTGGAGATTCCTTTATCAGGAAATTCCAAAAGATTTTAGAATGGTATACAGCGAACAAACAAAAAAAGATCAAGATCTAAAATTCTAAAAATGACCCTACTATTTTTTATATCAATAGCCATATTCATTTATATCTGCTATGTGCTCGTAAAGCCGGAAAAATTTTAAAACCAATTAATAAGCAAATGAACCGTAAGATCATACATCAAATAAAAGAGTGGGGAATTCTGATTTTTTGGATCAGCTTCATCGTCGCTTTTTTGTATCTAGTGATTACGGTAAAAGAATTTGCACTAATTCATTAAACAAACTATGAACACTGAAATTTTAGGCGTTGTAGCAATGTTTGTCATAACATTGCTGTTGGCGATACCTTTTGGAAAGTACATTTCAAAAGTCTACACAGGAGAAAAAACATTTCTGGATCCTGTTTTCAAACCCGTAGAAAGATTTTTCTACAAAATGTCAGGAATCGATCCTGATCATGAAATGAACTGGAAACAACATCTGATTGCACTTTTAACCATCAACTTTTTATGGTTTTTCATCAGTATGCTGGTTTTGATGAATATGAGCTGGCTGCCGCTCAATCCAGATGGAAATCCGGATATGTCGCCAGATCTGGCATTTAATACAACCATTTCTTTTTTAGTTAACTGTAATTTACAGCATTATTCAGGCGAAACAGGATTGAGTTATCTTGGTCAAATCTGGTTAATGTTCCTCCAGTTTGTTTCCGCAGCAACGGGAATGGCAGCTTCAATTGTTATTTTTAAAGCTTTCAGAGAAAAATCTACCGAAAAGCTTGGTAACTTTTATGATTATTTTCTTAAATCAACGACCAGAATCTTATTACCGCTATCATTCTTGATGGGCGCAGTAATGGTATTTCAGGGGATGCCTATGACCTTTGAAGGAAAAGATAAAATGATTACGCTGGAAGGTAAAAATGTGGAAGTTTCTACAGGTCCGGTCGCTGCATTTGTTCCTATAAAACATGTCGGAACCAATGGTGGTGGCTTTTTTGGAGCTAACGGAGCGCATCCGCTGGAAAACCCGAACTACTTTACCAATATGGTTGAGATGTTTGCGCAATTTATCATTCCTATGGCAATGGTTTTTGCATTCGGACATTTTATCCGCAGAAAGAAATTCGGATATATGATTTTTGGTGTCATGACAGTCGGTTTTCTTTTATTGGCAGTGCCGACGGTTATTATGGAAATGAATGGCAATCCTGCCATCAGCCAAATGGGAATCGACCAATCACTCGGCGCAATGGAAGGTAAGGAAGTTCGTTTCGGAGCAGCGGCTTCAGGTTTCTGGAGTATTGTGACCACGGTAATTTCTACCGGATCAATTAATTCAATGCATGACAGTGCGATGCCACTTTCAGGAATGACCCAAATGCTTGCAATGATGGTGAATGCTTTCTACGGCGGCGACGGTGCAGGTATTCTGAATATTTTCATCTACATTATTCTTGCCGTTTTCATCAGCGGATTGATGGTTGGTCGTACTCCGGAATTTATGGGTAAAAAAATTGAAGCACGTGAAATGAAAATTGCCATGATTGTAGCACTTTTCCATCCGTTTCTTATTTTGGTAGGGGCAGCAATAGCTACTTATTTTCCGGAAGTCGGAACTTCTACACTCAATAATCCTGGATTCCACGGTTTCAGTGAAGTGCTTTATGAGTATACTTCTTCAGCAGCCAATAACGGAAGTGGTTTTGAAGGGTTGGGTGATAATAATCTCTTCTGGAATATTTCTACAGGAATTGTATTGCTTCTTGGTCGTTTCTTACCAATTATTGGTCCTTTAGCGATTGCAGGATTATTGGCTCAGAAGAAATACATACCTGAAGGAGAAGGAACGCTGAAAACCGATACTTCAACATTCGGACTGATGACTTTTGCAGTGATTGCAATTATTGCAGCATTATCATTCTTCCCGGCATTGGCATTGGGTCCGATTGCAGAATATTTTTCAATGAAATAAATTTTAAATAAAAGAAATTAAAATGACTCAAAATAAATCTTTGTTTCAAAAAGAATTGGTTCAGGAAGCATTGAAACAGTCTTTTGTGAAACTGAATCCGAAACTAATGTTTAAAAATCCCGTCATGTTTCTTGTATGGCTCGGTACATTGGTGATGTTTTTTGTAAGCGTCTGGACTTTGACAGGAGAAAAATCTCAGGGAAGTTTTGCTTACAATTTCACGGTATTCATCATTCTTTTACTCACCGTTCTGTTTGGGAATTTTGCCGAAGCAATTGCCGAAGCAAGAGGGAAAGCTCAGGCAGACAGTCTTCGTAAAACAAGAGAAGAAACGCCTGCAAAACTGCAAAACGGTGAAATAATTTCTTCATCTAAATTACAGAAAGGAGATGTTTTTGTTTGTGAAGCTGGAGACATTATTCCTTCTGACGGAGAAATCATTGAAGGACTTGCTACCATAGATGAAAGTGCAATTACCGGAGAATCTGCTCCTGTCATTCGTGAATCTGGAGGTGATAAAAGTTCTGTAACGGGAGGAACAAAAGTTTTGTCGGATAAAATTGTTGTACAAGTGACAACGCAACCCGGCGAAAGTTTTTTAGATAAAATGATTGCGTTGGTAGAAGGTGCTTCAAGACAGAAAACACCGAACGAAATTGCCTTAACAATTTTACTGGCAGGTTTTACATTGGTTTTTATCATCGTTTGTGTGACTTTAAAACCATTCGCAGATTATTCTAATGTCACGATTACTATTGCATCATTTATCTCACTTTTTGTTTGTTTAATTCCTACTACTATTGGCGGATTATTATCAGCGATTGGTATTGCCGGGATGGACAGAGCATTGCGCGCCAACGTGATCACAAAAAGCGGTAGAGCAGTGGAGACAGCTGGAGATATCGATGTTTTACTTTTAGATAAAACAGGGACAATCACCATTGGAAACCGTAAGGCAACGAGTTTTTATCCTGCTAACCAAGTTGATGAAACACAATTAATAAAAGCAGCTGTTTTGAGCTCGATGGCAGATGAAACTCCTGAAGGAAAATCAATCATTGAGTTGGCGGGAATCAATCCTTTAAGCTATGAAATCAGTAATCCTCAGTTTATCAAATTTACCGCAGAAACCAGAAGTTCAGGAATTGATTACGACGGAAACCGCATCCGAAAAGGAGCAACCGACGCCATCAGAAAAATATCTGAAGCTGCTGGAAATATTTTTCCACAAGAAATTGATTTAAAAGTTAAAGAAATTTCTCAGAATGGAGGAACGCCACTCGTAGTTTCAGAAAATGAAAAAGTTCTGGGAGTGATTGAACTTCAGGATATCATTAAACCCGGAATCAGCGAACGTTTCGAACGTCTCCGAAAGATGGGTATTAAAACCGTGATGGTGACTGGTGACAATCCACTGACTGCAAAATTTATTGCTGAAAAAGCAGGTGTTGATGATTTTATTGCCGAAGCAAAACCGGAAGATAAAATGAACTACATCAAAAAAGAACAGCAGGAAGGTCGTCTGGTTGCCATGATGGGTGACGGTACCAATGACGCTCCGGCATTGGCTCAGGCAGATGTAGGTGTTGCCATGAACAGCGGAACACAGGCTGCAAAAGAAGCAGGAAATATGGTCGACCTCGACAATGATCCTACGAAATTAATTGAAGTTGTAGAAATCGGCAAACAGTTGCTGATGACAAGAGGTACGCTGACTACATTCAGTATCGCCAATGATGTTGCAAAATATTTTGCCATTATTCCGGCATTGTTTATCACGGCAATTCCTGCTTTGCAAGGTTTAAATATTATGAATCTTCACAGTCCGGAAAGTGCAATTTTATCGGCAGTCATTTTCAACGCGATTATCATTCCTATACTGATACCGTTGGCATTGAAGGGGGTGGCTTATAAACCAATCGGCGCATCTGCTTTGCTGAGAAGGAATTTATTCATCTTCGGATTAGGCGGTGTCATTATCCCTTTTATCGGAATTAAAATCATAGATATTATTGTATCCTTATTTTTCTAAATATATCACAGGCACGGCAGGAAGAAACTTTTATCATGTAACTTTTCGTCCTTTTAACTATCTCAATTCTTCCTGTTTCATGCCTTTTTAAATTATCATCAAATGAAAAAACATATTTTACCAGCAATCAAACTGACCGCTTTGTGCATTGTTTTTCTTACCATTGTTTATCCGATATCCATCTGGGCAATTGCTCAGCTTTCACCTAATCAAGGAAAAGGAGATTTAATTAAACATAATAATAAAACCTATTACGCCAATATCGGACAGTCGTTCAGTACAGATCAATATTTCAATTCTCGTCCTTCAGCAGTCGATTACAATGCAGCAGGTTCGGGAGGAAGCAACAAAGGTCCATCGAATGAAGAGTATCTCAAACAAGTTCAGGCTCGTATCGATACGATTTTGATGAAAAATCCTGGAATTGTAAAGTCAGATATTCCGGCAGATTTAGTGACGGCCAGCGGAAGCGGATTAGATCCGAATTTTTCTGTGCAGGCAGCGAAAATTCAGGTGAAAAGAATTGCGAAAATCAGAAATATCGATGAGGTGAAAATCAATAATTTGATTACTCAAAATACAGAAAAACCTGTGATAGGATTATTTGGTCCTGAAAAAATCAATGTTCTTCAACTCAACATCGCACTTGATCAATTAAGTGGAAAGTAAAATTTTAAAATCAATATTTATCATCGTAGGTTTTATTTTTTTTAATAAAATCCCATCTTTTTCTTAAATTTAAATTAAATGAAAAAAATACTATTTGTTTTGTTAGCTGTATGCGGTATCAGTGCATCTGCTCAAAACGATTCAATTGCAAAACCTCTTACTGTTGGCGGATACGCTGAGGTTTATTACACTGCAGATTTTAATAATCCGAAAAATAATAACCGTCCCGGATTCGTATACAGTCACAACCGAAACAATGAAGTGAACGTTAATTTAGCGTTTGTAAAAACAGCATACAATACAGAAAATGTGAGAGCCAATCTTGCTTTAGCAGTCGGAACATACATGAATGCCAATTACGCAGCAGAGCAAGGTGTGATGAAAAATATTTACGAAGCCAATGTAGGTTTGAAAATTTCAAAAAAACATAATCTTTGGATTGATGCAGGAATTTTTCCATCCCATTTAGGATTTGAAAGTGCTGTTGGAAAAGATAACTGGACATTGACACGAAGTCTTTTTGCTGACAACTCGCCGTATTTCGAGACAGGTGCTAAAATTTCCTATACTTCAGAAAGCGGAAAGTGGTTTGTAAGCGGTTTAGTACTCAATGGTTGGCAGCGTATTCAGAGAGTTGACGGAAATTCTACGCCTGCATTCGGACATCAGTTGACATTTAAACCTAATGAAAAACTGACCATCAACAGCAGTTCTTTTATCGGAAATGATAAACCCGACAGCATTCGCCAGATGCGATATTTTCATAATCTGTATGCAGTGTATCAAATTAATAAAAAGTTCGGAGTGACAGTAGGTTTTGACATTGGTGCCGAACAAAAAGCAAAAGGAAGCGAGCAGTATAATATTTGGTACACACCGGTTTTAATTGCAAAATACAATGCTACAGAAAAACTGAGTTTTACCGCAAGGGGAGAATATTACCAAGATGAAAAGGGAGTGATCATTGCTACGGGAACAGAAAACGGTTTTAAAACTTTCGGGTATTCTCTGAATGCTGATTATCAGATCCTGCTGAATCTCGTTTGGCGAACAGAAATTAGAAATTTAAACAGTAAAGATGCTATCTTTATGAATAGGACGGATGAATTTAATAGCAATAGTCTGACGGCAACGACGGCATTGGCCATTTCATTTTAGTAATAAGGAATATAACTTTTAGTTAAATTAAGTTAGCTAAAAAAGATTGTGAATTTTTATAAACTATTAAGGGAATTAATTGATTAAGGAATGTTAAGAATCAATAAATTGATTTAAGCGTGTAACTTAATGATTCACCTTGGTGAATCTAAAAAAATGAAAATTATTTTTGTCCTTAAAAACTCAATACCCTTAATGGTTTAAAACATTTTTCTTACCTGAAATAATCAATTCTACAAATGAACGAATCAAGAAAATCCGCAGAAGAATTTCTGCATCTCATCAACAGTTCAAAACGGGGTAAACTGAAAATTTACATCGGGATGAGTGCGGGCGTAGGGAAAACCTACAGAATGCTTCAGGAAGCTCACGTACTCCTTCAAAACGGAATAGATGTAAAGATAGGATATGTGGAAACACACAATCGTAAGGAAACACACGATTTGCTGGAAGGTCTTCCTATTATTCCCCGAAGAAAATTATTTTACAAAGGCAAAGAGCTGGAAGAACTGGATGTTCCGGCGATCATCGTCCTGCGTCCGGAAATTGTGATTATTGACGAATTGGCTCACACCAATATCGAAGGAAGCAAAAATAAAAAAAGATGGCAGGATGTTTTTGAGATTTTAGATGCCGGAATTAATGTCATCAGTGCTGTGAACATTCAGCATTTGGAAAGTCTCAACGATGAGGTAAAAGCTGTAACCGGAATTGAAGTTGCCGAAAGAATTCCTGATACCGTTCTAGCTTCGGCGGATGAGGTCGTCAATATTGACCTTACCGCTGATGAATTGATTTTAAGATTAAAAGAAGGGAAAATTTACGATCAAAGTAAAATACCCTCTGCACTCAATAATTTTTTTAAAAACGAAAATATCCTTCAACTTCGTGAGTTGGCACTGAAAGAAGTTGCATCGCAGGTTACAAGGAAAGTTGAAACAGAAGTTGTCACAGGAAAAACTTTAAAAAAAGAAAGATTTCTTGCTTGCATCAGTTCAAACGAAGTGACAGCAAAAAATGTTATCCGGAAGACCGCAAGACTGGCAAGTTATTACAACAGTCAGTGGTTTTTATTGTATGTTCAGGTTCCGAGAGAATCGGCGGACAGAATTGCGCTGAATAAACAGAGACATTTGATTAATAATTTCAGATTGGCTACCGAATTGGGCGCAGAAATCATAAAAATTCAAAGTAAAAATATTGCAATGACCATCATGGAGCAATGCGAAGAAAGAAATATTACGACGATGTGTATCGGAAAACCACATTTGGATATCTGGAGAATTATTCTGGCTACAGACACTTTTAATTCCTTACTCAAAAGACTGTCTAAACAGAACGTAGATTTAGTAATTTTGTCGTAATGAAAATAAAAACTAAGCTTAATGCAGGCGTTGGTCTGCTGTTTTTTATGATAATTGTGCTGTCAACGTTGGGTGGATGGTTTATTTATCAGCTGAAAAAAGATACACAGAATATTCTTGTAGCCAACTACAATACGTTGCAGTACTCCAGAAATATGCTGTTGTCACTTGAAGAAATTTCTACCGAGCCTTTTGCGCTGTCAGAATTTCAAAAAAACCTTGATCTTCAGCGTCTGAATATTACAGAAAGTGGAGAGAAAGAGGCAACTCAAAATATTCATGATCATTTTTCGGAGCTGAAAGTTGATAAGGGGAATTTAAACTTACATTCGGCCATACGGAAAGATATTGCCGAGCTGATGCAGCTGAATATGAATGCAATCCAGATCAAAAGCGGAATTGCTAATACGACGGCAGAAAACGCAATTGCGGTGATTTCTATTGTCGGAACTCTGTGTTTTCTGATTGCATTTATCTTAATGGTGAATTTGCCGGCTAATATTTCAAATCCGATTCGAGAGCTGACTTCGAGTATTCATCAGATTGCCAATCAAAATTACAGACAGCGGGTGCAGTTTGAAAGCAGCAGTGAGTTTGGAGAATTGGCGAGATCTTTCAATACAATGGCAGAAAAACTTCAGGAATATTCTGAAAGCAGGATCGATAAAATTTTAAAAGGGAAAAAAAGAATTGAAACGCTTATTGACAATATGCATGATGCGGTGATTGGAATAGATGAAGACCGAAAAGTTCTTTTCGTGAATGATGAAGCGTTGAAAATTTCAGGTTTGAAAAAAGAAAACTTCGTAGGAAAACTCATTCAGGATGTTGCCGTTTCTAACGACTTGGTGCGTGATCTTATCCGTGAAATTGTTAATCCGGATGCTGCAAAAAATTCTACAGCGACACTGAAAATTTTTGTGGAAGGGAAAGAAAATTATTTTGAAAAAGAAATATTAGCTATCAATGTAATTCCTACAGGCGAAAAAGAAAGCCGTTTCATTGGTCAGGTCATTATGCTGAGGAATATCACACCGTTTAAAGAATTAGATTTAGCCAAAACTCATTTTATGGGAACAGTTTCTCATGAATTCAAAACACCTATTTCATCCATTCAAATGGGCTTGCAATTGTTGGAAAATGAAAGAATTGGTCATCTCAATGAGGAGCAAGGGAAATTGGTTTCCGGAATTAAAGATGATACGCAGCGTTTACTCAGAATTACCGGAGAACTTCTCAATATGACTCAGCTGGAATCTGGCGTGGTGCAATTAAATATAAAACCTTCATCAGTTCAGAACATGATTGAAGATGTCATTGCAGCAAACAAATCGGCTGCAGAGAATAAAGAGATTGCCATCAAAATGAATATCGCCTCGGATATTTCCGTCGTGAATGCAGACAGTGAGAAAACATCGTGGGTTTTGAACAATATTTTATCAAATGCCATCCGTTATTCGCATGAGAAATCGATGATTGAAATCAATGTAGTTAAATTGGATAACGATCAGGTGAAATTTTCGGTTACAGACAATGGTCGTGGGATAGAAGAGCAGTATTTAAATAAAGTCTTCACTCGGTATTTCAGAATTCCTGGAACCAAAACCGAAGGCACCGGTCTCGGTCTTAGCATCAGCAAAGAATTTATTGAAGCCCAAGGCGGAACAATTGCTGTGGAAAGTGAAATTGGTGTAGGAAGTACTTTTTATTTTATTCTTAAATCTGATAACGTTAAAGATTAGAAGATGCATTATTAAAATTTAAACCAACAAAAGCCTTCCAATTGGAAGGCTTTTGTTGGTTTGAAGTGTAGTCTAATATTTATATTGAAAGTTATCGATATCATTGAAAAATTACTTTAATAAATTCAGAGAGGTTCGTTGGTTTCTCAATCATAAAAGTTAAGTTTAGCAAAGTGAATGAGTCGAATGGTATTGTAAAACGTTCGTTTATGAGAGTCTTAAAATTATATGAATTATGCGCAAGTGTGGATTTGGATATCCATATTATTTAGCTGATTTGATGTGGTTAGATATAATTAAAATTCTATTTAATTAAAAAAAACGAAATATTTTAACATTTTTTTTGATTTAATTAATGAGGTCTTGTTTTTTTTTATATTTTTGAAAAAAACAAATAAAACTAAAAACCAACAATTAAAACTAACATGAAAACCAAACTTATTTTCTCAATTTTAATTATTTAATCTTACTAGTTTTCAGAATTTTGAAACTTGTAAAATTATTTTTATTAATTATCTCACAAAATTTAAAGCAAAGTAAAAAAGTGTTTTTAAGCATTTAATCAGTCAAATCCGCTGCTTTCATCAAAAGAGATTTAATTTATTTAAAACACATAAATATGAAAAAAATACACTTATGCTCCTCGCTGGAATTTATTTCTGATTAAATTCCATATTCTCTTAATTACAACATATCGATTAATAATTTCCATAATATTCTATACCTTAATTCAATATGAGTAAAGCATATACCTTCATATTTATATTTTGCTGTTCTTTTTTATTCTCCCAAAGCACCATTTTCGGTGGAGTTTCTGGACTTTCATTCAGAAAAAACAATGTAAAAGACAGTATTTTACCTACCGATACACTTGCTAATAAATTAATGAATTTTCATTTAGTGCATGATCCTGTATCCGGTTCTTTTTTTAAAAAATTAGACACTGGCTTAAATCAAACTTCTTTATTTTTTGTAAGCAATAAGTTTGGAGGAACTGAAAAAAAAATATACGGTAAAATAGGAAGTTCTATTATCAGCAGTACCGGGATTAACGACTTCAATGATACCCTAAAAATTAACAGTGCTGAAGTTAGTCCTAAAATATTGGTTTTTACTAAGAATGACAGCAACCATAAAATTCACTCTGTTGTTTTTCTCAATAAGAAAACAGATAAAAAATTATTAATTCCTGAGATACTTGTTTTTGCTAAGAGCCTATCTTTAACTGATAGGCAAAAAATTGAAACTTATCTTTCTATAAAATACGGAATCACTATCAATGATATTTCAGAAAAAAATTACATTTCTTCAGACAATGAAATTGTATGGGATTCTAAAAAAAATAAAAATTATAATTTTAGGATTACGGGAATAGCTAGAGATAATCCTTTCGGGTTATATCAGAAACAATCACAAAATTCTGAAGACGATCATCTTGTAGTTTCTTTAGGACAAATAAAAACAACGAACAAACAAAATACTTCCATTCTTAATCAAGGCAGCTTTTTTTTGTGGGGAGATAATAATCAGACTATGACCTTTAAAGAAGTTGATTTGATTTCTGCACATCCTAAACGTGACATGAAAAGAATGTGGAAGACTCAAGTGAAAAACACAGGATCTGTTCCTATAAAAACTCATCTTTATTTTACTCTTACCGGATTGACCCAAAATGATGAACTAAGACTTCGTATTTTCGGTAATGAAAGTAACTATCAAAGTGATATTTCTACGGATATTTTAGGGGAAAAACTAAATGATTCTCTTTATGTTTTCAAAGATACGGTTTGGGATATTGATCATGATGGTATGGATTATTTTACCTTTAATTTACAGAACCCACAAAGTAATGTACTTGTAAATCTTACAAGTACATGTGCCGAATTAGGTAATGGTGTCGTAAAAATATCAATTCCTGAAAATCTTTTTCCATTTTCATATTCCCTAAAAAGTACTACAACAAATCAAGTGCTGATCAATAATATTTCAGGCAGTTCCAATCCTATTTTGTTCAGTAACTTAGCTCCTGATAATTATGAACTAAGCCTTCATAAACAAGGACAGCCAGATATTATAAGAATGTTTGATCTTGAAGGGATTATTAATCAGAATATTGACAATCAGTATATCTGGAACGGAACACCAATAGAACTAGATCTCAATACTGCTTCTTATCAATATACACTTACGGCTCCTTCAGGTGCAACGAATAATGCTGCTCCCTACTTCCTGAATGGACTAGGTAATTACCAACTAAAGATTAAAAATAAATTAGGTTGCGAAGTAATTAAAACATTAGCTGTTCTAAATCAAGCTGAATATGATGCTTTGCAAAGCAATTCTTTATTTAAAAAAATAACGGTATCACCTAATCCTTCTCATGATGGTAATCTTACCATTAAAGTTGAATTAACCATGGCTAAGCCATTAACAATAAAAATATTTAACAGCTTAGGAGTACTTGTTAAACAAGGACAATACAATGCGGCGTCTGATTTTTCAATTCCAATGACTATCCCTGCTGTGGTAGGATATTATAATATTAAAATATTTATTCCTGAAGAAGGAAAAGGAGTGAACTTCTTAATTAACTAAACACAAATGACCACATATTATTCACTATGAAAAAAATCTTTTCTTCAACTATAAAAAAGATAGAACTTTTACCCGTTTTTATTCCTATCATTCTTTCTTTGAGCAGCTGGACACTGTATAAAGTTATCAATAAAGATAAGGAAGCCAATGAAATAGTAATGGTCTCAAATCATTATTCAAATCAATTCAAAATTAATTGTGATTTTTTAAAGCCTTCAAAATCGAAGGATAATATTGATCGGATTCCAAAGGAAACTGATCAATATATCATAAAAAATAACGAGAGTGATTCAACATCTACTAACTATTTACCTTCAGGTGGGAGACCATTTAGGAATTTGTCAAATCAAAAGTTAAGTCAAACTCAATCATTTTCTAATAATTTAAGTTCATCATTTGTTAATTCTGGATTTATTGGAGAAATTGGAAATAAAGATCCTCTGAGGGGAGATGCTAATGCTTCAGATAACATATTTGATATTCAGCTTTCAGGTATTAACCCTGATAAATCTTATATTCTCAAATATGAAGTAGATGGTTATTCTGATGTAAATTCTGTAACTCGTAGTATTAATGGAAGCTTTGCAATTGGCGGTTACATAAAACATAAGAAAGAAGGCTGGAGTGAAGTTTCTGAGACTCTTGATCCGATACTTTTAAAAAAAGGAAATAACAAAGTATTATTCAATGCTTTAAATAAAGGAGATTATTATACAATAAAAAATGTAAGGATTACAGAAAATCAAAGTATTTCTTTCGTTCCATATACCATTGTTTCTCAAATTTACAATGATAACATTGCATATATTAGGGGATTTGTAAATTCTCAATCTGGAATTCAATCCCTTGAAATCCAAGGGCAAAAAATAGATTTGAAAGGAAATGAATTTGAATATGTTTCCCATGAAAATTTAGAATCAGAATCTTTTACTATTAAATTTACAGGTTCGCAATATGTCCCTGAAATTATTGTTGAGAAAACAAAAGATAATTCTTTTGTCCAAATCGGTTCTTATGAGAACAAAGGGCATAATATTGTTTATCAGAATGCTTCGGGAATTTTAAAGGGATTAAGAAGTATTGATATACCTCCGGTAGATCTTTCGGTTGTAAATGTAAGTAATGATTATTCCGGTTTTCGGTTTTATAACAGAATATCAAAAGAAGTAGAATTTCAGCTTCCATACGATGAGAAAAAGCTTCCTAAAGGATATCAGGAAAATGATATTACAGCATTTACATTTGATTTTACTAAAAAGGAATGGACACCTGTTAAAATTGACAGCGTAAATACGGTCAAAAAATATGTAGTTCTGAGTACCACATTGCTCGAAGCCAACTTTATGGCGGGAGTTGTAAAACAACCTGAAAGCCCTGAGACAGGAGCGAATGCTCCTATCACTTTTGATGATTCGCCCATAGCTAATCCGGGGTCTAAAATGAACATGATTGCTCCGCCTACAGCTAACCAGCAGGGTAGTGCAGTTGTAAAATATCCAATTGAAATACCTGCAGGAATTGGAGGATTTCAACCACAGGTATCACTTGTTTATAACAGTGACAACAAATTTGGTTGGGCCGGAATAGGTTGGGATATTCCTTTGGAAACTATTGATATTGACACCAGATGGGGTGTTCCGTCATTTTCCAGTCATGAAAGTGAAATTTACTTAATTGCAGGAGAGCAACTTGTTTTTAAAGATGACTATTTACCTAATAAACTTCCATACTCTGAACCAAGAACAGCAGACAGAAAGTTCTATTATCGTAACGGAATAAAAGAAGGCTATATCATTACAAGAAAAGGATCTTCACCCACGACATATACTTGGGAAACCTTGGATGGAAGCGGAACAAAAAAAGAATATCTGGATGTGTTGACAGCTAATCCTTCCGGCAACTCTTCTGGGAATGTTGTTAAATGGTACTTATCTAGAGTAACCGATCGTTTTGGAAATGTCATCACATATACCTATTTAGATTCTTATGATGGAGGAGGGAAAAATAAATACCTATCTAAAATCACGTATAGTAACAATACCGTAATTGAGTTTGAAAATGAGGGAGGAATAAGGGGAGATATGACTTTCAACTATAAATTGGGAGTTAAATTAACGGATGCAAAAATATTAAATAAGATTATAGTAAAAAGAGCCAATACCAATATCCGAGAATATGAACTCAATAATACTTCAGTAGGGCTTTTTTCAAAGAGACTTTTAACAAAAATCATTCAAAAGGATGGTAATGGTGTTTTTTTCAATGAGCACAAGTTAGGTTATAGCCATAACCTTGAAATTTTTGGTAAAACACCTATTAAAGTGTATAATACACCAAAAGATAATGGAGATGTAGGGTCGTTTTCAGGAGGTAATACTAGTTTTATCTCCGGGACATATAGTAAAAATAAAAATATCCGAGGAGCTTTAAGTTTTGGTGGAGGTTTTTGCTTTTTATTTGGAATTGATAAAAAAGGAACAGCCGGAATTACGGTAAGTTACGATGACAATAGGGCATATGGAAAAAATCAGCTTTTAGATATTGATGGCGATGGATTGTTAGATAAAGTTTTCTACTCTTCCAATGGAAATATTAACTTCAGAAAAAACACAAAGACAGGATTTAGTGGCGTATATGCTTCTATGGGACTACCAGGAGAAACTCCGATATATACCCATAACAGCTATCATACAACCCTTGGTTTAGAATATTCCTTACCAAAAGCTGTAATTGGTGCTAATTACTCTTTTGGAAATAGCAATTCTCCAATCTATTTCTCCGATGTTAATGGGGACGGTCTTTTGGATATGATTCATTATGGTGATGTTTTCTTTGGTAAGATAAGAAACGGAATTCCTCAGTTTAGGTCTCAAACCGGATCAACAAATGTTACGGAAGAAACACCAAACGCTATTTTAGCCGGTAGTGCTGCCGTTCAAGATACCATTACAACAACCCAGTTTTCTTCTTCCTTAGCTAATATTGTAAGAATGTGGGAAGCTCCGGTTTCAGGAGATATCCAGATTAGCAATGAAATAACCCTTACACAAAATTCACAAGATGGCGTAGAAGTTTGGATTGAAAAAGGGGGAATGACGAAAGCAAATGAAGATAATTCAAGTTACAATCCAGCGAATTCAACTCAAATTTCTTCCAAGGTTACATTAAGTACCCAAGGTCAGTTTCAAGGCCAGAGTGCGACAACTCATGTTGAGAAAGGGCAAAGGATCTTTATAATTGCTTCCTCAAAGACAGATCAGAATGGAGACCGGATTAGGATTGATACTCACATCAGATACAGTAATGTTTCGGATGGGTCAGATATAACCATCCAAGATGCTAATGATAATCATTACTTCAAATTTGATGCAAGACGGTATTATCTACCATCTAGTCAGCAGCAAAACTTAATTGGTGATAAAAGTAATGTGAATATTTCCTGGGATTTATTAAAAAATGCAATTTTTACAGATGATGTCGATTTTAAAATCTACAAAAGTATTCACTCCATATCCAATACTGCCACAACAACTCCTCCACCGGTAACAACATTAATATATCATCAAAGATTACTTAAGGGCAGCGATTTGAGCTCTGTTACGGTTGCTGGCAATGAGATTCCAAACTCTGATATTTCAGATTTGTTGCTTAATCAAAATCCTTCAGATTCTACAATGACTCTTCTGCATTTTGATGTTTCTTCCGATACAAATGTTTCGTGGGAAAAAATCAAGTGGAGACCTATTATTACAATAATGTCTCCAACAGATACTACAGCAGTTAAGGCATTAGTACAGTACAATCCTTTCAGTGAAAGGCTTATTAATACTTTACCTAAGAATTTTGAGAAATATAGAGGTGGTAATTTTTGCAATAAAGAGGATTGTCCACGTTGCACTCTATCAGGTTTTGCTGATGTATTTCCGGATTTTAATGGCAATAGCAGTACACAAAATAATTATACAATTGGTTTAAGCGCATTACATAATACAAGGGTTACATTCTCTTTAAAAATTAAAGATAATAATGGTAAAGTTTATACAGCTAAAAATACCGTAGATGTTATCAACAATGTAATGCCTATTCCTAAGATTGATATATGTGCTTTTTTCTCGACCATACCTATTCCTTACAGCGAGCTTTATTTGCTTCCATTCTATTTTGAAATAAGTTCGCCCGATTATGATGTTGCAAAAAGATTAGCACAAGTAAATCCGTTCATTATAAATTCAGTATATGCAGCCAATCCTTCAATGGCTAATACCGATTTAAAAGCTGATTATTTTGCTTATCGATCAACTAACACTCACTATAATATCAATACCGGTTTAGTATACCAGGGCTGGGGCGCATTCAGTTATAACGGATCGAAGTTCCCTGATGAGGCTATACGAGAAAATGAATTTACATCAAACCCTTTAGGAAATATCCCTCCTCCTGGTGGAGCGTCGCCTTGTAATCCTACTGATCCGAACTATTATACCTGTATGACAAATTATATTGTCCAGCAGAATAATAACAGATATTTTACTCCTTTGCAATTGGAAGCAGAGCAAAATGCGTTCATATCACCTCTGGAAGCTGTGGAATTATCAGAGTATGATTTACAGCCTTATGTATTAGGAGTATCTTCAAGCAGTTCTACAGTTGTTACTACTCCTGTCTTTTCGGTACCTAATCCTCGAGGCATCATTCTTCGATCAAAATCTGATTCATTTCATGCGTATGCTGCGGGATCAATAAGTCCATGGCTGGGAATTAATGGTCAGGCAGGAATTTCTAATGATAGAACTTCTGATTATTTTCAGGATTTTAACGGAGACCACTATCCGGATATTATCTCGGGAAGCTACTTCCAAAAGACAAATGTTTTGGGGCAGCTGGATGCTGTATCATCTATAGCGAACAAAGAAATTAAAAATAGAAGTTTCGTATTGGGAGCAGGTCTTTCGGGTTCAGCATCCGTAGCGAAATTCAGCAATTTGGCAAACACGTTTATTGCATCAGCAGGAGAAAAAGATACTCATACGGGAGCTTCTTCTTTTGCACTTGGCATAGGGTTTAACCTTGGTATTGGTAAAGCTTGGGCTGAAGGTAATGGTGTTTGGGCAGACATCAATGGAGATGGCCTTATTGATTATATTTCAGATGGAAGCACACATATCAATACCGGAAATGGTTTTGCAGTCGAGTCATACGGATGGGATGTTTCAGAAGTGTCAAAAGGAGATTCTTTTGCGGTTTCAGGAGGTGGAGGCTTTAGTTGGGCTAATGGGAGCTGGGCAGGAGGTGTCGGACTTTCAAAATCAAAATCAACAGCTAAAATAGGATTGATTGATTTAAACGGTGATGGTCTTGCTGATAAGATTATTAAAAATGGAAATTCTTACGATTTTTTAATCAATAGCGGAACTTCTTTTATTGCGACTCTTAATATCAATAAAAATTTCAGTTTAGATAATAAACAAAATTCATCCGGTTTTAATCTGTATGGAACTTTGTGTGCGTGTTTAGGGGTAAAGTTATGTATTTCTGTAGGGGCTGGAACTGACAAATCAGTAACCAAACAAGAAGTAGATCTTCGAGATTTCGATGGAGACGGATATCCTGATTTGCTTATTTCTGAAAATGATACTGAGCTTACTTATTATCGCAATAACTTTGGAAGTTCTAATTTGCTCCTGACCATTGAAAATCCTCTGCAGGGGATAATAATGATGGAGTATGATAATGTTAATGAAAAAGATAACCTTTCAACACTTGTCGGAGGAACTTACCAGATGCCATTCTCAAAAACAATACTTTGGAGAGCAGCTGTCTGGAATTTCCGAGCTATCGATACCACTCTTCCTTACACTAATGGAGTTCTTGATCCACAGAGAATAAAACCTGCCCAAAGATTGCATTTTGAATATGAAAAAGGAATACAGGACAGAAGAGAAAGAGAGTTTTTAGGCTTCGGGATTATAAAAACTAAAGTTTTTAATGAGCAGACTCTTCACCAGACTCACGTAACTCAGTATGAGACTGATTTTACAGGGAATGAGAGTAATTTTTATGTTAATTTCAATGATACTAGAGTAAGACAGTATTTTTATAAAAAAGGAATTGTACGCTCTTCCTACATGCTTGACAACCAAAATAGAAAGCGTAGTGAAACGAAATACACCTACAGATATTTTGGAGAGCCTTCATCTTCACAATATTTACTTACAGAATCTCAATCGGAACCTCAATATAAAGACATTGGCAGGATTATCCCGTTGTTGTATAAAACAGAATCTTCATTTACAGAATTTTCGGGATCAAGTAGTCATACCAAAACGACATTCAATACAGTTGATGCGTATGATAAGTATGGAAATGTTTTGCGTTCTACCGACAAAGGTTCCACACCTGCTTATACTCCGGATGATATAGAAACAAGAATCTCTTACCATGCCCCTGGAGCTAAAAATATTGTCGGGATTCCTTCGGAACAAACAGTAATTACAGTTGTCAATAATGAAGTCATGCGAAAAACAATGACCATTCTTGATGGTAATCAGAATATCCAAAAAATCAAAAAAGATCTTCTGGGAACCGGAGGAAGTTTTTCAGGAACTGCAGATTTTGATATGGAGTATGATAATTACGGAAATATGATTAAGGTAACACAACCTGAATCAGAGAACGGGCAGCGTATGTTTTTCAACTACACTTATGACCCTGTATACCATACCTATTTAGAAGCTACTACTGATGCATACGGATTTACCAGCACTACGCAATATGATAATAACTATTTGTTAGGAATTCCTCTCACCATAACAAATATCAACGGCTCAACCGCTCAATATACTTACGATTCTTTCGGAAGAATAACAGAATATCTTGCCCCCGGAGATACCGATTGGACAATAAAAATGCACTATTATCCTTTCCAAACAATACCGGTTGCCATCACAGAAAGAAAAAGTTTTCAATATGATCCCAGTAATGGTTATCCTAATTATTTCATCAGTTTATTTACCGATGCTTGGGGAGAAGGGCTGATGTCAAAAAAACTGTTTAAGCAAGATGGAAAGGGCTACTATTTTGCCAATAATATCTATCAGATTAAGGATAAATTGGGAAGACCAGTGAAAACAATTCTGAGAGATAAAGTGACAACCGGAGATGATATTATGACCTCCCTGAAAATTTTTGATGATTATACCACTCCGGAAGATCAGGCAGCCCAAATTTATACAACAACAACATATGATGAGTTAGACCGTCCTCTCACCACTACACAACATAATGTAACAACGAACAATGGTCTTGAGGATCTTACTACAAATATGTTCTACGAATTTGGAGCAGATAGATATGGTGGAACTCAATTCTCAACGAGAGTAGTAAGTCCTTTGGGAAATACCGGCATCTCATACACAAATGAATTTGGTCAAACAACTTCAACTAGACAAACTGATGGAAATAATGATATTTGGGTAGGCTACAGATATAATCGTCTCAATCAGCTTACGACGATGGAAGATACCGGAAATAATCCTACTCAATATTTCTACGATAAGTTGGGAAGAAATATAAAGAAAGTAGAGCCGGATGCAGGAGAATCAGGTTTTAAATATGATTTATCAGGCAAATTGATAAGTTCATATAATGCTGTTTTGCTATCGCTTGGCAAGAACATAAAATATACATATAATTTTGACCAGTTAGTAAAAGCAGAATATCCTGATCATTTAGTTGCATTTGCGTATGGTTCGCAAGGAGGCACTCCTGAAGAGAATGGAAGGCTGGTAAAACAGACTGATAGAACAGGTGTGCAGATTTTTAAATATGATGTACGAGGTAATGTAAAGGAAAACATGCGTTTTGTGGTAGCACCAAATAATGTGACAAAAATGTTTAAGACCTCTCATTTATATGATGTGTATGGAAGAATCAATGAGATTAATTATCCGGATACAGAAAAAGTGATGTATAACTATAATATGTCAGGGCTCCTTGAGGCTATCGGGAGCAAGCTTCCGGGAAGAATTAAACCTACAAAGATTGCATACTCTATGGAATATAATCATAGAGATCAGATGACTTCTTATCTCGCTCCTAATGGAACAAGAACCCAATATGACTATGATCCTTGGGGAAAGGTCAATGAGCTTTCATTGTTGTATACCAAGGGAGATTTAATCCGTAAAAACCACTATACTTTTGATGGTAATGACAATGCTGCAAATATAGTAGGAACAACACCAATGGCAGGGAACTACCCGTCTATGGACTTGGGTATAGCCACCAATAAAACATTTACCTACGATACTTTTGGAAGGTTAGGGTCAGCAGAAATTACAGCCAAAGGAAAAGATAATACAAAATATTATAATTTAAACATGGCCTATGATAGTGTAGGAAACATGTCCACAAAAGACTCTAAACTTAAAACATATGCTAATCTCTTGTGCTATACTCCAGATAATGAAGGGGATATAGGAAAGTATATATATGGTCACCCCGATCATCCTAATGCGGTAACGGCTATAGACTATACCAAGTTTGAGAATTTCACAGCCCCGTTAGATTGCGGTCCCGATCCTGCTAATGCTGTAGTTACCGCAAAAGAATATTTTTCGTATGATGTAAACGGTAACCTGAAATCTATACAGGAAGTAGACGCTAATGGTGAGAAAGTAGGTTTTAGAAATTTATTTTGGGATGATCAAAACCGCCTGAAAGCTGTAGTGACCCAGAAAGAAAATTTAAATTACTATGTGTATGATGCTGCCGGAGAGAGAATACTGAAAAATGATGCCGTTTCTAAAAATCTTTATGTAAACGGTAATGATCCCAATAGTACAACACAAATGGGCTCTTTCATCTATTATCCAAACGGATATTTGGTGCTCAGCGAAAAAACCATGAGTAAGCATTACTACATGGGAAACCAAAAAATTGCTACCAGTGTAGGACAAATACCGACTCATCGATTTAAGACGGGCAATACCGATTATAATGGTTTAGCAGATTTATTAGAAGTTGAAATAAAGGAAATCATAGAAGCAGCTGGTCTTCCTTCGCCAGTCTGGGTGCAGAATGAAGATTCTCAGGGTACCTATACACCACCGAATGGAACTCAAGGTGCCTGTGAATTCTTCATGTATCAACAAATGGACGCCTTTCAGCAGGATAATAATACACAGTGTTATAATCTACTTTCTGATATGTTTGCCATGGCGTTAAATGATTACCAGTTTTGTTATTGGTGGGATCAATTTTTGAAAGAAGATTGTATGACCAACTATACCCCACCAGAAAGTGTAGAGCATGAAATGTATTGGATACATCCTGACCATCTGAGTGGTGCGTCTATATTGACCAATAATAAAGGAGATGTTACCAATTGGTACGAGTACATGCCATATGGTGAAATGCTGATGGAAAACACCACCATGAATTACGATCATCCTTACAAGTTCAACGGCAAAGAATTGGATATGGCTACAGGATATTATTATTACGGTGCAAGATATTACGACCCAAAACGAAGTTTCTGGTTAAGTGTAGATCCATTAGCAGAAATTACCGTATCTCCTTATGCCTACGTTTGGAATGATCCTGTAAACTATGCAGATCCTACGGGGTTAATGGGTGAGAGAAAAGGTGGAGATGGTCCTGGAGATGGGAGAAAACCTGATCCTAATAAAATATATGGACCTAAAGGTGGTGTACTTATTCAAGAAGTTGTAATAAGAGGTGCAAAAAAGCAAAATGGAATTCATGCTTTTATGCAAATGTCCCTAGATTTAGATAAAGGATTTGATGATGGAGTCATGGATTACACTAAAGATGCATATAATTTTGCAACTAAAAATGCGTATTCAAAAAAATATTGGCAACAAAAAGGCGGTGAAGCCCTAATGGGTGCTGCATTTATAAGTGACATAAATAAAATTCGTCCTGATGGTTCTACAAATGGGATGGATCTTTTTAAGAGTGTTTCTAAAGCATCTGCTTATGATGTTGGACATTTTGCTGGGTATAATGGTGCACAATTTGCGACGACAGCTGCTTTGACTGAGGGGGGAGGCTTTTTATTAAATAGTTTTAGAAGTATTAGATTAAGTCCTAAAGTAGGTGCGCAAAATGTGAAAAAACCCCCTATTGATTATACTGGTGGTGTTGATTTTTCTGATCCTATAATGACATTCTATCATAAAGGAGAATTAAATGGTGGTATTTTAAATCCTAATAAAGGATTTTTAAGCACAGGAACAGAATTTGAAGCGGTAAATGCCTTAAACAGATCGGGTAAAATGTGGAAAATTGAAATTCCCTTAAGCCAATTTCAGGAATGGAGAAGTAAAGGTATCAATTTTATAGAAAGAAGAAGAGATTTAGACCACGCCACAGGAGTTTATAACAAAGAAATAAGATTCAAATCTTCAACTTTTCCTATATTACAAAATCATATTAAATAATAGTAAAACAATATAACATGATAAATAATAATTTTTGTTGTGATGGACTTTATACAGCTATCAATAATGCTGGAAATAGTGGTTTTTCAGTTTTAGTTGAAATGGGTAGATATAATAATACAGCTTTTTTCTTTGTTCAGCAATATAGAAATAAGGATAGAGATGATAAAACGGGCATTTTAACTGTAGGAGAAGTAGGAATATTATATTGTCCTTGGTGCGGGTCTGATCTTGATACATTAATAAACGATAATCCTGAGTTGATAAAAAATACTTATGAAAAAAACAAAGAGTTTTTGTTAGATTTTTAAACTATGAAAATTATAGATATTTTACAAACAAAATTTAATAATGAGTTATTGCAAGAAGACATTGTAAGTCTAAATGAAGAATGGAATCTTTTTCAATTATTAAAATAAACGCCTCCATATTCGTAGGATGGCTTGAAAATGATGATCTTCTTATTGTAAATGAAGATGGTATTTTTTTATATGATATAAAAAATAAAAAGTAATGACTGAAAATAAAATTTACAATCTTTTTTTTGAAAAACTAGAACCCATTTTTAATGTTGAAAAGCTAACTAAAGATCTTTTTTCTTACATTAATCAAAATAATGATAGCCAAAGCTACTTTTTATCATCAAGTCATGAGATTAGTGGAAGCATAAAAAATCATGAAATAAAAAATCATGATTCTATTGTTATAAGTGATATTTATATTACAAAAAAATATCATGAACAAATATTTTTACCTTTTCAAGTTAATATTATAATTGGAGATTTTGATACCAAATTAGGATACATTTTAACTGAGAAATTTAGAGCTGAAATGATGTATAATTATGACTACGAACTTATAACTATTGATTTCTTTCATAATATTAAATAAAAGTACTTTCCCCATGCTTGGGTGTGTTTTAGATGTGCTTATATAAGTGTAATCGATTTAAAACCAAAATGTATCTTAATTTCGAAGTTAAGAAGGTGGAGTTGCTATCTTTTTTGAGACAAAATGTTTATGCTTCATCTTGTTTAGTGGTATTACTACTATGGTGCATATTACGACCCAAAACGAAGTTTCTGGTTGTCTGTAGACCCGTTAGCAGATATTACTTTATCTCCTTATGCATATGTCTGGAACGATCCTGTTAACTTTGCAGATCCTACAGGGTTTGATGGGGGAAAGTCCTCCTTTTAAATTTGTGTAATCGTCAACATTTTTTTGCAATACTTTATCACCTGAACATTTTTCTTGAATGAAGGTGTGAAGTCTGTACCTTGGCATTCAATTTCCATTGCTCTTTGGCTTCTTTTAAATTTAGATAAACCGTTTACATTCGTTTTCATCATCTTTACTTGTCACTTTAAAAAGTGTCTTTTTTGTTCGTATTCCGTTCACATATATATCGAGATAATATGTAAATAATTATTTTAAAGTTAATCTCTCATGGCAAACGAGGGACAAATCAAGGACAAACCGGAGACGAAATTCTATAAAACGATATAAAAAATGTCAAATAAACTAAAGTGTAAAAATGATAAAAGCCCTATCTATAGGGCTTTTGAAGGGTTGGTGAAAATATTTATAACTTACCATATGGTAGTCTATAGGAGAATCGAACTCCTGTTGCAAGGATGAAAACCTTGAGTCCTTACCACTAGACGAATAGACCAAATTTTGAGGATGCAAAAATATTAATTAACATTTACACTTCAAAATTATTCTCCTTATTTATACACTTTCTGGATAATCGTATTTTTAATCCCTTTGGCTTCTAATTCTTTTTGAAGTTTTACAGCATCTTCCAAAGAAGACACTTTTCCGTAGGTGTAATAGAACATACCATTGTTTTTCTCTCTTTCCACATCTTTTAAAGTTTGTAGAATAAATGAGTTGGCGCTCAATTTATCTTTTCCGGTAAAGACTTCGATGGTGTAATATCCGGCATTTAATTTTTGGTTTGGCATAAATCCTACTGCATACGCATTTCTAAATCCTGCGTCTTTAGCAGTTTTGATATTGCTATCTCTTACAGACGCCATATTGGTCACGCTGTAATAATATTTGTAAATTCCATTTTCTTTTAGAGCAAGAATATAATTTAAGCCCTTTAAAGCAGGATCATCTTCGTTGTATTTCACCGCAGAAGTCATCAATAATATTCTGAAATCATTCTTCAACGGAACTTCTTCTTTTTTCTCAGGTTCGGGTTTTCTCGTTGGTTCTTGCACGCCGCCTTTTCTGTCGACTGCTTTTTTGTAATCAATGATTGCCTTGTAAATGTTTTCAGCCGTTTGTTGTTGTCCGCTTTCTGAGTTCAAAAATGCTGCGTCTTCATAATTATTTACAAATCCTGTTTCAATAAGGATAGAAGGCATCGAACTTCTTCTTAAAATGTGAAGGTTTTCCTGTTTTACCCCTCTTGAAAAACGTCCGCTTTTTTCAAAATTTCCTTCTACAAAACTTCCTACAATTAAACTGTTTTCAAGATATTTACTTTGCTGAAGTTTTAAGGCGATTAAAGATTCAGGAGAACCTGCATCATACGAGGCAAAAGTCTCTTTATCTTTCTCATCAAGATAGATTACATTGTTTTCTTGCTTCGCAACTTCCAGGTTTTCCCTGTTTTGGGCAGGCCCTTGTACAAAAGTTTCGGTTCCTCTTGCTGTTGCTGATCTGCTGGGCGAAGAATTTACGTGTACAGAAATAAATAAATCTGCTTTACTTCTGTTGGCTGTATTGGTTCGATCCGTTAATGATGGATATTCATCAAATTTTCTGGTGTATATTACTTTGAAATCTTTGTTTTTCTCAAGCATAGAGCCTAATTTTAGTACAATTGCCAAAGTGACGTTTTTCTCCAAAACGGTGCCGATATCTGAATAATTTCTATTCGCTCCATGGTCGCTTCCCCCATGCCCTGCGTCTAAAACAACAGTGAATTTTTTTTGAGAAAAGACAAATTGAGTAGAAAGTATGAAGAGAAATGCTAAAATTATTTTAAATTTTCGTGTGTACATCTTACAGTTTTAAAAATTATACTAATTTTGAGCCTAAATTATATAAAAACAAAATTGGACAAAACCGTCTTCAAAAATATATTACAAATTTTAATTATCCTAATTTTTAACAGTTTTTTAGCACAGCAGTCGCCTAAAAAATTAACGGAAACAAAGGTAGTTAATGATACCATCCCCAAAAAGGATACCATTATTGTAAAAAAAGAAGCCCTAGAGGATGTATTCGAGACTAAGGCAGACACAGAACGTAGAGATTTTCCGAAAAAGATGATTTATCTGATCAAAAATGCTCAGATAAAGTATCAGGATATGCAGGTTGATGCAGATTATATATCGATCGATGAAGCAAAAAGTACCGTTTTTGCCCGAGGTAAGCAAGATTCTTTAGGTAAAATTGTAGAGTTGGTACAAGTTACACAAGCTGGTAAAAAGTACGAAACAACAGAATTTAGCTACAATACAAAAACGAAGCAGGCAATTGCTTATAATGCAAGAACTGAGGAAAGTGAAGGGGTGATTGTTGCTCAGAAGACAAAAAAGTACAATGATTCTGTATATGTAATGCGACGTGCAGATTTTACGACAGATGATTATTTTATCAAAAAGAAAGATACCGTAGCCGATTATAAATTACGTGCATCCCATATAAAAATGGTAAAAGGTAAAAACGGTTCTTCTTTAATTACGGGTCCGGTGCAGATGTATATAGAGGAAGTTCCGACTCCGCTTGTAATGCCTTTTGCTATATTACCGTTTTCGCAAAAAAGATCCGCAGGTATTTTGATTCCTAGCTTTGGAGAAAGGGAAGATGTCGGGTTTTTCTTAAATGGAATAGGATATTATCAACCCATCGGAGAACATTTTGACCTGAAAGTTTTAGCAGATATTTATACAAAAGGAAGCTGGAATCTTCGTCCTGAAATGAATTACCTCAAAAAATACCGATATTCGGGTAACTTCTCGGCAGATATTGGGACAACTATTCGAGGGATTAAAGGTTTAGATGATTACAGCAAAACCGGAACTTACAGAATCGCGTGGAGACACAGCCAGGATGCAAAATCGAATCCATTTTTAACGTTTTCTGCATCGGTGGATGTTACCAGCCAGACGTTTTATAACAATACGGTCAATAATGCCTATATTTTGAATGAGAGTGTATTGAGGACCTCTCAGAATTCCACGCTTTCACTTACCAAAAGATTTCTAAAGCTTCCCGCTACAATTACCGGAACGGCTTCTTATTCTCAGAATTTCTCTACAGGATTAGCAGATTTAAGGTTGCCTCAAATGAATGTTGCGATTAATCAATTTTATTTATTTGGTTCAAAAACTGGGGTTAGAAGTGGTTTGTTAGAAAATATTACGGTTAATACAGGTTTAAATTTAACCAATTTTGTGAGCACTGGTGAAGGCGAACTTTTCACAAAAGCGATGTGGGATAAGATGCAGACTGGTCTTAAAAATAATATCACGATAGGAACGAATACCACAATTGCAAAATATTTTACCTTCAGTTTGGGAGCTAATATTGATAATGCTTTAACGACGAAAACACTGACAAGATTCTATGATCCGCTTCAAAACAAAGTGGTTGATCAGGTGAATAAAAAAGTAGCAGGATATTCTACTTTTTCTACCACAGCAAGTATTCAGACGCAGTTGTACGGGCAGGCTAATTTCAAAAAAGGAGCAGCAATTGAAGCGATAAGACACATGATGTCGCCAAGCATTGGTTTTACTTATTCTCCGGATTTTGGTGAGCCAGGATTTGGGTATTTCAGAAACTTTTCTGATGCCAATGGTGCGATAACGCCTTACTCAATTTTTGATGGCGGAATTGTAGGTGCACCAACTTCAGGAATGGTAGGAGCTTTAGGATTTAATATCGGGAATAATATCGAGATGAAAGTAAAATCTAAAAGCGATTCTACAGGAATTAAGAAAGTCAAACTATTTGAATCATTAAATATTACTGGTAATTATAATTTTGCTGCAAAAACTCATCCTTGGTCTATCATCTCTATCAACGGTCAGACGTCATTGTTTGATAATAAACTGAGTGTTAATACGAGTTTAACTTTAGATCCTTATAGAACAGTTTTTGCTCCGGGCGAGGAAATAGGAGTGAGAACGGAAGAGTTTGGTGCTTTCAGCGTACAGGGATTCAATGTTCAGTTATCTTATCCTTTAAGCAGCGAATTGTTTGGAGAGAAAACAGATTACGCCAAAAAATACAAACAGAAAGGGGAAATCAGAAACGAAAACTATTATTTTGATGATGATAATTATGCCCATTTTGATCAGGCGTGGACGCTGAATGTCAATGCCAACTACGCATATTCTAAAACAACCGCAAGAACTCCAAACAGAATCGCTTCTGTAGGATTAGACGGAAGTATTAAACTAACTCCATTCTGGAATATTACAGGAAGTACTCACTACGATATGGTGACCAGAGAGTTGGCGTACACCAGAATTGGTTTCTCAAGAGATCAGCGAAGTTTCACCATCAATTTTAACTGGGTACCTTTCGGACAATATAAAGTATATGACTTTTTTATCGGAATTAAAGCCAATATCCTAAGCGATGCATTGAAGTACAAAGACCGTAGCTTTACATCGCCAAATCCACCTTTCTAATCGATATTTTTATTTAATTTTAAATTTTATATTTGCATCCGAAATAAATTTTGTCAAAATCGGCATGATTTTCACTTGTAGTGAAGATAGTGCGATATACATAATAAAATAATATATCTACTTATGAAAAAAATAGTATCTACTGTAAATGCTCCTGCAGCTATCGGGCCTTATTCTCAAGCTAATTTTGCAAACGGAGTTTTATACATCTCAGGACAAATTCCGGTTGATCCGGCTACTGGCAAATTGGTAGAAGGAATAGAAAAAGAAACGCATCAGGTAATGAAAAACCTTGAGGCTATTCTTACTGAAGCTGGGATGACTTTCAAAAATGTTGTTAAGGCAAGTATTTTTCTTAAAAGCATGGATGATTTTGCAGTGATGAATGATATTTATGCTTCTTACTTAGATGCAGAAAGCTATCCGGCAAGAGAGACTGTACAGGTTTCTTGTCTGCCAAAAAATGTTGATATTGAAATTTCTATGATTGCACATCAGGATTAATGAGTTTTATCAGAAATACATTTGCTGTTTTAGTGGGTCTTGTTATTGCAGGGCTTATCATCACGCTGGGCATAAGAGCTTTCCCGAAATGGGTGACTTTTGAAGCTTTTGCGCCTTTCGAGCACTGGCAAAGATTTTTGGAAAGCATGAAAAATAATGATGCATTTTTCGGTTTTCTTCTTTTTATTTCAGGATTGGGAAGTACAGTTGGTGGAGTTGCTACAGCTATTATTGTTAAATATGCTAAGGTGGCTTATGCGATTTTAATTGGTTTCATCATGTTGTTTATAGCAATGCTTGATGTTATTGTTTTTCCTTATCACCCAACTTTTTATAAAATCTCAATTTTCCTCATCTTTTTTCCGTTTGCCTGGATGGGAGGGAAAATTGTAGAAATCATTTATGAAAGAAAAAAGAAAAAACGAATCGCCGATAAAATGAATAATCGATAGATTTTTAAAACATAAAAAACGCTGCAGTAATTAAACCGCAGCGTTTTTCTTTTGCTCTGAATTTCTACTAAGGCATTTTAAATCCTTTTGTATAAATTCTTCCAAAGTTATCTACAAATTTCACTTGTACATTACCTTGATATTTATCTAAAATCTTCTCTACATCTTTCTGAGAATTGACTGGCTTCCCGTTGATTTCAATGATGATATAATCGTCAACGACGCCTATTTTAGCCATTTCGCTTCCTTCAGATACATTCTTGCTGACAACACCACTATTTAATCCGTATTCAGTTTTAAATCTTTCATTTAGCGGTTCAAATTCTGCTCCTATTTTTTCAGTAACACTCAAGTCAGCTTTTGATCTTGCGGTAGTTCCTCCATTTTGATCTTTTAAAGTTACGGTTGCTGTATTTTCTTTTCCATTTCTAAGGTAAGTTACCAAAACTTTATCGCCAGGTCTCTTGCTGCCAATTGAGATAGATAAGTCTGCGAAATCTGTGATTGGCATATCATCAACCTTTACGATAACGTCACCTACTTTTAGTCCGGCATCTTGAGCTCCGCTTTTTTCAGGGAAGGCTCTCAAGAAAACTCCTGAACCCACTTTAAGGTTTGCTTTTTCAGTTTTATTATAATTGGTAACTTGATTTTGGTCTGAAAGATCCAATGACATTACCCCTAAGAAACCTCTCTGTACGATTCCGAATTTTTTGATGTCTTCAACAACTTTTCTTGCCAAATTTGCAGGAACTGCAAAACCGTAACCCTGGTAGTATCCTGTGGTAGAAGAAATCGCTGAGTTAATTCCAATTAAATCACCATTTACATTTACTAATGCACCTCCGGAGTTTCCTGGGTTAATAGCCGCATCGGTTTGTATAAAACTTTCGATAGGGTTTGTTGCTTTTCCTTGTCCACCCAAAATTCCGATTCCTCTTCCTTTTGCAGAGATAATTCCGGCAGTCACCGTAGAATTTAAACCTAATGGATTACCTACGGCTAAAACCCACTGTCCGACATCAATATTATCCGAATTAGCAAAATTCAAGAACGGAAGACCTTTCTCTTCAATTTTCAATAAAGAAATATCCGTATTGGGATCTGTTCCTACTAAAGTTGCGATGTAAGATTTTTTATTGCTTAAAACAACTTCAAGCTTATTAGCTCCGGCCACAACGTGATTGTTGGAGATAATGTATCCATCTGCAGAGATAATAACGCCAGAACCCATACCTGAAGGCATATTATCAGGCGCTTGCTGTTGCTGCTGTTGTTTCTGTCTTTGCTGACCTCTTCCTCCAAACGGATCACCGAAGAAATAATCGAATAAATCTTGTTCAGACGCTCGGCTTGTACTTCTTGATTGGTAATTTTTGATAGTTACCACCGCCGGAACTGTCGTTTTGGCAGCCTTTACAAAATCATCACCTACAGCTCCGGTATTCATACCGACAAAAGAGGCATTCTTTGATGAGGTAAAGTAAGATTGGTCAGTATTATTAGAATCATGACCTAAGTATTGTTGTACGCCAACGGTAGTAGCTCCTGAGATAACCCCTACAACGGCAAACGGTAAAAGTTTTTTTAAAGTACTCTTCATTGTATATCTTCTTTGTTTAAAATTATTTGTATTAGTGAATGTAAATTTAATGCTTAATTAGTATGCAATATGTATGCTGTGTTACTGTTTTAACTAAAATTTAACGACTATTGTGTCATTTTATACATTAAATCATAATTGTTAAAATATTTATTAACAAAGCTTAAGATTTTATTAAAGAAAAAGTGACATTTTTACATGATATAGAATCTGTTTTTGCATTTTAGTCATACCGTCGGAATTTCATATATTTGCAAAAATTTTTCTCACTTAAAACGTTTATAGCATGCAACTGTATAACACCTTAAGCGCAGAAGAAAGAGCTCAACTTATTGATGAAGCCGGTAAGCAACGCCTTACTTTGTCTTTCTATGCGTACGCCAAAATTGAAGATCCCAAAAAATTTCGCGATGACTTATTTATAGCCTGGAATGCACTTGATGCACTTGGCCGTATTTATGTTGCCCATGAAGGAATTAATGCCCAAATGAGTATTCCTGCTGATCATCTGGAACAACTTCGTGATACGCTGGAAGCTTATGATTTTATGAAAGGAATCCGATTAAATGTGGCGGTGGAGCAGGATGACCATTCTTTTTTAAAACTGACAATAAAAGTTAGAAATAAAATTGTTGCCGACGGTCTGAATGACGAAACTTTTGATGTAACCAATAAAGGTATTCACTTAAAAGCGCAGGAATTTAATAATTTATTAGAAGATCCAAATACAATTGTCGTTGATTTTAGAAATCATTACGAAAGTGAGGTTGGTCATTTCGAAGGCGCAATCACTCCTGATGTTGAAACTTTCAGAGAAAGCTTACCCATTATCAACGAGCAGCTACAGGATTTTAAAGAAGATAAAAACCTTTTAATGTATTGCACAGGAGGAATCCGTTGCGAAAAAGCAAGTGCTTACTTTAAACATCAGGGTTTTAAAAATGTATTCCAGTTGGAAGGCGGAATTATAGAGTATGCACGTCAGGTAAAGGAAGACGGTGTTGAAAGTAAATTCTTAGGAAAAAACTTTGTATTCGACCATCGCTTAGGTGAAAGAATTACAGATGATATTATTTCACAATGCCACCAATGTGGTAAACCTTGTGACAACCATACCAATTGTTCTAATGATGCTTGTCATTTATTGTTCATTCAATGTGATGACTGCAAAGCGGCGATGGAAAACTGCTGCTCAACTGAATGCCTAGAAATAACGCATTTGCCTGCAGCTGAACAATTAAGATTAAGAAAAGGATTACAAGTCGGAAATAAAGTATTCAGAAAAGGAAAATCTGATTCTTTAACCTTTAAAAACTCAGGGGATTTACCAGATAAACCTTTGGCAAAAGCAGAAACAAAGAATATCCGTCAAAAAATTGCCATTAAAAAATCATTGATTGGTAAGGCTGAACATTATTATACAAAATCAAAAATTGCACAGTTTTTAATTGAACAAAACGAACTTTCAGTTGGTGATAAAGTTTTGATTTCAGGACCTACAACCGGTGAACAGGAAGTTACAATCACTGAAATTTTCGTTGATGGAAATTCTTGTGAAACTGCAAAAACAGGAGATCAGATTACTTTCGAACTTCCTTTCAGAGTTCGTTTGTCTGATAAAATATATAAAATTTTAGGATAATAATCTTAGATTGATGATATACAAGTTGCATTCTTTGGAGTGCAACTTTTTTTTGTGAATCATTACAGTATTTTGGAAACTCTCTTACAGTTTTATCGATTCAACGCTATTTTTTATAAATTTGAGAATGAAAAAGTCAGAAATCAGAAAATTATATCTTGAGAAAAGAAAAGGAATGTCGCAAGATGAGGTTGTTTCGTTGTCTGAGAAAATTTTCGAGAATTTCGTCAATTATTTTAAACCGATTTCGGAACAGAAAATTCATATTTTTATTCCGATTGAAAAATTTAATGAAATCCGAACTGAAAGTTTCATTCAATATTTTTTAAGCCGAAATATTCAGGTTTTTGTCCCAAAAATTGTTGATACTAAATTGATTTCTGTTGAGATTTTCAATGAAACAAAATTTGAAATAAATAATTGGGGAATTTCTGAGCCTGTCTCAAATCAAGATTCAGGAATTTATGATTTTGATTTTATCATTACTCCGCTTTTATATTGTGACAGTAAAGGCAATAGAGTAGGCTATGGTAAAGGTTTTTATGATGAATTTTTTGAAAGCGTTTCCAAAGATTCAAAAAAAATCGGAGTCAATTATTTTGACCCCGATGATATAGTTGATGATGTCTGGGAAAATGATATTCCCTTAGATTACCTGGTAACTCCTAAAGAAGTACTATCTTTTTTAAAAGGGTTCTGATAGAAATTAACAAAGTAAAACTGAAATTCTTTTTTAAATTTCTTAGGCTTTGAAATCAAGGTATATTGAGCATTTTTCTCAAATGTGCCGATTGATTTGTTTTTGCTATCGAAATATTCGACATTAAATTTAGCTAAATCTAAGGTATCCTGATTCTGAATTTCTTTATAGACCTTCAAATTATTTACTTTCACAGATTTTACTTTAAGACTTTCAAGCTCTTTGAATAATGGCTTAAATGTAAGGCTGTCCGGTTTGTGGAAATATCCCTGCATTTGAGAATAAATGGTCGTGTCAATCTCCGTATTTCTGCTTCCTGACAAATATAAAGTAGTGAGCTCTAATAATTGCTCTACTTTTAGGGTTGTAATTCCGTTGATGACCTGTACGCTATCCATCTGCACGGCAGGATAGGTCTTCTGATTGCTGCTGTTTCTTAATTTTTCTAGGTCGCTGATAGTCTGTTCCTCTTTTTTACACGATGTCAAAGCGAGCATCATTAATGCAAAAATCCAAAGTTTATTGATTATTTTCATTGGTTGAGATTTTAAATTTAATGGAAATTATTTTGCCCTTTTTGTCCTTTTTCATTTCAATAACCGAAAGGTTTTTCAGGGAGGTTGTAGGTGTTGTAACTAAAGTAATGTATTTCTGCTTATCTAAAGTTTCAATTCCATAAATTTCATTATCATAAACTTGAGAAATAACAGCGTCGTTGCTGATACGGTTTTCTAATTGACGTCTTTTAGTGGTGATTTGCTCCGATGGGTTTCCCGAGACATCTTTCGTTGAGTAATAAAATACCGCCATCTTATAGTCATCTGGTTTTAGAGCAATCGTTTCTTCATCTGAAGCATTTTCCAGATTTCTGTTGATTTCCAGATTTTCATATACTGTAGAACTTATTTGCATCCTTAAGTTCTTATCTTTCGTAGGATAATGAAAGCATTCTCCGGGTTTTAATCTGAAATAAACGGGTGATTCGTTTTGTTTAATCACTTTTATTTCGATATTACTTTGTACTTTTTGATTTCTGTCAGCATCCGTAAAACAATAAGTGTAAGTTTTCTCAAATAATTCATCTTTAAAACCTAAAAGTCCCAATAAGATTACAAAAATTGATGTTGCGGTAATCCAAGCTATTCTTTGATGGTTCTTTTTTATTGGTTTTGCTTCTGTTTTATCAGGAGAATTTTCAATTGCTGTTTTTTGTTCAATGATTTGATTTTCAGTATCGTTTTTTTGTAAAACAGTGTTTTCAGGTGCTTTAAATTCAATTATTTTAGGTTGATAATCAGTTTTCGGAAGATTTAATGCGCTTGAAACTGTTTTTTCTAATTCCCTGCGCTCATCATCTTCCAAATCTTTCTCATCCTGTAGCAATTCACCGGCAAAAAGATGTTGTTTTTTAAAATCAAACCATGAAGTGTAACCTGCATAAACACTGAGTAAAGTAAGCATGTCGATACGAGGTAATTTGGTAACCGGAGTATTTTTAAAATAAGTATAAAAAGACTTCTCGCTAATGTTACCTTTAGCCTTTTTTCGGAGATCTTCCTGAAAATATATGATGTCTATCCCTTTCCATTTTGATATATCATCATAGGAAGGAGTGTATTCTTTCAAATATTGAGCCTGTACGTCCTTTTTCAGCTGCTCAAAGTGTAGTAAATCTAAATCAGTCAATTTTTTAATAAAGTATTAATGTATTGATTTTCAGTATTATTTATTTGTAAAACTGTTTTACAAAGGTATTACAATTATTTTTCATAAACAAATTTCATATCTGCTCTACCTTTGTCTTGTTCAAATATCCGAACAGAGAAAAAGATTTAAAAAACAATATTAACAAATTAAATTTAATTTATTATGAAAAAGTCATTATTCGTAGCTGCTATTGCTGCAATCTCTTTAGTTGCTTGTAAGAAAGGTGAAGCTACAACTACAGCTACAGATTCTTTAGAGAACAAAGGTGATTCAGCTATTCAAAACATCGATTCTACAGCTAACGCTGCTATCGATACAATCAACAAAAAAGCTGATTCAGCTACTACTGCTGTTGAGAAAAAAGTTGATTCTGCTAAAGTTGCTAAGTAATTAGTAGTTACAAAAGAATAAAAGAACCGTTTCGCCTAGCGAAGCGGTTTTTTTATGTCTTATAATGACGAATCGCAAAGTAGTCTTTACACTATTGAATTTTAATTAAATCAAAGAATGTGAAAACGCTACTTTAATCAATTTTAATTTTTCTTTTGTTTCAAAGTTTCATAGCAGGTAATTGCTACGGCATTACTCAAGTTTAGAGAATCAATACTTCCTGACATAGGAATTAATGTATTCTTACCTTTTCCAAACCAGAACTCACTTAGTCCTGAATGCTCGGTTCCAAATAGAACAGCAGATCTTTTCGTAAAATCACGTTTATATAAATCCTCAGAAGTTTCATCCATAATGGTTGTGTAGATGTTGAAATTATTTTCCTTAAGAAATTCTAAGGTTTCCTGATTTTCAGCCTGAAAAACTTCCATTCCAAACAAACATCCCACGCTGGAACGGATTACATTCGGGTTGTAGAAATCTGTTTTTGCATCAGCAATAATCAAAGCATCAATTCCGAAAGCTTCGCAGCTTCTCAGAATGGCTCCCAAATTCCCTGGTTTTTCAACGCCTTCAACAATGATTACGGTTGAGTTTTCTTTAGGTTTAAAAGTATTCAATGCAGCTTCTTTTGCTTTATAAATCCCAATAATTCCTTCAGAACTTCCTCTGTAGGCTATTTTTTCATAGACTTTTTCAGAAACGTAATAGATTTTCTCTTTCGGAAGTTCTCCTTTGAAAATACTTTCACAAACAAAGAATTCTTCAGCTTCAAAATGATATTTCTGAGCTCTTTCGTTTTCCTGCTGTCCTTCCACAACAAAAACACCCGATTTTTTTCGGAAACGGTTATCCGTTAAAAGTTTTGTGATGTTTTTTACTTTTTCGTTCTGAAAACTTTCGATAATCATGATTGATGGTTGATAAATGATAGTTGATGCAAAAATAATTTTTAAAAATCATTTAACCATCATAAATCCTCATTTATACCATTAATCAGACTTTGTGGAAGCTCTTTTTTGTTTTTAATTCCTAGAGATTTCAGCTTTTGAGTTTGCGAAATTAAGTTGTCATTACCGGTAGATAATTGCTTAAAAGCATCATTGTAAACATTTTTTGCCTGATCAATATTTTTCCCGACTTTCTCGAGATTTTCTATGAAACCTGCAAATTTATCATATAATTTAGCCCCTCTTTCTGCAATTTCCATAGAATTTCTGTTCTGATATTCTCTTTTCCAGAGATCGGCAATCAATTTCAGAGAAGTAATCAGATTGCTCGGATTAAGAAGTAGAATTCTTTTCTCATAAGCGAAATTCCAAAGGTTTTGATCTGCCTGCATGGCGGCAATGTAAGCCGGCTCGCTTGGAATAAACATCATCACAAAGTCCAATGATTTTCCGTAATCATCGTAAGCTTTCTGGCTCAATTGGCTGATATGAGTTTTAATAGAAGACAAATGTTGATTGACTTTTATTTTGTGAATATCTGAATCTGTTTCATCAACCAATTCTGTAAAAGCGGTCAGGGAAACTTTAGAATCGATAATCACATTTCTTTCGTCTGGATATTTTACAACAGCATCCGGACGCATTTTTTTACCCGAAAATTCTGAAAATAAAGCTTTATTATCTTCATCTTTAAGTTCATGTTCCAGAAAATATTCTCTTCCTTTTACCAAACCTGATTTTTCTAAAATACTTTCTAAAATCATTTCACCCCAATTTCCCTGAGTTTTGCTTTCGCCTTTCAATGCTCTGGTTAGTTTTTTAGCGTCTTCGGAGATTTGTTGATTCAGTAAGGATAATTCTTTTACTTTTTCGCCCAAAGAAAAGCGCTCTTTGTTTTCCTTTTCATAAACTTCATTCACCTTATTTTTTAAATCAGTAATTCTTTCCTGAAAAGGATCAAGTATGTTTTTTAAATTGGTTTGATTTAAATTGGTGAATTTTTCTGTTTTTTCTTCTAAGATTTTGTTGGCTAAATTTTCAAACTGCAGTTTTCCTTCTTCCTGAATTCTTTTTGTTTCTTGTTTTTGAGCTTTCAAAAAAGTGTTTTCAGCAGCAACTTTTGCAAATTCGGCCTTTAAATCATTTAAAAGATCTGATTGCTGAAGATTGGCTTCTTTTTCACTTTTAATAATTAGTTCTAAATCCTGAATTTTGAATTTAGAGTTTTCTAAATCTGCATTAGACTTAATATTTAAATGATTCAGTTCATCATAAGATTTTCTTGAAATCATTGAAGACTTTAGATAAAAATAAATTAGCACTGAACCTAAAATTCCTCCAATAAAACAACCGATGATGAGATAAGTGATTTCCATTTTTCAAAATTACAAAACAATGAATTATTTTTTTTTATGGTTAACAGTAATCTTACTGTAATTATATGGTTTTAGTTTTCTCTAAAATTTCAATATTTTTCACAACATCATGGCTTTCACATTTCTTCAATTCTTTGGCTAAAGTCGAAGAAAGCAATTTGGGATTTAAAATCTGTGAAGCAACTTTTGCTGCGGCATAATCTACGATATTGATTACAGATTCTTTCAAGAAATTTGGTGTGTTTGAAGCAATCACGGCGGTCGTCCACGAAGTTTCTCTCGCTTTAGAGATCGCAAAATCTAAAATTACATTGTCTTTTCCGTTAGAAAGTTTGTCGATAAGATTGATTGGATAACAGATTTTATTTAACGAATCCTGAACATTTTGATTAATCGATGCAATAACAGAATTGATGTTTTCAAAATCTTTTTTCAAAGGATTTATTTTACGGTAAGGCATCACCGAAGCTGCAGAAATTCCCAAATCTAAATTAATGTGCGCATTCATCCCAAGAAAAATATGCTGAAGAATCAAAAGGTCTTTATTTTTTGTCGCCTCAAAAGCGAGATACCAAGCGTTTGTGCATTTTTTCCCTTTACTATAATTATCCCAAGCTTCAAGATATCTGTTAGCAAAAGCGAGATCCAATAGAACCATTCTTGGATTGTCTTCAAATTTTTTCTGCCGAATTCCTTTCAAAACCTGAGCGGTCATTATTCTGTAAGTACAAGCAAAATAGCCGATAGGACTCTGGTTTGCTTTACTCCAAATGATAATTTCATCTAATTTTTTCAGAACTTCTTCGATAGTTTTCATGGTGGTTTAGTTTTACTTAAAGATAAGAAAACCTTTCAGTTTTGAAAGGTTTCCGTTTGTTGTTTAAGGATTCTCTTTTGCAATCTCGTCATGATGCTTTAAATAAAGAGGTAGTGCAGCAGAGCCATACCATGGGAAAACTTCATAATTGAAAACTCCAGCCGAAACTGCGGGGTCTGTTTTTACCCAAGACTCGGCTTCTTCTTTAGATTTTGTATTGAAAATAAACATTCCACGATAGTCGCGTTGGTTTTTTCCTGAGAATGGTCCGGCTATGACAATTTTTCCTTCTTTGGCGAGTTTACCGATGTTTTCCATGTGTCCTTTCATCAATTCTCCCATTTTTGTTTTATCATCAATTTTTGCTGAACCTGTTGTCAGCATTACAATAACATAAGGTTTCATGCCGTATTGATCCGCACCTAGAGAGTCAGCCAACTTTTGCTTGTAACTGATTTTTGAATCGCCAGAACTTCCATCTTTCCCTGGGGCTCCAGGTTTTCCATCTTCACCTTTTTTGTAAACAAAACAAGAGGTCAAAGTGGATGAGATTAAAATTAGTGTAATAAGTTTTTTCATCATTCTTATGTTTTAATTAATCTTTAATTCTTAGAAATTCTTTTGCCAACTCAATCATTTTAGGATCGCCGGTGTATTTTCCGTGTTCGTCTGACAGTTTTACTGTAGGAATCCACTCCTTGTTTAAAGCTTGAACTCCGATTAGTTTCATCACAATATTCATGGGTTTTAAACCGACATCGTTGGTAAGATTGGTTCCTATACCGAAAGAAACGCCGATTTTTCCTTTACAGTAATTGGTGATTTCTTCTACTTTTTCAAGATTTAAAGCATCTGAAAATATGATGTATTTAAATAAAGGATTGATTCCGTTGCTTTTGTAATGGGCAATTGTTTTATCGGCGAATTCAAACGGATCACCACTGTCGTGACGTACACCGTCGAAAAGTTTAGCAAATTTCTTGTCAAACTGCTGAAAGAAAACATCGGTAGTGTAAGTATCTGAAAGTGCAACTCCCAAATCACCACGATAAACATCTACCCAATGCTCAAGGGCTAATTCGTTGGCCATTTTGAAGCCAAATTCTGCACCGTGAAACATAAACCACTCGTGAGCATGTGTTCCAATAGGTTTTACATTGTACTTCATCGCAAAATGTACATTTGAACTTCCGATAAATGTGGAATCTTTTTTCTGCGTCAAAGCTTCCATTACCAAATTCTGAACTTTATAAGAATGCCTTCTTCTGGTTCCGAATTCTGCGAAATTTACTCCTAAGTCATTTAATGAGTCTGCTTTTTCTAATGTTTTGCTCATTACCACGTCGTTAGAATCTCTTTCCATGTGGTTCATCTCGTAATGCAGCTCGCTTATTAAAGCCAATAAAGGGACTTCCCATAAAATGGTCCTGTACCAAAGTCCTTCTACGATAACGCTCAAGTCATTTCCGGTTTGTGTAATTTTTACTTCTGACGGGTCGTAGTGATAACCTTCTAAAAAATCTAAATAAGGTAAATTTAAATATGGACAAGTTCTAGCCAGAAATTTCTTCTCATCTTTTGTGAGTTTCAATTCTGCCATTTTATCAACAATAGTTTTCAGGGCAACGTCGAAGCCTTCAGGGAAATGATGTTTTCCACGATTGATGAATTCATATTTTACGATTTGGCTTGGGAAAAGTTTGACAACGGCATTTTGCATGGTAATTTTGTAAAAATCGTTGTCGAGTATTGAATTGAGTCGTATTTCGGACATATTTTAATTTTAAATAAATTTAATAAAATAAATAAAAAAAATCGCCTTTTTGACGGGCGATTTTGAAATCAATGAAATGATTTTTGTTTTATTTTCCTAAGTATGAGTTGTACATCCAAACTTCTTTTTCTTGTTCGGTGATATAGTCGCTCATTTGAGAGTTGGTACCTTCGTCACCAGCTTCATTAGTAATGTCTAAAAGTTCTCTTTGTAAATCGATAACAACTTTGAAAGAGTTTAGAATGATTTCTACACTTTTGTTCCCATCACTTACTTCCTTGCTTTCCTTAATTGTTGAAACCTGAAGGTAATCTGAATAATTATGTGCAGGAGTTGCGCCTAAAGTAAGGATTCTTTCTGCGATTTCATCAATTTTTAGAACCAGACTATTGTAAAGCTCTTCGAATTTTGGGTGAAGCGTAAAGAATTGTTCACCTTTTATATTCCAGTGAGAACCTCTTGTGTTCTGATAGAATACTGAATAGTTGGCTAGAAGTATATTGAGTTTTTCTGAGATGTTTTTACAGTCCGCTTCTTGTAACCCAATAATGTTGGCGTTTTTCATAATGTTTATTTTTTATATACTAAAGGCAGGAAATATTGTGCCGAAATTGTATGAAGATGATTGATGATACTTATCTTTGGTATTTTTAATTTGTATTAAAATTTTGCTATTAAACAAACATGAAAAAATATAAAGTACTTGCGATAATTGTTGTCGTTATCTATTTTTTACAATCAATATTCACACCTTTTGGCGGTATCATGTCAGACAGTCTTTCGTATTTTGGCATTGCGGAAGATTTGCCAAGACCAGAAACTAATTTGTTTCCTTTGGGATATCCCTTGTTGATTAAGTTTTTTCATCTGATATTTCAAGATTATTTTTGGGCGTATAAAATTCTTAATCTTCTATTTACTATTTCTATTTTAGTTTTTTCTTACAAAAAGAAATTTTATTTCAGAGAGACCACATTGCTGTTTGCGGGTAAAACTTTCTTCTTTGTTTTTACTCAGGCTGTTTCTGAATCTGCATTTGTTTTTGTACTTTATTTTCTTGTTTATTTTTTACATGAAATCCTTATCAAACCACAAAAGTTATATAAAAATGCAGTTATTGCGGCTTTATTAATAGTCAGCTTGTTTTCTATAAGATATTCGGCAGTTTTTATTTATTTGGGAGTTTTGGTTTTCTTTTTTTTTAATTTTATTAAAATTAAAAATGAAATTTATGCTAAAGCCTTCTTCTTGTTTTTGATTTTATCGGGTTTCGGAATTTCAGGATATTTATTTGTAAATTATTTAGAATTTAAAAGCTTTACAGGAGAGCAATTAAGAGGAACCCCAAGTGGAATGACGTACCTATATATAATAAGAGATTTGTTAGGCGTTTGTAATGTTATTGATCCTTTTATTGGGTTAAAGCCTGCGTCTAATAGTTTAGGGAGTTTACTGTTTCAAGGGTTTATTCTAGTGGTAGATATTTTCATCTTTATGTATTTCTTTAGATATTACAAAAAAGCAAAGGGAGCTCCTCATAGAAATTTTCATGTTTTACTTTGGGTAGTTGCAGTGGTTTATACATTTGCATTGTTGTTCTCTGGCTGGATTCAGCAGATTGAGGAAATGGGAATCAGGCTTTTGGCGGCGGCTAATTTCTGTTTGTTTTTTTCATTTCTTATCTTGTATTTTAAATATAATGCTGATGATAAAAAGATTTGGTGGATATCGTGTTTCTTCTTAGTTTTTTTAACTGCCTACAGCTTAAAAGATCCTGCATATTATTTAACTAAGAAAGAAGTGATAAAAGCTCAGATGCCAAAATTTAAAAACAAAAAATATTTATTTAATGATGAAAGAAATATTAAAACACTCACGACATACGAGATACCTATTATAAAGAAAACGTTCAATTATGAACATACCAATAAGCAGAAAGGAAAGCTTAAAGAAAGTTTAGCCGGAAGCGTTTATCCTAAAATAAAATGGTTAAAGTATGATACGGTGCGAAACAAATCTGAAGTTTTATATACATCACAACTTTCTATAGATTAATTTTTTTAGATTGAATTATCTTAGTAATGTCAATATTTATGAGATAAACGCCTGATTCTTTGTCGAATTTATTTTCAATAAAAAATATTTATTTACACATAACTTATTGTCAATTAAAAAATTATTCATAATTTTGCACCCTAAAATAAAAAGCAATTAAATGCCTACTATTCAACAATTAGTAAGAAAAGGAAGAGTCGCACTCACCAAGAAGAGTAAATCGGCTGCCCTTGATTCTTGTCCACAAAGACGAGGTGTATGTACGAGAGTATATACTACCACTCCTAAGAAACCTAACTCTGCACTTAGAAAAGTTGCAAGGGTAAGACTTTCAAACGGTAAAGAAGTCAACGCCTACATCCCGGGCGAAGGACATAATCTTCAAGAGCACTCGATAGTATTGGTACGCGGCGGAAGGGTGAAAGACCTACCGGGAGTAAGATATCATATCGTAAGAGGAGCATTAGACACTGCAGGTGTTAGCGGAAGAACGCAGAGAAGATCTAAGTATGGAGCTAAGAGACCAAAACCAGGTCAGGCAGCAGCTGCGCCAGCTAAAGGAAAGAAAAAATAATCATTAAATAAGGTACAGAAACAATGAGAAAGACAAAAGCGAAAAAAAGACCGTTGTTACCAGATCCGAAATTTAATGATCAATTGGTAACTAGATTCGTAAACAACTTGATGCTAGACGGTAAGAAGTCTATCGCATTCAAAATATTCTATGATGCATTAGACCTTGTAGAAGCAAAAAAAGGAGAAACTGAAAAGACTGCCCTTGAAATCTGGAAAGATGCATTAACTAACGTTATGCCTCACGTAGAAGTACGTTCTAGAAGAGTAGGTGGAGCTAACTTCCAGATTCCTATGCCGATCAGAGCTGATAGAAAAATTTCTATGGCAATGAAATGGTTAATCCTTTACTCTAAAAAGAGAAATGATAAGTCAATGGCTTTAAAATTGGCTAACGAAGTTGTAGCTGCTTCAAGAGAAGAAGGTGCTGCTTACAAGAAAAAATCTGATACTCACAAAATGGCGGAAGCTAACAAAGCTTTCTCACACTTTAAATTCTAATTAGAAATGAGTAGAGATCTTAAATTTACAAGAAATATTGGTATTGCTGCGCACATTGATGCTGGTAAAACTACCACTACAGAAAGAATCTTATTCTATACAGGTGTAAACCACAAAATTGGTGAAGTACATGATGGTGCTTCTACAATGGACTGGATGGAGCAGGAGGCTGAAAGAGGTATTACAATTACTTCTGCTGCAACTACTTGTTCTTGGAATTTCCCAACAGACCAAGGTAAGCCATTAGCTGAAACTAAGCCTTACCACTTCAACATCATCGATACACCAGGACACGTTGACTTTACAGTAGAAGTAAACAGATCTTTAAGAGTATTAGATGGTTTGGTATTCTTATTCTCTGCAGTAGATGGAGTAGAGCCTCAGTCTGAAACAAACTGGAGACTTGCTGACAACTACAAAGTTGCAAGAATGGGATTCGTAAACAAAATGGACAGACAAGGTGCTGATTTCCTTAACGTGGTAAACCAGGTTAAGACAATGTTAGGATCTAATGCAGTTCCAATCGTTTTGCCAATCGGTGCTGAAGAAGATTTCAAAGGTGTAGTTGATTTAATTAAAAACAGAGCGATCGTTTGGGACGAAGCAGGACAAGGAGCTACTTTCGAAGTAGTGCCAATTCCTGAAGATATGAAAGCTGAAGTTCTGGAATACAGAGAGAAATTAGTTGAAGCAGTTGCTGATTATGATGATACTTTGATGGAGAAATTCTTCGAAGATCCAGATTCAATTTCAGAAGACGAAATCAACGAAGCTCTTAGAAAAGCTACTATCGATTTATCTATTATCCCAATGACTTGTGGTTCTTCATTTAAGAATAAAGGAGTACAGTTTATGTTGGATGCAGTATGTAAATATTTGCCTTCACCATTGGATAAAGATGACATCAAAGGTACTGACCCAAGAACTGATGCTGAAATTTTCAGAAAACCAGACGTTAATGAGCCGTTCGCAGCTTTGGCATTTAAGATTGCTACCGATCCTTTCGTAGGAAGATTGGCATTCTTCAGAGCGTACTCTGGAAGACTAGATGCAGGTTCTTATATCTTGAACACTCGTTCAGGTGATAAAGAAAGAATCTCTAGAATCTATCAGATGCACGCTAACAAGCAAAATCCTGTAGATTATATTGAAGCAGGAGATATTGGTGCAGCGGTAGGTTTTAAATCTATCAAAACTGGTGATACAATGTGTGACGAGAAAAACCCAATCGTTCTAGAATCGATGGTTTTCCCAGATCCGGTAATTGGTATCGCTGTTGAGCCTAAAACTAAAGCAGATCAAGATAAAATGGGTAACGCTTTGGCTAAATTAGCTGAAGAAGATCCTACTTTCCAGGTTAAAACTGACGAAGCTTCTGGTCAAACGATTATCTCAGGAATGGGTGAACTTCACCTTGACATTCTTGTAGATCGTATGAGAAGAGAATTCAAAGTAGAAGTAAACCAAGGTCAGCCTCAGGTAGAATACAAAGAAAATCTTACAAGAGTTGCTCAGCATAGAGAAGTTTACAAAAAACAATCTGGTGGTAAGGGTAAATTTGCTGATATCGTATTTGAATTAGGACCAGCTGACGAAGGTAAAATTGGTTTAGAATTCGTTAATGAGATCAAAGGTGGTAACGTTCCTAGAGAATTTGTTCCTGCAATTGAAAAAGGCTTTAAAGCTGCAATGAAAAACGGTCCTTTGGCTGGTTTCGAAGTTGAAGGTATTAAAGTTACTCTTAAAGACGGATCTTTCCACGCGGTGGATTCTGATGCACTTTCTTTTGAATTAGCTGCTAAATTAGGATTTAAAGAAGCGGGACGTGCTGCTAAGCCAGTAATTATGGAGCCTATTATGAAATTGGAGGTTGTAACTCCGGAAGAATATATGGGTAACATCATTGGTGACCTTAACAAGAGAAGAGGTACTATCAGTGGACAAGAAGAAAAGAACGGTGCCGTTGTTATCAAAGGTTCAGTTCCATTATCTGAAATGTTCGGATATGTTACTACTCTAAGAACACTTTCATCAGGAAGAGCTACTTCTTCTATGGAATTAGAGAAGTACCAGGCTACTCCTCAAAACGTTGCTGAAGATATTATCGCTAAAGCAAAAGGTTAATTTTTTAAATTAAAGAAATGTCACAAAGAATCAGAATAAAACTAAAATCTTACGATTACAACTTGGTAGACAAGTCTGCTGAGAAAATCGTAAAAACGGTAAAGGCTACTGGTGCTGTTGTAAACGGACCTATTCCATTACCTACAAATAAGAGAATCTTCACGGTGTTGAGATCTCCACACGTAAACAAGAAAGCAAGAGAGCAGTTCCAATTATCAGCTCACAAGAGATTGATGGATATCTACTCTTCTTCTTCTAAAACTGTTGATGCTCTAATGAAATTAGAACTTCCTTCAGGAGTTGACGTTGAAATTAAAGTGTGATAATTGAGCCTTTTGGCTTATCATCTTAAATATAATCCCTTTTCGAAAGAAGAGGGATTTTTTTTGCTTTAAATTTTATTTAAGCTAAATATCTAATCTCTAAATTTCATCTAATTCAAACATTATTGATATTTTTGATTAAAAATTAAAATATGAAAAAACTGATATTGCTATTATTTCCATTACTCTTATCAGCACAAACGCACCGTTTTATTTATCAGTTTCAATACAAATCAGATTCATTGGCAAAAGAATTTGCTGCAGAAAATATGATTTTAGATATCAATGCTGATGATGTTAAATTTTATCCCTATTCTTATGCTGAAACTGATTCTCTAAATATTATTCGGGGTCAAAGAAGATCTAGGTGGGATGATCATCTGCCTGCTCTTATCAGAAAAAAGAACTCTTTTGAAAATACTTCACTGATTTTGCTGAAAGATTTTTTCTCTCTCAAATCAACAGATAAAATGAATTGGAAACTTCTCAATGATACAAAAGTTGAAGAACAGTACACATTACAGAAAGCAACGACAACTTTTGGTGGCAGAAATTGGATTGCGTGGTTTTCTAAAGATGTTAATCTGAGTGAAGGACCATACAAATTCCGAGGACTTCCCGGATTGATTTTTGAGATTGAAGACGATAAGAAAAACTTTATTTTTAAGTTGTCTAAAAGCATGAAGTTCCCCAAGACGTATGAAGCTCAATTTCTTGATAGTTTTATGGGGCGAAAACCAATTCCTGTCACTGAAAAAATAATTGCAAAAAAACAATTGGAACTTTATGACAATCCTTTACAGGATATTGCAGAATCATTTAAATCGAATACCAATCCTGAAAATACATTTTATGTAATGGGAGTACAGATAAAAAGTTTAGAGCAAATAAAAGGAATGTCTGATGAACGGAGAAAAACAATGCTTAGAGAAAACAATCCCATAGAAATTGATAAGGCAGTAGGCTATCCTATACAATAATAGAAAAGTATTCTATATTTTGAGGCTGAATTTTTGATTACATTTAATTAAAATAAAATAATGTCAAAAGAAGATAGAAGCATATTTGAAAAATTTTCAAATTGGGCAACAAAGTTTACAGGAAGTTCTTATGCTTTTCTTAGTGCCGTAGCCATTGTTGTCATTTGGGCAGTTTCAGGCCCTGTTTTCAATTATTCAGAAACATGGCAACTTGTGATCAATACAGGAACTACGATAATAACTTTTCTGATGGTTTTTCTTATTCAGAAATCTCAGAATAAAGATTCAAAAGCCATTCAGATCAAGCTGAATGAGCTGATCGCTGCCAATGAAAAAGCCAGCAACCGAATGGTCGATATTGAGGATTTGACTGAAAAGGAATTAGACCAAATTCACTGTTATTACGAGAAACTTGCAGATTTTGCTGAAGAAGATGAAGATATTCATGCATCACATTCTATAGATGCAGCCAAGAGAAATCAAAATAGAAAGCATGAAACCTTTAAAAAGAAACATGATCTTTGGCTGCAGGAGCAGAAACAAAAAAAGGAATCGATTTGATTCCTTTTTTCTTTTTTTAATTAAACTATCTCTTCATAAAATAATCAAAATAACTACAGCTTCCCAATAGCGTTCTCGCTGCTTCTGTATCTGAATATTGTGATTTTAGCTGAGCAAAATAGGTTCTGTATTTCTGATTCTTTAAATCATTCATCTGCTTTTGATAAGCATCATTTTTCTCAGACCATTTCGGATCAGCATAATCAATGTTTGCCTGATTTTTAGCTTCATACTGATAGTATTTTCCCTGCTCAGCGCTTGCCATCTGGAAAAGTAGTCTTGCTTTTTGTTCTTTGTTGTTTGACAGATTTAAAGCTTTTTTGTAAAAATTTAAAGCCAAATCAAAATTATCAGGTTCAATGTAAGTAGTCGATGTGAAATTCTTGTAATAGTATTGATACGGAGTTTTCTTATTAGTACTCCAGAAGTCATATTTTCCACCGTTACTGTTGTCGACATCCATTACAAACAGTTCTCTGTAATATCCGAGAACAGAAGTATTGTACAAGACATTTCCTATGAGTTGATTTGCCTGCGCTGATTTTTCATCTTTACCGTTTCCGATTTTTTTAAGCTGAACTAAAGCATCTGCCAATTCAAGTTTATTCATTTTTGGTTTAATGAAAGTAAAAGCAGTGTAATTTTCCGCCTGCATACTTTCTGTATCAGAACTCTGAAAACTTTCCCAAACATTATGTCCAAAAACCAAATTCGGAATGTTGGTGAAACCGTCATAGTTTTGACCATCATAAACCAGTTTTTCATAATTCCCGGTTTGCGGATTGTACCTTTCATAATTTTCTCGCGGAATTCCGGAGAAGTTCTGAGCCTTTTGATAATACAATTTTGCTTTATCAAAATCTGCCAATCTCATCGCTCTGTCACCGTAAATCACATTGAAGAATGCATTAATATTTCCTACATTGTCCATGTTTTTGGCAATAATTTGCTGTTCAAATGCTGTCTTGTTTGGTTTTCTGTAAAAATCTTCTACACTTTTTACCAAAGTAGAATTCGGGTTGTACTGAAGGTCAGAAAGCTTATTGTTCATCAGATAAGATTTTCCGTCTTCACCCTGAAGAAAATATCGGTTGGCCAGAACATCTTTTAAGAACGACGCAGTAGAAGGAGCAGAACCATAGTAATCATATCTTTCATCCTCTGTGCTATCTTTTTCGATTTTCTTTTCAACAAAGTAATCGGCATAGTCTTTCATTAAATGATCTTCATAATCCGCATCAATCTTTGGCTGCGAAACAATATCATTCAAGACTTTCATTCTCTTGATTTCTTCAAGATATTCCGGATTGTTGGTTTTGATGTCTTCTAAAATTTCTGTGCTGGTTTCATAATCTTTCTTTAAAAATTTAAGATAAGCATCAGCTATCTGCCAATATTCGTCAGTAGATTTTTCTTTAGTTTTTGAAGTGAATTTTTCGAAATCATCAAGAAAGTCTTTCTGTTTCTCGTCGTAATAATAACTTTGATTTTTTGTGTAAAAAGGAATTCTGTTTGGGTTTTCCAACAACTCGTCGTCGCTTTGGTCATTTTTAGTTCCGTCCTTCACTTTGTCAGATTTTGAGCTGAAAAGATTTTTAAAGAACAAAACAATTTTCTGCCAAAAGCTGAGTTCTTTTTTCTCTACTTTTTTTGTTTCTGTAGTTGCAGTAGTTTTTGTATTTCCTGACTGGTCTGGATTTTTTGATTCGTAATAATACGTCGGAAGATAGCTTCGTTCCAGTTCGTTGATGCTTCTTGCGGCCATCACTTTTAAAATTTCCGAATTCGGATCAATGTCATACATCTTTTCCATCATCGGAATCGGGTTGGTAAAATCTTCATAGCCCAAGAGAAAATACGCCATGTTCTTCTCCTCATTATTTCCCGCTCTTTTCAGGATATTATTGAAAGATGCCGTGTCGGAAAGTTTCATGGAGATAAACGCAGATTCTTTTCGGCTTTTGCTGTTTTTAAAAACCTGAAAGAAATTCCAGTTGGCATCATTCCCCATTTGCAATCCCCTCTGTGCGCCTGCCAGTTGATCTAAAGCCATATAATAAGAAGCGCCTCTTAACGAAATTGGCTCAACATAAGACTTGAAAGCTTGAAGTGCCGCATCGAAATTTCTCGTATAATGATTGAATCTCACCAACTGATATCCATACCGCTGCTTAATTTCAGGATTTTTGGCCGCATTATATAAGGATGTCAGCGCTGAAACTGTTTTGGCATAATCTAATTGTGTAGCATTTTTGTCGCTTTCATTTTCTCTGTAATAGAATGAATCTGCAGTTTCCACATAATTGATTTTCATGTAAGGCTCAAGATATTTTGCCTCAATCAAATAATCAATTCCTTCACGGTATTTTGTATAGAAACCCGTTCCAACTTTTTGCAGTAACGGATTGTTCGGCATTCCTTTCTTCAAATCATTGAGATCATTCATGGCAATTTTATTCACCAGATAATCTGTTTCAGTATAGGTTAATTGATTGTTGAAGAATTTTCTCCATGCTTCGATATTCTCATTTGGAATCTGTGAAGATTTAAAATCAGTATAAAATCTCGAAGAATAGTTGTGAAGAAAAGGAAGATATGATTTATCCTTAATAATGCTTTGGGTAAACAAGTTAAAGTAATCATAATCCGGATCTGCCCACGCGCACGCCTCAGATTTGGTATAGAAAAGCGATGCAACCGCTAATGATAGAATATACTTTTTCATATGTATTTTTGGTGTTTATTTTTTTATTTCCCGCAGATCGCACAGATTTGCACATATTTTTTTATTGAGTTTAAATTTATCCGTGAAGATCTGTGAAATCTGTGGGAAGAAATTGTTGCGCTTAATTATTGAGCCAATCTTCCTGCTTCCAGCCATCAGAAAATTCTGCCTTCCACAAATTTACTATCTAATTGGTAATATATAATGTTGTAGCCGTTTAATTTTTTATCTAAAAACTGTGTAACATTATTAAGTTGTTCATCAGAAATTTCTTCCACCTTTATTTTGAAACCTTTGTTCATGAAACTCCCAAAATAGAAACCGTCTTTTATAATTTCAATTTCGTTGTCAGATATTTTTTTAAAATTTGAATTTTCTAAATCTTTTTTAGACAACGCATTGATGAGCTTGTGCTTTCCTAAATGATTGGTTACAATTCCCCAGGAGTAGATTGGTAATGCAACTTCAATCTTCTTTAAAGGATAATCTTCGAGCTTAGATAAATAGCTTTTCAGAATATTGACATCTAAAATCGAATTCTTATCTGAATTTTCAAGCGGTGAAGAAGTGGAGTAGCACATGAGATATACTTTTTTCACTAGCGGAATTCCCATCAGATTTTTATCTTTCACCTGATGAAGTCTAAGTGTACAGGTAATTTCTTTTCCGGAGATTTTCTTTAATTCATTTAGAAATTTAAAATAATCATCTTTCGTTCCTGCAGCCCAGTCGCAGTCAATTTGAATTTCGTTGCTAGAAGTTAATTTGTATTCTTTCACTTTTTTCTGAATTAACTGATAAATACTTTCAGCCAGAAATTTGATGTCGGATTCATTAATTTCAAAAAAAGTTCGGTTGGTGATAAAAATTGTAGGGATGATTTCTTTTTCAGTGCTAAAGCTTTCGTCTTTGGTAATGACAGCAACCGGTTCAAATTTTCCATTAATCTTATCGACGTCAAAAAATCTTGTATATAAATAAGGTGAAGTAGATTTTACAAGTGCTTTTTTCTCAGTTTGATTTAAAGCGAGATTGGTTTTCCAATAATAGTAGGTATAAGGATGGGTTTGTTTTTCCGTGCAAGAAACTACCAAAAGGAAAGTCAGAAGAAGTTGAAGAATTTTCATTACTTATAAAGAATGCTTTCGCAGTTGCAATTTATTGAAGCGAGTTCAGAAACCGGACAGCAGTCATCTGATTTTTTGATATTTCCTTTTTCATCAGTTAAATAGATTTTCTCCTTATCAAATTTCACATAAAAAGTTTCATTATACGTTTTGAAATGTACTTTCATGACTTTCGGATTATATTTTCCTGCATTGATCTCTTCTTTAGTTTCCGTTTGGTCTGCCTGATTGATCTGCAGAAATCCAAAATGTACATTTCCGTTTTTCTTTACATCAAGATAATAGGCCGGAGTTCCTGAGCCGCTTGCGCCTTGTTCGATATTGAAGCTTCTTTTCCCGGTAAATGGCGCTTTTGATTGAGCAAAAGACAGAATACTGATGAATAGAAGAAGTAAACTAAAAACCTTTTTCATATTATAAATTTTCTCAAAATTAAAAATACATTAGCAAAAATTAAACCGTAAAATTATGGTGATTACTTTCAATATCACTTCTCTTAATGAATAGAAACAAAAAACCACTCCAATATTGGAATGGTTTGTAAAATACTAACAATTTTAATTTAAAATACCGTTGCGGCAAGTTGTATTCGTGCAAACTTATTCGCAGGATTCCACATCGCCATCATAGAAACCGGCAGTGTGTAATGTTCCGTAATTTTAAGAGATTTGGTCGCTTTTACGCCAACATTTACAATGTCAAAACTATTCGTCCCGTTTCCGTACAGAAAGTTTTTGTCATTTAAAGCAAAACCAGCTCCTACAAAAGCATCAAGGTTAACTTTTTTATCTTTAATCACAGGATAGCTTACCTGAACGTAGGTGGAATATTTATTCTTTTTATAAGTTCCGTCATATTCCAAAACAACTTCTCCTGCATTAGCACCACCATAAAGCATAATGTCTGCTTCAATATTTAATGGAAATGCTGGTCCGAAAGTATAGTTGGTTCTTAAATCAATAATATGCGCAGTTTTTCTGTTTGAATAATTAAAAATATCATCCGAAGCAACCGCAGTATTAATGTTTCTTGAATTAAATAAATCCCACAAACCAATATATAAACGCCCGTTGGAATACTGAACATAATAATTGATTTCTTTATAGTGCGTTCCATCTTTATCATCAGTCATTGAAGATGCTCCCCAAATTCCGACTTTCCAGTTTTTATCTTTATCTAATGCGTAGGAGACATTTCCCATTACAACGGGTTTATCCGTAATAATCAAACCTCTCCAAAGGTGATTATTCTGAACGTTTGCAGTGAAATCTAATCTGCTGTCTTCCTGATTTTCTGCATTTTGCTGGGCATAAAAATTCCCTGTGCCTAATACAATCAGGCATATATAAAATAGTTTTTTCATTGTGTAGACTTTCTGTGATTAACTTAAAGCGAGATGTAGTAAAGCTGCGAGAGTGGTTCCTACAATAGGTCCTGCAATAGGAATCCATGCGTAACTCCAGTCACTGCTTCCTTTTACCGGAAGGATAGCATGCATAATTCTTGGTCCTAAATCTCTTGCAGGATTGATGGCATAACCTGTCGTTCCTCCTAAAGATAAGCCAATTGCCCAAACCAATAACGTAACTGGTAAAGCACCAACTGTTCCTAAACCAATTTTTGCGGTCGGATCGTTATTTAAAGTAACACTCGGATCTGCAAAATGGAAAATCACAAAGACAAGAACGAAAGTTCCCATGATTTCGCTGATTAAATTTGAAATAGGTTTTCTGATTGCTGGACCTGTACTGAAACAAGCCAATTTTGCACCTTCATCTTCTGTAATAGCAAAGTGATCTTTGTTAAATAACCAAACCAGAAAAGCACCCAGCATTGCCCCAATCATCTCTCCTGCAATATAGGTTGGAACCAAATCCCAAGAGAATTTTCCTGCAATTGCCAACCCTAAAGTTACTGCCGGATTCAGATGTGCTCCGCTGATGGGTCCCGCAACGGTTACGCCAACGAAGACCGCCAATGCCCAAGCCGTGGTAATCACGATCCATCCGGAATTATTTCCTTTGGTTCCTTTTAAGACAACGTTTGCCACCACACCGTTTCCTAAAAGTATCATCAGCATGGTGCCGATTATTTCTGCTACAAATGGAGTCATAGTTTTAATTTGTTTTAAATGTGATTAATCTTCGATCCAGTTTTGAGAACGCTGAACGGCTTTTTTCCATGTTTTAAGCATCTTTTCAACTTTCTCTTCTTCCATCTGCGGCTGGAAGTGTTTGTCAACAATCCATTGAGACTGGATTTCGTCAATATTTTTCCAATATCCAACGGCAAGGCCTGCAAGATAAGCGGCTCCTAAAGCTGTTGTTTCCAATGTTTTTGGTCTTGTAATTTTAGCCCTGAAAATATCCGACTGAATCTGCATTAAAATGTCACTTGCAGAAGCTCCTCCATCCACTCTCAGTTCAGGACTTTTTTTCCCGGCATCAGCTTCCATCGCTTTTACAATATCATACACTTGAAAAGCAATCCCTTCCAAAGTCGCTCTTGCAATGTGTGCGTTTGTTGTTCCACGGGTTACTCCTACAATAGTTCCACGAGCGTACTGATCCCAGTAAGGCGCGCCCAAACCCGTTAATGCAGGGACAAAATAAACACCGCCGTTATCTTCGACAGATTGAGCCAGTGTATTTACTTCTTCTGCCGAATTAATTAATTTTAAACCGTCTCTCAACCATTGGATAGCTGCTCCGCCAACGAATACACTTCCTTCCAATGCATAATTTACTTCTCCGTTAATTTTCCATGCAACAGTCGTCAACAAATTGTTTTTGGATGAAACAGCTTCTGTTCCTGTATTCATTAAAAGGAAACAGCCGGTTCCGTACGTATTTTTTACCATTCCGGGAGTTGTACACATTTGCCCGAATAAGGCAGCCTGTTGATCTCCTGCAATTCCTGCAATCGGAATTTTTGTTGAAAATAGAGTAGTGGCAGTTTCTCCATAGATCTCACTGCTTTGTTTTACTTCAGGTAAAATGGCTCTTGGAATATTGAATAATTCTAATAGCTCATTATCCCATTCCAAAGTATGGATGTTTAGAAGCATGGTTCTACTAGCATTCGAAACATCGGTAATGAACATTTTTCCACGTGTTAATTTCCATACAAGGAAAGTATCCACTGTTCCGAAACACAGTTTTCCTGCTTCAGCTTTTTCTCTTGCACCTTCTACAGTGTCTAAAATCCACTTCAGCTTTGTTGCAGAAAAATAAGCGTCTAAAACAAGACCTGTCTTTTCTTTAATCATTTCGGCATGACCCTGTTCTTTTAATTCGTCGCAATATTTAGACGTTCTTCTGTCTTGCCAGACAATCGCATTGTAGACGGGATCTCCGGTTTCTCTGTCCCAGACGACGGTAGTTTCACGTTGATTGGTAATCCCGATAGCGGCAACTTCTCTTCCGGAAATTCCTGCTTTGGCAATAACTTCTGCAGCTACGGAAACTTGAGAAGACCAGATTTCGTTGGGGTCATGTTCTACCCAACCCGGAGTAGGGTATATCTGTTCAAAACTTTTCTGAGAAACAAATTCTATTTCTCCGCTGTGATTGAATAAAATGGCTCTTGACGATGTTGTACCTTGGTCTAGAGCGAGAATTAATTGGTCACTCATCTTTGAGATTAAATTAAAGTTAGATGTTTCTTGGCGAATAAGGAGTCAGTAAATATCCTCTCGCCAATTCGATAAACTCGTTTTCCTGTTCGTTTGCCCATTCTGCAGAATGTCCGTTTTCTTTTGCAATAATAAAAGCGATTTTATGTGCACTGTCGATCGCTGCTCTTGCATCCAAAAATAAAAGACGGACTCTTCTTGCCAAAATATCTTCAATAGTCTGAGCCATTTCGTTTCGGATTGCCCAAACTGCTTCTGCTATTGTGAATGGATGATCAGGATGTATTTTTTCTGAAAATTCAGGATTGTTTTGTTGTAATTTTTTGATTTCAGGAATGTCTGAACCATATACATATAAATGATTGGTTCTATCAACAGTTTCAGATTTTACATTTCCATGAATCGAAAGATGTTCTGTTTTGGAAGTTGTAATTCCTAAGTTGTGAACTTTTACTGCTTCATCGATCGTGTCTTCTGCCATTTTACGGTACGTTGTCCATTTTCCACCGATAATGGAAATCAATCCGGTGTCGGATGTAACCACTTTATGACTTCGGGAAACTTCTTTTGTGCTTTTGCTTCCGTCTTTTGGTGCTGCCAATGGTCGAAGTCCTGCGAAAACAGATTTTACATCTTCACGGGTTGGCTTTTTAGATAAATATTGTCTTGCTGTAGCTAAAACGAAATTAATTTCTTCTTCCAAAGCTCTCGGTTCGAAACTTTCGTTTTCCAATAAAGTATCGGTTGTTCCGACCAAGGCTCTGTCATGCCACGGAACGACAAACAAGACTCTTCCGTCTGAAGTTTTAGGAATCATAATGGCGTCGTCACTTTTTAAGAAAGATTTATCCAAAACCAAATGAATTCCCTGGCTCGGAACTACAAATTTTCCGTGTTTCGGGTTATTCATATTTAAGATGTCATTCGTGAAAACTCCGGTTGCATTGATGACCACTTTCGCTTTAATTTCGAATTGCTGTTTCGTAAACTGATCTTCTGCAACTACACCTGTTATTTTATTAGAATCATTTTTAATTAAATTAATAACTTTAACATAATTAACGGCAGTTCCTCCTTTTTCAATAATGGTTTGCGATAAATTAATTGCCAATCGTGCATCATCGAACTGTCCGTCCTGATAAACAACTCCGCTTGCCAAGCCTTTTTGCTGAATTGTTGGAAGTTTTTCTACGGTTTTTGATTTGCTGATGTATTGTGTTCTTCCTAAACTTAGTTTTCCTGCAAGGAAATCGTAAATAGAAAGTCCTATTTTATAATAAATGCCTCCCCACCAAGTGTAATTTGGAATAATAAAAGACTGGTTTTTAACCACATGAGCTGCATTTTTCGCGAGTAAACCTCTTTCTTTCAAAGCTTCTTTTACTAAACCTATATCTCCCTGTGCTAAATATCTTACTCCTCCGTGTACCAATTTTGTACTTCTACTGGAAGTCGCCTTTGCGAAATCGTGTGATTCTAATAGTAAGGTTTTAAATCCTCTGCTTGTAGCGTCCAATGCCGAACCTAAACCACTCGCTCCTCCACCGATGATTAGAAAGTCCCATTCTTTTATGGAGGTTAATTTGCTAAGTTCTTCGTTTCGTTTCATAATATTTCGTTATGTTTCGTTTTCAAATGTATAAATTAAAAACGAAACTAAAAAGAAAATAAGTGAAATTTTTTTGAATCAAAATAAAATTGGTATTTTTGATGAAATGAAACGAAATGGAAAAGCTGCTGCCAAGACATAATGATATCTTGAAAGAATTGGATGAAAAAGATTATGTGCTTGTTCAGGATTTGTGTGAAAAATTTAATGTTTCGTCAGTTACAATTCGAAAGGATTTGAATTATCTCGAAAGTTTAGGATTGCTTTTCCGAAATCATGGCGGTGCAAGTAGGCATGTAAGATATGCGTATGAAAAGAATGTGGATGAAAAGGAAAACATCAATGTAGAAGCAAAGAAAAATATTGCAAAAACCGCATTGTCCTTGATTCAGGAAAATGACTGTATTATTTTGGCTTCCGGAACGACGATGCATTATCTGGCAAGAATGCTAGTGAATTTCGGTCCGTTAACGGTTTTAACTTCTTCTTTGCGTGTTGCAATTGAATTGTGTAACAATCCTAACATTAATATCATACAATTGGGTGGAGAAGTGAGAAAAAGTTCTACTTCTATTGTAGGTTCTATTTCTGAAGCTATTTTAAAACAATTTTCCTGTAATAAATTATTTCTTGGGGTAGACGGAATCGATATGGATTTCGGAATTAGTACTTCTAATGCTGCAGAAGCTCACCTGAATCAATTAATGATTAATTGTTCTGAAAAGGTTGTCATTCTAGCAGATTCTTCTAAATTGAACGTAAAAGGTTTCGGTAAAATCGCTCCTTTGGATAAGATAGATTATCTGATCACGGACAATGGTATTTTGGAAGAAGACAAAAATAATCTTGAAGAAATTGGAGTGAGTGTAATTATTAAATAAAAAATAAACTCATTTTTAAATTTTCTGTAGTTCAAAAATATTTAGCGAAACATTCAACCAGATTTTTCCAAATTTCCCTAAATCATTAAAAATCAAAATATTTTACTATAAATATTTGTCAAATTAAATTTTATTCATACATTTGCACACTCATTTTCGGGGAGGAGTATGCCCAATTCAAACTTGGTAATTACTTGAGATCTCGCAAAATGAACGTGAATACAAGAAATTTTATAACATATTATATAAATAATGTCAGGTATTATTGGAAAAAAAATTGGGATGACTTCTCTGTTTGACGAAAACGGCAAAAACATGCCGTGTACCGTTATTCAGGCAGGTCCTTGCTCAGTTTTACAGGTCAGAACCATTGAAAAGGACGGATACAAATCTGTTCAGTTAGGTTTCGATGACAAGAGTGAAAAGAACGTTGGTAAAGCGTTAGCTGGCCATTTTAAAAAGGCTGGTTCTGCTCCTAAAGCTAAGTTGGTAGAATTCTACAGAGAATTCGTTGATACTGTAAGCGTAGGAGATGAAGTGAAAGTAGACTTATTCGCTGAAGGTGAATATGTAGACGTTACAGGAACTTCAAAAGGTAAAGGTTTCCAAGGTGTTGTTAAAAGACACGGTTTTGGAGGTGTAATGCAAGCTACTCACGGTCAGCACAACAGATTAAGAGCTCCAGGTTCAATCGGTGCGGGATCGGATCCTTCTAGAGTATTCAAGGGGATGAGAATGGCAGGTAGAATGGGAGGTAAGCAGGTAACTGTACAAAACCTTCAAGTATTAAAAGTGGATCAAGAACAAAATCTTTTAGTAGTAAAAGGTGCTGTTCCGGGAGCTAAAAATTCTTATGTAATTATCAGAAAATGGAACTAGTAGTATTAAATACATCAGGAAAAGAAACCGGAAAAAAAGTAACTCTAGACGAAACAGTATTCGGAATTGAGCCAAATAAGCACGCGGTTTACTTAGAAGTAAAACAATATCTTGCTGCTCAGCGTCAAGGTACTCATAAATCAAAAGAAAGAAGCGAAATCACTGGTTCAACTAAAAAGTTGAAAAAGCAAAAAGGTTCAGGTTCTGCAAGATATGGTGATATCAAATCTCCAGTTTTCAGAGGTGGAGGTAGAATTTTCGGTCCAAAACCGAGAGACTACAGATTCAAATTGAACAAAGCTCTTAAGAGATTAGCTAAAAAATCTGTTCTTTCTCAGAAAATGAGAGATAACAGCATCAAAATTGTTGAAGGATTGAGCATTTCAGCTCCTAAAACTAAAGATTTCATCACTATCTTGAATGCATTGGCATTGAACGATAAGAAATCTTTATTCATTCTTCCTGATACAAACAAGAATGTATATTTATCTTCAAGAAACTTACCTAAGACTAAAGTTATGAAATTCAACGAAATTTCTTCTTATGACTTAATCAATGCAGGTGAGATCGTTTTCTTAGAAGGTGCAGTTGAAAAATTCCAGGAAAATTTAAAGAAATAAATCATGTCACTAATTATTAAACCAGTTATTTCAGAAAAAGCAAACTATCTTACAGATTTAAGAGGTGCTTATTCTTTCTTAGTACAACCTAAGGCGAATAAAATCCAGATTAAAAATGCAATAGAGCAAGCTTATGGTGTGAAAGTAGCAGACGTTAGAACCATGATTTATGCTCCTAAAGTTTCTTCGAAATACACTAAAAAAGGTCTTCAAGTAGGAAAGACAAACAAATTGAAAAAGGCGATTATCACTCTTGCTGAAGGAGAAGTAATCGACATTTTTGCTGTAAATTAATTATTAATTATAAATAATAGTAATGTCTGTTAGAAAATTAAAACCTATCACCCCAGGACAGAGATTCAGAATTGTAAACAATTTTGAGGAAATTACTACCAACAAACCAGAGAAGTCTCTAACCGTTGGTATTAGTAAGTCAGGTGGACGTAACCAAACTGGTAAAATGACCATGCGTTACACCGGAGGTGGACACAAAAAGAAATACAGAATTATCGACTTCAAAAGAAACAAGCATGATGTTGAAGCAACGGTAAAAACTGTAGAATATGATCCAAACAGAACTGCTTTCATCGCTTTAGTTGAGTATGCAGACGGAGAGAAGAGATATATCATCGCTCCAAACGGGATCAAAGTTGACCAAAAAATCATTTCAGGAGAAAGCGTAGAACCTAATGTAGGTAACGCAATGAAATTAAAAAGTATTCCTTTGGGAACTGTAATTTCTTGTATCGAAATGAAGCCTGGTCAAGGTGCAATCTTAGCAAGAAGTGCTGGTTCATCAGCTCAATTGACTTCAAGAGACGGAAAATATGCAATCATCAAATTGCCTTCAGGAGAATCTAGAATGATCCTTACTGAGTGTTATGCAATGATTGGATCTGTTTCTAACTCTGATCATCAGTTAACTGTTTCAGGTAAGGCTGGTAGAAGCAGATGGTTAGGTAGAAGACCTAGAACTAGACCGGTAGTAATGAACCCTGTAGATCACCCAATGGGAGGTGGTGAAGGTCGTTCATCTGGAGGTCACCCAAGATCTAGAAACGGTATGCCAGCTAAAGGTTACAAAACCAGAAAGAAAAACAAAGCGTCTAACCGTCATATCATATCTAAACGTAAATAATTATGGCAAGATCACTTAAAAAAGGACCATTCATTCATCATACTTTAGATAAGAAGGTTCAGACAAACATAGAGTCTGGTAAGAAGACAGTTATCAAAACTTGGTCTAGAGCATCAATGATCTCTCCGGACTTCGTAGGACAAACTATTGCAGTACACAACGGGAAATCTTTTATCCCTGTATATGTTACAGAAAACATGGTTGGTCACAAGCTAGGCGAATTTTCTCCAACAAGATCTTTCAGAGGTCATGGTGGTAATAAAAACAAAGGAAGTAGATAATCATGGGATCAAGAAAAAGAGAAAGTGCATTAGCACGTAAATTAACAAATCAAGATGTAGTAAAAGCATTACACAATGATTGCCCGACATCTCCTAGAAAGATGAGATTAGTTGCTGATATCATCAGAGGGGTAGAAGTTGACAAAGCTTTAAGCATCCTAAAATATTCAAAAAAAGGAGCTTCTGAGAAATTAGAAAAAGTATTACTTTCTGCGATGGCCAACTGGCAAACAAAGAATGATGGTGCTGATATTGAAGAAGCTAACCTTATCGTTAAAGAAATTTTTGTAGACAGTGCAAGACAATTGAAGAGACTAAGACCAGCTCCACAAGGTAGAGGGTACAGAATCAGAAAAAGATCAAACCACATTACACTAATCTTAGGTACAAAAGAAAATTAATTCAAGGTATGGGACAGAAGACAAATCCAATTGGTAACAGATTAGGTATCATCAGAGGATGGGATTCTAACTGGTTTGGTGGTAAAAACTACGGTGATAGAATCGCTGAAGATTACAAAATCAGAAGATACCTTGAAGCAAGATTATCTAAAGGTGGAATTTCAAAAATTTATATTGAAAGAACACTTAAATTAGTAACTGTAACAATCACTACTGCTAGACCGGGATTAATCATCGGTAAAGGAGGTCAGGAAGTTGACAAGTTAAAAGAAGAATTGAAGAAACTTACAAAAAAGGATATTCAAATCAATATTTTCGAAATCAAAAGACCTGAGCTTGATGCAGTATTAGTTGCAGACAGTATCGCTAAGCAGATCGAAAACCGTATCTCATACAGAAGAGCTGTGAAAATGGCAATCGCTTCTACAATGAGAATGGGTGCTGAAGGTATCAAAGTTCAAATCTCTGGTAGATTGAACGGTGCTGAAATGGCAAGATCTGAGTCTTTCAAAGACGGTAGAATTCCATTATCAACTTTCAGAGCAGATATCGATTATCATATCGGTGAAGCATTAACTCAATACGGTAAGTTAGGAGTTAAAGTGTGGATCATGAAAGGAGAAGTTTACGGAAGAAGAGATCTTTCTCCATTAGTAGGACAACAGAAGAAAGGTGGTCCTTCAGGTGGCGGAAACAGAGGAGGTGGAGACAGAGACAACAGAAGACCTTCTAGAGATAAAAAAAATAATTAATAAAATTTTAGAGGATAGTTTTTAAATGACCGTTACTTTTTTAAAATCTAAATTCTAAAATCTAAAATTTAAGAAATTATGTTACAACCAAAAAGAACCAAATTCCGTAGAGTTCACAAGATGAAAATGAAGGGGATTGCTCAAAGAGGTAATCAACTTGCTTACGGAACTTTCGGAATCAAAGCTAATGAAGGTGCTTGGATCACTGCTAGACAGATCGAAGCTGCTCGTATCGCTGCGACAAGATATATGAAAAGAGAAGGTCAACTATGGATCAAAATATTTCCAGATAAGCCTATTACTAAAAAACCAGCCGAAGTAAGGATGGGTAAAGGTAAAGGTGCTGTAGAATATTGGGTAGCTGTAGTAAAACCAGGTAAAATTATGTTCGAAATCGGAGGTGTATCTTACGAAATCGCTAAGGAAGCTTTAAGACTTGCTGCACAGAAATTACCAGTTACGACTAGATTTATAGTTGCAAACGATTTTGTTAAACCTCTTTAATCTCTGAAACAATGAAACAAGCTGAAATTAAAAATCTAAGCGCTGAAGATATTCAAGCAAAATTGGCTGAAGCTAAAGCTCAATTCTCAAAAATGAAATTGGCTCACAAAATCAGTCCACTTGAAAATCCAATCCAAATCAGAGATTTGAGAAAGACAATCGCAAGACTAAACACTGAGTTAACTAACAAACAATAATCCTTTTTACAATGGATAGAAATTTAAGAAAAGAAAGAATCGGAGTGGTTTCCAGCAATAAAATGGAAAAAACTATTGTTGTTAGTGAAACTACAAGAGTAAAGCACCCGATGTACGGTAAATTCGTTTTGAAAACGAAAAAATATACTGCACACGACGAGAACAACGAATGCACAGAAGGAGATACTGTATTAATTACAGAAACAAGACCTTTGAGCAAGAGCAAGAGATGGAGATTAGTAAGAATCATTGAAAAAGCTAAGTAATGTTACAAACAGAATCAAGATTAAAAGTTGCTGATAACACAGGTGCTAAAGAAGTACTAGTGATCAGAGTTCTGGGAGGTACCAGAAGAAGATATGCTTCAGTTGGTGATAAAATCGTAGTTACTATTAAAGATTCTACACCATCAGGAAACGCTAAGAAAGGTCAAGTATCAAAGGCGGTAGTAGTAAGAACTAAAAAAGCAGTTAGAAGAAAAGATGGATCTTACATCAAATTCGAAGACAATGCTTGTGTTTTACTAAACGCTGGAGGAGAAATGAGAGGAACACGTGTTTTCGGACCTGTGGCTCGTGAGTTGAGAGACAAAGAATATATGAAAATCATTTCATTAGCTCCTGAAGTACTTTAATATTTAAAATTTTAAAAAAAATGTCAAAGTTAAAAATAAAAAGAGGAGATAACGTAATCATTACCACTGGTAAAAAAGATATCAAAGGTAAAACTGGTGAAGTTATTGAAGTGATCAAAAAAGAAGGAAAAGACCCTAGAGTAATCGTTGCAGGACTTAACATCGTTAAAAAACACGTTAAGCCTTCAGCTTCAAATCCTCAAGGAGGAATTACAGAAAAGGAAGCTTCTATTCATATCTCAAACATAGCTTTAGTTAATAAAGACGGAAAAGCTATCAAAGTTGGTTACAAAATCGACGGAGATAAGAAAGTAAGAATCGACAAAAAAACGGGTGAAACTTTATAATTTTAAATAACACATGGAATATATCGCAAGACCCAAAAAAGCATATCATGAAACAATTGTTCCAGCAATGATGGAAGAATTCGGATACAAATCAGTAATGCAGGTACCAAGACTAGAGAAAATTATTTTATCTCAAGGTTTAGGAGACGCTACTGCTGATAAAAAAATCATCGATTATGCTGTTGAAGAACTTACAAATATTACCGGGCAAAAAGCCGTAGGTACTATTTCAAAAAAGGATGAAGCTGCTTTCAAATTAAGAAAAGGTATGCCTGTAGGTGCTAAGGTAACTCTTAGAGCTCAGAAAATGTACGAATTCTTAGACAGATTGACTTCTTCTGCTTTACCACGTATTAGAGATTTTTCTGGTATCAAAGCTGATGGTTTCGATGGTAGAGGTAACTATAACTTAGGTATTACTGAGCAAATTATCTTCCCTGAGATCGTAATCGACAAAGTAAAGAAAATCCAAGGGATGGACATTACTTTCGTTACAACTGCGAAAACAGACAAAGAAGCTAAAGCATTATTAACTCACTTCGGTTTACCTTTCAAAAAGAACTAAGAAATGGCTAAAGAATCAATGAAAGCGCGTGAGCGCAAAAGAGAAGCTACTGTAGCTAAATACGCTGAGAAAAGAAAAGCTCTTAAAGAAGCTGGTGATTACGAAGGACTTCAAAAATTGCCTAAAAATGCTTCTCCTGTTAGATTACACAACAGATGTAAATTGACAGGGAGACCAAGAGGTTACATGAGAACCTTTGGTATTTCTAGAGTAACTTTCAGAGAAATGGCCAACAACGGTCTTATCCCAGGCGTTAAAAAAGCTAGTTGGTAAGCAATGAAAATTTTTACAGCTGACTTCTATATTTTTATAAGTCAGCTGTATTTTAATAAATAGAGTACAAAATTAAGTAGGCTTAGAGGCAAAGAAAAAAATAAATAGTATTAATTTTTTTTGTATTTTTGCACCCGCTCAGGAAAATTATTATTTCTCTGAGAGACTAATTTTCGTTTTGGCTATGTTTATTAGAAAAATGAAATTAAAAAAATAAAAGTGACAATTAAGTTGTTGAGATACTGAAGGTAAAGAGATCAGGCGAAGAAACATTCGGAACCATATAGTCTTTAATCTTCAAGTCTTTTCAATACTGATTGTCATTAACCAATAATTTAAAACAAAGAAATGGTAACAGATCCAATTTCAGATTTCCTAACAAGAGTAAGGAACGCACAAAGCGCAGGCCACAAGGTGGTGGAAATTCCTGCATCGAAAATCAAAAAGGAGCTTACGAAAATCTTATTTGATCAAGGGTATATCTTAAACTACAAGTTTGAAGATAGCGCTGTTCAAGGGACAATCAAAATCGCTCTTAAGTATGACAAGCAAACAAACAAGCCTGCAATCAAATCTATCCAGAGAGCTTCAAGACCAGGTCTAAGACAATACAAAGGTTCTACAGAACTTCCAAGAGTATTGAACGGTTTGGGTGTAGCTATTATCTCAACTTCTAGAGGAGTAATGACAGATAAGAAAGCTAGAGAAGAAAAAGTAGGTGGTGAAGTAATTTGCTATGTTTATTAATTTTTAATTAAAGGAAAATGTCAAGAATTGGTAAAGCAATTATAACAATTCCAGCTGGAGTTACTGTCACTGAAAAAGATGGCGTTGTAACTGTAAAAGGTCCTAAAGGAGAATTAGTTCAGGAACTTACAGAAGGAATTACTTTAGAACAAGAAGATGGAGTGCTTACATTCAGCAGACCATCTGATTCTAAACAACACAGAGCGCTACACGGTTTATACCGAGCGTTAGTAAACAACATGATTATTGGAGCTACTGAAGGTTTCACTAAGAAGTTAGAACTAGTGGGAGTAGGATATAGAGCTTCTCACTCAGGTCAAAAACTTGAGTTAGCTTTAGGTTTCTCTCACGGTATCGTACTAGAACTTCCAAAAGAAGTAGTAATCGATACATTGACTGAAAAAGGTAAAAACCCAATTATTACTTTAACGTCTCATGACAAGCAACTTCTAGGAATGGTTTCTGCAAAGATCCGTTCATTCAGAAAGCCTGAGCCATACAAAGGAAAAGGTGTAAGATTCGTAGGAGAAAATGTTAGACGTAAAGCTGGTAAATCTGCTTAATAAATTTTAAGAAAATGGCACTAAGTAAATTAGAAAAAAGAATAAGAATCAAAAGAAGAGTAAGAGGGAAAATCTCTGGATCTTCTGAATTGCCAAGATTATCTGTATACAAGAGTAATAAGGAAATTTACGCTCAGTTAATAGACGATAAAGATGGTAAAACGTTAGCTTCAGCTTCTTCGAGAGAAAAAGGTGTAGACGCTAATGGTACTAAAAGTGAAATTTCTGCTGCTGTAGGTAAAGCTATCGCTGCCAAAGCTATTGCTGCTGGAATTGAAGCTATTGTATTTGATAGAAACGGTTTCGTATATCACGGTAGAGTTAAGGCTCTAGCTGATGGTGCGAGAGAAGGAGGACTTAAATTCTAATCATTAAATTTCGGAAAATATGTTAGGACTAGATAATATAGAAAGAGTAAAACCGGGAGGATTAGAATTAAAAGATCGTCTCGTATCCGTAAATAGGGTAACAAAAGTAACTAAAGGGGGTAGAGCTTTCGGATTTTCTGCAATTGTTGTTGTAGGAGACGAAGCTGGAACTATCGGTTTTGGTTTAGGAAAATCTAAGGAAGTTGCTTCTGCTATTGCTAAAGCAGTAGAAGATGCTAAGAAAAACTTAGTAAAAGTTCCTGTAATGAACCATACAATTCCTCACCAAAGTTCTGCTAGATATGGTGGTGCTGATATCTTCTTGAGACCAGCTTCTCACGGTACAGGTCTTATTGCCGGTGGTGCAGTAAGAGCGGTATTGGAGTCTGCAGGTATTCACGATATCCTTTCAAAATCTAAAGGATCTTCAAACCCTCACAATGTGGTAAAGGCAACTTTCAAAGCATTGTTAGACATCAGAAGACCAGAAGAAATTGCAAGAATGAGAGGAGTTTCTCTAAGTAAAGTGTTTAACGGTTAATAAATATACAATGGCAACAATTAAAGTAAAACAAGTAAGAAGCGCTATTGGTAGAACAAAAACCCAAAAGAGAACGCTTGAAGCATTAGGATTTAAGAAACTTCACCAAGTTATAGAGCACGAAGCTACTCCTTCAATTTTAGGAATGATAGCTGCAGTTAGTCACTTACTTGAAGTTCAAAAATAATTTTTAAAATAATTTTAAAATGAATTTAAACAACATAAGACCTGCAGCAGGTTCTACTTTTAGTTCAAAGAGAATTGGTAGAGGACAAGGTAGTGGAAAAGGCGGTACAGCTGGGAAAGGTCACAATGGTCAGCAAGCTAGAGCTGGTTATTCTCAAAAAATCGGTTTTGAAGGTGGACAGATGCCTTTGCAAAGAAGACTTCCTAAATTCGGTTTCAGAAACGTAAACAGAAAAGAATACAGAGGTATTAACCTGGATGATATTCAAAACTTAATTGATACTAAATCTATAACAGGAGATATTACTAAAGAAGTTTTGGTACAAAACGGTTTAGCTACTAAAAACGAAATAGTGAAAATTATGGGTAGAGGTGAATTGAAATCTGCGGTTTCAATTTCTGCTGACAAATTCACTAAATCTGCTGAAGAATTGATTTCTAAAGCAGGTGGAAAAGCAATTACCTTATAATATTACTAATGAAAGAATTTATACAAACCCTTAAGAATATTTGGAGCCTTAAAGAACTGAGAGACAAAATTCTCTTTACTTTAGGTATTATCCTTGTGTATAGATTCGCATCTTTCATCTCTCTACCTGCGATTAACCTTGCAGAAGTAGGAGATCTCTTAGAGCATTATAAAAATCAAGGCGGTAACAAGCAAGGAGCAGGTCTCCTTGGCTTGCTTTCGTCGTTTACGGGTGGGGCTTTCAGCCACGCTTCCGTGATGGCGTTAGGTATCATGCCTTATATTTCTGCTTCTATTATTGTTCAGTTGATGGGGATGGCTATCCCTTATCTTCAGAAGCTTCAAAAAGACGGAGAGTCTGGTAGAAATACATTGAATCAAATTACTAGATGGTTAACAATTGGGGTTTGTCTTGTACAGGCGCCTTCTTATTTAACTTCTATTACTCAATTATTCTTACCGTATGCTCAGTTCCAGTCTGCATATTTTGTAGATCCAAACTCTATTATGTTCTGGTTGCCAAGTATTGTTATCTTGGTAGGTGGTTCTGTATTTGCGATGTGGTTAGGTGAAAAAATTACCGATAAAGGTATTGGAAATGGTATTTCTATCCTTATTATGGTAGGTATTTTATCTAGATTACCAGAAGCATTTGTACAGGAAATCGCTGTACAGAACGGAAAAGGAGGTTTAGGATCGATCATGATTTTGGTTGAAGTAATATTCTGGATGTTGGTTGTTCTTTTAGCAGTAGTACTATCTGTTGCTGTCAGAAAAATCCCTATCCAGTATGTAAGCAGAGCTCAGGCAAGAGGAGGTGTTAATAAAAATCTTATGCAGGGAGCAAGACAGTGGATTCCATTGAAAGTTAATGCAGCTGGGGTTATGCCAATCATTTTTGCTCAGGCATTAATGTTTGTACCTGGTTTATTGACAAAATTTGATGAGTCTAATACTTTTCTTGCAGGTTTCAAGAATGTTTTTAGCTGGCAGTACAATGTATTGTTTGCACTATTAATTATTATCTTTTCATTTTTCTATACCGCAATTACAATTCCGGTGAACCAAATGGCTGATGATTTAAAGAGAAACGGAGGTTTGGTACCGAAGGTAAGACCTGGTAAAGAGACAGCTGATTACTTAGATGACATTTTATCAAAAATTACCTTGCCAGGTGCAATATTTTTATCTATCTTTGCAGTCCTTCCAGCAATAGTGCATGGGAGTCTTGTTCAGACAGATGCGTTCGCCCTATTTTTCGGGGGAACTTCGTTGCTAATTATGGTTGGGGTGGTATTAGATACTGTTCAACAGATTAACACATATCTGCTGAATCATCATTATGATGGCTTAATGCAGTCTAAACTATCAAGATCGACTGGATATTAATTTATGGCAAAACAGAAACATATTGAACAGGATGGCGTTATTACGGAAGCACTTTCGAACGCCCAGTTCCGTGTAGAACTAGAAAATGGGCATATGCTTATCGCTCATATTTCTGGTAAAATGAGAATGCATTATATTAAACTTTTACCTGGTGATAAGGTAAAACTTGAAATGTCTCCTTACGATTTATCAAAAGGGAGAATTACATTTAGATATTAAACAAAATGCCAAATGGAATCTTCTGATCTCCATTTGGCTATTGTTAAAAAATAAATACTCAATATTGAAGTCATTTTGATGACTGTATTAGTATAAAATAATAATTATATTTCAAATGAAATCGAAAGATTCCATTTGTCCTTTTTAAAAGATTATATATATCAAATGAAAGTTAGAGCATCAATTAAAAAAAGAAGTGCTGATTGCAAGATCGTTCGCAGAAAAGGCGTTCTATTTGTAATCAACAAGAAGAACCCAAAATTTAAACAAAGACAAGGCTAAATTATGGCGAGAATTTCAGGTATTGATTTACCAAAAAACAAAAGAGGTGTTATCGGTTTAACTTACATCTATGGGGTAGGAAGAAGTACTTCTTCTGAAATCCTTAAAGCTGCCGGTATCAGCGAAGACAAGAAAGTCAACGAATGGAATGACGATGAATTGGCTGCAATCAGAAATTACATCACTGAAAACATTAAAGTAGAAGGTGAGCTTAGATCTGAAGTGCAATTGAACATTAAGCGATTAATGGACATAGGATGCCAACGAGGAATACGTCACAGACTAGGACTACCTTTAAGAGGCCAGAGAACGAAAAACAACTCGAGAACCCGTAAAGGAAAGAGAAAAACAGTTGCTAACAAGAAAAAAGCAAGTAAATAATCGTTAGGAATTATGGCAAAACAAAGTAAAGTAGTTAAAAAAAGAAAAGTAAAAGTTGAGGCTATTGGTGAAGCGCATATTCAAGCTTCTTTCAATAACATCATCATTTCTTTAACAAATAAAAACGGAGAAGTTATCTCTTGGGCATCTGCCGGTAAAATGGGGTTCAGAGGTTCTAAAAAGAACACTCCTTTTGCTGCTCAAATGGCAGCAGAAAATTGCTCAAACGTAGCTCACGAGGCTGGTTTAAGAAGAGTAAAGGTGTATGTGAAAGGTCCGGGTGCAGGTAGAGAATCTGCTATCAGAACAATTCACAATTCAGGTATCGAGGTTAGCGAAATTATTGACGTTACTCCTATGCCGCACAATGGATGTAGACCACCAAAAAGAAGAAGAGTTTAATTTTTAGAATTTACCCATTATGGCAAGATATATTGGACCTAAAACAAAGATTGCTAGAAAGTTTGGTGCTGCAATCTACGGAGATGATAAGAACTTCGAGAAAAGAAAAAACCAACCGCCAGGACAACATGGTGTTAACAAAAGAAGAGGAGCAAAGAAATCTGAATACGCTGTCCAGTTGATGGAAAAGCAAAAAGCTAAATATACTTATGGTATTTTAGAAAGACAGTTTGCTAACTTATTCGAAAAAGCGCACAGAAGTAAAGGTGTAACAGGTGAAGTTTTATTACAGCTTTGCGAATCAAGATTGGATAACGTTGTATACAGATTAGGTTTTGCTAAAACCAGAGCTGGTGCAAGACAGTTGACTTCTCACAGACACATCACTGTGAATGGTGAGATCCTTAACATTCCTTCTTATTTGGTAAAAGCTGGTGATGTAATCGCTGTAAGAGAAAAATCTAAGTCTCTAGAGGTTGTTGCAGATGCTTTAGCTTCTAAAGCAAACTATGAGTGGTTACAATTCAACGATGAGAAAAAGCAAGGTACTTTCGTATCTGCTCCTGAGAGAATCCAAATCCCGGAAGACATCAAGGAACAGCTTATCGTCGAACTTTACTCTAAATAATTTTTTAATCAAATTTTTGCTCAACCCAATAATATGGCAATTTTACAATTCATAAAACCCGATAAAGTAATTCTACTTAACTCTGATGAATTTAAAGGTCAATTCGAATTCAGACCTTTAGAACCAGGTTTCGGGCTTACAATCGGTAATGCTTTGAGAAGAGTGTTGCTTTCTTCTCTGGAAGGATACGCTATTTCATCTATCAAAATAGAAGGTGTAGAGCACGAATTTTCAACGATTCCAGGAGTAATTGAAGACGTTACCGAAATTATTCTTAACCTTAAGCAGGTAAGATTAAAAGCTACGGCAGAAAACCAAACTAACGAACAGGTTGTTGCTAAAGTTTCCGGTCAAACTGTAATTACTGCTGGGGATTTAGGTAAATCAATCAACGGTTTTGAGATTCTTAATCCAGAATTGATGATCTGTAACCTAAACTCAGATGTAACTTTCGAAATCACGTTTAATGTAGAAAAAGGAAGAGGGTATGTACCTTCAGACCAAAACAAGTCAAACAATGCTCCTGTAGGAACTATTGCTATCGACTCTATTTTTACGCCGATCAAAAAAGTGCAGTACAGCATTGAAAATTATCGTGTAGAGCAAAAAACAGACTACGAAAAATTAGTATTAGATATTGAAACTGACGGTTCTATAAGCCCTCAGAATGCTTTAACTGAAGCTTCTAAGATATTGATTTATCACTTCATGTTGTTCTCTGATGAGAGAATCACTCTAGAAACTGAAGCTGTAAAGGCATCTATCCAATACGATGAGGAAACTCTTCACACAAGACAACTTCTTAAGTCTAAATTAGCAGATATGGATCTTTCTGTAAGAGCCCTAAACTGTCTAAAAGCGGCTGAAGTTGAAACATTGGGAGAACTAGTTTCTTACAGTAAGTCTGATTTGATGAAATTCAGAAATTTTGGTAAAAAATCTTTGACAGAACTAGAAGAATTAGTGCATTCAAAAGGTCTTAACTTCGGTTTCGACGTTGCAAAATATAAATTAGACGCTGATAATTAAATAATAATGAGACACGGTAAAAAATTCAATCACTTAGGAAGAACAGCTTCTCACAGAAGCGCGTTACTTTCTAATATGGCTTGTTCTCTGATTGAGCATAAAAGAATCAACACTACTGTAGCTAAAGCGAAAGCTTTAAGAGTATACGTTGAGCCTCTATTAACGAAAGCAAAAGAAGATACTACACACAACAGAAGAATTGTTTTTTCATATCTTCAAAGTAAAGAAGCGGTTACTGAATTATTCAGAACTGTAGCTCCGAAAATCGCTGAAAGAAACGGTGGTTATACGAGAATCATCAAGACTGGTTTCAGACCTGGTGATGCTGCAGATACAGCTTTGATCGAGTTAGTTGATTTCAATGAGCTTTATAATCCTAATGCTGAGGAGAAGAAGACAACAAGAAGAAGCAGAAGATCTACAACAGCTACTAAGAAAGAAGCTGTGGTTGCTGAAGCTCCTGTAGTAGAAGAAAAAGTAGAAGAGCCTAAGGCAGAAGCTACAGATTCTACTGAAGAAAAAGCTGGTGAGTAATATTCATACAGAGATATAAAAAAACCGCTCGGATTTCTGAGCGGTTTTTTTGTACCCGAAAGTGTAATTGACCAATGTTTGAAAACGATAGATATTTGTGTAGATTTAAATAATACAAACATGAAAATTTTAAAAAACAAATTATCAAAAACACTTTCTAATGAAAGTATAAGTTTTACAGACACCCCGAATAAGGGTGGTGACATGAATCCCGATACTATAATTATTCATTTTACGGCAGGTCGAAGTGCAGAAAGTTCTGTTAGCTGGTTTAAAGATCCTGCTGCAAAAGCTTCGGCACATCTTGTCATAGACAGGGAAGGAAAAATCACCCAGATGATTGAATTTGGTAAAAAAGCTTGGCACGCCGGAAAAAGCAGATGGGCAGACAGATCAGGTTTAAATGATTTTTCGATAGGTATCGAACTAGATAATCCGGGAAGATTAACAAAAGTAAATGATAGATTTTATGCTTGGTTCGAAAAGGAATATCCTAAGGATGTTGTGGTTGAAGGCAAACATAAGCATGAAAAAAATGTAACGTATTGGCATAATTTTACTGAAAAACAGATAGACGCATGTTTTAAAGTCTGCAAATTATTAATGGAAAATTATAACATCAAGGAAGTTTTGGGACATGATGATGTTTCACCTTACAGAAAAAACGATCCCGGTCCGGCTTTTCCAATGGAAAATTTCCGTGCTAAATTATTTGGACGTGATGATGATACAGCAGATATCTATAAAGTTACCGTCAATAACGTAAACATCAGAAAAGGAGCTGGTACAGAATTCGAATCTTTAAGACAACTTCAGAAAGATGCTAAAGTTGAATTCCTAAAAAGTAAGCTAGACTGGTTTTATGTGTATGTGTTAGAAAAGCCTAAAGAAGGAGAGGAACCTTTGTATGGCTGGATAAATGGATCATTATTACAGAAAGTATAATAAAAACCGCTCAGATTTCTGAGCGGTTTTTTTGTGCCTTATATTTTGGTCTTTACCAACTCAATAATGTTGTCACCTTGATGTATAATTAGACTATCGCCCTTTACTGTAGCTTTCATATCAGCTTTTTCATAAGTTGTTTCATTGGTTTTGGCTTCAGACTTTTCTAAGACAAAAGTCTTGTTGTTATTAGTCACTTTCAAAGTTCTCTTTTCCGGATTATAGTCATAAACAACCTTCACCAAAGTTCCGTCGGTTGCTTTATAAACATAATCTGTTTTAATCGATTTCTTCCCATTTACATCAACATTGTAAGCAATCGTAGAATCTGCTTTTCCGTCGTCTGCAAGAACCGTTTGTTCAGAATTTTCGGTTTTTACAATTCCTTTATTTCCGCTCTCATTTTTTTTGCAGCCAATTAAAGATATAGCCAAAAAAGATGCAGCGATTAGAATACTTTTTTTCATTCAATATATTTTTGTAATTATTAATTTAAATTAATTCCCCAATTGTGAAATTTTCTTTAAATTTAATAAAAACAAAAAACAAACCAATAACCTCGAACTCAAAATTCTAATATTACACAAACGTGTAATTGTTTCTGCTTTGTTTTCTGTTGAAATTTGTCTTAAAGAAAATAACAAACATGAGCATTTCCATAGCCATAGTAGAAGACGAAAAAAACTACAACAATGCGTTGAAGAAAGTGATCGATTACCAAACTGATATGAAGGTAGTCGCACAGTTTTTTGACGGAAATACTGCTCTCAAAAATTTATCTGATCTTTCTCCTGATGTAGTTATGATGGACATACAACTTCAGGATATGCTTGGAATTGATATTATTGGAAAGTTGAAAAAAGACATGCCTACATCTCAATTCATCATGTGTACAAGCTTTGAAAATGACGAAATGATTTTCAATTCATTAAAAGCTGGCGCATTGGGATATCTCATCAAAGGCGAGAGTATGGATAAGATTCTGTCATCAATTCGTGACGTGTACAATGGTGGTGCACCGATGAGTTTTTCTATTGCAAGAAGAGTTTTAGCTCATTTTGAAAGGAAAGCAATTAAAGTGAAAGATTTTGAAGAGCTCACAAAGCGTGAAACCGAAATTGTAGAACTTTTATCTCAAGGTCTTTTATATAAAGAAATTGCCGATAAAATATTTATAAGCATTGATACCGTAAAAAAACACGTAGGAAACATATACAGAAAGCTTCATGTAAATAATAAAGTTGAAGCTATAAATAAATTTAACCATTTTAAAAACTAAAATTATGAAAATCATTAAGTTATCATTATTGGTAATAATCGCATGTTTTATTCTCAGTTGCAATAAAAAGGATGACACTAATAAATCGGACTCGTTGGAGGGAAATGCTAAAGCAAATTTTAATTGTGATATTGAAAAAAAAATTGTAAAATATCAAAAAGAAATAAAATCTAAAAAAGAATTAGAAGAAAAAATTAGAGAATTGTATGGTAATGATTTTGTTGATAATGAGGTCTATTATAAACCGGCAATTAATTATCCTGTAAGTGATATTGTACATGGAAGTGATTATGCTAAAGTTGATCCCAAGCAATTAAGAAATAATTTTGAGTTATATTACAATGATTTTAAATCGCTAGTTGATGCTAGAGTTAATGATGGATATTCTGACCTTAACTTTAGCTTTGTCTATCTATCAGATATATTATTTGATAAATGGTGTAATAATAGTATTAATATAAGTGATGAAAATAAAAATAGTCTTGCTGCGTTTAAAAGTAATTTGTATATATTAATTACATTTAAAGGTGCTGGAAAAGAGGATCTTACATACTTGTTTTTCAACTTAAAAGATTATTATGATGTGACAGCTATAGTTGATTTGGGGGAGTTATATTCTGACTTTAGGATAAGTAGTATAGGAAGTTATATAAAGAGTTTATCAACTACAACTCCTAAATCTGGATATATACCATATGGAATAAAATATGATTTAAGTAAAGTGCAGGAATATTTTGAAAGAATAGATAATTATTTTAGTATATGTGATACCAAAACTGTTATAAAACTAAAATTTGACGTTTGCTTTGGGGACAATAATAAATCTCAAGAATCTATATATCTAACTTCAATACCCGAAGATGTAAACGGTCCTTTGCTTTCTTTTCCATATTATGACCAAGGAAGTTTAGAACCATAATGCTTTTAAAAATATACTATATTGTTTTTTTTATTACCGTTGTAAAGTCGATAGTAATTTTGAGAAAAACTTATTCTTCTCAAAATTACTTTTTTGTTTTTTTGATAGCGAACTTTTTAATTGATATTTTCTCAGAAGTAAATATTATAACCTCAAAATCAATTCAATATAATTATTTAAATATATACAATATAATTTTTTTTGTTTTTTTTTATTATAAATACATAAAAAATAAGTTTATAATCGTATTAATCTCACTATGTATTTTAACGTGCATATACTTTACATATCATTTTTTTGACCAAGATAAATACAATTTAAGTATTGCAATACTGTATTGTATAACAAATATATTATACTCACTTTATTGGTTTTATTTGAAATTAAGTAATGTATCTGAGATTAAAATAACTAACGAGCCTCACTTTTGGATTTCAACCTCATTACTTATTTGGAGTTGTTTTTTCTTGTTCAGAATAATCCCTATGTACTTATTAAACTTAGAGGATAAACATTTTTTAGGATTATTGAAAAATGTACTATTATTAATTAATATTCTAGTTTATGCATTATTTTATATAGGTCTCACAAAATATAAACACGAAAAAGATGAAGTCCTTACCTCCTGAAATAAAATTGACTTATATTGTAGCAATTCTGCTCATTCTGCTACTTGTTATTTTTATCATATTTGTTGTAATAACGTATAACCGAAAGCAAATCTTGTATTTCAAAGAAAACCAACTCAAAGAATCCGAATACCAAAACCAGCTACTCCAAAAAGAACTCGAAAAGCAAAAATCTATAGAACTAGAGCGTGAACGCATTTCCCATGATATGCACGATGATCTTGGAGCGGGTATTTCAGCACTCAAACTTCAGGCGGAATTTTTAAAACAAAAAGCTGAAGACGAAGATTTAAAAAACGATATCAATGAACTTCTGAAAACATCCGAAGAAATGAATGTCTCAATGCGAGAAATGCTATGGAGTTTAAATTCAGGGAATGACACCGTTGGAAGTTTCGTTGAATATGCTAAAATTTATGCGGAGGGTTTTTTGAAAAAAACACCAATTGTATTGACTTTTGATAGAGATCAAATTACTTCTGAAACACCAATTTCAACGGAACTAAGGCGTAGTATGTTTCTATGTATCAAAGAAGCTTTAAACAATGCGTATAAATATAGTGGTGCAGATCAACTAAAGCTTTCGTTTATCCAGGAGAATAAATATTTGATTATGGAAATATCAGATAACGGGAAAGGTTTTGATCAAGAAAAAGCTACAGGAAACGGTCTCCGGAATATGGAACGAAGAATGAAAGAATCTTGCGGACAATTTGAAATTTTATCTACCGAAAAAGGAACTTCTATTTTTTTCAAGATTAACTTATAAGCAGATTAATTAAAATTTTAAAATCAGCATCATTTTAATGGTGCTGATTTTTTGTTTTAAGAATCACCCTTTTGTGTAATTGATTTGAGTTGTTATTAATTGGAAATTTGAAGTGTAAACTTTAAACTTTAACAAACTATTAACCATGAAAACTTTAAGTGAGAAAAAAAACATTGGGACAATAATAATTCTATTGGTTATTCTTATAGGTGCTTTTTTATACTATCAAAAAAATAATAACAAAGATTTTACTATTGAAAAGTGTGAAATTGAATATAAAGACCTCAAAAAGTTAGATAGTATTCAAAAGAAACTTATTGAACAGAATGATAAAATTCTGACAAAAATCAAAGATCCGATACACATAGATTTTATAGTAAATAAAATGAAGGACGCTCAAAAAAAAGATTCTCTTTCACAGATTTTGCTAAAACAAAACGCCACCATAGCAACACAAATTAATAATCAATTGGACGAAAATCTAAAAACTAACCAGAACGAGTATAGAAAATTACAAGGTGACAAAAACAAAGATCTTTTTAAATATATAATGCTTGTATTTCAAAATGAGAAAAGTGTTTTGGTCTTGATTATAATTATTGTTTGTGGTCTTTTAGGAGGATTGTCAAGTAATTTTTACAAATATCTTAAAGATACTATACCATTAATTGAAAGCGTGAATCTAAAGATTAATCTGCTATCTCAGAATATTTCCAGAGCTAATGTACAAGATGACTGTTTTGAGTTAAACGAAAAAATTCAAAAACTGACTGCTGAAATAAACAGTTTACAGATTATCATTAATGAAGAGAATAAAACTTTTACAGCAAGTATTCTTTTTGGAATCTTAGCATCTTTTCTATCCATTCTGATTTTAAATGCAACAAATAGTGATGTTCTCAAATTTGAAACATTTATTGATTATTTCATATTTGCGTGCTACTGTTTATTATCGTCCTTATTTGCTAAGAGAATTATTGAATCACTAATTAAAACCGTGATAAAATAAAAAACCTAATTAACAATCTAAAACCTAAAAAATCATGAAAACAAAAACAAAAAAATCAGTCAAAACGTTTAAAGTGAGTCATGAAAGTCTGGATAATACGCTCTTACTAATCAATGTTTCTTCTGTAGCACAAGTGAATACCAATGTGAAATTTTTAGCAGAAGACGTTGAACTATATGATGGAAGCGAGCATAACATACAACTATTTGTTGAGAAAAGCAAAAGACTTCGAGTTCGTCATATTTTCGATTTTAGCGGAATTAATGATGATAATGTTGAAAGTGCAATGCATCAAACTAATGTGTTGTATGCTTTGTCAGGTCAAAATAATAAAGTATTTCCCTTTCTAAACAGCACCAAGGCTGACTTAGATGCTCAGAAAAGAATTATTAGCGTAAAAGTAATAACAATAAAATAAATGGTCATGAAAAAAATATTTTTATTGCTTTTGTTTTTCGCTTCATTTCACAACTATAAATCACAAACAAATGATCATGAAGCAAAAGATATTGAGTTTGAAATTAAGGATCTTGCTATTTCAAATGCTCCATCTTTAATTTTGCTCGGAATTTCCCCTTCAGAATTGGAAACTCCCAAATCAAAAAAAGCGATTATTTTGAGCTTGGTAAATTCATTCAAAAAAAATGAGGGAATACCAGATACATACGCTTTTGAAATTACACCATATTGGATTTTGCCAGCAAAAAGAATGAACTCACTTAAGTATGCAGGATATAATGAAAAAACTAAGAGACAAATAATTTTTAATGAAGTTAAGAAGGCGTCTGTTTCATTAGGATTTGTGAGAGATTTATCATTTAATTCTGATGATGATATCAAGAATCCAGCATTTTCAGTAAGTGTAAGAAGTACATTAATTAAAATTAGAAGCCAAGATAATCTCCAAAAAATAATAAAGGAAGATTTGGTGAAAAAAGCCAAACTAAAATTGATGAGTAAATACATGAATGGAGAAGAAGAGAAAGAAGAAAACAAAAGAGTTGCACAAAAATGTATTGATGAGAATTTGAGTGATTCTGATTGCGAAAAATTAATATCAGACATAACAAATAAATTGCAAAAGAAGTTTAATGAGAACCAAAGCGATGCCAATAATGTTGATTATTACAGAAACTTATTAGAATCACCACCACTTCTTTCTGTAGATTTCGCAGGAGGTTATAGCACTTTTTTCTCTGATAATAAATTTTCAAATAATCAGTTTGGTAAGCTAGGCTTTTGGATGACATTAAATACAGGTTTTGATTTTACGGACATAGAAAAACCTAATGTTGAAAAAAAGCTTAATTTTTACGGGATAGCAAGATATCTTGAAGATGGAACAACCTTAGATACCAATCAGCAATTCTTGAGAACTAAAAATTTTGATTTTGGTGGAAAAGCAGAATTTATTTACAATAGGTTTTCAATTTCTTACGAGTACATTTATCGTGTGAATGATCTTGAGAATACTTTTCGCTCAAGTGGCTTGTTGGCTTACAAAGTTTCGGATAAAGTATACATCAATGCTGCATTTGGCAAAAACTATGGAGATAAAGATAATCTGATTTCCTTTTTAGGTCTAAACTGGGGACTTGACTCCGAAAGAAAAAGTGTTTTTGTAGAAAACAAAAAATAAATATAATTGTTGAATTGTGTAACCTTTTTTGAAATCATTTCAAACAAGTAATCATTACAATTTAAATATTAACTAAAATTTAACTCAAAAAACATCAATTGATATTCCTGAACTAACGAAAAAACTTATTTTTTAATTAAATTTGTCTAAACTATAAATAAACAAAAAATGAGTTACATTTCTTACATAGAAGCGAGACAGATTTTGGATTCAAGAGGGAATCCTACAGTGGAAGTTGATGTATTTACAGAAAGTGGTGCGATGGGTCGTGCTGCAGTGCCTTCTGGAGCGTCTACTGGAGAACATGAAGCGGTAGAATTGCGTGATGGCGGTTCTGAATGGATGGGAAAAGGTGTTTCTAAAGCTGTAGAAAATGTAAGAGAAGTAATTGCTCCCGAGTTGGTAGGCCTTCCGGTTTATGATCAGAATCTTTTAGATCAGATTATGATCGACTTAGATGGTACGAAAAACAAAGGAAATATCGGTGCTAATGCAATTCTTGGTGTTTCTTTAGCTGCTGCAAAGGCTGCTGCTGCTGAACTAAAAATGCCGTTATACAAATATATCGGTGGTGTAAATGCTAATACACTTCCTGTTCCGATGATGAACGTAATCAATGGTGGATCTCACTCAGATGCCCCGATTGCTTTTCAGGAATTTATGGTAATGCCGGTAAAAGCAGATTCTTTTTCTCACGCATTGAGAAAAGGAACTGAGATTTTCCACAATCTAAAAGCGATTCTTCATTCAAGAGGTCTTTCTACGGCAGTAGGTGACGAAGGTGGTTTTGCACCAACTTTCAAAGGAACTGAAGATGCTTTAGATACTTTACTTCAGGCTATCGAAAAAGCAGGTTACAAGCCAGGTGATGATGTAATGATCGCATTAGATTGTGCAGCTTCAGAATTCTATAAAGACGGAGTTTATGATTACAGAAAATTCCAGACTCCTGATGCAGCTCAATTCACAAGCAGCGAGCAGGTTTCTTATTTAGCTGAATTAGCAAATAAATACCCAATTATCTCTATCGAAGACGGTATGCAGGAAAATGACTGGGAAGGTTGGAAAATGTTAACTGATAAAATCGGTGATAGAGTACAATTGGTAGGTGACGATTTATTCGTAACTAATGTTGAAAGATTAAAAAGAGGTGTTGACGAAGGAATTGCTAACTCAATTTTGGTTAAAGTAAACCAAATCGGTTCTCTTTCTGAAACAATGGCAGCAGTTCAAATGGCTCAGCACAACAAATTTACATCAGTAATGTCTCACAGGTCTGGTGAAACGGAAGATTCTACAATTGCAGATTTGGCAGTTGCTATGAATTGCGGTCAGATCAAAACAGGTTCTGCTTCAAGATCAGACAGAATGGCGAAATACAACCAATTATTAAGAATTGAAGAAGCTTTGGGTGATACAGCTTATTTCCCAGGATTAGATGCTTTTAAAATCAAAAGATAATCAATTGAATTTATAAATAACGGCGAACGAAATTTTTTGTTTGCCGTATTTTATAATAAATAGTATATTTAAAAAAAATAAATTAAATAATGTCAGACAACAAAGTTATATTGAATTACGACGGTAATTCGTATGAATATCCAATCGTGGATAGTACAATCGGAGACAGAGGAATAGATATTTCAAAATTAAGAGACCAGACAGGTCTTATTACCCTAGATTTAGGATACAAAAATACAGGTGCAACACTAAGCGAGATTACTTATCTTGATGGTGACCAAGGAGAATTGTTCTACAGAGGTTACCCTATCGAGCAAATCGCTGAAAAATCAAACTTTACTGAGGTAATGTACCTTTTGTTACACGGTGAATTGCCTACAAAAGAACAATTTGAAACTTTCAACGGTAATATCAAAAAATATAACTTCGTAGCAGAGGAGATGAAAAAAATCATCGACGCTTTCCCTCGTTCTGCTCACCCAATGGGAGTTTTATCTTCTCTTACTTCTGCATTGACTGCTTTTAATCCTAAAGCGGTTAACGTACAGTCTAAAGAAGAGATGGATCTTGCTGCAGAATTATTGATTGCTAAATTTGCTCACCTTGCTGCTTGGACTTACAGAAAAACTTTAGGTTTACCATTAAACCACGGAGATAATAGCCTGAACTATGTAGAAAACTTCTACAAAATGGCTTTCAGATTACCAAATGAAGAGTTTGAAATCAATCCTGTAGTTACTGCTGCTTTAGATAAATTATTGATTCTTCATGCTGACCACGAGCAAAACTGTTCTACATCTACTGTAAGAATGGTAGGTTCTGCTCACACAGGTCTTTTTGCTTCAGTATCGGCGGGTATTTCTGCACTTTGGGGGCCGCTTCACGGTGGTGCAAACCAGGCAGTTATCGAAATGCTTGAGTTAATCGAAAAAGATGGTGGAGACGTTAACAAGTGGGTGGAGAAAGCTAAAGATAAAAATGACAGCTTCCGTTTGATGGGCTTTGGACACAGAGTGTACAAAAACTTCGATCCAAGAGCGAAAATCATCAAAAAAGCTGCTGACGATTTGTTACTTGCATTGGGAATCGAAGATAAAGCGCTTGATATTGCAATGCAATTGGAAAAAGTAGCTCTTGAAGACGAATACTTCATCGAAAGAAAATTATATCCAAACGTAGATTTCTATTCAGGAATCATCTACAGAGCGTTAGGAATTCCTACAGAAATGTTTACCGTAATGTTCGCATTAGGAAGACTTCCGGGATGGATCGCTCAATGGAAAGAAATGAGATTAAAAGGAGACCCGATCGGAAGACCAAGACAGGTTTACCAAGGAGCTCAAAAAAGAGATTACATCGATATTACCAACAGATAATATTGTTTTCTCAAATAAATTTAAAATCCCAAAGTTTTTTGCTTTGGGATTTTTTTGTTCTTTATGTTAAAGCTTTTCACTGTATTGGATTTTAAATTTTTAGCAGTAAATATCCACAATAGAAATTATAATTTTTTTAAAAGAAAAGAGCTATAAATCGAATAAAAAGCTACGTAGGAACATCATGTTTGTATCAGAAAAGACATCATTAATCAATCAGCTAATTGATAGTGTCCACTTTATAATTTATATCTAAATCAAAAATTATTCAAAAAGATGAACCTAATACGATGTTTTGGTCATTCAAAATTGCTTATTTCTAAAAATTCTTTTTGAATCGACATTCTAAATAACCCAAAATTGTAAACTGTAATTTTCAGTCTAAAGATAATATCATTTGATTTCAATATCTATCCCTTATTTCTATCTGAAAAAGCGAAATTAAACAGATAGAATTTGGATATTCCGACAACATTTCAAACCAATATTGTAGGCATAAATTCCATGCATTTTATTAAATATTAAATTTTTGACTTCAACGCCGTTTCATTATATTTGTGGCTCATGCTATGTACAGAACGCTTTATTTAAAGCCAATACATCAGAAGAATTTTTATGAAATTAAATATCAAAAACGAAACCGGCAAACTGAAATCAGTGGTTTTGGGTCAGCCCAATTCAATGGGGCCGGATCCAACTTTAGAAGAAAGTTATGATGCAAAATCATACCATTCCATCCAGCACAATATTTATCCGAAGGAAAAAGATATCATTGATGAAATGGAAGCTTTTGAAAAAGTACTGAAGAAATATGATGTAGAAGTTTTGCGCCCAAGTATTATCAAAGATTACAATCAGGTTTTTGCAAGAGATGTTTCGTTTGTTATTGAAGATAAAATGATAATTTCTAATGTCATTGCCGATCGCGCCGACGAACAAGATGCTTACCGATCAATCTTTGAAAAAGTAAAATGGAGAGATATCATTAATCTTCCCGATACTGCTCATATCGAAGGTGGTGATGTCATCGTGTGGAATGACTTTATTTTCATTGGAACTTGTTTTTCACAAGATTACAGAAATTACAAAACAGCCCGTACCAACGAATATGCAATCGAAATCTTAAAAGAATATTTTCCAAAGAAAAGAATTTTAGATTTTGAATTAAAGAAAAATGACAGAGAACCCTATCAAGGAATTTTGCATTTAGACTGTACCTTCAACCCGATTGGTACTGATAAATGTATTGTTTACAAAAACGGTTTTGTTGACGAAAGTGATTACAACTTAATCATCGATATTTTCGGAGAAGAAAATTGCTTCCATGTCAATGACGAAGAAATGTTTGAAATGTTCCCGAATATTTTCTCAATTTCTCCAGAAGTCGTTGTTTCAGACAGTTCGTTTACAAGAATGAATAATCACCTGAGAAATGAGTGGGGAATGACGATTGAAGAAATTCCGTACAGAGAAATTTCTAAAATGGGTGGTTTGTTGAGATGTTCTACGATGCCTTTGGTGAGGGAATAAACCAAATTGAAGTTTATTGAAAAAATTAGTTGTATTTTTCCTTCTGCTATCTATATGCAGAGCTTATTCTCAGCAAAAAATCAACTGGGCAGAAGTTTTATATGGAGATATTAAAGGTTTAAAAGAAAATAAAATTAAGACTTTAAAGCTAAAAAAAGACAATAAAGTTCTCAGATCTATTGAATTAATTTCAGACAAATCCATTCTTGTTAAAGATTCTTTGAATACAGAATACTATGATTTTGATGATGATAATCGATTAATCTCTGTGAAGTCAGTAAAAGATAATTGGGAGCAGAACTTTACATTGAATTTTAAAGATAATAATGTCAATCAACTTTCAAGGAAGATTAATAATAATGGAATTGTAGCCTTCAATAAATTTTCAAAAGTTTCTTTTAACAATACTTTGTACGAAGAAAGGGATGTCTACAACTTTGATAGTAAGAGAAAAGATTCAATCTATGTTTTCAGAACAAAATATTTTTTTAATCAAAAAAAACCAAATTTAAGTTATGAAGAAACCTATGATAAGGGAAAAATTTGGAATAAAAAATATTTCAATCAAACTGAAGTAAAGAAAGAGATATTTGCTGATTATCATACGATAGATTCAATTTTACAGAAAGATTATAAAGTAACGAAATACCATTTTGATAATTACCCTGATCATCAAATCATCAGAATTGAAAAAGATTCTATTCTTACCATTCATAAAAAAAATGAAAAAAAAGTAAGTGAAAAATTGGAATATGCAGGCTCACCTTTTAGAGAAGTTTTTTACGATGGAAATGAGAATATAAAAGAAGAAATTGTTTACAAGAATTATCAAAACGGTTTTAATGAATGGATTCTTTGGGAAGAAATAAAATATGATGGAAAGGGAAATTTGGTCAGTCGAAGACTTCCTAATAAAAAAGAGTATAAATTAAAAAATGGAATTTTGACCTTAAGGAAAAGTGTATCTAAAGTAAATACCCGAGACTATATTGTTAGTCATGATAAGTCCAAATATTCTGAATATTATTATGTACAAAATTATTCTCCATCAGTACTATTTAATCCTAAATTTTCAGCTAGGTTTATTCAAAATTTTGACACATCTTCAGTCTTTGAAGATGATGATATAATCTATATAAATATAAAATTTGAAGATGATGCAAAAATAATTTCAGAATATTCATCATCAAAAGATGTAAGAAAAGAAGGAATAAGAACTTCAAAAACTCTCAGAAGATATAACGACCAATATTTTAAAGACTTGGAAGTCGAAGCAGAAACATTTTCAGAAAAAAAAGATAGTATTAATCTTTGTGAAAATCTGAATCTTCTATCTTTTCCAATTCACACATTTTTAATTAAAGAAGAAAATTAAATCAAGCAAAAATGCAAACAACAGATACAGTATTAATGATAGAGCCGATCGCATTCGGTTATAATGCAGAAACAGCTGAGAACAACTACTTTCAGGTAGAGCAGAAAGGTGCAGACATTCAGTCAAAAGCTTTGGCAGAATTCAAAATTTTTGTTGAAAAACTAAAAAGTAAAGGAATCAATGTCATTACGATAAAAGATACCATCGATCCTCACACGCCCGATTCTATTTTCCCAAATAACTGGGTAAGTTTTCACAACGATGGAAAAGTGGTTTTGTATCCGATGTTCGCTTCCAACAGAAGGGTGGAACGTAGAGAAGATATCATTGAAGGCATCAAAAACCAAGGTTTTGAAGTTGCTGAAATCGATGATTGGTCTTTACCTGAAATTCAGGGACACTTTTTGGAAGGGACAGGAAGCATGATTTTTGATCACGATAATAAAATAGCTTACGGCTCAGTTTCTTTAAGATTAGATGAGAATTTATTCAGAGAATTTTGTGCTAAATATGATTTCACTCCCGTTGTTTTCCATTCTTTTCAAACGGTTGGCGAAGAAAGACTTCCAATTTATCATACCAACGTGATGATGTGCGTGGCAGATAAGTTTGTCGTGATTTGTCTTGACTGCATCGATAATGAACTGGAAAGAAGCAAAGTCATTGAAACCATTAAAAATTCAGGAAAAGAAATCATAGAAATTTCTGAAGAACAAATGCAGCAGTTTGCCGGAAATATGCTTCAGGTTCAAAATAAAGATGGCGAAAAATTTCTCGTAATGAGTCAGACCGCTTATCAGTCTTTAAATGCTGAGCAAATTTCAAATATTGAAAAGTATTGCGAAATTATTTATTCAGATTTGAATACCATTGAAGTGAACGGAGGCGGAAGTGCAAGATGTATGCTTGCTGAAGTCTTTTTGCCTAAAAAATAATCATTTAATTTAATAAAATACAACTTCTGACTTTAAATAGAGTCAGAAGTTTTTTATTGTTATGCTTTTAGCAGCCATTAAAAAATAATTAAATTTGTAAAAATATAAGGATGATTATGATTAAAAAAATATACCTGAGTTTAGCGATTCTGTTAAGCTTTTCCATTGACGCTCAGCAAAAAACCTATTGTAATCCAATCAATATCGATTATGGTTACACGCCTTTTGAAGTTTTTTCTAAGCAAGGAAAACACCGAGCAACAGCTGATCCGGTGATTGTAAATTTTCAAAAGAAACTGTTTCTATTTTCTACCAATCAGGAAGGATATTGGCACAGCGACAATATGCTCGACTGGAAATTTGTCAAAAGAAAATTCCTCAGAGATAACAAATATACCCACGATCTGAATGCTCCTGCAGTTTGGGCGATGAAAGATACTTTATATGTGTACGGCTCAACCTGGGAATCTGATTTTCCGATCTGGAAATCAACCAATCCAACTGTGGACGATTGGAAAATTGCCGTTGATACTTTAAAGGTTGGAGCTTGGGATCCTGCTTTTCATTATGATGAAGACAAAAATAAACTGTATTTGTATTGGGGGTCAAGCAACGAATGGCCGCTTTTAGGAACAGAAGTTAAAGTGAAAAATCTGCAGTCTGAAGGTTTCGTAAAGCCTATTTTAAGACTGAAACCTGAAGATCACGGCTGGGAAAGATTTGGTGAATATAATGACAACGTTTTCCTACAGCCTTTTGTGGAAGGAGCCTGGGTAACGAAGTACAAAGACAAATATTATATGCAGTACGGTGCTCCGGCAACAGAATTCAGCGGTTATTCTGATGGAGTGTATATTTCGAAAAATCCTTTAGAAGGGTATGAATATCAACAGCACAATCCTTTTTCTTACAAGCCGGGAGGTTTTGCAAGGGGAGCGGGGCACGGAGCAACTTTTGAAGATAATTTTAAAAACTGGTGGCACGTTTCAACGATTTTTATTTCCACTAAAAATAATTTTGAAAGACGTTTGGGAATCTGGCCTGCAGGGTTTGATAAAGATGATGTGATGTACACCAACACGGCTTACGGAGATTATCCCACTTTACTTCCGCAGTTTGCACAAGGAAAAGATTTTTCAAAAGGACTTTTCACGAATTGGATGTTGCTAAATTACAACAAACCCGTTCAGGTTTCGTCAACTTTGGGTGGTTATCATTCTAACAATGCGGTGGATGAAGATATCAAAACGTATTGGAGTGCAAAAACCGGAAATTCGGGAGAATGGTTTCAGACAGATTTAGGTGAAATTTCTACCATTAATGCCATTCAGGTCAATTATGCAGATCAGGATGTAGAATTTATGGGAAAAACTGAGGGCAAAATGCATCAGTATAAAATCTACGGCTCAAATGATGGTAAAAAATGGAAAGTCATTGTGGATAAAAGCAAAAATACCAAAGATGTTCCTCACGATTATGTAGAATTAGAAAAACCTTCGGAAGCAAGATATTTAAAAATGGAAAACCTCAAAATGCCGACAGGAAAGTTTGCATTAAGCGGTTTCAGAGTATTTGGAAAAGGAGCAGGAGCGAAACCCGGAAAAGTGCAGGGATTTGTTCCGTTAAGAGCTGATGCTAAAAAATATGGTGAGAGAAGGAGCATTTGGATGAAATGGCAACAGAACTCAGAAGCTGATGGTTATGTTATTTATTGGGGAAAGTCTCCTGACAAATTATATGGAAGCATTATGGTCTACGGTAAAAATGAATATTTCTTCACCGGGGCAGACAGAGTAGATTCTTATTATTTCCAGATTGAAGCGTTTAATGCTAATGGAATTTCGGAGAAAACGGAGGTTTTTAAATCAGAATGATAAAAAAATCATTTTTATTATGAATATTTGATATTTTAAGTTTAAATTTAGGATACCAATTTAAAAAATAATAATCATGAAAAACTTTAAAAAATTAGAAGTTAAAAAACTTACGAGAAATGATTTGAAAGAAATTAAAGGAAGTGTGAAAGCTCCTTGGGTTGAAGACGGATGTCCATGGCCATTGTGCCCCAATCAGTTTGGGCGATGCTCGGCTTTTGGCACCTGCGCAGAATACGTTTAATAAAAGAAGTGGTCGGAAGAAATTTTGGCCACTTCTTTTTAGCTATATATTTAGTGGTTTCGTAGAAATTCATCAATTTTATTAATTAAAAAAGGTGCATTTTTCTCATTCATCCAATCAAGATGTCCTCCGGGAAACTCGTAAGATTGATTTAAAACTCCATTTTTATTTAAAACTGAATCTAAAATTCCTTTTTGTGATAATGGAATTACCTGATCATTATTTCCATAGAAAGAAAGAGTCGGAGGAGAATTTTTATTTACCCAATAAACCGGACTTGCAAAATTTCCCATCGAAATTCCTTTTGGAATTGCGGCAGGATCAACCAAATGATTTTCAACAAACGAATAATCTGAATAGTTTTTAAAATTAGAATCTGATAAATCTGATGGTCCTACAATATTCACTACAGCTTTTACCCTGTCTTTTTCATCAAAGCGATAAGAATAAAGCATAGACAAATGCCCGCCCGCACTGTTTCCAAGAAGAACAAACTTCGATTTAATTGGCGCAATCCCGAATAAATAGTCAATTGCATTCTGGATGTCATCAGTCTGATTAGGGAAACCGAAGCGTTTTTCAGTGGCAAGTCGGTAGTCGATGTTGGCAAAAGCACTTTGAGGAAATCTCTTCATCATTGAGAGTGTGAAGGAGGTGAGGTTAGATTTCTTTCCTGCTTTCCAGCCTCCGCCATGAATGATAATGAAAATTGTTTTTACAGAATCTCGATTTTTAGGAATATATAGATCCATTTTCTGTTCGGGATTGTCACCGTAAGAAACATCCATTTGTTTATCGAATGTAATGTCTTTGCTGAGATTGATTGTTTTCTCTTTACAGCCAAGCATAGCAATTAAAAATAAAAGTGTGAAGAATTTATTCATACTTAAATATAAACGAAACCCACCAATTTCTTGGCAGGTTTCTGTACAAAATAAAATATATGAAGATTGAATGTTAACGTGTTCTGCTTTTTATAGCGTCTGATGCGCCTTCGATGTCTCTTACTTTTTTCACTTTCTGGTTTCCGAAATTATACGTGATGCTGAAAGTTCCGCCTCTTCTGAATTGGTCGTTTCTTACATAATTGTAATTTCCGTTGGCCTGATAGTCTTCGATTTCTACGATGTTTGTTCTTAAAACATCATTTAAGTTTAATGCAAACGTCCAGTCGTTCCAGTTTTTCTTGATGCTTAAATCTAAACTCATCAGGTTTTTCAACATTCCCAATTCGATTTGCTGCTTGTCTATAAAGAAATAATTTACGCCCAAGAACCATGTTTTCTTCTTGTCTAAACGAATGGTGTTATTGGTCTGGATAAGGATGCTTGTCGAACTGATCTTGTTTTCATACGTTGGAAAAACATCACCAGAAGTTGGGTCTACGCTTAGACTTCCATCATTAACGTTCCTCTGAAGACCTACATTGAAGTTCATTGTCAGATATTGGTTAAAAAATGTTTTCTGAATTCCTACCATAGCTGACATTTCTTGTTTGTCACCGAAGTTGGTACGGATGTATCTTAATTGTTTGTAGGAATCTTGGTATGGTTCATTGGTTGTAGGATCAATGACAAGATTTCCTTCTTTATCTTTCCGAGGCTTCAAAATATCTCTCTGTAAAGGCACTTGTGTAATCTTGTCTTTAAATAAGGAATGGCTTAAGATTAAGAAATACGAATTTTTAAACATATACGTCAGCTCATGGCTATAAGTAGAAGAAGCCTTCACAAAAGGGTTATTTTGAGTGTAATTGTCTTCCGTAAGAATGTTTCTTACAGGATTCAGTTCCCAGAAACTTGGTCTTCTCATTCGGCTTGAAAATGCGTAAGAGATATTGTTTTTATCGTTAATTGCGTAATTAAAGCTTAAATAAGGAAGTACATTATGGTAATCTCTTTCAATTTTTCTGTATTCAGGAGCTGCATTGTCCGAAGTTCCCAAACTATTGGTGATTTCGTATCGTGTACCAACTTTTCCGGATAATTTATCAGAGAATTTCTTTTCTAAAGTTAAATAAGCACCATAAATATTTTCGTCATAAATGAAATGGTTAGGTGCAAATTCAGTATTTTTTCCTGTTACATAAGTAATATTCTGAGTATCATTATCCGTTTTGGTTTTATTAAAATTTCCACCAATAGCAACTGTAAAGTCATTTTTAAATTTCTGAATATAATCTACAGTACCGGAAAAATTATTGATGATCTGAGGGAGATTTTGGTCAATGGTCTGGCTTAGTAATCCATCTGTACCATTTGCATCAGATAAATACGTTTTATTATTGGTAAACTGAAATCTTCTGTAATTAAGATAGGCTGCATTTACATTTAATTTACTTCCCAAAGAATCGGTTTTCAGTTCATAATTTAAATTAACTGAATTGTTGTATGACCTTGCGTCTTCGTTGTTTCTTGAATTGGTGTAATTGGTAATGTATGACTGAGTATCTTTATCAAAAGAACGAATGGTATTGAATAAATTAACTGTAGAATTATAACTTTTGTTGGCGTTAGAATTCCATGATAGAGCTAAATTACTTTTTTCCGTCAGCTGATAATCTATATTCAGATATCCTCCGATGTATTGATTGGGGTCATCAATATTTCCGGTAGATTCATTAGAAGAAGAATCATTTCCGTTTCGTAAAACATATTGTTGAGCGTCAATATTCTCTCCGCCATACAAATTGGCACTGATTCCCAATTTATCTTTTCTGTAGTTAGTAGAGAAACTAGCAGAACTTCCATTGTATTTATTTTGAGAATTAGACATTCTCATATTTCCGCTTAAACCGTCACTCATTTTCTTTTTCAGGACAATATTGATGATTCCGTCTGAAGATTCTACCTGAAATTCACTTCCTGGCACAGTAATCACTTCAATTTTTTGAATATTTTCTGCAGGAGTGTTTTTTAGGAATTGAGTAACCGATTCGGCATCCATATTGGTTTTTCTACCGTTGATGTAGATCAGCGCATTATTTTTTCCTGCAATTTTTAAATTTTTATCATCGGTTGTAGAAAGTAGAGGAGTTTGTCTTAGGAGATCAAAAGTTGTGTTTCCTTTGGCAACGGGTGAAGCGGCAACGTCATATACGAAACGGTCACTTTGTTTTTTGAAGACTTGCTTGGTCAAAACAACTTCTTCAATTTTTTTAGTTTTTAGAGAATCTGATTTTTTTTCCTGAGCGAATGTCAATCCGGTGAAAAATATAGCTGCGATGAGTAGTGGCGTTTTCATGAGTTTATCTTTTAATTAGTTTAGAAGCTTGTATCTGTTATTATTTTACATTGCAAAGATATGTAATAAATTTAGTATCATGCAATACAAAGTAGTAAAAATGTTTTGATTTAATTTGTAACTAACTGATTGTTAGTTATTAAAATTTAAATTAAAATTTTATTACTTTGAGTTTCTACATAATAAGACAACCGTAACAAGAGTTTTGTTACAACAAAAAATAAAATAATTAGATTCACTTTTTTTTGATTAATTTAGATTTCACAAAAAAATAATAATTTATGACAAAACTTTACTCATTATTAATGATTTTGATGATTCTTGTATCATGTAAAAGCGATTCTTTTATTGATCTCGAAAATCAGCAACAAGGAAATCAGGAAACAAACTTTAACTTTGGAAATTCGGTACAAAGAAATTTCCACGGTTTAGTTTTAGCAACAAATGGAACTCCGGTTTCAGGAGCAACAGTTACTATTGGATCGGCAACCGTACAAACTAATTCTAAAGGACTATTCGTAATTACAAATGCCGATGTGAAAGAAAATTTCGCTTACGTAAAAGTAACGAAAGCAGGTTTTGTGAATGGTTCTCGTACCATGGTCCCTACCAACGGAAGCAATAGAATCAACATTATGATGATTCCTGCAACGAATACTTCTACGATTGCATCAGGAGCAACGGCAACAGTTTCTTTGTCAAACGGAACAAAAGTGAAATTTGACGGAAGCTTCAAAGATGCAAGTGGTAATGCTTACAGCGGTAATGTAAATGTTGCTATGTTTCACCTAAAGTCTTCAGATCAGTATCTAAATGAATTGATGCCTGGATCTCTTCTAGCAAACAACACCGCTGGAAACGCAAGAATAATGGAAACTTTCGGGATGCTGCATGTGCAATTGACAGGCACTTCGGGGCAAAACCTTCAGATTGCGAATGGCCATACTGCTGAAATGACGGTGGCAATTGATGCTACCCAAACTTCGACGGCTCCAGCTACCATTCCGCTGTGGGCTTTTAACGAAACTACAGGAATTTGGCAGGAAGAAGGTTCTGCAACGAAAGTAGGAAATACTTATGTAGGAAATGTAAGTCATTTTTCTTGGTGGAATTGCGATGTACAGTTTCCTCAAGCGATTTTGAATGTTCATATTCAAAACTCTACTGCACAACCTTTGAGTAATGTAACGGTAAAATTATTTAGACAAAATCAGAATTCCACTTCTGCAATTACAGATGGAAACGGAAATGCCTCAGGAATTATACCTGCTGGTGAAAATTTAACTCTAAAAATTTATGATGCTTGTAATAATGTCATTATGACCAATAATATTGGTCCTTTTACAAATAATTCTAACAACACACTTCCTGCAATTACCATTTCGCAGAGTTTGAGTAATACGATAACAATTACAGGTACTCTTAAGGATTGTTCTGGCAATAATGTTACAAACGGAGTTGCAAATTTATCTTATGCTTCAAGCTCAAACTATTTTAATAGTTTTTCTGCGTTGGTAACTAACGGAAGCTTCTCTTTTAATGTTTTAAGTTGTGCATCAAGTCAGCAATTAACATTTGTTGGTGCCGATTTTGCTAATCTTCAAACCACAGGAGATATTAATTTTACAGCAACTTCTCCTACAACTAATTTGGGTAATCTTACTGTTTGCACTGCTACTACAGAATTTATTACTAGTCAAACAGATGCACAAGCTATTAAATATTTTATTTCTCCAATCAATGCTGGTGGAAATTCACAAAGTCCAGTTCCAATTCCTGGATTTTATGTAAGTTCACAAAATGCGGCGACAGGAAGTTTTTCTTTAAGCTCTCAAAACCTACCAGGAGTTGGAACTTTTACCTCTAATTTTAGTTTGGAATCTTCGGGAGGATTTATTAATGCTAATGGAAATAATCTTACGTTACAAATAAGCAATTATGGAGCAGTAGGACAATACATTGATTTTACAATAAATGGAACCTATACCAATACTACAGGCTCACATACATTGAGTGTAACAGGACACGTTATTAGAGATAATTAAATATAAAATTTTAATAAAAAAGAGGCTTCAAAAGAGTCTCTTTTTTTATTCTCGATCGAAACGTGCCAGCTTTTTGTCAATCCAAATCGTGGCAAAAGGGAAAAATGCGGAAATCAATGCAAAGACGGTGTCTTCATCATCCCAAGTGTATATTTTTCTTGCAGCTGGAAGAAATATAAGATAAAGTGTAAAAAAGAATCCGTGAATACTACCAATTGTACTGATGTAGATAATCGGGAAAATACCTTCCGGATCAACACGGATCCAGATCATTGCGGTAAATAGAAAAAACCATGAAATAGCCTCGGCCAAACAAATCTGTTTAAACCATTTAATAACTTTTTCCTGAGGATATTTTGAGAATAAATTTTCTAGAAACTCCATGATATTCAGTATTTAATTTTGACTAACAACTAACAACTAACAACTAACAACTAACAACTACTTATAAAAACTACTTCCATCCAGATACTCAAAAACCTCGGGCGGAAGCATAGGTCTTACATTTTTCCCTTCTTTGATCATGGAGCGAATTTCGGTAGCGGAAAGTTCAATTACAGGAGCTTTGATCATCGAAATATTTTCATGCTGAAGATATTCAGAATCTTTTTTCTCGCCATCAAAAACTCTTGGATAAACGATGATGTGATGATTTTTAATTAAAACATCAGAATTTTTCCACTTATGAAGACTACCGAGGTTATCTTCTCCCATTATTAGGCTGAAAGAACATTCAGGGTGTTTTTCTTTAAGATAAGTTAAAGTATCAATCGTGTAACTTGGTGTTGGTAATGAAAATTCAACGTTGGATGCACGCATTTGAGGATAATTTTTCACGGCGAGCTGCACCATATCCAGACGGTTATGATCTTTCAGGAGTGATTTTTTTTCTTTAAAAGGATTTTGCGGGCTTACTACAAACCACAATTCATGCATATCCGAGTTCTCCAGAATATAATTAGCCAAAATTAAATGACCAATATGAATGGGATTGAAAGACCCGAAAAATAAACCGATTTTTTTCAAAGTTGAGGTTGAGTTTAAGGTTGGATTGATTAAGGTTAATCTTCTCTAAATTTCACATCTCTGATATTCAGATAGTGGGTCACATTCCCTTTCCAATGGTTTTCTTCTAAAGTAAAAGCTATGTCAAAAGATTTATTTCTAAAATCATCAGCAAACTGACCGAGTTTAAAGCCGACACATTCTATATTTCTTCCTGTAGATTCTTGTTTAATGTAAAACTTAAGGTGATTATTATCTTTACCCATCGTTTTCAGATAACCGGCAATCTTTTGATTTCTTAAAACAAGATTCGGTTTCATATTCTGAGGCCCGAAAGGTCCTAGTTTTCGATGGAAGTTAATAAAATCTCTGTTGATTTCGTCTGTATCCACATCAGCATCTATGGTGATGGAAGGTTCTTTTTGATGATCTTTAATTTTTTCGGCTACTGTTTTTTCAAATTTAATTTTGAAAGCCTCAAACTTATCTTTTTCCATAGAAAGTCCGGCCGCAGCGTGATGTCCTCCAAATTTCAGAAAGTATTCCGAACAAAGATCCAGCGCTTCATGCACATCAAAATCTGAAACAGATCTTGCAGATGCTACCATTTCTCCATTATTTCCGTCGGTAAAAACCAAAGTTGGTTTATAATAAGTTTCAATCAATCTTGAGGCTACAATTCCTATCACACCTTTGTTCCATTCAGGATGATAGACAATTGTGGAATATTTTGTTTCCTGCTGAGATTCAATTACCTGATTGAGTGCAGAAAGGGTAGAGTTCATATCAAGTTCGCGCCTTTCGTCATTCAGATTCATAATGTCGCCTACAATTTGCTGTGCATGTTTCAGGTTATCTGAAACCATCAATTCTACAGCAGCTTTACCGTGAGAAATTCTTCCGGCAGCGTTTATTTTTGGAGCAATTTCAAAAACAATATTTGAAATTTCAAAATGCGACAGTTTATCTTCAGGAATTAACAATCTTAAACCTAAGTTGCGGGTTTTTCTGAGAACTTTCAACCCCATTTTAGCCAAAACTCTGTTTTCGCCAGTCATTGAAACGATATCCGCAGCAATAGAAATAGCCAATAAGTCGGTCAATTCAAACAATTCAGTTTCCGGAATTTTATAGATGGTATTTAATCCCTGACACAGTTTAAAACCAACTCCACATCCTGAAAGTTCCTTAAAAGGATAGCGACAATCTGATCTTTTCGGATCTAAAACGGCTACGGCATCCGGAATTTCGTCTCCGGGTAAATGGTGATCACAAATAATGAAATCAATTTGTTTTCCTTTGGCATAATTAATCATGTCAATCGCCTTGATTCCGCAGTCTAATGCGATAATCAGTGAAAAGCCATTTTCTTTGGCGTAATCAATTCCTTCGGTAGAAATTCCGTATCCTTCAGAATTTCTGTCGGGAATGTAAAAATCTAAATATTTTTTCTGAACTATTTTTCTTAAATAAAGATAAGTAAGCGCCACAGCGGTAGTTCCGTCGACATCGTAATCTCCATAAATCATTATTTTTTCCCCATTTTCTATGGCTGTAGCAACCCGCTCTACGGCTTTTTGCATATCCGCCATCAGGAAAGGGTTGTGAATATCTGTGAAGTTTGGCTTGAAAAATTCGCGCGCTTTTTGGTAATTGTCAATTCCTCTGAGAACCAATAGTTTGGATTCAAAAGTTCCAAAACCAAGCGACGAACTCAATCCATCAACAGTTTCTTCATCAGGTTCGGTTTTATAAATCCATTTTTGACTCATTTCACAAAAATAAGTAAAATTTATTTTAAAATCAATCCAATTATAATCTTCATTATCAATTATAAAGCACTCGATATTTATTTTATTTACAGTGTTTTAGGGGTTTTTAAGGGATTTGTTTAATAAATATTTGTTTTTTTTAAATTTTATGAAAACCAAACGAAAACTATTGTCGTAGATATCATTAAACAGACTAAACCTTTTTAAAAATAATATTATGAAAAAACCAATTAATGTTTCCAACCAAGGAGCCACCTTGGATACCAGCAGAAGAAACTTTCTAAAACTAAGCGGTATTGGTATTGCCGTTGCCGGGCTTACTTTGGTAGGTTGCGATGATGACGATTTTGTCTACAATGATAATAAAATATTTGATTTGGGAATGGGCGATGTAGGTGTTTTGAACTATGCATATGCTCTTGAACAATTAGAAGCCGATTTCTACACGAAAGTGGTAAATAATTTCTATGCAGGAATTTCAACTATTGAAAAAGAAGTACTTACAGACCTTTATCACCATGAGGTTATTCACAGAGATTTCTTTAAAGCAGCAATTACAGGTGCAACAACTAACGTTCTTCCAACACTTGAATTTCAATATCCGAATGTAAACTTTAACGACAGAAGTTCTGTTCTGGCTACTGCAAAAGCTTTAGAAGATACAGGAGTTGCCGCTTACAATGCTGCGGGTAAGTATATTACAAACCCTACTTATCTTGTGCTTGCAGGTAAAATTGTTTCTGTAGAAGCAAGACATGCATCCGCAATCAGAGATTTGATTAATCCTTTAACTGCAGCTTTCTCAGGAGATGATGTGGTAAATCCTACTACAGGACTGGATGTAGCAAAAGAACCAAAAGATGTTATTGCGGCAGCCGGAGGGTTTATTAAAACTCCATTTACCTGGAAAGAAAGAGGCATTAATTAATTTACCAATCTCAAAAATCAATTATTATGAACATTTTAAAATTATTAGATAAATTCTCTGACGATTCTTTTTTCACAAAGCAAACGTCTAGATTAGATAATCTTTCAGATATCACCTCATTTGGTAAAAAAGCGGCTGTTGCTGCGATACCATTAGGATTAGGAAGCTTTATGGCAACTTCAGCCAAAGCTGAAACCCCAACAGAACCTACTTTGGCAATGAAAAGTGCATTAACAGATGCCCTTCAGCTAGCATTGACTTTGGAATATTTAGAAGACGAATATTATAAAATTGGACTTGCTGCCACAAACCTGATCCCTGCTTCGGATAAAGTTGTTTTTCAGCAGATTTCCAAGCATGAAGATGCTCACGTTACTTTTCTTAAAAGTACATTAACATCTTTGGGAGTTACTCCGGGGGCTAAACCGACTTTTGATTTTACAGTAAATGGTGCTTTCACTCCATTTACCAATTATCAGCAGTTCCTTATTTTGGCGCAGGCTTTTGAAGATACGGGTGTAAGAGCATATAAAGGGCAGGCAGGTAATGTGATGTCAAACAAAGATGTCCTTCAGGCGGCCTTACAGATTCACTCTGTAGAAGCAAGACATGCTTCAATGGTTCGTAGAATGCGTGCCAACAAAGGATGGATCGAGTTAGCGAGTGGCGGAAGTGGAAGTGGAGGTATGCCTCCTGCAACCAATGCGGTTTATGCAGGTGAAGATGTAACAATGCAAGCAGGGTTCAATACTGCGACAGCTTTTGGGGCAGCAGCAGGTTCTGCAGCGTATGATGAGATTTTAACTGGTCAACAAGCTACAGATATTGCACTTCTATTTATTGATTAATAGAAACACATATATATAGTTAGCCAAATCCTTTTTCGGTACTTCTCCGAAAGAGGATTTTTTTTCGTCAAAAAGTATTATCTTAGTTGCACTAAACTATATTAAAATGAAAAAAATTATTATCGGTGCAATCGTACTGGGATCAATGTACCATGTGCAAGCTCAGAAAATCAATCTAGGAAAAGCTGCGGGAGTAGTTTCAAAAGGAGCGTCGGCACTTACTTTCAGTAATGAAGATGCAATCAAGCTTTCAAAAGAATCTGTAGATTATATGGATAAGAACAATGCGATTGCAGGTCCTAAAGATCCTTACACAGTGAGACTTAACAAGCTTTTTGCAAAACACAAATCTCAAGACGGACTTAATCTGAACTATAAAGTCTACAAAGTGAAAGACATCAATGCTTTTGCATGTGCAGATGGTAGTGTAAGGGTTTTTTCATCTTTAATGGATATCATGACAGACGATGAATTGCTGGCAGTTATCGGTCACGAGATTGGTCACGTTAAAAATCAAGATACAAAAGATGCTATAAAATCAGCATATTTAAAAGCTGCAGCAATGGATGCAGCATCATCAGCATCATCCACAGTTGCAACATTGAGCGAAGGTCAGGTTGGGAAAATGGCCAATGCGTTTTTAGATGCTTCTCACAGCAAAAAACAAGAATCTCAGGCAGATACATATTCTTACGATTTTATGAGAACAAACAACTATAATGTAGTTGGCGCATATACAGCTTTCAAGAAATTGGCATTACTATCCGAAGGTGGATCAGCACAATCGGGATTTCAAAAAATGTTTAATTCGCACCCTGATAGCAACAAAAGAGCAGAAGCAGTGAAAAAAAGAGCCGAAAAAGACGGCCTATGGAAAGATCCCGGAACAGTTTCTCTACCAACAACAAAGTTGACTAAGTAAATTTTTACACATCTATATAGTAAGAGTTCGGCACAACCGGACTCTTTTTTTGTATCATATAATAGGAGAAGTGATTTCCCATTGTCATCCAAAGATTGCCTCACACTTCATTTTCTTGAGTAGCTTTTTCCCGCTCACCGCTGTATCTTTTTATGGTTTCGCTGCTGTGCATCGGTGCCCATAAAAAGGATGCCGCTCTTATCGGGGCTAAGGTAGTGTGGTGGGTGGTATTGCTATTTGCCATAAAAAATTACTAATCTCCCACACATTATCAGGCTTACCATAACATTTGATAATCTAAAATTTTACAGATTGCATCTATAGTAAGTATAGTTTTAAATCAAAAACTCTCCCATGAGTAATGTTTCTAGCATAATACAAATAAAGCTCCACTAGGAGATCACTGTTCATAGTATAGTCGAATAGTGAAAATTTTGAGCTCCGTAGGAGCAGCCTGTTTGTAGTGTAATTTACAATAAAGATCATGAGTTCCATCGGAGCGGCACATCACATTGCTAATAGGAAGCCATTTCAAAAATCGGATACACTAATATAAATTCCACAACCCATATCAACCGGACATGTCCTCTCTACAACAATACTCAAAACAATCTTTGGCAATAAAGAAATATAAAATCCACCCATCTGAATATAAATTCAAACTTCTAGCACATCCTCACCCGCTCCCTAAAACTCTCTGCTTCTCCAATGATCCTCCCTTGCATAATCCCTCCCTGCTGCTCAACCCATGTCTTTTTCAAACATTCACACCACCTTTCAACCCCCTCCCGACCGCTCCGCTCCCTCGACACATCAACTCTTCCCAACACAAAACCCCGCCCCCCATCC
>NZ_JALDNB010000006.1 GCF_022699665.1 Chryseobacterium aahli | reverse complement strand
GGAGAATTGAAGTTAACAATGAACAATGAAACCGGAAAAGTAAAAGCAACTGCAGTAAAAGGAAAAACACTTAGTGCTAAATCCCAAAAACTTTTAGATGCGACAACAGACAGTTCTATTCAAGTACAAATTGCAGCTACAGATGATAAACTTACTAAATCTAAATCTCCTAACATAGGAGTATTTGAAAATGCTATTGTAGGCTCAACAGAAGTAGATGGAAAGAAAGCTGTTACGACAAACCAATCGCTTAATCCAGAAGCTCTAAAGAAAATGGACGATAATTATAATAAACCAGGCGCAACAACTTTACACGAAATCTTAGAGTCTTACATAGCAGGACTGATGGTTCAAAAATCAGGTATTTCTTCAGGTAGCTCTGGTACTGCAGGTTCTATATACAATGATGCTCATAAGGAAGCTGAAACCATTGCAACTACAAAATTACCTGATCTTCCTTCAGGAAAAACAATATCTGACGTGGAAGTGACTATTCATTCTCATCTTACAGAAGCAGAAGTAGTTCAAGGAAAGATTTATTCCGGAGATGCGACAATACCAGGTCCTTTAGATCCTTCAACATTTTCACAATATAAGACTAATATAATAGTAGGTCCATTAGGCCCAGCAACTGGTGTTGAAGTCTTTGATAGTATGACAAGACAAACGAATGTTAGAATTGACAAAATGCCAAATGGAATTGTTATTTATAATGGCTCTTATCGTGAACCATTAAAACTTGAAGACAAAGCTGTTAAAAGAATTTTAGAAAAATAATATGAAAAAAATTGTTTACATATTTTGTATATGTTTAAGTTTCTATACATGTGCTCAAAATAAAAAAGCTAATATCATCATATTAGTTGATGGAGAAGTTGTGAAATATTCATATATCAAAATAAATATGGAAAATGGAAAAAATATAACCTGTAATTTCCAGCCTGGAAATCTCGAACTTAAAGAATCTGATTATGAGATATTAAAGGATAATAAAATTAAATCTTTTCAATTTACTTTCTCGAAAATTTGTAAAGAGCAATCAAAATCAAAAATGTATGAAATAGGAGATTTTAAATTGAGCTGGTTGGATCAACCGTATGTTATTCTCTATGTTTATAATACAGATGATAAAAAATATAAAAAAATCTATAATCCTTTAGCCAATAAATCATATACTTACGAATATGATACTCCCGGAGGCAGCATGAGAAGAGTTCAAAAAAAACTAACTCAAGAGCAAAAGAGATGCTCTTCAAATTAGCGCACTATGATTACAATGAAATATAAAAGGAAGGGATGAAAGGATAAGTGAGTGCTATGACGGAAATTGTATTGACTATTTTATTCCCGGAGAGATTGTTGCCAACAATACCTACTATCCTTTCGGAATGCTGTTTGATCATAATAATCAGGTATATAGCTCGAATGCTTATAAATATAAGTACAACGGCAAGAAACTAGTAATGTATCAGGGGTGTTGGTTTGCTTTATTGATGGATGTTTAAGAAAATATATTGACAAGCAAAAAAGATAATAATGAAAAAAATTATATTAATATTAGTACTTAGCTTCTTTGTGAGTAATTGTCTTGCACAAAAAAAACCTTCAGATATAATCTATTTTTTACCAGCTTCTGTAAAAGAAATTCTCTATAAAGAAGTGCAAAAAACGGAGAAAAAAGAAAAAAACATCTTTTTTGTTTTAGACAAAGAGAACGAAGATACTTTCGTAATATACTTAAAAACGGATTACAATGAATCAGAAAAATTTTGGTTGAAGCATAGCAATAGATCTGTTTTTTTAGAAAAACAATTAATAATACCTCTTTATTTATCTATTGATCATATATTTTCTTATCCAGAAAAAGGTAAAAATGTGATTAAAAAGCTTGGAACGGAAAAAGCGATTAAGACGGCAATAAGTATTCGAGATCACGGATTTCAAATAAGGTTTAAACGAAATGGTGAGATAGTTAAATAGAATCACTGAGGGATATTACGATGCTCTTCTTAATTTATATGTATACAATTATGTTGATTATTTGGGAAATGTGCGTATCAGCTATGCAGATTCAGACCATGACGGAAGCATCAAAGGCAGAGATGAGAGAATCAGGGAATGCTATGATGGAAATTGTATTGAATATTTTATTCCGGGAGAGATTGTTGCCAACAACACTTATTATCCTTTCGGAATGCTGTTTGATCATGATAATCAGGTACATAGATCGAATGCTTATAAATATAAGTACAATGGCAAAGAACTCCAAGAGACCGGAATGTATGATTATGGCGCACGTTTTTACATGCCGGATGTTGGAAGATGGGGCGTTGTTGATCCGCTCGCGGAGAAAATGACAAGACATAGCCCTTATAATTATGCGTTTAATAATCCGATAAGATTCATAGATCCGGATGGTAGAGATCCAATTGATTATGTAAATGAAAAAGGAAATAAAATTGGGACCGACGGAACTACAGATGAAGGAACTTTGATGATTACTAACAGAGATGATCAAAGAGCAATAAGAGATGCAAAAAGAAGAGGTGAAAGTATTTCTATAGACAAATTAAGTGAATTGAATTCTGATATGATTGTTCCTCCTGATTATACATTAAAAGAATCTTTAGCTGTTTTGGATAGAGGCGATGCAAATGGTGGATTTAGGGAAGAATCTTCATCAATTGAAGGAGATGGTATAATCTCTAAAGGAGAAACGGGTCCTTTACCTACAATTGATGCAAATGATGTTGGAACTGCACCGGCTTTAGTACCTACTAATGCTAAAACACATACAACAATACATCTTCACCCTGCTGGTATTTTTGTTGGAAGTAATGGGTTAGCATATCCTTTTAATGCTTTAACTCCTACTCCTGGAGTCGATGATAGAACTTTTTCTGGCAAAGGCACGAATATAATTGTAGGAAGGCTACAAATTGGTAATGATAACAATATAACACGAAATTCTGACGGTACTTTCAGTGATTCTAGACCTGTAGGTGCTGCTATTTACAGAGGGGGTAATATATCTAATTCTATGAAGTTAACTAAACAAGTAATTATAAATATTCTTAATAGAAATGCAGAATAAAATAAAACTAAGAATATTATTATTAATAATAATATTTCTACCTAATATGGTAATGTCTCAAGATAAAAGAATTAATATGATTGTTATAATTGATAACGAAATATGTATATCAGTTGAAGAATTTAAGATTAATACTTTAAAACCAATTATTGCAAAGTATAGTGTTGGTAATTTAAATTTGAGTTATTCGGAATATGATCAGATTTTGAATAATAAAGAGGAAAATGTTAATATTGATATAACTAATTCAATCTTGAGCAAAAATAAAAGTTACTTTATTAAAGCCAATTACAAATTAAACCTTCCAAAAGTATATTTAAAACAAGAGTACATTATTATTAATATATATAGTTTAAGCAAAAAAGAAAATAGAAGAAAATTTTCAAAGATTGCTAAAGATAAAGAGTATTATGTGACTATTAAATCTACTTTCTCAATGAAATTTGAATAGGCAGATAATATGCGAATGACGGAATGAAATTGAGAATTGTCCCTACATCTGAAGGATATTACGATGCCCTTCTTAATTTATATGTATATAATTATACGGATCATCTAGGAAATGTGAGAATAAGTTATGCAGATTCTAATCGCGATGGAAGCATCAAAGGCAGGGATGAAAGGATAAGGGAATGTTCGGATGGTCATTGTCTTGATTATTTTATTCCGGGAGAAGTAGTTGCCAACAACACTTATTATCCTTTCGGAATGTTGTTCGATCACAATAATCAGGTAAATAGTTCGAATGCTTATAAATATAAGTACAACGGAAAAGAACTCCAAGAGACAGGAATGTACGATTATGGATGGCGTCAATATATGCCGGATATCGGACGATGGGGTGTGGTGGATCCGCTGGCGGAGAAGTATCGAAGATGGTCAACTTATAATTATGCTGTGAACAATCCTATGAAATTTATTGACCCTGATGGACGGGGAGTTTATGATGTAATCATTAAAGGAAATAAATCACAAGAAACTTTGAAAGAACTTCGAAAATCTGTAAGTGGAGAATTGAAGTTAACAATGAACAATGAAACCGGAAAAGTAAAAGCAACTGCAGTAAAAGGAAAAACACTTAGTGCTAAATCCCAAAAACTTTTAGATGCGACAACAGACAGTTCTATTCAAGTACAAATTGCAGCTACAGATGATAAACTTACTAAATCTAAATCTCCTAACATAGGAGTATTTGAAAATGCTATTGTAGGCTCAACAGAAGTAGATGGAAAGAAAGCTGTTACAACAAACCAATCGCTTAATCCAGAAGCTCTAAAGAAAATGGATGATAATGCTGGTAAACCAGGTGCTACGACTTTACACGAAATATTAGAATCTTACATAGCAGGACTGATGGTTCAAAAATCTGGAATCTCTTCTGGAGGTTCTGCAACAGCAGGTTCTATATATGAAGCTGCTCATAATGAAACAGAAACTATTTCGCCACAGTCGGGAACTCCTTATTCTGATTTTACAGATAAGGACGGTAATGAATCTGAAAATATACCAGTGGGAGGTAAAGGAAAAATTTATATAAATGATGGCACAAAAAAGAAAGACATACTTTGGACTTATCCTTAAAAAACTATTTATGAAATATTTAATTACTATAATACTTTTATCTTTTGTAGTGAGTTGTTCTATCTTCAAGAAAAGATACACATACACAGAACCGAAAATACATACAAAAAAAGATTTTGACACAATATCACTAGCACAATATCAATTAATCAGGATTGATACCTCCACATACAAGTATAACAATATCTTTTATGTTAAGAAAAATGATTCAATTTTTAAAATTGCTACTAAAAAAGAAATATTAAAACCTTGTGAACCTCTTATAAAAAATAAATTTTATTCACTTAAGTTAAAAGGAATTCGCCCTAAAGTAAATTATTTGGATTATGGTGGTGTAATGAGATATGGAAGGGAACCTGTTCGTTTCGAAAGAGATTCTGGTATTATCTGGAATATATATATTACGCCTTATATTCGAGGTGTGTGCTATCAAAATGACTGAGCAATCCTAAATGAAGAAGCTCTTTGGAACTGTAGAAACCAATTATCTGGACGGTTTTCAGTATAAATATACCAATTGGTGGGAAGATGAGACCGGTAATACGACGACTACCGGGATGAAATTAAGAATTATTCCGACATCTGAGGGATATTACGATGCTCTTCTTAATTTATATGTATACAATTATGTTGATCATTTGGGAAATGTGCGTATCAGCTATGCAGATTCAGACCATGACGGAAGCATCAAAGACAGAGATGAGAGAATCAGGGAATGCTATGATGGAAATTGTATTGAATATTTTATTCCGGGAGAGATTGTTGCCAACAATACCTACTATCCTTTCGGGTAATGTTCCAGAGTTAGTGATGAGCATTTTCAAAAATACAACTCACTGATTTTCAATATCCATCAAAAACAAAACACTCAAAACAAGAGTAGGCATTCCCTACTCTTGTTTATTTTTGGCGATAAAAATAAATCTAAATGATTGAAGATCATTCCTCGTGTATCAGAGTTAGTGATACAGGAATTTGCAAAAACTGTTATTCAAAAAAAATTATTAAAAACGGAACTACAAAAACTAAAAAACAACAGTACATCTGTAAAAGCTGCAATAAAAGATTTATAGAGTTTTACAGTTATAAAGCCTATAAAAAGAATATTAATTCACAAATAATTCAACTGACAAATGAAGGAATGGGAATCAGAAGTACAGCCAGAGTTTTAAACATTTCTACCACAACTTTACTTAGAAGAATTATTAAGATTGCAGACGATATAAGTCAACCTAAAATTTCATTTTATCAATCTTATGAGCTCGATGAAATGAGATTTTTCATCAGAAAAAAATCAAACCTGGTTGGTTTATGCTATTGATAAAAAAAGTAAAATATTGGCTGGCTTTTACATAGGTAAAAGGACAAACAAAACCTTAAAGGCTGTAATAACCACGCTGCTTAATTCTAATCCTGAAAAAATTTATACTGATAAGCTTAGAAACTACCAATATTTAATTCCAAAAGAAATTCATCAGACCAAAAGATTTGGAACCAATTCTATTGAAAGAAAAAACCTGAGTATCAGAACTCATTTAAAAAGACTGAACAGAAAGACAATCTGCTTTAGTAAAAATGTTTTGATGCTTAATGCTATTTTGAAAATATATTTCTGGTCATAGCTTTAATTATGAAAAAAATCTCTCCAAAGACTAGAATAAGAATTTCATTTAACCCGTTGTGCATTTTGCAGATACCGTCAAGTGACTGATAATTAAAGTCTTTGTATTTCTTTACTAAGTGAAACGCCATTGTTTATCTTAAAAAATAAGATTTATTATAAAAAAATTGTCTTTCCTAGCGATAAAAAAACGCAAGGTTATACAAAGAATTGTAAAAAAAACACTGACATCAGGCTAAACAAAGCCATTTCACTTATTTTCGAAAAACAATAATCCAAAATACACAACGGGTTTTCATTTAATATAATTAAAGCTTTATTTTTGCATCTCTTTAAATAAGAATTATAACACCTAATTCTCACATCAATTTATTTTTGAAATGCGTTAAAAGTGCTCTGTCAAGGAATTATTAAATTTAATTTGGCTCAAAATAAAAATAAAAGACAAATATTTATTATAAAAGTTTTGCATAAAACTTGTCTGTCTAAAAAATTATTCGTTATTTTGCAACCTCAAATATTATACAAATAAGAACATCGAGATATGTCAAGAATTTGCCAGATAACAGGAAAGCGTGCAATGGTTGGTAACAACGTTTCCCACGCTAATAACAAAACGAAGCGTCGTTTTGAAATTAACTTATTGGAAAAGAAATTTTACCTTCCAGAGCAAGACAAGCACGTTACGCTAAAAGTTTCAGCTCATGGATTGAGAATCATTAACAAGATTGGAATCGAAGAAGCTATCGAAAGAGGCATCAGAGAAGGATTGATTAAAAAGAACTAAATCATGGCAAAAAAAGGAAATAGAGTTCAAGTAATTCTTGAATGTACAGAGCACAAAGAAAGTGGTATGCCAGGAATGTCTAGATACATTTCTACAAAAAATAAAAAGAACACTACAGAAAGATTGGAATTGAAAAAATACAATCCGGTTCTTAAGAGATCTACCCTTCACAAAGAAATCAAGTAATTTATAAATATAATTTACCATGGCAAAGAAAGTAGTAGCAACCCTACAAAGCGGACAGTCAAAAAAAATGACTAAAGTTGTGAAAATGGTGAAGTCTTCTAAATCAGAAGCTTACGTTTTCGAAGAAAAAGTAATGAATGCAGACGAAGTTGACGCTTATTTGAAAAAATAATCAGTTACTTTATTTACAATACAGAAACTACTCATATTTTGGGTAGTTTTTTTGTTATCTTTGTGTGTACAAGACAAAGTAAGCTTATAAAAATCAAAATTCTAAGATGAGTTGGTTTAAAAATATTTTTAAAAAAGAAGAAAAAGAAACTTTAGATAAAGGTTTGGAAAAATCTAATCAGGGATTCTTTGAAAAAATGACTAAAGCCGTAGTCGGCAAAAGCAAAGTAGATGACGAGGTGCTTGATGATCTTGAAGAAATACTTATCGCTTCCGATGTAGGCGCGTCTACCACCATCAAAATCATCCAGAGAATAGAAGAACGTATTGCAAGAGACAAATACGTCAATACAAGCGAATTGGATCGTATTCTCCGTGAGGAAATCTCAGGATTGCTTCTAGAAAATCCACAGGCAAATACCGGAAATATCGACACTTCAAAAAAACCTTACGTCATCATGGTTGTCGGGGTAAATGGTGTAGGAAAAACCACAACAATCGGAAAATTAGCCCATCAGTTTAAAGCTGACGGGAAAAAAGTAATTTTAGGTGCAGGAGACACCTTCCGTGCTGCGGCCGTAGATCAGCTTACGATTTGGAGCGAAAGAGCCGGAGTAACAATTGTAAAGCAGGAAATGGGTTCAGACCCGGCGTCTGTTGCTTTCGATACTGTACAAAGTGCAGTTGCTCAAGATGCAGACGTGGTAATCATTGATACCGCAGGAAGACTTCACAATAAAATCAATTTGATGAATGAGCTTTCTAAAATCAAAAGAGTAATGCAGAAAGTAATTCCTGACGCTCCACACGAGATTTTATTAGTATTAGATGGTTCTACAGGTCAGAACGCCTTTGAGCAGGCAAAACAGTTTACTGCTGCAACTGAAGTAAATGCTTTAGCTGTAACAAAATTAGACGGAACGGCAAAAGGAGGTGTAGTAATCGGAATTTCTGATCAGTTTCAGATTCCTGTGAAATACATTGGTGTTGGCGAAAAAATGCAGGACCTTCAATTATTTAATGGTACAGAGTTTGTAGATTCATTTTTCAAGAAGAGATAATTTAATATCTTTTGAATAATAAACACACTTACTAACATTAAAAAAAATTAAAACTATGGGATTCATTACATGGATTATTTTCGGTCTGATAGCAGGAGCACTTGCTAAATTGATTATGCCAGGAAAACAAGGTGGCGGATGGCTAATTACGATTATTTTAGGTATCGTAGGTGCATTCGTTGGAGGCCTTATCGGCGTTTATATTTTACATTGGGGAGACATTGGAACTTTTTGGGATTTCAGAAGCTGGGCATTAGCTATTGGTGGTGCAATCCTTGTTCTTTGGCTTTACGGAATGGCTACTAAGAAATAAAACTTTCATTAGAAAAAACAAAAACCCCGATTTGAAATTTTCAAATCGGGGTTTTTTATGAACAATATAATTTAGTCTATTTTAATCTGATAAGGCATTTCCATTTTTACCTCAGACTTCAGTTTCTTATCTGTAATCTGCTCTAAAATTTCATAGTTTGCTTTACCAATTTTATTTTTAATCACTCTTGCAGAAATGTCATCTTCATTTAAATCTGAAAATATCTGCTCAAATGCGGTCATCCTTTTAGGATAAGAAGAAACGTTGTATGATTTCAAATTTGCTTTTTGTGCTGCAAATTTTACAGCATCTTCCAGACTTCCTAATTCATCTACTAATCCTATTTGCTTTGCACGAGTACCACTCCACACTCTACCACCTCCTACTGCATCGATATCTTCAAAAGTTTTTTTTCTGTTTTGAGTTACAAAATGCACAAATCTCTTGTAAGTTCCTTCTACACTTCTGGTCATCAGGTTTACTCCGTAAGGCGTCAATCCGTTTAATGAAGAATAATATGCAGAATTGGCATTGGTCGCAACAATATCAGAACGCACACCGTTTCTGTTGGCCAAATCTTTAAAGTAAGGCATCACTCCAAACACCCCGATTGATCCTGTAAGCGTATTGGGTTCTGAATAGATTTTATCAGCTGCCATTGCAATATAATATCCGCCCGAAGCCGCATAGTCTCCGAAAGACACAATCAGTGGCTTTTTCTTTTTTAATTGTTGAAGTTCAAATAAAATTTCGTCTGAAGCATTTGCACTTCCTCCTGGAGAATTAATTCTCAAAACAACAGCTTTGATTTTGTCATCATCCTGAAGTTCTTTAATATATTTAATATATTTTTCAGAATAAATATCACTGTATTCATCACCATTATTGATAGAACCCGATGCGTATAATACTGCAATTTTTTCTCCTGATTTATCTTTATCAGAGTAAGAATCGATATATTTTGTTAAAGAGATCTTATTTAATTTATCATCTCCTTTTAAGCTTAATTTTGTTTTAATGATTTCATCATACTCAGCCTTTTGAATGAGTTTGTCTGTTAATTTATGCTGCAAGCTTAAGTCAGGAATCATTCCGTATAAACTATCGACAACAGTTTTGAATTGGCTTACATCCATTTTTCTTGAAGCTGCAATTTTGGAAGAAGTATTATCCCAAATATCATTAAGAAGTGTGCTTAGTTGTTCTTTATTTTCGGGAGAAATATCATTTCTTAAAAATGGTTCAACTGCGGATTTAAATTTTCCGTGACGGATTACTTCAATTCCGATTCCATATTTTTCAGCAAAATCTTTAAAGAATGTTACTTCAGTAGCAAGACCTTTAAGCTCAATTCCACCAGACGGATTCAAATAATATTGGTCAGCAACTGATCCTAAATAATAAGAAGACTGCGAAACTGTATTACCATAAGCATATACAAATTTTCCACTCTTTTTAAAATCCTGAATAGCAGCTCTCAAATCATCGATCTGTGTAATTCCTGCATTCAAATTATCAACCTCTATACTAATACCTTTAATATTATCATCATTTTTAGCTTTTCTTACTGCTTCCAACGCATCATATATAAGTATACTTGTATTTTTTTTGTTCATATTGAAAATACTTTGCTGCTCTTCTGTAGGACTGTCGATGATATCTGTTTTAAGATTAATTGTTAAAACAGAATTCTTTTTCACACTCACAGATTGCTCGCCACTCATCGATCCAAATGCAATCATGACGATAAAAAAGAAGAAAAACACAGCACATAGTATCATAATTGCTACTATATTTGCCAATACATTTTTAAAGAAACTCTTCATAAATAATCATTTTTCAATATGTCGCAACATAAGGTCGTTTTGTTACTAGGAAGTAACATTGGTGATAAAAAAAATAATTTAGACACTGCTTTAGAAAGACTAAAAGAGGTAGGTGATATATTACAAAATAGTGAATATTTAACATCCGAGGCTGTAGAGTTTGTTAGTTCCAATAATTTTTGTAATATTGCAACAATAATATTTACTCATTTTTCACCAATTCAGCTACTTAATTATATAAAAAAAATAGAAATTGAAATGGGGAGACTTAATGATTCGAAAATATCAGGAAGCTACACAGATAGAATTATCGATATTGACATCATTAAGTATAATGAGTTAAAATTCACTTCAGAAAGGTTAGAAATCCCTCATAAGAAACATCTTTTTGAAAGGGAATTTTCTAAAATATTATTAAAAAAATTTATTTAATAAAAACATAAAACGTATTGTATGAAATTAGGTTTACTACTATTGGCCACATTGCCCATTGCTACTTATGCTCAAGACAGTATTGCGGTTAATACCACAGACCAGTATCCCAATACTTTCTCTTCTGGTTCTGCGAATATTCAAAAATTTGACAATAAAGCAAGAAAGTTCAACGATTGGTCTGTATCGATCGGTGGAGGTCCTGCATTTATGACATTTGCAGACGTAACATCATTTTATGATGGAAAAGTAAATTGGGGATGGAATGGATATGCAAGTATCAATAAACAGATCTCGCATACTTTTGGTCTTAGTTTGTTATACTCAATGGGTAAAACAAACCAACAAGCTAAATTACCGAACAATCCTGCTGCAGGTGTAGGTACAGCTTGGACTGAATTTCATCAGGTTTCCGTTTTAGGAGATGTTAACTTATCTAATTTATTAAGAAGAGTTGACAATCATTCTCCTTACAGATGGGCTCTTCATGGATATTTGGGAGCAGGTTTCATGGGATATAAAACTGAATTGATTGACAGCGACGCTTCCAGATGGAGCACTAGCCCACCAAGAATCCCAATTGCAATTGATCAGAAATTAGGAATTGAATCATTTTTCGTACAAGCTGGTCTTGGTTTGAAATATAATGTTTCTAAACTAATTGACATCGAAGCGAGAATGATGTACATCAACAGTGGAGATGAAGAATTCGATGGCGGTGGTGAAGGTAGAGCGCTTGAAACACCAACTGGGGACAGAATCAATTATAATTTAATTAATGATTCTTATTCAGATGCTATGATGACATTTAATTTAGGTTTATCATTTAAATTAGGTAAACATCAGACTCACCTATCTTGGCATGATCCTTTACAAGAAATATATTACAGAACTCATGTGTTAGAAAACACTTCAAATGAACTTGTAGTATGTGAAAAAGGTGATAATGACAACGACGGTGTTTGTGATGACTGGGACAGAGAATTGAATACACCTGCCGGAGCGAGAGTTGACGGTTCTGGTGTAGCATTAGATTTAGATCTTGACGGTGTAATTGACTTATATGATAAGTGTGTTACAGTTGCAGGACCTGCTGATAATAATGGTTGTCCCAAATAATCATATTATCAAATAATAACAAATCATTTAATTAACTAAATAAAAAATACACTATGAAATTAAGTTTAGCAATTGTTGCATTTGCGTTTGCAGTTCCTACTGTAGCGTTTGCACAAGACTCAATAGCGGTAGTTTCAAATGAAGGATATCCAAATACATTCTCATCTGGGTCTGCTAATGTATCCCCATTTACACAAAAATCTAAAAGATTCAATGATTGGGCTATCTCATTTGGTGCAGGTGTACCATTAGTACAGTCTGCAGATTTAACCTCTATAAAAAACGGTAACGGAAAAAATCTTTTCGGTTATTCTGCTTATGTAAGTGTTGACAAAGCGATCACTCATGCTTTTGGCATTAACTTACAGTATGATAGAGGTGAAACAAGACAAGGTTGGTTTAATACTAAAGATTCTGCTCCTGCAGGTTCTACGTATCAGCAAGTAGGTGCAAGAACTCAATATGATGCAATCTCAATACTGGGAGATATTAATTTCTCAAATCTTCTAAGAAGAGTTGATAATAAATCTACTTTCAGGTGGGCATTACACGGTTATGCAGGTGTTGGTACATTAGCATACAAAGCTTATCAAAAAGATTTATCTGGCCAGAGATTAATGACAGAAGTTAAGCCTTTTAAATTTGGTTCATTCTTCGGTCAAGCCGGTGCAGGACTTAAATTTAAAGTAAACAGAAGATTAGATCTTGAAACTAGATTGATGTATGTTTACACAGGTGATGATGAATTCGACGGTGGAGGTGCACAATACAGTGATATCAACAAAAGAGAAGATCAGATTTCAGACAACTTCTTCAATGCTACTGTAGGTTTATCTTTAAAATTAGGAAAACATGAATCTCACTTAATGTGGCATGACCCATTGCAAGAGATTTATTATAAACTAGATGTATTGGCTGATAAAAACCAAGATATCGAGGTTTGTAAGAAAGGTGATGCAGATAACGACGGAGTTTGTGACGATTGGGACAGACAACTTGATACTCCTGCCGGTGCAAGAGTAGATGGTGCAGGTGTTGCTCTTGATGCAGATTTAGATGGTGTTATCGATCTTCACGATAAGTGTGTTACAGTACCTGGACCTGTTGAAAACGATGGATGTCCTCTTACTCCTACAGAAGTACCAGGAAAAGTAGTTGTAGAAGAAAGAGAAATGACTGGAATTGAGTTTGATTTAAATTCTGACAGAATTTTACCTTCAAACACACCAATCCTTAACAATGCTGTTAGTTATATCAATTCTTCTAACGGTGCTTATACTGTAATTGGAGCAACTGATACAAGAGCTTCTGATGCTTACAACCAAAAGCTATCTGAAAGAAGAGCAAACAGTGTGAAAAACTATTTGATCAAAAATGGTGTAGATTCTTCTAAGATCAACGCTGTAGGTAGAGGTGAAAAAGACCTTAAATACCCTGAGTGTGATCCTGCTACTAAATGTCCTGAATGGAAAAACAGAGCAAACAGAAGAGTTTATTTCGAAGCTAAATAATAAACTTCTTATATATTTTAAAAGTCACGCATTGCGTGACTTTTTTTGTTAAATTAGTTTCTATATTTTTACAGTATGATTTCTTCTCACGATTTCCAAGAACTGAAAAATAAAACCCTTAAACATTTTTGGGGCTATGAAACCTTTAGAGATTCTCAAGGGGACATCATCGATTCTGTGATTACGGGAAATGACACTTTGGTTCTTTTACCAACCGGTGCAGGAAAATCTCTTTGTTATCAACTTCCAGCTTTGTTAAGGGAAGGCGTTTGCTTGGTTATTTCTCCGTTGTTGGCTTTGATGAAAGATCAGGTCAATCAGTTAAAATTTAGAGGAATTGAAGCTGAATATCTTTCTTCAGAACTCGATGATTTTGATGCGGAAGTTATTTATAACCGCTGTAAAGACGGTTTAACGAAACTCCTTTACGTTTCACCAGAAAGATTGACTAACTTTAATTTTATTCAGCAAATAGAAGAGATACAGCTTTCATTTATTGCGGTAGATGAGGCACACTGTATTTCAGAATGGGGACAAGATTTCAGACCGAGTTATCAAAACATTAAAGATTTCAGAAAAAACAATCCTGAAATAGCTTGTCTTGCTTTAACGGCGACAGCAACACCAAAAGTCTTAGAGGAAATAAAAAATAAGCTTGAATTAAAAAAACCGAACGTCTTTCAGAAAAGTTTTAAAAGAGATAATATTAAAATTTTTTCGGAAGAAATCTCAGATAAATACCAAAGGATTTTTAATATTCTAAAATATGCTAAAGAATCTGGAATCATCTATGTGCGAACCAGAAAAGATGCTGAGCAGCTCACAGAATATCTTCATAGAAATAAAATAACCAACGTAGATTACTACCATGCCGGATTAACGACGAAAGAAAAAAACGAAAAACAGAATTCTTGGAATAACAGCGACCAAAATGTACTGATCTCCACCAACGCTTTCGGGATGGGAATTGATAAAGACAATGTGCGCTTCGTTATTCACTTCTCCCCTTCTCAGTCGATAGAAAATTATTATCAGGAAATCGGGCGTGCCGGAAGAGATGGCAAGAAAAGTTTTGCGTTCATGCTTTGGGATCAACAGGAAATTTTAAATTTTGATCAGATTTTAAGAAATCAAATTCCGAATAAAGCTGAGTTTTTGAAAATTATTTCCTTTCTATATTCTAAGTTTCAGGTGGCTGAATTTGAACTTCCCGAAAAAGTTTTTCAATTAAATATTTCAGGTATTCAAAATTTCACAAAACTTTCAACAGCTAAAATTAAAAACGTATTAAATTTCCTTCATACTCAGGAGATTATTTATTACAACAGCAACAAGAGTTTATCATCGTTAGAACTTTCAATAAAAGCTGACGAAATTGATCAGATACCTCAAAAAGATGCTTATTTTATTGAACTTCTCCTTCGCTCAATCTCAGGAATTACAACGCATAAAGTGATGTTCAGCGAACAAAAAGTCAGCGATAAAATCGGAGTAAGTATTCATTTGATTAAAGAAAGATTAAAAGAACTGCAACAGAAAAATTATCTTGAATATATCGACGGAGCTTTGGCAAGTATAAAATTTCTTAAGCCAAGAGATGAAAGAGTGACCAACAGTATCTATTGGAAACTTTTTGAACAAATTCAAAAAAATAAAATTCAGAAGTGGGAAGAGATGAAATTCTACATCGAAGATTCTACCTACTGTAAAATGAAACTGATTCTTGCCTATTTTGGAGAGAAAAATTCAAAAAACTGTGGACAGTGCACGGTTTGCGAAAAAAATAAACGTTCTATATTTGGGAAAAGTATATCTTCAGAAATCACAGGTTTATTGGCTAAAAAACCAGCTACAATCGAAGAACTTTCGATTCAGTTAAATTTTCATTCAAAGGAAGATATTTTAGAAAACCTCATATTTCTTCTCGATTCAGGAAAAGTAAAAATGCTGAACTTTAGAACGTACGCCCTTAAATAGGTAATAGGTAATAGGTAATAGGTAATAGGTAATAGGTAATAGGTAAAATTAAAGACTTTTCATTTTTAATCTTTAAACCTTTTAATTTTTTAAATAAATCAAAGACCTTTATCTTTGCATTATGAAATCATTGAAAGTCGTTTTTTTTGGTACACCTGAGTTTGCTAAAACTGCTTTGGCAGCCATTCATCAATCAAATCATGAAGTTGTAGGCGTAGTAACCGTTGCTGACAAAGCGAGCGGGCGTGGACAGAAAATCAATCAATCTGCAGTAAAAATTTACGCTGTCGAAAATAATCTGCATGTTTTGCAGCCCGAAAAATTAAGAAATCCTGAATTTTTAGAAGAAATTAAATGTTTAAATGCGGATGTTTTCGTTGTCGTTGCGTTCAGAATGATGCCGAAAATCTTGTTTGAAATGCCTGAACTGGGAACTTTCAATCTTCATGCTTCATTACTCCCTGATTATCGTGGTGCTGCACCCATCAATTATGCTGTAATTAACGGAGAAGAAAAAACAGGAGCAACTACATTTTTCATCAACGAAAAAATTGATGAAGGAAATATTCTTTTACAAGAGGAGATTGAAATTTTGCCAGATGAAAACGCTGGAAATCTCCACGATAGACTCATGGAAATGGGCGCAAAATTAATTGTAAAAACGCTAGACGGTTTATCTGAAAATTCAATCACAGAAAAACCTCAACCCCACGTTGAACAGCCTAAAAATGCCTTTAAAATTTTTAAAGAAGATACAAGAATTGACTTTAGTAAAAATTCAAAGGAAGTTCATCAGTTTATTTTAGGAATGTCACCTTATCCAGCAGCTTTCACTACTTTGAAAATCGGAGAAGATGAAAAAGGCCTAAAAATTTACGGTGGGAAATTTGAAATTGTTGATCATGGGAAAACTTCCGGAACTTCAGATATTTCTAAAAGTGAATTTAAAATTTACACAAAAGACGGAATTTATTATCCTTCAGAACTCCAGTTAGAAGGAAAGAAAAGAATGAACGTCAAAGATTTCCTCAACGGATTTAGGAATTTCGACGAAATAAAAATGGCTTGATGTACTCAAGCCATTTTTTTATATGTTTTAATTGTGAATTTTATTCGAAGTCAATTCATTTTTAAAGCTGAACCATCTCTGTCACCTCAACATCATAACCTCCAACCTGAGGTTTTACGTTAGGATTCTGAGTAATCACTTTAAATTTATTGATTCCTAAATTCTTTAAAATCTGAGTTCCTATACCGTAATCTCTATAATTGAAAGCGGCAGTCGGATGTTTTTGCTGACCATCCTGATAGTTTAAGAACTGTTGCAATTTTCTCAGTGTATTTTCAGAATTAGATACATTATTAATGAAAATAATCGCTCCTTTACCAGCTTCATTGATCATGCTGGTTACTTTCTCCAATTGAGGTTTTTCACCATTATTCAATCTCGTCAAAACGTCAAAATAAGAATCAGAAGATTGTACTCTTACCAAAACAGGCTCATCAACGGTCCAAGAACCTTTCGTTAAAGCAAAGTGAATCTGGTCGTTAGAAGTTTCTCTGAAAGCTAAGAAATCAAAATCACCATAAGCGGTTTTCACTTCTCTTTCCTCGATTCTTTCGATAAGGTTTCCTTTTTTAAGCTGGTAATGAATCAAGTCTTCAATAGAAACAATTTTCATATCATGCTTTTGTGCAAAAGCATACAATTCCGGTAAACGAGACATGCTTCCATCCTCATTCATAATCTCACAGATCACACCGCCCTCTTTCAAACCTGCAAGGCAAGTCAGATCAATTGCAGCTTCTGTGTGTCCTGCTCTTTTCAAAACTCCACCCTTCTTTGCACGAAGCGGGAAAATATGTCCTGGACGCATGAAATCTGTTGGTTTAGCCTTTTCATCCATCAAAGCCAAAATTGTTTTAGCTCTGTCACCTGCAGAGATTCCGGTAGAAGTACCGTCACCTAAAAGGTCAACCGATACGGTAAACGCAGTTTCTTTAGGGTCGCTGCTTCTGCTTACCATGATGTCTAAACCGAGTTCGTCACATCTTTTTTCAGGAAGCGGCATACAAATAAGCCCTCTTCCGTGGTACGCCATAAAATTGATGAGCTCAGGAGTCGTCAATTCGGCAGCACAAAGAAAATCTCCTTCATTTTCTCTGTCTTCATCGTCTACCACTATAATTATTTTACCATTTTTAAGGTCTTCAATAGCCTCTGGAATAGTATTTAACTTCAAATCTGACATTTTTACTTTAATTTTCGCAAAGATACTCATAAAAATAAGCATCAACAATTAATATGGATGGTTTGTTAAGCTTAGAATAACGAGTCTACTGCTCTTTTAATAATCTCATAAGATTCTAGCCTTTTTTGGTGATCGTAGATGTGAGAATTGATCATTAATTCATCTACCTGATATCTTTCCTGAAAGGCTTTAAGCTGTTCCGCAATTTCAGATTGATTTCCAATAAAACTGAATTTCAGTTTCTGTAAAACCATCGACTTTTCCATTGCTGACCAGATTGCATCCATATCTTCAACAGGTGCCGGAAAAGGTTTTCTGTCGTTTCTGATGATGTTGATAAATGCCTGAAACAATGTCGTGGAAAGTAAATGCGATTCTTCAGAAGTTTCTGCGGCTACTCCATTCACACAGGCAATAATGTAAGGTTTGTCTAAATGTTTTGAAGGCTCAAAATGTTCTCTGTAAATTTTAAAAGCTATTTCCATTTGTTCGGGAGCAAAATGTCCTGCAAAAGCATAGGGCAATCCTAATTCTGCAGCCAACCAAGCACTATCTGTACTTGAACCCAACATATACATCGGAATATCTAAACCCTCACCAGGAATCGCACGAACCAAAGCATTTGAGTTTTCTTTGGAAAAATATTTTTGTAATTCTAAAATCTGTCTCGGAAACTGTTCATTGATGATAGCTGGATTTCTTCCCAAAGCTTGTGCCGTTAAACCATCTGTTCCGGGAGCCCTTCCTAAACCTAAATCTATTCTTCCAGGGAAAAGTGACTCTAATGTCCCGAATTGTTCGGCGATAATTAATGAACTGTGATTCGGAAGCATAATTCCACCGGAGCCTACTCTGATTTTTTTCGTTCCGTTGGCAATAAAACCAATCAGAACTGAGGTTGCAGAACTGGCAATGCTTTCCATGTTATGATGTTCGGCAAGCCAGAATCTTTTATAATTTAAATTTTCAGCAAAGTTTGCTAAAGACAGACTGTCCTGAAAAGTATCGTGAATACTTTTTCCTTGCTTTACGGGAGCAAGGTCTAAAACAGATATTTCAAAGTTTTTCATATTTAAACATTTTTCTTTTAGGAAAATGAAATACAAATTTAAAGCTATTAAGTCGTATTAGTTACTTTTTGTAATTGATAGGAATTATGAGCGTGCTAGGGAAAAAGCTATTGAAGAATGATTTCTCTATTTATAATAGAAATATCATCATTTTAATTTCTTAATTTAACCAATCTATTTAAATCTTAATTCAATGAAGTTTTTTAAGCTTAAAATTCTCTTGGCAATTGTTTCCGCGGTTTTCTTAAATTTTGATAAGACTGATAAAATTCAAACTCCTGTTATCGTTGAGATTTATAAACTAAAAAAGAATAAATATTTAAATAATAAAAAAATTTCAGATTTTGAATATCACTTAATTTTTGGACAAACTAAAAGTTCTGAAATTAATCCAGAATTTATTTCTAAGCTAAAAAATGCAGGATATAAAAAAATCAACTTGGAGAATGACAGAATTTTAGAAATCTCAAAGTTTTTAACCACAAAAAAGGAAAGTGTAAACAATTATGAAACTGCCTGCAAAAAAGTTTTTAGAGATCTTATTATTTTTAAACAACAAAATAAAATCCTCAAGGTTATAAAAGTTTGCACATCTTGTTATTCCAATCAAGTAATTACTAATGAAGCAGAATCTGAATTATTATTGAATTTTGAAGATTATGATTATCTTAGTGAGGAACTTTAATTATCCTAAGAAAAGCTTGAAATATTAAAAATACTTTATGAAAAAATTTTTACTCTTCGTCACTTTAACTTTATTAGTAAGTTGCACTTTTAATCAAACATTTTCAAACAGAGAATCAGATAAAAATGATGCACAAGAAATTACCAGCAAATTATATTGGGAAATATTATATGGTTCAAATAAAGACAAAATCTACGACTTATTCAGCGATGTGTTTTTCGAAATCACAAACAAAGATCAATTAGATGAATTGATACTTACTGCACAGCAGGAAAATGGCGTAATCAAAGAATATAACATAAAACATTGGGAGACTTTGGTTGTAAAGGGTTCAGATGAAAAAAGCCAATATCTCTTAGTCTATGAAGTTACCAGAGAATCCGGCAAAACAGAAGAAATATTTTCTATGCATAAAGAAAATGGAATTATAAAGATTGTAGGTTATCGAATCAATCGTATTTTGAAAAAATGACTCAAAGCTAAAGAGTTCCTATAAATTATTTCCCTTTTTCCTTCAAAAAATTAAAATGATTAATCAAAATCCTGATTTCATTAAAATCAAAATCATTAGGCAACGCAGTTTTCCATTCGTTTAAAGTTTCTTTAGGATCGGTTTTAAAAGCTTTTTCGAAAGTTTTAATTTTATCTGAAGTAATTACTCTTGACAAATCAAGCAAGCCTTGTTCGGCAAATCTTGCTAAATGTCCCAAAACCGTTTCTTTGACCAAACCTCTTTCTAAAGCGATTTCTGAAATAGTTTTTCCTTGCTCAAACAGCTGGAAAGTCAGAACCTGAGAAGGAACTTTCGCAATTTTCATGCTGACTTCCTTATCGTTTTTTTCGTCTAAAAGTTTCGTTTCCAAAAGATGGACGGTTTTTAAACTATTCAGATATTCTTCAATATCTTCCAGCCAGCTTCTCAATTCTTCATTATAATTTTTCAGACCTTTTACCCCTTTTATTTCAGAATAAAATTCTTTCAACGGACTAAAAATTTTGTCTTTCACTTCGCTGAAAAAGAAATTGACAGCACCTTTGGTTTTACTTTCAATCTCGCTCCACTCTTCGGTTTGGTTGATGAAATTATTGACTTTCTGGAAAATAACTCGTTCTAGTTTCTCGAAAATTTTACCCAAATTAAGAACATCACGCTTCAATTGGAGATACAATTGTTTGGATTTTGCGTGGTCGATACTTTTTGTAGTAATTGATAGGTTATTCCACAGTTCTACTTCTTTTAAAAGCCACTGAGAATCTACCGAACGAAGCACTTTTCTGATGCTGTAATCGTATTTTTCTCTATTCAGAATTTCCTCAACATTGTCATTGGCAAAAGTATCACCCTGAAACTGCAGAATCCTGTTGTCTTTAAAGATAACTTCAGGAGTAATTTTAGATTTTAAAACAATTCCTTCCAAAGTTCGGCAACGCGACAATGCCACATAAACCTGACCTGCCGTGAAACTTTTCCCGGCATCAATAATTACTTTATCAAACGTCAAACCCTGACTTTTGTGAATTGTCACCGCCCAAGCCAATTTGATAGGAAATTGCTCAAAGCTTCCTAAAACTTCTTCTTTAATATTTTTTTCGCCGTCTAAAGAATACTTTTTCTGTTCCCAGACCTCTCTTTTTACGATAATTTCTCTTTCACTCCCTTCAAGAACAACCTTAATTTCCTTTTCGTCTAAGGCAGAAATTTCACCAATTTTTCCGTTAAAATACTTCTTTTCACCGGAAATATCATTTCTGATAAACATGACCTGAGCACCAATTTTCAATTCTAAAAACTGCTCATTCGGATATTGATTTTCTTTAAACTCACCAAAAAGTTTCGCTTCAAAAGTAGCTGGACTCACTTTAATTTCAGCCAATTTCTCCTGATTGATGTCGTCTGCCAGTTTGTTGTGCGAACAGAGATAAATGTATGAATCTTCACCTGCATTAAAATCAGGATTATATCTTTCATTTAAATGTTCAAAATCGATATTCGCAACATCTCCGTCACGGATTGAATTTAAAATTTCAAGAAAATTTTCATCAGTCTGACGGTAAACTTTCGTCAGTTCAATCGTCAACAAAGGAATATCTTTTATCGCAAGACTGTCGAAAAAGAAAGGTGACTGATAAAACATTTTTAAGATATGTTCATCTCTCACCACTGGCGGAAGCTGATACAAATCTCCGATGAATAACATCTGAACACCGCCAAAACGCTGATTATTTCTACGGATAAATCGCAGGGAAAAATCCATCATATCCAAAACATCAGCACGCAACATCGAAACCTCATCAATAATCAGAACCTCTACCTCACGCAAAAGCTTTAGTTTATCTTTTCTGTATTTGAAATGTTGTTGAAGGTCAGCAATATTATTTCCCAAACTTCCATCAATTCTGTCTGTTGTAGGCAAAAAAGTACGCAAAGGCAAACCAAACATTGAATGAATGGTTACGCCACCAGCATTGATTGCAGCAATCCCGGTAGGAGCTACGACAATGTGTTTTTTTCTGGTCTTTTTTACAAATTCGTTAAGGAATGTTGTCTTTCCCGTTCCTGCTTTTCCGGTAAGAAAAACGCTTCGGTTGGTATGTTCTATTAAGTCAAAAAAATGATTATTCATCGCTGCAAAATTACGAAAAATGAAAATAAGGAACGAAATTTGATGACCTTAAAAAAATAAAAATCTAACTATGAAAAACTGGTTAATCAAAATCCCTACACTTGTATTGTTTGTAAGTCTTACGATCTTTTCGTGTAAATCTGCACAAAATAATGATCCAGCGGAAATGCCTAAGGATATTTCAGAAAGACCTGCAGATGAGAGTTCTCAGAAATATGATGAAGCGCAATTAGATAAACTAAAAGCCTCAATAGAATCAATGGTTACTAAAGAAAAATGTACAAATGCTGCAGATTGGGCATTCTCACCTTTGGGAACAAAAGCTTGTGGCGGACCGGTTTCATATATTGCTTATCCAAAGAAAAATGAAGCAACCATTCTTCCTAAAATTGAAGAATACACCCAAAAGATGTCTGAATTTAATAAGAAATACAACATTACCTCAGATTGTATGATGGCAGCAGAACCTACGGGCGTGAAATGTCAAGCCGAAAAAGCGGTTTTGATTTATCCGTAACTAAATAGTTTTAAATACAATAAAAGCTCTGACTAAAATTTAGTTCAGAGCTTTTGTATTTATTTATAAGAATTGAATAAATTATTCTTTATACCAAGAAGAATACTTCACATAGTTATTTGCGATTCTGTTTACTTCGCCTTCAAGTAAATCAGCTGATATATCTTTAATCTTTCTTGCCGGAACTCCGCCCCAAACTTCACCGGATTTGATATGTGTTCCTTGCGTCACTACAGAACCTGCTCCAACGATAGAGTTTTCCTCAACCAGACAGTCATCCATCACGATAGAACCCATTCCGATTAAAACATTGTCTTTAATTCTGCATCCGTGAACGATGGCGTTATGACCGATAGAAACATTATTTCCGATTTCCAAAGGAAATTTTTCGAAAGTGCAATGTAGCATGGCGTTATCCTGTACATTGACTTTGTCTCCCATTTTGATGTAATTCACATCACCTCTGATGACCGCATTATACCAGATACTACAGTCTTTTCCCATGACAACATCTCCAATGATCGTTGCGGTTTCTGCCAAAAAAGTATTTTCTCCGATTTGCGGTGCTTTTCCTAAAAGTTCTTTTACTAAAGCCATATTTTTATTTTGAAATTTGATAATGAGCCAATTAAAAATTAAACATGAAATCACAAATTGTAAATTACAGTGATAGCAAAAATCTAACTCTTAACCTCCGACTTCTAAGTTCTAAATCCGTATTTTTGTATCTCAAATTTAAAGAAAAAATGCATACTATTCTTATAGAGCCAACAGAAAACCCAAAAGTGATGAAATTTGTAGCTGATTACAATTTGATTCCAGGGTCTTTAGAATTGGACAGAAATTCAGATATATCAGAAATACCTTTAGCACAGGAAGTTTTCAATTATCCTTTTGTGGAAAGAATTTTCATTACTGCTAATTTTGTTGCGATTGCAAAACAAGATACTGTAGAATGGGAACACATTGCCGAAAACCTAAAAAATGTAATTGAGGACGAACTTTTGGCTAACCCAAGAATTTACCTTCAAAAGAAAAAAGAAATGATTCAGATTTATGCTGAAATGACTCCAAATCCTAATGTGATGAAGTTCGTTTCCAGCAAAGTGCTGATGGAAGGTTTTGTGGAAGTAAAATCAAGAGAAACTTCAGAGGGAGTTCCCTTGGCTCAGGCTATTTTCAAAGATTTTGATTTTGCTAAAGAAGTTTTCATTTCAGACAATTTTGTGGCTGTCACAAGAGACAATTCTGTGGAATGGCATCAGGTAATGATGGCTGTACGTGGTTTTATCGCTGAATATCTTCAAAGTGGTGGAGAAATTTCAAATATTGTCGCTCAGAAACATGAAAGTCCGGTTGAGAATATCATCAACAGAGATTATACAGACAACGAACAGAAAATTTCTGATATTTTAAATGAATATGTTGCTCCTGCAGTAGAAAATGACGGAGGGAAAATATCTTTAATGGAATATGACGAATCTTCAAAAACAGCAAAAATGCTTTTACAGGGTGCTTGTTCGGGATGCCCAAGTTCTACAGCTACACTGAAAGGCGGTATAGAAAATATTCTGAAACAATTTTTACCGGATTTAGTAGAACGAGTAGAGGCAGTAAACGGATAAATATTAGTAATGAGTAATAGGTAATAAGTAATATTTTACCTAAATCATATAACTCACACCCATTAATTATTACCAATATAGAATGAAAGGAATATTATTAGTCAATCTTGGTTCACCAAGATCTACCTCTGTACCCGATGTCAGAGAATATCTTGATGAATTTTTGATGGACGAAAAAGTGATTGATTACCGATGGTTTTTCCGTGCACTTTTGGTTCAGGGAATTATTTTAAATACAAGACCTGCAAAATCTGCGGAAGCTTACAAAACAGTATGGACAGATGAAGGTTCGCCTTTGATTGTCATCACTCAGAAAATTCAGAAAAAACTTCAGAAATTGGTTGACGTTCCCGTAGAAATCGGGATGAGATACGCACAACCGAGCATTGAAGCCGGAATTCAGAAGTTAGCTGACCAAGGTGTAACGGAAATTGTTTTATTTCCATTGTACCCGCAATATGCGATGAGTACAACTGAAACGGTGATTGAAAAAGCAGAAGAAGTAAGAAAAAAGAAATTTCCGGGAATTAAAATCAATTACATCCAGCCTTTTTACAACAGAGAAATTTACATCGACTGTCTTGCAGAAAGCATCAGAGAAAAGCTTCCTGAAAATTTCGACGCATTACAATTTTCTTATCATGGAGTTCCTGAGAGACATATTTATAAAACCGATCCTACGAATACCTGCAATTTGAACGATTGTTGCTCTCGTGAAAACAATCCGAGCCACCAGTTTTGCTATCGTCATCAATGTTTTGATGTGACCAATTCTGTGATTAAAAAATTGGGATTACCAAAAGAAAAAGTGATGGTAACCTTCCAATCAAGATTAGGGAAAGATAAATGGATGGAACCCTATACCGATGAAACTTTGGAAACCATCGGCAAAAAAGGAATTAAAAACCTTGCGATTGTTTGCCCGGCTTTCGTTTCCGACTGTCTTGAAACTTTGGAAGAGATTTCAGTCGAAGGAAAACATCAATTTGAGCATGGTGGCGGTGAAAATTTCCATTACATTCCTTGTCTGAATGATGAAGACCGATGGATCGATGTTGTAAAAACACTCTGTGAGGAAAAACTGAACGAGTTTTATTTCGTTTAAATTTAATTTAAAAAATATATGGGACATTTGAGCAATCAGATGTCCTTTTTTTATTTATTTCAGCAACACCCCCTAAAAAAGACAGTCTCTTTAATTAAAAATGCATTTATTTTAAAATAATTTAAAATTTAATAGGGGTAAATTTTGTTTTTTAATATTTTTTTGTACTTTTACCCTATCAAAAGATAAGGACAATTTAAAAATTTAGAAATAATGGACTCAAGTATAGAAATTCTAAAAAGAAAAATTGAAAGTTTCACTCCGGAACTTGCAGAAGCTTTCATTAGAATCGTGGATAACTTAGATACAACTCCAAAATCCAATGTTCCACAATTTCAATTGGATGAAGTTTCTCAAAGAATTCAGTTTCACTCTGAAAACAATAAGACAAAACTTGATTTCTTTGAAAGCATTTCAGAATTAGAAAAAATCTGTGCGTAATGAAAGTTTTATTGTCATCAATTGCAAAGAATGACATTCGAATGCTGATGAGGGTTTTTAATGCTGAGGAACACAATAAAGACAAATATTTTTTGGATGATTTAAAAGAATCTATCAATACGATTGTAAGTAACAACGAGAAATTAGATATAAAAAGCAAGGAAATTCAGGTATACAAAACCGAAAATTTTCCTGTCAACATTCATTATTTGTTTGAAGAGAACGACAGCCTTTTTATCACTGCCATTTTTAAGAATTAAAAAAAAGATATTTAATTGACGACTTTTTTTGACATTATTATATAGTTTGATTTTATCTGTAAAGGTCTTGTACACCTTAAAACAGCAACCTTACAAATGGAAATTTGTAAGGTTTTTTATTTCAAAGAATTTTTGTCATTTGTGAAATTTCAAATTATCTCACAGGCGTTCTAAATTCCCCATACCCCAACAATCCGTCATAATTTCTTCCGAAAGGTTTATAGTACAAAAATGCCTGATAAAGATTTTCTGTCTGCCAGAAATTTCCGTTGATTTCTCCAAAATTCAAAGAGCCGTTGGCTTCTTTGGTTGCGAGAATATAATTATAAAAACCTTGTTTCAGGAAAATTTTTGCGACATATTGTTTCTTTTCTGCATTATAAATCATTTGGGATTCTTTGTTTGCTTTAAAATTATTAAAACCTCCCACAATATAAAGTTCCTTATCCATCGGATCAGAATCTAGCGAAAAATGAACCCAAGCGTAATCCGCTTCTCTTTCTGCATTTCTTTCTAAACCTAAATCATTTCTTCTGTAATAAAATGCTCCGTTGACATCTGGCTGATATTGATAATTTAAAGGATATGCCCAAACCGGATGAAGATAAGTCTGATTAACCCCATCTTTCAAACCCGTTTCCTGCACCATATCTGCAGGCATATTCATGTTTTTATTATCGAAATAATAAAATTCGTTGTTTCCGGGAAATACAATACTCATCTGCTGAAACAAAATCTGACTTCCCAAAGTAGAACTCGGTTTAAGATTAGTAATCGTCATATTCTGATTGTTATTCTGCATCACATTCAATGTCATAGAATTCACATTTCCTGACAGATCTCCACCTTTTGAAGTCACCTGCACCTCTACCCTTTGATTGATATTCGGATTTCTGGCATCTGCAATTCTTGAAATATTCAGAACTAAATTCGCCTGATCTTCCACCAAAGAAAATCTTTTGGTAAAAAGTGGTTTGTCTGCAGAGTCTTTGTAAACGACGATTTCAAAATTTCCGGATATTTTCGGTCTGATCTTATCGTTTGGAAAATTCAGTTTATAATGCGTGTAAGGTTGTATTGTATTGAAAGAATATTCAAATTGATCTAGCAACGCATTTATGCTTCCATTGGCAATTTCCGTGAAGAAAAGATTATCATCCTGCCAGTTTCTGTCGTAATGCTTGATGGTGTATCTGTAAATTGTACTTGAATTAGTCAAATCATCAAAACTCAAAACCAACTGCTGATTCATATTGATGACCGGCGTTTCGTCATTCGTCTGAGGATTAAACAACTGAATACTTTGAATGTTCTGCCCGAAAGCTAAAGAACCTAAACTGAGTAAAAATATCTGCAACGTTTTCATTATGACGAAGATAACGAATCTATAAAGAATATTGTATTTTTGATAAAAAAATATTCAGAATATGTTTCAAATACAGGCCTTCGTGTTCAATTTTGCAAGTGAAAATACTTACGTTCTTTTTAATGAAAACAAAAATGCATGGTTGATTGACCCAGGAAATATGAACGAGCAGGAAACCAAAGCAATCGAAGGTTTCATCACAGAAAATGGATTAAAGATTGAAAAAATCATTTTAACTCATGCTCATATTGATCATGTTTTGGGTTTGCAATGGGCATTTGACACGTATAAAGTTCCTGTAACAATGCATGAAGATGATAAAGAAGTTTTGGATATGTTGCAGGCAAGCGGAATAAGATTTGGTTTTCAGATTCCTGCAGTAAACGTTGATTTAGAATATGTAAACGAAGGTGACGAATTGGATTTCGACGGCGAAAAATTTAAGATCTATCATGTTCCGGGACATTCGCCTGGAAGTGTGGTTTACCATAATGAAACTCAGAAATTCATCATTTCCGGTGATGTTTTATTTGAAGGAAGCATTGGAAGAACAGATTTATACAAGGGAAATTACGAGCAATTGATTGAAGGAATTAAAACTAAACTTTTTGTTCTGGATAATGAAACACAGGTTTTCTCCGGACACGGAAATCCAACGACGATTGGTTTTGAGAAGGAGTATAATCCATTTTTTAAGTAAAAATAAAATCCTTAAAATTATAAATTTGTTTTTCTTCTAACTGATCCGTTTTAATAAAACATAAAAGCATTTTGTTATAAACAGATTGTTTTAAACAAATGTAAATTGCATTTTATTACAAACAAGTTGTTTTTAGATCAATGTAAAATGCATTTGTTACAAACAGATTGTTTTAAGCAAATGTAAATTGCATTTTATTACAAACAGGTTGTTTTTAGATCAATGTAAAATGCATTTTGTTACAAACAGATTGTTTTAAGCAAATGTAAATTGCATTTTATTACAAACAGGTTGTTTTTAGATCAATGTAAAATGCATTTTGTTATAAGCGGATTGTTTTAAATAAAAAGACATTCTATTCTGTCATATAGTTTAGATTAAGCAATCTGTAAATCCAAACGTTGGTAGCAATAAAAAAATTATAAATATTTGAAGCCATGTTCGATATAAACGGACTTAATATCCACAATCCTTTATTTTATACTGAAAGTTATCTAAAAAACGAATATGTAAAAGCAAATAATCTTGCTAAACATATTCACTTGTTTAATCATCAGATTAGCCGTATAGAATATACAATTTTTAATGATTTAAAGGGTGTTATAAAAAAAATAACAGACAAAGTAGAACAAAAAATTTCTGGTGGAGTAATATGTTCAGAACCTTACGAAAATTACACTCGTGAATATTATTTTAAAGAGAGCCTAGAATTATATCAAATTATAAAGAATGAAATTGCTTATCAGGAAATCATATTATTTTCAGACAGCCTGAAAATGCCGGAGAAAGTACAAGAAATAAAATATTTTCATAACAAGATTTCATCTCGAAGTGACGTAACTTATTCCCCATTTTTAGAGTTTGAACAAATAGAAACTACAAAATTTTCCAACAGTCCAAATAGTAATTAGATAAGCGAAAAGCACAAGCCTACAAAATATCATTTTGATAGGAACGGAAAAATTCACAAGACCCATATTAGAAATAATAGAGATGAACAATCTAAAATGATAATGATTTTTGACAATTGTTTCAGGCTTTTAGAAACCAAAACATTTAGCCAAAAAAACAAATCTGAGCTTTTGTATGAAGCCATGTTTACATATGAAAAAGATGGATTGCAAAGCGTTAAATACATTAGACACAAACCAACTAAATTTCGTGAGGGTAATTATATAGAAAATCTAACTTTTGAGTACAATGAAAATGGAATGTTGGAGACTTTTAATGATAAATTTAGAACAAAAACAAAGTGGATTTATGACCAAATTGGTAATCCTACATCAATAAAAATGTTTGATAATTACGGTATTTGTGTTTTGGAAAAGAGATATCACTATGAATATGACAAATATAATAATTGGATATTCAAGGTAGAAAAAATCTTTATCAAGAATGATCTGAGAAATGAAAAACAGATAAGTCGAGAAATTGAATATTATTAACAATAATGACAGATATAATTCGTAGAATATCTGTAAAAGACTTGGTATTTATTCCTTTTATTAATAGTTAATGTTAAAATTACATGGAAAACTCAATAAAAATAGGAAATCATTACTATGATATAAACAGTGACCATTTCTTGCTGAAATGGGAAGAATCTTTAAGTAATTTCAAGAAATTGTCTTATCTGAAACAGTTTCCCAATCTCATCTCTGCCAGTTTTATCAATTCAAACCTCAATGACGAAGGATTGGCTCATGTATCCAATTGCAGTAAAATTGAAAATTTGAATTTACAGGACACTGAAATTACCAACGATGGTATAAAATATTTAAAAAATCTAAGAGCACTGCAATATCTTCGATTAAAAGGCAACTCACAACTTACAGACAAATGCGTTTCACACCTGATAGAATTAGAAAATTTACTCAATCTGCAAATTCAGGAAACATCAATTACTGAAGATGGTTTGAAAAAATTAGCTGCATTAAAATACATGGAAAACATTATTATTCAAGTTCAGAACAACAATTATACATTTGAAGGTCTTTTAAAGATCTCTAGTAAGCTTCCAGATTGTGAGATCTTAGCAAAAGGCGACGGCACATTCTTCAATGGGGAATTTGAAGGAAAATGGAGGCATTAGAAATTATGGTTTGAAAATAAAGGCCCTCGATTAAAAATACCTCATAAACAAAACAGATTTTTCATTTGTCGAAACAGCATCAAAAAATAAAAAAAACCATCAGAAAATCTCTGACGGTTTTATCAATTTAAATAAAAAAACTAAGTGTTTAGAAATCCAATGTAATCGAAGCTCTTACAGCTGCACCCATAATTGGTCTTGCCATTCTGATATCTCCCGATCCTGTAAGTGGAGATCTTGGATCACCTTCTGTAATTCCGATGGTGTTGAAAATATTGGTTCCATCAACCGCAAATCTGATTTTCCCTAACTGATAAGAAGTTCCCGCTCCTACTTCTGAAAATGCAGGAAGTGTATTCTTTTCGGTATTTCCTTCGTCTTGGAAACGTTTTCCGTAATAATTTACACTTGCATACGCTCTCCATTGTTTTGTGATATTCACAGCCGGAGCGATATTGAAGTAAAACTTAGGCATTCTTCTTACGGTGTTGTCATCATAATTAAATGTTGATCCGTCCGCATTATTTCCTGTAAAATCTTTGTATTTCGGATTTTGAATGGTTCCGTTGAAAGTCACTTCCAATAAATTATTAAATAATCTCGCATAACCCTCTAATTCTACCCCAAAATTGGTCGTGTTGGCAAATTTGTTTTCTGAAGTTCCGTCAGAGAAAACATCGGTAAAAGATAAGTTTTTCAATGTAGAATAGAACGGAATTACCGCAATATCAAAAGTTCTTGAGTAATATTTATATCCAACTTCCAACTGATTAGTCGTAACAGGTTTTATTGCTGAAAGATCCATCATATTATTATAATACGCTTCTTCATTCGGAGATCTGAAACCATTAGAAAAACGGGCATACACTGCGTTTTCAGAGTTAATTTTATAATTCAAAGCCGTCGTGAAAGATACTCTGTTGACATCATATTTCCAATACGTGAATTTATTGCCCAAAACTGACATATTATCATCAGCAGTTGTTGTTAAAAAACTGTGCGTTCCGTCTGTTGTTAAACCAGAATTATTTAAGTTTCCTGATGTAGTGTTCACACCATATCCTTTATAGAAATCACGGCTGTAACGAATTCCTCCATTGAAGCTTAAATCATCTGTAATGTTAAAATCTAAGTTCGCATAAAGATCATTCAGACTTCCCTGAACCTGAGAATCTCTTAACAGGAAGGACATTTCTGTAACTCCGTTGTATGTTTTAGAATAACCTGTACTGGTTGGCGCAAGAGAAGTATCAACTAAATTTAAGAGTTCCGGTTTATCTGAAGCTGTTGCTAAAATATTGCTCCAGTTCCAGTTTTGATGTGATTTCCAGTTAGATTTATAGAAACCTGCCGTTACATTTCCTTTATCAAATTTATAGCTGAACTGTAAGTCATTCACAAAATTATTCATCTGCTTATCGATAGCCCAGAAACCTAATTTCTGCACATAAGCCGGATTCATAACTGCATCAGAACTTACTGATGAATACTGGAAATTATTACCTGTGATTCCGTAATCTTTGGCAAATTCAGCACTTGATTTAGGTCCGCCTGCTGGGAAAATTCCGGTATAATTCATGTCGATATTAGTATACCTTGTTTTATTTAAAACAGAGAAATTTCCACCTAAATCATATTTAAATTCAGCCCCCAAAACATCAACTTTCGGATGAATTCCGTCTTCTAAATTTCTGCTGAAAAACCCTCCACCCGCTTGTGGGATATTTAATTGGCTGATATTCCTGTAGCTGTACGTTCCGTAATTAGCATCAAATCCGTTAAATTCTTTTAAATCATTTCCGTTTTGCACCAAAGGAATCGGAAGATAAAACGTATTTCTGTCGTCTAATTTTTTGTAATATACTTTAGCATATCCTTTATCGAAAACATATTTCAGATTCATTCTGATCTGTCCGCCCTGATTCGCTTTAAAACCTGTTTTTCTGATTCCGTCATCTGTTCTGTAAAAACCACCAACATTGAAGAATAATTTATCCTGAACTAAAGCTCCGCCAACATTGACGTCTGTACGCATCAAACCGTAAGTACTTGTTTCTAATTTTGCAGTTCCTTTGAAATCGTTTCCACCTTCTTTTGTAATAAAGTTGATTAAACCTCCCGGAGAATTGGTTGCAAAAATAGATCCTGAACCTCCTCTCAAAGCTTCTAATCTGTTCACAGAATTATCTACTCTGAAGAAATTATCTGCATTCGCAAATTGCAAAGCTCCGTCTTCAAAAACCGGAAGACCATCTTCCTGAACCTGTACAAATTCATAAGCTCCGGCAGAAGGAATCCCTCTTGCGAAAAGGTTATTTCCTACTTCACCACCAGAAGTTTCAACCGCAAAACCGGGAACTCTCTGCAATAAAGCAGCAGCACTGATCGGGTTTTGTTTCTGAATTTCTTTTGCACTGAAAGTAGAAATCGCTGTACTCGATTCGATTTTTGGTTTTGGTCTGGAGTTACCCGTGATGACCACTTGGTCAATAGATGCAGTTCTTGTAGAATCCTGTGGAGTTTCTTGTGCATACGTATTATTGAAATAAAGCGTAGCAATTCCGGCAAGCAAAAAGATTGATTTGTTTTTCATAGCCAAATTGTTTTTATATAGTTTGTTTAATTATTTTTTAATTTAAGATAAACACCATTCGTCCACCCAAAGCCGTCCTGATTAGGATATTCTCCTCCTCCGGCAACAGTTTCTATATCTAAAGCGTTGTATTTCTCCATTAATTTCCGGGTGTTTCTATAGACTCTTTCAACGTTTGAAGACCAATTGTTTTTAATCTTTTCGGCTAAATCATCAAAACCGTAATTTTTCATTGATTGAAAACCTAGCCATTGATATGGTGCCCAAGCGTTTGGAAAATCCCATTGCTGACCTGATTTTTTGGTCGTAGTAACCAATCCACCCTGATAAAGAAATTTTTCTTTAATATTTTTAGCAACAGATTTCGCCTGCTCATCACTCGCTAAACCAAGAAATAGAGGATAAAGAGCCGCAATATGTTCGGACGGTGTTGTTGTATTTTTTTTCGTGTGATAATCTTTATAAGTTCCTGAATTTTCGTCCCAGAAATATTTGTCGATCATCTGTCTTCTATTCGCTGCTCTTCCTGAATAATAGGTTTCTTTTTCAGCTAAATTTTGAAGTGATGAAGATTTTGCTAAAGTGCTTTCCAAATGCCATAAAAGACAATTCAAATCAATCTGAGCAAGATTTAAAGTTTCAATTGTCTGAATTGTATCTCCGTCTGCAAACCATCTGCTGGAAAAATCCCAACCTGATTCGCAGGCACTTCTTATATTTCTGTAAAATTCTTCGCCAGCATTTTCACTGTCTTCAATATCAATTAAATAACTTTCAGGACGAGGCTCGTTTTCTGCGTCGTAATATCTGTTTAAAACATCTCCATTATTGGTTTTTACTACTCTTTTTATACTTGAACCATTCTCTAAATCTGCTTCGCCATTCATCCAAAAAATATATTCTTTTTCTAAAGTGTCGTGATATTTGATGTAAATATTTTCGTCTTTTGTTGTTTCAAAAAGCAAATCAACCATTAATGAAAAATAGGGCGGTTGAGAACGGCTTAGGAAATGAGTTCTGCTCGCATTCGGCACAAATCCAACAGTTTGAATTAAATAAGAACAGTTTTCAATAATATTTTCCATCATTTCCACCCTTCCTGAAACCTGTAGACCCAACATGATAAAATAGCTATCCCAATAGAAAAATTCGTTGAAACGACCTCCCGGAACTACATACGGTTTTGGAAGTTTCAATAAAGTTCCTTTTTCCTCGTAAGCCGTTCTTGTCAATTCGTCCCAAAGCTTTTCGATATGCTCATCAATTTGCAATTGAGTTTCTCTGGTAATTGAAATTTTAGTTCCCAAAAAATCAAAATTTGACAATACAAATTGTTTTAAATCAAAACCTTCTTCATTTTTTTCATTTTCATATTTAGAATTAATTTCAGCAACAGAAAATAATGGAACTGCATCCGTCATTGTTTTTTGGTCTTCAAAAATTTGAGACCTTTGAACCTCATCAAAAAGAGTCTGAATTTCGTTGATATATAGTTGATTATTCATCTTTATTTTTTAGGATTTATTTTTAATTTATTCATAATAATCGCGGAAACAATTAACAACGAAAGCGGGATTAATGAAAGATAAAACGCCTGCTGTCCGCTGAATTCCTGAAACACAAAACCAGTTATAATAGAACCTACTGTTCCTCCGATTGCGGAAAAAACTACTATCAAACCTGCCATTGCACTGTGTAAATATTTCGGGATTGATGCTAAAATTACAGAGTTGATACTTGGATAAATCGGCGCCAACAATCCGCCCATTAATGGAAATAAATACACAACGAGCGGAGCGTTGAACCAATTGGTATTTGTGGTAATATGAATATTATGAGTTAGTGGTAAAACCAATAGGATACTTATTGCGAAGCCAACTACACAGAACGAAACCACATAAATCCAGCTGAATTTCTTAGAGAAAAACCCTGATAAAAATCTTCCTAACGCAAAAGCTCCCGCCAAAACCGCTCCTGCCTGAATAGACATCGAAGTCGGAACTTTTAAAATTTCTTTATAAAAAGTCGGCGTCCAGGTCTGGAAACTTTGTTCCACCAAAACAAAAAGGAAAGCACACAGCAAAAAGAACAATACTTTTTTGTAGCTGAATAAGCTGATGCTGTTTTTTAAATCTCCCAGCAAGTCTGTTTTCTCACTTTTCGCTTCAGTTTCATTCAGTTTTGTGAAGAATAAAAACAAAAAAGATAATGTAGAAAGTCCACCTAAAACCCAATATACCTTGAGCCAATGCGTAGATTTGGGATCAAGATCATCGATAAACAGACTGAATAAAACATTCCCTACCAAAACGCCAATCATGAAAAACCCTTCCAGATAACCCATAAAGCTTGAGTGTTCTTTATCTGTATTTGTCACCAATCCGATGGAGGTGAAAACCGAAATCTTAATTAAAGCAAAAGAAATCCCGACAATGGTAAATAATAATTTGAAAAACCAGAAGTCATTCGCAAACGGCATCACAAAACACATACAGCTTACCAGAAACAATGCGATTAACATTGATTTTTTAATTCCAATTTTTGGTAAAAACGATGCTAAAATAAATGAGCAAATTGCGATCGGAAGATCTTTAAAACCTTCCAGAACACTTGCAGAAGATTTTGAAATTCCGAAATTTTGCTGCATTTGTAAAATCACCGTTCCTACCGAATTCAAAAGAATCGCAAAAACGAAATAGTTTAAAAATAGAACCGCCTTGATGTTGAAATTTTTCATTAATTAATTTCTTGGTGGCTAAGATAGAAGCATTTCGGTTAACGTTAATTTAACATAGTAAATGAATATTTGAACTATATTAATATAATTCTTATTTTAGGAAACAAAATACCATTAATTAAATGAAAGTCACGTTCGAACGAGTAATCCCTGATGAAAAGAGCTCTTTTCGCACGATTCACAACAACTCGCCCATCTCCGAATTCAAATGGGAATATCATTATCACCCGGAAATTGAGCTCGTGTGTGTAATTTCCGGGAGCGGGACGCGACACGTTGGTTATCATAAAAGCAATTATACGAGTGGTGATTTGGTATTAATCGGCTCAAATATTCCGCATTCCGGATTTGGTTTAAATTCTATTGATCCGCATGAAGAAATTGTCTTACAATTCAGACAGGAAATTTTGCAGTTTCCAGAGCAGGAAGTTGAAGCAAGATCTATTAAAGATTTATTGGAGCTTTCAAAATATGGTATAAAATTTCACAGGAAAATAAAAAAAGTAATGATTCCAAAACTAAGGCTGATGCTGGAATCTGAAGGTTATAAAAGATATTTACTGTTGTTAGAAATCCTTTTTGAGCTTTCAAAATCTAAAGATTATGAGCTTTTGAATAACGAAATTATGCCCTACACCATCATTTCAAAAAACAAAACAAGACTGGAAAATATTTTCACGTTTGTAGAACACAACTACGACAAAGAAATTAATATTGAAGATATCGCAAAACTGGCAAATCTTACGCTTCCGGCGTTCTGTAATTTTTTTAAAAAAGCAACCCAAATCACGTTTACTGAATTTGTGAATCGGTATCGCATTAACAAAGCATGCTTGTTGATGGCGCAGGATAAAAGCATTTCGGAATGCAGTTACAGCTGCGGCTTTAACAATGTAACTTACTTCAACAGAATGTTTAAAAAATATACAGAAAAAACACCTTCAGAGTTTATGAAGAATTTCTCACACAATAAAGTCAATGTAGATTTGAAGGTTGAGGCTAAAGCTACATTTTTAGAATAAAAAAAGCTGCTCAAAATTGAACAGCTTTTTTAAATAATGAAAAGTTATTTCCATTTAATATTACATCCCATACTTGGACGTTGAATTTCTTCCTGTGGCTCGCCAATCAAAAGGTTTTCAAAAGCAATAATCAAATCTTCACCAGTCACTTCTTTATGATTTCCTGGTCTTGAATCATCCATCTGACCTCTGTAAACAAGATCTAATTTATCATCAAAGAAAAAGAAATCCGGAGTACAAGCTGCATCATAAGCTTTCGCAATCGCTTGACTTTCGTCATATAAATAAGGAAAATCAAAATTTCTCTCAATTTGGAATTCAATCATTTTCTCCGGAGAATCTGCAGGATACTTTTCAACATTATTTGAGTTGATCGCAATAAATTCAATTCCCGCCTCATTATAATCTTCATACAATTCTGTCAACTTATCGATAACATGAAGCACAAACGGACAATGGTTGCACATAAAAATTACCAATGTACCTTTTTCACCTTTCAAATCATCTAATGACTGAATTTCATTGCTTTTTGAAGGATTAGGAAGTTCAAAAAACGGGGCTTTTGTGCCTAATGCCAACATATTTGAGGGAGTATTCATATCTTTTTATTTGTCTACAAAGATAAAGATTTCTTTTAGTTGTTGCTAAAACAATAATCTAATTGAGTTAGGCTATTTAATTTATTAATTTTTACAATAATCAAAAATAACTTACTCCAACTCCCATTCTGTAAGTATTCGGCAAATTATAAAAGCTACTCAAAGTCTTTCGTTAGAAGTTAAATGTTAAAAATTATTTGGTTGGTATGGTTAAATGTTTGTAGTTTTGCTAACACTGTTAGTAAAATAAAAATCATGGGTTTACATGAACGTCGTCAAAGAGAAAAAGAATCTATCCGTGCAAATATTTTGCAGGCTGCATTCACTTTGGCTAAAGCTGACGGTTGGGCTTCGCTTTCTATCCGTAAAATAGCTGATGCAATTGAGTATAGCGCTCCGGTTGTTTACGATCACTTTGAAAACAAAGAAGCGATTTTATATGAAATCTCTATCAATGGGTTTCACTGTTTGCAGATAGAATTACTGAAAGCTCAGAAAAAACACGAAACTCCCGAAGATCAATTGACAGCAATTGTAGATGCTTATTGGAATTTTGCTTTTAAGAATAAAGAATATTATCAATTGATGTTCGGTCTTGGAATGCAGTGTAGCGGAAAAGGTTTGATGAAAGAAGAATTTTCGTCTTTCCAGGATATGCTTTACGACTGTACTTTTGAAATTATAAAGAAGAAAGGTTCAAATGAGAACAATGCTTGTCACTCTTCTCATGCTCTGTTTTCAGCAGTTCACGGACTGATCTCGATTATGATGATGAGAAATGATGACATCCCTTCAACAATGAATAAAACAACATTAGACGAAACGGTTTCGGCTTTTATTAAATCATTGTAAATTTTTTTTTGAACTAAAAATTAACACCGTTAGCAAAAGTAACACGGAATAATTAACATTAATCTATTAATTAAATTAAAAAAACTTTAAAAATGAAACATAACTTCTTTACATTATTTCTGGCAATTTTTTTCCCATATCATTAACAGTGTTAGATAAAATAACACATGTAATATAATTCATAAACCAAAAAACTTAATTTAAAAATTGTAATCATGGAAACGACAAGCTGATCCACCAATTAAAATTATGTATTTTTTTAGCAAAAGTATTAACACTGTTAGAAAATATAACATAATTTAAAATTAAAACAACATTACTTAATCTAACACTTCATTAAAAAAATAAAACTTAAAATGAAAACAACCGCAAAAGCAAAATTAATCGTACTTATATCGAGTATCATTTTTTTACAAAGTTGCACAAAAGCGGCAGAAGGCACTAATGCTGCTCCACCCGCTCCAGAATTACCGGTATTTACCGTTACTACTTCACCAGCAACTATTTACCAAGAATTCCCAACCGCATTGGAAGGAAAAAATAATGTAGAAATCCGTTCACAGGTTGATGGATATTTAGATAGAATTTATGTAGAAGAAGGTGCTTATGTAAGAGCCGGACAAGCATTATTCAAAATAGATTCAAGGGCTTATGGAGAGCAGATGAATATGGCAAATGCTAATTTACAGGTTGCTAATGCCAATATTCAGAAAGCTAAGGTTGAGGTTGACAGACTTCAGCCATTGGTTGCTGCAAAAGTAGTTTCTGATGTACAACTGAGAACTGCAAAAGCCAATTATGCAGCAGCAGTTGCAGCAGGTTCACAAGCAAAAGCTTCAGTTGGCGGAGCCAGAATCAACGTAGGATTTACAACCATCACAGCACCTGTAAGCGGTTATATCGGAAGAATTCCTTACAAAAAAGGAAGCTTGATTTCAAGAACAGATGCTAATCCGTTGACTTTATTATCAGACATCAGTGAAATCTATGCCTACTTCTCTTTAAGCGAATTGGATTTTATTGGTTTCCAGAAAAAATATCCGGGAGCAACCCTAAACGAAAAACTGAAAAATATGCCGATGGTAGATTTAGTTATCGCAGATAACACCACGTATCCTGAAAAAGGTAAAATGAGCATTGTTGACGGACAATTTGATAAAACCACAGGTGCAATCAGCGTTCGTGCAGTATTCCCAAATGCAAACGGAGCGTTGAGAACAGGAAATACAGGTAGAGTTCGTATGCCGCAATTATTTGCCAACACACTTGTTATTCCTCAAGAATCAACCTTTGAAATACAGGATAAAGTCTACGTTTATGTAGTCGGGAAGGATAAAAAAGTAACCTCAAAACCTGTAACGATCTCAGGAAAAACAGAAAGTTATTACTTTATTTCTGAAGGAGTTGCCGCAGGTGACAAAATCGTTTACACAGGAATCGGAGCGTTGAAAGATGGAGTTACCATTCAGCCGAAAGCGATTTCTTCTGACAGTCTTTTAAGAGCAAGACCTTTGTAAAAAGCGTTTAAACTTTTAATACAAAAGTCAGAAAAGCGTTTAAACAACATTAAAAAATAAACTTCTTATGTTAAAAAAATTCATAGATAGACCGGTACTTTCTACGGTTATCTCCATTATATTGTTGCTGTTGGGAGCGATGTCGGTTTTCAACCTTCCGATTACGCTGTTTCCCGATATTGCGCCACCAAGTGTGCAGGTGACGGCATTTTATCCGGGAGCGAATGCAGAAGTTGTCGCCCGTTCCGTTGCTGTTCCTATTGAAGAAGCGGTGAACGGTGTTGAGAACATGACGTACATGACGTCTAACTCAAGTAACGACGGATCGATGACCTTGAGTGTATTTTTCAAGCAAGGTTCAGATCCTGATAATGCAGCGGTAAATGTTCAAAACCGTGTTTCGAAAGCGATGAGCCAACTTCCGCAAGAGGTTGTTCAGGCGGGAATTTCGACTCAGAAAGTTCAAAACAGTATGATCATGTTTATGGGATTATCAAGTAACGACCCGAAACAATATGACGAACTTTTCTTACAGAATTATTTAAAAATCAACGTCATTCCACAGATACAGCGTATCCCGGGAGTTGCTCAAGCTCAGGTTTTCGGAACGAGAGATTATTCGATGAGACTTTGGTTGAAACCAGACCGTTTAGCTGCCAACAATCTTTCTCCACAGGAAGTTTTAGCAGCAGTAAAAGATCACAATCTTGAAGCAGCACCGGGACGTTTGGGACAGGGAAGCAAGGAAACTTACGAATATATTTTAAAATATAAAGGTAAATTAAACAAAAATGCAGACTACGAAAACATCGCCATTAAATCGAACAGTGACGGTTCTTTTTTAAGATTAAAAGATGTTGCAAGAGTAGAATTCGGCTCTTACACGTACACCGCAGCCAACAGAATGGACGGTAAACCTGTCGCAGGATTTGCAATTTTACAAACTGCAGGTTCTAATGCAAATGAAATTTTAACTGATATTGAAAAGCAGGTTGAGCAAATGAAAACTACTCTTCCAAAAGGAGTTGAGCCTATCATCATGTACAATTCCAAAGACTTTTTGGATGCTTCAATTCATCAGGTTGTGGAAACATTAGTGATTGCATTTATTTTGGTATTTATTGTAGTGTACATTTTCCTTCAGGATTTCAGATCTACATTAATTCCTGCGATTGCCGTTCCGGTAGCAATTATCGGTACATTCTTTTTCCTTCAGATGTTTGGTTTCAGTATCAATATGTTGACCTTGTTTGCATTGGTACTTGCGATTGGTATTGTGGTGGATGATGCGATTGTCGTCGTAGAAGCCGTCCATTCGAAAATGGAACAGACAGGAATGCCGGTCGAGCAGGCAACGACAAACTCGATGAGCGAAATTTCCGGAGCCATCATTTCCATTACATTGGTGATGTGTGCGGTGTTTATTCCGGTTGGTTTTATGGAGGGTCCTGCAGGAGTTTTCTACAGACAGTTTGCATTTACATTAGTCATTGCGATTTTGATTTCAGCGGTTAATGCTTTGACTTTAAGTCCTGCTTTATGTGCTTTGTTATTAAATGATCCTCAGGGAGAACATGGCGATCACGGTCAGAAAAAAGGTTTTGGAGCGAAGTTTTTCAATGCTTTCAACAAAAGCTTCAACAACATGACCAGAAAATACATCTACAGCCTTAAATTTTTAATTAAAAATAAATGGGTTGCGGTTACCGGTTTAGCGTTACTCACAGCGGCAAGTGTTTTCTTGATCAATAAAGCCCCGACAGGATTTATTCCTACAGAAGATCAGGGATTTGTTTTGTATGCAGTGAATACACCTCCGGGAAGTTCATTAGACAGAACGCACAGAGCCACTGAACAGATTGATAAAATCATCAACGGTGAAAAAGCCAAAAATCACCTTTGGGTAGCCGACGGAATGAACTTCATCAGTAATTCCAATGCTTCTCCTTATGCTGCAGGTTTTATTAAACTGAAAGATTTTGAAGATCGTGGCGAAGTGAAAGATCCCGATCAGATTGCTGCGGGCTTGACAGGAAAAGTAGCACAGGTAAAAGATGCCAGTGCATTCTTCTTCAACTTCCCTACCGTACAGGGTTTTGGTAACGTTTCAGGGTTTGAATTTATGTTGCAGGATAAAACCAACGGTTCTTTTGAGCAATTGGGAACAACGACTCAGGCATTTATCGGAGAATTGATGAAACGACCGGAAATTGCTTTTGCCTTTACAACGTACGCAGCAGGAAATCCTCAATATACAATTGATGTTGATACTGATAAAGCCAATCAACTCGGCGTTTCTATAACAGAATTGATGCAGACCATGCAGATTTATTACGGAAGTAGCTTCGTTTCAGATTTCAATAGATTCGGGAAATACTACAGAGTGATGGCACAGGCAGATATTCCTTACAGAACCGATGCGAATTCTATGGAAGGAATTTATGTTAAAAATAAAACCGGCGAAATGGTTCCTGTAAAGACTTTGGTAACATTAAAGAGAACTTTTGGACCTGAAACGGTTTCAAGAAACAACTTATTCAACGCCGTGACAATCAACGGAACTCCAAAACCTGGCTACAGTACCGGAGATGCTATTAAAGCCGTAGAAGAAGTTGCCCAAAAATCACTTCCTCGTGGATATGGTTATGAATGGACAGGAATTACCCGTGAAGAAATCAAAACCGGTGGACAGACTGCTTTTGTATTTTTGTTAAGTATCATATTTGTGTATTTCCTGTTAGCTGCACAATATGAAAGTTATATCCTTCCGTTTGCGGTTATTCTGACCATTCCCACAGGGGTTTTCGGAGTATTCGCCTTCACAGGATTGGCTGGAATTGATAACAATATTTATGTTCAGGTTGGATTAATCATGCTCGTCGGATTGTTAGCGAAAAATGCGATTCTGATTGTCGAATTTGCCGTTCAAAGAAGAAAAGCAGGAAAAACATTGATCGAATCTGCTCTTCAGGCTTCAAGATTACGTTTAAGACCTATCCTGATGACCTCATTTGCCTTCATCATCGGTATGTTACCGTTAGTTTGGACTCAAGGTGCCGCAGCAAAAGGAAATCACTCCATCGGAATCAGTACCGTTGGTGGAATGTTTACAGGAGTTGTCTTCGGGATTTTCATTATTCCGGTAATGTACGTGATCTTCCAGTATTTACATGAAAAAATGCCAAGCCGAAAAAACAAAAGGCTTCAAAAACAAAAATTGGAGGAAGAACTTTTGGCAACAGCACATTAATAAAAAATGATTAACAAAACTTTGAGATTTGAAATTCGTACAAAAATTTTTCTTCAAATTTAATTTTTAAGATTTTCTAAAACAAGTAAGGTATTATCTCCTACTAAAGACAACTTTGCTTACCACTCAAAGTTTTGTGATCAATTTAAATAAATAGACTTATGAAAAGAGTAAAAAACATAATCATCGCTTTTGGGATTGCATTAGGTGCAGTTTCTTGTGTACCGAAATTGGCATATCAGGAAACGAAACCAGAACTTCCCGAAACATTCAAATACACCGCGACCGCAGATACTGCAAGCGTTGCAAACCTGCAGTGGAAACAATTTTTCAATGATCCCATTTTACAGGATTTAATCGAAAAAGGAATTAAAAATAATTACGATTTACAGATTGCCTTAAAACAAGTCGCTTCTTCACAGGAAAAACTAAAGCAGGCAAAATATCTTCAATATCCAGATATTGGTTTCGGAGTTTCTGCGCAGATTTCAAAACCTTCAAAAAACAGTATGAACGGACAAAGCTTAAATTTATTTTTAGGTCAAAGTCACGTTGAAGATTATAATGCAGCATTTAATTTATCTTGGGAAGCAGACATTTGGGGGAAAATTAAAAATCAGCAGGAAGTTTCAAAAATGCAGTATCTGCAAACTTATGAAGCGACAAAAGCGATTCAGACACAGGTTGTTGCGGCAATTGCTCAAGGGTATTATAATTTATTGATGCTTGACAAACAATTACAAATTGCAAAATCAAATTTAGATTTAAGCACCAATACCCTTTCTCTCACAGAAAAATTGTGGCAAAGCGGCGATACAACTTCATTGGGAGTTCAACAGGCGACTGCTCAAAAGCAATCGACAGAACTTTTGATCACTCAACTGGAGCAAAATATTGCCATTCAGGAAAATGCTTTGAGTATTTTAGTTGGTGAAAATCCAAATAAAGTCAACAGAACTATTGAAATGTCTGACACTTCTTTGCCACAGGATATTTCTGCGGGACTTCCTGCAGCAATGGTAAGCCGTCGTCCTGATGTTCGTCAGCAGGAATTGGTTTTATTAGAATCAAATTCAATGGTGGGAATTGCTCAGGCAAATATGTATCCTTCGTTAAAAATTACCGCAACTGGTGGAGTTAATTCATTTAAAGTTGACAATTGGTTTTCAATTCCGGCTTCATTGTTCGGTTCTGTTTTAGGAGGATTGACTCAGCCTATTTTCCAGAAAAGACAATTGAAAACGGATCTAAATGTTGCTAAAATTCAGAGAGAGAAAAACGTTTTGGCGTTTCGTCAATCTGTTTTAAATGCAGTGGGCGAAGTTTCTGATGCATTGGTTTCCAATGAAAGTTTGAAAGTTCAGGAACAAAAAGCCAGTGAACAAGTAACAACATTGAAAAACGGAATTAAAAGTGCCGAAATGCTGTACAAAGGAGGCATGGCAAATTACTTAGAAGTGATTACCGCTCAGGGAAATTCTCTACAGGCTGAACTGAATCTTGCGTCCGTAAAAAGACAGAGATTAAGCAGTATTGTAGATTTGTACCGGGCTTTAGGTGGCGGATGGAAGTAGTAAATTAATTATATTGTTTGAAGTGCGGTCTTTCGGGATCGCACTTTTTTTTGTTTAATTAAATCGTTGAATTCCTTTCAAATTCATTTAAATAAGATAAAGATTCTTGTAAAGCATTTTCATAGTTGACCCAACGAATATTCTCTTCCTTTCTATACCAGGTCAATTGCCGTTTTGCAAACCTTCTAGAGTTTTTCTTAATCTCAGAAACTGCAAAATCAAGATCCCATTCTTCATCAAAATATTTGAAAAGTTCAGAATAACCAACCGTATTGAGAGACGCTAAATTTCTTCCTTCCTGAGATTTCCTTAATTCATCCAGATTTTTAGCCTCATCAAGCAAGCCGTTTTCCATCATTTTATCAACACGTAGATTGATTCTTTCGTAAATCGTTTCTCTTGGCGCCTCAATGCCGATTCTTATAGTCTTAAAATTTCTTGGATTTTTTGGATGAGCAATATTTTCAGAATATGTTTTTTCGGTTTGCCAAATCACATCAATAGCTCGCAACAACCTTCTTTGATTATGAATATCTACATTTTCATAATAGTCAGGATCTAAATCTTTCAACATTTCCTGAAGTTTTTCGATTCCCTCAGTTTGCCAGATGGCTTCCAGTTTTTTCTGATTTTCGTCATTAGCTTCAGGCAAATCATTCAAACCTTCGATCACAGCTTTCTCATACATCATGCTTCCACCAACCATAATCACGATGTCATATTTTTTGAAAAGTTGATCTAATAATTCCAAAGAATCATGCTCAAACTGACCGATAGAATAATAATCTCTTACCGAAAGCTGACCAATAAAATGATGCTTTGCCTGCGAAAGCTCGTCTTCCGAAGGTGCGGCCGTTCCGATTTTCATTTCACTAAAAAACTGTCGGGAATCACAGGAAATAATTTCTGTATTGAATTGGCGAGCTAAATCAATGGCGAGTTTCGTTTTTCCAATACCAGTAGTTCCTACTACAGAAATCAATGTTTTCATACGCTTACAATCATTTTAAAAAGTGAAAAAACATCTTAGTTACCTTGTCATAATTTCACTTCTATATCGCGGATATTTCCAGTTTGCTAAATTAAATGTTTATCTTTGTACGACAATAAAAAACTATGATTTTATCAATGACCGGCTTCGGTAGAGCCGAAGGTGTTTTTGAAGGAAAAAAAATTTCGATAGATATTAAATCACTGAACAGCAAGAGCTTTGATTTGAATATCAAGATTCCTTTACGATATAAAGAAAAAGAATTTGAAGTAAGAAAAATTCTAAACGATAGAATCATCCGCGGAAAGGTAGATTGCTATATCAATATTGAGAATCTTGAAGAAACAAACGATGTGAAAATCAACAGAAGTTTGATCGATTCTTACATGAATGAGCTTAAAAATATCGCTTCTGACGGACCGGATTTTGAATACCTGAAAATGGCGGTAAGACTTCCGGATGCGATCACTTCAAGACCGGACGAATTAACTGAAGGTGAGTGGGAATCTTTGGCGAAAATTGTAAATAACGCCGTTGATAAATTCCAGGAGTTCAGAAAAACTGAAGGGAAAATTCTTCATGAAGAATTAGAACGAAACATTAAAAATATCGATAAATCTTTGGCAGAGGTCGTTCCTTACGAGCAAGTGAGGATTGATGCGGTGAAAGAACGTTATATAAAAACTTTAAAAGAGTTTGAAAACGTTGACGAAACAAGATTCTATCAGGAAATGGCCTATTTTACTGAGAAATTAGATATTCAGGAAGAAAAAGTAAGACTTTCCCAGCACTTGAAATATTATTCTGAAGTGATGGAAAATGAAGATTTCAATGGAAAAAAATTAGGTTTTATTTCACAGGAAATCGGAAGAGAAATCAACACTTTAGGTTCAAAAGCCAATCACTCTGAAATTCAGAAATTAGTCGTGATGATGAAAGATGATTTGGAGAAAATAAAAGAACAGACGTTAAACGTTTTATAAGAGTGATAAATTATTAATGATGAGTTATAAATCGCTTTGCAGATTTCAAAACTCATAATTTAAAATTCATAACTAAAAAATGAATAAGGTTATCATATTTTCAGCGCCGTCGGGAAGTGGAAAAACGACATTGGTAAAACACTCTCTGGAAGCAATTCCTGAATTGGAATTTTCCATTTCATGTACAACGAGACAGCCGAGAGGAAGTGAAATTCATGCAATTGATTATCACTTTATTTCGCCTGACGAATTCAGACAGAAAATTGCTGAAGAGGCTTTTGTAGAATTTGAGGAAGTTTATACCGATAAATACTATGGAACTTTAAAATCTGAGGTAGAAAAGATCTGGAATCAGGGAAAAGTTGTTATTTTTGATGTAGACGTAAAAGGCGGAATTTCATTAAAAAAATATTTTGGTGAAAAAGCATTATCCATTTTCATAGAACCACCTTCGATTGCCGAATTGGAACGAAGATTGATCTCAAGAAACACCGATGATGCCGAAACCATAAAAACCCGCGTAGAAAAAGCTGAAGAAGAACTAACCTACGCCATAGAATTTGACGAAATCGTGATTAACAGCGATTTGGATCAAGCAAAAATAGAAATAGAAAGTTTAATAAAAAGTTTTATAGGAGAAACTAGAAGTTAGAGATTAGAAGTTAGTAAAAAACACCAGTAACTTGGGATTAATTGCTAACTTCTAATTTCTAAAATCTAACTTCTATAAAAAGAAAAACACAGGTCGACATGAGTACCGAAACATTAGAAAAAGCTAAATCTACACTTCCAGTAAAAGGATTTTTAGATTTGAAAGATATTGCGATTCCTCAAGGAGAAGACTTAGTAAAAGCCATTCTCCAACTGAAAGAAGAAAAAAACGCCGTTATTCTGGCGCATTATTATCAACCGGGAGAAATTCAGGATATTGCTGATTTTCTGGGAGATTCTCTTCAATTGGCAAGGCAGGCAAAAGATACAGAAGCCGATATGATTGTATTCTGCGGAGTGCACTTCATGGCTGAAGCTGCAAAAATTCTGAACCCAACGAAGAAAGTTGTTCTTCCTGATACAATGGCAGGATGCTCTTTGGCAGACGGCTGTTCAGGAGAAGGTTTGAGAAAAATGCGTGAGCAGCACCCAAACGCTTTGATTGCAACCTACATCAACTGTAATGCTGAAACAAAAGCAGAAAGTGACATTATTGTAACAAGCTCAAATGCTGAAACGGTGATTGAAGCTTTACCGAAAGACAGGCCTATTATTTTCGCTCCAGATAAAAATTTAGGAAGATATTTATCTAAAAAAACCGGACGTGATATGATTCTTTGGGACGGAAGCTGCATCGTACACGAAGCTTTCTCAATGGAAAGAATCGCGCAACAGTTGGCAGATAATCCAGATGCAAAAATGATTGCACACCCAGAAAGTGAAGAAGCAGTTTTAAAACTAGCTCATTTCATCGGTTCGACTTCTGCACTTTTAAATTTTGTTGAAAAAGACGACTGTCAGAAATTCATAATCGCAACTGAGGAAGGAATTCTTCATGAAATGAGAAAACGTGCACCACATAAAGAATTGATTCCTGCTTTAGTTTTTGACGAAAGTTGTAACTGCTCAGAATGTTTTTACATGAAAAGAAATACAATGGAAAAATTGTACCTGTGTATGAAATATGAACTTCCGGAGATTATCATTGAAGAAGAGCTTCGACTGAGAGCATTGAAACCTATTGAGGCAATGCTTGATCTTTCGAAAAGTATTAAATAAAAAATAGCTGTCTCAAAATTGAGACAGCTATTTTTTTTCACTGAAGAAAAATATTTACAGTTATGAAACTCCTCCATTTACGCAATCCATATGTACTAAAACTTTAGATTGGCAACATTTTGGCAAAGCATTGTATGCTTCACATGAACTTGGAAAATCAGGACCTGGGCCGTAAGGTCCGGGAGGACAATTTGCATTACAAACTGCACCACCATTAATTGATTTTAAATTTTCTCTGTTTAATTTTTTTAGATTTTTCATATTTATTTGATTTGTTTAGTTATTAAATATAATATTTTTGCCTATATAAAAAAAATCATGAGCAAAATATTTTTGGAAGACGTGAAAATCTACGCCTATCACGGCGTTCTTCCGGAAGAAAACATTGTCGGGACATACTATATTTTAAATGCAGAAATTCATACAGATTTGTGGGATGCTGCAGCTTCCGATGATTTGAATGACACAATAAGCTATGCAGATATTAATGATATCATTCATGACGAGATGAAGATCAAATCTAAATTGCTTGAGCACGTTGCTGGGAGAATCATTACTAAAATCAACGAAAAATTCAATCAGATTTCTTACATCAAATTAAGAATCACCAAAACCAGTCCGCCCATGAAAGGGGAAATGAAAGGGGCAAGTATTGAACTTGAAAAAAGTTTTTTATTAGGCGGAATTACAGAAAATGAGTAATTTTCAGTTTTAAAAAAGAGAAACACGGTGAAGATATTCAACATATTATTTCTATTGCTGTCCATTGGTATTTTTGGACAGAGCAATACGTCCGGCGATGCCATTTATAATTTTCCGAAAATAAAATCGAGCATTACGATGCCGGTCACTCTTCCACTGTCGGAAATCAGCAATATGATCAATGCCTCGGTAAAAGATCTGATTTTTCAGGATGATTCTTACACAGACAATGATAATGACCAATTTAAAGTAAAAGTCTGGAAAACCCGGCCAATACGCTTGGTTGGAAGTACAAATCAAAGCATTTTGATTGAAGTTCCGTTAAAAATTTGGGCAAAAAAAGGTATCGGAACATTGGGAGTCTACACGTATCAGGAGACAACTTTTGAAACGGTAATGTATTTTAAAACTACATTAGATTTCAAAAACAACTGGTCTATCACCACTTTTACTCAGCCAACAGGCTTTAAATGGGTGAAAAAACCTGTTTTGGATTTCGGAAAAGTTGAAATTCCTATCACCTCTCTTGTTGAGAAAAGCCTGAAAGAGCAACAATACAATTTCTGCAAAACTATTGATCAGCAAATGGCTTCGCAACTGAATTTCCAACAGTATGCGGTTTTAGCTTGGAATGCTTTTTCTCAACCTTTTAATATTTCTGAAGAATATAATACCTGGTTAAAAATCACTCCAATAAACGTCAATATCACTCCTTTAAAATTCTATGGAAATCAAATTGACACCAATATCGGTATCGATATTTTCTCCGAGACTTATACAGGAACAAAACCTGAAGCTTCGCAACCCGCAAAAGCAATGATGAATTTTAATTTCATTCCGTTACTAGCAGACCAGTTTGTGTTGCAGACCACTGCGAATATTCCGTTTTCTGAAGCTACAAATATCGCCAAAAAAACTTTTCTAAATAAAGAATTTGACATCAGAGATTCTAAGGTGAAAATTTCGGATATCAAAGTATACGGCGAAGCAAACCGAATTATGATAGAAGCCGATACGGAAGGTTATGTGAAAGGAACAGCTTTTATTTCGGGTATTCCTGTTTATGACGAAACTAAAAGAAAAATAGTACTTTCGGACACAAAATTTAAGCTTAAAACATCCAACATCCTTCAGAAATTAGCCACTTCTCTTTTCAAAGGAAAAATTGTAAAAATGATTGAAGACGAATACGGAATTCCTACCGCTGAATTGGAAACTACATCAAAAAAAAGCATCGAAGAAGCTTTTAACAAAGAATACTACAAAGGTCTGAAAATGACAGGAAAAGTATCCAATCTAAAACCACATCAGATTCTCTTAAACGATTCCGGAATTACTGCTGTGATTGATACCAATGCGAATTTAAGATTTATCTTAAAAGGATTTTAAAATCTATTATAAAACTAAAAACCAAAATAAAACTATGAGAAAATATTTACAAATAATCGACAGACATAGAGCTACAAAATGGGCAAGACTTGGAAGCATTGTGATTGATAGAATCGTTTTTAATATGTTCTTTTTTGCTTTTGCTATCATTGGAGGTCTTATCGACGGGATTCTGGGGATTTATTATTTTACAAAATTATTTGACCAACTCGAAGGAATAGGTAGGCTTGCAGATATTGTTATGACAAATATTATCTTTTTCATTTATATTTTCTTGTTGGAATATTTTACGAAAGGAAGAAGTATAGGAAAGTTTGTAATAGGAACTAAAGTAATCATGACAGACGGAACAGAACCAACGGTGCGAGATTATTTGATAAGAAACATTTGCAGACTTGTACCATTTGATGGGCTTTCTTTTTTAGGTGAGAATGGATGGCACGACAGCTGGAGTGATACAAGAGTGATCAGCATCAAAAATTATGAGGCTGAAAAACAGACTAAAAGCGATATTGAAGATCTTGGAAAGAAAGAAATAGCGTGAAAACTTTGTTTGAATAAGAAAAAATTCTATATTTGCACCACCTAAAAATGGTGCTTTGGCCGAGCGGCTAGGCAGTGGTCTGCAACACCATCTACAGCGGTTCGAATCCGCTAGGCACCTCGTAAAAAACTCCGATCTTTCGATTGGAGTTTTTTTATTTTCAATTATACCTTAGCTAAGTCTCTAGAACAAAGAATTTTAAAACTTTAACATTTACTTAACTAAAACTTGGCTTCATAATTGAACATACCACATTAGAAAACTGTAAAGTTTAATCAATTTTTAAAATTTGAGTTATGAAAAATATATTGTTAGCAGGACTTGTGTCGGTAATTACACTCACAGCCTGTAAAAAAGACGATCAAGTTGCAGAAAAGACGCTCGAACAACAAAAAATAGAATTTCAGGCAAGACAACTTGAAATAGAAAAGCAAAAATTAGCAATTGAGAAAGAGAGATTCGCATATGAAACTCAAAAAAGAACAGATAGTATTGCAGAGGTTCAGAAAGAAAAAGCAGCTGTAGCAGCTGCAAAACCACAGGTAATAAGAGAAACAAGAACGGTGTACAGAGACACTCCTTCTTCTAATAATAGTGTTACAAGCAACGGAGGCGGTTCTTCACAAGGAACTACTGCTAAGAAAAAAGGAATCAGTGAAGCTGCAAAAGGTACAGCAATTGGCGTAGTCAGTGGAGCTGCACTAGGAGCCATTGTTAATAAGAAAAACCGTGGTGGTGGTGCCGTAGTTGGTGGTATCATTGGTGGTGCAACAGGATATACTTTGGGTAGATCACAGGATAGAAAAAGTGGGCGAGTACAGCCAAAATAGATAAATCATTTCAAAAACTTTAAAAAGATTGCTTATTTTTAGGCAATCTTTTTTATGCTTTTCATCTTACTCACTTCAATTATCATTATTCCCACTCTTTTAGGTTGGGGGAAATTTCTTGAAATCATTTTCAACAAACAGCTTTTTGAAGGAATTTCAGGAAAATTGATATTTGGAATTCTCGGAATCAGCATGATTTGGACGGTCCTTTCTTTCTTTATTCCATTAAATATATTTATTGAAATTCCAACAATCTTAATTGGATTGTTTTACTTTTTTAAAGAGAAACTATTCCTGAAATTTCATAAATTCTCAAAGAAAGATATTTTTCTATTTACTGTAAATTTATTCATCATTTTGTTCTGTAGCTCGTTTTATCCTTATATCTTAGACCATTTTGGATATTACTTACCAAGCATACAATGGCTGCGGGAATATGGTTTGGTAAAAGGCATTTCAAACCTTGATCTTGTGCTTGGGCAGATGTCTATCTGGCATATTTTTCAGGCTGGATTTTCCAATTTTACTGATCCTTTTTTAAGAATAAATGCCGTTTTACTAATCATGTATTTAATATACATTATTGAAAAGAAAAGCTGGATTCAATTATGTTTTCTTCCAATATTGTTCTTGTTTTCCCAATCTCCAAGTCCTGATTTGCCGGTGATTGTATTTTCTTTAATTTTAGTAAATGAGATTTTAGTAAATAATAAAAATACTTCTCTGCTATTTGCATTTTCGGTTTTTGTTTTTGCGATAAAGCCAACAATGATTTGGTTGCCGATTTTGACATTCCTCTACTCTATTTTTATTCTTAAATCTCATTTTAAAACCTTCCTTTCAGGAATTTTAATTCTTTTTTTATTTTGTTTTAAAAATATCTGGACATTCGGCTATCCTGTTTTCCCGGTCTCAATGATTGATTTTGGATTCAGTTGGAAACCCAATGTAGAATTGTTAAATTCTTCATCTCAATACGCCATCCAAAAAACTTTTGACAACCAATATTCTTACGAAGAAATTCAGAAATTCTCAACATTCGATTATGTAAAAAACTGGCTGTTTTTAGATGGAATAAAATCAGTGATCAACATTTTATTTGTTCTAAGTTTAATTGTTTTTACCATTTTCACTTTCATTAAAAAAAATAAGATCATCACTTTTATCTGCATTTCATTGATTATAAAAAGTGTTTTAGTTTTATTATTCTCAGCACAATATAGATTTTTTATAGATATATTTTTTGTGATTATTTTCGTAATATTTTTAGATTTTTTCACAAAAAGAAAATCGATGATTGCCTACTCTCTTTTAAGCTTAATTTTCATCAGCTTTCTAACTTTTCCAATCGTACTTACGCAGTTGATTCCCAGCTTCAGAATGTCATCATTTATGGGGAAATTTGAATGGAAGCAATTATACAAACCTTCAACCTACGAAAACAAAAAGTATCATTCTTTTGAAGCAGGAAATTTAAAATTTAATGTTTCAAAAAAATATCCCTTCAACTTCGACACTCCTATTCCGGCGATTTCTGAAAGTTATGTTTTCGACTATCAGAAAGCAGGAGTTTTCCCACAACTTATTGATAAAAATAACATCCAAAAAGGCTTCATTTCAAAAAAAATGAATCATGAAGAAGAAAAACAAGTCAAAAAACTCACAGAAAAAATCAAAAACTCCTATAAATAGTAACCATTCAAAGACTTTATTATCTGAATAAAAATCGGTAATTTTGTACTATGTTCAATACTTTAGGGAATCTGCTCAGCCTGACGACTTTCGGCGAAAGTCACGGTTTGGCGTATGGCGGAATCATCAATAATTTTCCGGCAGGGCTGGAAGTCGATTTAGACAAAATTCAATACGAGCTTGACCGCAGAAAACCCGGTCAGTCAGCAATCGTTACGCAAAGAAAAGAGAGTGATACAGTAAAGTTTCTTTCAGGAATTTTTGAAGGAAAAACTACGGGAACTCCAATTGGTTTTATGATTGAAAATGAAAATCAGAAGTCAAAAGATTATGATCACATCGCCCAATCATATCGCCCGAGTCATGCTGATTTTACGTATGATCAAAAATTCGGAATCCGTGATTATCGTGGTGGCGGAAAATCTTCTGCACGCGAAACCATCAATTGGGTCGTTGCGGGAGCTTTGGCAAAACAACTTTTATCAGACATCGAAATCAATGCTTACGTTTCTTCTGTAGGTGAAATTTTCTGCGAGAAACCTTATCAGGCTTTAGATTTTTCTAAGACTGAAAGCAACGAAGTTCGTTGTCCGGATGCAGAAACTGCCGAAAAAATGATTTCAAAAATCAAAGAAATTAAAAAAGAAGGCAACACGATTGGCGGAACAATTACTTGTGTCATCAAAAATGTTCCGGTTGGAATCGGCGAACCTGTTTTTTCTAAATTACAGGCAGAATTGGCAAAAGCAATGCTGAATATCAATGCCTGCAAAGGCTTTGAATATGGAAGCGGTTTTTGCGGCGCAAAGATGACCGGAAGCGAACACAACGATGAATTCAACACAGATTTTACCACAAAATCAAATCTTTCAGGTGGAATTCAGGGTGGAATTTCAAATGGGATGGATATTTATTTCAGAGTAGCTTTCAAACCTGTTGCGACCATTTTAAGACCTCAAAACAGTGTTGACAAAGACGGAAATGCCGTTACTGTAGAAGGAAAAGGCAGACACGATCCTTGTGTTGTTCCAAGAGCAGTACCTGTGGTTGAAAGTCTGGCGGCTTTTGTTTTGGCCGATTTGTTTTTGATTAACAAAACGAGAAATTTAAATCAATTTTAAACTTAAATATTTTAAGTAATGCAAAATTACTGGGACAAAGCGATAACCTTCGACGAATATCTTCAAATTGCCAATCAGAGATTGAATAATCCTGACAACGCAAAAGACATTGAATATAAACCTTATTACGAGCTTGGAATTCAAAGAATGGACAGAACGTTGAAGAAGTTTGTCATCGACGAAGAACAATTGAATGAATTAAAATCAAAAAACTTCGACGGAAAAATTTTAATTATCTCTGAAGCCTGGTGTGGTGATGCCAGTGCAACTGTTCCGGCTTTGGTGAAGTTTTTTGAAGGTCAAAATGAAGTAAAAATTTTCCTTAGAGACAACGACAGCAGCCTGATTGATCAATTTTTGACCAATGGCACACAATCTATCCCAAAAGTTATTATATTGGACAAAGATTTTAATGTAAAAAATTCTTGGGGACCGAGACCAAAATTTGGACATGATTTATTATTAAAATTCAAAGCAAATCCTGAAGAATACCCGAAAGAATTATTTTATAATGACCTGCAGGTTTATTATTCAAGAAACAGAGGGAAAGATTCGATTCAGGAAATTTTAGAGTTATTATGAAATCGCAGCGATTTGTCATGTCATACAGGTCATTATGAAGTAGCGATTACATATAACCTTTAAAAACAATAGAATATTATATGAAAAAATTAATTATATATGTCGTTGTACTTGCGGTTTTTGGAACTGTATTTTTAGTTCCCGGAATCAGAAATTCTCTGAAAGATCTGTTTTTCCCGATTGCAACGGTAGAAAACGCTGTACATATTGAAGCTGATGACTATGACATCGATCTTCAGGGAATCAATGTTCCGAGTACCAATATGAAGAACTTCAGAAACAAACCTGTTTTTTTGAATTTTTGGGGAACTTGGTGTCCGCCATGCAGAAAGGAATGGCCTTCAATCCAAAGATTATATGACAGAAGAAAAGATCATCTAGATTTCGTTTTGATTGCAATGAAAGATGAAGAGGCGGCTGTAAGAAAATTTTTAAAAGAAAATAATTATACAGTTCCTGTATACATTGCCCAAAGCCCAATCTCAGAAAAGATCCTCCCGAAAGCGTTCCCCACGACTTTTTTACTTGATGAAAACGGAAGAATTCTTATTAAAGAAGATGCAGCAACTGACTGGGACGCAGAATCTATCCATCAATTTATTGACAATATCATTAAATAACTTTAACTTAATATTATAATTACTTGGTACAGAATTTGAGAAATTTATAGAGTTGAAATTATTTTTTAAATAAACACAAAATGAAATATTCAAAACTCAATTTAGCTAAAGAAGCTATCAGCCACAAAGGCTTCGTGAAAAAAATTCCTGACATTTTCAGAATGGTGAAAATGTGGAGAAAAGGAGAATATCCTGTAAAATCGATAGATCTTATCCTACCGTTACTTGGTCTCCTCTATGTAATCTCTCCTATTGATATCATCCCGGATTTCGTTATCGTTGCGGGAGTTTTAGATGATTTAGCGGTATTATCTTTAGCAATTCCGAAACTGATCAGAGAAGTAGACAAGTTTTTACTTTGGGAAGCTGAGAGAAAATATGGCACCGAGGGCTCAAAAATAATTGACGCCGAAATTGTAAATTAAAATTCAAAACCATTCTTATCGGGATGGTTTTTTTATGAACTTTAAAGTAAATATTGAAGCAACTTCTTTGCTAGTTTTAAAAATATTGACGGAAAATTTTAAATTTAAATTCACTATTTACCCATGAAGCAAAATTCACAATTGACTTTTAACATCATTTCCTTAAATTTGCAACATCTAATAAAAAATAATGGAAAGTAAAAAAGAATTCTTTTTAGAGTGCTACAAGCTTGGCATCATCAAATTCGGAAGATTTACCTTAAAAAGCGGAATTGAAAGTCCGTTTTATGTAGATTTAAGACCTTTGGCTTCAGATCCTAAAATTTTAAAAAATTTGGCTAATTATTTATTGGAAATGCTTCCTTTGGATAATTTTGATTTGATTTGCGGAGTTCCTTACGCTGCACTTCCGATGGCTACAGCGATGTCTCTTGAAAGCTATATTCCATTAATTATTAAAAGAAAAGAGGCTAAAAACTACGGTACCAAAAAATTAATTGAAGGAATTTACCAAAAAGGACAAAACTGCCTTTTGGTAGAAGATGTAATTACTTCCGGAAAATCTTTGATAGAAACCATTTCTGAAGTTGAACAGGAAGACCTTAAAGTTGCCGATATCGTAGTTGTTCTAGACAGAGAGCAAGGCGGAAAACAACTTTTAGAAAGCAAAGGCTATAGAGTTCATACCCTTTTCAACATTTCAGAAGTTTGCACTATTCTTCAGGAAGAAGGGGAACTTTCTGATGAGGAAGTGAAAAGAATTCAGGATTTTCTTGCCGGAAACCACATTCAGTTTGAAGAAAAAACAAGACTTTCATATCAGGAAAAGTATGAAAATGCACAACATTCGGTTTCAAAAAAATTATTAGAAACTGCTTTAGCAAAACAATCCAACCTTATTGCTTCTGCAGATGTGACTACTACACAAGAGTTGCTTGAATTGGCAGATAAAGTTGGCCCACACATCATTGCTTTAAAAACACACATCGATATTATTTCTGATTTTGATTATCAAAATACAATTGTTCCTTTGAAAGAACTGGCTGCAAAACATCAGTTTTTATTAATGGAAGACAGAAAATTTGCTGACATCGGAAACACTCAGGAACTTCAGTTTACAAGCGGAGTTTTCAAAATTACAGATTGGGCAGACTTCGTAACTTCTCAGGTAATTGGTGGTTTTGAATCTTTAGACTGTTTCAAAAATGTAGGCGTTGTTGCGATTATCGGAATGTCTTCTAAAGGAACTTTAACCACAAACAGCTACAGAGAAGAAGCTTTAAAAGTTGCTCTTTCGCATCCAAACGTGATTGGTGGTGTTTCTCAAAATGCAATTCCTGAAGAAATTTTATTGTTTACTCCAGGTGTGAACCTTGCAGATTCGGGAGATGGAAAAGGTCAGCAATACAACACTCCGGATCATGTTTTCAAAACGCTTCATACCGATTTCATTATCGTAGGAAGAGGAATTTACAAATCTGAAAATCCGGGAGAAGCCGCTGTAACTTACAAAAATGAAGGTTGGAAAGCCTATATTAATTCTTTAGAAAAAAAAGCAATTCAGCAGTAAAATCATCTTTATTGTATTTTAAATAAGTTATATTTGGTGCTTTATCATCAATTTGAAAAAGTTTAGTATTTGTTTTATTTTGTTTTGGGGAGTTGTACAGGTTTCTGCACAAAAAGACAGCATTTATATTGCTGCAAAATTATCTCAGAACAAAAAAATTCTGGAAGTTAATCAGGAAATTATTTATCATAATCACTCTGAAAAACCCTTAGACAGCATTAAACTTCTCAATTGGGTGGCCGCTTACAACAAAAGAGGAACATCTTTAGTCTACCGAAAACTCGAAGACCGAAATAACAGTCTCCATTTTGCAAAGCCGGAAGCATTAGGTAAAATTTTAGACTTTAAAATTAATAGCGAAAAGAATCTGCCCGTTTCCGTCAGCAACGTATCTGAAGAAAATTTATTTTTTATTCTCAATCAACCTTTGCAAGTTGGCGAAAGCATTACATTACAATTACAGTATCAGATTCAACTTCCTGATAAAAATTTTACAGGATACGGAACTTCTGAAAACAACATCGCTTTAAAATATTTCTTTATTGTTCCGGATCATTTTGATCCGGACAATATTTCTAAAAGAAATTACCACGACATTGAAGAATCGGTAAACTTCAATACGCATTGGACTGTTAATTTCGATTTGCCAATTAATTATTTTGTAGAAGGAAATCTTCAACAGAACAATATTAATTCTTTCAACGGATATTTAGATTCTGATCCCGAATTTATCATTTCTCAAAATCAATTCCCTACGATTAATGTGAATACGGAAGATATTCGTACTGAAATAAAATTTGGTTACAATATCAGTCCGCAAGAGATTCAGAATTTGGAATTTTATCTTCCTCTGCATTTAAAATTTATCAAAGAGAAAATAGGTTTTGTCCCTGAGAGACTTTTCATTTCAGATAAATTCAGAACTAAGGAAGATTTTTTCGGAAATAACGACATCAGTTTTTGGAAATATCGTTTTAAACTTTTCACAGATGCTGAAAAGGTTGACCTCGACTATTTTGGGATTATCGCCAAGAAAATTTTAGACGAAAGCCTTATCACCGATAAAGAAGATCACCATTGGTTCAAAAACGGACTGAAATCTTATCTTGAAACTCAATATTTAAAAAAATTCTACGGAGAAACCAAACTTCTGGGCAATCTTCCCGAAACCAATATTTTAGGAATCAAACCTTTAAAATGGTTTCACGCATCCGACGTAAAGTTACTCGACCGTTATGGCTTGGCATATCAATACATTATGTCTCAGAATTTGGATCAAAAAATTGACGAACCATTTTCTGCTTTGAGTAATTTCAACGATATGGCCATCAGCAGTTTTGAGACGGGAAGTCTTTTCAGTTTTTCTGCGAATAAAATGGGTGAAGGAAACTTCAATGATTTAGTTAAAAAATATATCGCAGAAAACAGAGACAAACCAATCAATCCTGAAGCATTTTTGAAAGAACTCTCTCAAAAAGAACCCTCAACAGATTATTTAACAGAGTTTTTAAAACAGAAAAACCGAGTTAATTTTAAACTTAAAAAATTTAAGACGAAAGAAGATTCTCTGGAAATCAGAATTGCTAAAAATACAGATGATGCAATTCCCGTAAAACTGGAAACCCAAACCAGAAGCGGTGAGAAAAAATCGTACTGGATAGAAACCGAGAAAAACGAAAGACAGAAAACCGTTAATCTTCCGTCAGAAAACATTTATAAGATAACTTTAAATGACGATTACATTTTCCCGGAAGCCAATTACCGAGATAACTTACTGTATACAAAAGGATTATTTTCAAATTCAAAAAAAATTAAATTTAAACTGATCAAAGATATTCCCAATCCGGAATTCAATGAAATTTACCTGAACCCGAGAATTCGTTTTACCAACACGTATGACAAATTTTTGATTGGGATAAATTTTAAAAACCAGTCACTTTTTGATCAGAAGTTTTTGTATTCTATTACTCCGTCTTTCAGTACAGGAACCGGAAAACTTACAGGATCGGGTGCAGTAGCCTACTCTTTTCTGCCTGCAGAAAGCGTCATTCGAAGTTTAACTTTCGGAGTTTCCGGATCGTATTTTCATTATGATTATGATTTGGCATATCGCAAAGGCTCTCTGTACTCCAACATCAATTTCAGAAAAGATCCGCGAAGCACTGTCAGTCAGGGTGTGAGTTTTTCATACAATTATTTTCAGCGAGATCTGAATGCAAAAATGGTTGCAAACCGTGATTATGACAAATATAATCTTTGGGCTTTAGGATACGGATATGCCGATAATCAGATGATCCATGAGAAAAGTTTCAGCATCAGCACTCAGGCGATGAAAGATTTCAATAAAATCACTGGGGAAGCTTTTTACAGATGGGAATTTGCACCAAGACAGAAATTAAGTTTAAGATTATTTGCCGGATATTTTGCCAGAAACGAAACCCGAAACAACACGTTCGATTTTGGAATTGCAAGAGTTTCTGACTATTCTTTTTCTTACAACCTCTTGGGACAGAGTGCAACCGGAGGAATTCTCTCGCAACAATTTATTTTGGCTGATGGCGGTTTTAAATCTTTTATTCCGGGAACGGTTAACCAATTTATCACATCATTAAATGTTGACACCAGCGTTTGGAAAATTTTCCACATTTACGCCGATGCGGGAGTTTACAAAAATAAAAACAATCCTACACAGTTTATTTGGGACAGCGGTGTAAAAGTAAGACTAATTCCTGATTTTCTTGAAATTTACTTTCCGGTACAATCTACTTTAGGTTTTGAGCCTGGGTTTAAAGATTACGGAAAACGAATCAGATATACTTTGATTTTAAATTTAAGCACCATTATTAATGCTGCGAGAAGAGGTTGGTACTAATATTAAAAAACAGCTGCGATTATCATCATGCAGCTGTTTCATTTAATCAAAACTAACATTAAATTAATCTTTTAAAATTTTCTGAGAAATCGGTTGATTATTCACCGTTCCGGTCACAATGTAATTTCCCTTTTGCAATTCTGCTACATTCAAAACAGCCCCTTCTTTTACGGAAGCAGTTTTCACTAGTTGTCCTGTAGAGTTATAGACTTTTATATCTTTCACATCAGCACCAAAGGTGATTTCATTATTTTTCACGAATGTATTTTTAATAAAATATGATTGTTTATCCGTATTGTTAAAATCATTTACAGCCAAAACACTTGATGACGGGCTTGGAAGCGTTACAGTAAAATCAGCCGCATTATTATTGGTATCACCTGAAGTTCTTGTAATTGAATTTAAAATTGTAGGTGATGGCGCAGCCCCGGAACCTTCATATTGATTTACCAATCCGTAACCTACAAAGTCAATCACATTCGATGCAGTTGGCCCAGTAACCTGAGTAGCATTACTTGCCAAAGCGACTTTACCAGAGGTTAGTCCGATCCCTAATCCTATACCCACAGCCGGCGATCCATCAAAATTCACAACAACACCAACTACAAGATTTGGATTAATAAGATTGATCACTCCTCCTCCTTTAGTACCTTCCTGAATTAAGTAAGTCTGTCCCGGACTCAAAGTAATGGAAGGAAGCGTATGGTATTGAGTAAATCCGCCAGTTGCGGGACCATACTGAATGGTTGCTCCATTTAATGTAGTTGTAGAAGAGCCAATATTCTTAAGTTCTATGAAATCATGGGTGAGAACTGCAATTCCGAGCACCCCCCCTCCAGTATAGACTTCATTAATTACAATCTGAGCATTAAAAAATGCAGCTATCGAAACTAGTCCGATAAAAGTAAATACTTTTTTCATGGTGATAATATTTATTGATTTTACAATAAATTATGCAAATTTAATACCAAATAAATAATCAAATACCACATATTTTAAAAAATTCAAAAAAAAACTTTCACCAAACAACGTAAAAAAACCGCTTATCGAAGCGGTTTTTTTGATTTAAATATTTTAAAATATTTAGTCTTTCAAAATTTTCTGAGAAACCGATTGATTGTTTACAGTTCCTGTTACAATATAGTTTCCTTTTTGTAATTCAGCAACATTAAGAGTAGCTCCGTTTTTCACAGAACCTGTTTTTACAACCTGGCCTGTAAGTGTGTAAACTTTCACATCTTTCACATCAGCTCCGAAAGTAATTTCTTCGTTTTTAACGAATGTATTCTTGATGAAACTTGATTTTGTTTTGTTTAAATCTGAAACTGCTAATGAACCAGAAGTGGAATTTTCAGGAGTCGGTGTACCAACTGTAAAATCAGTATTATTATTATTGGTATCAATACCATTAGTTCTTGATATAGATGTTGCATTTGCTGTTCCAGGTGCATAACTAGTGCCTTCAAATAAACTAGCTCCGCTACTCCAGCCTACAAAATCTAAAACATTTGAACTATTTGCAGCTGTAGGGTTTGTACTATTAGAAGTTAACGCAATTTTCCCTCCTGTACCAGAAAGAGCTAGAGGTTGATTTGGATAGGCCGTTCCGCTAGGTGTAAAATCAGGTGCAGGTAAATCAACAGTACCTCCAGTTCCTGTCGCTAATTTAATCAAATATTTTTGTCCAGGATTTAAAGTTATTGAAGGCAAAGCCAGTTTATTGTTTAAAGGATCAGTACTAGTTCCAGCAGGTCCAAAGTTACCTCCTGCAGAAGCATACTGTAAATAGGCACCATTCAAAACAACTGAACTACTTCCATTATTAATTAGCTCAACAAAATCACTTTTAAAGGTAGCTCCAGAATTACCACCACCACCATACACTTCATTAATAACAATCTGTGCGTTCATGAACGCCGCTGTTGATATTAGACCTAAAATTGTAAAGATTTTTTTCATAATTTAAATATTTTATTTTTGTAAAAATAATAAAAAACCATGACTTACAAAAAGTCACGGTTTATAATTAACAATTAGTTAAAATTAGTTTTTAATAATTTTCTGAGAAACGTTTTTACCTTCCACTAATCCTGTAACAATGTAGATACCATTTTGTAAATCAGCAACATTCAAAGATTTATTTTCAGTAACATCTGCAGTTTTTACAAGCTGCCCATTTACAGAATAAATTTTCACTTGTGCCTTTGTCCCGAATGTAATCTCATTTTTCACTACCGTATTTTTCACAAATAAATTCTTAGAATTTTTAACATCAGCAGTAGATAGACTTCCAGAGTTTTGAGGAGTTAAAGAAAAGTCATCAATTGCTAAACCATCATCATTTCCTGTAATATTTTCGTCAACAAATCTAATCCAAAAAGTAGATCCAGCAGAAATATTTAATCCGGTAACTGTACCATTAACAGCTGTTTTATAAGTAGAGTTATTACCATCTCTTGATCCTGCATTACCAGCAATATTTGAAGAGAGATAATCAAGAGCAGTCACAGCCGTCCAAGTTCCATTATTTAAAGATGTCGCATTTGTGCTTATTTCAAAAATAATATGATCTTGAGTAGATCTGCCACCACCGAATCTCCACTGCTCTCCTACATAAGAAATCAACAGTTGATTAATAACTAAGCCCGTATTGTTTTCAAACTGAGCTCCCCATCTTGACTCTAAACTTCCACTTGCAAGTGCTCCTAAAGCTCTATCTGTAGAACCTATTGTTCCATAACTATAAGTATTACCTGCATTTGCGTTTCCATTATCAGCAACGTAAGATGTATTAGCATTACTTCCTGATTCAGAAATAGCCCAACCCGCTAATGAACCAGTTAATACTGTAGAAGTACCACTTGCTAAACCATCAAAATTCTGAGTATATGCAGTACCGATATTCGTAAGACTTATTTGTCCGAATACCAAACTTGCCAACCCAATCATTGCTAAAGAATAAATCTTTTTCATAACTTAAAATTTTATTATTAATAATTTATACCGCAAAATTAGGGGTCTTTTTGCTTTTAAGTCAAAAATAAGATTAATTTTTTGTTAATAATATTAAAACTAAAACTGTTCATATTTTTTAGTTATTTTTACAAATTATTTTCGAAAACTTGCGGAATTCTCTACTGATATTCTTCGTTTTTCTCTTGGGCTTATCACTGAATAACGCTCAAATTTTCTCGTGGAAAAATCCGAACCTTCCAAAAGACAGTATAAAGAAGGACAGCATACTTGCAGCAAGGCTTGAACAGGACATTTTCGCAAAAGACACAATGGATTTTGTAAAAACCAGCAACCGGATTATCGTTGATGAAGCTGTGCTTGCCAAAAATGATAAGAAACGGTTTTTAGGCGAACTAAATTCTAAAGGTTCAATCATTCGTGGGATTACTTTCGGCAATAATCAGGGGCAGTCTGTACAGAGTTCCATGGATTTACAAATTTCAGGAAAACTGTCAAAAGACGTCAGTATTTTAGCTAGTATTTCAGATCACAATTTACCAATCCAGGCCGATGGATACACGCAGACTCTTGAAGAATTTGACAAGATTTACATGCAGCTTAATATTAAGGACAAATCAATTCTTAGAGCCGGGCATTTGGATCTTTTAGATGACAAAAATTATTTCGCAAAATACCAGCGACGAAGCATGGGACTTCAGTTTCAGACCCAATTCGGAACTGAAAACAAGACCTTTGTAGATGTTTCTATGGGTGTGGCACGAAGCGAATTTCACAGAATCCGTTTTCAGGGTGTGGAAGGAAACCAAGGACCTTACCGATTGACTGGAAAAAATGGTGAGCAGTTTATCACATTGATTTCAGGATCTGAGCAGGTTTTTATTGACGGAATTTTAATGAAACGTGGTGAGAATCAGGATTACGTGATTAACTACAACACCGGTGAGGTTACTTTTACGAGCTTCCGACCGATTTTCCAGCAGAATTTCATTACGATTTCATTTAATTATACCAACAGAAATTATTCAAGATATTTATTTACAGGAAAGCTTGAACATCAGCGTGAGAAATTCAGAATCGGGCTGAACTGGTTTATGGAAAATGATAATAAAAATGCACCTTTAGCTTTAAATTTATCCAAAGAAGACGAACAGATTTTAGCCGATGCCGGCAATGATCCTAATCTGATGTATGCTCCTTCGGGTGTAGTTACAGAATATGACGTCAACAAAATACTTTACATTCTCGTACCAGACACCAACGGAAGTCATTATCAATTTTCCACTGATGTTACACAGACTTTGTATACCGTTTCATTTACGTATTTCGGAGTGAATTTGGGAGATTATAAACTGACGCAAACTACCAATAACGGTCGTGTTTTCGAATACGTCGGCCCCAATATGGGGGATTACAGAGCGGTAAGAAAGTTGCCTTCTCCACAAAAATCTCAGGTATATACTGTAAATTCAGAATATCTATTAAAAGACGGAAAAATAGGTGCAGACATTTCTTTAAGCAATTATGATCTCAATTTATTTTCCTCAAAAGATTCTGACCAAAATTTGGGATATGCGTACAGAGTTTTTGGAAATAAAACATTCACAAAAAATAGTTGGAAGGGAACTCCAAGCTTTGAATATCAATACATAGACAAACAATTTCACATCCTCGACCGTATTAATGATGTGGAATTTTCGAGAGATTTCAACTTAGCTCAGGAATTCAGCGGAAGAACACAAAACAGATTTATCTTTAATTTTTTAAATAAATGGAATAATAAATCGGCATTAAATTACCGTGTCAACTATCTTGACGAGCAGGATTCTTACAAAGGAATTAAAAACGATTTAGACTTCAGCTGGATCAAAGGGAAATTCCTAACCAAAGGAAACTTATCTTATCTCGATACGAATGCTACTTTACAGGACACAAAATTCATCCGTGGAGGTGCTGCCACAGAATATACAGGCAAAAAAGGAAGCTGGGCTTTAGGTGGAAGCATGGAGCACAACGAAAAGAAATTTAATGAAACTCAGCTGATGGATGTCACCAGTTTCAGCTGGAAAGAATTGTTTGTTCAAAAGAAAATCGGTGACAGTACAAGAACCAAGCTTTTGGCTAAAATGTATATCAGAGATAACGACTCTGTGCGTGACAACAGGCTTCAGAATATGAACAGGATCTTAGGATTCATGGCAGAAAGCCAGTTGATCAAAACAGAAAAAACTACTTTAAATGCTTTGATACATTACAGAAAATTCTTCTACAAAAATGAAGATGTAGATATGAATCAGAATAAAGATTTTGTCGTAGGAAATATACTTTACAATCAACAGTTATTCAAAAACGGAATGCGTTTGCAGGCTTTCTATGAATTAGGAAACGGACAGGAAGCACAACGTGAGTTCCAATACATCAAAGTGACAGACGGGCAAGGTGTGTACAAATGGACCGATTACAATGGTGACGGCGTTCAGCAGCTTGATGAATTTGAGATTGCCGAATACTCAGATTTGGCGCAGTATATCAGGATTTACACCAATTCTGTACGGTATATTCCTTCCAACAAAAATAAACTCCAGTTGGCGCTATTTGTGAATCCGGCAATTATATTTGATTCGGAAAATAAGTTTTTAAAGCGTTGGAATTTCAATGTTTCATTAAATTCACAAAACTCTTATTTTAAAAGAGAGAAAGTTTTGGTTTTAAATCCGTTTGAAAAAAGTGATGACCAGATTCTCAAAAACCAGAATATTTTAGCTTCCGTTCAGTTTAACCCAACCGAAATATCCGGCTGGAACGGAAATTACCGTTTCATTGCTAACGATAACCTCATCAATGCCAATTTCAGCAACGAAGAAAGAAATCAGACTTCTCATTTCGTGAATTTGGGATATTGGTTTAATAAAGAATTCAGGGTCGATTGGGAAAACTCTGTTCACGATTTGCAAAACTCTTCACAGCTTTTTGCAACGAGAGATTACAGACTGAATAATTTCGAAACAAAACCAAAAGCAACTTACAAATTTACAGACGCCATACAAGCCGAATTTTCTTCTGCTTACCGAGAAAAGAAAAGAGTGGACGGTGAAGAACTTCTGAAAGCTTTTGACATCACCGGAACGCTTCAGTGGGAGCGCAAGAAAACTTCCATCAGAGGAAACTTCTCATTCATCAACAACAACTTTACCGGAAACAATTTCAGCATCGTAGGAAACCAAATGCTCGATGGTTTAAAACCAGGAAAAAACCAGGTCTGGAGTGTTTTTGTACAACAGGCAATCAACTCTTTCTTGCAGTTAAATTTAAATTATGAAGGTAGAAATTCCGGTGACCGTACGATTCATATTGGAAGTATGCAGGTGAAGGCGAGTTTTTAGAATTAGAAGTTAAATTGCTACTTACTACCTACATATAAATCCTTATATTTGTTAAAAAAATAAACCGATGAGCATAGGAAATAATATCAGAAGAATAAGAACGAAATCTAAAAAGACACAGCAAGAAATTGCAGACCTTTTGGGTGTTGAGCGAAATACCTATGCCAATTGGGAAAGTGAAACCAACGATATAAAATCTGAATATCTGCCAAAACTTTCCGAAATCTTCAATGTAGAGATTAAAGATTTGTTCGAGGATAAAGAGAAAGTAAGTTTCGTTAACAACTCAACAAATAGTGATCATGCTTCGGGTGGACAACATGGATTGATAATTAACATTACTGATAAAGAAGCTGCTGAAAAATTAGTAATGCTGGTCGAAAAGTTACTACAAAAATTAGATAAAGAATAAAATAAAAACCGAAGAAGAATTTTCTTTTTTTTATATAGCAAAGCCCTTAATCATGTCATCAAGTTTATTATTCACTTCTTGGAATCATTGATTTCTGGAGGAATCTAAACCTCGTTGTTTTACAATTGATAAGTTTTCTTGAATGAAATTTGAAAAGCTAAGTGAGCAAAAATAAAAAAGCAAGCGTGCTTTTTAAAATTGCACGCCTGCTTTTTTGAAAAGCTCTCTACGATTTGTATAAAACCTCGAGAGATTTTTAAATAATCCTTTAGAGGTTTATATATAATCTTATTGTATGGTTATTGAAGAGTAATCTTTGTAGTACAAATTCCTCCAAGATGAAGTACTGAACCAACAGGTTTATCATCGATCACTCCTACTATTACTTCCCGTTATAAATCTTGTTCCTGATTCCCAACCTAAATTATTTGGTATAGTAAATGCACTACAGCAGAATGAGAAAATTTTGACAAAGTATATCCCTTAATTGGAAAAGAGTCTAACATTTGTATTCCAGGATTTGAATATGAAAGAGTGGAGTAAAAAATAAGAATATCAAACCTTTACATAAATTATCTCTTAAATTCCATCTTTGCTAAAATACATTGCTACTTACTTTCATTTATAGTTGTTGCATCACTAACAATTTGAGGAAAGTTTGGATGCTGAATACAAATTTTCCCTATTCCTTCAGAAAATTTGAATTCAATTTCGGATACTCTTTGTTCGTACGAATCAGTTTCTTCATCGTAAGTCAAAATTTTATATTTGAGATTACAATTATTTATGTTTTTAAAATCACAAATTAGGTTTTCAACTATTTTAAATCGAATAAATAGCTCCTCTTTTTCTTTATGTATAATCTTTAAATCAATTACATCACTCTGAATTTTATATTTAATAGGGGTGTACCATTTATCACCATCAATAGGAAGTGTATAAGCAAAATATGTTAAGTTTTTCGGACAATTTTCTAAATTTTGGCAAAATAATGATTGCCAAAAAGATAAAACTATAATAGTAAATATTTTTTGATACATTATTAAATTATTTTAATCACTTTTCTAAAAAGGTACCAATTCAAAAGTCCTACTAAAATTGTTATAAGAATAAAGAAGGAGCTGAAATTACTTTTATCAAAAATGTAAATTGTTATTAGATAAGTTCCTGAGGAATAAATTAATTGAAGCCAAATTCTGTTACCAAGTTTTATAATAATCAAATATAATATTAAATATAATGGAAAATAAAATATAACTGCCAAAAACAGAAAATCATAAATAAAAATTAGTTGAAGTAAATAACCATATGAGTAACTACTTTCTTGTAAATTATATAATTTATACAATTTAATATCATTATTAGAATTACATAAATATCCAATAATTAATTGTAAAATATTCTTAGCTAAAATGCCAAAATACATGGTAGCTAAAAGCTTAGGAATATTATTTAATAACTTCATAATATTTTATTTAATTACATCCTAAAGAACTTAAGAGAGCTTTACCTTTTAAATAATTTCTTATTTTTGAGTAATTAGGTCTATAGGTTTTTTCTGGAAGTTTATTAGCATTTCCACCCCTATCATTTATATATTTTGATAATTTATCTTGCATCCCTGTCCAGAGCTGGTCGGCTCCATGAAATGCTGCACTTACAATTAAATAATTAGCAAGATTAGGAAAACTTGTTGCTACTTGAGAAACTCTATCAACACCTCTAGTATAAATATACATTGTATTATCAGTTGGATTTACATAGAAACCAAACAATCTGTTTCCAGCGACTGGATGTACGCCATCATACCCCATACTCATCGGAGCCTTTATTGTCGAAAATATCCATGCTTGTGGACCTAACCCACTGCAAACTACTGTCCCATTATCAATTGGAATTTCAATATGAAGGAGTGTACCTAGAGGATTTGATGAATTCCATAAGGCCGTATCGTTAATTCCGTAATGATTATCAACGATTGGTGTAAATTTCTCTGCAAACAAATTTAAATTAAGTCTAAAAAAATTAAAAAATTCTTCTGGAGAATATTTTTGATTACTATTTGGTTTATTAGGTAAAGAATTAATTTGTACAGGAAATACATCCATATTAATTCTTGCACTTGCTCCATCATCTAAATTTGTAATTTGCCAATTACTCCACCAACTTGTTTGGTTTTTAATATTTTGTAATTTGTCTTTTACTGATTGTGAAATGTTGTGTTGCGCTACGGCTTGCCAATCATCTAATTCACCACACGGAATATCTAACAATAAATTTTGGTTTTGAGCTAAAGCATTATCTAAAGCTTTCAGACGATGAAAGAAATTTTCAGGTTCTGTCATATCATAATACTCGTTCTGAAAAAACTGGTATGCTGAATTTAAATAATTGAAAGTCAAGTCATTTGCTGGCGTGCCTGATTCTGAAACATATTTAATGATCGCCTTTATAAAAGTTTTATATTCATCCATAAAAAAATCATTTTCACAAGGCAAAGGATATGTCGACCCTGATACAGCAATATATTGGTATATTTTTAATCTTAAACTTTGATCACTATTTATTTGATCTACTTCGGAAGCATCTAATCCTAAAGAATTACATGTTTTACCTTTTGGCCCATGTGTTACATAAAGTGGAGCAGAAGTAGGAATAGAAATTACGGGGGGCGTGTAACTTCCAGGAACACCTCCACCTCCTCCACCTCCTCCACCTCCTGAGGAACCACCTCCTTCACTAGCCATACAGTTGGGGTCAAAAGAAACTGAAACAGTATTAAAAGGCATACTTGCATTTAGAACTGAACAATACTGACCATTTGTGTGATGTCCAGTATATCCACATTCATAAGAAGTAACAGTATATGTAGAACATCCCATTGAAAAAGTATCAATAAACATCATCTTCCCACTTGTATTTTGCGAATCTGAAAGTTTTATTGTCTGATAAGAGTTAGGATCTATAGAAAAATTAAGTTTTCTTTTATATCTTAAAATATACTTTTCTATTATTTGATTGTCAATACTTTTTAAAACTAATTTCTCTTCGTATTCAGCATTTTCTTGTCCAATAATATAGAAAGAATGGTACTTTGCATTAAGATAAGAAACTTCTTCAAAAGTATCAGTGTAAATCTCATATCCACTTATTATTTGTGTAGATTTTGATGAAGATGAATTTTCATCCTTTTGAGTCTTAAGGAAACCCGAGATTTTGTTAATATCTGCTTTTAAGAAATTTATATTTTCATAATCAGCTTTTTTTAAAATCTGTGTTTTAACATTGTCTTTAGTCAGATTGTACTTACTAGTTTGATCTTCTTGATTCACTAAATCCAACTCTTGACGGCAGCCAAAAAATAGAAGAAAACATGCTAGAAGCATTAGGAAATTATTTTTTTTCATATTTTGTGTATTATAATTTTACTTTGCAAATATGAAAAAAACAATTCACTTATTATGCATTTATTTTTTGGCATCTTTTGCACAAGTTTTTTGGCAATTCTAATAATCAAAACTTATATTTGCATTAGTAATAAATACACGGGGTGCCGCAAGGCTGAGATCATACCCGATGACCTGATTTGGATAATGCCAACGTAGGGATGTCTGCTTAAAATATTTTCATTTTATGCTTTATTCGTTCGCATGCTTATCTGTGGTCTGAACTGAATAATCAACTTAAAATAAAATGGAAGTAACAAAGTTTTCCGGAGAACTAATCCCCCAACAAGACAAAAACTGGCAAGGAAGATCTGAATGGTTTTTCAACCGAGAACATACCGACACCTACGAATTATGGTATGAAGGCAGGTACAAACGTGCTGAAATCTGGCAAAAAAAAGTAATGGAACAGCTCGTTTCCAAAGATCAGAGAGTTAAAACATTATTAGAATTTGGTTGTGGCACTACCCGATTTACCCGTTGGTGGAAAAACATCGGGATTGAAGCGACCGGTGGAGACATTTCGCCATTGATGTTATCTCAGGCAGTTCATCTTTTTGAAGGCGATCTGGTAATGGCCGACTCTCATTTCATGCCTTTCAAAGATCATACGTTTGATTCATTGGCATTCATCACAACTTTTGAATATTATAAAGATCCCGTAAAAGTTATCAGAGAAGCCGCCCGTGTTGCCAAATACGGAATTGCAATGGGCATGATGAACAGGAATTCCCCGAAAGTTGCAAGGAGACGAGTGCAGCAGTTATTTGGAAAAAACCCTTTCTATGTGACGGCAATTTTCTACACGCCGAAAATGCTGACTGAAATTATCGAAAAAGCTTTAGTTGGAAGAAAATACACGATAGAATGGACTTGCACCGGACTTCCAAAATGGTTTCCAGTACAGCAATGGAATGTGCCGGTTGGTGATTTTTTTGGTTTATACATTCAGCTAAATGATGTGGAATGAGTGAAACTTTAGGCAAAATAAATCATTCCCAATTTGAAGATTTCCTGAAACAGCGTTGCGGAAAAGAACGTGATGAAGTAAGTGTCGGTCCTGAGTTTGGCGTTGATGTTTCAGTTGTCGACTTGCACGGCGGAAAAGCAATGGTTTTGACTAGCGATCCGCTGTCTTTAATTCCGTCCTTAGGTTTGGAGGAATCCGCTTGGTTATCGGTACATCTTATGGCGAATGATATGGCGACGACGGGTTTTGCTCCGATGTTTGGGCAATTTATTTTAAACCTTCCTGCTCATCTTACTAAAAATGATTTTGAAATCTATTGGAATTATATTCATCAGTTTTGTAAAGATATAGGTGTAAGCATTACCGGAGGACATACCGGATTTATCGAAGGTCAAAATTCTACCATCGCAGGCGGTGGAACTTTTATTACGGTCGCTCCGAAAGAAGAAATTTTGGTTTCAAAATATGCAAACTTTGGCGATTCAATTTTAGTGACCAAGACAAGCGCACTTTCATCCGCAGCAATATTAGCCATGAGTTTCCCTGAGACTGTAAAAAATAAAGCGGGGAAAGAATTTTACTATTCAGCATCGGCTTCCTTTTACGAAACCTCATCATTGAAAGATGCTTTGACTGCCGTACAAAATGAGAATTCAGGAGTGACAGCCATGCATGATGTGACAGAAGGCGGAGTTTTGGGAGCTATTTACGAATTGGCGATTGCGTCAGGAAATGGAGCTGAAATTTTTAACGAAAAACTTCCGACTGGAGAGATACAGTCCGCTGTTTGTAATCTGTTCGCTTTGGATCCCAGATATTGCATTGGTGCAGGTTCCATGATTATTACCTGTAAAAAAGAGAAGGCTTCGGAAATTATTTCGAGATTGGAAACTAATCATATTCCATGTACAGAAGTCGGAACGATTACCGAACAATCTGACGGAATTAAATTAATTGAGAACGAAAAAGTAAATGATTTAATGTATTTTGAAGAAGATCCTTATTGGAAAGCATTTTTTAACGCTTATAAAAACGGCTGGAAATAATGAGAAAACAAACCATAGAATCCGGAATTTATTTAATCATTGATCCTTCGATGGATGAGAAAATTCTTTTTCCCAAATTAAATTTAATTGTAAAAGAGAACATTGCAGTAATTCAGGTTTGGGATCATTTCGAACAAAATCAGAATATTGAAGAATTGCTTTTAAAAATCCACGAAACGACTTCTTTCTATAACACTCCTTTGATCATCAATAATCGATGGGAACTTTTAAAACAAATTCCTTTGGATGGAATTCATTTTGATGAGATTCCTGAAAATTTCAATGAAATTAAAAAGGAAATCAACCGTGATTTCATCGTTGGAATTACCTGCAATAATGAGTTTTCCACCATTGAATATGCTGAAGGACATCAGTTCGATTATATTTCGTTCTGCTCAATGTTTCCATCAAAAACCGCAAACAGCTGCGAATTGGTAAATTTTGAAACCGTTCAGAAAGCGAAAAGTATTTACGGCGGAAAGATTTTCTTAGCTGGAGGAATTGATTTAAATAATATTAAAAATTTAGATGAATTAAATTATGACGGAATCGCTGTCGTTTCAGGAATTATGAGCGCGGAAAACCCGTCAGAAACCATTAAAAAGTATCATCAAAAAATTAAAAAAATTAAAAAATGAGAATAAAAACCATAGAAAAATTGTGCTGTCCGTTTGATAAATCAGATTTAAATTTAACCATCATTTCACAAGATGAAAGTGAAAATATCACAGAAGGTTTATTGATCTGTGACGACTGTAAAAGAGTCTACCCAATCATCAGCGGAATCCCCATTATGTCACCCGACGAATACCGTGAATTTAAACTGGAACAACCTGTTTTAGAACGCTGGGAAAAACATTTGGAAGGCAAAAAAGTGGAGAATTTCAGATTGATTTCTTAACGATAACAGCAATAGATAATTTCAAAATGCTGAAAGTTTAGAATTTCGTAAATTTGCAGCATGATAAAAATAGGCAACATAGAACTGCCGGAATTTCCGCTTTTGCTCGCTCCGATGGAAGATGTAAGTGATCCGCCGTACAGACGACTGTGTAAATTACATGGTGCAGATATGATGTATTCAGAATTTATCTCTTCTGAGGGCTTGATTCGCGATGCGATGAAGAGTAGAAAGAAGCTGGATATTTTCGATTATGAAAGACCTGTGGGAATCCAAATTTTTGGCGGTGATGAAGAAGCGATGGCGATGTCTGCAAGAATTGTGGAAACCGTAAACCCTGATTTGGTGGACATCAATTTTGGTTGTCCGGTAAAAAAAGTGGTTTGCAAAGGTGCAGGAGCCGGAGTTTTGAAAGATGTTGACATGATGGTTCGTTTAACGAAAGCTGTTGTAAGTTCTACAAGTCTTCCTGTGACGGTGAAAACCCGTTTGGGATGGGACAACAACTCAATCAATATTGATGAGGTTGCAGAACGTCTTCAGGAAACGGGAATCAAAGCTTTGACGATTCACGCAAGAACGCGCGGACAAATGTATAAAGGTGAAGCTGACTGGGAACACATTTCAAGAATCAAACAAAACCCAAACATTGAAATTCCTATTTTTGGAAACGGTGATATAGATTCTCCCGAAAAAGCTTTAGAATATAAAAATAAATACGCTTGCGACGGAATTATGATTGGCCGTGCTGCGATTGGTTATCCGTGGATCTTTAATGAGATCAAACATTTCTTTGCAACCGGAGAACATCTCGATGCACCCACAATTTCAGACCGACTTTTGGCTGTTCGCCAACACGCAGAATGGAGCGCAGAATGGAAAGGCGAGAAATTAGGATTGATCGAAATGAGACAGCATTACAGCAATTATTTCCGTGGAATTCCTCATTTTAAAGATTTTAGAAGAAAATTTTTGGAAGTATATTCTTTGGTTGAAATGGATGAAGTAATCAAAGAAACTCAAGGGTTTTATGAGGAATATCAGGCACAGGTTTAAGTTAAGGTTAATTAAAACTATTAAACTTTATATAAAACAGCAAACCCATCAAAATTTGATGGGTTTGTTTATTTTTACTTTGCTTGGAAAAAGAAATTATTTTTTGATATCAGTTTTCACGTCCTGATATGTTTTTCCTACAGCTTTTGCACCTTTTTTAGCAGTTTTTTCCGTCCATTTTGCTCCTTGCTTTATACCTTTCTCCGTGGCTTTAGCACCTTTTTTTGCGGTTTTACCAGTCCATTTCGCTCCTTTCTGAACTCCTTTTTCGGTAGCATTTGCCCCTTTTTTAGCAGCATTTCCTACAGCTTGAGCGTCTTTTTTCACTGTTTCTTTTACAGTTTGCTTTTCTTGTGCATTGGCAGAGAATGTAATCATTAAAATTGCCAGAATTGAAATTGTTTTTTTCATTGTATTTAAAAATTTAGATTAAAATTACTACTTTATTTTACTTAAAATCAAAATTTTTAGGTTTGTTTCCCAGAGTATCGGGTTGCTCAAGGTTTTTATTGTTCGAGTAAAGTAATCAGAAACATATAAACACAACAAACCCATCAGAATTTGATGGGTTTGCTTATTTTAATATGCTTCAGAAGAAGATTCATTTTTAATTAATGCCAACGCTGAGGAAGTTCCTATCCTTTTGACACCGAGATTGATCATCTTTTCGGCATCTTCGGGAGTTTTTACTCCACCTGCCGCTTTTACAGGAAGTTTCCCTGCGTTATGGAGCATAATTTTTATACCTTCAAATGTTGCTCCACTGGGTTTTCCGTCTTTCGTTTCGTAAAAACCTGTGGAAGATTTAACGAAAATTTTAGATAAATCATTTTCAGGAAAATTTTCTTCTGCCCAATTGGAAATATTTCTAGTCAGATTGGCAATTTGCTCATCCGTTAAAGCTGCAATTTCAATAATCCATTTTGCAACTTTATGATGATTCATACACAATTGTGTGCATCGCAAAAATTCATCTTTTACTAAATCTCCTTTCAAATACGCAGAATAATTGATGACGAAATCTAATTCATCTGCACCTTCTTCAATTGCTTTTTGGGCTTCAGCTAATTTTGCATCTAAAGAATAAGTTCCTTCATGAAAACCGATGACCGTTCCTAGAACAACATCGGCATTTTTCTCCAGAATGTATTTTCTGATTTCAGCTACATAATCCGGACGAATCATAACAGCAAACAAATGATTTTCAATTGCTTCCTGAGTGAGTTCTTTTACTTTTCGCAAAGTTTTCTCTTCAGAAATTCCTGCCTGTAACGGTGTTTTTAAATAAGTTGAATCTAAATACTGAGCAATATTCATTTTAATTATACTTTGAGTTGTCGGTTGATCCCTTGCTCCAAAGATATAAAAGTTTCCGTTCTTGTCACTCCTTTCATTTTCTGAAGTTTATTTAAAATCTGCATCAAATGGTCGTTGTCTATGCATAAAACCTTTAGGAAAATGGTATAATTTCCTGTAGTGTAATGTGCTTCTACTACTTCATTTACATCTTTCAGTGCTTTTACCACATCCGGATAATGACTTGGCTGATCGAGGAACATCCCGATGTACGAAACTACTTTATATCCTATTTTTCTTGGGTTCAGAAATGAAATAGAGTTTTCGATTACGCCTGCGTGCTCCAGCTTTTTGATTCTTTGGTGCACAGCTGTAGTTGAGATCCCTACCTGCTTAGAAATGTATGCCAAAGAGCTTTTAGCATTATCCATCAACATATAGATAATTTCTTTATCTAAAGGGTCTAAATGATAGCTTGTACTGGTTGAGTTTTTCATCTTAGATTATTACTTTTTTTTATATTGTCATTTATTTCTTTAAAACTATAAAAACAGGAAAATGATCACTGTAACCGCCCAAATAGCGGCTTCCTGCATAGGTTCTGAAAGGCCTGTCACTAAACATTTTATTTCTGCTTCTCAGTTTTTCTGGCTTAAAAATTTTGGCGTCGTAATATGATAATGATTGATTGTCATCAAAAAATGATTTTGATAATAAAATCTGGTCAAACAAAAGACCTGATTTATAATGAAAAGCAGAGTAATTTTTGGTAGTATACAATTCCTGAAAAGGATTAATCAGAACTTTTTCATTTTTATCATCAAAAAGGATTTTCAGTAAACCTTCGCCGTCAGGATTTTCATTAAAATCACCGCAGAGAATTACGTTTTCCTTTTCAACATTGACGATCTGAACAATTCTGTTTCTGATTTCGCTTAAAATATAATCGCGTTTCGGCTGATTAATATCTTTCTCTCTTTTTGACGGAAGATGCGCTACAAAAACATTGATAATTTCTTCTTTAAATTTAACTTTCGAGAAGAGTACATCTCTTGTTGTATCGTAGTTTTCGGGATTATTGTCTACAATTTCAAAGAAAAATGTGATGGCTTCAGAATCTATAATTTCAATTTTAGATTTGTCATAAAGTAAGGCTACATCAACCTTTCTTTCATCCATAGAGTTGTAATGAACGATGCCATATTGAGAATTGAAAGGACTCATCTCTACAAGATCTTCCAGAACTTTTCTTCCAGAAATCTCAGAAAGACCAATCATGCACGGAAGAATGCCTGTTTCATCCTTCATCAATTGAAAGACATGTGAAATTTTGAAAAGTTTGTCTCTGTATTTTCTTTCGTCCCAGTTTCTAAGTCCCGAGGTGGTAGGATCTAGCCTATGATTAGGCGGCGGGTCTGGCAAAAATAAATTTTCTACATTATAAAAAGCAAACAGTTCCATCTACACGTTTTTCTATTGGCATTCAGAAATTTTCAATTTTAATTTCAGAGTGTAAATTTATTGTTTTTTTTAGTATCATACCACTAATCATAATTAAATTTTCACATAAAACGCGAAAAAATTGACATAATCGTAAGCTTGTTAATTTATTTCAGCGAAAATTTTAATAAAAATGAACTTACATTCATAAAAACTCTTCTCTCGAACATTTTTAAATTTCAGAAATCATTATTTGAAAACGATTGCACTAATGTTTAATCGCAAAAAACCACAAGAAAATACATGTTATTTTAATAGATCCGGGCGTTTTTCTTCAGTAATTCTTAGTGCTTCTTCATGTCTCCATTCTTCAATTTTAGCAAAATTTCCGCTCAAAAGAATTTTCGGAACATCTAAACCTTTGTAAGATTCTGGTCTGGTGTAGATAGGAGGTGACAAAAGATCATCCTGAAAGCTGTCAGTCAGAGCACTCTGCTCATCATTTAAAACTCCGGGAACAAGGCGAATAATAGAATCTGCCAAAACACAAGCAGCTAATTCCCCGCCTGTTAGGACAAAATCTCCAATGGAAATTTCTTTTGTAATATGAAGATCACGAACTCTTTGATCAATCCCCTTGTAATGCCCACAAAGGAAAATCAGGTTGTTTTTTATAGAAAGAGTATTTGAAATTTTCTGATTCAGCGTTTCTCCGTCGGGAGTCAAATAGATAATTTCATCATAATCCCTTTGAGATTTCAATTCGGAAATACATTTATCTAAAGGCTCAATCATCATTACCATTCCTGCTCCACCACCATAAGGTTCATCATCGATTTGTCTGTGTTTGTTGATCGACCAATCTCTCAACTGATGGAAATGCACTTCTACCAAACCTTTATCAACTGCTCTCTTCAAAATAGAAGTTCTGAACGGACTTTCCATCAATTCTGGAAGTACGCTTATTATATCAATTCTCATTGCTGCGTATTATTTTTTTTACTTGGCGAAATAATCAGACGTAAGGAGGAATCTTTGTTAAAGTAGCTCCACATCCAATTGAAAAATATGGCCAATTTATTTCGAACGCTCAAAATAAGCATTAAATGTAAAAACATCCAAAAATACCATGCTAAAAATCCCTGAAATTTAATAAAAGGTAAATCGACAACAGCTCTGTGTTTTCCGATGGTAGCTAAAGAACCCTGGTCTTTGTATTCATATTCCGTCCATTCACCAGCATCTTTTTTCAGAAAGTTTTTTCCTAAATTTTTCGCCTGATTAATAGCAACATTAGCAACCTGAGGATGTCCCTGCGGATATTTTGGAGTTTCCATATAGGCGATATCACCTACTGCATAAATATTTTCGTAGCCTTTAATTTTATTAAATCTGTCAACAATATATCTGTTTCTGATCAGTTTTTCTGTGGGGAAACCGTCAATTACGTTTCCTACAACTCCGGCTGCCCAAATCACGTTATTAGATGGAATTTGTTTTCCACTCTTCATGTAGACTTTGTCGCCATCATAATCGGTAACAATTTCTCCGCTCATAAATTCAACACCAAGATCTTTCAGATATTTTTCAGATTTCTCTTGTGCCTCGGGGCTCATCACCGCCAAAGGTTTTTCTGTAGAACTTACCAAAATGATTTTAAGATTATCAAAATTCATGTAAGGATAATCGCGGGGAAGAATATCTTTTTTCATTTCAGAAAAAGCTCCTGCCAATTCCACTCCTGTTGGTCCGCTTCCTACGATAACGATGTTCCAATTTCCGTCGTCACTGCGGCTTTTTTCAAGAATTAATTTTTCGAAAGTCATCAAAACATGATTTCTGATTCCGATGGCTTCCTGAGTATTTTTCATCCCGAAAGCTTTGCTCTCCAAATCTTTATTTCCAAAGAAATTGGTTTTGCAACCCGTAGCAATAATCAGTTTATCATAAGTGAATTCGGCTCCGTCAGTAATGACTTTATTTTGAGAAGGAATAATTTCTTTAACGTCCGTCAAACGAAACTGTGTATTTCTGGATTCCTGAAAGATCTTTCGGAAGGGAAATGAAATATTGGAAGGCTCTATCCTGCCACATGCGACCTGATAAAACAACGGTTGAAACATGTGATGGTTTACTTTATCGAGAACGATTACTTTTTTATTTTTATTGTTTAATGTTTTCGCAAGCTGCAGCCCCGCAAAACCTCCTCCGATGATGATGATCTTTTCGCGTGTTTCCATAGTAACAAATTTACTTATTTTATTTAGTATTTTATGGCTTAAAAAGTTAGTTTTGCAAAACTTTATGAGCCCAAAAAAGTACACCAAAAAAACTGCCAAAAGCATCCATAAAAACCGTCGGAAGAACTATTTTTTCCGACGAAAAATTCTTCTGGGAATATTGATTATTGCGTTGTTCGGAACGGGATTATACCTCAAGCAGTCAATAAGTTACTATTATGCTTTATATTTTAACAAATTCACTCATAAAAAGCTTCACAACAACGAAAAAGAAACTTTAAGAATCCAGAAAATTCTTAGCAATAATCTTGATAAAACGTATGGTTTTGACATTTCTCATTACCAGAATCGGGAAGATATCAAATGGGACAGTCTGAGCATCGGAAACAAGACCATTCCGCTTGAATTTGTGGTGATGCGTGCAACGATGGGAAACCGCAGTGCTGACAAACATTTTGATGAGTTTTGGCAGCAGGCAAAGAAGCACAATCTTGTACGTGGAGCTTATCATTTTTACAGAGCCGATGAAGATCCGGTAATTCAGGCAAATAATTTTCTTGAAAATGTAAAACTGGAAAGTGGTGACCTTCCGCCGATTTTAGATATTGAAAAAATCCCGAGAAGAAAATCAAATAAAAATTTGGTTGCAGACTTGAAAATATGGTGCAAAATTATTGAAGAAACCTACGGCGAAAAACCCATCATTTATACCTATTACCATTACTACAAAGATTTTTTGAAGGGTGAATTTGACGATTATCCTCTTTGGCTGGCCAATTACAACGACGTTCCTACTCCATCACCTGATGACCAATGGGATTTCTGGCAGTTCAGTGAAAACGGAATCGTTCATGGCATCAATACCAAAGTTGACCTTGATGTTTACAATGGCGGAGTTTGGTCTTTAAAAAGTTTGACTTTAGATTAAATTATTTCTTCAGGAATTCAACAAGATCTTTATTCAGCTGATCCGCATTTTCAAACGGAATCATGTGCGTTGCATCTTTATAAATTTTCAGCTTTGCATTGGGAATCTGCTTTGACAGTAATTCAGAATGTTCAGGTTTGATCACATCTTTTTCTCCGGCAATCACCAAAACTTCAGATTGAATTTTATTTAAATCTTTATTAGAAATATTGGGTTCTTTCAACATCAGTTTAAGCAATCTCATTTCGTTGAATTTTCCCGGTTTATTTTCATACTGCATGGCTTTCAGACTCAATCTGAACTCACTTACCAACTCCTCATCTACCCCATCAACAGAGGCATTCGCTCCAATGATAATTAATTTATTTAAATTTTCGGGATATTTCAACGCAAACTCAAGTCCGGTATTTCCACCATCACTCCAGCCTGCAATGTTTACTTTTTTCAAGCCTAAATCATTAATTAAAGCCTTCATATCATCTGCGAAAATTTTGTAACTAAAATCCTTTTCAGTTTCATCAGTGCTTTTTCCCTGCGCTCTGGTGTCAACAGTTATCACTTTAAAATACTTTGCAAGTTCCGGAATTTGCTGATAAAAATCTCTGATGCTCCCTGAATTTCCATGGAGTAAAAGCAAAGGTTCGCCTTCACCATACGTTTCATAATATAAATCTGCATCTTTTAGCTTTAAAACTTTACCCGCAGATGCATTTTTACCGTAAATTGATTGTTCGGCTTCCATTTGATATTTGCTTACATCATGAAAAAGATTTGATACTCCACTGTCGTTATCATATTCTTCCTGAATTTCATTTTTTCCGTTTTTATCGACTTTCACATCAATATTAATGGCTGGTGCAGCAATGGTCATTTTTTTCCAATCGCCGTAAAATTTTCTCAGATAACCGGTTCTAAAAAGTGCGGCGCTGATGTTGAGCCTTCCCTCAAACTCCCTTAAAAACTGAATTCCGACAAAGAACTTACCCTGAACCCAAATATTTTTTTCATTGACATCTAAAGTAAAGGCATCATCTATAATTTTATCCTTGGTTAGTTCCACCGTTATTTCTTCATCCAAAATACTCTCCCCCGGCAAGCCATTCTTTTCATTATAAATGGTATATCGCATAATTATCGGTCGATCTGCGGTGATGCTTGCAATATTCAGGTGAATATTTTTAATCTTTGATCTTTTACTCGCCTTAAATTCTAAAGCGGTTTCACCTAAAAAATCATCTTTGCTTAGCTCAGGTTTTACAGAATACATTACACTTTTCGTTTTCGTATTTACTCCCCAGTTTTTATCAACCAGTTTTTTAGGTGCAATTTTTACTTCCTGAATATTTTTGAATTTTTCTTTTAGATAAATTTTCCTGTCATTTTGTTTTACAAAATCCTGAACGGTTTCTGTGTAGCTCTCGTACCCTGCAACATCGATTCTGACTTTAGCAGCAGGATTTATCTTAGAAAGGTCGATAGAAAACTTCCCATTCTCATCACTGATGATTCCCACATTTTCCTTTTCAACACCTACCTTCACATAAGCGATTGGAATATTTTCTTCTTTGGACAAAACAGTTCCGGAAATTACCTGAGCATGAAAAAAAACTGCAGTAAATAACAGAACAAAAATATTGAGTTTCTTCATAATAAAAGTTTGATGCAAAAATCAGTATTTCAGCACAAAAACATTCTTAAAACCTTATTAAATTTAAAGAAGATTTAGTTAAATAAAATTAAAAAAATCACAATAAAGTGAACCGATTCATTAATATTATTTAAACGGCTTTCTCTGAATCCATTCAACTGCTGGATTTAATGAGGTAAAAATCCTTTCCATGAATTGATTGATCAGAAGATTATTATGTTTAATTAATCCGAAAATTTCGACGGGCTGTGCGCCAATCGTAGATTTTATTTCCAATGCTGTTCTGCCAAAAATAATTCGGTTTAACTTTTCATTAATGCCGAATTCTACCATGTCTAAAAGCATATTCAGGTAGATTTGTTTTTCTTTTTGCAACTCTTTGTCGTAACCGAGAAAGTACGTGTCAATATCTTTATTGTTCAGGATTAAAGTATAAAAACCAATCAGTTTTTCATTTAAATAATATCCAAAAACTTTAAAATTATCTTCTAAAGATTCTTTCATGCTTTCAAAATGATTTTCGGTGAGAAAAAAGGTATTGAAAGGAGCATTTTCAGCAACATTTTGATACAGAAGATTCATTTCTTTCTGATGAATTTTTATGTCGTGAAGATGCATTTCAGATTTTTCAATTCCAGCGATTTTCTTCTTTGCAGCTTTGGCTCTGGTTCGGTATTTTGTGGAAAATGCATTCAGATAATCTTCAAAAGTCAGCCAGTTCTCTTTTAACCTTAAAATCATATTCGGCTGCACCGAAAATTTATAAAATGACTGATGATTTTTGCCTTGAAAATATTTAATAAAACTTTCCTGATAATCTTTATAAATAATCAGAGAGGTCTTCCCTTCCTGTCTTTGCATTTCCTGAACAGCCTCATCCAAAAGCGGAATCACTTTTTCAATGGTAATTTTTGAAGTATCAAAGTAAAATCCGTTTTGTCCGGTCAGCATATTATTCCCCAGAATCATCACGTTTTTACTGAATTTTTTAGCCACAAAATTTTTCACATTGCAAAAAGCTTCGTCTTTCTGAAAAGTTTTATGCTCGATAAAATTTAAATACTGAAATAATGCACCGCCAATTAATTTTTCATCTGCAAAAAATCCAACATAAAAGCACTTCATATTTTCAGGACATGACGTTTCCAGAGTCTCGAAATATTCTTTAGACAACATGATATTATGCTGCCCGATTATCTCATTCCAGTTATTGGGAATTTCTGATGAAGATTTGTATTTTTTAAAAGTATAAGACATAAAAAAGGCTACAAATGTAGCCTATAATTTAGATTTCAAATTTTTATTTCGGTGTCACAAGATTAAATCCATCGATCGCATACCAACCGCAGATAATTCCGCCCATTATGGTAATCGTAATCGTCCAATAGCCGGTATTGATAAAAATATATTTCCAGGATTTCCTTTCAAACATTGCGTTGATAGCAACCAAAGGAAAGACAAAGAAAACTCCTGTCATAAACGAATGCAACGCACCGTGACCAAATGATCTGAAAGCATTCCCATAATCATGCATAAACGCCGTGTAGGAAGGTTTAGCTAAATTTTCATCACCACCAATCATTCCCATTGCGCCAAACTGATGAATGGTTACCATCTGCAGAAAAAAGCCTATCAAAATTGATAAAATAATGGAAACAATAAATACCATTCCCATGTTTGCGCCCTTCATTTTTTCTTCGGTCAGTCCACATTCTCTCATCCATGCTTTTCCAAAAACTTTTGGATTGTACCAGATAAATCCCATGATCAACGGGACTAATGAAGCAAAAAGTATTGCCAGAAAGTTGATTTGTAACATAGTTTTAAATATAGTTTAGTTTCTCAAATCTACATTAAAAAAGTTTACGATGATATATTAACCTTAAAAGCTCTAATATTTCGTATTTTTGCACCACAAAATTTGGATATCAATGAATTACGTTGCGGCTGAGAATCTTACAAAATCTTACGGGATCAAAACTCTTTTTAAAAACATTTCTTTTAACATCAATGAGGGCGACAAAATTGCCATTGTTGCCAAAAACGGAAGCGGTAAATCTACTTTGCTGAAAATTTTAATGGGGAAAGAAATCGCAGACAGCGGCTCGGTAATCATTAATAAAGATATTCAGGTGGTTTTGTTTGATCAGGAAATTGATTTTGAATCTGACCTGACGATTGAAGAATTTATGATGACCTTAGATTCTGCACCAATTTTGGCTTTAAAAAAATATCATCATGCATTGCTGTCGGGAAATCCAGATGAGATGGAAACTGCACTAGCTGAAATGGAAATTCACAAAGCCTGGGATCTTGAAAATGAAATGAGTCAAATTCTGTCTCAGCTTAAAATCACAGACCTGACTGCCAAAATGGGGATGCTTTCTGGTGGACAGATCAAACGTGTTGCATTGGCAAAACTTTTAACCGAAACCAGAGCCGAACACCGCCACACCCTATTGATCATGGATGAGCCTACCAACCACTTGGATGTGGAAATGGTAGAATGGCTTGAAAGTTATTTGAATAAAGCCAAAATCACTCTTCTTTTGGTAACTCACGACCGATATTTTCTTGATGCAGTCTGCGGAATTATCTGGGAAATGGAAGATCAGAATCTTTATTTTCACAATGGTTCTTACGCAACTTATCTGGAGAACAAAATGATTCGTGAGGATAATATGAACTCAACCATCGACAAAGCACAAAATCTTTACAGAAAGGAGCTGGAATGGATGCGAAGACAACCGAAAGCGAGAACTACAAAATCAAAATCTCGACAAGATGATTTCTATGAAACTGAAAAAGTAGCAAAAACCGATACCCGAAAAGAATCTCTGGAGCTTGATTTTGAAATGAAAAGATTAGGGAACAAAATTCTGGAGCTTAAAGATATTTCTAAAAGCTATGGTGATAAATTGTTACTGAAAGATTTCAGTTATTCGTTCCAACGTGGCGAGAAAGTAGGAATTGTAGGGAAAAATGGTGCAGGAAAATCTACTTTATTAAATATTATTCAAGGTTTTGAGCCAAAAGATTCCGGAGAAATTGAAACGGGAGAAACGATCAAATTCGGATATTTTTCTCAGAAAGGTTTGAAATATAAAGAGGAAGAACGAGTAATTGATTTCATTAAAGATATTTCAGAAAACTTCCCGTTAGCAAACGGAAGAACGATTACAGCTTCGCAGTTTTTGAGATTATTCTTATTTGATGATCAAACACAATATTCTCCAATTTCTAAACTTTCTGGTGGAGAAAAAAGAAGATTGCATTTGATGTACATTTTATATCAAAATCCTAACTTTTTGATTTTTGATGAACCTACAAATGATCTTGATCTTCCGACTTTGACGGTTTTGGAAAATTTCCTTTTAAATTTCCAAGGGAGTTTGATTATCGTTTCCCACGACAGATATTTTATGGACAGAATTGTTGATCATATCTTAGCGTTTGAAGGCGAAGGAAAAATCAAAGATTTTATCGGAAACTTCTCAGAATACAGAGAAAATAAGAAGTTGGAAGACGGAAACCAGAAGAATGAAGATAAAAAAGCAAAAACTGTAGTTGAGAAAGTCGTTGAAAAACCAGTAGAATTAGTTGTTTCAACACCGCAGGCTCCGAAAAAGAAATTGTCTTTTAAAGAACAGCGCGAGCTGGAAACGATTGAAAAAGAAATTCCTGAGTTTGAAGCAAAAAGAGCAGCAATTTTAGAACAACTGAATAACGAAGCTGATTACGAGAAAATTTCAAAACTTTCTGCAGAACTGGAAAGCCTTTCCGAAAAACTCGAAAACCACGAAATGAGATGGCTTGAGCTTCAGGACTAAGATAAATTTAAAATATGAAGAGCTGTTTAGAAATTGAACAGCTCTTTTTTTATAATTAAATTTTTATTTTTTCTTGACCAAAGTAAGAATACTGAATAGAAGAAAAGCAGTTCCCAAAATAAGAAACCCATATTTCAGATACATATTGTCGTTAACCAAAGTCAAACCGATTCCTACAAACAAAAGACCGATCACTGTAAAACTTGAACTTCTTTTTTTCATATTAATTTAGATCAACAATTTTCCCTTTTTTAGAACTCTCCAAAGCAGCTTCGATAATTTTCATGTTTTGAACAACTTCATTTCCTAGTGAAGGCAAAGCGTATCCGAAAACAATATGTTCGTAGATTTGCTGATAATAATTCATGTAATTTCCGGGTTGGCTTGAGGTCAAAATCCTTTTCGTTTCTGAGTTTTCATCCAAATAGTTCAGAATTCCGTCAGATTCTTTCAGAGGCTGCATCCAGTCTTTTCCGTACGTTGGGATTGCTCTGGCTACCAATTCGGCCTCCTGATCATCTGTTCGTTCTTGTAAGAAACTTCCTTTATCTCCATGAATTTTATAAGCAAAATGTTCCTCTTTGGTGAAAACTGAAGATTTTAATCTCACTCTTACACCATCTTTATAATAAAGCAAAATTTCAAAATAATCATTGGCAAACTCCTCTCCTTTCATCGAAAATACATCTGCAAACAACTTTTCAGGAAAACCAAAAAACTGTGTTGCCTGATCCACAAGATGAGAACCTAAATCATGAACAGAACCTGAGCCGTTTAATTCAGGATTTTCTTTATGGTCTTTTGCACTTGGCTCGGTTCTGAATCTGTCAAAACGGATTTCAACCTCTTTAATATTTCCTAATTTTCCTTCAGAAATTACTTTTTGCACCTGCAGATAGTCACGATCAAATCTTCTGTTCTGATAAACACTTAGAAAGAGATTTTTAGATTCAGCCAATCTTACCAATTCTTCGGCTTCTGCAACATTTACGGTAAAAGGTTTTTCAACAATTACATTTTTACCGGCTTCCAATGCCATTTTTGTAAATTCAAAATGCGTCTGAACTGGAGTATTTACTACCACTACATCAATATCGGCATTTTGGAGCATCTCATCTAATGATCGATAGATGGTTGCATCAGGATATTTCTCTTTCGATTCTTCTTTTGACCTTTCTACAATTGCAGACATAAAAAATCCCGGATGTTCTTTTAAAAACGGAGCATGAAAAACCTTCCCACTCATCCCAAAGGCACAAAGCCCCACTTTTACCAGTTGCATATCTTTAAATTTTAAACAAATATATTTATAAAAAATGTTTACTGGATGTTTTTGGATATGGAAAAGCATCTACAATATTAAATATGATAAAAATCAAGAAAATTTATTTTTAATAATTCTAAATAATAATAAGTTTATTTTTACTTTTGCGGAATCATAATTCTATTCCAAAAATCTAAACTATGAAAAGAAGGATTATCTCCTTAGGTCTTGTCGCTATCACATCATCGGTTGGTGCTCAGATGAGAAATAATTCTGAAAATGACACCATCAGAATTCAAACCATTGAAGACGTCAACCTTCACAAAACCGGAAATCCTAATACAGCAAAGCCGGCAACGACAAAGTCTAATCTTACGATAATGGAAAATCCACAGGCGATTTCTATTGTCACCCATGAGATTATCGAACAGCAGCAAGCTAAACAACTAAGTGATGTTCTTCAAAATGTAAACGGAGTTTATGTAACTTCTTCAAGAGGTGGCTCACAAGACAGTTTCGGAGGTCGTGGTTTTATTTTCGGAAATGATAATATTTATAAAAACGGAGCTAGAGTCAACAGCGGAGTTTTCCCAGAAGTGAGCGGACTTGAAAGAGTGGAAGTTCTAAAAGGGGCAACTGCAATGCTTTACGGAAATGCCGCAGCAGGAGGTATCATCAATTTGGTTACAAAAAAACCTAAATTCAATTTTGGAGGAAGTGTAGGCATGAACGCAGGAAGCTGGAATTCTTATAAACCTACGGTTGACATCTACGGACCAATTTCTAAAAACGTTGCTTTCAGAATTAATGGTGCCTATGAATATGCAGAGAGTTTCAGAGATGTTGTAAAGTCAACAAAATACTATTTCAATCCTTCGTTTTTATTTAATTTAGGAGAAAAATCACAATTAATTATTGAGGCTGATTATCTTAAAAATGACCTTACTCCAGATTTTGGAATCGGATCAATTACCAATAAAGACCAAAGCTATTCACTGATTGATTGGTTACCAAGAAATACTTTTTTTGGAACCGACTGGCAATATCAAAATGTACAGCAAGCATCGACCAATGTGACATTCAATCATCAAATCAATGATAAATGGACATTGAATGCTTCTGCATCATATCAAAATTACACGAAAGATTACTTTTCAACAGAAAGAACACAATGGGCTTATGCATCTCCCACTGCGACAAGCTTATCTTGGAACAGTCCTTTAAACAAAACCTATAACGAACAAAACTATGGTTCTGCACAGGTCAACGTAAATGGAGATTTCAATACAGGAAAGATCAATCATAAAGTATTGATTGGTGCAGATGCAGACTATGGACAATCTGATGCGAATGCTTACAATTTGATAAAAGCTCCTACAAACATCTTGTACTTGGATGATCCGAGTTCTTGGGATAATGGAAGCTTGGCAATGCCCGATTCTAATTTAAATACCAAAACCAGAACAAAAACAAGAAGAGTAGGTGTTTATGCTCAGGATTTTATTAGCTTAACAAAAGAATTTAAAGTACTTGCAGGACTTCGTTGGTCATATATTGAAAATATGCCTAGTTTACTCACCCGTTTTACCACAAATGTAAAAACTGAAGTATTAAATTCCGCAACATCTGATAATGCTTTCTCGCCAAAAGTAGGTTTTGTTTATATGCCAAATGATAATTTTTCAGCATTTGCGACCTATACCAATTCATTTGCGACCAACGCAGGTTATACTTCTGATGCCGTTAATAACTTAGATACTTCAGGATCTCTAACACAGGTACAAAGCAGAGTAGCAATATTACCGAAACAAGGGATAAAGCCTACCACCGTAGATCAATACGAAGTTGGTGTGAAGAAAAATATCTGGAACAATGCTTTAGCAGTTAACGTTACGCTTTATCAGATTTTATATCACAACTTCTATCAGAATTTCTTTTATACAGATACTTCAGGTACGGTACAAACACCAGACACTAATTTAAAAGAGTTTGCAGGAAAAATGAGAAGCCGTGGTGTAGAAGTAGATATTACCGGAAATCCTACTGAAAACATTTCTATCATTGGAGGTTTTTCATACAACAACTCTGTATATTTAGATACACCTGAAAAAGGATATGTAGAAAAGCAAAGATTGGTAAGAACACCTGCAACTACTGCAAACGCATCTGTATTTTATAAATTCACTAACTATGTTCCTGGTTTGAAAGCGGGAATCGGAGTATATTATATTGGAGACAGAATTGCAGGCTGGAACGACTCTAAATCTACGAATATTACAAGAAAAGATGTAAGCAGAATGATGGATCTGAAAGATTACACTACCGTTTCATTATCATTAGGATATGACTGGAATAAATTCTCGCTGCAAGGAAAAGTGGGTAACCTATTTGATGTAGTCAATTATAATGTACATGAAAATTACTCAGTGAACCCTATTACACCAAGAAATTACTATTTCACATTAACATACAGACTGTAAAATTTAAATTTTATAATCGTAAAAATTTCTATAATCAAAGTGGAAGTTGCATTTTTGCAGCCTCCACTTTTGAAATTTAAAAACAAACAATAAATTATGGATAAAATAAAGGATACCAGAAGTTTCATGAGAATCACTCACCGTTATTTAGGATTCTTCATGGCCGGTATAATGGCGATTTATGCATTAAGTGGAATTCTTCTGGTTTACAGAGATACAGATTTTCTGAAAAAAGAAAAACTGTATGATAAAGTAATTGCTAAAAATCTTTCTGAAAAAGAATTGGAGAAAGAATTGAAGATGAAGAATCTTGAAATAAAAAAGACCGAAAATAGTATTTTATATTTCAAAGACGGAACATACAATTCAGCGACCGGACAGGCAAAATACACAAAAAAAGAGCTTCCTTTTGTGATTGATAAAATGACTAAACTTCACAAGGCAAAATCTGCTGACACACTTTCACCACTGAATGCTTTTTTCGGAGTATGTCTTTTTTTCTTTGTTATCTCAAGCTTTTGGATGTTTAATACGAAAAGTAAACCTTTCAAGCGAGGAATTAAATTTGCAGTGGCAGGTCTTATCGTTTCCATTATCTTATTGTTTATTTAAATTACATATTTTATATAATTTTAGTTAAATTTTTAATGTTATTCACAAATTTAAAATATGACTTTTTCACATAAATTAGTACCTCAAGCATTGTGGCACATTTATTGAATTGAACTGCATATCAAAATAATTAACATTAACTATTAAAATTATAAATTATGAAAAAGCTAATTTTTACAGGAATATTAGCTGTTGCAGGATTGACAGCTACAGCAAACGCACAAATTCAAGAAGGAAACTGGATGGTTGGTAGTAGCTTACTTTCTAGCAACTTTGGTTTAAATACAGGTGGTGGTTACAGCATTGCATTACAACCAAAAGCTGCTTACTTTATTAAAGACAATGTAGCCTTGGGTGGATATGTTAACTTAGGAATCAGCAAAGTTACAAACGGAAGTCCTACAAGATTTGATTATGGTGTAGGTGCTTTAGGTCGTTACTTCTTATCTCCGGGAGAAAAAGGTGTAGACAATTTATTAAACCATGGTAGATGGTTCTTCGAAGGTAACTTAGGTGTAGGTGGATCTTCTGTAGAAAGCGGAAACTCTACAACAGGTTTAGACTTCGGTGTAGGTCCTGGTTATTCTTACTTCATTACTCCAAACATTGGTGTTGAAGGTTTAGTAAAATATCAAGGTCAGTCAGGATTTGGTAACGAAGGTTTGAACTCAAACATTACTTTCAATGTAGGTTTCAGTATTTATTTACCAACGTCTAAGGCAAAAGCAGTTGCTAACGATTTGAAATAATTAAATATTTCATACAACATACAAAAGCGGCTCGGAAAAATTCCCGAGCCGCTTTTTCAAATTAAAACTAAACTATATATAATAAATAAAAAATCTAAACCTATTGGTTGGGTTGAGGAGTAAAACGCAAATACGGTTTAATCTCAGTAACACCTTTCGGGAAAATATTTCTCGCATCTTCGGTAGAAATTGATGGCGGAATAATAACATCATCACCATCATACCAATTGGCAGGAGTTGCAATTTTATGAGAATCTACCAACTGCAGTGAATCTAAAACTCTAAGAATCTCATTGAAATTTCTTCCTGTTGAAGCAGGATAGGTGATAATCAATCTTACTTTCTTAGCGGGATCAATAATTAATAAAGAACGGACTGTTGCGGTAAGCGAAGCGTTGGGATGAATGAAATCATAAAGCTCTGAAACTTTTCTGTCTTTATCTGCAATAATCGGAAACTGCACTTCTGTATTTTGAGTTTCGTTGATGTCTTTGATCCAGTTTTTATGATCTTCTACTCCATCGACACTCAAGGCTATAACTTTAGTATCTCTTTTGTCAAAATCTAATTTCAGCTTTGCAGTGTAGCCCAATTCAGTAGTACAAACCGGAGTGTAATCTGCGGGATGGGAAAATAAAATCCCCCAAGAATCTCCAAGATATTCGTGAAAATCTATATTTCCTGCAGTAGTATCTGCCTGAAAGTTGGGTGCGGTATCTCCTAGTTTAATTGACATACGATGTTGTTTCTATTAGTCTACAAATTTAATAGACTTTTTGCAACTGGCAAAATTTTTGCTAAAGAATTTATTTATAATTTTGAAAAAAAATGTTTTTATGGAATATGGATTAAGCTATGTAGATACCGTTTATAAAGTTTTACAAAATTGGTATATCGCTTTTGCGAAACTTACTCCAAAGCTGGTGGTAGGAATTCTTGTCTTCACGTTTTTCTTAATGACAAGTAAATACTTGAGTAAACTTGCAGTAAAAATCATGCACAAGCTTTTTCCGAAAAGTAAAAATGAAGGATCTGTAATCACAATCATTAATATCTTCAGATTTATCATTATCGTGATGGGATCTTTTATTGCTTTAGAAATCATGGGCTTCAGTGGATTTCTCTGGAAATTTATCGGAAGTCTAGGGGTTGCGGGGGTGATTGCCGGGGTTGCTTTAAAAGATTTGGTTTCAAGTATATTTTCAGGAATGCTGATTGGAATTGATAAAGCCTTTAAAGTCGGAGATTATATTACCATCGGAAATCATTCCGGAACAGTGCAGGATATTGGTTTTTTAACCACAAAACTGATTACTGATGACGGAAAGAAAGCCTACATCCCGAATCAGGTTATTTTCAATGCTCCATTTTACAATATTACGGCTTCACCTCAGCGAAGGATTATTTTAGATTTTGAAATTCCGGCGGATGAGGATATTGTGAAAGCACAGGAAAGCATTAATCATGTTATTCTCAGTCAGGAATATATTGATAAGCAGGATAAGGTGGAAGTTATTTTTACAAGCTTGAAACAAGGAGTTTTTAATTTACAGGTTAAATTCTGGATGAAAGTCGGAGAAAATTTAGCCCACGTAAAAAGTGATATTTTAATGAAAATAAAAGGCAGTCTCGATGAGCAAGGAATTCCTTTAGTAACTCCGACGAGCATTAACATCACCAATACTCCAGCAATTGAGCCACCGAAAGAGAATATTTAATAATGTATTTCAATTTAGATAAAACAAAAAAACCTTCCAAATCTGGAAGGTTTCATTATTTTTAGCTGAGTGCTGCTTACTATTTAGATAATGTAGAAGCGTGGATCAACATATCAACTAATTTGTTAGAATAACCCATTTCGTTGTCATACCAAGAAACAAGCTTCACAAAGTTAGGAGAAAGCATAATACCAGCATCTTTATCGAAGATTGAAGTTCTCTTATCTCCGATGAAATCCTGAGAAACTACAGCATCTTCAGTGTATCCAAGAATACCTTTCAATTCACCTTCAGAAGCAGCTTTGATTACAGCACAAATTTCTTCGTAAGAGGCACCTTTTTCTAATCTTACCGTTAAATCAACTACAGAAACATCAACAGTTGGTACTCTGAAAGACATACCAGTTAATTTTCCGTTCAATGAAGGAATTACTTTTCCTACTGCTTTTGCAGCACCTGTAGAAGAAGGAATAATGTTATTAAGAGCAGCTCTACCACCTCTCCAGTCTTTCACTGAAGGACCGTCAACAGTTTTTTGAGTAGCTGTAGTAGCGTGTACAGTAGTCATCAAACCTTCTACGATACCGAAGTTATCGTGAATTACTTTAGCTAAAGGAGCTAAACAGTTTGTAGTACAAGATGCGTTTGATAAGATTTTGATATCGTCAGTCAATTCTTTGTGGTTCACACCCATTACAAACATTGGCGTATCATCTTTAGAAGGAGCAGAAAGAATTACTTTTTTTGCACCAGCATTGATGTGTGCCGTAGCACTTTCTTTATCTAAAAATAAACCTGTAGATTCTACGATGTAATCAGCACCGATTTCATTCCACTTCAAGTTGTTTGGATCTCTTTCTGCAGTAACTCTGATTTTTTTACCGTTTACTACAAGGTCATTACCTTCTACAGAAACTTCTCCCGGGAAAATACCGTGTACAGAATCATACTTTAACATGTAAGCCATGTATTCTGCATTAATAAGGTCATTGATACCAACGACTTCGATGTTGTCTCTTTCAGTCATTGCTCTGAAAACAAGACGACCGATTCTACCAAACCCGTTAATACCTACTTTAATTGTTGACATAATTGTTTTGATTTATTTAATTATATAATATTTAGATTGCTAAAATTTCTGAAATCAGTAAAAGATCTTTATTGATTTCGTTGTGTTTTTTGATGGCATCTTCGATGGGTGTGTAAACAATTTCGTTTGAACGCATTCCTGCCATCACATTGTTTTCTCCTGTCATTAATCCAATTACAGCACCAAAGCCCAGTCTGCTCGCTAAAACTCTGTCTGCACAACTCGGCGACCCACCTCTTTGAATGTGGCCTAAAATAGCGACACGAATATCGTATTCTGGAAATTCCTTTTGAGTCTGCTCTGCCAATTCGTAGATGTTTGCCAGCTTTTCACCTTCTGCAACAACAACGATGCTTGACGATTTCCCTGTTTTCTCAGCATTTCGGAAATTGGTAAACAATTCATCCATGCTGTCTTTTTTCTCAGGAATCAAAATATCCAAAGCTCCGGTTGCCAATCCGCTGTTCAGTGCAATAAAACCTGCATCACGACCCATTACCTCAACAAAGAAAACTCTGTTGTGAGAAGTCGCTGTATCACGTATTTTATCAATCGCATCCATTGCCGTGTTCAAAGCCGTGTCGAAACCAATCGTGTTGTCTGTCCCGAAGATATCATTATCAATCGTTCCTGGCACACCAATTACACGGATTCCGAATTCTTCATTGAAAATCTTTGCTCCAGTGAACGTTCCGTCACCACCAATACACACCAAACCGTCAATTCCATATTTTACGCAATTGTCGTAGGCTTTTTGACGACCTTCTTTGGTTCTGAATTCTTTGGATCTGGCAGATTTTAGAATAGTTCCGCCTTGGTTGATTATATTTTTTACAGAACGAGCCCCCATTTTCAGGAAATCATCATGAATAAGACCATTGTAGCCTTCTCTCACTCCGTAACATTCGATATTGTAATAATTTGCGGTCCTTACTACCGCTCTTAATGCTGCATTCATCCCCGGAGAGTCACCTCCCGAAGTAAGAACTGCAATTTTTTTTACAGCACTTTCATTCATTTAGTAAAAAATTTCAAACACAAATTTACAAAAACAAGTTCAGATAATGGCAGTATCTTGCCAATACTTTTCATCCTTTAGTATCCTGTAATTTTAAAGCAAATTGTTTAAGGAATAATTTACATTTTAAATTTATGAAACTCGAAGCTGTATTTTTTTACCAATTCTTTTCAGTTAAATATTTCCAATATCGTTTCGGAACATGCTGAATGTGCAGTTTTAAATTTTTCCTTTCCACAATATTGGTTTTAAAAAAATACCGTTGCCAAAGCTTTTGATACTGATTTTCTTCATCATGAAATTTCTCTTGATATTTTTTTAGATCCAATTTTTCTTCGGGATAAAAGAAATCACATGTTTCTAGATCATAAAGAAGTCCAAAGTTTCTTCTGAGATCGTAAATCATCCATTTCTGATCCTGATAACGGTCTTTGAAATGCTTTCTGATCAAAGGCAGCACATTAAAATCCGGATCTATTTTAGCGAAAAAAACTTCATCCTGCATTTTTTCAAACCGTACAAAAGCAGTCATTCTGTGTCTTTCCCGACTAACAGATTTTGAAATTTTAGCAATTCTCAAAATATCGTGATCTGCATAATTTTGGAGAATATTTTCCTTGGGATATTTTATAGATTGCCTTACAGCAGACAATATAACTTGATCCAAATCAGGTTCTTCCGATAGAAAAACTTTCACCAATTCATGAATGCCCGACTTGCCTATGTTTCCTTCTAATTTATTTAAAACTCTCTCCGATTTTTCTTGTTGTGTGATCACTTCATGAATTTCAGCAAAAATGTTTTCCTGATGAAATCTTTCTCTGCTCACAATTTCAACATCTTTATACTTATACTCGAAAACTTCGAATATCGCAGTAAAAAGTCCGTCGAAACTACCGTCGTAGAGTAAAGTGGTCATTTTAGGTTGAAGGGTTTTGAAGTTCTAAAGTTTTAGAGTGAACTGATTTGCCAAGTAAGAATTATTAGTGAAATTCGTGAAAAATATTTGTGCTATTTGTGTTTAAAATTACTCTTTATAACAAATCAGTTTTAATTCATCTTCATTAATTTTAAGATAAAACTGACCAACTTTCTCTATTATCAATTTAATTTCTTCTAAATTTTGAATGTTATTAGAATCAACAATTTTTGGGAAAATCAAATATTCAATTTCTTTATATTCAAGCCAGTCACCTAAAGAATTATTGCCCTCAAATCCTCTTTGCCAATAATCAAATTCAAAAATACTGTCTTCATTTAAATACAGCTCTCCAATTCTATCATTCTGAATTTTTTTAAATTGGATTTTCTTGGATTCATGGGCATTGTCTATAATTGCTTCAATTAATCTGATCCACTTAGAATTTGACATCAAATGCTGAGAGAATTGAGAAACTGCTTTTTCAATATCTCTAATTTTCTGTTCATCATATCTTACAGCTTTTTTAGTTCTCATCATTAAAAAAGTGTTAACTGCTGCGAAAACTGATCCTGAAATTTAGAAGTACTTCCACCAATCAATAATTTTTTTAAATTTAAATCCGTTAAATGCCTTAAAAAAACGTTTCCTGCATTAAAATCAATGAAGTATTTTGCACGATTTACTGCTGCTCCAAGCTTTTTCAAATGATCGATCGTCAAAACCTGAAAACGTCTCGCTGAAACAATTTTCTTCGCAGTTTTCACCCCGATTCCCGGAATCCTCAGAATCATCTGATAATCTGCATTCTGAAGATTGATCGGGAATTGATCGAGATGTCTCAAAGCCCAGCTTAATTTAGGATCAACCTCCAAATCTAAAAACGGCATATGCGGATCCAGAATTTCATCAGCTTTAAAACCGTAAAACCTCATCAGCCAATCTGACTGATATAGACGGTTTTCTCGAAGCATAGGAACCGCAGTAGTTAAAGCAGGTAATCTATTATCTTCCAAAACAGGAACATAACCAGAATAATACACTCTTTTAAGATTATAATTTTTATAAAAATGATCGGCAACTTTAATAATCTGTAAATCATTTTCGTTGGTTGCGCCTACAATCATTTGTGTAGATTGACCAGCCGGAGCGAACTTCGGAACTTTTCTGAAGATTTTCTTTTCTTCCTTATATTGGGTAATTCCGCTTTGGATATACTTCATCGGATTGAGCATATCTTGTCGGTTTTTCTCCGGAGCCAATAATTTCAATCCACTTTCTGTCGGAATTTCAATATTAATTGATAATCGGTCAGCATACAAAGCCGCTTCCTGCATCAATAGATCACTTGCACCAGGAATTGATTTTAAATGAATGTATCCGTTAAAATTTTCTTCAAGACGAAGTTTTTTTGCCACACGCACCAAACGTTCCATTGTGGTATCAGCATTTTTGAAAATTCCTGAGCTTAGAAATAATCCTTCAATATAGTTTCTGCGGTAAAAATTAATGGTTAAATCAACCACTTCTTCAACTGTAAAAGCTGCCCTTTTAATATCATTCGAACTTCGTGAAACACAATATGCACAATCGTAAATGCAATGATTGGTTAAGAGAACTTTTAAAAGAGAAACACATCGACCGTCTTCGGTATAGGTGTGACAAATTCCGCTTGCAGAACTATCTCCCAAAGCGCCTTTCTTATTCTTCCTTGAACCTCCGCTAGACGAACATGACACGTCATATTTCGCAGCATCGGCAAGGATTTCTAATTTTTCTTTAAGGCGGTCAAAATTCATTTATTGTAGTTGGAATTTATTATAAATATTCAATTTACTATACAAAACTATGTCCAAAATTGAGAAATATCACTCTTTTTTCAACGAACTTATCCACAATAGGCACAAACAAATTTACTATATTTACCATTATTAATTTATGCGTGAAATCGTAAACGGTCGATTCCACTTTTCTTTATCAAAAATAACTTACTATATGAATCATCAACCGGTAGAAGGTTTTTCTAAACTGACCAAGCAGGAAAAAATTGACTGGCTCGTCAATCAATATCTCCAAGGAAACTCAGATTATCAAAATATACTGAATCAATATTGGAATGAAAATGCAGATCTTCAGAAACTTCATGATGAGTTTTCTGAAAACACCATTTCCAATTTTTATATGCCTTACGGAATTGCACCAAACTTCCTGATCGACGGAAAATTATTGGCTTTACCGATGGCTGTTGAAGAAAGTTCAGTAGTTGCGGCCGCTTCCAAAGCAGCAAAATTCTGGATTGATAAAGGAGGTTTTAAAACGACCATTATCAACACCAAAAAATTAGGTCACACTCATTTCATCATTGATGTAGAATCTCATAAACTTCAGCATTTTTTTAATTTTAAATTAAAGAAAAAATTGTTTGAAGCCACAGAAAGCATAACGGCAAACATGAGAAATCGTGGCGGCGGAATTTTAGAAATAAAGCTGGTGGACAAAACCGCTGAAATGCAAAATTATTACCAATTGAAAGCAAGTTTTGATACCGTTGATTCTATGGGTGCCAACTTCATCAATTCTTGCCTTGAACAATTTGGTAAAACTTTAAAAGAGGAAATTTCTCTGGAAGAAGATTTCACACAGGAAGAAAAAGATTCTTTGCAGGTGGTGATGAATATTCTTTCCAATTTCACTCCGGATTGTATCGTAAGAGCCGAAGTTTCATGTAAAATTGAAGATTTAAAAGATGACAGCGGAATTTCAAACGAAGAATTTGCAAGAAAATTCAAGCAGGCGGTAACGATTGCAGAAATTGAACCTTTTCGTGCAACGACTCATAACAAAGGAATTATGAACGGAGTTGATGCCGTAGTCATCGCAACCGGAAACGATTTCAGAGCAACCGAAGCTTGTGCACATGCTTACGCAGCAAGAGACGGAAAATATTCTTCACTGACGCATTGCACGATTGACAATGGAATTTTCAGATTCTGGATAGATCTTCCAATTTCCGTAGGTGTTGTCGGTGGCTTAACGAATCTTCATCCTTTGGTAAAATTCTCTTTAGCATTGCTTGGAAAACCTTCTGCTCAGGAATTGATGAGTATTTTGGCGGTTTCAGGATTGGCTCAGAATTTTGGAGCACTGAGATCTTTGGTAACCACAGGAATTCAGAAAGGTCACATGAAAATGCATTTATTTAATATTTTAAATCAAATGGGAGCAACGGAAGCGGAAAAGCAACATTTTGTGACCTACTTTAAAGATAAAACAGTGAGTCATCATGAGGTGATTGCGGAATTAAATAAACTAAGAAGTATATAAATTTTGAAGAAAATATTTTTATTATCAGCAATTACCATGTTTGCGTTTGGATTTTCTCAACAAAATGTAAGCATTACAAATCTACAACCCAAAACAGATATAAGCGTTTTTCCTTTAGTTTCTATTACAAATAACAAAAAAGCAGAAGAGAAAATTAATACTTTTCTGCAAGTTTCCCATCTGGAAAATATACCCAACTCAAAGAAAAATCCTTTTGTTTATACTGAGTCAGAAAAACTTATTTATGGAGAACCTATGCATTTTTATGAATGGAAAAAGCTAAACACTCCAAAAAACATTTTAAGTTTATCTATTTTGGGTGAATCTATTGATGGAACCCCCATAAAGTTTAATCTGTATAAAAATTTTGATGCGAGAACAGGAAATCTAATCAGTAACACAGATTTATTTCAAGAAAATTCTGTTTCTACTGTAGAAAAACTGATTGAAAGTAAAATTAAGAAAAAAATTGATGATTTTTTAAAAGAAATAACAGCTAAAAAAAATCCTGACAAAAACACCAAATTACAGATAGAAATTTACGAAACCTGTATCACAGACAACATTTTAATGTATTTGGATTACTATTTTGAGAATCAATCTATAACTTTTATGGCTCCAAGATGTGCTAATAATTTACCAAATTTGGATATTTTGGGCACATTTTACATTTCGTTTTCCAACAAAGAATTGGAATCTTATTTTTCCGAATATGCCAAAAATTTGCTTTCGAATAATGAAAATGCTATTCCAACTAAAAATTTAAATTATAAATTATATAAAGGAAAAATAGAGGGTAAAAATCCTATCACATTTCTTTTTAGTACAATTAATGAAGACGGTTCTTTTTCTGCTATTTATTGGACAGATGACGAAAAAAAATTAAATACTTGGGATGGAAATTTTACAGGAAATCATATCTCAATAATTGAAAAAGATTCATTTGATGATAAAACAAGAAAATGGATTACTAAAAGCACTATCGAAATGGATCTAACACAAAATAAAATGTCTGGAACTTGGCAAGATTTTAAAACAAAAAAATATTTAAAAATAGAATTAGAAGAATTATAAAATGAAAACAATTACTTTAGTCTTCGGCGCTGTTTACGGAATGTTATCCGTAATTTTAGGTGCTTTCGGAGCACACGCTTTAAAGAAAATTTTATCTGTAGAAAGACTGGAGAGTTTTGAGACAGGAGTAAGATATCAAATGTACGCCGCTTTCTTTTTGCTGATTGCAGGTTATATTTTAAAATTTGATACTTCATCTCAAAAATGGATTTCCATATTGATGATTGTGGGAACAATACTATTCTCATTTAGTATTTACGGCTTGAGTTTACAGGATTATTTAGGAGCAAACCTGAAATTTTTAGGACCTATTACTCCTCTTGGTGGATTATTTATGATCTTGAGTTGGGGAATGTTGATTTTTTATTTTGTAAAGAATAGAATCTAATATCTTCAACAATATATTTCAAAAAACAAAACAGTTTCTGGTTTAAATTTCAGACAAAATCATGTAAGTTTTAATTTTTATCCTAATAATCTTGAACTTCCGTGTCTTTTTATTAAATTTGTCAATCTTTAAAAATTAAAATATAATAATAAAAATAATATGAATCTTCACGAGTATCAATCAAAAGAGATTTTATCAAAGTACGGAGTAGCAATACAACGTGGTTTCGTAGCTAATAATGTAGACGAAGCTGTAGCTGCTGCTGAAAAACTTACTGCAGAAACCGGAGCTCAGGCTTGGGTTGTAAAAGCACAAATTCACGCAGGTGGTCGTGGTAAAGGTGGCGGTGTAAAGTTTTCTCCGAACATGGATAAGTTGAAAGAAAACGCTCAAAACATCATCGGAATGCAATTGATCACGCCTCAGACTTCTGCTGAAGGTAAATTGGTAAATTCTGTATTGGTAGCAGAGGATGTATATTATCCGGGAGAATCTGAAACTAAAGAATTTTATGTTTCTATTCTTTTAGACAGAGCTGAAGGTAAAAATACAATCGTATATTCTACTGAAGGTGGTATGGACATTGAGCACGTTGCTGAAGTAACGCCTCACTTGATTCACAACGAATTGATCGATCCTACTTTGGGTCTTCAAGGTTTCCAGGCTAGAAAAATTGCTTTCAACCTAGGTCTTGAAGGAAATGCGTTCAAAGAATTCACAAAATTCATTACTTCTTTATACAATGCGTATGTAGGAATTGATGCATCTTTATTCGAAATCAATCCGGTTTTGAAAACTTCTGACAACAAAATTATCGCTGTAGATGCTAAAGTAACTCTAGATGGTAACTCATTGTTCCGTCACAAAGATCTTGAAGCCCTTAGAGATACAAGAGAAGAAGATCCTTTAGATGTTGAAGCTGGTGAAGCGGGTCTTAACTTCGTAAAGCTTGACGGTAACGTTGCTTGTATGGTAAACGGAGCTGGTCTTGCAATGGCTACTATGGATATCATTAAATTATCTGGTGGTAACCCTGCAAACTTCTTAGACGTTGGTGGTACTGCTGATGCTGCAAGAGTACAGACTGCTTTTGAAATTATCTTGAGAGATCAGAACGTGAAAGCAATCTTGATCAACATCTTCGGAGGTATCGTAAGATGTGACAGAGTTGCACAAGGTGTTGTAGATGCTTACCACGCTATGGGAAGCCTTCCAGTTCCATTGATCGTAAGATTGCAAGGAACTAATGCTGTAGAAGCTAAAAGATTAATTGACGAGTCTGGTCTTCCGGTACACTCTGCAATTACTTTAGAAGAAGCAGCTAACAAAGTAAAAGAAGTTTTAGCTTAATATTTAAGTAAACTTTATAAATACAGAATCCGTTTTCGAAAGAAAGCGGATTTTTTTTATCATTTTTCACAAAAAAACCATTTAAATAAGATTTAAATGGCACATTGAAACATAAACTTCTCATCATTAAGTTATGAAATGTGTTTCTCAATCATTTCAAAACTCGGTATATCTTATTAGTAGTGTAGAGATAAAAATTAAAATAAAACGAAGAAAAACTATTTAAAGAATAAGTTTTCATGGTTATTAGTTCACACAAAGGTTCTAAATTATTTAATATAAAAAAATACCACTTAAGGCGTATTTTTAAGGAAAATTAACTAAATTCAATTACTAAATCACCATCATGAAAAAAACCGAGAAAAAACATCCGCTCATAGACGTCTGGAATATTTATCCCGGAACCCGAAGAAGCGATAAAATATTAGAGAAACCTTCTATAGAGCGTATTATCGGAGAGATGTTTGCTATCGGAGAATACTATTATTACGTTTTAAATCTCAACAACAGTACTATTACGAATCATCACGAAAGCATTCTCAAAATTCATGGGTTAAAAAACTACCCTTTACATCTCAAAGAACTCATTGATCTTATTCATCCAGACGACATTCCATTTGTTATAAAAGCTGAACAAATTGTAGTCAATAAAATTCTTGAGATTGGTAAAGAATTTCAACTCTATTTAAAACCAAGCTACTGCTTCAGAATGAAAACGGCCAAAGGAAATTATGAGCTTTTTCATCATCAGGCGATTCATACTTTTGAAGATGAAAATAAACATTTGGTACAGTCCATCAACATACACACCAACATCCAGCACATTACAAGTGAGAATTCTTATACCGTTTTGATTACAGGAATTGAGCCTAGAAAAGATTTCCATCAGATTAAAATTAATCAAAATTTACTTTCATCTTCAACGCAAGAAAACAATCTCACCAAACGAGAAACCGAGGTTTTATCTTTCATTGCAAAAGGCTATTCAGGAAAAGAAATTTCCTCTATCTTAATACTTTCAGAACATACCATTCGTACCCACAGAAGAAATATTTTAAGCAAAACTAATTGCAGGAACAGTAAAGAACTGGTGAAAAAAGCTTTTGATTTTGGATTAATCTAATCAAGCTTCAATTTAAAACTGACAAATCTCACGATATTATTTCGGCGTAAAACGTGTACCTTTATCAATGATGGAAGAGCATACTTTACAACCAAGATTTAAAGATTCACAACATTTCAAAGATTTTTGGACAACAGGAAACGGAAAGCAGCTGATTGATCTTTCAGGAGCCGAAGTCAGCTTCAAGGACTTTGATAAATTCTCTTATTTCTTTTATCATGTAGACGAAATTGGTGATGACGTTGTAAAAGATGTTTATTTCACCAAAAAATACAACGAAGCTTCAAGAGAGATTGAAAACTACATCCGAAACGGAGTTTCAGACAACGATGATGTTCCGGAAAGTGTAAAAAAACTTTTTCAGCAAACACAAGCCCTACCCGATTGGCTTGATTTAAGTTTAATTAAAAAAGGTGCCGAGCTTTGCATGCGCTGCAATCTGGATTCTTTGATTTCCCTTCGTGATTACTGTCTGATTGGCGGCTATGATTACGCTTACCTCAACAAACCGTTAATTGTCACAGAAGCATTGAAAAAAGGTGCAGTAAAAAGACTTTCGGAAACGTTGGATTTTTGGGTCAATGTGACAAGATATGATGCTTTAGAAATTCATAAAAAAGGATATGAATTTGCCATTAAAACGAGACTAATTCATTCTTACGCAAGACTTTCTATCAAAAAACATTATAAAAACTGGGATAAAGAAAATTGGGGCGAACCCATCAATTCCTGGGATATGATGGCGACTTACATTGGTTTCAGCTTGGTATTTCAGCATAGTCTTCACAAGTTAGGAAATACCATATCCGAAGAGGAAGAAAAAGGTCATTTCCACCTTTGGAAATACGTCGGCTACCTTTTAGGAATTCCCGAAGTGCTTTTACCAAACAATAAAAAAGAAGCAACAGAGTACTTTTATTTATGGACTTCTGTACAACCTTCGTCTGATAGTGATTCGGTTTTGCTTGCGCATTCTTTATTAAATGAATCGCTGGAAAATCCGATATTAAAATATGAGTTTCAAAGAAAAAATCTAAGGTATCTGCATATTTGCTGTACTTGGTATTTATTGGGTGATGACGTTTGCAAAAGACTTCATATCCCTGATGTGCCTTTCAAAAAAGGTTTCCCTACTACGAAAAGAATCATCAATAAAATATACGATTCTACCGTAAGCCGTGAAGCCAGAATTAAAAAAGGAAATAAAGATCAAATGAAGGTCTTGTCAGATTACCTAAGTATTACCCAGAATTCGAATTTTCATTAATTTTTTCAGAAGCTTACTACCGCTTTCACTACTCGCTTTTCTCTGTTTCGGCGGCTTTGCCGCCGCCGAAACAGAGAAAGAGCTCAAACAAGCCGTTCAATCGGGGCTAAAAACCAACCATCTTCGGTCGAAGGCCGAACCACCACCTCCAAGAAAAGGGATCCTCTATCATAAGCAATCTGTGATTATAATTTCTTCATTTAGTATTTAATTTAAAGCAAAAACTTTATCATTTTTTAACGCTAAAAACAATTTCCAAAAACAAATAATATTAGCTTTTGAAATTAAAATTATGTAATTTTGATAAATTATTATAATACAAAATGAGCAACTTAGAAGATAAGAAAAAAGCATTGGCATTAGTGCTTGATAAACTAGATAAAACATACGGAAAAGGAACGGTAATGACGTTGGGAGACAGTGCGATTGACACAACCATCGAAGTTATTCCTTCGGGATCATTAGGATTAGACATCGCGTTGGGCGTTGGCGGATATCCAAGAGGAAGAATCATTGAGATCTACGGACCAGAATCTTCAGGTAAAACAACATTAACTTTACATGCAATCGCAGAAGCTCAAAAAGCAGGCGGAATTGCAGCTTTCATTGATGCTGAGCACGCTTTCGACAGAGGGTACGCAGGAAAATTAGGAATCGATCTTGAAAACCTGATTATTTCTCAGCCGGACAACGGTGAGCAGGCTTTGGAAATCGCAGATAACTTAATTCGTTCAGGCGCAATTGATATCGTTGTGATTGACTCGGTAGCAGCATTGACTCCAAAAGCAGAGATTGAAGGTGAAATGGGAGATTCTAAAATGGGTCTTCATGCAAGATTGATGTCTCAGGCTTTGAGAAAATTAACAGCTACGATTTCAAGAACAAAATGTACCGTAATTTTCATCAACCAGTTGAGAGAAAAAATCGGGGTAATGTTCGGAAACCCTGAAACAACTACCGGTGGTAACGCATTGAAATTCTACGCTTCAGTAAGAGTTGACATCAGAAAAGCAAGTGCACCAATCAAAAATGGTGACGAAGCAGTTGGTAGCCGTGTGAAAGTGAAAATTGTGAAGAACAAAGTAGCTCCACCTTTCAAAATGGCAGAATTTGACATCATGTACGGTGAAGGAGTTTCTAAAACTGGAGAAATCTTAGATGCAGCTGTTGATTTGGGAATTGTAAAGAAAAGCGGTTCTTGGTTCAGCTATGGCGAAACTAAATTGGGTCAAGGTCGTGACGGTGTAAGAGATTTGTTGAAAGACAATCCTGAACTGGCTGAAGAGCTTGAAAACAAAGTAAAAGAAGAAATCATCAACAACAAAAAGTAATTTGTTTTGATTGAAATACAAAAGACAGCTGAAAGGCTGTCTTTTTTTGTTTTATAAAGAAGGTTTAAAGAAAACTTGTATAGCCTTTGACTACGATTATGCAGTATTCTTTATTTCGTAACATATATTGAACTGAACTATTGAATATGTTTTATTCGGAGAAATTGATGATAAAAAAATGCCAATCTGTCACTTTCCGTTCAATGGTATTTTTTTTGAGAATTGATAATCAAATTTAAAAATTAAATACAATGACAAAAGGAAATATCAATGTTTCGGTGGAAAATATCTTTCCACTAATTAAAAAATTTCTTTACAGCGACCACGAAATATTTTTAAGAGAATTAATTTCAAACGCAACCGATGCAACTTTAAAATTAAAACACTTAACCAACATTGGTGAAGCAAAAGTAGATTACGGAAATCCTAAAATCGAGGTAAAAATCGATAAGGAAAACAAAAAATTGCACATCATCGACCAAGGTCTGGGAATGACTGGCGAAGAGGTTGAAAAATACATCAATCAGGTGGCGTTTTCCGGAGCCGAAGAATTTCTGGACAAGTATAAAGACTCTGCTAAAGATTCAGGAATTATAGGCCATTTCGGTTTAGGTTTCTACTCTGCTTTTATGGTGGCTGAACAAGTTGAAATCCTTACTAAATCTTATCGTGACGAAAATCCCGCAGTTCGTTGGATCTGCGACGGAAGTCCTGAATTTAGTTTAGAAGAAACTAGTGACAAAACTGACAGAGGAACGGAAATTATTCTTCACATTGCAGAAGATTCATTAGAATTTTTAGAAGAAAATAAAATCCGTGAATTGTTGACGAAATACAACAAATTCATGCCAGTTCCAATCAAATTCGGAACAAAAACTGAAACACTTCCTTTACCTGAGGGTGCTGCGGAAGATGCCGTTGCAGAAACGGTTGAGGTAGATAATATCGTTAATAACCCTACTCCGGCTTGGACGAAATCTCCAAGCGAATTAAAGGATGAAGACTATAAAGCATTTTACCATGAGCTGTATCCGATGCAGTTTGAGGAGCCTTTATTTAATATTCACTTGAATGTTGATTATCCATTTAATTTGACGGGAGTTTTGTATTTCCCGAAATTGGCGAACAATTTAAACATCGAAAAAGATAAAATTCAATTATATCAAAATCAGGTTTTCGTAACTGATGAGGTGAAAGGAATTGTTCCTGACTTTTTGATGTTGTTGAGAGGTGTGATTGATTCTCCGGATATTCCGTTGAATGTTTCTCGTTCGTATTTGCAAGCGGACGGTGCGGTGAAGAAAATCTCTTCGTACATCACGAAAAAAGTGGGCGACAAAATGGCGTCATTAATCAACGAAAACCGTGAAGATTACGACAAAAAATGGAATGACATCAAAATCGTTATCGAATACGGAATGATTTCTGAAGATAAGTTCTTCGAAAAATCTGACAAATTTGCATTGTATCCTACGACGGATGGTAAATATTTCCTTTGGAACGAATTGGAAGAAAAAATCAAACTAAATCAAACCGATAAAGACGGAAATTTAGTGATTCTTTATGCTACTAATGCCGATGAACAGCACTCTTACATCCAATCTGCGAAAGATAAAGGGTACGAAGTTATTCTTTTAGATTCTCCAATTGTTCCTCATTTAATTCAAAAATTAGAAACTTCAAAAGAGAAAATTTCTTTTGCAAGAGTTGATGCAGATCACATTAATAATTTGATTAAAAAAGACGAACCTGCAATTTCTAAATTAAATGAAACTGAAAAAGAAACCTTAAAGAAAAACGTTGAAGAGTCGATTAATGACAAGAAATTCACCGTTCAACTTGAAGATTTAGACAGTACAGATGCACCCTTCACGATTACCCAACCGGAATTTATGCGTAGAATGAAAGATATGCAAGCAACCGGCGGTGGCGGAATGTTCGGAATGGGCGGCTTCCCGGAAATGTATAATCTGGTGGTGAATTCTAACAGTGAATTTGCAACTAAAATTTTGGCTAATGAAAATACTGAGGAGAAAAGTTCTCAGATTAAATACGCTTTGGATTTGGCGAAACTATCTCAGAATTTATTGAAAGGAAAAGAGTTGACAGACTTCATCCAGAGAAGTTACAAGCAATTGGAAAAGTAAATTAAACTAATTTATATTGAAGCTCGGAACGACTAAGTCGTTCCGAGTTTTTTTATGAAAAAATTAGTCACAGAAATAGTAAATTTGGATTTGCAAAAAAAACATGGATAAGTTCAGCTTTTTAGAAATCACTGCTTGTATTGGAATTTTCGTCATTCTATTTCTTGCCTTGTTTTTGCTGACCGTGAAAACGAAACATAAATTAGGAAACGGACTTTTCGCTATTTTTCTTATCGGAAATGCCCTAGATGCATTAAAATTTTTGATGCGAGAATTTCCGGTTAATTATATCAATCTTGAGGCATTTCGCTGGAGCTTTGTGTATTTGGTTCCGGCATTGTTTTACCTTTATACATTATCCGTCTGCTATTCTAATTTCCGTTTAAAAAAGAAACATATATTGCATGCAATTCCATTCGTTGCTTACAATTTGTATCTGATGTGGGGAATTTATTTTGTAGATAGACCTTCTAAAATCCAGTTTATTAATGGCATGAATGATATGCCTTTGATGCAGTTTTTTCAGTTTCTTTTTGAATGTATGTTTCAAGTTTATTTTATTGCTTCATTTTTGGTGATTAGAAAATCTAAAACGGTTTATCTTCAGAATTATACGAATCCAAATATTTCTGTACTCAATGCCCTACATAAAATAACAATTCTCTACTACTTTCTGCATTTCATAGTTCTTGTAAGATGGTTGGTCACTTTTATCTTCGGTTCAGGCGAAATTCGGGTATGGGTTGTAACACTTGATGGGTTTGCATTTTTAATTTGTACTTGTTGGTATTTATTTGAAGCATTAAATAATCCGGAATTTTTTCGAGGTGTAAATTCACAGTTAAAAGTAATCGAAGAAATTATCCCGAAACAAAAATCTTCCCCTTCAATTGATGATGAAAAAAATAAACAGATAGAATTTCTAAAAGATTTTATGATTAAAAATGAACCCTATTTGGATTCATCGTTGACTATTCAGGATTTGGCAGAGCAGGTGAAAATGCCGGTCAAAGATTTATCCGCTTTGATTAATCTGTATATGAACAAACATTTTTTTGATTTCATTAATGAATATCGAATCGAAAAAGCCAAGGAAATATTGAAAGATTCTTCCCAAAAAGACCTGACAATTTTGGAAATTCTCTATCAGGTTGGTTTCAATTCTAAATCTTCGTTCAGCACTTCTTTTAAAAAACATACGGGAAAAACGCCTACTGAGTTTCGAAAAAATTCATTTTAAGTATTTAATTTACTGAAAAATGGGTTCGACTTTTTTTAATCGGTCGTGTTCTAAGACGTTTTAAAGCATCTTTGCAGAAAGATTTTAAACAATCAATCAAATCCTGCCTCCAAAAAATTAATTAAAATGAAAAACAGACTTTTCTTATTATTCCTAACTGTTTTATTTACAAATGTTCTTTTAGCCCAAGAATTAAATAATCCAAAAGAAACAAAGAAGCTACATCAAAATTCGACTGAACAAAAATCAGAAATCAATCAAATTAATTCCTTAATGACAAAATCTTACGAAAGAGGTTTGTTCAATGGAAATGTTCTTATCGTTAGAAATGATAAAATAATCTATCAAAAATCATTTGGTTTTACCGATGAAACGAAACAAACTAAGCTAAACAACAAGTCAATATTTAACATTGGCTCTATTGCAAAGGAATTTAATGCTGTTGCAATAATGATTTTGGTGGAACGTGGTATTCTCAATCTGGATGACCCGATTTCCAAATTTAATTTGGGATTACCAAAATGGGCAGAAAAAGTCACCATTCGACATTTGATAAATTACGCCAGCGGAATTCCTAAAATAGAGTCTGGGCTAAATCCGGTAAGTGATGCAGATGCGTGGAAGATTTTGAGAAGCAGTGATAATTTATTGTTTGAACCTGGAACAAGTTACAAATACGATAACGGCAATGTGTTTTTGCAAAGAAGAATCATTGAAAAGCTAACCGGAATGTCATTCCAAGAATTTGTCATTAAAAACATTGTTAAACCTTTGAAAATGACAAATTCAGTTTTTGACCCAAAATTGGGTTATAAAAACCGAACGTCTTGTTATGATATGGACAATGTACGATGTTCGGAAATGAATTTCATTAGTGGATGGCTTTGGGTAGACATCAATGATTTCTATAAATGGATTGAGGCTATGAACTCTAATCGTTTAATTTCCAAAGAATCCTTTCAAACTTTGTTGAATAATCCATACGCAAAAGATGAAGGTGGTTCACTTGGCAGATACTTTGAAAAAGATGAACTACAGAGACACAATGGCGTATCATATAAATTTGAATCCATCTTTTTAAACGATTTTAAAAATAATATTACGATAATTCTAGTGTCCAATAATCTAAATAGAGTTTGGGATTTAGGATATACTATTCACAATTTAATGTTAGGGAAAGAGTACGAAATTCCTAAAAAATCTGTTTATCAAGCGATAAGAAAGGAATCTCTCGATAATGTAAATACAGCGATAGCGACATACTATTTACTCAAGAAAAATTCTAAAAATGAATATAGCTTTGAAAACCCAGGTGAACTGAATAAATTAGGATATGAATTATTAAGAGGTGGCAAAAATAATGAATCAATAGAAATATTTAAATTGGCTACAAAAGAGTTTCCTAAAGATGCCAATCTCTTCGATAGTTTAGGAGAAGCCTATTTTGCAAATAAGCAATATGATTTGGCATTAGATAGCTATAACAAAGCAATAAGTCTTGGTGGAACCAACGGTAATGCAGAAAAAATGATAGAAAAAATCGGAAAGGAAATCGGAAAGTAAAAACCTTCCCGAATGTAACAAACATTTTTCTGAGTTGTCTTATTAATTAGAAATCAATTATTCCCAAATGAAAAAACTAAGCTTCATAATCATACTCTTTTTATCACTTAATACTTTCGCACAAAGCGTAAATTCAAATGTCGATGAAATCATTAGTCGTGAAATGAAAGAAAGACGAATTCCTGGATTGCAATTGGCTGTTGTTCAAAATGGCAAAATTGTTTTGAGTAAATCTTACGGAATTGCAAATATCCAAGATAATATCCCAGTAAAAAACACGACTATTTTTCCAATTAATTCAAATACAAAAATTTTCACTGGTGTTTCTGTAATGCAATTGGTAGAACAAGGCAAGATAGAACTCAATGCGCCTTTCAAAAAATATCTGAATGATTTACCTTCAGAATGGCAAAATATAACGGTTGATCAATTGTTGACGCACATTTCTGGTTTGCCAGAAATCCTAGAACTTCTTGACCCTCTCACAGGTAGCATAGGCTCGTTAAAAACCGAACATGCCATTTGGGACAAACTGAAAACACTTCCGTTAGAATTTAAAACAGGCGAACAATTCAGTTATAATCAAACCAATTATTATTTATTAGGAAAGATTATCGAAAAAGTTAGTCATCAATCATTTTCGGATAATTTCGAAAAGAAGCAGTTTGAAGTTGTTGGGATGAAACACACATTATTTGGAGATTCCAGAGATTTGATTCCGCAATTTGCGCCTACTTATCGTTACAGAAATTTATTTGACGGCAAAAGAACTGATGATAAATTGGTAAATAATTATACTGAATTTCCTGATTTCACAAGAACCGGAGCGGGAATCAACAGTACAGCTGAAGATATGGCAAACTGGGTAATTGCTTTGCAAAGTGGTCAATTATTTCAAAAATCTGCAACATTAGATTTGATGTGGTCGCCAAGCAAATTCAACAATGGAAATCCGACCAACTGGACACGAGGTTGGGGAATTGCAAAATTTAGAAAAAACCACAAAGCAATAGGAATGTCTGGCGGAAACAGATCTGCTTTGTTGATTTATCCGGATGATAAATTGGCAATAATTGTTTTGACCAACTTAGGCGGAAGTGCTCCTGAAGATTTTTTGGAAGAGATTGCAGGATGTTACAATGCGGATATTTTAGAAGCCGATCCTTTAACTTTTTTGAGGAAAAACCTGCGAGAAATTGGATTTGATAAAGCGATTGATTTTACAGAAAAGACAAAAAAGAAAAATCCCGAATTTGATCCACAAGAAGTAGAATTGAATAATTGGGCTTACAGAATGATGGCAAATAATCAGCAAACTGAAGCTTCAGAAGTTTTCAAGCTTAATGTTCATTTGTTTCCCAATAGTTGGAACGCTTATGATAGTTATGGCGAAGTATTATTAAAAACAGGAAATAAAAATATGGCAGTCGAAATGTATAAAAAATCGATTAAATTAAATCCTGAGAATGAAAATGGAAAACAAATGCTTTTGAAAATTGAGAAAGAAATTGGGAAATAAAAACCGTCTCAAAATGCAATAAATCATTGTGTAAACTGTCTTATTAAATAGAAAATCAATTATTTTTAAATGAAAAAACTAAACCTAATCCTCCTTCTTTTTTTATCGCTCAACACTTTTGCGCAAAGTGTAAACGATAAAATCGAAATTTTAGAAAACAATCTCAATTATTGGGACAAATCGAAAACCAAAAGAGTGCCTTTAAAAGACAGAATGGCTTTCTACAAAGCCAACGCTGTAAGTATTGCCGTTATCAAAAATTTTAAAATCGAATGGGTGAAAGCTTACGGTTTTGCAGACGTTTCTGAAAAGAGAATTGCAACGCCAGAAACACTTTTCCAAGCGGCTTCTATCAGCAAATCTATCAACAGTCTTGGGATTCTAAAATTGGTTCAGGAAGGAAAATTAGGTTTGGATGACGACGTTAATAATTATCTTAAAACTTGGAAATTCCCGTATGATGCAACTTCAAATGGTAAAAAAATTACAATTGCTAATTTGCTATCTCACAAAGCTGGATTGTCTGTACACGGATTTGGTGGTTACAAAAAAGGGGAAGAATTGCCTACGACAATACAGATTCTTGATGGACTGAAACCTTCTAATTCTAGCGCAGTTCGTTCTATTTTTGAGCCTTCTACAAAGTTTCAATATTCCGGCGGTGGAACTACGATTTCTCAATTAATCCTTGAAAATACGACAGGAGAAAAGTACGAAGATTATATGCTGAAAAACGTTTTGATTCCACTGGGAATGAGCAACAGTTCTTACAATCAACCTCCTTCTAAAGACAAAGAAAACTTGCTTGCAACGGCTTATGAGAACGGAAAAGAAGTGAAAGGAAAATACCATATTTACCCTGAAAAAGCAGCGGCTGGTTTATGGACAAACCCAACAGATTTAGCCAATTATATTATCGAAACGCAACTGTCTTTATTAGGAAAATCGAATAAAATTTTGTCTAAAGAACTATCCGTAAAAAGAGTAGATCATAATCTTGGCGTATTTTTGAATGATTTTAAAGGCACAAAATATTTCGGTCACAGCGGTGGAAATGAAGGTTTTGTTTGTCATTATGTTGGAAGCCTTGAGGATGGAAACGGGATCGTCGTAATGACAAATGGAAGCAATATGAAGCTTGTGGAAGAAATAGTTTCAAGTATTGCAAGTTTGAATCAATGGAAAAATTATCCTTTGGAACCGATTAAAGAATCTATTGCCTTGGCTATCAAAAAAGAATGTAAAAAAAATATCGATAAAGGTATTCAACTCTACAAAAATCTTAAGAAAACTCAACTCAATCAATACAATTTCTCTAATGAAGGTGAATTGAATTCTTTAGGCTACAAGTTTTTACAAAACCATAAAATAGATTCTGCAATCAAAATTTTCAGTTTGAATGTTTCTGAATTTCCAAATTCAGCAAATGTTTACGACAGTCGTGGTGAAGCTTATTTTAATAAAAAAGAATATTTGACTTCGAGAAAAGATTATCAAAAGGTTTTAGAGCTTGAACCTGCAAACCAAAATGCTAAGGAAATGCTTTCAAAGATTGACGAAATTTTGAAAAAGAAATAATAGTCGTTGAAATTTTCAACGTTAAAAGATAGTATCGGGGGGGGGGGGGGGGGGGGGCCCAAACGGGTATAATTTTATAAAAAATAAAAAAAAAA
>NZ_JALDNB010000005.1 GCF_022699665.1 Chryseobacterium aahli | reverse complement strand
CTAGTTTAAATTAAAATATTAAACACTATTTCTCCGGTCCCCTTGTGGGCCCCCCGATACTATCTTATCTTTAGAAAAAATTTACTCAATGAAACTTTCAACCGCTTCACAAAGTCAGCCAGTTTTTTCTGTTATGAATTGTTATTTTTTTATCCTGAACCATAAGAATATATTCTAAATGAAATTACAACTCTTCCAATGGATTCCAAAATAGTTTTTTGAAATTTTTTATTCTGAAATTTTCCACTTCAATTCCTTCCGCTTCTAGTCTTTCCTGAAATTCCTGAACCGACAAAGTTCCTGAGCTTGAAATCACACGGTGTGCAGGAACATCTTTCGGACAACCGCCCATCGCTTTTCCCACGTGACGAGAATGATTTGGGAAACCAACTGCTTTGGCAATTGCTCCGTAACTTGTTACTCTTCCTTTAGGAACTAATTTGGTAATTTCCCAGACTTGTTGTTTGAAGATTTCGTTCATTTTCTGATTTAAATGGATATTCAAATGTAAGAAATAAATCATCTTACTCTATATACAGTCTTGTATAGAAAACCTTGACAAAGTTTATAAATAAAAAAATAGTTAGTTTAATACTTAAAAGATTGTTGTAAAAAACAACTCTAGTAAGCTTGACTAAACTAACTTCTAAAATCTAATTTCTAGCATCTAATACAACTGTTGCATAATTTTTGAATAACCTTCTATCTAAATCTAAAAGCTATGAAAAAGTCCATTTTTAGAATTCTGAATAAAATCAATAAAGCTGTCTTACCGAAATTGAGTGATAAAGACCCTACAAAACTGACCAAAGTGCAGAAAGGAATTCTTGCGTACCGTTATTTTGTGTTGACTAACTCTTTGGATTGACAAGCTTTGCGTGAGGGATATGGAGGGCGCGAGCGAAGCGAGTGGTGCAAAGCACCGAAACGAAGTGGAGCCTGTAGAAGCCCGACCCGAGCTTTGGGTTTGCTTTGGAAAGGGGCACGCCATTATTCAAACACGATTATCAGACAGAATTTTTCATTGATAGACAAAAATATATCAAAACATTCTCGTGCATTCTGGCAAAAAAAACGTCCCAAAAATTTGGAACGTTTTATATAACTTCAAGCTTCAGACTTCCGTCTTCCCGCTTTATTAATTTTCTAAGATGTAAGAGAACATCAATGGAGCACAAATCGTCGCATCACTTTCAACGATAAATTTCGGTGTTGTGATATCTAATTTACCCCAAGTAATTTTCTCGTTCGGAACTGCTCCTGAATAAGAACCGTAAGAAGTCGTTGAATCTGAAATCTGACAGAAATATGACCAGAACGGAATATCATGCATTTCCATATCCTGATACAACATCGGAACTACACAGATCGGGAAATCTCCTGCAATACCTCCACCAATCTGGAAGAAACCAACTCCTTTTCCTGCTGAGTTTTTCGTGTACCAATCTGCCAAATACGTCATGTATTCGATACCCGATTTCATGGTTGTAGCCGTCAATTCACCTTTAATACAGTAAGAAGCAAAAATATTACCCATGGTAGAATCTTCCCATCCTGGCACAACAATTGGCAAGTTTTTCTCAGCCGCAGCAATCATCCAAGAATTTTCTCTCGGAATTTCGTAATACTGCTCCAACACTCCAGAAAGAATCATTTTGTACATGAATTCGTGCGGGAAATATCTTTCACCTTTAGCCTCAGCATCTTTCCAGATTTCCACGATGTGCTTTTGCAATCTTCTGAAAGCTTCTTCTTCAGGAATACAAGTATCTGTCACTCTGTTTAAGCCTCTTTCCAGCAAATCCCACTCGTCCTGAGCGGTCAAATCTCTGTAATGAGGAACTCTTTCGTAGTGAGAATGCGCCACCAAATTCATCAAATCTTCTTCAAGGTTTGCTCCTGTACAAGAGATAAAATCTACTTTATCCTGACGGATCATTTCAGCCAAAATCTTTCCTAATTCAGCGGTAGACATTGCTCCAGCCAAAGTGATCATCATTTTTCCGCCTTCTTTGAGGTGGGCAACGTATCCTTTTGACGCGTCTACCAAAGCCGCTGCGTTGAAGTGCAGGTAATATTTTTCTATGAACTCAGTAATCGGTTTGCTCATTATTTTATTTTTTTACAAAGATAAAATTTAAAAACGGAAAGTCGCAGCTGCACTTAAAGAAAGTCTGCTTAAACCTTCTCTTTCGTCTTCACCGAAATTCACCGTCGTACCATTGTATTTCATCTTGCTAAGCGTTCCACCTGTTAATCCCAATTTTGGACCAATAAAAATTTGATTGGTAATCGCATATTGATAAGCAAAATTCGCCTCCAAACCTAGATTAGAACCTGTTACTTTTACAGAACCTGTTTTGGTGGTGTAAGTAATCACACCCAGCGCGATATCGTAATACAATTTGTGTTTTGTATCCTCTTTAAAGTTCGAAAACATAAAAGCCGGACCAACAAAACTGATGTTATCTTTAGTGCTTACAAATCCGGAAACAGTACCTCCGTTAATATCTTGCACAGTCAGTCTTCCATCGCTGGATGCCATATAATTTGAGTACTTTATACCGATAGCACCATTTCCTTTTAAATGATAATATGCAGAAACATCCACATTTAAACCAGTTTTCAGGCCTTTGATATAATCTTTTGTTTCTTTAGGAATTCCTGAAGGCATTTTTGCCAATCGCCACGCATAACCAACAGAGGGAATTATCGAAATTTTGGGTTCTGATTTTGGAGTCTCTTCTTGTGCTGAAAATAACAACGGGATCGTGAATGCTCCCGACATTAAAAGTTTTTTAAACATGTTCATCAATTTTCCGCAAAAATACTATTTTTTCTAAATGCAGAGAATTAAAATTTAAAACGTCTGTTTTCTTTTTTACTGGAATGCTGTTTTTTCTGCTCAATCCTTTTCTCCACCGAAGATCTCGTCGGTTTTGTTTTTGCCCTAAATTTTGGAATAATTAAAGCCTTATTTACCAACTCCATAATTTTATCTATCGCAATTTTTTTGTTTTGAAGCTGCGTTCGGCTTTCGGAAACACTCAGAAATAAAAATCCATCCAGATTAATTCTATTTTTCAGTTTTTCTAAAATCAGATCTTTCTGCCTCTCATTAAAAAATTCAGACTCTGAAACTTTCCAAGTAACTGTAACAGCGGTTTCCACTTTATTCACGTTTTGCCCTCCTGCCCCACTGCTTCGGGAAGTTTTAAAATTCAGTTCTTTGCTAAAATCTTTCATTTTTTTTAAAGTTTTGTGGAAACAATTTTGACTTCTGTTTGATGTATCCAATATCTCCTTGTACAAAATTAATGTCCCCTTCATGATTTCCTAATATTTTTGTTCTAAAAAATACAGTTCTTTTATTTGAATCAATAATTATGGAATCACCAGAATCGATTTGTCTTGAACATACTCCAGTGTAGACTTCAGCACTTTTACCATTTATGGCGTAAGGAAAATACTTTTTATTTTTTTTTGGATTAAAATAATTAAAATTCGACTCAAAATGGCTAAGATAAATTACGGCAAAACAATGATTGTTGGAAATTTGAAAAGAGTCAACAATACCTTTTAATATAAAATTATTTTTCAATTCCAAAGAGTCTTTTTTATATTCTTGTGTTCCCCATTTTTGCATCTGATAAACCATTAAAACAAAAAGAATTAACATGATTGGGATTTTAAATTTATTTTTCATGCAATTTTTTTCTAAGCTCAGTTCTATTCACTTTTCCGTTGGACGTTCTCGGGATTTCCTCAACAAAGATAATTTCCTTCGGTTTATGAAATTTTTGTTGATAACTGATGGATGATAGTTTTTCGTTAACAAATTCAGATTCTTCACCTTCAATTACGGCAATTAATTTTTGTCCGAGACTTTCGTCCATCAACCCTAAAAAAACAACTTCATTTTCAATTTCTCTTTTTACTAAAGCTTCCAATTCTTCAGGAAATATTTTTGCTCCACCAGAATTGATCACATTATCTGCTCTTCCTAAAAACCTGAATTGATTTTCTTTAAATATTTCAACTAAATCATTAGTCAGTAATTTTTCATTATTCAAATTAGGTGCAAAAATTTTCAGACAACCTTTTTCGTCCAAAGAAATAGAAACACCCTCAAAAACGGTAAAATAATCATCCTGATTGGGATAAATCTCTTTCAACGCAATATGAGAAAGCGTTTCAGACATTCCGTAGGTCTCGTAAACTTTCGTTGAGGTATTAGAGTGTTGAAGTATTTGTGTGATTTTCGCTTTTAAAGATTCCGAAACAGCTGCTCCACCAATGATTAGATTTTTAATGAGATGAATTCTATCCAAAGAATTTTCAACCTGCAAAGGAGTCATTGCACAAAAATCAATTTCAATATCTAAATTTTCCAAAGGTTTTAGTGACGGTTCGGCAATGATAAGATTTAATTTTCTTTCAAAAGCCCGCACCACCATCATTTTTCCTGAAATATATTCTACGGGAAGACAGACTAAGGCGGTGTCATTTTCTTTTAATCCTAAAAAATCACAAGTCATTTTCGCTGAATTCAACATCTTCTTTTTCTCGATTTCAAATATTTTCGGAGTTCCTGTAGAACCTGAAGTCTGTACTTTTACCATTTCGGAATCCGAATGCCACTCTTTCAGAAAAAAAAACACTTTTTTTTCAAAATCTGTTTGAGGTTGTAAATTATTAATTTCGAGATTATTGAAGTTGAGCAGCATATTTCCGACTGTTTAAATGTTGTGTAAATTTAAAGAAAAATTAAAAAATGATTTGCGAATAAAGAAAAAAGCTTTAAATTTGCATCACTAAAATAAAACAGACCCATGGTGTAACGGTAGCACTCTGGTTTTTGGTACCATCAGTTGGGGTTCGAATCCCTGTGGGTCTACAAACCATCCTTTTCTAAGGATGGTTTTTGTTTTTTTATGGAAATAAGAAAATTTTAAAATTTCTTCAATATTTTTTTGTCGGTAAAGAAAAAAATAGATACATTTGCACCACTAAAATAAAGAGACCCATGGTGTAACGGTAGCACTCTGGTTTTTGGTACCATCAGTTGGGGTTCGAATCCCTGTGGGTCTACAAACCATCCTTTTCTAAGGATGGTTTTTTTATGTCCATAATTAAAAAATAACCCAATATCTTTACCGTGTCTGATCATAATTGGTAAAACTTTCTTCACTCATTGCTAAATTTATTCCACCAACATTCTTTCAGGGTGCTATCTGTTTAGTTAAACATACCACATTTACTATAAATTCACACGAAAAGGAACGGTTGGCAAACATATTGCTCATGAAAATCAAACAAAGCTATTGTTAATAAGCCATCACAAACGAATTCACCATGGTAACACTCATTAAGCTTCAGGTTTTCAAGATATAAGACGATGTAAAACATATTAAACAGCGGTAAAAACTACAATTTTGCCATCATTAAATATTTTATATTGGTCTAAATCACGAAAATTTTGAAACTGAAATTCAATAAAAGAAAAATTCTAAGAGGTATTGTTATTACAATCATCTCTATTGTCGTTTTAATTATCCTGCTCATTTTAAGTTTAAGACTTCCAGCGGTTCAGAATTACGTAAAAGATAAACTTATTGTTTATTTAGAGAAAAAAATTAAGACTAAAGTAAGTCTCGACAAAGTTTATATCGGTTTCCCCAACAGTCTGGTGATGGAAAATCTGTATCTGAAAGGTCAGAATATCGACACTCTTTTAGCCGTAAGAAAATTCGATGTTGGTCTAGATATGTGGCAATTGATCAATTCAAAAGCCGATATCACCTCGATAGATTTGGAAGGAGTGCGTGCGAATGTGGTTAGAGATCCAAAAGGAAAATTCAATTTCGACTATATTATTGACGCCTTTGCAACTTCTGAAAAGGAAGAAAGTACTTCTAAACCTTTCATTATTTCTTTAGATAAAATTAAATTAAAGGATATCGGGCTAACTTTCAATGATCAGCAATCCAGAAACGATATTAAAGTTTATTTTAATTCATTTGATACAAGGGTAAAAACTTTTGATCTTCAAAATAACAACTACGCAGTCAATGACATTAATTTGGACGGATTGAAATTAAAACTGAAACAGGATTTTGTAGAAGAGGTTTCTAAAAACGTTGAAGAAAAAGTAGATTCTCTCAACCAGAAAAAGCCTATGAAATTAGGCTTAAACGGAATCAAGCTAACTAATTTCAATATCGATTACGGTGATGACAATTCCAAGACTTTCGCAAAAGTATTGTTTAAAGAATTAAGCACAAAAGTCAACAGCATCGACCTTGAAAACAATGACTACAATGTTGGAAATGTTTATTTGAGAGGAGCTGATATCAACGCTAATTTATTTCTTCCGACCGAAAATTCCAGTCAGAAAAAGGATGAAAAGCCTGAAGTTTCTACGGTTTCTGCGAAAGAAAAAGCGATGAAAGTGATTTTAGGTAAATTATTTTTGGATGACGTAAAAGTTGCGTACAACAACACGGCTGTTGCTCCTACCCGCTCAGGAATGGATTTTAACCATCTCAATTTTGCTAAATTAAATCTAGACGTCCGAAATTTTAAAATGGAAAATAATGGTTTTGCAGGATCCGTAAAATCAGCGGAAATTCAGGAAGCGAGAGGCTTGAATGTTCAAAAATTTAATACCGATTTTGTTTACGTTGAAAAAGAAGCGTATTTAAAAAATCTTTATCTGCAGACTCCGAAAACGATTTTACGTGATGAAGTTGTTTTAAATTACAATTCCATTGAGCAATTATCTTCCAATTTGGGAGCGGTGAAAATTTCAGCTGACATTAGAGATTCTAAAATCGGGTTTTCTGATATTTTAAATTTAGTTCCGACTTTAAGAAACACAGCACCTTTCAACAAATATCCGAATGCGACTTTAAGTGTTAATGCTTTCATAAGAGGAACAGTAAATGATCTGGCGATTCAGAATCTGAAAGTTTCCGGCTTAGATCAGTTGAAGGTTTTGGCTTCTGGAAAAATTAAGAATGCGATGAATCCAGATCAATTGTATTATGATCTGAATGTTGCTGAACTTTCTTCTTCATCAAAAACGATTTACAATTTAGTCCCCAAAAATACGATTCCGAAAAACATAACCCTGCCTTCTTTCTTCACGATTCGTGGAACGGCAAAAGGGACAACGCAATTAATTGACACCAATTTACGCCTGACTTCCACTTTAGGAAATGCGGCGATTATCGCAAAAGCTGATTTACGTAGAAAAAACAGAGAAACTTTCGATGTAAAAGCCAATCTTCAGGGCCTGCAAATCGGAAAACTGATTCAGAATAAAGATTTGGGGAGCATCACTGCGCAGATTAATGCAAAAGGACAAGGCTTCGATCCGAAAACAATGTCTGCGATTCTTTCAGGCGACGTAAGGTCGGCGACTTACAACGGCTACACTTATCAGAATATGAATCTGAAAGGGAAAATCAACCGTGGTGCTTACGATATCGACCTTAATTCAAAAGATCCGAATGCCAATTTACATCTTGCGGCATCAGGAGTTTTCAACAACAATCCGTCGGTGAAAGTGAATGGAAATATTAACAAATTAGATTTAAATAAACTAGGATTCTACAGTTCACCAATGATTATCGCCGGAGCGATTGATGGCGATTTTAAAACTTTAGATCCCGATAATCTGAACGGATATTTGAATTTAAAAGACTTTGCAATTTCAGATACGAAAGAAGTTTATCCAATTCAGGAAGTAAACTTATTGGCGATTTCGACAGCAGATTCCACACAGATCAAATTCAATTCTCAAATTGCCGACGTCGAGCTGAACGGAAAATACAAACTGACACAGATTTTCGGAGCTTTAATGCAAACTGTCAATCAATATTATCAGTTTCAAAAGCTTGGTACTGCTCAGAAAATTGATGCCGGACAGTTTTTTACTTTCAATGCAAAAATTAAAAATGATGATCTCATCAGAAAATTTGTTCCCGAACTGAAAAGTTTTGAAACTATCAATATTAACGGAAATTACAATGCAGATTCTCAGCAAATCCTTTTGGATGCACAGATTCCGCAGGTTCTGTATGGAACCAATACGCTGGAAAATACAAGTTTAAAAATTACCAATGAAAATCAGGCATTACAATATGATTTGAGTGTTGCATCATTAGCAAGTGAAAGTTTTGCCCTGAAAAAGGTGAATATCAATGGTGATGTTGCTCAAAATATCATCAATTACAACATCACAACGAAAGATGATAAAGACGAAACGCAGTTCCTGATTGCCGGAAATGCCAAGTCGATGAATGACATTACAGAAATTTCTTTAAATCCAAATGGTTTAAAACTGAATTATATGGATTGGACGGTTGCTGAAAACAACAAAATTTCCATTTTCAGTCAGGGAATTGTGGCAGATAATTTTACCCTTTCGAATTCTGGAGCGGAAATTTCATTGCAGTCTGAAAGCAATTCTCCAAGCAGTCCGCTGAATGTTTCATTGAAGGATTTTAAAATCGAGACGATCACAGAAATTATCAAAAAGGATTCTCTTTTAGCGAAAGGTACAATTAACGGAACCGCTCAGCTGAGAGATTTAACCAAAAATATGACCTTTACGTCAAACATCAATGTTTCTGATTTGATTGTTTATGGAAGTCCGGTTGGAAATTTAGCCATTAAAGTCAATAACCAGTCTGCGAATCTTCTGAATGCTGATATTGCGCTTTCGGGGAACAGCAATGATGTGAAGATCTTAGGAAATTACAATACGTCTTCGAGTACATTCGATTTAGATTTAAATATGAATCAGCTTCAGATGAAGACGCTCCAAGGCTTCTCGATGAATGCGATTACAAATACTGAAGGTTATCTTTCCGGAGACTTAAAAATTACCGGAACAACGACTGCTCCGAAGATTCTTGGAGATATTAAAATGAATAATGTCGGATTGATGATTGCTCAGACAGGAAGTGATTTTAGAGGAATAAACGATAAAATAGGATTTACCAACCGAGGCATTGAGTTTGACGACTTTAAAATCAAAGACAAAGACGGAAATTCTTTAAACATCGACGGACAGGTTCTTACGCAGACGTACAGAGATTTTGCTTTCAATCTTGATCTGGATGCTAAAGACTTTAAAGTCGTGAATTCGGAAAAATCAAACGATGCGATGATGTACGGAATCTTGGCGATTGATGCAGCTTTAAAAGTAAGAGGAAATTTAGATTTACCAAAGGTTGACGGAAGATTAGCCGTTTCAAAAACGACAGATTTCACATTTGTACTTCCGCAATCTAGCCCATCATTACAAGAAAGAGATGGAATTGTAGAATTTATAGATCAGGATCAGGTAGCTTTAAATAAAACAATTAAAGCAGATTCTATTGACAGTCAAAGTCCGATAAAAGGATTAGATGTCAATGTAAATATTGAGGTTGATAAAGAAGCAAAAATGTCTATCGTCATTGATAAAGCTGCCGGAGATTTTGTAAAACTTCAGGGTGAAGCTGATCTGACAGGAGGAATTGATCCATCAGGGAAAACCACTTTGGTAGGTGTTTACCAGGTTGAAAAAGGAAGCTACGAAATGTCGGTAAGTGTTCTGAAAAGAAAATTCGACATTCAAAAAGGAAGTACAATTACCTGGACAGGCGAACCGACAACTGCCAATCTTGATATTACGGCAATTTACAAAACCGAAACTGCACCAATTGACCTTGTCGAACAGCAAGTTGGCGATGCAGATTTGAATCAATATAAACAGAGAATTCCTTTCAATACTTTATTGATTCTGAAAGGTGAATTGCTGAAGCCTGAAATTTCGTTTGATATTACAACAGACGAGAAAAATAATGCTGTTTCTTCTGCTGTTACAGAAACCATCGATGGAAAATTGGCTCAGCTAAGACAAGATCCGAATGAGATGAACAAGCAGGTTTTTGCATTGCTTCTATTAAACCGTTTCATTGGGGAAAATCCTTTCCAAAGTAATTCGGGCGTTTCAGCGGAGACGATGGCAAGACAGAGTGTGAGTAAAATTCTTTCTCAACAGCTGAATAATTTAGCATCAGATTTAATCAAAGGAGTAGATTTAAATTTTGATTTGGAATCTACGGAAGACTACTCTACTGGCACGCAAAACACGAGAACAGATCTTAATATCGGTTTAAGCAAAAAATTACTGAATGATAGGTTAAAAGTTTCTGTAGGAAGTAATTTCGGACTGGAAGGTGAAGCCAGACAAAACGAAAACACGACCAATATTGCAGGTGATGTAACGGTAGATTACAGCCTTTCACGAGACGGAAGATATATGCTTCGTGCTTACCGTAAAAATGATTACCAAGTTGCGTTGCAAGGTCAAATTGTAGAAACCGGGGTCGGATTTATCATCACGTTAGATTACAATCAATTCAGAGATATTTTCCGAAAATCGAGAAATAATCGAAACAAGGAAAACAGAGAGAACAAGAAAAAACAAGATAACCAAGTCGTAGAATTTAAGTAATGAAGATCAATTTAAATGCATATTGTAAATATTTTTTGGCATCGGGAATGACGGCGGCTGTGGTTTCCTGCAGCAATACCAAGTTTCTGAAAGATGGACAAATGCTCTATACCGGAGCCGAAGTGAAGATTGAAAATGACACCCTTCCAAAAAAGAAAAAGAACGAACTGAAAGCTGCTCTTGAAGAAAATTTAACACCAAAACCTAATTCATCTTTTCTTGGATTAAGACCAAAACTGTATGCTTACAACGCTACAAAAGAACCGAAGAAAGAAAAAGGTTTAAGATACTGGCTAAAATATAAATTTGGTGAAGAACCAGTTTTGTTGGGAGATGTTGACAGAGAGTTTAACAAAGATATCATCGTCAATTATTCTGAAAACAAAGGCTACTTCAATGCAAAAGCAAAATACGATACGGTTTCAAAAAATAAAAAAGCGCAGGTAATTTATACTTTAAATCCGGGAGCTCAGTATTTGATCAGCAATGTCAATTTTGTAGAAGATTCTACTTTAATTAATCGTGAAATTCAAAGTTTCAAAGACAAAACTTTATTAAAACCGGGAAATCCGTTTGATTTAGATGTCATTAAAGCTGAAAGACAGAGAATTGATGACGGTTTGAAAGATAAAGGTTTTTATTATTTCAATCCTGATAATATTATCGTTCAGGCCGACAGCACAGTCACTAAGAACCACAAAGTAGAGATGATTGTCAAGTTAAAAGACAATACTCCAAAATTGGCTAAGGAACAATTTACAATTGATAAAGTGGTGGTTTTCCCTAATTACAATCTTCGTGATGCAAAAAAAGGATTGTATAATATTCCAATGAATCCTGATTCATTGAAAGGTTATGAGTACAATGATATTTATGTAGTTGATCCTAAAAAGAAATTTAAACCAAGAATGTTCGACCGTGCATTATATTTTGACAAAGGAGACATTTACAATAGAAAAGATCACAATTTATCACTGAACCGATTGATCAGTTTGGGTGTTTTTAAATTCGTGAAAAATGAATTTGTAGTATCAGATTCTTTAAATCATAAGTTTGATACATATTACGTTTTAACTCCGAGAGAACTACAGTCACTACGTCTGGAAGCTTTAGGTAGAACCAATTCTGCCAATTACGCAGGAAGTGAACTGAATTTAAACTGGACACAGAGAAACTTTTTCCGTGGCGCAGAGCAGTTTAAAGCATCTGTTTATGGAGCTTTTGATGTTCAGATTGGTGGTCCTGCAGATGCCGAAAACATTTTCAGAGCAGGAGCAAATGCACAGCTATCCATTCCGAGAATTGTGGCGCCGTTCCGTTTTAATTCTTCGAGTGCATTTGTACCGAGAACCAATATTAAATTGGGTTATGAATTTCAAAACAGAACCACATTATATTCTTTAAATACTTTTAATGCTTCATTTGGCTACCAATGGAAAGAAAATGTAAGGAAGGAACATGAGCTCAATATCATTGATGTTTCTTTGATTCGTCCCGCTGATGTGACTGCAAAGTTTGATTCAATTTCACGAAATAATCCTTATCAGCAAAGAATTACTCAACAACAACTTATTTTCGGACCAACTTATTCTTACACTTACTCGACAACGATGCTTCCTCGAAAAAATACATTCTATTATAAAGGAATGCTTGATTTAGCAGGAAATATTACAGGGCTTGTTACCGGAGCTAATGCGAAAGAAGGAAAAGAAAAAACAATTTTCGGAGTTCCTTTTAGCCAATATGCAAAAATTGAAAATGATGTAAGATTCTATCACAAATTTACAGAGAAAACATCTTTTGCATCAAGATTTATTGCCGGAGTCGCCGTTCCTTATGGAAATTCGGAGCATATACCTTTTTCCAGACAGTTTTTTGTGGGTGGAAGCAACAGTATCAGAGCTTTTCGCGCTAGGACATTAGGACCAGGAAGTTTTGATCCAAGAACCCAGCAACAAAATGGTGGTTTTGCTTTTGATCAGGCAGGTGATGTAAAATTAGAACTGAATGCAGAATACAGAGCAAATCTTTATAAGTTCTTAAATGTTGCCGCATTTGTTGATGCCGGAAATATATGGTTAATTAATGATGAGATCGATAAAAATGGTATTAATACTAGACCTGGGGGAAAATTTTCTAAAGAATTCTTGAGCGAGATTGCAGTAGGTGCTGGTGTCGGTTTAAGACTTGATTTTTCTATTCTTGTACTAAGACTTGATTTGGCAATGCCTTTGCGAGTACCTTACTATGAAAAGGGTGAAAGATGGGCTTTTCACAGAATCAACTTTGGAGATTCAAGCTGGAGAAGAGATAATCTAATTTTGAATATTGCAATTGGTTATCCATTCTAAAAGGCGGATGGAAACTAGCGAATAGCTTTTGGCTTATGCAAGCATGTATAAAATAATACAATAAAATATCAATAGGAACGGGCTTTAGCCCGTTTTTAATTTAATACAATTCATGAGGCTTTAGCCAAAATTTATATGCGGAAGTTCTTTTAAAAAAATCGTAAAAACTTATTTAAAGGAATAGTCTTTGCGTTAATACAAGAAATTATCTTGTATTCTTTTAAGGATAAATATCAACGACCAAATCACATTTATTAATATTGAATTATGCTAAAGGAACTAAAATTTTTCTGGGAAACTGTCAAAGAAACATTTACGGAATGGAACAATTCTTCCGCATCCAATGATTCTGCGAGTTTGGCGTATTATGCCATTTTTTCGATTCCGGGTTTGCTGATTATCATCATTTGGATAGCCGGAAATGTGTTCGGTGAAGAGGCTATTCGAGGACAAATCAGTTCACAGATCAGCGGATTGATGGGACAGGATGTTGCCAAAAGTATTCAGGATATGATTGCCGGAGCTTTAATCGATAAAGAAAATATTTTTATGAAAGTCGTAGGAATCGGATCTTTGGTGTATGGTTCTACTACCCTATTTTTTCAGTTACAGAAGTCTTTGAACAACCTTTGGGATGTAGAAGCTGCGCCTAAAAAAGCTTTGGTTAAATTTCTTTTAGACCGAGCCAATTCATTGGGAATGATTCTGATTTTAGGATTTTTATTAATGATTACAATGGTTTTATCTTCATTAATTGGGTTATTTAATGATTTGATCACCAGATATTTTGGTTTGGAAACATATATCATTGTAGAGCTCATCAATTTCACCATCGGTTTCGGGATTGTGGTTGTACTTTTTGCGTTGATGTTTAAAGTACTTCCGGATGTTGAAATTAGCTGGAAATCGGTTTGGAAAGGCGCATTACTGACGGCAGGGCTATTTACTTTAGGTAAATTTTTATTAAGTCTTTACTTTGGACAATTTAAACCAACCTCAGCATTCGGAACCGCCGGAACAGTGATTTTGATTATGATGTGGATTAATTATTCCTGCATGCTGGTATTCTTTGGAGCCGAATTTACAAAAGTATATACCTTAAGAAAAGGTTACAGAATTGTTCCTTCAAAACATGCCAAATGGAGCAGTGCAAAATTATACAGGGAAAGTCAGATTAAAACCGAAAAGCCTCAAGTTTAAACATAAAAAAAGCCTCTTAGAAATTCTGAGAGGCTTTTGTTTTACATTCTGTTTACCGTTTGTATTCCGAGTAATTGTAATGATTTTTGTATTGTTTTTCCGGTTAAATCAGACAGATTTAAGCGATACTGTTTAATATTTTCATCCTCTTGAATCAAGATCGGATTATTCTGATAAAACGAATTATATGATTTAACCAAATCATATAGGTAATTAGCAACCAATGCCGGACTTAAACTTTCTGCCGCTCTAGCTACAACTGCTTTATAATTGGAAAGCTGCATGATTAATTCCTTTTCAGATTGGCTTAATTCTATAGCTTCTGTTTCCTTCACAGCAAAATTCGCCTTCTTCAACAAAGATTGAATACGGGCGAATGTATATTGAATGAATGGTCCTGTATTTCCATTAAAATCAATACTTTCTTCCGGATTAAAGAGCATTTTTTTCTTAGGATCAACTTTCAGCATAAAATATTTTAAAGCTCCAATCCCGATGCTTTCGTAATTGATATTCTTTTCTTCTTCTGTAAAGTTTTCCAGTTTTCCCAGCTCTTCAGATTTAGATTTAGCAATATCAAACATATCCTGCATCAATTCATCGGCATCAACTACAGTTCCTTCACGGGATTTCATTTTACCGTTCGGAAGTTCAACCATTCCATAAGATAAATGGAATAACTGATCTGCCCATTCGTAACCAAGTTTCTTTAAGACTTTAAATAAAACCTGGAAATGATAATCCTGTTCGTTTCCTACTGTATAGATTAATTTCTGAAGATTATTTTCTTTAAAACGCTGTACAGCCGTTCCCAAATCCTGCGTCATGTACACCGAAGTTCCGTCTGAACGAAGCAACAATTTCTGATCTAAACCTTCATCCGTCAAGTCACACCATACCGAACCATCTTCTTTCTGATACAGAACACCTTTATCTAAACCTTCCTGAATAAGATCTTTTCCTAAAATATAGGTATTGCTTTCGTACTGAACCTGATCGAAATTTACTCCAAGTCTCTTGTAAGTTTCACCGAAACCTTTATAAACCCATGAGTTCATTTCGTTCCAAAGATTTCGTACTCTTTCGTCTCCATTTTCCCAATCGAGAAGCATTTGCTGAGCTTCTTTCATCAAAGGTGCATCTTTTTTTGCCTGATCTTCGGAAACTCCTTTTTCAACTAATTCAGTGATTTCTTTTTTGTATTCCTGATCAAATTTGACATAATAGTTTCCTACAAACTTATCACCTTTCACATGATCAGTTTCCGGAGTTTCTCCTTTCCCAAATTTCTCCCAAGCCAACATGGATTTGCAAATATGAATTCCTCTGTCGTTGATAATCTGACTTTTGATCACATCATAACCAGCTTCCTTTAAAATCTGAGCAACAGAAAAACCTAATAAGTTGTTTCTTACATGTCCTAAGTGAAGTGGTTTATTGGTATTTGGTGAAGAATATTCCACCATTACGGTTTCATTTTTCTTTTCAATATTTGAAAATTGGTCAGCAACTGTTTTAAACTGATCTACAAAAAACTGATTTTTAACTTTTACATTTAAAAATCCTTTAATTACTTTGAAACTTTCAAGCAACTCAGTCTGTTCGGTCAAAGCCTGACCCAATTCTACCCCAATGCTTTCAGGGTTTTTCTTCAACTGCTTCACCAATGGAAAAGTAACAATAGTAAAATCGCCTTCAAACTCAGTTTTATTCTCCTGAATCTCCAGTTTTATATCTTTCAACTGATAGACATTAAGGATAACCTCTGCCAGTTTCTGTTCTATGATATCTTTAATATTCATTATTCTAATTTGAAGTACAAATATACGGAAATAAAAAAACCGCACTAAGGCGGTTTTGATATGAATGTTAAACGTGATTAAGTATTAATTGATGTCCCAAAAAAGTTTGGTTGTCAATTTATCCCCACCTATTGCAGAAGAAGCAACCGACCAATTAGCACCATTAACTGTTTGCTCATTGATTGGATATGTTAATCTGGTAGGAACTTTCCCGTCAGCGGCAGGAATTGCATCTGGTGCAGTTAAAACAGGATAATCTAATCTTCTATAAAAATTCCAAGATTCGAAACCTCTGTTGTACATAGCAATCCATGCTTGTTGACCAATTTTTTGTTTCCAATTGGCATTGGAATATGCTACAGCTGGGTTTGCTAAATAGCTCGCAATAGCAGATGCTGAAACACCCCATTGCTGCATAGATCTTTCAATAGCGTTTTGATAATATTGTTGTGCAGTTGCACCTACGGTGTAACCTCTTGCGGCAGCTTCTGCCAAATAGAAATTAACCTCAGCTGCATCAAACAATAATCCTGATTTATTTGCGGGCAGCAAAGCATCTCCGATGTGTGAATTGGCACTATAAGTATTTGTCTGTCCTACAGTTCCACCAACATATCCTCCTCCAGAAACTTCAGTGAAATAAGATGGTCTTCTAGGATCATTTAAGCCATTCATAACATCTACAATGCCTTGCTCAGCTACAAAATCATTTCTGTTACTTGCAATAACCTCTGCATACAAACGGTTAAAGTTCGGCGATGTAACATCATATTTAAACATTGAATTTTCCGCATTTACAAGCATAACACCACCTGTATAAGCAGATTCTACGGTCTGTTTTGCAAGAGTTGGATTAACATCGGCAAGATTGATTCCAACTTTAAGTTTTAAGCTATTTGCAAAAATAATCCAATCGTTTACGTCTCCATTATAAATGTTATCTCCGGTTTCAAAACTTGGATAGCCAGAATCTAATGTAGAGGTAATAGTATTTAATCTAGCAATCAGATTTTCATAAATTGTTTTAGCATCATCATATTTTGGTAGTACAATCGATTCTGGTTTTGCAGCTTCCGTATATGGAACATTCCCAAAACTATCAACTAAAACCTGATAAGTGTAAATTTCTAATAAATTAACAATCGCTAACTTATTTGCTTGTTGCTTATCCCATGCAATCTGCGATACATTTGCAGGCTTAATCTCTTTAGTAATTACTTTTTTAGATTCATTAAGGTTACCTAATACATCTGTATAGAGTGCTAACCACATATTATCAGGAACCTTTCTTGTCCCTGTAAAATTGAATCGCGCATCATTTCTATATATCGTTGTTGCTAAATAATGTTGGAAAAACCTAAAAACATTTAGATTGACACTTGGTGTTTCCATCTGATCCATAAGCTCTTTTTGAGCATTTGTAAATAATAGTTCAGATGGCACCTCATAGGGCTGGCTTTGATTATTGTTGAATTCTTCATCTCCATTGACGCATCCTGTGAGAACAGCCAGAGAACCTATAGTTAGTATTGAAAATATTTTTTTCATTTTAATTTGATTTAGAAGTCTAATTTAACATTGAATGAATAGATACGAGTTGTAGGCATTACCCCAGATTGAAATCCTTGAATATTCCCGGAAGAAGTTCCTGCTTCAGGATCTGCATCTGGCAGATTTTTATGAATAATCCACAAATTCTGACCTAGCAAACTTAAAGTCATTCCTTTAATAAATGTATTTCGCAATAAATCAGCAGGTAGACTATAAGAAAGTTTAGCTTCTCGTAGCTTTACGTACGAAGCATCATAAACGAATGCTTCTTGTGGTACACCAGCATCAGTTCCGAAAGCACCACCAGCAAAAGATGCGTCTATTCTAATATCATTAGGAGTTCCATCTTGCTTTACTCCGTTTAAAATAACTCCACCACCATCAGCAAGCGTATTTCTGATTGGATTTCCTAAATCATTTAACCCAGCACTGTATTCATAAATTCCTGTAAGGCCTCCGTAAGATTGATCAAGAGAATATACACTTCCTCCTTGTCTAACATCAATTAGGAAACCTAGTGAGATATTTTTATATCTAAATGTATTGTACACCCCACCAATCCAATCTGGTTGTATATTTCCTAAAACCTTGTCTGATGCTACCAAATAAAAACCATTATCATCAACTACCTTATTACCGTTTGAATCATAGACAAAACCTGTTCCTCTAAATGTACCGTAAGGTTGGCCAATTGTGGCATTTAAAGTGGTTTCTTGGAAACTTGCAAGCTGTAAATTTTCCCTTCCCTGGTTTAAAGATTTTACGACGTTTCTGTTTCTTGCCCAGTTAAGATTAATATCCCATTGAAAATCTGTGCTTTTTAATGGCACTAGTCCTAATGATACTTCAATACCCTTATTTTCTGTTTCACCTGCATTAATTAAAGAAAAACCGTATGCAGTTGACGGCGATTGAGGTACACTAAACAGTAAGTCGGATGTATTTGTTTTATAAAGTGATAAATCTAAAGTTACTCTTCTTTTAAACATAGATGTTTCTAGACCTACCTCCCAGCTTTTTTGTCTTTCAGGTTTTAAACTATTATAGTCTACATAAGTAGTACTAATGTCAGCCATAGGAGTTCCGCTTACTGTACCTCTGTTTGAGAAGAAGCCAGGTCTTCCGAATGCCATATCATTACCTACTTCTGCATAACTCAATCTTACTTTTCCAAAATTCAACCAACTGCTTTTAAACAATTCTGAGAAAACAAAACTTGAACCCAAAGAATAATAAGTGTAGTTGTTGTTTGCTTTTGGAAGTGCGCTAGACGTATCGTTACGAATAGTACCCTCTAAAAATAAAAATCGGTCAAAATCAAAAGATGCCTGTGCATAGACTCCTGCTTTTTGTCCTCTGATATTACTTTCTATAGGTGGAAAATATGCTCTTGAGTTACCAATAGTATAAAGATCAGGAATAATTAGCCCGCCTGTAGTCGAATTTTCCATACTTCTTTGACGTTGATCTAAAAATTGTGCTCCTCCTACAAATAAAGCATTGAATTTATCTGAAATATTCAAATTATACCTACCAATCACATCATAAGTCTGTCTCATTACATTATCATCAAAAACCCAATATCCTGAAGTTTCATCAGCTTGTGCCAACCCGAATTCTTCTGCATGGCTGCCAATTGCCTTTCTAATTTCTTGTTTACTATTAGTATAATCTATAGTAGCTCTCCCTAAAATATTAAATTTATCTGTAATATCATAAGATAATTCAGCACCTGCAATTAATCTTGTTTTATCATCAGAAGAATAATTTTTGTATCTATCCCAATAAGGGTTATTCCAAAATGCAGCAGAAAGATCTCCATCCAGGGGAGCGTTCATATTCCATGTATAATTTTGATTGGTTCTGAAAAACTCGTCTCTCAGTTCCAGGACATCCACATTTATTGGCCACCACTGTCTAAAACCAGTCATGATGTTATCACCGTATCCTACAGAATTTCGACCTATAGTTGTTTGATCATTGAATGTCAAAAAGGTACGTGCGCTAAACTTATCATTAAATTTTCTAGTATAATTACCACTCAACATATTTTTATTCAATCTACTATTCGGTAAAATCCCTGTTTCGTAGTTGTTTGTAAAAGTTAAGTTATATGTATTAGACTCATCACCCCCATTCAAATTGAAACTATTTACAAATGATAATGATTTATCAAAGAATTTACTCGGATCATTCTTAGCAGCAGTCCAAGGTGTAGCTTTTCCGAAATTTGGGTTTCCGGGAACAAAAGAATTCCATTGATAAACCATTAGATTTGGATTAAATGCGGCTCCATATGAAGCATCATCACCTGTGGGAGCCAAAATATCAACAATACCATCACCATTTACATCCTCATTAAAAAAACTATCTGCCCCTGAATATCCTGCACCATATAGTTTTTGATATTTAGGAAAAGTAGATCTGTCAATTTCTCCTACTGAAACGGTAGAATTCAATGTAAGACCTAAAGACTTTCCTTTTTTTCCTTTTTTTGTAGTGATTATGACAGCACCATTAGATGCCATACTACCATACAATGCAGTTGCAGCAGCTCCTTTAAGAACATTTATAGACTCTATGTTATTTGGGTCAATATCGGCTGTGGCATTACCAAAGTCGAAACCATCTCTACCTCTGGATGCATCGCTAGAATTCAAATTACCACTAATAATAGGTACCCCATCTAAAACGATTAAAGCTTGGTTGTCACCCGTTATACTTTTGGTACCCCTCAGAACTATATTACTTGAACCGCCGAAATTTCCATTATTTTTAATTTCCATACCGGCAACTTTTCCCGATAAGTTATTAATAAAATTGTTAGTTGGTACAGAATTTACTTTCTCTGCGTCTAGAGTTTGTGATGAGTATCCTAAAGATTTTTTCTCTCTTTTAATACCAAGTGCAGTAACAACCACACCTTCGATTTCTTGTGTTTTTAAAGTATCACTCGGTTTTGTTTGTTGAGCTTGTGCAACGACAAAAGACGAGGACAGTACTACAAGTAGTACACCTGATGTTAATTTCTTCATATTAATACATTAATTTTGCGTTAACAAAGTTGTGAAACTTTTTCTTAAGAAACTGTTAAAAAGAGAAAAAATTATTATGAATAGAATAACAAATCATATTTATTCCTATTTTTAAATATATAAATGTTAAAATTTTATGGAATTATTAAAAAAATGGTCAAATTTTTACATTGAGGCAGGATGTGATGAGGTTGGAAGGGGTTGCCTAAGCGGACCAGTGGTTGCAGCGGCGGTAATTTTGGATGAAAAATTTGAACAAAACTTAGTAAACGATTCAAAAAAATTAAATTTTAAAACCAGAATGGAACTTGACAGTTATATCAAAAATAATGTTAAAAGTTATGCAATTGCAGAACTGCCTCCAGCGTTTATTGATGAACATAATATACTGAATGCCAGCATCCATGCAATGCATCGTGCTTTAGATCAATTGGCAATACGTCCAGAGTTGATTTTGGTAGATGGAAATAAATTCCACCCTTACAACTTCATTCCGCATCAATGTATTATTAAAGGTGATTCAAAGGTTTTATCAATTGCAGCGGCTTCTATTTTAGCAAAAAATTATAGAGATAAATTGATGATTGAGCTCCACGAAGAGCACCCAGAGTATGGATGGAATACCAACTTTGGCTATGCCACAAAAAAGCATCAGGAAGCCCTGATAAAGCATGGTGTAACGAAATATCACCGGGAATCTTTCAGATTAAAATATGACTGATTAAAAATGCCTTGTGAATTATGAGTTAAAAAACATTAACATTTCAAATTTAAAATGATTCCAAATTAAAAAGAGAAGCAATAAATAGCTTCTCTTTTTTGTTATAGTACGCTAGGAATTTTTACCATTATCATTTTTTATAAATATCCTTCTTAACAGGAAATTTTCTAAAAAACACCTTGAAAAAAAAATCAGAATTTTACTATAATTTTTTTTATAATTATAAAAAAATAAGACTACCTAAGGGCAGCCTTATTTTAATAAAACTAGTTTATTGAATTAATTTTGATTCCAGAACGGAGTGTATTGGTTTTTAACAAATACCTGTGCGCTCGAAATATTTGGTACGTTAGCAGAATTTGCAGCATATTCAGAGTTTGGATATACTAATCTGTACGGTTTATTAGGAAATTGAGCTGTTGTAGCCATTGGAGTAAACGGATAACCTGTTCTGTTATATTCAATAAACATTTCAGTAGGGTTAATATTTGTCAATGCAATCCATTTTTGAGTCATGATTGCCTCTATTTTTTGAGTATCAGTTCCAGTCCAACCTAAACCTGGTCTTGTGGCAATTTGAGAAAGATAATTTGTAGTAGCAGCCGTAGGTACACCCAACCAATCACCATTTGCAGTTATAGCATTATTAAAATTCTCTGCAGGATCAAAGGTGAAAATTGTCGGCCATCTAAGAGCAGCTTCAGCCTGTAACAAATTACTTTCAGCTGCAGAAAAGAGAACACCACCTCTATCATTATTTTCAGTAATCACATCAGCCCAAGTACCAATAGAAGCTCCACCTGCAAAATTACCAATTCCTAGTTTCGAAGTATTCACATTATTTACAGGTACTCCTGGCTGACCCGGGACATTACCTTGCCTCACCCCTTTTAAACCTGTGAACGCAACACCATCTGAATCAACAGAAGCTACATTAGTAAACAACCTTGATTTTCTTGGATCTGTAATATTATTAAATTTAGAATAATTAGCATCATTTAAAATTCTATTCCTTTCAAGTGCATTAGCCATGTGCTCAGAAACAACAACTACAGCATAGTTAGAGGCTTGTTGATTAGCTGCATTTCGAGCCCAATTTAAAATATATGGATTCATTTGGTCATCACTAGATGCAGTATAACCTGGATTAACAACTACTTCTTCATTTATAAATGTTTGACCAGCTAAAGTTTGAAGCTTTGCATTTCTGTAAGTCGCCAACTCACCTGTGACTTTAGACATTCTAATTAACATTTTAAGTTTAATGGTATTAGAAAGCGCTTTCCACTTATCCATGTCACCATGAAATACAATATCAGAAACTGGCTTTTCAGCATGCTCATCAGCAGCAGCAATCAATGCATTGGCTTCTTCCAATTTAGTGATTAGACTTTTATAAATATCTGCGTCATTGTCATATTTGGGAGTTGTATTCTGCTGCCCCATAAATGCTTCGCTGTAAGGTACATCTCCATACAAATCTACAATATACTGCATATAATATGCCTTCATGATTTTGGCAATAGCAATATAGTAATCTTGCTTGTGATTTACATTGGAAAATTTTTCCATTTGGTCAAAATTGGCAATTCTTGGGTATAATCCTTCCCAAATTCCTCTATAGAAAGTATTATCAACACTAGATAAACTAAATTCTCTAGAGTATGGACCAGCAATTGTATATGAATTTCCTGCCCAGCTGTTCATCATAAGATTTCCAAATTGCATCATAGTTCCCGCCTGCGTTCTGTAGGCCTGGCTAATAGCACCAGGTAGTATAAGATCTGGTGTGATATTCTCTGCTTGTACCGCATTTGGATTATCGTTTACATCTAAAAATTCATTAGTACAAGATGTTGCACTGAAACTTAAAACGGCAGCTAGAATTGTTACTAAAAATTTATTATTTTTCATTTTGTTTAATTAAAAAGTTACATTAAGGTTAAACCCGAAAGTCCTCATACTTGGATACTGCCCAGTAACCGCAACACCACCAGCATTGCCTACAGTATTAGCCGTTTCAGGATCATTGAAATTTCTATTATCCTTTGCATAGATAAAGAATGGGTTTCTTGCATACACACCTACCGACATAGAGTTTACAAATGTGCTTTTAAGAATAGATTTTGGTAAATCATAGCTTAAAGCAATTTCTCTCACTTTTAAAGCAGTACCATCTACTACAAATTCCTCACCTATAGAAGAATAAGCAGCGGTCGTAAAGTAATTCATTACCCCGAAATAGCTATCATCATTTCCTACCGGTGTAGTATTGGCAACATATTGCCCATTCACGAACTGAACTGAATTAGGAACTACATAACCTTTAGATCTGTCAAACTCAGCGGTTTTTTCTGATGCTCCTGTAGATCCTAAACTTACTTTTGCTAACGATACAAAGCTATTTCCTGTTCTGTAATCTGCTGTCGCACTCAAAGTAATTCCTCTGAACTTGAATGAAGTACTAAATCCTAAAATATAATCCGGATTTACTTGTCCTAACACTTCAAAATTTGATGTTGATAAAGGATTACCGTTTGCATTTACAATAATATTTCCATTTGGATCTCTTTGATATTTTGTTCCTTTAATAACCGGAAAGTTTTCACCTTTGACAGCAAATATACCCACATTCGTAGTAGTAGAATTAAATAAAGCTACTTCATCAGCACCATCTGATAATGATAAAATTTCTGTATCATATGTTGAATAAGACCCTCTTATTTTCCATTCAAAATCTTTTGTTTTGATAGGTGTAAGACCTAAATCTATTTCATATCCTTTATTTCTGCTATTTCCAATATTATCTTGGAAATTGGTAATACCTGAAGCTGAAGAAGTAGAAATTGTAGTAATAAAGTTTTTATTATCATTTCTAAATATTGACCCATCGAAAGTAATTCTGTCTTTGAAGAATCCTAACTGTAATGAAGCCTCTTTTGACAAGTAGAATTCAGGCTCAATATCCTGAGCAAAGATTGTTGTTGTAGGTAAATAAGAGGAAAGTGATCCAAAAGGGTATCCTGTCGGAAAAGCACCAACTCTGTCCAATCCGTATAAACCAATAGTTGAGCTATTTCCTACTCTACTATAATTTAAGCTTACTTTTGCATAATTTAAGATATTTCCTTTAATACTTTCAAACGCCTTTGTAGGAATAAATGAAGCTCCGAAAGAATAATATGGATAACCTTTGTTACTAAATGGTAACTGAACCCCTTGTGGAGTTACAGGATTAACACTTGTAAGAGAACTTTTCTCATATCTGAACGTTGAGTTAAAATATAAGAAATCTTTATAACCTAAATCTAGATTAGCAAACCATGCAAAAGATCTCTGTCTTGTGTTAGTATTATCAAGTTTAGAAAATAAATCTGGTTGCAATACATTATTGATGTGATACCATCCGGGTATCTTAAGATTTTCACCACCTACTTGTGTTGTAGAGCTAGATGCATCTTGTATATTATGACCTATGTTAAATTTTAAATTTAGGTCATCAGTTAGATTATAATCAAAATTAGCCATCAAGTCGCCGTAATATCTAAAACTCGATACAACACTTTTATAATAATTTGAAACAATTGGATCAAGACCATACTCTACGGGTGATGTACCATCAATAGGAGTATCTGTTCCGTCATATACTCTATCAAAAGCAAAAGCATTTACATGGCTTTCTTGAACTGCTGAACCAGAAACCGCAGTTCCTGCATAAGTAAATGAGATATGATCATTTAACTTATATTCCATATTAACCAACCCTGTAAATGTTCGCTGCTTAGTATCTGCTCTATCGTTATCAATTGTCCAATAAGGATTAACAGTATATATACTATAACTAGCATCCGGAAGAGAATTTCTAAACTGTCTTACATCAACATTTGTAGGAGTTTGAAGCAACTGACCGTAAAGATTAGAGTTGGTAGTTGATGTTTTTCTATCTAAATAATTTACGTTTCCGTCAATTCTAAATTTACCTAACTGCTTTCCAGCTTTTAAAATAAAATTATTTCTTTTTAAATTATCTCTATCAACTACGAAATCATTTTCGGCTCTATTCACAGCCAAGAAGACGTAAGAATCTGAACCTCCCGCTGTTACTGATAATCCATTTTGAATTAAAACACCAGTTTTAAAGAAATTTGATATTCCATCTTTTTTATGACTGAAAGTTTCTCGTAACCAAGAATTATCAGCCTGCGGCATCCCTACTAAAAGTGATTGACCACCTAAAGATGATGAATATGCTGGTCCCCAGTTTGTATTTTCATACGGAGTCCAGTTTGCGCCTCCATAATCAGTAGTATCAAATGTATCACCAGGATATCCTTGTCCATATAATTTCTGAGTAAGAGGAAGTTTAAAAACATTTGAAAAATCAATTGAACTTGTTAGATTAAACTGTAGTTTTTCATTTTTTGTTCCTCTCTTTGTTGTTACCACTATCACACCATTACTACCTCTCTCCCCATATAAGGCTGCCCCTTGCATACCTTTGATAATATTCATATTATCAATAATTTCTGGTGGGATATTTTGCAAAATATCTAATGAAGATATAACTCCATCAATAACAACTAATGCTTGATTATCTCCTGAAATTGACCTTGGTCCTCTTAAAACAACTCTGACAGACGAATTAACAGAATTATTGGTTGTATTAATCTGTAAACCAGAAACCTTACCCGTTAATGCTTGAACTGCATTAGGGTTGTTAGCTTGAGTAATTTCAGCATTATTTACTACTTGATTAGTAGATGTTACAGCATCCTGTCTTTTTTTAAGACCTAATGCTCCTGTTACCACTACCTCACGAATATCCTGAGTTCTCAGAGTGTCGCCTTGTGTTTCTTGAGCATTTACAATCGCAAAGGAGGATGTAAGAACCAAAGCTAAAATACTTGCAGTTAATTTATTCATTTATACATTAATTTTGTGTTCGCAAAGTTGTGAAACTTTTTCTTAAGAAACGATTAAAATTTCAAAAAAAATAATATTTTTTAACAATTTAATTTTTCGCAATTATTAAGAATATTTATCGTTATTTTTTATCAAATCAATAAAAAACATTAAAACAAACACATATATAAATAAAAAAAATCCAAAAGAAGTAAACTGCTCTATGAGTTTAATTAATTATAAACTATAAAAATGCTGATAATTTAACATAAAAATACGCCAAAATCATAATTTACATTTAAAGTTAGAAACAATTTCACAGTTGATGGAAAAACAACCTACAATCAATCAATATTTCATGGTAAAATTGAACTTTTTGTGTAAGTAATTATTTAAAATAATACTAATGATTTTAACCAATCACAAAAAAAGAGAAGCAATAAATTGCTTCTCTTTTCTGTGATACTAAGTTATTTCTTTTTATTTCCTTGTTGACCTTGAGTTTTTTGCTGCTCCTGAGCCTTCTCCATCATTTCCCTCATTCGTTTCTGGAACTTGCCTTCTGCTTTTGGCTTTTCTTTGTTGGCTTGAATCTGTGCATGAATTTTCTTTTCATCCAAAATTACATACTTTATAACTAGGATAATCAAGATATTAATCGCATTCGACACAAAATAATACCAAGATAAACCAGATGCTGAAGTATTCAGGAAGAATAAGAATGTGATCGGAAAAATATACATAATCACTTTCATATTCGGCATTCCTTCTTGTTGTGGTTGCTGCATATTTCCAGAAGTCATTACGGTATAGATTAAGATAACAATCGTACAAGCAATTGCAAATACACTTAAATGTTCTCCTAAAAACGGCACGCTGAATGGCAATTTAATTAAATCATCATAAGCCGTAAGATCTTTTGCAAACCAAAAACCTTGTCCTCTCAAGTCTATAAAGTTCGGGAAGAATCGGAATAATGCATAGAAAATAGGAATCTGCACCAATGCCGGAAGACATCCTGCCATTTGATTAACTCCTGCTTTTCTGTAGATTTCCATTGTAGCCTGTTGTTTCTTCATCGGATCTGCATCCTTGAATTTTGCATTGGCTTCGTCAATTTCCGGACGAATCACTTTCATCATCGCACTCAATTTATGTTGCTTGTACATAATTGGAGACAAGATCAATTTCACGATAATCGTCATTAAGAAAATCACCCAACCTGCGGATATCCCCCAGCTTGCAATAATTCCGTATAGCCACATGAAGAAATAACGGTTCATCGCTCCTATGAATGACCAACCTAATGGTAAGATTTCGTCAAAATTTTTGTTTTCATAAGAACTTAAAAGTTTTAAGTCCAATGGCATAAAATACCAGGTAAAATCCTGATTCAGTTCACTTCCTGACATCTGAACCTCACCTTCGTAGTCTAGTTTTTTCAGATACTCACCTTCTTCGATAGACTCCTGGTTACCCTTGCTTTTTGTAAATCCGTTTTTCGCTTCGATTACAGATGCGAAAAACTGTTGCTTTACACCAATCCAGTTTATCGTTTCCTCCGGCTCGTCCATCGTGGTTCTACCGTCGTACTCATACTTCTTATAATTATCAAAAACATAAGAGAATTCTGAGTGAGTCTGCTCCTGTGCTCTACCTTTTTCGAGATTTCTCACACTGTAATTCCAAAGGAAATCTGCTTTCGTAGCTGAAGTTACTTTAGCAAGACCTTGTGTTCTTACTTTAAAATCTACCGTATATTTATCTAATAAAGTATAAACAAACTGAATCACAGCTCCGTTATAATTAGCAGTCAACGTTACAGCATTTCCTGCAACTGTTGGTGAGAAAACCAAATCTTTTGTATTGACCGTTTTCCCGGATTTATCTTTAAACTGAAAACCATAGCTCGAGTTGTTTTTAGTAATCAGATTAAGTGGAAGGTCTGCCTTATCGGTTTTTTGGTCATACGCTTTATATTCTAAAAGCTCAACTTTTGAAACCTGACCTCCTAAACTTGAAAACTCAAGTTTTAATTGCTTGTTTTCCAAATTTGAAACCTGAATTGCATTCGGAGTTACATTAGGATTGATATCTGCTGCCGGAGTTTGCTTTACGGGATTTTTTGCCTGTTCTGTTTTCTGTTGCTCAGCTTTCAGCTTTTCTGCTTCCTGATCATTTCTTTGGAAATAAAACATGAATCCGAAAAGGACCAAACATAAAACCGCAAAACTAATAATCTGACTTTTATCGAGTCCGTTGTTCTGTTGCATTTTATTTTAATTAAAATTTTTAAAATTTAATAAGCACAGCAATGCCATACTTTTTGAGTCGACAAAAATACTGTTTTTTTATCAAAACTCTATACTATAATATGTTACTATATAATAAACTCAGACTGACAAAAATCAACCTGAGTTTATTATATAACGTTTATAATTAAACAATTACTTTATCTCTTTTTCACAAGCCTTGATGAAAGCTCTGAACAAAGGATGCGGTGTTGCTACCGTGCTTTTGTATTCCGGGTGATACTGGACACCTACATAGAAAGGATGATCCTGCATTTCTAATGCTTCTACCAAACCTGTCTCCGGGTTTGTACCTGTTGCCATTAAACCGTTTTTCTCAAACTCTGCAATGTATTCGCTATTGAATTCATAACGGTGACGGTGTCTTTCAGAAATATGTTTGCTTCCATAAATTTCATGTAATTTCGAACCGTTTTTCAAAGAACATTTCCAAGCTCCAAGACGCATTGTACCTCCTTTATCCACTACATTTTTCTGTTCTTCCATCAAAGAAATCACAGGATGTTCTGTAGAAGTATCAAATTCCATTGAGTTGGCTTTTGTGTAACCTAAAACATTTCTGGCAAATTCAACGGTCATAATCTGCATTCCCAAACAAATTCCCAACATCGGAACTTTATTCTCTCTTGCATACTGAGCCGTAAGAATTTTACCTTCAATACCTCTGTCGCCAAAACCTGGAGCAATCAAGATACCACATACTCCATCTAAAGTTTCCTTGATATTTTCTTTGGTTAAATCACCACTGTAAACCCATCTGATTTTCACTTCCGTTTCAATATCTGCCCCGGCATGTTTGAATGCTTCAGCAATTGAAATATAAGAATCCTGAAGTGAAATATATTTTCCAACCAAAGCGATTTCAACGGTTCTTTTAGGATTTTGGAATTTCTTCACGAAAGTTTTCCAGTCTTTAAGATCTGCTTCTTTATCGCTTTTTAAATCTAATCCTTTCAGAACTACATCATCAAAGTTTTGTTTTTGAAGATACATCGGAACTTCGTAAATAGTTTCCAAATCTTTACATTCGATTACATTATCCAAAGAAACGTTACAGAATTGAGCCAGTTTTGCTCTCTGATCTTTCGGAATTTTGTGTTCTGTTCTACAAACTAAAACGTCTGCCATAATTCCGCTTTCCATCAACTGGCGAACAGAATGCTGAGAAGGTTTTGTTTTTAATTCTCCACTTGAAGCCAGATAAGGCAATAAAGTCAGGTGAATCACCATAGAATTTTTCTCTCCCAATTCCCACTTCAACTGACGTACAGTTTCGATGTAAGGTAAAGACTCAATATCCCCTACAGTTCCGCCGATTTCTGTAATAATGATATCGTAGTTCTGTTTAGATAAAATTTTAATTCTACGTTTGATTTCATTCGTAATATGAGGAATTACCTGCACTGTTTTTCCAAGGAAGTCCCCTTTTCTTTCTTTTTCGATTACAGTTTGGTAGATTTTTCCTGTGGTAACGTTGTTGTTTTGAGAAGTCGGCGAGTCAAGATAACGCTCGTAGTGTCCTAAATCCAGATCTGTCTCCGCACCATCTTCGGTTACATAGCATTCTCCGTGTTCATAAGGGTTTAATGTTCCTGGGTCGATATTAATATAAGGATCCAATTTCTGAATAGTTACATTAAAGCCGCGTGATTTTAGCAGAAGTCCCAGAGAAGCAGAAACGATTCCCTTTCCCAAAGATGAAGTTACACCTCCTGTCACAAAGATGTACTTTGTATTCTTTTTACTCATTAGATTAGGTTTGTGCAAAGTTAGGGCAAAAAGAAATGCAAAGCAATTTTGTTGCACTTTTAAATTCTGAAATTCAACTAAATTTATTTGAAAACTGGAAATTAAAAACAAAAAAGGTTTCCCAAAAAACTTTGAGAAACCTCCACCTAAACCAAATTATATATATGAAAATTATTATTGTTTTGCCAGCTCAAAAAACAAACTAACCTCGACATCTTTAGCAACACCAGCTCCTGTTGGGTCATATTTAATATTGTAATCTAAACGGTTAACAGTAAATTTTGTTTGAAGACCCAGTACCTCTTTTCCTTGTTGGTTTTTTGCAATACCACCAAATATTACCGGAATGCTTACTTCTTTTGTTACATCTTTTATGGTTAATTTACCTTTAACTGTATAAGTGTTATCTTTTCCTTTTGAAACTGCTACACCTACAAATTTCATTTCAGGGAATTTTTCTGTATCGAAAAAATCAGCACTTTTCAAATGCTTATCTCTCGGCTCAACGCCTGTATTAATAGATTCTACAGATACTGAAAAATTAAATTCAGCTTTATCTAGACTTGTACTTTCAGCTGATACTGTTCCGTCAAATTTATCAAATCGACCCTGCACGATGCTAATCCCCATGTGCTTGATGTTGAAATTAACAGATGAATGCATGTGATCTACTCTCCAAGTAGTCTGTGCAAATGTGAACATGCTTACCAATACAAACACAAAGCTTAAAAGTATTTTTTTCATTTTTAAAATTTATAAAGCAAATGTACACCAGAAAATTCAAAAAATTCATTGATGTATGATAAGATTAACAATTTTTACGAAAAAATTTAAGCTGGATTTTTCATAATTTTACAGCATGGCAAAACTCAAAACAGCTTATTTCTGTCAAAACTGTGGTTCGCAATATCCACAATGGACAGGGCAATGTAAAAATTGTCTTGAATGGAATACTTTGGTAGAAGAAATAGTAGAAAAAACATCTTCTAAAACCCCTCCTTTTTCAAAATCAAAACAAAACGTCATCAACATTATCGAAGTTGAAGCGGTAGAAGAACCAAGAATAAAAACCCCATCAGATGAACTTAACAGAGTTTTAGGAGGCGGAATTGTTTTAGGCTCTGTCACATTGATTGGCGGTGAACCCGGAATCGGAAAATCTACACTTCTTCTTCAGCTTGCCTTGAAAATGAAAAAGAAAGTTTTCTATGTTTCCGGTGAAGAAAGTGCTTCTCAGATTAAAATGAGAGCCGATCGTTTGGCAGATGTAAAAAATCCCAACTGCTTTCTTTATACAGAAACTTCATTAGAAAAAATACTTCACGAAGCTAAAAAGCTGGAACCCGATTTTGTAATCATTGATTCTATTCAGACTTTACAGTCTCAACTGATTGAAAGTTCGCCAGGAACCGTTTCTCAAATCCGCGAATGTTCTAATGAGATTATTAAATATGCTAAAGAAAACAATGTTCCAGTATTTTTAGTCGGTCACATCACAAAAGACGGACAAATTGCAGGCCCAAAAGTTTTGGAACATATGGTAGATGTTGTTTTAAATTTTGATGGCGACAGAAACCATCTTTTCAGATTATTGAGAGCTAATAAAAACCGTTTTGGATCGACTGCAGAAATAGGAATTTACGAAATGGTTTCTCAAGGTTTAAAGGAAATAAAAAATCCTTCAGAAATTTTAATTACTAAAAAGTTTGAGGAGCTTTCAGGAAATTCTGTTGCCGTAACTTTAGAAGGAAATCGTCCTATGCTTTTGGAAATTCAGGCTTTAGTGAGCACAGCCGTTTATGGAACTCCGCAGAGAAGCTGTACGGGTTTTGATTCTAAAAGACTGAACATGCTTTTGGCAGTTTTAGAAAAACGAGCAGGTTTTCAATTAGGAGCAAAAGATGTTTTTTTAAATATTACAGGGGGTATAAAAACCGACGATCCTGCTTTAGATTTAGCAGTTGTTGCATCAATTCTTTCATCCAATGAAGACATTGCCATTTCTGAACATTTCTGTTTTGCAGGAGAGATTGGTTTGAGCGGAGAAATTCGTCCGGTGGCGCAGGTCGAACAAAGAATTACAGAAGCTGAAAAACTGGGTTATGAGAAAATTTTTGTTTCAAATTTAAATAAAATTCCGAAGAGAAAATTTGGGATTAAGATCGAGGAAGTGAGTAAGGTTGAGGATTTTCACGAAAGACTATTTTAACGTTAAATAAATCTTAAAATTTCATTGGTTTTTATATATATTTGTTATCCAAAAACAATAATAAAGCCAAATATGAAAAACTTAAGTACATGTCTATTGCTATGTTGCGCTACAATTCTTTTTGCTCAGACCAAAATTTTTCAAAATCAAATCAACGAAAGTAATCTGAGTGAGGAACAAAAAGTGAGTAACAATCTTACTTCCACGTATATTTCAACAAAATACTATTCGCAGTCATCTTTTGATCTTACGTCAGATTTGGAGATTAAATTACCGAATGATAAAATAATCAAAGCCAAGCTTTCAAAAACATTTAATTACAGCAACAGAAGCACTTCATATACTTATTCTATTGAAAATGAACCACAAAGCGAATTGGTATTATCAAAATATGATCATATCTTAACAGGAATGTATGCTTCGAGCCATGGGGAAAAAATTATTTTCCACCAAACTGGTCAAAATATATTCGCCGTTTCTTTGGTAAGCGAATCAGAACTTATCAATAGGGATTCTAAAAATGACTTCATTCTCAATGAATCTGCGATTAATCAAAAAGTAAATGCAAATATCTGTTTAGAATCTACCCCCACCTGCCCGGCAACAACAATTGATGTTTTAGTTGTTTTCACGCCAGCAGCAAGAATTGCCTGGGGAGGCGTTGCACAGAGCAATTCTTTTGTGGCAACCGCTATTACAAACTTTAACACATCACTTATCAATTCTGGGATTCCAAATATTACTATTAATTTGGTGTATTCGGGTGAAATTCCATACACTGAATCTGGAGATATTTATGTTGATTTACCAAGATTCAGAGATAATAATGATGGATTTATGGATAGTGTTCATACTTTGAGAACAACCTATGGAGCAGATCTTTGCGGACTCATCACTTCTACCCCTACCAGTATATGCGGTTTGGGATATCTTAACACAAATCCCACAAATTATTCAAACACAGCCGCATTTTCTGTCTCACTATTAAATTGTGCGGTATCTAACTATACCTTATCCCACGAAATGGGACATAATATGGGACTAAGACATGATTGGTATGTAGATACAAGTACAACACCATGCAGTAATCAGCACGGATATGTCAATCAAACCGCAGTAAACTTGGGAACATCCAGTACGTCTTCTCAAAGATGGCGTACCATGATGGCATATAATAACCAATGTTCTAATGTTGGAATCAATTGTCCTAAAGCAAACCGATGGGCCAACCCAGTCGTAAATTACAATTCTGAACCTACCGGAATTGCAATTGGAAATCCTAATCCTTCGAATGAAGCATTTGGTTTTGCGCGTTTCGCTTGTGTAGTCTCACAGTTTATGCCGACTTCAAATTTGGGCACTTTTGAAATTAACAATAAAGGAGTAAAAGACTTTACTATTTACCCGAATCCTGCGAAAGAAGAAATCAATGTATGGATCATGAATGATGAGAAATATACTTTTAAAATCATCAATGTTTTAGGTCAGATTGTTTTAACGACTGATAAAAAGAGCATCAATCTTCAGGGGCTATCTTCCGGAGAATATTTCCTGAGCGTTTATACTGATAAAAATTCTTTGGTAGGAAGCAAGAAATTTATCATTAAATAGTTAACGCTTACTATTCTTAATCTTATTTAAATTTGAAAATACTTTTCCCACATTTAAAATCATTATCGAGTATAATCAAAGAAACTTATCATTTATTTAAATTAAAAATCAAAAAAAATCCCTTTCTAATGTTTTTAGAAAGGGATTTTTTTGTTAAACCATTATTAGAATCCTCCGGAATCACCAAATGTAAATGTTGCTGAAATACCAGCTCTGATGGTTGACAACGGAAACGCCGTTGATATCTTATATTTTGAGGTCATCTGCTCATAGAATAACCTTAAGTTTAAGTTCTCAGAAACGTTGTAATCAGCAGATAATTTAATGTTCATTAACTTCTGTCCACCTGTCACTTGAGAATCATCTAACAAGATATTCATGATGCTTGTGCGGCTGTCTCTAAGCGAGATATCGCCTCTGATGTTAAGGTCACTGCCTTTACCTCTTCCTCCTCTTGTGTTACCCATGTTTCCTAATCTGAAGTTTCTGACGATATACCCTAATCTTACAACATATTCTGTATTTGAATCTTCGGTTAAGGTATGGTTTACCAATCCTAACAATAAAGTTCTCATTCTGTTATACTGCAACCCGAACTGCATATTGTTTCTCATCGTAACATCAATTCCGATAAGCGGTGCAAATGCTTCCACATAGCCAATCTGAGAGAATGTATAAGGATTGATATAATCATCATTCACATCTCTTTGAGAACTGCTTACATCATTTTTGCTGTTGAAATAATCAATACTAGACTGTATTCCTGTTGCAGTATATGTTGCATTATAGCTGTGTAAAATATCAAACTTCGTAAACTGCCCGCTGATTATTGGTATGTTTTTTAAACCTGAATAGACAATTCTCCAGTTTGGTATTGGCATTCCTGCTTTCTTGGCATTGCCAATTCGTTCAGGACTTTTACCTTCCACCGCAGCACGGAATGCCGGGATTAAAACATAAGCATTAGAAATGCTGTGTCCATCTGTGAAACCATCATTTCCTACAACACCGCCCAATTGTTGCGAAATCACTCTCGCATTTTGTCTTATTGACTCGTACACCGCCTGACCTGTTGAGAATGAAGTGCTGGTAAGAATGACTGAGTTTGAGTAGCTCACCATATCACTTGCAAAGGTCAAATTCGGATTAGAGAAACCATCACTGTCGCGGAAGTTGAAACCGGTTTGTGAGAAGTTTCTGTTATACGTTTGCAATACATTAAAATCGATCCTGAAATCATTGACCGGCATCATCTGTAAGTTTGCCCGGAGTTCCCGTGTCGACATTTTCACATAAGGATCAATCATTAGTTCTGAATCACTCACCCATCCGTTTTCAATAACGGTACGTCTGATGTCTGCCTGAGATCCAAAAAGGAAACCAATCGTTGGACCACCAAGAGTCTGTCCGTAACCATATCCATTTGGCGCCGATAATAATCCTGGTAGAACGGTACCGTTATTCTCAGAATAATTAACATCTAACTGCTTGAATGAAGTTAAAACAAACGCCGCATTCTGTAAAATCGATAACTTGTTTTTAAACTTATAGCTTTTAAATTTATATCTCTTTTTATCCCACGCCTGAGTATAAGCATTATTCAATGAATCCATTTCCTGCTTACGTTTTTGAAGCGTAGTCGACATTTTTTTGAAGTAATTAAACTGACCAAAGAACTTCGGAATATCCGCCGTTGCCGTTGCCTGAATAATACTTGTATTTTGACCGATTGATCCTAAACTTCCGTCTGGGCTAGACAATAAAGCCGTCGATCTCGCATTCCAATTGTACTCGAAACCATATTGCAATTCTGCGTCAATGAAATCTAAGTACGGGAGTAGCTGGAATGGCAATTTGTAATTCAACTGAACCCTGTGGTTATACAACACTGGTCTTCCTGATCTGAACATGTTTCCAAAAATGGAAGAATTATCCATTGTGTTGACATCTACATTATCATTAAGCGTTCTTGTACGAGAATTGATTTCCAGTTTTAAAGATTTAGTAAAATTAAATCCTAAACCATACTGCCAGCCGAAATAGAAGTTTCTGTTTTTGATTGCAGCAAAGTCATCGCCCAAGTTTCCACTTAGAATAGCGTCAATGTTTCTAAATTCAAGCTCGTTATAATTTCTGTCTAATTCTGTTCTGAAAGATAATCTTGTAGGAATCGGATTAAAATTAAATTCTTTTACCCATCTCAAATACTTCGTCGACTTAGCGGTGTCGCTGATCATTTTATTGAACGGCTTGATCACCCAAGGTTTGAAAGTATAATTATAATCTAAGAACCCTCTGAAATACTGTCTGTAATTCTTTTTGGTATAAATATCTCTGTAATAATCGTCGTTATAGACCGCAGTAAGAGAAAGGTTTTCTACATCGTAGAATTTCGGCTTGCTGTTTTCTTTTACTCGTTCTTTATGCATATTCACAACACCCAAGCTTCTCTGTTGAGTATATGTTCTTGCAACTTTTTTGAGCTCTTCTTTGTTGGCAGCTTTGCTGAATTCTACATCGGTATCCAAAGGATTGTATTTCGGATCTTCGATGGTTTGAGAATAAGAATAGTTCACAGGAATTTTCACACCTGTTTTCTCTGGCAAGAATTTATCTACATTCACCTGAGTATTAATACTGAAAGCCGATTGTGTAGACTGATTTCTTTCTGCCGGCTTAGAATCTATGTTTCCAAAACCTACTGAGGTATATGATGCACTTGTGTTGACAACCGCAAAATCTCCAAGGTTGAAATTTAAGCTGGCATTTCCTGCATAACCTCCGTCATTTTCAATTTCTGATAGACGAATTTCGTTGACCCAGAGAATTCTATCTATGGATGCAGCATTAGGCTCGCCTCTCTCATATCCATTTCTAACCCCTAACATTATGGTTGTAATATTGCCTAAACTTGGTCGTCCTTTTATATATATTTTTTTGAAAGTATTTCCCCCTCCATATGTAGCATCTAACAATCTTTTTGCAACATCATTAGGATTATTTTTATCTCTTCTGATTTTTGCATCTACAAAATCTTGAATTTCCAAATCAACCTCATTTTCATAAGGCCATATTTCCATTGGTGCCGTCGCCGTCTTTGGTGTAATTTTTAATGATGCTTCATATTCATAATAATTGTCTGTAGCATCACTACCAATACGTATAAAAAACTTTGTGCTTTTATCTATACCTGTAGCTCTGTTACTTGGATCTTGTGCATGTACGAAAAGTTTTAATTTTTTGTATCTCCTCATATCCAAAGTGGTGTTTTTAAACACACCTTTAGCTTCACTCGCAGCAAGATCATCAGCCTTCATATATAAAGAGGCTTCGTTCTGTCTTTGCGCACCAGCATTTCCGCTCAATACCTGTCTGTCAATTCCCGGAGGCAGTACGTAAGGTGGCTGGTTTAATGCATTTTCTTCAATATTTACACTCCCTACTTCAAAATTATTAAGAGTTGTGTCAATAATAGAACCTTCGTCTGTTGCAGGATTTGTTCCTGTTATTGCAATATTTTTAGGATATCTTCTCCAGTCTGATCTTACTAAATCTATAGTTCCGAATCTTAACGTAGAAGTTTGTTCAAATCCTGTCATCAATAATCTCGCGAACCTTACATTATTAAGTACTGAAGCATCTTTATCACCTCCTACTCCAGCTTCTGCATATTTAGAAACAGGAATTCTGAATAAATACCATTTCACATCATCAGTCTGTCCATTCTGGAAAGTGGCATTGACTGTTTTTACATCTACAATATTATTCTGACCTAATGTTAAATTTGCCTGAGCAAGACTAACGACATATTCGTTGTAATTTTCACTTTGATCTAAGTTATAATCTCTGTTGATATCTTCCGCGTCCGGAGTTTGCGAAGCCACTTCTAAAGAGTTGCTTTGCGAGTTACCTTCCGGACCTCTGAAATATTTGTATCGCTGAGCAATTGAAGCCGCCTGACTTCCTGTAAACTTCTCAGACATATAAAATACAAAATCATCAACTGCAGGGTCAGAAAGATTAAGTACAGGATTCACAAACGTACTTGTAGGGAATTTCAAACCTTCCTGATTAGAATTTAACCCATCATATCCGGCATCCTGAATCGTACGATCATCACCTTCACTAGAGAAAGCGTATAAAATCGGCGGCTGCTTTGGCTGTGTTCCCCAATTTGAATTTGATATTGACGAAGTTTGAGCTGGTGTAGGCAATCCGTTTTCGTATTGCATCAATCCGTCTTTCAAAATATCTTCACTTACGTTTCCTAAATGAAGCAAAAGTTTAGGATCTGTACCTAAGTTATTTCCGTCAGCATAAGGGTCCATCATCCAGAATTCTACATATTCGATGTTTGAATTCACAAAGTTGGAAACCTGAATCGGTCTCATAATCCCTGCCCATCTTTGCTGAACCGTTTCCGAATTTGGATTAACGTTATAAGGACCTTTTTCTGAAGGATAATATGAAATATCAAAAGTATTGGTAAATGTCTGCTCACCCGCTACGAAATCCCTATTGTTAAAGATTTCTGAGAACTGCACCCTTCTCGAAGCGTGATTGGAAACTGACTGCGCCGTAATTCCTGCCGGAGCTCTACCTCCAACTCCCCAGAATCTCGGGTCAATATTATACCAAGATAGCAAACCTCTACCGTAACCGTTGGTAACATTATCATTAGCTCCTGCCCCACTGAAAATCGGATAATTTTGATTTTTTTCAGGTTTTGAAGCTAAACTCCATGCTGCAGGTTCTTTTAATGAAATTTTTGAAGTCGTTTGTTCAAAATCGTCAATGTATGACTGATCATTTGTTCCTTTATTGATTCCTGGAAGTAAATATGCTCCTTCCATTTTGAAATTCAAATTGGATGGTGCTTCCGTATTGATTCCAGGAATTTTATCTGTTAATCTTGTCAGGAAAGGAAGCTGATTGTTGTACATCATGTTGATGCCCGCCATCGTATTATTAACGGCTTCCTGACCGTAATTTACTTTTTGGGTAAGCGGAGATTCAGAATAATTAACAACCGTTCCACCGAAGATAAAGTTCTCACTGACTCTTCTTTCTAAATTTACCCCTAAAAATCTTTTTCTCTGAGTATTGAAAGTCAGCTGATTTTCTAATGAAATATTGATTGCCTGACCAGACTGTTTTACGTTTTCATTGATGATGGTTACTGTCCCAAGCATATAATCAACGGTAAAGTCGACACCTTCTGTCAATTGTACCCCGTTTGCAGCAACTTTTACAGAACCCTGAGGTACATTTACTGCACCTAAAGAAATACCCTGTCCCTGAGCACCTTTGTAACGACCTTCCATCGTGTATCGCTGAGCAAGGTTACTTGATGTTGCTACTTGTTTTTGCTGGGTGTATAAATCTGTAAAGACATATTGTGGATTATTCCCCACGAGACCGGCCATATAACTTCCGAAAGGTTCTACCTTGGTGTAAATTAGTTTTCCTAATTCCGGACGGATGGTGATTCCGTTGACAAAGTCAAAAACTCCGTCACCGAGAACTCCGTTACTATTCTGTAAATCGCCGTTGACATTCAGTCGATCCCAGTTTAATAATTTCAATAAATTGGTATCCTGCACAGAAGTGTTTGGGAGATAATTTACCTTGCCTCCGGTTTGTGCATCTCTATAATAAATATTTAAAATGAAACCATCCTGATCAACCTGACCCGCATCCAAAGCATAAATATTCTTCATCATCAATTTCCACATTGGTGATGTTGTTTTTACAGTGGTATTCGGTTTCAAAACTTTAGTTACCAAAACCGGACTTTCCTCAGAGAATTCTCCGACTTTATAAACCTGGTTGGTTCCGTTTACGGTGTAAGAATAAGAAACTGCCAAAAGCTGATTATCATTCAGCCTTTGATTTAATGAAATATACCCTAACTGTGGATGAAAGGTAAATTCTGTACTCGTTAATCTTCTTGCTTTTCTGTTAAATATAAATTGTTCGCCATCTGTGTAAGCTTCCGTTCCACCTGTTGAATTGGGAAGAACCTGTCCGGCGATTGTATTGTACGCAGAATTAGCATCACGCAAACCTGCTCCTAAACCGGTAACAGCAGAATAAATTCCATTTTGAGAGTTATCTGGCAAGCCAGAAGCTCCGTCTCCCAAATCTCGTACACCGACAATACTTTTCTGATAGGCTAAATTGGAATTCCCTTGATCTAAAACCCAGACTTCCATTCTGCTGATGCTGATTCTTGAGTTGATTTGCGGGTAATTCAGTAACGCATTATCATAATTGTTAAGGAAATAATGTCCAATGAAATAATGCTGATTATCTTCGTAATCAATAGCGTTTACTTTAAAAGTATTCATCACACCACCGCCCTGTACGACAATATTTCTGGCCTCACCTTGTTGTTGTGAAAGCACTACCGTTCCGTAAGTTTTTCCTAATTGAAATTCAGTTTTCACCCCGAAAAGTGATTCTGAACCACGAATTAAGCTTGTAGAAAGCGGCATATTTACGTTACCAAATTCAACTCTTTTGATGATTTTGTCTTCACCTCCGGCGCTTGGTTTGTTGACTTCTCCCAAACCTTTTGTCTGAAGATCTTTCCAGCTTCCTTTTGCCTGCCAAACCAAATTCATTCGGTTCTCAAAAGCAAAACCACTTTGTGTATCGTAGTTGGCTTTTAGCTGAAGATTTTCACCTACTTTTCCTATTAAACCCAACTGAATTCTTTGGTCGATATCGAAGGTAAAACTGGTTCTGTTTTGAGGTAAAATTAAAGGGTTATCGATTTTCTGATACAAACCTGCAAAATCAAAAGAGGCATATCCCGAAGGAATAATTTCAATTTTATTACTTCCAAAAATGGCTTCAAAAAGCCTGTTATTGATGGTCAAAGAAGGTATCAAACCTTTTCTCTGAGCCTCGGAAGTATCTTTTCTGAAAAGCAAACTGTATCTTTCAGATTTATCTTTATAATAAGCTCTTGCCTGCTGAGCCTCCATGAATTCTTTGTAATCTTCCGGCGACATTGCAGTGGGCTGACCCGTAATGGTATTTCCGATTTTAGGATATACATAGTACATCCCGGTTTTGATATCGTAGTAGCCTTCGTAATAGGTAGGATCACTTACTTTGTAATCTCTTTTTATCGAAAATGCGTCCGGATTTACCTGCCCAAATAGATTTATTGACAAGAATAAAAATGACAGTAACGAATATATCTTGAGAAACTTATTATTTTCCACCAAAAGTTAAATATTTTTTAAAATTTGTTTTACCAATTCTTCAACAGAAATCTCCGGATGCTGCTTGATGATACGATCAGCAATCTTCTCACTCATCCTCTTAGAAATCCCTAAAACTTCTAATGCAGATAACGCCTCATCCTTACTTTTATTATTTGCCAGAACAGAATTATTTTCTTCTGCACTGCCGAATTTCTGGACTTTATCTTTCAAATCGACGATGATTCTCTCCGCTGTTTTTGTCCCCAAACCTTTCGCTTTCTGAATAACGGCACTATTTTTGGAAAGTATAGCTGTAGCAATCTCAGAAAGGCTTAAGGTTGACAGTAAAATCAATGCTGATACAGCACCGACACCGTTAACACTTATTAAGAGATTAAACATTTCTTTTTCTAAACGAGTCTTAAAACCGAAAAGTAAATGTGCGTCTTCGCGTATAATTTGCTGAATAAAAAGCATGGTCTCCTGATTCAAAGTCAGGGTTTGTGAAGTCATCAGACTGATACCAACATAGTACCCAACGCCATTGACATTGATTACGGTGTAAGTTGGTGTAAGCTCCTGAACAATTCCTTGTAAAGAAAATATCATCATTAATTTTTATAACTTCCAAATATAGTAATTTAAACTAAGTAATAAATTCATTTAACACAAGAATGATATTTAACTTTTTTTGTCATTGCAAATACAATGATTTAACTAAAAAAAAACAAAAAACTCCAAAATAATTTGGAGTTTTTATATTTACAAAAAGTAAGTAATTTATTTTTTACTTTCTCTTCTCTGCGCATCCAGAACCGCAACCGTTGCAAGATTCACAATCTCATCAACACTTGAACGCATTTGTAAAACGTGAACAGGCTGTTTCAGTCCCATCAAAATCGGTCCGATTACCTGCGCAACCTTCATTCCTCTGATGATTTTGTACGATAAATTAGCAGATTCCAAATTCGGGAAGATGAATGTGTTTGCCGGAGTAGTTCCTAATTTCGAGAATGGATAGTCACTTAAATGATCTGCATTCATCGCAAAATCCGGCTGAATTTCTCCATCAACAATCATTTTCGGAAATTTCTCATGAAGAATCGTTACTGCCTTTGCAACCTTCTTCGAAGTTTCAGAAATCGCTGCAAAGTTTTCAAAACCTAACATCGCAATTCTTGGTTCGATCGCAAAAGATTTTACGGTGTGTTCTGCCATTTTAGCAATATTCACCAAATCTTCAGCTGTAGGATTTTGATTAATTGAAGTATCTGCGAAGAAAATTGGTTTCTTTTCAGACAAAATCATCATCATTGCTGCCACTTTCTCTACCCCTTTTTCTTTTTCGATTACTTCTAAAACAGGTCTTAGAGTCGAAACATAATTTTTAGAGAAGCCTACAATCAATCCGTCTGTATCCCCATGTTTCAACATCAAAGGACCAAAATAATCTCTTTGGCGTACGAATTTTTTGGCTTTGTACTCATTCACCCCTTTTCTCTGACGAAGTTTCCAAAGTGTTTCTCTGTATTTTTTTCTGTTTTCTTTCTGGTCGTCATCACTCGGATCGATAATCGGAACATCAATGTTGATTCCGAAACGCTCCATTTGTTCTTTGACGTATTTTTTATCTCCTAAAAGACTTGGGTAAGCAATTCCTTCTTCGTAAAGAATTTGTGCGGCTTTTAAAACATTATATTCTTCAGCGTTGCCCAAAGTAATTCTTTTCGGATTTGCTTTTGCACGGTTCTGCATCATTCTTACCAACTTCTCATCTCTTCCCATTCTGTCGAGAAGCTGAGTTTCGTATTCGTCGAAATCTGCAATAGTTTTTCTAGCGATTCCGCTTTCAATCGCTGCTTTTGCAACTGCACTTGATACTTTGGTAATTAATCTGTTGTCAAATGGTTTCGGAATGAAATATTCTCTTCCGAATTGTAAATTCTGAACGTTATAAGCTAAAATTACCGCTTCAGGAACTGGTTCTTTCGCTAAATTAGCAATTGCGTGAACGGCCGCTAATTTCATTTCTTCATTAATTCCTTTTGCCTGAACATCCAATGCTCCTCGGAAAATATAAGGGAAACCAAGAACGTTGTTCACTTGGTTAGGATAATCACTTCTTCCCGTTGCCATGATCACATCTTTTCTTGTAGCAAGTGCCAGATCATAAGCAATCTCAGGATCAGGATTTGACAATGCGAAAACAATCGGATTTTCTGCCATGCTGCTCAACATCTCCGGCGTCATAACATTTCCTTTAGATAAACCAATGAAAACATCAGCACCTTTACAAGCATCTTCTAAAGTTTCAATATCAGTCTGAGCAATAAAATCTATTTTCTCTGGCGTAAGGTTTTCTCTTTTATGATTGATAACTCCTTTGCTGTCGCACATCAATACATTTTCTCTTTTTAAACCTAAAGAAATATAAAGATTGGTACAGGCAACAGCTGCTGCTCCCGCCCCATTCACAACCATTTTTACTTCTTCGATATTTTTATTGGCAATTTGAAGTGAATTAATCAATGCTGCCGCAGAAATAATCGCTGTTCCATGCTGATCGTCGTGCATCAACGGAATATCCAATTCCTCTTTTAATCTTTGTTCGATATAAAAAGCTTCGGGAGCTTTGATGTCTTCAAGGTTGATTCCTCCAAAAGTTGGGGCAATACCTTTTACAATCTGAATAAATTTATCAGGATCTTTTTCGTCGATTTCAATATCAAAAACATTGATGTCTGCGAAAATTTTAAACAAAAGACCTTTCCCTTCCATTACAGGCTTTGAAGCTTCGGCACCGATGTCTCCCAAACCAAGAACCGCTGTTCCGTTTGAGATTACTGCAACCAAATTTCCTTTTCCTGTGTAATCATAAACCGTTTCAGGATGATGGTGAATTTCCATACAAGGCACGGCAACTCCCGGAGAATATGCCAGTGACAAATCTCTCTGCGAAGAGTGTGGTTTTGAAGGAATGACTTCAATTTTTCCTTTCGGTTCTGCTTTATGATAGTCTAGCGCGGCCTGATTGAAATTTTTTTCGTCGCGGTTAGTTTTATTCGACATAGAATTTTCTGTTTTTTTATAGTATATATTTAATATGGTAGTTGACTAAACTTTCGATAGGTTTTTGTACAACGTGCCCCACATTCAATTGAAGTTCTGAAGCTACAGAACGTAGAATATTTTCGTAATAATAAGCAATGGATCCGATAAAATTAATCTCGGATTCTTTTGATTCCTCGTAAGGAATCACCTGATATTCGAAGAAATTTTTCATCTCTTCGGAAACCATTTGAACAAAATAAGGATGATCTTTTCTCTCTACCACAAATTTATTAAAATCTGCAAGAAAAGCATTGGGTCTTGTGCTGTGATACATGTTTTTCAATGCCTCCTCAATCGTCAAATGATAGGTGTTTTCAAATTCTTCATGAAGATCCTGAGGAAGTTTCTGCATAAAAAATCTGCGCACCAATTGTTTTCCAATCGCACTTCCGCTTCCTTCATCACCAATAAGAATACCGAGTGAAGGAAGTTTTATTTTTAAATTTTCACCGTCAAAATAACAAGAATTGGAGCCAGTTCCCATGATGCAAACAATTGCAGGTTTTCCGTTGTATGCAGCAAATGCAGCCGCTGCCAAATCTTCTCTTACAGAAATTTTAGCATTAGTAAAAACCCTTCCTACTTCATGTTCTATAGTCTCGCAGTTTTGTTTCACACCACACCCTGAGCCATAGAAATAAATTTTGGTAATTGAGTTTTTAACAGAGTTTAAGCTTGTATTCTTTTCAATTTCCGGAACAATAAGTTCTCTGCTGATAAAATTGGGGTTGAAACCAATGGTTTCTGTTTTCAGAAAAACATTTTTGAATTCATCTAAAATTACCCAATCTGATTTTGTAGAACCACTATCAACAATAGCAACCATAATTCTTATTTTAAGAGTGCTAAATTATGAATTTATCTTTAAATAGCCTTTAAAAACAGACAAGGAAACCCTCTTAATGATTAAGCTCAGCTTTTGATTTCGTTTTTATTTTGGTTAAACTGTATAAGCCAGTCTTCTATCTCCTCTTCAAGATAAGAGGTCTGCATGACCATAGCGTTTATAAAGTCGTCGGGAATAGGTTCTCCTTCTTTATTCTCCAGATTCCAAAGTTCATCTGACATATTTTCATACTCTGAATATACTCTTTTGAAACGGGTATTTTCTTTTTCTAAAGCTTCAATATTTTGTTGCTGAAGCTGAAATTTCCTGTATTTGTTTTGAGATTTCATACAAATATTTGATTGTTTTTAATGTGTAAAATTTGAGCAAACTGCCTCAATCGCTTGGTACAAGATAGAAAAACCATCAACAGAATGAGTTGAAAATGAATTTAGTATCAGGTAGATTCTGTTTCTTTCTGAAAATTAAATTTAGAAATTATTTTGAGACGAAAAAAAAATTTAACAACTTTTTTCACTGTTTAACATATAGTTATAAATTTGCACATTACTAAAATATATGAGAGAACTATTACTACGACACAAACAAGTCCTGTTTTTCATTATCGCCGGCGGACTGAGTGCCATTGTAGAAATTGGGAGTTTTAAGATTTTCAGCACTTACCTTCCGCAGATATTCTCTCAGGAACAGAATTTTCATGGGATCCATTTTCCATTCAGTAACATTTTCTCTACGAGTTGCGGAATTCTATCCAATTACTTTCTAAGCATTTGGTTTGTTTTTGAAAGAGGAAAACATTCCAAAAGAAGAGAGTTTGTTTATTTCATGGGTGTATCTTTCGTTTCTACATTATTAAGTTTATTTTTCTTCCAGATATTCTACAGCTTTATATTTAAAGATAATATTGATTTAATTTTTTATACCTTGAGTCCGGAAATGATCAGTAAAATCGCAGCGATTCTATTGGTTTCCATTCTGAACTATTCGGTGAAGAAAAAAGTAATTTTTAACGGTTGATTTGTGGTAAAGATTTTAAATTATCTCTGGAGGTTTTGGTTAGTGGTTTTGGCATTCTTGCTGACAATCTTATTAGGTTTACCTGTTTACTTATTTTCTCTCAACAAGAAAACCTACAAGTACGCTTACATTTTCATCAGAATCTGGTGTTACGGAGTTTTTTACGGAATGGGAATGAGATACGAGCTCATCAATCTTACTGATAAGAAAATCGATAAAAATACCCAGTACGTTGTCATCTCTAATCACACTTCGATTATGGATATCATGCTTCCGTGTATTTTATTTCCCAATCATCCGCTTTGTTATGTTGGAAAAAAAGAATTGGTGAAAATTCCGATTTTTGGAACGATTTATAAACGGATTTGTGTAATGGTTGACCGAAGCAGCCCTAGAAGCCGCGCCGATGTTTACCGAAGATGCGCAGAAAAAATGGAAGAAGGCAACAGCATCGTACTTTTTCCGGAAGGTGGAGTTCCAGATGATACTTCTATTGTTTTAGATCAGTTTAAAGATGGCGCATTCACTTTATCTTCAAAACATCATTCACCAATTGCGGTATTTACTTTTATTGGCTTAAAGGAAATGTTTCCGTTTGACAACTCAAAAGGTTTCCCCGGAAAAGTAAAAGTTTACTTCAACGATATTCTCGCACCAACAGACTCTCCGAAAGACTTAAAATTGTCTTCATTTGAGACAATAAAAAAAACTTTAACAGAACTCGGTTAATCAAAGAAAAAAATTATATTTGTTTAACTTAATTTTAATATATGGATTCAAAACCACAACAGACTAAATGGTCGCAATTTTTATCCTTAATCGTAGTTTTTTTCTTTTGGGGATTTGTTGCAGCAAGTAATGACATTCTTATCCCGGTTTTTAAGAAATGGTTTGTACTGTCACAAGTGCAAAGTCAGCTTGTAGCCTGGGCATTTTATGTTGCTTATTTTATAGGATCTGTCATCTTTTTTATCATTTCTTTAAAAAGTGATATCCTTCAGAAATTCGGCTATAAAAAAACACTTGCGGTTGGTTTAGTCCTGTCTGCATTTGGAGCATTTCTATTTGTTCCGGCTGCTGCTGCAGCCAATTTTTGGTTTTTCTTAGCAGCTTTATTTATTGTAGGACTTGGTTTTTCTGTACAGCAGATTGTTGCTAATCCTCTTGCAATCAAAATGGGAAGTGCCGAAACCGGAGCACACCGTTTAACATTAGCAGGAGGTATCAATTCATTAGGAACCACCATTGGCCCTATCCTTTTGGGTATCGTTCTTTTCGGAATGGGGAACAAAGAAGATTCTAAACCCAAAGACACTCATTTAACTAAAATTGAAATCGTAAAAAAGGAATACCAAACTCATAAAGACGAGCTTTCGAAAAATATTCTGGAATTACGAAATGACAGACAAGATGACCCTGCGAAAGTAAACGAAGTCATCACAACTGTTGAAAAAAATATAGCCGATCTAGATACTCAGCTAGCATCAATTGCACAAAATACTTCTGCAAGTGATTCGCAGGTTGATGTATACACATCTAAACTAGGAGAGATCAAGCAGAGATCTACCAATATATCCTATCCTATAGGATTTGTGAAAGATCATCTGAAAGAGGTTAAAATGCCTTTCATTGTTTTAGGGATCGCTTTTATTTTGGTCGCTATCTTTATGCTCTTTTCAAAAATTGAAGACCCTGCGAAAGAAGAAGAGGCCGACATTGAAGAAGGTTCAGCTAAATTCAGCATCTTTAAATATCCGCAGCTTTATTTAGGAATGCTTGCAATCTTTATTTATGTAGGTGTAGAAGTTTCTATCATCAGTAATCTTCCTGCACTGCTTCATACTAAAGAATTTGGAGGAGTTTTAGAACATAACATTGCTCCATTCGTATCTTTATATTGGGGAAGCTTAATGATCGGAAGATGGAATGGCAGTATCAATGTATTTAATATGTCTAAAACGACCAATATGTTGATGAAACTTATAGTTCCTTTTATAGCATTTGCTATCATCATTTTCGCTAACGAACTGAGTGGCAAAGACGTTTCAAGCTTTTACATTTACGCATTCTGGATTCTTGCTTTTATCATCATGAGTTTTATTGGCGGGAAAGCAGCCGGAAAAACGCTTATGATCTTTGGGATTGCTGGTGTTGTGATGATGATTTTAGGTTTGGTTTATCCAGATAAAGAAATTGCTAAATATTTCTTCATTTCAGGAGGATTATTCTGTTCGATTATGTGGCCGTCAATTTTCGACCTTGCTATTGCAGGACTTGGGAAAAATACCGGAAAAGCATCTTCATTCTTAGTAATGATGATTTTGGGTGGCGGTATCATCCCTCTAATTCAGGGATGGATTTGTGACTTTGATAAAACAAGTCCTGAAGGTGTGATGGGAATCACTTGGACTCATTTTTCTTATGTAATCCCGATTCTTTGCTTTGTATATCTTGCATTCTATGGTTTTGTAACACCAAGAATCCTTAAAAAGCAAGGAATTATTATGGGCGAAACAACATCTGGTGGACATTAATATTATAAAAACATATCATAAAAAAAGATTTTGGACAGCTATTTTAGTTGTCCAAATTCTTTTGTTCTTTATATTTTCAAAGCTGAGATTTATGATTTCCGCCTTTGAAAGCTTTTTTGAAATTCAAAAAAAAATACATCAGCTTTTATTTTCTTGGATTCCGTTTTCAGTTGGAGACGTATTATATATTTTGTTGGGAATTTTTCTTTTCTATTTTATAATTAAATGTTTTAAGAAGAAGAGTCGAAATGAGTCACTTTTGAAAATACTGATTCTCATCAACATCTTTTATTTTACATATCAGATTTTTTGGGGAATGCTTTACTTTCAAAAACCGATTATTGCAAAACTTCCCGAAACAGAAATTACACTAGAAAAAAGAAAAAATTTAGCTCTAAAATACCTTGAAAAATGCAAACAGACAAGATTGCTTGTCAATGAAAATCAACAAGGAGTTTTTAATGTTTTAAATATCAAAAATATTCAGGTTGAAATTCTGAATCAGCAAAATAAACTTCCATCTTTCATTTCTAATAAAAAGACAGATAAAGTTAATTCTATTAAACCAAGTTTATTTAAAAATGTAATGAGTTTTACGGGTATCTTGGGATATTACAATCCTTTCACCGCAGAAGCTCAATATAACGCCGAATTACCGTCTTCTTATCTACTCTTTACTCTGGCTCATGAAAGTTCACATCAGCTCGGATTTGCCCGTGAACAAGAAGCCAATTTTATCGGATATTTAATTGGCATTAATTCATCTAATCCTGAACTTAGATACAGTACCGAATATTTTACTTTAAAAAGTCTTTTGAACTCTATTGTCTATGAAGATGAAAAGTTCGTTAATAATGCGCTTAAAAATTACTCTGCAGGAATGAAAAGAGACAGAGCTTATGAAAGAGAGTTCATCTTACAACATCAAGGATGGCTTAATGATTTTTTCGGGTTTACAAATAATCTATTTTTAAAAAGTAATCAGCAGGAAGGTTCGGTTACTTATTCTTATTTCATTGATTTGTTAGTTCATTACGAAAAGTAAAAACAAAAAAAGAATCGTATCAGGCGATACGATTCTAAAAACACAAATGATGAAAAAAAATTTATTACCTTGACTTGTTCCCTCATTCAAGGCTTTGTAAAAATACAACAATAATTCATATTTCAAAATCAGATCCCCTATTTTAATTAAACTTTAAGAAAACTTTATGATTTCTTAGATTCACCTCTTTTATTAATCTCTTTTCAATGATTTACTTATTAGTTACATTTTGTTCTTATGTTTGAACATTTATTAAAAAAAATAAAAAAAATCATTAATTTATCAATAAGAAACAAGTATTATTATATTAAATTTACTCAATAAAATAATTGTATTTTTTATTGAAATTTTAAAAAAAAATCAATTTTTGAACTAATTTTTAGGAAACATTGAGCCTATTGCGACAAAAAAGCCTGCAAAAGAGTAAAATTTTCACTTAAAATATTAGCTCATTGCTTCAAAATGAAAATTTAATGAAATTTTACAAGATTTTTCCTTTAGAATCTTTAATTAAAAGTGTGCAATCGTTTACTTAAATCAATAAATTTTTAAAACAAAAATTAAGTTGCAAGTATTATTATCTAATCTTAAAGAAATAACGACCTTTTTAGTATAAAAAAATCGGAACAGAATATATAAACGACAAAAACCCCTATTACTAGGGGTTTTACTGTAGCGAAGACGGGAATTGAACCCGTGACCTCAGGGTTATGAATCCTGCGCTCTAACCGACTGAGCTACCTCGCCTTTTTGGTGGTGCAAATATATAAAATATTTAACATTTACCAAAATTATTTTAGATTTAAATATGTTAAAACATCACCTACATGGTCTGGTTTACTGATAATCTTATTGTTAGCATCCAAAATAAAATAGCTTGGTGTTGCATGTACATTATAAGTTTCTGCATAAGAACTATTCCACCCTCTTAATTCTGAATCATTGATCCATGGGAATGCTACAATTTTCTTAGCGTAAGAATCTTTATCAGAATCTAAAGAAAGACCAATGATTTGAATATTTTTAGCTTTCATATCATTATACTTTTCCAAAAGTTTCGGAAGTTCGCTTTCGCAGTGAGAGCATGTAGAAGACCAAAAAACAATCACTTTTTTATCCGCCTTTACATCAGCAATCGATTTTGCAGTCGTATTAACCGCAGATTGAAATTTGTAATTAGGAAATACCGCTCCAATTTCTACATTTGCATTAGACTTTATAGTTGATGCCAATCTATCTGTAATAGTACATTTCAGGTTTTTCGCAAGTGTCAAATATTTATTTTTGAACTCTGCCATCTCATAGATATCAAAAATATCAATCAATTCTGATAAAATGGTTTGTCCACGTGGTGTTTCTACCTTTAGCTTGTCTAATAATTTATCTACAGACTGCCCAACATTGGTATTTCCACCAGTGTTTAGAAAAGATACTAAAATAGGCCTTACTAATGATGATGACTCAAGCATGTCATTTGACTTATCAAAGAAATCTATTACTTCATCTTGGCTAACTTTCTTGGTAGGATCGTTTGATAAAAATTTTGCATAATTGGTATTGTAATAAGAGATAAAAGGATGTTTAGAAAAGTCCGCAGTACTTGTTCCGGAAAGTCTTCCGATCTCTGATGTAAGTGCTTTACCAAAATCTGTATTGTCTTTATAATATTCTTTTATTTGAGCCAGAGCTGGAAGTATCATTTCCTTCTTTTGAGATGATTCCTGAATACTGTTCATCAATTCATTGGCTTCATCCTGATAAATAACGTTTTTAACTTTGTTATTAAGAGTTTCAAGCTTGATACTTACATTCTTATTTTCAGAAATAAAGCTGACGCTGTTATTGGTATTCGGAAAAAAAACTTTCATCATCCCGGAATAGTTTTTTGGATATTTAAAAGTCCATGAATTATTCTTGTTGAGCTCTTTTGTAACGATGATGTCTTTAGAACCATTGAGCGTATATAAAATTGCTTCTTGCTCTTTAAAGTCTGCGGGTGCCTGAATGTTTACAGAAAACTGTGCCTGCAATGAGAATGCACACAACATTCCTGATACTACGAATATCTTTTTCATATATAGATATTAAATCTTTTTTTAAGGATTGTATAAAATTGTATATTCTTCATAGGTGCCTGTATTTTGCATCACCACAATTTTATTATGTAAAAATAAAAAAACTCTCTGACTAATCAGAGAGTTTAAAATATTTTAATAAAATTTTTATATTTTTTGCGCCTTGTATTTTTTAGCAAAATATGCAATCATCAAAATGGCTGCGATTACTAAAACATAGACGTACATATCAATTGGTGCAGCTGGTCTTTCACAAGGCTCACCTGGAAAACATGGAGTACCTGGTGTGTTTTGTGCACTACTTAGACCATAGACTACCAAAAAGAGAAGAGGTAATATTTTTTTTACAAGAAATTTCATGTCTTAGTTTATTTTATTAATATTTTGCTATTTACTATAGTTCCGTCGTTACCTACTACTTTTACAACATAGAAAGCCTTAAGACTTGAATCTAATTTTATAACGTAGTCTGAATCTGTTTTCACAGATTTTTCAGAAATAACCAACTTGCCGCTTGCATCGAATACCTCAATAGATGCAGATTTCCAATCTGAATCAAAACGAACTATGTAATGATCAATATTAGGATTATAAGTAACTAATGTTCTTGACTTTTTATTTAAATCACTTGTATTTAGAGAACCTTGTGGCACTGGAGCTCCATAATAAAGTCCGAAGTTTGAGCTATTTACAGGAATAGTAGCTCCTTGATAAACTTGAGCCGCCTGACCGTTACCTACACTATAGTAGAATCCGGTACCGCTAGATAAAGTATGAGTATTATTAGGAATTAAAACAGTATCATCTCTAACTTCAAACTTAAGTGAAGCTACATTCTGACCAAATATGCTTAAATCAATTCTTTTACCTTTATAATTATTCTCATTAGCCTCATTAATATACAATCTATATGCAGAAGAATAATTAGAATCTACTCCTCCATTCACATTTTCTTCAAATGTTTGAATCATTGCAGATGTAGTAGAAGTCATTGCTTGTACCGAACCAACACTAGGGTCAGTTATATTACCCGTAGTAAAGTGAGGTGCTACAACATAGAAAGTTTCACCAATCTGATTTCCTGCAGCATCAAGTGCCAATACACCTAACTGTTTTATACTACCTGAGTTTGTATTCTTGGACGCCGTTACTGAATAAGGATTAGCAGCATCTTCCGTTCTTGCTGTAAATGCAAACCTTCTTAAGTTATCGAAATCTAATGTATGAGCTGTAGCAGTTCTCAGTTTTATTTTAAAAGTATTCAAAGGCTTGATAACCAAACTAGGCAAATTACCAGTAGGTTTTCCAGATACATCAAAAGTAACCTTTTGAGTTTCTGCATACGTTGCAGTTCCACCTGTATTTGAATTCCAAGTAACATTTTGAGGATCAACAATTACACCCCAAATGTTTGATATATTATTATTATCTGTAGATGCACCTGCCTCAACAAATCCAATCATAGATAAATCTATATTGGTAAGAAAAGGATTGGCATACTGATACAAATATTTTCCAAATGTTGGTGCCGTCCATGCCGGAATAGGGTCAAATGCATCACCGATGTATGTATTATACTTCTCTTGATATACATTTCTATTGTTACCACCTGTTCCAAAAGATGCCGGAATAGTAGAAGGAGTTAAATTTACAGTATTGGTTCCAACAGCAACACTACCCAAACCATCGCCGTCTGCGAATGGTCTACCTTTCACAGTACTTAATGTAGTAGGAACATAAGTACTAGTTCCTACAGCATAATATGCAGTTCTATCTGCTAAAGCTGTTGTGGTATTTAAACCAATTGTAATGCCTGGAACACTTGCGTTAGGAATTGGAGTGCTTGGAGGATTAGAACCATCAAATCTTAAGTTCGTATTGCTCCATTTTAGAATTTCTCTACCATTCCATCTAATTTCATCAAATCCTCCACCTAACTCTGAGCTCAGAGAAGCAAAGGTTTTATTGAAAAACGGAACACCAAGTTGTTGATATGCACCATGTTTTGTAGCTGCATACTCTTTATCAACCGATCCTGTTATGTTATTCTGTGGGATCCCTTTAATAAAAAGCTGTCCATACGTAGAAGTAACCGGGGTACCTGGTGTATTTATTCTAAGAATAACATTGGTAGGGTTTGGGGTAACTGACGTACCACCTGATCCTGTAGTAGGTATTGTTTTAATACCATCAGCAGTAGTACCTACAACCATCATGTTACCATGAAGATCAATAACTCCACTACCTCGAGATTGCAAGCCTCCACCGTTATAAACGAGAGTTCCTGCACTTACATACATTTTAGCCGTGTCATCTACATGTAGTAGAACATTCTGCGCCTGAACAGAACTAACAATCGCCAAAAGTCCTATAGCTAATAAATTTTTTTTCATTGTATATTATTTTTGTGTGTTAATACAATTTTCACCGACAAAGATATAACATTTTTTCAAAAAAAATGTTAATTTCACTTATTAATCAAAATATTATCTTCTGTCAATGTGATTTCTTCATCTTCTCCTATTGAAAACATATAGTCTTCCAAAACTTTTTCAGTAGTTCCTCTAAGACCTCTTGCACCAAGACCTTTTTCCATAGTCTCTTCTACAATTTTATCGATTGAGCTTTCTGTAAAGATCAGTTTAGTACCATCCATCTTAAAAAGTTCAACGAATTGATTGGTAATAGAATTTTTAGGTTCAGTCATGATTCTTATCATCGTTTCTTTAGTCAACTTCTCTAAATAAGTGATGATTGGAAATCTCCCCAAAAGCTCAGGAATTAATCCAAAAGAGCGAAGATCAATAGCATTAAGATTTGTTAATATATAATCATCCTCTCCTACTTTGTTAATTTTTTCTGAACTAAAACCAATTGCCTGCTTGTTCATTCTTCTTTCGATAATTTCTTTGATACCATCAAAAGCTCCACCCGCAATGAAAAGAATATTTTGAGTATTTACCTGAATGTATTTTTGATCCGGATGTTTTCTTCCTCCTTGTGGCGGAACGTTTACAATACTTCCTTCAAGTAACTTCAACAAACCTTGCTGTACACCTTCTCCTGATACATCTCTCGTGATGCTTGGGTTATCAGATTTTCTTGCAATTTTATCAATTTCGTCTATGAAAACAATTCCTTTCTCCGCCTTTTCTACATCGTAGTCAGCGACCATCAGAAGTCTTGACAGAATACTTTCTACGTCTTCACCCACATACCCTGCTTCAGTTAAAATCGTTGCATCAACGATACAGAAAGGAACATTCAGTTCTTTAGCAATGGTTTTTGCCAATAAAGTTTTACCCGTTCCTGTCTCACCGATCATGATGATGTTAGACTTCTCAAGCTCAACCTCCCTGTTTTCTTCTTTTGCGTGAAGCAATCTTTTATAATGATTGTAAACAGCAATTGACAATTGTTTTTTTGCCTGATCCTGCCCGATTACATACTGATCAAGAAATTCTTTTATCTGCTTTGGTTTTTTTAATTCATCAATTGTTTCTGCAGGAGAATATCCTGTAGGAGAAACACTTTCTTTTACGATAGAATGTGCCTGCTCGATGCAGTTTTCGCAAATAAATCCGTTTTGTCCTGAGACCAACATTTGCACTTCATTTCTTTTCTTGCCACAGAAAGAACATTGGTTTGCATTCATTTTAATTTAAATATAAGAAAGAAAATCGCAAAAAATTACTTTTTCACGACCTCTTGTTTTGTTAAGAATTAATTATTGAATTTTGAATTTCTGTATATTCTTCTACAGATAACTTCAGCCGTTCGTTTTTAAAATTCATATCTTCTACTTTCTGCAAAGGTATCAGATGAATATGAGCATGAGGAACTTCAAGCCCTACTACAGCTACTCCAACTCTTATGCATGGAATTCCATTTTTTACTTTTTTCGCAACTTCCTGAGCAAATCCCCAAAGGTTTTTGTACTTATCACCTTCAAGGTCAAAAATCAAATCGACTTCCTTTTTGGGAATGATCAACGTATGACCTTTCACCAAAGGCATTGCATCTAAAAAAGCAATAAAATCCTCATTCTCTGCAATTTTGTAAGCAGGAATTTCGCCGTTGATGATTTTTGTGAATATTGAACTCATTGTAAAAGTTATAAGTTAAGAGTTAATAATTTGAATTTTCCTAAAGCGTAATTTCTAATACCTCGAAAGACAATTTGTTTCCGTTTGGTAAAATAATCTCGGCAGTTTCGCCAATTACTTTTCCTAATAAACCTTTTGCAATAGGTGTATTGACAGAGATTTTACCAGACTTCAAATCACTCTCGTTATCCGGAACCAATTTAAAAACCTGCTCTTTTTTTGTATCATTATTCATCAACCTCACCGTTGTTAAGATTGAAACTTTGGAAGTATCAAGCTGAGTTTCGTCAATTACTTTAGAAGTCGTTACAATATCTTTTAGTTTAGAAATTCTCATTTCCAACATTCCTTGTGCTTCTTTGGCTGCATCATATTCTGCATTTTCAGACAAATCTCCTTTATCTCTTGCTTCTGCAATCTGTTGAGTAATTTTTGGTCTCTCTATTTTTTCCAATTGCTCAAGCTCGGCTTTCATTTTCTCTAGTCCTTCCTTAGTTACATAGCTCGCCATAATTTTTAAAATTTAGTTTTAGTATAAAAAAATAATCCGACATTTGCCGGACAATGTTTTTGCGTGTTAATCGTTATTGTTTTACAAATATATAAAAATTTATATTCTAATGAAAAAAACTTTCTCAATCATATCATTTTTCATCTTATTGACTTTCAGTTTATTAAATATAAACTCATGCGGTAGCCGTGAAGATACGGTAAGCTGTTTCCCCAACTCTCCCATTAATGTAAATTTGAACTTAAATCTCGCTACATATAACAACCTCAACTTCGTAGGACAACCGATTTACATTGATGAGCAGCAATCCGGAACACGCGGGCTTATTGTTGTAAGAACTGCAGATTCTCCTGCATCATTTAAAGTTTATGACCGAAATGCTCCACACATCTGCCCCGACAACAATACCACTTTAGAAATTAAAGACAACATCAGCATTATTTGCCCAAAAGACAATGCAACGTGGATACTAATTTCAGGCCAGCCAACCGCTATCTCTTCAGTTCCTCCAAAGACTTATTTCTGGAATTATGATGCCGGAACTAAAAATTTAAATATTTATAATTAAATGAAAGCTGTCATCCAAAGAGTTTCTGAAGCGAGCGTAAAAGTAGATGGTAAAATTGTTGGAGAAATCGGGAAAGGTTTCATGCTCCTTATCGGCATCGACGAACAAGACGAAAAAACCGACGCCGATTGGTTGATTCAAAAAATCTTAAATCTCAGAATTTTCGGAGATGAAAATGAAAAACTCAATCTTTCTGTAAAAGACATTTCAGGAGAAATTCTCTGCATCAGCCAATTTACATTGATTGCTGATTACAAAAAAGGCAACCGCCCCTCCTTTATCAAAGCTGCTAAGCCTGATAAAGCCATTCCTCTATTCGATTATTTCAAAGAAGAAATCGCAAAATCCGGGCTGAAAACCGAAAGCGGAATCTTTGGTGCAGATATGAAAGTTTCATTAATAAATGATGGCCCAGTCACCATCGTAATGGATTCTATTTCTAAAAACTAACTCTACACAAACTTTTCAGGTTAAAATTACCATAATAATTCACTGATTAGAATTATTATGTACCACATTTATATCCCACAAAATTGAATAGTAACAAAAAGTAACATTTAGAATTAATTAACATAAACGTTATTATGTAAAATTTTAATCAAAAAATTAAAGTAATTTTTGTTTTATACATATTTTTTTAATTAAATTTAACAAACCAAAACTAATACGAAAAATATGAAAAAACATTATTTACTGCCCTTTCTATTGATAATGGGATATGGAATCAGTGCACAAGTGGGAATCAATACATCAGATCCCAAAGCAACGCTAGATGTTCACAAGCGAACAGAATTGACATTTGCAGATGGAATAATACCTCCTAGAATTTCTGGTGATTCATTACGACTTAAAGATGCCTCTTATGGTCTACCACAAAACGGTGCAATTGTTTTTGTAACCAGCCCCGTTACTACAGGATCAATAAAAACACAGGGTGTATCTACCACAGGTTTTTTTGTTTATGATGCCAGCTACACACATCCTGGGAATCAACTAGGTATATGGAACAAAATAACTACCACCGATACTAGTTTAGCCAGCAGTACGTATGCCGCAAGAGCTAGCGGAACTCTATCATTATTAAGTTTAGGAATAAATCTTTTAGGTAGTGCAGTAAGAACAATCCCATTATTAGCTACATCTAGCGGAGGTTACAATGTCGAAATACCTTCAGTTCATGTAAGTAATAATGTATATACGGTTCCGTCCGACGGTATTTATCATATCAATTACAGTTTCAGAACAGGACAAGGAATCAGAGCAGAATTATTGGGTAATAACCGACCAGGAGTAATTATAACCAAAACCGCAGTGGGAACAACCACCCCAACAGCACTTGATTACCGTTTGTTTGGAGGGCTGCAACTTTTAGACTTGGGTGTTTTAGGATTAATCAATATATCATTAACACAAGGACAAATCAGTCATATTTACAATTTAAAAGCTGGAGATGTTCTTCGCTTCGGAATTGTAGAAGGAGGCTTGAGTTTAGGAGTATTGACAGATGCTTCCGCAGAATTAGCAATTTATAAAATAAGATAAAAACATTTATTTAAAATAACTACGGCTTTCTAATCTGAGAAAGCCGTAGTTATTTATTATGTTATTAAAATTATCTCACAGGTACACTACTAAAATTCAATGCCACTTTCAGATTCATATCAGAAGATGTTTGATTTTTTAGTTCGTAGACAGTTCTTACCGTAACACCTGTACTTTTTACAACCTCATCCAAAAATCCTGCCTCGTTGTTTAAGTCTAAATTTAAACTTGATGAATTTGAAGATATATCTGATCTTGAAGCCACTAATCTTTCATTAGTCCCGGTAGATGAAATGTAAACCTTTACTGATTTTAAAGCACTCAGATTACCACCCGTTGGAGAAACCACTGATATTTTAGCATCAGAAATTCTAACATCTTTGATCTGTGCATTATTGTTTCCGCCAAACCAAGTCTGAACATTAGTTGCCGTTGCTGTTGACGAGACTTCTTTGTTTGCAGGAACTCCCGTAGATACTAAAACATTTGCCGTGTAAGGAAATGTATTCTGAATAACCGACTGCACGGTTCCGCAACTTACCAAAGCTGTTGAAGCAATGATTGCTGCTGAAAATATGTTTTTCATAAATAGATATTTATTTTAAGGTCTCATGTTGCCATCATTTGTATAAATACAATTTTGAAGCTGATGACTTCATAAAAATTAAATTTTAGAAGTTTTGATTTGCAGAAATTATACCAAATCTATTCTACATTCACAGAGAAACTGCCGGTAGTTTTACCGTCTGCCATATTATTTTTCCCGATAATCAACCACAACTCGCCAGATGTAGGAACATTATAGGTTATTTCTCTCATAAATGGCCCATCCATTTTGCCGTCAGGAAGTTTGATTTGATTAAATCTAATATTAAAATCCTGCTGTTTTGTGGTAATCTTTGCTGTAATTTTAGACTTATTGAAATTAACAATTTTCAAAATCAGCTTATCATGTTTGTCGGTAAATTCTTCATCGATTTTAAAAGAACTGCTTCCGTCTTTCGTTATGATGATTACTTTATCTTTTTCCTCTCTTATCAATTCTTTATTGACAGAATCTTTTTTGATTAAAGAATCACTTTTAGGCATATTCGCAGAATCTAATCTCGACTGAGGAGTTGGTAACTCATTGACAACCAAAGAATCTTTTTGTGCCATATCCGATACCGCCGCTTCCTTTTTGCATGATAAAATCATTAAAGGAATAATTAATAAGATTGATTTTTTCATTTGAAGATTTTTTTATGAAGAAACAATCCATTTCAATCACCTTATTCACGAATGGTTTCATAGTAAAGGATTTTTGAAAGAAATGTCTCTGATTTTTCAGTTTTAACTTTTTCTAAAATCTCTTTTTTCAACGGTGTGTTTTGTTTTTCTTCAGCATATTTCAACAAATATTTTTCACTGAAATTGATGGATTGCAAATGATAATTAATGGCAAAATCATCTCTTTTCATGTTTTGAGAAGTAATCAATCCGCCCCAATTGATGTAACTACAAGCTAAAATTGTTCCATAAAAATACCAGACCATGGCATTGAAAAGAAAGACATTCTTTTTTCTCATCTGAATTTTGACAAAGGTCATTACGAGCCCAATTAATGACAAAATAAGAAAAGCATAAACGCCCAAACGTTTGTAAGTAAAACCGTAATTGATGATGTATTCTGTATTTTTAAGCATTGCAGAAATAACTAAAACAGCATTCAAAACAATCCAAATTTTGACTAAAATTTTCATTAAACCCGCCTTAGAATCAAAGTTGAAATTTGATTTAAAATAAAACATAATCACCAAAATTGCCATTACAATAGACATGATTACTGCACCTACTCTCTCATGTGTTTCTTCAGACAATTGATTAGGCGTTTTTACAGCTTCATAAAATTGCTCGTAGTTGAAAGTAATAATAAAAAAGACCAACAAAATATTTAAACAAAAAAATGAGATCACACCGCTCATTCTTTCAGAATTTAAATCTAAAAAAGAATATGTTGCTTTTTGAATTTTATCTTTAGCTTCAAATTCGTTTGCCAGAATATGGTTTTGTTTGTAAATCAATTTTTCCACAGAATAATTCCAATAATTGAAAGCTATAAAAAAACCTAAAATGGAAATACATAGCAATTGCCAAAGATCTATATCTAATTCATAATCTGTAAAAACGCTTGCAAAATGATCGCTTCCCGCAGAGTAAATTCCAAAGAAAATCGAAATAAAAATAAGCGGAATTAAAACAAATGCTAAAATTTTCTGCCAAAGACCAGAAGCATTCCGTTTCGGAAGCCATTTATCTAAATTGAAAATTCTACAGATAAAAGTAAAGCAATTGACTACAAAAACCGGGATCAATAAAAGAATTTTCATCCTCTTGTTTTGTGAACGGTAAGAAAGCAGCAAAAGTGAACTTACCACCGCCAAAAATGAAGCAAAATCTCCGTACCATGCAAAAGCAATACCCGAAAAAATACTGGTTACCAAAAGAATCATAAAGGTTCTCGTCCTATTTTTCTCAGGAGTTTTAAAAACAGTGAGTACAGAATATACAATCGCTAAAATCCCGAGGTTGAGACCGATATTTTCGTTGTAAAAAAGCGTTACAAAGATGGCGGTTGTAAGAAATATATAATGATGTGTTTTCATGAGGAAATTTTTTAAGATTAAAGTTGTGGCTAATATAAAACAGGCGTTTCTTTTTGGCGGATGAAGTCTTTTACATTTTCAAAATTCTGCCACAACAATTCTTCAAAATTTATATGATGAAATGGCCGCATTGATTTTCCTTTGTGGTAAGCTTTGCTGTAAATTTTATAATATTCCGGAAGAATAATGCTTCCCAAAACAATTGCCGCCAAAAGATGGGCATTGAGTTTTCCGTTCCCAAAAAGGAGAAACTGCATGGCAATCTCATCTTCGAAGTTGGTTCCGCAATCGGTAATCAGATGATGTACATCGTGATTTTCCATTTTCGGAATCATCGTGAAACCATGTTTTTTATAAAATTCTCCGAGTTTTCGGCCTAAAGAATCTTTATCGAATTCTAACAGCTGCTTTTCATTGAACTGCCATTGCCTTTTTTTCTTTTTAAAATATTTTCTGTATAGTTTTTGCGTTTTGTCGTAAACGAAAAGCAAGAATTTTACACGTAGTTTTTTCATAGTTTGCGTATTTTTAGATTTATATTTAATTCAGATTCAATCCGATCACTGCATATAGTATGGCTATTGGAATATTTATAGATATATAGCCAATTGCACTTAAGCAATATTTAAACTGTTCTTTTTCAAACAGACCGTAGACAAAAAGAATAATGACAATTAGAAGATTGATGAGTGTACCATAAATCAACAGTAAAAATCCAAAAATGGCAAAACTGTCAAACTTCGTCAACACATACCCGAACAAACTGATGTTTCCCAATATTAAAAATAGAGCAAACACACATTTTCCAAAATAAATAAAAGATTGATTTTTCATTATAAAATTTTTTAAGCTTGTATTAAAGTAAAAACCGTAATCTCCGGCCTAACCATAAACCTTACCTGAAAAGAATGACCGATTGCACGGTTGATATAAAGCATCCTACCATCTTTCAAATCAATTTCTCCAGAAACATATTTTCTATTTTCTACGGGAAGAATCGGCGTAATCACACCAGGAATTCTGCATTGTCCTCCATGCGTATGACCACTCAAAATCCAGCCTTGGTAACCGTTCCAGACATCTTTATCACAAACATCAGGATTATGACAAAGCACAAGATTCGCTTTTTCAGGATTGTAATTTTTCATCACTTTCATCGGATCAAAATTGGGTGACCATAAATCGTCGAAGCCGATAATGTTTAAACCGTGAGATTCTATTTGTTCGTTATTCAACATGGTAACGCCATTGTTTTGAAGAATACGGCAAATCTCTTTTGAAGAACCGAGATTTTTCCAAGTTTTTCCGTAATCGTGATTACCAAGAATCCCGAAAGTTCCCAACTTACCATAAACTGCATTTGACATTACCTTTTTCAGGCTTTCATGATCTTCGGAAGTTCCGTGATTGACGTAATCTCCGGTGTAGACAACAAAATCAGGACTGTAATTTTGGGCTTTTTGAAAAGATTCAATCAAAAAATTCCAATCGAAACGGTCTCCGACATGTAGATCTGAAATCTGCATTAATATTTTCCCTTCAAGATGTTCAGGTAAATTTTTGATGGGAAGTTTTCTTTCAACAAATTCTACCCAAAATGGTTCGATCTGCCATGAATAAAGAAAAGGCAAAGCTCCGACTGCAGAAAGCTGCATGAGTCTTTTTAGAAAATGTTTTCTGGTCATGATGTAAGGTTAATGTGATTATTTTTGATTTAAACTTTCGCAGATCAATGGATTGTACAGATTTCAATCGGATAAAAAATCTGCGGAACAGCTCAATCTGCGAGAAAATTTTCATCTTTGATTGCTTGGAAAAGCACATTAGCTTCCTGCGAACGGAGTTCCGAAAAGACCGACTGCCAATTCCATCCAAACCAAAATAAGAATCACAACAATTAAGAGACTGATAAAGATTTTGTAATTGCTGTTTTTAACGATTGCTCTCACCAAGCTGATTAAACCAGCCGTTCCGAAAAGTAGAATTGCCGCCAAGATAAAATCAAATCTTGACCAGTACCAGCCTTCTACAAAAAGATTTCCTAAAAATGCTGCCACCATTAAGAGTGCTGGTACAGCAAAAATTGCCAGAGTTGTTTGTTTTTTTGTTATCATTTTAACTAATTTAAATCTATAAAGCACTTTGTTTTTCAAAGTTAATTTTCAAAAAAATATAGAATTTATCTTCCTATTAATTTTTCTAAGGCATCTAAATGCTCGGTAAAAGCAATTCTACCGTTTTGAGTTACACGGTACGACGTTTTTGGCTTTTTACCGACAAATTCTTTTTTAACTTCAATGTAATTGGCTTTTTCTAACGCATTGCTGTGACTTGCCATATTTCCGTCTGTGATTTCCAGCAAACTTTTCATTTCAGAAAAATCAACCCAATCGTTGACCATAAGAACAGACATGATGCCCAATCTTACACGGCTTTCGAATTCTTTGTTGAGTTTTGAAATGTTAATCATAATTCTCTAATCTTTAATTCTTCGGTGTTCAACTTTCATGGTTTCATAACCTGCATCATAATAAATATCTAAGTAATGATCAACAAAACCGAAACCTCCACCCGTCCCCGCTTCATAAGTCCATTTATAATTTTCTTTATCTCTCCAATCAGGTTCTCCTAAGATTTGCCTTACATGTAAACTATCTTTTTTGATCAAAAATTTGCTATCAATCAAATCATCAATCATTTCAAATCTGCTTAATCTTTTATTAATATCTTCACCAACAAGAATCCATCTTTCTCTTTCAAATTCTCTATACTTTTCTTTCGTTAATGCGTAAATAAAAGCACCTACCAATAATGTATATAAAATGATTCCAATAAAACATGACAAGATAATACTTACCATTATTCTATAATTTTTATTCTTTATTCGTTTCTTTAAATAATTGTAAAATATTGCATAAATAATTATGGATAAAATTAAAATAATTATAAAAGCATCCATAACAATTACTTATACTTTCTATGCATAATCAGTCCATAAACTATATGCAGCAACCCAAAACCAATCGTCCATGCAACCAATCCCCAACCTAAAAACAGGAAGGAAAGCAATCCTAAAACAATCTGGCAATATCCTAAATACTTAATATCTGTCAAAGTATATCTTTCTGCGCTTACCAACGCCAATCCATAAAAAATCAAAGTTGCCGGAGCGACCAAGACAAATAAGTGATGATACAGAAGCACCAGACAAAATAATCCACCTGTAACTAAAGGAACGGCAAATGTCACCAACAGCCTTCTCGTGGTGGCATCCCATATTTTTAATCCTTTCTTTTTGCTTTTATTGGCGGTGAGAATATATCCGCACGAAATGGCCACAACCAGAATGACTGCACCAATTACAACAAGCTCCTTGACCAATTCCTTCCCAAAAATATTTCTATCGCCGTCAAAGTAATCAATTCCTTCTCTCTGGAAAACAAAATAAACATAAGCCGCCCCAATAATCGCTGCCAAACCGGCAACTACTCCAGATAGACCGCTTAGCGAAATAAAACGTGACGACCGCTCCATCATAGAACGGATATGTGATAAGTCTTCGTGATAGTTTTTTGATTCCATATAAAAGAACTTTGAATTGCAAAGTTATATTTAATTTTTAAACAGCAAAACTTTTTTCAAATTATTTGTTTAATTTTTTTACTTTAGAAAAAACATATTGTATGGATAAAGAAATTCTGCGCTCAGAAATTTTCAGACATTTGGATGGCGTTGTTACTGCGCCTGTAGTTGCTTCACTCATAAAAAAGGAAATTATTAATTTCATTATTGATCGTGAAAAAATAACTTTGAGCGAACTTTCAGATGAGTTTAAAGCCAATGAAGGCTATCTGAATGTAGCAATTCGGGCATTGGCGTCGCAAGGTTTCCTGAATTATGATGTCGATAATGAGAAAGAAATTATTACAATTTCTGCAAACAACAAAACTCAGTTTCTTCAAAAATATAGCTTGCTTTATCTAAAAGTGATTCCGTTTTTGAAACATTCTACCAATATTAAAAATCAAATCAACGAAAATTCATTTATTGAAGAATTTACACAGCTGAGTGATTCTATAAAAAATCATTTCGGGATTCAGCTTTCTGATGATGCGGAAGAAAAACATATTCAGGAGCAAATTTTAAAACATATCGAAGGATGCATCATCGGTCCGGTCATCGTCTATCTCGGAATGACAGGTATGTTTCATAAGTATTTTATGGAAACTTCTTTTCAGGCGGCAGAATTTCATAAAAACTCTGATAATTTTGAGGTCATTTTAGATTTTCTGACATTTTTAGGTTGGTTTAAAAAGACCGGCGACAATTATAAATTTACTGAAACCGGAATTTACTTTGCCAAAAGAGCCGCATCATATGGCGTTACAGTTTCCTATCTTCCTTTGTTGAATAAAATGGACGATCTTCTGTTTGGAGACGCATCCAAAATAAGAGAAATCTCTGAAGGTGAAGATGAAATTCATGTAGACCGAGCAATGAATGTTTGGGGAAGCGGCGGCTCACACTCCAATTATTTTAAAGTGGCGAATGATTTTATTATTCAGATTTTCAATCAGCCCATTCATTTGCAACCGAAGGGTGTTCTGGATATGGGTTGTGGAAACGGTGCCTTCATTCAACATATTTTTGAAACAATTGAAAGATATACGCTTCGCGGCAAAATGCTGGAAGAACATCCTTTATTTTTAGTGGGTGCAGATTACAACCAAGCCGCTTTGAAAGTGACCCGAGCTAACCTCATCAACAACGATATTTGGGCAAAAGTAATCTGGGGCGACATCGGAAATCCGAAACAATTGGCTGATGATTTAAAAGAAAATTACGAAATTGATCTCTCAGATTTGTTGAATATTAGAACTTTTCTAGACCACAACAGAGTTTGGAAAGCTCCTGACAACAGTCAGCCAGAAAGAATCAGTACTTCAACCGGAGCATTTGCATATCGTGGAAAGAGATTACCGAATAATTTAGTTGAAGAAAGTCTGAAAGAACATCTTGAACTTTGGATTCCATACATCCGTAAAAACGGACTTTTAATCATCGAACTTCACGCTTTAGATTCAAAAATGACGGCTGAAAATTTAGGAAAAACTCCGGCAACCGCTTACGAGGCGACGCATGGCTTTTCTGACCAATATATTTTGGAAGTGGAAGTTTTTAAGAAAATTTGCATGGAAACGGGGCTGCAGATTGATAAAGAATTATTCAGGAAGTTTCCGAACTCTGACTTGGCAACGGTTTCTATTAATTTGTTGAAAAATTAGAAATTCTTTTTAACACATCAGTCACATTAAGATTAACATATTAAATTTAGATAATGACATATAATGATGTAGCAAAATAATTAGACAACTGTTAGATTTAAAAATTTTTGTTTGATTTTAATTAAGTAGATATTAGAAATAAATTCAATTTCATACAAAAATTTAAAGTTTATCTCCTTTGTTTGATTTATATTTTTATATTTGTAACCTAATTAAAAAATATTTTTATGAAAAATTTCAAAAAACTTTCTAGAAATGAATTGAAAACTGTTAATGGTGGAAAAGGTTCATCTTGTAAACTTACTATTTCAATTAATGGTACAACCGAGGTTCATAATCAGTATTTTCCGGGAAGTAACTCACAGGCATCTTCTGGTGCAAATGCTGCATGTGTAGATATTATGAATGGAGGTAGTGGTGCAACAAGATGTAAATATGATTGTGCATACGATGGATATGGTAATTAAGCTTTTAAATATCAATTCAAGCAGGTTTTTATACCTGCTTTTTTTATGTAGTATATTTAATTGTAGCAATACATCTGAAAAACAGATTATCAAAAATAATGCAATACATAAAGATACATTATCAACTAAAATTGTTAAGAATGATTCTTTGCAAATAACAGTAAAAAATATAGCACCAGAAACTACAGTTAGCTTTATATATAATGACGTTGATTTTAATAGTAAATATGTCAATTTTGAGAATAAATCAGACACTAATAGTACTATTACAAAGAAAGTTTTAAAAACAACAAATTTTGATTATACATTTCTTTATAGAACTTTCACCATGATAGATAATAAGTTGCAAACTTATTACCATGATTATTTTATTAATAAATCTGTTCAGCAAATAGAATTTCTCTTTGATAATAAAAATGGGAATGTTGAACTGCAAAATCATGATGGAATTGTAATTAAATATGACAATATTACAAATGGGTATCAACAAATAACCAAGAAAACGAATAAGTTTACCCCTTCACAGAAAATACAGAAAATAGAAAATTTACATATTGCATATCAGAAGAAATTTACAGATACTGAACAATTGTCAATAAATGATCTTGTGTTTTATAAGCAATTATCATTACTATCCCCAAAAGATAAAAGGATAGAAGATTATTTAATTAAGATAAAAGAACCTATTTGGAGTACAGATTTATTAGGTATAGTATATCAATATATTCAAGCTGAAAAGGAGAATATTTATTCACTAAATCTTAATAAAAACAAAAATGAGCTTTTCAATAATTTAATAGAAATAGGTATCAGTAATCATTTACAACAATATAAAGATAAAAAATATGCAAATTATGATAAAAATGTAGATTGGTTTAAAAATACAGATTATTACAAAAGTAATAAAATAGAGTTAGAAAAATTATTAGTTACAGACGAAAAATCCAATTCTATTAAAAATGAACTTTTATCATTTGATTTATATAGTGATAATAAAGTTGTAAAATTAGAAAATATACTTTCTAATCATAATTCTAAATATTATTTATTAGATTTTTGGGCTACTTGGTGTATTCCATGCTTACAAAATATAGAAGCAATGCATAATATGGATTTGCCAAAAGACCTTGAATTAATATACATTAGTATGGATAGAACAAAAGATAAAGAAAAATGGATAAAGAAAGCTCAAAATTTGCATCTTTCTAATTCTTATTTATTTGCTGAAACATTGAACAACAAAAATATCATTAAAAGAGTCAATTTGAATCAACTTCCTCGATATATCTTAATTGACAAAAATTATAACATTATAAATCCTAATTTAGCTACACCACAAGAAGCTGATTTTTTAAAGGAGTTAAAAATATATATGAAAGATTAGCAATGCTAATCTTTTCTTTTGATATATATCGTAAGCTGTTCTTGAAGTTGAATACATACTCTAAAATTCAAATTATTATGAAATCACGTAAAGAATTCATCACAATTATTAAATAACTGTGTTTTTATTATTTAAAAACAATCAGATTTATAAACGAGAACCCATTCTGGCTTTCAGAATGGGTTCTCGTGATTTGCATTTAGTTTTAATGCATTTTTCTTTAGTTAGGAAGTTTGGTTCCCGAAATTTCAAATGGGAAACTTACTCTTTGTCCGCCATCATCCAAATTTACCCATGTAGAGCCTGTAACTACAAACTGTTGCGCATTGTTTACTTTACCTGCATCATGAGGCAATTGTGGGTAGAAATGAATTCCTGTAGAAGTTTTTGAACCCCATTTTATCCAGTAAGTACCTGCTGCCAAATTAAGATCAGGTGAATTAATTTTCATCTTATAAATTTTTCTGTTCGTATTATCCGGTTGCCCTTGCAATATTCTGTACCACTTAGTTTCTTCAGATGAGGCGTATCGGTTTGTGGTTATATCGCCGTACACTTTCACAGCTCCTGCAACAGAGGGATCAGAAGAGTATATTTCAAAATAAAATTCACTTACAGGAAATGTAGTTAATGAAAAACCAGTTTGATAGGCATAGAAATAGAAGTTTTGTATATTCCATTTTTCACCTGCGGGAACCTGAAAATCGTCTGCAAGCATACGGTCAGTAATAGTTCCGCTAAGCCCCCAAGTACTCTGAGGTGCTTTCACTTCGCTCCAAGTATATCCTGCGGGTGCAGAAGTTCCTGCAACAGATGTATTCCCAGTACTCATCCCCGTTACCGCACTGTAAGTAAATGCTTCCGGCTGTGGTACAACTTCGTCATCGTCATTCTTACAGCTTATAACTAAAGTGACGATAGACATCAGGCATAAAAAAAATCTTGATTTCATAATAAAAAGTTTTATAAATTATTTGATACAAAACTACTTTGCCTGACAGCCTCATTATATAGGAAAACCACCCTTTTTATGGGGTGGTTTTCTTGTTTATTCAGTAATGATGGTTATTCTACAACCATTTAAAATTTATTTTGCTCTTAATTTTTCTTTGATTGCCTCGATATTTTTCTTGGCAGAATCTTCCAAAATAAGACTTGCACTCATATGGATTCTTGCAGGCATCAACTCATTAAAGTGCTCTGTGCCTTCCCAAGAAACTTTCTTGATTAGAGCTAATGCATCTTCGCTTCTTGAAGCCAAATTATTCAAAAACTTCTCTAATCTCGAATCCATTTCTGCAATGGTTTCAGAAACTGAATGATAAATATTATGCTGCTCTGCCCAATCTGCCGATCTGAAATCTGCATCAATTGCCATTGCTGAAAACTGAGATTTCCCGATTTTTCTTTCTACGTAAGGCCCAATTACAAAAGGACCGATTCCTAAATTGATTTCAGTTAAAGCTAATGCAGAATCCTTGGTTGCAAAACAGTAATCTGCACCACAAGCCAATCCTACTCCACCACCAGTGGTTTTCCCCTGAACTCTTACGACAACGATTTTACCACAATTTCTCATAGCATTTAAAACTTTAGCAAAACCTCCGAAGAATTTAGTGGAAGCTTCCAGTTCGTCAATTGCTAAAAGTTCGTCAAAACTTGCACCGGCACAGAAAGCTTTTTCACCTTCGCTTTTTACAAGAATTGCTTTCACTTCTTTCTTCGCGCCTTCTTCTAAAATTGTTTCAGCTAATTTTTCAAGAATTGCTCCAGGAAGAGCATTGCTTTTTGCAGTTCCGAATGTAATTTCGGCAATATTATTTTTAATTTCTGATGTTACAAAGTCACTCATTTCTTTTAAATATAGTTTGAGATTTAATAATCGCAAAAATAGTGTAATCTTGTTAAAATAATAAACAAACTTCTTTTTTTATTATTTAAATTACAATAAAACTATATATATAATATTATGATCCAATTTAACCAATAACACCCACTATATTATCAAAAAATTAAGGATAAATTATTGTTTTAAAAATTAAATTTATCTACTTTTATCGCTAAAACTAAACCTATGCAAAAAATGAATTATGAAGCCTATCTGTCAGCAATTAATGAATGGGATAATACCGTTTCAAACTTTGCTGAAATTGAAAGACTCATCCCTTTACCTTATGTTTTTGAACTTTCTGCAGAGCAGATTGAGAAACTGAACGAAGACGATGAATATCCTAAAAATTTCCGTCTGGATATGGGAATTCTAAAAGATCAGGTTGTTCTTATTTTAGTACCGAGAGATTCTAAAGGAGAACTAAAAACAACCGATTACAGTTATTCAGTTTTGGGAAGTCTTGAAAACGATATTGAATTAAAGGAAATAAAGCAATATACTCTGGTTAACAGAAGTATTCTTTCGAAGGATCTTACAAAAACTTCTACAGATTCAGATATGAGCTTTCCAATTCTCAGCCAACCGGCTGTAGAACAGCAGGTAGCGGTAAAAGAAATTGAAGACTGGAGAGAAAGTGGTATGGAATGGTTCCAGAGAGAAGATCAGGATTTTGAAGGAAAAAGAGTTTTCAGACGTTTTTTCATTTCAAAAGATGATCTCCTGCATGATCAGAGCAGCACAACAAACATTATCTGCTCTTTTGCACTTAAGTTTTCAGATATTTACCAGAGAGTATTGGTAAGTCTTGTTTTCATTTCTTTTCAGAAAAATTTACTTGGGGGTGAAATCAGTTCCGACTTCAGCATATCAAACACTTACAATTATGCGAGGCCATGTCCTCCGGTTTGCTAAATAATGGGATTGTATAAATCATGAATTATTTTTATTTCACTTCCTTATATATCTCTTATGGGCTGTTGGTTTTTGCATTCATATCCGGGTTTAAGAAATATCTTTTGTTGGGAAATAAAGAAAAATGGTATCTATACTATTGCGCTTTTTTGCTTTTAATAGAAATAGCCACAAATACATTGATTGAAGTGTTTGGTTTTAAAAACACTTCTTTCATGTATCCCATATTTATTGGTGGAGAGTTTTTTATACTGACCACTTTATACATTAAGAAATTGTCTCTGTCTGATTGGTGGTTACTACCGACAGCAATTTTAACAGCAGGACTTTTGATTATTAACCAATGTATTACTCTGACCAATGATTATATAAAGGTAATCTCTAATATTATCATTATTTGTTTTGCAGGATATACCTTACTGCAGGAAATAAAAAATGAGAAAAAGGCGAATCATTTTTTATCGGTTGATGCCTTTATTTTTATGTATTATACGGTTTCTGTTTTTATATTTGTTCTTCAGAATCAGTTGCCTTCATTGTCTGAAAGTACTTACTTTGTTATTTTGAGTACTAATAATATGTTGCTGATTGTATTTTATGCATCTTTACTCTACACATTTTCACGCTTGAAAAAAAACATATTAAACCAAACATAAATTATTAATTTTAAATATTTACAATTAAAGACATTACCCTTAATATCAGCTTTTTCATCTATTTAATTATCGTCTTGGTAATTATTATCACGTTTGTTTTACTGGCTTATAAGTTCTTTATCGACAGAATTATAAAAGAGAAAAGCATCCAGCACAAGGCAGAAATTCAGCATCAGAAAAACCTTACTCTCGAAAGCACAAAAACCCAGGAAGAAGAAAGAAAAAGAATGGCGATTTTGATTCATGATGATATTGGCAACAGGCTTAATATTCTTTCGCTTTGGCTTCAAAATCTAAACGCAGAGAACAAAGAAACTTCTGAAAAGATAATTTCAAATCAAATTTCTGAGCTTATAGACTCGGCGAGAAGTATTTCACATTCACTTTACCCTGTCAATCTCGAAAAATTAGGACTTGTTTTGTATGTTGAAGAATTGATTACCAATCTTTCGAATAAGATTAAAATCAATCTGCATGTGGTTCAGGAATATCAGAAAAAAGATATTTTTACAGAAGTGCAGATTTATAGAATTATTCAGGAATTTACAACCAATGTTATCAAGCATTCTAAAGCCGCTGAAATGAGTATCTATATAAAGGATATCAAAGAAAACAGAATCGTAATTTTATCTGATAACGGAGAAAGCTTTGATTACGACAATGCAAGCAAAGGAATGGGCTTGAAAAACATAGAATCGAGAATAAAATCGCTCAACGCCCGCTTCAAATGGAAGAATACAATAGGAAAAGGCAGCAGGTTGATTATCATAATTCCACAAAACAACGATCATGAAAATTAAAATAGCCTTAGTAGATGACGAGCAGCTTATTTTAGAAGGTGTAAAACTTTTGCTTTCTATTGAAAAAAGCATCTCTGTGACCATAACATCAAACAATGGCTCGGATTTTTTAGAAAATTTAGCCACTTTTAATTCTGAAGAGTTCCCGGATATTGCTCTTATCGACATTCAAATGAAACCAATGGACGGGTTTGAACTTGTAGAAAATTTAAGACAAAAATATCCTGCACTCAAAATAATCATTCTCTCTTCTCACTATAAAAGCAGCATCTTGGGTTACATGGTAAAACTAGGTGTTTCTGCATTTTTGCCTAAAAACTCTGATAAAAAAGCTTTCATCGAGGCTATAACAGAAGTCCATACAAAAGGTTTGTATTTCACCTCAGAAGATTACAAAATGCTTTTCTCGTACATGAATAATCCGCCGAAAACAAAATCATTGTTTGATCTGGAAGATGAACTTAGTGATCGTGAGAAAGAAGTCGTGAAATTGATCTGTGAAGAGATGACCAATCATGAGATTGCAGAAAAACTTTTCCTTAGTCCCAGAACAATTGAAAGTCACAGGCAGAGAATTTTAGATAAAATAGGTGCTAAAAACACAGTGGGCATCGTAATCTATGCTGTAATTAATGACATCTATTCTCTTCCGGTAAAGCTTTAATTATTTATACTTTTATTAAAAAATCAAAGCTTTCAAAAATATATTAAACCTTCAAAATTTGAAGGTTTTTTTATATCCCCAATTCTGATTACGTATAAATACTGAATGGCGCATTTGGTAATTTATACTCTACCATATTTCCTGTTTTCATTGTTCCTTTGGGGTATAATTAAAACGAAAACACATCAAGTTTGTTTTAAAAAAATCACATCAATATAAACCTAAAAACAAATATCATCATGGAAGAAATGATCGGAATAATCAAGTCATTTGCAGGAAACTTCGCACCTAGAGGATTTCTATTTTGCAACGGAGCTTTATTAAGTATTGCTCAAAACACTGCACTTTTCTCTATTTTAGGCACAACTTACGGAGGTGACGGTATTACAACTTTTGCATTACCAAACTTAAACGGACGTTACCCATTGGGAACAGGAGCGAACGGACAACAAACATATGTATTAGGCGAGATGTCAGGAACTCCACAGACTACCCTTTTATCTGCAAACTTGCCAAGTTTTTCAAGTCAATTAAAAGTTTCGAAATCTAACGCAACTTCATCTTCCCCAACTTCCACTTCATCGATTGCAGTGCCGGGAACTACAGTAGGAAGAGACTTTACAGCGATACCAAGCTTTGTAGACAACGCAAATCCCTCTACTGTTACCTCAATCAACCCACAATCTGTAATCTTTATGGGTCAAAATCTGCCTGTTAATAACATGCCTCCTTATTTAGGAATGAATTACATCATCTGTGTAGAAGGAATTTATCCTTCAAGACCATAATTAAGTGCAAATAAATTAATAACTAAAAAAACAAATATATCATGGACGAAATGATAGGAACCATTAAGATGTTTGCAGGTGATTTTACACCAAGAGGCTTTTTACTTTGCAACGGAGCGATATTAAATATTGCGCAAAACCAGGCTCTTTTTTCAATTTTAGGAACTACATACGGAGGTAACGGTACGACAACTTTTGCTTTACCCAACCTAAACGGACGTGCTCCTATCGGTGCAGGAACATCTAATACAGGGAAATCTGTTGTTCTTGGAGAAATCGCGGGAACTCCTACAACAACTCTTCTTAGTTCTAACATGCCTAGCATCATGAGCCAATTAAGAGTTTCCAGATCAAATGCTACGTCTTCATCTCCTTCCCCAACTTCATCAATTGCAGTGCCGGGAACGACTGTAGGAAGAGATTTTACATCTATACCAAGTTTTGTAGATGCAGCTCCTGATACGGCTATCAATGCTACTTCTGTATCATTTACAGGAGCAAATCAGCCGATTAACAACATGCCACCTTATCTGGGGATGAATTATATTATTTGTGTTCAAGGAATTTTTCCTTCAAGACCATAGAAAAAAATAAAAATTTAAAACCTAAAATTATGAGAAGTACTATATTCTTTACAATCTGCAGTCTTTTCATTTCGATCTTTTCATTTGGACAGACCAGTACAGAAGTTTTTGAAACTGAAAGTAACGGAAGCACCAGTTTTACTGACAACGGAGTGATTTTTAATATTCTTTCCCAAGTCGGAGGATTTGCCATTCAGGAAAGTTTCCCCAATACAGGATGGAACGGAACAGCGAATGACAATCGCTACATTGATAATAACGGAGCAGCAAATGTTACCACAGGAGCATCATTCAGTATTAAAACAACATCAAATCTTTTTAAAGTAAACAGATTCTGGGTGTTTTTATCTGCTAATAATCTGGACCAAACAGTTGCAGGAACTCTTACTGTAACAGGGAAATTATCCGGAGTAACCAAATATAGCCAAATTAAAACCACAGGCTTTGCGACGGGTCTCGGATCTACCAATGGATTTACTCTTATTGATCTAACAAACCTTAACGGTCAGAATTATAGTAATATTATTATTGATCAGCTTCAGGTAACTATAGGAGGTGCTTATAATTACTTTTGTCTTGATGCCTTCACTTGGGTAAAAGATACGGGTCTTGTATTGTCGACTGACGAATTAAAAAAATCAAAAAGCAATCTGTCTCTTTTCCCAAATCCTACGACAGGTCAGTTTTCTATAGAAACATCAGAAGATTCTAAAGCTCAGCTTTATGATCAATCCGGGAAAATCTTGAAAGACTTTGAGCTTAAAAAAGGAATTAATAAAGAAAACATAGCAGAACTTCCATCAGGAACGTATTTGCTGAAAACGTCTTCACACTCTAAAAAAATCATTAAAAGATAGTCTTATTTTAACAAAAACTAACCACCATGAGAACTCTTTTAGACTATAAATGATTTCAAACACGATTCTATCACACAATGATTAAACCTTTGAAAAACTTCAAAGGTTTTTGTTTTGTTATAAAAAGTATTTATTTTTTTCCATAAAGCAGCAATCTCTTGAATGCATACATTGCAGGAAAATTTTTGAAGTGCCCGCCAATTCTTTTTTTGTATTCTGAAATAAAATTCTCTTTGCTCACCTCATCCAATCTCTCAACATACGGTATCAAAGCAGAACCCGAAATAAACTGATACAATTTTTCAGCATCGTCTGCGAGAATCGGATACACTTTTACTGAAATATTTAAATCTTTTAAGCCATTATCAAACATGATTTGAGCGTATTCGTCAATACTCAGAACAAGTGAAACTCTGTTCCAACCATCAAGTTGGGTACGAAAAGATTCCTCCGAAGCGAGCTGGAATAATATTTTATTTAAAACATTCTCAGCCTGAATGGGCATCTGTACGGCAAACTGTCCGTTTTCGCTTAATAATGAAATTAATTTTGGGAATAATGTTTCATGATCATCCGACCATTGCAATGCAGCATTACTGAAAATCAAATCCCATTTCCCCTCAGTTTCGGTAAAATCTTCCACCGGCATTTGCTTAAAGCTCAGTTTAGCATTTTGAAACTGATGGGCTTCGGCTAGCATTTCTGCAGAAGAATCAATTCCCAGAAATTCTGCATCATCAAATTTTTCTGAAAGAATATGAGTTTGTTCGCCCGTTCCACAGCCTACATCAATTGCTTTCCTCAGATTTTCTGATGAAATTAAATTCATCAAATCAAAAAATGGCTGATAGCGAATGTTTTTAAATTGGTTATAAATTTCAGGATTCCAAGGCATAATTTTTTGATTTCAAATTAATATTTGATTGGTCGACTATTCTACATTTCAGATTACTACACAGATTACATTCTACGGAATGCACCTTCGATACTACGATTCACGCCTTAGCATCTATTTTTTTCAATGCCAAGATATACTTATCAATATACAAATCTTTTTCTTTCGATTTATACTGTTGAATATATCTCGGATGTTCCAAAACCGTCATTTTATCAAACAATTCTGCTTCTACATTTAATTTAGAAATAAAATCTGCATTTTTCTTTCCTAAAACAAAAACTTCTGATGTATCTAGAACTAAACTGATATGTTTCTTTAAAGAATCGATCATAGAATCTTTCACATCATTGAAAAGCTCTTTATCATCATAATAATTGGCATTGACCCAATTACCCTTTGATTTTCTTACGATTGCCAAAGGAAAAGGAGAATTTATATAAAAATCTCTGTAAAATTCTGCGCCGCCGCCGTAAGCTGAAATCATGTCGTATATAAAAACGGAAGAAATTTCATGTGTATGAGCAGATTCCATTTTAATTCCGCAGACCGTTTCCAATCGCTTAGTATCGGTAAACGGAACTCCGGTAACTCCCGCTCCGTGACGGCTGGGATTAATTCCAATCACAAATTTCCTTTGATTGGAATCATTATAATATTTCTGATAAAACTTTTGCATGACAACCAGCGTTTCAGGATTATCCAAATACGGATTCAGAACCTGAAAATCTTTAGGAAGATTTCCTTTAAAATTTAATTTTTTATTAAATTCAACTACTTGATCTGCAAAAGTTTTATCACACATTTTATTCTACATCTTCATCGTCTCCATCTTCACTCAATGCCAATTCGACATCGATAAACTGAATGTACAATCCACAAATTTCACCATGAGTATCGTACGCAAAATATACAGGATAGCTGCCGTCACCAAACCCGCTTGCAAACATCGGAATCTGATAGGTTGTATTGGGAACTGTCCAATTGATCCAGTCTCCGGCATCTCTCTGATTGTTGGGATGATCTTTGTAACTCTGTGCGAAAATTTCAGCAAAATAATCATCGTACACATTGTCAACATCTGTTATAGCAACAAATTGATCTACAGAAGGAAGAACTTCAGCATCGGTAATACATCCCAAACCTGCGTCTACACTGAAACCAAAAAAATCGTCTTCAGTTACATCTTCCAAATCTTCAATTCCAATCAAAGCTTCACGATAAACAACCGGTTTTTCTTTGGTAAACTCAACTTTTACGACAGCATACCGGTCTCCCCAATCTTCAGATTTTACCACAGCAATCGTAACTGGGAAATTTCCTTTCGGAGCCTGAATGAAGTAAGGTTTTTCATCAGAACTCAGATAAACAAGCGGATCTCTCACCACTATTTTTCCGGATGGTAGCGAAACATTTCCTATTTCCACCGTCTCCATTTTCTGTCCCAGAATTTCATTCGAGGTAAAATATGTTTCAAGATCTGTAGGACAAACTAAAACATCTTTTACTTCTTCCCAGTTTTGCAGCCAGTTTTCTTTCATAATCATTGATGATTTAATTGTAATTATTAAAATTCAGGTTTTTTTTATTCTCCCTCAAATCCTTCTTCAACTTTCAAACCTTTTATAAAAGTTTCAAAATCTTTAGCCAAAAAAGTTTTCTTAAAATCATTTTCCTGATCTACATGTACCACTTCCGGTTCGCCATCTTTACCACAGTTTGAATAATCAAATAAAATCATATCATGCCCTGCTGACGGGCAGTCTGCAAAATACACACCGATTGCAGGATAGCCCCATTCATCAATCATAAACTGACTCCCCATTTCTCCGCAAAGAGAATAAATACGTTCTCGCCCAATTCCCATAATACCATTTATTGCCACATGGTCATCTGCCCAAGAATTGGCTTCAGTGGTAGGGAAAACAGATTTGTTTGCCAATCCACCGTTCTGTGTTTTCATCATCTGAATGTAAGAGCCGGGAAGTTTATACCCCAATTCTTTTTCAACAGAATCAATCATTTCATCATCAGCAAAACCACCGATATAGTCTCTTGCAGAGTAGCTGCATTCACTCCAAAAATTCTTAAAGTCGAAGTTCTTGAAAAATTCTGTTATCATAATATTTTTAAATTAAAAAAGGAGCCATAAAAAGCTCCCCCAAATATCCTTATTTTATTTGAAAAAATCAATCAAAATCACGTAAAAGATGTGTGAATTATTTTAATCTTAAAAGTTTAATTATTTATTAACATAATAAAAAAATGAATTTTTAAAATAAAGCGGATGATTTTAAATCATTTTTCTAGTGGTTTGATTGGAATAAAAATCTCCCTTGGCAAGTTTAAAATTCAATTAAATAAATCTCAGACCAGGAAACATTCTTCATTCAATTATTACACTTTACAAAAAAAATGTAGCAGTTTATTGTCAAACTGCTACATTGTTATATTGATACATTTTAAAAATTAAATCAATCCAAATTGCTCAAAATGATGCGTAAAATGCTTTATTTGGAAAAGCTCCATCATCTCTTTATTTAAATGTCCAAATCTTGGATTGTAATGTTCCGCAAAAGGATTTTCTTTGAAATAAACGGTAAACTCTTTCAGGGTTTCTACTAATTTTGTTTTAGCTTCGTCCAGATTTTTATTTTTATTCTGAGGAACTTCACCTTCTTTCCATAAAGGATATTGCGCTCCCGGACGAATCTTTTGCTCGGTATACAGCCAATCCTGAAGTTTTTCTAATTTCTCGGCAGGAATCTCAGGAAAATCTTCTGGCTTTAAATTTCCGAAACCATTTCTCAAAACTTCTTCCAAATGCTCCACCATCAATTGCGGAGTAAGATCTCCAAAAATAGGTTTGGTGTTTTCAGTTAAACTATTCAATTTTTTCTGAATATTCTGAACTTTAAAATCTATAAAAGGAGAATGTTTAGCAACCAATGTTAAAATTGTAGCAACACAAACAACCTCATCTCTTTGATTGATTACTTCAACCAACCATTTCACAACTCCGGAAGGAATATTTCTTCCTTTTACTCCACGGTTGATTTTTTCTTTCGCCATTAAATAAACCGTAATTGTATCTCCTGCATAAACAGGTTTAAAGAACGAACAGTTTTCTAATCCATAATTCGCAATTACTGGTCCTTTTTTCCCTGAAACAAACAATCCAGCCGCCGCAGAAAGGATGAAATAGCCGTGAGCAACTGTTTTATCGAAGATAGTTCCCGTTAAGCTCGTTGCATCTGTGTGTGCGTAGAAATGATCCCATGAAACATTAGAGAAATTAACGATATCTGCATCCGTAACCGTTCTTCCTGCTGTTTCCAAAGAATCTCCAACCTCAACATCTTCAAAATATTTTTGGAATGGATGTTTGTCAGCATATTTTTTCTCTGCTCCCTGCTGATATACTTTTGTGATCGCCGTCAAAACATCCGGAGAACCCTGAATCGCTGTTTTTTGAAGGAAGAAATGAAGACCATTCAAGCCACCCATTTCCTCACCGCCTCCTGCTCTACCAGGACCTCCATGCATCAATGTCGGAAGTGGCGAACCGTGACCTGTACTTTCTTTCGCATTATCTCTGTTTAACACGAAAATTCTTCCGTGCTGAGAAGCCATTTTCCATGAAGTTTCTGCTACAAATTTCTCGTCATGAGAAATGATTGAGCCCACCAAACTTCCTTTTCCTTTTTTTGCCAAAGCAGCAGCTTCTTCCGCATCTTTATAAGGCATCAACGTAGAAACCGGACCGAAAGCTTCGACATCGTGAGAGATATTTTTGGTGAACGGAGAATCATTTAAGAACAATTTTGGTGACATAAATGCACCATTTTCGTAATCTGCATCTACAAGCTCGTGCTTTCCGTCGTAAATCAATTCGTTTTCAGTTTTCAGAATATCTACTTTTCTTAAAACCTCGTCGTACTGCTGTTTTCCAACCAAAGAACCCATTCTGGTTTCTCTGCTTAATGGGTTTCCGATTTTAGTTTGATCTAAAGCTTTAGATAAAGCATTCTGAACATCACCAATTAAGTTTTCAGGAACAATGATTCTTCTAATCGCTGTACATTTCTGACCCGCTTTTGTTGTCATTTCGGTACGAACTTCTTTGATGAACAAATCAAATTCAGGAGTTCCTGGTTTTGCATCCAAACCAAGAATCGAGCAGTTCAAAGAATCGGCTTCCATATTGAAACGAACAGAATTTCCTGAAACTGAAGGTAAAGCTTTTAATTTTCTACCTGTCGTTGCAGAACCTGTAAACAATACAGAATCTCCATCCTGAACATAATCCAGAATATTTCCCGGCTCACCACAAACCAATTGAAGAGCGCCTTCAGGAAGAACTCCACTTTCAATCATATCCTGAAAAACAGCATTCGTTAAATAAGATCCATAAGGAGATGGCTTCACAATGGACGGAACACCTGCCAACAATGAAGTTGATAGTTTTTCCAACATTCCCCAAACAGGAAAGTTGTAAGCATTGATTTGCACAGAAACTCCTTCACTTGGCGTTAAAATATGAGTTCCTAAGAAAGTTCCGTTGGCAGAAATTTTCTGAGTTTCCCCATCTACCCAAAACGGAGTATTCGGAAGCATTCTCTTTGCCAAACCTGAATACGTGAAGAATGTACCAAAACCTCCCTCAATGTCAACCCAAGAATCTGCGTGAGTTGCCCCTGTTTTATATGATAATTCATAATATTTTTTCTTTCTTTCTAAAAGATAAAGCGCCACTTTTTTCAACATTTCTCCACGATCGTAGAACGTCATCGAAGAAAGATTTTTGTAACCGACTGTTCTTCCGAAATCTAGAGCCTGCTCAAAATTCAGCCCTTCAGTATCAGAAACAGCAACCTGCTCTCCCGTCACGGCATTGTACAAAGGAATTCCGTTTCCGGTACCTTCTACCCATTCGCCGTGAATATAGTTTTTTAACTTTTCCATAAAATATTTTATATTTTAATTTAACAATGTATCAATGTAACAGATTACCAATCTTTAGAAGAATTTTACATTAGTATATTGTTACATTTTATTTCGGTTCTTGATATGGAAACAATTTCACCAAACCTTCATACAAACTTCTGTGAAGAATTGTTGCATGATTGTCTGTTTCCATCATTTTATATTCTACCGTCCAATTTTTTTTACTTGATTTTTTAAGAATATCATAAAAACTTTCGGCATCTTTTATCATCACAGGATGTTCCCCTTTTCCTACAGAAACATAAACGAATTTTTTAGTATCTGGAATTTTAGATAATAATTGATTTGCCTGTTTTAAAAGACTTTCGTCATCCCACCACAAACTCGGACTGATGATAAAATAATTATTAAACATTTCAGGTTTTTTCAACAAAATTTCAGTTGCTAAAAGTCCACCCAAAGATTGTCCGAATAAATAAGTATCAGTCGTTTTAAACTGACTTTGGATGTAAGGTTTTAATTCCTTCTCAAGAAAATTAATGAACTGATCTGAATGTCCTGTCGTAGGATAATCTTTTTGTAAATCTTTTAAATCGGTATGAAATGTGAAATCTCTTTTTCTGTCAATATTGGCAATTCCGACAACAATTGTTTCCGGCATTGCATACATTAAATTGAAAAACTGCACCAATCCCGAAACATGGATAAAATCTTCATTCATGCTTCCATCCAAAAGATAGATAATAGGATAAGATTTTGTTTTATCAAAGCCTTGGGGAAGATAGATATTTAACGTTCTTTCTTCATTTAAAATCTTAGATTTTAATGTTCTGATTTCTCCAATAGTTAATGGTTTTACATTTCCGTTTTGCGCTAAAATCACATTTTGAAATGCAAACAAAATACTACAGAAAATGAGAAGTTTTTTAATCATAATTAATTTTAATATTGAATTATTTAACATCATCCCAAATGCTGTAATCAACAACTTTAGTTGGTATCTGCTGAACATATTCCGTAAACGGTTCGCAAGGTAAAATCGCGTCTTTTCCTTCTCTTGCCAATTCCTGATAGAGTTTTGTTCCTTCTGTTTTCCATTTAATCATTTCATCAGAAACATCACGGATGATTCTTGCCGGACTTCCAACAATTAATTTTCTCGCATCACATTTGAAATTTGCAGGAACAAAAGCCAATGCGCCGATGATACATTCATCACCAATCACTGCCTTGTCCATTACTACAGCGTTCATTCCAACCAGACAGTTTCTACCAATGTGCCCAGAATGGATAATTGCACCATGACCAATATGCGCAGATTCTTCTAAAATCGTTTCAATACCGGGAAAAACATGAAGTGTACAGTTTTCCTGAACATTTGCTCCGTCTTTGATGATAATTTTACCCCAATCACCACGAATTACCGCATTTGGACCTATATAAACCTCTTCGCCGATTTCAACATTTCCGATAATCACCGCTTGTGGATGAATATAAGCGGATGGTTTGATAATGGGACGGATGCCGTGATATGAGTAGATATTCATAAATTTTTAATTCAAAATTTAATTTAACAATGTATCAGTTTACCAATGTACCAATTAGATGCTTCGACAGGCTCAGCATGACAAAGCGCACAAATATTGTTAAATCGGTAGACTGTTATATTGGTACACTGTTATACTGTTATACTGTTACACTTTTTCAATTACCATTGCATAGCCTTGACCAACACCGATGCAAAGGGTACACAAAGCATATTTTTTATTTTGTTTTTGAAGTTCTAAAGCTGCAGAACCAATGATTCTAGCTCCGGAAACTCCAAGTGGATGACCAATGGCAATGGCTCCTCCATTTGGATTGACTCTTGAATCATCATCTTGTAATCCTAAACTTCTTGTTACCGCTAAAGATTGAGCTGCAAACGCTTCATTTAATTCGATAACGTCCATATCATCTAATGAAAGATTTAATCTTTTTAAAAGTTTCTGAGTCGCTTCAACGGGACCAATTCCCATGATTCTTGGTTCAACACCAGCAACTGAAGATCCTAAAATCTTAGCTTTTGGCTGTAATCCATATTTTTTTACGGCTTCCTCACTTGCTAAAATTAAAGCTGCAGCACCGTCATTCATTCCTGACGCATTTCCTGCCGTAACCGTTCCGCCTTCTTTTCTAAAAGCCGGACGAAGTTTTCCTAAACCTTCCATTGAAGAAGTTGGCTTGATGAATTCGTCTTTATCGAAAATTTTTGGTTCGCCCTTTCTTTGTGGAATTTCAACTTGTACAATTTCTTCTGCCAATCTTCCGTTTTCCTGAGCTTTTGTAGCTTTTTGTTGAGACCATAGAGCAAACTTGTCCTGATCTTCACGGCTGATATTGTGCATTTCTGCTAAATTTTCAGCAGTGTCGCCCATTGCGTCAACGCCATACATTTCTTTCATTTTGGGATTTACAAATCTCCATCCGAAAGTCGTATCAAACATCTGGCTATCTCTTCCGAAAGCTGTACTTGGCTTTGACATTACATAAGGAGAACGAGTCATATGCTCTACTCCACCAGCAATGTAAATTTCTCCTTCTCCTGCAGCAATCGAACGGAAAGCATTTGCAACCGCCGACATTCCTGAAGCGCACAGTCTATTTACCGTTTCACCTCCGATTTTGTAAGGAAGTCCTGCCAATAAAAGTCCCATTCTTGCTACGTTTCTGTTATCTTCACCTGCCTGATTGGCGCATCCGAAAATAACGTCTTCAATTTCCTCAACAGGAACTTCAGGGTTTCTTGCAACAATTTCTTTTAAAACGATTGCCGCCAAATCATCGGCTCTCACTTCTGATAATCCTCCACTTAGTTTTGAAATGGGAGTTCTGATGTAATCTATGATGTATACGTTGTTCATGATATTTCAATTTAACAATCTAGTAATGTAACAGTGTAACAATACTAAATGCCTTGGTTTTTATTTAAACTTGTACTTAATATTTTATAAATGATTTTTCCTAATTCTGTAATCTGAATTTCTAATTTTTACATTGAGCCTAAAGCTCCATTACTTTTTTTCCAATCTTATAAACTGTTCCGACGAATTTTGCAATCAAGTCGTTGTTTTGATTGGTGATTTTAATGTCGTAAACAGCAGTTTTTCTAGTGTCATTTACCAAGATACTTTCTGCTCTGAAAACATCACCTTCTTTTCCGGCTTTCGTGAAATTAATGATACAGTTCAGCGCAACAGCCGCATCTCCTGTGTTGTTGGACGAAAATGCCAATGCAGAATCTGCAAAAGCAAACGTAACACCACCATGAACGGTTTTTAAGCCATTAATCATTTCCTTTTTAATGGGCATTTCTATTAAACAATAATTTTCTTTTACTTCAATCATTTTGATATTCATCCATTGGGAAAAATAATCCTGATCGAACATATAATCGGCAACTTGTCTTGGATTCATAAATCTTATTTAATAATCATCAGCAATCAAATAAAGACTAGTTTCATTTTTGATGACTGACTCACATATTTTTATTACTTCATTATATTCTTTTCCGAATAAGTTTTCATCAACATTACTTTTATTGCTTTTGAGATAACAGTAAAAATCTTCGATATCAACAATTAATTCCTCATTTCCTGAAGCCCATGCATTCTCTTTAAAATCTCTGGAATATTTATACTTATAGATTGTACTTTCTGGTATTTGACTTAGATAATCATTGTTTAAATCCATTATTAAATCAAAAGAATTTGTAGCTAAAAGTAATTCAATAACGACATTATTATGAGAATCTCTTTCTCTTAATACAACTTCTCCCAAACCGAAAGCAAAATGTTTCTGCCAATCAGATAACAAATCTATTCTAAGAATTTCTTTATCCAACTAAATAAGTTTTCTCAATAAAGGGCTTTGTCTGTATCTTTCTTCCTGATATTCTTCATAAAGATTCTGCAACGTTTCGGAGATTTTCGCATATCCGATTTCTTTTCCCCAGGCCAATAAGCCTTTTGGATAATTCACTCCTTTTTGCATTGCCAATTCTAAATCTTCGTCGTTCGCAACGCCTAATCTTTTCGCTTCAACCGCTTCATTGATGAGCATTGAAATAATTCTTAAAAATATTTGTTGATAAAGAGCATCGTCTTTTACAGGTTCTGGTTTTACAGTACCTTCAGCATAATCGTAGAAACCTTTTCCCGTTTTTCTGCCGTGAAGTTTGGCTTCAGACATTCTTTGTTGAAGAAGAGATGGTTTGTATTTTGGGTCGTAGAAATAATCCTTGTAAACTGTTGTTGTTACTGAGAAATTTACATCAACACCAATTAAATCCATCAATTCAAACGGTCCCATTTTGAAGTTTCCGATTGTTTTCATGGCTTCATCAACTTGTTCTATAGTTGCAATATTTTCTTCAACAATTCTCAATCCTTCACCGTAGTAAGGACGGGCAATTCTGTTAACGATAAATCCAGGAATATCTTTAGCAATCACAGGAACTTTACCCCAATCTTTCATGAAGTTGTACATTTTTTCGGCTAAAGACTTTTCTGTGAGTAATGAAGGAATAATTTCAACCAAAGGCATCAAAGGAGCCGGATTGAAAAAGTGAATTCCTATGAACCGCTCCGGTTTTTGTAACTCTGCACCGAGAGAAGTGATTGAAATGGATGATGTATTGGAAGCAATCACACAGCTTTCAGAAACGTGTTTCTCTAATTCTGTGAAAACTTTGGTCTTGATTTCTTTATTTTCAATGATGGCTTCGATGATTAATTCGCAATCTTTGAAGTCCTTCAGTTCTGTAGCGATGGAAATATTAGATAAAATTTCAACCATTTTTTCTGATGAAATTTTCTGTTTGTCAACCAATCTGGTTAATGTTTTTTCCAAACCTACGGTTGCCGTTTCTACTTGTTTTGCGTTGGCGTCATAGACCCAAACTTTGCATCCGTTCGTTGCGGCTACTTGTGCGATGCCAATACCCATCGTTCCGGCACCGATAACTCCTATATTCATAATCTAACAGTGTATCAATGTAACAATGTAACAATTTAATTGAATTCCAATAATCTAATAATTAGTAAACTGCTACATTGGTACATTGTTATATTAATTCTTATTTTCCTTTATATTCAGGTTTTCTTTTTTGTAAAAAGGCTTGTACACCTTCTTTGAAATCTTCCGTTTCGGCCGCTTCCTGTTGTAAATCTCCTTCTAATTCTAATTGTTCTTTCAATGTATTATTATAAGAACTGGCGAAAGCTTTTTTGGTTAATTTTAAACCAACAGTAGGCATATTCGAAACTCTTTCTAAAATTTCCATTGATTTTGAATTAAATTCTTCTTCAGTGAATACCTCAGCAACCAAACCGTAAGATTTTGATTCTTCAGCCGATAATTTTTTTCCTGTAAATGCTAAATAATTAGCTAATTGTCTTCCTAATAATTTGGGTAAGAAATACGTTCCTCCTGTATCAGGAATTAATCCGATATTGGAGAATGCTTGAGAAAAATAGGCTTTATCATTCGCTAAAACAAAGTCACAAATCAATGCCAACATTGCACCAGCACCCACTGCAGGACCATTTACCAAAGCAACTACAGGCTTTTTGCAACGGGTAATTTCCAACACCAAAGGATTGTAATAATCGGTTACAATTCTTCTGATAATATCGTCATCATGATGATCGTTACCCTGAACGAAAGCATCATCTAAATTCTGACCAGAACAAAACGCTTTTCCTCTTCCAGAAATGGCAACACATCTTACTGCGGGATCATCACTGCATTCTTTTACGAAATCTTTTAAATCTGATAACGAAGGCTTGGTTAAAGCATTCATAGTATCCGGTTGATTAAGGTAAGCAATTTTTAATTTTCCTCCAAAATGCGATTCAATATCAAGTTGTGTATACATAGTTTTAATTTTTATGATTAATGTAAATTTACGTATAAAAATCTAGCAATGTATCAGTTTACCAGTGTAACAATATTTACTGCATCCTAAATTGTTACATTGCTAAATTGTTACATTAATCTTAGTGGCATTTAAAATAATCAAACGGCTCTAAACAGTCTAAACATTGATAAGAAGCCTTACACAAGGTAGACCCAAATCTACTGATCTGTTTTGAATGCATAGACCCACAGCGCGGACATTTTTTCGGCTTCCCGATGTGATGTTCGTCTGCTCCTTTTTCGGGAGGTGAAATTCCGTAGACACGGAGTTTTTCTCTCGCTTCATCTGTCAGCCAATCTGTCGTCCAAATCGGAAACATTTTGGTGACTACTTTTACATCCCAACCATTTTCTTTCATCAATTTAATGATGTCTTCCTCAATGGTAAACATAGCGGGACAGGCAGAATAAGTCGGCGTAATCGTTACTTCGCAAGAATTCTCGCTCGTAATTTTCGCTTCTCTTACAATACCTAATTCCACGATATTGATTACCGGAATTTCCGGATCGGGAACGAGTTCTAATATTTCTAAAGGATTTTTCAATCTTTTTTAATCTGATTTTTTTTAACGCAAAGTGCGCAAAGTTTTTTTGACTACTAAATGTTTTTAAGTTCGCAAAGGCGTTTCACTTAGCAAAGTCAACAAAGAATAAAATTTTTAATGATAGTTTAACATTTCACTTTAAAATTGTTACATTGATAAACTGATACATTCAAAAACCTACCAAGTGCAACCCGGATATGCTCTCTGCATATACTGCAATTCGCAAAGCATAAATCCGAAATATTCTGTGTGATATCCTGTTCTTGATTTTGGCTGCATGAAAGGATTTGCCGGATATTCTAAACCGAAGTCCTGAAAATCTTTTTGTGTAATAGAAAGGAAATCTTCATACAAAGCGTCAACGTCTGGAGCGATATTTAAAGCAATTAAATCATCCTCGCCTTCTGTTTTTGCAAATAGACCTTTGGTGTATTCCCAGATATTTTCAAGACTTCTTTCCAGACGCATTTTGCTTTCTTCTGTTCCCTGTCCGAAAATTTTCATCCAAGAAGAAGCATGAGTATAATGATATCTTACTTCTTTCAAAGATTTTTGGGCAAGCGCAGAAAGTTCTTCATCTGCAGAATTTGATAATGCCTCGTACATCAATTTCTGATACACCGCGAAAACATAGACTTTAAGAATAGTCTGCGCATAATCTTCATTTGGAAGTTCAACCCAATGTGCGTTTACATATTCGTGCTCGTATCTTAAAAATGCTAAATCATCTTCACTTTTACCGTTATCAGCAACTCTTGAAGCGTAAACATAAAAATTGTTTGCTTGTCCAAGCTCATCCAATGCGATGTTTGTCAATGCAATATCTTCCTCTAAATAAGGACCTTCACCACACCATGCAGACAATCTTTGTCCCATGATGAAACTGTCATCAGCAAACTTTAATAAATAATTGAATAGTGCGCTCATTACATGTTTTTTACATCGTTAGGAATATCGTAGAACGTCGGGTGACGGTACAATTTATCATCAGCCGGATCAAAGAATGCTTCTTTATCAATTCCTTCTGAAGTCACAATATATTTACTTGGAACTACCCAAACAGAAGTTCCTTCTTTTCTTCTTGTATAAACGTCTCTTGCGTTCTGCAAAGCCATTTCTGCTGTTGGCGCCTGTACAATTCCAACGTGTTTGTGAGATAATCCCGGTTTAGTCTGAATAAACACTTCCCACATATCTAAATTTGCCATAGTCAAATTAATTTAACAATGTAGCAATGTAGCAGTTTACCAATGAGATGCTTCGACAAGCTCAGCATGACAGTGATTGTTACATTTTTACATTGGTATATTGTTACATTATTATATTACTTCTTTTTGTTGTTTCTCTGCAAAAGCAATCGCCGCTTCTTTTACCCAAAGGTTTTCCTGCTGCGCTTTCACTTTTGTCTGTAATCTTTTCTTGTTACAAGGTCCGTTTCCTTTTAAGATTTCCATGAATTCATCCCAAGGAAGTTCTCCGAAATCGTAATGTTGTCTTTCTTCATTCCACTTCAGATCTTTATCCGGCATGGTTAATCCTAAAAATTCAGCCTGAGAAACCGTAACGTCGATAAATCTCTGACGAAGACTGTCGTTACTTTCTCTTTTTACTCTGTAATTCATAGAGATTTTAGAGTTTGGCGAACTGTCGTCATTTGGTCCAAACATCATTAAAGCCGGCCACCAGAAACGATTTAACGAAGCCTGAGCCATTTCTTTCTGCTGTTTTGTACCACGACAAAGTGCCATCAAAATCTCATACCCTTGTCTTTGGTGGAAAGATTCTTCTTTACAGATTTTCACCATCGCTCTTGAATAAGGACCGTAAGAATTTCCCATCAACATTACCTGATTCATGATCGCTGCACCGTCAACCAACCAACCGATTGCGCCGATATCAGCCCAGCTTAATGTCGGATAGTTGAAAATACTTGAATATTTTGCTTTTCCTTCCAACATATCATCGTAAGTCGCATCTCTATCAGCTCTGATAGTTCCGTTTCCTAGAGTTTCAGTAGCAGAATAAAGGTACAAACCATGACCTGCCTCATCCTGAACTTTAGCTAAAAGAGCCATTTTTCTTCTCAATGAAGGTGCTCTGGAAATCCAGTTGGCTTCCGGCAACATTCCGACAATCTCAGAATGGGCGTGCTGTGAAATCTGACGAACCAATAGTTTTCTGTAATCATCGGGCATTACGTCTTTTGGTTCTACTTTATTTTCGTCGTGTACGTATTGTACAAATTTTTCTAAATCCATAATTTTTCCAATTTAACAATGTATCAGTCTAACAATGTACCAATGATTGTTACACTGGTAAATTGATATATTGTTACATTAATTTAATTAAACATCATAATTAAGCATCACCACATTCGTTGTCGGGTGACATTGACATGTCAGAACGTAACCTCTGGCTACCTCATCTTCGGTAAGCGCGAAATTTTTCTCCATGAAAACTTCTCCTTCCAAAACCTGTGCTTTACACGTACAACAAACTCCTCCTTTGCAAGCAAAAGGTACAGGAAGATTGTCTTTCAATGCTTTATCTAAGATACTCTCTTTTTTAGAATTAAGGTGGAACGAATATTCATCATCATCAATAATGACCGTTACCATACTTTCTAAATTGGCAATTGCCTTGAATTCATCGCTCATTTCTTCAGAATTTTCTTCGTCAGGAGCAGTGAAATATTCAAATAAAACCTGAATTGCAGGTACTTTTTTCTCTTTCTTTAAATAATCAGCAATCCCTTTAATCATTTCCGCAGGCCCGCAAATGAAGAATGTAGATTCTTTAACATCGATATCTGCATATCTTTCAAATAATAAATCTAATTTTTCGGGAGAAATTCTTCCTTCAAAAATCGGATCTTCATGTTGCTCACGGCTTACTAAATAAACGACTTTCAGTCTTCCGTTAAAAGTTTCAACTAATTTATCGATCTCAGCCTTTTTCATCACATGATTCATGCTTCTGTTGCTGTAGAACAAATAAGCATTTGAATTTGGCTCCTGATAAAGACTTTCTTTAATATTTGATAAAACTGGAGAAATTCCGCTTCCTGCCGCCAAACCAACGTAAGTTTTTACGTTTGTCGGGTGATAAGATGTGTTAAAACCGCCCATCGGAGGCATCACTTCAAGAACTTCATCCATGTGAAGATGCTCGTTAAAATAACCGGAAACTTTTCCGTTTTCTAACAACTTAACCAATACTTCTAGCGTGTTGCTTTTTTCACTCGGAGCGTTGCAGATAGAATAAGAACGCCTTTCTTCGTTTCCGTCGATCATCATTCGGAAGTTAAGATACTGCCCCTGCTTGAATCTGAATTTATCTTTCAGTTCCTCAGGAATTTCAACGGCTACATTGACTGCGTCGTTGGTATCTTTCTGAACCCTTACCGTTTTTAATTTATAAAATGAATTCATTTTGTTTTTAGTATTCTATTAATTTTTCCACCTTCGCACTTAGGCAAACTGTCCTGAGCATGAATTTTCACTTTCGTGGTGATTCCTACTCGTTTTTTTATTTCGTTTTCTATACTTTTTGCAAAGTTTCCGACAAAAATAGTATAATCATCGGTATTAATTTCAATTTGTTGGGCTTTCACAAATTCATCATCAATTTCCAGATCGATATCCAATGCTACACACATTTGTTCTTTCTCAATCGGTGTTAAATAATAATTCGGAATTACACCTTCCACATGAGAAAATGCTTCTTCAACCTGACTCGGATATACATTTACGCCTCTTACAATTAACATATCATCAGCTCTTCCAAGAATTGGTTTCATTTTAACCATTGTTCTTTTTGAGTTTTCCTCATAATAAAGACTTGTGATATCGTTCGTCCAATAACGTAAAAGCGGCATTGCTTTTTTCGTCAACGTTGTAATCACCAAAACTCCTTCTTCTCCGAATGGAACAGGTTGTTTTGTAATCGGATCTAAAATTTCAGGATAAAAATGGTCTTCCCAAATGTAAGAACCTCCTTTTTCCTCAAAATCCTCCATCGAAACTCCAGGACCGATAATTTCACTCAACCCATAAATATTGGTTGCATGAACGCCTAATTTTTCCTCAATATGATGTCTGATCAATTCCGTCCAAGGTTCTGAACCTAAAACGGCATATTTTAAACTAATTTCGTCTGCCGAGATTCCTCTTTTAGCAAATTCATCAGCGATTGTTAAAGCATAAGACGGTGAGCAACAGATAACTTCCGGTTTAAAATCCATGATTAAATCAACCTGTCTCGTTGTCATTCCTCCTGAAATTGGAAGAACGCTCATTCCTAATTTTTCTGCTCCGTAATGAAGACCAAGTCCGCCCGTGAAAATTCCGTAACCGTAAGCATTATGTAACTGCATTCCCGGTTTTGCTCCGGCTGCATTCAACGATCTTGCTACTACTTCACTGAATAAATCAATGTCTTCTTTTGTATATCCTACCACCGTTGGTTTTCCCGTTGTTCCGCTTGAACAATGAATTCTTTGTAATTCATTTTTTGGAACGGTAAATAATCCGAACGGATAATTGTCTCTTAAGTCTTGTTTGTATGTGATCGGTAGTTTTGAAATATCTTCAATTGTCCTTACTTCCCTAGTTGATATTCCTAATTCATCAAATTTTCCTTTATAAAAATCCGACTTCTCTTCAAGATAACTCACCAAATTCTTCAATCTCTCGGACTGAAGAGTTCTCAATTGGTCAAGTTTTAAATATTCAACATCAAACTTCATTACTAACTAACATTTGTTAGGTGTAAATTTAAAAAAGATTTTCTAACTGACCAAATTTTAATGACTTTTGTCATATTTTGAATGGTTCTAAATTGTTTTTAGATTGAGACAAGCCTTGCATTTAGATGTTGTTAAAGGTGCGAAGCGGAGTGAAGAATTTCTAATAATAAAGTTGAGATTCTTCCTTCGTCAGAATGACAAAAGAAGTTTATTATTCGTGATTTCCGAGAAGTCCAAAAAGAATTTTATCTCTGATTTCCTCTTTGATATCAACAGAAGATTCTGTATTTCTTTTGAACCAAAAATAAGAATTGTTTAAAGTATGAAGAATAAATCTTGTTGTGAACGTCGGCGATTTCAGTTCCCAATTTTCTGCTTTGTAGATCTCGAGCAATAATTGTTCGACCTCTAGCTGATAGTTTTTTCTCATTTCTATAAATTCTGGAAGCCGGCCGTCTAAATGTTTCCATTCGTTTGAATAAATGTGGGTCACATCACGGTTTTCGAGAACCACTGATAAATGTTTATCAATAAATAAATTCAATTTATCTTTTGGAGGAAGATTCGTGTTTTTGATTTCCTGAAGCTGGGCGAAGAATTCGTGAGCAATTCCGAAGCAAATCCATTCCAAAATTTCTTCTTTTGAACGAATGTGCGCATATAAAGAAGCGGCTTTTATATTCAGTTTCGTTGCTAAATCTCTTACCGAGCTGCCCATATACCCTTTCTCTTTGAAAAGTTCTACCGCAACGTCTAATATTTTCTTTTGTTTTTCTTTAAGCTCCATGATATGATTGCAAAAGTAATTATTCTGATTTAAATCTTGCCTCGACAAGTTTAAAATAATGAAGAGGTCAAAATGTACATCTAATATTTAAATTAATAAGCACTTATCGGAAAATTTGGCAACAAAAAGAATTCCAGAAATACAATATTCGGAAAATTTGTCTTATAAATTTATAAATTCAACAATAGAATACTTTTTGCGATAAGTTAACCGAATTAAATGATTAAATAAGATTGAGAACATCAGAAATTAGAACAAACAGCTTTGAAAATTAGCACTTATCAGACTCTTATGGTCTGAAATCTGATGTTTAAAATCTTAAATTGACAAGTAAAAATTAAAGAATCAAAATACACATCATATGAACTTAAACCAATATACCGTAAAATCACAGGAAGCCATTCAGGCCGCTCAGCAAGTGGCAATGGAATTTGGCAACCAGCAAATAGAACCTCAACATCTTCTGGAAGGAATCTTTCAAATAGATGAAAATATATCGCCTTTCTTACTTAAAAAATCTGAAGCAGATGCAACCTTGGTAAGAGAGCGCAACCGTGAAAATTTAGAAAAACTTCCGAAAGTACAGGGAGGAAATATTTACCTATCACAATCGGCAAACAAAGTTTTGTTGGATGCTCCCAACATCGCCAAAAAAATGGGCGATGAATTCGTTACTATCGAACATTTATGGCTTTCATTATTAGAAACCAGTTCAGAAGTTTCGAAGATGCTGAAAGATATGGGCGTGACCAAAAGTCTTTTGGAAGGAGGAATTAAAGAATTGAGAAAAGGTAGTACTGCGACATCTGCAAGCTCAGAAGAAACCTATCAATCTTTAAAAAAATATGCTAAAAACTTCAACGAATTAGCTGCAGAAGGGAAATTAGATCCTGTAATTGGTCGTGATGAAGAAATCAGAAGAGTTTTACAAATTCTTTCGAGAAGAACGAAAAACAATCCGATCTTAATTGGTGAGCCAGGTGTCGGTAAAACGGCAATTGCAGAAGGCATTGCACACAGAATTATCAGCGGGGATATTCCTGAAAACTTGCAGGATAAAACTTTGTATTCTTTGGATATGGGCGCATTAATCGCCGGCGCAAAATACAAAGGTGAATTTGAAGAGCGTTTGAAATCTGTTGTGAATGAAGTTATCAAATCAGAGGGACAAATTATTCTTTTCATCGACGAGATCCACACTTTAGTAGGAGCCGGAGGTGGCGAAGGTGCAATGGACGCAGCTAATATTCTTAAGCCTGCTTTGGCTAGAGGAGAATTGAGAGCGATCGGTGCAACCACTTTAAATGAATATCAAAAATATTTTGAAAAAGATAAGGCATTAGAAAGACGTTTCCAGAAAGTGATGGTGGAAGAACCGGATACAGAATCAGCAATCTCCATTCTTCGTGGAATTAAAGATAAATATGAGGCGCACCACAAAGTAAGAATCAAAGACGAAGCGATTATTGCGGCTGTGGAAATGTCTCAACGATATATTTCAGACCGGTTTTTACCGGATAAAGCGATTGATTTGATTGATGAAGCGTCTGCAAAATTGAGAATGGAAATCAATTCAAAACCTGAAGAATTGGATGTTCTCGACAGAAAACTGATGCAGATGGAAATTGAACTGGCTGCCATTTCAAGAGAAGGAAGCCAGACGAAAATTGACCATTTAAAAGAAGATATTTCGAAAATTTCTGAAGAAAGAAACGAAATCAACGCGAAATGGCTGAAAGAAAAACAAAAATCTGAGGATTTAACTTCGATTAAAAAAGATATTGAATCCCTAAAACTCGAAGCAGAAAGAGCTTCAAGAGCAGGAGATTACGCAAAAGTTGCTGAAATTCAGTACGGAAAAATAAAGGAAAAAGAAGATGCTTTGCAAAAACTTGAATTGGAGATGCAAAACCATCAAAATGAATTGATTAAAGAAGAAGTTACCGCAGACAACATCTCTGAAGTGATCGGAAAATGGACAGGAATTCCTGTTACCAAGTTGCTTCAATCTGAAAGAGAGAAATTATTACATCTTGAAACTGAACTTCATCACAGAGTGGTCGGTCAGGAAGAAGCGATTGAAGCAGTTGCAGATGCGATCAGAAGAAACAGAGCTGGATTGAGCGACGAGAAAAAACCAATCGGAAGTTTCTTGTTTTTAGGAACAACCGGAGTCGGTAAAACTGAACTAGCAAAGGCTTTGGCGGAGTTTTTATTCGATGATGAAAACAATATGACGAGAATTGATATGAGTGAGTACCAAGAACGTCATTCGGTGTCAAGATTGGTTGGTGCGCCTCCGGGATATGTTGGATATGATGAAGGTGGTCAATTGACGGAAGCTGTTAGAAGAAGACCTTATTCGGTCGTGCTTTTAGATGAAATTGAAAAAGCACACCCAGATGTTTTCAACACGTTATTACAAGTTTTGGATGACGGAAGGTTGACGGACAATAAAGGTAGAGTCGTGAATTTTAAAAATTCGATTATCATTATGACTTCGAATTTAGGTTCGCACATTATTCAGGAGAATTTTGAAAATATTACTGAGGAAAACCAGGATGAGATTGTTGCTAAAACTAAAATTGAAGTTTTCGATTTACTGAAACAAATGCTTCGTCCGGAATTCCTGAACAGAATTGATGAAACGGTATTGTTCCAGCCTTTAAGAAAAAAAGAAATCGGAAAAATCGTGCAGTATCAGTTGAGAGGTTTCAATGATTTGTTGCTGAAAAGAAATATCATTATGACTGCAACGCAAGATGCATTGAATTACCTGACAAACAAAGGGTACGACCCGGTTTTCGGAGCTAGACCTTTGAAAAGAGTGATTCAGCAGGAAGTTTTGAATAAATTATCCAAAGAAATCCTCGCTGGAACCGTGAATGACGGTGACAGAATTACGCTGGATTATTTCGAGGAGACAGGTTTGGTTTTCAGACCAACAGAAAAATAAGTAGTTTTTTTTTCATATATATTATTTTTAAAGAATTTCCGCAGACAAAATCTGCGGAAATTTTCATTTGTAAAACATCATCTGTAAAATAAGCAAATTCAATTGTCGATATCTTACTCTAGTCAAATCGTATTTTCTTACGAAATGGAAATTCGGAGTCACCATCTACAAATCAGTGATTTAACAAAAAAAGAAGCCTTTCAGCTTCTTTTTTTAAATATTGTTTGAAAAATATCTCTATTTTATATTCACTAATTCTACATCAAAGATAATGGTAGCACCTGCCGGAATTGCAGCACCAGCTCCGTTATCTCCATAAGCCAGATCTGAAGGAATGTAAAATCTGTATTTAGATCCTTTGCTCATCAATTGAATACCTTCTGTCCAACCTTTGATTACGCCGCCAAGATTGATATCCATGGGTGATCCTCCATTTTTGTCAGTAGAGTCGAAAACAGTTCCATCCAGAAGTTTTCCAGTATATTTTACCTGTACAACATCTGATGCTTTTGGCTTTGTTTTACCATCACCTTCCTGCAACACCTCGTACTGCAAACCTGACGCTGTGGTTTTCACTTTAGGGTTACTTTTATTTTTCGCAAGAAAATCTAGACCTTTTTTCTTATTTTCTGTTGCTTGCAATCCCGCCGCTGCTTGCTTTTTTTCATGCTGCTTCTGCATAAAGTCTTGCATAAAGGCAGTCATTTCTTCAGCCGGCATCAACTTCTTTTTCCCATCCATTTCTTCTTTGATAGCCTGAGCCAAAAGGTCTGCATCTACCTTGAAACCTTCTTGTTTCATGTTTTGGGCAATACTTAAACCTATGTAATAAGAAGCTTTTTGGTCATCCGTATATTTGCTATCCGCCTTAGTCTCACTTTTCTGAGCACATGAAATACTAAATATTGCTATGCAAAATAATGCGATAGTCTGTCTTTTCATTTGATAATTTTATTATTTATGATGAACGAATTAAATCGGTGCAAATCTATCATTTATTACAGAAACTTTCCTGCTCTAAATAATTTTTCTACTATAAATTTTTCAAGTTATCTTCCGGTGTATAATCCATAAAAAGCCCACCATCAAGCATTACAGATTTTACTTTCTTTTTTGTTGAAATAGAAATCATTGCTTTTTTCTGATCATTTTCCCAAATTTGAGGAGTAAAATGAGTTTTCTCAACCGACTGATCTTCGTAAGTCACAACGACATCAAAAGGAACTGCAAAACCTCCTACATTATCAACCTTAACGACTAATTTTCCTTTCTGCTGAGTGGCATTTGTGATCTTTAAATCAATATAATAATTGGTATAAAACCAATTGTTGAAAAACCAATTCAGATTTTTCCCAGATCCTGTATTCATCGAATAAAAATAATCCCACGGAATCGGATGTTTTCCGTTCCAGTTATCCATATAATGATGTAAAGCTTTTTTAAATAAATCATCTCCCAAATAATCTTTTAATGCTAAATAAGATAGAGATGATTTCACGTAAGAATTATTCCCGTAACCTGCTCCACTCACCTGCGTGCTCATCGTGATGATGGGTTGATCTTGTTCTGCTGAAGCATCATTGATCCATTTTTTGACACGGAAGTTTTTATAAAATTTTTCGGCGGCATCTTTTCCGTTCTCATCAATTCCTATTAAATATTCCAAAGTGGTTGCCCAGCCTTCATCCATAAAGGCATAACGGGTTTCATTAATTCCCATATAAAAAGGGAAATAAGTGTGCGCAATTTCATGATCAGCCGTCAGTCTTGCATCCTGCAAATCATCCGGAATACTTGTATCGTTGATCATCATTGGATATTCCATATCGGCATACCCCTGAATTGCCGTCATCACAGGATACGGATATTCTACACCCGGCCAGTTTTTTGAAAACCAATCGAGATTATAGCGCATCCATTCTACATAATGTTCAAAATCTTTTGCGCCCGCTTTGTAACCGGCCTGTACGCTTGCTCTTTTGGTTTTAAGCTGAACGCTCGAGCCGTCCCAGACATAATGATTACTCAAAGCAAAACAGAAATCTGTGATGTTATTGGCTTTAAATTTCCAAATATTCCATTTGTTATTTTTGGTGACTTTACCAGATTTCATCTCTGCTTCATTGGCAATGTGAATGATCTCATTGCTCGTAAGAGAATTTTTAAATCTATTCAAATATTCCGGTTGCAGAACTTCTTCAGGATTCAGAAAATCACCCGTAGACCAAACCACATAATTTTTCGGAGCAGAAATGGCAAAAGAATAATCATTAAAATCATTATAAAACTCTTGTCGGTCGGAATGAGGAAGCATATCCCAGCCATTGTAATCATCATACACAGAAATTCTTGGAAAAGAATAGGCTACATAAAAAGTCTCAGAATCGATCTGTCCTTCCCTTCCGCTTTGTACTGACAAAGGATATTCCCATTCAATTTTCACCTCAGCTTTCGATTTCGATTTTAAAGCGGTCTTAAGCTTTACTTTTTCCACCGTTCCCCAACTTTCACTGTTGACATAGTATGCAGAACCATCGACGATGAAAGATTTAATTTTTAAACCTGATGATAAAAAATCTTTTGAAACAGAACCAGATCGTGGAGATTCGGGTTTATGAAGATTGTTGACAAATCGTATTGCCAATTCATTTAAATCGTCCTGACTGTTGTTGCTGTAAACAATCGTTTCGTTTCCTGAAACAATCTTCGTTTTAGAATCTACTTTTACCTCAACATTATAAATTCCTTTGTTCTGCCAGTAGTTTTTTCCCGGTGCTCCGGAAATATCACGAGTTCCGTTTTCGTATGCTTTTTTAATATTTCTCGGCATGTACAATTCCTGAGCGGAAATATGTATAGATAAAGCCATGGTGACCAATCCCAAAAGAAATCTATTCATGTTTAATTTTTAAGTAATGAATGTCAAAAATAGGGAAAATGTAATAAAGACTTTTGAAAGATTAAACAGGCAATTAAAATAAATTAACCGAATGAAATTGTTATCAAATGTACAAACTGAGCTGGTGAAAATTTACATTCTTCCCTGTTCATCGGCTTTTTTAATTGCCTTAGCATTTTTCACGGATTGATTTCCAAAATTAAATTTCACAGAAACAGAAACACTTTGTGTATCCCGGTAGTCGATGAAATAATTATCCTGATTGGCATATTTGGTACTCACCTTTTCACCTGATGTTCTGAAAATATCATTGAAAACAAGACTCGCCTCAAGCTTTTTGTTGAAAAACTTTTTATTCATGACCAAATAGGCAGATGACGAACTAGAAATTCTAAATGTACCCTGAATGGATGGCGAATTGTACCGATGACCCAATTCTAATTTCCAATCGCTGTTTTTGTCTAAAGTAAAACTTGTGGAAATATCCGAAACCCAATTCCATACCTTGTTTTTATACAAAACATCATCAATTCCGATAAAATAATTTTCGTTGTGCTCAAGGTTTTCAGACAAACTCAGACTCCACCAAGGTTTGATTTGAAAATTTTTGTATACACTTAAACCAAACGCCTGTCCTTTCTCGATATTTGTAAAATTATAAATCAAATTATTGGTACTTGGCTCCTGAAAAGAGATTTCCATCGACGGGAAAATTTCTTTTCTATAATAGAAATCCAGATTCCATTCTTTCCAAGTGTAGGTAAAATTGAGGTTATGGATAATAGTAGCTTTCAATTTCGGGTCACCCTGAAAATAGGAGAACAAATTATAATATGATTTAGCCGGATTTAGCCATGAATAAGAAGGTCTGCTAATGCGTTTTCCATAAGATATCCCAAACTGATGATTATTGGCGGTCGTGTATTGTGCATAGAGTGTAGGAAATAATTTCCAGTAATTGTTTTTATTCACTTCAAACGGCTCTGAAACTACTCCTTCCAAGTCGGTTTTTTCTGCCCGTAATCCTGCTTTGAAATTCCATTTCCCGGGATTATAGGTCAATGAAGTATAGAGTGCAAAATTGTGTTCTTTGTAATCAAAAACATTACTTTTATCATATCTGTATTGTAATTCTCCGTTTTCGTTATCTGAAAAATCGAGTCGACTGTTGGTTTTCACAAAGCTGTATTTTCCACCGGATTCTACTTCCCACTTTTCATTTTTCCATTGATAATCTGCCTGTGTGGAGTAAAGTTTGACATCACTTTTATTATTGGTTACAAAATTATTTTCTGTTGGAGACTGGTTCACAAAATCAAGATAGGTTAAGACATCCTGATATTTCTGTGCATTGTTTCCAGCAAAATAATTCGTCCAGGTTAACTTGCTTTTTGCATTTAATTTTCTGTCTACCTGAAAGCTTACCGAATTATTGATGCTCCTAGAATGATGATCGTTGATGGTTGTATAATTCGATTCAACTTCATTTTGGCTGTTATAAATTAAAGTCGGCACGTTGTAAGTTCCAAACGATTTTGGACTAAAAAATCCTGAATAATTTAAACTCACATTGGTCAGACTGTCAATTTCATATTCCAGATTAAAATTGACCGTATTCTGGCTCGCGTTCTTATCTTTTCTGTTCATTGTACTAATCCATCGGGTCTGATCTTCAGCATAATTTACATAATCTGTACCTTCACGATAATAGGTTCCGCTTCCGAAATAATAACTTCCCATCACCGAAAGTTTATTTTTTTTATAATACTGAGAAATCCCAGCCACGCCCTTTGCATATTGACTTTGAATATATTTTGAGCTCAAAACACCACGATATCCTTCAATTTTATTTTTTTTCATGACGATGTTGAGAACTGCACTTCCCGAAGCTTCGTATTTTGCGGGTGGATTGGTAATAACTTCTACAGATTTCACTTCATCACCCTGCGTATTTTCCAATAAATTTTTCAGTTCGTCACCCGTGAGCATGACTCTTTTATCATTAATTGTTACGACGATACTCTGACTTCCTTTGATTGCCAAAACATCATTTCCCGATGTAACTCCGGGAGTTTTTTTAAGAATCTCCCAAGCATTAAGTGACGAGATATTGCTGTTTTCTACATTAAATTCTAATCGGTCTATTTTTCTTTTCACCAAAGGTTTCTGTTTGGTCATTACCACTTCCTGAATTTCCTGAATATCTTTTTTAAGGATAATCTGTAAACTTTCTTTTTGCTCATCCAAGTTTAGATTTTTTTCCAACTGAGCATATTCTAAATCTTTGATGATTAATTTTACATTGTTTTCTGTGATTCCATCCAATACAAAATTTCCGTTTTCATTGGTAGTTATAGTTTTTAATAAAATATTTTGAGAATTGTAAACTTCTACAGAAACCAATGGCAATTTTTCTTTCTGAATGTTCGTAATAGTACCTTCAATTTTACTTTTTTGCGAAAACAAAAGAGCCGGAAAGAATAATAAAATGAGAAATTTATACATGAGGATTTATTTAGATTTTAGTAGTCAGAATTTTTTTTCTTCTCGTACAAAAGTCTGCAATGCTCAAGAGAATTTAGGTTAATGGAAGGTTAACGAAGGGTTAATGTCTATTGGGGAAAAGATGAATGCTTTATCTTTGTTTTAATGATTTCAAAAAGCAAAAATCTTATCACTCTGTTTGCTACTTTATTCCTGCTTCTTTTGGGGATTCAGGGGTATTTCATGTACAAAACCTATCAGGTAAAAGAACGTGAAATCTACCGCGAGGTTCATAAGACATTGACAGAATACACTGATCATCTTGAAGACAAAGGTGGAATGAAAAGAGTACACGATGATACAGTGCAAGCCATTTTAGTTCGGTTTAAAAACAAAGAAATTACACATGATGAATTTCTGAATCTTTTCGATAAAAACAGAATTGCTACCGAAAAAGAATTTAGCAAATATGTAGATGACCAATTTAAAGCTGAAGGGTATGAGGTTGCAGTAAAAATTGAATATTCGTCAATTATTTTTAATCCTACAAAAACAAATCTCATTACAAAACCCATTGTTATCTACGAAACTAAAAAAAAGGTAAAGAAAGCCGGAATTTTAAATACCGGGACTTGGGAAACCACTTCTAAATCAACTGATACTGATGACAAAACACTCACCAGAAATGACAGCTTCTCTTTAAAGAGTACCACTGGATATGAAATTTTAAATATAAAAACAGTGGTTTTCAGAGAATTGACTCTGCTTATTTTATGTTGTATCGCTTTGCTTGCAAGTGTCCTGATTTTATATATTTTCACGATTAAAAACCTCATCAAACAACAAAAACAGATTGAAGTTTTACATACCATCGTTGATAATATTTCACATGAGTTCAAAACACCGATTGCTACTTTAAAAATTGCCTCAAAAACTCTGAAAAAGAATCTTAATACGGAAACATTACCCTTAATTGACCGACAAGTTAACCGATTAGAAAACCTATTACTTCAACTTCACAAGGATGAAAATACAGCGGAAACAATTTTTATACAACCCGAAGATTGGGATTTTTTTATTCATGATCTGGCTTTTACATATCCTGAGCATGCATTTAAGTTTCAAAATGACATTGAAAAAGAGATGCCTTTTGATAAAAATTTAATGGAAACTATCGTTAAAAATCTCTGCGAAAACAGTGTAAAATATGGTGCTTCTGAAATCGACATCAATATAATTGGCCAAGAAAAACATTTAGAAATAAACATTTCTGATAACGGTGAAGGAATTGCAAAAAAAGAATTGAAAAGTATTTTTGAAAAATTCTACAGAATACAATCCAACAATATTCACAACACAAAAGGTTTAGGATTAGGACTTTATTTTGTGCAGAAAATAGTTTCAAAATATCACGGGAAGATAGATGTGAAAAGTGATATCAATATCGGAACACAATTTAAAATCAATTTGCCGTATGAACACTAAAATTCTTTTGGTAGAAGATGATTCAGACTTTGGGATGATTCTGAAACAATATCTTGAATTAGAAGATTTTGAGGTTGTCTGGTTTCAGAATCCGGAAGATGTTGTGACTATTTTAGCTTCAGATTTCCCGTATCACATCGGGATTCTAGACATTATGATGCCTAAAATGGATGGCTTTTCGCTCGCAAAAATCATTTTAAAACAGAAACCACAGTTTCCACTCCTTTTTTTAACCGCTAAAAATCAAAAAATCGACCGTCTTACAGGTCTGAAAATCGGTGCAGATGATTATCTGGCAAAGCCTTGTGATCCTGAAGAATTAATTTTAAGAATTAAAAACATTCTGAAAAGGACAACATCGAATATCCCAAACACTCAGCAGAAAATCGGAGATTACATTTTAGATTCAGACAAGTTGCTACTCATTCATCCCACAGGAAATATCCGTTTAACCATCCGTGAAAAAGATCTGTTAATTTATCTTTTACAACATAACAATCAGATGATTAAGCGTGATGATATTCTCGATAATTTATGGGAAACTAACGATTATTTTACCGGAAGAAGTCTCGATGTTTTCATCAGCAAACTCAGAAAATACCTGAACAACGACCCTACCATAAAAATTCTGTCAGTAAGAGGCATTGGCTTTGAAATCAATTTCCCTGAAAGATAAATTTAGTGAAGAATAATTTGAATATTCATTATTAATCATATTGCTTAATTTTTAACGCAAAGTGCTCAAAGATTTTTTAACTACTAACTATTTTTAATGTTACACAAAGCGGTTTCACTTATAAAAGCTCACAAAGTTTTTTTCATTTATGACAAATTACGGGCAATCAAAAAAAAGCTTCATCCAACTGAACAAAGCTTATTTTCTATTTTGAATTTATTTAAAATTGCAGATCAACCAAAACCGGAAAATGGTCTGATGGATAGAGCAGATTTTCTCGTCTGTCGTTGATGTGTCTGTGAGATTTTATTTTAAAACCTTTCGTGAAAATATAATCGATTCTGTCTTTCGGAACTTCATTGACGTTAAATGCTGTGAACGTCCCTACCGGACCATAATGTTTCTTTTCAGCATTGTAGAAAGTATCTTCCAGATTTTGAGAAAGAATTTTTACAGGCTCTGAATCTTCCGTTAAATTAAAATCACCCGTTAAAACTAAAGGCAAATTTTTCGGATTTAATTCTTTGACTTTCTTTAAAATCAATTCTGAAGATTTTACTCTTGCAATATTTCCGATGTGATCAAAATGAATATTCATTGCCAGAAATTCTTTCTTTGAATCTTTATCTTTAAAAATTGCGTAGGTACAAATTCTATTCAAAGCCGCATCCCAACCTTTTGATGGTTTTTCGGGAGTTTCAGAAAGCCAGAAGGTTCCTGATTTTACAATCTGAAGTTTTTTAGTATCATAAAATATTGCCGAAAACTCACCTTTCTCTTTGCCGTCATCTCTTCCAACTCCTACATAATCGTAATTTCTCAAACCTAATTTAATATCTTTCATCTGTTCGGGAAGCGCTTCCTGAACACCAAAAAAGTCTGGGTGGTAATAAGTCAACAGATCTGCAACATCTTGTTTTCTCTGTGGCCAGGCATTCTCCTTGTCGGAATCAACATTCAGTCTGATATTAAAACTCATCACTTTAAGATCCTGAGAAAAACCTAATGCGAAAAACATCACCAATACGATTGAAAATCTGAAATTCATTATTATTTCATTTAAAATTAAAAAACAAAAATAAAACTTCTGATTTACAGAGAAGCTATATATATGAAAGTTCACTGTTAAATTAAATTCATAAAAAACTCCGGAAAATTTCCGGAGCAATTATTTTATATTTTAAAATTTAAAAAGATGATTGGGAATTTATTCTTTAGTAAACTTAAATTCTCTACCGCCTTGTTTAAAACTGATGGTCTTTTTATCCTGGCTAAATGTCAGTGATATTTTTGCCTGCTCGAATGTAAATGTGTTATTCCCAATATATTCGAGATCAAATTCCGGCTGTCCGGTTGCCTGACCAAAGAGCTGATTATTTTTTTCGATAAACTTCAGTTTTACCGGAAGATCTTTGCTCCCAAATGTTCCGGTAAAATCTTTTGCATTGATTTTCTCCACCATTTTTGCATCTGCAGAAGACCATGTGTTATTTTTAGGGTTTATATCAGGAATTTGAGATTTAGGATCCAATTTTACCTCTGCAATTTCTTTGGTTGAGTCTACTTTAAATGTCCACTCTGTATTTCTTTTCCAGATTTCTACAGGTAACTTTACAACTTGCTCAGTTCCGTCTTTAAATTTTAACTGAATAGTGGTCGGCATTGGTAATTGACCCAAATTTTCTACGGTAATCTGCGCTCCGTTTTTGAAATCGCCATTGACGTATTTCACATTTTTTACGGACTGATCGATTTTCCATTTGTTGATAAACCAACCTCTCCAGAACCAATTCAGTTCTTCTCCCGAAACATTTTCCATAGTGTGGAAGAAATCCCAAGGTGTAGGATGCTTGAATGCCCAACGCTCAATGTATGTTCTGAAAGCTTTATCGAATTTTTCAGGTCCAAGGATAGATTCTCTCAAAATCCCCATTCCCATTCCTGGTTTGTAATAGGCTAAAACTCCTATATTATTCTCCTTCATATTATCAGGTCCCACCATAATCGGTTCAAATTGATCACTCATCAGAAAAGCTCCGGTCTGTGCAATATTTTTCTTTGAATAATATTCGCCTTTATTGAAAGCTTCAGTAGATAATTCATTGATAAATGTGTTGAAGCCTTCATCCATCCATGCAAAAAGTCTTTCGTTTGATCCCACAATCATCGGGAACCAATTGTGCCCGAACTCATGATCGGTAACACCCCAAAGATCTTCTCCTTTAGAATTCATATGGCAGAAAACGATTCCGGGATATTCCATTCCGCCTTCGTTTCCTGCAACGTTGGTTGCCGCTGGGTAAGTATATTCATACCATTTGGCGGAATAATGTTCGATAGCCGCTTTGGTGTATTCTGTAGACCTTCCCCAAGCGCTATTTCCTGCACTTTCAGAAGGATAAGCCGAAATTGCCAATGATTTTTTGCCACTCGGAAGATTGATTTTTGCTGCGTCTACAATAAATGCCGGAGAAGATGCCCAAGCAAAATCTCTAGTTTTATTGATTTTAAACTTCCAGGTTTTTGTTCCTGAGGTATTATTTTTTCCAATCTCAGCTTCCGGTCTGATTATGACTGTTTTATCTGAATTTCTTGCCTGCGACCATCTGATGTTTTCTTCTTTTGAATACACTTCTTTTTCATTTAAAAGTTCTCCCGATGCAACAACATAATGATTGGCAGGAACTGTAATATTTGCAGTAATATTACCATATTCAAGATAAAACTCTGAGGCTCCTAAATAAGGCATCGTGTTCCAACCCAAAACGTCATCATACACGCACATTCTCGGATACCATTGTGCTATCGTAAAGATTTTACCGTTTTTAGTATCCTGAACGCCCATTCTGTCTGATCCGTATTGTGGAGACAAGAAGGTATATTCAATTTTAATTTTTGCTACTCCACCTTTTGCTTTTAATTCTTGTGGCAAATCAATCTGCATTCTGGTGTCTGTAACCGTGTATTTCACATCTTTGCCGTCGTATTTTACCGATTTAATTTTATATCCGCCTTCGAAAGTCTCCCCTTTTGCTCCGTTTCTGCTCCCAGAAAGAGGTACAAGCGCATTTCCACGGGAATCTTTTTCAAATAAATTTTGATCCAGCTGCAGCCACAGGAAACTCATCTTATCCGGACTGTTGTTGGTGTAGGTAATTTCAGCCGTGCCTGTGATTTCATTTTTGGTATCGTTTAAGCTGACGTTGAGATGATAATCTGCAGAATTCTGCCAATAAGCATGTCCCGGCTGACCGCTTGCTGAACGGGTTTCTGTTCCGGTTTGAGAATAGAAAAACGGTTTAAAGGCTTCTACATAATCGTATTTGGGAGCTTCCTGAGCATACACAGAATTGGCAAAAAGCATCACTGCTATCGTAGAAATAATAGTGGGAAATTTAAAATTCATTGAAAATATTTTTTGATTCGTAAAAAAACTCCTGAAATTGTTACAATTCCAGGAGCCTAATTTAGTTATTTTAATTAATTTGATTTTTTTGATTTAATCATAGCCTCCAAAGTATCCCACATTTCCTGCGGAATATCTTCAAGCATATTAAATTCACCTGCGCCCTGCAGCCATTCTCCGCCATCAATAGTTACCACTTCTCCATTCACAAAAGATGAAAAATCTGAAACAAGGTAAGCCGCAAGATTTGCCAGCTCCTGATGTTCTCCCACCCTTTTTAACGGGTTTTTTTTAGCCAAATCAAATTGGTCTTTCATATCTCCCGGAAGTAATCTGTCCCAAGCTCCTTTTGTAGGGAAAGGTCCCGGCGCAATCGCATTAAAACGAATATTATATTTTCCCCATTCCACGGCTAAAGATCTTGTCATTGCCAACACGCCTGCTTTCGCACACGCTGATGGAACGACATATGCAGAACCCGTCCAGGCATACGTAGTGACAATATTCAAAACAGTTCCCGGTGTTTTAGAATCAATCCAGTGTTTTCCTATAGAAAGGGTACAGTTTTTTGTTCCTTTTAAAACAATATCTAAAATGGAATCAAAAGCAGAATGCGTCAGTCTTTCCGTTGGTGAAATGAAATTTCCGGCTGCGTTATTTAATAAAATATCAATTCTCCCAAATTCTTTTAACGTGGCTTCTTTCATTGCTTCCACTTCATCCCAGTTTCTGACATCGCACGCAACACAAAGTACTCTTCCACCGGTTTGGTCTTCCAGTTCTTTAGCGGTTCCGTAAAGTTTTTCAAGGTTTCTTGATGTGATCACCACTTTTGCTCCCAACTGAAGAAAATATTTGGTCATTGCTTTTCCAAGACCGCTTCCGCCGCCGGTTACAATCGCTACTTTTCCTTTAAGAGCATCTTCCCGCAACATGGGTTGTGTATATTGATTCATATATTTTATTTTTCTTAAAAATAATAAATATTAAACGGATAGAGCGTAAAATCTATGGATAAATGATGTGATAAATAATATTCTGTGCATCGCAATATTTAATTTAACCAAAAAGCTCCAAAAAATTGATAAATAAAATGATAAAGTCCACAAAAATGCCAATAATTTTGATTTAAAAGTAAAACAACCTTGTAAATGAATACAAGGTTGTTCTTATTTATTTGAAATACTGATTTGAAACCAATAGCAAAAAGTAATTGTTATCAGAATATAATTATGCCGTAACTATTCCTTTGAAAGAAAGAGTTTTAGGCGTTTTGCTATCGCTTGTTGTTACATTTACGGTCTTAATAAATGGACCAGCACTTGCTGCATTGAAACTAGCTTCTACGAAACCTTTCTTACCAGGAAGAATTGCCTTCTTACTGTAATCTGCTGTAGTACAACCGCAAGATGGAGCAACATTTTCAATAATAATTGGTTTTTTTGATGTGTTTGTAAACTCAAATCTAATCAATTTCGGTTTTCCTTGAGGAATATTGCCAACGTCAATAGATTCTGATTTCCACTTAGCTGCTTCTGCAATTACTTTTACGATAGGAGTTCCTTCAACTGGAAATACATTAGCATAAAATGGTGAAAATGCCATAACTGCAAGTAATGCTGTAATTTTTAAATTTTTCATGAATATAAATTTTTATAGTTAATAATTCAAAGAAATTGACTCTTCTTCTTCGATAGAGCAAATGTAAAGACGAAAATCATGAGATATTGTTAACCGCTATCAAACATTTGTTAACAAGTTGTTAATGATAAAAGATAAATAGATATTTTTGGATAATATTGCTTCTGAAAATGGAAATCAAAAAACTCAATATCATTATCACCCTGGGGCTCGTTGCTATCATCGGAATTCTGATCGCTCAACTTTTGTGGACGAGACAGGCGTATAATCTTGAGGATAAAAAATTTAATCAAAAGGTCAATATCGCTCTTCTTGAGGTGGTAGAAAAACTGTCGGGTGAACAGACGTCTTTCATTCAAAGTCCGGTACAGAATGTTGATAACGATTATTATGTCGTCAATATCAACAACGAGTTTGATCCTACGATTCTTGAATATTATTTAAAAACTGAATTCACCAGATTTCAGATCAATACCAATTATACGTACGCAGTTTATAATTGCCATAGCGACAAAATGATCTATGGAAAATACATTTCTGCGCATCAGGAGACTTCAAAAAACAAAACCATCAATTTTCCGAAGCACGAAAATCTGACGTATTATTTTTCCATACGATTTCCTGATAAGATGACGTATATGATTGGTTCGCTGAAGTTTTGGTATATCCTTACCTTCGCGCTCATCATTATTCTTTTGGTTTATGTTTATTCAATCTACACCATTATTCAGCAAAAGAAATTCTCAGAATTGCAGCGTGATTTTATCAATAATATGACCCACGAGTTCAAAACTCCCTTGTCGTCAATTTTATTGGCTACAGAATCTTTGAATAAGCAGGAAATTGTAAGAGAAAACTCTAAACTTCAGACTTACACTTCGATTATCATTAATCAAAGCAACAAACTGAATAATCACATCGAAAAGATATTAAACATTGCCAAAAACGATGCTGCAGGACTTTCTTTAAAAACAGAAAAAATATTGCTTCTACCTTTTATTCAAGAAATTGCAGAGACCATGCAGCAAAAAAATGCAAACCTGACAATTGATTTGAATATTGACAACAATACTTATGTAATTGCAGATAAATTTCACTTTACGAACATCATTTACAATCTTTTAGACAATTCAATTAAGTATTGCGAGGCGGCTCCTCATGTTATCATTTCCACAGATAAAGATTCAAAAGGCTTATATTTAAAGTTTAAAGACAACGGAGTTGGAATTCCGACTAAAAATATTCCTCAGATTTTTGATAAATTTTACAGAGTTAATACTAAGAAAAACAGTGAGATCAATGGTTTCGGATTGGGTTTATTTTATGTAAAAAAAATCGTTCAGCAACATCACTGGAAGATTTCTGTGGAAAACAATCAAGACCAGGGAATTACCACAACGCTGTTTTTGCCTTTTTCAAAATAATGTTTACATGATGGAGAAATCTAAAATTTTGTATGCCGAAGACGACCAGACTATTGCTTTCCTGATTCAGGACAGTTTAGAACCGTACTATGATATTGATTATCATGCCAACGGAAAATCTGCAATGAATGCATTTGATACGGAAAGTTATGACATTTGTCTCCTCGATATTATGATGCCTGAAATTGACGGTTTTGAACTGGCAAAACACATCAGAACGCATAATTCAGAGATTCCCATTATTTTTATTTCTGCCAAAGCTTTAAAAGAAGACCGCATCAAAGGTCTAAAAATTGGTGCCGATGATTATCTGGTCAAACCTTTCAGCATTGAAGAACTGATTTTAAAAATTGAAATTTTCTTAAAACGTACAAAAAAGACGAATATTACTCCTGCAAAATATAAAATCGGAAAATATAATTTCGACCCAAAAAATTACACTTTACAGGAAGCAAACAACATCATTACCCTTACCCAAAGAGAATCTGAACTGCTTTTATATTTTATCACCAATAAAAATTCTGTTCTTAAAAGACAGGATATTTTAAAAGCCGTTTGGGGCGATGACGATTATTTTATGGGCAGAAGTCTGGATGTTTTTATTTCAAGGTTGCGCAAAGTTTTTGTGGATGAAGAGAACATCACCATAGAAAATCTTCACGGAATTGGTTTTCGCTTTTCTGAAAGCTAAAAGATGACATTGGTCGTATTAAAATTTTAATCAACAATAATTATCTTTTGATTTTAATTAAATTTATGCTTTCCAAATCATCTCTAATGAAAAACTCTGCAGTAGTAAATCTTATCTTTTTTCTTTTTTTCAGTTTAAATTGTAAAGCTCAACACTTCGAAAAATTAAATCAGTACGTCAATCCGTTAATCGGAACCGAGAAAATGGGACACACATATCCTGGAGCAACTGTACCTTTCGGAGCCGTTCAATTGAGTCCGGAAACTGATACAATTTCTTATGAACTCAACGGAAAGTACAATGGTGAAGTCTATAAATACTGTGCGGGTTATCGATATGAAGACAAAACAATCGTAGGATTTAGCTCTACCCATTTCAGCGGAACAGGTCATTCTGATTTGGGAGATTTTCTCATTATGCCAACTGTCGGCAAATTACAGTTGAATCCCGGAACAGCTTCCAATCCTGAAAGTGGTTACAGAAGCAGATTTTCGCATCAAAACGAGAAAGCTGAAGCAGGATATTACAAAGTAAAATTGGATGACCACAATATTTTAGCGGAGTTAACATCAACAACAAGAGTTGGCGTTCATCGTTACACTTTTCCAAAATCTGACCAAGCTCACATTATTTTAGATTTAATGGCCGGAATTTATAATTATGATGGTAAAAATGTCTGGACTTACGTTCGTGTAGAAAACGGAAATACAATTACTGGTTACCGACAAACGAACGGTTGGGCAAGAACAAGAACGGTTTATTTTGCGATGAAATTTTCAAAGCCGTTTAAGTCTTATGGTCAGAAAAATTATGATGGGAAGCAGGTTTACAATGGTTTCTGGAGAAAATTTGACCAGACCAAGAACTTTCCTGAAATCGCTGGGAAAAACCTAAAAATGTATTTCGATTTTAATACGAATGAAAATGAAGTAATTGAAGTTAAGCTTGCCATTTCACCTGTAAGTCAATCGAATGCATTAGAAAATTTAGAAAAAGAAGTTGGAAACTTATCTTTTGACCAGGTCAAAGCACAGACTCAGGAAAATTGGAATAAAGAATTAAATAAGATCGTTATCAAAGGTTCTGAAACAGAAAAAACAAATTTTTATACGGCAATGTATCACACTTTTATCAGTCCGACAACTTATACAGATGTCAACGGAGAATATAAAGGTTTAGATCAAAACATTCACAAAGCTGAAGGCTTTACCAATTATACAACATTCTCAATTTGGGACACCTACCGTGCACTTCATCCATTTTTTAATATCATTCAGCCAAAACGGAATAATGACATGGTGAAATCGATGATGGCGCATTACAATCAGTTTTCGATGAAAATATTGCCGATTTGGTCGCATTATGCAAATGACAATTGGTGCATGAGCGGTTATCACAGCGTAAGTGTGGTTGCCGATGCCATTATTAAAGGAAATTATGACGGTGATGCAAAAGAAGCCTTGAATGCCTGTGTAGAAACTGCCAACAAAAGAGATTACGAAGGAATCGGGTTTTATATCGACAAAGGTTACATTCCGGCGGAGAAAAGCGGAACTTCGGTTTCCAATACGTTGGAATACGCTTATGACGATTGGGCAATTGCTCAGTTGGCAAAACATTTAGGTGAAACAGAAATTTACAATCAATTCATTAAACGTTCGGAAAACTGGAAAAATAATTTTGATAAAACAACAGGATTTATGCGTCCTCGATTAGCAAACGGAAGTTTTAAAAAAGATTTTAATGCACTAAGCACTCACGGGCAAGGCTTTATCGAAGGAAATTCCTGGAATTACAGTTTCTTTGTTCCTCAAAATCCTGACGAACTCATGCAATTAATGGGTGGGAAGAAAAAATTCGCTTCAAAATTGGATGAATTGTTCACGATGCATTTACCAGACGAGTTTTTCGCAGACACAGAAGACATTACCCGAGAAGGAATTATCGGCGGTTACGTTCATGGAAACGAACCGGCGCATCATGTTGCCTACTTCTATAATTGGGCAGGCCAACCTTGGAAAACTCAGGCGCAGATCAGAAGAATTTTAGAGATACAATACAAAGCAACTCCCGATGGATTGGGCGGAAACGACGATGCCGGACAAATGAGTGCGTGGTATATTTTAAGTTCGCTTGGTTTTTATCCGGTGGCTCCAGGATCGGAAGATTATGCGATTGGAAGTCCGGCAATTGATCATGCTGTTTTGAATTTAGAAAATGGGAAAACTTTTGAAATTGAAGCGATTAATCAGAGTCCGAAAAATGTGTATGTTCAAAAAATTCTTTTGAATGGAAAAGAAATTAAAAACTTCACTTTGAAACATTCCTATATAATGAATGGCGGAAAACTAAGTTTTTATATGAGTTCTAAACCTAGGAAATGATTTTTTTAAACACAAATTCCACCAATATTTTTCACTAATTTTCACAAATAAAGCTATCATTCAGAATAAAACGAAAGCATAGTCCAGAATATCCTCAAAGTTTGTCATTCTGACGAAGGAAGAATCTCTATGCATAAAGTAGATTCTTCACTCCATTCCATTTCGTTCAGAATGACAGAAATGGATTAAAATTCATTCATCCGTAATTTGCATACGACAATCGTTGTTTTGCAAACTTCATATATTTAATTTCTGCTGAATTTTGTATCAATAAAAATCAACAATATGAAATTGAATCAGGTGAAATTAGGAAGTCAGGGATTAATCATACCCAATATCGGTTTGGGATGTATGGGAATGACAGGTTTCGGAGATGCAGATATGTACGGCAAAACTGACGAAAAAGAAGCCATCGCAACGATTCACCGCTCTTTGGAATTAGGCGTAAATTTTCTCGACACGGCAGATTTGTACGGCCCATTTACGAACGAACAATTGATTGCAAAAGCGATTGAAGGAAATCGTGACCAATATATTCTTGCTACAAAATTCGGGTGGGAAATTGATGACAATGAGCAAGTGACTTGGAAAATCAACGGAACAAAAGATTATGTAAAAAAGTCTGTTGAGCGTTCGTTGAAAAATCTAAAAACAGATTACATCGACCTTTATTATATGCACCGTCTCGATAAAAATGTTCCGGTTGAAGAAACTGTAGGAGCAATGAGCGATTTGGTGAAAGAAGGAAAAATCGGTTATATCGGTTTGTCTGAAGTTTCTTCTGAAACTGTGAAAAGAGCACACGCCGTTCATCCAATTTCGGCGGCTCAAAGTGAATATTCTCTGTTTGAAAGAACAGTTGAAGAAAAAGGCGTCATCAAAACATTGAACGAATTGGGAATTGGTTTTGTGGCATATTCTCCGCTTGGACGAGGATTTTTGTCAGGGAATATTAAAACAATCAATGATTTGCCGGAAAATGATTTCCGAAGAGGGATTCCACGTTTTCAAGGAGAACATTTCCAAAAAAATATTGAATTGGTAGAAGCGATTGAAAATATGGCGAAGGAAAAAGAAATTACATCTTCGCAATTGGCTTTGGCGTGGATTATCAGCAAAGGAATTGTTCCGATTCCGGGAACGAAACGCAGAAAATATCTTGAGCAAAATATTGAAGCGAGCAAAATTGTCTTGAGTGAATCTGATATTCAGAAGTTGGAAAGCATTGTGCCTTTGGGAACGGATACAGGGGCAACTTACGATGAATTTGGGATGGGGCTATTGGATTATTAATCTTTTTAAATAAGATATTTTAGCCGTTTGTCATTCTGAACATAGACTGAGGGTCTACGAACGTAGTTCAGAAATGTAGTGAAGAATCTCAATTCATATCTCAGAGATTCTTCCTTCGTCAGAATGACAAATTCTGAAAGTTTATCAATCATAAAGTTGGAATGCAATAAGATTGCAGCCCGACTTGAGCGGAAATCCTTTTTTGCTTGGTCTCAAATTCTATTGAACTGAAAATCCTCTGCAAAAAAGATTGGAGCGGAAGGCGGATTAAGCTGCCCAAATTATTACCTTTAATATTTAGAATTTCAAATTATGAACACGATACAATCTATTTCGGCTTTTCACAGATTATTGTCGCTTCCAGAACCAAAACATCCGATGGTGAGTGTCATCAATCTTTCTGAAAGTATTTTTATTGAAGATGAGGTCTGGAAGGGTTTTGTTAGCCGATATTATTGTGTTGCACTGAAGCGAAATGCGACCGGAAAAATAAAATACGGTCAGCAGCATTACGATTATGACAAAGGGGTTCTGAGTTTTACAGCGCCGAATCAGGTGCAGTATCTCGATTTGAAGACAATGGATTGTGAAAATACGGGTTACCTGTTAATTTTTCACGAAGATTTTCTTCTAAAACATTCTTTGGCAAATACGATTTTGTCTTACGGATTTTTCTCTTACGCAGTGAATGAAGCTTTGCATCTTTCTGAAGATGAGGAAAATGATTTGCTTGAAATTCTGAATAAAATCGATAAGGAATGTCAGCACATTGACCAGCATACGCAGGAAATCATCTTGTCGCAGATTGAGTTGCTGCTGAATTATTCGAAGCGTTTTTATGAAAGACAGTTCATTACCAGGAAAAGCGGAAATCATCAGCTTTTGACAAAATTTGAAACGTTTTTGAATGATTATTTTGATAAAGAATCTTCTGAAAAAGGACTTTTGACGGTTCATCAAATTGCTGAAGCAATGAATCTTTCTGCGAATTATCTGAGTGATCTTTTGCGAGTGCATACCGGACAAAACACGCAGCAACACATTCACGAAAAGCTCATCAGCAAAGCAAAAGAGAAACTTTCGACCACCGAATTATCGGTAAGCGAAATTGCTTATGAACTAGGATTTGAGCATTCGCAGTCGTTCAGTACACTTTTCAAAAAGAAAACGAAAATGTCACCTTTAGAGTTCCGGCAGTCTTTTAATTAAAACAAATCTTGTTTAATATTATTTTTATGCGTTCTTCCCCACTCAGAAAGCGCCGTAATTACCGTTTTCAAAGTCTTGCTGTAATCTGTGGAAATATATTCTACCACGACAGGCGTTTGCTCGCTGTGAACAATTCTTTTTACAAAACCATTTAATTCTAAATCTTTCAACTCGTTCGAAAGTACTCTTGCAGATATTCCGGTAACGATTCTCTGAAGCTCATTGAACCGAATATTTCCATGTTCCTGAAGAGCAATAATAATCTTGAGTTTCCATTTTCCGCCAATGACATAAATCGCATCTTCCACTGAGGAAAGATGATTTTGGCAATTTATTTTGGTAAACGGTTCTTCTAATTCAATATTATTTTCCATAAAATTTAACCTTAAACTAACCAAAAGGTTACTACTAACCTTTTGTTCACTACTAACTTTTGATAAGCAAATGTACATAATTTTGTCAAAGAAATTTTAAAATTTAAAACATGAAACAAATTTTGCACATTATCTCAAGCCCGAGAGTAGAAGTATCTGCCAGCAGAAAATTAGGAAATGCTGTACTGGAAAAAATTCAGGAGAAATATCCTGACAGCATTGTAAAAGAGCGTGATCTCACGAAAAATCTTGTTCCTCTTTTAGAAGATGTACACATCAATTCATTTTTCACACCGAAAGAAAGCCGTTCTCCCGAACAGGAAACTATCAACCAATATTCCGAAGGTTTGATTTCAGAGCTGCAGGAAGCAGACATTATCATTATAGAATCTCCGATGTATAATTTTTCAGTGCCTGCTACACTGAGAGCTTATTTTGATTACACTTCGAGAGCAGGATATACTTTCAGCTATGACGAAAACGGACCAAAAGGACTGCTCAATAATAAAAAATTATACATCGCTTTCTCGTCAGGCAATGTTTATTCAGAAGGTCCTTACCAGATGTATGATTCTAATGTTCCTTATGTCAAGAATGTTTTTAGTTTCTATGGCGTAACTGATGTCAGTGTTTTCCGTGCAGAAGGTCTTTCGATTCCGGGAATTATGGAAAACTCTTTAGAAAAAGGGATTGGAAGTATCATAATTGATTAATTTCAAGTGATTGGTAGATAATTTTCTCTCGCTGATTGAGCAAATTTTGCAGATGATTGCGTTTAAAATCTGCTTCATCTGCTCAATCTGCGAGAGATTTAAATTTTGGCTAAAGCCACTTTCTATTCTTAAATAAAAAAACGGGCTAAAGCCCGTTCCTATTGATACAATTATTTCGCTATAATTTATTCCTGAACTTCAAAAAGCAATCGCTCTCCGAATTTCTCTTCATTGATTTTTCCGTTGTCGTAAACCAGGTTTCCATTCACAAAAGTATGGGTCACTTTAGAATTGAAAGTCATCCCCTCAAGCGGACTCCAACCACATTTGTACAAAATATTTTCTTTGGCAACTGTCCAGTTTTCTTCTAAATCTACCAAAACCAAATCGGCTTTATACCCTTCTCTCACAAAACCTCTTTTCTCAACTCTGAAAAGTATTGCCGGATTGTGGCACATTTTCTCAACGATTTTTTCTAAGGTGATTTTTCCGTTTCTGAAATTTTCCAGCATCACGACCAAAGAATGCTGAACCAAAGGTGCTCCCGAAGGACATTTTGTATAAACATTTTGTTTTTCTTCCCAGGTGTGAGGTGCGTGATCGGTTGCAATGACGTCAATTCTGTCATCCAACAAAGCTTCCCAAAGTCCATCTTTATCTTTTTGAGTTTTTACCGCAGGATTCCATTTGATTAATCCACCTTTGGTATCGTAATCCTCATTGGTAAAAGTCAAATGATGTACACAAACTTCTGCCGTTATTTTTTTATCTTTTAAAGGAATATCATTTCGGAAAAGTTCCATCTCCTTCGCTGTAGAAAGATGGAAAACGTGAAGTCTGGCTCCTGTTTTTTCAGCCAATTCAACTGCTTTTGAAGAAGATTTGTAACAAGCCTCTTCGCTTCTGATCAGATGATGGAATTTCACAGGAATATCTTCACCATATTCATCCAGATATTTCTGAGTATTTTCTCTAATCGTTGCTTCATCCTCACAATGAACAGCAATCAGCATTTTGGTATTGCTGAAAATATTTTCCAAAGTTTCAGGATTGTCAACGAGCATATTTCCTGTTGATGAACCTAAGAACAATTTGATTCCGGGAACATTTCTCGGGTTTGTCTTTAAAACTTCCTCTAAATTATCATTGGTTCCACCCATCATAAAACCGTAATTGGCATAAGCTTTTTGAGAACCAATTTCATATTTATCCGCCAACAATTCCTGAGTTACGGCATTCGGAACAGTATTCGGCTGATCGATGAAACTTGTTATTCCACCTGCGATTGCTGCTTTTGATTCTGTTTCAATGTCACCTTTATGCGTCAAACCCGGTTCACGGAAATGCACCTGATCATCAATAATTCCAGGCAAAAGATATTTTCCGGAAGCATCAATAATTTGGTCAACATTTTCTTCAGAAATATTTTTCGAAATCTCAGAAATCAAATCATTTTCAATCAGAATATCACTTTGGAAAACCAGATTTTCATTTACGATTTGGGCGTTTTTTATTAGAATTTTCATTTTTACTTTTTATATATGAAGATTTGTATTGCACAAATTTAATATTTTCATTAATGATTTTTAAGCATAAGTCAGAAAATTGTGAATTCTAATATTTACATTTGCACTTTAAAAAAATTAATTTGTACAAGAAATTATTTGGGCAAACTGCGGTGTACGGACTGAGTTCGGTTTTGGTGAGGATCTTTCCTTTCCTGATTGCACCCATCGTTACCAATGCATTCGGGCCTTCGGCATCATCACCTTTCGTAGATTGGTATTCGATTGCCGGAGTCATCACGGTTTTTTTGACCCACGGAATGGAAACCTCTTTTTTCCGTTTTGCTCAGGAAGGTGACATTGATAAAAAAACTTTAGTCTCTACTACGGCATTGAGCATTTTAGGAATCGGTTTGATTTATCTTATTTTAGGATATGTTTTCAGGCAGGAACTTGCGAATGCTTTTGAAACTCCGGATCAGGTCAATTATCTTGTCATTTTTCTATTCATACTTTCTTTTGACGCTTTTGCAACGATACCCTCCGCAGTTTTAAGATTAGAAGGTAAACCTGTTTTATATACAATTTCAAAGGTTGCAGGTTCATTGGTTTATTATTTTCTAATCGTATTTTTCATCAAGTGGCTTCCTCATTACCCAAACGGAATTTTAGGTTTAAAGTATGATCCGGAAATTGGTGTAGGATATGTTTTCATTGCCAATTTGGTACAAAGCATCATCACATTAGCAATTGTAGGAAAAGAATTCGTCAACTTCAGTTTCAGAAAGTTTGATTTTAAACTTTGGAAAAGAATTATGAGCTACTCATGGCCGGTAATGGTTGCGGGATTGGCTGGAGTAATCAACCAGACTTTAGACCGACAGTTTTTAAAATATTTACTTCCAAAAGAAGAAGCCAAACATCAGATTGGTGTTTACGGTGGAGTTTATAAAATAGCAACATTCATCACGGTTTTCCGACAGGCATATCAGTTGGGAATTGAACCTTATTTCTTTTCAAGTTTTAAAGATAAAAACAATCACAAAACCTACGCAGTTTTGATGGATGTATTTGTGATTTGCAATTGTCTCATCTACATCGGATTGATGGTGAATCTGCAATGGATTTCTGAAAAATACTTAGGAAACCCTCTCTATTTCGAGGGAATTGAAATAATTCCTTTCGTGATGCTCGGAGCATTATTTTTAGGGATTTATCTTAATCTTTCTATTTGGTACAAATTGTCTGACCAAACCAGAGTGGGCTTATACATTTCTTTGATCGGAGCGGCGATTACCATAATTATCAACTTTACTTTCATACCAAAATACGGATATTGGGCAAGTGCTTTCGCAGCACTTATTACCTATACAAGTATGATGGTTATTTCCTATATTTGGGGGAAAATACAATATCCTATTCACTATAACGTTAAAAAAATAGCAGTCTATCTAACGCTTTCGATCGCCATTTCGATGGTTTCGTTTTACTATTTCAGATATAATTATTTTATAGGAAACGGAATGTTCATCTTCTTCATCGCATTTTTATTATATAATGAAAGAACGATGATCAACAAAATACTCAGAAAATCATAAAATTTAAACTATACAATATCAAATGAAAATAATTGTTCCTATGGCTGGGCGTGGTTCCAGATTACGTCCACATACATTAACGGTTCCAAAACCATTAATTCCTATCGCAGGAAAACCTATCGTACAAAGATTGGTAGAAGATATTGCTAAAGTTGCAGGAGAGATGATAGAAGAAGTTGCTTTCATTATCGGTGATTTTGGTGATGAAGTTGAGAAATCTCTTCTTCAAATTGCCGAAAGATTAGGCGCGAAAGGAAGTATTTATCATCAGGAAGAAGCTTTGGGAACGGCTCACGCAATCAAATGCGCAGAGCAATCAATGACAGGAAATGTGGTTGTAGCTTTTGCTGACACCCTTTTCAGAGCAGATTTTACTCTAGATACTAACTCTGACGGTGTAATTTGGGTTAAAAAAGTAGAAGATCCTTCAGCTTTTGGAGTTGTAAAATTGGATGACTACGGTTTCATTACCGATTTTATTGAAAAACCTAAGACTTTCGTTTCAGACCTTGCCATTATTGGAATTTACTATTTCAATTCTGGAGAAAAATTGATGGACGAGATTAATCACATCATGGATAACGATATCAAAGTGAGCGGTGAATATCAGCTGACAACGGCATTAGAAAATCTTCGTCAGAAAGGCGCAAAATTCACTCTTGGAAAAGTAGATGACTGGATGGATTGTGGAAACAAAAACGCTACCGTGGAAACAAACAGTAAGATTTTAGCTTACGAAAGGGAAGAAATGTCTCACTTCACCGCTACAGCTACAATTGAGAATTCTCTGATTATTCAGCCTTGCTTTATCGGTGAAAATGTGAAAATTTTAAATTCAAAAATTGGTCCCGGAGTTTCTGTTGGAAACAATACGGTAATTATCAATTCAAATATTGAAAATTCTCTGATTCAGGAAAACACAAAAATCAACCACGGAAACCTTTCAAATTCAATGATTGGAAATTCTGCGCAGTATTTTGGGGTTTCAAGAGAAATTTCTTTAGGTGATTATTCTGTTCTGGATTTCCTAAATAAAGATTAATTTTATAAAAAATAAATTGACTTCAAACCACACAAAATGTTTTGTGTGGTTTGGCGTTAATATTGTAAAGTATTTATATAAAGAATTTATGAAAAAATGGATCACGTTATTGCTGGCAACAATGGTTATACTTTCATGTAAAACCAAGAAAAACGCTATGCAGAACGCTTCTGAAAATGACAGCATCAAAATAGAAAATTCAGACGATAAAGACAAAATTGATGAAGGAAAAAACATTTCAGACCGATTGACTTTTTACGAAAACATTTATATCCATCCGAAATTTGATCAGATTAAAATCAACAGTAAAATCACAGCAGATAATATCAGAGTAAGCCCTCTTGATGCAACAATTTATATTGAAAGTGATAAAAAAATATGGTCAAATATCAACTTCTTATTCTTCAATGCTGCGAGAGCAATCATAACACCAGAAGGTATAAAAGCTGTTGACAAATACAATAAAAATTATATTGATTCTGATTTTGATTATTTAAATAATTTATTGAATATCAACTTTATCGATTATAAAACTTTAGAGAAAATCCTTTTGGGACGTACTTTTCTTTTGGTAAGTAACAGAAATTCAAGCATTACAAAAAATGAAGACGGATATCAATTGGCATCAATTGTAAATCAAAAGATTGTTACTAATGACGTTGAGCGTGAGTATAAGATCAATATGAGATATTCTAATGATTATAATTTAATTTACGTTAAATTGCAAGATGTGAAATCCGATGACGCAGTTGAAATCGTATATGATCAATGGGAGACTTTTGACAATAATCTCAAATTGCCGCAAAGTGTTAAAATAATTATAAAAGGTTCGAAAACGAGTCAGATTTTATTGGAAAACACGAAATTTGGCTTCACTAAAATGGAAACACCTTATTCAGTTCCAGCCAATTATAAGAAAATTGAGATTAAATGATTAAAAAATTTAGCTTTTTAATAGGAATTCTGCTGTTCTCGTTGCACTTTGGGCAAAAGAAAGAGCAATTACAGCAACAAAATGCCGAGCTTAAAAAACAAATTGCAAAAATAAATACTGATTTAGCAAAAACAAGAAATGAGTCTAAACTCTCCATATCTTATCTCACAAGTGTTAATCAGAAATTAGCCTTAAGAGAAAAGGTTTTTAACAATACTCAGAAAGAGAAAAGATTTATAGAAGATGAAATTTATCTTCGCCAACTTGAGATCAATAGACAGAATCGCGAATTGGCAGTTTTAAGAAAAAACTACGCTCAGGTTCTGGTTAATGCTTACAAGAATAAAGGCGTTCAGAATAAAGTAACTTTCATCCTTTCATCTAAAGGTTTTGGTGAAGCGATGAGGAGAGTACAATATTTGAAACAATATTCTGATTATCAAGACAAAAAAGCTGCAGAAATCACTAATGCAGCAGTTGAGCTGAAAAAATCAGTTGAGAAAAAGAGACGATCTGCAGTTGAAAAAGAAAATCTTTTGGTTAATCAGCAAAAAGATTTAACAACCATCAGTGTTGAGAGAAAGCAGAAAGAGCAGCTGGTAAATGAGTTTAAGAAAAATGAAAGCAAACTTGCTGGCGAATTAAAACAAAAGCAAACTCAGTCTAAAGCTCTTGAAGGACAAATACGATCAATTATTGCTGAAGAAATTCGTAGAGCAAAAGCTGAAGAAGAATCTAGAAAAAAAGCTGAAGCAGAAAAAATTCGTTTAGCAAAAATAGCTTCTGACAGAGAAAAAGCCAGAATTGACGCTGAGAACAAAGCAAGAGCCGAAGCCTTGGAGAGAGAAAGAAAATTAGCCGAAGTTGAAGCTAAAAGGGCAGCAGAATTTGCAGCAAAAAGAGCCGAAGACGAAAGAAAAAGAAATGAAGAAGCAGCAAGAAGCGAGGCAAGTGCAAAAGATGAAGCAAGAAAAATTGCTGCTAAAAAAGCTTCAGATGATGCCGCTCTAAAATCAAGAGAAGCTGCTAATAAATTAGCCGCTGCAAAAGCTGCCGAAGCTGCATTAGAGAAAAAAACAGATGACGATAAAAAAGCTGCAGAGACCAAAGCGATGACCAATTATGGTGTTTCTACATCAGCAGGAAATAGCTTTGCAGCAAATAAAGGGAGACTATCAATGCCTGCCTACGGTACAATTACCCACCGTTTTGGCAGACAGCCTCACCCGGTATTTAAAAATATTGTGGAAGAAAATAACGGAATTAAAATTTCTGTAGCAAAAGGAACCAGCGCAAAAGCAATCTTCCCGGGAACGGTTTCTCAGGTAATGCCGGCAGCGGATGGAACAAAAACAGTTTTGATAAAACACGGAGATTATTTCTCTATTTATTCAAACCTTAGCAGCAATACAGTTTCGAAAGGTCAGCAAGTTTCTGCAGGAACTACTTTAGGCACTGTCGCTCAGGATTTTGACGGATCATTTACCTTAGATTTCCAGATTTGGAGAGGAGATACACCAGTAGATCCGTTAGGTTGGGTTTCAAATTAAAATATTAACTTTGTAAAAATTTTAGACATGTACACACTTACAATACTGTCATTATCTTGGCAACACCTACTGATTGTAGCAATTATCCTTTTAATTCTTTTCGGAGGAAAAAAAATTCCGGAAATGATGAGAGGTTTGGGTTCAGGTATTAAAGAATTTAAAGACTCTGTGAAAGAAGACGAAAAACCAGTAACTAAAACTGAAAATCCTACTTCGAACACAACAAACAATACCAGCAACTAATATTTTCAGTTAAAATGAATTTTACTGACACCGCTTGGGAAATCTTCAATACATCAATTGAAGACTACCATGTTTTAGATAATATAGAAACTCCTATTAATAATACGTATCCTACTGATAGTTTGGAACGAATTTTGTATGCTAAAAATTGGATTGATACCGTTCAATGGCATTTGGAAGATATTATCAGAGATGAAAACATAGATCCCGTGCATGCACTTCAACTTAAGAGAACAATCGACGCTTCTAATCAGAAGAGAACAGATTTGGTTGAGTACATAGACAGTTGGTTTCTTGATAAATACAAAAATATTACTCCAAAAACTGATGCAAAGATAAATACTGAAACTCCCGCATGGGCAGTTGACAGACTATCTATTCTTTCGCTGAAAGTTTATCATATGTCGTTGGAAGCTCATAGAGAATCGGCTTCTGAAGAACATCGCGCAAATTGCAAGGCAAAACTCGATGTACTTCTAGACCAGAAACAAGATTTAACTACTTCAATAAGTCAATTGCTTACTGATATTGAGAACGGTGATGTTAAGATGAAAGTGTACAAACAAATGAAAATGTACAATGATGAAAGTCTTAACCCAATCCTTTATCAAAAGGAGCAAAAATGAAACGACTATATTTTTTCGGATTACTATTAATAATTATTATTTCCTGCGCCACAGAAAAGCCCAATGTTTCTCCGTTGTCGACCAGTTTTTACAGTGAAGCAAAAAAAGCGGAAGCAGAGGCCGGAGCAAGCAGTAGTTTTTCTATCAACATTAACGAAAATGTAAATGCTGCAGAAATTTCTAATCTGATTGCTACTTTTCCAAAATTTAAGAATACAGCATTGAACGAGGAAATAAATACGTTGAAATATTCTTTACAGAATTATTTATACGCCATAGACGCAGGTAATACTTCCGGAAAAAACAAAACCCTTAAAAGTTTAGAAAAATCTTATAAAAAAATTCAGAAGCTCAGATCTTATCTTACAAAAGATGACGATGCAGTTCTCAACAGATATTTGGTAAGATTAAAAACCAATGTTACTTTTATTGAAGACTCAATAAACAGTAAAAAATAACTTACAATTAAATGATTAAAATTCAGGCGGAAGCTAACGTCCCTACAGATCATGGGAATTTCCGAATGATAGCTTTTTCGGAAGAATCAAGTGATTGGATGCCTCATATGGCAATCATAGCCGAGCATACAGATTTTTCAAAACCTATCAATGTACGTTTCCATTCTGAATGTATCACAGGTGAAGTTTTTCACTCACAAAAATGCGAATGCGGACAGCAATTGGATGCAGCAATGAAGTACACCCACGAAAACGGAGGAATTATTGTTTATCTGCGTCAGGAAGGAAGAAATATAGGCATCATCAATAAACTGAAAGCTTATTCGCTTCAGGAAAAAGGTTTCGATACCGTTGAAGCCAATTTAAAATTAGGATTACCGGCTGATGACAGAAACTTCTCAGTAGCTATTGATATTTTAAATATTCTCAACGTAAAAAACATTAATCTTTTAACAAACAATCCTGAAAAAGTGAAGTTTGTAGAACAAAGTAATATCAATCTCAATTCAAGAATTCCTTTACAGATTCCAGCGAACGATTCGAGCCGTGGATATCTTCAGACAAAGAAAGACTACTTCGGACATCTTTTGGATGAACAAGATTAAATCAATTTCACATTTAGATAAAAAAAAGCAAAGCTCTGGAATTACTTCCAGAGCTTTTTAATTATAAAAAACTGAAAAGATATATTTCCTATTAATTTACTTTTGAAACCGGTACATTAGTATCGTTTAAGTTATAATATTTAATAACAGCGTTATAGTCATTGTAATCAACTGTATTTGCATTCTTTCCTGCAACTGTTGGAATTATAACAACTCTGAACATCTGATTATTTAAATAGGCATTAGTTTCTGCTGCAGTCATTTGAGTAGCTTGATTAAAATTTGCTTTTGAAGTAATCTCAACATCTACAGTTGTAAAATCGAAATTATAATCTAATTCTCTATCTGCAGGAAATGCTATATTGTCATCTAGATAATATGTTTTAGGAATTAATTGCCAAACTGCGTTAGCACCTGTACCAGAACCAACATTTCTATATACCAAAACAACATCAGTTACAGGAATGCCAATTGGTACGGATAAAGTATAATTATTTGAGGAGTTTAAATTTCCCGTAAAATCTTTCACTGCAGGGTACTCATATTGTTGTGTATTATCAACAACTACATCATCATTATTATCACAACTATATATTAGTAAACTAGCGAAAGCAAGTGTTAAAATTGGAAGAAATTTTCTCATTGTATAAAATTTAATATTATTAGTAACTACTCCCAATCAAAACATATACCAAAAAATTCAAAAACTTTGTTTCTGCTGTTTTTTTTAGTTGTATTTTTGTTCTTATTCAAAAATTATGAACAAAGTAGCTTTTCAATTACTCTTCATTTTACTGTCTATCAATTCACAAGTTTCAGCTCAGTATCAGCCGAAAAACATTTCTCAGCAAGATCAAAAAAAAGCCCAGAAATGGGTCGACAAAACCTACAATTCGCTTTCTCAGGACGAAAAGCTAGGACAGTTGTTTATTGTTGCTCTTTACACCAATAAAGACGAAAACCACATCAATCAGGTTAGAAACATTGTCACCAATGATAAAATTGGAGGATTAATTCTGATGCAGGATGATGCAGCAAGAGAAATTAACTTAGTGAATGAATTTCAGCAAAAATCTAAAATCCCATTAATGATTGGGATGGATGCTGAATGGGGACTATACCAAAGAATTGCGAAGGCACATAAATTTCCTTGGGCGATGACTTTGGGAGCTATTCAGGACAAAAATCTGATTTATCAGATGGCAGCCAAGATTGCTGAAGACTGCAAAAGAATGGGTATCAATTGGGATTTCGCTCCGGTTGTAGATGTCAATACCAACCCCAACAATCCGATTATCGGAAACAGAAGCTTCGGTTCAGAAGTTTCTAATGTTACTCAATCCGCCCTCTCCTACTCTAATGGTTTGCAGGACAATAATATTTTAGCAGCAATCAAGCATTTTCCGGGGCATGGTGATACGAATACCGATTCACACCTTGATCTTCCGGTGGTTTCACACAATTTAGAAAGATTAAGCTCAATAGAATTAGCACCTTTTAAAGCTTTGATGGATAAAGGAATTGGCGGTGTGATGGTTGCACATCTTTACGTTCCAAGCTTAGAATCAGGAAAAGGGATTCCGGCTTCAGTTTCAAAAAATATTATTACAGGTTTATTAAAAGAGAAATTCGGATATAAAGGTTTGATTATTACAGATGCTTTAAATATGGGAGCAGTTGCCAACAAATATAAACCAGGCGAATTAGATGCATTAGCTTTCAAAGCCGGAAACGACATCATGCTTTTCTCACAAGGAGTTGCTGAAGGTAAAAAGCTCATTCAGAAAGCTATTGATAATGGTGAAATTCCTCAGGCAAGAGTGGAAGAAAGTGTAAAGAAAATTCTACTGACTAAATATTTTTTAGGCTTAAATCAATACACTCCAAAAAATCCTGAAAACGTTAACCAAGACATCAATAATGATTCTCACAAAATATTGGTTCAGAATCTTTACGCAAATGCTTTAACTTTAATAAAAGACGAAAAAAAATTACTCCCTCTGAACTGCAAAAACACTTGTTATTATGTTCCTTTGGAGGAAGCTCCATATCAGACTTTTGCAGATCAACTCAATTTAAATTCAACCGTTATCATTAAAAAAGCTTCGGAAATAAAAACAATTCCTGCAAATTCTACAGTGATTGTTGGCTTCCATAAAGATAATTCGACAGCGTACAAACCTTATAAAATTTCAGCTGAATCTAAAAAGGTTTTGGAAGATTTAGCTAAAAATCAAAATGTGATTTTAAATGTTTTCGGAAGTGCTTATGCTTTAAAAGACATTGATTTGTCTAAACTTTCAACCGTTTTGGTATCTTATGAAAATAATGACGACTCGATGACCGCAACTGCAAACGCCATCAACGGAAAAACAAAAATCTCAGGAAGACTTCCGGTTTTGGTCAATGATCAACTGAAAGCGGGAATGGGAATGACTTTAGAAGCTCCACAGTTTTCAAAATCAACAGAATTCACCACATCAAAATAAAATTAAACTAATGAGACGCTGTAAGCGTTCCATCTGACAACCAAAAAATAAAATATACAGATGAAAATAGGCATACTTTGCTACCCAACATACGGCGGAAGCGGAATCGTGGCAACAGAACTCGGGATGTCTCTCGCCAACAAAGGATATGAGGTACACTTCATTAGTTCGGCACTTCCGGCAAGATTAGATATCACCAATCCGAATATTTTCTTTCATAAAGTCAATGTTCAAACCTATCCGCTTTTCCAGTATCAGCCTTATGATATTGCGTTGAGCTCGATGATCTACCGTGTTGTGAATCTTTATAAACTAGATTTGCTTCATGCACATTATGCGATTCCTTACGCTTATGCGGCGTTTACGGCAAAGCAAATGCTGAAAGAAGACAATAACGACATTCCTTTGGTGACAACGCTTCACGGGACTGATATTACGTTGGTTGGACAACACCCAAGCTACAAACATGCGGTAGAATTTTCTATCAATCAGTCGGATGCGATTACTTCCGTTTCTGAAAGCCTGAAGAAAGATACCCTGCAGTTTTTTAATATTAAAAAAGAAATTCAGGTCATCACCAATTTCATCGACAATTCTGAGTTTGATGAATTGAATGAATGCCAGAGAACTCAATTTGCGAGTCCGGACGAGAAAATTCTTATTCACGTTTCCAACTTAAGACCGGTAAAGCGTGTGGAAGAAGTACTGCAAATATTTAAAAGCGTTGAAAAGAAGGTTAAATCTAAATTAATCATCATCGGTGAAGGCCCAGATATGGAAAAAGTAAACTCTTTCTTAGAAGAAAATCCAGAATTAATTTCTAAGATTCGTCTTTTAGGTAAAGTGAATGATCTGTACAGAATTTTACAGCTTTCCGACGTGTTCTTACTTCCTTCCGAGCAGGAAAGTTTTGGTTTGGCAGCTTTGGAAGCGATGGCAGCATATACGCCTGTTATCAGTTCAAATGCCGGTGGAATTCCGGAAGTAAACATTCAGGGCGAGACAGGATTTTTAGCGGAAATCGGAAACGTAGAAGCCATGAGTAATTACACGATTAAACTTCTCAGCAACGAAGAATTATTAGCTCAAATGAAAATCAACGCAAAGGAGCAGGCGATTAAATTTGACCTAAAAAATATCCTTCCTATTTACGAGGAAATGTATAAAACGACGATTGCAAATTTTGTGAAGGAAACGGCAAAAGTTTAAATCTTCATTAAAATATAAAATAAAAATCAGGGCAAGCTGCTCTGATTTTTTTGAAATTAAACTTTTCTAGAACGCTCACTAAAGTTTCCGGAGAAGAAATAATTTTCACGTATTTCATTTTAATCAACTTTTCAAATTCAAATTTTTCTTAAATTAGTGGCAACACAAAACACCACCGATGAACGAAAAATTATTACAGTATCTCTGGAATTTCAAAGTATTCACCCATTATAACTTCACAGATTTAGACGGAAATCCTATTGAAATAGTAGATTTTGGGAAGTGGAACAAAGATTCCGGACCGGATTTTCTGATGGCTAAAATCAAGATCAACAACGTCATATTAGCAGGAAATATAGAGTTACACGTACGATCTTCCGACTGGATTTTCCACCAGCATTCTAAAGACCCGAATTACGAGAATATCATTCTACATGTTGTCTTTCAAAATGACGCAGACATTGAAGAACTCTGTAAAAAGAATATTCCAACCTTAGAATTGAGAAATCATATTGATGAAAGTATTTTCGGAAAGTATGAGAAACTGTTGAAAGAAAGTCAGTTTATTGCCTGTGAAGATCTATTTAACCCTTATAAAATTCCGGTTCATTTTCATGAAGAAAGTTTATTACAGAAACTTGAAGAGAAATCTGCCGAACTTGAAAAAGATCTTGAAATTCATAAAAACAACTATGAAGCAGTGTTATTTCACAGCCTCGCCTATTCTTTTGGGTTGAAAGTAAATGCGCATCTGTTTAAACAAATCGCTGAAAGTATTAATTTCACGGTTTTCAATAAAATTCGTCAGAACAAAAAACAAGTCGAAGCTTTATTGTTTGGGATTTCCGGCTGGCTTGAAAAACCTGACGATGAACAAATGAACATCTGGAAAAGAGAATTTGATTTCCTAAAAGCTAAATTTGATATTTCTGATCTGATTATTCGTCCGAAATTTTTAAGACTGCGGCCTCCCAACTTTCCTACCCTTCGTTTATCGCAATTGGCAGACCTTTATTATCTGCATCAAAATTTATTTTCAAAAATCATCAATGCTAAGAACACTGATGAATTGATGCATATATTTAAAGATGTAAAGGCTTCTGATTATTGGGACAATCATTTTAATTTCGGGAAAGTTTCAACTGTTAGCCAACCGAAAGTTTTAACTAAAGACTTCATTGAGCTCATCATCCTCAACAGCATTCTACCTTTAAAGTATACGTATCACAAATATCACAATGAAGAAATTGCGGAAGAAACTCTGGCATTTTACAAAGAACTTTCGGCAGAGAAAAATTCAATTGTTGATGGCTGGAAAAATTTAGGGCTAAAAATAAAAAATGCGCTGCAGACGCAAAGTCTGATTTATCATTACAAAAATTACTGCACACCAAAAAATTGCTTAAATTGCAGCATCGGATTTAAAATTTTAAAAGAAAGCAATCATGTTTGATAACCTTCGTCACAAGATGGAAAGAGAATGGTTTGGGGTACTCACAAGAATGGGCGCCAAATTGGGAATTCCCGTTTCTAAATTGCGGGTTTTCTTTATCTACTCTACTTTTGCGACCGCAGGTTTTTTCTTTTTAATCTACCTCGGGTTGGCTTTCACGCTTTGGATTAAGGATATTTTCATCACCAGAAGACCTAGTGTTTTTGATTTATAGTGTACTGCTATTGTCAATTGGCTTTTTGCTGGTGGCTTTTTGCTGGTGGCTTTAAAATCAGTGTCATAAAATCAAAGGTTAACGATTAAATTATTACAACTATTAATGGAATTTTTACAAATTACTTCGCCTGACGATTACCGCGTACAGCAGATTTATGACTCTTATGCTTCAAGTTTCCCTGAAGATGAAAGACGAGATTGGTACAAGTTTGTGCGTTTGTTTGAGCACCCGCAAGTGAAAGTAATTTCTGTTTTACATGAATCTGAAAACATTGGTTATCTCGTACTTTGGGAACTGAAGAATCATGTGTTCGTAGAACATTTTGAGGTTTTTGTGGAGTTTAGAAATCAAAAACTCGGTTCGCAAATCACCGATTATTTATTTAAAAATCATCCGAGAATTATCTTGGAAATCGAGCCTGAACATTTGAACGAAGATTCAAAACGACGTTTTTCGTTTTACCAAAAAAATGGCTTCAATTTGATAGACGAAATGTATATTCAGCCAAGTTATGGTGAAGGTAAAAAACCACTTCAGCTGTGGCTTTTATCCAACTATCGTCCGGAAAATCTTGATGAAGTGAAAGATGAAATTTATGATGTTGTTTATCATTAATTGTGATTGGCTTTACTATTCTCCGCTTAATTTATTCAGCTTAGAATATTCTACAAACGCAGTTTTTAATTCATATTCTATTTCTAAAGGTTTGAAGGTTTTTCTGAATCTTTTTGAAAGATGATTTACTCGTTCAGCATAATAAAGAAAATGGTCAATTCCTTCTTCATTCATACCATATTTTGTAAGAAAAGTTAGGTCGATTTCTTTTTTCACTCTACTTAAAAAATCCTGAGTTTCACCAAAAGTTGGTGCTGTAATTTTGGGAGCCGATGCTTTTTTGATTAAACGTACCGCTTCGCCGATCACTTTAATTACATTAACCTGCCCTGCATTAAAATCATGACCTTGAAATGTTTTTGGAACTTCATTCTTCGGAATTGGAACCGACATAGGAGCTTTTATATATTCTTCCATTGAGGATTTCAACTTCGCTACTTTCCTCGAATCACTCATATGCTTATTGTCTCTTTCTAGATTCCCACTCGGTTTGTACTCAATTTTCACTTCGGGAATTAACGTTTCAACTCTTAAAAGAACCACATTCATTGTAGTATAAAAACTCTCTTTTTTGATGATTTTATCCGTTCTGTAATAGCTTTCTTTTATAAATCGCAGTTCATCATTCTCATCAGATTCAATCGTGAAATTTCCTGAAACATCACTTGCTGAACGGATATTTTTAGTAACATTTAAAACTAAAACTGCATTTAAACCCAACTGTTGATCGTCCGTAATTTTGCCGGAAACTTTTTTTTGCCCGAATATTTGAGCAACGATGAAAGAAAAAACAATGATTAGACTTTTGGTAAAACTAGTTTTCACTTGGCAATATTTTTTGTTTGAGATTTCACTCTTTCATTAAACTTAGGAATTGCTTTTTCAATTTCGAAAATTGTCCCGTTAATATTCTTGGACTTCACAAAATCTAATGATCTTGGGTTTTCGAGAAAAGCAAACTCCAGAAACTCTCTAATTCGCTCTTCGGGAATTCCCAAACTCACAAAATATTCCGCATCAAGCCTGCTTATCACCCATTTCAAATGCCTTTGTAAATCTTCATATTTATATAAAGTCTTCATTCTTCGGGCATCTCCACTGATTACTTTGTACAAAGCATCAATATTAATCGCCGCCGCCGGAAAACCAATTACAAATGCATCTGAAAGTTCAGGAGCTTTTTCTCTCGCGACTTCAGGAGGTCTTGGAAGACCAATATCTTTTTGCAATCTTGCAACTTTATCATCTTTGGAAAGTCTTTTAGAATCTTTATTTAAATCTCCCGTAAGATTTAAAATTTCAACTTCTTTTATTTCTTCCGGAATTCTAATTAGAACAACATTTAACGAGGAATTATAATCAAAAATACGTTTTGAAGCTCTCTCGTAACTTATTTTTGAAAATCTGATTTCGTCATTTAAAGAAGCTTCAATTTCAAAATTTCCAGCAGCATCACTATACGTTTTTTTATCATTAGAAATATTGACCACCAAAACATTGGTAATGACCATATCATTTTCGCTGATGATTTTGCCTGAAATTTTCTGTTGTGAAAACAGATTACTAAGTGAAAAGAATGTAAGAATCAAAAAAAATATTTTTAAAAAATATGATTTCATCACCTTCTATTTTTGTGTTAGTGGAGCTTTATAATTAGAAATCCTCGTTAAAACAGCTCTCTGAAATCGCATCAAATCGGCATCGCTGACAAAACCGTACTTTAAAATACTTCTCCGTTCAAAACCGCCTGCCAATACATAGCCAATGAAATGCTGAACCTGAGAATTTTCTATTTTTAAATCATTAAAATACTCATAACCCAAAGCACTTACCAAATAATTCATAAAATCGATATCGTCCCATTTATCTTTCACTTTCCCGATGGCAAAGCCTTGTCCTTTTGGCTGTACAAAATCGCCGGGTCTCGCAGCCAGAATTCTCGGGTCAGATTTTTGCTTAATATAAATCGCTAGATCTTTCTTCAGTTTCTCAACCTTTCTTGGCGGATTTAAAGTCTTCGTATCAATTTTCAAATCGCCGGTCAATGATTTTTTAATTTCAACTTCATCAATCAGTTGCGCAGATCTTGTCAACTTAATATTGATGGGTGAAGCGATATTTTCTTTAGTAACACTGGCATTGACTCTGTCGTAACCGATTTTGATGAAACGTAGATTATCGCCTTGTCTTCCCGAGATCATAAAATGTCCGTCTCGATTGGTTTCCACGCGTTCATCTGTTCTTATGTTGATAACCGTAACGTCAGGCATTTCTATATTTTCTTCAGAAATTACCTTCCCAAAAATATATTCCTGAGCATTGATGCTGACAAAGAAAAATAAGGATAGAATAAAGAGTAATTTTAATTTCACAGATTATTGTTTTATAGGGCAAAACTAAAGTAATTTTTGTTGAATTTCAGAAGTTTAACCACCGTTAACGCTTTTAGTATTATTTTTTGAATTTTTCTTTTTGAAACTGTTAAAAACCAATCTTTAATTGTTAAAATTTCATTTATATTTTAATTAAATTGCAGACTCAATCTCTGCAAAACATGAACAATTCTTACACGGTCATCAATGCCTCTGCTGGCTCCGGGAAAACCTATGCACTCGTGCAGCGGCTTCTGATGATTTGTCTGCGATATCCCAATCAGCAGCATTCTATTCGCAATATTTTGGCGTTGACGTTCACCAACAAAGCAGCGAATGAGATGAAAGAAAGAATTTTGTCGTGGTTGGGAAATTTTACCGCAGACAATTATGCTGATAATGCAGATTTAAAAAATATTCAGACCGCTTTTGAAAGTGAAGGCATAAAAATTACGATTGATGAACTTCATTTCAGATCAAAAAAATTGCTCGATTACGTTCTTCATAATTATTCAACATTAAATATCGGGACTATTGACCGTTTCAACTCTCGGTTGGTCCGAAGCTTTTCTTATGAATTAGGCTTAGCTCAAAATTTTAATCTTGAAATTGACGCAGAACCTTTTTTGATTGAAGCCGTCGATAAAATGCTCGACCAGATTGGCGAAAACGATAGTATCTCAAATTCATTTATGGATTATGTGGATTACAGTCTTGAAAATAACGAGCGAATTAATTTAAATAAAAACCTTTACGATTCTGCGAAAGAGTTTGTAAAAGACATTCATTACGAGCACCTTAAAAGCAACAAGAGTTTTGATGATAGCAAATATGAAGACATTAAAAATACGCTTCGAAAAGAAATTGTCACCAATAAAAAACGTTCAGTAGAAATTGCAACACAGTCTATCGAACTTTTTAAATCAAAAAATATTGAAGTTGAAGATTTTTCTCAAGGCAAAAATGGGATTGGCGGATTTTTTACTAAAATTATAGATTTCTATAGCAAAAAAAGACCCGGATTTCCTTTTCCGACAAATGAAGAAAGTGCTTTAAACAATATTCAAAAAGGAGCGGCAGCAAAATCAAAACATAAAGAGTCCGAGATTTTTGAAATTCTCGAGCAGCTTTTGGAAAACAGAATGCAGCTGATTCTTTTATTTATTGAAACTCAGAAAAAGGAGAAGATTCTGTCGGCTTTGCTTCCTTTGAAAGTTAATAAAGACATCCAAGATGAGTTGAAAAAAATTGAAGATGAAAATGATTTGGTCCTGCTTTCAAAATTCAACATTCTTATCAACGAAAACTTAAAGAATGAACCTTCAGCTTTTATTTATGAAAAAGTAGGTTCGCAGTTTCAGCATTATTTCTTTGATGAATTTCAGGATACATCAGAACTGCAGTGGCAGAATTTCATGCCGTTGAGAGATCACAGTGTTTCGACAGAAAACACTTCTTTCACTTTGGTTGGCGATCCGAAGCAGAGTATTTACCGTTTCAGAGGTGGCGAGAGTAAGCTCATGCTTGATATTATCAATAAAAAAGAAATTTCTCCTAAAGAAGCTGAATTATTAGTTTTAAAAGACAATTGGCGAAGTGCGAAGAATATTGTTCAGTTTAATAATGAGCTTTATCAATTTCACTCAATCGATTTAGAAGAAGAACATAAAAATATTTTTGGAATTGATGCTGAGCAAAATTCAAAATCTAAAATTGACGGTCGTGTAAAAGTTAATTTAATTGAAAACCTTACGAAAGAAGATTTTTACAATGATGTTTCCTACAAAATGCAGAAAGATATTCAGGAATGTCTCGATAACGGATTTAGATTTTCAGACATCACGATTCTCTGCCGTGGTAACTTTGATATTTTCAGTTATTCTCAGAAATTAGGTAATTTAAAAGTAAACTACAGAGGTGAAGAAACGAATATCAAAACTATTTCCGACAAAGGTTTGACCTTAGAATTATCGAATACTCTGCAGGCGGTCATTCAGTTTTTGAGATGGGAAACTAATCCTAAAAACAAACCTCATTTGATCATGCTGATGTTTTATCTGAACCGTTTGGGCAGAATTACGATGGCTGATTTCAGTTTAGATATCAAAGAGATTCTAGCTATCAATACTCACGAAGAAATTTTAGAATTTATTCAAAATAAATATGCTTTAAAACTGAAACAGGATAACTTCCCAAAATTTAATCTCTACAATTTTGTTGAATACTACATCAACGAATTTGCGGTTGAGAACAAGGAAACTGATTTTCTTTTAAATTTTCTGGAAATGCTTTTCAATTTCACTCAAAATGCAGGTGCAAGTACTAAAGAATTTTTGAAATACTGGGATGAAGAAGCCTCAAAACACACCATTCAGGCTTCTGAAAACATTGACGCCATTCAGATTATGACGATTCACAAAGCGAAAGGTCTGGAATTTCCGGTGGTTTTTATTCCTTTGGAAAACAAAAACTCTGACAGTCAGTTTAATAATTGGTTTGATACCGACGGCGATGAAGCCCTGAAGTCAGTGAACATTAATCAGTTTAATAAAAATCTCGAAGCCTACGATCCGGAAATTGAAAAATTTAACAAAATTAATTCCTACAAAAATTTCGTTGACCGACTTTGCCTGCAATATGTTGCGACAACAAGACCAGTGGAACAGCTTTTCTTTTATCTTCAGAAAGCCAATAAAACCTCGAATAATCTGGAGATTTTAGAATTTATTCAATCAAAGAATTCTGAAAATCTCGATGAGTTTGATTTGTATGAAACAAAACCTGAAATGCTGGTAAAACACACCAAACACAAAACTTCATCTTACAAAACCAAAGACATAGAGAATCTGAGTAGCAAGCACGAAAAAAGCACTTCTATCAAAATTGCGACACCTTCGAAAACCTACCAGGAAAGAAATAAAAAAGTGCGAACCGGAATTTTTGTCCACGAATTATTATCTAAAATAAATACTGAAAAAGACATCGAGAAAGTATTAGAAGCTTACACTTTGGAAGGTCAGATTACTTTAAAGGAAAAGGAAGAAATTCACCTCGCTTTAAAAGAAATTATTACAAAACATTCTGAGTTTTTTGATGAAAAATGGGAAGTGATTAACGAAAAAGACATCATGATTTCCGAAAGAGGAATCAGTAAAATTTACCGTCCAGACCGTATTTTAAAAGGCGACAAAGGTTGTATTATTGTAGATTTTAAAACCGGACAAGAATCTGAAAAGAATGAAAAACAGATTGAAACGTATAAAGCTGTACTGGAGAGTTTGGGAATGAAAGTTTTGAAGACGCAGTTGATTTATTTGTAACCTGATTTCCAAATTACCTTACAAAGTATCGGGGGGACCATTTGTGGCGCCCCTAAAAGTTTTTATTAAAAAAAAAAATAAAACATAGTATTTTTTTTTAAACCTTTTTTAAATTTAACCTTAAATTTTTGGGGGGGCTGTTTGGGGCCCCCCGATACTTGTTTATATTCCTAAATAAATTAAGCCTTCGTATCTGGTACAAAAACTCTCTGTGCCAGCTCCTGATCAAAAAGATACAATGCTGATGGATTATCACAAACCATCTTAATTTTGGTCACGTACTGTGATGCACTCGCTTCCTCTTCCACTTGCTCGTTAATGAACCATTGTAAGAAAGAAGTTGTAGCAAAATCTCCCTCATCATTTGCATTTTTTACGATGTTAAAAATACTTTTTGTTACTTTTTTCTCGTGCTCAAGAGCTTTTTCAAAAATATCAACTGCATCATTAAATTCATAAGGTGGTTTTGCAATTTCACCAATGATGATTTGACCTCCTACATCGTTTAGAAAATCAAACATTTTATCTGCGTGCATCAATTCTTCTTTACATTGAACTCTGAAGTAATTGGCAATTCCATCAAGATCTTTTGCAGAAAACCATGCAGACATTGAAAGATAATATTGAGCAGCATATTGCTCGTGAGCTATTTGTTCGTTTATTAACTGTGCTATTTTTTCGCTTACCATAATAAAAATTTATACTCAAAATTACGCATTATAAGGCGAATTGAAAAGTTTTCAGCCAAATTTAGATTTAGATTGAATACAAAAAAGGATGGAATTGCTTCCACCCTCATAACATTAAAAAATCAAAATTATAAACTATCAGTTTACTTGGGCTTGAGGTGCTGGTTTCAAACCATGTCTTATTTTTCTGTCACCCTTAAAACCTTTTTCTTTCATCATCGCTCTTCTTTCTTCCATTTTTGCTTTTTTTCCGGCTTGCCATTTATCATATTGTTCCGGCGAAAGAATCTTTTTCATATCATTATCCATCTGCTGTCTTTTTGCCTTCATCTGTTCCATTCTCGCTTGTCTCTGCTCTTTATTTTTTTCGAAGTCATTCTTCATTTCAGCTTTTCTTTTTTCATGAAGACCTTTGATTTGAGCAATTTGACTTTGATTTAAATTCAGCTCTTTCTGCATTTCAGCCATTCTTTCCTGCTCTTTTTGCTGCATCTTCTGCTTCATTTCCTCTCTGTTTATTTTTTTATCCTGAGGAACCTGTTGAGCCATTGCAAAACTTCCCATTCCGATAAACGCTATTGCTAATACTAATTTTTTCATTTTGTTTTAAATTAATTAATTGTTTTGTTATATCTATTTGATATGCATTTTTAAGTAAAGTTAAATGCTAAATTCATAAATAATGTTAAATTTTAATATTAATATTTTTATAATTTATATTAAATAAAAGGAGATTAGGTAATAAAACCCAATCTCCACACCACTCAAATATAATATATGAAAACTAATTTCTAACTAAGCTGTTTCTGAAGCCACCTGAACTTCTTCCTTCACCTCCACTGTTTTGTTGTCTTGGTGTGCTATTTTGTCTAGGGCTGGCACTTTCGCCTCTTTGCTGAGATCTGAATCCTCCGTTTCCTCTTGTACCATTATTTTCAGACCTTCTCGGTTCAGCAGCTCTCGGTGTACTCGCTTCGGATCTATTATTATTTCTAAATCCACCGCCGGCATTTTCGTTTCCTCTCATTCCACCATTTCCGTTATTACCTCTTACGCCGTTATTACCTCGAACTCCATTATCAGAATTTCTGAAACCACCACTATTTCCATTATTTCCTCTCACTGCATTATTTTGATTTCTAAATCCACCGGAATTATTGTTATTTCCATTTCTGAATCCTGAATTTCTAACTACATTCAAAGTAGGGTTATCATTTCTTCTGAAACTGTTTCTGTCTACTCTGTAAACATTAATATTTACATTTCTGTATCTTGGCATTACCCTAAACCTCGGCGAATAATATGTTCTTCTATAGTTTTGGAAATAAACAATCGGACTTTGTCTGTGATAATAATTGTTTTGGAAAACAACAAACACTCTTGGTCCTAAAATTCTTTCCATGGCATAGAATCTGTCATAATACCATCTGTCTGGGTTATATCTGTAAAAATTATTCCATCCGGAAAAGCTTGAGTACAGGTTGTTCAAATATAAAATCTGATCAATTTGCCAACGGTTTAATCTATTTTGCTGGAAGAAAACATTCCAATTGATATTGACTATACTATTTCTATAATCGCTGTACTGACTCTGATAATAATCTTGAGGATAATAATCCTGAGGATAATTGTAGTAATAATCGTCCGGGAAATAGTTTTGATCATCCTGATCAGAGTAATATCCGTCATTATCTCCGTATCCGTCATTTCCATATCCGTTATTTGGATATTGCTGAGCAAACGACAAAGTCGCTAAAGTCAAAGCAAATCCCAAAAGTATTTTTTTCATTTCTATAAGCATTAATTAGTTAATTGTTCAGAACTCTCATTCTTGTCTTTTGGATGTAAAGAAAAAAAAGAAGTTAAACCCTAAAGTAAAACTTCTTTTATAAATATTTTAATCAACTGATAATCAATACCATTATTTTCATCAAGCACGACCACTGTCTTTGTTCCAATCTGAAATTTTTTGATTAAAAGATTCATTTTCCGTTAAACTTTCTACATATAAATGCATTCTGTACCGCCAATAGTGCGGAAATACTGAAGGATTATTAATTCTTTCATTATCCATATTGGGATTGGTCAATTTTTCATCTGTTGCAAAGAATTCCTGAATCGGAAAAATTGCAAGCATCGCATCATTGTACAGATGTTGTTTCATAATGATTTCAGCCAAATGAGGTTCTAAATTCTCAGGAGTTTTACCATACTGCATCAATTGCTGATTATAAAATCGCTGAGTTAATTCAGAATTTTCTTTCCACCATTGTCGCAGTGTTGAACTGTCGTGAGATGAAGCTGTGACCACATTCAGATAACCCGCATTTTTAGGATTGTAAAAAGGAATCTGTTCTGATGGCATTCTCTGAACTTTCAAAGCAACAATCGCCAATTCATCCATCACTTCAGGAACACAATCCGGAACCATTCCTAAATCTTCTCCGCAAATCAACATTTTTGTAGAGTTTAAAATGACCGGAAGCTTTTCCATTGCCTTTTCTTTCCACATAAAATCTTGTCTCTTGAAGAAATAATCCTGATACAATTCATAAATTGCCTTTTTCTCCCAATCTGAAAGATATTTATACGATTCAGTTTTAAATGCATTAAATCTCGGATGATACACCGTTTGCTCATCTCTTTCCTCAGTTAAAAACAAAACATTGGCACAAAGCAAAATCAATTGTTCTTCTATAGAACCCACAGTTTTTTTCTTAAAATAGTCTGCAAGCTTTCTTTGAGTATCAAATTCTTCTTTGAAAGAATAGGTTCCGTCTAAATTATTATTTAAAAATTCTAAAGCCTTATTACTTTGCTCTCCGAAATAATTCCAAAGTATCAAATCGTTGATAAACGGCTTACAGTATCTGTCGAAATCAAAAGGAATATGCCTTGCTTTAAATTCTTCCAAGACAACAGGAATAGCCGGGTAAAAATACCCTAAAATCCCTTGCGTTGCAGAAATTGGCATTCTCCAAATTCTGAAAAACCCGAGAATATGATCGATTCTCATCGCATCAAAATATTGCTCCAATGCTTTAAATCTGTTTTTCCACCACTGGAAATCATCAGCTTTCATAGCATCCCAATTATAGGTCGGGAATTCCCAGTTTTGTCCAAGTTCAGTAAACTGATCTGGCGGTGCACCTGCCTGAAAATCCATTCCGAATAATTCAGGTTCCGTCCATGCTTCTACAGAATGTCTGTAAATACCAATTGGCAAATCTCCTTTTAAAGAAACTCCTAAACTATGAATATAGTCGACAGCATCTTTCAGTTGTTGATGAAGTTGAAACTGCACCCAGGCATGAAGCATTGAAGCATCATAATCTTTACTCTTAACAGAGAAAAATGGCGCTATTTTTCCTGCGATATATTTTTTATGGGTTTTCCAGTTATTGAAGTTTGGTGTTTTATATTTATCTCTTAAAACGCAAAAAGCCGAATATGGTAAAAGCCAGGTTTCATTATCCTTTAAAAACTTTTTAAAGTTTCGGTCTTTATAAATCTTTTCTTTTTCTAGATTAAAAACCGCTTTAAGATATTTCCATTTACAAGAAATCATCTTTTCATAATCAATTAAATCTAAAGAATTTAATTCTGATTGTTCAGCCTCAAATTCTTTAACTAAATCCTTAGGTAATTTGTAATCTAAATTTTGAATTGAAATATACTGCGGATGTAAAGCATACACAGAAACTGCAGCATAAGGATAAGAATCTGTCCAAGAATAGTTTGCTGTTGTATCATTGATCGGTAAAATCTGAATAATACCTAATGACGTTTCATTAGCCCAATCTGCCAATTTTTTTAAATCTGAAAACTCACCAACTCCAAAACCCTCCTCACTTCGCAAAGAGAATACAGGAACCGCAACTCCCGCATCGTGGTACATTTGGTAAGACTTAAATTTAAAGTAATGATCTGCACAAATTTGTAAAACATCTTTCTGAAGATTAGGAATCGTGTACCTGTTTTCTCCGCTCTCTACATCAATGACTTTTCCTGCATCTTTGTCAAAAATCGCATATTTGTATTGAATTAAATGATTCTCAGGGATTTCTACAGACGTTTCCCAAATACCAAAATCAGTCTGGGAAAGATGAACGGCTTTGTTATAATCCCAATTTCCTAAAGATTCCGCATTTCCAAACAAGACGATTTCCCAATTTGGATTGTAAATAGGTGCTTCAATTCTGAATAAATGACTATGCTTCTTAAGAACAGATAACTTTTTCGGACCAAACTGATTGAGTTTATTATGTAATATTTTATTATTGAGATAATTTTCAGGGAAGTTTTTACTGTTCCACTGATCAAAGATCAAAAACTCTTTGTAGTTATGAGGAAAACCCAATTCATGAGAAACAAATTCTTGTCTTACGACATTATTTTTATCGTCAACAAGCTGATAATGGTAAGAAATTGATTTTGAAAAATAATCTACTTCGCATTTCCAAAAGCCATCTTCTGTATAAAACATGGCGTGAATTTTAGACGCATTGCCATTTTCGCTAATCTTCAACTGCAGATTTTCACCAGCTTTTGCCCGATAGCTAACGTTAAAATATAATTTCATCTATCTATTTTTTGATAAAAATACAGTTTTAAAATTGAAATACAAATGGTTACAATGTCAAATTATCATTAAAAAAACCTTTTTTCAAGTTTGAAAAAAGGTTCTTCTAATCATTTAAAAAATCAAAATTTATTCTGTTACAAGAATTTTTTTATTCAATAAAGCTTTACCGGCTTCATCTGTAATATTGACGAGATACGAACCACTTACTAAATTTTTAAGATCAACCTGTTGGTTTAATTGACCTTCTTTCACAGATAATTTCTGCGTCAAAACAGCTTTTCCTGACAAATCAAAAACATTTATTTTGATGTTTCCTTTTACCGATTTGTCATTCACATTGACATAAATGAAATGCTCATCAACTTTCGTCGGATATACATCTAAATTAGCAAAAACAGTTGCAGAAGCTGCTCTGTCATTGACAAAATACTTACTTGCCAAATCGTAAATATGCAGGTTAGTTTCGCCAGGAAGTTGTTTTGCTTCAAGATTATCAAGGCTTAGTTCGTATAAAGCCGCTCCTTTTGCACTTGCAATTACCACTTTACCTTTAGAATTCACGGCTGCTCCGTTTACAGAATACGTTTCAGGAAGTCCTGATATTTTGCCGACAAATTTTGCCTTTAATTCTTTCGTTGAAACTTTAAAAACGTTTCCTGCAGTTGAGAACACATAGAAATTATTATCTCCGTCAGCAATCATATCTCCACCAAAACCGCTTTCCATAGCTGTGAAAGAATTCTTACCATTTGCAGCATCATCTTTGATAATTCCAAGGTCGTTTACAATGTACTGATTGTTCTTTTTACTAATCTGAATAAACTGAGTTCCAGCATTGTTGATGGCATAAATATTTCCATCATAACCGGTGGTCATCCGGGTAATGTGAGAATTGATATCACAAGATGTTACTGTGGCAATCTTATTTTCTACCAATGTAATTTCCTTCGTTTTTTGATTTAAAACGTAAACATTGGAGGAAAACATCGGCATATACACCAAATTGTTACCAGAAGAATCATAAGCCAAAGCCGCTAGAGTCATCGACTGGGCATGATTGTATGACGTTTTATCTTCTGTAACCGAAGATTTTCTTTCCTGAGACATCACATGAGCTTCAGAAGAAACGCCAAAAATACTTTGACCGGAAGTTCCGTCTGCATTCATTGCACGGAAATCACTGAACTCAATTCTTGGAGAATCCTTACCTGCCAGCGCAAAAAAATCTTGCTGTGCATTAACTGTATTTCCAAGTAATAAGAGAAGAATAGGGAATAAATGTTTTTTCATATGATAAATATTTTATTTGTAATTGTTTTAGTGTTACTAAGTTAAACAATTTTTTATTTGGTTAAAAAAATAATTATTTAAATTTGAAAAAAAATAATATGAAGAAAATCTATATTTTTTTTATTCTTTTTTCAATATCTGTTTCAGGTCAAATGGAGAATTTCATTGTTGAAAATTCGCAAGTTAGTTGGCGAAAAATTTATTCCACATCAAACACTCAAGAAAAAATTATTGCATTGATTAAAAAACGAAATAATTTATTGATTACAGAAATAAAAGAAGACATTATTGAAGGACACGTTTCAAATCTTGTTATGGATCATAAAAAGGCTGGTTATTCACTGTTAGGAACACCTGAAGCCTTAAGTGATGATGTAAGATTTTCTGGATTTTTTAATATTGAATTCAAAGATGGTAGATATCGTGCGACAGCTCGCAGTATAACATCACAAGGTGGAGATTATACATTATTAATAGGAAACATACCTGTTACCGGAAACCAAAACTCTTCACTCGAAGACATTGCTTTAGACAAATATGGAAAGATTAAAAGCAATTTTAAAAAATCAAAAGCCAAAATAATAGATGTAACTTTTGATAATCTTTTCGACTTCACCCAAACTACTGAACAAAAGATTAATGATTGGTAAAAAAACTCTCGCAGATTTTGCAGATCAAGCAGAAAATTTTGTTTAAAAATCTGCGTAATTTGCAAAATCTGCGAGAGATATAATTTGATAAACTTTTTCCTAATTTAACACGTAAGAAGTTCCGCCTCTTCCGTCTTTCAACTCAATACCTTCAGCCAAGAGTTTATCTCTGATCTGGTCTGAAAGTTCGAAGTTTTTAGATTTTCTAGCCTGATTTCTTAGTTCGATTAAAACCTGCAATGTCTGATCCAATTTTTCATTATTGTTTTCTTCAATTGCCTGAAGTCCCAATACATCAAATATCAAAGCATTTAAAGTTGATTTTAACTCTGCTAAATCTTCAGTTGAAACTGTTTCTTTTTCATCTTTTAAAGCAAAAATAAATTTTACAGCTTCAAATAAATGCGCAATCAAAACCGGAGAATTGAAATCATCAGTCAGCGCGTCATAAGCTTTAGTTTTCCATTCTTTAAGATTAAAATCAGATTCTTTCTGGTCATTTGGAGTAATTGAATTTAATATTTTAATTGCCTCCATTAATCTTGTAAATCCTTTTTCGCTGGCGATCATTGCGTCATTAGAAATATCTAAAACACTTCTATAATGTGCCTGTAGAAAGCAGAAACGAACGATTGTTGGATGAAAAGGTTTTTCGAAGAAATCATTGTCTCCTGAAACCAATTGTTTAGGTAAAATATAATTCCCTGTAGACTTACTCATACGCTGAGAATTCATCGTCAGCATATTGGCGTGCATCCAGTAATTCACCGGTTCTACATCGTTGCAAGCTTTCCCTTGTGCTATTTCACATTCATGGTGAGGGAATTTCAAATCCATTCCACCTCCATGGATGTCGAATTTATCGCCCAGATATTTAGTACTCATCGCTGTACATTCAAGATGCCATCCCGGGAAACCTTCTCCCCAGGGAGAATTCCAACGCATGATGTGTGCTGGGGAAGCTTTTTTCCAAAGCGCAAAATCCTGTGGGTTTTTCTTTTCTCCCTGTCCGTCAAGATCTCTGGTGTTGGCAAAAAGTTCTTCGATATTACGTTTTGACAACTCACCGTAGTTCAGCCCTCTTTTATTATACTCTAAAACATCAAAATAAACCGAACCGTTACTTTCGTAAGCAAAACCTTTTTCGATTAATTTCTGAGTCAATTCGATTTGTTCGACAATGTGACCTGTAGCTGTAGGTTCAATATTCGGAGGAAGAAGATTAAACATCTCCAAAACTTTATGAAAATCGACCGTGTATTTCTGCACGATTTCCATTGGCTCCAATTTCTCCAACCGTGTTTGCTTGACAAATCTGTCGTTGTTCACGTCTCCATCATCGGTAAGGTGTCCTGCATCAGTAATATTTCTTACATATCGTACTTTATATCCCAAATGCATTAAGCTTCTGTAGATAAAATCGAAAGAAAGGAAAGTTCGCACATTTCCCAAATGTACATTGCTGTAAACGGTTGGTCCACAAACGTACATCCCGACGTTTCCTTCTAAAATCGGAGTGAATATTTCTTTTTCCGCTGTAAGCGAATTGTATATTTTTAGTTGCATCGTTTTTGTTTTTGATGTAATGATTTTTAATCTAGTCTTAAAGTTTTTAAATTAATTGAAAGATCAGAATCTTTCAACAGCAAAATCAGCAACAACAAATAATTGTCATTACAAAAATCTTATCTGAAACTTTTTTAAATTTTATCATTACTAAATAGCTTTTAAATGATGTTGTAAATGATCAATATAATCTTTGATAATAAATTCTAAGGTAAAAACCTGAGGCTCAACTTTTGTCATGTCACAAGTTCTCTGCAAAGCTTCATCAGGAATATTTTCGACCGTATGTACAATTTGAAAATTCAGAAATTTCCATAAATTGATAATATCTAAGGTCGGAACATTCTGATAATTCTGAGCTTTTACCCAAAAATTCTGGTCATAAACAATATTGTCATTTTCTTTATACTGAGTAATCACAAATCTTCTGATATTCGATAAAGCACTATCACAAAGATGACCCAAAATTTCTTTTTTTGACCATTTTTCAGGTGAAATTTTATGCGACCATTCTTCTTCAGAAATGTTTTCAAATCTATGAAGTTCTTCGTCTATTATATTTTTAAGTATTTGATAATCCATTTACAATAAACTAATAATCAAGTTTAGCATGACTTCCCACATAATGCAGAAACTCTTGCCTCGTAATAGGGTTGGTTCTGAAAATCCCGCTTAATTCGGCTGTGATGGTTGAACTTGCGGTGTCTTTTATTCCTCTGCAATTTACACAAAGATGTTTTGCATCAATAATACAAGCAACATTCTGAGTTCCTAGCGCATCTTTCAAAGCATCAACAATCTGCATCGTTAATCTCTCCTGAACCTGTGGTCTTTTTGCATAATAATCTACAATTCTGTTGATCTTAGAAAGTCCGATCACATCACCGCTTGAAATATAAGCAACGTGCGCTCTTCCGATGATTGGCAAAAAGTGATGCTCGCAGAAAGAATATACGGTGATATCCTTTTCCACCAACATCTGGCGGTATTTATATTTGTTTGAAAATGTAGAAATTCCGGGTTTATTTTCTGGAAGAAGTCCTCCGAAAATTTCATTCACATACATTTTAGCAACACGTTTCGGAGAATCTTTCAAAGAATCGTCGGTCATATCAAGACCAAGAGTTTCCATGATTTCTCCAAAAAGCTGGGTAATTTTTTCTATTTTTTCTTGTGGCGATTTCTCAAAAGCATCTTCACGAATCGGCGTATGCTCTTTCCCTGTGAAAATATCATCATCGTTATCGGTAAAATCAACCATTTTTATTTATTTTGCAACAAAAATACGGATAAAATTAATTCTATATTTTAATTTAGCTCAAATTTGAATTACCTTTCACATCTATTATTCTAAAATATTATGGTCATTGCAGAAGAAGTACTGAATAACGCACAAAAGAAAGAGTTTCTGGAGTTTCCTGCCAGACTTTACAAAGGCGATAAATCGTATATCCGACCATTAGATAAAGACATTGAGAGCGTTTTTGACGACAGTGTGAACAAATGCTTTGCAAATGGTGAAAGCAAGCGTTTTTTATTTAAAAATAAAGACGGTGAGACTGTAGGAAAAGTTGCCGTTTTTGTGAATAAACAGTATATCGAAAAGCAACCTACAGGTGGCATTGGTTTTTTCGACTGTATCAATGATCAGGAAACAGCCAATTTTATTTTTAGCCACTGTAAAAACTGGCTTCAGGAAAGAGGAATGGAAGCGATGGATGGCTCGATTAATTTCGGAGAACGTGATAAATTCTGGGGAGTTCTGATTGAAGGCTTTTCTGAACCTTTGTACGGCATGAATTACAATTATCCTTACTATAAAGAACTTTTTGAGAATTACGGATTCGAAATTTATTTTAATCAGTTATGTTTCAGCAGAAAGGCTCACGCTCCTACTTCAAGAATTTTCAATATCATGCACGCCAAGCATTCTAAAAATGAAAATTTTTCTTCAAAACGTGTTACAAAAGCGAATATAAATAAGTTTGCAGAAGATTTTTATACCATTTACAATAAATCCTGGGAAAGCCACGGTGGCGGAAAGCAAATGTCGCTGAATGACGTAAAAAAGCTTTTCAACAACATGAAACCCGTGATGAACGAACACATTGCGTGGTTCGCTTACGAAAGTGGAAATCCGGTTGCGATGTGGATTAATATTCCTGATCTCAATCAATGGTTTAAATATTTAAATGGAAAATTTGGGATTTGGGATAAACTGAAGTTTTTGTATTATAAAACTTTTAAGCACAATTCTAAGTTCGTTGGTTTGATTTTTGGAGTTCTTCCGGAGTGGCAAAACAAAGGTGTTGAAGGCTACCTCATCGTAGAAGCCGCCAACCACTTCCGTGTGGCAACGAAATTTGAAGATTTTGAAATGCAGTGGATCGGTGATTTCAATCCAAAAATGCTGGGTCTGGCCAAACATTTGGAGACTGAAGTGACCAGAAAACTGGCGACTTTTAGGTATTTATTTGATCAAACCAAAGAGTTTGAGAAGCACCCAACGGTTTAAATTTAAAAAAACATAATTATGGATTCATTAGTATTTTTCTTTATTGTATTTCTCTTTTTCATCTTATCTATTCCTGCAATTATTTTTCTGATTGCCTATTTAGCTGCGCAAAGCAGAAAGAAGAAACAAAAAATTCTTTTGGAACAAATTGGAACACCCGAATATTATGCCTTTGTGCGTTACAATATGGGAAATACTCAGGATCAATTTTTTAAACTGAAAGCATTTCAGGGAAGCGGAATTATTTATGTAGAAGAGCGAAAGATTATTTTCAGAGATACTTTAAATCAAAACCCGCACACCTTTAATTTAGATGACTGTTCGATTAAATGGGAAGATATCAATCTTGTGAATGGTCTATTGAAATGGTTTTCGGTAAGCGACGAAACAAAGAAATACTTTTTCAACATCGACAGCGGAATGTTTATTTTTAATACCAACTCTTCAAAACCGACAACAAAAAGTGTTTTTGATCAACTTTTGAAATATCAAAACGAAATATAAACAATAGGGCTTTAGAAAAATTTCTAAAGCCCTATCTCTTCACTTTTACTAACTATTTAAAACAGCTCTCCAGCCACTTTTTTAATATTATCACTTTTACCCATCGAGTAAAAATGCAGGACGGGAACGCCAAAATCAAGCAATTCTTTGCATTGGCTGATTGCCCACTCTACACCGATTTGTTTTACGGCTTCATTATTTTTTGCACTTTCTACAGCATTGATTAAATCTTCGGGTAAATCTATTTTGAAAACCTGAGGCAATAGTTTCAAATGTTTTTTTGTAGCAATCGGTTTAATTCCTGGAATAATTGGAACAGTAATTCCCATTTCACGGGCTTTAGTAACAAACTCGATATATTTTTTATTATCAAAAAACATTTGGGTTACGATGTAATCTGCACCTGCATCTACTTTTTGTTTCAGCCATTTCAGATCGTAATTCATTGACGGAGCTTCCATGTGTTTTTCAGGATAACCCGCAACACCGATGCAGAATTTGTTGTGATCATCACAAGCCTGATCGTCATGAAGATATTTCCCTCTTCCCAAATTATTGATCTGGTTTACCAAATCCATCGCACTTGCGTGACCTCCGGGAGTCGCTTCAAAATACTGATGCCCTTTCATCGCATCCCCACGAAGTGCCATAATGTTGTCGATTCCCAAATACATACAGTCTACCAAAAGATATTCGGTTTCTTCTTTTGTAAACCCACCACAAAGTAAGTGTGGAACGGTATCAACATTATATTTATGCTGAATTGCCGCACAAATACCTAAAGTTCCGGGGCGCATTCTTGTAATACGACGCTCCATCAAACCATTTCCTTTGTCGATGTAAATATATTCTTCTCTTGAAGTCGTCACGTCGATAAATGGAGGTTTAAATTCCATTAAAGGGTCGATGTTAGTATATAAATCTTCAATCCCGATTCCTTTTTGAGGTGGAACAACCTCTAAAGAAAATAAGGTTTTGCCGTTGGCGTTTTTTATATGATCTGTGATTTTCATTTAATAAATAGTAAGTTTTAATTTTTTAAATAATTTTTATGATTCGGCGGCGGCAAGCCGCCGCCGAATCATAAACCAAATCTAAATTCCGTCTGCTAAATTCGGGTTCAGCCATTTTCTCGCTTCCTTCAAAGAAATTCCCTTTCTTACAGAATATTCTTTTAATTGGTCTTCCGAAATCTTCCCCAAACCGAAATATTTGGCGTGCGGACTTCCAAAATAATATCCGGAAACAGCTGCTGTTGGGAACATGGCTAAACTTTCAGTAAGATAAACCCCGATGTTTTCTTCCACTTTCAACAAATCCCAAATTGCGTGTTTTTCCAAATGATCCGGACAGGCTGGATAACCTGGCGCAGGACGAATTCCTTTGTATTTTTCAGCAATTAAATCTTCATTGCTTAAATTTTCCTGATTAGCATAACCCCAATATTCTGTACGCACTTTTTTATGTAAAAATTCAGTGTAAGCTTCAGCAAAACGGTCGGCAATCGCTTTTACCATGATGGCATTGTAGTCGTCATTGTCTTTTTCATACTGATCCGACAATTCATCAGTTCCGAAACCTGTGCAAACGCAGAAGGCACCCATGTAGTCGGTTTTTCCTGAGCTCTGAGGCGCAATAAAATCGCTTAATGCGATATAATCTTTGCCTTTTGATTTCTGAACCTGTTGTCTCAGCGTTAAAAACTTAACTTTTCCCTGATCATTTTCATCATAAATTAAAATATCATCAGTTTCGTTAGAATTGGCTTTAAAAATTCCAAAAATCGCTTTGGCAACCAACAGTTTTTCATCAACAATTTTCTTTACAATTTTCTGACCGTCTGCAAATAATTCTTTTGCCTGCTCACCCACAACCTCATCATCAAAAATGTTCGGATATTTTCCATGAAGATCCCAACTTCTGAAAAACGGTGACCAGTCGATGAACGGAATCAATTCTTCCAAATCCTGATTTTCAAAAACCTGAATTCCTAAATTATTTGGAGTGAAAATTTCTTCATTTTCCCAATCGATTTTAAACTTATCTTTTCGGGCATCTTCGATCGAAACGTAGTTTTTATCAACCTGCCTGTTCAGGAATTTTTCTCTGAAATCTGAATAATCACTTTTCAGATCATCTACGTATTCCTTGTTTCGGTCTCCCAGCAATGAACTTACCACATTCACCGCTCTGGAGGCGTCATTCACGTGAACGACTGCATTTTTATATTTTAAATCAATCTTTACTGCGGTATGTGCCTTTGAAGTTGTTGCACCACCAATCAGCAAAGGAAAATTCAAGTTTTGTCTTTCCAATTCTGAAGCGATGTACACCATTTCATCCAAACTTGGGGTAATCAATCCGCTCAAACCGATGACATCTACATTATGATCGATCGCTGCCTGAATAATTTTCTCGGCAGGAACCATCACTCCCAAATCGACAATATCGTAATTATTACAACCCAACACTACACTCACAATATTTTTTCCAATATCGTGAACATCGCCTTTTACGGTTGCCATCAAAATTTTTCCGTTAGGTTTCTGGGCCACATCTTTTTCAGCTTCAATAAACGGCTGCAGATAAGCTACGGCTTTCTTCATTACCCTCGCTGACTTCACCACCTGCGGAAGAAACATTTTTCCGCTTCCGAAAAGATCTCCGACAACGCCCATTCCGGTCATCAGATTGACTTCGATAACGTGAAGTGGTCTTGCAGACTGCAGTCTGGCTTCTTCTACATCTTCTTCTATAAAACGGTCAATACCCTTCACCAAAGAATGCGTGATTCTCTCCTGCAAAGGATAAGTTCGCCATTCTAATTCTTCAACTTTTTCTTTTTTAACTGATTTATTTCGTTCAGAATAATCTAAAAGTCTTTCGGTAGCATCTTCTCTTTTGTCGAGAATTACATCTTCTACAAGCTCGAGAAGTTCCTTATTAATTTGATCATAAACCTCAAGCAATGCCGGATTTACAATTCCGATATTCATTCCGGCCTGGATGGCGTGATAAAGGAATACCGAATGCATCGCTTCTCGCACTGTATCATTTCCACGGAAAGAAAATGAAACATTGGAAACTCCTCCACTTACCGAAGCATACGGAAGATTTTGTCTTACCCATCTTGTTGCTTCAATGAAATCGATTGCGTTGCGACTGTGTTCGTCCATTCCTGTTGCAACGGGGAATATATTTAAATCGAAAATAATATCTTCAGCGGGAAATTTAACTTCGTTGACCAAAATATCATAAGATCTTTGCGTGATTTCTAGTCTTCTTTCATAATTATCGGCTTGTCCGACTTCATCAAAAGCCATAACGATAACCGCCGCTCCGTATCTTTTGATGGCTTTGGCGTGTTTTACAAACTCTTCTTTCCCTTCTTTTAAACTGATGGAATTCACCACGCATTTACCCTGAACAACTTGAAGTCCTGCCTCCAGAATTTCCCATTTGGAGGAATCGACCATAATCGGAATTTTGGAAATATCTGGTTCGGAGCCAATCAAATTCAGGAATTTGATCATGGAAGCTTTTCCATCGATCAAACCGTCATCAAAATTCACGTCAAGGATCTGAGCTCCGCCATCCACCTGATCTCTTGCAATATCTAAAGCTTCAGAAAATTTTTCTTCTTTAATTAACCTTAAAAACTTTTTGGATCCGGCAACATTCGTTCTTTCACCAACATTGATGAAATTACTTTCGGGAGTTATAATCAAAGGCTCGAGGCCTGATAATTTTAAATATTTCATATTTATAAATGTAACAATTTACCAATGTAACGATTTACCAATAACGGTTTTAATATCATTTAATAATGAAACTAATTGCTACGTTGATAGATTGTTATGCTGTTACATTAAATTTCCTTGGCTCGTATTTATCTACTAAATCGGCGATTGCTTTGATATGTTCCGGAGTCGTTCCGCAGCATCCGCCGATGATATTAATCAATCCTTTTTCTACATATTCTCTGATCTGACTTGCCATTTGCTCAGGCGATTCGTCGTATTGACCGAATGCGTTGGGTAATCCTGCATTTGGATATGCTGAAACACAGAATTCTGAATTATGAGCCAACGTTTCTAAATATGGTGTTAACTGATTTGCACCCAAAGCACAGTTGAATCCTACACTCAATAAATTCAAATGCGAAACTGAGATTAAAAATGCTTCCGCAGTTTGTCCGCTCAAAGTTCTTCCAGAGGCATCTGTAATCGTTCCCGAAACCATGATTGGAATTTCAATTCCCCTTTCTTCCTGAATTTCGTCGATGGCAAACAACGCAGCTTTTGCATTCAGAGTATCGAAAATTGTTTCTACCAAAAGAATATCTGAACCTCCATCAAGCAAAGCTTCTGACTGCTGTTTGTACGCCAATCTCAATTCTTCGAAAGTAATCGCGCGGTATCCAGGATCATTGACATCCGGACTTAAACTTGCCGTTCTGTTTGTTGGCCCAATTGATCCTGCAACAAATCTTGGCTTGTGCGGATTTTTTGCGGTGTATTCATCACAGACTTTTCTGGCGATTTTTGCAGATTCATAGTTGAGTTCGTATACCAGATCTTCCATGTGGTAGTCTGCCATTGCGATGGTTGTTCCTGAGAATGTATTGGTTTCCAGAATATCTGCTCCTGCTTCGAGGTACTTTCTATGAACTTCTTCAATCGCTTCCGGTTGTGTGAGTGAAAGAAGGTCGTTATTTCCCTGTACGGGATGCTCCCAATCTTTAAAACGTTCGCCACGGTAATCTTCTTCCTGAAATTTATATCGCTGAAGCATCGTTCCCATCGCTCCATCGAGAATGAGAATGCGTTCTTGCAATACTTTATATAATAGTTCTGAATTTTTCATTTTTATTATGACATATTTTATTGATACCATTTTCAAGGTTTCGTAGCCCGAAAACGTTCTTTTGTTGTTGAGCCGAAGAACAAATCTTCAATATAGCCCCGATGGAAGCGGCATCCTTTTTTGTTTTCTCAAAACAAAAAAGATATAGCGGACAGCGGGTAAGACTTTTGTATTGAAAACTGCTCGTCTTGCTCCTAATTTTACTTTTAATCTTCCGCCAAAGCTTGTTTTAAATCATTTATAATATCATCCACATTTTCTAAACCTACCGAACAACGAACCAAACCTGCTGTAATCCCTACTTCATTGCGCTCGTCATCCGTTAATTTTGAATGTGTTGTCGATGCGGGATGCGTGACAATCGTTCTTGTATCTCCGAGGTTTGCAGATAGTGAACACATTTTTATTTTATCTAAAAAGTTTCTTCCGCCTTCAATTCCGCCTTTAATTTCAAAAGCGACAACATTTCCGCCTAGCTTCATTTGTTTTTTGGCAATCTCATAACTCGGATGTGACTTTAGAAACGGGTATTTTACCAATTCAACATTCGGATGATTTTCTAAAAATTCGGCGACCTTCAAAGCATTTTCGCAATGTCTTTCCGCACGAATTGCCAAAGTTTCTAAGCTTTTTGACAAAACCCAAGCATTGAAAGGCGACATCGCAGGACCTGTATTTCTGGCAAAAAGATAAATTTCTCTGATTAAATCTTCTCTACCAACCGCTACTCCACCCAAAACTCTACCTTGGCCGTCAATCAGTTTCGTCGCAGAATGCACTACCAAATCAGCACCATATTTTATCGGCTGCTGAAGGTAAGGTGTTGCAAAACAGTTGTCCACGATGAAAATCAGATTGTGTTTTTTGGCAATTTGACCGAAAAACTCTAAGTCTAAAATTTCAATCGCTGGATTTGTAGGAGTTTCCAGATACAGGATTTTTGTATTGGGTTTGATATACTTTTCTAAATTTTCAGAATCCTCAGCTTTGAAATACGTGGTTTCGATATTCCATTTTGGAAAATATTTTGTGAACAAAGTGTGCGTAGATCCGAAAACTGACTGACAGCTTACAATATGATCTCCTGCATTGAGCAATGTTGCAAATGTGGAATAAATTGCAGCCATTCCTGTTGCGAACGCATAACCAGCTTCTGCACCTTCCATTTTGACAATCTTATCTGTAAATTCTGTAACATTAGGATTTGAAAATCGACTGTACAGATTTTTTGATTTTTCTTCGGCAAAACTCGCTCTCATATCTTCTGCATCTTCAAAAACAAAGCTTGAAGTAAGATACAAAGGTGTAGAATGCTCATCAAACTGAGATCTCTCGGTTTGAGTTCTTATGGCTAAAGTTTCAAAATTGGTTAATGGTTGATGGTTTTCAGTTGTTCGTTTATCTTGGCTCATTTTTTTATATCTTGGTTCTTAAATCTTGTCTCTCGGGTCTTATTTTGCTTCGCTCAGTCGTAAAATATCACCAAAAACTCCTCTCGCAGTAACTTTTGCTCCCGCCCCGGCTCCCATGATGACGATCGGATTTTCACCATAACTTTCGGTGTAGATTTCAAAAATTGAATCTGAACCTTTTAACTGTCCTAAAGCGGAAGTTGCAGGCACAGAAATTAGCTTTACATCCAGTTCACCTTTTTCTTTCTGCAAATCTCCATGCAAATCACCAACGTATCTTAAAACGTGATTAGGCTCCTGATTTTTCTTGATTTTGTCGTATTCGTCATCAAGTTCTTCTAATCTGGAAAGAAACTCCTGTTTTGAAACAGAAAGTAAAGCCTCCGGAACTAAATTTTGAATATTGATATCCGTAAATTCATTAATTAAATCTAATTCTCTTGCCAAGATCAATAATTTTCTCGCTACATCATTTCCAGATAAATCTTCTCTCGGATCTGGCTCTGTAAATCCTTTTTCTAAAGCTTCATTAACGATCGTTGAAAATTTATCGTTTCTTAAAGAAAAATTATTGAAAACATAACTCAATGTCCCTGAGAAAACACCTTTAATCCTTGTGATATTTTCACCGGAAAGGTGTAAAAGTTTTATTGTATCAATCAATGGCAAACCTGCTCCAACATTGGTTTCGTAAAGATATTTTTTATTGTTTTTGTTCAACGTATATCTTAGTTTACGATATTCTTCAATCGGAAGTGTGTTGAAAATTTTGTTTGAAGAAACCAAATCAAAACCATTTTCTGCCAACGCCTGATAATTTTTCACAAAATCAACGCTTGCTGTATTATCGACAACAATCAGATTTTCAAGCTGATTTTCTTTTGAGAAATTAATTAACTCGTCAACATTTGAAGTTTTTTCGGCTGCAAAAACCTCATCGCTCCATGTATTATCAAACCCTTTTTTATTAAAAGCAATTTTTCTGGAGTTAGCAACTGCCACAACTTTCAAGTGTATATTTTTTCTTCTTTTAATTTCTTCTGAAGAATGTAAAACCTGCTCAATTAAAGTCTTTCCAACATTTCCATGACCAATGATTGCTAAGTGAACCGTTTTTGGCTTTTTGAAAATTTCCGATTCAATAATATTTTTACTTTTCTCATCCTGCGAAGAAGTTACAACAATATTGATGCGCTTTTCGCTTGAGTTTTGATTTAAAAGTAATGGGAAAACATTGTTTCTCGCCAGTTCAGAAAGTATTTTATTTAAATCATCTGCCACAAAACCAATGACAGAAACATTATTGATGCTGTAAATCTGAGAAACTTTGCCTGATTTTCTTTCAGCAGCAAATTCTTCGATCAAACAATTGACTGCTTTTTCAGAATCTTCTTCATGTACCAAAATTGACAATCCGTTTTCCACAGCTTGTTGAGAAATCACTCCTACACTGATTCGCGCCAAAGTAAGCGCTTTAAAAACTCTACCGTCAATCCCGATTTCACCTAAGAAATCTGCTCCTTCAAATTTGATGATTGATCTGTTTTTTAAAAATTTTATTTCGTTTGCATTAGCTTTCATCTACAAAATATTTTTTATGATATAATTTAACTGTTCGTATTCCATTAAAAAGGCGTCGTGGCCATGAATTGATTTGATCTCGTGATAGAAAACATCCTCTTTGTCAGTTTTCAGCTTTTTAAAACACATTCGGATTTCAGAAGCCGGGAAAAACAAGTCGGTATCTACAGAGATCATGTGCATTCGTGCTTTGATTTTACCTAAATCTTTATCGTTTGCATTAATGTTCATGAGTAAATGATTCATCAATTGATAAGATTTTAAACTAAATCTTTCGGCAAGAGATTTCCCGTGATAATTCAGCCAGTCTACAGATTCTAACTTTTGTTTTTCCTGATTAAATTTATTTTGAAATCTTTCATTCAATGACTGAGGTGTTCTGTAACACAGCATCGCATGAATTCTGGCTTTCTGAAGTGGCTCATCATTTCCGTTTAATAAAAACTGCTGAACGAGACATTGGGCGTACAACCAATCATGAGTTTTAGAATCGCAGGCAATTGGTATAAAAAGCTCTGCTAAATTTGGATTTTTAACAAGCATCTCCCAACCAATTCCACCTCCGAGAGAGCCTCCAATAATAGCGTATACGTTTTTAATATGTAAAGATTCTAAACCTTTCAGAAATATATTCGCAATGTCTGAAGGGGTGAAATCTGAATATTCATCAATAAAAAAATCATCATATCCGTTTCCGGGAATGTTGAAACAGAGAACTGTATATTTATTTGTATCAATAACCTGATTTTCACCAATTAATTGTTTCCACCAACCTTTTTCTCCGGAAACATTTGAGTTTCCGGTTAAAGCATGATTGACCAAAATAATGGGTGCAGAAAACAAGTCTTTCCCAAAAAGCTGGTAGCTTAATGAGATATGATATTCCTTTTGGGAATTGGTTTGATACAAAAAATTAATATGTTGCAGTTCTGTTTTCAATTTTATATTATTAAAATAAATTTGAAAATGCCATGAGAAATGGCTGAAAAGAACTTCAGTAAGTTATCTGTCCAAAATAAAATTTTATTTGGTAGAACGTAGCACCTTCTTCGCTTGCGCAAAGGGTTGCTAAGGTTTCACAGGGTCTATCCCTCAACCTTTCTTGATAACATTTTCAATATGTAAATGAACGAATGGTGCAAAGATAATACATTTCTCTTAAAAAAATAAATAAATTTTATTTATCGTTAAAAATCCCTTCATTAAAAGCATTTCTGAAGGATGTTAAGAATTATTAAGCTTAAAAAAATTGGTTTTTTTTGTCAAAAAATCTACCTTAGCAATGAAAAATGATGTTATATGAGTGTTGAAAAGCAAAGACTAAAGGATAAAAACTGGTTGAACTGGGGACCTTACGTAAGCAACAGACAGTGGGGAAATGTACGTGAAGACTACAGCCCAAACGGTGATGCGTGGCGCTTTGCCAATCACAACAATGCCGAAAGCTATGCTTATCGCTGGGGCGAAGAGGGTATCGCCGGAATCTCAGATACCAAGCAGCTTTTTTGTTTTGCGCTCTCATTTTGGAATAAGAATGATGAAAGAATAAAAGAACGATTTTTCGGACTGAGCAACCCTCAGGGAAATCACGGTGAAGACATCAAAGAAATTTTCTACTATTTAGATAATACACCCACTCATAGCTATATGAAAATGGTGTACAAATATCCCATCAATAAATTTCCTTACGAAGATTTAGTTGCCGAAAACGGAAGACGAAGCAAAAAAGAACCTGAGTATGAAATCATAGACACAGGAATCTTCGATAAGGATGAATACTTTGATATTTTTATTGAATATTGCAAAGGGACTATTGATGACATTCTGGTACGAGTTACGGTTTGTAATCGAAGTAATCAAGATGCACCGATTGTCGTTTTACCGACTGCGTGGTACAGAAACAACTGGAAATGGGGTTATAATGAATATCAGGGACAGCTGGAAGATTCTCATGAAGGATGTATCAACATCAATCACGACAGTATTACTTTAAAAAAGTTTTATTCTAAAAACAGAAATGCCCAGCGCGTATTTTGTGATAATGAAACTAATAATTCTAAACTTTACGGAAGTCCGGAAGTTGAGAATGCCTATTATAAAGACGGAATCAACGATTTTGTAATTCATCAAAAAAATACAATTAATCCTGAGAAAAAGGGTTCCAAAGCATCATTTATTGTTGAAGCAGAAATAAAAGCCGGTCAATCTGAAGTTTTTGAATTCCGGTTGTCTTCAAATGATTTAGATAATCCATTTTATGATTTTGAAAGTATTTTTAATACAAGACTTTCAGAAGCGAACGAATTTTACGAAGATATTCAGCAGGATGTTCCGAACGAAGATGAAAGAAATGTGCAGCGACAAGCCTTTGCAGGACTTCTTTGGAATAAACAATTTTACCATTATAATGTTGGAAAGTGGCTGAAGGGTGATCCGAATCACGAAGCTCCGAGAGATTTTAATCATTATGTGAGAAATACCGAATGGGAACATCTTCATAATAAAGATATCATCTCAATGCCCGATAAATGGGAATATCCTTGGTATGCGACTTGGGATTTAGCATTCCACTGTGTACCTTATGCAATCATTGATGGAGATTTTGCTAAAAACCAACTTCTTCTTTTGACTAAAGAATGGTACATGCATCCAAATGGACAAATGCCCGCTTACGAATGGAATTTGAGTGATGTAAATCCACCCGTGCATGCTTGGTCTTGTTTCAGGGTATTTAAAATAGATGAAAAAGCAAATGGTAAACCTGATCTTTTATTTTTAGAAAAAGTTTTCCAAAAACTACTTTTGAATTTCACATGGTGGGTCAACCGAAAAGATAAAAACGGGAAGAATATTTTCGGTGGCGGATTCTTAGGACTCGATAATATCGGAGCTTTTGACCGCAATATGGAACTGAAAGATGGTGAACATCTTGAGCAGGCCGACGGAACGAGCTGGATGGCAATGTATGCGCTGAACATGATGCGTATCGCAATGGAATTGGCTCAATACTATCAGGTTTATGAAGATATGGCGATTAAATTCTTTGAACATTATCTGTACATTGCTGAGGCAATGGAAAATATGGGAGAAGACAAAGAAGGTCTTTGGAACGAAGAAGATGGTTTCTTTTATGATGTTCTTCAACTTGGAAATGGCGAAAGTGTTACACTAAGATTGAGAAGTATTGTAGGATTGATTCCATTATTTGCTGTGGAAATTATTGATCATCATCTTTTGGATAAAATGCCGAATTTTAAAGCCAGAATGGATTGGGTTTTAAAAAACAAGCCCGAACTCGCCAATCTTGTTTCTCATTGGGACGAAGAAGGCAGCGGCAGAAAACATTTAATGAGCATCCTTCGTAAGACAAGACTTAAAAAAGTATTGACAAGAATGCTTGACGAAAAAGAATTTCTAAGTTCTTACGGAATCCGTGCGATGTCAAAAGTGTATGAAGAAAATCCATTTGTATTTACTGTTCATGGCAATAAAAATGTAGTGTATTATACTCCGGCAGAAAGTGACAGCAGAATGTTTGGAGGTAACAGTAACTGGAGAGGCCCTATTTGGTTTCCTATTAATTTTTTGATTGTAGAAAGTCTTCAGCGTTTTCATTTTTATTACGGAAACAGTTTGAAAATTGAATTCCCGACCGGAAGCGGAGAACAGAAAAACCTTGATGAAGTAGCATCAAATATCAGCAACAGACTTTGCTCAATATTCTTAAAAGACGAAAGCGGGCAAAGAGCTTTCAATGGCGGAAATTATAAATTTAATTATGATCCTAATTTTAAAGACTACATTACATTCTTTGAATATTTCCACGGAGATAACGGTCGTGGTGTAGGTGCTTCCCATCAAACAGGATGGACGGCTACAGTTGCAAAGTTGATAAAACCTAGAATGATATAATTTAAAGCCTCTTTTTTAAAGAGGCTTTTTTTATGTCTCAAACAAAAATAATTATATAATTATTTTACTTATAAATTTTTACCATTTAGAAAAAATAATGAATTTAGTTTTTGAAATTCATTATTAAAACCATTCTTTTTTACAAATCACATAAATATAACACATTATAAATAAGACTGTTATAGAAACGTCATTATTTATAATATTCTACATTTGCGCATTAATAAATACACAAATATGAATACAAAATTATTTTGCTTGTTAACTTTCCTTTGGCTCAGTTTGGGAATAAAGGCGCAGATTATTAACTTTCCGGATGCCAATTTTAAGGCAGCATTAATGTTATCCAGCCCTACACAACATATTGCGAAAGATCTGAATGGGAACTGGGTGAAAATAGATACCAATAACGATGGTGAAATACAACAAAGTGAAGCAAATAATATAAGTTATCTATTTGCAGGCAATTATTATAACACACAATCGGTTACAGGCATAAAAAGCTTTGAAAATGTTACTGAATTACTCCTTCAGGGATCTTCTTTGGTTTCCATAGACCTATCTAATATGACAAGTCTTGTCTCTCTTATTGTTGGCGGAACTTCAGCGACTAATATTAATTTATCTGGTTTGACCAATCTTGAATCGTTAGAATGTAGTTCACATCATTTTACGACGTTGGATTTAAGTGGTCTCAATAAACTTAAAATTTTGGTTGCTAATTATGGAAACTTATCATCAATTATTCTTCCTACATCCGGAGCTCTTGAAGGAATAAATGTAACTAATAATCATTTAACAGCTTTAGATCTGAGTCAACAAACTCAGTTAAGTACTCTGAATTGTAGTGAAAATCAAATTTCAAACCTTAATGTTGTAAATTTAAATCATCTGGAGTGGATGTTTGTGGATAAAAATGAATTAACGAATTTAAACTTATCCGGATGTATCAATTTAGTCAATCTTTATTGTTCTGATAACTCATTAACTACTTTGGATATAAGCAACAAGCCTAATCTGAAAAATGTATATTCAGGTCTTAATCAATTGCAAAGCCTTAACATCAGCAATTCCACTAATATAGAATATCTTGATCTTTATAATAATAAGTTTACAGGATTTTTGGATTTATCTTCTCTCAATAATGTTTTAGGAATTTCTGTAAGTAAGAATCTAATCACAAAACTTGATGCAAGCAATGGTAAATACTACAACAGTATGGGTAGTAATAATTACTTATATATCAGTGATAATCCGAATCTGGAAACACTTATTTTCAAAAATATATCTCCTGAATCTTCTTATATTGAGGGAATATTCGAGTCTACCGGATTAGCCAATTTACCATCACTTAAATATATCTGTAGTGATGAGAACAAAATGGACTATTTCGATTATGTACTTACACTACAAAATTTAAAGAAAATTATGGTTGTTTCCGATTGTAATTTTACGCTTAACTGCACTCAAAATATAACTATCCCTGATGTTAATTTTAAGCAGTATTTGGTAGAAAATTTTGATTATAATAATGACGGAGAAATCTGTGACTCTGAAGCAGAGAAAGTTTCATTTATAAAATGTCCAAACCTTAACATTGGATCTGTAGAAGGTCTTAGCTATTTTACAAATACAAAGGTTTTAAATATTTCTAAAAATCACATCTCTAATTTAGATGTAAGCAATCTTAAGAATTTATTTACCCTCAACTCTGCTTATAATAATCTTACATCATTGGATACTTCGGAGAATATAAATCTATATGACCTTAAATTTAATAATAATCCTTCTTTACAAAAACTTTTCATTAAAAACGGAAAAGATCAGTACATTGCAGAATATGTAGGACCCTCAGAAATATATCCTGATGATAACTTCTTTAATACGGATATAAAATATATTTGTACTGATGATTCTGAGTTAGATATGCTCAATGCTATTTTAGCCTACGAAGGAAAAGCTGCCGTTGTGAGTTCTTATTGCACCTCATCTCCAGGCGGAAATCACAATATCATCACAGGAACCGTAAGATTCGACGAAAACAATAATGGTTGCGACATCAGCGACGAAGTTTTCGAACACATGAAACTCAAAATAAATGACGGAACCACAACAGGAGAAACTTTTGTGAAGAGTAATGGAAAATATGATTTCTATACTCTGACAGGAGATTTTACCATAACCGCAGAGCCTGAAAATACTTCATTATTTACTGTGACGCCTTCTACCTTCACAACAAATTTTGTTGATAGCAATAATAACACTTTGACCCAAAATCTTTGTGTTACCAAAAACGGAAGTATAAAAGATCTGGAAGTGGTTTTTGCTCCTGTAACGGATGCCAGACCTGGTTTTGATGCTACTTATAAAATCATTTGGAGAAATAAAGGAAATACTACTCTTTCAGGAAACGCAACGCTTAGTTTTAACCCTGCAAAAATGAGCTTTGTTTCTTCTGTACTGCCTTCTTCCGTTACAGGAAATCTTGTTACGTTTAATTTCACTAATTTAAAACCTTATCAGAATACATCTTCGGAGATTACTTTTACCATAAATACTCCTACAAATCCAACTAATCCTGTGAATAATGGCGATATTCTAAATTTCACTGCAGGCGTAAATCCTGTTTTAGGAGATATTAATCCTGATGACAATCAGTTTATTTATCAGCAGACCGTGGTGGGTTCTTATGATCCCAATGACATTACTTGCCTTGAGGGAAATCTTATTCCACTATCAATGGTTGGGAAGTATCTTCATTACATTGTAAATTTTGAAAATACAGGAACTGCACCTGCAACGAATATTGTTGTGGAAATGAATATCAATCCTGATGATTTTGATATTTCTTCCCTGCAATTGCAAAATACTTCGCACTCCTCATACACAAAAATTACAGGTAACAAAGTAGAGTTTATGATGAAGGATATCAATCTTGTGGCTGCAGCTCATGGAAACATTATTTTAAAAATTAAGTCTAAAAATAATCTTATTTCCGGAGACAGTATCATGAATCAGGCGAATATTTATTTTGATTACAATTATCCGATTGCAACTAACGAAGTCATAACCAACATTGGAAATAATTCTACATTGGCTGTAACAGATGTGGCTAAAGACAAAGTTGTTTCTATTTATCCCAATCCTACAAAAGGAGACATAAACATTGATTCTGAATCCAAAATAAAATCAGTCGAAATCTATGATGCGCAGGGAAGAATTATTCAAAAGCAAATAGGAATCAATTCAAAAAGCGCCAAAATTACTATCAAAAATAACACCTCAGGAGTTTATCTTTTTAGAATAAATACAGAAAAAGAAACTTTCACAAAAAAAATAATCAAAAATTAATTTTTAACCAAATAATTATTAAAATTAGCAACAGACTTTGTTCCATATTCTTAAAAGACGAAAGCGGACAAAGAGCTTTCAATGTGGAAATTATAAATTTAATTACGATCCGAATTTCAAAGATTACATTACCTTTTTTGAATATTTCCACGGAGATAACGGTCGTGGTGTAGGAGCATCACATCAAACAGCATGGGCGGCTACAGTTGCAAAATTAATGAAACCTAGGCTGGCGTAATCATCTCTTTAAAGAAGAAAATTAAACCGAAACTTTGGAAGTTTCGGTTTTTTATTGTGAATATTTTTTAATTTATTAATTAAAAACAAGATTTAAAGTGAAAAAAAATCTAAAAACCCAACAAGACGATTCAAAATATAATATAAACAACAATAAGAATCAAAATGCATAAATTTGATAAAATTTCATTAATTACATTAAATAAAATACATCAATTTCACTATATTAGCACTACAAACGACAAATAAATTAATAATGAAAACAAAGCTACTCTTTAAGGGTGCCATTGCAGTGGCGCTCCTAATCTTTAATCAGGTTGATGCACAAGAATATCAGGCAATTACTATTCAAAGTGGTTTTAATGCTGATGTTATTGCGAATGGTGTTGGTGCGTCGGCAACATCAACAAATAATGATGTAGATGGTGTAAGCTATGCTTTTATATCTACAGATTTTAAACTTACAGCGGCAGACCCAGGATTGAGTTACGGTTTACCTACTACTGGCATTATCAATTCAGCTGTCGGTTCTACCGCAGGGCTCAATTACACAATGGCTCCTTACAGTTCTAATAATTCTTTACGGTTACAAAACACTAATGATTCTGGTACTCTGACTTTTGCTACTCCTACACCTGCATTAAGTCTTTATGTGCTTGCAACAGGTGGAAGTGGTGATACAGCAGTGGATGCTGTTGTCAATTTTTCAGATGGAACAAATCAGGCGTTTACGTCTTTAGATATATCAGACTGGTACGGTGGAAGTAATTATGCTATTCAAGGTATTGGAAGAATTAACATTACAAACAACAATCTTGAATCAGGAAACGGAACAAATCCAAGACTATATCAAATCCCTTTATCAATAGATGTTGCTAATCAGTCTAAAAATATAGTAAGCGTAACTTTTACAAAAACCGGAAATGGAGGAATTCCTAATATTTTTGCGCTTTCTGCGGATGCTTACAATCCTTGCCCAACCCCTACTAATGTAACTGCTACAACGACCGTTAGTGATGCAATTTTAAGCTGGTCAGCACCTTCCAGTGTACCATCTTCGGGATACCAATACTATTACAGTACATCTTCTACGGCTCCTACAGCAACTACTCAACCAACTGGGAATGTTACTTCAGGAACGTCAGTTACTTTAAATAATCTTACAACCGGACAAACCTATTATTTTTGGGTAAGATCTAATTGTGGTGGTTCTTCACAAAGTTTCTGGAAAATGAAAGAATTCACTCCTGGGCAGATCTCTGCAACATATACTTTGGGAGATATCAATACAGACTATGACGATATCGGAGTTGATACTTCATCCACCACAAACTGTCCTGGAAGTTTGTCCGTAACTATCCCAGCAGGTTATAAAATTTCTTCGACTTCTGTATCTTATGCTATGTCTACCGCAAGCAACGGTTGGATGTCGGAGCAAGAAAGCTTTTTGGTATGTACTACCAATGGTACAGCCGAAGCAAGTGTTAGTGAAGGATCAGGGAACGGTGGAACCTATTCATACAACAGAACAGGGCTTACTATCGCTAATAATCTTACAGGAACAGTAAACTTCGACTTAAGAGCATGGAGAACTTATGGAGATACATCCAACGGCTGTACTGCTAATTATAACAAAGTTGACAACAATACTTGGAAAGTGACCGTTACGTTAGAACCTATAGCACTATCTGCTAACGAAACAGCTCCTAAAACGAAAGAAAGATTAGCTTATCCCAATCCTTTCCAGGATGTTTTAAATATTGAAAAATCAGAAAATATCAAGCGTTTAACGGTTATGGATTTATCAGGTGTCACTGTGAAAACTGTTGAAAATCCTACTTCTACTTTACGTCTTGAAGGTGTAAAATCAGGAGTTTACATTTTGAGCTACATTATGAAAGATGGCAGTCTGAAAAGCACCAAAATTATTAAGAAGTAAAAAATCAATCTTCATAAAAACGAAAAAACCGGATAGCTTATCCGGTTTTTTTTATTGTAAATTTTGCTTGCTAAACTTTCTCTCCATTCACATAAACTTCATAACCAATTTCTACGTTGGGCTCTAAAGTTTTTGAAACTGAACAGTATTTTTCGAATGACAATTCTGATGCCTTTAAAGCTTTTTTAGGATCAATCGTTCCTTCCAAAAAGAATTTAACCAGAATTGATTTAAACGGTTTTGCATCTTCTACAGGAACTCTTTCGCCCTCCACCTCAGCTTTGAAACCTGTAATTTCCTGTCTTTGTTTTTTCAGAATTGAAACAACGTCTATTCCACTGCATCCTGCAACCGCCATCAATACGCTTTCCATTGGGGAAACCCCTTTTGCGCCGGGTTGTGATGTGTTATCTAATAAAATTGAATTTCCTTGTGAGTTGGTGCATTCAAATAAAAAATCGTCGTTTATTCGGTTGAGTGTTATTTTCATTTTTAAATTTATTTTTTTGATTCAGTTATTCCAATCATAACTCCAAAATCACCATCCTTTTGAATCCAATTTCCTTCAGGGTAGTAAGTTCTTGAAACAAAACCATCCAAATACAAAGCTTTTTTGCAGCCTAATTGCTTAAATATAGAAGCAAAATTATAAAAATTAACTTCATTCTTCGACATAACAAAAACTACATTTCCATTTTTTAAAATCCCTACTCCATTCCTGATATTAAGATTTTTGGAATTTTTCTTAAAAATTGGATTTATTTGGTCATTAATTAACAACATCGGGCCAGATTGAGTTGCATACTTGATGTTTGAATCGTGCTTGAATTTTTTTGTTTCAATTAATTCAGCATCATTATTTTTTGTCAGATAAAAGATTCCATTGGGATTCAGGTAGAAATTTCCTTCGCCGGATAATGTATCTATTTTGTTTAATTTTTTAAAATCTTCTATGTAAAGGCCTTTGGGGAAATTATTTTTTGCGAACATTCCGCCATTCATTACAAACTTCAAATTCTTATCTTCCCGTTCAACTTTCTTCTTTAGATTGTCGATACTTCTTAAAACTTTTCCATCATTGTCTTTCCAATAGAACGAAATATTTTCAACTTTGGGATTTGTTTTAAAAATCACAAAATCGTTTTCATTATTCAATTTTTCATTACAAGAAAAAAAGAAGTAAAAACACAGGATGATTATTGGGATTTTCACTTTAGATATTTAAGTTTAACCAATTTACAAAATCCCTCTCGCTTTTATCTCAAGATATTTATTAATCACCTCCACATTCAGATTTTCCGGAAGCGTGTAAACAGAGTAAATTCCGTACTTTCTTAGTTCCTGAATGATGAGTTTTTTTTCAAATTCAAATTTTTCAGCAATTACTTCATCATAAATTTCCTGCATACTTTCAGGATTTTTGTGAAGTAAAGTTTGTAATTCAGAATTTTTAAAGAAAACCACGACCAGCAAATGGTTTTTGGCAATTCCGCGGAGGTATTTCATTTGACGGTTTAAAGCGTCTAAGGTTTCAAAATTCGTAAACAATAAAACCAAACTTCTTTGGTTCACAGAATATTTTACATCCTGATACAATCTGTTGAAATCACTTTCAAAAAAATCTGTTTTAATATTATAAAGCGCTTCTGAAATTCTTCTCAACTGACCAGATTTATTATCGGCAGCCACTTTATTTTCTGTTTTTTTGGAGAAAGTCATCATTCCGGCTCGGTCGCCTTTTTTAAGAATAATGTGCGATAACGCCATACTCGCATTAATGGAGTAATCAAGTAGACTTAAACCTTTGAAAGGCATTTTCATTGTTCTACCCTTATCAATCAGCATAAAAATACGTTGCGATTTTTCATCCTGAAACTGATTCACCATCAGACGATTGGTTTTGGAAGTCGCTTTCCAGTTGATCGTTCTGATATCGTCTCCGGGAACATATTCTTTGATCTGCTCAAACTCCATCGTGTGCCCAAGCTTTCTGATTCTTTTGATACCGCCAAGCAAAAATTCATTTTGTAAAGCCATCAGTTCATATTTTCTGAGATGAACAAATGACGGATACGCTGGCAACATTGCATCTTTTTGAAAACTAAATCTTTTTGATACAAAACCCAAAGGTGACGACGCAAAAATATTTAAAGCTCCGAAGCTGTATTCTCCTCTTTCCTTAGGCTCAAGAATATATTGAAATAAAGTATTTTTACCTGACTCAATATGTTTTTCAATTAAAAAATCTCTCTTCTGAAACTGAAAGGGTATTTCATCAATAACTTTTGTACTGATTTTAAAACTGTAATTATTCTTAATATCAACTTTCACCGGATTTTGATCGCCGTTGGACAGTTTTTCAGGTAAAATTCTTTGTGCTAAGACCCCATCTTTTTCTCTGAACAAAAGTAAATAATCAACCATTGCTGCTAAAAAAACCAGCAACAAAACAACATGCCCAACAATCATTAAAAACGGAAAGAAAAACGCAAAAACATACAGAATTCCCACTCCGATGAGTGTGAAAAAAAAGCGGTTATTGATGAATAGGTTTTTCATTTTTTATTCAGTTAAAAAGTTTTCAGACAATCAAATCTAAATTCTTTTTGATTCTTATCTTGGGATTTCTATTCCTTCTAAAATTTGTCGGATGATTTCATCGGCGGTTAACCCTTCCATTTCTCTTTCAGGCGACACAATCACTCTGTGTCTCAAAACTGCATAACTTGCTTCTTTAATATCTTCAGGAGTCACAAAATCTCTTCCTCTCAGTGCAGCAAAAGCTTTTGAAGCTGTCAACAAAGCTAAACTGGCTCTTGGCGAAGCACCTAAATATAAAAACTGATTTTCTCTTGTATTGATGATGATTTTAGCAATGTATTCTATCAGTTGAGATTCAACGATGATTTCTTTTACTAATTTCTGGTAATTGCCTAATTGTTGCGCACTAATCACAGGCTTTACAACATCTGTTTTGTCCTCTTGTCTGCTTTCATGCTGGTTTTTGATAATTGCAATTTCCTGTTCAAGATTCGGATATCCAACATTTATTTTAAATAAAAATCGATCCAGCTGTGCTTCAGGAAGCCTGTAAGTTCCTTCATGCTCAATCGGGTTTTGGGTTGCAACCACTAAAAACGGAGCTTCCATTTCGTACTGCCTTCCATCCATTGTGATTTGTCTTTCTTCCATCACTTCAAACAAGGCAGATTGTGTTTTGGCTGGCGAACGGTTGATCTCATCAATCAAAACAAAATGAGAAAATATCGGGCCTTTTTTAAATTCAAATTCAGAATTCTTCATGCTGAAAACTGATGTTCCCAAAATATCAGAAGGCATCAAATCTGGCGTGAATTGTATTCTGCTAAAATCTACATCAATCGTTTTCGCCAAAAGTTTTGCCGTAATGGTTTTTGCAACTCCCGGAACACCTTCAATCAAAACGTGACCGTTTGACAGCAAAGCCACCAATAGATGCTCAATCATATCATGTTGACCAACGATTACTTTACCGATTTCAGATTTTACTTTTTCTAAACTTTCACGCAGTTCCATCATATCAATTCGTGATTGAAAATCATTTTCTTTCTCTAAAATGATCGGAATCGGTGGTGGTGTATTTTGGTTTTCTTGGTTTTCCATATTTTGTTCTATTATTTAAGCTCCGTAGGAGCGAAATGTTTGTAGTTTTCAGTTGGTAAAATTGGGTGGAGCTCCGTAGGAGCGGCATTTTTAACCGTCATAAAATTCAAACACATATTTTTCCTCGTATTGTATTTCAAATTTATTTAAAAGTTCAAGATACTCTTCTTTAAAACTTCTCTTTTTATGATGTTCTTCCTGATTAAGAATATAATTAACAACTTTATCAATCTGACTTTTAGAATATGAAAATGCACCATAACCTTCCTGCCAGTTAAATTTTCCATTTAGCCATTTTTGTTCATTAATAAATCTTGAAGAATTTGATTTAATGTCTCGCACAAAATCTGAAATTTTCAGATTCAAACTCTTAAAGCCTACAAGAATATGAACATGGTCTGGATTTGCATAAACAGCCAAGAGTTTTTGACTACTATTTTCAATAATTCCAGACATATATCTTTGTAAAACTTCTCTATTTGAAGGAGCAATCAGATTTTGCCTTCCCTTTACAGCGAAGATAAATTGAATATAAATCTGAATATAAGTATTTGCCATTTTTGTATCACTCCTACGGAGTTCAATTTAAAATTATCTGTTTGATCTACAAACATTCCGCTCCTACGGAGCTCGCCATTTTTAGATTACTTTAAAATATCATCTAAAATCTTATTCATTCTTGCCAGATCTTCCTTCATCACACTTGCGTAAGGATCTTGGGCTTTCTTTATTAAAACAACAGCTTCATTAATCAATTCAATATTTTTACCGGTTTTCAACTGAAGCTTTTTTGCAAATTCTTCGTCTAAATTCTGGGTATCAATCAATAAATCCAATCTTACTTTGTTGAGAAAATACTGCGCTTTTTTCGCCATCATATCATGAAAATCGCCTTCCTGAAGATAGAGGTTTCCAATACTTTTCACAAAATCGACGGAGGTATTTTTTAATGGCTCTAAAATCGGAACGATACGCTGCTTTCTTTTTGCATTAAAAAAAATAAACAAGATCAGTCCGCCCAACAAAAGCCACCATGCATATTTCAAGGCTGGATTTCCTAAAATAAATCGCATAAAAAATCGGGACTCTTTCGTATTTGCTTCAACAAACCACAATGTTTCTTTATCATCAAGATATGAAAAAACATCCTGAGCATATTTTGTATTTCCAGATTGTAAAAGATAGTAATTGGTTAAAAAAAGTGGCTCGCAATGCGCATAAATAGTTCCTTTACCGAATTTTGTTTTAATGAAATTAACTTGGTCTGTATTTTCATCTTCAACCGTTTTTCCTAGAGGCTGAACTTCTGGCTTGATATAAGAAAAACCTCTCCCTGACGGAAATTTATCCAATTTTATAAAATCATTCTGGTACTTTTTATCCGTAAGCTTAAGAACATTTTTGTCTTCAAATGAAATCTGAGAATCATAAAAACCAATACTGTCTGAGATTTCTTTCGGCATTTTGCTCATAATCAGCATTGCATTAGAACCATTTGAAACTTCATCAAGAATTTTCTTCCAGGATTGGATGTCGATATCACTTTCAATCACAAGAATATTATGCGGTTTCTTTTTATTTTGATTGTAATAATCGTATGCTGTAACGTCTATTTTTTTAAGATTATTTTTAAATAAATCTTTGACTTCTTGATTAAAAACGTATAATCCAAAAGGCGATTTTTCATTCACATCAAAATTTTTCCGCCAGTCTACAACTTCTTTTTTGTTAATTTCAAACAATGCCAAAATCACCATGATAATGATGAAAATTAAAGCATATATTTTGAAAGTTTTGTTCATTTTAAAATTTAATTAAGGTTTGAATGACTGATATTGTTCTTTAAATTTTGCATAACTCTGCTCATCGATGCTAAATTCACCATACCAAACATAATCGAAAATATAAGAGAGATTTGAAAATTCGTTTTTTAAATTCGGAGCTTTCAATTCTGCCACGTAATCTTTATTTGTTTTTTCAAGATTCCAAAGGATGAGTTTTTTGTCGCTGAGCTTTTTCAGAATATATAAAAACTGATAACGAACTGCCGAACGGTAATCTTTTGTGCGTTCAAAAGTAGCAATGCTTTCAGGGAAATTGATTTCATGGATGTTCTCATGAAGTTCCTCCTCATTGATGATGACTTTTTTATTTCTCTTCCCAAAAATGAAATTTCCATTTCTGCCGATGATAAATTTAACGATAAAATACAACAGAAAACCAACCAGAATAATTGCAAAAAGACGAATAATAACCGTTGTAATCTGTGCCGAACTTTCTAAACTTGTCTCTCCGAAAATACTCTGTATGATTTTCAGAACTTTCTTCATCAACTTTTCCCAGAAAGATTCTCGAGGTTTGGAAGTGGAATAATCAAACTCTTCACCTTTGTATCTCGACTTTATGTTTTCTTTAAATTTTTTAGGATAAACTTTATTTTCAGAAACAGGATTTTGAAGCAAAACAGAATCTGCAGGATACATATTTTTATAATGCCCAGTACTCAAAGAGTCTTCATAAGATTCTTCATAATAATCATCATAAACAACTGTGCTGTCTAGATCTTGGGCATTTGAGAACCCAAAAGAAAATAGAAACAATATGAAGAACAAGAATTTATTCATTGCTGCCAATCGTATCTATTTCTGCCAATTCTACCTGCTGATGAAGATCTCTTCTGCTGTCGTAATAGATCAAGCCGGAATTCACATACATTAAATTGGAAAGGAAAAATGAAACCAACAATGAAAATCCGTACATCACAAAAAACAATATTCCCATTGTTCCTGAGAACGGATTTTGTTCAAAGTTACCATCAGGTTCTGTCGTCATCATCGTTGCAAAAAATATAATCATCGGAATCATCGTAAAAATGGTGGTAATTACATACATGATGATAAATAGAACCAGCGTGGCACCCCAATATTTCCAATACGGAGATTTTTCTCTTCCGTTAGCGTAAGAAAACTGGGCGCGGATAGAATAGCTTAAACTCTCAAAGAAACCTCTGTTGCTGTTGAAGACATCGTACATCAGAAAATTCACAATATTCATCACCGTCGGAAAAACAAATAACATAATTGGAATTCCAATCAAAACGAGAACCAATGCATACGAAACCCCCAAAACAATAAAAGCAGGTGGAGTAACAATAAAAATCATCCCTAAACAAAGAATTGCAATTTTCTTACTATTGTTTTTAAAGTCATTTAAAATATTATCCATGCTGATTTTTGTTTCACCAGCCGCCAATCTTTTTAGATAAAAAACAGGATACAGATAATTGACAATCATCAAAACAACGAAGAGGACAAACGTCAGTAAACCGACAACGATAAACATCCCAAGATTGTCTTCAAAATAATTTTCAAGGTAAGAACTATTTCCACTCATATTCGACCCGAAAATCTGCATCAAAAGTTCTCTGTAACCGAAGATCACCACAACAACCATCAGAATAAGCAAAAGCCCATTCAGAAGAATATAGTTTTTAAAATAATTTTTACCGTATAATCTAAAAAATCCGAAACTGTCGCTGATGAAAGTTCCGAAATCTCTATTTTTATAAAACTGCATCATGGGCTGTCATTGCGTTATTTAGTTTTTTATTAACGATAAAAGGATAAACAAAATAGTAGAATCCTATGATGGTTAAACATCCGAAGATGATGATTAAATTTAAAAATTCGGGCATTTTTAAAGCGTGTCTTGTAACATATCCTTCAATAATTCCCGCACAGATGGTGAATGGAATGGTGCTTAAAAATATTTTAAATGAATCTTTCAATCCAATCTTTAAAGATTCAAATCTCGACAACGTTTTTGGAAAAAGTATGGATGTTCCCAAGATCAGTCCGCACATCGCTTCTACAACCATTGCAAATATTTCAAAAACTCCATGCAACCAAATTCCTCTTGCACTGTCTTTTAAAGCCCCATAATCGTAAAAAAAGTACTGAAATGAGCCCAACATCACAGAATTGGAAAGAAGAACATACAAAGAACCAATCCCTCCAAAAATTCCGTAGAGGTACATTTTTGCACCAACGCCAATGTTATTTAAGGTAATTCCTATCGTACTTCCCCACGTCGAACCGCTTTGATAAACTCCGACGGCATTCCCTGCTTTGATATTTTCGATGGTCGTATTTACATAAGATTCACCCAAAATAATATTGGCAAAATCTTTATCGTAAATCGCCGACAAAACGCCCATCGAAGTAAAGAGGATGAAAAATATAAAAGCGTACATCAAATATCTTCTGTACTGATACACCAAAAGCGGAACTTCAGTCTTGAAAAAATACAGCATTCTGTTTTCTTCAACTCTTTTTGTCTTATAAATTTTCTGGAAAATCTGAGATGAAAGGTGGTTAAGGTAAACCGTCGTATTACTTTTCGGGTAATACGTCTGGGCAAAAGAAAGGTCATTAATCAGATTAATATACAGTGAAGACAGGTCGTCAGGATTTTTTTTAATTTTCCCTTGAATAACCTGTTCGATTCCCAACCATTTTTCTTTATTTTGTTTAATAAAATAAACTTCTCTCATAATTGTAAGGCTAAAATAATAAAAATTATGTCTCAAATTGCGATTAATACCTCACAAAATGTAAATATTAACTTTAACATTTCAAGTATTGGTGAAAGATTTCTTGCCTTCCTCATCGATTCTGTGATTAAGATTGCTTACGGCATTGCTATTTTGTATCTTTTTTTCAGCGTTTTTGATTTGGGATACATTCTAAATGATCTTGATTACTGGTCACAAGGCGCTGTTTACAGCATTCTTCTTTTCCCGACGGTTATCTATCCCGTTGTTTTAGAAAGTTTAATGGAAGGACAAACTCTTGGTAAAAAAGTGATGAAAATTCGTGTGGTGAAAATTGATGGTTATCAGGCAAGCTTTGGAGATTATCTGATTCGCTGGGTTTTCCGAGTGATTGATGTTTCTGTTCTGATTGTTGGCTTCATTACGATGATTGTTACCAAAAACAACCAACGTTTTGGTGATATTGCTGCCGGAACCGCTGTGATTTCATTAAAAAATAACATCAATATTTCCCATACTATTTTAGAAAATCTTCAGACTGATTACATTCCTACTTTCCCACAAGTGATTGGTTTGAGCGATAATGACATGAGAATTATTAAAGACAATTATTTGAAAGCTTTAAAAATTGATGACCGACAAATCATTACCAAACTTTCTGACAAAATAAAAGGCATTTTAAAATTGGAAGTTGACCCGACAAAAATGACCGAAAGACAGTTTATTGGAGTTGTCATCAAAGATTACAACTATTACACAGGGAAAGATTAGCTTGAAATTTCGTTACGAATTAATTGTTTTATTCAAACGAATTTTTAATCTGATTTGTGTTATGAATATTCGTCAATTAGTGCCAAGAAAATTAGTAGTCTACAAATCGGTTCAATTTTTGTAAATTTTAAAACAAAATCAAACGTATGCAATTCGAAAATAATAAATCAGGAAACGGCGGAGTGATTACCCTCAGCAACGAGATCAAAGAAGTGGGAAGATTAACCTACACGATCTTTCCGGAAGAGAATAAGCTGATTATTTCATTTGTACTCGTTCACCCCGAATTTGAAGGTCGTGGAATGGGAAAATACTTGGTGGAAGAAGCCATTAAATTTTCTAGAGAAAACAAATGGAACGTTTATCCACACTGTTCGTACGCCAGATCAGTAATGAAAAGAATGAATGATGTGGAAGATATTCTTTTAGAACGTTAATACTTCATTTAGAATAATGTCCTCAATATCGTCAGGATAATTTACTTTAAAATGAATATCAGAATGTACCCAATTTCTAATTTCCTTCACATTCAGGATTTTAGAATTGGGAATTCCCATTTTGTCTAAAGCGCAGGCATTACATTCCTGTTCATATTGATTGTGAATAGGGATTACAAATAATTTTTTATCCATGAAAAGTGCTTCGGCAGGACCTTCAAAACCTGCATTACAAAGTATTCCTTCACAACTTTCAAAACATTCTAAGAAATGAGTTTCGTCAATCGGATAAATTTCAATATTGTCTGTTTTACTGTGAATTTTAGTATACTTCGAAAAGACTTTCCACTCAACAGGAATCTGATTTAAAACTTTCGTGATATTTTCATCAGAAAAACTGGGAAGATAAACCACGTAAAATCCTTTTTTGGCAGGATTTAAATTTCTGATTTTTCTTCTAATAACAGGCTTTTTGATTTGAGAATGATATGTGTCAAAATGAAACCCTATTTTATCTTTACTCGGACAGTAATGTTTTAAAACCATTTCACCAAAGAAATCTTTCTTGTTGGGTTTTGGCGTTTCCTTAAAACTCATTGATGCCTGATGGCTTAACTCAAGCATTTTTAAATTTCTCAATTTACAAGCCCATCCTGTAAGCGGTTCGTAATCATTAATAATCAAATCATATTGACTCAACTCAATTTGTCTGATTGTATTGATGGCTTCGAGGAAATTATTTTCAAAAAGAATCTTTTTATATGAAATCCCACCTGTTTTATTATAGAGAAGTGAGACTCCACGATGTTTGAAATCTATAGGAAAATCTGTTTTTAACTGTGATTGATGACCACTTATCAATGTATCTACAGATGCATATTTTTTTAAAATAGGAATGATCTCCTGAGCTCTCGCAACATGGCCGTTTCCTGTTCCTTGAAAAGCGTATAAAATTTTCATCTATAAATGTTTACTATTTTCATGTGGTCAAATGAAATCCTCAAATAAAAATATTTTCGGATCAAGAATATTTGAATTGTTCTCGATTTCAAATTAAGTAAATTGAGTAACTATTTTTAAAAGATCAGAATTATTCATATCCTGAATTTCTTCGGTTTCATCGTCTTTCAACAAATGTTGGTGCTCTTCATAATGAAAGATTTTCCATTCGCCATCATTGTATTCTAAAGCGGAAAGATTCTCAATCCAATCACCTGAATTTAAATAGGTACATGAACCTTTTTTAGTAACAACCTCACGGATTTGCGGCTGATGAATGTGCCCGCATATTACAAAGTCATATCCATTATCAATAGCCAGCTCAGAAGCTGTTAATTCAAAATCTCCAATATATTTAACCGCTTTTTTAACGTTGTTTTTGATCTTTTTTGAAAATGAATATTTTTCTTTACCCATTTTATCTAAAAACCAATTCACAACATTATTAATCACAATTAAAAGATCATAGCCTTTTCCGCCAAGTTTCGCAATCCATTTTGAATGCTGCACAGATGCATCAAAAACATCACCGTGAAAAATCCAGGTTTTCTTTTCGTTTAAATTTAAGCAAAGTTTATTAATGACTTTTAGCTTACCCAATTCAAAATCGGTAAACTTTCTGAACATTTCATCGTGATTGCCAGTGATGTAGTATACATCCGTAGTTTTTGTGGCAAATGAAATGATTTTTTTTATCACTTTTAAATGAGGCTTAGGGAAGTAAGACTTTTTGAACTGCCAGATATCAATGATATCACCATTTAAAACTAATGTTTTCGGTTGAATAGAATTAAGATATCTCAACAGTTCTTTAGCTTTACATCCGTAAGTTCCCAAGTGTACATCCGAAATGACAACCAATTCAACGTTTCTTTTCATTTGCAGACTGCTTTATAATCAAATAAATATTTTCATTATCGATTCTATTAAATCAATAACGATTCAAATATGATTTTATGCAAAGAAACTACATGAAAATGAATTGTATATGAATGCTATATTATTTTTATGACTCTCAGCTACTGATAGGCATAAAATAGCCACGAATATACAAATGCAATCTTGCTATTTTCCTTTGAAGAAATTTCTAATGGATTCAAGATTTGATAATTCGTGTATTCGTGGCAAAAATTATTAGTCGCAGACGGATAATCACATTATTTTTATAGTGAGCCAAGCAACTCATCTGTAATTTCCATATTGTGATATACGTTTTGTACATCATCATCTTCTTCAAAACGGTCAAGCATTTTCATATTGGCTTTAAACTGTTCTGCTGTCACTTCTTTAATATTGTTTGGAATTCTTTGAAGTTCTGCAATTTTCACTTCAATTTTCAATTCATCTAATTTATGAGACAATGATCCGAAATCTTCGAATGCTGTCGTAATCATCACTTCCTCATCATCTTTTTCTACATCTTCAGCTCCAGCGTCAATCATTTCCATTTCAAAGTCGTCCCAATCCATTTTAATCTGCGACAAATCGATACTGAAAATTCCTTTTCTATCAAAAATAAAAGCCAATTCACCATTCTTTCCTAAGTTACCATCAAACTTGTTGAAAATCGCTCTTACGTTGGCAACAGTTCTTGTGGTATTATTCGTAGTGCATTCAACAAAAAATGCAACGCCACCTTGTCCGTAACCTTCATAATTGATCTCTTCATAGTTCTCAGCATCAGCACCACTTGCTTTCTTGATAGCTCTCTCTACATTATCTTTAGGCATGTTGGCACCCTTTGCATTTTGGATGCATCTTCTCAATGCCGGATTTGCTTCCGCATCAGGACCGCCAGCTTTTACCGCTAAGGCAATATCTTTACCAATTTTAGAAAAAGTTTTGGCCATTTTATCCCAACGTGCCATTTTCGAAGCTTTTCTATATTCAAATGCTCTTCCCATTTTATATTTTAAATTTTCACAAAATTACTCAAAATCAACAACAAAAAAAATACCCCCAGAAAAATCTGGAGGTATTTATTATTTAGAAAAATTAATTATTTTTTCTTTTTAGCAGCAGCTTTTTTCTTAGCTGGAGCTTTTTTAACTGGCTTAGAAACAGTCATATCATTTTTCTTCATAGTTTCCCATTCAGAACCTGATACTGCTCTTACGATAACTTTTCTATCGCTCATTCTTTCAGCATCTGTAGCCGTTTCTGGAACTTGAGCTTCTTGCTCACCGATACCAATTGACTTCAAGATTACTGGGTTTACACCTCTAGCTTCTAAAGCAGCAACTACAGAAGCAGCTCTTTGCTTAGAAAGATTCAAGTTGTAAGAATCACTACCTTTTTTATCTGTCATACCAACAACGACAAAGTTTTCAGCAGGAGCATCTTTAATAATCATAGCAGCTTTATCTAATCTACCGCTAGATTCTGGTCTGATAGTAGCTTTGTTGAAGTTGAATAAAATTTCTTTTAATTCTTCAGTAACTACATCAACAGTTTTTGGTTTAACTGGAGGAGGACATCCGTTAAATTCTGGAACTCCAGGAACAGTAGGACAAGCATCATCTTTATCTAAGATACCATCGTTATCTGTATCTGGCCAAGGACAACCATTGTTTTCTGCAGGACCAGCAACTGTAGGACAAGCATCATCTTTGTCGATAATACCATCTCCATCAGTATCTGGCCAAGGACAACCGTTGTTTTCAACTGGACCAGCAACATCTGGACACTGATCGTCTTTATCTGGAACTCCATCTCCGTCAGTATCAGGACATCCTTGGAATTCTGGTAAACCTGGTGTATCTGGACATAAATCGTCTTTATCTAAGATACCATCCTTATCTCTGTCTCTGTTTCCGAATCTAAAGTTCAAAGAAGCAGAAGCTTGCCAAAAGTTAGCAACACTTGATTTGTCACCAGGAGTTGAAACGTAATCTCCTTGTACACCAAGACCAAAGTTCTTAGTCAACCAGAAGTTCACACCAGCACCTGTAGCAACTGCAAAGTGATTAGCTTTACCGTTTTCGTTACCTCCGTCACCGTTAGATACAGTTTCACCTGTCCAGTCAGTTCTTGGGAAAGTAAGAGCAGTGTAATCATGTCTAAGGTAGTTAGCACCTACTCTTAAATATGGATCAAACCAAGACTCTTCATTCCAAAGTAGACCTGCAGCTTTAGCTTGGAAACCAAGACCAGTCATTAACATGAACTCTTTACCCATGTTAAATCTTTGGTTATCTACGTTACCAACAGTAGTCTGCCAGTCGATTACCAAACCTTTACCGATGTTTCTCGCAACAGTAAGTTTAGATAATGGTGGAGTGATTGAGAAGTTGTTCATGTTGAACATAGTCTTCGTCAAATTTGTAGCAGAGAACGTATTACTGAAGTTACCTGCCTGTGCTTTATGGTTCTCTGCGTGAGCACCAACTCCGATCAACCACGGGTTGTTGGTAGTCTGAGCGAACACAGTAGAGGCAACAGTAAGCGCCAATGCTGAAATTCCTAATTTTAGATTTTTCATAGAATTAAATGATTAAATAATTGATATTGCAAAATAAATATAATTTTTCTTTATAAACAAAGTTTTCAGGATGATTTTTAACTTTTCTTTAATATTCTATCGAGGGTTCGTTTACTTTCTCTATCTTTTATTGCTTCTCTCTTATCAAAAAGCTTTTTCCCCCTTCCCAACGCTATCAGCACTTTAGCTTTGCCTTTATCGTTGATATATAATTTTAAAGGTATAATCGTGTTACCTGCATCTTTGAGTTTTTTTTCGAGTTTTAACAATTCTCTTTTGTGCAACAGCAACTTTCGTTCCCTTTTTGTTTTATGATTGTAAAAAGTTCCTAATTTATACTCATCAATCATCATGTTAATGATATACAATTCCCCATCAATAAACTGACAGAAGGCTTCTGTGATTGATGCTTTAGAAGAACGTAAAGATTTTATTTCGGTTCCGGTAAGCACCATTCCGGCCTCCAATTCTTCAATAAATTCATATTCAAAACGCGCTCTTCTGTTAAATATATTAACTGTTTTTTCGATCTTCATATCTAAAATTTCATTAATGTAATATACAAAATTACCTTACATTAAAAACTTGAGTATTACAATATTATAAATACCCGATTTCTTTTCGTAATTTTGCGCCAAATTTACAAACTATATGTTAACAGTATCTAACTTATCTTTACAATTTGGGAAAAGAGTTCTTTTTGACGAAGTAAACATTATGTTTACCAAAGGAAACTGCTATGGGATCATCGGAGCAAATGGAGCAGGAAAGTCTACATTCCTTAAAATACTAACAGGAAAGCAAGATCCAACTACAGGACACATATCTCTGGAACCAGGGAAAAGAATGTCAGTTTTGGAACAGGATCACTTTGCATATGATCAATTTACAGTTCTTGAAGCTGTTTTAAGAGGAAATAAGAAATTATTCGAGATAAAAGAAGAGATGGATGCTTTGTATGCCAAAGAAGACTTCTCTGATGCAGACGGAATCAAAGCAGGTGAGCTTGGTGTTGTCTACGAAGAAATGGGTGGATGGAACTCAGAATCTGATGCGCAAACCATGCTTTCTAATGTAGGCATTAAGGACGATATGCACTGGCAAATGATGAGTGAACTTGAGAATAAAGACAAAGTAAAAGTTCTTTTGGCTCAGGCGCTTTTCGGAAATCCTGATGTATTGATTTTGGATGAACCTACGAATGACTTGGATATCGACACCATCGCTTGGTTAGAAGATTTCTTGGCAGATTATGAAAATACAGTAATCGTTGTATCTCACGACCGTCACTTCTTAGATACCGTTTGTACACACATCGGAGATTTAGATTATGCTAAATTAAACCTTTATACAGGTAACTACTCTTTCTGGTATCAGGCTTCACAATTAGCGACAAGACAAAGAGCTCAGGCTAACAAAAAAGCAGAGGAGAAGAAAAAAGAACTTCAGGATTTCATCGCAAGATTTAGTTCAAACGTTGCGAAAGCTAAACAAGCAACCGCAAGAAAGAAAATGATCGATAAATTGAACATCGATGATATTAAACCATCTTCAAGAAGGTATCCCGCAATTATTTTCGAAATGGAAAGAGAAGTTGGAGATCAGATTTTAGATGTTAAAGGTCTAGAAAAGACAAAAGACGGAGAATTATTGTTCTCAAACATTGATTTAAATCTTAAAAAAGGAGATAAAGTTGCCATCATTTCAAAAAACTCTTTAGCAATTACAGAATTTTTTGAAATTTTAGCTGGAAATAATCAGGCAGACAAAGGAAATGTAGCATGGGGAGTTACGACAAACCAATCTCATATGCCTTTGGATAACACAACTTTCTTCCAAGAAGACATCAATTTAGTAGATTGGTTGAGACAATTTACCAAAAATGATGAAGAACGTCACGAAGAATTTATGAGAGGATTTTTAGGAAGAATGCTATTCTCAGGAGACGAAGCTTTAAAGTCTTGTAAGGTACTTTCCGGAGGTGAAAAAATGAGATGTATGTTCAGCAGAATGATGCTTCAGAAAGCCAACGTATTGTTATTAGATGAGCCTACCAACCACTTAGACCTTGAAAGTATTACAACATTGAACAACTCATTGTCAAACTTCAAAGGAAATCTTCTATTATCGTCTCATGACCACGAAATGCTACAAACAGTTTGTAACAGAATCGTTGAATTGACACCAAAAGGAATAATCGACAGAGAAACAACTTACGATGAATATCTCGCAGATAAAAAGATTAAAGAACTGAGAGAAAAAATGTATTCTTAATTAGAATTACATTAAAATATTTAATCAGGGTAGATTTTTCTATCCTGATTTTTTTATTAATTTAATGTAAATAATTGACTTGATGAAGTGCGAAAATAATATTTTGAATTTCAAATAATTCTTTAAAAACAAACATTTTCAAATTCCAGGAGCTTGATCCAGCTCTGCACTATATCTTTTTTGTGCCCGTGCTTTTACCGGATAACAAAAAAGGATGCCGTTGCGATCTGGGCTAGGGGTGACTACATTCTTTGATTATCTGTCAAAAAAACAATGATTTTTTTTATTTTCAAAGCTTGATTTTGATGAATGATGAATGATGAATGATGAATATTCAAAATTACATTTGTGTGGGTATTTTAATATGAATAAAAATTATCTTGTATTCATATTAAAATGAAGCTTATGAATCATCTTAAAACAATTACAATATATAATTTTCCAAGACGTGTAGTTGTTTCCAAAAGCTAAACACTTAAGTTCTTTTACTTTTACCTCAATTTCTAAAATTCAGAACAAGAAAAGTCTCCTACAAATCCATGCATGAGGCTTCTAAAGGTTAGTTAGTTAGTTAGTTAGTTAGTTAGTTAGTTAGTTAGTTAGTTAGTTAGTTAGCTAGCTTTAAACTTAGATTCTAAGGTTTAGGTCAGGTTTAGGACAAAAAAAAATCCTCAATCAAGTAAATGATTGAGGATTTAAAAAAAACTGGCGGCGACCTACTCTCCCGCTTTCGCAGTACCATCGGCGCTGGTGGGCTTAACTTCTGTGTTCGGAATGGGAACAGGTGAGCCCCACCGCTAAAACCACCCTAAAGGTTGTATATGG
>NZ_JALDNB010000004.1 GCF_022699665.1 Chryseobacterium aahli | reverse complement strand
AGCAGAGGACTAATGCGGGAGTTAAACCTTAAGTTCAGCACGATTGCTAGTTCACCTCTGTTTTCCTTTGAATAAATTTAAGTAGTTTTTATTATTACAAAGTAAAGGCACGATTGTATCGTGTGGCGGATAAAGAAAAACCTCGCAACTTGCGAGGTTTTTAAGTTTTATAAAGCAGCTACATTTTTTAGTGCTACTTAATGTTACTTACAAAGTTAAGTGCTTTGTGATTTTTAGTCTAAAAATCTGTATGGGATAAAATCTTTCAAAGTTCTTTTCAAATTTTCATCTAACTTTCCTTTTCTTAAATGCGCTTTGTTTAAAGTTGAGTTGTTTATTAAGCTCTCATTTTTTGAAATTATTGATAGAAGCTTCTTAAGATCATTAATTTTATATGAAACTAACTTCAATGAAGCTAGATAATCAAAAAAACCGAAGAGTTTTACAATTTCTTTATATTCAATCTCAGTAATGATAGGTATTTCGACACTTTTGTTGGTGGTCAGAAATGTAATGAGATTTGAAAAGTTGGCTTTCCATTCTTTTTGTCTTCGTTCATCTCCTTGTAGCCCATCTAAATCAATGAATTTGTGAATGATTTTTGTGGCTTCGATTCCTGTACAATAAAATTTTAGCGTGTCTTTTAATTCCTTAATCAAAATAGCTTCATTCGTTTTTTGCTTTAGTTCGTTTATAGCTATTTCATTGGGATCCAACTGACCACTATAATAGGAGTGTGTATTTAAGAGTGAAAATTCCTCAGTATAAGTTTTTTTGAAAAAAAGCAATAAAAATTCATCTGTAACGAAGCTAAAAGATGAATCAATTATATAAATATTTATTTCTTCAAAAATATCTATTTTTTTTTGATTCGACTTTCAGCAAGCTAATCGCCTCACTCCAATTATAATTTGAGCTTACAGAATTGTAATAAGAATAATTGTAGTTTTTAATGTAGCTTAAACCGGTTCTCTCGAAAATTTGTGATTTTACATTTGAAAGTCTGCTATCAAGCAAGTTTATTATTTCATTTTCTCTAATTATTAGATTGTCTTGTTCAAATTTTAATTCCTGAAGTTCCTGATCAAGATATCTAGATAGATCAAGCGGAGGAAATATAAAAGGAGCGAAAAATAAATGATTGTTATTATTTATTAAAGCTGGGGTTTGAATGTTTTCGTGGTGCAAATACTTCTGAAGATCGGTGTTCTTAATAATCATGTGGGCTAATCTGAAAAGTTCAGCTTGAAATGATATCCACATATATAATGTTAGTTCCTCAGTACTTTTTACAGAATATTTGAAATTCTTTGATTGAGGAAAGCGTCCATCAGAAAATAGTAATTGGAAAACTGATGCCACATGTGTTTCATTCGTTTTCAAGTAATCTTCATTTACATTAAAAAATCGCTCTGAATGAGAAAACAAGAAATAAAATTTCGAAAACTCATCCAAATAAAAAATGTCGTTATATCTTCTTAAAATATCCTGAACGCCATTGTTTATTTTAAAATACTCATCAACGAATGATAGTGTTTGAGAATCCTGCTCCAGGTTTTCTAATAATTTTAGATTCTCTATTTCCATGCCTTATCCATTTGATCGTCAGTAAATGCCTCAGTAACCTTCATATACTTATCTAAAACCACATCTTTCTTGATATTTGCAATCTTCTTAATAGCCTTTGGTTCCATTCCCAATAGAAGAGAATTAGTTATAAATGTTTTCCTTGCCGTATGGCTCGTAATAAATTTGCATTTAGGAAGAGTTAAAGTTTCTTTCTTGTTGCCAACAAACCAATGAACCGTAAAAGGCTGGGTAATTTCAGCTAATTCGCAACATTCTTTGATGTAATCGTTAAATTTTTGCGATGATATATGTGGCAAAGGCTCATAGATTGTGCCTTTGTACTTTGCTAGAATCTCTTTTGCATATTTTGTTAGTCTAATTGCGTGATTCTGTGTTTTGGTTTTCTGAATAGAGAGTACAATGTGTTCTTCAGAAATATTCGCTAAATGCAACTTTGACAAATCGGAGAATCGAAGACCTGTAAAACAGCCCATGCAATAAAAATCTCTTACATGACTTAATCTGTCAGTGTCAAATTTGTGATTGTACAGTTTCATCAATTCATCAAATGTGAGGTATACAATGTCGATATCGTGCTCTGCAGCAACAAACTTTTCATAATCCCGATTTGAATGAAAGCCTTTTTCTTCAGACCATTTTAGAAATGATTTTAAAACCTTAATAATCTTTGCAAAGTAGTTTTGTTTAACTTCTTTTTCTTTGTAAGCATATTCCATTAGTGTTTCAAAGAAAACCGAATTTACCTGTTCAAATGAAATTGAAATTCCGGAATCATTGCAGAAATTATCAATAAAGTTTCTGACAGTTGTTTGCCCTTTGGTTGTGTTGGGAGTTTTAGTCAGCTTTCCTTTCTCAATATATTCATCAAAGCATTCAAAGAAATCAAATTTGTTTTCTATTAACTGTTCTTTCTTATCGTAAAGTTCATTAAATTTTTCTGTAGAAAACGCAATATCGTTAACCCTGAAATAAAGCAGTATTTTTTGAACTTTGTCTTCTAATTTCTGCAAGTCGTCATTAATGAGCTGATAATTATTGCTTGATTCCTTCTTTAAATTGGGCTTTACTCTGTGACCTGTCCAATGATTTTCTAAAACAGTTAAACCTGTGTTTTTTCTAATCCTTACACCATCAATTCTAATAATAGCCTGAATTGGAATTAAACCATTTTTATTAATCTTTTCTTTTCTTAATTCGAAAACTAACTTCATTCTGTGTTTAAATTTAATAAAGTAAAATAAAGGGTGGCTAATAGGGTGGCTAATTTTAAATTTAAAATCGATTAAGTTTGAAAAATTAGCACTACCTAAATCATCTATATATCAAAGGTATTGAATATAAACGAATTAAAAACAAGAAAAATTAATAAAACAAATATAGTACCCCCGTCTGGGGTACTTGAAAAGACTGCTAATCATTGATTAGCAGTCTTTTTTGTTTTATGACATTAAAAGGACGTATTTTATTTAAATTATTAAGATATACTTATTTTCAAATTTCCCAAACTTACTCTTCTTTTCAGGTAATTATTCTTACTATTTTAGCAATTACAAAGTGTTATTTCCAGCGAAATTTCAAAAACAGTGATTTTCCCCTTTTGTATATTTAAAGAGTTAACTACTTTTGTTAGATAACCTTATAAAACAATATCCATGAAAACTCCTTTTTTATTTAAGAATGTAAGTTCGTTTTTAGGAATACTAGCGCTGTGTTTAGTTGTGTTCACTTATGTACGCTGTACTCCGCCTCCACCTGAAAATCCTGTAGATGATAGTTATAAAAAGAAACTCATCACGCACGAGGATGCACAGATTCTTTTTGATGAATATACAAGAACCAATAACAAAGTTCTAGCAGACTCCAGAAACGGAAATCCCGACTCAAGATGGTATTCTTTTACCATTGAAGAAATGGAAGGGTATATTCAATATGTAAAAGAACAGGCAAAAGAAAAGAACATTAAAAATGTAGGAATTAAAATTTATATGGGAAAATACCCAGCAAATCATCCAACAAACAAAATGGCAAAACCTGAATTTGGCGGCTATCAAACAATCTTTTTAATGCCGACAGCTAAAAAGCAAGGAACTTCTGATGCGACAATGAAAAGACGTGGAGCAACTGAAGAAGATGAAAAGATAGAGTCTATACAGCCTATGAATATGACAAACCTTTCACCACCTCCTAATAGTTTGTCAGCAAACTCTTTGAACTAGAAATTATAGCCATGGCTTGGAATGTAGAATTAGGTAAACAGATATCAATGGTCATTTTGGTGATCATGATGATTTTGATTATAGTTAAATATAAAAGGATCGAAAAAGTGAATCTGTTTTTTTTCGTAGGATATCTTTTATTATCTGTAAGCGATTTCTTTTTCTATTTTTACTACAAGCTGACTAATTTGCCAACCGAAAAATATTACAGTATTTGTCTCGCAATTGTATTTTTAATGTATTTGCTTTACTATTACAAGTTGATATATCTTCCTCTTCTTAAAAAATTACAACTTGTACTCTTAGTTTTGTTCTTTGTAAATATTTTTGCAGTGTCTTTTATTGAGAAGAGTTTTTTTCAAAATTTATCATTTAATATTTTTTACATCAACATTCTTCTGTTGATATTTTCAATCATATTATTTTTATATCAAACTTTCAATTCAGATAAGATATTCGAAATAAAGAACTACCTACCCTTTTGGCTCTCAGTTGGCTCCTTAATCTTTTATACAGGAATTATTCCCCTTTTCTTCTTTCGTGTAAAAGTTTCAGAAGACCTTTTCGCAATTATTGTATTTTTATTAAATCTAATCAACAATATAGTAATAGCTTTTGGGTTATTCTGGAATAAGCCGGATAAGGCTAAACAAGTCGGATTATGAGTATGGAACTGAATAAAATAATAGTTGTTTTTACGGTTACTTTGTTAATTATTGTGTTGACGATGATTTTCGTTTACGTCATATTTATCCGAAAAAAAACGACGCTATTAATTGAGCAAAAAGAAAAAGACTTGCATTTTGAAAAAGAGCTTGCCACCTCGCAGGTAGAAATGAAAGAACAGACGCTCAATTATATCGGGCAGGAGTTGCATGACGATTTAGGACAAAAACTCTCAGTTGTAAGATTAAGACAAAATCAATTGATTCCAAAGCTGGCAAATACAGAAAAAGAAGAGTTAAGCGAATTAAATGAATTATTAGGCGAATGCATCCAGGATGTCAGAAATTTATCTAAAACTTTAATTACCGAACAAATTATTCATTTCGGATTAATAGAATCTATCGAAAGAGAAATTAAAAGGATAAAAAAGTTACGCTTATTGACCATAGAGTTCATTTCGCAAAAGCACGACATTGATATTACACCAAAACATGGGTTGATTTTATTCCGAATCATTCAGGAAAGTATTAATAATATTTTAAAACATTCAAGAGCCAAAAATGTAGCCATAAAGCTGGAAGACGACCACGATACGTTACAAATTACAATTACAGATAACGGAAAGGGCTTCAATACCAATATTATAAATGATGGTTCAGGATTAAAAAACATGGAGTTAAGAGCTAAATTGATACATGCAGAATTTTCTATTCAGTCAAAGCTTGAAGAAGGAACCAAAACCACAATCACATACCACAAAAACTTACCATGAAAACAATTCCGATTGCAATAGTTGATGATCATACTTTAATGTCTAAAGCATTAGAAAGTATGATCGCAGAAAACCCAAAATACCGTGTGGTAATGAATCAGCCGAATGGGGAAGACTTCATCTCTGGGTTAGAAAATATTTCCGAACTGCCCGCAGTTGTTTTGATGGATATCAATATGCCCTACAAAAACGGCATTGAAACGACAGAATGGCTTACTGAGCATCATCCAGACATCAAAGTGATTGCTTTAACGATGGAAGACGATGAGAAAGTACTAATCAGAATGTTAAAAGCCGGTGCAAAAGGTTATTTGCTGAAAGATATGCAGCCTTCTATACTTTTTCAGGCAATTGATACCGTTTTTGAAAAAGGAAGTTTCTATACCGATTTTGTTGCCCAAAAATTGTTGAAAGTACAAACTGAGGATGCAAAAAATGCCTCACTTCTTTCAGATTTAAAAGAACGCGAAAAAGAATTTATCAAATTAGCATGCAGTGAGCTAACCTACAAAGAAATCGCTGACAAAATGTGCCTCAGTCCAAAAACCATCGATGGTTACAGAGATTCTGTTTTTGTTAAATTAGAAATAAAAAACAGAGTAGGTCTTGTACTTTTTGCTTTAAAACATAATTTGTGTTGATTTAATTTAAATACAAAAATAATCACATGAATTTTTGCTCCAGCGGAGCAATTGTTTGTAGTAATATGTAGCCCATAATTTAGAGTTCCGTAGGAACGACACTTAGTTTTAAAACAATCAATCCTTATCAATTTTGGTAAGGATTTTTTTTAGGTCTAAATTCTTAATACGGGTTAAGTTTTTTAACTCAGGTGCTTTTCCTGTGATAATTAAGGTTTTCTCCTCTGTTCTCATGTTTCTGAATATCAGAATTTTGTCATGTAAAATTAAAGTTACAGGCAGAACCTGAAAAGCCAAAACAGAGTAAGGAAAATTAAAAAAACTAATACAATGAAAAAAGCACTTATCGTAGGAATCAATGACTACGCGCCCATCGGATCAGGTGGTCCCGATTTAAACGGATGCATCAATGACGCACGTGATATGGCAAACACCTTAGTAATTTGTGGTTTTGCACCTTCACAAATCAGAATTTTGACCAATCAAAATGCTACAAGAGCCAATATTTTAAATTATCTAAAATCTTTGGTGAACACCAGCGTCAAAGGTGATTCTTTGGTGTTTTATTATTCAGGACACGGAACGAGAGTTGCCAACATCGGAACAGATTTAGAGATCGACGGTTTAGATGAAGCTATTTGTCCGCACGATTATGCAAGCGCAGGAGTTATTCGTGATGATGATTTTAAAGCTGTTCTCAGCAAACTGAAAGCCGGAGTAAATCTTGAAGTTGTCTTCGACTGCTGTCACTCCGGAACAGGAACAAGAAAAATGGATTTAGGACTGAGTGTAGATTTTTCTTACGAAACAGCACGTTTCATTCCACCCATGTTGGAAGATGAGTTTTATATGACGTACGCCAACGAAATTCCATTATCTAAAACTTCGAAAAAAACAACATTTACCACTAAAGCTTTAGTTCCTGTTGTCGGTATGAACCATACTTTATGGGCTGCTTCTAAGGATAACCAGGTTTCTATGGAAGGAAGTGTGAATGGGCAAATCAGAGGTTATTTTACCTATCATTTCTGCAAAATTTTGCGTGCTACCAATGGTAATATTGTCAGAAAAACGCTTGACAACCAAATCGCAATGGCATTAGCAGCAATGGGAGCTGCGCAAAGCAACCAGACTGAAAGCATCAAAACAGAATTTTCACAAAAAATATTTTCATAAAATAAATTGGCGGAATCCGAAAAGCCATCCAAAGAGTAGGAAAAAACTGATTAAAACACCAAATAATCATGTCTAATATTGAAAACAAAAACCCAATGTCTGCTGAAGAAGTTTTAAAGCTTAAAACTATTAAAGCAAAATCGGCTGAAAAATCAGCCAATTTAAAATTATCCGACAAAGAGCCAGAAATGGAAACAATCGACGGAAGAGCCTATCCAAAAGGAATGAAGTCTGTAGCCATCACAATGAATGAGAAATCAGCTGGCGATGAAAACCTTGAAACCGATTTTTTCTATCCAACTCATTCAGACTTCGAGTATCAGCCAAAATTGGAACCTAAAAAAGATCGTAAACCAAAATTTATTGAAAGAGAAAATTTCTTAAGTGCTGAAGGGGCAAGAACAATCTTCGGAGTTGATCAGAGAAAAGTATTCAATTCTACAGCGTATCCGTGGCGTTGTGTCGGAAGAGTAGAAAGCTCCTTAGGAATTGCAAGTGGTGTAATGATAGGCCCGAGACATCTTTTGACTTGTGCGCATATCATCGATTGGAAACCCAATAACCAAACAGGCTGGTTAAAATTCACACCAATGTATTATAATGGTAGCGCACCTTACGGAAGTGCTTGGGGAATCCAAACCTACTACAAACATAAAGTTGCCGGTCCAACTATTGATGGCACAGAAGTTCAGTTTGACTACGTGGTAGTCGTTCTTGACAGACCCATTGGAAACAGTACAGGCTGGTTAGGTTCTAAATCTTACTCAGATTCTTGGGATGGGCAGGCTTCTTTTACTCACGCTGGTTATCCTGCAGATTTGACGGGAACGCAAAGACCTACTTATCAAACAGGCATTGCTTTAGATGGTGATTTCTGGAGTCCGGATGATAATCAAAGTATTCAACACAAAGCTGATATCTGGCCCGGACAAAGCGGTGGCCCGTTTTGGGGGTATTGGAACGGTTCGCCGTATGCAGTTGCCACTCAAAGCGCACACAATCCGAGCATTAATTTTGCAAGTGGGGGTTCAGATTTAGTTGGTCTCGTGACAAGAGCAAGAAACGAATATCCTTAAACATTATTTTGTTTTATAAATGGAGAGTCTGGTTTTAGGATCAGGCTCTTTTTAATTTTTATAAGCTGCGGTGTATTTTTATTTTTAGTATTTCAAAAATAAGTGAAACGGCTTTGTTTAGCTTATTTTCAATAATGACTTTTTAATATTCTTTGTATACCCTTGCGTTTTTAATCGCAAAGTAAGACAAAGCTTTTTTACGATAAAACTGTTTTACTTAAGATATACAAAGGCATTTCAATTAACAAGGAAATACAATTAGTAAAGGTTTGGAGTATTTGAAAATGCAAACCGTTTTTATAATCAAAATCAAAAAAAGCACCTTCAAAAAGTGCTGTTCTGTATTTAAATAAAATTATTTTCTAAACATTTCCGTGTGTGGAATATTGTCTTCCAAATATTTCTTTCCGGTATCTTCAAAACCAAATCCTGAATAAAATCTTAAAAGATAATCTTGGGCAGAAATTCTCACTTCGCTTGTATGAAAGCGATTTTCGATGGTTTCTACTGCGTATTGGATCAGTTGTTTGCCTAAGCTTTTTCCTCTGGCTTTTTCAGTTGTTAAAACTCTTCCGATAGAAGTTTCGGGATATTTTATTCCTTTGTTGAAAATTCTGCAGTACGCTAAAACATTTTTATCTTCTTCTGCCCAAATATGTATTGCCTGCTGATCATATCCATCTAAATCATGATAAGGACAATCTTGTTCTACAACGAAAACATCCACTCTCGCTCTGATAATTTCGTAAAGTTCAGAAGTAGTAATTTCTTCAAAACTTTTTATTTTCCAAATAATATTATTCATTGAAAGTCACGCCGTTATTAACCAAAAATTCATTCGTTTTTTGAATGAAACTTAAAATCTCATCTGTTCCGGTTTTCTTTTCAGCAGATGTTACATAAATTTCAGGAAGATCTTCCCATGTTTTGTGAAGTTCAGCTTTGTAATCTTCAACATTTTTTATGGCGATATTCGGTTTTAGTTTATCAACTTTCGTGAAAACTATTGAAAACGGAACACCGCTTTCTCCACACCACTGGATAAATTCTAAATCAATATTCTGAGGAGTATGACGAGAATCAATCAAAACAAAAAGATTCACCAGATTGTTTCTATTTAAAATATAGTTGTTAATCAACTTTTCAAAATCACGTCTCATCACTTTTGAAACCTTTGCATATCCATATCCAGGTAAATCGGTAAGGTACCAACTTTCATTAATGATAAAATGATTAATCAACTGAGTTTTTCCCGGAGTTCCTGAAGTTTTTGCTAAATCTTTCCTGTTGAGCATTCCGTTGATCAATGAAGATTTTCCTACGTTTGAGCGTCCGATAAAAGCGTATTCAGGGATGGTTCCTTCAGGGCATTCCTGCCATTTTCCGCTGCTTTTTACAAACTCTGCTGTCTTTATAACCATTTTGTCTTGATTTTATTTAGAAAAATAAACCATTAAGAAATTCTTAATGGTTTACGGTCAATTTATATTTTATCTTTTACCCAATTGTATAGAATCTCGTTGAATTCATCGGGTTTTTCCATCATCGCAGCATGTCCGCATTTATCAATCCAGAAAAGATCTGAATTTGGGATAAATTTGTGCATATCTATAGCAACTTCAGGAGGTGTTACGTTGTCCTGTTTCCCCCAAATCAGGCACGTCGGGCGCACAATTTTAGGAAGATCGTTCAACATGTTGTGCTTGATGGCACTTCTTGCCAGCATCACCGTTTTGATTCCTTTCATTCTGTCATTCACTACGCTGAAAACTTCGTCTACCAAAGCCTCTGTTGCCACTGCAGGATCATAGAAAACCTCTTCTGCCTTCTTTCTTATATATGAACGGTCATTTTTTCTCGGGAAACTGTCACCAAATGCTCTTTCGTATAAACCAGAGCTTCCGGTAAGAACTAAATTTTTCACCAAGTCTGGTCTTGCTAAAGTCAAAATAAGTCCCACATGACCACCCATAGAATTTCCTACAATGGTTACGGGTTTGCCAATTTCGCTTTCGATAAATTTAATGACGTATTTGGCGATTGTTGTAAGATTGGTATTGAGTACCGGCAAATCATAGATGGGGAGCTGAGGTACATAGACCTTAAACCCTTTCTCTGAAAAAAAATTCACCATCTTGTCAAAATTGCTCAACCCACCCATTAAACCGTGCAAGAGCACCAATGGATGTCCTTCCCCAGCTTCAATGAAGGTATATTTCTTATCTTTTTTTGTACTAAATATCATAAAATCGCTTTAATAAAGCATTGCAAAAATACAAATTATACACCAAAATTTTTTTGATATCTCTAATTTAAAATAAAAATAATATAATAAGGCTTTTCTTACAGTCTTTTTTAAAAATCTTTTTATTATTCGACGAATAGCAGGGCTTGTAAGTCTTTTCGAATCAAATATTTAAACCGCTTTTGTTGACTCTGGTGTAAAACTTATTAACATTAAGTCAAAAAGTGGGAAAAAGTGGGAGCTTTTGGAAAAATTTGTATAATTTTGTCCCAAATGAGAAATTTCATTGGAACATATGAGTGCAAAATAGACGACAAAGGTCGCCTAAAGGTGCCTTCATCGCTGATTAAGCAGATGGAGAACTTTGAGGAGAAAACCTTTGTGGTAAAGCGTTCTGTGTTCCAACCGTGTCTCGAAGTTTACCCTATGAAAGCATGGGATAAGCTTATGGAAAAGATTAATAAACTAAACAGATTCATTAAAAAGAATGCTGATTTCATCAGGATGTTTACTGCAGGTGTAAAAACTGTAGAACTAGACAGCGTCGGAAGACTACAGATTTCAAAAGATCTTACGCATTATGCAAATCTTACGAAAGAAATTGTAGTGACAAGCGCAGGTGAGCTTTTCGAGATTTGGGATAAAGATGCCTATGAAAAGGTAATCGCAACCAATGAAGAAGATTTTGCAAGTCTGGCAGAAGATGTAATGGGCGCTTTTGATGAAGAATAAATAAAAGTATCACAAATGAGCATATATCACAACCCCGTTTTATTGAAGCAAAGTGTGGATGATTTGGTGACGAATCAGGACGGAATATATGTGGACTGCACATTTGGTGGTGGTGGTCATTCACAGGAAATTTTAGACAGGCTTTCTGAAAATGGAAAGCTATACGCATTTGACCAAGATTTAGATGCGCTAAAAAATACAATTGATGACCCGAAGTTTACTTTAATCAATCAAAACTTTAGATTTTTAGAAAATTCTCTTTTGATGTACGGAGTTGCGAAAGTGGATGGCGTTTTGGCTGACCTTGGCGTTTCTTCTCATCAGTTTGATGAAGCGGTGAGAGGTTTTTCCACAAGAAACAATGCGCCATTGGATATGAGAATGAATGTGATGCAGAGTTTGGATGCCAAAAAAGTAATCAATGACTACGAAGAAGATGCTTTAGCAGATATTTTTTATTACTACGGTGAATTGAGAGAAGCGAGAAAACTGGCAAGAGATATTGTTCATCACAGAAAAATAAAAGCGATCAACACAACGGAAGATCTGAAAAAAATCTTCAGCTTTCTTCCGCCGCATAAAGTGAATAAATTTTATGCACAACTTTTTCAGGCGATTAGAATTGAAGTCAATCAGGAGCTTGAAGTTTTAAAAGAAATGTTGGTTCAGGCTTACAATGTTTTGAAACCCGGAGGAAGACTAGTGGTGATTTCTTATCATTCTTTGGAAGATCGTTTGGTCAAAAGATTCCTGAAAAACGGAATGTTTGAAGGAGAACCGCAACGTGATATCTACGGAAATTATGCGAAAGCATTTGAACTTGTAAAAAGCAAAGCAATCATTCCTGATGACAAGGAAATTGAAGAAAACTCAAGAGCCAGAAGTGCTAAAATGAGAACAGGAATTAAATTATAAATGATAAATAATGATTGATCAGTGATTTAAAATCAATTATTATTAATCAATCATCAATGATAAAAAAGTGGCAAGAAAACCAACATATCGTCCTCAAAAAAGACTCACTTTTATAGACATTATAAAAGGGAATTTTCTGAACCGTGATGAGTTGACAACGCACTACAAATTTTTCCTGTTGATTTTTGTTCTGATGATGGGAATGATTTATTCAAACCATTTGGTGAACAAAAAAATTAAAATTGTTAATGCTTTAAAAGAACAAACAGAAGAGTTTAAATCAAGAAATGCTTACGCACAAAGCAAGCTCATTAAAGTAAAAATGGAATCTGAATTGGGGAAACAGGTTGCAGCAGATTCATTAATGACCTTAGAAAGTCATCCTCACAAATTGTTAATAAAATTGGACAGTACAGATGCAAAAGCCAAGTGAATACGACAACAAACGTAAAAAAACGTTACGATGGGGCTACCTCTTTGCAGTGGGGGCTCTTTGCGTGTTTGTGCTTTTCATCGGGAGAATTATTCTTCTGCAGAATACCAATGTTCAGGAAATTAAAGACGACTACATCAATAATAATTACCGAAATGCCACTTTAAAAGCCGCAAGAGGAAATCTTTATGCTTCAGACGGTTCTATTTTGGCGACGACGGTGATGCGTTATGATGTTTATCTTGATTTTAAAACAATTAAAGATACGGTCTACACCAACAATATCGGTCCGCTCACAGATTCTTTAAGCAAAATGTTCGGAAAACCGAGAGCTGATTTCAGAAAAAGATTTGACGAACAGAGAAAAAAGAAAAACCAATATTATTCTTTGGTAAAAGGTTTGGATTTCGATGAGTACGACAGAATTAGAAAATTTCCAATTTTCAGAAGAGGAAAAAATAAAGGTGGTTTCATCATCGACAGAAATTACAAAAGAGAATTAGCAACTTCAGAAATCGGCGCAGGAACAATAGGAATTGATAACGGAGTCGCAAAGGCAGGACTTGAAGGTGCTTTTTCAAAATATTTAACAGGAATTGACGGAAGCAGATACGAGCAAAGAGTAAACTCTTCTCAGTGGAAACCCATCGACTTTTGGAAAGTGAATGAACCTACCGATGGTCAGGATGTTTATACAACTTTAGATCTTAGAATTCAGGATATTGCCCATTCAGCTTTAGAAAAACAGCTGATAAATTTTGAAGCAAAACACGGAACCGTGATTGTCATGGAAGTGGCAACCGGAAAGGTGCGTGCTTTGGTTAATTTAAGAGAAACCGAGCCGGGAGTGTATGAAGATGCTTACAACTATGCTTTAAAAGATAATATTGAACCAGGGTCTACGTTCAAAACCATTTCGCTTTTGGCGGCAATGGATGACGGATTTATCGATGAAAATACAACCGTAAACGTAGGGAACGGAGTTTGGGTGTACGCAAAACAGAGAATTTCAGACGGTCACGGTGGTGGAACTTATGACATCAGTGATGTTTTGGCAAAATCGAGTAACGTGGGAACGGCAAAATTGATCACTAAATTCTACGCAGACAAACCGGAAATTTTTCTCGATCATTTAAGAAGATGGAAACTGTTTGACAAAATGGATATTGAACTTCCCGGAATTACAAAACCAAGAATTTTAACTCCAAAAAGCAAATCGTGGAATGCTGCAACATTAGCCTCAATTGGTTATGGATATGCGACCAACATCAACCTTTTGCAATTAGCAACATTTTACAACGGTGTAGCCAATAAAGGAAAAATGCTGAAACCGATTTTCATTGACAAAATAATGAAAGACGGAAAAACAGTTTTCGAAGCGAAAGAAGAAGTAATGGTTAAAAAAATGGCTTCTGATAAAGCCATTCAGATGATGACAAGCGCTTTGACGAAAGCGGTAGAAAAGGGTACAGGTAGAAGTATTTTTACCCCAAACTTGAAAATGGCAGGAAAAACAGGAACGGCAAGATTTGAATATTGGTTGCCTGGTCCGATGAAATACAGAGCATCATTTGCAGGATTTTATCCGGCAGACAATCCGAAATACACTTGCTACGTGATGATCAGTGAGCCGAATGTTTCAAAAGGTTTTTACGGAGGAACAGTTTCTGCGCCAGTTTTTAAAGAAATTGCCGGAAAAACTTTCCTGAAAACACCTCAGAATGTTGAGAAAGAAATGCTTGTCGACAGAAAGGTCAATCTGAATAAAATGGTTGAACCGAATGTAAAAGTAGCAGTTAATAATAAACAAATGCCAAATGTAGTGGGATTGATTGGTAAGAATGCTATTCCACAACTTGAAAATTTAGGATACCGTGTAGACTTTAAAGGAGTTGGAAGAATTAAAGAACAATTTCCACTTGAAGGCACAACAATCAGTAAAAACCAGAGAATTTATTTGTCTCTGCAAAATTAAAAAAAAGTCCCGAAGGGACGACCTAAAAAAGTATAGGATGAAATCCTATTAAAATAAACGGTCATAAAAAATAAAATAAACCGCATCAAAGAAATGCAATTAGTTGAATTATTAAACAGAATTCCAGTACTAGAAATTCACGGTGAAAATAACCGTGAGGTTTCCGAAATGGTTTTTGACAGCAGAAAAGTTTCCGAAAACTCTTTGTACATCGCATTGAGAGGAACGGTTGTAGACGGACATTCATTTATTGCATCTTCAATTGAAAAAGGCGCAAAAATTATTGTTTGCGAGGAACTTCCTGAAAATTTAGATGAAGACATTACTTACGTTAAAGTAAAAGATGCTTCTAAAACTTTAGGTCACTTGGCTTCCAATTTCTATGGAAATCCTTCTGAAAAGTTAAAGTTGATCGGCGTTACCGGAACTAATGGGAAGACCTCTGTTTCGACTTTGCTGTTTGATGTGTTTAAAAATTTAGGCTACGATTCAGCTTTATTGTCAACAGTAGAAATCAGAATCGGAGAAAAAATAATTCCGGCGACACACACGACTCCGGATGTAATTACCATCAATAAAATTTTGGCTCAGGCTGTTGAGGAAGGATGCGAATTTGCTTTTATGGAAGTGAGTTCTCATGGCATTGCCCAAAACAGAATTGAAGGTCTGACTTTCAAAATTGCCGGGTTTACAAATCTTACACACGATCATTTAGATTATCATAAAACGTTTGATGAATATTTAAAAATCAAGAAAAGGTTTTTTGATGAGTTAAATGAAAATGCAATCGCCATCACTAACGTAGACGATAAAAACGGAAACGTGATGCTTCAAAACACTAAGGCTGCAAAAAGGTCTTATGCTTTGAAGACGATAGCAGATTACCATGGAAGAACGTTGGAAGTAGATTTCAACGGAATGCTGTTAAACTTCAACGGAAAAGAATTCTGGACAACTTTAACAGGAAAATTCAATGTTTATAATTTGCTTTTGGTCTTCGGAATTGTTTCTGAATTAGGATTTGAACAGGATGAAATTCTTCAGGCAATCAGTATTTTGAAAAGAGTTTCTGGAAGATTTGAAACGTTCAAATCCGATGGCGGAATTTTCTTCATCGTCGATTATGCGCACACTCCAGATGCGTTGGAAAATGTTTTAGACAGCATAAACGACATTAGAACAAAAAACGAAAGACTGATTACGGTTTTCGGTTGCGGAGGCGACAGAGATCAATCCAAAAGACCTGAAATGGGAAATATTGCTTCAAAGAAATCAACTTTGGCAATCATCACTTCAGACAATCCGAGAACTGAAGATCCGAATCAGATTATAAAAGAAATTGAAGCTGGCGTTGAACCTCAAAACTTCAGCAAGTACACTTCAATTCCGGACAGAAGAGAAGCCATAAAAATGGCCATCAAATTCTCAGAACCTAAAGATATTGTTCTCGTAGCCGGAAAAGGCCACGAAAACTATCAGGAAATCAATGGTGTGAAACATCATTTTGATGACAAAGAAGTAATAAATGAGCTTTGGAAGCTTATGAGTAAGTAATAATGTAAGCTTTAAACAACTAAATCAAAATTTGAACTAAATGTTATACTACTTATACGAATACTTAACGAGCCAAGGCATCCACATTCCGGGAATGGGAATGTTGAGGTACATCTCTTTCCGTGCAGGGATGGCGGTTTTGTTGTCTTTGACTATAGCGCTTATTTACGGAAAAAGCATCATCAATTACCTGAGAGGGAAGCAGATGGGCGAGTTGGTTCGTGATCTTGGGTTAGACGGACAAAAACAAAAAGAAGGAACGCCTACAATGGGAGGTTTCATCATTATTATTGCGACTTTAATTCCTGTTTTGCTGTTTACAAGAATTACCAATATTTATATTGTTCTTCTGATTGTAACCGTAGTTTGGATGGGAGCGATCGGTTTCTTGGATGATTATTTAAAGAAAATCAAGAAAAATAAAGACGGATTAAGCGGGAAATTTAAGATTGTAGGACAAGTTGGTTTAGGGCTAATCATCGGAGTTACAATGTATTTTCATCCCGATATTACGGTTAAAAGAAAATATGCAGATACAAAAGTGGTCAACAGAAACAATGTGGAGCAAAACTTCATGCCTGCTGAGAAAATCACTGTTTCTACCGTTCCTTTTGCTAAAAACAATGAGTTTGATTACAGTGGAGTTTTATTTTGGATGAATGACGAAGATGCCCACGAATGGGCTTGGATTGTTTTCATACCAATTGTAATTTTCATTGTAACAGCGGTTTCAAACGGAGCCAATATTACCGACGGAATTGATGGTCTTGCAGCCGGAACAAGTACGGTTATTTTACTGACACTTGCGTTTTTTACCTACGTATCAGGAAACATCATTTTTGCAGATTATCTTAACATTATGTTCCTCCCAAACATGGGCGAAACCACGATTTTTGTCGTCGCCATGGTGGGAGCTGTTATCGGATTCTTCTGGTACAATACGTATCCGGCACAGGTTTTCATGGGAGATACCGGAAGTTTGATGTTGGGTGGTGTAATAGCTGTTTTGGCGGTTATTTTAAGAAAAGAATTAATGATTCCTGTGCTTTGTGGAATTTTCTTAATTGAAAATGTTTCGGTAATGCTTCAGGTAGTTGTTTTTAAATACAGAAAAAGAAAATTTGGGTTAGAATATGCCCAGAACAATAGATTGTTTAAAATGTCTCCTTTGCATCATCATTATCAGAAAGATGGTTTTCACGAAAGTAAAATCGTCAACAGAATGATTATCATCGGTGTCATGTTAGCGATTGTATGTCTTATTACATTGAAAATGAGATAAGATTAATTTAAAAATTGAAAGATTCAAATTATTTAATAATTAAATTTTTCAATCATTAAATCAAAACAGAATTATGAAAATAGTTGTTTTAGGAGGTGGAGAAAGCGGTTGTGGTGCTGCTTATTTGGCTAAAAAGAAAGGTTTGGAAGTATTTCTTTCAGACAAAGGAGCCATTAAGGATAACTACAAGCAGTTTCTGAAGGAGAATGATATTGATTTTGAAGAAGGAAACCACGATGAAGCAAGAATTTTAAGCGCAGACTGGATCGTGAAAAGCCCGGGAATCCCGAAAAAGGCAGAGATGATTCACAAAATTCATATGAAAGGAATCAGAATTTCTTCGGAAATAGAATTCGCTTCAGAATTTACCAATGCCAAGATTATCGCCATCACCGGAAGCAACGGAAAAACAACAACGACCTCTCTAATCTATTACATTCTAAAAAGTGACGGTATGAATGTAGGTTTAGGCGGAAATATCGGTTACAGTTTTGCAAAACAGGTTGCTGATGAGAACCATGAATATTATGTTTTGGAGGTTAGTTCTTTCCAGTTGGATGATATTCAGAATTTCAGACCGTATATTTCTTTGTTGTTAAACTTGTCTAAAGATCATTTGGATCAGTACAATTACAACTACGAAGAATATGCTTTGGCAAAATTCAGAATAGCTGAAAATCAGGAAAATGACAATTTTTTCATCTACAATAAAGATGACGAAATGAGCAAAAATATTCTTGAAAAATTTGAGATAAAAGCGAAGATGATTCCTTTCTCAACCAAAGAGAAACTGAATGAAGGAGGTTTTATTGATGATGATGAACTAATTGTAAAGTTGAAAGATAAATTCTCGATGAAAATTGACGAATTATCTTTAATGGGAAACCACAACGTTGCCAACAGCTTAGCCGCTTCAATTGCCGGTAAAATATTGGAAATCAATAATGAAAGTATTAGGAATTCATTAATGACCTTTCAGGCAGTGGAACATAGACTCGAATTGGTTACCGAGATTGACGGAGTGAAATTCATCAACGACAGTAAAGCGACTAACGTCAATGCAACGTATTACGCCTTAGAAAGTATGAAAACCCCAACCGTTTGGATTGTTGGTGGACAAGATAAAGGAAATGACTACTCAGAAATTGAGAATTTAGTTAAAAGAAAAGTAAAAGCAATTGTTTGCTTAGGGATTGACAATCAAAAAATTATAGACTTTTTTAAAGATAAAAAAGAGTTTATTTATGATACTTCCAGCATGGAGGAAGCGGTGAAAATCTCAAAATCATTAGCCAAAAACGGCGATACGGTTTTATTATCACCATGTTGCGCTAGCTTCGATTTATTTAAAAATTACGAAGATCGCGGCAATCAGTTTAAAGAACAGGTTTTAAAAGCAACGGCTAATAGCAATAGCTAAAAGCAAAGAATATGAACGAACGGTACACAGAAGAAAACAAATTTGAGTATCTAAAGGGCGATAAAGTGCTTTGGATGGTCATTATTGTGATATCTATTTTCTCAATTTTCCCGGTGTATTCTGCAAGTTCAAATTTGGAATACATTGTCAATAACGGAACCACAACGGGTCACGTTATGAAGCACATGTTTTTTGTGATCTTAGGTTTAGTTATCATGAGATTCGTTGGTGTGGTCAAATACGAATACATCGGTAAGCTCAGCAGTATTTTGCTTGGTTTAATGATTCTCTTATTGGTCGTTACGATGTTTACCGGACAAACGATCGATGGAGCAAGTGCCTCAAGGTGGTTGAAAATTCCGGGAACACCGATTTCATTTCAGCCTTCATCATTTGCTTTTTTAATGTTGATTATTTATCTGTGCAGATATTTAACTAAAAAAATAACCAGAGAGCGTACTGTTGGTGAAAATGTCGGCTTTATTTTTGGGCCGATTTTGCTAGTTTTTGTACTAGTGGCAAAAGATAATGGTTCTACAGCTTTGATGATTTTAATGGTTTCTGTGATTGTTTTGATCATCGGACAGCTTCACTGGAAGTACATTGCAGGATTTATTTCGTCTTCATTTGTAGCGATTGTTCTGTTTTTATTGGTTGCATTAAATACCAATTTGATCGGCGGAAACCGTGTACATACATGGATGAGCCGTATTGAAACTTTTACCTCAAGCAAAGCAAAAACTGCCGATGTTGATGATGAAAGTGTAAAGGCAAAAAACTATCAGGTAATGCAGGCAAAAGCTGCGATCGTTCACGGTGGAATTACCGGAATGGGGCCTGGAAAAAGTGCATTAAAACAAATGCTTCCACAGTCTGCATCCGATTTTATTTTCGCAGTAATTGTCGAAGAGTATGGTGCAATAGGAGCTGTTTTCCTGATCAGTATGTACCTCATTATGATTATCAGAATCGTGATGATTGCGAGTAAAATGCCAGCGTTTTTTGGCTCACTGCTCGTGCTCAGTCTCGGTGTGATGATTTTTGTACAGTTAGCGGTTAATATTGCCGTTGCTGTCAATTTAATTCCGGTAACCGGACAGCCGTTGCCATTGATAAGTTATGGGGGAACATCCATGTTGGTAACCTATTTACAGTTAGGAATTATTTTAAATATAAGCTCAAGAATCCAGATATACGATGAAGAAGGAATGGGTAAAAAACAAAGCATCGTCGAAATAAACGACATTGCTTAAGTAGTCCCGAAGGGACGATTTAATAAAGGATAGGATAGATTCCTACCAGATAATGAATCAATTAATTGATATAAAATGAACAATCAATCAGCAAACAGCCAAAAGCCACAAGCCATCCGTGTATTATTGTCCGGTGGTGGAACCGGAGGACACATCTTCCCGGCCATTGCTATTGCAGACGAAATCAAGAAAAGATTTCCTGATGCAGAATTTTTGTTCATCGGTGCCAACGGAAAAATGGAAATGGAAAAAGTTCCGCAGGCTGGTTATAAAATCGAAGGAATTGACATTGCTGGAATCGACAGGGGAAATATGTTATCCAATTTGGGTTTGCCTTTCAAGATTTTGAAAAGTTTATCTAAATCTAAAAGGATCATAAAGAATTTCGCTCCGGATTTTGCGGTAGGCACTGGCGGTTTCGCTAGCGGACCGGCTTTGTACGAAGCGAGTAAAATGGGAATTCCGATTTTTATTCAGGAGCAGAATGCGCATGCAGGAGTGACGAATAAAATATTAAGTAAAAAAGCAAAATCCGTTTTTACAGCCTATCCGAAAGTGGAAGGTTTTCCGGTTGAAAAAATAAAGTTCTTAGGAAATCCGATTCGTGAAAATATCATCTCAGGAATGCAGGAAACCTCTCAGGCAAAAGAAAAAATGGGTTTAGATCAAAATAAGCTCACCATTCTATCAGTTGGTGGTTCTTTAGGTTCAAGAACATTAAACAATGGCTGGAAAGAGAATTTAGATAAATTAAAAGAAAAAGGCTATCAGTTAATCTGGCAAACCGGAAAATTGGATTACAAAGAGATAGTTGATAGTTGTAAGTTGTCAGTTGATGGAAGTTCTGACAACCAACAACCAACAACCAATAACCAAATACAAATAAAGGAATTCATCAAAGACATGGAAACAGCATATTCTGCGGCAGATGTGATTGTTTCAAGAGCGGGTGCGATTGCTATTTCAGAATTGGCGGTAGCGCAGAAACCGGTTTTGTTGGTTCCGTTTCCATTTGCAGCAGAAGATCATCAGACCAAAAATGCGATGAATCTGGTTGAAAAGAATGCAGCCAGAATAGTAAAAGACTCTGAAATGCAGGAGAAATTCTGGAATACATTATCAGAAATTTGCGAGAGTGAAAATGTAAGAAAAGAAATGTCAGACAATCTGAAATACTTTGCTAAACCCAACGCAGCGAAAGAGATTGTGGATGAGATATTTAAAGTAATAAAATAAGAGATGAAGAAGCAGTGAGGTGGATTTATCAAATCTCAAACGTCAAATCTCAAATTAATAAGGAATGAACAATTTAGAAACATATCAAAATTTTTACTTCGTCGGAATCGGAGGTATCGGGATGAGTGCTTTGGCGCGCTACTTCCATGCTTCGGGCAAGAATGTTTTAGGCTACGATAAAACCAACACAAAACTAACTCAGCTGTTGATGAGCGAGGGAATTGATATTGTTTTTGAAGATGTTATTGATGATAAAATCACGTCACTTCAAAAAGAAAATACATTGATAATTTATACTCCGGCAATTAAAAAATTGGGGATTTTAGATTATTTTAATGAAAATCAATTTGAAGTTTTAAAACGTGCAAAAGTTTTGGGTTTAATTACCGAAAACACAGATTGCATCGCAGTTGCGGGAACTCATGGAAAGACTACAACGTCTACTTTGGTTTCACATTTATGTAAAGAAGCAGATTTGCCATTTTCATGTTTTTTAGGCGGTATTTCTGAGAATTTTAAATCGAATTTCCTGTATAACGGAACTCAATATTCTGTGGTGGAAGCCGATGAATACGATAGAAGTTTTCTTAATCTTTCTCCGGATTGGGCAGTGATCACTTCTACTGATGCAGATCATTTGGATATTTATGGAGATAAAAACACCATTGAAGAAGGTTTCAGACAGTTTGCGGCTCTAGTTCCGGAAGACCAACAGCTTTTTGTAAGAAAAGGAATTGAGATTGGAAGAGCACATAAAACCTACGCTGTAAACGAAGCTGCTGATTATTATTCAGACAATCTTCGCATGCATTATGATAAAATCTACTTCGATTTTCATACTCCGACAGAAACTATAAAAGATTTTGTCTGGGATGTTCCTGGAATTCACAATGTCGAAAATGCCACGGTTGCGTTGGCAATTCTGAATAATCTGGGAGTTGATTTTGAAACGTTGAAGAAAGCCATTGCCAATTTTAAAGGTATAAAAAGAAGATATACAAAACACATTTATCCGAGCGGTAAAATTTATATAGACGATTATGCCCATCATCCGACAGAAATTAATGCTGTAGTGGGTTCGATAAAAACGTTTTATCCGGATAAAAAGCTTTTGGTGGTTTTTCAGCCGCATTTGTTCAGTAGAACGAGAGATTTTGTTGATGGATTTGCCGAAAGTTTAAGTAATTCTGAAGAGTTGATTTTGCTTGATATTTATCCGGCAAGAGAACTTCAGGAAAACTTTGAAGGTATTACTTCAGATTGGTTGTTGGAAAAAGTGACTTTAGATAAAAAAGAAATTTCAGGTTTATCAGAAGCTTTTAATAAGATAAAAGAAAAAGAATTTGACATTTTACTCACTGTCGGTGCAGGAAATGTTGATACACTGTATGACCCGATTTGTGAGTGGCTGCAAAATATGTAATTGAACACAAAGAGCACAGAGGATTTTTCTTGATGCGAATGAGGTTTCACAGAGCCGCTTCGCTTATAAAAGTAAAAACGTGAAAGTAATATATTGATACAATGTAATTCCTCATATAAGCGGCTTTGCGAAACTGATGGATAAAAGGTATTATAAAAAACTTAGTGAACTTCGTGTTCCAAAAAATAAAACACACAAATGAATGAGAATGATATTTCAGCAATAATAATTGATGCAGGATTAAAAATTCACAGAAGTCTTGGATCAGGTTTATATGAAACAGTTTATGAGCAGTGTTTGGAGTATGAATTAAAAAACAGAGGATTGTCGGTTGAAAGACAGAAATTTCTTTCAATACAATATGAAAATTTAAATGTAGAAAATGCTTTTAAAATTGATTTATTAGTTGAAAATAAAGTTGTTGTAGAAATTAAAGCTCAGGAAGCTTTAGATAATTTTCACAATGCTCAATTATTAAATTATTTAAAATTAGGAAATTACAGATTAGGTTTATTATTAAATTTTAATTCTAAACTTTTTAAAACCGGAATTCAGAGAGTAATAAATGGATATATAAAATGAAAGCAATGTAGCTAATATAAGCGAAGCGGTTTTGTGAAACTTAAAAATAAAAAAACCTTTGTGCACTCTGTGTTCAAAAAAAAGCAAAATGAAAAACAAATACAGAATTTTAAAAATTGCCATCACAGTGATCATTCTTGGGTTCCTGCTGAGCTTCTCGTTGAAGAAATTCAGTGGTCAGAAGATTACGGATGAGAAAATTTCTGTAAAAATGAATGAGAAAACTCCGGTGTACTTTATTGACGAAAAAGACATCAAACAAATCGTCATCAAAGAAAATCCGTCAGGAAAAGTTGGAGATTTAAATATTCCGGAACTGGAAAAGAAAATCAATGCACTTCCGGCGGTCGACAGCGCTAATGTTTATTTAAATTTAAATGGAAAACTCAATCTAGACATCAAACAACGGGTTCCGGTTTTCAGGTTAAATTATAATGGAAAAGATTTTTATGTAGACGAAAAGGGAACAGAATTTCCTATTTCAAGAACGTATTCTCATCCATGCATGCTGGTGACGGGCGATGTGAAGAAAGATGAATATGAAAAGCTGGCAGAATTGGTTGATAAAATTGACAAAGATGATTTCAGCAAAAAATATTTTATTGGAATTTCAAAATATAAAGACAGCTACAATCTTTTGACGAGTGAAGGAAATTATAAAGTGGAGATTGGAGATTTAGATAATATTGAATTAAAAGTAAAAGGTTTTAAAACGTTTGTTGAGAAATATCTGGTGTTTCAGGATCCTCAAAAATATAGCATGGTGTCAGTAAAATATCAGAACCAGATTGTAACGACTTTGAATCCTTATTTTAAAGAGAACGATAGTATTTTAAAAGCGGGTCATAAAGATTTAGCAAAAACTCCGGTAGCAGTCGCTCCAGTTAAAAAAGCGGAAGTCAATCTGAAACCAGCAGTAAAAAAGGCGAGTTCAACTTCTTTAAAACCAAAAGAAAATACAAAGCCTAAAGCAGTTGTCAAACCCAAGGAGAAAAAGAAAACTCCAGAAAAGAAACCGGCCACAAAGCCAAAAGCAAAGGTCAAAATAGAATAAAAAAGAGTCCCGAAGGGATGACTTAACAAAGGATAGAATAAAATCCGATCAAATCAAAAAAAAGGAATAGGCGAGCCTATTAAATTAAATAAGTAATTAAATCAAATCGATATACACAATGGAAAATCAAGAGTATTCAGTAGGTCTTGACATCGGGACAACCAAGATTGTCGCCATTGTCGGAAGGAGGAATGCACACGGGAAAATAGAAATTCTCGGTGTTGGTAAGGCCAAAAGTCTTGGAGTTCATAAAGGAATTGTGAATAATATTTCACAAACTATTAACTCTATTAAAGCAGCTGTTGCAGAAGCACAGTCAAGTGCAGGTGTACCTATCCATAAGGTCACTGTAGGAATTGCGGGTAAACACATTCGTTCACTGCAGCATTCGGATTACATTATGCGTGAGAATCCGGACAGATTCATCACAGATGATGACATCGAAGCACTGAAAGATCAGGTGAAAAAGCTGGTCATGTTGCCGGGCGAGGAAATTATCCACGTTCTTCCGCAGGAATATAAGGTTGATTCTGAAGGTGAAATTCAGGAGCCTGTCGGGATGCACGGAAAACGTCTGGAAGCCAATTTTCATGTTGTTGTAGGACAAATGGGAAGCATCAGAAACATTGCAAGATGTGTAAGAGAAGCAGGTTTAGAGATGGAAGCACTTACTTTGGAGCCTTTAGCATCTTCTGAAGCTGTTTTAACTAAAGAAGAAAAAGAAGCGGGAGTAGCAATTGTAGACATCGGTGGTGGTACTACAGATATTGCTATTTTTAAAGATAATATTATCCGTCATACTTGCGTCATCCCTTACGGAGGCGGAATTATCACGGAAGACATCAAAGAAGGCTGTTCAATTATTGAAAAGCATGCCGAGCAATTAAAGGTTAAGTTCGGTTCTGCAGTTCCTGAGTTGGAAAAAGACAGCACATTTGTTACTATTCCAGGACTTCACGGAAGACCGGATAAAGAAATTTCCCTTAAAACTTTAGCGCAGATCATCAATGCGAGAGTGGAGGAAATTTTGGAAATGGTCAATACCGAATTAAAAGCTTACGGAGCATTTGAGCAAAAGAAAAAACTGATCGCTGGAATTGTTCTGACGGGTGGTGGTTCAAATTTAAAACATCTTCGTCAGCTGGCAAATTATACAACAGGATTCGATAGTAGAATTGGTTTCGCAAATGAATATATTGCAAACGATAAAAACCAGTATCTTAAAGGACCGGAATTTGCAACGTCTATCGGTTTGCTGATGGAAAGTTTGAAAATCAGAGATAAAAAAACGGTTGCTGTAGAAGAGGAACTTGAAATTCAGGTTGAAGCGAAAGTTGAGCAAAAAGAGCAACAAGCTATTGCTAGTTCTGAATCTCAAACTTCAGTTAATCAGACTACTGAAGAAGAGTTTAAAGCTCCTGTAACAACATCAAGACCTTCGAAACCTACTTTCGGACAGTCTCTGATGGAAAAGGTGAAAAAATTCTTTGAAGAAGTAGAATAAAAATATAAATGATGAATGATAAGCGATGAAAGATATGCTCATCAGCTATCATAGTCGATTATCAATTATAAAAAAATATAAGTATGGAAAATATAGGCACACAAGGATTTTCATTTGATCTGCCAAAAGGAAATTCTTCGATCATTAAAGTTATCGGTGTTGGTGGCGGTGGAAACAATGCCCTAAAACACATGTACGAAAAAGGAATTCACGGGGTAGATTTCGTGATTTGCAATACTGATGCGCAGACTTTAGATAACAATCCGGTTTCAAACAAGGTTCAGTTGGGAATAAACATTACTGAAGGTCTTGGAGCGGGTGCAGATCCTGAAGTGGGTGAAAAAGCAGCGATAGAAAGTATCGAAGAAATCAAGGCAGCAATGGGACAAAATACCAAGATGGTTTTCATCACCGCAGGAATGGGTGGTGGTACCGGAACGGGTGCTGCTCCGGTTATTGCTAAAGTTGCCAAAGACATGGGAATTCTTACGGTAGGTATCGTTACCGTTCCTTTTAGCTTTGAAGGGAAAAGAAGATTGGATCAGGCAGAACTTGGACTAGAAAAATTAAGAAACAATGTTGATTCATTAATTGTAATCAACAATGATAAATTAAGACAGCAATTCGGAAATCTTGGTTTCAAACAAGGATTCTCAAAAGCCGATGAAGTTTTAACCAACGCTGCAAAAGGTATGGCGGAGGTTATTACGGGTTACTTTGATGTCAACATTGACTTTAGAGATGCTAAATCTGTGCTTCAGAATTCTGGTACGGCCTTAATGTCTACAGGAACAGCTTCAGGTGAAAATAAAGCTGAAGAAGCGGTTAGAAAAGCATTAGATTCTCCATTATTGAATGACAACAAAATTACAGGCGCAAGAAACGTGTTATTGTTGATCAGAAGTGGTGTAGAAGAAGCTACGATGGACGAAATCGGTATCATCATGGATTACATCCAGAAAGAAGCTGGTCACACAGCTGATATCATTTTTGGGGTTGGTGCTGATGAAGAATTGGGCGATGCTGTAAGTGTATTGGTGATTGCGACTGGTTTTTCTAATGATAACCAAAAGTTTTCAGGTCCTACCGAGAAAATCAGAATTGGCTTAAATGATACTTTGGATAACCCAAAATCTTCTCCTTTCAAAACAAGAGATGAGAGAGAAGTAACGCCTGAGCAGGGTTATGATTTTGGAGGAAAAAACCTTTTCAGATTAGATGATGAAGATCAGGATGCGTCACAATTTAAGATGTCGGCTTCTGAAAAAAAAATGATGATCGAGGATGAAGATGTGAAAACTGAAATAAAATTCTCTGATAAAGAGGAAGATACATTAGAAAGCCCTATTCAGAGCTGGAGAAATGAAGAATCAAGTAATGAGAATGATGTTAATTTGTTTTCTTTTGATGACGACCCTAATGATTTAGAAATTCAGTCGTTCTCTTTCGATTTTGAAAATAAAAAAGAAGAGCCAAAAGAAAATTCTTTCAGCAATAATTTTTCGAACGAAAAAGCTGTTGAGTTTAATTTTACCGTTAACGAACCGATTGCTGAACCTAAATATGATTTCGGACAGCCAAAAAATGAGGTTGAAACTTCTGCGGTAATCGAGAGAGTAGAGGAAACAACTCATAAAGTTGAAACGTTTTATCAGACTCAAGAACAGCCAAAAGCTGAAGAAAAACCTGTTGTTGAAAAAAGAGTAGAAATAGAAACTACGAGACATACAGAATCTGAATTCACTTTCGTTAACAAACCTGCAGATCAGGAAAGAGCATCAGAAAGAAGAAACAAGCTGAAAGAATTCAACTCTCGTTATCAGAATTTTGATCATGTGAATGAATTTGAATCTGTACCTGCCTTCAAGAGAAAAAACATCTCTATCGACGGTTCCAATGCATCAGACCAAAATATCAACACCTATTTGTCTGACAACAACGGAAACATGCAGATCAGAGAAAACAGATTTTTAAATAAAGACGTAGACTAAAATAATGTAACAATGTGGAAATGTACCAATGTAACAACCCCGAATTGTCATGCTGAGCTTATCGAAGCATCTCATTGGTAAACTGTTACATTGATACATTGTTAAATTAATTAATATGAGTTTAGAACTTATTATAAGTGAAGCAATAAAAACAGCAATGAGAGCAAAAGACAGAGTGGCTTTAGACTCTCTTCGTGCTGTAAAATCTCAGATATTATTGCTGAAAACCGAAGCTTTAGGAGCGGAAGTTTCACCTGAGCAGGAAATTGCAATTTTGCAAAGAATGATAAAGCAACGTAAAGATTCTTATGAGCAGTTTACAGCTCAAGGGAGAAACGATTTGGCAGAAGTGGAAGATGCTCAGATGAAAGTCATTGAGAAATTTTTACCTGCACAATTATCTTCTGAAGAATTAGAAGCAGAAATCAAGCAGATAATTTCAGAAACCGGAGCTGAATCTATTAAAGATTTAGGAAAAGTTATGGGATTAGCTTCAAAAAACTTAGCCGGAAAATCTGACGGAAAAAGTATTTCCGAGATGGCTAAGAAGTTACTTTCATAAACGTGATCGATGAATGATAATTGATGTTTGATATCATTCATCAATTATAAATCATCAATTATATTTTTTTGGATATTCAACCTTTGCATATCGATTTGATTAATGAAGCCCGAAACATTATGTTTCGGGCTTCATATATTTGATAGACTCCTCATAATTACCGGTTTGTTATTCTAAAAACTTACTGATTGATAATTAAAAGGGTTGGGAACTATACAACATTTCATATCATATTTGTTCTGATATGTCTTAGAAAATTTAATTAATAAGTTTTTTTTCATGGAAACTCGTTTTTAGAATCATTTCAAATTTAGCAAAAATTTAGCAAATATTAACTAAATGTTATTATTTATAATTAAATTATTATGTGATTTGAATATGTAATACCAATATTTAATTTTGTTTTGCGAACTCATCAATAGTTTTTATTAATTGAGATAAATTTAGAAATGTTGTAAATTTGTCTACAATTAAAAATTACAAGAAATGTATCCATCAGATTTAGTATTGCCGATGAAGGCTGAACTTACAGATAAAGGTTTTCAGGATTTAGAAACTCCTGCACAGGTAGAAGATGCTTTGAAGCAGTCTGGAACGACTCTTTTGGTCATCAACTCTGTGTGCGGATGTGCGGCAGGCGCAGCAAGACCGGGAGTAGTTTATTCTTTGACTGGAGAGAAAAAACCAGATCATTTGACGACTGTTTTTGCAGGTTTTGACAAAGACGCAGTTGATGCAGCTAGAAAACATTTGGCACCATTCCCTCCAAGCTCACCATGTGTAGCGCTTTTCAAAGACGGAGAATTGGTTCACATGCTAGAAAGACATCATATTGAAGGAAATCCTGCAGGAGCAATTGCTGCAAACCTTCAGGCTGCTTATGACGAATATTGCTAATCGTAAGTAATTAAAAGCTTTATATAGAAACCGTTACAAATTTTGTGACGGTTTTTTATTTAAATCATTCGCAGGAAATTCAAATATGATTATATTTGTTGAAATGGCAACGAAAGCACTTTTCAATACTGTAGTCAATTGGTTTATCCGCCAAAGGATAGATCAGATACAGAATTTCATGGATCATCCTATCGAAACGCAGAACGGAATTCTGTTTTCTCAGTTGTTTCATGCAGAAGATACAGAATATGGCAAGCGATATGGATTTAATACTATATCAAGCTACCAGGATTTTAAAAATAAAGTTCCTGTAGTGACCTACGAAGATTTTGAACCGTATATCGAAAGAGCAAGACAGGGACATAAAGACGTAAGCTGGCCCGGTTACATCAAACATTTTGCTAAATCTTCCGGAACCACGAATGCCAAAAGCAAATTCATCCCTATTTCAGCAGAAAGCCTCGAATACTGCCACATGAAAGCCGGGAAGGACATGGTTTCTATTTATGCCAATAATCATCCCGAAAATCAGCTTTTCACCAATAAAAATTTACGTCTGGGTGGAAGCTCAGAATTATACGCCGATTTTAATACCAAATTTGGAGATCTTTCGGCAATCTTAATTGATAATCTTCCTTTTTGGGTTGAAATCACCACTACTCCGAGCAAGAAAGTTTCTCTGATGGGAGAATGGGAAAGTAAGCTGAAAGCCATTACTTCTGAAGTAAAGAATGAAGATGTTGGAAGTATTTTGGGAGTACCCAGCTGGATGATGGTGCTTTTGCAGAGGGTTTTAAAAGAAACGGATGTCAAAAATATTTCAGAATTGTGGCCAAATCTGGAAGTGTTTTTTCACGGTGGAATCAGTTTTAAACCATACAAAGATCAGTTTAAACAAATCATCGGAAAAAATATCAACTACTACGAAATTTACAACGCTTCGGAAGGTTTCTTTGGAATTCAGGACAGACCAAACAGCGACGAAATGCTTCTGATGTTGGATTACGGTATTTTCTACGAGTTTATCCCGATGGATCAGTTTCATTGTTCAAATCCGAAAGTAGTAAGTTTAGAAGATGTAGAAATAGGTAAAAATTATGCGATGGTAATTACTACCAACGGCGGACTGTGGAGATATTTAATTGGAGATACAGTGATTTTTACATCAGTCAGTCCTTTCAGAATAAAAATAACAGGACGAACGAAACATTACATTAATGCGTTTGGTGAAGAATTGATGATTACCAACGTAGAATCTGCTTTAACGAAAGCATGCGAAGCAACAAAGTCAGCCGTTACAGATTTTACGGGAGCTCCGATTTTTATGAAAGAAAATGAAGGCGGTGCCCATGAATGGATTTTTGAGTTCAGTGAAAAACCGCATAGTTTAGAAGAATTTACTGATGTTTTTGATCAGCATCTGAAAGCCATCAACTCTGATTACGAAGCCAAAAGATATAACAATATTACTTTGAAAAAACCTGTCATTCACATTGCTAGACCCAATTTGTTCTATTGCTGGCTGGAATCTAAAGGAAAGCTTGGTGGACAAAATAAAGTACCGCGTCTGAGCAACGACAGAGAATATATAGATCCTTTATTGGAAATGAATAAAACATAAAAAAACCGCAAAAATCTCTGCGGTTTTTGTTTCTTATTTTTTAAGATCTTCTTTCAGTTTTTTTGCAGCATCTTCTACTTTTTGGGCGCCTTGTGCTGCGGTGTTTTTAACATCTTTACCAACTTCCTGAGCGCTGGATTTGATGTCTTTTCCTACTTTGTTGGCTTCGTTTTTAATATCTTTTCCTGCTGCATTCAGATCTTCTTTTGCTTTCTGGGCAGTCTGATCAATTTTGTCACCTGTTTTATCAACCGTGTTTTTGATGTCAGATTTTGTTTTGTCTATTTTTGCGCTATCTACCAAGCCTGTGCTGCTTTCAGTTGTCGTGGTAGTGGTGACAGATCCATCCGGATTTTCTACTTTTTCAGTTTTTGATGTAGATTGTGTGCAGCTTACAATAAACGCTGATACAGCGATTGCTGCTAAGATTTGTTTTTTCATTGTGTATATTTAAATTATGTTATTAATCTGTTTTTGGTGTAGAAGTGGCCGTATTTTCTTTAGCCTTCAACTTCTTTTCTTCTTCCAGTTTTTTCTTGTTTTCCTTTTCAAGTTCTGCAGTAATTCGTTTTTCTTCTTGTTCTAGCTTTATTGCTTCTTTCAACGAGTCCTGATATTTTTGAGAAGACATTCTTATCTGGCGTACAATATCTACTGTGGTTGCTCCTGCCGAAAAAGAGTCAATAGCTGTCGTGTCATAATGAGGCTGTACTGCCTGAATTTCATTTGTATTTGCCGCTTCACGTTTCGAACAAGCAATTATAAATATGGAAATGATGCATCCCGCAGCCAATACTTTTTTCATGGAACTAATTTAATAGAAATTCTGCAATTACCGGATAATGATCTGACAATTTTACGGAATAATCGACTTTGTAATTTAATGCTGTAATGCTTTTTGAGGTGAAAATATAATCAATTCTCAAAGGAAATTTATAATCATGAAAACTTGTAGAACTTCCGTTTCCTGCTTCTACAAAAGCATCATCAAGATTTCTTCCGAGATTATAATACTCCCAGGAATTGGGAACTGAATTAAAATCTCCTGCCAAAATTACAGGATAAGGTGATCGATCAACCGCTTTTCTGATTTTTTTCACCTGCTCCTCATGCGTTTTGAACGTAGGAATCAATCTTGAAAAGAGTGCTGCCATTTTATTTTTTTCGTCTTTTCCGCAGTTTTTATCCTGCATACCGAGCATGTTTTTATTGAGCCTAAAAGGTTCCAGATAAACATTAATTACTCGGATAATTTTTCCGTCAATATTGATATCTGCATAAAATGAATTCCCTTTTGAGTCATCATTGATTAAATCGCCTTGACGCAAAATTTTATGCTTAGTTTTCAGGATTACCGAAGGGTATTTCACCAGATCTTTCCTTAATGCAGTGCTAGTATCTTTTTCCTGAACGAGAATGATATCGGCATTTTGATCCGTAATATATTTTTTAACAGTTGGCCAGCCTGAGCTTCCGTATTTTACATTAAAGGTTAAAACTTTAATGTCTTTCTGATGAGACTGAGCGGTCTGTTGTGGTGTAAAATTGACCCATCTTCGCACCGGATTATAAAAAATAAAAGTCGAAAGCAAAAAAAACATTGCAATTTTCTTTTCTTTAAAAAACCAGATAATAGTGAATAAAAGATGAAGAATAATCAGATAAGGAAAGGCTAAAGAGAGTAAATTGAGTTTGCTGAAATAGTTCGGAGCGACCCAGGCGTTGGCAAAAGTGCTCAGTAATAATATAATTAATAAAATATGAAAAACTAAAAATACATGTGCACGCTTCATTGAAAACTCTGATATGTGTTTTCCGCAACAAAAATACTGCCAACATTATGATAAATAACGAAATAGGCTTATAATCAATCAATTTTAAACGTAGCAACTACCGGAAAATGATCAGAAAGTTTTACTGAGCGGTCAACTTGATAAGTAACAGGTTTCACAGAAGATGAAGTGAAAATAAAATCGATTCTGATAGGAAATTTATAGTCATGAAAGCTTGTTCCACTTCCTTTTCCCACTTCAAAAAAAGCATCTTTTAAGCCTTTTCCTAAATGGTAATATTCATAAGAATTGGGAACTGAGTTTAGATCTCCGGCTAAAATAACCGGGTATGGTGACTCGTCGATACTTTTACGAATAATATCTACCTGCTCTTGATGCATTTTGAAAGTAGGAATTAATCGCTTAACGATGTCTTTTACTTTCTGTTCGTCCTCTTCACTATTGCCATTGAGTTTGACCATGCTTTTCTCAAACTTGAAAGGCTGAAGATAGGTGTTGATAATTCGGTATGTTTTCCCCTTTATTTCAATATCAGAATATTCAGAATAGGCATTAAATTCTTCATTATACATCCCTGCAAACAATTCTTTGTGAGCTATAGTTTTGTATTTTGAATAGGTAGAAACAATAGGAGCTGTATGATCTTTTTTAAGATCTTTAAATTGATATTCGCGACCTCCATCTTCCTGTAGCAAAACGATATCTGCATTTTGTTGATTGATATATTCCTGAATGTTTTCAATTTCTAATTTTCCACCTTTTATATTAAAAGAAATAATCTTTAGGTTAGCAATCTCCTTACTCTCAGTTGAATAATTAACCCATCTTTTGACAGGATTAAATAAAAATAATCCCAAAAACATGAAAACAAAAGCTCTTTTTTTCCAGGAAAAAATCCAGAAAAAGGTAAGCAAAACGTATCCAATCATCAAAACCGGAAATCCTAAAGACAGCAGATTAAACCAAGGAAAAACTTTCGGCGGAATGTAGGCGTTCAGCAAAACACCCAGCAACAGAAATAATGTGGCTAAGTGAAGTATTAATAAAATCAGACGCAGAATTTTCACAAGTAATTTTAATTAAATCGGTATAAATGTTTCCTCCAGATTCTTGCAAGAATAAATCCTACAATGGCACCTCCAACGTGAGCAAGATGGGCAATACCACCTCCATTTCCTGTGACACCTAAATAAATTGATCCTATCACAACAATTGGCAATACGTATTTTACTTTTACGGGTATTGGAATAAACATAATACCAATTTTTGCTTCAGGATATAATGTTGCGAATGCTGCAATAACTCCGAAAATTGCCCCCGATGCGCCAACCATTGGAGTTCTAAGTGCTATATATAAATTTTGAGATAATTCCTGCCCTTCCACAGTTGTTGCGCTAATTTTTAAATCTCCAACATAGTTAACGTTTGCTTTAGCGAAAATTTCTGCGGGGTTTAGTCCTAAAGCTTCCATGTCACTTATAATTTTCTGTACTTCCACAAAATTCCACAAATTAAAAAGGAAAAAAGCTCCCAAACCACTTAAAAAGTAAAGAATTAAGTATTTTTTGTCTCCTAAAGACTGTTCTAATATAGGTCCGAAACTAAAAAGTGTGAACATATTAAATAAAATATGCATTATACCACCATGCATAAACATGTGCGTTATAATCTGCCATGATTTGAAATTAGGAGAGAATGGATAATAAGCAGCAAGCATAGTATTGAGCTGAGGTAATAAAAATGATGCTATGAATACAACAACATTTATAATAATCAGATTTCTCGTAATTGGCGGTATATTATTAAACATCTTTTTTAAAATTTATTTTTTAAATCATTAAACGGAACTTCATAAAAACATCTTTTTCCGGTAGGTAAAAATTCAGGGAAACCTAATGCCGTGAAGTCTTTGATCACTTGCTCAGCATCAGCTTTGTAAATAAAATCAAATCTTGATTTCGACTGCATTTTTGCCCATTGATTGTGATAAAACTGCATAAATTCGTCCTCGGTTTTGTATTCCAAAATATCGAATAGATTTTCGAGAAACTTCATCACTTGAGTTTCTTTCAATCCTTCAGGTACGGTATCGATTCTGAGCACGTTCTCATGTGCAATTTTCATGTCAAACCCGAGTTCCGGCAGAAATTTTTTAATGGATTTGTATTTATTTTTCTCAATTTCGTTCATGTGATACTCCAGAGAGAAGAGTAGGGCATGACTCACGTTGCCTTTTTTTACATTTTTATTGTTTTCGGCAACCAGCAATCGGTGCATTCTGCCCAAATCGAGCATCAAAGTTCTGTCGCCTTTGTTGAAAAGCCAATATCCGTTCGGAAGTCTCATCAAATCTTCATCAAAATCTTCATCTTCGAAAAGATTGATCTTAGAAGGCTCTGCAGAAATGTTCTGATGATACATTTCCGTAAGATTCTGAATTTCGTTTTTCGTAACCTCTCTTTCTTCCAAAAAAGGATTGTAATCTCGATCTACCGTTATTTCCGGCATTTTATAACTTCCCGAATTATTGGCTTTGCTCGGGAAACTTTTCTGCATCATCTCGTCCAGTATCGGATCTTTTTCAAAATCTAGACTCGGCGCAATATTATAAATTCCCAACGATCTTTTAATCGTAGAACGAATCAAAGCAAAAATCAAATGCTCGTCTTCAAATTTTACTTCCGTCTTCTGCGGATGAATATTCACATCAATTTTCTCAGGATCTAATTCCAGAAAAAGGAAAAAGGTCGGAATATATCCAGGCAAAAGAAGTCCTTCAAAAGCTTCCTGAACCGCTTTGTTGAAGTACGGACTTTTAAAAAATCTTCCGTTCACGAAAAGAAACTGTTCGCCACGTGTCTTTTTTGCACCTTCAGGCTTGGCAACGAATCCGTGAAGTTTACACCAAAGAATATCCTCTTTAATAGGAATCAACTGTGGATGTAATTTTCTTCCGAAAACATCTACAATTCTTTGCATTTGTGTGCCTTTTCTTAACCTGAAAACAGGATCATCATCATGAAACATAGAAAATTCTAAATTCTCATGAGCCAATGCCACACGCTGAAATTCATCAATAACGTGTCTGAATTCTATATTATTGTTTTTCAGAAATTTCCTTCTTGCCGGAACATTGTAGAAGAGATTTTTAACTAAAAAATTAGATCCTTCCGCAGTCTGTACAGGCTCCTGAAACTGAAAAATTCCACCTTCAATATAAATATTGGTTCCAAGCGGAGATTCTGCCTGTTTGGTTTTCAATTCAACCTGCGAAACCGCTGCGATTGACGCAAGAGCTTCACCACGAAAGCCTTTTGTGGAAATTTTAAAAATATCGTCGGTTGCTCGTATTTTTGAAGTGGCGTGTCTTTCAAATGCCATTCTGGCATCGGTTTCAGACATTCCTTTTCCGTCATCAACCACCTGAATAAGATTTTTGCCGGCATCTCTTATGATCAGTTCTATTTTTGAAGCTCCGGCATCAATGGCGTTTTCCAAAAGTTCTTTTACAATCGACGCAGGTCTTTGCACCACTTCACCTGCTGCAATTTGGTTGGCTACATGATCCGGTAAAAGCTGAATAATATCTGACATAAAATGATGAATGAACTTACAAAAATAGTCAAAGGAAATAAGATTTAAAATAAATAAGGGATGAATTAAAAATTAAGTCTGATTAAAATTAATCTGATTACACGTTTTTAAAGGCAAAAAATAATTTTAACGCAAAGTTCGCAAAGATTTTTATATACTAACTGCTTTTAAGGTTCGCAAAGGCGTTCTACTTAACAAAGACCACAAAGGTTTTCATTACTAAAAAACCGGATTTTAAGCCAAATAAAAAGCCCCCGTTTGCAAAACAAACAGAGGCTACAAAACTAAAGTATATACGATTTGTGCTGTCAATTGACTGATTATTTAAGTCTCTTCTAAGACAAGCTTAGATTTTTCTTTCCTGGTTTCTTTTATCATCACTTCACCATTACCGTGGATTTTATCATACATAAATGCCATAAAATTCGGCTTGTTGTAGATTTTTGCGTATCGGTAATTGGTTTTAAAGTGTCTGATATTAATTTTATAGAAATCATATCCAATAACGACCAATAAACATAAACTGATGATATAAAATACACTGAATTCTAATGAGTAATAAACCATCCCTGAGAAAATAGCCCCTAAAACATAAGCAGACATAATGCTCAATAAAAGCTTTGCTCTTGCAATCAATTCAGGGTTTTTTCTGTATTTTTTGTGAGTAAACATGGATGCAAGAATTCCTAAATCTGTTGTAGTACCCGTAAGGTGTGTTGTTTTAACCAAAAAGTTGGATATACTTGCCGTCAAACCATTCTGTAAACCTGTTGCAAAGAGCATTAAAGCGACCAAAACTTCTGCTTCTTCCAGAGTTTTTCGGTAATAAAACTGACCATAAAAACCAACACTCACAAGACATAGAATCTCTAAAATAAGTGGCATTGCATGGGCAAAATATTTACTTTTCTTATTAAAATTAATGACGAAAAAGTTTGCTGTGAAACTTCCGAAGAAGAAAAGGAAAATCCATGCGCCAACAACGGCAACCTGCGACCAGTTTCCTTTACTGATTTCTGCGGCAAATACGGCGTAATGTCCCGTTACGTTTGAGGTAAAAGATAAAAATATAAGTAGAGATGCAATATTTATAGTCCCTGCCGTAAAGGCAGTCAGCGTCCCCAGTCTTATATTGTCTCCCAATGTCCTGCTGTTACTATAATTTCTTAACATTTTTTTAGATTTTAAATGGTGACATTTAATTTAAACTTCAACAAAAACTTCTGCAAGTCTTCCTCTTTCGGGCATGAATTCCGGTACACCAAGCGTTATTTCTTTCACCTGAATGTCTTTAGCCTTTTTGATGTAAGGAGCTAAGTCAAATTTCCCTTTGGTATTCTTATCTTTCAGATTAGCTGAATAATATGCTTCTTCGATATTTTCTGCCGTCAGATAATTGTTGAATGCTCTCTGGAAACTTCCGGTGAAGACATCGCAAACAATTTTATTTACCAAGTGCGGATATTTGTTTTTGATGATGCTGTACGCATCGCAGAATTCTTTTGATCTGATTTTGTTGAAAACCGTTCCTTTGGTATTGAATAAAAGATCTCTGATAGAATCTCCCATATCATAACCCGATACAAGCAAAATGTTGTATTGTGTGTTTTCTTCCGTAGCGTTTTTCTCTTTTAAAACTTTCTTTAATATATTTAAAGATTCAAGAGAATAGTCTGTTGCAATTAAAATGGTCTTGATCATATCTTTTAGATTTAGTTGTTACCGATTTTGATAATACAAAACTATATCTGTAAGATTAGAAGACCTTTAGAACAAAATTAAAATGTAATTAAAGAGATTAAAATGAGATTAGAATTTCATTTTTAAAAATGCTTCGTTTTGAAGCTAAGGTTGTTTTTCTTTCTGCTGTGTCGCATAAATAGTAGGAAAACGCATTTGCACAGTTGTTCCCTGATTTTCGTGTGAACTCACAATCAATTCACCATTATGCATTCTCACAATGTTTCGTGCAAGGGGAAGTCCGATGCCATACCCTTCATAATTTTTGGTGTTGGAGGCTCGGAAGAAAGGATCGTAGATTTTATCCATTTCAGATTCCGGAATACCGATTCCTGTGTCTTTGATGATGATATAAACATCTGTATCTGTAGCTCCAAGTGAAACTTTTACCTGCTGGAAATTGGAATATTTACAACCGTTGTTCACAATATTGGCAACTGCAAGATGAAGAAGCTGCTCGTTCCCCTGAACTTTCAGTTTTTTTGGATTGTCGGGCAGCATGCTGATATCGAGATAAATATTATTTCGAGAATCAATTTTTCTGATGGTCTCAATCACATCCCACAGCAACTGATCAATTCTCACCTTATCAATTTTCTGAATTTTTCCGTCAAAACCGGTTTGAGCAATGATTAAAAGCGCTTTTATTTTTTTATCGAGTTTTTCGGCTTCGTCGAGGATGATTTCTAAAGTTTCTTTGTATTCATCAGCGGTTCTGTTGATAGAAAGTGCAACATCAGCTTCTCCCATAATGGAAGTCAATGGAGTTCTGAGCTCGTGAGAAACATTTCCAATCAGGTGGTTCTGAGTTTCAAATGATGTTTCAATTCTTGTCAACATTGTGTTGAATGTTTCCACCAATTCGTTTAACTCTTTGTTGTCAGGCTGCGGCTCTAGTCGTAAATGTAGATTTTCTGAGCTGATTTCTTTTACTTTTCCGGTGATTTTAAGGATTGGTTTAAATAAAGTTTTAGATAAATAAAAAGAAAAAATCATGCTGAAGAAAATCGAGAGAATCATGCAGGTAATCAATGTTCTCTTTAAAAACCCTAGATAATGAACGACGTAATGGTTTTTTGCAGATGCAATAGCGATGTAATCTTTATTTTGAAATCTAAAAGACTGACCGATGTAGTAAAATTCTTTATCGTTATAATTTGCCTCGCCTCGTCTGATGATGTTTTTAAAAAAAGTATCAGGAATGTGTACTTCTTTAGAAATATGTTTAAAATTTGAATCTGAAGGTACGGCAAAAACATAATCTCTTTCCATAGGAAGTTCTTCGTCGTTTAAACCGTTGAGAATATAATTTTCAGGTAAATCAAGATGCTCTTTTCCTTTTTCGATTTGTACAATGGTAGTCGTACGTATTTTCAGCAATTCATAAAAACGCTGATGCGAAAAATTAACAATAGAAAAATAAACCAAACCTCCAAAAATGGAAATAACGGTTGTAAAAACAACCATCAAAAGCACCATCGTTTTGGTTTGATTTGTAATGACTTTGTTAAGCATTTTCTATGGCTTTTTCAGAACATACCCCATACCAATCACGGTGTGGATGAGCTTTTTGTCGTCCTGATTATCTATTTTTTTTCTTAAATAATTTACATAAACATCTACAACATTGGTTCCGAGTTCGTAGTTGACACCCCAGACTGCATCTAGAATTTCAGCCCTTGAAATTACTTTTTCGGGATTGTTGAGGAAATACATTAACAATTTATATTCGGTAGAGGTCAGAGAAATTTCTTCTCCAGCACGCACTACTTTTTTGGTATAATCGTTGACCGTCAAATCTGAAATCTGAAAAAGATATTCATTAAAAGTTTCGTCTTCTGTGACTTCGGGAGTTGCAATGGGAACGCTTCTTCTTAGTAAAGATTTAATTCTGGCAACCAACTCGATAAACTTAAAAGGTTTTACCAAATAATCATCACCGCCACTTTCGAGCCCGAGAACAATATTTTCTGAACTACCCAATGCCGTTAAAAAAAGAATAGGAACGTGTTTGTTGGTTTTTCTGATTTCCTTGCAGACATCCAGACCATTCATTCCCGGAAGCATAATGTCTAAAATGACCAATTCGAAATCATTCTCCTGCACCAGGCTTACGCCGGTCAATCCGTCAAATGCCACCGAAACATCATATCCCTTTTCCTGAAGTCCTTTTTTAATAAAAGAAACTACGCTGGTTTCATCTTCGATTAGAACAATTTTTTTCATATAGTAACGAATCTCACAAAAATAAGGAAAAGAATACAAATGAGGTTTAGCTTAAAAAACAAAAAGACGAAGAATACTTCGCCTTTGGAATAAATGATATGTAGAAAAGTGTTTTTATTTACCCGAAATTGCTTTTAAAATAATAGGTTCTAAATTGGATGGCAAATCGGCAGATTTTATCTGATAATTTTTGATTTTCATCTCTTTGAACCAATTTTCCCAGTATTCTTTGATGACATCGGCTTCAAAAGGATTTCCTTTTGCGGGATTGATTCCTAAAACAATGACTTCAAGATTATCGAGATCATCATTAGCTTTTACAAATCCCAAACCTTTATCCTGAATTTTATTTTTGAAATCTGAAGAATTTAGTTTTAAAGATTTTACCAATTCCGGTGTGAGATAAGAAGTTTTTTGACCTTCAGAAAATTTAGAATCTTTGTGATAAATATAACCGTCAGTTAGAATGAAAAGGACATTTCTATGATTATCTTTAATGCAGTAATCTTTTGCTTTATTCTTGAAAAACTCCCAAATATCTGATCCGACATATTTTTTATCTTTTATCGCTGACTCGTAAATCTGCATTGGCAACGAAGAATATTTGTTTTGAACCAAATTGATGTTCTCTTTCGTCGTGTTTTTATCGAAAGACACTTTCAACTCTTTTGTCAGTTCATTCATTTTGGGATCTGAAGGTTCAGGATTGAAGAAAACCTGCATCTGATCGTTGAGTTGAATAACTTTTTTGTTTTTAATATGATCTAAAAATCCTTTTTCAATCGCTTTGATGTATTCCGTGTCTCTCTGGAAATATTCCATCGTCGGATTTGGATTTTTATCAGGATCAATTCTGTCTGAAAGATCGATCAAAACGCTAAGGTTCAGGTTTTTCGCAGAATTAACTGTCGGAACTGAACTTTCTGAAATCTTTTCTTTTGGCTTTCCGCATTGAATAAAAAGCGCAGAAGCGATAATGAGGTAAAATATTTTTTTCATAATTAAATTTTATAAAACTGACATATAAACAGAGTTCTGACTATCGGAATTTGCCCCGACTTTATTGAGATTGTAATTGTATTGCTTCTTACATTCTTCTATCATTTCTTGTTTTACTGATTGAGAAACGGCTAATTTTTCACTCATAAATGTAATCCAGCCCTGCATATATTCTGAAGCGTAAAGTTTATAATCTTTTGTAGGAATAATCACTCCGTCAATAATATTCTGAAGTTCTTCAATTCTGCCTTTTGCTTTGGCAATCAATTCTTTGATGCTTCCGATGCTGTTTCTGACTTCCTCTTTTTGTTTCTCAAAATCAACGATTCTTTCCTGATGAACCAAAATGTCTTTTTGTCTTCTGATTTGTTCGTTTTTGATCTTGTCTTTTTCTTTATGTTCTTTCATGACAAAGTCGAAAACCAATCCCCAAATAATGTAAACTATGAACCCGGCGAAAATAATTCCCCAAAACTGATTCTTGGTAAATGCTATTTTGAGATCGAATGGAGGAGACTCAAAAGTTTTGTTCAGTTCATATAATTTAGATTCAATTTCGTAAGCCAGAATTGCATCGAAAACAAATGTGATAATGAATAATAATGCGATTTTAGCGTAATTGCCAAAGCTTTTGTTTTCTCCAAACATATGGATCAAATATCCCAAACCTAAGAAAACAAACGGAATCAAAGTCACAAAAGCACCTTCCAGCGGACCTTCAGCCCAAGCTTTGTTGAAAGCCTGTGCGTCCAAAACACTTTGAATAATATTCCCGTTCGCATCGAAACTTTTGAAAAACGCAGAATACGAAGTTGAAATATAAAAAGTGAAAAGATATAAGCTTATCGGAATCAAGAGAATCAAACCAATCCAGAATTTCGTAGAGGCGCCTTTTGTGGCGTTCACACTGTACGCTTCAGGATTTCTTGGTAAATCATTGATTTCAAATTTCAGACCTTCAATTTTATCCTGAACATTTTTAATGTCTTCATCAATGTTGTTGAGCTTTTCTTCTTTGTTGTCTAAAGAAACGGTCAAACCTTTAATTTCTGTTTCTTTGTTTTTCTGTTCGTTCAGATAAGGTTCTTTCAATTTACTCTGCTTTTCAACGAGCTGTTTTTCTTCGTTTTGAAATTTAGAATAGATCGCATCAAGGCAAATGGACAAAGCAGTGTGATTTCCGCTGTTTCTTGTCCCGTCTCTGTAACCAGATTCGTGATACGTTCGTTTGCGACTTTCTTCGGTTAATTCGTTGTCTACAGGTTCAGTTGTCGGAAGCTGATTTTGATTTTCTTCAGCCGGAACAGTTTTTAATCTGAAAAGATTTTTAATATTTGAGGTCATGGCATTCATGGTAATCAGTTTTTTAAGTCATTAAGAATATCAGTTTTGGTTTTTCCGTTCTTTACTGCTTCGATGAAATAATCGGCAATATCTTTTACGTTTTCTTCTAAGAAACCAAACATTCCGACATATTTTTTTAAAGCAGAATATTCATTTTCTGAGACAATTCCGTCTGCCCAAATCATTACGGTAAGATCGTAGAGATATTCTACTTTTTCTTCAATTGTTTCAGGAATCAGAGATTTTGAATTAATTGGATTCAGAAGAATTTCATCTAAATTTTTTGAAGATATTCCTCTTTCTTCGGCTGATTTGTACAGCATTTTCAATTCCAGCGGACTAAAATCGTCGTCGCAAATTGCCATTTGATATAATCTTAAAAAATGAGCTTTAAGATTTTCAGGTATTTGTATTGTTTCCATAGTTTTATTTGATTATTCGGTCTCTTGTTCTTGGGATTTCCTGATGCGGAATGTCGATTGTTTCCGGTTCTTTTATTTTTTTCTTTGGAATTAAACTGTAGAAGTAATAAAGTAATAAAAGTCCGACAATGCAATCAATGAAAATCCAAATAGGCTTTAAATAAAGGTAAATCGGGAAAATCGGGTTAAAAAGAACAAAGATCAAAACAAAAGTGATGAACCAAAATCTCCTGCTTCTAAATTCATTGACAATAATCACGAATGACATAAACGAAACGATGATCCGAAGAAAAGTATAATAGCCAATCGGTAAATCGACAATGCCGATAAAACAGCACAATGCAGCTATAATGATGAGGTATTTCATATTATTAGTTTTAAATTTTGTCGGACTTTTATTGTGAATTAGTTACAGCCTGAACAGTAAGATCTGTCTACATATTCTTTGCTGTTTCCGGCCATGTAATAGCAGCCACCTCTTTTCCCAACATAAAGAGTATGACCATTATAAGTACAACCTCGACTTGCTGTTGATTTTGATTTTCTTGCTTTTCTTTTCTTCGTTTTCTTTTTCTTTTGTTTTTGAGCTGAAATTTCAGTTTTTGAGGTTGAAGAATTTGTTGATGCTGAGAAAGTTGCAGGTAATAATAAGCCTAAACTTAAAAGGCTAGTAAGAAGTAGTTTTTTCATGATAAAATTGTTTTTGAATAAATTATGTTTAGTTTGTGATTTCAGAATCTTTAGGAGACTCAATATTATAGTAAGTATATTCATCATCACCTGAATACCATTTATATTGTATCTGTTTGAATCTCAAAAATGAAAGGACTTCATGTAATGCTGATTGTGTATCCTGAATATTTTTATTAGCTGCAAAAAGTCCACCTGTAAACTGTAATGTTCTATTTGTTGAACCAATGATTTTCACTTCAATATCGTTTTCCCAAAGTTTTTCTTTTATGATTCTGTAGTATATCAATCTTAGTTTTGGGAAAACTTTTATTTGAGAATTAATGACCATTTTTTCCAGTTTCTTAGCTAGTGCTTGTTCTTCAATATCACTGCTTTCTTTTCCTTCTTTAATTACCGATGCGTAAACTTTATAGAGAGCAATAACTATTGTAATTCCATCAATTGAAGAAACATTTTTGGATAAATCAGAATCTTTTTCTAACCCTTCTATTTCTCTTTGTAATCTTGCTTTTAAATCATCTTTCTTCTGCTCAATTTTAATATGTTCTTTTTCAAGCGTTACCTTTTCATTAGCGTTATTTTTTGTACATTCTACTAAAAAGAAAATTGAAAGGATACAACCAATTAAAAACCTAAAAGTCGGAATGATATTTTTTATAAATATTTTATTCATTGATTAATTGTTTTATACTCCAAAAGTATAACCCTTTGAAAAGCAATCCTTACGGGAAACCATAAAACGAAAAAACCTTTCAAAAAAATGAAAGGTTTTTAATAAATATTTTTTAAATTCTAAATAATTCCCCAATCTTTGCAAAGAGCAATCAGTTGTTCGTTATTGCCGACTCCTAAAGATTCCTTCATATTATTGAGACATTTTTCCACACTGCTCAAGCTGGATGGTTTGATGTTGTTTTCTTTTAAATAATCAGGAATATTTTTTTGCATCATACCTTCTGAAAGTAATTTCACTAGAATAATCTCAAATCTTGTAAAATCGTATGAGTTTCTTGTCTTTATCGAATTTTTAATATTGGTTGAAATATATTTTTGATCACTAAAGACAGCTTTTACAGCTTGCTTCAATTCTTTAAGATCTTCCCGACCTTTGGAAACAAAACCATTGATTTCATGCGTTTTGAAAAGGTCATCAACAATTTCGGCTCTGTCTTCAATTGAGAAAGCGATGATTTTAACAGTTGGAGATTCATTTTTGATAATACTGATTAAATCCCGACCATTCGTTATATGCTGTTCTCTGTGATCACTTACAAACGAAAGATCGGTAATAAGCAAATCATAAGGGTTTTTCTCACGGATACTTTTTTTGATCTTCATAAATGCATCATCACAATACTGAACATTGTCTATAATCTCAATTTTTAATTCTTCAAGAGCTTTCTGAACGGATGAGTTGTAACTTTCGAAATCTTCGGCTATTAGTGCTTTTTTAAACATATTATTAATTTTTTACTGGAAATGAAAGGTTTATTTTTAAACCATTTTCTGTCTTCGTGTCAAAATTAATTGTTCCACCAATAGAATTTATACGGGATTCCGTATTTTGCAAACCATTTTTAGGAGAAAATTCCGAAATTCCTATTCCGTTATCAGAATATACAATATTGATCAGGTCGTTTTCGCGTGAAAAATCAATAAGAACTTTATCGGCTTTGCTGTGTTTTTTCATATTGGTCATGAGTTCCTGTAAAATATAGAAAATTTCAACTTTAGAATTGTCCGGAATGTCTTCCCATAAAGATTCTTCATTGCCTATAATCGGAACTTTAATTGTTTCTGAGGAGTAAGATTTTAGCATTTGAGATAAATGTTGTGAAAAATTATGCTCAAGAGCAACATCGTTTTTTTCATAGGATATATCGCGCGAAATCTGATAAATTCCATCAAGTTTATAAAGCAAAACTTCTTTATTCATATTCTCAGTATTTTCCACTTCCGACATTACATGATAAACTTTATTGGCTACTTTATCATGTACTTTTTTGGAATATCTGAGTTCTGTGTTTTTTACTTCGAGTTCTTTTTCCTGTTTTAATTGTTTTTGTCTTTTTCGATATAGTAAGAAACCTCCGACTAGAAGTATTGTCAAACTGCCTATTCCAACGTTCTTTCTTATTTTCTCAATTTCATTATCGGCTTTTAGTTTTTGATTCAGAGCATTTTTTTGTTCTACATCATATCTTACAACGGCAAATTGATTTTTTGCTTTACTCCTTGCAAGTTGTACACTGTCATTTAAAGTTTGAAATTCTTTAAAATAATTTAAATAATTAATCTTGTCCAAATTAATTAACTTTTGTAATGCTTCAAGTCGATCATCTGGGCTTTTGTTGAGTTTCGCCCTTTTCAACATCATTTTTGCATAAAATAAAGATTTATTTTTATCCCTGCTATAGAAATAATCTGCAAGCGTTGCAAAACTTGAGTTCAATCCTAATGTGTCTTTTTGAATTTCTCTAATTTTTAAAGCTTTTTCTAATTCTGGTACTGCATTGTAATTTACATTTCCTAAAAATTTGGCTTTTGCTAAATTATTTAAAACTCTGGCATAACTTATACTATCATTAGAATTCCTGAGTTTTTGTAAGTGCGTTACTGCTGAATCTTTTTTATTTTGTAATATTAGCATATCACCAATATTATTATTTATAACAGAAATATAATTTTTATCTAATGTTATTTTTAATGCATTCTGATAGTATTTTTCAGCGTCTTGATAGTTTTTTAGTGATTTAGAAGATATTGCTAAATTGTTATAATTTGATGAATATAAATTATTAACAAAATCATTTTTTACCGCTGTCTTTAAATATTTGTCCGCCTCTAAAGATGTTTCAATACTTCCATAATAATCTCCCTTATCAGATTGGATAATTGCCATATTCACAAGAGACCTAGCCGCTCCTATGGAATCATTCTTTATTAGAAAATCATTTTTAGCTAAATTAAAATAAATGAAAGCTGAATCTAAATTCGTGTCTTTATATTTTTTTGCTAATATAAAACTTGTGTTTGATGGATTAGTTGGATTGGATTCATTGATTTCATCATTTTTTTTACAGTAAAATACTAATTGTGATAATAAAATAAAAGTCAATATTTTTTTCATGGAAATAGTTTGATACAAAGTAAGAAAAAAGGACAGATTTATGCAATCTGTCCTTCATTAATTTATGGATTTGTAAAAGGTGGAGGTAATTGTCCTGTATTTCCTCCTGTTCCTCCATCATCACCAGTTCCCGTTCCTGGATCAAAACCTGTTCCGCCTCCGGAATCCTGTGTTGTCACTGTTCCTCCGTTATTATTATTATTATTATTATTGCATGTTGCATTTCCATTATTATTTCCGAATGCTAAGCCAAGTAGCATTAAAAGTATTTGAATCATTTTGTCAAAAAATTTATTGTTAAAGCATTCGTGTTCTTCCCTGCGAAACAGATCGCAGACAGTGTTACACGTTTAAAAAAATTGAAGCGCTTCTAAATTTTTTGGGAAGTGAACCTTCAAAAACGGAAGAGAAACATCTGCTTCCCAACCCGGAGTTTTCTTCCGTTTTATCAGGTGATTTTGAAATCAGTTTTGTAAATTTGTTTTTTGTAATTGTTTGTTTATCACTGATTTCTTTAGCAAATTTGCAACAAAACGTGATGCAGGTGTTAGACAAAACATAGACATCGATGGACAATAAATGGACAGGATTTGATTGTGGAAAACCGTAATGAATTATGATTGAAAATCACCTATTTTGTAATGCTCTTAAAAACTAATTATGTCCAAAAGAAAACTACTAATTCATGAAGTATTTCAAAAGATTAAATCTAAATCTGAAAAGGATACAAAGAACGGATGGGCGACAGATCTTTCTGATGATATTGAAAGAAAGTTGGGTTTTATAATATCTGTGAAAACACTTTCGAGATACCATGATTCATTTATTACGGGAATAAAAGAAGAAACGAGTATAGAAACTTTAATCTTGAATAAACTGAGTGAGTATTTAGATTACAAAGACTTCACGGAATTTTCAAGAGCTTTTACAAAGAAAGATGATGAAGCCAATAAAACAACAGTCAAAATAAGCGTTGATAAAGACGAGGAATCTTTAACGGAAAAGCTTTCCAATATCATTATCAATATTACGAATGAGCAAAATTTCAAAATGCCTGAATTCATAAAGAAAAACGGAATGGGAATTATGGAGATTGTGCTTTTGATATGTTTGACGACGGGAACCGTTGCCTTTTCCAAGAAGCCGAATAATCAAATTCAAGGAATTGCGGGAATTTTAGAACCTCAACCGCAATGTATGTATTGGGATAAAAGTGAATACAAACGGGTAGATTGTCAGGATAAAAATCCGATTTACAATCACAAGATATCTTTTGATTATGAAAAGATGACCTATTTGAAAAGAATTGAAAGAAAAGATACTTTGACAGTGGAAAATGCTTACGGAAAAGTTTGGTATTCAAAATATAATGGGGTAGTGGAATTTTTTACAGATGATGGAGTAGATCCGAATAACGGGAGAGAATTAAGAAAAGCTACAGAATATATTATTGACAAATATGCTGGAGTTATAGAAGAGGAAATAGAGCAATAAAAAAAGCGAAGAAAAATCTCCGCTTTAATTTTTTATTCTGAATCTGTCAACATTCCCAGTTCTCCGAAATGTTTTTTGAACTTTTGAATTTTTGGACCAACTACTGCACTGCAGTAAGGTTGATTTGGGTTGACATGATAATATCCTTGGTGATACTGTTCTGCCGGCCAGAATTTTTCAAATGGCGCCAATTCTGTCACATATTTTCCAGACCATTTTCCTGAAGCTTCAGATTCTTTGATAGCATTTTCTGCTCTTTGTTTTTCAGCATCGTCTTTATAGAAAATGGCAGAACGATATTGAGTTCCGATGTCATTTCCTTGTCTGTTAAGCTGAGTAGGATCGTGAAGGAAGAAAAATACATCCGTCAACTGATCATAAGAAATGATTGCCGGATCATAAGTGATCTGCACGACTTCTGCATGTCCGGTTTCTCCTGTACAAATTTCTTCATAAGTCGGATTATCTTTATGACCACCAGAATATCCTGAAATTGCAGATTCTACACCTTTTAACATATTAAAACAGCTTTCTACACACCAGAAACATCCGCCTCCGAAAGTAATTTGCTGTAAATTATTTTTATCCATTTTAAATTGATTGTTTGTTTAAGTCGTTCATTCTCATACCTATTTTAGGTTGATTAAAAACGTATCAAAAATAAGAAAAAATTGAGCCAAAATGTAATTAAACAATGGTTTAAACACAAATCGCACTGATAGATTTCACAAATAATCACCAATGAAAATCATTTAAGTATTGAAAACAAAAAAGCATCCTCAAAAAGAGAATGCCTGATATATTTTATTTGTTTGAATTACTTTTCCCAAACCAAAGCACTTGCTCCCAAAATGGCTGCATCGGCTTCATCCAATTCACTGAAAACCAATCTTACTTTGTTTCTGAAAATAGGTAAAAGATTTCTTTCCATGTGAAGTTTTGCAGGTTTTAAAATAAAATCTCCTGCTTTGATTACCCCTCCGAATAGCAAAATTGCTTCCGGTGAAGAGAACATGACGAAATTAGCTAAAGCTTCACCCAATTTCTGACCGGTATATCTGAAAACTTCTATGGCTACGGGATCACCTTTTAAAGCACATTCATGAACGGTTTTAGAATTGATGATATCTTCAGGATATTGATTCAGCATAGAATCTGGGAATTCTGCTCTCATTTTTTTTGCAGTAATGGCAATACCTGTTGCAGATGCATATGCTTCAAGGCTACCTTCAGAACCGGTGCTCCAATGTTTTCTTCCGCCTGGCTTTACGATGGTGTGACCTAGTTCTCCTGCAAAACCGTCATGACCGTAGATTAAATGTCCGCTTGAAACAATTCCGCTGCCAACGCCTGTTCCCAAGGTAATCATGATGAAATCTTTCATGCCTCTTGCAGCGCCGTACATCATTTCACCTAAAGCTGCAGCATTGGCATCATTGGTCATTTTGCAAGGCTGTCCGAATTTTTCAGTCATTAAGTCTGCAAACTGAATCACGCCTTTCCATGGAAGATTGGGTGCCTGCTCGATGGTTCCTCTGTAATAGTTTGCGTTGGGCGCTCCTACACCGATTCCTTCTATCATTTTTTCTACTCCATGCTCATCGATCAACGGTTGAATTTTTTCGTGCAATGCATCGATAAATGCTTCCGGCGTATCATACTGATCGGTGGGAAGTGAACCTTTTGCTAAAATCTGGCCTCTGTGATTTACTAAACCAAATTTAGTATTGGTTCCACCGATATCGATACCTAATGCAACCTGTTTTGACAAATCTACTACTGACATTTTCTTATTGTATAATTTCGAGGCAATAAATTTATAAAAAAGATTGTATTAATAATGCTTAATGTAGAATATTATTAAAAAATTATGAGATCACTTTTTTTACCTTTTTTCTTCTTCCCCACCACACTAAAAATCCGGTTACAGGAAGTGAAGCACAAATTAAGCTGACAAGAAATGCAATGATTTTGGTTGGTAATCCTAAGATTGAACCTACGTGAATATCATAGTTGGCTCCTACGGCTTTTTCACCAAAGTTTTTGTCTTTCATATCGTGAGTATGTAGAAGCTCACCAGAGTTTTCGTCAAAAATCAAACTGCTGCTTTTATGATAAGAATAGGAGAGGTGTTTTACATAAACCTCAAAATTCGGATGTTCATGATCATCCATATGGGGATGTCCTAAATCGATTGCGAACCCGAAAGATTCAGGATATTTTGCTTTTACCGTATTGCTGATTTTGTCTAAAGTGCCTTCGGTTCTCAACTCAATCGGAGCTTTTGTTTTAATGGATGTAAAGTCCGGATAAGCCGTACTTCCACCGGAAAAAATAAAGTAGAATGCCGCCTGAACAACAAAAAAGGCATAGAATAAACCGGTAAGTGAAAATATTAAAGCAAATATGGATGCGTAAAAACCTAAAACATTGTGAAGGTCGTAGTTTTTTCTTTTCCAGCTTTTTACATTTTGCCATTTGAATGAAAAACGTTGTTTTCTGGCTGCTTTGTTTTTTGGCCACCATAAGATAATCCCTGAAATCAGCATAATGACAAAGATAATCACCGGTATTCCTACGACGTAAGTTCCCCATTCCTGTTTTAGTAAATAACTCCAGTGAATCATTTTTACAATCTGAAAAAAGCCGTTTTTCTCGTCGTAAGTCTGTAAAACTTTCCCGTTATATGGATTGACGTAAGCCAACTTGTAAATAGGAAATTCTTCAAAATAATTCCATGCTTTCGGATTGTGCTCATACCAATAAAACTGGTAAGACATCTTTTTATCAATCGGAATATTGACCCAATGCACGGGATATTTTTCTTTCACCTGTGCCACCACCGATTTTTCTAAAACTCTGATTGGAAGGATTTGTTTCTGATCAATATTGGGCTCATTATGATAGATAACCTCTTTTCTGGTAAAGTTTTCGACCTCGTCTTTGAACACATACAAAGCACCGGTAATTGAGATAATGAAAATCAAAAATCCGATTCCTAATCCGAACCATAAATGCAGTTTCCCTGTCCATTTTTTGAAAAGACTTGGTTTCTTTTTGTGGTGATATTTTTTCTTCATGAATTTCTAAAGTTGTGCAAATATAAGATTTTCTATTTTTATTTAGATTAATTAAAATCTGTATTCAACCATGAACGTTCCACGCATCCCTAATGAATTCGTGAAGTCTGCGTCTCTTGCTGCCCACCACGCAATTGCAGGCTGGTACATTTTGTTGAACACATTTTCTACTCCTAAAGATACTTTCCAGTTTTGGTTAACATCATAGCTCGATTTAAAGTTGAAAACTGTGTAGCCGGGTACTTCACCTTCGCCATAAACATACAATCCTGTTTTTGCATTTGGGCCAAACCTATTTTGCCTGAAAGCATTGAGCATGTCTACTCCGACAGATAATTTTTCGGTAGGTCTTACCTGAACATATGCTAAAACTTTCGGTGCAGAAATTCTGCTGTTATTAATTTTTGTTGAATAATCTCCGTCATCTTTTACAGAAGTAATTCCTTCCATCCAGCTGTAGCTTCCTCCGAAATTGATCCATTTTGCAGGAGTGAAATGTAAAAATCCTTCCACACCATACACCATTTCGGGAGATCTCTGGATTGTTAAAGCTCTGTCTGGACTTTGGATGAATGTAGCTCCTAATTTTGATGTACTTACGTAAGAAGTTACTTCATAATTTAACCATTTGGTAATTTGCCCTGTTGCTCCCAATTCGTAGTTGTTGACAATGATTGGTTTGGTTTCGAGCTTGGTAATCGTATCGGAAGTTGAGGTTCTTAAAATTCTTCCCAACTCGTTAATTGAATAAGCCTGTGAAAAACTCCCGAAAAGATTAATCATCGGGTTGATATTATAACGGAGTCCAAGATTGGCTACTAATGCATTGTATTCCAATTCTCCACCTGTCACAAAAATACTTTTGGTAAAAGTTCCATCGGCTTTTAGTGACGAAAGAGTGTCAAAATCACCTACTTTTACTTTCATGTTTTCATAGCGAAGTCCTCCTTTGATCGTTAATTTCTTTAGTAAATCAATTTTCACCAATAGAAAAGGGGCTATGTTGGTCATATCCATATCTGGAGTCCAGTAACGGCCGTCTTCTAGTTTCTGAACGGTTTGGTCATTCAGGATATCCACTCCATAAATTACTTCTCCCTGAGAATTTTTAGCATTCCACAATTGAGTATCCAAATTAAGTCTTGCTCCTTTTTTATTGGAAATAACATTAGACTGACCTCCGTTCAAGAAAGTGTCGCTATATCCGTAGACGGTTCTGAAATCCTGCAGATAAAGGTTGAGATTGAGTGAGGTCTTCCAAAATATATTCTTATTGTCGTAGCTGATTTTAAAATTGTGATTTCTCGGTGTTCCCTGAGGTGTTGTGTCTAAGTTTTTGCTTTCGCCTTCCCCGATCGTTGGAATTTGGCCATATTTTCCTGTTTTTAAACCTAAATTAAGATCAGATTTTGAAGCATAACCAATGTAGGATGCTTCAATTCTTTGATTTTCATTAAAATTATAGCCTAATTTCAACATTCCGTTGTAGTTATCCATTTTTGCAGGACTGTACGTTGGACTTAAATTGACACCATCTGCATCTTTCATATACCCAGTTCTTTCGTAAGCGAAAGAAGCTACATAATCGAATTTATCTGTGATTTTTCCGGATAAAAACTGACTGGCTCGCACACCAAGAGTTCCTCCGTAAGGCTGTATGGTAATGCCAACTTGAGAAATTCCGGAAATCTTTTTATCTGATTTGCTTTTTCTTGTAATGTAATTGATAATTCCTCCGTCTGCACCGTTTCCATAGATTGATGAAGCACCTTTGATCACTTCAATTCTTTCGATAACGGTAGGATCAATCACTCGTAAGTCTCTCGCTCCGTTTCTCAGTGGAGTGGATTGCGGTATTCCGTCAATTAAAACCAAAACCTGGCGTCCTCTCAACGTTTGTCCGGTATTTGAAGTCTGTCCTGAGCTTGTCGCCAAACTCGGAACCGTATATTGTAAAATACTTGTAATATCTGAGTTAACCGTTAATTGCGACTGAATCTGCTTTTCGCCGACAATCGTAACTGAACTTGGTATTTCTTTGATGTTTTCGCTTTTTCTGGAAGCCGTCATTACCACTTCGTCTACGTCTTTAACCTGTAAAGAATCTTTTTGTTGAGCAAATGTTGTGACAGTAGCTAAAGATGCTACAGATAAAATGATTTTCTTCATGATTACGCTTTAATTCCTTTTTTCTTTTGTTTCCCCAGCCATATTAAAAATCCCGTTACGGGCAATGATGTGCAGATCAGCCCTGCAATAAACCAAATAATCTTTCCTATGAATCCGAAATAGGATCCTGTGTGAATGTCATAATTGGCATAGGCATATTTTTCTGCAGTATTAAGTTCCTGATGAGGTTTATTAGACAGTAGTTTTCCTGAATATTTATCAAATGCTAATTGATTTCTGATGGCAAATTTTCCATCTTCACCATAGACAGTCACCGGAATGTTTTTTAAATCTTTTCCTTTTTTATTTTTTCCATTTAATGGAATTCTGAAACTTGACGAGCTTACATATAATTTTCGGGTCTCTTTTGCGGTAAGGTCAAAAACTAAGTTGTTTTTTGCTAGAAGTGAATCAGGAGATTCGGCCTCCTTTTCTTTAGGTAAATCGACCGAACCGGATAATGTAAAATTGAACGCATTTTTTACCCAAGGGTATGCGAAATAAATTCCTGAAAGGCTCATTATTAAAGCAATAAATGAAGCGTAAAATCCTAAAACATTATGAAGATCATAGTTTTTACGTTTCCATGTTTTTACGTTTTTCCAGTCAAATGAAAAACGACCTTTTATCATTTTCTTATTTTTTGGCCACCAGAGAACGATTCCCGTAATAAGCATAATGATAAACAAGACAACCGGAATTCCTACTACATATTTTCCCCAGTCAGCTTTTAATAATAAGCTCCAGTGAATGGATTTTAAAATAGGGAAGAGGTCATATTTTTCATTATAAATTCCCAGAATTTCTCCAGTGTACTGGTTCACATAAACCAATTTGTTGATTTTCACTTCATCAAAATAATTCCAGGCTTTTTTATCTTTTTCGTAGTAGAGAAATTCATAAGATTTATTTTTATCTAAAGGAATCTCCACAGAGCTAATCTGATATTTTTCATTAACCTCTAACGAAACTTTATCACGAAGTACTTCAATAGACAAAGGCTCTGCAATGATAGATTCTTTCTTAACGTAAATCGCATCTTTCCTGAGCTGACTTTGAATCTCATCTTTAAAAACATACATCGTCCCCGTCAAAGAAATGATGAATACTATAATCCCAACAGATAAACCAAACCACAAATGCAGTTTAGCAGACCATTTTTTTATAAACGAAGGTTTCTTTTTATGATGATGCTTCTTCTTCATATAAAAAAAGCTAGCCATTGGCTAGCTTTTAATTATTTAAAATTTATATCCTATTGATAATCTGAAGTTTCTTGGAGCTTCAGCTTGGTAATAATAATAGTTACCGTAAGGAGATCCTGAATACAGGTATCTGTTGAATACATTAAATATATTCAAACCAACTCTGAATTTTGTGTTTTCCCAAGATGCACCAGCATCAAATTTTACATAATCATTCATTTGCTGAGTGTTAGTTCCTCCCCAATCCCAGCTGCTTCTATCAGCAAGATAAGTTCCACCGAAGCTTAATCCGAATCCTTCTAAAACACTATCTGTAAATGTGTAATTTAGCCATCCATTCGCTGTATGTTTTGCGTATCCGGGAACTCTTTTCCCTTCAGGATTACCAACAGGATCATTCGATTCTGTTATTTTGTTTTCTGTAAACGCGTAGTTGAAGATTGCGTTGAATCCTTTTGTGATTTCCCCTTTAAGATCAAATTCTACACCTTGTACTCTTGTTTTTCCAAGTAGAATTGAGAATTGTTCGATTGGACTGTTTGTAGGATCGCCTATTGTAGCGTTATTTTTTATAATGTTGTAGGCAGACAATGTTGTATTCCATTTTCCTCCGAACCAATCTTTTTTCAGACCAATTTCCATGTTGTTTCCGGTAATTGGTTTTACTGTACTTCCGTCTCTGAAAATTGCTGCCTGAGGAACGAATGCCTGATCATATAAACCGTAAACAGACATCGATTCATCGATAGAATAGCTAATACCAACACGTGGAGTAATTTTGTCAGCTTCAGATTTTGTTCCATAGCTGTTTTCTTTAACGGTTGTGTAACGAGCAGCAAGTGTTACTCTCAATTTATCATCTAAAAATCCTAATTCGTCTTGTAAATATAGACCAGTATAATTCTGCTCCAAAGTACTTCCTGCGCCAGCTCTTACAGAAAGAGGTTTTGTAGTGCCATCAAAAGGAAGGTATGCTGTGGTATTATTTGGACCGTAGTAAGTTCCTGCTCCGTTTATGTCGTAGTTATTTGTATTTAAATTATACCAATATTTATGATCTGCGGGCAAAGTATAATCATCTGTTTCATTGTACTTATCAAGGTTATATCCTTGAGACCAGTCTGCCATGTATTTTTTGCTTCCTAAATCAAGCCCTGCTAAAATTTTGTGAGAAACAACGCCAGTTTTCGCATATCCATTTAAGAAAACTTGTCCGAACTTCATGGTATTATCACCTTCCCAATATCCTAGACGACGGATCATATAATTACCCTCGAAACTGCTTGGCCAAAGGTTACTTCCCATTGTATATTCATTAACGTAAGTTAATTGAGAAGTTAGCTTCCAGTTTTCGTTAAATTTATGTTGTAGATTTACGTTTACCGTATTATTGTCAACTTTAGTTGGCGCAAGTCCAGAATCTGTGGAAGTATATTCTACAGGTCTTGTAGCGTACCCGTCAAAGCTGAAAACGTATGCAGAACCTACTTCAGACATTTTTGCTTTCTGATAAATGTATTCTGCAGTTAAAGTAGTTTTGTCAGAAAGGTTTACTTTAATTGATGGGTTGATGATGTATCTGTCATTAAACTCGTAGTCCCTGAAACTGTTTTTGTTCTGAGCCATTAAATTTAATCTGAAAGCTACTTTATCAGTAATCTTTGTATCGATATCTGTTTCGCCTCTGTACATATTGAAGCTTCCAAGGGTCACCCTAGCACTTCCGTTTAAAGCATTTCCTGTTGGTTTTTTAGTCACAATATTGTAGATACCACTTGGCTCTCCGTTTGACATTAAAAACCCTGATGGCCCTTTAATAAATTCGATATGATCAACGAAAGACATGTCTTCGCTTAAAGGTCCCCAGTTTGAAGTTACGTTCACTCCATTCATAAATGCTGCGGCTCTGGATCCTCTCATGTTTACTCTCGTATACATATCTCCCCAGTGTTCTAATCTCTGAGCTCCGGCAACGTTTCTAAGAACACCATCACTCAAAGTTGTAACTTGCTGATCTTCCAAAGCTCTATTGGTAATGATTGAGATGTTTTGAGGGATTTTGATAAGCTCCTCATCTAATCTAAGAGAAGATGACCCCTCTTTTTCCACATATTTTTTGTAGTATTTTCCGTTTACTACAACTTCTTCAATATCATTAGACTTGATTGTGTCTTTTTCTTGTGCAAACGTTATCATTGAACCCAACAATGATGCGCAAACCAGTAGCTTTTTCATGAAAGAATTATTTTTGGCAAATATATTGTTTTTAATTATTCTAAATAAATTGTAAAAATTGACATTTGTCATGTTTCTTTAGATGTGCTATTCACTAAATAACAAAAAAAACCGCTTCAATTGAAGCGGTTTTTTATCATATCTGTAATTGTCTCTTACGCGGGAATTTCTCCTCTGTATAAGAATGAAATTATTTCTTTGTTCATTTTGTCAACCATTTCGCTGAACAAATGGAAAGATTCCTGCTTGTAGATGACCAATGGATCTTTTTGTTCGTACACAGCTCCTTGAGAAGATTTTCTCAAATCATCCATTTCTCGAAGGTGAAGTTTCCAGTTTTCATCGATGATTGATAAAGTGATATTCTTTTCAAAATCATTAATTAAACTGTCACAGTTCGAATCATGAGCTTCTTTTAAATCTGTAACAATCGTTAAAGTTTTCACTCCATCTGTAAATGGAACCTGAATCATTTTAAACATTGAACCTTGATTCTGATACACATTCTCAATAATCGGGAATGATTTTTCTTTCAGAAGATTCAGCTTCATGTCATAGTCAGCCTGAGCTGCTTTGAAAAGAAGATCTGTCAGTTCAGGAATTTGTTTAGATTTAAAATCATTTTCAGAAACCGGAGATTCCATGGTGAAGTTTTTAATCACTTCAAATTCAAAATCTTTAAAGTTTCCGGTAGCTTTACCTTTAGCCACAATAGAATTTGAAACATCAAAAATCATGTTGGTGATATCGTACTTCAAGTGATCACCGAACAAAGCGTTCTTTCTTCTCTTGTAGATTACGTCACGCTGCTTATTCATCACATCATCGTACTCAAGAAGTCTCTTTCTTGTTCCGAAGTTGTTTTCTTCTACTTTTTTCTGAGCTCTCTCGATAGACTTAGAAATCATAGAATGCTGAATCACTTCACCATCTTTATGACCCATTCTGTCCATCATTTTAGCAATTCTTTCAGAACCGAATAAACGCATTAAGTTGTCTTCCAAAGAAACATAGAATTGCGAACTACCAGGATCTCCCTGACGTCCTGCTCTACCTCTCAGCTGTCTGTCAACACGTCTAGAATCGTGTCTTTCTGTTCCGATGATCGCTAAACCACCCGATTCTTTTACTTCTTTTGAAAGCTTAATATCGGTACCACGACCTGCCATGTTGGTTGCAATGGTTACAACTCCTGGCTGACCCGCTCCGGCAACGATTTCTGCTTCTTTCTTGTGAAGTTTCGCATTCAACACCTGGTGCTGAATTTTTCTTAACTGAAGTGCTTTTGAAAGCAACTGAGAAATCTCAACTGAAGTCGTCCCAACCAATACTGGTCTTCCGGCTGATGTTAAGTTCTCGATTTCTTCAATTACTGCATTGTATTTTTCTCTGTTGGTTTTGAAAACCAAATCTTGTTTATCATTTCTTTGAATCGGACGGTTGGTAGGAATAACTACCACATCTAATTTATAAATCTGCCAAAGTTCTCCAGCCTCAGTTTCTGCCGTACCCGTCATCCCCGCAAGTTTGTTGTACATACGGAAGTAGTTCTGAAGAGTCACCGTTGCAAATGTCTGAGTAGCTGCTTCGATTTTTACACTTTCTTTAGCTTCAATCGCTTGGTGAAGACCGTCAGAATAACGTCTTCCTTCCATGATACGACCTGTCTGCTCATCAACGATTTTTACTTCACCATCGATCACTACATATTCATCATCTTTTTCAAATAATGTGTAGGCTTTCAACAATTGGCTCATCGTGTGAACACGCTCAGATTTTTCGGCAAAATCAGAGAATAGTTTTTCTTTAGCTTCGAATTCCTCTTCTTTAGATAAATTTTTAGCTTCTACTTCAGCAATCTCAGTTCCAATGTCCGGAAGAACGAAGAAGTTATTGTCTTCATTTCCTTGAGACATATATTCAACACCTTTATCCGTCAAATCAACCTGATTGTTTTTTTCTTCAATTACGAAGTAAAGATCCTGATCTACAATCGGCATATCACGGTTGTTGTCAGCCATGTATTGAGCTTCAGTTTTTTGAAGCAATGCACGGTTTCCGCTTTCTGATAAAAACTTAATTAACTGTCTGTTTTTTGGTAAACCTCTGTAAGCCTGAAGTAATTTGAATCCTCCTTCTTTAGTCTTACCAGCAGCGATTAATTTTTTTGCTTCATTGAAAATTGCAGAAACGGTTTTTTTCTGAACTTCAACAATTCTGTCGATAGAAGGTTTAAGAACATCAAATTCTTGTCTGTCTCCCTGTGGAACGGGACCAGAAATAATCAAAGGTGTTCTTGCATCATCCACCAAAACTGAGTCAACCTCATCCACAATTGCAAAGTTCAATTCTCTCTGTACCAATTCTGAAGGTGAAGCCACCATGTTATCTCTCAGATAATCGAAACCGAATTCGTTATTCGTTCCGTAAGTAATATCTGAGTTGTATGCTTTTCTTCTTCCGTCTGAGTTCGGTTGGTGATTATCGATACAGTCGATAGACATTCCGTGGAATTGGTACAAAGGTCCCATCCAAGCGGAGTCACGCTTTGCTAAATAATCATTCACGGTTACAACGTGTACACCTCTTTCAGGAAGTGCATTTAGGTAAATTGGAAGTGTTCCCACCAAAGTCTTACCTTCACCCGTTGCCATCTCAGCAATTTTACCACTGTGAAGAATCACACCACCGATAAACTGAGTATCGTAATGCACCATATCCCACAAAATAGGAGTTCCGGCTGCATTCCATGAGTTTTTCCAAACTGCTTCATTTCCTTGGATTTCAACGAAATCTTTAGTTGCAGCAAGTTCTTTATCCCAATCTGTAGCCGTCACACGAATTTCTCCGTTTTGAGCCCATCTTCTAGATGTTTCTTTGATCAACGCAAAAGCTTCCGGTAGAACCTGTAAAAGAACTTTTTCTTCAATCTCGTAAGAATCTTTTTTCAAAGCTTCTATTTTAGAGAAAAGAGCCTCTTTTTCATCAACATTTTTTGAGTTTTTGATTTGCTCTTTGATTTCTTCTATCTGAGTTGTAATTGTATTAGTCGCTTCTTTAATTTTAGATTTAAATTCAGCGGTCTTTTCTCTCAAACCGTCATCAGATAATTCTCCGATGGCTGGTTCAACAGATTTTATTTTTGTTACAACTTTTTTTACTTCTTTTAGGTCCTGCGCTTTTTTGTCTCCCAAAAACCCTTTAAGAACTTTATTTAAAAAACTCATAGAATTTGTTTTAAGCTCAAAACCTCAGGCTTTAAGCGTATTAAATTACACTCGATGGTGTATGTTATTACTGAAAAAGCTTTAAGCGTATTGCCTAAAGCCTAATGCTTTTATTAATATTCGTCCTCGTTCCAAAGATAATCTTCGTCCGTAGGATAGTCGGCCCATATTTCATCAATAGCGTCGTAAACCTCTCCTTCGTCTTCAATAGCCTGAAGGTTTTCTACAACTTCCATTGGTGCACCAGTTCTGATTGCGTAGTCGATAAGTTCTGCCTTTGTCATCGGCCAAGGTGCGTCGCTTAGGTATGAAGCTAATTCTAATGTCCAGTACATAATTTTTATTTTTTGCAAAAGTATAAAAATAGGTTATATTATAAACTTTTTTTATGATTTGATTTTCAATTCTTTTATTAAATTTTGTCTATGTTTACTGCAAATGCTTTTGTGAGCGTGATTGCGGTAGGTTGATGTCATTTTCTCAAAAACCATTCCACAAATTTTTTTGTGCCATTTTGGAAGTTTGTTGTAGGGGCGTAACCAAGCAGATTTCTAGCTTTTGTAATGTCAGCATTGGTTTTCTGCACATCGCCCTGCTGCATTGGCAGTATTTTTTTTATGGCAATTTTGTCAAGATTTTGCTCGATAGCAGACAACATTTCAGACAACTTGATGACTTCGCTTTCCCCCAGATTAATAATTTCGTACACTTTAGAATTCTTTTCTAAATAATCAATTGATTTCACAATTCCATCAATGATATCGTCGATGTATGTGTAATCTCTAGCGGTGTTTCCGTCGCCGTAGAAAGGGATTTCTTTATCTTCTGAAATCAGTTTTGTGAATTTATGTATCGCTAGATCAGGTCTTTGTCTCGGTCCATAAACGGTAAAAAACCTTAGCTGAATCATATCGATATAATACAAGCTGTGATAAACATGACCTAAGATTTCACCACATTTTTTGGTTGCAGCGTAAGGGGAAATAGGCTGGTCTACATTATCGGTTTCTGAAAAAGGAGTTTTCTCATTGTTTCCGTAAACACTTGAGGAAGAAGCGCAAACGAATTTTTTATTTCCAAACTGATTGCACAGTTCCCAAAGATTCATTGTTCCTCGAACATTGACTTCCTCATATTCTAAAGGTCTTTCGATAGATGGTCGAACTCCGGCAAGTGCAGCTAGATGAATAATTAAATCAAACTGATGATTTTTAAATATTTTTTCCAAACCTTTTTTGTCCCTGATATCCTGATAATATAAAGTGTAACGTTCTGATTTTGATGTAGAAATCAAATTTTGGATATCGCTTTCTTTATCAGAAAATTCAAAATCAATATTTTTTTCAATAGAATCTAAAGTATTTTTAATTTTCACCTTATAATCATAGAAATCATCAAAATTGTCAATGTTTATGACAGAATGTCCGTGTTTCAATAATTCTTCTATCAAGTGAGAACCAATAAATCCGCTTCCTCCCGTAACGAGATACGTCATGTGTATTTTTTTAGAAGACAAATTTATTAATAATAGTTGAATGCTCTTTTCTTACTTTTGTTTTTTAAACTGAATTGATGATTAATTTTCAAAAACTTTTTGCTTTACCGAAAGAGGAAGAAGAAGATTTTACCTTTAATGAGATTGAGGAAGGCATTTTCTTTCGAGGTCACAATCTTTGGCTTTTGGTCATCTCGATGGGTATTGCCTGTATAGGTCTAAATATCAACAGTCCGGCAGCGGTAATTGGTGCGATGTTGATATCACCTTTAATGGGTCCCATCGTGGGCGCGGCATTCGGCTTTTCGATTGGTAACAGACATTTGATGCGTTTAGGCATTATCAATTGGGCACTAATGATTGTCGTGGCACTTTGCTCGTCTGCATTGTATTTTTTCATCACACCTTTTCATTCAGAAACCGCACAACTCGAAAGCTTTAAAACAGCTACTATTTTTGACTGTTTTTTAGCATTATTAGGAGGTTTTGCATGGTTTTTGGGTATTGTAAGAAAAGAAGCGATCAAAGTAATTGCGGGAGTTGCAGTTTCTACCGCATGCATTCCGCCACTTTGTACCGCCGGATACGGAATAGCCAATGGAAATTGGGAATATTTCTGGGGAGGATTTTACTTTTACTTAATCAACTGTTTTTTTATAGCAGTAGGCACTTGGATTCTCAGTATTATTTTAGGTTATCAAAAATACTATCTTCAGAAAAACAAGATTAAAAACCAAAAAATGTCTCTGTTTATAAGCTTAATTTCTGCTTTAATTCTTATTCCAAGCATTCTACTAACAAAGAAAAAATGGGAAAAAGAAAAGCTTAAAGAAAGATCTGAAAGTTACATTAAAACCATCAAAGAAAACCATCCGGAACTCGCTATTATCAGTCACGAAGTTTTCGAGGAAAAGGGAGAGAAGTTTTTAAAAATTACATTATTAAACGACAGTGTAGCAATCAGCAAAAACAGATTAGACGAACACGATAGTCTTGTAAAAGACATCCATCTTATTTGGCAGTATTCACCAAAACAGCAAAATCCAGAAACCGCAAAAATACACGAAATGCAGGCGCAAATTTCTGAATTAAAGCTAGAAATGGAACGATTAAAAACCAAAAAAGAATAATAACTGATTCTAAAATTTTATATTTACTTAAAAGTTAACAAATATGCAGTTTCAAGGGCAAATTTTAAAAATGACGAGTTTCAATGATCAACCTATTCAATATTATCTGAATCTTTCGGGTGATCTCATCCATATGAACGAATTGTTGGGTAAGGAACTAAGCATAAAACATACAGGTTATCAATGTGTAAATTGTGGTTTAGATAAAACAATTTACAGAATGGGTTTCTGCAAAAGCTGCTTTTTTGAAAGTCCTTATGCCAGTGATACCATTATTCGTCCGGAGCTTTCTACCGCACATTTAGGAATTGGTGAGCGTGATCTTGATGTAGAAAAAGAAATCCAATTGCAGCCGCATACCGTATATCTAGCTTATACAGGTGATGTGAAAGTGGGTGTGACGAGAAATACACAAATTCCGACGAGATGGATTGATCAGGGTGCAACATTTGCTCTACCGATAGCCAGAACCGAAAACCGTTATGAAGCCGGAATGATAGAAGTTGCCCTCAAAGAACATCTTTCCGACAAAACCAACTGGAGAAAAATGCTGCAGGATGATTTTGAAGATGAGGTAGATTTGGCAGATTTTCAGCAGAAAATAAAAGAATATTTCCCTGAGGATTTCCAAAAGTTTTATTCTGAAGGCGAAGATATGTGGAAGTTTGATTATCCTTTTTCAAAGCCTGAAAAAGTGACTTCTTTTACTTTAGACAAAAAACCTGAGTTTACAGGAAGACTTGTTGGAATTAAAGGACAGTATTTAGCATTTGAAGGTGGCAATTTTATGAATGTAAGAGGTCATGAAGGATATGTGATCGAGTTGGAAGTGAGGAATTAAAAATAAAAAAATAATTATGAAAAAACCCTGGGTTAAGAAGCTAATAATAGGTCTTGGAATTGTATTCGGGCTTATTCTGATTGCCAACTTAGCAATCAACATTTGGCTAAAAACCCAGCTTCCTGATTATATCAAGAAAAATACAGACTATAAAGTTTCGTACAAATCTTTGAACGTAGATTTGGGAACCGGAAATATTTTTGCGACAGGAATTACCGTCAACAATAAGAACCCACAAAATGTAAATATTATAGGTTTTCAGGGAACGATTGATACCTTGAAAATTAGCCGTTTAGGAATTTACGATGCGATTTTTAATAAAAAAATAAGTACATCAGATATTTATCTGGCAAAGCCTAATCTAAATATCATTTTAGCGAAACCTAAAGACAAGAAAAAAGAAAAAAACACCACTCCGCTTGATTTTGAAAACATCAGAATCAACAACGGAACGATTCAGGTATTTAAGCATACTAAGCAAAAGTTTTTTTCTGTTGATGATTTAGATTTAATTGTTGAGACTCTTCAGATGACAGAAGAGTCTGTACAAGATAAACTTCCTTTTGTTTTTGACCAATACAGCATCAAAGGGACAAGTTTTTTCTTTCAGCCTGATGATATTTATACTTTAAAAATTAATAAAATTACAACAACGAATGGGCAGGTTTCTATTGATCAACTTCAACTTGCGCCAATCATTGATTTTGAAAACTTCAGGAAAATTTATCCGAAGAAAAAGCAATTGATATCGGCAACGATCCAGAAAATTGATTTTAAAGATGTTGTTTTAAAGGATAATAAAGTTTCTCTCACGAATGCTACTTTTCAGAACCCGAATATTTTAGTTTATACCACCAATGCAATTCCAGATAAAGTAAAAAAGCCGACTAATTTTGAATTAAGCCTTGATAATTTTAAATTAAATAATGCCCTCATTCAGGTGAATAAACCTGATGGGAATAAACTTTTGTTTGCGAAAAACGTTAATTTAAATATTAAAAATATTGAGTTCGGTAAAGAAACTTCTGATGAAATGATTCCTTTACGATACAAGGATTTTAATTTTTCTGGGAGAGATATTCAGTTTTTTAACCATCAGAACATCAACGTAGAAAGCATTGCATTAAGTCCGAAAAAAGGTGACATCAGAAATGTCTCGGTTGTGCCAAACGATTTGGGATCAGACAAAACTTCAATGAATCTTAAGGCAAATCAGATTGCTTTTAATATCAATAAATGGGAAATTATTGATAAAAAACTTAATCTCGATGTTCAGGATGTTTTGGTTAATCAAGTGAACGGAACTATAACTGCAGGAACGGCAAAGTCTGTTAAGAAATCAAATTTTGATGGAATTCAATTTCCTATTGTCATTAAAAATGTCAATCTGAAAAATTCAAATATTACGTACGATAAAGCAAACCAGCCACTTACTTTTAATGATTTAAACGCTTCCATAAAAGATATTGAACTCAGCGAGAAACCAAAGAACGGCGGATTGGCTGTTAAAATTAAAGATTATACACTGACAACGAAAAATTTCGCCTACAAAACGAAATTTTACAATATGACGGTTGCCGCTTTAGCGTTTGATAAAAATAAAATAAAACTGGATCAGTTTGCGATGAAACCGCTTGTTTCAAGAGCGCAGTTTATCAGAATGATTCCGGTTGAAAGCGATTTATATGATTTAAAAGCAAATCAGGTGAACTTCGTCGGGGAATGGGATTTTTTCTCTGAAAATCAATTCCTTCATGCGACGAATGTGACTATTTTATCTGCCAATGCCAATATTTTCAGGAGTAAAATTCCAGCTGACGATCCGAAGGAAAAGTTATTGTATTCAAGACTTTTGAGAACGATAAAAATTCCAATGCTTATTGATCAGCTTCAACTGAAAAATTCAGTTTTAGAATACGAAGAAGATACACCGAAGAGCAGCGGACCAGGAAAACTGACGTTTACCAATTTCAATATGAACGTAAAAAATCTGAACTCTGCCAAAATGAAAGGCAAACCCACTCAGGTTGACATCAAAATAGACTGTACATTTATGGAAAGTTCGCTGCTTTCTGTCAACTGGGGATTCAATACGGCAGATCAGAGTGATCGCTTTACCATTGCAGGAAAACTGAATAATATTCCGGCAGTGGCGCTGAATGCGTTTGTGGTTCCTTATATGAGTGTTACCGCTACCGGAACGATTCAGGAGATGTTATTTAATTTTAAAGGAAATCCGAAAGGTATCGGCGGAACTTTTAATCTTAAACACAAAGATTTGAAAGTTTCCATATTAGATAAAGACAGCAAAAAGAAAAAAGGGGTTTTAAGTGCTGTAGTGAATATTTTCGTTAAATCAGATTCAGGAAAATTTCCGGAATCGGTCACAGTGGAAAATGTGGAAAGAGATCCTACAAAATCATTCTTTAATCTGTTTTGGAAAGGTATTGAAGATGGCTTGAAGAAAACCCTGATTGGGATTGATATCGATAAAACTAAAAAGACCGTTGAAAAAACCAAGGAAACGGTAAAAGAGGTGAAAAATACCTTTAAAGATGCGAAGGCTTCAGTAAAGGAAGCTAAAAAAGATATTTCTAAAGCAGTAAAATCTACTCAAAAAACAGAAGCTGAAAAACCAAAAGAGAAAAAAGGAATTTTCAGAAAAGTCTTTAACAAAAAAGAAAATCCCGAAACTGATTAGGCTTCGGGCATATTTATCTTATTTAAATTTAATTAAAAATTATATTCTTCACTTTCGTTAACTGGGATATCTCGTAAAAAAGTATCAAATTCTTGTCCGGGATAATTGCTGTCTGCACCGTAAGAATCGATGATGATGCCTTTATTTCCTGAATTATCTTCGAGCACGTACAAAACGGCACTATCATCGGGGTTGCTGTCACCTTCAAAACGATAGGTTTTTAAAATGGTCAGTTCGTTGGGCTGATAATTTTTGTCTGAATCTTCATATCTCATTTCACAAGAATCATTCATTCTGAACTCTCTGTGAATGCCTCTTTCTCGTAATCTTTCCATAACTTGGCTTAATGTGGTCATTCTGTCGATGTTTTCCGGATTTTCCATAATAATTAATTTTTTATTGCGTGTAAGTTAAATAGATAAGTACAATTTTCAAACCATAACATGGTTTATAAGTTAATTGTATAATCTCATTACCTGGTTCTAATGTTAACAAAAATTATAATGACAGTGGGTGAAAAAGGTATACTATTTGATAGATCATATTACAAAATTGTACTAAATATGAAAAAAGAAGTAGGAGTTTTACTTGCGGGAGGAGTTGGTCTCTTGGCGGTGCTTAGCTTTTTAAGCGTTAAAAAAATATTAAGTAAAAAGCATAAAAAATACAGCGAATATTATTCTGACCATCACAGACATTTTGACAAAAATTCTGAAGACGATGATCATGGAATAGAATTTTATGCTTTCAAATAAGATATAAGCAAGTAGTAGTAAGATATAAATTTTTAAAATCCAGCATCCATTTTTTTTTGGTGTTGGATTTTTTTTTGTGGAAAACTTTCTTCTTAAAACTCATTATTTTCCAACCAAAGGTTTATAATTTTACATCAGAAATGCAGAACGAAAATATCATAAAAGGACAAGGTGCTCAGCGAAATGTAATCAACCGTTTCGACAGATATACCTTTGAACCTGAAGATGAGGATTTTGAAACTATGAAAACTACTTTCACGGAAGTTTTCCCAAAAACTATTGTGAATCAGGTGAAAAGTGAAGATTTGCCGATGGAATATTCTATGAATCCTTATCAGGGCTGCGAACACGGATGTTCTTATTGTTTCGCCAGACCCACGCATGAATACTGGGGTTACAGCGCCGGAATTGATTTTGAGAGGAAAATCATGGTCAAAAAAAATGCTCCGGAATTATTAGAGAAATTTTTCAAAAAAAAGGGATACAAACCAGAACCGATTTTGCTTTCCGGAAACACCGACTGTTATCAACCTGCCGAAAGACAATTTGAAATTACCCGAAAAATTCTGCAAGTTTGTCTTGATTACAGACATCCTGTCAATGTACTTACAAAAAATGCTTTAGTTTTGAGGGATTTAGATATTCTGAAACCGATGGCTGAACAAAACTTAGTCTCAGTTTCATTAAGCATTCCGACCATCAACGAGGATCTTCGAAGAAAAATGGAACCCAGAACCAGTTCTTCAAAAAATAAACTGAAGGCGGTAGAGATTCTTTCTCAAAGCGGAATTCCTACTCATGTCATGGTAGCTCCAATTATTCCGGGGTTAAATAGTGATGAGCCTTTGGCTATTTTAAAAGCCATTTCAGATGCGGGAGCACAAAGTTTTGGCTATACTTTAGTTAGATTAAATGACACCGTAGAACCTGTTTTTGTGAAATGGATTGAAGATGCTTTTCCTGACAGGGCACAAAAAGTTTTAAACCTTATTCGCTCAATGCGTGGCGGAAAATTTGGTGATAAAAGAATTTTTGACAGGCATAAAGGTGAAGGAAACATTGCTGAAATGATTCATAACACTTTTAAGATTGGAAGAAAAAAATATTTTGACGGAAAACAATTTCCGAAACTTTCAACGGATGGTTTTACGGGGACGAGGGAGCAGCAGTTGAGGCTGTTTTAAAATAAAAAACCGCTCCAATAAGGGAACGGTTTTCTGTCGTTTCTGACAATTTCTTTAAATAGAATCATCGGGACATTTAAAATCTTTGCTGCAGGTTGCACAGATTACAACACCATTACAGTAGTACATACAGAAATCAGGTTCTGGTAATCCTTTGATTCCGCCTGCTCCCGAAATTGATTTTAATTGGTCTTTGCTCAGTTTTTTTAGATTTTTCATAATGTTTTGTTTTAAAGTATGATGGTTTTGTAAATATAATTAAAATTTGTTTATGTTGTTTTCTTGTGGTATTGATTTTTAATTTAATTAAAAATCACAAAAAATACTTAGAAATTGTTCTAAATATCAATGATCCCTAAAGCGACTGCTGTCTTCACAAGTCCGGCAATATTATGTACCTGAAGTTTGCTGAAAATATTTTTTCGATGAGTTTCTACAGTATGTTTGCTGATGTAAAGTTTTTCGGAAATTTCCTCAGTTGTGTAACCTTTACATATAAAATTAATGATTTCCTTTTCCCTTTTGCTTACAATGCTTTTATTAAAATCATACTTCTCTGCCGTCTGAAAGTCTTTGTAAAAAACTTTTTCATTATTCCAGACTATTTTTTTGATGCTTTCAATCAGTATTTCAGAGTTTGTATCTTTAAGTAAATAACCGTCTACATCAAAAGCTGACATCATATTAGAATAAGAACTCATTACTAGAATTTTTATGGTAGGGTAAATCTGATGTACCATTTTTGAAAGCTCAATACCATTCATTTCCGGCATTGATATATCTGTAATCAATAGATCCGGTTTTTGAAGTTTTAAATTTTTTAATAAGTCAGAATAATTACTGACAGAATATATTACTTCAAAATCATCATCCTGTTCCAAAAGTATAGTGAGACCTTTTAAAAAAAGGAGATGGTCATCAATGATCGCAATCTTTATTGTGTTTTTCATAATTTTAGTTCAATAACGATAGATGTGCCTTTGTCTAAATCAGATTGAATGTTGATTTCTCCGGATATTGTCTCTAATCTTTCCTGAATGTTTTTTAATCCGACTCCTTTTTTATCAATGTTAAAACCTATTCCGTTATCAGTAATAATAATGTTGATATCATTCAGATGTCTGTTTATTGATAGTTCTGCTTCTGTTGCATTTGCGTGTTTGGAGATGTTATTCAGCAATTCCTGCAAAATTCTGTAGATATTTATTTTGTTTATTTCACTTAAATCATCAAGCGCATTTTCCGGGAAAATATGAACATCAAAATTGAATTCGTTTCTAGCTTGGTAAGTTGCTTCCAAATCTAATAAAAGATTTTTAAGGCTCTTCTCTTTAAGATTATTAATGCTCAGATTATGTGAGATTTGTCTTATCTCCTGAAATACTACAGAAATGTTTTCCTGAATTTTTTCTAAGTTTTTATTATTAAGATCAACGTTTTCTTTAGCTAACAACAACTTTATCCCGGCCAAATCTCCCGCAACGCCATCATGCAGATCTTTGGCAATTCTGTTTCTCTCAAAATCCTGACCTTTTATCAGAGCACTCATTTCGTTCAGTTTCTGATCTTGTAAAAGTTTTTCTTTTTCCTGATGATGATTGATGTTTTCCTGATGTCTCAGTTTTTTCTGAAATTGCGATCTTTTATATCCAAAATATAAAAAACCAATCAATATAAAAATACATAAAAGAGAAGTGACCATTACTAATTTGCTTTTCTTCTCCTGAAATTCTTTTTGCTGATTTAGGAGCTGAATCTGATTGTTTTTTTTGTTAACTTCATATTTGGTGATAATTTCGTTGATGTTTTTAGTTTTTTCTATAGTAAAAATGCTGTCATGCAATTGATGATAAATTTTTTGGTATAAATAAGCACTTTTATAATTTCCGTTTTTCTCAAGGGCATTATTGAGGTCGTCCATTAAAGAAATTCTGTAATCTAAACTTATCTTGGGATCTTTTGAGATTTTCTCGGCTTTAAGATAATAATCTATTGCTTCAGAATATTGACCTTTTTTATAATAGTAACCTCCTGAATTGTAGTAATATAAAAAGTATAAACTTGAATCACCAATTTCATTAATAAGTCTCTGAGCAGCATTAAGATGTGATAAAGCCTGATTAAAGTTTTTATATTTGTTATCACTCATAAAAAAAACGGCTAAATTGATATCAATATCATATTGCCATTTTTTATGATCAAGTTGTTTGGCGATTGAAAGAGCAGTATTGAAATACTGTAAAGCTAAACCAGGATTTCTCTTTCTCTCTATTACGGCTAAATTATTACAGCTTCCAAAGTGGTCAGCAACGAGTTCCTTATCCTTTGTAAACTGATAATCTTCTTTATAATATTTAATAGCCTGAATAGTATCGTTTTGAGATAGAAATAAATTTCCCAAGTTTTTTAAAGTAATGCTTTTTTCATTAAGTCCATTTTTCTCGGATATCTTTAATGATTTTAGGAAAAGTTGTATAGCAACAGCGTAATTGCTTTCGTTATTCTTAATTAACCCCAATTGATTATAGGCAAGAGCAAGGGTTTGAAAATTATCAGATTTTAAGGCAACTGGAATTGATGCGTAAATATAGCTTTGAGCTTTTTTTATGTCTCCTTTCTGATAAAAACAATATCCTAATCCATAATATCCTTTTGATAAATAAAAATCATCAGCTTTTTTTTCACTGATAATTTTTATTTTGTTGATATAGTAGATTGAAGAATCTAAGTTTTCATTTAAATTACTCCTGTATTTTACGAGCATTTTTTCAATCTCAGGATCTTTCTTTTGACCCATGAAAAAAATACTATTTGACAGAAAGAACAATATAAAATATTTCATCATGGAAGTAAATATACCATAAATATGGTATAGCGTGCAAAATGTATTAAGAATACATTTGTTATATAAAAACTCATAATTATGCTAAAAACAGTAATCTTTTTTTTATTTGGATGCTCGTTATGTTTTGGGCAAAGTAATCAGGCGTCAGTATTAACTTTAGAAGGTGATGGTACCAAGACAACAAGTACTAGTGGGCAAGGAAGTGGGTCTGGAAATAATTTGCCAAACTTACTTGTAGTCCAAAATGGAAATAATTTGATAGTTTCTTTAAGTCGACCAGAGGCAAAATTTAACAGTTACTCGCTATATAATGGATCTGGTATGACAATTTTTGAAGATCAGCAGATCCGTCCAACAAATTCTTATTCTATTGATATATCAAATCTGAAACTGGGTCATTATTTCATTACTGTGGAAGTCATTACTCCTACATTTCTAAGTATATCGCGGCAGTTTATAAAGCTGTAATTATTTATCAATCACAAGAACACAAATGCCTATATAATATTGATTTAGTAAAGTAAAAATTTATAACCCAATAAATTTAAATAAATCATAATCATGAAAGCGGAATCTGAAAAGCTTAAAAAAGAGTAGGAAAAATTAAAATAACTATTATGAAAAATTTAAAAAAATTATCAAGACAAGAACTGAGATCTGTGAATGGTGGGATTGAAGTATGCCGTCAAGATTGCCAAGTAGGATACCGTAAATGCTGTATTCCTCGTCAGGCATATTATTGCGCTCCTATTGGTGCAGTATGTAGCAGTACTGGTGGTCCTGGAAATCCGGGCGAACCAATGGAAAATTAATTAAATAAAATTCTATTTATGAAAAACATAAAAAAACTTTCAAGAGAAAATCTGAAAACAATCAATGGTGGAATGAAGGACTGTACGAAACCTACACAAGATCCAGATGTAATTTGTACATCACACGGACCAAATTGTTGGCAACCAGAATGCAGATACTAAATTAAATTCCAAAATATAATACCATTTATGAAAAATCTAAAAAAATTATCAAGAGAAGACTTAAAATTAGTTAGTGGTGGGGTAATGGAGTACCTTATTAAATGTTGCAAAACAAAAACTTGCCCTACAAATCCAAATTGTCTTATAGCTGTAAATCCTGTTTAAATAGATTTCTAAGTCCCTAAAAACGTGTACAAACTGGGCAAACCAAATCATGTAAAATACGATGTGTTTTTAGAGAACGAAGAGTTACAGATCAGAGTTAATAATTTTATAATTAAAAAGTTGAGAGGCATAAATTGTTTCTCAATTTTTTATTTATTTTAAAAGAAACTTCAAAATAAAAATATTTTTTACCTTATAAAAAGGATTTACATTGTTTTTTTATATATTCATCCAATTAAATATACACCAAATCAATCCATGAATTTCGACAAACTCATAGAACACTTCAAACTCGACAAACAGGAATTTTACTTCCAGTTCAATTCTCATCCCAACTATCCTTCGGCTCTGGCTTTCAGTGATACTCTGAATTTTTTGGGGTTAAAAAATGACGCCTACGAATTAGATAAAGAATATTGGGACGAACTGCCGGAAGAATATATGGCATTGGTTGACAATTCGTTTTCTTTGGTAAAGAAGAAAGGAAATGACTTCACAATTTATTCTGATAAGATAAAAACTCTGAATAAAGAAGAGTTGTACAAGAATTCAGGAGATTTTGTGCTTCTTTTTGAGAAAACTGAGAATGTAAAAACGACCTCGTTTTTCAATTTCAAACCATTTATTTATTTGGTTTTCGGGATTATTATTCTCTTCTCGTTTCTGCAGTTTACTTGGTACGAAAGTGTTTTCAACATTTTGTCGCTGGTAGGAGTTTATATTTCTTTAGAGCTTTTTAATCAAAAATTTGGTCAGGAATCTGCCGTGGTCAGTAATATTTGCGGTGGTGCTGCCAATAGTTCTTCTCAAAGTTCATGTTCCAAGATTTTCTCTTCAGATAAAACAGATATTTTGGGGCTAAAGCTTTCAGATTTTAGCTTGATATATTTTCTGGGAATTACATTTTTAGGGCTTGTTTTGCCGCAGTCTCAGTTTATTTTGAGAATTACAGCAATCATTTCGATTTTGGTTATTCTTTACTCATTTTATGTTCAGGTTTTTGTTGAAAAATCACTTTGCAGAATATGTCTGGTTATTATTTTTGTCTTGTTGGCTCAGATTACAATCAGTTCATTCTATTTTAATATGGAAGCAAATTGGGCTGTTGTTTTTATTGTCGCCATCTTATTTATTACTCTGTTTTTTACGGTTGCTTTCTTGAATAATCTAATGAATCAGAAAGAAGAACTCAAAAAATCGAATGCAAAGAATCTAAGGTTTAAAAGAAACTATGACCTTTTCAAAAGAGAACTTACAGATAAAGGAAAAATTGAATTTACAGATAATCAAACATTTTTCTTAGGGAATAAAGATGCCAAACTTCATATTTCTGTAGTTTCTAATCCTTACTGCGGATTCTGTAAAGATGCTCATAAGATCGTAGAAGACTTGCTTTTACAATATCCTGATGAGATTTCTGCTCAGATGAGGTTCAATTATTCAAATGAAAGAGCTGATGAAAAGTATACTCAGCTTATTTCAGATTTTTTGAATATTTACAAAAACAAAAAACAAAAAGAATTTTTGAAAGTAGTTGATATTTGGTTTAAAAATAGAGATGAAAACGAAATTAAAATAAAATCGCAATCTGAAAATCCGCAAGACCTTACAAATGTTATTCAGATGACTGCGGAAAATAGTTCTGCCGGGCTTACTTTCACACCTGTTTTTATTATTAATGGCTACCAGTTTCCGGATAAATATGATCGTGAGGATATTCATTATTTCATCAGTGAATTGATTGAAGATGAAGATTTTACTACTTGAAATCTTTCATTTAATTAAAATTATTTTTTTAAATGAATGAAAGATACTCCTTGTGATGGGTGGAATTATTGGACACATAAAAACTAATGCTGTAATGGTGGATTTCGATGCTAATTAACCCAAGACTAATAATAATGATATAATAGAATGAAAAAAATATTTTTATTAATACTTCTAATAGTATTCGAAATAGGATTTGCGCAAAAAGTAAAAAAGGATGAGAGAGTAAAAGATAAATTTGAATCTAAACAACCCCAAGATTTATCTGCTCCGCCACCACCAATGACTACTTTTCCCGCTCAATATCCAAATGGAAATAAAGCTTTTGTTGAAGTTGTTAAAAAACAGTTAAATAAAGATGCACTAAAATCTTTAGGTAAAAACCTTCAGACAAAGATTATTTTAAAAATTGATTCTCAGGGTAATGTGCTCAATATTTCTACCTATGGAAATAATGAAGTTTTTAATAACGAGGTTAAAAAAGCTGCTGATAAGGCAACTTTAAAAGTTAAATGGGAAGCTGGAAAAAACAATCGTGGTGAAAAAGTTATCGACATAGTTAATTTGCCCTTTAAATTTTCTAACAGTTAATTTCTGGTATTAATTACAAAATTAGTCCTGCGAAAAGTTGTCATATTTGATGGCATTTACAACGAATATAATTTTGAAAAATCTCTGATATATCTTTAGTGAGAAATGATTACAACAACAGTTCATTTTCTACACTTTTTATTATTTTCAAATACAAATAACCATGAATACATTTATTGTTTTGTTAGTGAATTGATTGAAGATGAAGATTTTCCTGCTTAAAATATTTCATTTAATTAAAATTGCTTAATTTTAAATGAATGAAAAGCGAGATCCGAAAAGCTTAAAAAGAGTAGGAAATTACCAAATTCAATCAGTATGAAAAATTTAAAAAAGATCAATCGACAAGAATTGAAAACAATTCAGGGCGGTCTTACCTGTAAAGGCGGGCAACTTTGCCTGATCGACGGAAAATGGAAATGCATGCCTTACGACGGATGCGGTGGCGGAAACCAGCCATAACTTAATCATCAAATCAAACTAAATTACAGTATTATGAAAAATTTAAAAAAAGTATCAAGAAATCAGATGAAAGACATTAACGGTGGAGCTTTAGGTTGCTCTCAAGCATGCTGTCCTCCTCCGGGAATAAAAAGATGTCCAAATATTTATTGTTTTGCACCATGTCCGGTAGAATCTTAAAAAATAATCATATGAAAAATCTTAAAAAATTAGCAAGAAACGAAATGAAAGACATTTTTGGAGCCGGACCAATTCTTATTGGTTGTTCAACAGCTTGCTGTCCTACAGACGGCAGACCAAGATGTCCGAAAATTTACTGTCCGGCTGTTGTTTGCCCACAGTATATATAATGGATTTGATAACTAATTAATTTGTTATTTTAAATTTGACAATCATTAAAAAGAAAGAGACTGTTTAATCAGTCTCTTTCTTTTATTTTGGAACGTTAAATAACATTTAAGCTAGTTTTGGTCTGAAATTTAATTTTTTCTTTTAAAATTTGTAATTTTCTTTTAAGTTGATTGTACTTGTTATATTGATATGATGCTAAGGTTTTAATTAATTTTTAACATCAAATTAATGAATGCCTCAATTGGGGCATTCATTTCAATTTATAAAAAATCATCAACAAACGTGCTTAATTTTTTTTAACAAACTTTAACCTTTGTAAATTAAAAATTAAGAAGAGTTCTCCTATATTTGAAATATATTTAAGCGGAATCTGAAAAGCTAATAGAGTAGGAAAAAAATTAAATTTACAAAAATGAAAAAATTAAAAAAAATTTCGAGAGAAAGTATGAAGTCCGTGTTTGCAGGAGAGAGAGGAAATATTGGTGAGTCTGGAGGTCCATATTGTGGTGATTCTTATAGCATATATATGGGAGAACAATGCACCTGCTTAAGAACTGGAGGCAATTGGATATGCGGGAAATGTTATCATGGTGGCAATTATGCTGTGATAGCATCTATTTCAAACAACTGTGATCAATTTGGTGGTTTTACCGGAGATGGTGGTCTTGGTTAAATAAATAGATTATTAAAAAAAATCAGTCCGTATGAAATTCATTTCAATACGGACTTTTTTAATGTGATAATTTAATATAAATGAAAAATATACATTATATTAAAATTTGAGAGAACTTTCCTTAATTATTTTGATGAAATTCCCCCTTTTGCTTTCAGCCAGATTCTAAAGATTGGGGTTTCACCTTTCTCAGAATTGTTAGTAGACATTACAGAAAATCCAGAGCTTTTTTAAAACGACAATAGAGGTAGCCGTTTATTTGCTTCAGGCTATGTTGATGAAGATTTGGGCGTGAGTCTAGATTAAGTTTAATATGTTTACCGAAGAAGTTCGTTTTTGTGAATGGTACTTTTACAAGTATTATCTCGAATATTGGACATTTTTACAATAGAAATTTTTTAAGAAAGAAAATTATTCAAAAGTATCATAAATTTATGAACGCTTATTGTTGTTTTTTTCAGTTGTTCAAAAAGGTATTTCAATAATTAATATTTGTACAAATCAAGATCTAATCTATTGTTATTTCTTTTTAAAGCTTCTTTAAAATGATCTTTATTTTTTCTCATCTGCTCATTTGCATCTAATTTATTTCCAGATGCATCCATAAAAATGAATGTAGAATTTCCTTGTGCATCTCGTTCTGAGCTAGCTATTTTCGCTTTCGTTACTTTATTAGGATCATTAATATGTTCCCTCCAAAGCTTATTGAATTTTATATTATCTACAGAAATTTCATTATCTATTCGATTGAAAGACATGTTTTTATCAAGTGTGGTGGAAGCTTTTTTAATTGTTTTATTTGCAATTAATGTCATTATATGGCTGCTATGTTTGTCTTCTATTTTTACGATAAGTCCGGGAAGTCCGTAAAATTTATATGGGCCATCCTGAAACGGTAAATCTGTAGAGAACCACGCTGTCCATTGTCTGCCAAGGTATTTTGTAGTTGCTTTCTGAGCAGAATAATTACCTGTTTTTATTTTTTCAGGGTGAATTTTCCAGATAGGTTTACTGTTTTCTAATACTTTGTAAAAATCTAAACTTAAACTTGTGTGTAGATAAGTTTGATATTCGGGATACTGTTTTGTGACTTTGCTTCTTACATACCCTTTATAATTGCCAGACTTTATAAATGCTGTAGGACTTCCTGTATCTCCCTGCTTTTCAAAATCAATATTAATAAGAGAATCTGTCACAAATACATCGTAACTATAATATTTTGAACCGTCATTATTAATATCCAATAGCATTATTTCTTTTTTCACATCACTTAGATTTGTAGTGTCGCTTATAAACTGATATTCATATGTAAAACGCTGCACTTGTGATGTATATAGTGTTGAAATTAGGATTAATACGAATAAGTAAATTTTCATGTGAATTTATATGGCAACTAAAGTAAGAATTTTTTGAGAACAAAATCATTAAGATTTAAAGAAAAAAATAATTCACAAAAAGATTAGTTAAATTGAAAATAAAGTTTAATTTTGGAAAAGCGGAATCCGAAAAGCTAATAGAGTAGGAAAAAAATTACAAAACAAAAATTTATGAAAAACTTTGAAAAACTAGAAAATTTTGAACTAGAAAATGAAAAATTAAAAGTTGTAGTTGGTGGTAATGATCCTGTAACTTCAACAGGAGGAGGTTCAGTTACTATCCCTAATCACCCAAGCGCAGGTCAAAGCTCAACTACGACATGGACTAGCGATTCATGCAATGCAGATGGTTCAACAAGATATCTAGGAAAAGTTACTCAAGTAAGTTATTCTTTAGACTAGGTTCTTCTTAAAAAACGAATTAATTTATAAAGGTTAAGAATAACTAATTATAAAGATTAAGAGAAGTATTATGTACTTCTCTTTAATTTTTTTAAACAAATACAATTATTGATTTACATCTAAAATATATGGTGCTTCTTGTTAGTAATTATAATGATTCAATTACAGATGAAATATGTTCTTGGTTATCATCGGAAGATAAAAAATTCATCCGTTTAAATGAAAATCAGGTAATCTCTTCTATAAATTTTAATTTTAATCAAAGTTTATTTGAAATTTCCATAGATAAAATTTCGTATAATTTAAATGAAATAAAATCTGTCTTTTATAGAAATGGTACTATTTCATATAATACTTGTGATATTAGCAATGATGAACTAGATGTAGATGTAGATTTAGAAGAATTTTATAGAAGAGAGTGTAGTTCCATTACAAACTTCATATTCTACTATTTGCAGACAAGAAACATCCCTATGTATGGGAATTTTTTTGTTAAAGAAGTAAATAAATTAGAAGTATTGCATTTGGCAAGTATGCTTGGTTTTAAAATTCCAGAAACTTATATTTTTTCAGAAGTTTCAGATATTAAAAAAGCTATTATAAAAAAAAAATTTATTACTAAAGCTTTATCAGAAATGCAACCTATTATCAATGGAGAGGGTCTTTATTTAAATTATACCAGTCAGATTTGCAAAGAAAATATTCAAAACAAAATAAAAATAATACCGACCTTATTACAAAATAAAATTCTAACCGACTTTGAAATTCGAACATTTTTCTTTGAAAATAAAATATGGTCAATTGCAACTTTTGATTTTGAAAATAATGTTGATATAAGAAACATAAAAGAGATTGATAAAAAGTATATTCCGTATGAGCTTCCAAAGTCTCTGCAAAAAAAAATACTGAAATTAGCAAAAGTATTGAAATTGAAATGTGGAACTATTGATTTTCTTAGAACCAAAAATGAATATTTCTTTTTGGAAGTGAATCCTTTAGGTCAGTTTCACCAAGTCAGTCTTTTTGGTAATTACAATATAGGTAAATATATAGCAAGTCTATTATGAAAGATAAATTACAACTAAAAGGAATAGAATATTCATTGCAAGAATGGATCAAATGTAAGAATATAATTCAAATAAAACCTGTTGGTAATAAAAACATAAAAAACGTCACCACTCATATTATACGTTCGCCAAAACGGTATTCAATATTTTAAAATATGTACATAAAGTTATTTGAATCTGTAAAGATTACCAAAGGTTTCCATAGGTCAATTATATATGATAGTAACTCAGGGGTTTTAAAATTTATACCAAATGCATTATATGATCTTTTAATAGATGGGAGCCAAAATTATCTTTCTTTGAAAAAGGAATTGGATGTAGAATCTGCAAAAATTTTACAGCAATATATTGATTTTATAATATCAAATAAATTGGGAATAATCATTCACTCAATCAAAGAATTAAATAGATTTAAAAATTCTGATAATAAAATTGATAAACCGAACAATTTAAATTATTTAATCATTGATTTAGATAATCTAGATATTTTGCGAGGGAAAATTACTCAACAAATTACCCAAAATAAAATTAAATTTATCCAGATTCGACTGGGTAGGCTATTCGATGATAAAGAGATTTTCGAGTTGTTTTCATTGCTTAAATGGTTTAATGACACATATATTAATGAAATTTCAATAGTATTTGCTTATACCCTTGAAATATTTAACTTTATTAAAAATGGAAAAATTGATTCGGAAAAATATTTACAGTTTATTATGCATTCTTCGGATGAGAACATACACATAAATTACGGTTCTATTGAGATTATAAAAATTAAAGATGAAATTAAGATTCCTATCAGCTGTGGTTCAGTTAAATTGGAAAACATGAATTCGAGTCGTTCATTCTATTATGAATCTATACATTGCAACTCTTGCCTTAACAAAAAAATAGCTATCGATACCAATGGTAATATTCGTAATTGCCCTTCGATGCCCCAAAGCTTTGGAAATATAAAGGATACAACCTTAGAGGAAGCATTAGATCACAAAGATTTTAAAAAATATTGGAATCTTACCAAGGATAAAATAGAAGTTTGCAAAGATTGTGAGTTTCGTTATATTTGTACAGATTGCAGAGCTTATACTGAAAGAACACATGAAGATAAAGAAGGATTAGATATTTCAAAACCTTTAAAATGTGGTTATAATCCTTACATCGGCGAATGGGAAGAGTGGAGTACCAACCCACTTAAAGAGAAAGCGATAAAATACTATGGTATGCAAGAATTAGTTAAAAAAAATAAACACAATTAATTGGCAAAAAAATTCCCCTTTTACCTTCAGCCTGATTCCAAAGATTGCGGTCCTACCTGTCTCAGGATAGTCAGCAAACACTACGGAAAAAGCATTTCGTTACAGCAAATCCGTAACCTTTCAGAAACGACAAGAGAAGGAAGCAGTCTGCTTGGTTTGAGCGATGCTGCTGAAGATTTGGGCTTCCGTTCTTTGGGAGTGCAGATCGATTTTAATACATTGGCCGAAGAAGTTCCGTTTCCGTGTATTGTACACTGGAACAAAAATCATTTTGTCGTTGTTTATAAAATTGATAAAAATAATATTGTTTACATTTCTGATCCGAGTTATGGTTTAATTACCTACACAAGAGAAGAATTTATCAAACGATGGATCGGCGAAAACGCCAATGAAAATACAGAAGAAGGTATTGCTTTAATTCTCGAAACGACTCCTGCATTTTTCCAAACTGAATTTGACGATCAAGAAAGTAAAGCAAGCTTTTCTTTTCTTTCTAAATACCTGCTTAAGTATAAATCATTGATTGTTCAGTTGGCGGTGGGTTTACTTGCGGGAAGTTTACTTTCTTTGATTCTTCCTTTCCTTACTCAAAGTATTGTGGATGTGGGGATTCAGAATCAGGATCTGAATTTTATCTATTTGGTATTATTGGCTCAGGTTATGCTTTTTCTCGGCAGAATGGGAATTGAGGTTATCCGAAGCTGGATTTTGCTTCACCTTTCCACCCGAATCAATATCTCGATTATCTCAGATTTCTTTATTAAATTAATGAAACTTCCGATCAGTTTTTTTGATACAAGAATGACGGGAGACATCATGCAGAGAATCAACGATCACCACAGAATTGAGCAGCTTCTAACGAATTCTTCATTAAATACATTGTTTTCGTTAGTCAATCTAATCATTTTCAGCATCGTTTTACTGTTTTATGATTACAGATTGTTTGTTGTTTATCTGGTCGGAGCGATTTTATATATCGGATGGATCACTTTTTTCCTCGGAAAACGAAAAGAACTCGATTATAAAAGATTTTCACAGGTTTCCCAAGAACAAAGCAAAGTCATTGAATTGATCAATGGAATGCAGGAAATCAAAATGTACAACGCCGAAAAGCAGAAACGCTGGGATTGGGAATTTTTGCAGGTTAAATTATTTAAACTCAGAATAAAATCTCTTTCACTTGAGCAATGGCAGTCCGTTGGTGGAAACTTTATCAATCAAATGAAAGACATTCTGGTGAGTTTTCTTTCTGCCAAATTGGTTTTGGAAGGAAACCTTACTTTGGGGATGATGCTTTCTGTTCAGTATATTATCGGTCAATTGAATAGCCCTTTATTACAACTCATTGACTTTATCAAACAGACTCAGGATGCTAAAATTTCTTTGGAAAGATTGGGCGAAATTCACGATAAGGAAGACGAAGAAAGTAAAGATGAGCAATATGCTACCGAAATTCCGGAAAAAGATATCGAAATCAACAATATGTCTTTCAGATACATCGGTTCTGATGTTCCGGTTTTTGAAAATTTAAGTTTAAATATTCCTTACCAAAAAACAACAGCCATTGTCGGAGCCAGCGGAAGCGGAAAAACGACGCTTTTAAAATTATTAATGAAATTTTATGAACCCAACAAAGGAGAAATTAAAATAGGAAATACCCAAATGAAAAATATTTCGCCAAGATTCTGGAGAGATCAGTGCGGGGTTGTGATGCAGGAAGGCTATGTTTTTAATGATACCATTGCCAATAATATTGCTGTAGGTGAAGATTATGTAGATAAAACAAAACTGAGAAAAGCAGTCGAAATTGCCAATATCAAAGAGTTCATTGAAGGATTACCATTAAGTTACAACACGAAAATCGGAAACGAAGGACTTGGCGTGAGTGGCGGACAAAAACAAAGATTGTTCATTGCAAGAGCGGTTTATAAATCTCCGGAGTATATTTTCTTTGATGAAGCAACAAGTGCTTTGGATGCGAATAATGAGAAAGTAATCATGGAAAATCTGGAACAGTTTTTCGAAGGAAAAACGGCAATCGTAATTGCCCACAGGTTATCAACCGTAAAACATGCCGATAAAATTATCGTTTTAGATAAAGGTAAAGTTGTGGAAGAAGGAAATCATGCGGAATTGGTATCTTTAAAAGGTGAATATTACAGACTCGTTAAAAATCAGTTAGAACTTGGAAACTAAAAAAGACATTTTAGACAACATAGAACTCCGCTCAGAAAGCGTTCAGGATATTCTCACGGATCCGCCACACTGGATGTTCCGATGGGGAAATACAATAATATTACTAATATTATTGCTTATTCTTGCGATGAGTTACATTATCAAATATCCGGAATTTGTTCCGGCGCCTATTATTGTGACCTCACAAAATCCACCGGAAAAAATCGAGGCAAGAAGCAGTTCGAAAATCGAAAAAATATTCATCAAAGATCACCAGAAAGTAAAAAAAGGTGACGTTTTGCTGGTTTTGCAGTCTACTGCACATTATCAGGATGTTTTAAAGTTGAAAAAAATAGTAGATTCTATTGCTTCAGATCAGTTGCTTTCTTTTCCTGTGAATGAAGCTTCTCATTATAAACTAGGTGAACTTCAAGGCGATTACAATAGCTTTGCAAAAGCTTTTCAGGATGAGAATTTATTTACAAGATTGCAGCCCTATGCACCTGAAAATCTTGCTGCCAATCAAAGTATTTCAGAATCACGAGGCAGAATTATTAATTTAAGGCAGCAGAGAAACCTTGAAGCTGCAAAAACTGAACTCACCCGCAAGAATTATCAAAGATCGCAGGAATTATTCAATCAGGGCGTAATTGCGGCGGTAGAATTGGAAGGTGAAAAGCTAAAATACCTTCAGGCTCAGCAGAATTTAGAAAATATAAGCATTTCTTTATCTCAAATGCAGGAAAGTATTTCGAATCTCAATAAAACAAAAAGCGGAACAGCAATCAATACCGAAAAAGATAAAATAACATATTCATCCCAGACTCTGCAGCTATTTGAGCAATTAAGAAAATCTCTTAAACAATGGGAGCAAACCTATCTCATTGTTTCTTCTACAGATGGTATGGCAAGTTTTCAGCAGTTTTATGGTGAAAATCAATTCGTAAAAGCAGGAGATCCAATTGTTTCAATTTTACCTGATCATACAGAGCAGTTGGTGGGAAGAATGTCTGTTCCGACAGCAAATTCGGGGAAAATTATTCCAGGAGAAAAGGTTTTAATTAAATTAGACAACTACCGTTTTCAGGAATACGGAATCATCGAAGGGAGAGTGCAAAACATCTCTCTGATTCCCGATGACAAAGGAAATTATTACGTAGATGTAGTTCTGCCAAAAGGTTTGAAAACATCGTATAACAAAACCTTGAAGTTTGATAAAGAGTTGAGAGGAAATGCTGAAATCGTAACGCAGGATTTAAGGTTGATTGAAAGGTTCTTCTATCAGATCAGAAAATTGCTGGGATATCAATCATAAATCTGATTCAACTTAAAAAAATCTGTGTCAATCTGTGAAATCTGTGGGAAGAATTGCTCTCCATGGATTTCACAGATTTTCACAGATGATACTGTTTGAAAATAAAAAAACCGAACTCAACGTCCGGTTTTAAAATTATTTTTTGATCAATCCCAATTCAATTAATCTTTCGTGTAAAAATTCTCCTGCAGTTGTATCTTCGTAAAGTTTAGGATGATTTTCATCGACACAATTTTCAAGCGCATTCAGCGACATTTCGCTCACTGGGTGCATAAAGAAAGGAATAGAATATCTCGAAGTTCCCCACAATTCTCTCGGCGGGTTAACCACTCTGTGAATCGTAGATTTCAATTTATTGTTGGTGTGTCTCGAAAGCATATCTCCAACGTTAATCATCAATTCGTCTGGTTCTGCGATTGCATCAATCCATTCTCCTTTATGATTTTGAACCTGAAGACCTTTTCCCTGAGAGCCCATCAAAAGCGTAATCAGATTGATGTCTCCATGAGCAGCTGCTCTTACTGCATCATCCGGTTCCTGAGTGATTGGCGGATAATGAATGGGTCTTAAGATAGAATTACCTTCTGCAATTTTATCATCAAAATAAAACTCATCAAGACCAAGGTACAATGCCAACGCTCTCAAAACATATTTTCCTGTTTTTTCTAGCATTTGGTAAGTTTCCTTTCCTACTTCATTAAATTTTGGAAGTTCGTCTACGATGACATTGTCGGGATACTGGCTTTTGTATTTTGAGTCATCCGAAACATACTGCCCGAAATGCCAAAACTCTTTCAAATCGCCTTTTTTAAATCCTTTTGCAGTTTCTTTTCCGAAACCTACATAACCACGTTGTCCCCCGATTCCGGGGATCTCATACTTTTGTTTGGTTTCTGTGGGAAGTTCAAAGAAGTTTTTAACTTCTCCATAAAGATCATCTACGAGTTTGTCATTTAGGAAATGTCCTTTTAAGGCAACAAAACCAATTTCTTCGTAAGCTTTTCCGATTTCATTTACAAATTTCTGTTTGCGTTCCGGGTTGTCCGAAAGGAAATCACGCAGGTCTACACTAGGTATTTTATCCATTTTATAGAAATTTTACGTGGGGCTAATTTACAGATTTTTTGGCTTAAATGATTTTACAATTAATTATTTATAAGCTAAATTTGCTCTATGAAAAAATATTCCTCCAAGAGAAGTATTCAGGTACTTGCCAATCTTTTTCAGCAATACAATATTTTAGACGTTGTCATATCTCCGGGATCTCGAAATGCTCCTCTGGCGATTCATTTTTCGGAAGTGGATGATTTCAACTGTTATAGTATTGTTGATGAGAGAAGTGCGGCATTTGTCGCTCTTGGGATGGCAATGAGCGAGAAAAAAACCGTTGCAATTACTTGTACAAGCGGTTCTGCAGCTGCAAATTATTATCCTGCCGTCACCGAAGCTTTTTATTCAAATATTCCGATGTTGATCTTAACGGCAGATCGTCCGACAGATTATGTTGATCTGTTTGACGGACAAACCATAAGACAAAACAATCTTTTCCATCAGCATTCTTACGGAGATTTTCAATTGGTGGAAGACAGCAAAGATGATGCAGAAAGCATCAATTCAGATATTATAAAAAAAGCAATCGAGCTTTGTTTTGAAAAGCAAGGTCCGGTTCATATCAATATTCCTTTAGAAGAACCTTTGTATGACTTAGTTTCTGAGCTTCCGACTTTTCCTAAGGTTGAGAAAACAATCAAGAAAAAAGAATACGAAATCCCATCAAATTTAGTAGCAGAATGGAATACTTCACAGAGAATTATGATTCTGGTTGGGACAAAAGATTACAGTCCGGAACTGGAAAATCAATTGACGCAATTGGTGAAAAATCATTCAGTGGTTGTTTTGAGCGAAGCTAATTCAAATTTATATCACGAAAAGTTTTTCAAACATATTGATCGCTATATTTTTGCTTTTACAGAAGAGGATTTTAAAACGTATGCTCCGGATTTATTGATTACGGTCGGACAAAACGTAGTTTCTAAAAAAGTAAAACAGTTTCTAAGAAATGCACATCCGAAACAGCACTGGCACTTGGATGAGGTTTGGCAACCTGACACCTATTTTGCTTTAACGCAGAAATTGGAGATTAAACCAGAGCTTTTCTTTTCTAAATTATTAAATTTCATCAACTTAGAGCCAAGGCCTTACTACAATCTTTGGGATGTTTTAAGGGATAAAAAAGATAAAAAACATAAAGACTTTTTAAATTTAACAGAGTTTTCAGATTTCTATTTCTTTAATAAGGCTTCTCAAAGTATTCCTGAGAATTACAATATTCATTTCAGCAACTCGTCGGCAATTCGTTATGCACAGTTGTTTGATTTTGGTAAAAGAAAAATGTATTGCAACAGAGGAACCAGCGGAATTGACGGTTCAACTTCCACAGCAATGGGTTTTGCCATAAAAAATGCAAATCCGACTTTGTTAATTACGGGAGATTTAAGTTTCTTCTACGACATCAATGGGCTTTGGAATCAATATATTCCGCCATTTACAAGAATTATTATTTTCAATAACGGGGAAGGAAATATCTTCAAAATTATTCCCGGGCCAGGAAATGCCAACTCCAATACGGTTGACGAATTTATCTCAACAAAACATCATAAAAATGCCGAGTTTTTAGCGAAACATTTTGGTTTTTCTTACGTAAAAGTTGATGATGACGGAACTTTAGACCGTGTTTTTGATAATTTCTTTAAACCTGATGTTCAGGCTAAAATCATGGAAGTCAACACACAAGGTAAAAATAATGCGGATACGCAGAAGGCTTATTTTAATTTTTTAAAGGAAAGCTAAGAAATGTTGAACCATTAAGTAAAGTTAAGATAGGTTAAGAAAAATCTGTAGATTTTTTAAGCATGAATTCTTACGGCGAAGCTAAATCTTAATATTCTAAACTCCTTAAAAAATCGTAATGGTAAAAAAAGCAGATTTATAATTTAATAAATCTGCTTAATTAGTTTAATCTGCGAGAGTATATTTTAAATTTACATATCCAAATAATCATCATTCCCCGGAAGGTTAGTAATCTTCGAAATCGGATAGATAAACATATCATCAAAGTCATTTAACGCATTAATCAATTGAAAATGTGAGAATTCTTTGATGTTTTGTAAAGTAATTTCTGCTTCTTTGATCTTCTTTTTCTTTAAAAGATGCTGTCTTTGAACTCCGTTTAAAAGATAAGTTGAGGGCGTAAACCATTCTTTCCCTTTTTGGAATAAAAGATTAGAAAATGAAGTATCGGTGATATGATTGTTTTTTACAATGATGATTTCTTCGGCTTTAGATTTCATCTTCATTTTCTCCAACTCTTTGCGGTCTTCAAACTTAAAAGAATAATCGTAAATGTTATTCTCTACTAATTGAAAATCTTGTATCTCCGGTATTGCGTAAGGAATCATCATGGTTCTGAATTTCTTATCCAGATCATAAGTCAGTCTTAGTTTGTACAAACCATCCTCATCATGATTTAGGTTTTTAAAAATTTTTTCCAAATCAATAGAACCTTCTTTCCCGAAATGGGTAAAAGTATCGTTGACACGTTTTTGGTGAAATTCTAGCAGGAACATTTCCTGATCTTCTACTTTAATGCTTTCAATGAATTGGGACATAAATTTTATTTTTCATTTCTTCATACTCGTCTTCTAACTTGCTCATGTGCGTGATTCCACCGCCACTTTTGAAATACAGTTGATCGCCTTCTTTTTCGATAAAACGAATCATCACACAACTGTCTAAATTTTCTCCGTCAAACCAACCGCAAACTCCAGTGTAAAAACCTCTGTCAAAGCCTTCTGCTTCCAAAATAATTTCTAAAGTTTTGGGTTTTGGTGCACCTAAAATAGAACCTGCAGGCAAAAGTTTTTGCATAATGCTTCCCACTTTTCCTTTAAATTCGGACTTCAGATTTCCTGAAATTTCTGAGCTCATTGCAAAAAGATCTTTTTGATGGGTTTTCAGAAAATCAATGTACTGAAATTTATCCACCTTCACATCATCTGCGACCATACTGAGATCATTTCTAAGCAAATCGACGACGGTGTAATGTTCGGCTTTTTCTTTTTTATCGTTCTTTAAGACTTCTGCGGCATTCTCCAAAGATGCATCAATCGTTCCTTTCATCGGATAAGTGAAAATTTTATCACTGATTATTTTGACGAAAGTTTCAGGAGAAAAAAATACGAAAAAATCTTTATATAAAACCTTGTATTTCGCCTGAGAATGATGAAAAATTTCTTCTAAACTCAGATTAGTTTCAATTTTTGTTTTTCGGGTGTAATTCGTAAGATACGAATTTCCAAGACGGATATTTTTCTGAACACGATCGAAGCCTTTTTGAAAGCTTTCCAATGATTCAGGGAAAGATTTCCATTCTGTTTTTTTGTTTAATGCTTCTTGCTTTTTGGTGTTTGAAAATGATTGAAAATCAATTAATAAACCGTTTTCGTAAATTTCGCTTTCCTTAAATATTTCTACTTGGTCAACGAGAAAATCTATGATATAGAAAAATGGAACTTTCTGAAGCGAAAGTTCGTCCATTTCAATAAATTTTTGATGATTTGCCGAAAACATTCCGCAAAAGTAGTTATTGATGTTTACTTTTGCACAAAATATTTTCAATGCAGGAGAAATATCCACAAAAACCGGGACTCGATTTTATCTTAAAACAAGCGTTTTATTACTGGAACAGAACATTGCTTTTTCAGGTGATGTTTTCAATCATCTATTTTGCGGTATTTTTTACAGCATTTTTTTTCTTTGTAGATTATTATGGAATTTCTTCTTACAATGCCGAACTTATAGATGCATTTAGAAAAGGTCAGGAAGCTTATCTTGAGCAGGTTCAAAAAATGGGCACGACAGAAAATGTTATTTATTTTGATTATGCATTTTCAGGAATTTTAATATTTCTTTATCCTTTAAATTTGGGGTTTTTTCAAATTTATAAAAAGATAGATTTAAAAGAGCCAATAAGTTTAGGTGATTTGTTTGCAGGATATAAAGGATTAAATTTTTTCCGTTACGTCAGTTATTTTCTTTTTTGGTTTATGTTTTTTAGATTGACTACGGTTACACTTATTATTCCTGTTTTTTGGGTTATGGTAACGCTTTTTGTTGCTCCATTGATGTTTTTTCAAAATAAAACAATATTCGAAGCAATTTCTATAAACTGGAAACTATTAAAAATGTATTTCATAGAAATATTGGTCTGTGTTATTGTAGCCTTTATTTTCAGATACGTTGGTTTCGCATTGTTCTTTGTAGGAATATTATTTACTTTCCCTTTTTGGAATGCGATGATTTATTCACTTTACAAAACCATTTTTACAGAAGAAAGTTAAATTTTAGAATGGTAACAGATTTGTTCTCGAAAAAATTTAAATTTGAGAAACATTAAAAAAATCTAACCATGTCTGACTTTAACGAATTTGACCAGCAAGGTTCTGCTCCCAATCGAGATACAGGATCTATTATTTCGCATGCTTTCGAGATGTATAAAGGGGTTTTCCTTTATGTTGTCGTCGCAATGATTATCTATTTTATTTGTGATTTTCTTTTACAGTCGATTTCAGGTGTCAATTATTGGAGTGACTTCAGTAATTTCCGAGACTTTGATGATGGCGACTATGATTATAATCGTTGGAACCGACCTGGTATGTCTCTTTACTACTCTGGATATGGTCTGCTAAGTATTCTTTTATCTCCACTTTTTGTTGGATTAATTTATATTACCAATAAATTCAACACAAAAATACCTATTGAATTTTCAGATTTGTTTATTGGTTATCTTCAAAATTTGGGTAACATTTTACTGTATAGTCTGATTACCAATATCATCCTGACTATTGCAGCGATGATGTGTGTTATTCCTGTATTTTTTGTTTTTCCGTTATTTCTTTTGGGGTATCCCATTCTTTTATTTGAGAATGCAAATGCAATGGATGCAATTTCAAAAACTTACAGCATTGCAAAGGAAAACTATGGCGTTTTTTTAGGAACCGGAATCTTAGCAGCTCTTATTTCGATTTCTGGAGTATTACTTTGTTGTTTTGGTCTGATTTTTACTTATCCATTTATTTATATTGCCATGTATTCTGTGTACTGCGCATATCTAGGTAAACCAAGACAAATAACTTACAAATAATGTCAAACTACGAAAAACAAATCAGCAGTGTTGTTATCAAGCAAATTGCTCTGCTCGCTATTATATTGATTCTAGCGGCTTTAATCTGCTTTAACTTAGCACTTTTTATACCTTCTGTATTAGGAGCAATTACGATTTATGTCGTTTGCAGAAAGTATAATTTCTATCTTCAGGAGGAGAGAAAATGGAAACCTTGGGCTTCGGCTTTAGTTTTGATGGTGGCGAGTTTGATTATTATCATTCTCCCGATTTACTTCATTGCCGATCTTCTGATAGAAAAACTTGGAAATGCACAGGCGTACATGAATAAATTCAATGTTTTTATCGATAAAATTCATGATTTTGTTTATTCTAAAACTAACATAGATCTTTTAAGTAAAGAAAATATGGTGAAGGTGAAAGAAACGGCTGGTCGTTTTTCCACAACAGCATTAAGTGGTACTTTCAACACTCTTACGGTGGTCATGTCGATGTATTTTATTCTTTATTTTATGTTTGAAAGACCGAGGTTGTTTGAAAGGATTTTGGCTTCTGCAGCACCTTTGAAAAGAGCAAACGTATCTATGATTGGTGAGAAGATGCGTAAATTAATTATGGCAAATGCGATTGGAATTCCTGTTGTGGCTATTGGGCAGGGGATTATTGCTTTAATTGGATATTTTATTTTTGGAGCGCCAAGTCCCATTCTTCTTTTTGCTTTGACAGCAGCGGCATCGATGATTCCTATTGTGGGAGCAGCCATTATTTATGTCCCAATTTGTATTTTTATGATTGCTGAAGGACAAACCGGTCCGGGGATTGGTTTGGGAATCTACTGTTTGGTTGTTGTGGGTCTTACCGATAATATTCTGCGCTTTACTTTATTAAAAAGGCTTGAAGATATACATCCTTTAAATACTGTTTTCGGAATCATTATGGGAATGAATTTGTTTGGGTTCATGGGATTAGTATTCGGGCCGATTTTGGTTTCTTTTACCCTTCTTTTGATTCAGGTTTACAGGAACGAATTTTCGGATGATGATACCCCAGAACTTGAACTTTCCAGTAAAGGGAATAATGACGATTTGGAAAATAAAATTGATTTAATAGTTTAAAAAAATGGAGCAGGGAATAAATCCTGAAATTTTACAGGAGATTTGTGTAGTGAAAATGCCTTTCGGAAAGTACCAAAACACTGTTTTGGCTGACTTACCAATAAGCTATTTAGAATGGTTTAACCGGCAAGGGATGCCAAAAGGAAAATTGGGAATGCAATTGGCTACAATTTATGAGATAAAATTAAATGGTTTGATGGATTTGTTGACGCCGCTTCGTGGAGGGAAAGTGGAGTATGAGAAGCCTAAGACGAAGGTTTATAAGTTCTAAATAATAGATTTATTAGAAAAATTTCGGTGGCTCCCAAAGGGAGCCACCGAAATTTTAAATAGATATAAAATTAACCCTTCAAAGCTGCAATCTCATCTCTCAACTGTGCCGCTTTTATAAAGTCTAAATTTTTAGCAGCGCCTTCCATTTCTTTCTGCTTTTGAGCAACTAATTTTTCTACATCTTCTGTTGCGTAGGTTGCTTTTACGTCGGCAACTTTTTGTAAAATTTGTTTCTGAGTATATTTTTCGTCTGGGAAATCTTTACTTCTTCCAACGAGATTTTCAGAGATCTTTTTATTTAAAGCCATCGGAACCTTGCCGTGTTCAAGATTGTAAGCTATTTGTTTTTCACGACGGTATTCGGTTTCATCGAGAGTTGCCTGCATTGATTTGGTAATCTTGTCTGCGTATAAAATGGCTCTTCCATTAAGGTTTCTTGCCGCACGACCAACCGTCTGAATCATTGATCTTCTGCTTCTTAGCATTCCTTCTTTGTCGGCATCAAGAATTGCAACGAGCGAAACTTCCGGTAAATCTAATCCTTCTCTCAATAAGTTGACCCCAATTAAAACATCAAAAATCCCAAGACGTAAATCCTGCATAATCTGAATACGCTCCAAAGTTTCAACATCAGAGTGAATGTATCTTGTTCTGATGCCAAATCTTACAAAATATTTTGTCAGTTCTTCAGCCATTTTCTTGGTTAAAGTAGTTACCAAAACTCTTTCATCTATTTCAGCGCGTTTTCTGATTTCTTCCATTAAATCATCAATCTGATTCAAAGAAGGACGAATTTCAATAATCGGATCTAGAAGTCCGGTCGGACGGATAATCTGTTCAATATATTCCCCGCCTGTTTTTTCCAGTTCATAATCTGCCGGCGTAGCGGAAACATAAATTACCTGATTTTGAATTCCTTCAAACTCTTCAAACTTCAGAGGACGGTTATCCATTGCAGCAGGAAGACGGAATCCGTATTCCACCAAAGCTTCTTTACGGCTTCTGTCACCTCCATACATGGCATGAACCTGTGGAACGGTAACGTGGCTTTCGTCAATGACCATCAAATAATCTTTCGGGAAGTAATCTAAAAGACAGAAAGGTCTTGAGCCCGGCAATCTTCCATCAAGATAGCGTGAATAATTCTCAATTCCTGAGCAGTAACCTAATTCTTTAATCATTTCAAGATCGAGTTCTGTTCTTTCCTGAAGTCTTTTTGATTCTAAAGGTTTCCCGATTTCAGAGAAAAAGTCGACTTGTTTTACCATATCATCCTGAATATTTCTAATCGCTCCGTTCAAAGTTTCTTTTGAAGTCACAAAGAGGTTCGCAGGGTAAATTTGAATCTGATCAAAATTGGCAGTTGTATTTCCTGAAACAGGATCAAAACTCTGGATTTTTTCAATTTCATCTCCGAAAAACTGAATTCTTACGCCATTATCTGCGTAGGCTGGGAAGATATCCACCACATCTCCTTTTACACGAAACGTGCCTCTCGAGAAGTCTTCCAATGTTCTGGAATATAAAGCATTAACTAAAGAATGAAGCAGTGCGGTTCTTGTCGTTTTCTCACCAATTTCAAGTGAAATCAAAGACTTATGAAATTCCGCAGGGTTTCCAACACCGTAAATGCATGATACTGAAGCAACAATCAAAACATCTCTTCTTCCTGAAAGTAAGCTAGCAATGGCTGAAAGTCGTAGTTTTTCAACTTCTTCGTTGATGCTTAAATCTTTTTCAATATAAGTTCCTGAGCTTGCGATATAAGCTTCAGGTTGGTAATAATCGTAATAACTCACAAAATACTCAACAGCATTTTCGGGGAAGAATTCTTTAAATTCCATGAAAAGTTGAGCTGCCAAAGTCTTATTGTGCGCTAAAACTAAAGTCGGTTTTTGGGTATTGTGAACAACATTGGCAACGGTAAATGTTTTACCGGAACCTGTCACTCCCAGTAAAGTCTGATATTTTTCACCGATTTCTAAACCTTCAGTTAGTTTTTCAATGGCTGTAGGTTGGTCTCCGGTTGGTTTATATTCTGATTGAAGTTTAAATTTCATACATCAAATTTATGAAATAAAAAAGAGTCCTAAAGAGGACTCTGAATATAATTTATTGTGTTTTTTTGAATGTTTCAAACTTCATTGTCAATGGAATTTGAAATCTGTATGCAACGTTGTTACCGTCTTTGGTGGCGGGTTTCCACGTTATGTTTTCATTAGCAAGTTTTACTGCTTTAATCGCTTCAGTGTTGAAAATCTCATTATTTCCGGCAGATCTTATGTTTGAAACTTCACCTTTTTCATTGATTGTAAAAAGAATATTTGCTTTTATTAAGCTTTCATCACCTTTAAGAACGGCACCATTAAAATTTTGAGAAATTTTATTTCGCATTGCATTTATTCCGCCAGGATACTCTGGAAGTGTGGAAACTTCCTGTTTCTGATTAATTTCGGTTGCAACGCCAACAGTCTTAACACTTTTCACATTTGAATCATAATTTTGAATGCTTACCGATGTCAATTTTGTATCTACATTTTTTCTTGGAGTGATCGTATCTTTTCCTTTGATGAACGCTTTTGCTTTAAAACCCATGAAGGTTTTTTCCTTTTCATTTTGGTAATTTTGAAAATATTGATGTGTCATTAAATTTACCTGATAAGGTTCAGGATTTTTTGCGCTTATAGCATTAGGGTATCTCTTGCTTACAGATTGATGTGAAAAATCTTCGGGCTTGTAGTTTTGTAAATCCTGATTTTTGGTTTTCTTACCGTCAATCCATAAACCGTATTTTTTCGAATTCTTAAAATCATTAAGTTGATTTTGGGTTACATTAATTTTTTCAGATTTTTTTATATTAAAAAAGTAAAATGGAGTTGCGTCTCTCTGCTCTTTCGTAAGTTGAAAATAGAGATCCTTAAGTTTTTCTCGGTCAGATAAACTTACAGTTTTTTCAAACTCTGCATATTTTTTTAGTTCTATAAGATTACCATATTTTTTAATTATCTTATTAAACTCAGTGTAAGGATCTTCTTCAGCAAAGATACTTTCACTTTTACCTGAAATTTTTGATAAAGAATCTTTCGCATAGACTTTCTCCACAAAAAGTCCGGCAAGCACGACGAAAAGCGGAATCGCCAAATACTTTTTTGCCTCAGCAAATTTTGAATTTGTTTTTGTCATCATAATGAATCTTTTTTTGGTGTTATTGAAATTGAATTGGTGTGTTAACTGTAAGTTTTGTTGTTTCAGAACTTCATACAGAATCAGTTCCTGATAGTTTTTAATGTTTTCATTTTTGATAATAACTTCTTCATCTGCCAAAAATTCATGATTGGTAATCATCACATTTTTATAGAAGTAAATGAAAGGATTGAACCAAGAAAAAGCCTTTATAACTTCGATCAGTAATACATCGAATGAATGCTTTTGTTTTACATGAATTTCCTCGTGAAGAAATATTCTTTCGTCAATTTTTTTATCCTTAAAATACTTCTCAGAAAGATAAATGGTGCTCAAAAAACTAAACGGCGCAATCTCTTTTTTAAGCAAAATGACATTGCAGTTCTGATAAATGATTTTCCGGCCTTTCAATGTTTTAATTTTTAGTATTGAATAAAGAATTTTTGCAATCAGTATTCCTGAGATTACGAAGTAAATGATCTGCAATAATTGAGTGTAATTGAACGTTTCCGCCTGCATTGTAGTAGAATTCTGCAAAATCTGTTGTGGAATTTCCTGCTCAATCAACAGAACTGGTTTGTCCTTTACAATTTCCTTGGTTTCAATCGTCACAAAAGGAATTGAGTAGGAGAAAATAAGCCCCAACAATAAATAAAAGCGGTTGAAGGTCAATGTTTTCTCTTTTGCCAGAAATAAATAGTAGAGTCCAAGCACAATTCCTGAACACAGAATTATTTTTAGAATGATCGTTTCCATGGCTATTCTTTTATTTCTTTGTCGATAATTTCACGAAGTTCTTTCAACTGCTTCTGACTCAATTTAGTGTTTGATGTAAAAAACGATGCAAACTGTGTCACCGAGCTGTTAAAAAAACGGTCAATCATAGAAGTCATTTCTTCTTTGAAATATTCACTTTTCGCAACTTTTGGAAAGTATTCGCGTGAATTTCCATATAAGGTGTAGCCTACTAAATCTTTATTCTGCATTCTTTTCAGCAATGTTGCAACAGTTGTAGATGCAGGCTTGGGTTCAGGGTAAGATTCCAGAATTTCTTTCATGAAAAGTTTTTGTTTTTCCCAAAGCATTTCCATAATCACTTCTTCAGAATCTGTCAGTTTTATTTCTTTCATGTTCTACGTATTTCTATTTTGTTCTACAAATGTAGAATAAAAATTTAATTCCACAATTTTTTATGGCATTATTTTTACACTCAATTCATTAACTACTTTTAATAGTGTTAAAAAAATACTGTTACTCATCAAATAAATTCAGAATTTCTTTTAAACCAATACATATTATATATGAAAAAATTACTCTTACCCATTGTATTAGCTTCGGCAACAATGATTGTTTCGTGTCAGGGAAAAGGCAAACCAAGCGAACCATCAGCGAAAGAAGAAAAAGCAAATACAAGTTATAAACCAGCTTTTGAAGGACAAACCCGAATTGCACCTGTTAAAACATCAACTCCTTATAATGTTGAAGTTCTAACTAAAGATTTAGGTAGACCTTGGGGGATTGTAAATTTACCAGACGGGAAGTTTTTAATTACCGAAAAATCTGGCTTTATCAATGTCGTTTCAACTGATGGGAAACAAATTTCCAAGATTGAAGGATTTCCTAAAGTTGATGATAAAGGACAAGGTGGAATGCTTGACGTAGCTCTGGATCCAGATTTTAAAACAAATCAAATGATTTATTTTGTTTTTTCTGAACCTTTTGGCGATGGGAACTTAATTTCAGTTGCAGAAGGAAAACTTTCGACAGATTTGAAAAATATCTCTGACGTTAAAGTCATTTTTCGGGCAACGCCTTCTTACGATGGCGATAAACATTACGGAAGTCGTTTACAGTTTGATAAAGATGGTAGTTTGTTTGTGAGCACCGGTGAAAGATCAGATAAGGAAACAAGAGTGTATGCACAGAAAACGGATAATTATTTAGGTAAAATTTTAAAAATTACCAAAGACGGAAAACCTGCTCCGGGAAATCCGTTTATTGGAAAAGATGGTTATAAACCTGAAATTTATGCTTTCGGAATTCGCAGTCCTCAAGGTTTAGCTTTAGACGAAAAAGGCCAGCTTTGGGATATCGAAATGGGGCCAAGAGGTGGAGATGAGATCAATTTAATCCAACCCGGAAAAAACTACGGTTGGGGAGATGTAACCTACGGAATTGAATATTCGGGTGAAAAAATCAACAACGGAACGACTCAAAAAGAAGGAACCGAACAACCTATTTACTATTGGGATCCGGTAGTTTCGCCAAGTGGAGTGACTTTCTACACAGGAAATATTGAAGAATGGAAAAATAATCTTTTCATTGCGTGTTTGAGCGGACAACACATCAACAGAATTGTTTTGAAAGATAATAAAGTTGTGGGCGAAGAGCGATTGCTTTTAGACCAAAAGGAAAGATTCAGAGATGTGTTGAATGGTTCTGACGGAAATCTCTACGGAATTACCGACAGCGGAAAATTGTATAAGATTTCGAAGAAATAAATTCGAAGTGAGAAAGTCCCAAAGGGACGACCTAACAGAAAATAGGATGCGATCCTGTCAAATGATATCATAATAAAAAAGAGGCTGCAAAATCTAAGATTTTGCAGCCTCTTTAAATTTAATTCTAAAAACTTTTAATAATCCTGTTCAATCCTTCTTCCAAAATTTCTCTAGAAGTAGAGAAGCATATTCTGATGTGGCCTTCTGCTCCTTTTCCAAACCAGCGTTCAGAACCGGGAACAACTGCCACTTTTCCTTGCTTTAAAACATGTTGAGCAAACTGGTCGCTCGACATTCCGTTTTCAATTTTTGGAAAAATCACAAACGTGGCTTCAGGAAGATTAGGCGTTAAAATTCCTGAATTACTCAAGATGCTGTGCGCCAAATCTCTGTTGTGTTGCAAATGCGTTAGGAAATCATTAAACCAAGGTTTTGCTCGGTCGATTGCCACGCTTCCTGCAATTTGTGACAAAGTAGAAACACCTTCAATGGTAGAATTGAATTGAGATTTTTCTGTGAAATCGTCAAGAAGTTCCTGATCATTGCATAAAACGGCACCGATTCTTAAACCCGCAATTCCAAAAGACTTTGAAAACCCGAATACGGTAAAACTCTTCTTTTTAGCTTCTTCAGAAACTGATGAATACGTATTGAATTCTCTTTTATCGTAAACAATATCGCTCCATATTTCATCACTCATCACCCAAAGATCATGAGCTGCTGCAATTTCAGAGATTTTCTTTAAAATTTCTTTTGAGTAAACTCTTCCAACTGGATTGTGAGGGTTGCAGATGCTGATCAATTTAGTTTTAGGACCAATTAATGAAACTAACATCTCAAAATCAATATCTCCGGTTTTAGAATCCACAGGACATAATTTCAGAACTCCACCAACTGCGTCAACGGTCTTTTTAAATAAAAAATCAACCGGATCAAAGATGATCGCTTCGTCGCCAGGATTTAGAACGTATTTGGCAACCATAAACATTCCCATCGCAGCACTATTGACTGCCAATACATTTTCAGGAGTAAAGTTTCCGTTTTTCCCTGTATTGAAATGTTCTGAAACGCTTTTTTTAAACTCAGGCAGACCGGAAAATGGTCCGTAGCTTAAATATCCGTCTTTAATATATTCAATAATGCCCTGTTCGATCTCCGTAGACATTCTGAAATCCGGATCAGCAGCAGTGAGAGGAATAATTCCGTCTTCTAAAGTTGCCCATCTTCCGTTGTAGGCCTTTTTTTTGAGAGCCTCAAAATTTATATCAGTATTGTTAAACATATTATTTGTAAGAGATTGGTAAAGAGTCTTTTGGTTGTTCACTGACAGGTAATAAAAACTGCTCAAGCAATATTCTGCCGTTTTTAATGTGTATTTCTATTTCAGGTTTTCTTTCCTGCTCGTATTTTTCAAAGGTTTCCTCCAGGTCTTTATTTTCCAATAAAAGCTGTGTCAGAATGTAAGAATCTTTTAGAGCTGAGGTTACACCCTGACTTGTAAAAGGAATCAGAGGATGTGCTGCGTCACCTAAAAATGCAATATTTTTATAATGAAAAGGATTGAGTTTTTCCAATTCGTAAACTCTCCAGATGTGTGCATTTTCGTAGCTTGATTCTTTAACAATCGAAGAAACTAAAGGATTCCAGTCTCCGAAATTATCAAGCATAAATTGCTTGATGCAGTCTGAGGTATAATCTTCGTTAATAAAATAACGGGTGATGTCAAACTGACAATACCATAAAATCTTGGTTGGAGACAGCTTTAAAACTCCGAAAGTCAATCCGCCGTCTTCGTGGTGAAATTTATGAAAGTTGCCTTCGATCTGGCTGGCAATTTCTTCATTTTCAATAATGTTGACGACTTCATTTTCTCTCACCGCCTTCATCACTTCGTCCTGAAAGATTGCTCTTCTGATTCTGCTTCTTGAACCGTCGGATGCAATCACAACATCGGCCTGTAGTTTTGCGTGATCTTCAAATTCCAGTTCGGCTTTTCCTTCAGAGAAACCTGTAAGATTCAGTGTGTTTTGGTAAGAAATTTTGTCTGCAGGAATATTTTGGCTTAAAACTTCAATTAAAGTACTTCTTGAAATCACAAAAACGTTATCCAGATCTTTTTCTGAGAGAACGTTTCCGTTGTGACAGTAATGAATGTATTTTTTCAGAAAACTTCCTTTGGTGTAAAGATCATTGATGTCAATAATTTCCGAAAGATATTCAATTCCTTCTTTTGGAAGAATAAAACCGTGACCTTTCAAATCGTCTTTTGTACGTCTCTCGTAAAGATGATAGTCGATATTATTTTTTTCTAAATAATTGGCCATGCTCAATCCTGAAACTCCGGCTCCGATAATCGCAACTTTACTCATTCTAGTTAGAATTTGAATTTAAAATCCAAAGATCACCATTTTTGATTTTCTTACGCTCCAATTTATTTTCAGTGCTTAGATTCAATAAAAATTCCTGAGATTTTTCAAACGAAGTATTAGAAAGTACTGCAAATTCCTGAGTGGTAAGTGTAGGATAAACCGCAAATAAATTTTGCCAGTCTGCAGAATATTCTTTTTTCTTAGTTTCAGGATCGATTTTTTTAACTCTTTTTTCAAATTCTGCATAAGGTTTAAAGCCATAAAGAACATCCAGCATTTCGTCATCTTTCACGAAGATCAAAGTAGGAAATCCTCTTACGCCCAATTGTTTCCCTAAATCCAAATCTTTTTTGAACTCGATTTGAGCTTTAGATTCATAATCTTCTTTCCATTGTGTAACATCTAATTTGGCTAAAGCTGCTGCTTTTTCTAAATGTTCATCTTTTGTGATGTTTAATTTATCCAAGAAAACCATTTCACGAAGAATTCTTAAAAACACAATGGCTTTCTTTTCATCCTGCATCTGTGCCGCTTTGAAAGCGATGGATGGAGGATAAGATGAGTTTAAAGGATCTTCAAGCCAAACGCCGCCATCGATTGGCATTTTATAATGTGGGCTTACTTCTTCCCAATGTCCCGCAACATCGCTTGGCTTGCTGATTCCACCGGAATTGTAGATGTCCCAAGAAGGCAAAAGTCCGCCCATTCTGTAATCGATCTCTACGGCATCGCCATATTCTAATTTAAATTTTCTAAGCTGAGCTTCAATTCCCCAACATGATGAGCAAATAGGGTCTGTATAGTAAATGATTTTGATTTTATCTGTTTTTTCTGTTGTAAATTCAGCAGAAGAAGATTCGTCAGCGGGTGTTTCAAGAATTTCGCACACACCTTTTTCGTAGTCACAATTAAGAAGAGGATTATTATTCATAGTATTAAAATGATTAGCATTAAAAAAATTAAGAAGTATAGACAGAACTGTCATGAGAGCTGTATCCATTGTAAAGTATTTTGATTTAACATAATATTAAAGAAAGAAATGATAGAACATCAAATCTACTGATATTAAGTTAATTCTACTCTGGAGCTTTAAATACGTTGTCGTCTGAATGAAAACCTGCCACACCGCCGCTTACCGCAAATTTCATTGCTGTGGCTGCAGTCATTCCCACTACGGGTTTGATGTTTTTCTCTGCGGTTATAATTACCCAACCGGAAATTGCATAAGAATGCGGAAGATATACCGCAACGAAATCATGCTTGTGAACATCTGACATGTCTTTCTGCGTCAAAAAACCAATTCTCCAAATCTTTGGGTTTTCATTGGTTTTAACCCAGACTGGATCACTGAATTTTTTCTTATCGCCTACAAATGAAGACATTACATCTTTTGTAGGCGAATAAATATGTTTAATACCGGGAGTTCGTTCTAAAATTCGGTCAATGGCATCAACAAAAAACCGCCCGACCACAAATTTGTTTCCCAAATATCCTAATAATGCGGTCACGAGAATAGTAGACACAAAAACCAATCCCGGAATTTGTTTTGCAACAGATGGAATAATATTATCAACAGATGAAATCACATACCAGATCACAAAAATCGTCAACCCGATAGGGCCAATGATTAATAATCCCTGAAAGAAATTTTTCAGGAAAAAATTGGTGATATTTTCAAAAGTAAGTTTTTTCAATTGGGTTTTTTAGCCGTGTATAGTTTCTTTGTTACCGTAAGATTTAATGATTTTGGCTTCGTATTCCAGCCATTCTTCCCATCGTTTGTTTACCTGATCAGGATCACCTAGTTCTCTTGCAAAGCCTATAAATGTAGTATAATGATTAGCTTCAGAAATCATCAGTTCTTTATAAAATGTTTTGAGTTCTTCGTCCTTTATATTTTCTGTTAAAACTTTAAATCTCTCACAGCTTCTCGCTTCAATCATCGCAGCAAAAAGCATTTTATCAACAATCATCGTGTCTCTGTGTCCTCCTTTTTGGATGAAATTCACCAGTTCGTTTACGTAATCGTCTTTTCTGGTACGCCCAAAAGTATAACCACGTTTTTTGATAATCTCTAAAACCTGACCGAAATGTTCCAGTTCTTCCTGAGCAATCGCCAAAAGTTCCGTCACGATGTCCGGACGTTCCGGAAGCATAGTGATCAATCCGATCGCATTGGTAGCAGCTTTTTGCTCACACCAAGCATGATCGGTTAAAATTTCCTGAATGTTATCCTCTGCAATGTTTGCCCACCTTGGATCGGTAGGAAGTTTCAACTTAAACATGATTTAAAAATTTTGGTAAATTTAATTAATAAAATTAACATTTAATCATGCTAAATTTCTATTTGTGAATTTTTTATAGCTGTAATCATCCGTGGCATAGAGTTGGATTTAAAAGGTTTAACATTAAAACCTTAAATCATGAATACTTTATCAATTAGAAAAAATTTACAAAAGTTTGCATTTACTATGATGGCATTATTTTTCAGTGTCATCTCATTTGCTCAGGATTCGGTTCCTGATAACAAAGTCAGTACATCTACAACGACCACTACAACTGAAGAATGGTACATGGATCCTACTTATCTTATCATCGGAGGAGTTGTTCTTATCGTCATTATCGCATTGCTTGTGAGAGGAGGAGGACGAACAAGAAGAGATTAAGTTTTAGAAAATAAATTAAAATATTGCCGCTCAATAATTTACTGAGCGGTTTTTTTACGTAAAATTTCTAAAACATTCCATCCCAAACCATCAAATTTCTTTAAACCTGTTGCAATAATGAAAGCTAAAATCACATTAATGATATAAATTATGACCATCAACATCCACCAAGGCATCGATTCTTTCATCGGAACGACCAGAAAGTAAACCAAAGACGAACTGATTCCCTGACCGAAATAAAAGAAAATAGCATTTTTACCGATATGAGTGACGAAATTTTCTTTGGTGATTTTTAATCGATTATATAGCACAAATAAAGTTGTAAGTGAGAAGAAAGTCCAAATGATATATGCAGTTTGCGGCGGGAATTTCTTTTTGTTGATTTTAAAAAACACTTCGTCTCCGAAATACCAAAACATCCAGACCAAAGCTGCTGCCACCAATCCGTAAAGTACAGGAATCATTTTGGTAGGGATGGTTTTGCCTCGCATTCTGTTTCCGATAAGGAAAACCGTCATATAAAAAGTGACATAACCGACTTGTCCGGTTGGATATATTTCAGGGGAAATATTAAACAGTAAAGTTAAAGCAATGCAGATTCCGATAAACCAATTGATGTGTTTCGGGAAAAATCTTAAAATTAAAACTCCGAAAACGGTCAATATGAAATAAACTTTTAAGTACCAAAAACTTCCCATCACCACCGGAAAAGTGTCAGCATTTGAATATTCATGGAGAAACCAGTTTCCTAAATTCTGCCATTGCGGTGCTGTTGAAATACTCGTTGCCGAATACTTTGAACCAAAAGTAGAGTAGAAGCTCTGAAGCCATTCGAGCGAGAAAAAAGTGAGCCCGAAAATTTTGAAGAAATAATCTAGAAAGAACAGAAGTGTTACAAAAATCATGTAGGTAATCTGAAGCTTCAGTAATCTGTAAAGCGTTTTTTCAATATTCGAACCTGAAGTGATTCCACTTAAAGCATAAAACAAAGCAACATCAAAAACCAAAGAAAAAACTCTGATCTCAGGAATAATGTAAAACTGTCCCGACCAAAATGCGGTATGAATAAATATAATGGAAAGTGTGGCTAAACCTTTCGCAAAATCGATATAGAGATCTCTGTTCATGTTTTTGTATACAATATTCAAAAGTAATTAAACTTTGTGAATATTTTATACAAAGAAAAAGAGGCAAGAATGATGTCTTACCTCTTTGGTGAATATATTTTAAAAGTGAGTTTATTGAAGGTTTTTAAATTCTTCTGCAGAAATTTCTCCACTTTGAATTTTTCTCAGTTCGTCCATATATTGGCTCATGTAGGCATCAATTTCAGGATTTTGGGAATTTTTACCCATTTTATATGTTCCGTTTAACACTCCCTGATAATAATAGAAAAAGTTGTAATCGAATGAAGAAGCTGTAAGGTCATATTGACCCAATAAAAATCCTAAACGAACAGCAGATCTTCTCTGCGGAGGTGTTCCATGATGTCCAGCGCTTGTTGTTTGGTAATCACCGATGCTTTGGGCAAATTCATAAGCTGCAGCAATCTGCGCAAATGATGTTTGATTATATCCGGTTGGTCTTCTTAGATAATATCCTGCGAAACCGTCTGCTTCCAGTTCGTTGGGTCTTGCAGTGGATTCACTAACGGAGGGTAAACCGAAGATATACTGTAATTGATGACCATACTCGTGAGCTAAAATCATCGCATTTACAATATTTCCGCCTTTATTTTTTGCATCTGCATAAATGGCGTATCCATAATAAATTTTTCCTGTGGAATAAGAAATTGCATTATAAGTGGAATTTGGGTTCGACGGATCATTTACAAATCTCAACGTTGGGTTGCTCCTTCCCCACAGACTTGCAATTTTAGTCATCTGAGCGTTCATAAAACTCGTGTCTGTAGAATTGGGCAATGATGTGGTAAGTACTGCATTTGAGCTCCAGTACTGGTCTACATAATAACAAATCTTTTCGAGTTCGCCTGGTTGCTCAGGTTTTAAATTTTCTGTTTGAGATTCAGATACAGGAGTCTCCATTGTATCGTCGTTACATGCTGATAATGAGAATACAGCAAATGCTCCTGCTAGTAAGCAGAAATTAAAGTTTCTTTTCATATTGAAATATTTTGGTGAAAGCGAAGATATGCAATAATGTGAAATAATTCACTAATTCATACTGAAAAAAAACTATGCTATGCAGGTAAAAAATTATTGTTCATTATTTAATTTTGATATGATTTAAAATAATTTCAAATAAAACAGAAGCAATTTAATTTCTATATTTGGAGAATTAATCACAAAAATATGAAGCACATTTTTAGCCTTTTAACTCTCCTCGTATTCCTTAACCTCTCAGCGCAAGGAAATCGTTTTACTTACGATTATCAATTCAGAATTGATTCCACAAAAACCGACAGTTTAAAAAAAGAGTTTATGAATCTCGATATTTTCCCGACGAAATCTTATTTTTATGGTCAGGCTAAATTTGCAAGTGATTCTATCACAAATAATTCCATCATTGAGCAAAGAAAGTCTACACCGAATAGTTTAAGCTATTCTTCCACGACAGAAGAGTGGAATATTTCTTATTTGATAGAAAAGTCATATCCGAGTTTTAAAACGACATGGTTTACCAATATCGAGCAGACCAATATGATTGTGGAAGAAACTCCCATTATAAAATGGCAGATTCTTCCGGAAACACAAAAAATTGAAAACTATAACTGTCAGAAAGCGACTGCGAATTTTGGAGGAAGAATTTGGGAAGCATGGTTTTCTAAAGATTTGCCTTTTCCTGATGGACCGTATAAATTTCATGGTTTACCTGGTTTGATTGTCAAATTGGAAGATAAAAGTAAGTCACATCAGTTTTTATTAAAAGGAAGCAAGAAACTGAAAACTGAAGATCATTCGTGGGACTATATTTTGGCATTAGAAAAAGAGGCCAAACATGAATTTGAGGGCGTAAAAGTGAGCCCGGCTCAATATAAAAAGTTATATATGACTTATAAAAATGATCCTGCAAAAGACATTAAACTTGATTTAGCCAATCCCAATAATTCTATGACGGTGACGACCGAAGGTGGCAAGAAACTAACTAGTAATGCAGAAATTATTAAGTTCTTTGAAGAATCAATGGCTAAAAAATATAAATCGGTTAATAATCAGCTGGAATTAAATTTACACAGAAAGTAGAAAATTTCTCAAAATCATGTTGTTACTAAAGAAATAATCAGTACATTTGCACCTCGAATTAACTAAAAATTTATAGACAATGTTTGCAATTGTAGAAATAGCAGGGCTTCAATATAAAGTTGAGCAAGACCAGAAGTTGTTTGTGAACCGTTTGAAAGGAGACAAAGGAGGAAAAGTATCTTTCGATAAAATTCTTCTTACTGTAAACGGAGCAATCACTGTAGGCGCCCCAGCTGTAAGCGGTATCACTGTAGAGGCAGAGATCCTTGACCACGTAAAAGCTGATAAAGTAATCATCTTCAAAAAGAAAAGAAGAAAAGGTTATGAAGTTAAAAATGGTCACAGACAATCTTTAACTCAGATCAAAATCACTGGTATTACAGGATTTGACAGTAAAAAAGCAGAGAAGCCTGCTAAAAAAACAACTAAAAAAGCTGACGCTGAAAGCGCAGAATAATTGTAAAACCAAAAAACCTTAAAATAAAATGGCACACAAGAAAGGAGTTGGTAGTTCCAAAAACGGTAGAGAATCTCATTCTAAAAGATTAGGTGTGAAGATTTTCGGTGGACAAGACGCTATTGCTGGTAACATTATTATCAGACAAAGAGGTACTCAGCACCACCCAGGTAACAATGTGGGTATGGGTAAAGATCACACTTTGCACGCACTTGTTGACGGTAAAGTAGTTTTCAGAAAGAAAGCAAACAACAGATCTTACGTATCTATTGAGCCAAACGCATAATTAAAAAGCGTTTTATAAAAATAAAATCCTCAGCATTTTTGTTGAGGATTTTTTTGTGCTATTATTTTATTTTTTTATAAATTTTTGAAAGTTGAGCATTCCTTCTGTATTCTTTATTTGAATAATATAAGTTCCTGTAGGTAATTGATGAACAGGAATTTTTATTTCATTATTGTCTTCTTTAATTTGATTAATTCGTTTTCCTGCTAAATCAAATATTAAAACTTCTGAAATTCTTTTTTCTGATTTGATATTAATAAAATCAGATGTTGGATTCGGATATACTTTGAATGTGTTCTTCTTCTTGTCAAACTCTGAAGTTGATAGTATTCCACTTTTTACTAAAACATCATCAACATTAATTGAGCATCCATACCAAGCAACGCCTTCCAATGCAATTTGATAAGTTGCTGAGGGCGAAGGTAATGTTAATGTGCCGGAATTAGTCCAATCGCTGATGCTACTGTTGAAAGTTGTAATTAATGTCCAAGTTCCGGTAGTTGAGGTTCTGTAATAAACTTTAAGTTCATTTTGATCGCCACCCCAATCTTTGTTTCGGTAATAGAATTCTAATGTAGGACTGTTTACAGAAGATAAATTTAAAATAGGGCTTACATACTTTGTTGCATCTCCGTCAAATGAGTCTATGTCAAACTCTGCCATTAGATCTCCTTGATACGCACCCGTTGTATAACCATAATATGCAGTGGTAACATTACTCCATTCCTGTGTTCCTGATTCATAAATTTTTGTCCATTCCGCTGCTGTTGTAGAGCTGGTTTCAAAAGTTTCTGTCCAAGGAAATGTTGTGATTTGAGCATTAAGAGATACTCCTAATAAAACAAAGGGAATAAATAGTTTTTTCATGATAATTAATTTAAAGTTTTATCGAATATACATAATTAAAACGAAAAACATCAATTATTAACAAAGTTAAGATTCTGGAAATCAAACGAAAACCTGTAAAAAACTCTGAGCAAAAGTTTTGCCCAGAGTTTTTATTATTTATATCCTTTTATACTAGACTTTCAGAACCAGTCATATTTTTTAAAACCCAAACTGGAAACCAGCCTTAATTCCAAACTTAGAAGCATCCGGACGGTCAAGGTAATTTCCTCTCCAGTTGAAATCTACACGGAAGATTCTGATGTTGCCAAAACCGATGTTTTCAATACCAAATCCATATTCATAGTAAACCTGCTGATCCGGTGCGGAATATTTTAAATTCTCAACATTGATGTTTTTTGACGCGTCGCTCAAAGATCCGTAAGCGCCTCTGATGAATGCAACTTCTCTCAGCTTCAGTTTCTTGATTAAAGGGATAAATGAAAGAATTTTACCGTTAAAATGATGCTCTATGTGAAGAGTAGAGTAAGTATCTGCTACAAATTCATAATAATTTAATTGAGCAAATGTATTTGGTACAATTCCATACGACTGGTTTCCGGGAATAATGTTTTGCAATGCCAAAGGAACGGTGTCAAAGTTTTTACCGGCTTCAAAATTTAGCAACGTTTTTCCCCAACTTCCAAGAAGGATGGGTTTGTAAAACATAAACTGCAATTTATTATAATTGAAATCGGCATTAAATAATCCATCAATACCTCTCGTATATTTTAAAACAATCGTCGGTGCCAAAGTTCCATGTTCGTAACGGTCGACTCCGGTTTGAGAAAACGTAGCGCCTGGTCTTGCAATTAAACTAACGGTAACGTGCGAATCAATCGTTGTTTTCCTCAATACACCATTTCTGTAATACATCAAACTAAAACCTGATGGATTGGCAGATTTAATGCTTTGCATCGTTCCGTCAACTCTTATTTGAAAGTTTTTCCAAGGCTCAATAGACGTGAAAAAACTCGTTTGGTTAACCGAACTTAAAGAAGCGTTTTCTCCTCTCGCAAAAACAGTTGAAGAAGCGAAAGAACGCGATAAAATTCCGTCTTCTGTGGTCAGCTGTACTCCAAGTTGGGTGATGTCTCTTTTTGTTCCACCTCCAATCATAAAACGATTCACTCTGTTGAACATATATCGTCCTTCCACACCGTATTTGAATTGCTGATCTTTAAAGCCGTAAGCGTTGTAAAATTCAACTCTCCAAGGATCGTTCTGTCCGAAGTAAGTTCTTGCTCCTAATCTTATTCTGTCACCTTCCACATCATTTTTCCCGTAAACAGAGGTGATTGGGCCTAAATCGATGCCTTTTGTAACGTTGTAATATCTTGAAGCTAATGTTTCTGTTAATTTTAAAATTCTGTTGAATTTTGGCGTTTGTTGTAGCTTGTCCAGCATTTCATAAACTCCTTTTTCTTGTTTTGAAAGTGAATCTGGTCTTGCTTTTGCCCAAAATGCGTCATCTTTATCAACAAAACGGTCATCATACTCTTCTTTTCTTCTTGTGAAAATAGTGTCCGCTAAAGGTTTATTAAAATCATATTCAGAATAGTCTACAGAGCGCTTGGCAATAATGCTTTTGGCACTTTTCTTTTTTGAGAAAGGCGTCATTTCAATTTCGGTGACGTATTTTTTAGGTAAAAATGTTTCATCATCAGGATTGTCGTATTCCAATTCTGTTGAAATGGAATTGATGAAATTTACATTGATTTTATTGGTCGACTTTAAGCTGGCTTCTAAAACTGCATAAGAATCTGTATCAATGTAAAGATATCCCTGAAAGGCTAAAACCTCAGTTCTCCTCGGCTGATAACGGATTTTATAGGCCTGTTCTCCACGAATGGAAACTGTGTCAGTCAAGTTGTAATCATACGTGCTAAAACCATCCGTTCCCACCGGACTCGGAAATCCAATGTCAAAATAATTTAAAGTATTATCGTAAATATTGATATCCCGGTAAAGATTTTTAGCGGTAATCGCAATCACCTGATTGTCCTGAAATCCGGAGGTTTTTTGAGCAACTAGAAGTTTTTTTGTTTTCTTGTTCGGTTTGTTTTCTCCGAAATGGTTGTAGATAGATTCATTTAAGAAAATAGGTAACGCCATTTTTCCTCTTGCTGTAGAATCGGCGTAATCAAAGATGAAATCTAATTTGTTAAAGATTTTTCTATGCATGAAAGCACTGTCAAGATTGTTGGCGTCAAACTGAATCTTTTCGTATTCTTTGTAAGTGTACGTATCAAATTTATCAAGACCGTTGTTTCTCTTGCGTTTCCAGACTTCCTGCATGATTCGGTATGCGGGATTTTCTTTCTTACTCTTAAATTTTGTTTTCTCGTTGTGGATAACAACTTCTTCGATGCTGCTTACTTTTTCAGAGGATAATTTAATGATCAGATTGCTGTTTTTGTCTGCAGTAATATCTACACTTTCTAAAGCATAGTTTTTTTTCTGAAATTTAAGTTTGTAAATAATGCTGTCAGACTGTACGCTGAAGCTTCCTGAAGTAGTAGTAAGAATGGGAGTATTGTTGTCGTTGATAAAGATTTCAACTGCGCTAATCTCTTTGTTGTTTTTGTTATCTACAATCTTTCCGTTTGCTGTGTTTTGGGCATGAAAAAGACTGGTTATAAAAAGGGAAATATAAAGGAAACCGTATTTAAATTGATTGGTTGACATCATTCGTATCTTCAAGCATTTAGCTAAACAAAAATTGTGCTGTTTATGATTAAAATTTAAAAGTTTTTTTAAAGACTTTTGGGTTTATTTACCAAAATGCAAATGTAACGAAAATAAACCTATGAATATTGCGTCTACACAACCCTGGAGGTTGATATTTAATAAATAATGTAAAGTACGATTATGGAAAAGTATAAAATCAAAAAAGACCTACAATAATGTAAGTCTTTTTTGCTCCTCCTCTTGGGCTCGAACCAAGGACCCTCTGATTAACAGTCAGATGCTCTAACCAACTGAGCTAAGGAGGAATGTTCCTCTTTTAGAGTGGTGCAAATATAATATGAAAAATAATATCAAGCAAATATTTTTTGGTTAAAATTACCCGAAAAGTGCTATCAGATTATTTTTCAGGAATTTAAATTTTAAAATAAATGGAAACACTAAAGTATTAAAATCAAAAAAGACTTACATTGCTGTACTTCTCTTTTGATCCTTCTCTTGCGCTCGCAAGTGCGAAAGATCTTCTGATTAATCCTGAAGTTTCGGGACTCTGACCAACTGTGATAAATTTCCAGAAAATATAATTTTATGGAAATGTTAAGATATTAAAATCAAAAAAGACCTACAATAATGTAAGTCTTTTTTGCTCCTCCTCTTGGGCTCGAACCAAGGACCCTCTGATTAACAGTCAGATGCTCTAACCAACTGAGCTAAGGAGGAATGTCCCTATTTTTAGGTGGTGCAAATATAGGACTGATATTTAAACCACGCAAGTTTTTTAATTAATTTTTTAAATAAAATTAAAATTTATTGGTAATGATTTTAAAGATGTCTGCTCCGAAAATCAGTAACATTAAGCCTAACAGGAAGATAACTCCAACCATCTGTGCGTTTTCCAATATCTTTTGTGGAACAGGTTTTCCGACAATCATCTCATATAATGTGAAAATAACGTGTCCACCATCCAATCCAGGGATAGGAATTAAGTTTAAGAACGCCAACCAAACAGAAAACATTGCTGTAAAACTCCAGAAAGCCGTCCAGTCGATAGAAACACTTCCGTCTTGAGCTTTGTCAACAGGCATGTTTTTGATGATTGCCAACGGTCCTCCAACTTTTTTGTAACCCTGAACCTTTTTGTTGAAGATTAATTTAAATTGTTTTACCTGATACGTTAAACTTTCAATACTTCTTGTAAAGCCTCTTCCGATTGACTGTCCGAAAGTAAAATGTTTTGTCTCATAGAATTTTTGCAGCTGCTTGTAAGAAGCCAATCCTAGTGTTCCTTCTTTTGATACTGATAAAACAAGCGGTTGAATTGCTCCGCCTCTTAATACATCTACTTTTAAATTTTTTCCTGCACTATTTTGGACAGTTTCTTTAAATTCATCATAATAAGAAATCTTCTTTCCATCTACAGAAACTACTTGGTCACCAACTTTCAACCCTGCTTGTAAAGTCTTAGGATTGTAAATAGAATCGATAATTGCAGGGAATCTTGGAGTAAGAAATGATTTAGGATTTTCGTCTCTGAAAGCCATTGCTTTACCGTCGTCGTTGGTTGGGAAGGTAACTTCTTTTCCGTTTCTTAAAACAGTGATTTCGTCGCTCAATAGAACGTCTAAAGCCAATTTATCAAGGTTATTTTGAGTTTTTCCGTCTACTTTTAAGATTTTATCTCCATCCTGAAAACCCATTCCTTTTGCAACGCTTGTATAGTTCATCGGAGCGTCTACTTTCGCAGTATCAAAAGATGTTTCACCATTAAAGAAAGAAAGACATCCGTAGATGATCCAAGCCAAGAAGAAGTTTACCGTAACTCCTCCAAGCATAATAATCAATCTCTGCCAAGCCGGTTTAGCTCTGAATTCCCAAGGCTGAGCAGGTTGCTTCAATTGTTCGGTATCCATACTTTCGTCAACCATTCCGGCGATTTTCACATAACCTCCGAAAGGAAGCCATCCGATACCATATTCGGTTTCACCAATTTTCTTTTTTGCTAAAGAAAACCACGGATCGAAGAATAGATAAAATTTTTCTACTTTGGTTTTGAAATATTTGGCGGGTAAGAAATGCCCAAGTTCGTGAAGAATTACTAAGATAGATATGCTTAATATAAATTGAAAGATCTTAATTGCTAATTCCATTAATTGTTTTTAGATTTTAATTTGCAAAGGTAACAATTATCAAAAGGATGCCAAACAAAAAAGCTCCTCGAAATGAGAAGCTTTGTCATATATTTTGTCACTGTTTTTAGAAATTGAAAGAAACACCAAGGCTTCCGTTGTTTCCCACTTCTGCGAAAACTCCGAATTTATCTGTGAAGAAATATCTTGCTCCAATGTGCGCTCCGATTCCGAAGTCTCTGCCAAGAACTCCCAAGTCAACGCCGGGATAAATATCCAATTGCTCCGGTAAATCCAAAGCTTCTTTCAAGTGGAAATTTACTCTCCCGAAAATAAAAACTCTGTTGTCTTCATTATTGTCTTTATAACCGTCAAAATAAGCATTGGCTCCAGCTCCAACGGATATAAGTTGATTCAAACCATAATCATAAGTAGCGGCAATCCCTGTTCCGTACCCCCAAGCATTTAAGCCTAAATTTACTTTCTGATCTCCTTTCCCCGTGTAGGCTTGTGCGCTCACTGTTGCTCCCGTAAGAACCAGCATCAGCATAAAAACCAATTTCTTCATAGATTTATTTTTAAATTATTACTAATGACAATTTGTAGCAAATATAAAACCGAAACGAATTAAAAACTGTAATTTTATACAAGTTTTGAAATAGAAATATGGAAATTATAGGATTGAATCAAGATATTGTCTGGAAAAACAAATCTGAAAACTTTAAATTAATTGAAAATCAGCTTCAAAATCAGGATGCAGATTTATTTCTCCTGCCTGAAATGTTTTCTACGGGTTTTTGTATGGATGCTGCTGAAGTTTCAGATAAAAATGAAGAATCTCTGGAGTTTTTAAAGAAAATTTCGAAAGCAAAAAATACTGCTTTCTGTGGAAGTGCTTCCGTTGAAGTTGAAGGGAAATTTTATAACAGAATGTATTTTGTAAAACCAGATTCTGAAGTTGTTTTTTACGATAAAAGACACTTGTTCTCTTTTTCGGGAGAAGATAAGGTATATACTCCCGGAAAGGAAAGAGTAATTTTAGAATATCTTGGAATTCGTTTTCTGTTGCAGGTTTGCTATGATTTGAGGTTTCCTGTTTTTGCAAGAAATAATGATGATTACGATGCGATTTTATACGTTGCCAACTGGCCGGAGAAAAGAGTTGATGCTTGGGAACATTTATTAAAAGCGAGAGCGATTGAAAATTTATCCTACGTTTTTGGTTTGAATAGAATTGGAACTGATGGTAATGATCTTTTCTATCAGGAAAGTTCGCACTGCTTTTTTGCCGACGGAAAAGAAATTGCTGAGAAAAAAGGAAATTTGGTTTTAGCAGAATTAAATTTGGAAGAGTTAAAGGATTTCAGAAATCATTTTCAGTTTTTGAATGATAGGGATGATTTTGAGATTACTGATTAGCATTATCTATATGTAGAAAATGTAAATATAGAACTCTCATCTAGCTATTCTAAGGTTGATTTAGGTTTTAAGAATATCGTATGATTAATTATAGTAAGGGAGTTAATTCGTTGCATTTTGTAGGTATTATTGATTTTTTTAAATAATATATTTCTTTTTAGTTGAAATGTTATAATTTTTTATATTTTTAAATTCTAATAACATAAACTCTATGACTAAAAAATTATTCTTGCTTATCTTTTGTTTCTTCAGCTTTGTTTTAAATGCACAAAAAGATAGTCGTTATGATGAAAATGATATTGCTGAATTCCAATTGGAAGATGGGTCATCGTTTAAAGCTTATATTATTGGCACTGTTACGAACACACTTAATGTTGGTCAGATTATTATTCATAACAGAATTTCTGGATTTAAATACGCGACTTTAGATGATCAAAAGAAAAAGGAAATAAGCGCGAAAGATGTGAAAAAAGTGATTTATTATAATGGTGGTGAAGTTTCACAGATTCAGGAAAAAATCAAAGTAAAAACGGTTGATAAAGACGCAAGTCTTTCAAATGAAACAGCTGAAACGTTTGAATATCTGTTGTATGATGGTAAAATTAAACTCTACAGTTCTAATGTTTTCGAGTGTCTGGATCTTACCAATTGTTATTACACCCACTCAAATTTCTATATTAAAAAACCGGATGATGCTTTTACGGTGTTGGCAGTAAAGACTAAAAGCCAGTTTAATACTAAAATGGGGTCATCTATTGAAAAAATTGTTCCTGCATTCAGAGCGATTGGAGGAAATTGCAGTTCATTTAGTCAGTATCTTGATGACTTCGATAAAAATATGATGAAGGACAAACAGCTGGACAAAACTTTACAAAAAGAATATCAGGAAATTTATAAAACAACCCTGAAGGAAGTGAAAAATGACAGGGAGCAACTTAGAAAGTTATTCCATATTGTGGCAGATAAGGTGCAAAGCCGACAAGCCGAAATTTATATGGGACTGATCAAAGAATATGAGAAAAACTGTCCTTAAAAAACGAATAGTTAAAGAGTGAAAAAACTTCCAAAGATTTTCGCTGATTTTTTTGCTACGAATGCAAGAATCTTTTTGATCTAAGATTCTTGTAAAATTTATTTTACTGAAATAGTAAATATCAAATTCGTGCATTGGTGGCTAATTCTTTCCAAAGATTTTAACCGCATTCATCTGTGAAATCCGAGGAATTTTCAGTCAACCTAAATATACTGCTCTAAAAGCTGTGTCAAACGATTCACATCATGCACACCGCTTTCTTTATACAGCAATTCTCCTTTTTTGAAAACTGCCAAAGTAGGAACGCCACGCACTCCATACTGAGAAGCAATTGCAGGATATTGATCAACATCAATTTTTACAATTCTTGCGCCTTCACCTACCTTTTCTTTCACAGTTGTTAAAACCGATGACTGTACTTTGCAAGGCTGACACCAAGTTGCGAAAAAGTCGATCAATACGGGTCTTTCTGATTCTATAAGTTCCTGAAATTTTTGTGACATAATGATTTAATTTAATCTATTGCTTTAAATTCTGAATGGCTTTAATATTATCTAAAGTCTTGCCATCATACACTTCAACGCCGTTCTTTTTTAACATTTCTACGGCTTCGTCTGCCTGAATTCCTTTGTTGCAAAAAACGACAACCTTTTTGCCTTTCAATGACTCTGCTTTGTTCTGAATTTCGGCTAAAGGAATATTAATGGCGTCTTTTGCAGTTTCTTCTGCGTACTGCTCCGGAATTCTTACGTCAACCAAAATGGTTTCAGAATTTTTCACCAATTCTTTAATATCAGTTTTATGTACATTTTGTTGTATAGATGCCGTTTTGCAGGCATTCAGTGAAAAAAATGCAGCAAGAATAATTCCAAATAGAAATATTTTCATTTAAAGAGTTTTAGACTGACAAACAAAATCCGAAGTCGGCAATTTTTCTGTTTTTTTAATTCCGTTGAAACCACCTTCGATTTCGGTGAAATTTCTGATTCCGTGAGAGTTAAGGATGCTTGCTGCAATCATGCTTCTATAACCTCCAGCGCAATGCAAGAAGAAATGTTCAGAATCATCGATTGTAGAAACCCAATCGCTGATGTTGTCTAATGGCTTGCTGTACGCATTGTCAATATGTTCAGCAGAATATTCTCCGATTTTTCTTACGTCAATGATTTTTGAATTTTCATTAAATTTTTCTGCAAATTCAATAGGAGAAATCCTTTTCACTTCATCAATTTCTTTTGTAGAATTTTTCCATGAATTGAAACCACCTTTTAAATATCCTAAAACATTGTCAAAACCGACCCTGCTTAATCTCGTAATCACTTCCTCTTCGGTTCCTTCGTCTGCAACCAAAAGCAAAGGATGTTTTACGTCAACAATTAAACTTCCAACCCATGGTGCGAAATCTCCTTTCAAACCAATATTAATAGAGTTTGGGATAAATCCTTTGTGGAATTCCCCGGCACCTCTCGTATCTAAAATTAAAGCTCCGGTTTCTTCGGCAAAACTTTCAAAATCTTCTACAGCAATTGGGCTTAAGCCTTTTGTCATTACATCGTCAAGGCTGTCGTAACCACCTTTGTTCATCGCAACATTCATCCCGAAATATTTAGGTGGAGCCGTCAGTCCGTCTAGAACTTCTTTGATGAATGACTCTTTATCTGGCTGATTCAGAGCGTAATTAGTTTTTCTTTGATTTCCTAAAATATCTACAGTTTCTTTCTGCATGTTTTTTCCGCAAGCTGAGCCAGCGCCATGTGCCGGATAAACGGTAATGCTGTCATCCAAAGGCAAGATTTTACTGTGAAGGCTTTCGTACAAAATTCCGGCAAGATCTTCCTGCGTCATGCTTCCTGCTTTTTGGGCAAGATCTGGACGTCCTACATCACCTAAAAATAAAGTGTCACCTGTGAAAATTGCAGTTTCAACACCGTTTTCGTCAATCAGAAGGTAAGTTGTACTTTCCATGGTATGACCGGGAGTGTGAAGTGCTTTTATTTTGATATTTCCGATTTCGAAAATCTGATTGTCTTCAGCAATGATTGCGTCAAAATCTGGTTCTGCAGTCGGTCCGTAAACAATCGGTGCATCTGTTTTTTTACTTAAATCTAAATGTCCTGAAACAAAATCTGCGTGAAAATGAGTTTCAAATATATATTTTAAGGTAACGTTGTCTTTTTCAAGGCGGTCAAGATAAGGTTTTACTTCTCTCAGCGGGTCTATAATTGCGGCTTCATTTTCTGATACGATATAGTATGCGCCTTGTGCTAAACAGCCTGTATATATTTGCTCGACTTTCATCTTGGGATTGAGAATTTTTTTTGTTCTTTAATCTACAAAAATCGTATTTTATTTTTTAAAACCTGCTAAAATAAAATATCTGTTATGATAGAATAAATCTATAAAGTTTTATTTAGTCTAAATTGTAAAATAATTGATAGTGAATTTCATCAAGCTCTTTAGAAATTTTATTATCATTTTTAAATTGAAAGTAGGCTTTTTTATTTGCGTTGCCTTCAGGGTAATTAATTACTCCTAGATACTTGTCATAAATATAATTTTTGATTTGTTTATTATCAGAGATTATTGTCATATCCTCAAAATACTTTTGTGTTTCGGGAGTTATTTTCCAGTCATTTTTATGCATTCTGTAAAATTCTAACATCTTTTCAGTTGCGTACACTTCAGATTCAATTTGCATATCATTAAATCCGGTGAGAACATCTTTTATATCTGAATTCTTTTTTAGCCACTCTATTTTTGCTTCTGCAGCAGCAATTGTTGCCTTATTTATCATAGAATCTCTTTTGACAATAGGAGAAAGTTGAATGTCTGGCGCATCGTTTACAGGTAATGTCTTTACTGATGCAATATTCAAAACATCAAAGTAATTTTCTGTTTTCTGTCTCAAATCAACCAGTTGTTCGTTGGTCATGTCATCACTTGAAATTCTTATCTTAAATGTCCATCCTCCACTTTCGTAAATGGCAAGCAAAGAATTTTTTTCGACAGGTCTTATACCTTTAAAAAAATCTGACTCGACAACTGAGTTTTTGAATAATGAATAAATGTAATGTACATTGAGTTGATCATTAGAGAGACTTCCGAATAAAGGTTCCATATCAACACGTGATTCTGAGTTTTTGTTAATGGCAACCAAATAGCTGAAAAATTCATCTCTTAAAATCTGATTGCTTATTTTCTTTTTCGGATAAATATAAACCGTTAATACTGTTCTGCTCCTTTTAGATTGTTGTTGTACGTAGCTGATTGCCATGTTTTGATTCTTAGAATCAAAGGTGCGTACGACCTCTCTCTGAAAACCTGCCCAAATTTTTGGAAAAACAGTTTTTGTCGCCTGATGGGTAAAGTCTTCTTTTATTTTCAAATCAACAGGTTTTTGATTCTGCTGACAAAAAGCAGTAAATGATATAAGATAAAAGAGAAAAAGAGAAAATTTTCTAAACATGTGAATTTATTTAGTTTGATAAATTGCGTTTTATTCTTGAGTTGGTAATGTGTTTGCGAAATTAAATTTATTTTAATGAAAAAATGCAAAAATTAATGTGATTAAATAAAAGAGATTATTAAAACTTTTCTAAAAAACTTTATCTTTAGATGTTAAAAATATCAAATGGCAGACAAAACAAAATTTATTGACGAACTTTCGACAAGATATACTCCAAAAGGAGAACATATAATTCTGGGAAAAGGAATGCTAGACGGCGATGTTGTCACAGAGGTCAATGTCACGATTCCTTTAAAAACTATTAACCGTCACGGTCTGATTGCCGGAGCCACCGGAACCGGAAAAACAAAAACACTTCAGGTTTTCGCTGAGCAGCTTTCTCATGCGGGAATTCCGTCTTTGGTTTTAGACATCAAAGGTGATTTTTCAGGAATTGCCGAGTCCGGACAAATGAATTCCATCATTGAAGAACGCTATGCAAAAACACAGCTTCCTTACAATCCGCAGGCCTTTCCGGTTGAATTGATGAGTATTTCCGGTGGAAAAGGGGTGAAGTTAAGAGCTACTGTTACAGAATTCGGACCTGTTTTATTAAGTAAAATTTTAGAACTCAATGATACGCAGCAAAGCATTATGTCAATCGTTTTCAAATATTGCGACGACAAAGGTTTGCCTTTAATTGATTTAAATGATTTAAAGAAAGTCCTGCAATATGTGACGGATAACCCTCAAGGTAAAGCTGAATTATCAGCCAATTACGGATCGATCGCATCCGCTTCTTTGGGTACTATTTTAAGATCTATTGTTGCTTTAGAGCAGCAAGGAGCCGCAGATTTCTTTGGAGAGTTAAGTTTTGATGTTCACGATTTGCTTGAAACAAGAGATGGAAAAGGTGTTGTCAATATTTTGAGAGTTGCTGATATTCAGAATAAACCGCAGTTATTTTCAACATTTATGCTTTCGCTTTTTGCTGAAATTTACATGACGTTTCCGGAAGAAGGCGACAGCGGAAAACCAAAATTGGTTCTTTTCATCGATGAAGCACACTTAATCTTTGACGAGGCTTCAAAAGCTTTGGCTTCTCAGATCGAAACAATGGTAAAATTGATCCGTTCAAAAGGTGTGGGAATTTATTTTATTACTCAAATTCCTGGCGATGTTCCGGAAAATGTGCTTTCTCAATTAGGTTTAAAAATTCAGCATGCGCTAAGAGGTTTTACCGCAAAAGATAAAAAAGAAATTTCTAAAGCCGTAGAAAATTATCCCACAACAGAGTTTTATAACGCCTCTGAGTTAATTCAGAATTTAGGAATTGGTGAAGCCTTTATCACCGCTTTGGACGAAAAAGGAATTCCAACACCATTGGTTCATACATATCTGATTTCTCCGGAATCCAGAATGGATGTTTTGAATGATGCAGAAGTTTCAGAATTAATTTCAAAGTCTGCATTGGTTTCAAAATACGAAAAGCCAGTTGACAGCGAGTCAGCGTATGAGATTTTAGTTAATAGAATGGAGCAGGCAGTTGAAAATTCAGCTCCTACACAAAAAACTAAACCTGTAAAAGAAGAACCGGGAATGTTTGAACAGGTTCTAAAAAGCAGAGCCGGTAGAACTTTTGCCAATACTCTGATGCGTGAAGGAGCAAAAGCGATTTTGGGCATGTTCGGTTTAGGCGGAAGAAAAAGATAGGCGTCTATCTTTTGCAGTTTTTAACGTATTTTGATTATTTTAGCAGAATTCCATAGGTGCTGAGATTTTTAAGGTTCAGTTTTTGATAGAAATTCTAAGTTAGATAAGAAATAAATGTATTCGATTATAGATATAGAAAGCAATGGTGCAGGGTTCAGGAAAGAATGCATTATCGATATCGCCATTTTTAGATATGATGGTCATAAAATTGTCGACCAATTTATTTCCCTTGTCAATCCTGAAAGTGACATCACGCCTTTTGTTCAGAAATTGACCAATATTAGCCCGAAAATGGTTAAAACCGCTCCGAAATTTCATGAATTGGCAAAAAGAGTCGTTGAAATTACAGAAGGCACAACGTTAGTAGGGCACAACATCGATTTCGATTACAGAATGCTTCGTCAATCGTTTCAACGCCTTGGTTATGATTTCAAAATCAACACTTTAGATACAATTCCTTTAGCAAAAAAACTGATTCCTGATGAGGTAAGTTATTCATTGGGAAAATTGGTAAGATCGCTCGGCATTCCTTTAGTCAACGCGCATCGTGCAGAAGGTGACGCAAGAGCAACTTTAGAATTGTTTAAATTGTTGGTTTCAAAAGATACCGAAAACGAGATTATTCAGGAGCAGCACGAAGAGACGAATGCTAAGACTTATATCAACAAAATCAAATTGTTAACTCAAGATTTGCCGAGCGAAAAAGGTTTTGTTTATTTCCAGAATGAATCTGGGAAGATTATTCTTTCCGAGTATGTTCAGGATATCAATAAGTTTTCAAAAAAGCTTTTCAATTCTAAATCGAAAAAATTTGAAGAAATTCAGCGTGATGTTGAGCAGATCAATTTTGAATTAACGGGAACTGATATCATTGCCAAGCTGATTTTAAATTCAAAAAACATCAAAAAGAGAGAGTCTTTGCCTTTTGGTTTGTATTTTAGAAACAATAAATATGTTGCTGAAAAAAATACATTGAATAAAACTGAAAAGCCAATTCTGAAATTTAAAGCTTTTACTCAAGGGTCTAAGGCAGTTCAGTTTATCAGTAAAATTGATGAATATAAAGATGTTGAAGTTTTTAAGAAGAAGATTGATTTCAGAAAAAGAAACGAACTATGGTTGGGAAGTGGTAGAAAATTAGGAGAAAAATTGTTTTTAATCATAGAAAACGGAAAAGCAGTTTCTTATGGTTTCTATGAATTGTTTACCCAAATTCAGACTTTAAGTAAAATCTCAAAATTAAAAATCGATTTGCCTATGTCTGCATCAGATCTTACCAATGACTTGCAATTGGCTTTGATTAAAGGTGATTTTGAGACGTTGCCGTTACCGAAATAAGAGAACAATTTACAATCAAATGTATTTTTATTAAGAAGAAAATCCATTTCAAATTCAATTTCTCAAAATAAATAGTATTTTTGCAAAAGAATAAAAATAAGCAATGCAAAATTTTAAACAAAAACAAACCGGAAAAAAGGGAGCTGTAAAGTTTTCAAAGGTTTGGAATACCTAAAAGAGTTGTGTTGCATAAAAAATAATTATTGTGGCAGACTCTTTTCGAAGAATCTGCCTTTTTTTATGTAAAATTTAAAATATGAATCCAAAAGAATTATTAAAGATTGCCCAAGAATTTGGCACACCAGTGTATGTTTACGATGCTGAATCGATCAAAACTCAATACGAAAAACTTACATCTTCTTTTTTAAAACACACCAAGTTCTTTTATGCTGCAAAGGCTTTAACGAACATCAATATTTTAAAATACATAAAGAACCTCGGCGCTTCTTTGGATTGCGTTTCGATTAGTGAAGTGAAATTAGGTTTAAAAGCCGGTTTTCCTAAAGAAAAAATACTGTTTACTCCCAATTGTGTTGACTTAGCTGAAATAGAAGAAGCAATGATGCACGGTGTTCATATTAATATCGATAATATCTCAATTCTTGAGCAATTCGGGAACAAATACGCAAATACATATCCTATTTTTGTAAGAATCAATCCACATATTTATGCTGGCGGAAACCATAAAATTTCCACAGGACATATCGATTCAAAATTTGGAATTTCTATTCATCAGATGCGTCACATCGAACGTGTGATGAAAAGCACCAACTTGAATGTAGAAGGTCTTCACATGCATACAGGAAGCGAAATTAAAGATCCTGAAGTATTTTTGCAGGCTCTTGAAATTATGCTTGAATTATCTGAACATTTCCCGAACTTGAAATATTTGGATATGGGAAGCGGTTTCAAAATTCCTTATCAGGAAAGCGATATGGAAACAGATGTGAAAGCCTTAGGTAAAAAAGTTGAGAAAGCGATTTCAGATTTTTCTAAAGAAACAGGTAAGAAATTTGAACTTTGGTTCGAACCTGGGAAATTTTTGGTTGGAAAATGTGGATATTTATTGGTGAAAGCGAATGTTATCAAGCAAACTACGGCAACCGTTTTTGTTGGGGTTAATTCAGGATTTAATCATTTGATCCGTCCGATGTTTTATGATTCTTACCATACCATTGAGAATTTGTCAAACCCAAAAGGTGCTGAAAGAATTTATACCGTAGTTGGAAACATCTGTGAAACTGATACTTTTGCTTGGGACAGAAAATTAAATGAAGTAAGAGAAGGTGATGTTTTGGCTTTCCATACAGCCGGAGCTTACGGTTTTGAGATGAGTACAAATTTCAATTCAAGATTAAAACCTGCTGAAGTTCTTTTCTTAGACGGAAAGGCACATCTGATCAGAAAAAGAGATGAATTTGAAGATCTTTTGAGGAATCAGATTGAAGTTTTGTAAATTTCACTAAAAGGTGTATCTTTAAAATACCGAAAAATTACATCATGAAAAAATTACTTTCAGTTTTGGCTATTGCTGTTTTTACATTTTCTTTTTCTCAGACCAATGTTAGCGTAAAGTCTGATAAACAACAATTGGAAAAAGTGTATAACGGAGGTCAGGCAAAATTCAATAAAGATTTGCAAAATAATTTAGGACATACTGCAAATGCTTTTCAGGCGCTTGGAGATTTTAAATTAAATTTCAGTATTGATAAAGACGGAAAAATTTCTGATATCAAACTTTTCCCGCAACTCTTTGATCAGGCATTTGAAAGAGAAGTGAAAAGAGATGTATTGCGAATGAAAAAACATTTTGCCAATAATACCAATCAGAAAATTTCTGTTGCTCTGAATTTTTCCAGAGACTACATAGATTCCGGAAATAATGGTGCTCTATTGACGAATGACAATTACGCAACGTCTCAACAAAGCTTTTGCTCAACAAAATAATTTAAATTAAATAAAAATCATACTCCGCAAGAAATTGCGGAGTATTTTTTGCTCTATACGGAAAATAAGATGTTGAATAAATTTTGATCAATGCTTCTTTAAGAATCTTTTATTAACTAAATTTGATTGTTCGTTTATCATTCGAAATCATGAATAATCAATTGATTTCAGATTCTATTTTCTAAGTAGAAATTAATCTAAAAAAAATAGTAATTATGGCTAAAAATATTGCAGAGCAAATTGTTGAAATGCTCGAAAATGCCAATGTCAAAAGAATATACGCAGTAACTGGCGACAGTCTCAATCATTTAAATATCGCTGTGAAAAAAAGCAGCATCGAGTGGATTCATGTAAGGCACGAAGAAGTTGGAGCTTACGCTGCCGCCGCAGAAGCGGAACTGGATGGTTTTGCTGTATGTGCAGGAAGTTGCGGTCCCGGTCACGTCCATTTGATCAATGGAGTTTACGAAGCCCACAGATCGCATGTTCCGATGTTGGTAATTGCATCAACGATTCCAAGCAATGAGATGGGAATGGATTATTTTCAGGAAACGAATACCATAAAATTATTTGACGATTGCAGTTATTATAATCAAATGATTACAAGACCGGAACAGGTTCAGAGAACTTTGCAAACGGCGATTCAGCATGCGATTTCTAAAAAAGGTGTTGCCGTAATCGGACTTCCCGGTGATGTTTCCGAGCTTGATGCTGAAGAAGCGACAACTTCCAATCAGATATTCAGAACAAATCCTGTGATTCGTCCTTCAGATGAAGAATTAAATCATTTGGCAAATTTGATTAATGAAAGCAAAAAAGTAACGATTTATTGTGGCATCGGTGCCGAAAAATCGAACGTTGAGGTTGTGGAATTAGCGAAATTTTTAAAAGCTCCTATTGGATATTCTTTTAGAGGTAAAATGGCCATTCAGCCGAATAACCCAAATGAAGTAGGATTGACGGGACTTTTAGGATTACCTTCAGCTTATCATGCGATGCACGAAGCTGATCTTGTACTATTGTTGGGAACAGATTTCCCTTACGAGAAATTTATGCCTGTAAAAAATAAAATCGTTCAGATTGACGAAAGTTCTGAAAGATTGGGGAGAAGAGCAAAACTGGAGTTAGGTCTTACAGGTGATGTTAAAGAGACGATCAAAGCTTTACTTCCCTTATTAAAAGAAAAAACAGATATCAACTTTCTCAATCAGCAATTGGAATTTTACGAAAAAGTAAAAGAACACCAGTTGACTTATGTAAAAGAGTTCGGAAAAGAAGACGCTATTCAGCCAGAATATGTTGCACATACTTTAGATCAGATTGCGAAAAATGATGCAATTTTCACCGTTGATACAGGAATGTGCTGTGTTTGGGGAGCAAGATTTATTACAGGAACAGGCGAGCGTAAAATGTTGGGTTCTTTCAATCACGGATCGATGGCGAACGCAATGCCGATGGCAATCGGAGCTTCTTTGGCATATCCCGGAAGACAGGTGATTGCGATGTGTGGCGACGGCGGTTTGTCAATGCTTTTAGGCGATATGGCAACTATTTTTCAATATAAGCTTCCAATCAAACTGATTGTTTTCAACAACCGAAGTCTCGGTATGGTAAAACTGGAAATGGAAGTCGGCGGAATGCCGGATAACGAAACCGATATGATTAATCCGGATTTTGCGATGATTGCACAGGCGATGGGTTATCCTGGGAAAAATGTTCACAAACCGGAAGAAGTTGCAGGAGCTATTACCGAATGTTTAAATCATGACGGACCTTTTCTTCTCAATATTTTCACGAATCCAAATGCTTTGGCGTTGCCTCCCAAAATTAAATTTGAGCAGGTGATCGGAATGACAAAATCTATGGCGCAGCTTATGCTTGGCGGAAAGATGGAGGAAGCTTTAGACACTGTAAAAAGTAATTATAAACATATCAAGGAATTATTGTAATGAGTAGTACTTTGAAAAAATTCTATGTCATTGCGTGGGTATTTGGTCTTATATTTTACTTTTTAGATTACGTGATCAGAGCTGCTCCGGCGGTAATGATTCCGGAATTGGTCAATAATTTTAAAACTACCGAACTGAAACTGATCAGCATGGTAGGAACTTATTATTACACCTATTCTACCTGTAGTTTAATTGCGGGAATTGCTTTAGATAAATTTGGAGGTAAACGCTCTCTTTTTGCAGGTTGTCTGATTTTAGGATTAGGATGTTTATTTTTTTTAATTTCAAGCCAGACCGCCGGAATTACAGGAAGATTATTACAAGGAGCAGGTTGTGCTTTTGCGTTTCCCGGCTGTGTATATCTTGCCAGTAAAGGTTTTTCATCAAAATCTTTGGCAACAGCCATCGGAGCAACACAATGCATCGGAATGTTGGGTGGAACTGCGGGACAATTTTTAGTAGGACCTTGGGTGGAAGAAGGAATTAATATCAACAGTTTTTGGCTTTGGTCTGGAATTATCACCATTATTACAGCTGTTTTGCTCTACTTTTTTACTCCTAAAGATGATCAGTCTGATGAGCCCGAGGAAAAGCCGCATCAATCTGTTGGTTACTTAGAAACCTATAAAGTTGTTTTTAAAAACCCACAATCCTGGCTTTGCGGAATTATTTCAGGACTTCTTTTTGCGCCAACAACGATATTTGCAATGACCTGGGCAGTTGCTTTTTTCGAAAAAGATAAGCAGTTTCTTTTCCGTGATGCAACGATTACCAGTGCGATGGTTGCTTTTGGTTGGGCTTTTGGTTGCCCGTTACTAGGCTTTATTACCGATAAAATAGGTCGCAGAAAACCTGTTTTGGTTGGTGGAGCATTATTGATGATTTTAAGTTTTCTTCAAATGATTTACCTTCCGGATATGTATGCTGCAAAAATCAGTATGTTTATTTTTGGAGTAGGTTCGGGTGCAGCGATGATTCCGTATTCTGTGATTAAAGAAACCAATCCTGATTATGTAAAAGGAAGTGCTACGGGAGCAATCAACTTTATTACTTTTGGCGTTACCACTTTACTGAGTCCGGTTTTCAGCAGATGGTTTGGGAAAAGTTTAGATATTTCTGCGGGAAATTTACATTTTGAGCAATCCGTTTTATTCTGGGTTGCAGGAATTGTTTTGGCGATTTTAATTTCATTTTTACTGAAAGAAACCGGAAGCAAAGTCAAAAATCAAACGATAGCTGTTTAAATAATTTAAATACGACAATATTAATTAAACTTCGCACTCATGTGTGAAGTTTTTCTTTTTTATAAATTATCTAAGTTTTATCTTTGTTTTAAGAATTTAAAAATGAAAGCCATGAAAAATTTAATTTTATTATTAACCATTTTTGCTTTTAATATTTCTTTTGCACAGGATGATCTTGAGCAGAGAGATGATTCTTTCATTATAGAAAATAATAAAAACCTTTTAAAAATTGATATCAAGGAACCATTTCTACAGGTATCATTAAAAGACTGTAAAGATTTTAAAGCTGCAGGTTTTGAACGTGGTGTTACTTCTTATAAAGAACTTTTGAAAAAATATATGTTTACTTATTTGAATTCAGATTATTATACTTTAACAGGAGAGTTCACATTTACACTAACCATTGATGCTACCGGGAAAGTCATTGATGTGGAAGGCTCACCAAAAGTTGTAAATAGCGAAGTTTTCTTTGATGATATGCAGTATGTTGTAAGAAGAATCAAGAAAAGCTGGATTCCCGCAACCTGCAACAATCAACCTGTAAAATCTGAAATGAAACTTAAAATGAACTTTTCTTCGGTATCAGCGGATTTTTAATTTATGAAAAAATATATTTTACTTTTTTTCCTGTTTGTTGGTTTTATGACGTTCGCTCAGGAAACGCAAAACGAAAACAGAATATCGGCCAATGCAGAATTTCCAGGTGGAGATTCTGCTTTTTCCCAAGAATACCTGAAAATGATTCATGCCTACATCGACTTGGGAAAATATGCTGTAAATGGGCAGTTTGTTTTTATTTTTGATATAAATTCCAACGGGAAAATAAGTAATCTAGATGTTTTGCCAAAAGTGAAAAACAGCGAAATGTTCATTGAAGATATGCAGTTTGCAATCAAAAGAGTAAAGCAAAAATGGAAACCCGCAATGAAAGAAGGAATTCCTGTTGTTTCAAAAAAAGTTATTAAAATCAATTTTACTTCAGACCATTTTGATCATGATTAAAAAAATATTATTTTTATTAAGTACTGTAACTTCTGTTCTTCAGATAAATGCACAAGTTTTATACAATTATCCGAAGGGTCAGGACTTTTATGAAGGTGGGCGAAAAGGTCTTTTCGAAGATGTTCAGCAGGTTGTTGTAAAAAATAATATAAAACCGTGCGAAAAAACAGAAGCATTATTTATGAGATTTATTGTGTATCCGGACAGTAAAGTAAAATATGTTGCTGATGATGATACAAGTGCTGTTGAAAATAATAAGTGTTTGAAAAGTAAAGTGCTGGAAGTAATAAAACAGACTAATAATTGGAAGCCTGCCGAAATAGATGGAAAAAAAACACCGGCAATGTTTTGTGTCCTTTTTTCGGATGATTTGTTATTGAATAATAAGCCGGATGAAGAAGATTTCTCAAAACCGGTTTACATCTACAAAGATAAAGAAAGCGATATTTATGAAATTCAGAGAAAATTTTGCGAAATGTTTTGACGCAAACGGTTATCGTTCAAATGCAGATTATTCTTTCGTATTAAATTTTGATGTTGATACTAGTGGAGATGCTGGATTCTTTTACATAGAGAATCAATCAAATTTAGAAAAGTTCAACGAGATGGTCGTAAAATGTGCATCTAATACAAAAAAATCATATTGGAAACCAGGTTACTACAAGGGAGTGCCGGTAAAACAAGTTTTTAGAATGCCAATTAGATTTAATGCAAATTAATTGAATTTTTCTAAATCGACTATTTAAACTATAATTGCTTTTCTGACATTCTGTCACAATATTTTGTATCTTTGCAAATTCAACAAGTTTAAAATTTAATGTTTTTTTAGTTCAAATTTTTATTGAGCAGTTAGCTTTAAATTTTAAGCCTTAAACAGACTATAGTGCAAGAAAAATATATAGACGAAACAAAGCAGGGAGAGGCATTTGCAATTGCAGAGAAAACAGGTAATTCTAAAAAACTTTTTTTAGAAAGCTACGGCTGCCAAATGAATTTCTCTGATTCTGAAATTGTTGCCTCTATTTTGAATGATCAGGGTTACAACACCACACTAAAAGTTGAGGAAGCAGATTTGATTTTATTAAATACATGTTCCATTCGTGAAAAAGCTGAGCAGACCGTGAGAATGCGTCTTGCACAGTTCAAGAATCTTAAAAAAGAAAGACCCAATATGACCGTTGGTGTTTTAGGTTGTATGGCTGAGAGGCTCAAAACTAAGTTTTTAGAAGAAGAACAATTGGTCGACTTAGTTGTTGGTCCTGATGCTTATAGAGATTTACCCAATCTTTTAAAAGAAACCGAAGACGGAAGAGATGCCATCAACGTAATTTTATCCAAAGAAGAAACGTATGCAGATATTAATCCTGTTCGTTTAGGCGGAAATGGCGTGACCGCTTTTGTGACGATTACCCGTGGGTGCGACAACATGTGTACATTTTGTGTAGTTCCTTTTACGAGAGGAAGAGAAAGAAGCCGTGATCCGCATTCAATTTTAGAAGAATGTAAAGGTCTTTGGGAAAGTGGTTACAAGGAAATTACCCTTCTCGGGCAAAACGTTGATTCTTACCTTTGGTACGGAGGCGGTCCCAAAAAAGATTTTGCCAAAGCATCAGAAATGCAAAAAGCTACTGCAGTTGATTTCTCAAAACTTCTCGATTCTGTTGCTAAAGCTGTTCCTCAGATGAGAATCAGATTCTCTACATCGAATCCTCAGGATATGAGTCTTGATGTATTCAGAACGATGGCAAAACATGACAATATCTGTAATTACTGCCACTTGCCGGTTCAGAGCGGAAGCAACAGGATGTTGGAAGCCATGAACAGACAACATACCCGTGAAGAATATTTAGAATTAATAAGAAAAGCGAAAGAAATCGTTCCTGATATTTCTTTTTCACAAGACATGATCATCGGTTTCTGTGGCGAAACTGAAGAAGATCACCAAGATACCTTAAGTCTGATGAGAGAGGTAGAATTTGACTATGGTTATATGTTCTCTTACTCTGAAAGACCGGGAACGCCGGCTCACAAAAAAATGGAGGACAATATTCCGGCTGATGTTAAACAAAGACGTTTGGCAGAAGTAATTGCTTTGCAAGGTGAATTGTCTAGAAAAAGAATGGAAGGTTATGTTGGTAGAGTTCACAGCGTTTTGATTGAAGGAATCTCAAAGAAAAACAAAAACCAATGGAAAGGCAGAAACTCTCAAAATGCAGTTTGTGTTTTTGATATGCTGGAAGGTCAGAAATTGGGTGACATTGTGGATGTTTTTGTTCACGGTAATACGCAGGGCACGCTTTTAGGGGAAACGGTTAAGTAAATAATTTTTTATGGCAGCTTTATCCGCCCTCCGTTCCCGCTTTTTTGCTCGTCGTTCCTCCTCGCAAAAAGAGCTCCACTCAGGTCGGGCTGCAAATTGTGTTTTCAATACAAGATTTGAAGCTAAAAGTAAAGATTTACAAAAAATATGTTTATCATGATTGTCTCTAAAATTGATACAAATAAAGATATAAACAAGATTATATTAAATTTTAGAAGAAAACGTTATTAGAATTTTACATTATTATAAGCACAAATGAAAAATATATTTCTCATCATATTGTTAATACCTCTGCTGATTAATTGTCAGACAGAAAAAGCAGTTTCAAAATATCCAAGTCATGTAGGGAATATAGAATTTGATGAAAAGCTAGATGATCCTAATTTTAAAAGGTGTCTTGATGAGAAATATGTTTTTCAATACTATAATGATTCAAAAGGGTTTCAATATAAAAGTGAAAAAAGAGGAATCGAAAAAGAAATTCTGACACTAAATCTTCCAGAAAATAAAGAAGCAAATGGCTATATTACGATTCGTTTTGTAGTCAATTGTGAAGGGAAATCTGGAATGTTCAGAATGCAGCAGATAGATAATGAATACAAAGAATATACTTTCGACAAAAAATTATCAGATCAGTTACTTAATTTTACAAAAAAATTAAATGGCTGGATCCCTAAAGAAATTGAGGAAAAAAAAGTAGACTATTACCAGTATCTAACCTATAAAATTGAGAATGGAAAAGTTTCAGAAATATTACCTTAGTCTTTTAATTCTCGTAGTTTATTCTAATTTACAATCACAGGTAAATTGTAATGTCATGCAAAATGACGATTGCAAAAAGGCATGTGAGTTATTTAACTATTGGGGTGAATATCAAGGATTAATAGAATCCCAGGAAGGTTTTGATAAAGCAATTGAATTATGCCCGAATTTTGCTAATTCTTACATGGAAAAATCAGTTCCATATTTGAAAAGGGGAGATTTTATCAGCTGGAAAGCCCTAATTGACAAGGCAGTGAACCTTGATCCGGCAAAATATTTAGGATATCGTGGTTGGTGCAGGTACCAATTTCTAAGAGATTACAAAGGCGCAATTGCAGATATTGAGGCTTTAGAGAAAATTTATCCTACAGGATATTTAGGGTATTCTGCCAATGGCGATTACGAATTGCATATCGCTAAAGCGATTTGTTATTCGGCTTTAGGACAAAAAGATAAGGCGATTTCTATCATAGAAAATCAGTTGGCAAAAAAGGAACATAATGTTGGTTTGTTCGATTATTACCAATTGGGTGTAACTTATTTTGAACTCAGCAAATACGACAAAGCTTTAGAAAACTTCGAAAAACAAAGCAAACAGTACGATTTTGCCGAAAATATTTATTTTAAAAGTAAAGTTGCTAAGATAAGAAACAAAGATTATTTAGATTTAAAAAAGATGGCTTTAAAAAGCTACGATGAAGGTAAAACCATGAAAGATGGTTACACACATCATTTCAACAAAGTTTACAGAGCAGAAATAGAAGAACTGTAAATTTTAAAAATCTTTAATTTTTTTTAATCTTTAAATCAAGAAAATGGCAGACTTACAATCTATAAAAGCACGCTTTGGAATTATCGGAAATTTTCCGGCTCTAAATCGTGCCCTCGAAAAATCTATACAAGTTGCACCTACCGATATTTCCGTTTTGGTTATTGGGGAAAGTGGTGTGGGGAAAGAATTTATCCCAAAAATCATTCATTCAGAATCGAAAAGAAAACATCAGCCTTACATCGTTGTCAACTGTGGCGCAATTCCTGAAGGAACGATCGATTCAGAGCTTTTCGGACATGAAAAAGGTGCGTTTACAGGCGCTACAGCAACCCGAAAAGGATATTTTGAAGTGGCAGATGGTGGAACAATTTTCCTGGATGAGGTTGGTGAACTGCCTTTACAGACGCAGGTTCGTTTGTTGAGAGTTTTAGAAAGTGGTGAATTTATGAAAGTAGGTTCTTCGCAGGTTCAGAAAACCAATGTGAGAATAGTTGCGGCAACCAATGTCAATATGATGAAGGCGATTCAGGATAACAGATTCCGTGAAGATTTGTTTTATCGTTTGAATACCGTTCAAATTGATATGCCCGCTTTGAGAGAAAGAAAAGGTGATATTCACTTGCTTTTCAGAAAATTTGCGATTGATTTTGCGGAAAAATACAGAATGCCGGAATTGCAGCTCGAAGCTAGCGCCGTTCATTATATCGAAAATTATACTTTTCCGGGAAATGTGCGACAACTGAGAAATTTGGTAGAGCAAATGACGGTTGTAGAAACCGATAGGAGTGTAACTGTAGCAAAATTGACAGAATATATTCCTATGGATTCTCATTTGCCAATGGTGGTAAATCATCCCAATACGCAAAAACAGTCCGATTTTGGAAACGAAAGAGAAATCATGTATAAGATTCTCTTTGATATGAGAAATGATATTAATGATTTAAAATCCTTAACTTCGGAATTGATAAAAAACAGAGGTACATCAGACTTAAGCAATCAGGAAAAGAATTTGATCAATAGAATTTATACGCCTGAGCCACAGCAAAATGCAAGCCCGAACTCTTTGTTGTTTTTTGAAAATAATAATAACCAAAATGTTCAAACTCCGACGATTATTTCAAATTCTGAAGATCATTACGAAGATTTTGAAGACATTGAGGTGGAAGAAAACAGACCCGAATCTTTATCACTTCAGAACAATGAAAAAGATTTGATTATCAAAGCGTTAGAAAAACATAACGGAAGGAGAAACAGAGCCGCAGATGAGCTTGGTATTTCGCAGAGGACTTTATACAGAAAAATAAAACAATACAACTTAGAAGACTAAATCAATAAACATTAAATCAAAAAATTATGAACGTAAACTTTACCGCAAAACCAATCAATTTTAAATTAGGAGAATACCTGAGCAAAGGTTTTGAACTTTTGAAAAAAGATTTCGGAAATATTTTTGTAGCATTTTTATGCTGCCTTGTAATGGGGATTATTCCTTTCTGCGGAATGTTGGGAGCCGGAAATTTCTATCAGTATCTGAGAAAAGTAAACAGAGGTCAGCAGGCAAGTCCGAGTGATATTTTTAATTTCGATAAATTTATGCCTTACTTTATTGTACAGCTAATATTGATCGGAGGGATTTTATTGTTATATATTCCGTTTATTTTCCTAATGCCGGCTATAGCTTACACTCAGGGCGATGATCCGTCTCCGGTGCTTTCACTTATTATGATTCCTTATATGCTGATTATTTATGCAGCAATTTTATATTTTGTATTGAAAGGATTTTATATTCCGGCATTGATTTCTTTCAAAGATGTGACAGATATCAAATCTGCTTGGAATACTTCAAAAATTATGACCAAAGATAATTTACTGTCAATATTCTTGTTCTCACTAGTGGTAGGAATACTTTCTCAGATAGGCATTATTGCCTGTGGTATTGGTGTGCTTGCTACATTACCTTTTATGTATGTTGCAAACTATTTTGCTTATGAAGATGCAATGAGCCAGATTGAGCGTGATGAGATTTCAGAAATTGGAATCCAGGAAAAATATTAAGATTTAAAAAAGTTACAATGAGTCAGTTTAAAAACCTCTTTCTTTTAATAATTTGTGTCGGATTTTTAAATTCATGCTACACATTCAGCGGTTCGTCATTGAAAGATGAAAAAACAGTGCAGATCAATGAATTTCCAAACAACTCACCTTTGGTAAATCCTACTTTGTCTCAGCAGTTTTCAACAGATATTCAGAACAGGTTTTTACAGAGAACGACTCTTAAAGGAACAAAGCAAAATCCGGATATTTTAATTGAAGGTGAAATCACAGATTACACGATTACACCCACCACAATCAGTTCTACCACGCAAAATACGGCAGCAGGAGTTATTCAGGATTCACAAAATAAATTGACCATTACTGTAAAAGTGCATTATGAAAATAAAGTGCGTCCCGAGGCAAGTTTTGACAGAACCTATTCTGATGAAGCTGTTTTCAACAGCAGCTTGTCTCTGAATGCCATAGAAACATCTCAGGTGAAAATTGCGACAGACAGAATTATCAATAAAATATTTAACGACATCGTAGCGAATTGGTAAGATGATAAATACTAGAGTTTTAGAATTATTAAAAAATCCGAAAAATATTCAGTCAGAAGATCTCCATCTTTTGAAAGAGGAAATTAATTCTTTCCCCTATATTCAAAACATCAGAGCGCTGCATTTGTACGGTGTTCATTTGTATGACAAAGAAAATTATCAGAAAGCACTTTCTGCAACCGCTGCGTACACGACGGATAAAAAAATACTGTATCAGCTGATTAATGGTAAAATCCAAAAGATTAAGCCAGAAATTATTGCAGAAAAGCAGGAAGTAATTCCGGAAAAAACAATTGAAACTCCAGTTATAGAAACCGAAATTGTAGTAGAAAATGCAATTCCGGAAGAAGAAGTTTCGGTGAGAAAAGCTCCTAAAAGTTTTGCTGATCATGATTACGAAGCTGCTTCTGAAGGATTACTTGCAGATCAACCAGAAATAAAACATTTGGTTGTAAACGGTGAACGCAATAGAATTTTGTTTGATGGTGAAGAAAACTTTCTGGATGAAGATAATAATGAAACAATTGACCTTGAATCTACTCTAGAATCAGGTGTGATTGTAACTCATAAAACAGTTTCAAATCAAAATAATTTAGATGAATCTGCCAAAGAAGATGCAATTGTTGCAGAAGAATTAGCAGGAACTTTTTCTGAAACTGTGATTGATGAAACTCCCATTCCGGAAACTCAGATCGAAGAAATCACCGACAATGCTGAATTAAATTTAGAAGAAATTGTATCTAAATCTGATTTAAATAAAAACGAAGAAGTTGTAGAAGCTCCAAAGTCAGAAGTTATTATTAACCAAGATAAAATCGATTCAGAAAAAGTTACTGAAAAAGTCAATGATGAAAGCGAAGTAAGTTTCCAGAAAGTTGAATCTTTCCCAACGGAAAAGGAACTTTTAACTCAAGAAAATGTTGAATCTGATTTAAATAAATCTGAAGAAATTACAGAAGTTTTAAATCCGGAATTAATTATTGAAGAAGAAAAAATAGAATCTGAACAAGTTGCAGAAAAAATAAATGATGCGGCTGAATTAAGCTTCCACGCAACAGATTCTTTCCTTCCGGAAGTTAAAATCGAATCTAATAAAACTGCTGAGAATTTACAGTCTGTAACTCCAAAATCAAATATCAACAAGCATGAAGACGAAATGCGCCGTTTGATAGAAGAAGTGGAGAAAAGGATGAAAACAAATAAAGAAAATGCTCCGGAAAAAGCGCAAGTTGAAGAAGAGGAAATCAGCCACGATATCAGTTTTGCAGAAACTCAGGCATTTCATGTAGGCGAAGAGCAAAAAGTTGCTGAAGAAGTGGTGGTGAAAGCTGCTGAGTCAATCGTTGAAGAGAAATTAGAAGAAGAAACATCTCAGGATCATATTGAAACTACAGAAGAGGTTTTAGAAACAGAAAAAGAAGCCATTTCCGTATGGAAACCTATGACTTTTGAAACCGGCCGCCTGGATTCTGTATCGGATAAGTCTACTGAGGCTTCCCAACCAAAAGAAGAAGTTCAAAAAGCTGAAGAAGCTCCAAAACTCGAACCTATAGTAGAAATTCAAAAAGAAATTCCGGTTGAAGTTCAATCTATAGTTGTTGAATCTACTGAAGCCTCAAATGTTTCGAAAGAAATTGAAAACGAAGAAACTCAGGAAGAGCAAAATAATGACGCTCCGGTAATGAACGTTTCGTTCTTTGGATCTGGAATTGCAAGTTTAGGGCAGTCTTATAAATCTGATCAAAAAGAAAAGGCAGACGCTAAAGAATTGGAAGATAAAATAGCTCAGCAGAAAATTGACGACAGCAATGTTCCCGGATTTATCAATACATGGCAAAGCTGGTTGAAAATCGACCGTGCTGAAGAAACGCCAGTAGACAAAACGGAGATCAAAAATAAAGTCATTGAGTCATTCATCGAAAATAATCCGAAAATCAGCCAGTTAAAAGATGAGGTTAATTTCGTTGTAAAAGAAAAAACAGACGATATTTCCCACCTGATGACCGAGACTTTAGCGAATTTGTATATCGAACAAAAACTGTACTCAAAAGCGGTCAATGCCTTCTTAATTTTGTCGAATAAATTTCCGGACAGAAAAGAATATTTTGAAGAAAAAATTCAGGAAATAAAAGATAGCAGAAGTAAAAATTAAATTAAATAAAAAACGGCAGAAGTGAATTTCTGCCGCTTTTGCTTTTTATGTATTTGTAGTAAAACTTAAATCTTTCTTACTTTTCAATTTTCGCCAGGCTTTTCGGCCAAAAAATATAACGAGAATCAAAGTAATGACAGTGAAAATCGCTGCTATAAAAGGTGCTGCCATTGCTAAAATAGCCATAATTCCTGCACCGGCAGTTTCAGTAGTTCCCACAACTGAATTTCCTAGTCCGCCCGTCGTTGCGGTAGATGCTGCCCGAATTCCTGCAAAACCTGTACTTATTGTTGCAGCCGTTCCGCCACCAGCAATCAATGCCAAAGCCCACTGCGGAAACGTCCCCAGCTCGGTAAACTGGCTTGCAAATAATATGGAACCTGCCACCGTTGCCATCGGTATCGAAATAGTATCGAGTAAATGATCTATAAAAGGAATATAATACGCTAAAATTTCAGCAATCATTGCAATTCCTGTGGTGATTAATGCGGGTAAAGAGGAGATCCATTCAAAGCTTTCGCTCATAGGAATCCAATGGAAATAGGAAGCTAAACTTACCGCAAACATCGGTAAGAAAACTCTGAAACCTGAAGCTGCCGCCAAACCGATACCGATAAAAGCACTCAGGACATAAGGTAAATAGGGAACTTGATCTAACATTTTATTCGTCAATTGTTTGCTTAAAGCTACAAAAAAATATAAAATGTCAATCGGAATTTATTTTTGTAAAGAATTCAGTGTAACAGAAATAAAAATCTGCTTGATCAGCTCAATCTGCGAGATGAAAATAAAATGTTTCAGTTTTAAAACAAAAAATCTGTAAAATTCATGGGAAATTAAACTCAAGTCTTCTTCTGCGACTGACACAATTTGATAAACTGCGCCTCAACCTCCTGAAACTTTTCAGGCATTTCAGCAGAAACCCAAAACAGCATCGCCGTAGTTTTTTCGCCGAAATATTCTTTAAACAAATCTTTATTCAGTCGATAGCATTCTCTCAAAAGCCTTTTGATACGGTTTCTATGAACTGCTTTTTTAAAATATCTCTTAGAAACGGAAACTCCCAATTTTACGTTATCTGTCACCAAATCCGGATGATTTTTCAGAATAATGATTCTCAGATTTCCACTGTTTTTCCATTTGCCTTTTTCGAAAAGCAAAGTGATTTCATCCTTTTTTTTGAGTTTTTCCGCTTTCGGATATTTAAAGTTCTGCATCCGTCTTTTTCACTAAATGATTGATGACTTCCGCAGCCGCATACAATCCGAAGATTGCAGGAATAAAACTGATGGTTCCATAGAAAGATCTTTTATAATTGCTTCCGTCGGTCATTTTCAGGCTGTCTTCATCCTGAATTTCGCTTGAGAAGACACATCGGATACCTTTATCTATTTTTTCCTTCTTCAGCCTTTTTCTTACCTGTTTTGCAAGATGGCATTCTGCAGTTTTGTGGATGTCTCTCACCAATACTTTAGAAGGATCAGATTTTCCACCGGCCCCCATAGAGCTTACAATTTTGATTTTTCTTCGCTTAGCTGCAATGATTAAGCTCACTTTTGGAGTGATGCTGTCGATACAGTCTAAAATATAATCGAATTTTCCTCCATCTAAAACTTCAGCCATCCTTTCCGGATTCAGAAACTCGTTGATCTTTGTCAATTCAAGTTGTGGGTTAATGTCCATCAATCTTTCTGCAACGACTTCCACTTTATGTTTTCCTACAGTTGAATGAAGTGCAGGAAGTTGTCTGTTAATGTTGGTAATATCTACAGTGTCGCCGTCTACGATAGTCATTTTTCCAATCCCGGCTCTTGCCAGAAACTCGGCAGCAAAAGATCCTACGCCACCTAAACCTACTACGAGAACAGTCGCATTATTCAATATATTAATGCCTTCTTCTTTGATCAGAAGCTCTGTTCTTTCCAGCCAAAACTTATCCATTTTTTATCGTATCTAAATTTTCTACAATCTGTTGTTGAAGTTGTTCTATCGAAATTTTCTTTATTTCTGAAACTTTTTGATATAATTCTTTGATGTCAAAATTATCATTATCAGTTTCTAAAAAGAGTTTATCTAAAGGAACAGTTTTCAAAGTATTCTGCAAAGATAGATGATACAAAACAGCTTTCCCAAAACTCAGATAAAAATTATTCTTCAGAAGATCATCTGCAACGCTCTGTTTTTTATTAAAACCATGAATGATCATCGCTTGTTCAGATTTTTTTCTGAACGAAATAACTTCGTAAAATTTCCGTACACAATGAATGATTAAAGGTTTTTTAATCTCATTGGCCAATTGAATCTGTCTTAAAAAAACTTCTTCCTGAATTTTCATATCCACAGAAACGATGCCATCCAAACCGCATTCTCCAATTGCAAAACAATTTTCATTAATGATAGATTTTAACCATTTGAATTGATTATCAGTGTTTTCTGGTTGGATGTCTTGTGGGTGAATTCCTGCGGAAAAATAAAAATTTGGCGGAGTTTTTTCAATATCCAAATTGTAAATTCCGGAGCTTAAATTTTTCTTGTGATGATGAAAATCAAAAAAATCCATATTCAAAAATACAATAAATAAAAGGTGAGCAAAAATTATTAAACGTTCGTTTATTAATATGTTAAAAATTTCTTAACTTTACTAAAAACAACACATGGGGAAAAAATTCACAGACAAGCAGATTCATATCTTAGATATTGCCGAAGAGTTGATTGCAAGAAAGGGTTATGAAGGAACTTCGGTACGAGATATTTCTTCGAAAGCTAATATCAATGTGGCGATGATTTCATATTATTTTGGTTCAAAAGAAAAGATGATGTCTTATCTTTATCAATACCGTGTGTTGAAAACGAGAGAGAATTTTTCTGAATTTGCCGACACCATCAAAGATGGAAAACCGGAAATGCAGCTGAAAGAAATGATCAAGTACATCGTTGCACAGCTTTTTAAATACAATTATTTCCACGGTTTTGTGACTCAGGAATTGCGCCATACTGAAAACCTGAAAGACGAACTTCTCGATTTTTATCAGTTATTTGTCAAAAAATTAGATGATGTTATCAAAAAAGGAGTGACTTCGGGAGTTTTTACGTTTACTCCAAAACCTGAAGATATCTTGACAACCATTATTGGGTCTACACTTTTTGTGATTCGAAATAAAAACTTCTATGAACTTTATGTTCCTCATAAAGATGATGAAACTTACACCAAAGAAGCTGAAAAAAAAGTAAGAATGAATCTTTTGATGAATGTTTTTGCCGTTTTGGGATACGCAGCCGACTAATTTTGCGTTAAATAATCATAAAAAAAAATCTTTTAGCAAAAAAGTTATATTTTTGCAAATTAATAGGTCGGTAAAACCGAAAACTGTTGAATTTTATATGAAGAAATATATTTTAGGTATTTTTGCCATAGCTGTCATTTCGGCGTGCACAAGTCAGCAAGATAAAGCGATGAAAAGTGCGGATAAAACTTTTATCCTAAAAGCTGCTAATGAAAATTTCGCTAAAAAAAAGTGGAAAAATGCTTTAGCACTTTACGACAGACTTCCTAATCTTGTTGCAGGTACAGATGATGCTCCGAATGTGGTTTTCAATTCTGCGTATGCAAATTATTACGATAAAAACTACAAATTGGCAGGTCACCAATTTAAAAACTTTGCAGTAAGTTTTCCTCAGGATAACAGAAAAGAAGAAGCATCTTATATGTCTGCTTTATGTTACTATAACGGCTCTATGGATTATAACTTGGACCAGACTAGTACAGAATTGGCAATCAATGAGCTTCAGGATTTCCTGACCAATTATCCAAACTCAGAAAGATCAAAAAACATCAATACTTTGATTGATGAGTTATCTTACAAATTAGAGTTTAAAGCCTACGAAAATGCTAAACAGTATTTCAAAATGGCTGATTATAAAGCTACAAGTGCTGCTTTCGAAAATGTTTTAGAAGATTTCCCAAGTACAAAACTTCGTCCGAAAATCTATGATTACATGATGAAATCTCGTTATTTCTTAGCGATTGGGTCAGCTTATGATTTGAAAGACGAGCGTATAGAAAGTGCTTTGGCATTCACAAAACAAGTAGAAAAAGAGCTTCCGGATACAGAATATTCTAAAACAGCAGTGGATTTTAGACAAAAACTGGAAAAAGAGAAAAAAGATTTTGTAGTTGTAAAGAAACTGAATGACGAGAGAATCGCAGTATTCACAGCAAAACAAAAAAAGATCGCTGATAAATTGGCTCAAGACACAAAAACTGAACAACAAATCAAGGATCAAGTGTCAAACGAGAAAAAAGCAATGCAAATTCAGAGAGACAGCGCAGCGTTACAAACACCTCCGCCGGCAGCTACTTTCAGAATCCAAAGATAATTCGTAAATTTGCCATCTTATAATTAAATAATTTTCTGAAAATGAGCGTAAAAGATACAAAAGCAGAAGTAAATACTATTACTTACGATAAAGATAAGATTGAAGAAAAAGTAGGTTCAATCTATGAAGCTATTGTTATCATGGGGAAGAGAGCTGAGCAGATCAATGCAGAAATCCGTACTGAATTACACAATAAATTAGACGAGTTTGCAGTTCACAATTCTACATTGGAAGAAGTTTTCGAAAACAGAGAGCAGATTGAAATCTCTAAACATTACGAAAAACTTCCAAAACCAACTTCTATCGCTATCCAGGAATGGTTAGACGGTGAAGTATACTTTAGAAAGACTGAAGAGAGAAACTAATCACTCCGGTGATTTTTTATAAATGAAGGTCATAAAGAAATTATTTTCTTTATGACCTTTGCTGTTGCTACAAGTTTCCATTCTTAGAAAAAAGAAGTATTTTAGTGCTTTAAAAATAATCTACATGAATATTTCCAGGAAAAAGATTCTCATTGCCGTTTCTGGTGGAATTGCTGCCTACAAAATTCATTTTCTCATCAGAGATTTTGTGAAAAAAGGGGCAGAAGTTCAGGTCATTATGTCTCCTGACGCAGAGCATTTTGTAACGAAGTTGAGTCTTTCTACTTTATCTAAAAATCCTGTTTATACAGATTTTTACGGCGACAACGGAACGTGGAACAGTCATGTAGAGATGGCACTTTGGGCAGACGTAATTATCATGGCACCTTGCACGGCTAATACTTTAGCCAAAATGGCTCATGGCATTTGCGATAATTTAATGATTGCAACTTATATGTCGGCCAAATGTCCGGTTTTCATCGCTCCTGCAATGGATTTGGATATGTATCAACATCCGTCTACTAAACAAAATTTAGAATTGGCAGAAGATTACGGCCACATTGTAATTCCTGCAGAAAGTGGAGAATTGGCAAGCGGTTTAATCGGTCAGGGAAGAATGGCAGAGCCGGAAACCGTTTCAAAAGCGGTAGAAGATTTTTTTAGTTTAAATGAAAAGAAATCTTTACAAAATAAAACAGTTTTAATTACAGCAGGACCTACGTATGAAGCCATTGATCCTGTAAGATTCATAGGAAATCATTCTTCAGGAAAAATGGGATTTTCTTTAGCTGAAGAGGCTGCAAAACGCGGTGCGAAAGTGATCTTGATCTCGGGCCCAAGTTCTCTCAATTCAAAACATGAAAATATTCAGCTTCACAGAGTGACTTCTGCAAGGCAAATGCTTGATAAAGTATTTGAATTTTATGATGGAATTGATATCGGAATTGCCAGCGCAGCCGTTGCAGATTACGCTCCGAAGGAAGTTGCTTCAGAAAAAATTAAAAAAAACGAAGACACTTTTACCATTGAATTAATTAAAAATCCTGATATTCTAAAAACTATGGGCGAGAAAAAGTCTCATCAGTTTTTAGTTGGATTTGCCCTTGAAACTCAAAACGAAGAAGAAAACGCAAAAGGAAAATTGGCGAAGAAAAATCTGGATATGATCGTTCTCAATTCGCTTCGTGATGAAGGTGCAGGTTTTAAAAATGACACCAATAAAATAAAGATATTCACCAAAACAGATAAAATAGAATTTGACCTAAAATCAAAAGAAAATGTGGCAAAAGATATTCTCGATACCATTGAAGCTCAGATTCTAAAATAATTTTTATAAATTTCCGTTCTCAACATTTAGATCATAATGAAATCGCCATGATGGGTTTTGATTATCAAACACCGAATAATAGGCGATAACATATGATCTTTAAAAACAATTAAAGCTACATATGAAAAAATATATAACACTTTTATTTTTACTTCTTTTTTTCAATTTTAGTTTCTCTCAGGAGCTTTTGGCAACGGTTCAGGTGAATGCTCAGCAATTGGGAGGTAGTAACCAGCAGGCTTTTAAAGCTTTGGAAAAAAGTCTTAGAGATTTTGTCAACAATACAAGCTGGACAGGGAAAAAGCTTCAGAATTTCGAAAAAATCAAATCTAATTTTGCTATTGTTCTTAGTGAAAGAGACGGTAACAAATATAAAGGGAGTATTGTTATTCAGGCAGTTCGCCCGGTTTTCAGTTCGTCTTACGAATCTCCACTGTTGAATCTTCAGGATACAAAATTTGCTTTTGATTATGTTGAAAACGAAAATTTAGTCTTTAACGAAAGACAGTTTTCAGGAAAAAACTTAATTGATGTTATCAGTTTTTACGTTTACTTGATTTTAGGTTATGATGCCGACAGCTTTCAGGCTTCGGGTGGAACGCAGTGGTTTACAAAAGCACAGCAGATTGCCCAAAATTCTCAAAACCGTGGATATGACGGTTGGGGACAAATCAATGATCCGAGAAGCCGCTCTATTTTGATCGGAGAGATTTTAAATCCGAACATGAGTCAACTTCGTCAGTCGATGTACACGTATCACAGAGCTGGTTTAGACGGGATGTTTAATCAGGATCAGACACAGTCTAAAAAGATTATTTTTGATGCATTAATGCAGTTGAAAACGTACGAAAACTCATTCCAGCAGAATTATTTCTTCAATACATTTATCAATACCAAAAATGATGAGATTTTCAATATTTTCAACTCAGGAAACAACGGTGGAATTGTATTGAATGACTTAAAACAGTTGATGATCATCTTTGCACCAAAATTTGCCGACACCAAATGGAATAAGTGGAGGTAAAGCATCTTATTCTTGAATTCTGAATTCTAAAATTTTATATTTGCAGTATAAAGAAATCTGCCACTCATCATGCTTTCGAGAATATACATTAAAAATTTTGCCCTTATTGATGCATTAGATGTGTCCTTAAAAAATGGTTTACAGGTGATTACCGGTGAAACCGGAGCCGGAAAATCTATTATTTTGGGTGCACTTCGACTGATCTTAGGTGAAAGAGCTGATGTAAAATCAATATCAAAAACTGACGAAAAAAGTATTGTCGAAACTGAATTTGACCTGAATAATCAGTTTAAAAAGTTCTTTATAGAAAACGATCTTGATTACGAACATCAAACCATTATCAGACGTGAAATTTTGCCTTCAGGAAAATCAAGAGCGTTCATCAATGATGTTCCAGTGACTTTGGATGTGCTAAAAGAACTGACTTCCCAATTGATCGATATTCACTCGCAATTTGAAACGTCTAATCTTTTTACGGCAGATTATCAGTTTAAAATTATCGACGGGCTTTCAGATAATAAAAAGATTATTGAAGAGTATCAGCAGGATTTTTTAGAATTTCAAAGCCTAAAAACACAGCTTAAAAAATTTCAAACACAGCTTTCAGAAAATACGAAAGAAAGCGACTACAAACAGTTTTTGCTGAATGAACTGGAAGATCTGAAATTGGATGATGTAGATTATAACGATTTGCAGAATCAGCTTTCTGTGCAGGAAAATGCAGGAATGATTTCTGAAAATATTGCTCAGATTCTCTCAAGATTCCACCAGGAAGAAATCGGGATTCTTTCTTTCTTTAATGAAGCTAAAAATAAACTGTCGAAAATTGCAGATGTTTCTCACTCTTTTTCTGAATTAGATGGAAGGTTGGAAGGTTCTTTTGTTGAATTAAAAGATATTCTTCAAGAATTGGAAGACGAAGCGGAAAAAATCGAGATCAATCCTGAAAATTTGGTCATCCTTTCTGAACTGAATAATAAAATCAACGCTTTATTTCTGAAACATAATGTTTCTGATCTTGACGAATTAAAAGAAATCAGAGATCAATTATCCGGCGAACAAAAAGGAACTGCAGAAATTGAAGCATATATTTCAGAAATTGAAATGAATATTGCTAAAAAAGAAAAATCCCTTCAGTCTTCAGCTGAAAAACTTTCAAAAAACAGAAAGAAAAGTGTTCCTGTTTTCATTAAAAAAGCAGAAGATTTATTAAAAAAATTAGGTCTTGAAAAAGCCAAAGTAGACATCGAATTGAGAGACGTTCCTGAATTCAATCAATTCGGGAAAGAGACTATTCAACTTTTGTTTCAGGCAAATTCAGGATTTCCACTAAAACCGATTCAGACTGCTATTTCCGGAGGTGAAAGATCACGTGTGATGTTGGCTGTAAAGAAAATCATTGCGGAAAGCGATATGCTTCCCACGCTTATTTTAGATGAAATCGACACCGGAGTTTCCGGAAAAGTAGCCGAAGAAATCGGAAATCTGATGCGTGAAATGTCTCAGGATATGCAATTGATTGTCATCTCCCACTTAGCGCAGGTTACGGCAAAAGGAAATGACAATTATAAAGTGGTAAAAGAAGATATCAACGGCAAAACGCAGTCGACAATTATCACTTTAAACGAAGAAGAAAAATTAAATGAGATTGCACAGTTGCTTTCCGGAAGTAAGATTACGGAGGCGGCTTTGGCGCAGGCAAAAGAGTTGATTGGTTAATTTATTTTCGAAAACGATTATTATGAGTATCTCATGCTGAGCCTGTCGAAGGATCTCATCTTATCTTATTTTTTTTTCTAGTTCTTCAATTCTCTTCTTTAGCAAAGCAATCTCAGTGTCTTTTTGTTGAATTTCTTTTTTCAGCATTTCCATCAATTCTTTTTGGCTTTCCAAAAGAAACTCAGGAATATTACAATAAAAATTTCCTGCAATACTTCCAAAAGAACTGCTGGTTACAGTGTTTTCGAAATAATTATTAATATTTGTTACTTCTTCAGATTCTTTTATTTCATCAACATTCGTTTCCAATAATTTTGAAATTCTTTCCCATTCTTCCTCAGAAATTTCAACCTCACCTTTCTCTTTGCGGCTGTATTGGGTTTGGCTGATATTCAGATATTCTGCAAGATCTTTCTGTGTAAAATCTTTTTCGTTTCTTCTTTTGATTAATTTTTCCTTTACCATAAAGCATTTTTTACAAATGTAGAAATTATTCGAATATAACCGAATATAGTCGAATAAAAAATATGAGTGAATTATTTGAAAATTGTTTTATTATTGCATCATTAAAATTACAAAAACAACAAAGATGAAAAAACTCAGTTCCCTGATGCTTTTGGCATTGGCATTATTTTTTACTTTAATGGGCTGTAGAGAAGAAGACCTTTACGTTCAGAAAAGTACCAGCACCCAACTTTCTACAACAGAAGATGTACACAAGCGATATACCTCTTCTTACATTTCCTCAAGAACATTACAGCAAGACCTCAAAAATGTTAAAGTAAAAAATTCTGTTGCAGATGCTTTAAGCAGGATGCCGAAAGCAAATGTGTCAAAATCACAGTTTGGGGACGCTTCCGTGTATGAATGTATTTATGACGCTGTAGAAAATATCAGTACCTACACGCTTCCTTTAGTCGAATACTCTGCAAAGAACCCTTATTTTCTGAAGCACATCATCACTGTAGAAAACGGAGTTGAGAAAAGTGGTTTCATGAAAATAATTCCCCTTATGGTACCGGCGACAAATACAGAGGTTTTAGACAGCTTTTCGGGTACTGTGCAGATTCTTGATGAAAACATGAAAGTTTTCAGTCAAAGTACGTATAGTAATGGTGTTTCTCAAACAGCGCAGACGGGCTCATCTTCTGTATCTTCTAAATTTGACTGTACAAATGTTTTGTACGTTATTGTGCATGGTTGTACCAGAGGAGATAATCATCCGCCGGGGGCTACGTGTGATAATGGAGAAGTAAGTGATGGTTACTATGAGCTTACCACTCAATTGATATGTGGAAATTGGGGACCAGAGGACAACACTATTGCTCCGAGTGAAGGAACGATTGGCGGTGGCGGTGGTGGTGGTGCAACGATTGCACATCAGCTGCTCAACCATTCATTATTTCAGCATGCAAGTCTTCTTTTAGACCCGAACAAAAGAGACTTACTAAACCTTGCGATGGCTTATATACAACCGATTGGTATGTTAACTGGGATTACTTTAGAAGATTCTCAGGTTATTGCCATCAACCAGAAGCTTGATGTTTTTATGAACAATCCTCAGCTTTTTGATAATTTTGATTTGCTGCAGAATGTTTGGAATACCACAAATTACTATTTTCCGGGAACAGCCAACTACTACGACCAAAGAATCGTAAAGCTGATGCAAAATCTTTTTGATAACCCTACGCAGCAAAATGCAGATTTAATTTTTGGAGCTACGCAATTTTATATGCAGAATCCAAATACTACTTTGGCGGAGTTTCAGCCAATGTTAACATTTGCACACAACTTTTTACAAGAAAATCCTAACACAATAAATCCTGAACAAATATTTCAAAGACTAAAAGATTTAGATAACGCGTTGACCCAAAATCCAAATTTTTTGATAAATATTCCTTGTTCACAACTACCAGATTGGCAAGAGTTAGCTAACCATCCTATACCGCAATCTGTTATAAATAAAATATTTCAACTTAATGGTAATACTAGTTGGTTTAGCAGCACCGTTATTCAAAATTTAGACTACTCTAAATCTTTTACGGTAAATATGGATGTGTACCCAGTTAAAATTACTAACATGCCTGAAAAATCACCAGGAGTGAAATATACTCATGCAGAATTTTTCGATTACTTTCGAAAAAACATAAATAATTTTACAGATATTAATCACGGCAACTTTTATCCAGTTGTTGAACCCCAATATGGAATTGATGACACTCAACTTTGGTATTCTAATAATCCAATTGGTTCTTTAATTACAATAAAAATTCCAGCTGATAATGGCACTGTTGTTTGTAGTGGTTTTAATTCTCAAGCGTGGATTTTCACAACGGTTAAATCGCCTTGGGATGGAGAGCATCCTGTAAGTGGGAATAGATTATTTGGTTATTTCGTTGATGCTGCAGGAAATATGGTTATATATACTAGAGGTGTAGATAGATTTACCACAAAAGTCTCTAATAATGCGTTACAATATACTGTTGAGAGTTTTGGGTATTCAGAAGCTAAAACAATGTGGCAAAATATGCAGCAAAAAGTTTCTACATTTGTGAATAATAAAAATGGAAACTCTTCAATTATTCCTGGTGTTGATTATACACCAAGTTATATATTTATAAAAGATTATCTAAAAGGAAATAAACCATTAACAGCATTAGGATGTCACTAAAGTTTTATACCATTTTTAACTTTTTGTTTTTTTTATTGATACTATTAATATTTTCGATATTAGCAAGTGTTTTAATTTGCATAGTACAATATAACTTCCAGTATTTGATTTTATATTTATTTCGCATGATAAGTCATGTTTTTGAAGCATATAACTTGTTTTGGATTAGCTGCTTTTTCATTATTTACGTGCTGATATCATATTATTTAAATAATTCTAGAAATATATTTTTTGTTGTTTTATTAGGGTCGGTACTAGGTATTATATTATATCAGTATGATTTAAGAGCAATCTTTATTTATAAAAGTCTACCATTAGATAATTTTTTTTACATATATTTTATATCATATGCAATTACATTAATTTGTGGATATAAATTATTGAAACAATTATGGAAAAACATTAATTATGAAAAATAGAATAATAATAACATTTATATTACTCATAGCATTGAGCATTCATGCTCAATCTTACACTTTTGATTATGATTTAAAAATTCGATGTGTTAATCCAAAAGGAAAACCAAAAATTTCTACAGGACAATATATTTTAAATTCTGATAATCCTAATTATAAGATGCATATAAGGCAAGATAAAACAGGTGTGTTGATTGATAAAATTGATAGTGAAAAGTACATTATGTATGATTTTCTACACTCTAAAATATCCAATAAAAATTTTTTTAACTTTTATCCGAGTAGGGAAATTAGTTATTCCGATAATAAATTAATAGATCATATAGATGTAGAGAAAATAGGAGAGAATAAATATTTTATAAAATGCTATCCCACAAAAAAAAGTAAACATACTAATTTAGAAATAATTGTTAATCTTAAGCCAATAGATAAAGACTTACTAAGATTTTATTATTTAGATTTGGGTGATAGTATTCGCCAAAAACTTATTGATAGCTTGAAAGAAAAATTAGAAGGGAATTATAATTATCTGATCGAAAGTTTTTCAACAAATTATAGAAATGGTTATAAAACTGAAAGCTATATAGATGGTATAGAAAAGATTAATCTTAAAATTATTACACCAAAATAATAAAACCGCAGAAATTTCTGCGGTTTTATTATTGATCTAATGTGCTTACCCTAAACTCTAAAGGATTATACCAAAAGCTCTCGACGTTTTATACAAATCGTCGAGAGCTTTTAAAAAAATGCAGGCGTGCTTTTTAAAATTGCACGCCAGCATTTTATTTTTGCTTGCTTAGCTTTTCAAATTTAAAATAGTTGTATCCAAATAATTGAAAGATTTTTTACAGTAAAATACCATTAAAACTCAGTTTTTGCATAAATTCTGTAACAAATTCTACATTATATTTACTAATGTAAAAAAGTAAACTATGTTTGTAAAGTTCCTGAAGTTAGAAATCAAAAGTTTTTTTCGTGGCACTTCCGTCGGAATTAATCTGGCAATGAAGATATTCCGGTTTTTAGGAATTTTATCGATGATTGCTTATTGCATCGGGGTGGGTTTTCTTGCTTTTTTCTATGTAGAGAAAGAAATGGAACAAGACCCTTTAAAGGTGGTTTCAAAATTCATGATTATCGTGTGGGTGGCTGATCTGATTTTTAAATATATGATGCAGCAGATGTCTACACAAAACATCAAACCGTTTCTCACCCTCAATATTTCCAAGAAAACGCTCGTCAATTATATGCTGATTAAGACTTTTCTCTCGCCGTTCAGCTGGATGAATTCTTTTTTCTTTGTGACATTTGCGGTGATCTGTATGTTCAACGGTTTTGGAGTTCTGGGAAGCTTAAGCTGGCTGATTGCACTTTCATTGCTGTTTTATCTTAATAATTTCATCAATATTCTTTTTAATAACAGAGAAAATATTGCTATTGCAGTAGGAGTTTTGTTTGCAATTATTGGCGGTTTGGCGTATTACAAAATTGTTCCGGTTTTAGATTATTCTGAAAAACTTTTTTATGCATTTTATGATCAGCCTTATTTTGCGGTACTTTCAATTGCCTTATTTGCCGGATTATGGTGGATATGTTTCAACCACGTAAAAAAAGAATTCTATCTTGATCAAGGCCTGGAAGATAAAAAAACAATAGGTAAGACAGAAAACATTGCTTTCCTCAATAAGTACGGAGCAATCGGAAGTTTCATCAACAACGATATCAAAATGATGAGACGCAATAAAGTCACCAAAGGAATCATCATCGGAAGTTTCATGTTTATATTTTATGGTTTGCTGATGTTTTCGTCAGACATCTACAAAACGCCTTACATGATGATGTTTATGGGATTGTTTGTGACCGGCGGTTTTCAGTTTTTGTTTGGGCAGAGAGTTCCATCTTTCGACAGTTCGTATTATCCGTTAATGATGACTTTGAATGTTCCATACAAAGAATATCTAAAGGCGAAATGGTGGCTGATGAATATTGTGACGGCAGTTTCCATCGTTGTTGCCTTGTTCTATGCGATTATCAGTTGGGAAACGTATTTTACTTTTTTCGCTGCAGGTTTGTATAATATTGGGGTCAATTCTCAGTTCACTTTGTGGTCAGGAGCATTTAATAAAACGCAGATTGACCTTAATTCCAAAGAAAAAGTAATGGGACAGAAGAATAGTTTTAACCTGAAAAGTTTATTACTATTGATACCAAAAATGCTTTTGCCGATGGCGGTTTTTGGTATATCTAAATATTTCTTCGGAATGACCGGCGGAATGATTTCTATTGCAATTCTTGGACTGATAGGATTTTTATTCAGAGAAAAAATATTTGATACGATTGTAAAACAATACAAAAGTGAGAAATACAGCACATTAGAAGCATTTAAATCTAAAAATTAATACAATGATTACTATAAATAATTTATCTAAAACGTACGGAAAAGCAACCGTTCTCAATATTGAAAATCTTGAAATTCCTAAAGGTGAAACATTCGGTCTGGTAGGAAACAACGGAGCAGGGAAAACTACGCTTTTCAGTTTAATGTTGGATTTAATTCAGCCGACAACCGGTTTTGTAAGCATCGACGGAATAAAAGTCAACGAATCTGAAGCCTGGAAATCTAAAGTTGCCGCCTTCGTTGATGATACTTTTTTAATTGGATATTTGACGCCGGAGGAATATTTTTATTTCATCGGCGAACTGAGAGGGCAAAATAAAGCTTCGGTAGACGAGTTTCTGAAGCAGTTCCATGATCTTTTTAATGGTGAAATTGTCAACTCCGGAAAATACGTGAGAGATTTATCCAAAGGAAATCAAAAGAAAGTAGGAATTGTAGGAGCGATTATCGGAAATCCGGAAATAGTCATTTTGGATGAGCCGTTTGCCAATCTTGATCCTTCTACACAGATCAAATTGAAGAATTTAATTAAAGAATTATCCAAGCAAAGTGGTGTTACATTCTTAATTTCAAGTCATGATTTGGCGCATACCACCGAGGTCTGCAACCGAATTGTTGTTGTCAATAAAGGTCTTCAGGTAAAAGATATCCAAACCAATCCGGAAACATTGAAAGATTTAGAGCAATATTTTGCCGATCAGGTGAATATCCCAGTTTAAATTAAAGTCAGAATCCAGTTTCTTTATCAGAAATTGGATTTTTTTTATTGTTCATTTTCAGTTAGTTATCATTTTGAGAACAAAAAATATTTTTTTTGTGTAACCTTTTCAACTTTTTACGGTCTTTATAGTAGAAACAGAATAACAACCATGAAGCTTTTGTTTAAAAATAAAAAAGAAGATTTGCTGAGCCGTTTGAAAAAACAGGATCCGGCCGCGCAGAAAATCTTTTATGATCAGAGTGTAAAGAAATTTCTGAGTGTGGCAAAAAGCTACATCAGCGATATTTATCAGGCGGAGGATTGCGTAATCAAAGCATTCTGTAAAATTTTTAAACATATTGAAAGCTTTCGAGGTGAAGGAAATTTTGAAGGTTGGGCGAGAAAAATTGTGGTTAACGAGTGTCTCAATTTTATTAAAAGCCACAAAACGGTTTTTTATCTCGACGACGTCAACGCTTCTGTTTTGGAAGAAATTCATGAAGAGCAAATCGTCTTTGATTTTAATGCACAGGAACTTTTAGATCAGCTTCCGGATGCTTACAGAATGGTTTTTAACCTTTATGTGATTGAAGAATATTCGCATCAGGAAATCGCAGATACTTTGAATATTTCTACCGCTGTAAGCAAAACGCAACTCTTCAGAGCCAAAGAAAAATTGAGAAAGATTTACTTTCAACAACAAAAAAAACTGAAAAATGAACACGTCTAAAAATAATTTGGAATATCAGATCAAAAAGCAAGTCGACGAGAGAGAGATTTCTCCTTCAAGAGATTTGTGGTCTGAAATTGAAACGCAGACTCAAATAGTTGGCGACGCTCAGACAAAAAAAATCAATTGGTTTTTGGTGGCGGCTTGTTTAGTTTTAATGATCAGTTTGGGAGCCGTTTTGATTTTTAATGAAAACAAATCATCAGAAATTCAGGTTGCACAGAAAGAAACTCTTGTAAAAGACCCGATTGTAAAATCTGAAATTAAAAATACTCCTGAAATTATTCAGCAAAATCAGGAAAAGCAAAATAAAGTTGAGAATTTAGCTTCTACAAAATCTGAAGTGATGAGTCCTGAAATTAATGAAGAAAAACAGATGCTTCCTATCATTAAAGAAAATTCTAAAGAGATTGCTGTACAGATTTCTCAGATTCCGGCAGAGAAAATTATTGCAAAAGCAGATTCGGCAAAAGTTCAAGTCAAAAAGAAAAGATATGTTGATCCTTCAACTTTACTTTTCTCCGTAGAACATAAAAGCGTTATCGAAAAATCGAAAGATGGAAGCAACGTTGCAAAGGTTGATCTCAATTCAAATTAAATCAATTTAAACTTAAAAAATAATAATACTATGATTAAGAAATTTATCATTACAGGAATATTGTGCCTTGTTGCTACATCAATGAATGCACAAAAATCGCTTAAAATAGACCTTTCTTCTAAAAGCGAAACAAAAGTAAGTCCTATTGTAAAAGAGAAGATTGAAGAGTATTCTATGAAGATCAATGAGATTATTCAGGAGGAGAAAAATCTGATGGAAGCAGAATTACTTGCTCTTCAAACTAAAAGTTTAGATAAAGCGGAATTTGATAAGCAAAAATCTCAGATTGCAGATAATTATTCTGAGAAAATTGATCAGAGAATTGAATCTTTGGGTTTTGATCTGGATAATGTAATCCAAAAGCAGGTAAGATTTTCATTGCTGAATTCTGATGTGACTTCTAATGAAGAATTGAAAGCGAAACTGATGAAGAAGTTCCGGCCAACGAAAGATTTTTCAGGATATTTCACTTACGGTATTATGAATCTTACCAATGACCTTCCGGATAATGACTTAGATAAAAACATGGGATATGCGAGCAATCTTGAATTTGGTTTGAAATTTAATTATCAGTTTAGCAGAACGAGTCCTTGGGGATTAACTTCAGGAATCGGATTTTCATGGAGAACGCTTCGTCCAGATAATAATATGATTTTTGCTAAAGATGCCAATGCAGGAGTTTATTTAGCAAACTATGGCGGCGATGTTGATAAAACTAAATTAAGAACAGGCTACATTATGGTTCCGCTGGGTATTCAGTATAATTTCTCAAAGCTGAAAAATGCTGGAATGGATGTTCAGTACAGACCTTACTCTGATGGATTTAGAGTTGCTGCGAATATGTATGGAGGCGTAAAAATGTCAACTAACAACATTGTAAGAGGTGACGGTCCGGATTTCAGAGACAGAGGCAATTATCAGGTAAATCCTTTTGTGTATGGTGCGCAGTTTACGGTTTCTTACGACAACATCAGTCTTTTCGTGAAAAAAGATTTCAGCAACTTTTTCAAAGGAAATCACTTCGAAAATGACAAAGCCATTATTTTTGGCATAGGATTTGGACTGTAGTTTTAACACATTCATATTAACAAACAAAACACTCCGCAGATTTTTCTACGGAGTGTTTTGTTTTTATGAAGTGGTATATTATTTTAAACTTCCCACCATATCTTCAGGCTTCACCCACTCGTCAAACTGTTCAGAAGTTACAAAGCCAAGATTAATGGCTTCTTCTTTTAACGTAGTTCCGTTTTTATGAGCGGTTTTTGCAATTTTTGCGGCATTTTCGTAACCGATATGCGTATTCAAAGCAGTTACTAGCATCAAAGATTTATCGACCAATTCTTTGATTCTGTCATGGTTGGGTTCAATTCCAACTGCACAATGATCATTAAACGAGATACATGCATCCGCAATCAACTGAGACGACTGTAAGAAATTGTAAGCCATCACTGGTTTGAAAACATTCAATTCATAATTTCCCTGAGTTCCCGCGAATGAAATCGTTGTATCATTCCCTAAAACTTGAGCGCAAACCATCGTTAACGCTTCATTCTGTGTAGGATTTACTTTTCCGGGCATGATTGATGAACCTGGCTCATTTTCCGGAATGTGAATTTCACCAATTCCAGAACGTGGTCCTGAAGCCAATAATCGTACATCCTGAGCAATTTTATATAAAGAAACCGCCAATTGTTTTAATGCTCCGTGAGATTCTACAATGGCATCATGAGCAGCCAAAGCTTCAAATTTATTTTCTGCTGTCACAAAAGGAAGGTTGGTGAATTTTGCAATATATTCTGCAACTTTTACATCGTAACCTTGAGGTGTATTCAAACCTGTTCCGACAGCCGTTCCTCCCAAAGCAAGTTCGGAAAGATGGGGTAAAGTGTTTTTTAAAGCTTTAATACCGTAATTTAATTGAGCAACATATCCTGAAAATTCCTGACCTAAAGTCAAAGGAGTGGCATCCATCAAATGTGTTCTTCCGATTTTTACAATATTTTTAAAAGCTTCTCTCTTTTCAGCTAAAGTATCTCTCAGTTTTTCAACCGCAGGAATTGTAGTTTCAACCACTTTTTTATAAGCTGCGATGTGCATTGCGGTTGGGTATGTGTCGTTTGAAGACTGAGATTTGTTGACATCATCATTCGGATGAACTTCTGTTTTGTCTCCTAGATTTCCTCCTGCATTTACGTGCGAACGATTGGCAATCACCTCATTCACATTCATATTCGACTGCGTTCCGGAACCGGTTTGCCAAATAACCAATGGAAACTGATCGTTAAGTTTTCCTTCAAGAATTTCTTCACAAACTTTTGCGATCATATCTCTTTTTTCAGCAGGAAGAACTCCTAAATCTGTGTTTGTAAAGGCTGCGGCTTTTTTCAAATAAGCAAAAGCTTCGATGATTTCGTGAGGCATAGAACCTTCCGGACCGATTTTAAAATTGTTTCTTGAGCGTTCTGTCTGTGCGCCCCAAAACTTGTCTGCAGGAACCTGCACTTCACCCATGGTGTCTTTTTCTATTCTGTAATTCATTGTGATTAAAATTTTTATTTAGATTTATATTAAGCCACAAAAGGCACAAAGATTTAGTTTAAATTAAGATTAATAAAAAATTCTTTAAAGTTCACAAAATGAAATCTCGAAGAGGTTTCGGAAACTTAGGTGTTCTTAAAAAAAAAGTATTAATTTAAACTTAAATAACTAATGTGTTTAAAACTTTTGTGTCTTTTGTGGTTAAAAATATGTTTTGCATAAAGTTAATGAGAAATCAAAAACCTCGCAATTTATAATCATTATAAATACAATGTAAAGTTGTTGATTTTGATCATGTTTTTTTGTGTAAGCCGTATTTTTGCACCGAAAATAGAAAGTAAATGGATTTTAAATATCAGGATCCGTATCCAATTTTGAAAGATGATACGGTTTATAAAAAATTGACTTCAGATTATGTGAAAGTTGGACAACATGGTGAGAGAGAAATTTTAACCATCGATCCAAAAGGTCTTGAGCTATTGGCTGAAGAAGCGATGGCTGATGTTTCTTTTATGCTTCGTTCTTCGCATTTAGAAAGTTTAAGAAGAATTATTGATGATCCTGAAGCGACAGATAACGATAGATTCGTTGCGTATAACTTGTTACAAAATGCTGCTGTAGCAGTAGAAGGAGCTTTGCCTTCTTGCCAGGATACCGGAACAGCAATCGTAATGGGTAAAAAAGGTGAAAATGTTTACACCGGGGTTGAAGATGGCGAATATTTAAGCAAAGGAATTTTCAATACCTATCAAAAAAGAAACTTGCGATATTCTCAAGTCGTGCCTTTGACAATGTTTGATGAAAAAAATTCTGGTTCAAATCTTCCTGCGCAGATTGATATTTATGCTAAAAAAGGAGATTATTACGAGTTTTTGTTCTTGACTAAAGGTGGTGGTTCTGCCAACAAAACTTTCCTGTATCAAAAAACAAAATCTTTATTAAACGAAAAGTCGCTTGAAGCATTTGTAAAAGAGAGAATTTCAGACTTGGGAACTGCAGCTTGCCCGCCTTACCACTTGGCTTTAGTGATTGGTGGAACTTCTGCTGAAGCAAATTTAGCTGCAGTAAAGAAAGCATCTGCAAAATATTATGATCATCTTCCGACAGAAGGAAATGAAGCCGGACAGGCGTTCAGAGATTTGGAATGGGAAGCAAAAGTTCAGAAAATCTGTCAGGAAAGTGCGATTGGTGCTCAGTTTGGTGGAAAATATTTAACACATGATGTTCGTGTAATCAGACTTCCTCGTCATGCGGCTTCTTGCCCTGTCGGAATGGGAGTTTCTTGTTCGGCTGACAGAAATATTAAAGGAAAAATAACCAAAGAAGGAATTTTCTTAGAACAATTAGAACAGGATCCGAAAAGATTTTTACCAGCAACTCCGCCACATTTAGAAGCGGCGGTTGATATTGATTTGAATAAGCCAATGCCTGAGATTTTGGCTGAATTGTCGAAGTATCCAATCAAAACAAGATTAAAATTGAACGGAACCTTGATTGTTGCAAGAGATATTGCTCACGCAAAAATCAAAGAATTGTTGGATGCAGGACAACCAATGCCTGAGTATTTCAAAAATCACCCGATTTATTATGCAGGACCTGCAAAAACTCCAGAAGGAATGGCTTCAGGAAGTTTCGGACCGACAACCGCAGGAAGGATGGACGTTTATGTGGATGAATTCCAAAGTCATGGCGGAAGTATGGTGATGCTGGCAAAAGGAAACAGAACTGCTGATGTCACCAACGCTTGTCACAAATACGGAGGTTTCTACATCGGTTCAATTGGTGGTCCTGCAGCGATTTTGGCAAAAGAAAATATCTTATCGGTAGAAGTGGTAGATTTCCCGGAATTAGGAATGGAAGCAGTAAGAAAGATTGAGGTAAAAGATTTCCCTGCATTCATCATTACTGATGATAAAGGAAATGACTTTTTCGCCAATCTTGCGCATTAAAATTTTAGGTTTGAGAGTTATATGCAACAATTTTAGAGTTACAATTGTAGTCTAATGTCTAACATCTAACTTCTAATATCCAGATCAATTAGTTTAAAATAAAAACAAATTGCAAAATTTAGGTTCTATATCTTTTGATGAAAAAGAAAAAAGTCCTATTTTTGCCTAAAATCTATAAGAAAGATGATGTTATCAGCATTTTGGCCGTTTTATCAGTTCCTTTGGACAATCTATTTTGTTACAATGTTCCTAGTAGGATTCTGGTGTATTTTTATGTTTTTCGGTTTCGTTATCCCTTTGTGGTTAACAGAAGGTTTGAAAGAATATTTCGGTAAGGTAAAACCTTTCGATCCTGAAGACATCAGAAGAAAATTGATTACAGAGCAAGAAGGTGTTGAAGTAATCTTCAACCAGCCAAAAGGTCACGGACCTTTCATACACGATAGCCACGGGCACGACAAAGGACATCATTAATTGAATGTCATTGCTTTTCCACCTTAATTCTGGAAAAGTAATATCATAGCAAAACAACATATATAAAACCACTGATTTATCGGTGGTTTTTCTGTTTTCAGATAGTGTCTGTTCGCAATTTTTCCGGAGAAATGCCAAATTTTTTCTTGAAAGCACGGGTGAAATTTTGAACATATTCATAGCCACAGTCTATTGCAATTTCTTTGATCATTAGTTCTTTATTGACTATCAATTTCTTGGCTTTCAGCATTCTGAGCTCAGATATATAGTCGACAATGGTTATGTGATAATGAATTTTAAACTCTTTTCTGATCTTGCTTTCATTGATTCCTAAAATTTTACTGATCTCTTCTATTTTTATATTTCTATGAAAGTTGTCGTCAACAAATTTCTTTATAAGTAAAGGTGTTTCAGGCAAATCTTGCGCCGTATCTTTTTCATTAAACTGTTCTAAAATTAAGATTAACAGCTTAATAATTTTAGCTTCCACAAAAAGTTTCTGCATCACACCTTTTCGATAGTAACTCAGAATTTCTTTAATAATCATATGCATTTCTACCGTCATGTTGGGTGGAGTTTCTTTATGCAGGAAAATGAAATTATTATGAATCATCTGCTCAAGAATTTCAGCGCTTTCACGGTTAGATTTTGGGTCGATTAAATTAAAAATATATTGATACCTAATCTGAATCTGAAGGTATTTCAAAGATTCCTTATTCGTCCAGAGTTCAGCCTGGCTTTCTTCTGAGGTGTAATGTAGAATGTATTGATTTTTTTTAAAAGTAAATTGGGTTTTGCAATCGCTTGCATTCAGATTGATATCCGGACTTAAAAGAAACAATAGATTGAAGCTTGATTTTCCTTCAACATAATTAGTTTTTATAAAATTATTCACCTCCGAATCATCATGAAATACTATTTTGATGTCATCAGACATAAATATCAATCCTTTTTTAGTTTGCTTCTGCATGAGATTTTTTCTTTTAAATGATATATTCATTGGTTTAAGACTAGATAACAAATAAATTGAAAATGATAAGTCTGCCCCAAGTATGAAATGTAATTTTGTGCAAAATTAAATTAAATTTAGAATAAATAAAAATAAGATTGATCATGTTTAAAAATTTATATTGTAAAATAGCAAAAGTGGGTTTAGGATTGCTTTTTATTACAGGAGGTCTGGCGTATGCACAACAGTGGGAAGATGTAGGTTCTGCCACAATTTCTGCAGGGGCAAGCAGTTATAATAATCTGGCAATTGATGCACAGGGAAATTATTATGTTTCCTATTATGATATTTCTGTTACCAAAGGATCGGTGCAGAAATTTAACGGAACTTCGTGGTCTTATCTTGGAGGCACAGCAGGTATCACAACAGGATCGGCAACATTTAACTCTTTATCATTAGATAACTTAGGAAATGTATTTTATACCAACCAGGACGGATATCCCAATGCAGGAATGGAAGTCAGAAAATTTGATGGAAATGCATGGACTTCTTATGCAAAACCATTTGCAGCTACTATTAATCATCAGGCTTCTGCTGTATCTCCAAACAATACTATTTTTGTGTACTCCAATGCAGAATCAGGATCTGTAAAACGTTACGTAAATAATACATGGGAACAGGTTGGTGCCAACGGTTTTGGAACACCATCGTTCTCAGAAATGCTCGTAGGGACTAATGGTAAAATATATGTTTGTGGAATTTCTTCGGGTGTAAAAGTTTTTGAAAACTCTGCAACGGCAAATTCATCAGATCAATGGTCATTAGTTGGTGGAACAAGTGTGGGAAGCACATTTACAGAGGGGGTCAATTCTACAGCAGACTTTGCGCTGGGAGCAGACAATACAATCTATGTTATTTACGCTTCAGCACCATCCAATAACAGACGTCTTAATGTTAAAAAGTTTGACGGAACCAACTGGTTACAAGTGGGAAATGCCGATTTTGGAATTTCTGATAATCTTTATAATGTATCAATCGCCGTAACTCCTGCCGGAAAACTTTACGCTGTTGCAAGCGGATGGGCTGTGAACAATGGAAAAAATACGGTTTATGAATATAATTCAACATCTGATACTTGGGAAACTTTTGGTGGTGATTTTGTCTCTGATGGTACTGCTGTATATAACGATTTGCAATATGATGCAGCAAATAATTCATTAGTTCTTACCTATTCACAAAATGGTGTGAAGGTGAAGAGAATTGCATTGCCGTCAACTTCTATTACATGCAACAATACTGATCCCGGCAATAATCCGGGAGACACAGGATGTGTAACTTTTAATTACAGAGGGCAGTCAGTAGTTTACACGACGGTACGTGGAGCAGATGGTAAAATTTGGCTACAGCAGAATTTAGGAAGCGCTCAGGTGGCAACATCTCAGTCAGATGCAGATTCTTACGGAGATCTTTTCCAGTGGGGAAGATGGGACGATGGTCATCAGTTGAGAAACTCTCAAACATCTGCAATTCCGTCAATCAATTCTCCGGATGGACTGAATGGATCAGGATCTTTTATCATAGGCTCATCCGCTTCTGAAAGATGGTGGAGTACCAATGCATTAAGTGATCAATGGACAGCAGTAAATGCTTCAGCGGTATCATCTTCGAACGGTGCTGACCCGTGTAAAGCAATTGGCCAGGGATGGAAAATGCCGTCTCAGGCAGAATGGACGACAGCGGTCAATGCAGAAGGGATATCTAATCCTGCAATGGCGTATAGCAGCAAATTAAAATTACCGGCAGGAGGTAACCGATCTTTTACAAACGGAACGTTCGATTTTGTAGGTCAAAGAGGATATTTCTGGAGCTCTGATACTTCTAATTCCGGAGGGAGGTTTCTTTATGTAGGAACTTCGTCGGCAAATCCGTCGTCCGGAGCTTCCAGAGGTCAGGGAGCGTCGGTAAGATGTATAAAAGATACGTCAGGACTAAGTACTTCAGATATAAGAAAAGTTACTGTAGGCGTTTATCCTAATCCAACCAACGGAATTCTTAATGTAAAAGTTGATTCAGAAATTCAAAATGTAAATGTAACAAATGTCGTTGGCCAAAGAATGAATGTACCGTTTAACAATTACCAAATCAATATGAACGGTTTGCCAAGCGGATTTTATATTGTAGAATTAGCTTTGAAAAACGGACAGAAGATTTCAAAAAAAATTATTAAAAACTAAAAAATCAACATACACCAAATCCAAAATCTTTAAATTTTTAATTTTATTTTACAGAGAAAGCCTATGTATTTTGCATAGGCTTTTGTTTTTAATTTAAAAATATAGAACATCATAAGACTCAAGCAAATCGGCTTTTTTCTTAGTTCTCAATTCCGTATCTTTGCAAACTAAATTTTTAATATGTCTAAGTCATTAATTCCAAAATTAGAAGCGATAAAACAAAGATATAATGAGGTTGCAGACCTTATTATACAGCCAGACGTAATTTCGGATCAGAAAAAATATTCTTCGTTAAATAAAGAATACAGCGATTTAGGAAAAATTGTACATGTTTACAATCAATATAAAGGTGCTTTAGACAATATCGCAGAATCTGAGGAAATCATTGCAGATGGTTCAGACAGAGATTTGGTCGATATGGCTAAAGAAGAAAAAGTAGAAGCTCAAGGGAAACTTCCAGGTCTTGAAGAAGAATTAAAAGTTCTTTTAATTCCTAAAGATCCTACCGATGATAAAAATGTGATTGTAGAACTTCGTGCCGGAACAGGTGGTGATGAAGCTGCGATTTTCGTGGAAGATGTCTACAGAGCGTATGCCATGTTTTTTAAAACTAAAGGCTGGAAGCACGAAATAACAGACTCCAGTGAAGCTGCAAAAGGGTATAAAGAATTGATCATCAAAATTGAAGGTGATGGCGTGTACGGAATCATGAAATTTGAATCTGGAGTTCACCGTGTACAGCGTGTCCCTGAAACAGAATCTCAAGGTAGAGTGCATACTTCAGCAATTACTGTTGCTGTTTTACCGGAAGCTGAAGAAATTGATTTTGAATTAAATCCGGCAGATATCGAAATGCAGACTTCACGTTCAGGTGGAGCGGGTGGACAAAACGTAAACAAGGTTGAAACCAAAGTACAGTTGACGCACAAACCTTCAGGAATGGTGGTTGTTTGTCAGCAGGCTCGTTCTCAGTTGGCAAACAGAGAGTTGGCAATGGAAATGCTTCGTACCAAATTATACGATATCGAAGTTCAGAAATCTGTGGGAGATATTGCTGCACAGCGTAAATCGATGGTTTCTACCGGTGACCGTTCTGCAAAAATCAAAACGTACAATTATCCTCAGGGAAGAGTTACCGACCACAGAATTAATAAATCAATGTATAATCTTGATGCGTACATGAATGGTGATATCGGAGAAATGATTGATGCGGTTATCATGGCAGAAAATGCAGAGAAAATGAAAGGTGAAGAGGAGAATTATTAAGAATTACAAAATATACAAAACAAGCCTCTGATTTTTCAGAGGCTTTCCTTTTTCAAATGATTAAATCAGAAAGTATACTCACTAAAATATTTATAATGAAAAATTACAGAATTTTTTTATTGCTATTCTTTACAATGCTAGGACAGCAGCTTGTCGCTCAAACGGAAGTGAAAAAGCCGAGCGAAGTATTTAACATGTATTTTGAAACCTTTGTTAACAATGATGATATTGCTTTAGATAAGCTGAATGATTATTTAAGACCAACAGTAGAAGGTCAGAATGCTTATCAAGTAAATTTTAAGGAGACTTCAGAAGAAATGTTGAGCTCTACTGTGGAGAATTTCCTTTCGGCTTTTTCTAAAACTACTGCTTCTGCTTGTAAAAAAGAAGCAAAAGATTATTTTACAGCTATGTTCGGGAATTTTAAAATCGCAAAGCTGACGATTAAAAATATAAAAGTTGTTCCTAACGAATATATTGAAGATGAAAAAATCGCCGAAATAAAGTATATCGTTAGTTTTAAAGTGCCTACAAAACTAATGACAGGACCTGCAGGTGATCCTCAAAAAGTAAAAGCTGAAGAATTAAAAAAATATCTGGTTCAGGCTGTTCAGGATTTTAAGAATGCAGATAAAACAGTGCAAATTGAACAGGAGTTTAGCTTGTATGAACTTAAACAGGATAATAAAATATATTATTGGAACGGAAGCCCCGATCAAATTGTTTCTACCCTTACTGATTTCTATTTGGAAAGTTTCGGATCAAATGAATAAATTGATTCGCTCATAATAGATTATATCATAAAAGTTCCATTTTTATTGGAACTTTTTTTATTCCCACAACTTTCCTTAAATTTGAGAAAATCATTCACAATGAATCTTAAACCTATCTTATTAACGGCTGGAGTTTTGTTTTCAGCAACTTTTTATTCTCAGAAAATGAATTATCCTAAAGCAGTAAAAGGAAATCAGACCGATACTTATTTTGGAACTGCTGTGGCAGATCCGTACAGAGATTTAGAAAATGACTCTGAACCTACGAAGAAATGGGTCGATGAAGAAGTTGCTTACAGTCAGAATTATTTATCAAAAATTCCTTTCAGAGAGCAAATTAAAAAGCAATTAACAGACATCTGGAATTACGAAAAAATTGGTGCACCTTTCAAGGAAGGAGATTATACGTATTATTATAAAAATAACGGACTTCAGGCGCAATCTGTATTGTACAGAACCGATAACAAAACTAAGACTACAGAAGTATTTTTAGATCCGAATAAATTTTCGGAAAAAGGAACAACTTCGCTTTCAAGCTTATCTTTCAACAAAAAAGGAAATTTAGCAGCGTATGCAATTTCAGAAGGCGGAAGCGACTGGAATAAAATCATCATCCTCGACGCTATTACCAAAAAACAAATCGACGAAACAATCGTTGATGTAAAATTCAGCGGAATTTCCTGGCAAGGCGATGAAGGTTTCTACTATTCAAGCTATGATAAGCCAAAAGAAGGAACAGTTTTGTCTGGAATGACTGATAAACATAAAGTGTTTTTTCACAAATTAGGCACAAAACAATCTGCAGATCAATTGATTTTCGGTGGAGATAAAACTCCGAGAAGATATTTGGGAGCAGGTATTTCTGAAGACCAAAGATATTTAATCATTTCTGCAGCGAACGCAACCAACGGAAATGAATTATACATTAAAGATTTAAAGAAAGGCGGTGACTTTGTTCAAATTAATAAAGGCTTTGATATCAATGTAAATTTGGTAGATACAGAAGGCGACAATCTTTTCATTTTTACGGATAAAGATGCTCCGAATATGCGTTTGGTAAAAACAACTATCCAAAACCCATCTCCCGAAACCTGGAAAGATGTTATCCCTGAAACAGAAAATGTGCTGGGAATTTCTGGTGGTGGCGGTTATTTCTTTGCAACCTATATGGTTGATGCTATTGATAAAGTAAAACAGTTTGATAAAACAGGAAAACTAATCAGAGAAATTGCTTTGCCTGGAAAAGGTAATGTCGGCGGATTTGGCGGAAAAGAAAAAGAGAAAGAAATGTACTATTCTTTCAGCAACTATATTACGCCGGGAACTACTTATAAATTCAATGCAGATACCGGAAAATCTGAGGTATATCAAAAGCCAAAAGTGAAATTCAATCCTGAAGATTATGTTTCTGAACAGGTATTTTACACATCAAAAGACGGCACAAAAGTTCCGATGATGATTAATTACAAAAAAGGAACAAAGCTGGACGGAAAAAACCCTACGATGTTATATTCTTACGGAGGTTTCAACATTAGTTTACAGCCTTCTTTCTCAGTTGTCAATGCCATCTGGATGGAAAATGGTGGAATTTATGCCGTTCCGAATATTCGTGGTGGTGGTGAATATGGTAAAAAATGGCACGATGCAGGTACTAAAATGCAAAAGAAAAATGTATTCGACGATTTTATCGCTGCAGGAGAATACCTACAAAGCAAAGGCTACACTTCAAAAGAATATATGGCACTTTCAGGAAGATCAAACGGCGGATTGTTGGTTGGTGCAACGATGACGATGCGTCCGGATTTGGCTAAAGTAGCTTTCCCAGGAGTTGGCGTTTTAGATATGCTGAGGTACAATAAATTTACTGCCGGAGCAGGTTGGTCTTACGATTACGGAACTGCCGAAGACAACAAAGAAATGTTTGATTATCTGAAATCATATTCTCCGGTTCACAATGTAAAAGCAGGAACTTGCTATCCTTCAACAATGATTATTACAAGTGATCATGATGACAGAGTGGTTCCGGCGCACTCATTTAAATTCGGCGCAGAATTGCAGGACAAACAGAAATGTGCAAACCCAATATTGGTAAGAATTGAAAAGAATGCAGGTCATGGTGCAGGAAGAGCGACCGATCAGGTAATCAGCGAAAATGCAGATTTGATTTCTTTTGCTTTGTATGAAATGGGAATTAAAAAGCTTGGAAAATAATTGAAAATTATAGAATTAAAGGGCGACTTTGCAGCATTGCAACGTCGCTTTTTTTATATGAAAATTAGGACAGATTTGTTACCGCAAAAATGCTTATTTTTAAAATCTTAAATCAGAACTCATGAGAAGGGAAATTCAAAATAAAAATCCCCAATTTATAATATCAGAAAAGCAAACTGAAATCTACCCATTTGAAAAAGATGGATTAGAACTAAAATCATCATACACAAGACAAGACGTAAAAGATGATTCTCTTACTAAGACTTCTCCGGGAATTACACCCTTTTTACGAGGTCCATACTCAACGATGTATGTTCAAAAACCCTGGACAGTTCGTCAGTATGCAGGATTTTCAACTGCAGAAGAATCTAACGCTTTTTACAGAAGAAACTTAGCGGCTGGTCAGAAAGGACTTTCCGTGGCATTCGATTTGGCGACGCACAGAGGGTATGATTCCGACCATGCAAGAGTTGTAGGTGATGTTGGTAAAGCCGGTGTTGCGATTGATTCTGTTGAGGATATGAAAATTTTGTTTAATGAAATTCCGTTAGATGAAATCTCAGTTTCCATGACGATGAATGGTGCGGTTTTGCCGATTTTGTCATTCTATATTGTCGCTGCAGAAGAACAGGGCGTTTCCCAGGATAAGCTTTCAGGAACCATTCAGAACGATATTTTGAAGGAATTTATGGTGCGAAATACATATATTTATCCGCCAACGCCTTCCATGAAAATCATTGCTGATATTTTTGAATATACTTCTAAAAATATTCCGAAATTCAATTCAATTTCAATTTCAGGGTATCACATGCAGGAAGCCGGAGCCACGCCGGTTCTCGAAATGGCTTACACTTTAGCCGATGGTTTAGAATATGTAAGAACCGGAATAAAAGCAGGAATGAACGTCGATGATTTCGCTCCAAGACTTTCATTTTTCTGGGCAATCGGAATGAATCACTTCATGGAAATTGCAAAAATGCGTGCTGCAAGATATATTTGGGCAACATTGTTGAAACAATTTAATCCACAAAATCCAAAATCTTTAGCCCTGAGAACGCATTCTCAGACTTCTGGTTGGTCTTTAACTGAACAAGAACCATTTAATAATATCACAAGAACTGCCATAGAAGCTTTATCTTCAGCTTTAGGTGGAACTCAATCTTTACACACCAATGCTTTGGATGAAGCGATTGCGCTTCCGACAGATTATTCGGCGAAAATTGCTAGAAATACGCAAATTATTCTTCAGCAGGAAAGCGGAATCTGCGATGTCGTTGACCCGATGGGTGGAAGCAATTTAGTAGAAGCTTTAACGCAGCAGATGATTGAAGAAGCGATGAAATTCATCGATGAGGTTGAAAAAGAAGGCGGAATGACGAAAGCCATTGAAGCCGGAATTCCAAAGATGAGAATTGAGGAAGCTTCCGCAATAAAACAAGCAAAAATCGATAGTGGCGAAGAATTTATCATTGGTGTCAACTCTTTTAAATCAAATTTAAAACAGATGCAATTGGAGATTTTAGATATCGACAACACAGAAGTTCGCAGAAAACAAATTGAAAGACTTGAATCTATCAGATTAAGCAGAAATTCTGAAGCGGTTGAAGAAATTTTAAATGAAATCCGTGAATCTGCAAAAACCGGAAACGGAAATCTATTGGCATTATGCATCGAAGCTGCTCGCAGAAGAGTTACTTTGGGCGAAATGAGCGATGCGATGGAAGAAACTTTCGGACGTTATAAAGCCAACATCAGAACCATACAAGGAGTTTACGCTATGAATGCAGGTAAAAACGAATACTTTGGCCAGGCACTTCAGCTTACCCAAAAATTTGAAGAAGAAGAAGGTCGCCGCCCAAGAATTATGGTGGCAAAAATGGGACAAGATGGTCACGACCGTGGTGCAAAAGTGGTAGCAACTGCCTTTGCTGATATGGGATTTGACGTTGATGTTGCTCCCTTGTTTCAAACTCCAGAAGAGGTGGCAAAACAGGCTGTAGAAAATGATATTCATATTTTGGGAGTATCTTCTTTGGCAGCTGGTCACAAAACTTTGGTTCCACAAGTCGTTGAAGAACTGAAAAAACTCGGAGCAGAAGATATTACGATTGTCGTTGGTGGAGTAATTCCGCAACAAGATTATGAATTTTTATATGCGAACGGGGCAGATTTTATTTTCGGTCCTGGTACAAACCTTCCAAAATGTGCAGTAGATATTTTGAATAGATTTTTAAACGAGACGGTGTAAAAAGAGAAAGTTTCTTTTAAAATCACCTTAGATTATTTTAAATTTAAGTTAATAAAGCCCCATCGATTTCTTTTTGCACAGCTTTTGTACTGTAGACCATAACCAAAAAATAAAATATTATGGCTTATACAGTAATTTCAGTATTTCCGGCAGATGTAAACACAGAGGAAATCAAAGCAGAATTAAAAAATCAGGGATTTAACGAATCAGATATTATTGTTTCAACATCTAAATTAGATGCCGATTCATCTGTTGATAATTATCAGGATGACGAAAAAACAAAAAGTTTCTGGGATCATGTTTTTGTAAATGATAATGAGATTTTAGCGGCTTACAGTAAAGAAAGTATTGGCAAAGTCAATCTCGTGGTCTACACTTCTAATCTTACCGAGGCGCAAAGCGCAAAAAAGGTATTAGATCAGTTTGGAGCGTTAAAGATTTATAATAAACCTTCTGTTAATCAGAGTGATTCTGAAGAAACAGCAGGCATACCGGAAGATGTTTACAATGGTATCATTGCAAAAGCAAAACATAATGTTTACTTTTTAGACAATGAAAGAGTTTCTACAACGACCAGCAAAGGTATGGGAGATACTATGGATGGTTTGGGTTCGAAAGATTAAAACATATTCACAACCAATAAAGAAAATGACCGCCAATTTTGACGGTCATTTTCTATTTAGATTTTCTTTAGATTTTCCATGACTTAATGAGCCAGCGGTAAATCAATTCTTTTACGAAAAAATAAACTAATACCGGAATTATGATGATCACCGACCAAAGGAATGGATTGATGTACGATGATAATAATCCGTTTGAAACGGTTGAGGCAGAAGCAAAATATTGTCCTACGGCAATAAGAATCAAACTTAAAATCAATACAATCACCAAATGAATGCTAAAACGTCTGCTGATATCATTCACCATTTTTCTCGGAGAATATCCCAAACTGTTTTTGATGGAAACTTCTTCCTGTTTTTCTAAAAACTGAATTTTAATAAAACTCACAATAATGTAAAGGCACAACGCAAAAATGAAAATTCCTAGCACGGCGATGGCTTTTAAAACAAGGAAAAGTTTAGACTTTATCTTTGCAGAGCGCAGACTTTCCTGATTAGATTCGTAGCCGTTTTTATTCATTTTAGAAATCAACTTTTCATCCCCGGAATCTGCTACTTGTACCAAAACCCGGTTAAAAATCTTTGGTTGTGTGGCAAGTTCTGGTTTTGTAGCTAAATTTAAAGAATCCAAAAACTTTTTAGGAATCAAAACTGAATGTATTCTGTCTGAAAGTCCGATGAGTTTTCCTTTGTAAGTTTTATTTTCTTTGTTGACTGTAATGTTCAGATTGATCTCTATTTTCTTTGCAAAATCTTCTGAAATCTGTGGCAAACCTTGGTTGAGTGCAAATCCGTAATTATAAAGATTCAAATATTCCCTTGAAATAATGATAGGAATTTCGTCACCTTTCACTTTAAACTCTTCCTCAGTTACAGGAACATCGATAGCCTTCAAATCTACACTTTCGAAATACAAATCGGTATAGAAAGGAATAAAATCACCGCCATTTGCCGAAGCTTTAAATTCGTTGGCAGAAAAGGGATAGACGTTTTTTATCTCAGTCCATTTTTTAAGTTGGGCAATATCATTTTCGTTAAAACCAAGCAACTCTTTTCTTCCGATATTGTCGGGAGTCATTTTTTTGCTGAATGTCAGCCAGTAATTTCCTTCACTGCTTTTGCTTCCAAAAAGTTTGTTTGCATTTTCATACAGCTGCAAACAAGATAACACCAAGATAAAGGCAATGAAAAGTCCGGCGTAAAGGATGATTGAATTAAAAAATTTCTTCATAATATTTAGAGATGAAGAAGTTGATATTGATGCTCGAACGGAAATTTATTCAGCTCAAAAAAGATGACTGAACTTCCGCTTTGCTTAGATACTTCGTCAATCAAATTGAACGCAATCTGCTTATTGTTGACATCCAAATGACTGAAACATTCATCATAGATCAAAAAATTCGTAGGATTGATGAGGCTTCTCACGATTGCACTTCTTTGACGCTCACCGTACGAACAGTTTTCTGCTTTTTTATTCAAGAGATTTTCAATTCCCAATTTTTTTGCATATTCTTCCATAGTAGGAATATATTTTTTTCGGTCTTCATTAAAAACTCTTAGCAGAATATTCTCAGAAATGGTCAGGTTTTTAATCAAACGAACATCCTGAAAGAGAAGACTCACCCCATTTTTTCTATTGTTGACAATCTTTTCAAGATGTAAATCTTTTACAACTTGCTGGTCATATTTGATGTTTCCCTCATACTGAAAGTGAGTTCCCAGAATAGCCGTTGCCAAAGTAGATTTTCCACTCCCTGACGGCGCTACAATCAGGTGTTTGTCACCTTTTCTGAAACGGATGTTTTTCTTCCAGATTTCAGATTGTTCGACGTTTCGGGGAGTGAAATATTTTGGAGAAATATTTTCTAAACTAATATTATCCATTCATGATTAAATAATAAAGTGCATTCTCGTCTTTCTTATCCAAAGTGAACACCGTTTTAGAAACCATATCTCCGTTATTTTCTTTAGATTCGTTCACTACATCGATGATTTTCACAGAGCTGTTTTCTTTATTGCTGTTGTAATCTTTTCCGTCTGACCAAGAATAGGCAGTGATTCCGGACTTTTTATTAAGCTTAGAATTTTTGCTTTCTTTTTTACCTTTAAACTGATAAATTGCTTTATTGTCTTCAGAGAAAATTACCTGATTGTCACCAATCACATACTTTTTACCTTCTCCTAAAGGACCTTGTAGAAATGTTGTAAGCTGAGCTTTATTTTTCGGATTAAAACCTAGTACAAAAGCATTGTTTGAACGGTAATAATCCATAGAATCTGCAGGTTGCTTAAATTCCACAAAAGCATAATCACCTGTAAATGTTGAAGTAATATCTTCTAATGTCTTGTTTGTTGATGCTAAATAATGATTGATCGTCGCCTCAAAACCAGCTTCTTTAATCAGATATTTCATAAAGTCTAAACTGAAAAATCCTAAAGAAAAAGACTTAGCTTGATCTAGGTCAACATTTTTCACCAAATCATAATTGATACTGTTTTTATCGTAATATTTCTCAACAATTTTTTTCATGTCGCTGTTGAAAAACGTTTTGGTATCCATTTCAGATGTTCCTTTGTCAAAATTAAAATCAAAACCAATTCCTGAATCTTTGATTAGCTTATTTACAGCAAGAGTTTCTATGTAACCTTTCGATGCAAAACTCGCAACAGAAGCAATATTCATCCATCCGCTGATGTCTTTATCGCTTACCAAAGATTTGTTTACCTGATCTTTTATTGCCGAATTAGCAGTTCCTTTTCTTCCCCAGAAATCTGTGAAATATTTTTCGTTCAGTTTAGAAACATTGTCCATTCCTGATGAATATGAATTGTAAGGATTGCTGTATGAATAATCGCTAGACACAACAGCCATTTTACCTTTTATGCTTCCCGTTAATTTGCTGTCAACGTAGATGTAATCTTTTTTGTCGATCGTCACTTTAGTTTTCGTAAGATCAGACATACTTTTCTGGAATTTTGCTTTATCATCAATCCAGAAAAAAGCTTTGATGTCTGGGTCGTAAGTCGATTTTCCAGGGTCTGCGATAAAGTAAAGAGGCTGATCGATGTCAATTCCCGATTCTTTCGGTTTGTTGACCAATTGCAGGAAAAATTTCTCATCGTTATTCAAATCTTTCTTCTCTTTCAGTATCTTTTCCACCGGAATTTTATCCGAAATCTTGTTGAGGTTTACACGTGAAAGTCCGAGAGTAGCATCGGTCGTATACGTCAGTATATCATTATTGTTGCCAGAACTGCAGGAAAATAATACTGCAAACGCAAATACATAGAATAGGTTTCTCATTAAATTTTTTTTCATAATTTTTTGTTTAAAAAGCAAATATACTAATTTGGAATTCACGACAATGAAATTTCATTTAAATGAGATTTATTTAAGTCAAAAACTTAAAAAAAGAAAAAATAATTTTGAGTTTCAGAAAAATTTATATCTTTGCATCTGAAAATCAAGTTCAACCAATAAAAAAACAACGAAGTAATGTTCAAATACAATCAACATACATCAGTAGGATTGCCTTTTGCAAAGGCGAGGCTTCGTGGTTTGGTACATTCTTAGAACAACAGTATAATGAAATATCAAAACCCGAAGTCGTAAGATTTCGGGTTTTTTATTGCGCAATATTTCAAACTCAAAACGTTTCCCCGAAATCATTTTTTAGGAGCTTATTGACTACGTCGAATTGTTACTTATTATTTTTTTAAGGAGCAATTTCCCGCTGTCCACTGTATCTTTTTTTGCCAACGCTTTTATCAAGCCAATGCAAAAAAGGATGCCGTTTCCATCGGGGCTAAGGATGACGCTCTGTCATTCTGAAAGTAGCGAAGCGAATTGAAGAATCTCAACATATGAAAAAGAGATTCTTCCTTCGTCAGAATGACAAAAAACAAACAACTAAGAGTTTAGTTGGTAAAAATATTTGATGCGAAAAAGTCTAACATCTCGTGTCTTATATCTAACATTTTATTAAAAAAACAATGGGAAATTTAAAACTAAAAGGAAAAGATATATTAAAATTAGGCTATCCAAACAACCAGAGCATCAACATCGCTTTGGAAGTGATGAAGAGGAATTTTGCAACCAAAAATATTCATTATGTGAAATCTCTTTTAAAGGAAATCCAGCAGAATCCTGAGAACTTCGAGAAAGATTTAACCTTCGGACAAATCGCAGAAGCTTTGCTTTCATCAAAGAAAACAGAAAAAAGAATGCTCAACACTCATCGGGCATCATTTCAGATTTTCGGGAATAACATTTCAGATGAAGCAAAAAACCAATTGTACACCGCACTGAAACTTCCAATTGCAATGCAGGGAGCTTTAATGCCAGATGCACACAGCGGTTACGGACTTCCAATCGGTGGAGTTCTCGCCGTAGAAAATGCGGTGATTCCTTACGGAGTCGGGATGGATATTGGTTGCAGAATGAGCCTCAGTATTTTGGATACACCAGTTTCATATCTAGACGGTGCAAGAGACAAATATGAAAAAGCTCTTGCTGAACATACCAAATTTGGAATGTACGAAACACACAAATCTCACGTCGAGCACGAAATTTTCGACAGAGATACGTTCGATTCAATTCCGATTTTGAGAAGATTAAAAGGAAAAGCCATCAAACAAATGGGAAGTTCCGGCGGCGGAAATCACTTTGTGGAATTCGGGGAAGTGGAGATTACGGAGGAAGATAAACAAATCAATCTTCCAAAAGGAAAATACCTCGGAATTCTTTCTCACAGTGGTTCGCGTGGATTGGGAGCTGAGATTGCTCAGTATTATTCGAGAGTGGCAACCGAACAATGTCCATTGCCAAAAGAAGCACAAAACTTTGCGTGGCTGGATTTGAACACGCATCTCGGATTAGAATATTGGACGGCGATGAATCTTGCGGGAGATTACGCTTCTGCTTGTCACGACGATATTCACAGAAGATTGGTGAAAGCAGTCGGTGGCAGATTAAAAGCAAGAATCGAAAACCACCACAACTTTGCGTGGAAAGAAATCCACCACGGAAAAGAAGTGATCGTCCACAGAAAAGGTGCAACTCCGGCCAACGAAAACGAGTTGGGAATGATTCCGGGATCAATGACGGCAAAAGGTTTCATCGTCCGCGGAAAAGGAAACCCCGATTCGCTGAACTCGGCTTCACACGGAGCTGGACGGGCTTTTTCGAGAGGCGAATGCAGAAACCGTTTTACTCAGAATGACATCAAGAAAGAATTAAAACTCAAAAATGTCACCTTGATGGGCGGAAATGCGGAAGAAGCACCAATGGCGTACAAAGACATCAACGACGTGATGAACGCACAAAGTGAATTGGTAGATATTCTCGGAACGTTTCAACCTCGAATTGTAAGGATGGATAAGTAAATACACTCTGTCATTCTGAACGTAGTGAAGAATCTCAACATTTCAAAAGAGATTCCTCCTTCGTCGGAATGACAAAAAAAATTAAAAAACAAATGGACAAAATAATACAAATCACCTCAGGAAGAGGACCTTTAGAATGTCAATGGGTAGTTGCCAAAGTGCTGAAGGTTTTCCTTGAGAAAGCAAAACAAAATAAAATCGATTACGAAATCATTCACCGTGAAAATGGCGATGAAAACCTGACTTTGAAATCTGCGACTTTACTTTTAAAAGGAAAAGAAGTCAATGAATTTCTAAAAACCTGGCTTGGAAGCATTCTTTGGATTGGAAAAAGTGCTTTCAGAAAACTGCACAAAAGAAGTAACTGGTTTATCGGGATTTTCGAATTGGAAGGTTTAGAGAAAATTGAATTTAATGAGAAAGAAATTCAGTTTCAAACGGCGAGAAGTCAGGGAAGTGGCGGGCAAAATGTGAATAAAGTAGAAACCGCAGTTCGTGCAACTTATCTGAAAACGGGACAAAGTGTTTTCGTGCAGGATTCCCGTTCGCAGTTGGAAAATAAAAAGATTTCCATCATCAGATTAAAAGAAAAAGTGATGGAATTTCATATTCAACAATTGGAAAAACAAATGCAGGAGACGTGGAACAATCACTTGAATGTTCAAAGAGGAAATCCGATCCGAACATTCTCGGGAACTGATTTTAAAAAGAATCATCAGGAAAAATCTTTCAAAAAAGAAAGAAATCAACTGAAAAACGAATTAAAAAATTACAGAAATGACCTTAACTAAAAGTAAATACTATTTCGAAGCGTTGGATAATTATCCTTACAGCTTGCCAGATTGTTTGGAAGCATTGAATTATGCGCTTTCTTACGACCCTGAAGATGCCGATTCCCTTTGTCTGATGGGAAGAATCTACAGCGAAATGCTCAACGATTATGAAAAAGCAAAACTCTATTTCGAGGAAGCGATGCTATGTGATGTCACGAATCTGAATACACCAAAATTTTACATCAAATGTCTGTTGGATAATGAAGATTTACAGGAAGCTGAAAAACTGATTAACTATTCTTTAAAAATAAAAGGAATTGATAAATCGATTTTATGGTTTTACAGAGCTCTACTTTCTGAGATGAGAGGAAGTTTTCCGAATGCATTAAAGTTTTTGACTGAAGCAGAAAAATATTGTTTCACAGCGCAAAGTCTTGATTTCATGAAGAGCCGAAAGAAATTTATAAAATCTAAAATGCCCAAGAAATCTAAAAACAAGAAGGAGACGAAATAAGTCTCCTTTTTTTGTAAATTTAATTATGGAATTACGATTTAAACTCAAAAAACTTCATTTAAAAGAAACATTCTCCATCGCTTACGGTAACTACAATCATCGCGATGCATTGCTGATTGAATTATCTCATCAAAATAGCAAAGGTTACGGCGAGTGTGTGGCGATTGATTATTATCAGATTAATCTTCAAAGTTTTGTTGTAAAATTAAAAGAAATCCAACATCATATTGAAGTTCAGAAAATCATTCATCCCAAAGAATTTTTTAAATTTTTATTAAGTTTAAATCTGCATTCCTTTTTACTCTCTGCTTTAGATTGTGCATATTGGGATCTTTTCGGAAAGTTGGAGAAAAAAAGTTTTATTGAGCTCAATCAACTTCCTTCTGAAAATTTAATGGAAAGTTCAATTACCATTTCCGTCGCAGAAATAGACCAGCAGATTCAAAAAATTGAAAAAAGTAACTGGAATAAGTTTAAAGTAAAATGTAAAGGTTTAGATAAAAACCATGTCGAAAAGCTTTTAGCAATAGACAGAAATATCGCCTTAGATTCCAATGCAAGTTTTTCTGATGAAGACTGTATTTGGCTTCAGGAAAATGTAGAGGTTCGAAAATTTTCATATTTGGAACAGCCTCGTCCAATTGATCATTATCAAATCTTAAATAAAGAAAACTTTGCAAACTGGATGGCAGACGAAGATTGCCAGAACATAGATTCGCTGAGTGAACTCATTCCATATTACAAAAGCATCAATATTAAACTGATGAAGTGCGGTGGATTGACTCCTGCTTTAGAAATGATTAAAAAAGCAAAAGAACTTAATTACAAAATCATGATTGGCTGCATGACAGAATCTACAGTTGGAATTTCTGCAGGATGTCTTCTTGCGGGGCTTGTAGATTTTGCAGATTTAGACGGTGCGACTCTCATTTCCAATGACTATGCAACCGGAAATTTTCTGGAAAATGGGAAAATTATTCTTTCAGGAAAGCTAGGTTTGGGATTGGAACTTATAAAAAATTAAAACAAAAAAGACTTTCCGAAGAAAGTCTACTTTTTATTTACTGAAATCAGATAGTCATAAACCATTTGGTGTTGCTCATCGGTTAGTTTGGCTTTTGGCGCCATTCTGCTTAGCGTTTTTATCCATCCCTGATTATCATGTTTCGCAGGATCCGGTAACTTATGACATTTATTGCAAGAGTTTTCGAAAACGGTCTGTCCTTGTGCTAACTGTTCAGATGAGGTGTATTTAGGTCCGGTTACAGCAACGCTTTTTGGTCCGCATGAAGCTAAAAAGGCTGAACCTAGAATGATACTTAAAACTACTTTTTTCATAATAATTTGTTTTTGGTGAAATTTTATCTTAACCTTACTTTTTCACTGAAACTACATAATCATAAACCCACTGATGCTGTTCGTCTGTCAGCTTTGCTTTTGGCGCCATAGAATTCATAATACCAACCCATTGCACAGAGGTGTATGCTGTAGGGTCTGGTAAGCCATGACATCTTTTGCATGAATTTTCAAAGATTGTTTTTCCCTGAGCGATTTGTTCAGCAGTACTTGTTGCAGACTTTGGAGCTTCAGCAACCGGTGTAGATTTTGGTGTACAAGATGCCAATAAAACAGAAGCAAAAGCTGCAGCAAAAAATATGTTTTTCATGAAGTTTATTTTTGATTAAAACAAAAGTAAGCAATTCTTGAAAGGCTTCGACGAATGGTATTTAATTTAGAAGCATTAAAATTAATAAGGTATTTACTCTAATTATGAGGGTTATTTTTATATTTTTGAATTACTTAAATGTAAGAGGCACATCCCACTTTAAAAACTTAATGAATTAAATGAAATTTTCTACTGAAGACTTAATAGAAGGTATAAAATCAGGTAATAAACGCCTGATTGCGAAAGCTATTACCTTAGTCGAAAGTAAAAAGGAGGAACATCGTAATCAGGCGGAAGATTTATTGAAAAAAATTATGCCTCTTACCGGAAAATCAATCCGTGTGGGAATTACGGGAGTTCCAGGAGCTGGGAAATCTACGTTTATTGAAAATTTTGGAAGATTGGCGATTTCAAATGGTAAAAAAGTCGCTGTTTTAGCAATTGACCCAAGTTCTGCCATCAACAAAGGAAGTATTTTGGGTGATAAAACCAGAATGGAAGAACTCGCAAAAGAAGAAAATGCATTCATCCGACCTTCCCCGAGTTCCGGATTTTTGGGTGGAGTTGCCAATACGACTTTCGAAACGATGATGATCTGCGAAGCTGCAGGTTATGATTATATTTTAATTGAAACTGTTGGAGTAGGTCAATCTGAGGTTTTGGTTGCAGATATTACCGATGTCTTTTTATTTTTAAAAATTATCGGTGGTGGAGATGAGCTTCAGGGCATCAAACGTGGAATTATGGAAATGGTTGACGTTATTTTCATTAATAAAGTGGAAGAAAGCAATCTTCAAAAAGCTAAGAATACAAGGCTTGAACTAAAACGTGCTTTAGATTTTCTCCCATCCAAAGAAAAAGATTGGAAAGTTCCTGTCTTGCTGGGTTCTGCTTTATACAATGAAGGTTTGCCAGATGTTTTCCAGAAAATCAATGAGTTTATAGATTTAAAAAAGAAAACAGAACGGTTTGATTTGGTACGAAAAGAACAATCTGAAAAACGTTTTGAATATTGGGTTCAGGAATATATTTTAAATATGATGAAGCGGAATGAATCACTTGAAGAAGCCTACATTCAGCATAAAAAAAATGCTTCAGCGTTGGTTTCAAATCCAAGTACCGAAGCAAAATTATTTGTTGAGAAATTTCTTAAGAAAGATTAGAGTTTTTCCTTTTCTTTTGAGACTTCATTTTCAGAAATATATCCATCATAAGAAATTGGCTGTCTGTCATTACTTCTGATTGATGTTAATGCTCTTCCGTTTTTATAAATTTCAATGTTGATATCAGAAACATTTCTCACATCATTCGGTTTGATTTTGTAAACCCAATTTCCTTTTTTAGTCTGACTTTTGGTTACGGCATAATCTTTTGATGTAAATCTGTAACTATTATCAGATGAACCGTATGTTGATGTAAACGCTCTACCGAAATAAGGAAGCGTAACTTCCATCACTCCTTTTTTTATTTCTATTCCATAGTTGTTACCAGAGATTTGAAATGTACGAAGCTGAAGTGCATTCGGAATTGAATTGACAACATTGATAACGTCATAATTCATAGGATTTGCTTTTTCAGCATGAAAAGTAAACTCGTCTGAACCTACTAAATTGTTTATTATTTGAGGGTCAACCTTTTGAGCAGAACAGCTTTGAAAAGTAAATGCTAAAAGAAAAATTGAGATTATTTTGAGATATTTTTTCATGATACTATATTAATTAGTAAATTTAAATAGCAAAATCTATGCAAATCTATCCTCGGTTTTATTTTTGGAATAGAAATTGTAAGGTTGAACTTATAATATGCACAGCAATGAAAATTAAACATCTTTTAGGAATAGGAGCAACAGCAGTAGCCGTTGTAGCTTGTACAACAAACCCAATGACAGGAAGGAAGTCATTGCAGATTGGAACACTAAATCCTCAAATAACTTCCACTGCTGTACAGCAATATCAACAGACTTTAAAAGAGTCTAAAGTTATTACTGGGTCACAAGCTCAGATGGTAAAGAATGTGGGACAAAGAATTAAATCAGCAGCAGAAAAATATTATTCTAGCATTGGAAGAGGTTCAGATTTAGCAAATTATCAGTGGGAATTTAATCTTCTTCAGGATAATCAGGTGAATGCTTGGTGTATGCCAGGTGGTAAAGTTGCGGTTTATACCGGAATTCTACCGATAACAAAGGATCAGACAGGTCTTGCTGTGGTTATGGGACACGAGGTATCACATGCTTTGGCTGGCCATGGAAATGAAAGAATTTCGCAAGCGATGGTAGCACAATATGGTGGAGCTATTTTAGGAAGTACAATAAGTAACGCACAGCTAGCAGGCATATTTGAAAAGGCTTACCCTATCGGTTCTCAGGTAGCTTTGCTGAAATATGGAAGAACTCAGGAATCTGAAGCTGATGAAATGGGTTTAAATCTGATGGCAATCGCAGGATATGATCCAAGAGAGGCTATTCCTTTTTGGAACAGAATGGAGGCTAGTTCTTCAGGCGCAAGACAACCAGAATTTTTGTCTACTCACCCAAGTCCGGGAACCAGAATTGCAGATATTCAAAAAGATTTACCCAAAGCATTAGAATATTATAAGGCTGCAGGAGGGAAAATTTAATTTAGATTTTCTCACTCATTATTAACCAACAAAACACAACGCATATGAAAGGTATTTCAATAACAGGACTTATACTTTTAGCAGTATCGGCATTACTCTTTTATCTCACAACTGATTTTACTGTTAATAAAATTGAGATTTCCCACGTGATGGGTGTAATGGCGGGAATTGGTATTGGTCTCATCATCGGTGGAATGATTGGTTATGTGAGCAAAGGTTCAGCGATTAAAGCAGAACAGCAAAGAAAAGAATTTAAGCAACTTCAGAAAGATAAAGAAGAATTAGAAAAACAAGCTGCAATCATCGCACAGCGTGAATCGGAACTTGAAAGGCAAAATAAAAATCCTCAAATTTAATTTGAGGATTTTTTATGACTATTTGTTTTATTTAAATTTAGAATTTATACCCTACACCTAATAAAAATAAACTTGATCTGTTATCGTAATCAATTTCTTGGTTTGACCCTGCAACATTGTTGATGAATTTTCTCTGATCTTTTGAGAATGCACCTTCATATCTTGCTGAAAGAATGATCTTTTTGATTTCACTTTGTACACCTAGTTGGTAACCTACTGTAAATTCTTTAGCATCCACTTTCTGTACGAAGTTATCAAAATCATCGCTTTTCGCTAAATTAAAACTTCCAACGGGTCCTGCGTAAGCACTCAAGAGATTCCCTAATACATTTACCCCAACCAAAACAGGAATATCTACTCTGCTGTTTTTAGCTTTAATAGTAGTTTGAGCTGAATTTACATCATTTTGTACAGTAACTTCATTGCTGAAATTGGTATAATAAATTTCCGGCATTAAGTATAAAGCTGTTGGTAAATCGATTTTTAAAGATAAACCAACATTAAAGCCGGTAATGTTTTTTCCTTTTTGTTCCACAGTATTTGAGGCTGCAGTTTTAAAATTTTTCCAAGAAGCAGAGCTTGTTGGGATTGCTACATTAGCTTTGGCTGCCAACGAAATCTGCGCTGAAGCAAAAACTGAAAAGCCTATCAATGCGGCACTAATTAATTTTTTCATTGTCGTCTATTTTTGTAATAGTATTTTCAATTGTTTTATTGTTCTCCAAAAGATATTCTCTCAATTCCTTGAATAACTCTGATGAATAAACGAAATCTATCAGATTTTTATTGCCTGCAGTAATAAGAATGTCTTTATTGCCTTCCCATTCTTTGATTCCTAATCTCAGATACACAATTTTTTCGCCAATCGTCATCACAGAGTTCATATCGTGTGTATTTATAATTGTTGTAGTGTTGTATTCTTTGGTGATTTCAAGTAGTAAATCGTCAATTACATTAGATGTATAAGGATCTAGCCCAGAATTGGGTTCATCACAAAAAAGATATTTCGGGTGGTTTACAATGGCTCTTGCAATCGCCACACGTTTCTGCATACCTCCGGATATTTCAGATGGAAACTTCCTGTTGGCCTTATCTAAATGTACTCTTCCGATTACTTCAAAAACCCTTCTTTTCTTTTCTCTGAAAGTAAGGTTTGTAAACATATCTAAAGGAAACATGATGTTTTCTTCCACAGTCAATGAATCAAACAATGCGCTTCCCTGAAAAAGGGTTCCGATTTCAGATCGTAAATGTTGTTTTTCTTCACGGTTCATAACATTGATGTCTCTTCCGTCAAATAAAATTTCTCCTGATGAGGGCTGATAAACATTCAATAAACTTTTTAGGAAAACTGTTTTACCAGATCCACTCTGCCCGATAATAAGGTTTGTTTTTCCTTTTTCGAAATTGGTTGAAATTCCTTTAAGCACTTCAACATCACCAAAACTCTTTTTAAGATTTTTTACCTCAATCATCAGCTTAATATTAATTGTGTTAAAATTAATTCGGAAATAATGATGAAAACCATTGTCCAAACCACAGCTTGCGTACTTGCTCTACCTACTTCCAATGAGCCTCCTTTTACGAAATATCCGAAATAAGAAGGAACTGTTGCTATGACAAATGCAAAAACTATGGTCTTGGCAAAAGCATAATAAATGAAAAGATTGGGCATATACATTTGGATACCCGTAATATAATCTGCGGTTGTCCAATTTCCTGTTAGAATTCCTGCAATATATCCACCACAAATACCACAAACAATACTTATTGCAATCAAAATGGGATTAAAAATAAGACAAGCGATAATCTTCGGTAAGATTAGGAAATTTGGAGAGTTTACGCCCATGATATCCAATGCATCAATCTGCTCAGAAACCCTCATCGTACCAATTGTTGATGCGATATATGATCCTACTTTTCCTGCGAGAATCAAACTGATAATCGTGGGTGCAAACTCAAGAACTAATACTGCTTTGGTTGCATACCCTACAAATGAAGTCGGAATTGGAAATGAAGATGCATCAAAATTATTAAACATCTGAATAGATACCACGGCTCCGACAAATATCGACGTGAAAGTAACCAACCCGAAAGAGTTGACTCCCAGATCATTGATTTCTCTCATAAAAAGCTTCCAGAAAACTCTCATTTTCTGAGGCTTCTGAAGAGATTTACCGATAAGAATCATATATTCTCCTATGGCTGTAAAAAACTTTTTAAACATTCTGCTAAATTAGACTATTTTATTTATTTACTTGGCGTTTTTATCGCCTCCTACAACCAATACAATGGTTTTTAAAATGATTACCAAATCAAGCACAAAACTCCAGTTTCTTACGTAAAAAGTATCGGCAAGTATTCTTTTATTCATCTCCACTTCTACGTTTCCGGAGTCTCCGCGGAAACCGCTTACCTGTGCTAAACCTGTAATTCCAGGGCTCGCCAGACTTCTCAATGTGTATCTCCCTATTTTAGGCTTATAATAATTATCAACTGCTAACATGTGAGGTCTTGGACCAACAATAGACATTTCGCCTTTTAAAACATTAATAAACTGAGGCATTTCGTCTAAACTTGTCTTTCTCAAAAACTTTCCGATTTTTGTTATTCTCGAGTCGTTGTCACTGGTAGTTTTTGTAGTAGATTCATCGTTCACAATCATTGTTCTGAATTTAATACAACTAAAAACCTCTTCGTGAAAGCCGTATCTTTTTTGAACAAAAAAAACAGGGCCTTTTGAGTTTCTTTTAATTAAAATGGCAATTATTGGAAACAACCATGAACAAATCAAAACTAAGACCAATGTAGAAAACACAATATCAAATGTTCTTTTTAGAAAGAAATTTGAATAATAATCTAAAGGATATTTTGCTTGATTTAAAACAGGTTGTGTCTCAATATATCCCAAATCATAATAGAAAAAGTTGCTCTTTGAAATATTGGGAACCAGTGACACGTGAACTTTGTGTTCTTCGGCTAATTTAAACAATCTCTTCTCTAAATCTTTGTCAAGAGCACTGTCTGTCGGTATGAAAAGTGTATGGATTCCGTTGGTTTTCCAGAATTCTATTAATTCATTAAAAGAAAGATTAGAAGAATTATAACTGAAAATTTTGTATCCGTAGTCCTTTCTGTCTTTCAAAATGTCTTTTAAAACATCAGTAGAGCTATTCTCACCCAAAAACATAATATTTCTATGATTAATCCCAACTGAACGTAAATACTTTATAATGAAAAATATTATTGATCTTAAAAAGAAAATAAAGAAAAATAAATATAAAGTAAGCCAGTAAATGTCAGAATTGAAAAAAAGATTGTTGCTGACCTTGCCAATCAATAAAATTCCTATAGTAAAGATCACAAAATGACTGAACAATCGCTCAAGAAACAAAGTATAAGTAAGGTTTCTGGGGATATTATAAATTCCTGTTCTACCACTCAAAAGCATCCAGAATAAGAATAATAATGCCAAAGAAAAACTGTTTTGATACCATGTTTCTTCGTGATTTCTCAAACCCTCATTTCGGCTTATAAAAAAGAATATAAACACAGATGCAATAACCGAAAGGTCAAGCAAGACAATAATCGATTTTAGATATCTAGAGTATCGAATTCTTTGCATCTAATGAAATTTAGGATACGAAAAGCTAATTTATGGAATTTTACGGAATATTTAAATATTTATGCGTCTGAACCGATGCCTGCCAACGTGGATTTGCAAGAATAAAGTCGGTGATTTTAGGATAAATTTCTTCACGCTTACTCCATTCGCTTTGCAGATATAATTTACAGTTTTCCGAAACTTTTGCAGCCTGCTCTTCGGCAAATTTTAAATCATTATTATTAAAAACAATTACTTTTAATTCGTGAGCTTTCTGATAAATTTCTTCTTTTGGCAATCCTGTTTTCTTTGGTGAAAGGGTAATCCAATCCAATTGTCCGCTCATAGGATAAGCTCCGGAAGTTTCAATGTGAACGGTACATCCCAACTCCTTTAATTTTCCTGTCAAAATATCTAAATTCCACATCAAAGGTTCGCCACCTGTTAAAACTACAATTTTACAATGTTTTGCTGCAGTTTCTGCAATTTCCTCAGCATTCATTAAAGGGTGAAGGCTGGGATCCCAGCTTTCTTTCACGTCACACCAATGACAGCCGACATCGCAACCGCCCAATCTGATGAAATAAGCTGCTTTTCCCGTGTGTGCACCTTCTCCCTGAATAGTGTAAAAATGCTCCATCACCGGGAGCATTTTACCTTCTTTTAATAATATATCTTCTACTAAATCCATTTCAAATTAGTCGTTGTAGACTGAAGTTTTGTAGGCAATGATGGTGTTTTTCATCAACATTGCTCTTGTCATAGGACCCACTCCTCCGGGAACAGGCGTAATCCAGCTTGCTTTTGCTGCACAACTGTCGAAATCAACGTCACCAGCCAAATAATATCCTTTTGGAGAGTCGTCGTCTACTCTTGTAATACCTACATCAACGATTACTGCTCCGTCTTTGATCATTTCACCTTTTAAGAAGTGAGGATCGCCTAAAGCGGTAATAACGATGTCTGCTTTTTTTGTATATTCTTCAATATCTTTAGTGTAAGAATGCGTAAGTGTCACCGTAGAATTTCCAGGGAAATCTTTTCTTCCCATCAAGATACTCATCGGTCTTCCTACAATCTTGCTTCTTCCAATAATGACACAGTCTTTACCTTTTGTTTCGATATTGTATCTTTCCAATAATGTTAAAATCCCGAAAGGCGTTGCAGGTAAGAAAGTATCCATTTCCAAAGCCATTTTTCCGAAATTAGTAGGGTGGAAGCCGTCAACATCTTTCCTTGGATCAATAGCATTGATGATTTTCTCCTGATCAACCTGATCGGGTAAAGGTAACTGAACAATAAAACCGTCTACAGATTTATCTTTATTGAGTTCCTCGATTTTTTCCAATAATTCAGACTCAGAAACTGTGCTTGAAAATTTGATTAAGCTTGATTGAAAACCAACTTCTTCACAATCTTTTACTTTAGCATTTACATAAGCCTTGCTCGCTCCGTTGTTTCCTACAAGAATTGCTACCAAATGTGGGGCTCTTCTTTTGCTCGCAAGGATTTTATCAACTTCAACCTTGATCTCTGCTTTTATTTCTTTGGATACTTTTAATCCGTCAAGAATTTCTGCCATTTTACTTTTATTAGATTTTTACTTATTTCTTTTATAATAATTAATCAACCCATTTGTTGAAGAATCATGAGAGCTAATTGCATTGCTACTTTCAAGTTCTGGCAAAATTTTGTTTGCTAAAACTTTTCCTAATTCAACTCCAAATTGGTCAAAACTGAAAATATTCCAAATCACACCTTGTACAAAAATTTTATGTTCATACATTGCAATCAATTGTCCTAGTGAAAATGGAGTTAATTCCTTGAACATGATTGAGTTAGTAGGGGTGTTTCCTTGGAAGATTTTATAATTTAACAAGAAATCAATTTCTTCATCAGACTTTCCGGCAGCTTTTAATTCTTCTTCAACTTCTTCTTCAGTTTTTCCGAAGGCAAGTGCCTCAGTCTGAGCGAAAAAGTTAGCTAAAAGTTTATCCTGATGATCAGAAACTTTGTTTGGACTTTTCGCATAGGCGATAAAATCAGCAGGAATCAATTCTGTTCCTTGGTGAATCAATTGATAGAAAGCGTGTTGTCCGTTTGTACCTGGCTCTCCCCAAATGATTGGCCCGGTTTCGTATTCTACAAACTCACCGTTTCTGTCAACACATTTTCCGTTACTTTCCATATCTCCCTGTTGAAGATAGGCTGCAAATCTGTCTAAATACTGAGAGTAAGGAAGAATTGCATACGTTGTTGCCGCATAGAAATTACGATACCAAATTCCCATTAATCCCATCAAAACAGGAATGTTTTCAGAAAAATCTGCTGTCTGGAAATGTTGATCTGTATCAGATGCTCCTTTTAATAATTGTTCAAAGTTTTCATATCCAACTGAAAGAACAATGCTTAAGCCAATCGCACTCCAAAGTGAATATCTTCCGCCAACCCAATCCCAGAATTCAAAGATGTTTTCTTCTGCGATTCCGAAGTCTTTCACCGCCTGAACGTTAGTGGATAATGCCACAAAGTGTTTTGCTACATCTTCCTGCTTTCCTGCTTTTAAGAACCAGTCTTTTGCTGAATTTGCATTTGTCATTGTCTCCTGAGTCGTAAAAGTCTTGGAAGCAATGATGAATAAAGTTGTTTCAGGATTTAAATTCTTCACCACTTCAGCGATATGATTCCCGTCTACGTTTGAAACGAAATGAACATCCAATCTTGTTTTAAAATGCTTTAAAGCCGAAACTACCATCACTGGTCCCAAATCTGAACCTCCGATTCCTATATTCACAACATCTGTGATTTCTTTTCCGCTGAAACCTTTGTGATTTCCTGAAATAACGTTTTCAGAAAAAGATTTCATGTGATCCAAAACTCTTTTGATTTGAGGTTTGATATTTTCACCATCAACCAATATTTCCTTATCAGAAAAATCTCTCAAAGCTGTATGCAGAACTGCTCTTCCTTCTGTTTCGTTAATTTTATCTCCCGAAAACATCTTAGAAATCGCATCTTTTAACTGACATTCTTCTGCAAGATTTAATAATAATTCTTTCGTTCTTGCATCAATTAAGTTTTTAGAATAATCGAATAGAAAATTGTCTTTTTTAATAGAATACTCTTCAAAACGGTTCGGATTGTATTGAAAAAGGCTTCTCAGTTCAAAGTCATTGTTTCCGAAATGTTCGTCAAGTGCTTTCCAGCTATTGGTTTGTGTAGGATTTATTTTTGATAACATATATTTCTTAGGGACTTAGATTATTAATTCTAGAAATTAATTTTGGATTAAAAATTTCTAAAAAGGGTATCATTAAATTTCTAATTTGCAAATTTAAGGAAAAATAAAACCTCAGATGAATTTGAGCGTTATAAATAACAATTTTTTAAAAAACAAACCCCAGATTAAGTCTGAGGTTTCATGGTTATTATTTTTTGAATTATGAAATTATTCGTCTATTTCGTTCAGTATATTTTCGAGTTGTTTGGCACTTTTTCCATAGAAATATTTTGTCCATAAAACAATGCCTGCTACAACTGCCATAGTTCCTATGAGAACGCTCAGGATCAAAACCTGCTGATAATGGGTTGACATATTTTCTAAAGACTCTCCTTTTTTCTCCAACATATTATAAAGCACTAGTCCTAATGTGATCATAAAGTGAGGAAGAAGAAGGAACCCGAAAGATTGGTATCTTTCCATGTTTAGTTTCAATTCATGATATATTTTCCAGAGGCTGTTTTGGGTATTTCCGGTATACAGTTCGGTCTGCTTATAAAATTTATAAAATCCGAAAAAGTAATAAGAAGATATTACCACAAGCATTGCGTAAGAGGTATAATAAATAACATGTTGTGAGGCAGGGAAATCTAATTGTTGTGGAAAGAATCCGAGAAGAATAATGGCAATAATCTGAAATGGAAATTCCATTTTCATACTTTTTTGGATCTTTTCTATAGGATGTTTGCTCTTTTTTAACTGTTCTATATTGTTGGGAATGTTGACGCTATCGGCGTCTTCGTTATTCCATTGTTCTTTTAATTGATCAAAATTCATAGCCTGATTTTTTTATGATTTGCTGTATTTTTTCTTTGGTTCTGTTAAGCTTTACACGGGCATTACCTTCACTAAGTCCTAAGTTGTCCCCGATTTCTTTATGTGACATACCTTCCATGAAATAAAATATAACGGCTTTTTCTAGAGCTTTAAGTTCTTGGACGGCAGTGTAAAAAACTTCCAGCTGCTTGTCTTTAGTAGGATTGTAATCTTCATGCTGGACTTCAAAATGATTGGGAACATCTGTGTGATTATTTGTACGCCTTTTTTCTTTTTTTAAATAAGTAATTGCGGTGTTAATGGCTACGCGGTACATCCACGTTGAAAATTCACTGTTACCTTTGAAATTCTGATAAGATTTCCAAAGTTGAATAAGGATTTCCTGCTGCAGATCTTCCCGGTCTTCCAAAGAATCCGCATAGATTCGTGAGGCCTTATACAAAATACCTTTGTGTTTGTTGACGAGACTTAAAAAAGCGGTTTCAGTTGGATTGCTCACGATGATTTCATGGTTTGGTTATGTGTTAAAGGCTTGAAATTGGTTTCAGAGTGTATCCTTTAGATTTTAAAAGTTGGATAACTCCGTTTTTACCCATAAGATGAGCGCCTCCTACGGCAAAGAACGAACTTTCTTTTTTCATCATTTCTGGCATTTTTTCTGCCCAGTTATTATTTCTGTCCGTAAGCATGGCTTTTTCCTGTTTGGCATTCATTATTTTGTCATTCTTAAAGAGTGTGTAAAGAGATTTTATATCTTCTTTTTTAAATGCAACGATCATTTCCTTAAGTAGGATTTCATATTCCTTTCCCATTTTTAATTGTTGAATGACTGCTTTCAAATCATAAGCTTTATTAATGGAGGTCATCTGATCTTCTACTTTTTCAAGCCCGAAGACTTTCTTTTTAATTTTCAACGCATTTTTGAGAAGTTCTATTTCATACAGTTTTACTTCAGTTTGTGGACACGGTATAGCTTTCATCGAAATCAATGCATACAATGCCTGTGAGCTGGAATTGTCCATCTTCGTCAAATCTGTTCCGTAATCGGCAAGGATCTTATCTAGTTCCTTTGCTTCCGCAGGAGTAAGCTGATCTGATAGTTTTTTATCCGTCTGATACATTTTCTGCATCGCTGTCATTTCAGCAGGATCGGTATAATTAATCTCCATTACAAATTGATCAGATTTTTCAAGAGCTTTTATAACTTTTGACTTTATCTCAAAATCCTGACTACACATAATATGGAATGTTCCTGCAATATAAGATGGTTTTGTGAGTCCATTTCCTGAAACTTCCCAAAGTGTACTGTTTTCGAGGTTCGTATTCTGAGCTTTTGATGTTGTGAAAGTTGCTGATAATAATACTGCGAACCCAAGTTTTACTAAATTTTTCATATGATTAAGGTTTTAATTTTTTATTCTTTAAACAGTAGGTAAGTGCAGTATTATAATCGTTACAGTTTTTTTTGAAAAAAATAAAAAACCTCCTGAAATGGAGGTTTGAAAATCTAAAATTATGTTGATAACCATTACGGTTAGGATAGTTTTAATTAAATCTGATCAGGCTTTTTAAAATATTTTCTTTTTTTCAACAAATAAATAATTGCTGCTGCGATCAATAAAATTGGCCAAATGGTGATTAATCCCACCGCAATTCTCTGAATTAAATAAAAACCTTCCACAAAAGCATTTTTTGCATCGTAAAAGAAATTAAATTTATATTTGTTGTCAATGTTTTTTGAGTTGGTTACGGCAATTTCTGCAATGCGAAGATTTGGCTCTTTTATATAAATTTCAATAGTGCTGTACTTTAAATTGTCGGTTACATCAAGATTTGCAAGCTGTTGCTGGTTTTCTTCAGACATATTCTCGTCGCTCATTTTCACTTTATCTTTTGTGGTTTTAAGCTCAGAAATATTTTCACCGGTTTTCTTGATCCTTTTTCCTTCCAATTCTGCATATTTAATACTTGAAGTCACATCTTCGGCATTGATAATTCTTGAATTCAGGAACAATTTTTTATCATTAATTAGGGTTAAAAGTTCGCCCAATTTTGAAGTGGGAACTCTTACCTGCATAGAATTTTCAGTCTGATGTTTTTTCACAAGCATTGCGTCTTCATCGGAAGTATTATAAGTTTCCTCTGAAATTACTCTGCTTTGTAAATTGCTGTGGGTAACAAATCCGCCAAGTTCCTGTACTGATTTCTCAATCGAAATAGTTGCATCATAAACATCTTTTACCTCCATGTTTACATTGGCTGTTTTGATAAATTGTTTGTCTTTTACGGACATCGTTGCAACTGACGAAACACTATCAGAAATATTTATCAAAGCAGAATCTGCTGCTACAGACATTTCATAATCACTCGTTGTTGCTTCACCTTTTTTACAAGAATAAATTCCTGATAAAATTGCAGTTGCAATGGTTAATCTGATGTAAATCGTTTTCATAGTATTGATTTTTTAATGTTTTGCTTACTTCAAAGTTGAGAACGAAACTTTTGTAATGTTTGAAAATAGGAAGTAAAAAATTTGTAAATAAAATATTCAGTTTAAATTATTGTAAATCAGTGTTTTGTAAAATAGTAAAGTCTGTGTCTATGGTATTTCGGATTGATTTTTGCTTAAATTTTACAAATCAAACCAAAATCAATATGTCTAATACTTTTTCCAAAATCAGAAATGCCATAGAATTATTTAAATCAATCGACTTTGATCAGTTAGGCGAAATTTCACAAAAAGTAAATCTTCCCAAACTCATGGAAAATTTTTCCAAACTGGACGATAAACAGTTAAGTGGAATGATGAAAATGCTTGACCCGAATAAAAAGAAGAAAGAACTTCCGCCGATTGACGGTGATTTCTACGATATTTATCACACTTTGACGCCAGAACAAAGAGAAGTTCAGCTTAAAGTAAGAGCGTTTATGGAAAAAGAAGTGAAACCTTTAGTTAATCATTATTGGCTGAGAGACGAATTTCCTCATGAATTAATTCCTAAATTCCAAAAATTAGATATTTGTGGAGTAACATATGAAGGTTACGGTTGCAAAGGAATGCCCTTTCTGATGGAAGGTGTTATAGCGATGGAAATGGCAAGAGTCGATGCTTCAATTGCCACCTTTTTTGGAGTACAATCTGGCTTGTCGATGGGCTCAATTTACATTTGTGGTTCAGAAGAACAAAAACAAAAATGGCTTCCTCAAATGCAGAAGTTCGAGAAAATTGGTGCGTTTGGATTAACAGAACCTGAAGTTGGTTCAGGAGCAGCAGGTGGTCTAACGGTGACATGTAAAAAAACTCCGGATGGCTGGATCTTAAATGGTCAAAAAAAATGGATCGGAAACGCAACGTTTGCTGATTTAATTATTATTTGGGCAAGAGATTTAGATGATGGTGAAGTAAAAGGTTTTATCGTTGAAAAAGACAATCCCGGATATTCTGTTGAGAAAATCAAAGGGAAAATGGCTTTGAGAATCGTTCAAAATGGTTTGATTACTTTGAAAGATTGTATTGTAACAGAAGATAATCGTTTACAAAATGCTAATTCCTTCAAAGACACGGCAAAAGTTTTGAGAATGACAAGAGCTGGCGTTGCTTGGATGGCGACAGGTTGTGCAAGAGGAGCTTATGAAAGCGCATTAGATTATACAAGAACAAGAGAACAATTCGGAAAACCGATTGCCTCGTTCCAAATGATTCAGGGACATTTAGTAGAAATGCTTTCTAACTTAACGGCAATGCAGACCATGGTTTTCAGGCTTTCGGAAATGCAGGACGAGGGAATTTTAAAAGACGAGCACGCTTCTTTAGCCAAAGTTTTCTGCACCATGCGAACCCGAGATATTGTCTCAAGAGCACGAGAAGTTTTAGGCGGAAACGGAATTTTGCTTGAATATGATGTAGCAAGGTTTGTCGCTGACGCAGAAGCAATTTACTCTTACGAAGGAACAAAAGAGATCAATTCACTGATTGTCGGTAGGTCAATTACTGGCTTCAGCGCATTCGTTTAATATATTTGAATGATCAATTGTGAATCTTTTTCTGCAAGTGAATTTTAAAAAATTTGCAAGTGAAACGGATTCACAATTGATCATTTACTTTTTCAGCTAATTAGAGCTTTATATTTATCTTTATTATCGATAATCATCCAAAGATTGATAAGAAACAGTACTCCGGCGATTGACATTCCTGTTGTGGATTTGTCGATTGTGAAAACGTGCAGAATAATTCCAACCATTATCGGTAAAATCACGATTGCTCCTAAAGCTCTTGTTTTTGGGAAGATAAATAATAAGCCACCAATAACTTCTACAGCTCCCACTAACGGCATCAGCCAATGTAATTTATTGAAAGCATCGAAAACTTTCATTTGTTCGGGTGTAAATTCGGGCATGGGCATGTAGTGAAGAAACTTGTCTAATCCGGCATTGAAGAACATCAGCCCAAAAAGAAGACAGATAATAAATTTTACGATTTTCATGATGTTGATTTTTATCAAATTTAAATAAAATTAGTTTTTCATTTGAAATTTTTAAATAAATCCTTTTTTATTCTCTTTTTAGAGAAATAATTATATTTTATATTCTTATATTTTATATATTTGTTTTACAAATCAAACTAAACAAATAATTATGTTGAAAAACCTTAAAAAATTAGAGCGTTCGAATCTAAAAACGATTAAAGGAGGAGATGATCCTAATATTGGTTACTGTCCTGATAGCGGAACCTATATTCCTTGCGATCAACTTTGTCCGAATAGAAGAAATCCTCTTTGTGCTCTTGGATAAAAAACAGAAAGCCCTTCAATTTGGAGGGCTTTATTATTTTAAGGTAAATTACTCATTACCTGTTGCTTATTGCCAGTAAATTAATCCATTTCCTTTAATGTGATGTTTTTGGAAATCTTATAGCTTTTCTTTTTCTTGTTAGGTTTTTCATCTTCGCCTAAAAGCTTGCCCCAAGGTTGCAACCCATCCACTCTTTCGAAAATAATTTTAATGATTGCAATCGCAGGAATACACAAAAACATTCCTGAAATTCCCCAAAGATGTTCACCTAAAAGAATACCGATGAAAGAAAATAAAGCATTGATTTTTACTTTTGAGCCCACTACAAAAGGAAGAACGATATTTCCGTCAATTGCATGAACGATGACGTAGCCGATGGCAACATAAACACATGTAGAAACAGTTCCCGTTGCAAAAGCGATGAAACATGAAATTAATAATGAAATACAAATTCCGATGTAGGGGATAACGTTTAATAATCCTGTTAAAACGCCTAATAAAATGGCATATTTTACGCCCAAAATAGTTAGAACAATTGTTGTGAGAACAGAAACGATAATCACCTGAAGACACAATCCTATGATATATCTTTTTGTCATAATTCTTACCTCAGAAACAACTTCTTGAACGCTCGATTTGTGCTTTTCATTGAAAACATTGACAATGAAATTATTTAGAATTCTTCTGTAATTTAAGATGAAAATAAAGAATAAGATGAAAAAAGCTAAAAATCCCAAACTTGAAGAAAAAATTCCAAAAGTAAATCCTAAAATCACTCCGGATGAAGACAGAAGCTTGCTTAAGCCTTGATCCAAATAGTCAAGTTGTTCATCAATTTTCACATTAAAAGTATGAGAGACCCACGTCTGGAGATTATGGAAAACCAGATTAAACTGCTTCGTTAGATGCGGAACATCACGGCTAAAACTTGAAATTTGCGAACCGAAGAAAAAGATCATTCCTGTCAAAATAACCAACATCATCATCACCGAAATAATAGTGGAAATTGATCTTGGAAATCTTAGTTTCTTTTCTAAAAAATTAGCAATCGGCAAAAAAAGCATCGCCATCAAAAACGCCAGAAAGAAAGGAGCTAAAATGCTTTGCCCTAACTTAATAAGGTAGCCGATTCCGATAATAGAAACAACGGCGAGTGCGAGTTTTAGAAGAAAGGGTAGTTTAAAAAGGTTCATGAGGATTTTTTTCTACACATAACAAAAACCTCACCGTTTACGATGAGGTTATAAATTTATTAATAAAAATTTTATTTTTCGATAGCAAGTTCAAGAACTTCAGTCATCCAATTCACGTAGTTTACTTTCAGATTTTTCAGATAATCCTGCTTTATTTCTTCCACATCTTTTCTGTTGGCTTCGCAGAGAATCACTTCTTTAATTCCTGCTCTTGTTGCAGCGAGAAGTTTTTCTTTAATTCCGCCTACAGGAAGCACTTTTCCTCTTAAAGTAATTTCACCCGTCATTGCCAGATGAGGTCTCACTTTTTTATTTCTGAATGTAGAAACCATAGAAGTCAGCATTGCGATTCCGGCAGAAGGTCCGTCTTTTGGGGTTGCGCCTTCCGGAACGTGAACGTGAATGTTTTTCTTTTCTAAATCATCTTCGGTAATTCCTAAATCTTCGTGTTTAGCTTTAATGTATTCCAAAGCAATTGTAGCAGATTCTTTCATTACTGTTCCCAGATTTCCGGTCATCGTAAGATTTCCTTTTCCGTTGCTGGTAATGCTTTCAATAAATAAAATGTCACCTCCAACGCTCGTCCAAGCCAATCCGGTTACTACACCTGGAACGTCTGTTAATTCAGACAAGCTTTTCGGTCTTGGGACACCTAAAATTTCATCTACTTTTTCGACAGATATTTTAGCATCATATTCTTTCATCATAGCGGTTTGCAGGGCAACCCAACGAGCAATTCCTGCAATTCTTTTTTCTAAAGATCTGACACCGCTTTCCGAAGTATGTGCTTCAATAATATGTTTCAATTCAGGATTTCCCAATTTGAAAGATTTTGCCGTCAAACCGTTTTCTTCCTGTTGCTTTTTAATTAAATGTCTCTTGGCGATCTCAATCTTTTCCTCCAAAGTATAACCTGCAATCTGAATGATTTCCATTCTGTCCAAAAGCGGGGTTTGTATGGTTGAAAGTGAGTTTGCCGTCGCCAAAAACATGACTTTAGACAAATCATAACCCATTTCAAGGAAATTATCGTAGAAAGCATTATTCTGCTCAGGATCAAGAACTTCAAGTAACGCCGAACTCGGGTCGCCGTGCATTCCTTTTCCTACTTTATCAATTTCATCTAAAACAATCACAGGATTTGATGTCCCTGATTTTTTGATGGATTGAAGAATTCTTCCTGCCATCGCACCGATGTAGGTTTTTCTGTGTCCGCGGATTTCGCTTTCGTCATGAAGTCCGCCCAAAGAAACACGTACATATTTTCTTCCCAAAGCATCGGCAACCGACTTTCCAAGAGAGGTTTTACCAACTCCCGGAGGCCCTACCAATAATAAAATTGGGGATTTCATATTGTTTTTTAATTTCAAAACAGCCATGTGTTCCAAAATTCTTTTCTTAATATCTTCTAAACCGAAATGTGCTTTATCTAAAACTTTTTCAGCTTTTTCTATATCGAAAGTGTCTTTGGTAAAGGTTTCCCAAGGAAGATCTGTGAAGAAATCCAAGTAATTTCTCTGAACATTGTAATCGGGAGAATTTGGGTTTTGTCTCTGTAATCTTCCAATTTCTTTTTGGAAATGCTCTTCAACTTCAGGTTTCCACTTTTTTTCGCTTCCTTTTTTTAATAAATCTTCTACATCGCTTTCCGGACCGCCACCTAACTCATCCTGAATGGTTCTGATCTGTTGGTTCAGGAAATATTCTCTCTGCTGCTTGTCAAGATCTTTTGAAGTTTTCTGATGAATCTGATTTCTCAGTTCCAGTTTTCTGAAATCTTCATGCATCATTTCGTAGCACTTGTTGGCTCTTTCCATCAGGCTTTTTTCCTCAAGCAATTTTTGTTTTTCTGCGTAAGGGAAACTAGCATTAGTGCAGATGAAGTTTAATAAATCATCATTGCTGTTGATGTTTTTTATCGCAAAATTAGCTGCATTGGGAATGTTGGGATCCAGCTCAATGATTTTTAAGGCTAAATCTTTTACATTTTCCAGTAACGCTTCGTATTCTTCCTTATTTTTTGGTTTCGAATCTTTTAGTCTTGTAATTTCAGCTTTAAAATAAGGTTTGCTGCCTGTGATTTTTTTTATTTTAAATCTGTGGAAACCTTTAGTGATGGCAGTAACGTTTCCTTCAGGAAGTTTAATGATCTTAATGATTTTGGCTAAAGTACCAATCTGGTAAAAATCTTTTTCCGTAGGCTGCTCAATATCAGAGTTTTTCTGGCTTACGATTCCAATGAAATCGCCGTTCTGCTGAGCTTCTTCAAGAAGTTGAATGGAGGTTTTTCTTCCTGCTGTAATTGGGATGACCACATTCGGGAACATTACCATATTTCTTACAGGAAGTATCGGGAAAATAATCTGTTCAGAGTTTTTTGCGCTTTCGTCAATATCAGAAAGATTGATCTCTTCGGCTACAATATCAAATCCGTCGCCCAAGATTTCATCAAAATTTATATCTTCAAATTCTGTCATAATAAGTTAAATGACAAATTGTCATTTATAGTTTTAATCGTTAAAGGATAAAATCAAAATATGTTGAGCATAGCTTTACATATAATGTGTACGTAATTTTCACAATACTTATGCCATTTGTTTTTTGATAAAAAATACGGTCAAAATTTCCATATTATGCGATATTAAATTTTAAAAATTAAAAAACCATCTTATATTTCTGTAATTTCTTAAAAATGTGTATTTTCGCACACTGATATAAAACTATATTTATAAAATGGCAATTTTAGGACAGATTAGGAGTAGACCTTGGCTTTTGATGGGAATGATCGCATTGGCGCTATTGGCGTTTTTGGTAAACCCAGAAAGTCTCGATAAAGTTTTTGGAAAAAATCCTGATATTTTAGGAAAAGTAAATGGTGAGAAGATTACCCGTGAGGAGTATAACGACCAGCTTTTCGTATTACAGCAGCAGGCTGAGCAACAGCAACAACCAAAAACCGGACTTGAAGAGCAGGCTTGGCAATTGCTTGTGCAATCAAAATTGGTAAAGCAGCAATTTGAAAAAATGGGATTTGAAATGACAGACGATTTGTTCTGGAACCAAATTCAGTTTGATCAGATGTTTGCTCAAAATCAACAGCTTTTTGACGAAAAAGGTAATTTCAAGCTTCAGGAATTGAAGAAAGAGATTGAAACTCTACAAAATACAAACCCTGAAGGATATGCTCAGTGGTTGAAAACCAAAAAAACAATCGAATACAGAATCATGGCAAGACAAGTGTTTGCTAATATTTCTACAGGTATTACGACTGGTAAAAAAGAGGCTGAGGAATTAATGAAAGAAAGAGATCAGTTAGCTGATATCGATTTTGTAAAAGTTGATTACGCTTCTTATCTTCAAAAAAATAAAATCAAAGTTACTACTGAAGATTTAAAGAAATACATCGACCAGCATCCTGTAATGTTCAAAACTGAGCCTAGCAGAAACTTGGGAATTGTATTTTTCCCTTCACAGCCAAGCCCGGCAGATGATGCAGCGGTATTGAAAGATATTACCAAAGTATTCTCTGTAGGTACAGACGAAAGCGGCGGAAAAGAGAACTTCATGAATACTACAAACGATTCTATGTTTGTCATGGCAAATTCTGATATTCCTTTTAATAATCAATATGTTCCGGTTAACCAAATGCCTCAAGGTTTACAAGGTAAATTGGAAACTGCTGCGATTGGTCAGACTTTCGGTCCTTACAAAGAGCAAAACTTATATGTTGTTTCTAAATTAGTAGACAAAAAAGCTTCAGATTCTACTTTATCTAAGCACATCTTGATTGCTTACAAAGGAGCTGAAAGATCTACTGCTACAAGAACAAAAGAACAAGCGAAGAAAATTGCTGATAGTTTAATGGCAGCAATCAAAGGAAATCCTGCGAAATTTGCAGAAGGTCTTAAATTGTCTGATGAACCAAACGCTGTTGAAAGAAATGGTAGCGTGGGTTGGACGACTCCTCAAAGTCAGTTTGCACCTCAATATTTGTCTTTCTTAGCAAATAACGCTAAAGGTTCTACAGGTCTTACTGAGACAAGTTTTGGTTACCATATCATCAACGTAGAAGATAAAAAAGCAGGAACAATGGGTTACAAAGTCGCTCACCTGGTAAAAACAATCAAGCCTTCTGATGCTACAGAAGCTACAGTTGATAAAAATGCAAGAAGATTCATTCAGCAAATTCAAGGGAAGTCATTCAATGATTTTGTGAACATTGCTAAAAAATCAAACTATCAATACTCGAATGCAAAATCTGCGAAGAGATTTGACGGTCAGTTACAAGGTTTAGGAACTGATAAAGATGCTGAAATCATCACTTGGGCATTTGATAAGAAAAGAGAAAAAGGAGATACAGAATTCTTTACTGTAGAAGGAACAGGAGATAAAGTAGTTGTCTACTTAAACGGAAAACAAGAAAAAGGTCTTGCTGATCCTGAATCTGTGAGAGATCAGATCGAAACTGTTGTTATGAATAAATTGGCAGCAAAACAAATCTCAGATAAGATTGGTAAAGCGACAAGTTTAGATCAGGTTGCTAAAACTTTTGCTACTACTAAACAATCTGCACAGGTTAATTTACTAAACCCATCAGTTGCAGGAGCAATGGAGCCTAAAGTTGCGGGTGCTGCATTCGGAGTTAAAAAGGGAGCAATTTCTAACGCTATCGAAGGTGGAACTGGAGTTTATGTTTTAGTTAAAAAGAACGAAACAATCAACAAACAAGCAGGAGATGCTAAACAATTTACAGAATCTGTTACACAGAGAAATGCAGGAATGTTTGGTCAGGCTTGGTTGAAGAGTTTACAAGATAACGCAGACATCGATGATTATAGAATCGAGATCTGGAGCAAGCTTGGAAATCAACAATAAGATATCCAAAATCAACAATATTAAAAGTGGCAGAGTTTTTGCCACTTTTTTTGTGTTTAACCCATAGCGATACAGAAAAACATTAATTTAAATGTACTATATTTGCTTATTAGAAAAAATATAAAAAGTGAAGTTCAGTAAAGAAATAAAAGCTGGTCTAATAGCGATTTTAGCTGTAGTCGGCTTTGTCGTTTTGTTCCAATTCATGAAAGGCAGAAGCCTTTTTACTACCGACAATATATTTTATGCTAAATACGATAACGTTGAGGGGCTTACGCAGTCTTCACCGGTTTCTATCAATGGTTTAAAAGTAGGGCAGGTGGACAAGATTATACCACAAACATCAAAGGATGGTAAAATTCATTTTATCGTTAAAATTACCGTTGATGATAACTTTCAATTTTCGAAAAATTCAAATTTGGAGATTTTTGAACCGAGTTTGATGGGTGGTAAAGAAATGAGAGTGAACTTGTTTTACGGAGGTCCTACTGCAAAAGATGGTGACACTTTAAAAGGTGCTTTCAAACTAGGAATGATGAATAGTCTTTCTTCTCAGGTTGGTCCGGTAAAAGATCAGTTACAAACTGTTTTGCATAGAGTAGATTCTTTGATGGTGAATGCCAACCAAGTGATGAACGAGCAGAACAGAGAGGAGATTAAAATTTTACTTCACAATCTAAATAAAACAGTTGGTGCTTTAGAAACTACAGCAGGAAGTGTCAACAAATTAGTTGGAAATAATGATCCTAAACTTCAAAAAGTTCTTGATGAGGCGAGTCTTACCATGAAAAGTGGTAAAGTTACTTTAGATAAATATGGTAATTTAGCTGAGAGCATTGATACTCAAAAATTGAATGCTACAATTGCTAATTTAGATAATACTGTTGGGCAATTAAATAAAGTTGTTTCCGGGATTGACAGAGGTGAAGGAAGTTTAGGGAAAATCATGAAAGACGATCAGTTATACAATAATCTGAATGCTGCTTCCACAAACTTAAATGCTCTTATTGAAGATTTAAAAGCTAATCCTAAGAAGTACGTTAATTTCTCAGTATTTGGTAAGAACAGTAAAGACTAATTCATCATTATGCAATATCTTGACAATATTATTTTTCTGATTCTATTAGTTGCAGGTTTTGGGTTATTCGGAAAAAGCCTTTTTAAGATTTATAGAAATATCAGATTAGGAAGAGAAATCAACCGCAGCGACAGAAAACCTGAACGTTGGGAGACAATGGCTCGTGTAGCGACGGGTCAGAGTAGAATGGTGAAAAGGCCTGTTGCGGGCATTCTTCACCTTTTTGTATATGTAGGTTTTGTTATTATTAATATCGAATTAATTGAAATTATTGTTGACGGAGTCTTCGGAACACATAGATTTTTAGCCACTATTTTGGGACATACTTTCTATAATATTTTTACAGCAACTTTAGAAGTTTTAGCAATACTTGTAATCATTGGTGTTGTATTGTTTTTCATTCGAAGAAATTTGTACGGAGTTAAGCGATTAACGATGAAAGAACTTTTCGGATGGCCAAAGAATGATGCCAACTGGATCTTGATTATTGAGTTTGCCTTGATGGTTGCTTTCTTTAGTATGAATTCTTCAGACTTCATCTTACAACAGAGAGGAGTTTTAGCAGAACATGGTAGTTTTCCTATCAGTCAAATTACTTTAGTTCCATTTCTAGAAATTTTCAGTTTCGATAGTGGGTTTTTAGTTTTTGTTGAAAGATTTGCATGGTGGTTTCACTTTGTGGGTATTTTGTTCTTCATGAACTATCTTTATTATTCTAAACATTTACACATCATTTTAGCTTTTCCAAGTACTTGGTACGCCAATTTAGATTTGTATGGAAAATTTAATAATTTAGATTCTGTTACTGCAGAAATCAAATTAATGATGGATCCAAATGCAGATCCTTACGCAGCTCCGGCAGAAGGTGATGTTGCAGAAGCTCCTTCAAAATTTGGTGCTGAGGATGTTTTTGATTTAAATCAGGTTCAATTATTAAATGCCTATTCTTGTACAGAATGTGGTCGTTGTACTTCTGTTTGTCCTGCAAATATTACGGGTAAAAAACTGTCTCCAAGATTGATTTTAATGAAAACCAGAGATCGTCTGGAAGAAGTTGGAAGAAATATTGATAAAAACGGAAAGTTTGAAGATGACGGCAAGAAATTGCTGAACGATTATATCACAAAAGAAGAACTTTGGGCTTGTACTACTTGTAATGCTTGTACTGAGGCTTGTCCGGTATTGCTTGATCCACTTTCTATCATTTTCGAAATGAGAAGATTCTTAGTAATGGAACAGTCTGCGGCTCCACAAGAGTTAAATCTGATGATGACCAACGTAGAAAACAATGCTGCACCATGGCAATATAATCAGGCAGATCGTCTGAATTGGGCAAATGATTAATTATTTGTAAAAAAAATTAATTAATTTATTTTCTGAAAATTTAATTCAAATTAATACAAAATACATTTTATAACAAAATGGATTTCACTATAAAAACAATGGCAGATTATGCTGCCGAAGGAAAATCACCTGAAGTTTTGTTTTGGGTTGGCTGTGCCGGAAGTTTTGACGACAGAGCAAAAAAAATTACCAAAGCATTCTGTAAAATTCTGAATAAAATCGGAGTTGAATTCGCTGTTTTAGGACAGGAAGAAAGCTGTACAGGTGACCCCGCAAAAAGAGCAGGGAACGAATTTGTTTTCCAAATGATGGCAATGACGAATATTGAAGTTCTGAATGCCTATGATGTTAAAAAAATCGTAACGGCCTGTCCGCACTGCTTTAATACACTGAAAAATGAATATCCAAGTTTAGGAGGAAACTTTGAAGTAATTCATCATACTCAATTTTTAAAACAATTGATGAATGAAGGAAGATTGAAAATTGAAGGCGGAGCTTTTAAAGGAAAAAAAATCACATTTCATGATCCTTGTTATCTGGGAAGAGCAAATGGCGAATATGAAGCACCGAGAATGCTGTTAGAAAAGCTGGATGCCGAATTGGTTGAAATGAAACGTTGTAAAACGAACGGTCTATGTTGTGGAGCAGGAGGAGCACAGATGTTCAAAGAACCTGAAAAAGGGAATAAAGACATCAACGTTGAAAGAACTGAAGAAGCACTTTCATTTGAGCCTAAAATCATTGCAACTGGTTGTCCGTTTTGTAACACGATGTTGACGGATGGTGTAAAGCATTTCAATAAAAATACCGAAGTAGAAGTAAAAGATATTGTGGAACTTTTGGCTGAAGCTGAAGATTTATAAAAACTAGCCTTTTAGTAAAATATAAAACTCAGGATTATTCTTGAGTTTTTTGTTTAAAAATATCAAATCAATAAAATTCCGTAATTTTACTTTTTAAAATGTATTGGAAATGAAATCGCCATGACTGGTTTGATTCATAAACCGATGAAGATGGCGATAGCATACTTGTCCCGACTGTTTGGGATGACCATTAAAAATAAATATCTACATATGAAAATTGAAGAATCAAATATAGTAGAAGCTGAAGACTACAGAGTTATTATATATCCTGCGTCAAGGGCTTTTACCACCAAAGAAGCAAAAGTTATTACAGAAAAGCTATACGACTTTCTTGCAGGATGGGCAGCTCACGGAAAACCTCTTTCATCATCTTTTAAAATTGAAAAAAATCAGTTTATTGTTATCTGCGTTGATGAGGAAAAGGAGATGGCATCCGGCTGTAGCATTGATGCTTTAGGCAAGATTATGAGAGAAATTGATGAGGAATATCAATTGGGACTATTTGATCGCATGAAAGCTAGTTTTATAGAAAATGGTGAAGTAAAAACGTTAAAATTAATAGACTTTAAAAATAAAGTAAGAAGCGGAGAATTGTCTGCGGAAATTGACGTTTTTGATTTTTCGAAAAACACCTATCTTGAATTTTTAGGAAACTTTTTGCTTCCTTTTAACAGAAGTTGGGCGGCAGGAATTAAATAATCTTTGTACAAAAGTTCATCATTTGAATTAAAATATTCAGCTGTAATAATATGAATAACGATAATGTTAAAGATTTCTACAATGATTTCGTAAACTACCAGACAAATTCAGGAATCAACGAAAGAATCTACACTTTATATAAAAAAATGCGATCTCTGAACCTTGTGTCTTCTTCAAATGTTTTGGAGTTGGGGTGTGGAATAGGCGTAATGACTAAATTATTATCCAGTACGGTAAAAGAGGGATATATCGAAGCTGTGGATTTAAGTGATAAATCAATAGAATTAGCAAAATCAAAACTAGATAAAAAAAACATTTCTTTTTTTGTAGGCGATGTTGTAAACTATATTCCCGAAAAAAAGAACTATGATTTTATAACTCTATTTGATGTTATTGAGCATATCCCAATTGAAAAACATTTTGATCTTTTTAAAAATTTGGCAAAATTATCAGATGATAATACCAAGATAGTTATCAACGTTCCTAATCCTGAGTTTATTGACTACTTAACGAAAAATGATCCGTCATCTTTGCAAATCATCGATCAGCCCATACCTTTGAGAACTATTTTAACGAACGCCGAAACGAACGGACTTCAAATACTTAATTTCGATACCTATAGTATTTGGGTTGAAAATGATTATCAGTTTATAGTTATTCAGAAAAAAACAGATTATGATAAAATTTTTGTTAATGACAAACGAACGATACTTCAAAAAATAAAACATAGACTAAATAGTCTTTATATACAATTTAAATATGGTGGTCAGTAAAATGCGAAGATTATGATTGTTTAGCCATATTAAAAATACATTTTTGAACTGATAATTAATGAAGCATAAAGTTTTATTTATTTCATCTTGGTTTCCGAATAAACTAGAGCCTACCAATGGAAACTTTGTGCAACGCCATGCAGAAGCGGCATCTTTAATATGCGATGTTGAGATTTTACATGCAATAGGAAACTTTCAGCAATCAGAAAAGTTTATATTTGATGACCAAGTCATTAATAATATCAGAACATTAATTGTTTATTATAAAAATTCAAAAAATCCTCTTCAGAATTTTTATAGAAGAATGATTGCTTATAAAAAAGGCTTCCATCAACTTCAATATCCAGATCTTATTCATGCAAATGTTTTGCATAATTCTATGCTTTTTGCTGTGTATCTTAAAAAAAAGTTTAAAATACCTTTTGTTATAAGTGAACATTGGAGTGCCTTAAAAATAGAAAATCAACATAAAACATCTTTTATTATTAAATTGGTTGCTAGGTTGATTGGTAATCAGGCTTATAAGATTCTTCCTGTTACTAAAAACCTAAAAGAAAGTTTAGAGAAATTAGGAATTAGAACATCAATGGAAGTAATTCCGAATGTGGTAAATACAAATCTTTTTTTTCCTGCAAAAATAAGTACAGAGAAATTTACCTTTATACATGTTTCAAACCTCACGGCTAATAAAAGTGCAGATAAAATTTTAAATGTTGCCATTAAACTTTTAAAAGAAGGCTATTCTTTTAAACTGCAGATTGGTGGTGACGGCGACACTTCTGAATTAGAAAAAATAGTTAAAAATGACAACCTCGAATCTGTAATTGAAATTTTTGGAATTCAGACTCTTCCTCAAATTGCAGAAAGAATGCAGCGGTCTGACTGCTTTATTCTTTTTAGTGATTATGAAAACCAGCCATGTGTAATTGCAGAATCTTTTGCGAGCGGAATTAGAGTGATTTCTACAAATGTAGGCGGCATATCGGAGTTTTTTCCAGACAATTTTGGAATTTTGCTCGAAAATAAAGAAGAAGATTTACTTAAAGATGCTATGCTAAAAATGTTGATGAGTGAGAAAAAACATGACCCTTCAACAATGAAAATCTATGCAGAAAAGACTTTCTCACAAGAGACAATCTCTGAAAAATTTTTTAAAATATATAATGAAACATTGAAATGAATCAGGGATTTTCAATTTTAATTAGTAACAGCCAACCTCAGATTAAAAGTTTTTTTCAAAAAGAAACTTATGATTCTTTCTACGTTGAAACGCCAGAATATTATGTTATTCTTGAAGGAGTGGTTCTCAATAAAAAAGCATTGTTGAAAGATTCATTTACAAATGATTTCCCCAAGCTTTTTATCAGTAAATATCATAAAGTCGGTTGGCGCATATTGCAGGATCTTGAAGGCGAGTTCAGAGGTTGCATTTGGGATAAAAAAGAAAATAAAATCCTTGTATTTACGAATCCCACATCTAGTCAACGTGTTTTTTATTCAAAAATAGATTCAGTTATTTTTATCGATTCAAATTTGGTGAGAATGAGCGAAACAATTAAAGAAAATAACATTTCTGTTAACCCCGATATTACCTCACTCTATCAAATTTTAGCAATTGGAAATTTATTAGAGAATAGAACTCCTATTGAAAATATATACAAAGTTTTAGATGGTCATTTTTTAACGATAGATTGTACAACGCAATCGATTATTGAAAGAGAATATTTTGATATCGCTCAAACAGAATATTTTTCAAACTCCAAAGAGGTGGCATTAGATCAGATCCATGAAGTTTTTGCTGCTGGTGTAAAAATGGAATATGAAAAAGATTTAGAATATAATACGTCGCATTTGGCATTATTGAGTGGCGGATTAGATAGCAGAATGGCACTGATGTATGCTATCAAGGAAGGCTTTGAAATTGGTTCAACTCTCTGTTTTTCGCAGTCCGAATATCTTGATGAAAAAATTTCTAGAAAGATAGCTGCAGATTATGACTTAGATTTTGAGTTTATACCGCTTGATAATGGCTTATTTTTAAAAAAAATAGATGAGCTTACAAGAATTTCTGAGGGTTGTATACATTTTATAGGAGGTATACATGTAAGTCATGCAGTAGATAATTTGAAGTATAGAGATTTTTCGCTTTTTCATGGCGGGCAGATTGGTGATGGTATTTTAGGAGGTTTTAATTCTGAACCCCGACGAAAATCACCTTCTCATTATAAGATTATTGTGAATTCGGATTTTCTTCCTCACATACAATCCAATATTGATTCTGTTTTAAAAAAATATGATCGTGAAGAAATATTCTTACTAAAAAATCTCGCATATAATAGGACAGTTCTTGGCTCACACGTTCTCCGGCAAAAAGCGTATATGGTATCACCTTACATGACCAAAGATTTTATGCAATTGTCTGTTAGTCTTCCTGAAGAGTGGAAGTTTAAGCATAAATTGTATCAGCAATGGCTTCTAAAACATTGTAAAGAAGCATCTAAATACACTTGGGAAAGAACTTTAATGAAACCAGATGCTCAATGGAAAATAAGGTTTGGTGAGAAGTATTTGAAGGGTGCTCGTAAAGCTTTTTATCAGAAACTATTAAACAAGCCGACAAAAACGAGTATGTATCCTTATCAGTTTTATTTTGATAATGATAGATCTATACAACAATATTATTCAAATTATTTTACAGAAAATATTGATCGTCTGGAAAATTATACTGAATTGCAAAACGATGTGAAATCACTCTTTAGTTCATCTTCATTTTTTGACAAAGCTTACGCAATCAATATTTTATCTATTTTTAAGCTTTATTTTTAAATGAAAAGCTTACTATTTTTCTTGCAAAATTTTCTTAAAAACGAGGGACATTATGTTTTGATTTCATTATTGATTGCTAAAATCTGTGGACTTTTTTCATCACTTTTTATCATTAAGATACTCCCAACAGAAGATTTTGGTAAGCTGAGCATAGTTGCGGCGGTTTTTTCTATTTTATCTGCATGCAGTGGTTTTGGGAGTCATCAAAGTTTATTGAGATTCGGCTCTATTTCCGATCAGGAAGCAGAAAAGAATAACTTATCGGCTTATCTTTTTAGAAAAGGCTTTTATTATCAAATTTTATTATCAATAATTTTTTTGATAGTCAGTTTTTTTTACATTACAAAATATGAAGATATTTTCTATATTTTTTTATTTTTCTGTATTCGTCTTATCGGCTTTTATTTTTTTACTTATGTGCAATCAGATCTTAGAGTGTATAATAAAAACAGAGAGTTTGCTGGGTTTAATAACTTTTTAAGCATATCTGGGCTTTTAGTCCTGCTAATTTTAACCTATTTTTTTCAATTAAAAGGGTATCTCATTGCGATGGCTTTCACTCCTTTTCTGTCTTTATTTTGGCTGAAAAAATCAAGTATGAATACTGTAAAGTTGGCTGATAATTTTAATTTGAAAGAAATTAGACAATACGGATTTAATACTTCTGCAACAACCTTACTCTCCGATGCTCTTTTTTCAATAGATATTATTATTCTAAGTTTTTTACTCAATGAAGATGCGGTGGCAGATTACAGAGTAGCTATTTTGATTCCTTCAAATGTGACATTTTTGGCATTGTCTTTTATGCAGAGTGATTTTCATACTTTGGCAAAGAACTATCAAAACCGCAGTTTTCTTAAAAACTACATCATTGGATACTACAAGTTTTTTATTCCAATTTGTTTGCTTGTTTTAATCATTAGCACATTATTTAGTAAAGAAATTCTGATAGTAATATCCAAAGAAAAGTATGCAGAAAGTTCTTATATATTTGTTATTTTCATGGCAACTTTTTTAATGAATATTTTGTTTAGAAATCTTTACGGGAATCTTTTATCTGCGATAGGTAAAATGTCGGTCAATACCAAAGGATCTGTGATTTCATTCATTACACTTATTGTATTTTCTTTCTTTTTAGTTCCAAAATATCATATTTTAGGAATGGCAATTAGTGTTTCTGTGACTTTATTAAGTTCGGGATTTTTCTATTTTTATCATTTTAATAAATATTTAAAGAATCTAAAATAATTATCTTTGCCATATGAAGAATCTATTTTTTGGAATTTTATTGGGATGTTTTGCGCTTATGGGATGTAGGAGCGATGAAGATTCTTTTCAAAAAATTGATCAGATCATGAGTCTGTACCTTCAGGATGCCACTGGAAAAAATTTACTGATTCCAAATCAAATCGGATCATTTAGTACAATTGCGATGAATGATATGCTCGCACCAGTAGATAATGCGCCAGTTTCAAACTCGGTGAAAACAGTTTCTGATTCTATACAATACATCGAATATATTGCAGGCGCCACAAGGCAGTTAGAAAGTGGCGGAGAGACAGAAAACAGAATATATCGATCTCAGATTAGAGTTGATTTAATTAAAAAACTTACAGATAGTACGTTTGCTGCTGTTGATAATGATACGCTGCAAATTTTTTATCGCTGGACTCCTGCCGTGTTCGAGGTTTCTAAAGTTTTGTACAACAATTCTGAATTACCATTAACAAAAGATTCAGAAAATCGTAATGTGGTGAAAATCACAAAATAATCTTAAATTTGCATAAGCAGTTCGTTTTTTAAGGTTTAAATCTCAGGATTTTAAACTTTTAAACGCTGAAACTTAAATTATAAAACACTTTATGTTACAAGTCAATTTTTTGCGCGAAAACAAAGAACGCGTTTTAGAAGGTCTTCAAAAAAGACAATTCAAGGGTCTTGAGTTGGTAGACGAGGCAATCGTTACTGACGAAGAGAGAAAAAAAATTCAGTTTGAATTAGATTCTCAACTTTCAGAAATCAATAAAATCTCCAAAGAGATTGGTATTTTGATGAAAGAAGGGAAAAAAGAAGAAGCTGAAGCCTCAAAATCTAAAACAGCACAATATAAAGAGTCGAGCGCAGAATTGAAGTCTCAGTTGGAGGTTATCGAAAAAAAGTTGTTGGATATTCTGTATCAAATTCCAAACGTACCTTACGAATTGGTAAAGGCCGGAGTTTCTGCAGATGATAACGAAATTATTTATCAGTCTCATGATGTTGAAGGTTTAGGCGAAGGCGCAATTCCTCATTGGGAACTGGCTAAAAAATACAACTTGATTGATTTTGAATTAGGTGTAAAAATCGCTGGAGCTGGTTTCCCTGTGTATTTTGGTAAAGGAGCGAGATTGCAGAGAGCTTTGGTTCAATATTTTTTAGATAAAAATGTGGATGCCGGTTATCTGGAGGTAAATCCGCCTCACGTTGTGAATGAAGCTTCAGGTTACGGAACAGGTCAGTTGCCTGACAAAGAAGGGCAGATGTACTACATCAATGCAGATGATTTATATTTAATTCCTACAGCAGAAGTTCCGGTGACGAATTTATACCGTGATGTTTTGTTGGATGAAAAAGATCTTCCGATTAAAAATACAGCATTTTCTCAGTGTTACAGAAGAGAAGCGGGAAGTTACGGAGCTCATGTGAGAGGTCTGAACCGTCTTCACCAATTTGAAAAGGTAGAAATTGTAAGATTAGAAAAACCTGAAAATTCTTACGCTGTTTTGGAAGAAATGGTAGAGCACATTAAAGAAATCCTTACTGATCTTGAATTGCCATACAGAGTTTTGAGATTGTGCGGTGGAGACACAGGTTTTGCGTCTGCAATGACGTATGATTTTGAAGTGTGGAGTGCAGCTCAGGAGAAATGGTTGGAAGTAAGTTCAGTTTCAAATTTTGAAACCTTCCAGGCCAACAGATTAAAGTGTCGTTACAAAGCTGACGGAAAACCCCAGCTGGTACATACTTTAAACGGTTCTGCCATGGCTTTGCCGAGAATTATGGCAGCATTGCTTGAAAACAATCAGACTGAGGAAGGTATTAAGCTTCCGAAGAAAATCGCTGAGTATGCGAGATTTGAATTGATTAATTAAAATTTTATACTAGTATACAATAAAAGCCATCCGATTCGGATGGCTTTTGTCATTTTGATAGTGGTTTTAATGAGCTATTTTGTCATACAGTCTTAAAATAACACGTCAAGTTTTGGCGCCTCGTTGAGTTAGCTTTGTCAAAATAAATATCACATCATCATCAAGTTTTTATCAAACTATTGTGGTATGTATTTAAAAAAGTTAAATTAGCGCCAATAAAATAAAAACTCAAATCATGAAAAAACTCTACATGAGTGCAGTTCTACTATGCACAACTGCCGTATGGTATGCTCAGGATGTGGTATGGCAGAAAGATATTAAATCCTCTACTCAGGATTTTCTCTCACAAGTCACCACAACAATCGATCAGCAATACCTCATTACAGGAAGTTCTATTCAATCGAAAAAACTCACTTCCGAAAACAAACAAAATAACGGTTACGATTTTCTTTTGGTAAAACTCAATCAGCAAGGTGAAGAAGTCTGGGAAAAGTATTTCTCGGGACAAAACCATGATTTTCTCTCTGCAACGGTGGCTACTCAGGAAGGTGGTTTTCTGTTGGCAGGAACTTCTTATTCAGGAAAAGGGTTAGATAAAAAAGATGACGCTAAAGGCGGATCTGATATCTGGCTGATCAGAATCAATGAATTTGGAGATGAGCTGTGGCAGAAAACTTTGGGAACTTCACAGGATGAGGAAGCCAGAGCGGTGATTCAAACTACTGACTTTGGATTTTTTGTTGCAGGGAATGGTACAGCCCTTCGACAAGCTCAGGATTCGAAAGGTTTTGGGTCTAAAGATGTTTTGGTTTCAAGACTCGATAAGAACGGAAAAGAACTATCTCAGATTATTTTAGGTGGACGTGGTCTTGATGAAGTGGAGAAGATGATTCCTACGCTTGACGGAGGTGCGTTGTTGGGAATTTACTCCAGAAGCAACACAGGCGGATCAAAGAAAACCGAAAACTTCGGTGAAGGGGATTACTGGATTATAAAGCTTAATAAAGAAGGGAAAGTAGAATGGGAAAAGAACTTTGGTGGTAAAGGTGATGATCACATAAGAACTTTAGCAATGACTTCTACAGGATTTATCGTGGGTGGTGAATCGAGATCTGAAAGATCAGGAAATAAATCTGTGGGCATTGAAGAAGGAACTGACATTTGGTTAATATCCTTAAATGACAGAGGTGAAGAACTTTGGCAGAAATCTTACAATTTTAAGAACAGGGATGTTCTGATGGGGATGAATGTGGTGAAAACCGGAGACGATAAAATCTCGAAAGGAATTTTACTCGGAGGTTATACTCAGGCGGAAGGCAGAATAGAAGCAGATGATGAAACATTTTGGATGCTCTATCTGAATCAGGATGGCAACGAGCAGTGGAGAAAACACGTCAAAGGAGAATCGAGAAAAAAGGAAGAAAGATTATCTGATATTAAACTCAACAGAGACGGTTCGATTATTTTGGCAGGAACAAGTGCTGAGGAACTAGGAAAAGAAAACTGGAAGATCGTAAAGTTAGGAGATAAGCAATTGGATCAGCTGATTGAAAAACAAGATATTAAGATTTATCCGAATCCGGTGTCTGATTATTGTTATGTAGAGATTGGTTTAGATTTCAAGGAAGCTGATATCACACTATATGATATGGGTGGAAGACAATTGCAGAGTCTGAAAACGAAAAATAAAGTGACTAAGATTAATACTCAGAATTTGATTCAGGGAGCGTATCTGGTGACGATAAAAACGGATACGAATAAAACAGCGAATGCTAAATTGATTAAAAAATAAAAACACATGAGAAAAATAATTAAAATAACTTTAATATTAATATATTCTGTTACATATTCTCAAAAAGATGCGATTGTTAATTTTTTGCCTAAATCTCCTGAAGTTGCCTCTTTAGGTAAATATTTAGACAAGCCTATCTCATTATCTACAGGTACTGTTACTTTAGATGTACCCTTATATAATCTTGAGGTAGATAAAGATTTATCAATACCAATTGGATTGAACTATAATACTGGAGGAGTACAGGTTAATGAAGTTCCTGGAATGGTTGGGTTAGGCTGGAACTTAATTGCTGCGGGTAATATCACTAGAAATATTAGAGGAAAAATTGATGTGGTAAATCAACCTTCCTATTTTCAGAGCACTGTTAATACTGCTATCAGTAAATTATCATCAGGAAATCTGATTGACATAAATAATTATATGGAACAATATGGAGAAAGTGATTTTGAGCCTGATGAATATAATATAATGCTTTTCAATACTAATTTTACATTTTATTATGATTACACTACTGATAAATTTGTAAGTGCACCAGTTAATGATTATAAGATAGAGCCTTTTATTTTTAATTCTGTAATAAGTGGATTCAAAATTATTGACCCAGCGGGAAACCAATATTTTTTTGGTAGTAATCAGGAAACGGGTAATGATTTATATTCATCCATAATATATGATTCAGGAGGAGCATTTTTTAATGAAGATTACAATTCGAGTAGTGCAGGGCAAGCTCAGGTTCAATCATGGATGTTGGTGAAAATTGTTACAACAAATAATAAAAAGGTTCGTTTATTTTATGAAAATGCTAATAATTATAATCTTTCAAATGACGAAGTTATAAGGATTTCCCAGTTTATGTATGTTCCTAAAACTACAAATTTTGATGGTCTTTCAAGATATGATATCGTTGTATGGGAAAACAATAATCCTGTAGTGGTTGGAAACTATTATCCTATTACTAAATCTCTTTTTGATACAAACAAAACAGGAAAAGTATTAAACAATTTTCTTACACCTAATATTGATGATCAGCAGCTTAAAAAAATTATATGTGATGATATTTCAATAGAGTTTAAAAAAAACCCAAATATAAGAAAGGACATTAACGCTTTCGCTTTATCTGAAATTGAAGTTATATATAAAAATCAGGTTAAGAAAAAATTTAAATTTCAAACATCCTATTTTAATGATGAATATCCTACCGGGATGTATGATTATTCAAGAATTGAATCAGGCTTTTTCTCAAATTATTTTGAAAAATCAAGATACAGACTAAGGTTAGATAAGTTGATTGAATTAAATGCTACAGAACAAGGAAACGAAATAAAAAGCTATTCATTTGAATATTTTCCTGGTGAACTCCCGAGTAAATTGTCTTATGCTCAAGATTTTTGGGGTTATTATAATGGAAAGGTTAGCAATAAAAGCTTAATTCCTCAACAAACGGTTACCTATACTAACGGATATGCGGGAGTTTGGGGAAATGCAGATCGTTCAATTGATTTAAATTTTAGTAAAATTGGAATGCTGAAGAGAATAAAATATCCTACAAAAGGCTATCTCGATCTGGAATATGAAAATCACACTTTTGAAGCAATTAATGATTATAATGATCTTCCCATTTCAGAAGATTTACTTAAAGTGAAAATGCTGATAAATCTTGCTGGAGAGCAATCAATAGACCCAAATACAAACCAGATTTTAATGAATGATTATTATGAGATGCCTTTTGAAACTACCGCCCTTCATTCAACGTTTAAAACGGATGTTAGCATTATAGAAACAACTAGCACAAATCCCAACCATTTAAGCTCTGAAGACGGATATTCTGTTAAATTAATAGATCAAAACAATGTAGTTCTAAGACATTTCACTAATTTATCCTCAGGAGATCATTTCATACTTCCTAAAGGAAACTACAAAATTATTGCCCAAAGAGTAAATTATAATGAACCTTTAGGATTTAATATAAGCCTTTCTTATTTTGATATATTAAAAAAATCTGAAAATGTCTCTGCGACACCAACTATTAAATCAACGGGAGGAATGCGGATAAAAAATATGACGCATAGAAACTATGATGAAGAAGTTGTATCTAAAACTGAATATGAATATCTAGATTCACAGGGTTTTTCATCAGGAATTATGTGGGGCTATCCAATATTAAGAATTTCAGAGTTCTATAAGGATCTTGATAAATTATATGGGGTTATTAATTTCCCCTTAAAGTCAGCTACAGGGTCAATGGTCACTTATTCAGAAGTTACGGAAAAGAAAATTAACAATATTAATAATGAAAATATTAAGATAAAACACTATTTCGAAAACAATTTTATGCCGGAACTAGGGGAGAGAACATTGGAGACTCTCGATAGAATTCCCAAAGTAAACTGGAAAAAAAATAAACTTTATAAAAATGAATTTTTTACAACAAATACAAATGAAATAGTTCAAAAAGACAGTATAGAATTTGCAAGCAGAAATTCCAGAATAACACCAAATTTTGGTTTAAGAATAGAACCAAGAGATAAAAGATTGGCTTTTGCATACAATGGAGCAGTCTATTATTCTCAAATATATTTGTATGAAATTTATCCCTTATTTACAGATTTTTCATTTGTAAATAAAGAAATTAAAACAGAGTATTTTGATGGAAATAAAAAATTGAAAACAATTACAAATAACATATATGGACATAACGTACATCATCAACTAACAAATAAAGAAATAATTTTTCCAGATAACAAAATCAATACAATTAATTACAGCTATGCTCATGAAAAAAATAATTTTAAGCTGATCAATGCCAACATGATTGCCCTTCCTCTGGAAGTTTTGGTAACCGAAAAAGAAAGTCCTTCAGCTTCTGGAATACTTGTCTCAAAAACAGAGACCAAATATGACGATGCATCTCATTTGCTTCCAAGTTCTGCATTATCCTATAATCTTGCCAGTGGAAATGCCTCTACACAGGTAACGTTTAATAAATACGACAGCAAAGGCAATCTTCTTCAGTACACCGCCAAAGATGGTATTTCCACTTCAATCATCTGGGGATATAACAACACCCAGCCGATAGCCAAAGTATCAGGAGCTACTTATGCACAAGTGAGCAGTCTGGCAACTGCAATTATTGCCGCTTCAGATCTTGATGCTTCGAATCCTTCTAACGAACCTGCATTGATTAATGCATTAGATGCATTCAGAAAAGATTCAGGTTTATATAATTACCAGATTACAACCTATACTTATGATCCATTGATAGGAGTGACGAGCATCACGCCACCATCAGGCATCAGAGAAGTTTACTTGTACGATTCAGCTAATCGATTAAAAGAAATCAGACAGGATAATTCGACAGGTAAACTGTTGAAAGAATTCAAATACAACTACAAACCATAAAAACACACCATGAAAAAAATAATCATCCCCATCAGTATGTTGTTTTTAGCAGGTTTATCCCATGCACAGACTACTGTACCAAGCACAACAGAAAACTATGTCTATACAAAAACATATATAACCGATCCTACGGCAGCTAACCCAAAGACTGCTGAGACCGTCCAGTATATGGATGGTTTGGGAAGGCCTAAACAAGTCGTGAATATCAAAGCTTCACCATTAGGCAGAGATGTCGTTAGCCATATCGAATATGATGGTTTTGGAAGACAGGTGAAAGACTATCTTCCCGTGCCTCAGAGTGGAACAATGAATGGAGCTATTGTACCTACACCGCTTTCCAATGCCACACAAACTGACATCTACGGATCGGAGAAAATCTATGCAGAAAAAATCTTAGAAAACTCACCACTGGACAGAGTCCAACAGCAGATCCAAGTAGGAAACGACTGGACTAGTAAACCCATCAAATTTGATTATGACGCCAACGTAGCTAGCGACTATGTAAGAAAATATGAAACTACTACAACATGGGTCGAAGGCAGAACGCAAACCGCTGTTCAGCTCCTTCAATATTTCCAGCCTTCACAATTATACAAGAATACGGTAACTGATGAAGACGGAAACAAAACCATAGAATTTAAAAACGGACAAGGGCAGACTCTTCTCTTGAGAAAAGTTCTGAGTGCTACAGAAAATACAGATACCTATTATGTGTATAACGAATATAATCAGCTTGCATTTGTTATTCCACCATTAGCTTCGGCACCTACTGTAGAATCATCGACAGTAGAAAACCTCTATTATCAATATCGGTACGATGGCAGAAACCGTTTGGTAGAAAAAAAGCTTCCCGGAAAAGGATGGGAATATATGGTCTATGACAAGGCTGACCGATTGGTGGCAACACAAGATGCTAATCTAAGGCAAACCTCAAAATGGGTTGTTACAAAATATGATACATTTGGAAGAGTGATTTATACAGGATTGATGCCACTTCCAAATCAAACTCGTGCAGGATTACAGAATATAACCAATCAGTATGTTATCACTGAATCAAGAAACAATACAGGATTTACCAGAAATGGTATGCAGATTTATTATACAAATGATCTGTACAATCAGATAGAAACTATATTGACGGTAAATTATTATGATATTTATCCTGTAGGAAGCCCTGCAATACCTACGCAGGTTTTAGGACAGAATATACTGCACGAAAATGCACAGCTATACAACATCAGTACAAAAACACTACCTGTTGCTTCTTATGTAAAGAATATTGAAGATGACAATTGGACAAAAAGCTACACCTGGTATGACACCAAAGGAAGGCCTGTTGCAAGCCATTCTGTAAATCATCTGGGTGGTTATACCAAAACCGAATCTTTACTAGATTTTTCAGGAGTACCAAAACAGGCAATTACAAAACATAAACGATTAGATTCTGATACAGAGCGTGTAATTACTGAGAATTTCACCTACGATCATCAGAACAGACTGCTTACCCACACCCATCAGGTTGATAGCAATCCTCTTGAATACCTTGCTCAGAACGACTACAATGAACTTTCGCAGTTGAAAAACAAAAAAGTAGGCGGAGCAAGTTTGGGAAGCGGAATTCAGACAGTTGATTATGCTTACAATATCCGTGGGTGGATGACGCAGATTAATGATCCTGCAAATCTAAACGGAAAATTGTTTGGATATCAAATAAAATACCACAACCCTGTATATACCAATAATGCTACAGGTAGATATAATGGCAACATTGCAGAAGTTGACTGGAAATCTGCGAATGATGGTGTTTTAAAAAGATACTCATATCAGTATGATGCATTAAACAGGCTGAAAAAAGGTTCATATGCTGAACCTGACACCTCTGTTCCCCAAAATGGATACTTCAACGAAGAATTGAGCTATGATCTTAATGGTAATATTGGAACACTGAAAAGAAACAGGAATGCAGCTTATGTAGGAGCAGAGCTTATAGACGATCTTACGTATAATTATACAGGAAACAGACTTAATTCTGTTGCAGATGCATCGTCAAATTATTTAGGCTATCCTGATACTTCTGGTAATCTAATAAACTACGATTTTAATGGGAATATGAAAGATCATGTTGACAAAGGTATCTTACAGATTGATTACAACTTTTTGAACCTTCCTAATTATATTAAATTCGATCAATTTATCACAAGGTTTTGGGAAGATATTTATAAAAATACGCTCTACACCTATCGTGCAGACGGCACAAAAATAAAGAAAACCCACACTTATTTTTCAGGAAAAACACAGGCTGTAATCATCAAAAAGACAGATTATCTCGACGGGTTTCAATATATTGACAATATAATTCAATTTGTCCCCACTTCAGAAGGGTATTTTGATTTTGTGAAAAATAAGTATATTTACAATTATACAGACCATTTAGGAAATACAAGATTAAGTTACCTCCACAATGGCAGCAGCATAGGAGTTCTTGAAGAAAACATCTATTATCCTTTTGGATTAAAGCATGACGGATATAATCCTGGTGAAAACCCAAATTATCAATATGAGTATAACGGTAAAGAATTGCAAGCGGAAACAGGGATGTATGATTATGGGGCGAGGATGTATATGCCTGACATTGGAAGATGGGGTGTGATAGATCCGCTGGCGGAGAAACATAGAAGACATTCTCCATATAATTATGCAGTAAATAATCCCATAATTTTTACTGACCCTGATGGTCGTGATATTAGATTTGGAGATCATATCTATACATATGACAAGAAGAGAGATTACAGTAAATATAATGATTTCGACGCAAATGTCTTTAAAGCTTTAGACCATTTATATTCTTCAGGAGCTCTTAATGTTACTATCGGCGAAGGTAAAGAAGCGAAAACTGTTAATATCATGGATGAAATGATTAATGATAAGAAAAATACATTTACCATTTTAGAGCAAACAAAAAACGGTGAGCCTAATGAATATAATCCTAACTTAAATTCTGTGAAATTTAATACATCAGAAGGTGTAAGATTTAGAAAAGATGGTGCCAAATCAACAAGAGAACCAGGTAATTTAGGATATAATAGTCCAACTTCAAGGCTCGGACATGAAATTATTCATGGTTGGGGTGATCTTTTAGATACTTCGAATTATGGAAAAAGAAGGCTAAACGACTACGCTGGAAAGAAGGAAAAAAATATTTTTAATCCAGAAGGTTTGAATATTGGATTTAAAAATGAAGAAGAAGAGTTTACCACTGTTAAATTAGGTAATCAAATGAATAAAAAACTTGGAGAAGATTATAGAACTAATTATTCAATAATACCATATCCTGTAGAAAATGTAACTTCCACAAAAATTAAACCTCCATCAAATCCATAATTATGATAAAAAGCACATATTTATTGTTTATATGTTTAATCTTTACATCTTGTTGTAATCAATTAGTAACACTGCATTATTATAATGGTTTAAATATTAGTCAAAACTATACATGGGGATCATCTTTACAGATGTTCTTCATGAAAGACTATGACATGACAACAGTTCCAATTAAAAGTAAAGATTTAAAAAATGATATTTCTATTATTAAGAATCAGATAATATTAAAAAATCAAATCATTGTCCCTGATGATGGTAATTATACTTTTGGATTTATTATTGAAAAGGACACATTATTTGCAGATAACAGCCTAGAATTTTGGAGGTATAAGAATAAAGGGATGGCCTCTAAGATATCCGAAACTTCAAAAAGAATCATATTGAAGGAATATAAATTACCTCCAAATCAACAGTGAATTCTAGTTAGATAGATTTCCTGTTGCCGAAAGATTGCATTGTATGGTAGATAAACAAAACCATAGTAAGTTGAGAGTAATTACCAGTAAAAGTACAACGTTAATGAGTTGCAAGAGATCGGAATGTATGATTACGGCGCTAGATTTTATATGCCGGATATTGGGAGATGGGGCGTTGTTGATCCGCTAGCGGAAGTTAACAGAGCTTGGTCTCCGTATCGTTATGCTTATGACAATCCTATGAGATTTATTGATCCAGATGGAAGATTAGAAGATTGGTATGAAGATAACGAAACAGGTAATATTGCATGGCATGATGGAAGTGCAGAAAGAGCTGGGCAAACCAACCTTACTCAAAAGGCGAATGGAGGTTCTATTTCCATAAGTGGAGGTGGCAATAATAATATTTTAAACAGTGACGGAAGTATTACTAAAAACGGGGAGACAGTTACAAATGGGTATTCTACAACCACCTCTTTCGGAAGAACAATAACTTCTCGAAATCCTTGGGAAGCAATAGTAAATGCTTCTGGTGATGCTGGTTTAATTAATTGGGACAGTGATGCTGTAAGAGGATTTACCGGAGATTTTGTTAATGTTGGTGGTGGATTTTCTGGAATTTCTACAGCTGGAGGAGGAACAAGTTTTGAAGCAAATTGGGTATTGCACGGACCTGAAGCTAGTTTTTTACCTGCTATCACAACAACTCCCTCGGTTGGCGCAGGCTATAATTTGGATCTAACTATTAATGTGGGCAATGCTAATTATACAGGAAATGCGTCTGATATTACGAGAAGTATGTTGGTTACTAATACTAGGAATGGTGATGTTCCTACAGGATGGGTCGCTGGTTCATTAACTGCTGGAGGAGAAATTGGAGTAACAGGTACGGCGACAAAAGTAAACGGAGGTTTCATATTTGGCACACAGTTAAATGCTGGTGGAGGACTTCCATTGGAACCTGTACCAATTAATGCTTCTGCTGGAGTATCAAATACTTATTTAATTAAAGATTTTTATAAGAAATGACGAACAAGAAAATATTTTTTTTCATAACAATATTTATAATACTAATATTATGTTTTTGTTATGCCAGTAATTCAATGGACAACAGAGATCAACATAATTATGAATATTTTATTAAGAGTGATTTAAAGGGTACGGTTATAGAAGCAAAAGAATATGCTAGAGGAGTAAAATTGCAATTAGATAATAAAACAGTTGTTTTTTATCCGACGACCAGTAATTTAAATGAAAATAATATTTTCCTTTTTACAGTAAAAAAAGGTGATAGTATTATTAAAGAGCCATTTCAAGATACTCTAATTTTAAAAAAAAAGAATGGAATATTTTTTAAATACACCTTTTTTAAATTTAAATGAAATAACCCCTTTGTAAACACAAAGAACCTCGCAATTTGTGAGGTTTTTTGTGTTTACATCGCAGCAATATTTTTCTGCAGATAATCTTTAAAACGTTTTTTAGAAACGAAAGTTTCAATAAGCTTTAGGAGAATGTTTTTTCTTCGGTGTCGAGTTCGTTAATTAATTTTAGTTGTTCCAGAACTGCGGTATCTTCTATAGAAACTTCGTGGGGAACATTATTTTTTTCCATTGAAGAAAATAATATCGTCAACGGAAATCCCGAAATGTTTAGCGACAAAAACCAATTTATCAGCAAAGATAATCACTTCAATGATAAATCAATGGCAATTCGCATTATGAGGATGCGTGCTGTGATCTCCCGGCAAATGACATTCACCTACATTGTCTTTTGAAATGGTCATTGCTTCAGCTCTTGGAGAGATGTACGGAATTCCCAACTCTAAACCTCTCAGAATAAATAATCCTCCCAAAATAATCATAATGACCGGAACTGCTTTTAAAATTTTAAGTCTGAAAGCTTGATTCATAAGGTTTCCGACTAAAACTACTGCAAACATGAATGGAAGGGTGCCTAAACCGAATAAAGCCATATATGAAGCTCCCTGTAAGATTCCTCCGGCTGCTAAGCTTGCCGTTAATGCCATGTAAACCATTCCGCAGGGAAGAAAGCCATTGAGAACTCCTGTGGTGAATCTTGAGCGGTAATCTGCTTTCTGTAAAAGTTTTCCTAAGTTTGATTTTACTGAGAATAGAAATTTAGATAAAAAAGGAATTTTTGAAGCAAAGTCTTTTCCTCCAAATGAAAATAAGGCCATCACAATTAATAAAACTCCCACAGCAATCGTTAAATACTGCTGAAAACCTGCCATCTCAAATCCTTCACCGATAATTCCTAAAATTCCACCCAATAATGAATAGGTGAAAATTCTTCCGAACTGATAGGTTAAGTTTTGAAGATAAAAATTGGTCGCTTGTTTTTTGGTTAATCCCATTGACAAAGCAATCGGGCCGCACATTCCGATACAATGGAAACCGGAAGCAAAGCCTAAAGCAATCGCCGATACCACAAATGCTATTTCCATATTACATCATAATCGAGTCGGTAGTCTGTCTTGTTGGTAGTCCACATCAATCGCAAAGTATAATTTCCTTTCGTTAAAACTCTTGCAGGAATAGAAAATGACTGATTGGCGTCAAGTTGCTCAGATCTTTTGATATCTAAATTCTGATCATCTGATCTGTTCAGCACAAATTTAATATTTGAATTTGCGTTGTTGATGGTTGCAGGGAAGGTTAATTTAATTCCCTCAGCATTTTGAGAAAATGCCGGTTTTTCTTTAATGGTATCTGCTCTTTTCTTTGCATCGATTACTGATTGGTATTCTAATTCTTCTTCGTAATACTTATCAGTTACCATTTCCGAGTTCTTCTGTCCGTTCGGAAATAAAAAAAGCATTGATAAAATAAATATGATAAAAGAACCGAGCGCTAAAAATACGCCGTGTCCCCAAGTGAAATTTTTCATTCTTTAAAAAAATTAAAATTGTAATTTAAATGGTCCTTCGAAATAAGTTTCATAAGAATCTATAAGCTCGCCCTTCATATCGTAAACTCCGATTTTGATGTTTTGCTTAGAAAGTTTCATGGCATTCTCCGGAAAGCTGATGTTAATCGTTCCTTTGGTAATCTTATCTCTGGCAACCGTAATTTTGCTTGATGCGCTATAGCTGATTTCACCTTGTGCAGGTTCAATGACTTTGATGGTCACGATTTTTTTATCGTTCGTTTTATTCAGGAAAGTGTAGTTGTAAGTATTGGTGATTTTTCCTTCTCTTACAAAGAATGTGCTTCCGGCTGGTTTAATGAATTTTGCTTCCATCTCGCCACGGCTTGACAGTAAATATCCTAAGAATCCAACCAATAAAACTAGAACTACGGCAAAGCCTTTCATTCTTCCGGTAAATTTGTAAGGTTCTCCGGTTTCTATTTCTTTTTCGGACGCGTAACGTACAAGACCTTTAGGCAAACCTACCTTTTCCATCACTTCATCACAGGCATCGATACATGCTGTACAGTTGATGCATTCTAATTGCTGTCCGTCTCTAATGTCGATTCCTGTCGGACAAACTACCACACATTGGTAACAGTCAATACAGTCACCTTTTCCGGCAGCTTTTCTGTCTTCACCTTTTCTCCATTTAGAACGGTTCTCACCTCTATTGAAATCGTAAAATACGTTGATGGTTTCTTTATCAATTAAAACACCCTGCAATCTTCCGTATGGACAAACCAATGTACAAACCTGCTCTCTGAACCAAGCGAACACAAAGTAAAATGCTGCGGCAAAGAGAATCATTACAATAAAGTTGGTTGGATGTGCAAATGGCCCTGCTGATATAATCTCGATGACCTGCTCGTAACCTACAATGTACATGAACATAAAGTGGGTAATGATTAGCGAAATCACAACGTAAACTGACCATTTCAAACTTCTTTTCCAGATTTTTTCGCTGTTCCACTCTTGTCTGTCCAGCTTCATCTGCTTGTTTCTGTCTCCTTCAATCAAGTATTCTATTTTACGAAATATCGATTCCATAAAAATTGTCTGAGGGCATATCCACCCGCAGAAAATTCTTCCGAATGCAATCGTAAAAATGATAATGAAAATAAGAGAAGCAATAGCTCCTAAAGTAAGGATGAAAAAATCTTGCGGATAAAATGGCTGTCCAATGATGAAAAACTCTCTATCGATAACATTAAACAGAAAGAAAGGATTGCCATTGATCTTGATGAACGGCACTGTAAAATAGACAATCAGTAAGAAATAACTTACAAAGTCTCTGTAGTTGGTATATTTACCTTTTGGTTTTTTTGGAAAAACCCATTTTCTCTTTCCGGATTGTTCCATTGTTCCTATAGAATCTCTATAGGTTTCAGGATCTAAAACCTGTCCCTGTCCGCCACGCAGAATATCTTCTTCTTTATCTGACATTATAGTTTGGTTTTATTTAAAAAAAGAAAAAACATAATTCGTTACTATTTTTTAATTTAATAACAAATTATGTTTAATCATATATTTTCAAGTTTTAATTACTGTTTCTCCCACTTGGCTTCATCACCATAAGCTGGTGCTCCGCCTTTGTCTGTTGTAATTGGTGGAAGTTCCTGGTTGATGTGGTAAACGTAAGCAGCAACATTCTGAATGTCTGTACCTGTTAATACTCCGTTTTTACCCCAAGCCTGCATTGCAGTTCCTGTTACACCATTTTCTACAACGTGGAATACGTTTTTGAATAATGTTTTCTCAGGTTGGTTGTGCCAGAAGTTATCTGTCAGGTTAGGACCAATACCTCCTTTACCACCGTCTGAGTGACATGATACACAGTTGCTTTTGAAGATTTCTTCACCTGCAGCGATGTTATCTTCAGAAAATACAGCTGTTTCTATTGTTACAGGCGGCTGGCTCTTGTTGTATTCTTCGATAGATGCCATTTGCTCTTTATACTCAGCATCATATTCGCTCAATGGGTGAGCAAAGTCTGTGAAAGAATATGCACAAATATACACTACACAAAATACAGTTCCAAAGTAGAATAATCCTAACCACCATTTTGGTAATTGGTTGTCTAACTCCATAATCCCGTCGAAACCATGGTCAATAAGGATATCTTTTTCTTCTGTATCAGACTGCTTTTTGAAAGCTGCGTCATACTGTCTCTTTAAGAAAGGAATTTTCTTTTCAGATAAGTACGCTGCTTTTTCTGCGTCAGATAATTTTTTGAATTTATTATTTTCAATCAAATCTCCGATTGCACTGTGAATGTATGCCAAGATTGCACTGATTGCTACAGTTCCCCAGAAATAAGGTGAAGCTAAAAACGAGTAGCTTTGAACAAATAAATAATAAAAAACTATAAGAAGCCCCATTATTATCAAGATGTTTACAAAAACCGGTGTTCTTTGTTTCATAAGTGAATGTTTATTGTTTTTAAATGTCATATGAAATCACCATCGTCAAAATGTTATTATCAATAACTAGGCTAACGGCGATTTCATAATCAATAATAGTTTAATCTTTTAAATTAAAATCATCTTCATCATCCCCAAGAGGTGCGTTCTCTTCTTCTCTGTAATATTTTTTAGGTCTGCTAAAAACATAAATAATTAAACAGATAAAGAACAACATAAAGAAAATAAGAGCCAAAGTTTGATACAAACCTGCATTTTCCGTATTGGATAATATATCTTTAAAGTTCTGAGGAATCATGAGCTTTTAATGTTAGTTATTACTAGCTGTTTTTATTTCAGTAGTTTTAATATCTGTACCCAATCTTTGTAGGTAAGAAATCAATGCTACAATTTCCTTCTTCTCCAATTTTACGTCTGGTCTTTTAGCGTATTCCGCTTTCAAGTCAGCTGCTTCAGAGTAGATGTCTTTTACAATTTTTGCAGCCTGGTTGTCTGCCCATTTATCTGCAGAATCAATTTGAGCTTTTGTATAAGGTACATCAAAAGTATTTTTCATCAACTTCATTTTGTCAACCATCTTAGATCTGTCTAGATTAGTTGCAATCAACCAAGGGTAACGAGGCATGATAGAACCTGCAGAGGTAGATCTTGGGTTATACATGTGTTTGTAATGCCAAGAACTTGGGTTTTTACCACCTTCTCTATGCAAATCTGGTCCTGTTCTTTTTGATCCCCAAAGGAAAGGTCTGTCGTAAACGAATTCCCCTGCTTTAGAATACTGTCCGTTTTTACCGTTAAATCTTACAATCTCGTCTCTGAATGGTCTTACCATCTGAGAGTGACAAGCATTACAACCCTCACGGATATATAAATCTCTACCTTCTAATTCTAACGGTGAATAAGGCTTCACTGCTGAAATCGTCGGCACACTTTTCTTCAATGATAGGGTAGGAATAATCTCTACCATACTTCCTATTGAAATGGTTAGTAATGACAATACAGTTAACAACATTGGCATTCTCTCTAACCAAAGGTGGAATCCTTCTCCTTCCTTACGTTTGTTCCCGATGTTTGCCAAAGCTGGTGCTTCTGCAGGAACTTCTTTTTGGAATGATCCCTGTCTAACAGTTTTCCAAACATTCACAACCATTAATAAACCACCCGAAAGATAGAATAAACCTCCTAAGAATCTTAATTTGTAGTAAGGAATAATTGCCGTTACAGTATCCAACCAGTTTTTCCATAATAATGTTCCATCCGGGTTGAATTGCTTCCACATTAGACCTTGAGTAAATCCTGCGATGTACATTGGTACTGCGTAGAAAATAATTCCTAATGTACCTAACCAGAAATGCCAGTTAGCTAATTTTACAGACCACATTTTTGTTCTCCACATAATTGGTACCAAGTAATAGATAACACCGAATGCCATGAAACCATTCCATCCTAATGCTCCTAAATGTACGTGACCGATAACCCAGTCTGTAAAGTGACCAATTTTGTTGATGTTTTTTGTTGCTAAAAGCGGTCCTTCAAACGTTGCCATACCATAACAAGTAACTGCAACTACGAAGAATTTCAAAATAGGATTTTCTCTTACTTTATCCCAAGCTCCTCTTAACGTAAGAAGACCATTCAACATACCTCCCCAAGACGGTGCGATTAGCATAATTGAGAAACCAGTTCCCACTGCCTGCGCCCATGCCGGTAAAGCTGTATACTGAAGGTGGTGAGGACCAGCCCAAATGTATACGAAGATCAATGACCAGAAGTGAATAATCGATAATTTATAGGAAAATACAGGTCTGTCTGCTGCTTTAGGTAAGAAATAATACATTAAACCTAAAACCGGAGTCGTCAATACGAATGCAACTGCATTGTGACCGTACCACCATTGTACGATAGCATCTTTTGCTCCTGCATATGCTGAATAAGATTTCCAGCCAGAGAAAGATAAAGGTACTTCAAGATTGTTGAAGATGTGAAGCATCGCTACGGCAACCCAAGTTCCAAGATAGAACCAAATGGCTACGTAAAGGTGTCTTACTCTTCTTTTCTTGATGGTTAAAATCATGTTTACACCGAAGATAATCCAAGATACGGCAATCAAGATATCGATTGGCCATTCGTGCTCAGCATATTCTTTTGAAGTGTTGATCCCCATAAAGAAGGTGATGTACGTAGCTACAATCATGAACTGCCAAGTCCAGAAATGAATCCAAGACAATGTATCACTATACATTCTTGTTTTTAATAATCTTTGTGTAGAGTAGTAAACCCCTACATAAACGATATTACATACAAATGCAAAGATTACTGTCGTAGTGTGCAGCATTCTTATTCTACCAAAACCAAACGCACCATGTGTGTTGATCAAACCTTGTATGTTACCAGATGATAAACTGTTTATCGTTGTATCATCAGTCCCGAAAAAGAATTCAGGAAGCTCAGGGTAGAAAAGCATCAAAGCTGCTGTCAGCCCAAACACGAATCCTATAATCCCAAAAACTATGGTCGCGTATAGGAATGCCCGAACAATACTGTTGTCATAACTAAACTTTTGTGTCTCCATATTAACTATTCACTTTTTTCTTCAAATTTATTACTTTCTCCTTTTTCACTTTTATCGTTCTTGTTGCCAGAATCTTCTTTCTCCTTCACCTCATCATCAAAAAGTATTCTTACAGCCGGTGACTCATCGTCTTCAAACTGTCCTTTTCTGGCATTAACTATAAAAACGATCAGGAAAACTGCAGCTAAAGAAACACTGCATAAGATCATTAAATATAGAATATCCATTAGACAACAAAATTAACCTATTTTCGGGGTTCAAAATTAGTGAAAAATAATGACATTAATCACGAAATACGGGCTTTGGCTAATTTAAAATCAGTCTAAATAAGGGCTTTTAAGCGGTTTTTCGAAAATATTTGCGACCTAGAATCCAGGTCGAAAGTGTAGTAAATGAAATCACGGTGATGGAGCTCAGCGGCATCAAAATGGCGGCAAATAATGGTGACATGTGACCGGTAACTGCAAAGCTCAAACCAACAATGTTGTAAAGAAAACTGATTACGAATGTTAATTTTACAATCGTCATTGATCCTTTGCAAACATTCAGGTAATTGTCTAAATGTGAGACTTTTTCGCCATTCATAATCACGTCTGAGGATGGCGTAAAGCTGTTGGTGTCGTCAGAAATGGCAATTCCCACATTACTTTGTTTTAGGGCTCCGGCATCGTTTAATCCGTCACCTAACATTGCGACTTTCATTCCGTTGTTTTGTAGGCTTTGGATGAAGTTTAATTTGTCCTCGGGGCTTTGGTTAAATGCCATCGAGCTCACATTTGGGATGATAGTTTTTAGCTGACTTTCTTCTGAAGAATTATCTCCGCTTAAGATGAAAATCTTGTACTGAGCGATTTTTTTAAATAAATTTTTAAGGTTTTCCCGGTATTCATTTTTAAAAATAAACTTTCCGATAAACTCGTTATTCTTGCTGATGTAGACAGCAGTCTCCAGGTTTTTAGATTCCTGATTGTTATATTTTGCGGAACCTATTTTATATAAATTGCCTCTTACATTTGCTTCGTAACCTTTTCCTGAAATCTCAACAAATTGTTCAACCGGAAAATAATCATCATTAATTTCAATGAAATCGTACAGTGATTTTGAAAGCGGGTGGTTTGAATTTTTTAATAAAGTTTTGACATTCATTAAATCAAATTCCTGGATCTCAGAACCTTCAAATTTGATATTTGTCTTTTTTCTTTCGGTAATCGTTCCTGTTTTATCGAAAACGATGGCATCTAATTTTGAGATTTTCTCAATCGTCAGCGTATCTTTTACATAAAATTTATTTCGACCTAAAATCCTCATAATATGTCCGAAAGTAAATGGAGAAGATAATGCCAATGCGCATGGGCAGGCAATAATCAGAATCGCTGAAATCACCTGGAACATTTTTTCTAAATCAATAAATGACCAGTAAATTCCTGAAATAACGGCAATTCCTAAAATGATAAACGTGAAATATTTACTGATGTCGTTGATCAGTGTGTCTAATCCCGTCTCATGCTTTTTGAAAGCTTCTTTGTTCCAAAGCTGAGTTAGATAACTTTGGTCTACGTTTTTAATGACTTCTAATTCAAGAGAAGATCCGACTTGCTTTCCTCCGGCAAAAATTTTATCGCCAGGTTGCTTGCTGATACTTTCGCTTTCTCCGGTAATAAAACTGTTGTCGATGTTTCCTTCACCGTTAATCAAAACCGCATCCACCGGAATGATTTCCTGATTTCTAACTAAAATTCTGTCGCCAATTTTAATTTCAGAAAGCAAAATGTTTTGCTGTTTCCCACCGAAATCAACTTTGGTAACTGCAATCGGATAAAAAGATTTGTAATCTCTGTCGTAAGAAAGTGAACTGTACGTTCTTTTCTGGAACATTTTCCCTAGTAGCATAAAGAATAGAAGTCCGCATAATGTGTCAAAATATCCCGAACCGTAATCAGTCATGATTTCATAAACACTTCGTCCGAATAACACGAAAATTCCCAAAACAATCGGAACATCAATGTTGACGATTTTGTTTTTTAAACCATACCAAGCAGATTTATAATAATCTGAAGCTGAATAAAATACCACAGGAAGTGAAAGTAAAAACATTAGCACACGGAATAAACCTTTGTAATGTTCCATCCAAACGTCTTCGCCACCAATATATTCTGGAAAGGCTAAGAACATTCCATTTCCAAAGGCAAAACCTGCAATCGCTAATTTTACCAGAAGAGATTTATCTAAATGATCTTCGTTTTTGTCAGCAGTTTCTAAACTTATGGCTGGTTTGTAACCTAAATTGGTTAAAAAGTTAGCTAATTCGCTTAATTTTAAATCGTTATGATTGAATGAGATCTGCAAGTTCTTTCTTGTAAAGTTGACCTGAGAATATTTAATATCTTTATGAAGCGTATGAAGACTTTCTAAAAGCCAGATGCATGAAGAGCAGTGAATCACTGGGATTTTGAATGTGACCAAACTTGTATTTCCTTCTGAGAAATCAGTGATTTTTTCAAAAATTTCAGGTGTGTCGAGATAATCAAACTGTGAAGAATTTTCGTCGTTCGGACGGATTCCTGCGCGCTTATTTAATTCGTAGAAATTAGTTAGATTGTTGGTATTCAGAATTTCGTAGACCGATTTGCAACCATTGCAGCAAAAAATTTTCTCATCAAAAGGAATTCTCTCCTTTTCTATGTCTTGTCCACAATGAAAACAGTTCTCGCTCACCTTCATAAATTATTGACTGACAAAATTATAACAATTTTTTTTGTTTATCGAGTTTAAATGTTCTATTTTTGTGATAAATGTCATATTAAAATGTCGCAGGAACAACAGATTGCTATTGAAGAAAGATTTGCCAGGGTTTTTAACGATAAATCCTTCAAAGAAAGGCTTTCCAATACTGATTTTGAAAGATACTTAGGTGCAAAAAAGAAGATGAGTTTTCAGAAACACGACATCATTTTTGATGATGGTGAAATTCCGAAAGGAGTTTATTTTTTGGAAAAAGGAGCTGCAAAATTGTCGAAGTCTGGCTCTTTTGGGAAAGATCAGATTTTAAGATTTATAAAAGAGGGTGATATCATCGGATATCGTGCTTTGCTTTGTGGTGAAAACTTTCAGGCTAAAGCAGAGGCGATGACTGATGTAGAATGTACTTTTTTACCTGCAGAAGTTTTTATGGATCTTCTTGAGGTTGATCCTCAGCTGTCATTCATCATGCTTCAAAAAATAGCTTATGAGTTGGGAGAATCTTCAAACACCATTACATTTTTAGCTCAAAAAACAGTTAGAGAAAGATTGGCGGAGATTTTAATTCTTTTAGAGCAAAAATTAGGTACAGATCCTGAAGGTTTCATCAAAATCTCATTAACAAGAGAAGAGATAGCAAACATTATCGGTACTGCAACGGAAAGTGCCATCCGATTGATTTCTGAATTTAAAGGAGATCAGCTCATTGAAGTAGATGGAAGAAACATTAAGATTCTCAATCACGATAAACTCATGAAACTCGGTCACGTAGTTTTATAATTATTCAATATACAAGTCGGCGGAAGCCGACTTTTTAACTTATAAACAATACATATATTATGTCTGTTCATTCTGAAATCAAAAGAGTTACCACTGAAACCTTACGAAAAATGAAATTCGATAAGGAGAAAATAACCATGCTTACCGCTTACGATTTTACCACTGCGAAAATGGTAGATGCCGGTGGAATCGATGCCGTGCTCATTGGCGATTCGGCAGCTAATGTTATGGCGGGTTTTGAAACTACATTGCCGATCACTTTGGATCAAATGATTTATCATACTCAAAGTGTTGTGCGTGGAATAGACAGAGCTTTGATCGTGGCTGATTTGCCTTTTGGAACTTACCAAAGTAATCCTGATAAAGCATTGGAATCATCAGTAAGAATGATGAAAGAGGGTGGTGCTCACGCCATAAAAATTGAAGGTGGAAAAGAAATTTCAAAATCTATAAAGAAAATCATCAATGCTGGAATTCCTGTAATGGGACATTTGGGATTGACACCGCAGTCTATTTATCAATTCGGAACTTATAAAGTGAGAGCGAAAGATGAAGAAGAGGCTGAAAAATTAATCAGTGATGCAAAGCTTTTGGAAGAACTAGGCTGTTTTTCTATTGTTTTAGAAAAAATTCCTGCAGATTTAGCTAAAAAAGTTTCAGAAAGTATCACAATTCCAACAATTGGAATTGGGGCGGGTCCTGACTGTGACGGACAGGTTTTGGTATATCATGATATGGTAGGAATGAACAAAGGTTTTTCACCAAAATTCTTAAGAAGATATTTAGATTTATATACAGAAATCACCGGAGCTGTGGCACAATACGTGAAAGATGTGAAAAGTGCTGATTTCCCTAACGAAAAAGAAAGTTACTAATGAGAAATAATTTACAAATGGCGCAGGGGATTATCTCTGTGTTGGCAATACTTTGTCTGGTTATTGGATGGTTTGGAATGTTTTCGCCGGAAGTCAACGAGATTATTTCAAGAAAATTATTTTATCTTTTAATAGGGTTGAGTTTTGTTTTGCAAGCCCCATTGCTTTCTAATGCGAAATTTACATATCCTATGTATGCTGCTGCTGCATTATGTATTATCGGAGCTTTTCTACCTGTGGAATCTGATTTTTCATTCATTAAAACAGTTGGTTTGCTGGGTGGAGTGATTATTTCGTTTACCAACAGATCTGTGAACCGTCAGTAATTATGAAGGAGCAAATTGTTTATGAGGATAACCACCTTTTGGTCATCAATAAAAAAGTTGGACAATTAGTACAAGGCGACAAAACTGGAGATGAGTCTCTGCTGGATTCCATTAAAAATTATATTAAAATAAGAGATAACAAGCCTGGAAATGTTTTTCTGGGCTTGGTTCATCGTATCGACAGACCAACTTCGGGCTTGGTTATTTATGCTAAAACTTCAAAAGCACTTTCCCGTTTGACGCAGATGGTTAAAAACAGAGAGGTCAAAAAAACGTATTGGGCAGTTGTTCCTAAAGAAATGATTCCTCAAAGCCAAAGACTGGTTCATTATTTACAGAAGAACGAGAAAAATAACAAAGCAATTGTTTTTACCAAAGTGACTGATGGCGCAAAAGAAGCAATTCTTACTTATAACATTATAAAGACTTTAGATAATTATCATCTTCTTGAAATTGATCTTGAAACGGGAAGGCATCATCAGATTCGTGCTCAGTTATCAAAAACAGGAGTTCCGATTAAAGGTGATTTGAAATATGGTTCGCCACGATCAAATCCTGATGGCGGAATAAATTTACACGCAAGAAAATTGGAATTTGTACATCCTGTTACGAAAGAGAATTTAGAGATTATTGCTCCGGTTCCGCAGAATGATACGATTTGGAGAGCTTGTGAGAATTCAATATAGTGGGATTAATCAAGTTTTCAAAATCAATTAATAGTCATAATGTCTATTAATATTTTAATTATTTTTCAATGTTTTATTGTTTTTTTTAAATATAATTGATGTTATGTAAAAAATAGTATATTTGTTTTAATCTAAATTGAAACAAATATGAAGCAATTTTACCAAAGCCTTTTTCTTAAAAGGAAATCAACAAAAATTTATCTAAAAAGTGCCGTCGCTGGTCTGGCATTTTTATTTGCGGGTCACAATACTGTACATGCACAAGTAAGTGCTTATAGTTTTGCGCAGTCTTCTGGAACTTTTACGACAATTTCGGGAACGGTATTGGGAGAGGCAACAGGCAATACCGCAGCAACCAATTTAGATAGTAATGTCTATCCCGTAACGTTACCATTTGCATTTCAGTTTAATGGAACTCCTCAAAATAATATTAATGTTTCTAGTAATGGATTTATTACTTTTGGAGCAACTGCACCTCTTACGAGTTTAACATCTCCGATTAATGCTTCAGGTAATTATGATGGTGTGATCTCTGCATTTGGGAGAGATATTAGTAGCTTTTTTAATGTTTCTGGAAAATCTGGGAAAATATCTTGGGAAACGGTAGGAACTGCACCAAACAGAGAAGTTGTTATTCAATGGGAAAATTTCAGATTAAATTCTGCAACTACAGTAACATCTGTTTTTTCTTTTTCATTTCAAATTAGATTGCAGGAAACGACGAATGCTATAAAAATCGTTTATAATAGTGGTTCTTTTCTTGTAGGAAGCACCAATGTATCAGGAACAGTGCAAATTGGTTTGAGAGGAAGTACAATTACAGATTTTAATAACCGATTAAATGCCACGACTTTAGAATTTGTAAATTCAACTCAAGGTACAGCTAATAGTAGTACGCAGGCTTTTAACATATCTAACGCAATTCCTGGTACACCAAGCGCGGGATTAGCATATACTTGGTCACCACCAAGTTGCTTTCAGCCAACTGGTTTGACAGTCAATAATATTACTGGAAATGCCGCTTCAATTTCTTGGGTAGCATCACCATCTTCTCCTTCTGGAGGATATGATATTTATTACTCAACAAGCAATGTAGCTCCCATTTCTTCTACTACACCTACTATATCTGGTTTTATGGGGCTTACCACTACAATAAGTTCATTAGCCTCGTCTACCATGCATTATGTTTGGATAAGATCAAATTGTGGATCGGGTAATCTTAGTGCTTGGACGCTTTATCCGGTACTATTTAATACAGAATGTCAATCACCTACACTTACTTCTACAACAGGAGCAACAGTTTGTCCGAACCAATCGGCTACTTTATCAGCAGTTGCGCCAACAGGTGCTAATGTAATTTGGTATGATGCGCCAACAGGTGGAAATATTGTAGGAACCGGAAGTAATTTTACGACTCCGGTTTTAGCATCAACCACAACATATTATGCAACAGCATCCACAGGAAGCGGAACTATAACTACAGCAAAATCAACATATACTCCTAATCCTTCAAGTGGAGTAGGACTTGCAAATTTTGGGTTATTATTTGACGTAACGGCACCATTCACATTGAAAAAAGTAACCATTTATCCTATTAGTTCGGCGGGATCAGTGCTGGGTAATGTAACTATTGATGTAATTGACGCTGCCGGTACAGTCGTGCATACTAAAACAGTTGATGTAATTACCTCACCTTCTTTTGCGCCAGTGGCACAGGTTATTAGTCTGGATTTTCCGATGGCTGTAGGGACAAATTATAAATTAAGACCTAGTGCAAAGTCAGCTACTGTCGGGAATTTGCTTTTTGATCCTTCTGCGAATGCTACTGCCGGAAATTTTGGTTTCCCATATAATGTTCCTGGTTTTTTAACTATTAATTCAAGTACTTTGACCGCTGCACCGACTAATACACCTAGAACTGATTTGTATTATTATTTTTATGACTGGAAAATAGGATCAGGCTGCGAATCTCAACGTGTAGCGGTAACTGCTACCGTAGACTCAAACTGTCTTTCAACTTCAGAAAATGAAGCTAAAAATGTTATAAAAGTATATCCAAACCCATTCTCAGAAGTGGTTAATGTCACTAAACCGGAATTGGTGAAATCGGTAAGAGTTTCTGATCTTTCAGGGAAATTGATAGAGACAATTAATCAACCTGAATCAGTTTTAAGATTAAATGATCTTTCTGCAGGAATGTATTTACTGCAACTTGATATGAAAGATGGTTCTAAGCAAACCATTAAAGTAATTAAGAAATAATACTTTAACCATCAAATAAAAATCGGCTCTAAATTTTTAGAGCCGATTTCTTTTTATCTATCTTATTGTTGCAAGATTCCACCTGTGGTTTCGCTTTGGGTAGTTTGCTTGATCATGTTCGGATCTTCTTTTGCTAGTTTATTTTTGGTCGGGATTTTATAATTGACCGTAATTCCGAAACTTCGGCTGTCGAATTTGTTTGATGTAAAGACTTTCCCTCCTAAAGAATTTGCCACAATTACACTTTTATTCTGATTAAAAATATCTCTAGCGTAGAGCGAAAGATTAAGACGATCCGCCATGAATTTTTTTGATATCGTTAAATCAAAAGCATTATTCAAAGGTTTCTCAATTTGAAAATAATAGAAATTTCCTCCCTTTGGTATCACGTTATAATTCGCCTGAAGTCTGATGTCTTTTGGAAGAATAAACTGTCCCATTAAACTGAAAACCCAGAAACCTTTTGATTTAATATCAGGCATTTCCTGGATCTGATAACCTGCATAAACATATAATAAGTTCATTTTATCAGGATTTACATTAAATTTCATCAGCTCGCTGAAAGGCGTTGTGAAAAGCATAAACGGAATCGGCATTCCGAAATTGAAGTTGTGTGTTCTGATACTGTTTACTTGTACCTGTTCGTTTCTGATTAAATTACCTTCTCTTGAAACTTTCTGAACAATCTGATTTTTCACCCAACTCGTGTTGTAGCCAATGTACGCATAATCAAATGCGCTGATTTTGATTTCAGCATTGTCATAAATTGTTGGCTGTAGATCAGGATTACCACTTGTTGTAAGCGTTTCTGTACTAAGTGTTGTGTTATTTGGGTTTAAGAGCGAAACACTTGGCAGGCTGATTTTTTTGTTATAGTTTAAATTAACGAAAAGTTGTTTCATTAAATTATACTGCACACTTGCGTTTGGAAAAACTTTAAACTTTTTAAAAGGATTTAAATTATCCTGTTTCAGATTACCGGTCTTATCAATCATTCTGGTAATCCCTGTAATATCATAATTTTCGGCTCTTGCTCCGGCGATGAAATCAAACTTCTTTAAAGTTGCCTGAAATTCTAAGTACGCAGAAGTAGTCTGCCTTGTGTAATCAAGATTTACAATATTTCCATCTTTCGTTTCAAAATTTTGCTGGTCAAATAAACCTCCGAAGCTTACTTTTCCTTCATCCAAAATCTTCAAAGGCTGAGAATAATCGATTCTGAAATTGTATAAATTAAATAAAGAAGAGTTGTTTAATGATTTATCTCCAAATTGATTAAACTCTGAATCGCTGTTGGTATAAACTGCTTTAAAATCAAGCTTCTTATTTTTATCCTCAAATTTTTTCTGATACGTAGCAGCAACTTCTTGTCTTAACCCTTTAGAATCACTTCCAAAATTAGATGTTGAAGTACCATTTACAAAATTATCAGTCGCAATATCTGCGCCTCCATTGTTGTGATTGACATCGTAGTTCAACAACAATCTGTCTTTCCCAAGCTCAAAAGTGAAAGCAGAATTCATATAATACGTTCTTCCAAGCGAGTTGGAATGGTTTCTGGTAAGTGAATCAAACTCAGAAAGAGATAAACTTTCTCTATAATACTGCCCCAGATTGACCTGCCATCCGAACCATTTATTTCTTGAATTTAAGGCAATTGAATTATTAAATCTACTTCTGTATTTATCATAGTTCGAAAAACGGTAACCTCCGTTGTAAACAGCAGTAAGGTAATTTTTCGCAGATTTGCTTGTAATAATGTTTAAAATAGCACCTCCAGAAGTTGCAGGAAACTCTGCGCCGGGTTGCGTAATGATTTCAATCCTGTCAACCGAGTTTGCGGGCATGCCTTCCAGAAAAGCATTCAATTCGTTACTTGAAATGTTCAAAGGTCTTCCATCCATATAAACATCCAATGGTTTTCCCTGATACATCATTCCTACCATATCAGATACCACCAAACCTGGAAGTTTTTTGACCCCTTCCATTAAAGATCCTGAATTTAAGCTGGGCTGCTCAGAAAAATCAAAAATTGTACGGTCTGCTTTTTGTTCAACTGCTTTTTTAGTTTTGGTTATGACGACGCCTTCGATTTCTTTTTCCTTGGTTTCTTTGTTGTCTTTCGTTTCCTGTGCGAAACCTAAAATCGAACCTAAAATTGAGAGAGTAAATAAAGTTTTCTTCATAATGTGAGTAAATCTATTCTGTTAGACGAAGAAAAATCTGATTTGTTACAAAATTTTACTGTGCTCTATCTTTTTCTTCAAAATTGATGCTTTTAGTATTGATTTTCTTTTTGTTATTTCCTAACTTGTAATTTACGCTTAGACGAAAACTTCTGCCATCCCAATAATTATTAAAATGCTGGCTGTTGTCGCTGAAATACATATCACCACGATATTTTTGAGCAAAAATATTGGTTACGGTTGCGTTAATCTGCAGTTGTTTTTCCATCAGAGAAATTTTTATTCCCGAATTTAAATTTGAAAAATTATGAAAAGAAGAATTGACATTTTGGTAAGGTAAATTCTGACTGTAATTCAGAAAAAAGTATAAGGTTTTGTTTTTGTTCAGAGTGAATGTATTGTTAACCGAATAACTTAGAGAATGACCTTTTTGGGCTTCAGCTTCGATGTTATATACTTTAGAATCTGTGAGCGATCCGTTTACCGAAAGGCTTGCTTCCCAGAATTTGAAAAATTGATCAGTGTAAGAAACATTGAATCCGTAAAAGTTATTATCATAATAATTAAGATACGTTCCGATTTGCGAAATTTCGTCTATTAAAGAGATTTGCCCAAAACCGTTTTTAAGTTTTAAATAATAAATACTCGCAGAAAATTTGTTGTTATAAGTATATCCCAATTCTAAATTATTGATATAAGATGGCTTTAACAAAGGATTTCCTGAAGAATAAGAGTAAGGATTTTCATACCATCTAAAGGGATTCAGATTGCTCATGCTTGGGCGGTTAATTCTTCTCGAATAAGAAAGACTGAATACATTTTTCTTTTCTTTATACGAAACAAAAGTCGATGGAAACCATTGTCCGTAATTGTATGAATTACCAATATTGGTCGAAGGAGTGAAACTTTTTGCCTGTGTGTTTTCATAACGAAGTCCAGCTTTTGTTTCCCAATGTTCTCCAAAACTTTTAGCATAACTAAAATAAGCAGCATAATTTTCTTCCTGATATTCAAATAAATTAGTTCTTTGCAAGTCTGGAATATATTTGTTGTTGATGATGTTGAAATACTGAAGATCCGTAGAATTTTTAAACTGGTTAAATTTTAATCCGGTTTCTATCGTTCCAAATGAAAATGGAAGCTCGAGATCTCCCTGCACAGAAAAAACCTGTGGTGCCACAATTGAAGTCGTCTTTACATCCTGAATCGTTTGATCACTCAGTTTTAAAGTGGAAAAATTAACTTCCGTATTAGAATCATTCTTAAAATAGTTTCCTGCGAAGCTTAGTTTTTTTCCTAAGGAATCTAATTTCAAATCATAATAGGCACTCAATGTATGAGTAGGATTTTTCTCACGATGAAAGTTGCTGGTCAAAAGATTTTCAACTGTATAATCTGAGCTGATATTTTTTGTTTCATTAACGATATCCATTCCAGATTTTTCGTGAGCATAAATGTATTCCATCCCGATTTCAGAATTTTTATTAAGCTTATACGAAAGATTTAGGTTTGGCGTCAATTCTTTCCACATGTCTTTTCTTACGGAACGGCTGTAGTTTTGTACAACTCCTAAAATCGTATAGTTTTCTTTTGAACGTTTTGCTCCGTCCAGATAACCTGTTCTTAATGATAAACTCAATTTTTCAGTTTGATAATTCAGCGTTCCGTTTATGTTTCCGCTTGAATACGTTCGTTGATTTAATCCTGTGTTTACAGAGCTACTCCAGCCTAAGTTCGGATTTTTTCTCAAAATAATATTAATCAATCCGCTGTTTCCCTGTGCTTCATATTTTGCGGGTGGAGTAGTAATCACTTCAATTTTAGCAATATTTTCTGAGCGAATTATTTTCAGATAATTTAAAAGAGCCACTCCTGAAAGATTAAGCATCCTTCCGTTAATCATAACATTTACGCTACTTTTCCCTGTAATTGATATGCTTCCGAGATTATCATCAACTTTCAGCATAGGAACATTGGCTAAAGTTTCTGCGGCATCCATTCCCTGTGAAGCAATTGAAGCTTCTACATTGAAAATAAGTCGGTCAGCTTTCCTTTCTAAGAGTAATTTTTTCTTTCCATTAATGGTAACAACATTTATATTTTTGACTTGTAAAGTATCTTGTTTTTGAGCAAGAAAGGAAATGTATAAAAATGAAGCAGCGATGATGAATGTCTTTTTCATAGGATAAGAATCGTTTAGTTTTTAAAATAGAAGAATTATTTTTTTTGACCTAAGTTGAAAACTCAACATAATCATATTCAGGAGAAGAAGTGAAAAGTTGTCTTAAGACTGAGGCATGACCGTTCCCTACAATAACCAAAATCCTATCTTCAGCATTTTTCGGAATCTGCTGAATTTTTCTGAATATTCTAAGATTTCTGCTATACCAATATAAAGCAAGCAAGTCTGCACCGTCATGTTCCCTCAGTTTAAAATCTCCTGTTAAATACGCTCCGTATTCATATTGATGATATTCTCTGCTGTTCATATATTTGAACATATCAAGAAGTGATTTAAAGTTTTTTGGTTCTGTATTTTTAATGAAAGTAGTATACTGTTTAGAAATTTTGTCATCATTTAAAAAATCATAATCTTCAAGGAGGTTTTTAAAATATAATGAGTCTTTCTTTCCAAATTTTTCGGTAAAATCATCCAAAACTGATTTTGCATCAATACTGTATAATTCATTGATTTTCAATTCTGCTGCGATACGCATTGCTAGTTGATAACGCTCGTCTCTCTGATCTCTTTTTTTACCGTCTTTGTATTCTTTTAATTTTTCGTTGGCTTTCCAATCTGGCCAGGCTTCAATAGCAATTTTTGTAGGCTTGAATTTTTTAATGTAATTAACCAATTCTGTCACTTCTGCTGCTGTCTTAGGTTCTAAAACATCTACCTGGTCACTTTTTGCAGTCTTATGAGCATCAAAATTGGGATATTCAAAATGAAATGAACCAACAACCAAGACTTTGGTTTTAGGATCTGGAAAATATTCAGATGGCTTTTTCTGTCCGAATAAAAAAGTTGATATAGTTAATAATACTATTAGAATTGACGATTTCATAATGTTTTGTTTTAAATATTTTTGACAAATTTATATCTCACGACAATTTGATGAAATAAGGTTTCGACCAATCAGGAATTATCTCAGTTTAAAATATTTTCATCGGGAAAAAGCGGGTGTTCATAGATTTGAAAGGTTTTAGAAATGCTTTTGTATCTATTTTTGGTAAATGAAAAATATAATTCTTCTTTCGGGAGTGATTTTTATACAGTTTTTTGCGGGTAATCACAAAGTGGATGTTTGGAAAACAATAACAATTACTCCAAACGAAAGTATTGATATTAATAAAGTAAAAGCGCCAGTAACTTTAGAAATAAAAAATTTTTCAGATGAAAATATAGCCTTAGTTTCTGAGCTAAAGATACCTGCTGAAATTTCGGGAAAGTCCGAATTCAAATATAGATTGCCTAAAAAAGGTAGTTTAAAGTTAGAAAACAGAAATACAAAACCTGTTTCAATATATTTGCATCATTACTCTTCCAAAAGTATTTTTATTAACAACAAAGAATTAAGATGAAAAAAAAGCAAGTCATCCTTTTGCATCTTTTATATTGGTTATTTTTTATTTATTACCAATTTAGATTTGCATTTTTACCGAAAGAATCAGGTGCAGAACTTCAAAGCTATATTTTAAGTTATTCTTTTCTATTTGTTAATCTGTCAACTTTTTATGTTAATTATTTTATTTTAATGCCTTGGGTATATAAGAAGCAGAAAATGTATGCAATTATTGGTGGAATTGTTAGCATATTTTTATTTTTCAGTTTGTTAAGGTATTCGATTGAAGAGGTTCTTTTTCCTATTGTTTTAGGTTTTAGAAATTATCATGAGAAAACAACTTTGGTTTACTATATTTATGATAATATTTTCTTCAGTTACAATGCTATTTTTGTGGCTACTTTAATTTGGTTATTGAATAATGCACTAAAAACAGAAAGAGAAAAGCGTCAATTAATTGAAGAAAATAAAAATTCACAACTCCAGGCTTTAAAAACTCAAATCAATCCGCATTTTATTTTTAATACTTTAAATAATATTTATTCCTTAGTCTATCAAAATTCAGAAAAAGCGTTGCCTGCAATTGAAGAATTAGGGCAATTATTAAGATACAGCACAAAAGATCTTGAGAAAGATTTTATTACTTTAGATAAAGAAATCGGCTATCTCGACAGTTTAATAGCTTTAGAAAAACTAAGAATCAAAAACCCTGAATTATTGAATGTTGAAAAAACACTAAATCATCCATTACTAAATATTTCGCCAATGCTTTTAGTTCCGTTTGTTGAAAATGCTTTTAAACATGGAGATTTTAGAAATAAAGGTTTTGAAATGAAAATTTCAGATGAAAATAAAATGCTGCATTTTTATCTTTTCAATTATAAAAAAGAGAAAATGAAAGACGTTGTTTCAGGAATCGGGATTGAAAATGTTAAAAAACGTCTCGAAATTTTGTATCCTAAAAAATATGAACTGAATATTGTTGAAACTGAGACTGATTTTACAGTAGATTTAAAGATTGATTTGAAGGATGAAGAAAATTAAATGCATTATTGTTGACGACGAGCCGCTTGCTGTTTCACTTCTTGGAAATTATGTCGAGAAAATCCCGTTTCTCGAACTTGTTTTTTCTACTGAGAATCCAATTGAAGCTTTAGAATTTATTCAAAAAAATGAAGCTGATCTTGTGTTTTTAGATATTCAGATGCCGGAACTGACGGGAATTAATTTCATGAAAATTCTCGGAGACAAGCAAAAATATATTTTAACAACTGCTTATTCCGAATATGCATTGGAAGGCTACGAACACAATATTGTTGATTATCTTTTAAAACCTATTTCTTTTGAACGGTTTTATAAAAGTGCTTTGAAGGCTCAGGAACGTTTTGCAATCAATGAAAACAAAGAAGATTCCCATTTCTTTGTAAAATCTTCCGGACAGCAATATAGGATCATTTTTGAAGATATTTTGTACGTGGAGAGTATCAAAGATTATGTGAATATTAAAACTTCAGAACAGGAATATATTGTTTTAGATACCTTAAAATCTATGGAGCAGCAACTTCCGGAAAGTTCTTTTGTTAGAATTCATAAATCGTTTATTATTAATTTAAATCAGATTAAAAGTTTAGGAACGAAGAAAGTCACGATAATTTCTGAACAGGAAATTCCGATAGGAGAGAGCTATCGAATGAATCTTTTGGCTAGGATAAGGTAAATTTAATTGGTTGGGAGATGGAAGATAGAAATCGGAAGTTTTTTGATAATCGTTTTCCTAATATCGTCAATAAAAGTATTTCTTTAACAGCTAAGAATTTTAATTTTATGTTATTAGAATTTAAATTATTTTAGCATTCTAAAATTATTCCATGAAAAATTCATTATTATTAACCATTATGATGGTTTTTGGATTATGTTTAATCCCTTTTCAATCTTGTGCACAAGGAGCAGGAGCTTATATTTCTTACAAGGTAGATGGAGTACAGTATAAATTGCCGGAGAAGCAACTTATAACTTTTTCAAGCTCAAATACCGATTCATCAGATCAGACTAAAAAACTCAGTAAGTATATTCATTTGGGCATTTTGGATATCGAAACTGTAAAATATGCAATAGAGCTTTCTTTAAGTATTGATTTAAAGAAGGAGTTTGAGCCGGGACAGTATCGTTGGCAGAAGACATTGCATTCTACAATGTATTGCCAATCGGAAATCTTGCATTAATCAGAAAATTTGATGGCGATAAATATGAACACTTTAGTACAGAAGAAGGTGCCATTGGAAATATTACCATCACAAAAATAAATGGAAAATATATTGAAGGTACATTTGAAGGAGAGGTAATCCCCGCAGTATCAGGAAACGAAAGTTCCTTTAAAAATTACGGAAGGCAAGTTCAGAGCAACCTTTGACTGGCAGGACTAAAAAAGATAATAAAAAACAAAAAAGCAACTCCAAATTTGAAGTTGCTTTTTCTATCATTAATTAAAATCTAACAATTAATTTCCCTGTTGTTTGATCAAATTAAGGGCAGAACCAGCTTTAAACCAATCAATCTGTTGATCATTATACGTGTGATTTGCCATGATAATATCCTTCGTAGAATCTGTGTGAATGAATTCTAAAGTTAACTGTTTCCCCGGAGCAAACTGATCCAGATCTAAGAAGTTAACCACATCATCTTCCTGAATTTTATCATAATCTGCTTCATCAGCAAAAGTTAATCCCAACATCCCTTGTTTTTTCAAGTTAGTTTCATGGATTCTTGCAAAAGATTTTACCAAAACGGCTTTTACACCAAGATGTCTTGGCTCCATCGCTGCGTGCTCTCTTGAAGAACCTTCACCGTAGTTCTGATCTCCCACAACGATTGAAGGAATTCCCGCAGCTTTGTAAGCTCTTTGTACGGCTGGAACTTCACCATAAGCACCATCTAATTGGTTTTTTACTTTGTTGGTTTCCATGTTGTAAGCGTTTACAGCACCGATCAACATGTTGTTTGAGATGTTATCAAGGTGACCTCTGTATTTCAACCAAGGTCCTGCCATAGAAATGTGGTCAGTCGTACATTTTCCGAAAGCTTTTATTAAAATTCTCGCTCCTGTAATGTTTTTACCATCCCAAGCCGGGAATTCTTCTAATAACTGAAGTCTGTCAGAAGTCGGGCTTACCTTTACTTCTACGCTAGAACCATCTGCCGAAGGTGCTTGATAACCATTGTCATCAACTGCAAATCCTTTTTCAGGTAATTCAAAACCTTGAGGCTCGTTTAATTTTATCTGTTCACCGTTTTCAGCGGTTAATGTATCCGTAATTGGATTGAAATCTAATCTTCCTGAAATTGCAATAGCGGCCACCATTTCCGGTGAAGCTACAAATGCATGGGTATTCGGGTTTCCGTCTGCTCTTTTCGCAAAGTTTCTGTTGAAAGAGTGAATGATTGAGTTTTTCTCTCCTTTTTCAGCACCTTCTCTGTCCCATTGCCCGATACAAGGTCCACAAGCATTGGTAAAGATTCTTGCATTTTCAAATTTTCTGAAAGAATCTAAAAATCCGTCTCTTTCTGCGGTAAATTTCACCTGCTCAGAACCTGGGTTTATTCCTAAGATAGCTTTTGGTTTTACGCCTTTCGCGACTGCGTCTTCTACAATGGAAGCGGCTCTCGATAAATCTTCATAAGAAGAATTGGTACAAGATCCGATTAATGCCCATTCAACTTCAATTGGCCATCCGTTTGCTTCAGCTTTCGCTTTAAACTCAGAAACGGGAGTTGCCAAATCTGGAGTAAATGGTCCGTTCAAATGAGGAGCTAATTCTGAAAGGTTTATTTCAATGACCTGATCAAAATATTGTTCCGGGTTTGCATACACTTCTGCATCACCTGTTAAGTGTTCAGCTACTTTATCGGCAGCGTCTACAACATCCTGTCTTCCAGTAGAAGCTAAATATCTTCTCATAGAATCGTCGTATCCGAAAGTAGAAGTGGTCGCACCAATTTCGGCTCCCATGTTACAGATAGTTCCTTTTCCTGTTGCGGATAAAGAAATAGCACCGTCACCGAAGTATTCTACGATGCATCCGGTTCCTCCTTTTACGGTAAGAATTCCGGCAACTTTTAGGATAACGTCTTTTGCTGAAGTCCAGCCAGACATTTTACCGGTTAATTTTACACCGATTAATTTTGGCATTTTCAATTCCCAAGCCATTCCTGCCATTACGTCTACGGCATCTGCACCACCAACACCGATGGCAACCATTCCTAATCCTCCTGCGTTTACCGTGTGAGAGTCGGTTCCGATCATCATTCCACCTGGGAATGCGTAGTTTTCTAAAACAACCTGATGGATAATTCCGGCTCCCGGTTTCCAGAACCCAATTCCGTATTTATCACAAACAGAACCTAAGAAGTTAAAAACTTCAGAGTTTTTATTAATTCCTTCCTGTAAATCTGATTCTGCACCTACTCTTGCCTGAATCAGGTGATCGGCATGAGCAGTTGAAGGAACGGCCACTTTAGGTTTTCCAGCCTGCATAAATTGTAAAAGAGCCATCTGAGCTGTTGCATCCTGCATGGCAACTCTATCCGGAGCGAAATCCACATAAGAATTTCCTCTTTCATGTTCTTTTGTTGCGTTTCCTTCCCACAAATGTGTGTAAAGAATTTTTTCTGAAAGTGTTAATGGTTTTCCTGTAATTTGTCTTGCTGCCGCAATACGTTCAGGATAACGTTCGTACACTTTTTTGATCATGTCAATGTCGAAAGTCATATCTTAATTTAATTTTTCTGTTTTTTGTAAATTCTCTATTCTTAATCTTGAACACAAAGCACACAGAGGCTTTTTTTCACTACTAAATGCTTTTAAGGTTCACAAAGCCGTAAACTTAAAGAAGAACTCAAAGGTTCATCAATCATTCAATCTAAAGTAGAAAATTTTAATCCTTTATAATTCATCAAATACCGTTCCTCCATCTATAATAAAGGATAAATATGATGAATGACTGAGATTATTTCTAACTATCAAGTTAAGAAAAAATAAAATTTCGGTTATTGATTTAAGATAAAATAAATAAGATGAGGCTTAAATGGAAACGTTCTAAACAAAAAATGGAAGACTTCAAAAAGAAATCTTCCATTTATATTTAAAAAAGTCTTTTGACTAAAAGTTAAAATCTATTAGTGACCAACTGTGACCAATTCTTTTATAGAGGGAACGAAAGTCGTCAAGTCAATACCTTCAACTGCTGTTTTGTATTCTTCAATATTAGGAATTCTTCCCATAATGGCAGAAAGTACGACAACTGGTGTAGAAGCCAATAAAGATTCTCCTTTTTTACGTTCTGAATCTTCAACCACTCTTCCCTGGAAAAGTCTTGTAGAAGTTGCCAAAACAGTATCTCCTTTTTCAGCTTTTTCCTGGTTACCCATACAAAGGTTACATCCCGGACGCTCAAGGTACATCATGTTTTTGTACTCAACACGTGCTGCACCTTTTGGAGCATTGTCGTCAAATTCAAAACCCGAATATTTCTCCAATAATTCCCAATCACCTTCAGCTTTTAATTCATCGATGATGTTATACGTCGGAGCTGCAACAACAAGTGGTGCAAGGAACTCAACTTTACCATCTCTTTTTTCGATGTTTCTTAGCATTTGAGAAACGATTTTCAAATCGCCTTTGTGAACCATACAAGATCCTACGAAACCAAGGTCTACTTTTTTGTCACCTCCGTAATAAGTCAAATCTCTGATGGTGTCGTGAGTATATCTTTTAGAAACATCTTCGTTGTTTACATCCGGGTCAGCAATCATTGGCTCAACAATAGTGTCAAGGTCAACAACTACTTCTGCATAATAACTAGCATTTGAATCCGGAGTTAACGCTGGTTTTTCACCAGATTTAATTTCTGTGATTCTCTTGTTTGCTTTGTTGATTAATCCCTGAAGAACCTGATTGTGGTTATCCATTCCTTTGTCGATCATGATCTGGATTCTGCTTTTTGCAATTTCCAATGATTCAATTAAAGTATCGTCTTCAGAAATACAGATCGAAGCTTTTGCTTTCATTTCGGCAGTCCAGTCTGTAAATGTAAATGCCTGATCAGCAGGAAGCGTTCCGATATGAACCTCAATGATTCTACCCTGGAAAACATTTTCTCCACCAAACTGTTGTAACATTTGCAATTGAGTTGCATGAACCACATCACGGAAATCCATATGATGTTTCATATCACCTTTGAAAGTTACTTTTACAGATTCCGGGATTGGCATCGATGCTTCACCAGTCGCTAATGCTAAAGCAACAGTTCCTGAATCAGCTCCGAATGCTACACCTTTTGACATTCTTGTGTGTGAGTCACCACCAATGATGATTGCCCATTCGTCAATCGTAATATCATTAAGTACTTTATGAATCACGTCTGTCATAGCGTGATATTCGCCTTTCGGATCTCTTGCGGTAATCAAACCGAAATCATTCATAAATTTCATCAATCTAGGAATGTTCGCCTGAGCTTTTTTATCCCAAACTGATGCAGTGTGACATCCAGATTGGTAAGCACCGTCAACAATTGGAGAAATTACGGTCGCAGCCATAGATTCTAATTCCTGTGCAGTCATCAAACCGGTTGTATCTTGTGATCCAACGATGTTAACTTCTACACGAACGTCTGAACCAGCGTGTAAAACTTTGCCCGGAGCTAAACCAACAGCATTTTTATTAAAGATTTTTTCAACAGCAGTAAGACCGACTCCTTCTTTAGTAATTTCTTTTGAGGGAGCATAAACGGTAGGAATTTCAATTCCTAAAATACCTGATGCCCAAGTTTGTAATTTTTTACCAAAAACAATGGCGTAAGAACCTCCAGCTTTGATGAATTCCATTTTTTGCGGCGTGAATGACTTAGAAATGTCTTTCAATTCCTGGTCGCCGTTGTATAATTTTTTAGTCTTTGTATTAATAGTAAGAACAGTTCCTGTGGCTACAGAATAAACTTCCTCAAGAATCGGTTCGTTGTTTTCGTTACGGATAACATTTCCTTCTGCATCCAGTTTTTTCACCCAGTTTTGAAGGTCAATACCAATTCCACCAGTCACGTCAACTGTAGTCAGGAAAATCGGAGAAATCCCGTTTGTTCCACCAACAATTGGTGCGAAATTCACAAATGGAATATAAGGACTCGCTTGTTTACCCGTCCAAAGTGCCACGTTGTTTACACCAGACATTCTTGATGAACCAACTCCCATCGTTCCTTTTTCAGCGATCAACATCACGCTTTTGTCAGGATGTTGTGCCTGCAAAGCTTTAATCTCCTCTTGAGCTTCCGGAGTCATCATGCACTTTCCGTGAAGTTCACGGTCTGATCTTGAGTGCGCCTGATTTCCAGGAGATAATAAATCTGTCGAGATATCACCTTCACCAGCAATATAGGTAACTACTTTGATTTCTTCAGGAGCTTCAGGAAGTTTTGTGAAGAATTCAGCCTGTGCATAACTTTCAATAAGTTCTTTTGCAATTTCGTTACCGTTGTGGAATGCTTCTTTTAAACGATCCGTGTCAGCTTCGTAAAGGAAAACCTGAGTTTTTAGAACGTTTGCAGCTTCTTTAGCAATATTAGTATCGTTACTTAGAGCTAAATCCAACAATACTTTGATTGAAGGACCTCCTTTCATGTGAGATAATAACTCGAATGCAAAAGCAGGAGTTATTTCTTCTAATACGGATTCACCTAAAATGATTTCTTTTAAAAACTGAGCTTTCACAACTGCAGCAGGTGTTGTACCCGGTAAACTGTTGTAGATAAAGAATTTCAGAGAATCTGCTCTGTATTCGTTATTCTTATCTTTAATTTGTGCAATGATTGCGCTTAAAAGTTCTGCACCATCAATTGGTTTTGGGTGAAGACCCTGAGTTTTTCTTTCTTCAATCTCTTGGATGTAATCCTGATAAATATTCATAAATAGAAGTTCTTTTTAAAATTAAAGGTAGATTAAGAGATAGTTGTCATCTGAAAAGTACAGAAGCAAGTTGTATAATCTACATCATTTCTAAAAATGTGAGATAATAATCTGTCCCGATGGGTAAATAGTAAAAGGACTTTCTCTGAAAATATAAGTGGTTTACCTGCAATCTGTCTCGCCGCAAAAACTCTTTTCGGATAAAACGTTTGGTGGCTTTTGATGTATTACAATCAAATGTTGTGGCTTAAAAACGTTTTAATATTATCAAACATTTAAAAATGTTCCCAAAAATACGGAATTTTAATATTTTTTTTGGTCTAAATTATTTAGATTCTGTATAAATATGTGTTTTATATTTTCTATTTTTGGCAGATATTTTGAACACAAACAGCCATGAAGAAAATTTTCTATGTTATTTTTATTCTTTTATCGATAAGTTTCGCTGCTCAGTCTAAGGTTTTGAAAAGTAATAAGTTAGTTGCTAAGAAGAATCCGACAAAACAGATTGTTAAGAAAAAACCTGAGAGTAATTTGGTGGTTATTAACGAAAATATTCCTTTGCTAATTCCGCAAAGATTGAATGGTAGTTTTGGATATGTCAATCAAAAAGGGAAATTAGTTATCGCTCCTGAATACCACATCGCCATGTTTTTTGCTGAAGATTGCAATCTTTTAAATTCACCCAACCCCAAAGCCAAGAAATTTGGTACAGCTCATTTTGCCACCGTTGAAAAGAACGGTATTTCATACAGAATCAATCAGGCTGGAAAGAGGTTATACCAATTTAAAAATGCAGATTTGGGAAAATGCCAGACTGAATTTAAAAAACAACTTTTTCATGCTTATATTTTAAATGGCTCTTATGGAATTATAGAAGATTCAAAGTTTAGCAATCCTGCAGACCGCTCACATTTTAAAATTTATCCAAAATATGAATATTTACATATTTTAGAAGGAGATGATTTGTCAAATCCTATGATTGTGGCTTCACATAAGGATAAATTTGGTATCATCGATGTCAACAACAATATTATTATTCCATTTGAATATGCTGATATTAAACGAAACTACAGCTGGAAATTGGGGAAAATGTTTGAAGTAACCAAAGATGATATCAACTATTACTATATTGATTCCAATAACAAATCCTATTAAATTTGCAACATCATCAAATTTTTGTAATTTTGCGCTGAAATTAAAGGGGTGCTCCAATGGGGGCTGAGATTATACCCAATGAACCTGGAACGGGTAATGCTGTTTAGGGATGTTGTATCATAATATCTTATCGATCCCCTTTTATTCCATTAAATTTTAAAAATTTATAAGAATGAAAGGATTTATTTTTTTAGGACTTACCGCAAGTTCTATGGGTTTTGCACAAACTCAGAATACAGATTCTCTGAAAGTCAGAGAAATCGAAACTGTCAACTTTACCAAAAGGTTGCCGGTTGCCAAAGAAATTATCAATGTACAGAAGGATTTAGACGGCAGAAACCTTGGGCAGGATTTACCAATTCTCTTAAAAAATCAAACCTCAATTATTTCAACTTCCGATGCCGGAAATGGCGTTGGATACACGGGTTTTAGAATTCGTGGGGTTGCAGGAAGAGGAATTAATGTGATGATGAATGGTGTTCCGTTCAACGATTCTGAAAGTCAGGGAACTTTCTTTGTCAACGTTCCGGATCTTACGAGCTCAGCGTCTCAGATTGTCATTCAGAGAGGAGTAGGAACTTCCAACAACGGAGTTTCGGCTTTCGGGGCAAGTATCAATGTGATTTCTAAAGAGCCTGAAGAAAAGTTTTATTTTAAAACAGATGACAGTTACGGTTCATTTAATACCTATAAATATTCTGCTGAGGTTGGCTCGGGGAAATTTTGGGAAAACCGTCTTTCTGTGATGGGAAGATATTCGCATATTCATTCTGATGGATATATCGACAGGGCTTTTTCAGATTTGCATTCTTACAACTTTACAGTATTATTTGAAGAAGGGAAAACAAAACTTCGTCTCATGGCTTTTGGTGGAAAAGAAAAAACCTATCAGGCATGGAACGGAATCGACAGGCAGACTTTAGAAACGACTCCAAGATTCAATACAGCAGGTGCTATTTACAATAATAGTGGTGGTATTTCGGGTTTTTATGATAATGAGACAGACAATTACAGACAAAATCATTATCAGTTACTTTGGGAACAGGGAATTAATGATACATGGAATTTAGAAACCACGGTACATTATACCAAAGGACGAGGTTTTTACGAAAACTACAGACAGGGTAACACATTTTTAAGATACAATCTTCCGAATATTACGGAGGGAACAACTCTTTTGGAACGTTCAGATTTTATCAGAAAAAAATGGTTGGATAATGATTTCTACGGTGTAGTTTCTACTTTATACGGAAAATTTGAAAATCTCGATATTAATTTCGGAGCCGTGGCCAATCAATATAAAGGATCGCATTTTGGAAATGTAACAGGCGTTTTTCTTCCGCAGATTAATGAACACGAATATTACAGAAATAAATCTGTGAAAAATGAAGTTTCCGGTTTTGCAAAAGCTTTAATAAAAGTTAATGATTTTGAGTTTTTTGGAGATTTACAATTAAGAAACATCGATTACGATACTGAAATTTTAATGGCTGGGGACAAAGAAGGAGCAGATTTAAATAAAAATTGGTTATTCTTTAATCCAAAAGCTGGAGTCAATTACAGAATAGGCAATGGAAAGGTTTTCCTTTCGTATGCGCATGCACAACGTGAGCCAAACAGAGCAGATTTACTCGCAAACAGTGATGTAAAAGTCGAAAAATTGCACGATTTTGAAGCTGGTTTAGAAAGACAGTTTGGAAAGGTATCTGTAACTGCCAACTTATATTATATGTATTACGTCAATCAATTGGTTTTGAATGGGCAATTGGATGATGTCGGAGCAGTGATTCGAACTAATTCTGGTGAAAGTTATAGAAGAGGAGTTGAGTTGGGCGCTTTGGCGAAACTTTCTAAACAATGGGAAATCTCAGGAAATGTAAGTTTAAGCCAAAACAGAAACCTTGATTTTAATATAGAAAACAACAATGTCGTAAGAGAATTAGGCAACACGGAAATTTCTTTTTCACCCAACGTCATTGCGAATTTAGGATTGAGATTTACACCCAATAAAAACTTCGAGTTTGCTTTGATGAATCAATATGTTGGAAAGCAGTATTTAGACAATACAGAAGATAAAAATCTACAGCTGAAAGATTATTTTCTAACCGATTTTAATGCACAATATCATTTTAAAATAGCTAAAAATGATATCGCGTTAAAATTATTGGTTAATAATTTATTCGATAAAAAATATGTTAACAACGGAGCAGTTTGGGAAGGCAAGCCGTCGTATTATTCTCAGGCAGGAACCAATTTCATGTTTGGGATCAGCTGGAAAATTCAGTAATAAAATTAAACACCATTTCATATCATTATATTTTCAGTAAAGTTCAGATTAAATTTTTGAAGACTGCTTTGGCAGTCTTTTTTTGTTTTAAATTAAAAAAGAGAAAATAATTAACTCTCAAAGGTTAAGAAGATTTGAGTGTTTAAAGCTGTTCAGACATGCAAAACATCTTTGTAAAGTTGATTTGCAAATAAAAAGATCTGTGTTGATCTGTGTAATCCGTGGGAAACAAATTTCATACTGTATGATACAAACAAATCTCTGAAAAAGTCACGAAAAAGTTATAAATTTGCCGTCAAATGAATATTTCAGCTTACATTTTAGACTATTTGAAACAATTTGGAACGGCCACCGTTCCGAAGTTTGGTGTATTTTCTCTGGAAAATTCTAAAGCAGTCCTCAACTCAGAAAACGGAAGCATCCTTCCACCTTCTACCAAAATTGCGTTCCATTCTGATTATCAGGTTTTATCTGATGATTTGGTGCAGTTTATCAGCAGTCAGAAAGCGGTTTCAAGAGAAGCAGCAGAAAATGAATTGCAGATTCAAACTGATTTTTGGAAGAAAAAACTACAGTCAGAGCAGGTTTTGGAGATTCAAGATCTTGGAACTATTTTCATCGAAGACGGACAGCTTCATTTTAAAGGAAACCGTTTAGAATCTGATCATCCCGATTTTTATGGTTTAGAAGAAATTCACTTTTCAGATATTAACAAAGGGGAGACTTTCGAAACGCCTAAAAATATAGAGAAAGATTACAAATTCAATAAATCAATCCTTTGGATTTTCCTGTTCATCGTTCCGATTTTAGGAATGTTGTATTTAGCATACACTCAGCAGGAGTTGATTTTTGGAAAAAAATCTTTTGATGACGTTTCTGTACAGACCAAAACGAAAAGGATTGAAAAGAAAATTCCTGTAAAAATTGATTCAGTTCAGATAAAGAAAGCAGATTCTGTAAAAGCTTTTAAGGCAGATTCTTTAAGAAAAGATTCAATAAAACAAGCTGCAAAAACTTGGAAACCAAGCTCCCAAAAAAGAAAATCAAGATGGCAAAAATAAAAAAAGCGTCAGAATCTCTGACGGTGATGACCAATATCGTACTTCCCAATGATACCAATCAGTTGAGAAATCTTTTCGGAGGCGAATTATTGGCAAGAATGGATCGCTGTGCTTCCATTTCTGCAACCAGACATTGCGAAAGAAGAGTAGTAACAGCTTCTGTAAACCACGTTTCATTTGATCATCCAATTCCAGAAGGAGGAATTGTTGTAATGGAATCTAAAGTTTCACGTGCATTCTCAACATCAATGGAAATTTATGTTGATGTTTGGTTGGATGACCCAATTAATCATAAAAAAATTCAGACGAATAAAGGAATTTATACTTTCGTGGCCGTGGATGAGTTTAATAGACCAATTCCAATCCCGGCAATGGAACCTGAAACCGAACTTGAAGTGGAAAGATTCGATGCCGCGTTAAGAAGAAAAGAGCTTTCTCTAATTCTTTCAGGAAGAATGAAGCCATCAGAATCTGTGGAACTTAAGAAATTATTTCAAGATCCGATTTAAAAACAAACCCTAAGCGATAATCATTACGGATTTTCTGTAAAAATAAAGTCATGCGAATTCTCCTTTTAGATAAAAACCATCCCCTAATTACTGATCAGCTCTTGGCTAAAAACTTTATTCTGGAGGAAGATTTTACGTCTTCTTACGATGAGGTTTGCCAGAAGATTGAAAATTATGAAGGGGTCATCATCAGAAGCAGAATTCCTCTAGATCAAAATTTTTTAGAAAAAGCAAAAAATCTGAAATTCATTGCAAGAGTGGGAGCGGGAATGGAAAATATTGATATTCCTGTTGCTGAAAAATTAGGAATTCAATTGATCAATTCTCCTGAAGGAAACAGAGATTCTGTTGCAGAACACGTTGTCGGAATGTTATTGATTTTAATGAACCGACTTTTCATTGCCTCAAACGAAGTGAAAAACGGAATCTGGTTGCGTGAAGAAAACCGTGGTGACGAATTACTCGGGAAAACTGTCGGGTTGATTGGTTATGGAAATATGGGGAAAGCAACTGCCAAAAGACTTTCGGGTTTCGGGTGCAAAGTAATTTTTCATGATATTCTTCCTGGTCTTTCAGATGAATTTGCGACGCAGGTTTCTTTAGAAGAATTGAAAGAAAATGCTGAGGTTTTGAGCCTGCATATTCCTTTGACAGATTCAACAAATTATTTAGTGGATGCTGAATTTATTTCTGAGATGAAAAATGATTTCTACTTTGTCAATACGGCAAGAGGAAAGAATGTAGAAACGAAAAGTTTAGTTAAAGCTTTAAAATCAGGAAAGGTAAAAGGAGCTTGTTTGGATGTTTTAGAATACGAAAAGGCTTCATTCGAAAATCTGGAGACAGATAATGAAGATTTAAAATATCTTTTAAACTCTGAAAAAGCTATTGTGACACCGCATATTGCTGGTTGGACGCATCAGAGCAAACAAAAATTAGCTCAGGTAATTGTTGATAAAATTTTAGCTTCTTATTTGAATTAAGCATTTTCGGATTATGTTAAATAATTCACAATTTACAATGATTTTTCACGATTCATTTTGAGTTTTATTAAATTGCCACTCATTTTTGAAACTCATGAAGAAGCTTACTTTTGTACTTGTTACAACCTTATTTTTATTCCTTTTTTCCTGTAAAAACAAATCCGAAAACCAAGAGTCTGTCTCAGAAAACACCACAAATCTGCCCAACTACGGAAATGTAGATTTGGGGAACGTATTTTCTCCGGAAGATGCTATTCTTTCAAACAAAGACTTTATTGTTAACTATATCGATCAGTATTATAAGAAAGTTTGGGAAGGAAGTGACCTAAGCGGCGGAATTCTGATTGCAAAAGGAAATGATATTCTGTTTGAAAACTACAGAGGTTTTGCGAGAGAAGGTAATCAAATGCCTATTGATAAAAATACTCCTCTGCATGTTGCATCAGTTTCAAAAACTTTGACTGCGATGGCAATGCTGAAATTGATAGAGGCAGGGAAAATAAAATTGTCAGATCATTTAACGCAATATTTTCCCGGATTTCCTTATCCGAACGTGACGGTTCAGACTTTATTAGACCAAAGAAGCGGGCTTCCGAAATACGAATATTTTATCACAAAAATTCAACCGGCTCCGGCAGAACTCTCAAAAAAATATATTACCAATCAGGATGTTTTGAATATGATCATCAAATATAAACCTGAATTGGCGAGAGACACCGACACTGGTTTTATGTATTGCAATACCAACTTTGCGCTTCTCGCTCTGTTGATTGAGAAAGTAACGAAAACACCTTTTCCACAAGCAATGCAGGAGATGGTTTTCACACCTCTGAAAATGACAAATAGTTACATTTTTCAAGAAAAAGACATTCCAACTGCGGCTCAATCATTTTATTACGGGGGAAACAGATTATATCCTTTGGATCGTTTAGATCTAATTTATGGGGATAAAAATGTTTACACCACGCCAAGAGATCTGTACAGTTTTTCAAAAGCGATGTTTTCAAAAGATTTTTTAAAACCTGAACTGAAAGAGATGATTTTTGCACCTTATAGTAATGAAAAGGCAGGACAAAATAATTACGGCTTAGGATTCAGAATGAAAATTTTTGATAATGGTGAAAAATTGACGTATCACAACGGATGGTGGCACGGAACAAACTCGGTGTTTGCTCATCTTTTAAAGTCTAAAGTGACCATCGTTGCCATTGGTAATAAATATTCAGGGAAAGTATATTCTGCGTTGGCGCTTTCAGGGTTATTCGAAGATTTTCCGCCTCAGAAAGATAAGCTGAATCACATTATGAATGATAATAAGGATACTTTGAAAACTGGAACTGAGGTTTTTGGAGAATAATGTTTATTTTTGCTCAAATATATTCATGAAAAGAATTCTTCTCTTACTGATTGTCAGTTTTCTTGTGTATTCTTGTGCAAGAGTCGGTTCGCCGGTTGGTGGGCCGAAAGATACTTTGGCTCCACAGTTTTTAAGTTCAAATATTGACACGACCAGAGTCAATGTGAGAAGAGATATTAAAGAACTGAGAATAGATTTTGATGAATACATCACATTAAAAGACATTAATAAAAATCTAAACATCTCTCCGCCAATAGAGAATATCACGAGAATTCTACCTTCAAATATTGCCAATAAATATTTAATCATTCAGTGGTCAGATACGCTTCAGGCAAATACGACTTATAATTTTAATTTCGGAAATTCAATTGCTGATAACAGCGAATCTAATATTTTAAGATATTATAATTTTGCTTTTTCTACAGGTGAAAAGTTAGATGATCTTTATATCAGTGGTGAAGTAAAAGACGCTTTCACCATAAAAAAACAGAACAGCAGCGAAAATAAAATGGTTGTCGGCTTATATCAGTTGAAAGACACTATTGATTATAAAAAGAAACCTTACTATATCACAAAGGTAGATGACGACGGATATTACGAGCTTAATTATCTAGCTCCGGGTAAATTTAAAATCATAGCATTTGACGATGAAAATGGGAACTCCATTTATGATCCGGGAAAGGAGAAAATAGGTTTTCAAAAGGATACGGTAAACATTGAAAAGTCGATTTCAGGTTTAAATTTAAAACTTTATCCATCTAAAAAGCTATTCAAAAAACCTGAACTGAAAGAAATTCAGGGTGGTATTTTGATGTCATTTGAAGGAAATCCGGGTGAAGTGAAAGTTGTTTCTAAAAACGAAAAACTTCAGGATTATAAAGTGACGCATAGTCCAAAATCAGATTCTGCACGAATTTGGTTTGATGCAGTTAAAAGCAACATCGGACAAACGGTTACTGAGAATCTTAAATTTGCTTATGAAGCAGACGAGAGAAAAGATTCTACATCGGTTTTTTATAAGTATAATGCAAAAAATACAATGACAGTCGATAATAATATCGGCGGTTCTATACTTCCTCCCAAAAGCGATTTCAGGTTAGTTTCAAATTATGTGGTGGATAAAATAAGCCCAGAAAAATGGACTTTAAAAGTAGACAGTCTTACCACCCAGAATTTCATAGCTAAAATTTCCGAGTCAAATCCTTACGAGATTTTGGTTCAGTCTGATTTTATTGCCGGGAAAAAATATCAGTTGACAATTCCTAAAACCACCGTTTCTTCTTATTATGAAAAGAATGCTGAGTCTAAAAGATTTGATTTTGAAGCCGATAAAGTTGAAAATTATGGAAGTTTTAATTTTATGCTTACCAATGCGCCAACTACAAAATATTGGATTCAATTATTAGATACATCAGAAAAGGCAGTTTATCAAAAATATACCAGTGGAAATGCTGTTAAATTTGATATTGTAAAACCGGGTGACTACATCGTAAGAATTTTGGTTGACAATAATGGCAATAAACGATGGGATGAAGCCGATTTCGTCAATCAGGTTTTTGCAGAAGATTCATATTTGTATTACAAAATGGTTGTCGCGAGGCCTTTGTGGGAGTCTAAAGAAGAGTGGGATCTCAATGATAAAAGAACTTTTGAAGGCATTAAAGAAGCTCCTAAAAAGAATAATGAAGATACGGAACAACCGCAGCCAGGTTTTAATAACAACAATGGTACTTTAAATAATCCTACACAGTCAGGTACAAGAACTAGAACGCCACAACTTACGAGATAATGGAAACATTCAAAAAAATAGTGTTCTGGAGTCTGGTGGCTTTTGCGCTGATTCAGTTTATACCCACCGATAAGATCAATCAGCCCGTAAATAGTTCTGTCAACTTTATCGAAGTTAAAAAATCACCTTCAAAAGTTGTCGGATTATTGAAAAGCGCTTGTTATGATTGTCATTCTAATGAAACAATTTACCCGAAATATGCTTACATAGCACCTTTCTCATGGTCGGTGAAAGATCATGTGAATGAAGGAAGAGAACATCTCAATTTTTCAGTCTGGAATACTTACAACAAAGATTTGAAAGAAAATATGCTTAAAAATGCTGTACAGACTCTTCAGAATAAATCAATGCCGATGCCCGCATATATTGTTTATCACGACGAAGCTAATTTATCTGAAGCGGAAAGAACTGTTTTGATCAATTATTTCGAGGAAATTTTGAAGTCTAAATCTTATTAGACCAAAAACAAAAATCCCACACCTTTTAAAAATTTACCAAAATTTTGGTTGTTTTAAAACGTGTGGGAAATTATTTTAAGCTTAAAAATTCTTTAAGTATTCTTCAAAAAATATTTTTTGAGAATCAAAGGCAATATCATCAAGGTTAATTTCCAAAACAGGAATCCAATGAGTTTCTGAAATTTCAGAGAGTTCTAAATTAACTTTAAATTTTTCTGAAACTTGGTATTCATAAAACAAATCAATAGTGTTGTAATCAATTTCTTTATACTGATAAACATTTGGAAGGCTTGTTAGATATTTTAGATTTGTAATGTCAATTTCTAACTGAAGTTCTTCAAAAAGTTCTCTTTTGCAAGTGTTTTCTGCGCTTTCTTTTGGATCTACAAAACCACCTGCGAGGTCAAGTTTTCCCTTTTTAGGTTCCTGATTACGTCGGGTAAGATAAATTTCGTCGCCACATCTTATTACGACGGCAACAGCTCCTGCAACGTTATTGTATAAATTGAAATTGCAATTGGGACAACTCCATTTTTTTTCGCCGTCCCAATTCAATGATTCTTTGCCACAGTTTGGGCAAAATTTCAATATTTTCATTCAGTAAGTTTAGCCTTATTTCGCGGATGATAGTTTAAGATAACATCACGAAGTTCTTCAGTTTTCAGATGCGTATAAACTGCGGTTGTTGTAATACTCGAATGACCGAGCATTTCCTGTATATAACGTAAGTCTACCCCGTTTTGAAGCAAATGCGTAGCAAATGAATGTCTGAAAGTATGCGGTGATATTTTCTTGCTTATTCCGGCTTTGTCAGTAAGTTCTTTAATAATAATAAATACAATCACACGAGACATAGAGGTTCCTCTGCTGTTTAAAAACAAAGTGTCTTCATGCTTTTTATTGATTTTAATGGCAGAACGTACCTCACTAATATAGTTTTGTAGTAAGTCTGCAGTGTAACTTGCTAGAGGAACAAAACGCGTTTTATTTCCTTTACCTACAACTTTAATGTAATTTTCTTTAAAATTGATATTGGATATTTTAAGATCGATCAATTCAGAAACACGAATTCCGCAGCCGTACAAAACTTCGATGATGCAATGATTTCTTTTTCCAAGATCAGTGTGAATTTCAATAGCATCAATAATTTTGTTGATATCTGAAAGGCTCAATGTATCAGGTAAATATAAACCTAATTTTGGGCCTTCCAGCAATGCTGAAGGGTTGTCTTCACGAATTTCGTCTTCCAAAAGAAATCTGAAAAATGCTTTTATGGAAGAGATCCATCTTGCCTGTGATCTTTCACTGAATTTCTGTTTAGAAAGTGTGAAAATGTACTCCTGAAGATTTTCATACGCAATCACGTCAGGACCAACATTTTGAAGGTCTTCTTCTGCGTAATCTTTAAGTTTTTTGATGTCGCGAACGTAAGCGTCTAGTGTGTTTTCTGAAAAGTTTCTTTCAAATCTTAGAAAAATTTCGAAATCTTTAATTTTTTCATCCCAAGTCATTGTGTTGTGTTTTTTTTTAAGTTTTTAATTCATTTTCGGAAACTTGTATTATTTCAATACCATGGCTTTGTAAAAATGATATTCCTTCGTTATCTGAATAAGCATTAATATATACGAGTTTTTCAATTCCTGCTTGTAATATCAGCTTACTGCAGTCTTTGCAAGGTGAGAGCGTGAGGTATAAAGTCGCTCCCCGGGCTGATTGATTAGAACCGGCTAGTTTTAAAATCGCATTTGCTTCTGCGTGTAGGACGTACCAGTGTGTTTTACCGTTTTCGTCCTCACAGCAATTCTCAGATCCAGAAGGGGTACCATTGTAACCATCTGAAATAATCATCCTATCTTTTACGATAAGAGCTCCTACTTGTTTCCTTTCACAGTAGGAAAGTTTTGCCCATTCAAGAGCCATTTTCAGATAAGCTTTGTCAAACTTATTGTACATCTGCATTGCGTTTTTTCGAAATAATTTGTGATATTAGAAGTTAGGCTTTCTTTTTTCAATGAAAGCAGAAACTCCTTCTTTTTTGTCTTCTAATTCAAAAAGTTCTCCGAAATATTTAATTTCAGTTTCAAAACCTTTATCAGTGTCAGACAGATTGGTGGCTTGTATTGCTCTGGAAATTGCCATTGGAGAATTATTCGCAATTGTTTTTGCTAATTCTTTCGTCTTGGTCAATAATTCTTCGATAGGGAAGACTTCATTGACAAGACCAATTTCTTTTGCTCTTTGCGCAGGAATCATTTTAGCTGAGAAAATCATCTCGTTGGCTATCCCTTTTCCTACTAGTTTTGGAAGTCTCTGTGTACCTCCGTATCCCGGAATCAATCCTAAAGTAACTTCAGGAAGACCAAGCTTTGCATTTTCAGACGCATATCTGATATGGCAAGACATTGCTAATTCTAAACCTCCGCCCAAAGCGAATCCATTTACAGCAGCAATTACTGGTTTTGATAAGTTTTCAATCTTGTTGAAAAGAATATTTTGCCCATTTCTTGCTAATTCTTCAGCTTTTTCTTGATTAAAATCACTGAATTCTTTAATATCTGCTCCCGCTACGAAAGATTTTTCTCCGCTTCCTGTCAATATAATAACCCTTACCTCATGGTCAGACGCTAACTCATCTAACGCAGAACTGATTTCTTTTATTGTCTTTGCATTCAGTGCATTTAGGCTTTCAGGTCTGTTGATGGTGATGATAGCAGTCTTGTCTTCTCTGCTTAAAATTATATTTTCGTAGCTCATTAGCGATCTATATCTTTAATAACCTGCAAATTAAAAATTATTTTGCAAAAAAAAGGGAAAAAGTTTAATTTTTTCCCTTTTTCTTTTATTTATAATAGTTTATTTTAAATGATTCATCATGTTTGAGTCAATATTGATGTGTAAACCGGAAGCTACTTTCATGCCAAGCTCAATGTTTGCACGGAAAAAATGACACAATTGGCGGTTGATAATTTCATCTCTTTTCGGTCCGTCGATACCGCTCATATTGTCAATAATATTATGAATCAAACGGTCTCTGTCTTCCTGATTCATTGCTTTTGTATACAATAATCCAGGTTGGGTGTAATGATCGTCATCATTTTCGTTACGATTGTAGTTTGCAACATGATTGCTGTCTAATTCATATTCGAAATTTTTATAAGATGAATCGGGTTGAATATCGTCAAAGCTGTTAGGATGGTAATTAGGTTTATCCTGATATTCACTGGAATCTGCCATAAATCCGTCTCTTTGATAATTATTGACTGCGAAAGGGCATCTGTTTACTTCCAATTGATGTGCATTTACCCCCACTCTGTATCTGTGAGCATCGGGATATGAGAATAATCTTCCCTGAAGCATCTTGTCTGGTGAAAAACTGATTCCGTTTATTAAGTTACTCGGAGAAAACGTAGATTGTTCTACATGTGCAAAATAATTGACAGGAACTTCGTTCAATTCCATTTCGCCCACTTCAATTAACGGGAAATCTGCCTGAGACCATACTTTTGTAACATCAAAAGGATTCCATCTGAATTCTTTTGCCTGCTCTTCAGTCATTACTTGGATGTACATCGTCCATTTTGGGAAATCACCGTTATCGATTGCGTTGCAAAGGTCTTCCTGAGCAAAATCAGGATTTTCTCCTGCCATTTTTGTAGCTTCTTCGTTGGTGAAGTTTTTAATTCCTTGTTTTGTTTTAAAATGAAATTTCACCCAAGTTCTCTGATTGCTTTCATTAATCATTGAGAAAGTGTGAGATCCAAAACCATGCATGTGACGATAGCCATAAGGCGTACCTCTTTCAGACATTAAAATAAGAACCTGATGAAGCGATTCCGGATTTAAGCTCCAAAAATCCCACATCATCGTTGCACTTTTCAAGTTCGTTTTAGGAACTCTCTTTTGAGTATGAATAAAATCAGGGAATTTTTTAGCGTCTTTAATAAAGAAAACCGGAGTGTTGTTTCCAACTAAATCCCAATTTCCGTCTTCTGTGTAGAATTTTAAAGCAAATCCACGAGGATCTCTTGCGGTGTCTGCGCTTCCTTTTTCACCACCAACGGTTGAAAAGCGGGCAAACATTTTACAAGAATTTCCTATTTTTGAGAAAAGTTTTGCTTTTGTGTATTGTGAAATGTCATGAGTAACGGTGAGTTTTCCATAAGCGCCGCTACCTTTCGCATGAACAATCCTTTCAGGAATTCTTTCTCTTACAAAGTGAGCAAGATTTTCCTGTAAAATAAAGTCCTGTAACAAAACTGGGCCTCTTGAGCCTACAGTTTGAGAATCCTGATGCTCAAAGTACGGAGCACCGCTGCTTGACGTTAATTTTTTCGAATCCATAGAGTTATAATTTGATTGATTTTTTCATTTTTCAAGAGCTGTATTCAGCTTAATAATTATCAAATTTAGTAGAAATTTTTATTGGTTATGCTAAAAACGTCATATCTTTGTCATAGATAATATTAATCAAATGAACATTCAGCAATTGGAATATCTTATCGCTGTCGATAAGTATAAACATTTTGGTAAAGCTGCTCAGGCTTGTTTTATAACCCAGCCGACTTTGAGTGCAATGATACAGAAGTTTGAAGATGAGCTGGATGTGAAGGTTTTTGACAGGACGACCCACCCGATCCGTACTACTGATGTGGGATTACAGATTATTGATCAGGCTAAAGTCATTATTGAAGGGGTAAATGAACTTAGAAATAAAGCGAATTTATTAAACAATATTTTAGGAGGAACAATTAACTTGGGAATTATTCCAACGGTTTCATCATTTATCTTACCAACAGAAATTTTCCATTTCTTGGAAGAAAATCCTAAGATTCTGATGAATGTAAAGGAGATGACCACGGATAATATTATCAAAGCTTTAAAAGCTGGTGAATTAGATGCAGGAATTATTTCTACTCCATACGATAATGCCAACGAATTTTATCAGGATTTCTTATTTAATGAAGAACTGATGATTTACAGTTCAGATACTGAAGCCAACAAGAAAAATACATTTATTGTTCCTGACGAATTGAATGTAGAAAAAGTTTGGCTCTTGGAAGAAGGAAACTGCTTGAGAAATCAATTTGAAAATATCTGCCATTTAAAGGAAAACAGATTAAAGCCTAAAAATCTTGAGTTTTTAGCTTCGAATATTCAGACTTTGGTTCACATGGTTGATAAAGTTGGCGGAATCAGTATTTTACCGGAATTGGCTCTTAATCAGTTGTCTGAAGAACAAAAAAATAAAGTTTTCAGATTTAAAAAACCTTTTCCTTACAGAGAAATCAGTATTATTTATTACAAGCCAACTTTCAAACAAAAAATCATCGATGAATTGAAAATTTTCATTAAAGATTCATTGACTACAAAGCTGAATTTTAATGAAAATCCTAAAGATTATGTGAGCATCAAGCCTCAATAGTCTTATTCAAGCTTACGTAACCTAGTAATTTCAAGAAAAGTATAAATACCACGCAAAAGTTTTGAGTATTAGGAAAATAGTACTTAAATTTGCTGACGTTTATAACGAGGAAAAATTTGACCTGATTGCAACCTCTCTAAAAAAATGCTAAAACAGTATATTCTTTTTAGCTTTTCTGGGCAATTATTCATTTTTTTCTTCTACATTTAATTTTAAAAATACAAGAATAATATGTCTTATTTATTTACGTCTGAATCAGTTTCAGAAGGGCATCCTGATAAAATTGCCGACCAGATTTCCGATGCGTTAATCGATAACTTTTTAGCATACGACAAAACTTCAAAGGTAGCTTGTGAAACTTTGGTTACTACAGGTCAGGTTGTTTTGGCTGGTGAGGTAAAATCTGATGCTTATCTTGACGTTCAGACGATCGCAAGAGAAGTAATTAACGGAATTGGTTATACAAAAGGTGAATATATGTTCAACGGTGATTCTTGTGGAGTAATTTCTGCTATTCACGAACAGTCACCGGATATCAATCAAGGTGTTGACAGAGCTGTAAATGACGAATCTTTCGAAGCTAAAGCAAACGCTCAAGGTGCAGGAGATCAGGGAATGATGTTTGGGTATGCAACGAATGAAACGTCTAACTATATGCCTTTGGCTTTAGATCTTGCACATACGATTCTTAAAGAACTTTCTGCAATCAGAAGAGAAGATTCTGCAATCAAATATCTTCGTCCTGATGCAAAATCTCAGGTAACAATTGAATATTCTGACGATCACAAACCGGTAAGAATTGATTCTATCGTAGTTTCTACTCAGCACGACGATTTTGCTGCTGAAGAAGAAATGCTGAATAAAATCAGAGAAGATATCAAAACTATTTTGATTCCTAGAGTTGTTGCTTTGCAGACTGAAGAAATCAAAGCGTTATTCAACGATCAGATTAAATATCACATCAATCCTACAGGAAAATTCGTAATCGGAGGTCCTCACGGAGATACAGGTCTTACAGGAAGAAAAATCATCGTTGATACGTACGGTGGAAAAGGTGCTCACGGTGGTGGTGCATTCTCAGGAAAAGATCCTTCAAAAGTAGACAGAAGTGCTGCGTATGCTACAAGACACATCGCTAAAAACTTAGTGGCTGCAGGGGTTGCAGACGAGGTTTTAGTACAGGTTTCTTACGCTATCGGTGTTGCTGAGCCTTGTGGCTTGTACATCAACACGTACGGAACTTCTAAAACTGGTTTGAATGATGGAGAAATCGCTAAAAAAGTTTCTACAATTTTCGATCTTAGACCTTATGCAATTGAGCAAAATCTGAAGTTGAGAAATCCTATCTACCAAGAGACTGCTTCTTACGGTCACATGGGAAGAGAGCATTTCGTTGCTGATAAAACTTTCAACAAAGGTCATAAAAATGAATTGACTCTTACAGGTCTTGAATTTTTTACTTGGGAAAAATTAGACAAAGTAGAAGAAATTAAATCCGCTTTTGGAATTTAATCTTTTCTTTTAGATATTTAAACTGCTTTATCTTCATGAGATAAAGCAGTTTTTTTTAATTTTACGTTTTAAATAAAATAAGATGAAGAACTTTCGTTGGGTAGCGGCAATTGTATGTGTATGTTTTCTAAGTGTTTTTGCAAAAGCTCAGGTTACAATACATAAAATGTTGAATGTAGGATATGTGTATCAAAACCAAAGTTTTGGTGAAGTAGGAGGGAAGTTGCTTTTCTTGAAAACAGATGATGTCATCTACCGATTAGGTGCTTCCGCATTGATGGGCTCTGCCAATTCTGAATTTGCGATCATGCCGAAGGTAAACGCTGATATTTTATTGAATTTTGAAAAAAATGTAGATTTTAAACATTCCTATTATTTTCTTGCTGGAGTTGAAGGAACCAACAAATATGTAGCTCCAAAAATTGGTGTTTCATTATTTGGACTTCTGGATTTAACCGGAGGATATGCCTTTTCTATAGCAGATTCAAGATTAAATGGAAAAGAATTGAAAGGTTTGAATATTAATTTCACACTAAATATTCCTACGACGTTCTTACATGATATGTTTAAGTAGGTTTTATTAAATATTTATTCTAAATATTTAATAATTACTTAACAGTTATTAAAATTTTATTTATATTTACAGCATAATTTAATGCTTATTGATAAGACTTTACTCTAACAAACCTTGTAGCGGAAAATAAACCAGTCAGAATGACGGGAGACAGTTTGGCTACGGTATATACTGAGAAGAAAAGTCATGAAATCAACAGATAGCCTATTAATATCTCTTTACCAGAAAGGAGACGAAGAAGCATTGTCAACCCTTATACATCGTCATCAGAAAGACCTCTTTTCGTTTATTCTCTATAAGATAAACGATGAAGATTTGGCAAATGATGTTTTCCAAGATACTTTTATCAAAATCATTATTATGCTAAAAGAAGGGCGATATAATGAAGAAGGAAAATTTATTCTTTGGGCAAAAAGAATTGCACAAAATTTAATTATCGATCATTTCAGAGCAAAATCCAAAAACGTAAAAGTTTCGGAGACCACTTTTGATAATGATGAGTTTTCTATTTTTGATTTAATCAGAGAGCCTTCAGAAAATATTGAAGATCAGTTGGTCAGTATGCAGATTCAGGAAGATTTGCTGAAAATGCTGCAGTTTTTACCACAGAATCAACAAGAGGTGATAAAACTCAGGTTTTTTGACGGACTAAGTTTTAAAGAGATTGCAGATCATACAGATATGAGCATTAATACGACTTTGGGGCGTGTTCGCTATGCTTTGATTAACCTACGAAAAATCATGGAAGAAAATAATATTGTCTTAACGAGATAATAATTCACAATGTTTCACGTTTTAAAGAAAAACATTTTTTGCCTATGAAAAATAACGATTCTTTAAAAATTAAAAGTTTGAAACCCAAAAAACAAACCATTGATTTTTTGCTTAGTTTCTCAAAAAGTCTTGACGTTGTAAAGATTAAAAATAATCATTATCACGTTTCAAAAAATTAATCATTAATTTTGTGCTGTATGAAAATTCAGCACATTTTTTTTGACCTCGACAATACCCTTTGGGATCACCGCAAGAACGCATATCTTACCATTAAAGACCTTTTCGGAAAAGAAGAAATTACCTTAAAATACAATATAGATTTTGAAGAGTTTCATTCTGTGTATCATGAGATTAACGAAAAACTGTGGGAACAAATAAGAGATGGTGAAATTGATAAAGAGTATCTGAGAAAACATAGATTTTACGATACATTTAAACGTTTTGGGATTGATGATTTGGAATTGTCTATGTTTTTTGAAGAACATTTTTTAGATAAAATTCTAAATTACAACCACCTGGTTGAAGGCGCAGAGTATATTTTAGATTATTTAAAAGCTAAAAATTACACACTTCATATTATTTCAAACGGTTTTCAGGAAGTGACCGAGAGAAAATGTATTTTGTCTGGTATTGATCATTATTTTAATACGATTACGAGTGCAGATTCTGTTGGTGTAAGAAAACCAAATCCAGCGATTTTTGAGTATTCTTTAGATCTTGCTAAGGCTCAGAAAGAAGAAAGTATTCTGATTGGCGACGACTGGATTGCAGATGTTGTAGGAGCGCAGAATTGCGGAATAGATGTTATTTTCTTTGATGTTTTAAATGAAAATCCGGAGCAGGAAAATTTAAAAGTGATTAAGCATCTTTTACAGATCAAAGAATATTTATAAAAAATTGCTTTTGTGATTCATTCCTAATTCTTTCCTAAATTAATATAGAATTTTGCTTCATAATAACGAACAAAAAATTTTATATTATGAGAAAATTAAAAAAAATCACAGGAGCATTTACTCTTATTTTCCTATTAATGGCGGGCTTTGTTTTTGCACAGGAGAAAGTAATAAGTGCAAACCAACTGCCAAAAACTGCCAAAAACTTTCTAGCTGTCAATTTTAAAGGAGTTGCTGCAGGTTCTGTAATTGAAGACCGTGAAATTTATGGCGTTGACGAATATAAAGTACGTTTGGCCAACGGAATAAAAGTTGAATTTGACAGCAAAGGAAACTGGAAAGAAGTGGACGGTGAGCATCAGAAAGTCCCTTACGGATTTATTCCTGCCAATATAAGAAACTACGTGGCCAAAAGTTTTCCCAATACCCAGATTACTAAAATAGAAAGAAAAAGCTGGTCATATAAAGCCGAACTTTCTAACGGAATAGATCTTGAATTCGATAAAAACGGAAATTTTAAACGAATTGATGATTAATAACGAAAATTATACACCAACAAATAAAGACAAATTCTTAAAGGATATACAACCTCCTGTAATCAGGAGGTTGTAATTTTATATATTTGATAGAGCTTAACCATAAATGCAGATATGAAGATTTTAATTATAGAAGATGAGCCAGAATTAAGAAATGTGGTGAAAAGTTTTCTTGAAACAGAACATTTTATCGTAGAATATGCTGATGATTATCAATCAGGATTAGAAAAGATCATTTCTTATGAATATGACTGTATTCTTCTGGATATAATGCTCCCGGACGGAAACGGGATGGATCTTCTGAAGGAAATTAAAAACATGCACAAAAAAGATCCTGTGATCATTTTATCTGCGAAAGATTCTGTAGATGATAAAGTGAACGGATTGGAAATCGGAGCAGACGACTATCTCGCTAAACCTTTTCATCTGGCGGAATTGATGGCTAGAATTAAATCTGTCATCAGGCGAAAAAATCAGGATGGAGAAAATACAATTAGCTATAAAAATATTCACATCGACCCGGAAAGCAGAATAGTGAAGATCGATAATAATGAATTGATCCTTAATCGTAAAGAATATGATCTTCTCTATTATTTTGTTATAAATCCTGAAAAAACATTGCAGAAAACAATGCTTGCAGAAGCGATTTGGGGAGATTATATTGATCAGGCAGACAGTCTGGATTTTATTTATTCCCAAATAAAAAATCTTCGTAAAAAATTGAAAGAACTCAAATCTGAAGCTGATTTTCAGGCTGTTTATGGGATTGGTTATAAATTTATTTAATGAAAGTTTCTTTAAAATATTATACAATAAAGTACCTCATCACGATCTTATTATTGATCATTGCTGTTTGGGCCGCGTTGTTTTATGCTTATATTTTAGATGAAGTGTATGATAATGTAGATGATGGCTTAAAAAACAGGAAAATACAAATTATTAAGGCTGTATATCTTGACGAAAATTTATTAAAGTATAATGAATTTGGCTTTAATGAATTTAAGATAAATCCTATTTCTGCGTCAGAATATAAAGATAAAAACAGTCTGTATAATAAAATGTATTATATGGAATATGATGACGAAGAACAGCCATACCGAGTTCTTACAACTGATTTTATCGACCAGTTTGGAAAACATCAGCAGCTTATCATCAGAACGTCTACCGTAGAAGAAGATGAGTTGGTATACGACCTTACAACAGCATTGATTGTTCTGTATCTTCTCTTGGTAATAAGTATTGTTGCCGTTAACGGATTTCTGCTTCATAAAGCCATGCGGCCATTTTATTTAATTTTGGATAAGCTTAAAAAATACCAGTTTGGTGTTTCTTCTTTTAATGAACCTCAAAATTATTCTATAAAAGAATTTGAGGAATTAAATATTGAAATTAATGAAATGATCGAGCGTAACGAACTCGTTTTTCATCAGCAAAAGCAATTTATAGAAAATGCCTCTCATGAATTACAGACTCCATTGGCAATTGTGATTAATAAAATTGATCTCTCCATTCAGAATGGCGAGCTCGATAAGAAAAATCTCAACTTTTTGAATGACGTAAAAAATGATCTCAGAAGAATGGCGGGATTGAATAAATCTTTGTTAATGCTTTCTAAGATTGAAAATAATCAGTTTAATAAAATATCCAATGTCAATTTTAATGTATTGATCAATGATTTGGTAAAAAGCTATGAAGATTTTATTGAATATAAAAAGATCGATCTCAATGTGGTTGAAAAAGAGGTTTTTGAAGCAGCTTTTGATCCTGATCTTGTCAATATTCTTCTTTCAAATTTACTTAAAAATGCAGTAAAATATAACAACCAAAACGGAATTGTTAATATTATCACAGAAAAAGAAAGACTAATATTTCAAAATACAGGCTCAGAAATTCCTTTAGATAAATCTCAGATTTTTAATCGTTTTTATAAACAAGGTTCAGATCAGGGATCTACAGGATTGGGACTGTCTATCATTAAGACTATTATAAAACAATATCCGCAATGGGATGTTACATATAAATTTGATGATGGTATGCATTATTTTATTCTTTCGAAAAATTAATACACAATTAAAAAACAAAAGCCTTTCAACGTGAAAGGCTTTCCTATATTTAAAAAATTTAAATTAAATTCCCAAACTTTCTCTTACTCTCTGAATGGTCTGTGTGGCGATTGCTCTCGTTTTTTCTGCTCCTTCCTGAAGCTTTGCTTCCAGTTCATCAAGATTGTTCATGTAGTAAGAAAATAGCTCTCTTTCTTTTTCAAATCTTGTTAGAATTAAATCTAAAAGTTCTTTTTTAGCATGACCGTAACCAAAATTTCCGGCTAGATATTTGGCTCTCAATTCTTCAGTTTGTTCAGGTGTAGCAATTAATTCAAAAATAGCAAAAGTCTTATCTGTAGACGGATCTTTTGGCTCTTCTAAAGATTTAGAATCACTTTCTATACTCATTACCTGTTTTTTCAATTCCTTTTCAGGCAAGAAAATATTGATGATGTTTCCTCTAGATTTAGACATTTTGTGTCCATCAAGTCCGGGAACATATTTGGTGTCTTCCTGCAATTCGGCCTGAGGCAAAACTAAAACTTCACCCATCTGATTATTAAATCTTGAGGCAACGTCACGGGCAATTTCAAGGTGTTGAAGCTGGTCTTTTCCTACAGGAACGATCTCTGCGTCGTACAATAAGATATCTGCCGCCATCAAAATCGGATAGGTAAATAATCCAGCATTAACATCTTGTAAACGATCTGCTTTATCTTTAAAAGAATGCGCTAAGGTCAGTCTCTGATAAGGAAAAAAACATGATAAATGCCAAGATAGTTCACAGGTTTCAGGGATGTCGCTCTGTCTGTAAAAGAATGTTTTTTCAGTATCCAATCCGCAGGCAAGCCAAGCTGCAGCAATTTCGTAGGTGTTGTTTTTTAATTCTTTTGCGTCTTTGATCTGCGTAAGTGAGTGCAGATTCGCAATAAATAAAAATGATTCGTTTCCTGCTTGCTTTGATAGCTCAATCGCAGGAATAATAGCACCCAAAAGGTTTCCAAGGTGCGGAGTTCCGGTGGCTTGTATGCCGGTAAGAATTCTTGACATTTGTTTAAAATTGTTTGTGCAAAAATAGGGAAAATTTAGAATTTATCTTGTTCAAAACTACCGTAGAGTAATATAAAATTATCTCTATTAAAAAAGTTAGTTCTATTCAAATTTAGAAGAATTATTTCTTCAATTCAATTGTGTATTTAAAAGTTAAAACCTTTAAATGCCAGAGTGTTAAGGTCTGTTCTGCTGAGATGATATCGTTTTGTGAACCAATAATCAAACGGTCACGGAATGAACTGATGAATTGCGACCAATAATCACCCTTAGAATCTTTTAGTAAAAAATAAAACCCGGCATCACCAAATTTTTTTCCTGAAGAATCTAAAATCAATTCCCCATTTTCTCCAATACTTGGATTCATCAACACTGTTGCATTCCCATTGGGAAGGGGGAAAACGGCTTTTACACAGGTTTTTCCTGAAGGTAAATTGCTAATTCCATAAACGCCGGAGTAGATCACCTGTCCGCTTGATTTAATAGAGCGAAACCAAAATGTGTATTTTATCTCATTGCTTTTTGTATCGACCAGATTGATAATCTCGCTTTTTAAAGATTCTGATTCATCAATATTCTTGGTAGGAATATTTAATTGATTGATTCTGTTGCTGAATAATTTATTAATCAAAATCCCGAAAAATTTGAAAAACGGATTCCATTGTACGGAAAATTGCAAGTTGTGATTGTCTGTTTTTTCATAAAACCCAATCACACTTTTAGATAAATTAGAAAATTCGGCTTCAGATAAATTCAATTTCTGCATTGAGGGGATAATGCCTTTTGCCTTAGAATCTTTTTGAATAGTTAAATTTTCTTTTTCCGCAAATTTGAAAATGAAATCTTCACCTATCGCATCCAGATTTCCAAACGGTCCCATAAGCCAAGGAAAATCTTCTGGCTTTATTTTTCTTCCACGCAGAATCACCCATTGCTGAGTCATCCAATCCTGAAACTTCTGCATCGGATAAGCGAATCTCATTTAATTACTTTTGAGATTTGGAATAATGTTGCGTCGTCCGTTCCATTCACCAAATTCCGAGATGGGTTTGAAGCGCAACGTTGTAAATTCAAAATGAAAATCTTTTCGATTTCTTTCTTTCATTGCATCAGCGTGTCTTTCTGGCTTTGAAACTTTGCTGTGTCCATGAACCATATCGGTCATTTCTTTCTGCGTTTTCCAAATTGAAAAAGTAGAAACGGTATTTGGGAATTTAATGGAAGCTAAAGACAAGGTGGTTGCGGGATGATCTCTAACCAATTTCTCAACCGGTCTTCCCCAATGAATAAATCTTGGGATTTGCAGAAATTTCATTCGTGCAATAGTGACAGCGACAACTGGAGAATCGGGATTTTCAAATTCTAAAGTTTCATCCGGAATTTCAAACTTATTGAATTTCCCCCATTTTCTCATAAAAGTTAATCTTGTATGCCAACCTTTAGATAAGATTTTTCCAAAGTTATTTTTAGCTAAAAAATTATCAACATCACTTTCCTTTTCCCATTTAGCAAATACTGCGATTTGTCTGATCAGCATTCGTGAAGGTGAAAATATAGCAGAGCCAAGCGTCATTGCGGTCATATATTCTGCATGAATCAAACCCGGAGTATTTTTTGGCTTCGGTGAAAACAAAAGAATTCTAAGCGCAGAAAAGTAGTTTGTTTTTACTAAATGATAAGTGAAGACACTCATTTTTCTCAAGAGTATTTATTAGTTTTTATATTAAATTTTAAAAAAACTAAGGAATTAAAATTTTATCTCCACCAAACTTCGGTTCAACTCCAAAAATGAAATCCCAGAAAACCTTTGCTCGCGCCAGTTTTTCTCTTGCATTGGTTTTAAAGCCGGCATATTTATTCACATCGGCAGCATTGTAACCGAATGCTGCAATTCCATTTTTTCTGGCAAGAAAAACGGCTCTCTCATTGTGAAAATTCTGTGAAATAATGATGTAAGAATTTTGCCCGAAAATTTCTTTCGCCCGAACGACTGAGTCTAAAGTTCTGAAGCCTGCAAAATCTTCAAAGATTCTTTCTGCAGGAACTCCGGCTTTGATGAGTTCGTTTTTCATTTCCTCCGGTTCATTGTAATCCTTTTGAGAATTATCTCCGCTTACAATAATATTTTGAATTTTTCCGGATTTATATAAGTCTGCAGCGGCTTTTATTCTGTTAAAAAAATATGCGTTCGGATTTCCGTTTGAAAGTGTTTTGCTCGTTCCAAGGAGAAGTCCTGTTTTCTCGGTAGGTAGTTTTGAAAGATCTGAAGTAACGAAATTTTCCGCCTGATCTTTAATGGTGAAGTTTGACCAGATGACAAAAATAATTCCTGCCACAAAAAGCAGCAGGAAGATTTTGATTGTATTTTTTATAATTCTTTTCATACATTTTAAACCCTAAAAGGTTTCATAAAAGTATGAAATATTTTAAAATTCTAATCCATTCGGGAAAGCTTTCTTTCTGAAAATCAATAAAAATGCAGCACCCACAGTTATTGCAGAATCGGCAACATTGAAAATGTATTTAAAGAATTCGAAGTGCTTACCTCCAATTAACGGCCAGCTTTCGGGAGCAGTCCAGTCTACCAAAGGAAAATGAAGCATGTCTACCACGCAACCTTTCATAAATGTAGAATAACCCTCACCGAAAGGAACCAATTTAGAAACTCCGCCGTAACCAATCCATTGATTAACGCTTTCGTCATAAACCATCCCGCTGTCGAAAATTAATCCGTAAAACATTCCGTCTATAAGATTTCCGATAGCTCCGGCAAAAATAATGGACATTGGAATAATCAGATAATTAGATTCACCTCTTGCCAACCATTTTTTAAACAGATAAACCATTCCGCCTATCAAGAAAATACGAACGATTACCAAAAAATATTTGCCAAGCATTCCTCCAAAATGAAAGCCATAAGCCATTCCTGGATTTTCGACAAAAGTTAATTTAAAACCTGGAAAAACAGAAACACTGTCATTAAGGCTAAAATTAGTTTTAATATAAATTTTTGATGCCTGATCGATCAATAAAATAAGAAAAGTGATAAGTGCAATCTTCTTCATTACAAATTCGGCTTTGGTTTGTCTTTAAAGTTTCTTACAGGCTTATCCTTTTTTACTGCAGGAGTACGAGGTTCAAAAGTTTGAGTTTTTGCGCCTCTTGTGTGAAATTTTTCGTAACGAATTCCCATATCTTTCATCACGCTTTTCAGCGCATTCAGCTCCATTTGGTTTTTTGGGTGTACAATTAATGCTTCCATTTTAATTTATTTGAAACGCTGGTAAAGGCTAAAGCTTCACCAACGCTTTATGTTTAATGTTAATGCTTAGAAAGTTCGTCTAATCTTTTTCTGTCTTTTGCAGACAGGTCGTTGATTCCGTTCTTGCCCATTTTACTGAGAAGTCTGTCGATTTCCTTTTCCCTTTCTCGCTTGTCTGAATTGAACTGTTGATCAATGGTCAGGTTTTTAGGCTTGTCGGGATAGAATCTATTTTTGATTCTGTCTCGGTTAAAATACCATAAAACTGCCACAAGGATGATTCCTAAAATCAAATATTCACTCATAGATATAATTAAAAATTAGGTTTATACAATGTTGAATAACATCATATAAACCCAATTAATTATTTACAAAAATAAGATAAAAATAATTATCTCTGCATATTTTTAGCTTCGATGCTCAAAGTAGCGTGTGGAACTGCTAAAAGCCTCTCTTTCGGGATCAGTTTTCCGGTTACTCTGCATACACCGTACGTTTTGTTTTCAATTCTGATTAAAGCATTTTTCAGATCTCTCACAAACTTCTCCTGTCTTCCTGCCAAAATAGAGTTTTGCTCTTTGCTCAGCGTTTCAGCACCTTCTTCAAAAGCTTTGAAAGTTGGTGATGTGTCGTCAGTTCCGTTGTTTTGATCGTTGATGAAACTTTCTCTAATCAACTGCAAATCTTTCTCTGCTTTTTCTATTTTATCTTTGATTAACTTTTTAAATTCCTGTAAATCAGAGTCGTTATATCTTACCCTTTCGTCTTGCATTTTCTTTTTCTTTTTTAATAAATTTATGAAATGGATTTTGAAAAAACAATAATTAAATATTAATTTTTTTCAACATTTACTTTAAAATTAAGGTCATCGATGTCGATTTCGTTAAAATTTGAAAGTGAAGATACAATTTCTATTTTATTTGACAAGACCTCAGATGAAATATATTCTTCATTTTGTTTGATTTGTTCCAAAAATGGTGTGTTTTCTTCCAAAATGATGCTTATTCTGTCTGTTAATTCAAAATCTTTCTCTTTTCTAAGATTCTGGATCCTGTTAATAAACTCTCTTGCGATACCTTCAGATTTTAATTCTTCTGTTAGCGTCAAATCTAATGCCACAGTTGTTTTCCCGTCAGAAGTTACTGTCCATCCCGGGATATCTTTTGTCGAAATTTCTACATCGGTTGTTGTAATTTCATACCCTTGAATTTCTGTTTTTCCTTCTTTTTCTAAAGATGAAATTTGCTCTGGTGTGAAATTAGAAATCTCATTACCAACAACTTTCATATCTTTTCCAAGTCTTGAACCCAGAGTTTTAAAGTTTGGTTTGATTTGTTTTACAATTAAATGCGACGCTTCTTCGGCATTGATTAACTGCAATTCTTTAACGTTAACTTCTTGTTTAATTAATTCTGAAACCGCTAAGATCTGCTCTTCAGTTTTCTTATCCAAAACAGGAATCAACACTTTTTGTAAAGGCTGACGCACTTTTATATTTTCCTTTTTTCTCAGAGAGAAAACCATACTTGTAATGCTTTGTGCTAAATGTGTTTTTTCAACCAAATCCTGATCGATTAAACTTTCATCGGCAACAGGGAAATCTGTCAAGTGAACTGATTCAAATGCTTCTTTTCCGGTAGCTGCATTCAAATCCTGATACAATTGATCCATAAAGAACGGAGCGATTGGTGCAGATAGTTTAGCAACAGTTTCAAGGCAAGTATATAAAGTCTGGTAAGCAGAGATTTTGTCATCAGAATAATCTCCTTTCCAGAAACGTCTTCTGCATAATCTTACGTACCAGTTACTCAAGTTATCATTCACAAAATTGCTGATCGATCTTGCCACTCTTGTCGGCTCATAATCTTCGTAGAATGCTTTTACTTCTTTAATTAAAAGATTCAATTCAGATAAAATCCAACGATCGATTTCCGGTCTGTTTTCAATATCTTTTTCAGAATACTTAAATCCATCTACATTCGCATATAAAGTGAAGAACGAATAGGTATTGTACAATGTTCCGAAGAATTTTCTTCTCACTTCGTCAATTCCTTCAATGTCAAATTTCAGGTTTTCCCAAGGGTTTGCATTCGAAACCATGTACCAACGTGTTGCATCCGGTCCGTAAACTGCTAAAGTCTCGAATGGATCCACTGCATTTCCTTTTGATTTTGACATTTTAAGACCATTTTTATCCAAAACAAGTCCGTTGCTCATTACATTTTTATAAGCAACTGAATCAAAAACCGCAGTTCCAATAGCATGAAGTGTATAGAACCATCCACGAGTCTGGTCAACGCCTTCAGCGATGAAATCTGCTGGGAATGCTTTATTGTTATCAATTAATTCTTTATTTTCAAAAGGATAATGCAACTGTGCATAAGGCATAGAACCTGAATCGAACCAAACGTCAATCAGGTCGCTCTCACGGTGCATCGCTTTTCCTGATTCAGAAACCAAAACAATTTTGTCAACAATGTTTTTGTGCAAATCAACCAATGAGTAGTTTTCTTCAGACATATTTCCGATCTCAAAACCTTTGAACGGATTTTCTTTCATCAATCCTGCTGCGATAGATTTTTCGATCTCATTGTATAGTTCTTCAACAGAACCGATAATGATTTCTTCCTGTGCTGAGCCTGTCGAAGGATCTGTTCTCCAAATTGGCAACGGAATCCCCCAATATCTTGAACGGGAAAGATTCCAGTCATTAACGTTTTCCAGCCAATTTCCGAAACGACCTTCTCCTGTAGCTTTCGGCTTCCAGTTGATTTCTTTGTTTAAATCTACCAAACGGTCTTTTACTGCCGTCATTTTGACAAACCAAGAATCTAACGGATAATATAAAAGAGGCTCATCTGTTCTCCAGCTGTGTGGGTAACTGTGAACATATTTTTCAACTTTAAAAGCTTTATTTTCTTCTTTTAAACGAATTGCAATTTCTACATCAACAGACTTTTCTGGTGCTGTTCCTGCATCATAATATTCGTTTTTCACATATTTACCTGCGAAATCTCCCATTTGCGAAGTGAACTTTCCTTGCAAATCTACTAATGGAACCGGATTTCCGAATTCATTTAAAACCAACATTGGCGGAACTTCAGGTGTCGCTTCTTTAGCAACTTTCGCATCATCAGCACCGAAAGTAGGCGCAGTGTGAACGATACCTGTACCGTCTTCAGTCGTAACGAAGTCTCCTGAAATTACTCTGAAAGCATTTTCCGGGTTTTGGTACGGTAAAGTGTAGGGTAATAGCTGCTCATATTTAATTCCAACCAAATCAAAACCTTTGAACTCCCCAAGAATTTGGAAAGGAATGGTTTTGCTTGATGAAGTATAATTAGCGAAATCTTCGTCAGTTCCTTCGATGAATTTTTTCCCGAACTGTTTTCCAACCAAAGGTTTAGCCAAAACAATATTAATCGGCTCAAAAGTGTATTGGTTAAATGTTTTTACTAAAACGTAATCGATTTTTGGACCTACCGTCAAAGCAGTGTTCGAAGGCAACGTCCATGGAGTGGTCGTCCATGCTAAGAAATGCACGTCTCCAAAACCTTGCAAAAACGAAGGTAATGTTTCAAGAAGTGTCTTGAATTGTGCTACAATTGTTGTGTCGGTCACATCACGGTAAGCTCCGGGTTGATTAACTTCGTGAGAAGAAAGTCCCGTTCCTGCTTTCGGAGAATACGGCTGAATCGTGTACCCTTTATACAACAAATCTTTGCTGTACAATTGCTTCAACAACCACCAAACGGTTTCCATGTATTTTGATTTGTACGTGATGTACGGATCTTCAAGATCTACCCAATAACCGATTTTCTCGGTCAGGTGATTCCAGACATCTGTATAACGCATTACTGCTTCACGACAAGCTTTGTTGTAATCTTCAATCGAAATTTTTTTGCCAATATCTTCTTTTGTAATTCCGAGTTCTTTTTCAACTCCTAATTCTACGGGAAGTCCGTGTGTGTCCCAACCTGCTTTACGGAAAACCTGTTTCCCGTTCTGAGTTTGGTAACGACAGAAAATATCTTTCAACGCTCTTGCCATAACGTGGTGAATTCCGGGCATTCCGTTTGCTGAAGGCGGACCTTCATAAAACACAAATTCAGGATTTCCTTCACGAGTTTCAACACTTTTTTCAAAGGTTTTATTGGCTTTCCAGAATTCCGCAACATTCTCGGCTACGTCTATCAGGTTGAGGTTTTTATATTCTTTAAATTGGCTCATTGTAATTTCTCAATTTCGTTGATTAATCAAGTTTGCAAATTTAGTGATTTTTGTCGGTTTATAATATATGTTTTATTTTGATTCGGATTATTGAAACGTTAGTGAAAATTGAAGCGTTTTTGAAAGTGAATTTTAAATTGTCAAATGTGAATTTTTAAATTGTTTTACTAATAAAATCTGTGATTTTCATCAATAGAAGCAGGCTTTAGCCCGCTTTCAATGTTGCTGCACGATATTGGCTTTAGCCAAAACTTACATTTCTCTCGCAGATTTTGCAGATAGCGCAGATTTGTTAGATGAATTTTTAAAACAATAATCTGTGAAAATCTATGTGATACGTGGGGAAAAATTTAGCATCCAACTTTTAATTTTAATTTAAATAAATTTGTCTTCTAAATTTAAACTATTGGAACTCTTCCCACTCATCGAGAAATCAAGTATTCAGGACATCAAAAAATTTCAGGAAGAAAAACTTCAGGAGCTTTTGAGATATTTGGAAGCAAATTCGCCTTTTTATCAAGGGTTATTTAAAGAAAATAATATTCAGATTTCTGATATCCGGACTTTAGAAGATTTGCGGAAAATTCCGACAACATCAAAAAATGATATTCAGCAGAACAATAACGACTTTTTCTGTGTTCCACAAAATAAAATTGTAGATTACAGTACGACTTCAGGAACATTGGGTGATCCTGTAACTTTTGGACTTTCTGAAAATGATATGGAAAGAATTGCTTACAACGAAGCAATATCTCTTGCCTGTGCTGGAATTCAAAAAGGCGATGTTGTACAAATGATCACGACCATTGACAAAAGATTTATTGCTGGGCTCGCCTATCTTTTAGGTTTAAGAAAAATGGGAGCAAGCGTCATCAGAATGGGACCGGGAATTCCTGAATTGCAATGGGATTCAATTTTTAGATACAAACCTAAATATTTAATTACGGTTCCCTCATTTCTTTTAAAAATGATTGACTACGCTGAGAAACACGGCATTGATTATAAAAATTCAAGTATTTTTGGTGCAGTTTGTATTGGTGAAAGTATCAAGAATCAGGATTTTACGGATAATATTCTTTCACAGAAGATTAAAGAAAAATGGAATATTCAATTATATTCTACTTACGCTTCAACGGAAATGAGCACAGCTTTTACAGAATGTGAATTGCAAATTGGCGGACATCAGCATCCGGAATTAATCATCACAGAAATTCTTGATGATGAAGAGAATCCTGTGGAAAATGGAGAAAGCGGCGAACTGACAATTACCACTTTAGGTGTTGAAGCACTTCCTTTATTAAGATTTAAAACGGGAGATTTAGTTAAAGCCCATTATGAACCTTGTCAATGCGGAAGAAATACAATGCGATTAGGTCCGGTTGTTGGTAGAAAACAACAGATGATTAAATACAAAGGAACTACTTTGTATCCGCCTGCGATGAATGATATTCTGAATGATTTTAACGGAATTTTATGTTATCAAATTGTAATTCAATCCAATGAAATAGGTTTGGATGAAATTATCATTAAACTCAGTACAGAAAGAGAAGATGAAAGTTTTGAAGGCGAAGTGCGCGATCACTTTAGAGCAAAATTAAGAGTAAGTCCAAAAATTGAAATGGTCGATTTTGATGTTTTGTCTAAAGTGGTTCTGAATCCAAATAGTAGAAAACCGATTAATTTTTTAGACTTAAGATGAATTCAAATAAATAAGAAATATTTTTATTCTGCTAAAGCTTAATTTTATCTGAAATCTTATATTTGCTAAAATTTAAATAAAATATGAAAAAATTATTTCTTGTCTTGATACTTGCTTTTAGTACAGCAGTTTTTGCGCAAAACCAAATGAATGTTGTGCAGGGAAACTTTGATTTTCTTAGAGAACAGGCTGATGTAAATGTCGAAATCAAATTCGAAAATGCAGTCTTTCAGGTAGAAAATTTTACTGAAGAGAAATATCTTGAAAAAAGAAAAACAGAAACTTTAGCCAAAAAAAGTGAACTTGCTTGGCAAAAGTGGATTGCTGACTGGGAGAGATTTAAATCAACAGAGTATAACGCTTATTTTTTAAAAGGTATTAATTCTAAGTCAAAAAAAATAAATTTTAAAAATGACGGGAATTCAAAATACACTTTGATTATTGACTCAAAATGGATATACGCAGGATGGCACGGAGGTTTGATTGGTCAGGAAGCGAAATTGACGTCGGATCTAATATTCGTAGAAACAGAGAATCCTTCAAAAGTAGTAATGAGGTTAAAAGGAGATCAGATTTTAGGAAAACCTCAAAATAAAGATTTTGTAATGGAATATGGTAGAATTGCTGGGGCGTATGAAGCAACAGGTAAGGAACTAGGAAAAATGATAAAAAAAGCAACTAAATAATAAAATAAAAACGGTCTGAAAATTTTCAGACCGTTTTTTTATGCTTGTTGTTTTTCTGCTTTAATGAAATTCGCAAGGTTTACGATTGCAGTGTCGTGTATTCTTACAAACGTATTCTTTTTGTCCCAAACGTAACCAGCCAAAACAGCACAGATTTTTCTTTTCACATCAGGGTTTTCCGGCTGATGGAAAAATAATTCTTGAAGATTCCCGGTGTACCATTCCTTCACATAAGTTGTAAAAACGTTGACGCCGTACAATATATAATCTGCAAATTCTGTTTGCCAATCTATTTTTTCACCGTTTAATTGTCTAATCGCAAGTTTTGCTGCAGTCATTCCGCCTTCGGTGGCAAATGCCATTCCTGATGAGAAAACAGGATCTAAAAATTCTGAAGCATTTCCAGTCAATGCAAATCCGTCTCCGAATAAACTTTTCACCGAACAAGAATAATCTTTTAGATGTCTCGGTTCAAATAAAAATTCCACATCTCCGAAACGTTTTACGTAATAATCGGAAAGTGAAATTGCTTTTCTCAAAGCTTCTGCTGTATCTCCGTTTTCAGATAACTGATCAATATATTCAGTCGGGCCAACAATTCCTATACTTGTATTTCCATTCGAAAAAGGGATTACCCAAAGCCAAACCTCCGTTTCAATAATATCAAATGAAATTAAAGTTCCCTCTTCGCCTTCTTCTCTGTTAATATCTTCTACGTGAGCAAAAATCGCAGAGTGTGGAGATAATTTTGAAGGTTTTTCTAAATCTAAAAGTCTTGGGAGAACTCTTCCGTAACCACTCGAGTCAATTATAAATTTTGCATGAATTTCCTTTGTTTTTCCGTCTTTGTTTTTTACGGTGGTGATAGAATCAGTTCCGTTAAATTCAATGCCAATCACTTCAGTTTCAAATTCAAGATCAACTCCTTTATTAATCACTTCCTGAGCCAAAGTATTGTCGAAATCAGCTCTCGGAACCTGCCACGTCCAGTCCCAGCCTTCTCCGAATTTGTTGCTGAAATCGAAAATGCAGACTTCGTCTCCACGCATAAAACGTGCGCCAAGTTTTTTTTCGAAGCCCATTTTATCTAATGCAGGAAACAGTCCGGCCTCGTCAAAATGATCCATCACTCGCGGTATAAGGCTTTCGCCAACTACAAGTCGAGGAAATTTTGTCTTTTCGACTACCTTTACATTGATCCCATTCTTCTTCAGATAAGCAGAAGATACGCATCCGGAAGGTCCAGCTCCAATTACTAAAACATCAACAATTTCTTTGTCCATTTGTTTAATAAAACTTTTTATCTTTGCGCAAAATTAGTGACAATTAATTATATTTTACAAAAATATCTCTTATTACTTTAATTAATGAAAATAAATAAATTTTTAGAACTGAAAGATTTTCAGAGAATTATTATTGAAAACGAAAGCATAGAATTAGATCCATCACTTCTCCAAAGAGTGAATGAGAGTTTTTCTTTTCTGAAAGAATTTTCAAAAAATAAAGTAATTTATGGTGTGAATACAGGTTTCGGACCGATGGCTCAGTTCAAAATCAGTGATGAAGATACACACCAGCTTCAATATAATCTGATCAGAAGTCACTCTTCGGGTATCGGAAATCCGCTTCCGGCAGATGAAGTGAAAGCTTGTATGTTGGCAAGATTAAACACTTTGTCATTAGGGAATTCAGGAGTTCATGAATCTGTTGTGAATTTACTTAAAGAATTAATAAACAGAGATGTTACGCCACTGATTTTCGAACATGGCGGAGTAGGAGCAAGCGGTGATTTAGTACAGTTAGCCCATTTAGCTTTAGTATTAATTGGCGAAGGCGAAGTTTTTTATAAAGGCGAAAGAAAATCGACCAAAGAAGTTTTTGAAAATGAGGGATTAGAACCGATTCAGGTGGAGATCCGCGAAGGCTTAGCTTTAATGAACGGAACTTCGGTTATGTCTGGAATTGGAATTGTAAATGCATACAAAGCCAATCAGTTAACTGAAATTTCAATTAAACTATCTTGCGCTATCAACGAAATTGTTCAGGCTTACGATGATCATTTTTCGGAAGTACTGAACGGAACAAAACTTCACGTAGGTCAGCAAAAAATCGCAGAAAAAATGCGTGTTCATCTGTCAGATAGTAAGTTGATCAGAAAAAGAGCCGATCATTTATATACTCATTTTGAGGAGCAAGAAAAGGTTTTTAAAGAAAAAGTACAGGAATATTACTCGCTAAGATGTGTTCCTCAGATTTTGGGTCCCGTCTTAGATACATTAGAATATACCGAGAAAGTGTTGGAAAACGAAATCAACTCGGCAAACGATAACCCGATCATCAACGTGGCAGACCAACACGTTTACCATGGCGGAAATTTCCACGGAGATTATATTTCTTTGGAAATGGATAAGCTGAAAATTGTGGTGACGAAACTCACAATGTTGGCAGAAAGACAATTGAATTACCTTTTAAATTCAAAAATCAACGAAATCTTGCCTCCTTTCGTAAATTTAGGTAAATTAGGTTTTAATTTCGGGATGCAGGGCGTTCAGTTTACAGCAACTTCTACTACGGCGGAAAGTCAGATGTTATCGAACCCGATGTACGTTCATAGTATACCTAATAATAATGATAATCAGGACATTGTAAGCATGGGAACGAATGCTGCGGTGATTTGCAGAAAAGTAATTGAAAATGCGTTTGAAGTTTTGGCAATCGAAGCCATTACAGTCGTTCAGGCAATTGAATATTGTGGGTATCAGGATAGAGTTTCATCTAAAACAAAAGAATTGTATGATGATATCAGACAATTAATACCGGCTTTTTCGGATGACATGGTAATGTACCCGTATCTTCAAAAAGTGAAGGATTATTTGAAGAAATAAGTGGTCTGAAAATGAGAACCCGAAGGGTTCAATATGAATAGCCGTAGGTGAAACCTATGACAATGAATCAAATTACAAAAGTGTTCAACAATTGGATACCGATCAGATAAAAAAATATAACACATATGAAATGTGCAATCATAACAGGTGGTTCCCGCGGAATCGGAAGAGCAATCTGTATAAAACTGGCTGAAGAGAAAAATTATCATATTTTAATTAATTATACTTCAAACGAAGCTGCAGCCAAGGAAACTTTAGCCAAAGTTAAAGAATTAGGCTCTACAGGAGAAATTCTTAAATTCGATGTTGGAAATGCCGAAGAAACCCAGAAAGTTTTAAACGAATGGCAGGACAATAATCCAAAAGCTGTCGTTGAGGTCATCGTCAACAACGCTGGAATTACTAGAGATGGATTATTCATGTGGATGCCAAGCGAAGATTGGAATTCTGTGATTAATACGAGTTTAAATGGATTTTATAATGTTACCAATTTCTTCATTCAGAAATTATTGAGAAACAAATACGGCAGAATCATCAATATGGTTTCTGTTTCCGGAGTGAAAGGAACTGCGGGACAAACCAATTATTCAGCTGCAAAAGGAGCTTTAGTCGGAGTTACAAAAGCTTTGGCTCAGGAAGTTGCTAAAAGAAATATTACAGTAAATGCTGTTGCTCCCGGTTTCATTAAAACTGATATGACGCAGGATTTCAACGAAGACGAACTGAAAGCTATGATTCCCGCCAACCGATTTGGTGAAGCGGAAGAAGTGGCAGATTTAGTCGCATTTTTAGCATCAAAAAAATCTTCGTACATCACAGGAGAAATTATTAATATTAACGGAGGAATTTATTCGTAAAATAATGTGCCAATATAACAATGTATCAGTTTACCAATGTTTAAAATTGTTACATTGCTAGACTGATACATTGTTAAATTTAAAAAGATGGAAAATAGGGTAGTCATTACCGGAATGGGAATTTATTCTTGCATCGGAACTTCTTTGGAAGAAGTGAAAGAATCCCTGTATCAAGGTAAATCCGGAATTGTTTTAGTTGATGAAAGAAAGGAATTTGGTTTCAGATCTGGTTTATCCGGAGTTGTTCCGAAACCGGATTTGAAGAATCATCTTAACAGACGCCAGCGTGTAAGCATGGGCGAGGAAAGCGAATATGCTTATATCGCAACACTTGATGCTTTAAAGCAAGCAAATATAGATCAGGATTTTTTAGATGAAAAGGAGGTCGGAATTTTATACGGAAACGACAGTGTTTCTAAAGCAGTTGTAGAATCTATCGACATTGCGAGGGAAAAAAAAGATACGACTTTAATGGGTTCAGGAGCTATTTTCAAATCGATGAATTCCACTGTGACGATGAATCTTTCTACGATTTTTAAATTAAGAGGAATCAATTTAACGATCAGTGCTGCCTGTGCAAGTGGTTCTCATTCTTTGGGATTGGCTTATATGATGATTAAAAACGGTTTTCAGGACATCATCGTTTGTGGTGGAGCTCAGGAAACAAACAAATACTCGATGGCAAGTTTTGACGCATTAGGTGTTTTCTCAACAAGAGAAAGTGAGCCAGCAAAAGCATCAAGACCTTTTGATTCAAATCGAGATGGCCTTATTCCGAGTGGTGGAGCGGCTACTTTAATTGTTGAAAGTTTAGAATCGGCTCAGAAAAGAGGCGCAACAATTTTAGGAGAAATCGTGGGTTATGGTTTTTCTTCAAACGGAGCTCATATTTCTACACCCAATGTTGAAGGCCCGGCTTTGGCAATGAATAGGGCTTTAAAACAGTCAGGTTTAGAAGTGAAAGATATTGATTACATCAATGCTCATGCGACTTCAACGCCAATAGGTGATGCTAATGAAGCGAAAGCAATTCACGAGATTTTCGGAAGTGAAATTCCGGTAAGTTCGACCAAATCGATGACCGGTCATGAATGCTGGATGGCGGGTGCAAGTGAAGTGATTTACTCCATTCTGATGATGCAGAACAATTTTGTGGCTCCGAACATCAATTTAGAAAACCCTGACGAAGACGCAAAAAAGATAAATTTAATCTCTGAAACTAAAAATCAAAAAATTGACGTATTTTTGTCGAATTCTTTCGGATTTGGGGGAACCAATTCCGCATTAATCGTTAAAAAATTTGAATAAAAAAACATGGAAAGAGAAAAAATTGTTGCCATTGCTAATGATTTTTTAATCAATGAGTTTGAGGTAGATGGTGACGAAATCAGTAATGATGCCCATTTCAAGAAGACTTTGGGCTTAGACAGTTTAGATTATATAGACTTGGTGGTGGTAATTGAGTCTAATTTTGGAATAAAATTAGGTGAAGCAGACTTTAAAGACATTATCACTTTTGATGATTTCTACTCTACAATAGAAAACAAAATCGCTAAAAAAAACGCATAGCTATCGATTAAATATTTACTTTAAAAAATGTAGCAATATAACAGTTTAGTAATGTGCCAATGAGAATTAAGATTGTTACATTGCTGAATTGATAAATTGGTAAATTGAATTATGAATAAGTGGAAAGGCAAGTCTAAAGGTACCATTTTAGGTTACAGAATCTTCGTATGGTGCATTAGAAATATGGGAATCCGCACTTCTTATTTTGTTCTTTATTTTGTTGCAGCCTACTATTCGCTTTTCGAAAAGAAAAGCAATCTTTACATTTCTTATTATTTTCAAAAAAGATTAAACTTTGGATTTTGGAAATCAAAAGTTTCAATTTTCAAAAGCTATTTCACTTTCGGAACAGTTTTGATTGATAAAACCGCCATTTCTGCGGGTTTAAGAGATAAATACACCTACGAATTTGACGGAATAGAAAACCTCAGAAACCTTTTAGCCGAGAAAAAAGGTGGCGTTCTCATCAGCGCGCACATCGGAAATTTTGAAATTGCCGAACATTTTTTTGCCGACATCGATTTCGATTGTCAGATTAATTTAGTCACAACAGATCAGGAAGTTACGGTTATTAAAGAATACCTCGAAAGTGTTACTGTTAAAAAAAGCAACATCAAATTCATCTACGTAAAAGATGATATGTCGCATATTTTTGACATTAACGAAGCTTTGTCAAAAAATGAACTCATTTGTTTCACAGGTGATCGTTATTTCGAGGGTTCAAAGTTTCTGGAAGCTGATTTGCTTGAAAAAAATGCTAAATTTCCCGCCGGTCCGTTTCTGATTGCTTCAAGATTGGGCGTTCCGGTCGTTTATGTTTATGTGATGAAAGAAAAAAATCTTCATTATCATTTGTACGCAAGAGTTGCTCAGCAAGTCAAAAAACGGGATGCACAGGGACTTTTAAACTCTTATACTCAAAATCTTGAATCAATGATTCAAAAATATCCGTTGCAGTGGTTCAATTACTTCGATTTTTGGGATGATATTGATTAATTTTCAATATTTTTAGGGCAGCTATTTCCGCCTTCCGCTCCCAATCTTTTTTTACCAAAGCTTTTCCCGAAGCAAAAAAAGGATTTCCGCTCAAGTCGGGCTGCATGCAATTCAAAATTTGTTAGCATTTAAAAGTCCTGAAAGGAAGATTTAGCAAAGGATGGGATGAAGTCTTATCATATAGAAGTACATCTAAAAGTTGAAAAAAACATACGACATATTGGTCATTGGCAGCGGTCTCGGCGGTCTTGTTTCGGCGCTTATTTTAGCGAAAGAAGGCTTGAAAGTCTGTGTGCTCGAAAAAAATAATCAGTATGGCGGAAACCTGCAGACATTTTCAAGAGATAAATTAATTTTCGACACAGGAGTTCATTATTTGGGTGGACTTTCAAAAGGGCAAAACCTTCATCAGTTTTTTTCATATTTAGAAATTATAAATGACCTCGAACTCCAAAAAATGGACGAGGATTGTTACGATAAAATCACTTTTGGAGATGATGAAATCGAGTATCCACATGCACAGGGTTACGATAATTTCGTAAAACAACTTTCAGAATATTTTCCTGAGGAGAAAGAAAATCTGGAGAATTACTGCGAGGAAATTCAGAGGGTCTGCAATTATTTTCCGAGATACAATGTGGTCGGACAAAACAATTACAACGAAGAGATCGTACATCTCAACACCAAAAGATTCATTGAGTCAATCACTTCCAATGAAAAACTTCAGGCAGTATTGCTCGGTTCCAACTTTCTGTATGCCGGAGATTCTGAAGATACGCCGTTTTATGTTCATGCGCTGACGGTCAATTCCTATATTCAAGGTGCTTATAAATGCGTAAAAGGTGGTAGCCAGATTTCAAAATTACTCATTAAAAAATTGCGGGAATACGGAGCGGAAGTTCACAAACATTCTGAGGTTTCTGAATTTATCTTTAATGAAAACAATATTTTGACATCCGTAAAAACAACAGCGGGAAAAGAATATTCTGCCACTCAGTTTATATCAAATATTGAGATTCGTTCTGCCATAAAATTGATTGGAGAAAGTAGGCTGAAAAAATCTTTTCTGAACAGAATCTTAAGTTGGGAGCCGGTTTCATCATGTTTCAGTGTGTATTTGGTTTTAAAACCAGACGTGATTTCTAATTTCAATTACAACGTCTATCACTTTTCATCTAAAGATTTAGTTTGGAAGGCTTTTCAATATAAAAAAGAAAACTGGCCGGAAACATATATGCTGTCTTCAACGCCTTCAACGCATCATCCTGAATTTGCAGAAAGTCTAACGGCAATCTCCTACATGGATTTTGCAGAGGTTAAAGAATGGGAAAATACGTTCAATACGATAGCCAACCAACAGGAAAGAGCTGAACTGTATGTGAAATTTAAACTCAAAAAAGCTGAAAAAATGATTCAGGCTTTGGAAAAGAAAATTCCCAATCTTAGAGCATCGATTAAAAATATTTATACGTCTTCACCTTTGTCTTATCGTGACTATATAGGAAGTTTTGAAGGAAATATGTACGGTTACATCAAAAGTTCAGAAAATCCCTTGAAAACGATGGTTTCGCCACGTACCAAGATTGAAAATCTTTTCCTTACAGGTCAATCAGTTAACATGCACGGAATTTTAGGCTGTACAATTGGAGCATTCAATACCTGCGCTGAAATTTTAGGGAAAGAATTGATCGATGAGCGTTTATCAAAAATTTTAAATCAAACGGATGAAAAGTAAATCTTTATTTTTTCTTTTTCTGGTTTTAAATCTTATTTCATGTGGGACAAGAAGGTCTGTTAAACACATTCCGGAAGTCAAACAATATGCGCTGGAAATTCCGAAAGTTAATAAGATAAACGACTCTACTTTTTCATTTAATCAAAATTATTTAACCAAAAATAAGCAGCAGCTCTGGGAATTGTATATTAAAGGAAATCCTTTGCAGTTAGGCTATAATAATGGAGCTTTAACACAAAATTTAATGCAAAAGCAGGAAGAAATTTTCTTTTCTAAAGTGGAAGGTTTTGTTCCGTCAAAGTTTAAGCAAAAACTTCTGAGAGGTTTCCTGAAATGGTACAACCGTAAGATGTATCTGAATGTAAGAAATGATTTTCAGGCAGAATTATTTGGTTTGTCTCAATATTCATCAGACAAATATGATTTTATCGCGCCAAAATTCAGAAGAGCAATGTATCTGCACGGAGCGCACGATATCGGTCACGCAATGCAGGATTTAATGGTAGTAGGTTGTACATCTTTGGCTGTTTGGAACGAAAATACAGAAGACGGAAATTTGTTGATTGGTAGAAATTTTGATTTTTCTGTAGGTGAAGATTTTTCTAAAAATAAATTAATTGAATTTGTAGAACCCGAAAACGGAATTCCATATATGTCTGTAAGTTGGCCAGGAATGATTGGCGTGGTTTCCGGAATGAATAAAGAAGGAATTACGGTGACCATCAATGCCGGAAAATCGAAAATTCCGATGACGGCAAAAACACCGATTTCTCTTGTTACGAGAGAGATTTTGCAATATGCCAAAAACATTGATGAAGCGATTGCAATTGCAAAAAAGAGAAAAGTTTTTGTCTCAGAATCTATTTTGGTTGGGAGCGCAAATGATAAAAAAGCCGTGATTATTGAAGTTTCACCTAAGAATTTCGGTATTTATGATGCGTCTAATTCGAGCAGGGTATTTTGCACCAATCATTTTCAATCTGAAGCTTATAAAAATGATAAAAAAAATCAAAAGCATATCATCGAAAGTCATTCAGAATACCGTTACGAAAAACTTCAGGAGCTTTTGCAGGAAAACCCAAAACTGAATCCTGAGAAAATGGCTTCTATTTTAAGAGAGAAATCCGGTTTAAAAGATAAAAGTATTGGTTATGGAAATGAAAAGGCTATAAATCAATTGTTAGCTCATCACGCCGTTATTTTTTCGCCTGAAAAAGGATTGGTTTGGGTATCATCAAATCCTTATCAATTGGGAGAGTTTGTCTGCTATGATCTGAATGAAATTTTCTCTGATGAAAAATTAAAAGATGATGGCTTTGCAAAAACGGAATTCAATATTGCTAAAGATCCATTTGTTGGGTCTAAAGAGTTTGAAGATTATGAAGAATTTAAGTTTGCGAATGGAGAAGTTCAAAGTGCAATTGATGGTAATGATGTTCTTTTAACTGATGATTTTATTCCTCATTATCAATTGTTGAATCCAGATTTTTGGTTGGTTTATTATCAGGCTGGGAAATATTATTTTAAACAAAAAGAATATTCTAAAGCAAAAATTGAATTTGAAAAAGCTTTGACGAAAGAAATTACGACAGTTCCGGATCGTGAGAATGTTGAGAAATATCTGAATAAAACTGTGAAGAAATTGAGGTAATCTGTTGAATCACTTCGTGGCTGTACGGAATGTTGAAAAATAGAGTGAATCTGCAGCCCGACTTGAGCAGAAATCCTTTTTTGCGTGACCTTCCAGTTGTATTTATATTGAGTCGTCTGTAAAAAAGATTGAGAGCCCTTCGACTTCGCTCAGGATAAACTCCAGGCGGAAAAAGCTGCCCAAAAAGATCAATTATTCTCCGGACTCACTTTGTTCAAAAAAAGAAAAGCAACAATTCCCGAAACCGTAGACATTGTTGACGCCAAAATAAGGCTTCCGATAATGTATTGCAGAAGATTGTTTTTTACCAAATCAAAATTCAGATCTTGGCTCAAAATATTAGAGTTTTCCGAAACGAAAGGCGCTCCCAAAAAGAGTGAAGCGGCAATAATGAACGGAATAAACGGCGGCAAACTTACATTGGAAGCCACAAATGCCAAAACTTTATTGAGTTTGAAAAGTACGGCAAGAGAAATCACCAGCAACGTCTGAAATCCCCAAAATGGAGAAAGTCCGATGAACACGCCTAAAGCAATTGAGAAAGCTTTTACACGATTGGTACCCTCGCTTTCTAAAACATCTTCTTTTATGAAACGTTTGAAACTTTTCTTTCTGAAATTCCGAATAAAATTTCTTGGAATGATGTAAAATAAAGTGATGGTAACCAACACCGTATTTAAAATACTGATTCGAGTAAAATCTTTGAACGGTCTGAAGTGAGAAACCCTTTCTGCGGGGTCATACAGAACTTTTATCGGAACATTTTTTACAGGAATATGTCTCCAGGCTGTCCGTACAATGATTTCAATTTCAAACTCAAATTTTGGAGTAAAATATTTTTTAGGAATTTTATTTAAAGGATATAAGCGGTAACCAGATTGTGTGTCTTCCAATTTAATTCCGGTTTCGAACCAGAACCAAAAATTTGAAAAACGATTTCCGAAACTGCTTTTCTTGGGAATTCCGTCTTGCGACATATTTCGGTTTCCAATCAATAAAACATCCTGATTTTCATTCAATAGTGCTTCTACAAAAACGGGAATATCGTTTGGGTAATGCTGTCCGTCAGAATCAATCGTGATTGCATGATGGTAACCTAATTCTTTTGCTTTTCTGAAACCGATTTTTAAACCATTTCCTTTCCCTTTATTTTCAGATAAATTGAGGATGGTAAGTTGAGAATAAGTTTTTAAAATTTCTGAAGTAGAATCTGTAGAACCGTCGTTGACAACAATGATGTTTTGAGTGTATTCCAAAACACCGTCAATCACTCTTCTCAGTGTCTTTTTGTTGTTGTAAGTAGGAATTAGAACGCAGATTTTCCTCTCGTCAATTGCATTCTGTACTTCAGAAAGTGTCATTTATTTCAACGAATTTTTTTCCGTTGCGGTCATGGTTTTAGACTGCATTGCAAATTTTTTAATGTAAACCTTCAGCGCAGCGTTTTGCTTTGAATAGTTACTCAAGATATAAGTTTTATCTTCTTTTAAATTTTTAGAATACCCTACGATTTTCGGAATATTTTCCTGAACGCTCATTCTGATCAATCTCAGTTCTACGTTATTGGGGTTAGATTTTATCACACTTTCTAATTCTGTAGCACCAGATTTAACGAAAGATTTTCTTTTATTCTTTTCTGTAGTTACTTTGGCTTCAAGAATTTCTGCAGCAGCTTTATATCCTTTAGTCAACGGATCGGAAGATGAATTTTTCTCCGCAATTTCAATGAAATTTTTCGCACCTTCATTAGAAAGATTAGCTTTAGAATAGGCGTTTCTCAACGCATCTAAATCGGATGTCTGGAAAAATAAAAACAAACCCGTGAAAAGAGACAATATCAGTTTCATGTTATATTGTTGTGTAATTAACTGACATTTTCAATGCAATAGTCTCGCCAAACGAAGTTATATTTTTTACCTTCACTTCATTTTCGCCTTCGTTAATATCAAGCTGCATCTTAAGATCAGACGTTTCGAAAGGATTGATAATCGCCATAAATTTCACGTTAGAAGCCGATTTTAGAAATAGTTTTCTACCTGTAAACTCTTCAGTCAGTTCTTTCACAATTTGCATCATACAAACTCCCGGAGTTACCGGATTTCCCGGAAAATGACCGTTAAAAATATCGTGAGCCTGATTTAATTTAATATTTGCGATAAAACTTCCGCTCTCTGTTTTTTCTTGAGTTTCTAACGTATAAAAGTCAGTAAGAATCGTTTGCATATTTATTCAGTTTCGGTAATTTGAAATAGTTTAATATTGATTTTGAAATCTTTATGTTCAAGATTAATCATCTCTGCAAAAGTAGGTTTTTTAGCTTCAAAACTAAAATTGATTTTCTCCTTATTATTCTTTGTGTAAACAATATTTGTGAGAAGAGAATTTTCCTTGTTGAAAGACAGATAGTATTTTTTTTTGTCTAGTTCTGATCGAAAAATACTGAAGTTTTCATTTTCAAAGCTTTCAGCGACAGGATATTTTTGTCTTAATAATTCCTGAAAGTCATTTTTTAGAAAATTAATAACCATTTTTTTGTCTAAATCTGCCAAAACATAGTTGAGCTTAAAATCACTTTCCGAGATTTCAAAATCAATCATTTTATTCCCAAAATCAGAGGTCATTACAACTCGATGTGTGGTATCAGATATTTTTTTAATAATTAAAATTCCACTGATGTGATTTTTATAAATATCCATCTGACATTTATACACGTAATCTTCTTTTGATGAAAAGTAAAGATTTTCAACCGGTTTTTCTGTATTTGAAACCGGTTTTACATCTTTAAGCTGATACGTTTTACACGAAATCAGCAGTAAAAAAAGCGAACTATAAAGAAAACTCAGCAGCAGGAATCGGCGCATTGATTTTGGTGTTTTTGAAAACAATATTGGTTGTGTCACCTGAAGCTTCAGTCATATTTACCTGTGAAACTGTTGTTTGGTTTTTAGGGAAATGAAGTTCAATCTGTTTGATGTACTTCAACAATTGAGCAGATTTCGGAGTAAATTTAGCAATATTTGAGGTTGAATTTTTTAAATAAACCACAGAAAATTCCGGATCGCTGAACATTTTTCCGTTTGAACTTCCGACAATTAGTTTGTTGATTTTCTCGAAGGTTTTACTTTTTGCATCGACTGAAGATTTTTTCCCTTGATCATTGATGAAAATTTTATTGTCCTTAAAAATAATGCTGTACTGATAAGGTTTTGTATACTTCCAGCTTAAAGTATTTGGAGATTTCAAAGACATTCTTCCTTGAGTGACAATGTTTTTATCTAAAAAATCCATTTTTTTGGTTTGAACGAAGTCGCTCTGCAAAGTTTTTATTTCTTTTGTTTCAGAAGAAATTTTGGTCACGAAGGCTTTTGATTCTGCGCTCGTCATTGCAGAGTTTTGCGCAAAGACAAAACTCGAAATTAATAAAAATGCTCCTAAGACTATATTTTTAAACATTATTTTTAGATTTAAATATTGAATCAATTGTAAAAGTTGAATACTTTTCACGCTCCAAAAATAACAATAATTCGACCAAAACATTGTACGTTTTTTCCGAAGTGTCGTGGAGCAGAATAATGCTTCCTATTTTCAAACCTTTTGTTACTTTCCTTAAAATTTTCTTCTCGCCCGTAATTACAGTGTCCAACGAACGTACATTCCAGCCGATGCTTTTTTTCTTTGTTTTCTTGATCGCTTTGGCAATATTCGGATTGGTTACTCCAAAAGGTGGTCGATACAAATCAGTTTTAAAATTTTCAATTTTCAACATTATTTCATCGCATTTCTGGATTTCTTCTATCATTTTTGAAGTAGATAAAAATCCTGTATTGTTAGAATGTGAATAGGTATGATTTCCAATGGTGTGACCTTCCGCAACAATTCTCTGGAAAGTTTCAGGATATTTTTCAATCTGTTTTCCGATGCAGAAAAATGTGGCTTTGATTTTATTCTCTTTTAAAATATCTAAAAACTTCGGTGTGAACTCGGTTGGGCCGTCATCGAAAGTTAAAGCAACTTCCTTAATTTTCATTCTTTTATGAGTAATGCTGTTGACAAAATATCCTAATTGAATATCAAACGAACCCCAAACGACAACCGCAGAAAAGAGTATGAAACAGAAAATATAAACCCAAATTGTTCCTTGAAAAGCATAAATAGAGAGATTCAAGAAAAGATAAAAGATAATAAATGGGTAATGTTTCATTTTCTCACATTTTAAAAACCTTCAAGGTTTAGTTTTAAGCCTTTTCCAGAAAAACTAAACTGTGGTCATTTCCTCCCAAATGATTATACAAAAGAATATTTTTAATGCTATCTTTTTTTACAGAATTAATCAACATCACTTCCGGAATCTCCTGATTTTTTATAATTTGACAAGCCATAAAGGTTGAAAATCCACTCGCTGTATTGAATTCTCCACTCAAATGTTTGTAATAAAGTAACGAAGAATTTGGAAATAATTCCGATGTATTTTGATAATAAGCATCCGAGTTTGAATCTCCGCTGAAACCTAAAATCACAGCATCAATATCTTCGTTCTTCAAATTATTCTTCGCTAAAAAATCATCAATGAATTTCTGAATTTCGTTTAATTCTAACGAATTAACAATCTGAATATCTTTTAATTGCGCATAAGAAGTTTCAGTTTTCTCTTTTCCTAAAACGAAAAAACTAGAACCTTCGCCCCATATCACACCTTCTGTTCTTGAATTTAAATAATCGACCGGAAGATTTTCTTCTTTTTTAATGGAATTATTGAGTTTGTACAATTCCATTGTTCGCTCGGTTTGTTCGTCTGTTGAACCCACCAAAACGTTGTCTGCCTCACCATCCAAAATCTGAAGTTTTGCATCAAGCATTGAAAACTCAAGAGAAGATGAACTGTTGACGTACGTGAAATTATAGCCGTGACATTGTAATCCCAAAGCAATTTGCCCGGCAACCGTATTATGAGTTGACTGAATGAAAAAAGTTGGCGTTAAAAATTCCTCATTGTTTTCCAGAACATTTTTCAGAAACTTTTCAGAATCCTGAGAACAGCCCATTCCGGTTCCAACGATGATGGCGTCGGGTTTTTCAATTCCAGCTTCCTGCAAAGCTTTTGTGGAAGCTACGGAACTCATTTTTACCGTTTTAGACATTCTTCGGCTCTTTGCTGGAGGAATGAATTCTTTATAATTGGGTTCGATGGCTTTTAAAATCTGAACTGAATTTTCAGGTTTTAAAGTGTTAAAGAAATTTTCGTTTAAAGTGTCCTGAACCGAGATGCAGGCGGCACTGTTGATGTAAACTGCACTCATTATTTAGAAAAAATTAAAGTTGAACAGTTTCCTCCAAATCCAAATGAATTGGAAAGTACGTGATTGATGTTTTTCTCTTTCAGTTTGGTAACCGGCGTCAAATCAAATTCTTCCATTTTCGTTTTAAAATTTAAATTTGGAAAAATCACATTATTCTGCATTGCCAAAATCGAATAAACCGCTTCAATTCCTGCTGCTGCGGCCAAAGTATGACCTGTAAATGCTTTCGTAGAACTGAATTCCGGAACCTGATTTTCGCCAAAAACCCGAATCATTGCAATGCCTTCAGCCAAATCATTATTCGGTGTTGCCGTTCCATGAACGTTAATATAATTGATGTTTTCTTTATCTAGACCAGAAACTTTTAACGCTTTTTCCATTGCTAAAAACGCACCTTGTCCGTTTTCCGAAGAAGCGGTTTGGTGGTGCGCATCGTTGGAATTTCCGTAACCCGAAAGATAAGCGAGTACTTTTTTATTTTCTTTTTTCACTACTTCATCAGATTCCAAAACGAGGAAAGCTGCTGCTTCACCCAGATTCAAACCTTTTCTGTCGTTATCGAAAGGTGTATTATAAGAATCCGTCAGAATCATCAACGTATTAAAACCATTCAAAGTAAACTTCGAAAGAGAATCCGTTCCACCAACAATCACACGGTCAAGAACGCCGTTTTTAATGAGTTTTGCGCCCATCATAATCGCATTGGCGGCTGACGAACAGGCTGTGCTGATGGTAGAAACCATTCCTTTCAAGCCTAATAATTCTGCAATCGCCAAAGATGAATTTCCGGCATCGTGCGAATCGATATATTTTTGCTTTTCAGGAAAATCTTCGTAGGTGTAGAAATATTTTTCGGTAATATCCATTCCGCCCACGCTGGTGGAGGAAATGAGTCCGGTTTTGTATTCATTAATATCGGGAATTCCGGCACTTTCTACAGCTTCCTTAGCGGCGACCATTCCCAACAAAGCAGTTCTTGTAACGTTGTTGTCCTCATTAAGCTGAAGTTTCTGAACAAGCTCTTCATTAGACAGTTTTATCTCGCCTGTTTTGATGCTTCCGGCGTGGCGTGTTTCAAACAGTTCGATATCTGAAATGCCGTGTTTACCGGTCGTCAGCGAAATAAAATTTTCCTCGACATTGTTACCAATGGAGGAAATGATGCCCATTCCTGTAATGGCAATTTTTTGACTCATCTTTTAATAATGTACCAATGTATCAATTTAACAGTGTAACAATATTGGTACATTGCCAGATTGATACATTGTTAGATTGAATTATTTTGTTCTGTTTTCTTCGATGTATTTCGCCATCACCTCGATAGACTGGAAGATTTCTTTTCCTTTTTTTGGGTCAGATAATTTGATTCCGTAGTCTTTGTCAAGAAGTACAATCAATTCCAAAGCGTCAATAGAGTCCAATCCAAGACCACCACCAAATAATGGATCTGTGTCTTTGATTTCTTCTATTGCAACGTCTTCAAGATTAAGAACTTCTATGATTTTGTTTTTTAATTCTAATTTTAAATCTTCCATTTTTTTAAAAATTTACCAATGTATCAAAGTACTAATTTACCAATTGAGACTGAATAGTATTGTTACATTGTTATGCTGTTATATTGTTAAATTACGTAGTCAGCAAATATACAAAAGCTTTATAACTTTCCTGATATAGTTCGACCCAGCCGCACAAGACTTTTTCAGCTTTCCCTGATTGCAGAATCTGTGCCGCGTATGAGTTTAAAAACTCTTCATCAAATTCATCCAAGACGAAAAAGGCATTTTCAGTCTGCATTTTATGTTTAATGCTGATTTCGCCAACGCAAATGTTAGGTAAAGTGTATACAAAAACGGCAGGACTCGGGAAATAATTTTCCTGAGAATTAATACTTTCCTGATATTTAAAATCGGTGTCTAGACTTGAGGATTTGTTGGCGAAAACCAAGGCAGTTTTACTGTGGTCGTCGTTTTTCAGAATCATTTCCGAAGCGAGAAAGGCCAGTTTGCTGAGGTTATCCATTTTATGAAATTTTGGATAACTCAGTTCTAAGATTGTATAAGCTTCTTTGGCGAAATCTGAGAAAGAAGATAATTCCGATTCAAAAATGATTTTATGATTAAGAATAATCTGAGCATTTTCAATAGTGCAAACGTGAAGTTTTTTCATTTACTGGTGTATCTATTAGGCAGTATGTCAATATTGATTTTTGAAGGGTTAATTTTCAAGGCTATAGACTAGAAGATTTTATTTTAATAAATGATATTTATCATCTAATAAATAACTTACAAGAATAGATAAATTTTCATAGTTTAGCTTCTTTTCTCAACACTCCATGTTTTTATTTCTTTAGCTTCTTTACATGTAAATTAACACTGGGTTTTAAAACATTAAAATTGATTATCTTCTTTTGTAAAATAACAAAAATTCTCAATTTCTATTATTCTCAATTCTACTAAACAAAAAAATGTTTTTTTTAGTCCGGAATGACGGTAAACCACCACACTAAACTGTTTCAATTTTTATGTTTAGAGTAGGTTATGTGTAAATCTCCATATTGTGGCTATGGTGCTTCATCCCCTTCAGCAAATTATAAAAAGAAGTTGTATCAAAGTGATGTTTTTATGTTTTTTAATATCAATAAAAAATTTAATACTAATCGAATTTTAAATAAATTTATAATTTTTAAATCTTAAAAAGAATCATATTCAAAAGTTGCTTTGCTTCCAAAATTTCCATTATTTGAGCCAATTTTATTTGGCAATCCATTTAAACTTATATCAGTTTCGTAATTAAAATAATAATTTGAAAATAATGACTGTAGTACATAAGTTGTTAAGCCATTTTTTGCATTTTTTGAAAAATAATCGACACTATACTCGCTATTTTCAAGACTTAAGTGTGCTAAGTAGGCTTGGAATTCTATCGGAAATGTAGAATAAGGGTTAATTATCGAATCATTGTAAGTGTATAATCTTGTAAAGTATGCATAAGATTCAGCATTAATCACTCCTGTAGCTTTACTATATTGTCCTGTAATAAAAGTTGCTTTTGTTACGTTTTCACCAGAAAATTCTAATTCCGTTATATTACAGTTGTTTAGAGTGTCGTTTATATAATCTTGTGGTGTATTATAAGTGGTTCTGATAAGACGATATATTTTAGAATTTTTATACTGAACAGTGTAACTTGTGTTTAGCAAGAAATTGCCATTTGTATCTTTGTGTAGATATACAATTTCTGAAAGCAAATTGTTGTTATATTTAAATTGTGCTTCATAATAATTAATAGAGGAGGAATTAGAAATTGATATTTTATCAATTTTACCCATTGAATTATAGGTTACCGAGTGTATAGTCGCATTGTAATTGTTATTGTAACTAGTATTCCATAAAACTATTTTGCCATTAGAATTTTGAAAGTAATGTGTAGGATTATTATCAGTAGATTTAATAAATTTCAATATTTTATTGGAATTCTGAGTAGGATTCTGCAAACTAGTATTGGTTGGAGTTGTTTGTACTTCATCTCCATTTGAACACGAATTATTGAAAAAGACAATAAAAGCCAATAACAAAAATGTGAAAATTTTAGAATTCATAGAAATTTTTATTATAGACAAATATATTCAAAAGTTTGTATAACCCCATTAAAAAATAGAATTTTCCTTAACATAAAATATAAGAATTTTGCAATAGTTAATGATTTAGAAATAAACTTTTTATAAAGATTCAATTTGTAATACTATCGCCGCATTACATCCACCAAAACCAGAAGCTGTTTTCAGAATGTATCTAATTTCTGCCGATTGATTTTCTTTAATAATATTCAAATCCTGAGAAACGCCCATTTCTTCGAAGTTTTTAGACGGAATCAAAATATTGTTCAAAGCAGATTCCATTGAAATAATACTTTCCAGCAAACCAGATGCTCCAAGACAATGTCCGTAATAGCCTTTCATACTGTTCAAGGGGACATTCTGCAAACCAATTCTGTTGAAGGCGATTGCTTCCATTTCGTCGTTGTACAGTGTTGCTGTTCCGTGAGCAGAAATGAAATCAATTTGTTCTGATGAAACATTTGCTTCTTTCATAGCATTTTGAACACTAGCAAATAACCCGTCGCCAGTTCTCGATGGTCCGGAAATATGATTAGCATCATTAATCGATGAATCGCCTAAAACTTTAAACTTAAATTTTTCGTTTTGTGAGGTTGCTTCGTCACTTTGTTCTTCGCAATGACCCGTGATATAAACTGCTGCCGTCGCTTCGCCCAAATTAATTCCGTTTCGATTTTTATCGTAAGGTTTGCAAGGTTCACTTGCAATCGCTTGAAACGAATTAAAACCCGAAATCACAAACTCAGAAATCTCGTCTCCTGCGACTACAAATGCATTTTTGTATTTTCCTACCTGAATCATATTCTTTGCCACAGAAATCGCCATTACGCCAGAAACACAAGCATTGGAAACGACAATTGGTTTGGTTTTAAATCCAAAAAAATCAGCTAGTTTTTGAGCTAATTTTGAAAGGTAAACGCCTTCTGGTAAAGTGGTTTCGTTTTTTAATAAACTGATATTTCCTTTTGTTGTTGAAAGAATAAAAGCTGTTTCATCTGAAATTTCATGTCTTTCTACCAAAGGTCTCAGGCTCAGCAAAAACATTTTTTCAAGTCTCGTGAAATTTTCATTGTCACTCTGAGCGGAGTCAAAGAATCTATTAAATTCCTCTTCCAATTTTTCAGAATCAATTTTAGAAACAAAAAAAGCGTCGTGATTGTCTATGATTTTATACAAAGCGACACCGGATTTCCCTTCCAAAAGTGCCTTCCAATTTGATTCAACATCAAAACCTAAAGGTGTGACGCAGTTGTAATCTGTAATGTAAACCTCGTTCATCATAATCCCATTTTATCTTTCCAGGTTTGGAAAAACTCCGGATTGTAAAGGCATAAATTATTTTCAGAATCCAGAAAAACCTGAATGGTTTCTCCGCTACAAACCAATTTATTATTCTTATTAAAAATCTCGTATTTATAAATCAATTTCGCAGAAACAGAATTCACAAAAGTCGTCACGATATTGAATGTTTCTCCATATTTCAAAGGAAGAAAGTGTTCGCAGGTACTTTTCACAATCGGTGTTACAAATCCTGCTTTCTGAATGTCGAGATAGGTCAAGCCGTGCTGTCTTCCGAAAGCCTCTCTTCCGTCTTCAAAATACACTATGTAATGCCCATGCCACACGATGCCCAGCGGGTCTGTCTCATTGAATCGTACGCGTATTTCTTCGGTACAAGTTAAGTTTTCTTTAGACTGCATTTTGTTTCCGTTCATATAGTAAAGAGATGGTTACCATCGCAATATAAAATAAAAATAAGAAAATCAGTTCCTTAGCAATTTCGCCAATGCCGCTGTTTCTTAAAATAATATCGTAATACGCATTCAGTCCCCAATTCATCGGGGAAAACTGCGCAATTTTCTGCATAAATTCAGGCATCAGGAAAACGGGAACCCAGATTCCGCCAATCGCTGCCAAAACTACCACCGAAGTCGCTCCAAATGGAGCCGACTGTTCCTGAGTATTGGACATTGTTCCTATTAATACTCCAAATCCAATCGCTGCCAATCCTGCAAAAAGAGTGACAATAAGTAGATGAAGCATTTTTCCGGAAACATCAAATTGAGGCAAGTCCATTAGCGGGAAAAGCCAGATGCCCACTGCAACCATCAGCAAAAACTGGATGACGCAGATGATGAGATAGGTAAATGTTTTTCCTAAAATATGAATGTAATACGGCGTCGGGCTCACGCGAACTCTCACGCTCGTTCCCTGACTTTTTTCTTTGACTAAATTAATGGAAAGTGGCACTACAATAAAGAAAATAGCAAATAATGCCCAGGCTGGAACGTTATGCTGAACGGAATTCGGAATTACATCTAGTTTTCCTTTGTTCGGTGTGATTTCTTTGAAGGTAATCAAGCTTTTATTTTCAAGGTCTTCCGTTGTTCCGAGTTGGTCTTGGAAGGCTTTGTATATTTTTTTATTCTCGATTTCGAAAACCATTTTGTTGATGGCATTCATCACAGAATTTTTGAAACCGGCGTTGGTTGCAGGGTCGAAATAGAGATGAATGTCTTTCGTTTTTGAAGCCACAGCTTTTGTCGCCGTAGAATCGGTTTCCAAACCAAACGAGCTTACGACGGTCTGAACTTTAGAATCGATATTTGAATTTAAATCTTTCGTTAAATTTTCCGGAATAACGATGGCCAGCTGATAATCTCCCGTAAACACAGCTTTCTCTGCCGATTTTTCGTTATAATCGGTAACGAGTTCAAATGTTTTGCTGGTTTCCAGTTCTTTTTTAATGACTTTGGAAACTTCAGATTTATCATTATCGATGAAAATAATTGGAATTTTTGAACCTTCCAGATTTTTGAATGTCGAATCCTGAATTAAAGTGATTGTAATAATCAATAACAAAGGCATTAGAAAAATAATGACAATTCCTCCCGAATCTCTTTTCAGTAACTGAATTTCCTTGATGAAACTTCTCCACAATTTATACAACATCTCTCAATTCTTTTCCGGTTAATGAAATGAAAACATCCTCCAAGTTTTCCGCATTTGCAACTTTTTCCACCAATTCTTCCGGCGTTCCTGTCGCATGGATTTTTCCGTGGTCGATAATGGCAATTTTTGTACAGAATTCCTCAGCTTCCGATAAGTGATGAGAGGTGTAAATAATGCATGTGCCTTTTTTATTTAAATCTAAAAGATAATCGATAATCGCTTTTTTCGACTGAACATCAACGCCAACCGTCGGCTCGTCCAGAAACAGAACTTTCGGATTGTGAAGCGTTCCGGCAATCAGATTGCAACGGCGTTTCATTCCGCCTGAAAACTGGTCGACTTTTTTATGGGCAAATTTCGTTAAACCCATTAATTCTAGAGCTTCATCGATGGCTTTGTGAAGATAATTGTTCTTCAAACCATACAAACTTCCGAAGAACAAAAGGTTTTCTTTCGCGGTCAGAGTCGGGTAGAGCGCATATTCCTGAGGAACAACGCCGATGATTTGTTTGATTTTCGAACCATCTTTTTTAGGCGACAATCCGTTGATGGTAAAACTTCCTGAGGTTGGTTTGATTAAACCTGAAAGCATAGAAATCAGCGTGGTTTTTCCCGCTCCGTTGGGACCGAGAATTCCATAGATTTCGTTTTTATCGATGTTCAAAGAAATATCATTAACCGAAAAGTCTTCCGAGTTTTTGTATTTCTTGTACAGATTTTTTATTTCGATGATATTCTCCAAACTATATCGCTTTTCTCAGTTTTTTATAAAACGCTTCCTCCAAATCAGCAATATGGAGCATCGATTTTGAAAGCTGATTGTAAATATCGCTTTTCGAATTTCTGTTTTTGTAAACTCGTGCAATATCGACAGCAAAATCTCTCCAAAGGTCACCGATTGCGGTAATTTCTTTGGATAATTCCTTTAGCTCATCATTTTTAAGAATCACAGCAGCTTCCTGTAAAAAAGCACCATAAATAAACCTAAATCCGCCACCGCCGGTACCGATTTCTTCCTGCATTCTGATTAATTGTCCGAGGTAATGATTGGTCACTTTCGTGCCTTTTTTCTCCGCCCATTTCGGGATGCTTTTTGCTACCCATCGCATTGCTTTTACACCGATAATCGGAACGGGAGCCAACATATTTTTGCAGGTATCTTTAATTCCTTTTTTAATAGCTTCTTCCAAGTTTACATTTTCCGGAATATGTGTCGGAAAATACATATGCCCTTTCGGTGCCAATGCACCTTTTGCGTAACGAACTTTTTCCAGTTCAGCTTCGGTCAAAGTTGTGGCAAAATCCATTACAGGGTCGCTGATAAGGAATTTCCCGTCTTCTTTTCCGTAAACTACAAGATTGTGGGCGTTGAAATGAAATTTATATTCTTCAGGAAAATAAGTCAAGTTGAAAACGCCTACTTGCAGACCTGTTGGTATATTTTGTTCTAAATTTTTCTCTAAAGCAGCCTGCGCTTCTTTTGGGTTTGAAAATTTAATTCTTTTGATTTTAATGCCCAGTCTTTTTGCCGCTTTGCTGAAAATGGCTCCCGGCATCGGACGGTAGCTGAAACCTGGCGCAAAATTTACTTTTAAGAAAGGCAAATACACGAAAAATAATCCGGAACCGATTCCGAAAATCATGGGTTCGCTGAGTTTTAAACCTCTGTTGAGAAGTAAATTGGAGGCAACACCGTTTTCGCAATGGGCTGTCTGATGGTGTTCAAAATTGATCTTCATTTATTTACCGTCGAAGTTTTTTAATTCATCTACTGAAATTCCGAACGTGTCGGCGTATTTTTTCAAAGTAGAATCGCTGAGTTTTTTAAATATTTTCGGTTTTGCGTGTCTTTTGACCGTCCATTGCCACTTTCCAACGTACGCTGCGAGAACCTGTAAATCCATTTTATTTAATTCCATAAAATAGATGATTGGACTCACGATATTGTTGGCCACATTTTGTTTTGCTTCTTCGATTCTCTCGTTGATGAGCGCCATCGACTCGTCAAGGGCTGCCTTTTTTGCTTCCCAGCCGATGCTTTGAGCGGTGGTATAATTGTTATTTTCATCAGTCACATATAACATTTCGGTCATATTTGCTGATTGAAGATTACTTTCGTCTTGTGGAATATCTTGTTTTTTCACCCGAAAAGATTGATGTTTTAATAATCAGATGATATTATATGCATCTGTTTCTTACTGATTTTTCAATGCGCTAAAATAATAAAAATGCAGGACATAGGATAATGGAATATATCGAGGCTAATTGCTCAGATTTAAAGCAAATTCTTTGTAATTCGTCGTGATTTGATATTTAATTACATCATAAATACATTGAACTTGTGTCGATCGGGATCTGAGAAAGTAAATCCGTAATACTTGTCACCAAATTCTTTCTGTTCAGATTCTATTTTTCCGCCAGCGTTTTTCACCGAGTCTGCCCAATGATCAACTTCTTCTTTTGTTTCCGCCGATAAAGTAAAAATAATTTCATTGGAATTCGGATTGTTCGAAAATTTGAGATCTGTATTTTTCTCTAAAATATCTTTTACGAAAAAATGAATCACAAAGTTATTGTCGCTAAACAAGAAACTTGTCAATTCATCAGAATGGCCATTTGATTTAAATCCTAATGCTTTATAAAAATCTGTAGTACAGTCAAGATCTTCCACGGCAAAGTTCGCCCAAATCATTTTAGTTTTCATAAGATATTATTGATTAGTAAGTTACTGAGTGCAAAATCTATTCCTTGTGAGCGTGTATTCGTTAAAATATATTCCAATCTTAGATTTACAGATAATTAAAGCTGAGAAAATTTTAATTAAAATAATAATTGCTCTATCGGAGCAAAACGTTTGTAGAAAAAGTTAAACGTAATTAAAGGAGAGCTCCGTAGGAGCGGCATTTCGATATAGCGAGATGTAAATTTCATAGGCTGTAACAAACACTTTCATTTTAAGACTAATCATTTTAATTAAAATGATTTAATAAATTCTACTATGAAGAAAGTTTTTATTTCTCTTTCATTCTTTTTCATGATCAATGCAATGGCGCAGAAATTTGATACGCAGACAGTGACCGACGGTCAGGGTTATACGTACGAAACTGTGAAAAATGATCAGGCAGGAGTGAGAGTCTATACTTTAAAAAACGGATTAAAAGTTTATCTCGCAAAGAACGATGATGCTCCGAGAATCCAGACTTATGTGCCTGTAAGAACAGGTTCAAATAATGATCCAAGTGATAACACAGGTTTAGCTCATTATCTTGAGCACATGGTTTTCAAAGGAACTTCTCATTTGGGAACTCAGGATTGGGCAAAAGAAAAAGTTTTGCTTCAGCAGATTTCTGACCTTTATGAACAACACAAAGCAGAAAAAGATCCTGAAAAGAAAAAAGCACTTTATAAAAAGATCGATGAGGTTTCTAACGAAGCTTCAAAATTTGCAATTGCCAACGAATATGACAAAGCAATTTCATCTTTAGGGGCGACGGGAACCAACGCTCACACTTGGTTAGACGAAACGGTTTACAAAAATAATATTCCGGCTAACGAATTGGAGAAATGGCTGAAAGTTGAAAAAGAACGTTTCTCAGAATTGGTTCTTAGACTTTTCCATACAGAATTGGAGGCGGTTTATGAAGAATTTAACAGAGCCCAAGATAACGACAGCCGCCTGGTAAATTATGCTTTAATGGAAGCGCTTTTTCCTAAACATCCGAACGGACAACAGACTACGATTGGTACTTCAGAGCATTTGAAAAGCCCTTCAATGGTAGCTATTCACAAGTATTTTGACACGTATTATGTGCCTAATAATATGGCGGTTGTTTTGGTTGGAGATTTAGATTTCGACAAAACGATAAAATTAGTTGACCAATATTTCGGGTCGTTCAAATACAAAGAACTTCCGATGAAGAAAATGGTTTCTGAAGAGCCAATGACTCATGTGGTAACAAGAACTGTAAAAAGTCCTTCTACACCAAGAATGACGATGGCTTGGAGATCTGATTCTTACGGAACAAAAGATGCAAGATTGGCAAGCATGATCGGTGAAATCTTAAGCAACAGCGGTGACGCAGGTTTGATAGATTTAAATATCAGCCAAAAGCAAAAAGTTCTAAGCGCAGGAGCTTATGAATCTCCTTACAAAACTTATGGTGCGTTTACAATGTATGTTGTGCCGAAAGAAGGACAAAGTTTTGATGAGTCTAAAAAATTGTTGCTTGGACAATTAGATTTGGTTAAAAAAGGACAGTTCCCGGATTGGATGCTGAAAGCCATCGTGAACGATATGAAAGTACAGCGTATGAAAGGTTGGGAAACTGCAGACGGTTTGGCAACAACTTTATACAATGCTTACATAAACGAAAGAACCTGGCAACAGGAATTAGACGAAATTAATGATTACGAAAAAATCACCAAAGCAGATATCGTAAAATTTGCGAATGAGTTTTTCAAAGACAATTATGTTGTCGTTTATAAAGAAAAAGGAGTGAATGACAAATTGGTTCGTGTACAGAATCCTGCCATCACGCCAATTAAACTCAACAGAGAAGCGCAGTCGCCTTTCCTTAAAGATATTTTAGGAACAAAAGCGGGAGATATCAAACCTCAGTTTATTGATTACAAAACGGCAATTGCTACTTCTGAAATCAAAGACAAAAAAGTAAGCTTCGTTGAAAACAAATACAACAAAGTAGCTCAGGTGAATTATATTTTCCCTTTTGGGACAGATAATGACAAAGAATTGAGCCTTGGAGTAAGTGTTTTACAATATTTAGGAACTGATAAATATACTCCGGAACAGCTAAAAGAAGAATTCTACAAATTAGGAATTTCAAACAGCTTCAGAACTTCAAATGACCAGACCATCATCTCTCTGAGCGGATTGGAAAACAACATGAAGAAAGGGGTAGAATTGCTGAACCACTGGATGACCAACGTAAAAGCAGATAAGGCAATCTACGACCAGACGGTAAAAACAATCTTAGAGTCAAGAGAAGTTGCTAAAAAAGATAAAGGAAGAATTATGGCAGCTCTTTCCAATTATGCGAAATACGGAAAGGACTCCAGAATGACTGATATTATTTCTAAGCAGCGTTTGGAAAGCATCAACGTGAATGAATTGATGTCAAAAATCAAAACATTAAACCAATATCCTTACGAGGTTTTCTTGTACGGAGAAGATCAGAAAGGATTGGAAAAAGCAGTGAAGCCTTTTATTGACAACACCAAACTACAGCCTGCAACTGCAAAAGTATATGCGGAGCCTGCAACTGAAGGTAAAGTATATTTCACCAACTATGACATGGTGCAGATGGAAATGGCGAAAGTTGCTAAAGGAGGCAACGTAAACTTAGCAGACTTCGGAAAGTCTAATGTATTCAACGAATACTTCGGACGTGGTTTGTCTTCTATCGTTTTCCAGGAAATAAGAGAGAGTAAGTCTTTGGCTTATTCGGCGTATGTTTCTTTTGGTACGGCTTCTGAAAAGAATCACCCGAATTATGTAACCAACTACATCGGAACTCAGGCCAATAAATTGCCTCTTGCCGTTAATGCAATGAATGATTTGATGGCCGATTTCCCACAAATTCCGGCACAGTTTGAGAACTCTAAAGGTTCAGCGTTGAAGCAGATTGCCTCAAACAGAATTAACAGAACCAATATTTTCTACAACCAATTAGCGTTGAAAAAATTGGGGGTTGATTATGACATCAGAAAAGATATCTATGCGGAAATTCAGACCTTAAGCCTGCCACAACTGACAAGCTTCTACAATACTGAAATCAAACCGTTGAAATACAACACCGCCATTATCGGGAAAAAAGAAAACCTGAATATGGAATCGATCAACAAAATGGGTGAATTCAAAGAAGTTACCCTAGAAGAAATCTTCGGATATTAATTTTTAATTAATATAAATTGTTTGAAGTGAGGCAGAAATGTCTCACTTTTTTTGTGGAGTTAACAAAACAATATAAAATAACTTGACGAGCCGAGATATCAAATTTATAATCTGTAAGTTACCATTTAACCCAAATTTTATTCTTTAAACATATTCACTTACGTTTTCTACGTACTTTTAAACGCTTTATATAGATGGATTTCGATTTTACACTTCAAATAATATATTTAAAATTTCATAAATCAATTTTAAGAATAAAAAAATCATTCTAAAACGTAGAAATATATTTGTTAAAATATAAAAAGTATATTTAAAACATAATCTTCGATGTTTTGTACGTATAATATTCTATGTTATGTGTGTTTTTATTACTTTTATCAATAAAATGTAATACAAATGAGTTTAAGAAAGTATCAGGAAAAAAGTACGTCTACGCATCCGCATATTGGTGCGATGGTTCGTAAAGTGATGATCAATAAGGCAGTTTCGCAGGCAGAATTGGCAAGGAGAATGCAGATCAGTTCGTCTTCATTGGCTCAGTATTTCCAAAATTCGTCATTGCAATTTGGGATTTTATGGAATCTGGGCATTGCATTAGAGCACGATTTTTTGACAGAGTTGAGCAATTATTATCCGGTAAACATTTCTTTCAACGAAAAATCTAAGCTGGTTGCCGAGTTGAAAGAGAAAACTGAGAAAATAACCGATTTGGAAAAGGAAATTAAAATTTACAAGTCAGCTTTAGGTATTAAAGATTAAGGTCGATAAATTATTGAAGAAAAATCAATAAATATTTTTGGAAATATAAGCTGCTCAGTTTCGGGCAGCTTTTTTATTTTTTTTTTTATTAAATATTACATTACAGGGTAGGTAATAAATTTCATGAATATTGTAAAAATTTCATTACGTAATGGAAGAAATATTAATTAATTTTACTTTACAAAATCATATTGATATGAAATCACCAAATCATTATCTCAATATTCTGGTTTTAGGATCGCTGTTGGGACGGTTTGTACGGAGGAATCAACAGAGATATTAGCGAACGATTTTCTCTGGATCTCAGCCTGCAATGGGGATTAGGATCTGCTTTTCCTTCATCATTTGCAGGGATCAGTTTCCCGATGCATAATGTATTTGCACAGATCGGCGGTGGATATAGGTTTTAAAAGTTTGCGAGAGAATTTTTCTTCAAAAATTTTAAGCTAGATGTCATATCCCACCAATAAGACCGTTGCGCATATCAATATAAATGCAATAATTAAATAAATTATATAGCTTAAGATACTTCTTACGAGTACTTCTTTTGCTGTCATTTTATTGAAAAACTGTCTATTCGTCCAAAAAATCAAAATAAAATCTATAAAGAGGAGAATATTTGTGATGATGTTGAAACCAGCCTCATTTTTCACAAAGTACATAACGGGTAAAAAGAGTATATGAACACCAAGTCGCTGAGAACATTTAAAAGCTTCAAAAATTATAAATTCGTAGAAGTTGTATCCGGTTTTTTTGAATGCAATGTAGGTGGTAAGTGCATAAATAGGAATGGTGGCAACCATAAACCAGTAATAATGCTCAAAGACTTTTTCTAATATCAGTCCGGAAGATGCATCAAGATCAGATCGATCATTCAGGTCGAGTAGATGATAAATTAGAGCATAGATTGTTGCCATAATAATCACCATAGAAATGGGTCTGAAATGATTGACACGCTTCCCTTCTATATAATCTTCAATCACGTAACCTGGTTTTTGAAAAAGTTTTTTCAGAGAATAGCCAATGCCTTTGTCATAATGTAAAATACCATGTTGAATATCTTCCCAAAGGAATTCGTAATCAATCCGTTTTGTTTTTGCAGACTGACCACACTGGTTACAGTATTTTCCTTCGAATACATTTCCGCAATTTTTACATTTCGTCATACGATGAGTGTTGATTAAGTTCAGAAAAAGAATTTATGCTTCATAATACTTTTAAAACTGTATAAAACTACTATTTATTTTTTTTAATTTTAATAAAAAAAAGATTGAATTCCAGAGGTTGTTGGGTTTTTACTTTTAAATAATTAATTGTTAATTTAATATGATTAAGAATTTATTAATTTTTATGTGATTACAGATAACAAAACAATAGCAAAAATAATTTAGAATAATCTATATAACCATGAAAAAAAAATTATTTTATTTACCAATGACTATGCTTCCGTTCTCATGTTATTTTGCTCAGGATTCTTTGATGATTGATACCAATTTTCAGAATCAAATCATCGAAACAGAATACAGATCCTCGAAACCTTTTTTCCAAAGAGAGTGGGTGGAAAAATCTACGGCTCCGGCATTATTGTTCACAGCATCAGCTGCTACTTGGGGAGAGAGGGAAAACATCCGTGAGATTAGAAATAGATACATACCAACATTCAAAGTGGGATATGATAATTATCTACAGTATGCTCCTACTGCAGCGGTCTACGGGTTAAAATTGGCTGGAGTAAAAGGAAGAAATAATATTGGAAGAGCTACACTTTCTTATGCTGCAAGTATAGGAATTATGGGGCTTTTGGTGAATTCTTTAAAGTATACCGCCAAAGTAGAACGTCCGGACGGATCTAGTAAGAATTCTTTTCCTTCTGGTCATACATCGATGGCGTTTACCAATGCGAGTTTTTTGCATAAAGAATACGGTTTGGTCAATCCTGCATACAGTATCGGGGGATATAGTGCAGCTGCAATTACAGGATTGGGAAGAAACTTAAATAACAGACACTGGATTTCAGATGTTTTGGCAGGAGCAGGAATTGGAATTATTTCTACCGAACTGGGTTATTTTTTCATTGATAAAATTTATAAAAATAAAGGCGATAATCTGGGAATGCTGGCAGGAATACAAGGAAATGAAAATCCTTCTTTTCTGTCACTCAAGTTGGGAACGGCTCTTTCTACGACCAATTTTCTGAAAGAATCTGCACTGAGCGATAAAAAGGAAATAGGTTTTGAAACCGGGATTGAAGGAGCTTATTTTTTCTCTAAAAAATGGGGTGTAGGCGGAGACTTTAGTTTCAGCAGCTTTCCTGTAAAACCTTTGGAGTTTCCGCTTGATGAGGAACTTGGAAATTTTGATATTAATACAGAATCTCTGGGATTTCTCAATTTTGGTATAGGACCATACTTTTCACACGAATTTTCGGAAAAATTACAATTAACGTTAAAAGCTACCGCTGGATATTCTTCACCCGCCAGCGGAAAGGTAATTGTAAAAAGTGAGTTATTTAATCTGCCTAATAATGAATTTCAAGTTGCGGAATATAAACCATCCAGCAGTTTCCGATGGAATAGCGGTGTGGCTTTAACGTATAAATTTAATCCGGAATTGGGGATTAGTTTGTATGCAGATTATAACCAGACTCAATCAAAAATCACCTATCATTTCAATGAAATACTGCAAAATGATGCTGAACTAAGTGATGATTTAAATGACGATTCTGCCAAAGAAAAAATAAATTATGTTTCGGCAGGACTTAAATTAACAGCGTTTTTTTAGATAAATAAAAGCTGCTCAGTTTTGGGCAGCTTTATTTCGATAGATAGTAAAAAGGTGAAAGATTAATCTTAGCGATGATCATTTACTTTCGTCTTTTATACTTTAAATGAACCAATAGATACACCTCATCTTTCTCTATGTCTTTGCACCAGGTACGCTCAGTAACCAATGCATTTTCGTAAAGATATAGATCTTCCATATTATTCACATATTCTAATCTTTCAGAAGTTTTATATTTAAAAAATGAAATCAAGTTCACCTCATCACCTACTGCAGGTGCAACGGGAAACTCTACAGAGTTTTCGAACTCAAATTCTATATCGTAGGAATAAAACCTTACTTTAACGCTCATAACTTTATTTTGATCAAATATATTGAAAATAAAGGGGTTTTAACGTGTTGGTCTAAAATCTCTAGTCAAATTTGATAGCTGAATTCTTGCCATTTCAATTGAAATTATAAACTTGAATTGTTTCGTCACGCCGTCAATTCGAGCGTTTTTCGAAGAAAAATGTATCGAGAATCAATGAACTAATCAAACTTCTCGATACGATTTTTTCAAAATCTACTCAAAGCGACGATATACGAATTAAAAATCTTTAATTATCCTTCTTCTTTTCTCTCATTATAGTAATTGAAGAATAAATAAGCAACAAAATTGTGATTGAGATTGTGAAAATTAGTTTTGTAAATGTTTGAGAAGGTATTTTGTGACTACTCACTAGAATCATGAAAGTGTAAAACAGAAGAATTAAGAGAAACACTATTGAAATTAATCTTACTATTTTTAAATAAAGTACTGCTTTATTAATCATTAAAAACTTTTTAAGCTAAACGTGAAATTTTTAAAAAAAAGCCAACTCAAAAAGTCAGCCTGTATATTTTAAAAACAATATTTTAAGATTTTAGTTCCTGAATAAACAAACTGATCTCTGTACGAATCAGTAATTCATCTCCTAAAAAAGTTTCGCAGAAAATCTGGCAGATATTTTCATATTGAGAAATTAAAGAAGCTTTTGAAATAATTTTGTCACCGACTTTTGGCAAGGCAAAAATCTCAATCTTCTTGATATTGGTGATGAAACCGATTACTTTAGTTCCGTCATCAGGACCTTTAAAAAAACTCTGCCCCAGAATTGAAGAACATGTTTGTGCCGAATGTTCTATAAGACCCGCTTCTACAAAATGATTATTGTGAACGAAAATATTGTCTGAAGTAATTTCAAAAGAAGTAATCACTTTTTCCGGAGTAAGCTCAAGAATATAATCAGCCATCAGCATCGGTTCGCGATGAGGTAAAAACTGGTGAATATTGATGATATTATCTTCTTTTAACTCCATGTAAATTTTTCTTCTAAAAAACTTTAATTATATCATTTCGTCACTTCGATTAGATCTTGAAAAAATCGTATCGAGAAGTTGATGTGCTAAAGTTCTCGATACAAATTCTTCCAGAATTTTACTCGAACTGACGAACTGTTTTTAAATCTATTTTACAACCGTTTTCATCTGTGATTTTGCAATTACGGTATCATTTATTTTAGTGATAATTTCTACTAAAGTTACACCCAGCATTTCATTCAGAATGGTAGCTTCAGTAACCAATTGATCACCCACTTTTGGTAAAGCATCTGCTTCAAAAGATTTGATGGCACCGATGTAGCCCGTCGGAGATTCTTTCCCTAAAAGAAAATATTTGTAACCGGTATGTAAAGCCACAGTCTGAGCCTGATGCTCGATTAAGCCTGATGCCTGAAAAATTCCTTCATATACAAAAAGATTGTCTTCCTTGATGACGAATCCTGAGATCACGTGGTTTTCGGAATATTCTGAAACCTCACCCACCATGACGAAAGGTGCTTTTTGTGGGATAAGACTTTCCACAAAAATTTGATCAGAATTTGGTAAAGTAATTTCCATTATACAACAGTTAGTAACGAGCAAGAATAGGCAAATCTTCCGCTTTCAGGTACACATAAAAGGATTTTTTCGCCTTTTTTCAGTTTTCCTGAATTCATCAATTGTTCTACGGCAACGAAGATAGATCCTGCGCCAATATTTCCAATTTCCGAAAGATTATAGAACCATTTTTCCCAAGGGAAATCTAATCCAACGTTTGCAAATTCTTCTTTTAAACCTTCTTTGAAATATCCTGAAGAAATATGCGCCAAAACGTGATCCACAGATTCCGGATCAAGTTGGTGTTTGTCAAAAGATGCTCTTAAACTTTCTGCACCTTTCACCAAAATATATTTATCAAGAATTTTAGTATCTTGTTTTAAGGCAAAAATAGATTGCTTCAGCCATTCGTCTGATGGGTAATCTGCCCAAGATTTCAAGCTTCCGTCTTCCTGCTTTTCACAACCGGAATACATACAAGCTTCGATTTCGTGAGCGTAAGAATAGAAGTCTATCCAATCGATTTTTAACGAAATTTCGTTTTCTCTTGGCTTGTTTTGCAATAAAAATGCACCGGCACCGTCAGAAAGCATCCATCTAAGGAATTCTCTTTTGAAAGCAATAATTGGTCTTTCTTCTAAAAGTTTTAGATTTTCTGCTTCATGATCAAATTTATCGGCAGTCATCCAAGAAGACATTTTTTCAGAACCAGCACACACGGCAGTTTCCTGCACTCCGGCTTTTATGGAAAGAAAACCGTAGTTCAAGGCATTCATCCCGGAGTTACAAAGTCCTGTTGCTGTATTTATTTCGATAGATCTCCCAATATTAAGCTCACCGTGTACCATAGATGCATGTGAAGGCTGAATCTGATCCGGCGAAGTAGTTCCTACGGACAAGAGTTTCAGATCTTCTTTTTTGAAGTTCTCATCAAAGAGTCCTTCCACTGCCTTTGCGGTAATCTGAGCATTAGAGTGAGTAGATTCTCCGTTTTTATCTAAAGCGTAATATCTCGTAGTGATTTTATTGTTCCTTAGAATTAAAGCTCTCGCTTTAGAGGGTGTATTATTTACCAAGCCAAGATAGCTTTCCATTTCGTCATTCGAAACCGGCTCATTCGGCAAGTATGTTGAAGCTTTTGTTATAAATACGTCTTGCATTTCTATTTTAAATTAATTCCTTGTAAATATTCTTTTTGCTTTTGTCTTTTAGACCACAAAAGGGGTGCTAATAAGAGATGAAAAACCAATACGATTGGCGAAATGATCCAAATTGCTGCCATCAAATATACTTTAAAGAATTTTATCAGCAAAGGTCGTTTTTCTTTTTTCTTGATAATCAGATTACTCCAAATGGTAAAGATTTTGTTTCCTACTTTCTCTACACGCACCAGGAAGGGTCTTATTTCAACAGCTCCATTTTTCACCAAGTCGGGCTGTAGGTTGGTGAAATCATTGTTTTCAAAGTGATTTTCGATGATCTTTCCATATTTTCCGGCTCCGTTGATTTCTTCATCTGAAACTCCGGCTGCAGGAAGCATTCCCGATTTTTCTTTTTGTCCCGTTGTCAGCCAGCGAAGAATCGTCAAAACACTGGTGTAATTGTCGTGTCTGTCTACCAAAGCGATATTTCCGATCAGTTTGGCATTTAGATTTTTTAAATAAACTTTTAATTTTTCCTGAGAAAGCATCCACATATTTCTGGTTGCAGAAACGGTAACGATGGGAGTGTCTTTTAATAAACCTTCTGCGTAACCACTTTTCAAAAATGAAATAATAGGAATAGAAGGTGTCAGATACCAAACCTGATATCCGAAAAGAATGAGGTCATATTTTTTATTCAGTACATTTTCCGGTGGCGGGAGAATCTCGCTCGGAATCTGCAAATAAGATTCGGGGAAAGTATTAAAAAAAACATCACTCGGCCAGGGAAAAGGAAAGTCTTCTTTGAGCTGAATGTTGTAATAGGTGACAAGATATTCGTCTTTCTTATCCTCAAACGGCTGGGCAATATTTTTCATAATATCCTCCAGCTGACCCGTCTGTGTATAATAGAGAACAAGTACGTTTTTCTGCATTAATATTCTTTATGGATTACAAAAATATGCTTTTAAAATTTATTATTCGTGTCGGAATACTCTTATTGATTCCGAAGTGAACACTAAGTTAAATGAAGGGTTTTCAAAAATAATATTTTCAGTGTTTACAAAAATAATGGTTTCCGGAAGCTGAGTGATTTCGGTTACATTAAATTTGGGATCTGAAATCAAAAGAACATCAATGTCTTTGGCGATTTCAGAAGTGTTTTTGATGTAATTTATTTTTCTTGTTTTAACGACATAATTGTTTTCTGCAATTTGTCTTTTTTCTTCATCTTTAATTAAACTGAAAACTCTTCTTCCGGCTTGCTGAAGCGTCATCAAAACATCTTTTTGACCAAAATCATCTGCGATGTGTAAGATGTTTCCATCTTTTGCAATATGTTTGTTCAGTTCAAAATAAACAAATTTATTTTTTTTGAAATCCTGTTTGACTTCTTTTACAACTTCGGTTTCTTTGTAAAGGAAGCTTAAAAATAATTTCTTTTTAAAATAATTTTCGTCTTCAATTTCATTTCTCAGTTTGGCAAATTCATTTCTGAAATAAAAATTGATGTTTTTAGCTCTTTCTTTATAAGTCGTTCCAAATGATAAGTCGTTTTTGCTGAGTCTGTCACCAACTTTTACAATAATATCGCCATCGTAAATAATGAAATCACCTTTTGGTAAAACTTCAGAATTCCCATGAATGTAAAGTGGTAAAATATCCAAACCAAATTCTTCAGCAAGATAAAAAGCTCCTTTGTGGAAACGTTTCACATCATTCGTATAAGATCTTTCAGCTTCGGGGAAAACGACTAATGAATACCCTTGGTCAATTTTCTCCTTTAATTTTTCTTTCCCATTTTCGATGCCTTGAGAAACCGGATAAAATCCTAAAGCCTTTACAAGTTTGCCAAAAACCGGAGAATCATAGACCCAATCATTGACCAGATAAACAATTTTATGTGTTGCCATCGCAATAGCCAAAGTATCTAAGAATGATGTATGATTGGCAATGATAATCGCTGGTTTGCTGAAATCTTCTTTCTGGTTTGTAATTACTTTTTTCTTTACAAAAGGTGAAAGATGTAACACTGATTTTAAGAATAAAGCAATTGATTTTTTTATGAAATTTAAAGTTTCCCCTTTTGCTTTTCTCACAAAAAAATGTCCGAAAAATGAGAAGAAAAGTCCACCCAGACCATAGTAAATAAAAGACAAAACGGAACGTGCTAATAATCTCAAAGTTATCGGTGAAAGTCCTTTTTTAGTTCTATTGATAATTAAAAACCTAAACCAAAACGGATACAAAGTTGAAGTAATGATAATCACAGAAAGCATTCCAATCAGTGCAACCAAAGCTAAAGAATGTAAAGCTGGATGTTTTGCAAAGATCAAAGAACCGATGGAAAGAATTGTCGTGAAAACTGCCAGAATAATCGAGATTCTATACGTTGGAAGTTCATTTTTTCCGGTCGTGTGTTCTTTCTGCATTGCTTTCGTGAGAAAAATACTGAAATCATCCCCAACCCCGAAAACCAATGTACAGACAACGGTACTGAAAATATTTAATTCTAATCCTAAAAAATAGAGAATTCCTGCGGTCACAACTCCCGTCAAAACAATTGGAAACATTGTAAGAAGGGTTAATTCAAAATTTCTAAAGAAAACGATAATCGTAAGAAGAATGGCTAATAATGAATAATTAATCAATGTGTTGAAATCTCTTTTTAGCAAGCCTAAAAAGTTCTCATTCATCTGCTGACGGTCGATGGCGATGGCATCGTGTTTCTTTTCAATGTCTTTGATGAAAGCGTCGCGTTTCTTCTCGTCTACCTTTACCACATTCGAAACCGTATAAAAACCATTTTCCTGACTGAGAAATTCTGAGATTTGCAGGGCTTTAATTTTTTCGTAATCTTTTAAACTTAATGGGGAGTAGCTTTTATTTAAATTTTCATTAAACTGATCGAATGCTGAAGAGTTAAAACCAAATTTATTTCCGTTATTGACCAATTCAGAAACGGTTTGGTTTTTCTTGTTCTCGTTCCAGAATTCCTGCCAGATTTCTACTTTTTTCTGCTGGTCTTCTTTAGATAAAACAACGTTTCCAAGAGAATTGTAGCTTAAAATTTTCCCTTCCTTTTTTTCTTTCTCCAAAAACTGACTCAAATCTGAATTTCTTGCCAAAGCTTCTTCCTCAGAATTTCCATAAGAAATGGTGTAAATAGATTTCGAAGTGATGTCGGACAATTTTTCAAGTTTTGCCTCACTTATTTTTAAATCTTTCGGAATGTAATTTAAGTCGCCAATATCTTCATTGAAACCAACATGTCGGAAACCAAACAAACACGCAATAATCACTAGCGAACAAACTATAATCAAAGGTTTGTTTTTCTCGTAAGGATAATGCCCGATTTTGTCTATAAAGTTTGTGTTTAGTTGATTTGATTTTTCTTTCGGATGATACAATTGCGGGACAATAATCAATGCCGAAACCGAAGAAAACAAAACCGTAATCGATGCAAAAAGTCCCAAATCTTTCAACGCTTCAGAACGTACAAAAACCAGGCATAAAAATGAAACCGCCGTGGTTGCACTACTCAGAATAATCGGCTGAGTGATTTCTTTATAAAGCTCTTCAATATTATTATTGTGCTTGTAGTGCGTGAGAATGTGAAGCGCATAATCAATCGTAATTCCAATTAAAATGGCTCCGACGCTTAATGAAATGGCTGAAATTTTATCTTTAATAAAATACAAAACCATCAACGCAAGCAATACCGAAAATAAAGTCGGTAGAAAGATAACTATAGGCGTGAAAAAACTTCTAAAATAATAAATCAATAAAATCATTAGCACAGTCATCGAAATAATAACCGTATTCTGAATGTCTTTCTTGATTTGTTGCGCATTCGCAACAGCAATTACCGGCGAGCCGAAATAGCTGATCTCTGTTTTTCCTTTGAATTCTTTGTTGAGGTTGTCTTTGATTTCATTGAGTTGATTGACGAAAGCTTCGTTGTTTTTGGTGTCGTTGCTTTTATTTTTCGGTTCGATGAAAAGCAGAAGATTTTTTCCGTCTTTGGTTACGACGTAGTTGTCTTCGAGTTTAAAATCTTTGCTGATGTTTAAAGCGTTCAGTTTTTTGATTCCTAAAAAAGTAATTCCAAGTGGATCTTTTTTAATGAATTCTTTCGTTACCAAACTCGTCGGAGAAACTAATGAAACATAATTGTTCTCAACTTGTTTTGCAATGCTGTCTTTGTTGAGCTTCCTTTCAATTTCTTTGTAATCGTTTTTGTCTAAAAATAAAGGCAGATTCTGATTGACAAAATCAAAGGTTTCTGAAATCTCATTATCATTCACCTTTCCCTGAATCGAGCCGATGTATTTCTGTAAAGGCTGGGTTTTTTCTAAAAATTGATCAGCTGTTTCGGATAACTGAAAGTTGTCGTCTTTCGATTTTTTTTCGATAATGACGATGATTTTGTCTGAAAAATTAAGTTGTTTCAAAACTTTCGCCGTCAAATCAGACTTTTCGCTTTTGGGAATGATTTGATTGATGTCTTCTTCAAAGTTGATTTTTGAAGCAAAAAATAAACACAAAACAGCAACTCCTAGCGCCGTTGCGATGGAAAGAATTCTGTTTTTGGCAATCAGATAATATAAAAAAATAAAAAAGCGATGCATGAGATTCTCAAATCAAGTTTGCAAATTTAAATTTTTATAGAGTAGTTTAAAACATTTGTGAGAGAAGTTTTCGCTGAAAATCAATAAAATATTCCATTTAAAATGAAAAAATCTTTTACTTTTGCACAAGTTTCCTTTTTTGCTACTTATTTATAAAACACGAAATTATTTTTAAATTGAGGGACATCTTGTATGTTGAAAAATTTTGTTGAAAAATTAAACGGATTTCTATTTGTAGTAATTTTCCCATTTCTGCTGTTTTTCATGTCTTATTATGGCTTTGAATCGTCGTATGTAAAGCTCAAATCTATGGAGAAAGCTCCGGATTTTATGTTTACATCGGTGTATGCCTATCGTGTGATTCCTAATTTTCTGATGGTGCACGTAACAGATTTGCTCAATTCTTTTATCAATCTTTTTCTACCATCTGCAAAACCAATGCTTCTGAAGAACGGAACTGTTTTTTATCACAGTATTTTTCTAATCAACAGTTTCTTTTTTGTGCTTTCATCTTATATTTTAAATTTAATTTTAAAGTATAAGCCCGTCAGTACTCTTTTCAATTCAAATATAAAATGGCTGGTTCATCTTTTGGCAGTTTTCTTTATTGTCATTGTTCAGTATGTGCCCACAAATTGCGATTGTATTGCAATTTTCTTTTATCTTCTAGGAGTTTTGTTTAGCTTAAAATATTACCATGAGAAGAAAACTTCCGATTTTATCTTTTTATGCCTCACTGTTTTTGTTTCAACTTTTGTGAGAGAAACCTCTTGTCTGAATATTGCTTTTTTCGCTGCGATTTTTATTGATTTCGAAAAACTTAAAGCTGGAAATTTTAAATATATAAGAGAAATTGCCTTTCTGGTTTTGTCTTTTGTTTTCCCATACATCGGACTGAAATTGATGATTCCCCAAAATACATCGTTTTTTGAAGGGGTTTATTTCGTTAAAAATTTCACCAGCCCTTTTAATCTTGCAGGATTGTTTTTTGGATTGCTTGGTTTTTACTTTACGTTCAGGCTTTGTTATGATTACGGAAAATTAATTTTAAAGAAATATCTTATTTTTTCATTACCCTATTTGGGAATGATTACTTTTGTCGGGCTTTTTTGGGAAACCAGACTATTTTTGCCGCTTATTCTTACAGGAATTATTGTGGCTTTTCATCAGTTTAAAATATCCATACCGCAACAATGAGTTTACTGCATCCGTATTATATTATCGCACTTATATTTTTGGTTATTTTCAGTTTCCAGGAGGTTTACGGGCAGAAAGTTGAAAAAAAATGGCTGTGGTTTTTAGGAGGGTATTTAATTGTTCTTGCAGGTTTACGTAATCAGGTAGGCCCGGATTATGGAAGTTATATCGGGATTTACAATTATTCGGATACAAAAGATTATGTAAGTATTATTCTAAAAGCCCTCTATCTCGATGGTCCGCAGCCGGTAGAGCTCGAGTGGTTATTTGTTTTGATTAATAAGGTTTTACTCAATGTCTTCAATGCTCCGTTTTATATGTTGACGTTGGTGATTGCGATGATTACTATCGTTCTCAAAATAGAGTATATTGATGATAACACCTTTTATCCCTTTACCTTTATTCTGTTCATGTTTATTCCTGGATTTTTTATTGGGGAAAGCGGGCAGATCAGACAATGTTTGGGGTCTTTTATTGTGTATTACGGAATAAGATACATCAAACAGGAAAGGCTTTTCATGTACTTGCTATGTATTTATCTGGGTGCGGGTATCCATAATGTTTGTTATGTGTTTTTACCGATGTATTGGGTGGCACGTATTCCTCTGAATAAATTTTGGATGTTAATTTTTATTATCGCCTCTATTTTTGCGTCTCCGTTTGAAGTGTATAGGATTTTTGGAGATTTCATCAGTGGCATCGCCAGCGATAATATGCTTGTAGAAGGTTTTAACGGATATGTTGATGAGACATCTGAGCGTTTGAATGGAGGAATTGGTATTCCCGAAGGATTGATGGCGATTCTGACGTTTTTCCTTTTCTTTTTTGATACTCCAATGAAGGAGAAGTATCCTTACTACGAGTATCATAGGAATTACGCAGTAATCGGAATTTGTTTTTACTTTATTTTCAGAAACAACCCTGTCTTTTCTTCGAGATTGGCGGGTGCATTTATCGGATTTTCTTATATCATTATACCTAATGCCATGTACGTGGTTTCTTTGGGACAGAAAAAAATAATTCATACATTCATTATTGCTTTGTTTGTGTTTAACTTTATTGTCTTTGCAAGTTTCAGAAATATTGTGAACGGTAACTTTACCATCGACCGCTACCACAACTACTTATTGCCGTAAATTTTTTTTACATTTCTTCACATTTTTTACTACAAAATTTAAGCTTTTTTAATATTAAGAAAAATTGACTCTGCGCGTGTTCGTTTATTCGCAGATTATTGTATTTTTGTCCAAAATCATTAAATGAAGTTTTCGTTAAAATCAATTTAATTTTGATTATTTGATAATATAAGTGTTATATATTTTTCTTATATTTAAAACAAAACGATTATTGTTTATTTTGATTTAAAATTTGAAAATGGTTTGATAAGTGCAATTCTTTAAGTATGAAAGGTAAAGTAAGTAAGAACCTAATAGCAATATTTTGCTTAGCTTCTTTAAATGGTTATTCTAAAAATAGTTTAGAAAAAGACAGAGATTTTGGTACATCTAAACCGTATAGCTTTATTGAAAAGGATACTTTAGATAAAATCTCAGGGAATGTAAATGACGAGTTGCTTAGTCAATCGCGTGTTGCGGTAGCTCCGGACTGGACGAAAGCTCCTAATAGTTATATTTTTGACCCCGCTCAAAACGGTGAAGGATTGTATATTCCTGTCAAAAAAGCCTATGAAATGTGGCGTAGCTACAAATATTTGGCAAGTGCAGGAGCTATAAAAGGTAAAATTAGTGCTGAAGTACTCTGGGAAGACGTTCATGGTCTTGTAAAATCGGGAACAAACTATAATTTAGAAATTGTAGACTCTGGTGAAAACGGGAAAATAAAAGTCATGATCAACAAAGCAAAAAAAGGAAATGCTGTTGTGGCTTTTAGAGTAAATGGCGAGATTTTCTGGTCTTGGCATATCTGGGTTACGGATGATCCTACCAATGGGTCTACTTACAAAAGTTTTGCTGGTGTAAAAAGAGAAAGAAAAAACGGAATAATAGAAGATATTCCCGATGCCGAATGGAAATGGATGGACAGGAATTTAGGAGCCATGACCAACAGCAATACCAGCGGTGATTGGAATCGCAGCGGAGGACTTCTTTATCAATGGGGGAGGAAAGATCCTATTCCGCCTTTGGTAATGAAAGGAGAAGATTTTTATGAGGTTTCGGGTACTATCGGAAGGGTAAGACACAGAGGTGCAAAAAATTTCACAAATGCGATAAATTTTGATGCTTTCAGAAAATTTGTATTGTTTTCTAATGCTACTTTAAGCAATAATCTTCAGCTTTCTGTTAAAAATCCTTTAAGCTTAATTTATGTCAATAAAGATGACAATTCGGGACCTGCTTATTACAACAATAATGCAAATTTGATGGTCAATTGGTTTGGTAGAGCTGCGGGCGTTAATGACAGCAGATTACCAGAACTTAATTTATGGTCAGACAATTCAAAAGGTATTTTAGCAACAGACTATAACAATGATAATAGTGCCGCGCCTTATAGAGATAAATCTCCATTTGATCCATGCCCGAATGGCTGGAGAATTCCTTCAATGCTTGTTGCTAATTTAGCATCAGATGCTTCCGTAGATGATATCAGGATAGATTATTCGCCTTTTGGGGTGAGAACCAATTTAGGTAAAAATGCTTTTGAAGCTAATAGTTATCATATTGTAAAGCCAAACGATGCCAATACGCCTTCATTTATGGCTGGATTCAAATTATATTCTAATGTCGGTTTCGATTTATCAAACGTCGGCGGAAATAACATGGGAATTTTTCCTGGTACAGGGCAATTAGCGATCAACTCTCAGGCAGGCCAGTATACCGATCAGCATCATGTTTCTTTGTGGACGGCAACAATGACGAGGCTTTTTGATACAACGCCGGCGGTAGGAGCAAGAGCACTCTTTATGCTTCCAGATAAATACCAGAATGATATCCCGGATCCTGCTAATCCCAGCGTGAAAGGCAGATATTTTTACATTCCCACATCAAGCAGTAAAACATCCGATGCCAATGGTTGCAGATGTGTGAAAGATCCATTGTATGTGGTGAATGGCTATGATTTTCCTACACAATATTTAAATGCCAATGTAGAATATACAGAAGGTTTAAACAATCCAAATACGTATCAGGTCGTAAAAAGCACTGCTTTGTCAACAGTGGAAATTCCGGTTTCTAAGGCATTTTCTGCTCAAAGTCAATTATTAAATAATCCTGCGATTCTTAATCCTGCAAGTTTTAATGATTTAAAAGCAAATGTTTTATGGACAACCAATACAGGTTTAATTAATACGGTTACCATTAGTAATCCTTCACCAAGCTCAACGTTAGGTCTTGCTAATTCTAAAATTTTAGTGACTTTAAATCCCAATCAGAGCGGAAATGCAGTAGTTACTTTGCACAATGGAAGTATTACGAATCCTGTTTACTGGTCTTGGCATGTTTGGGTTACAGATACGGCAATTGGTTCTTACAATTATACCACAGAAACACCTAATGCTGCAGCAACTAATTATGTAAATTATGTTCCGAAAGGGGATGTTTTAAAAACAGAATTTATGGATAGAAACCTTGGGGCAACTGATGCTTTCCCGATTGTAGCTAATCCTTTGACTCCTACAGCTGCTGAGTATGCAAAAATAAGAGCTTCTACAGGTTTGCAGTATCAGTGGGGAAGAAAAGATCCTATTCCATCATTTCAACATGCAGATACAAGAGCTTCTTACAATGTATTTTTAGGAAATGTAAATGCGAATGGCGGCGTTGCTTACACGACGCTTACTTTAGGTACTTACAATAGTCTTCCAGGTAATTATATTGTTCCTTACGACACCTATACAAATACTTCAAATGCGAATGTTTTAGCGACTGATAAAACTTCAGACAAAATAGCAAAAGTGCTGTCCTATTCAGTTAAAAATCCTTTGGTGTATATGATTCCGAGTGCTTTTGCTCCTTACAACAGTGCAGTTCCAAATTATACAAACGGAACCGATTGGCTTTTAAATGAACCAAATGTCGCCGCAGACCGATGGGGAAGAGGTGGCGAAAAATCTCCTTTTGATCCTTGTCCGGAAGGCTGGAGGATTCCTGATCTTACGGGTGTAGCAATCTTGGCAAACCGTGATTATGGAATTTCACCTTGGTATAAATTTGATAAAAAAGTAGCAACGGCATACAGTGTGATTAATGATTATGCAGGGGTAAGAGTGAGAAATACTACCACAACTACAATTGGCTATATGTTTAATGATGCAAGTTATTCTGTGGGGAATTATCCCAATTCAGGATCGCGTGGTTTCAGAAGTGTGACGGCTAACCAGACCGCATCGGGAACATTTACGGTAAATAATTTCCAATATCCGGGAGTATGGACGGCTGCTTTGAATTCAAATTACATCGGAAGACCAATCAATATACTTTTTGATGCTGCTTCATCCGCAAACCGTTTGATTGCCTTTCATGACAATAACGATCCGTATTTCGGAATGAATTGCCGTTGTGTAAAAGTTAAGTATGATCAAAACGGAAACGAGCAAGGTCCAATTCCTGCAATTCCGGTTACCGCTGGTGCAACGGTAAAAGCTTCTAATGTTTTCACTAAAAATGAAATTGCCGAGATTACCAAAGAAAACAAAATCACATTGTTCCCGAATCCAGTGAAAGATGTTTTGTATATCAAGGCTACGGACACTAAAGATTATCACTATCAGATTTACAACGCATCAGGTCAGATGGTAAAGTCAGGCAAGTTTGAAGACGCTAAGACCGATGTTTCTTCGCTCGTGCAGGGTGTTTATTTGGTGAGAATCAATAATTCTGAAACCGTAGTGAAGATTGTGAAAAAATAAAACTACAAAAGAATTTTCTTTAAATCTTATAGTAAAGAGAAACAAAATAGTGCTTAGCTATTTGTAAATCCCTATTTTTGATTTCACAAAATCAACGGATTTATATAATAATTTAAGAGCTGTTTTGTTTCTCTTTTTTTGTTTGAATAAAGCTGAGAAATTTATGATGATACGCGATAAAATTTTATTTTTTTTTAATATTAAGATCTTTATTTATGTTCTTATTGCCGCAACAGCCTTGTTTGCGCTTGCTTTTACCTATCTCCACAATGCAAAATCAGACGGCTATATCTTAGGAGATTGGCTCATCAATTATCAGGATGGTGGTTTCAAAAGAAGAGGACTTTCCGGAAGTTTCTTTTTTCTTTTGCAGGATATTTCAGGTTTAAAATTAAATTTATTAGTCTACTTTTTTCAGGTAATGATCATTTCAGGCTTTTTTTATTTTTATTTTAAATTGATTCAATACAAAGAAGCTACCTTTCTTTATCTCTCACTTTTACTTTCATCCATAGGCTTTGTAGGACTCTTTAACTGTGTAGATTATGTAGGTAAAAAGGAATTTATTGTATTCTTTTTGTTTGCATATTTCATTTATCATTTAAATAAAAATTCACTCACAAAATCAAAAGAATATTGGGTTTGCATCGGACTTTTCATCGCCATGTTTTTCCATGAAATCACCTTATTTTTCATTCCCTATTTTCTGATTGCATTGTATTTAAAAACCGAGAAGGTTGAATTTAATAGATGTTTAAAATACATCTTCTCAGTTTTTGTTCCGGCAGTTTTCATTGCTCTGTTAGGAAAAAATATCAATGAAGGACAATCTTTACAAATCCTTCAGGAACGTGGGGTAATTTTAACGAAAGGTATTTTCTTTTGGGATATCAATGAAAAACAATACATCATTGAACATATTAAAGAATACCGATTATACATCATCAGTTTTTTAATATCAATTTTTCACATTGGGTTTTATTTAAAATATCAAACTCATCGAAAGGCAACATCTATTTTATTAATAGGTGCATTACTCTTCTCATTACCGCTGTTTTACTTGGCGATCGATTGGGGAAGATGGATGTATATTCACATGATGTTTATGATTGTGCTTTTTGCCATGCAGTTGAAGGATAGCACGGATTCTACAAGTTCTGAAGTTTTAAAATTAAATCCAAAATTCTACATTACCTTATTCATTATTATTTTATCGTTGACCTATCGTGTGGAAATGTCGGGAAGAGGCTTTACTTTTGAAGGTTTTTTCTATAGAATCTTCATTGCACCGATAGAATTATTGCATAAAATGGTCTGATAGAAAAATGATATAATAAAAAAGCTTTACTTTTGCAAAAATTTAGAGGATGTCGAAAAATTTAGTAATCGTCGAGTCTCCGGCAAAAGCAAAAACTATTCAGAAATATTTAGGGAAGGATTTCGAAGTCAAATCGAGCTTCGGGCACATCCGTGATCTTCCGAAAAAAGGAATGGGAATTGACCTTGCCACCTTCAGTCCGGATTACGAAGTTTCCGCCGATAAAAAGAAACTGGTAACAGAATTAAAGTCTGCTGTAAAGAAAGCCGAAATGGTTTGGCTCGCTTCCGATGAGGACCGCGAGGGTGAAGCTATCGCCTGGCATTTGGCAGATGAATTAAAACTGAAACCTGAAAACAGAAAAAGAATCGTCTTTCACGAGATCACCAAAAATGCTATTCTTAAAGCAATAGAAAATCCGAGAGATATTGATCAGAACCTAGTCAACGCCCAACAGGCAAGAAGAGTTCTAGACAGAATCGTAGGTTTCGAAATGTCTCCTGTACTTTGGAAAAAAGTAAAACCGGGATTGTCTGCAGGAAGAGTGCAATCAGTTGCCGTAAGATTGGTGGTTGAAAGAGAAAAAGAAATTCGCCAGTTTACGCCAAAAGCAAGTTTCAAGCTTGACGGAGTTTTCTTAAATAAAGCAGAGCAGGAAATCGCTGCAAAACTTAAAAAAGATTTCGATAAAGAAGAAGACGCAGAGAAATTCTTAGAATTAGCAAGAACCACAGAATTCAAAGTTCTGAATGTGGAAACCAAACCGGGAACACGTTCTGCCTCTGCACCGTTTACAACGTCTACACTTCAGCAGGAAGCTTCTTCAAGATTAGGTTATAATGTAACCAACACGATGCGTCTGGCACAGAGATTATATGAAGAAGGTTTCATTACTTATATGAGAACTGACTCTGTAAATCTTTCTCAGGAAGCTATTGAAGGTGCTAAAAATCAGATTACTTCAGAATATGGGGCAGAATATTCTGCACCTAGAAAATATACGACAAAATCGGCTTCAGCGCAGGAAGCTCACGAAGCAATCCGTCCGACAGATTTTTCTGTAAAATCGATTGGTGATGTTCAGTTGAGTAAATTATATCAGTTAATTTACAGAAGAACGTTAGCTTCTCAAATGGCAAATGCTAAAATTGAGAAAACCGTCATCGAAATCGGGAATACAAAACTTCCACAACATTTTGAAGCGCAAGGTGAGGTGATCATTTTTGACGGCTTCCTGAAAGCTTACGGAATCGTAAAAACTGAAGACGAAGACGAAGAAAGCAACGAGAAATTATTGCCGAAAGTTACAGTAGGTGAAGTTTTAGACTATAAAAAAATCACTGCTACAGAAAAATTCACAAGACCTGCTGCAAGATTTACCGAAGCAATGTTGGTTAAAAAACTGGAAGAATTGGGAATTGGTCGTCCGTCAACTTACGCACCAACTATTCAGACGATTCAGAATCGTGAATATGTAGACAAAAGAGAGCTTGAACCTCAGACTCGTGAGGTGGTGAAAATCTCTTTGGCTAAAGATAAAATCAAAAAAGAAGTTCTTGAAGATAAATTCGGGGGCGACAAAAATAAATTTATTCCTACTGATATTGGTGAGGTTGTAAATGATTTCTTAACGAACAATTTCGCGGAAATCCTTGATTACGGTTTCACGGCAAGAGTGGAAGAAAGCTTTGATGAAATTGCCAACGGTGCGCAGAAGTGGAAAGAAATGATGACCGATTTCTACTCAAAATTCCATCCGAGAATTGAAGATGTAGAAGAAAATGCAGACCGTGCCAATGGAGAGCGTCTTTTAGGTGTAGATCCGAAATCAGGGAAAAATATTTATGCTAGAATCGGAAGATTCGGGCCGATGATTCAGATTGGTGAGCAGGACGATGAAGAAAAACCAATTTTCGCATCATTGATGGCCGGACAAAATATTGCAACCATCGCTTTAGAGGATGCTTTAGAATTATTTAAATTACCTTTTGAACTCAATAATTTTGAAGACCAATCAGTGACAATCGGTGTCGGAAGATTCGGGCCTTATGTGAAATGGGGTGAAACGTACATTAGTATTCCGAAAGGTGAAGATCCACTTTCTGTAGACCAGAAACGTGCAGAAGAAATCATTGCTGAAAAGAAATTAGCCGATGCACCTATTGCCAACTTCAAAGGTGAACCAATTACTAAAGGAACGGGGAGATTCGGACCTTTTATCAAATATCAGAGCATCTTTATCAACGTTCCGAAAAGATATGATTTCGACAATCTTTCTCAAAGCGACATCAACGAATTGGTGGAAGCTAAACTTGAGAAAGAAGCAAACAGATACATCCAGCAGTGGGAAAAAGAGAAAATCTCTCTTGAAAACGGAAGATGGGGACCATTCATCAAATTTGGAAAAGCAATGTTCAAAATTCCAAAGAAGAAAGATGACACCAAATACGAATCTGACGAGCTGAAAGAAGTCTCTCTCGATGAGGTTAAAAAGTGGATTACTGCACAGGATCCTAAAGCTTTCGCTGAGAAAAAGAAACCCGCAGCGAAAAAGCCAGCTGCTAAAAAAGCGACTACAGCGAAGAAAGCTCCGGCTAAGAAACCAGCTGCTAAGAAATAATTAGTTTTAAACGTAAATATAAACCCCTTTTGATGATTTCAAAAGGGATTTTTTGTCTCTGAAATAAGCATTTTTGTATTTTCTCATTCAACGGGATAATCAAAGCCTTTAATTCAGGACATAGAGTGCTTTTGTAAGAATGTTTTATTAATTACAGTTCTATTGTCCATGTTTTATTTATGTAGTTAATATGAAATGATTTACAACGTTTAAGAAAATCAGTTCCAATAATAATTTTATACATAAAATTAAATGGAATGCTATAAAAATTTTCTGTAATTCTATAATCCATCATTCCAGCTAACCTAAATTCCAGACTGTAAACACTTACTTCGGCAACTTCATTCAGAGCTAAATATGCAACTCTCTCATTCTCTCTTTTTTCCAAATTTAGTGCAAGAGCCAATTCATTTTCTATTGAATATTGTGTTGCTCCTGTATCTAAAAGTGCTGGTACAAATTTCTTTAAAGGCTCAATCCAAAAATCTATAATTGGTTTTTCGGTTGGTAAAACGATCCCTTGCAAAGTAAGCCCTAATTCAAATGGTTTATGTATCATTACTCTAAAATAAAAGTTTTGTCATTATTTATTTTTAATATTAATAACCAAATATACTGACAATTCGCAATCAACACAAAAACTCATATAAATCAGTTATTTACCATTCAATTCATCCTCTGAATTCCGATATCGCGGATTTGCAATCCTTGCTGTTTATTTTTACTGTAATTGAAGTCACGGTTAGCGGTAGTTTTTATTCAATCAGCTTGAAGTTTGTTCACTCTTTTTCTGAATAACAGAAATTCTAAAGTTGTAAAAAATAGATAAATTATTGAAAAAAAAACAAGATTTTTGAATATAGTAACAGTGTTATTGTATAAAAGACGGTCAGTTAATATGTTAATAATTATAAAAATTACATAAAATAATGGTATTCCTAAAAATGTTAATAACGACAGATAAAAATTATTTCTAATCTTATCTATCAGATTCAGAAAAATTGCAAACGAACAAAAAGCCATTGCAATAAGATATATAAATGAATAAGCTAGGTTTAATAGTATATCTAAAATTTGTAAAATCCATTCAATAAAATTCCCATCAACTTGATTTGTTTCTGCAATTACAATTCTATAAGTAACGAATAGCGCAATACTTATTAAAATATTTATTAACCAAAACTTAAATATAATTCTTTTCATTTCAGATCAATTTTTATTGTAAAATTTTTCCGATAGCGCAGATTTGCTGTTTATCTTTATATTATCAATTGAAATCACGGACTGCAAATCCACGACATCGAGTTTTGTGTTTGTTAAATTTGAAAGTGAGTTGAACGCTTACTGATGTATTCGCTCCTTAGTCTCCGTAAGCAACTAATCCACTTTGTTTTTTGTCAGCAATATCAAATAATTGAATTAACTTTTTAACATCAATATCAGACTGCAATTGCTTTTCTAAAATTGTTTGTCGGATTTGTTTAATTAAAAAAATCTCTAATCTAAAATCTGAGTAAAAGTCAAATCGCCTATCAATTATTCCTTTATTCTGCAAATTGTCAAATGTTTTGCAATCAAGTTTACCGATAAATTCAAGTCCTAATTGCTCGGGATAACTTGGTTTTGCTTGAGCATCTCCTATAATGTAAAAATCTAGCATCTCGTGTCTATTTTAGTTTTACATTCTTCATCCACTCAATAACATTTTTCATCGGCTTTTCATCTTCTGAGAACGCCGTATTATGACCTAATTCCGGAAATAATCTATACTCATAACGTTTGCCTTTTGTTTTTAATGTATTCAGATGTTCAATGGATAAATTTACGGGTACCTGAATATCTTTACCACCAAAAATCCATAGTCCAGGGATTGATAATTTGGAAAGGACATCTTGCGGATCAGTATCTGTAAATTCGTATTTGTCCGGGTCGGTCATGGTGTGTTTGCGGGCATCTTCTTCTGTGTGCGTATCCCAGAATTTTGAATTTCCATTGGTGTAAAACTGAAACCTAAGTTGCTCTTTCACCGTTATCAATGCACCACTGAAAATCGCCATAAATTTGACTTTCTTATTCTTCTCTGCAGTCAACGGAATAATCCATCCGGCCTGGCTTGCACCCGTTAAGCCTATTGAGATTTGATTGTTTGATAAATATTTGGATAATACATCCACTGCAGCACTTGCATCCAGAGATAAAAGATTAAGATTTGATGCGTCCACATTATTGGTTCCTACTTCAGGTCCGGCATAGATACCGCCAGATTCTCCGACACCACGTTTGTCATAAGTTAAAACCGCAATCCCATTTTTAGCCAGTTGCGTTGCAAATTTCGTCATCCTTTTTTCTTGTCCGGAACCATGAACCATTACAACAGCCGCAGAAAAATGATCGGGCTTATAAATAGTTCCGGCAAGCGAGTCTCCTTCACTGATGAATTTTATATTCTTGGTTATAAAGCCTGGCGGAACTGCCATCACGTGAGTAGCAGTGGCCAAAAGAAATAATACCAAAAGAAAATTTCTGCAAAATTGTTTTCTATTTACGATCTTTTTACAAACAGTCGGTTTATTTATAGTTTTCATTTTCATTTTTGGTTTAGTCGCTCTCTATTAGTAATGAAGTTTTGCGGTTGTGTTAGCGATTTTTTTTTCTATTATTAATCAGTCAAATATAACGATTTTCCCACTCCAAAAATCTTTACTAGCCAATCCTTCTTACCTTAATTTCTATCCTTTTAGACTGAATAATATTAAAAACATTATAAACAATATTATTTAAAACGTAAACCCGAAACCGCAGGACACTATTTGAATAGCTTTCTTCTACATTAGCTGAAAATCAAATACAATGAGCCAGTCAAAATACACCCGCAGAGATTTTTTACAAACTTCAGCCTTGGGAATTGCAGCAGTATTCTTCAGTTCATCATTTACTCGCGCATTTGATTTTTCAGACAAGCCTTATTTTAATTTAAAACCCATCGGAAGATCTTTAGAATTGGACGGTTACTATATTTGGTGCTCTTCTCCGATTTGGGGCGAAGACGGTAAAGTGCATCTTTTCTACTCCCGCTGGAAAAAAGAAAAAGGAATGGGCGGCTGGCTCAACGGTTCTGAGATCTGCCGTGCAGAAGCCAACTCGCCTTTTGAAGAATTTCAACATAAACAAGTTATTCTCGCTCCGAGAGGGGGCGGATTTTGGGATGCAACAACCTGTCATAATCCATTGATCAAAAAAGTCGAAGATCAATATTACCTGTTCTTCATGGGGACTTCCAACGGAAAGACGAATACCAAAAGAATAGGATTGGCTACTTCAAAAAGCCTAGATGGAGACTGGACTAGACCTGAACAACCATTGCTTCTTCCCGGAGAAAAAGGTGCTTGGGATGATCATTGTACCACCAATCCTGCTTTTGTAAAAGGAAACGACGGAAAATACTGGCTGTTCTACAAATCATGGAACACCGAAGAATATGAAACCCAAAAAGGAGCAGTCCGAGGAAACCGAAAATATGGATTGGCAAAAGCCGATTCTCCAGCTGGACCTTACCAAAAAGTTTCTGAAAATCCGGTGATTGATTTTTCATCTTTGCCCAATAATGCTCAGTTAGAAGATGCATTCATTTGGAAACAAAACGGGAAATTTCATATGGTCGCCCGGGATATGGGATTTTTTAATCATGAATATGGTTTGCATTTAACCACAAAAGACGGCATCAAATGGAAAAAACCCGAAATTGCCTACCTCAATATGCAGCATTATATACAGGAAGCAACGCCGCCGAAACATTTAAAAAGATTTGGAAGACTTGAGCGTCCTATGATTTTGATGAGTAAAGATGGAAAAAGACCTCAGTTTTTATTCGGAGCCACGCAGGGCGGGAAGTTTGAGACTTCTACGACTTTTGTGTTTGAGATTTTGAAAGGTTGAGACTATAATACATGTTTGGAAACCTTGTCAAAGTTTCAAACTTTGACAAGGTTGGATTTTCGCAAAAGGAATCAAAAAATCGATTTCAATTTTAAAATCTGATTTCTAAACTCTGCTTACTCATTTAATTTTAATATTTTTGAGCTTTAATAAGTATTTGAGCACATGGATTTTGAAGATTTTATCATTTCCCCAAGAAATTTCAGGACAGAAAACTGGCAGATCGGCAGTAAGATTACCAAAGAAATAAAAGAAGACAGCATTGTTTTGCTCTTTGTTTCCGATTATCGTGGTGCAAATGGCGATGCAGAAGTGCAGGATTTCACAGCAATCAGAAGAGAGTTTTACAAACTTTCACAACTTGATTTTGAAATTCCGGTAGTAGATTTGGGAGATTTGGTTTCAGGGAAATCTGTGGAAGATTCGCATTACATTTTGCAGGAAGTTTTGTCGGCTTGTCATTCAAAAAGAGCCATTCCGGTGATTATTGGTGGTTCCAATGATTTTGCTTTTTCTTTATTTTCAGGATTAAATTTTCATCAGCAAAATATCAACTATACTCAAATCAGCAATATTATTTCATTGAAACAAGGTGAAAGTATTGATGAGCATACTTTTTTAAGCAAAATTTTAGGCTCGAAAAATTTTTCTATCAAAAATTATCATCATCTCGGTTATCAAAAGCATCTAAACGAATCAGATTCGGTAAAACTCATCAAAGAGGTTGAATTTGACATTGTTCGTTTGGCTGAAATGATGAATTCTACTGAGAAAACAGAACCTTTTTTCAGAAAAGCAGATTTGGTGACGGTAAATTGTGATGCGATTGAAAGTTTCAGTGATGCTTTTTCGATGAATCCGCAGGTGAATGGTTTAAACAGAAGAGAAATCTGTGCATATATGAAAGAAATCGGACTGAGTGAAAACCTGAAATCAGTTGGGATATTTAATTATAATATTTATACTGAAAATCAGCTCAATCATCAGCTTTTGGCACAAATGATTTGGTATCTGATCGAAGGAATCAATATTCAGCAGTCGCATCCTAAGGAAAGACAATATGAAATGTTCTATGTTTTGATTGAGGACAGGCAATATGCTTTCAAACGAGATACGTTCAGTAATCTTTGGTATTTTGGAGACGATGAAAATATTGAAAACTGTATTCCGTGTTCGAGAAAAGATTTTGATGAAGCCAAAAAAGGCTGGCTAAGCGCAAGATTTACAAAAAGCTAAACGATGATAAACGTTCCCTCTTTAATTTCTATCATCGTTCCGGTTTATAATGTCGAAAATTATTTGGCTAAATGTCTTGATTCTTTAATGAATCAGACGTATCAGAATATTGAAATTCTGGTAGTAAATGATGGAAGTAAAGATTCTTCTGAGAGAATAATTCAAGACTACGCTCAAAGATTTCCCGAAAAGATTAAAGCTTTTAATAAAGAAAACGGAGGTTTAAGTGATGCCAGAAATTTTGGGCTAGACCATGTAGCTGGAGATTATGTAGGATTTGTCGACAGCGATGATTACGTTACGGAAACGATGTTTGAAGAAATGCTGAATTTAGCATTAAAACATCAGGCTGAAATAGTCATCTGCAACATCCAGAAAGTTGATGAGCATGGAAATGTAACTCAAAAGCTTACGCAAATTCCTAATATGCCCGAGAAAATTGATTTGGAAAGTCATTTTTCTGTCTTTTCAGATTTAAGCTATTTTGCTTGTAATAAACTGTTTAAAAAAGATCTTTTTAAAGATAAAAGGTTTAAAAAAGGAATTCATTATGAAGATATTCAGTTGATTCCGCAGTTATTGCTGGAGTGTAAAACTTTGGCACAAACGCAGAATTTTCATTATCAATATTTGGAACGAACTGATTCTATTTCAAAAACACATACAGAAAAAGGTCTTGATATCTTAAATGCAGTGAAAGATGTGGAGGTTTTTTTCCAAAAATCACAGTATTCTACCAAACTAAAAGAGCTGAAGAATTTCCAAATTTTGGAAGGTATTTATACCTTTTTGGCGTATTTAGCATTTGTGAAAGATGAAAGTGTTTTCTATGAAATGGCGCATCAATTAGACGTTTTCATACAAGAACGGAATATTAATTTTAAAGATATATTGAATTACAATCGTTTTGATACGAATTATATTTTATCTTTGCCCCTGAAAAAAAAGATATTTTATCTGCTCTTTTTTGCTGGACAAAAAAAACTGATAAGAAAATTAATGTAAACACAAGTGATAAGAAATTTGTCAGAATAACAAATGACTGACAAATATTTCACTAAGACATTTCGGTCAACTAAGCCCGAAAGGTACTTAACAGAAAAAAAATGAAGAATTTTGAATTGTTCTTATATAGCTCTGGAATTTCTATTTTTTATGTAAAAATAGGTCTGGGCTTTCTATTCTCTTTTTTAATCACATTTTTCTCAATTCCCACCATTATTAAAATTTCCAGAAGAAAAAATCTGATGGATGAACCAGGCGTTAGAAGTTCGCACCTTAGAAAAATCCCTAATCTTGGTGGCATTGCGATGTTTTATTCAATCGGTATCTGTACTTCGGTTTTTGCTTACGAACTTTTTGATTTATATAAATTTCTCTTTGCCTCGCTCATTGTTCTGCTTTATGTGGGCGTGATGGATGATATTGTGGTGATGAGAGCATACAAAAAATTGGTGGCTCAAATTATTGTTTCTGCATTTATCGTCATAGGTTCAGATATCAGAATCAGAAATCTTTTCGGGATCTGCGGAATTTATCAAATTAATTACCTGATAAGTATAATTGTTACCATTATTACTTTTGTTATATTGATTAATGCTTTTAACTTAATTGATGGAATTGACGGTTTGGCAGGCGGTTACTCAGTAATATGTTGTGCGCTTTTTGGCATTAGCTATTATCGTTTAGGGGAATATAATTATCCTCTGGTTGTGCTATCTGTAGTGATTATTGGCTCGGTGCTCGCATTTCTGTACTATAATTTGTCAAATTACAGAGCAACCAAAATATTTATGGGAGACACAGGATCTATGCTTTTAGGATTTTTACTGGCATTTACCTGTATTTGTTTTATTGATATTTTTATTGATAAAAAACTTCCGAATATCCCGAGATATCATTTACAATCAGCTCCGGTAATTGCTGTAGCCATTTTGATTTTGCCGATTGTTGATACCCTCAACGTTATTTTGGTCAGACTTTGGAATAAAAAATCTCCTTTTGAGGCAGATAAAAATCATATTCACCATAAACTATTAAAGCTTGATTTAACGCACAGAAGATCTAGCTTTTATATCATAACTTATTATCTTTTTATTATTGCAGTAGCTTATTTTATGAGACACAGTAATGTGAATTTTCTGCTGATTTTAGTTTTAGCATTGGGTTTCTTGGGAGCTTATCTTCCAGATGTCTTTTATTTGATGAGAAATAACAATAATTTAAAAAGTAATAATTAAATTTCTATTTTTGCAAACTACATTTAATTATGATGAAAATCTTTAAGTATATTTTATTTTTAATTTTACCATTCCTTTTATCATCTTGCATCACTTCAAAAGATGTGAAATATATGCAGCCAAGCGAAAGTCTGGTGATTAATGAAGAAGGTCTGATTCCTTACAATATTCCCGTGTATAGAATTACTAAAAATGACATGTTGATTCTTAATATCGTAACGACCCCCAAAGGTGATGCTGCGCAATTTTATTCTTCATTGAACTCATCGACGGGACAAAGTACTATAAGCGTAACAGGTGGTTCAGGATCAGGAGGCAATGCTATCATTTATTTTAATGGTTTGAGAGTTGATTCAAAAGGAGACATCAATGTTTTCGGAATTGGTTATATCAAAGCTGAAGGCAGAACTACTGAAGATATTAGGTTGGAAATTCAGGAAAAAGTCAACGAAAACTTTCAGGAAGGAAAATCTGAGGTTAGGCTAGATACCAATGGTATTACTTATTATATTTTAGGTGATGTTGAAACAACTGGTATGACAGGAGAAAAGGTTGCACACAAAAATACTTTGACGCTTTCTGAAGCGATTGCCATTAATGGAGGATTAAATAGGACGATTGATAGAAAAAATATTGTCATTCACAGAAAATATCCAGAAGGAATTAAAAAAGCGAAAATAGATCTTACTAGAGAAGATGTAATGAATTCTCCATATTATTATGTGCAAAACGGTGACGAAATATTCCTTACTACACAGAGAAGAGCACTTAATGGTTTCGGAAAAGATCCTATACAGACTCTTATAAGCGGGGTTTCTGTAATTACTACCGCATTATCAATTTATCTACTTCTTAAAAACCTTTAATTATGATTCCAGGAAAAGATGCTACTGTAGATAAAAATGCAGCTCAGAAAGAAAAATTTGGATCATTTGCACTTTTTGATGTTGAACATTTCTTAAGAAGACTTTTAAAAAATTGGTATTGGTTTGTTTTTATGCTTTTGTTAGGCTATGGCTTTTCATGGTTTTATGGGAAGTATTATGCACAAAGTATTTATGCATCAAACTTATCTCTAAGTATCTCAAGCAATACTGCAAGTTACTTCACACCAAGCCAATCGATTAATTTCATTTGGGGACAAAATGGAAATCAGGATGGAGTTTATCTTAAAAAGATGCTTTTGTCAAGATCTCATAATGAATTTTTGGTGAAGGAGCTCAATTACTTTGTCAATTATCAGACAAAAGGACTCATTAAGTCTACTTATTTGGACAAAGATGATTCACCAGTGTTCCTAGAGGTTGACAGAAAACATCTTCAGCAGGTCAATTATCCGATTACATTGATTCCAAAAGGAAATGGTTCCTATGAAGTAGTTTTGCCGGAGGAAGGTGAATCTACCAATCTATACTCCTACGATTTTGAAGGGTTCCAGAATATTAATGCTTTTGAAAGACCTGCCAATAAGATAATAAAGGTCAACGAGTGGTACACTTCTCCAAACTTAAGATTTAGATTATTGCCAAATCCTGTGGCTCCTAAAATCAAATTAGAAAATATTATTGTTAATTTAACTACGGTAAATGATGCTGTAAACGGGATTATTAGTACTGTAGGGGTTGATTTTGATAAAGAGATTAATACAATCATGATTATCACCAAAACAGGTTTTAATCTTAATAGTACAGTTAATTTCTTAAATAAATCGGTTGCAGAATTGCAGAAGAAAAGATTTAATGATAAAATAAAAGTAGATAAAAATACAGAACTTTATCTTAAAGAAAGTTTGGGAAGCATACGAAAGAAGTTAGATTCCAGTGGTGCTGTTCTTAATTACTTGAAAGTTACTGAAAAACTATATGATATTTCGAATCGTGACGAAAAGTCGCTCACGAGAATCAAAGATCTTGAAGCAAAAAAAGCTGAAATTCTTAGCAAAATGTCTTCTTTGAGTAATATCAGAAATTCTGTAGAAACTCAAAATTTTGATAAAATGATCAGCTCTTCGGCCGCAGGCTTTGATGACGGATTGTTTACTGCGTCTGTATCGGAGTTGAAAGCTTTGTATCTCAAGAAAAGAGAATTATCTACAATCTATACTCCGAATTCTGAACCCATTAAAGAAGTCAACAGGCTTATCAGCGAAGCAAAACAGAATTCTTCAGGTTCATTAAGAAATGTTTATAATGTATATACCGAACAACTGAGCAAGATAGATCAGCAAGTTGGTGAAGCAAATTCCGAACTATCAACGTATCCTGAAAAGCAAAGAAAATATTTGGATGCTGAAAGAGGGTACAACATGATTGAAGCTACCTATAACAGCTTGTTGAGCAGGCAAAACGAGAGTCAGATGAGATTGGCGACCAATCAATCTGATATGACGGTCATTGACCCGGCAAAGAATCTGGGACAGAGCCCAATCGGACCGAATGTGAAAGGTACTAAAATGGCAATCATCGGAGGTTTATTGGCTCTTCCATTTATATTTATACTGATTGGAGGACTTTTAGACAGCAAAATTAGAAATATCAAAGAATTACTAAGCGCAACAAAAATCCCACTATTGGGTGTTATTGGAAATAATAACAGTGAAAATATGTTGACCGTTTTAGAATCTCCAAAATCATCTGTTTCTGAAGCTTTCAGGGGAATTAGAGCAAATATGAGATTCTTATCGAATGAAGATGGTAAAAGTAAAGTTATCTTGATAACTTCTTCTGTAGGAGGTGAAGGGAAAACCTATGTTTCTATCAACTTAGCTTCTGTATTAGGATTAAGTGATAAAAAAACAATCTTATTAGGGATGGATCTTAGAAAGCCTAAAATTTTCGGAGATTTTAATATAGATAATAAAAATGGTATTTCAAATTACCTTACAGGTGAGGTGACGATTGAGCAAATCATTAATAAAACCAAAATTCCTAATTTGGATGTTGCTACATCGGGGCCTATTCCGCCAAACCCATCTGAGCTTTTGATGAGTGCAAGAAACCTTCAGTTGATTGAGGAGCTTAAAACCAGGTATGATTTTATCATTATCGACTCTCCGCCAGTAGGTTTGGTTGCAGACTCTTATGATTTGATGAAGCATTCGGATGCCAATTTATACGTAGTGCGTCATGAGTATACAGAAAAGTATATGCTGAAAATGATTACAGAAAAATATCACAATGATGAGATCAAACATCTAGGATTCGTGTATAATGATTACGTAGTGAAACAGGGTTACGGCTACGGTTATGGCTACGGTTACGGCTATGGCTATGGTTATGGTTATTTTGATGAAGACAAAAATTACAAAGAGCCAATGCTTATAAAAATACGAAACATAGTTAAAGCAATTTTTACTAAAAATAAATAATATCAAGCCCTCAATAAATGGGGGTTTGTTGTTATCTGAGAAAACAGAATCTGTTAAAAAAAGAATAATTTTGCTTGTTTGTCGTTTACTTTATAACAAATTATGTTTTTTTGTTTATTTTTAACGAAACATTAAGGTTATCATTAATATAAAAATGTTTTATATTTGCAAAAATTAATTTTTAAAATAACCATAAATCCATATTCTTCTATGAATAAAAAATTATTGTTTAGCTTCCTTACCCTCTTAGGCACAATGGTAAGTATAAAGGCACAAAGAAATGAATTGGGAATTCGTCTTGGGATGAGTAATTTAGTAGGTGATATAGGAAAAACCAATTACATTCTGCAACAACCATTGGATTTTGACAGGGTTTCAGATTGGGGAGTTCCTTTTTATGGTGGTTTGTTATATAGATTCAATTTTAACCCTCACCAGACTGTGAGAGTAGATTTAGGTTACAATCAAGTGCAGTTTAGTGATAAAGCTGCTAAAGAAGAGTATAGAAGAAATAGAAATTCATTTGGTAAGAACAATGTATATGAAGCAAGCGTTGTATTCGAATACAATTTCTTCCCGGTAAATAATGAGCAGTTAAGCATGTTGAGTCCTTATATTTTTGCTGGTGTTGGAGGTTTGATGTATGATGCTCCAAAAGCAACATTAAATCATGACTACAGAAGAAATGCTGATGGGGTAGCGCAAGCGCCGGTTGATGAACTAGATTTCGTTACCACTACAGAATATACGATGGGAAGAAAAACTGTTGCTCATATTCCTTTTGGAGTTGGTTTAAAATATAAATTCAATCATGGTTGGGCAATATTTGCAGAAGCTACATTCAGATATACTTTGACAGATCAGTTAGATCACAGCAAAATATTATCTAAAGATTTGATTTCAAATTATAATGCTGATATCATAAATCCTTCTACTGGCGGATCGCTTTTGCAGACAGGAGATTATTTTGCAGTTTCAAAAGAGAGAGAAGCCGCTTTCTTAAATAAAAGAACAGTCGGTGATCCCGAGTCAAAAGATTGGATGAATACCTTTAGTTTAGGATTGACCTATTCTTTCGGAAGGCCACCATGTTATTGTGATTAATTAATTATGTCGTTGATTAAAGATAAAATAGATTCCGAGAGTTTACCGCAGCATGTAGCCATCATTATGGATGGTAATGGAAGATGGGCAAAATCTCGAGGTGAAGAAAGAACGTATGGTCACAAAAATGCCATTGATGCAGTAAGAAATGCTATTAATGCATGTAATGAAATCAGCATACCCTATCTTACACTCTACACATTTTCCTCAGAAAACTGGAAGCGTCCTACTGATGAAGTAAATACGCTGATGTCTCTGCTTACAGAAACCTTGCTTTTGGAGGCCGATGAAATCTTCAGTAAGGGTCTGCGTATGCACGTAATCGGGAATCTGGATAAATTACCACCTTTGGTGAAAGAACAACTTTTAAAGGTTGTTGATTTAACTAAAGAAAACGCGAAAGGCAATTTGGTTTTGGCGATAAGCTACGGCTCGCAAAACGAAATCCTTAATGCCGTTAAAAACATCAGTTCCGACGTAAAAGAAGGGAAAGTTGATATTGAAAATATTGATGAAAAATTATTTGAAAACTATCTTTATACCAAAGATTTTCCACCTGTAGATTTGTTGATCAGAACCAGTGGCGAAATAAGGATAAGCAATTTTCTACTTTGGCAGATTGCCTACGCAGAATTGCAGTTTCTAAATGTTTTGTGGCCGGATTTCACAAAAGATATCTTCTTCCAATGTATTGTTGATTATCAAAACAAGGAAAGACGATATGGCCTTACGGGCGAACAAATACAAATCCAGTAAATTAAGAAAAGAAAGATTACGATAAAATGAAGTTTAGACTATTACCCATCATTATGTTTGCTGCTTCTGCACATTTTTATGGACAGGTGACGCCACAAGACAGCACAAAGGTAAACACTACCTCTGTTCTTGCGGAAAATCAAACAGGAACTTACACTCTGAAAGACATTGTTGTTGATGGGGTAAAAAAATATACACCTGCACAAATCTTAAGATTTACAGGTCTTACCAAAGGTGAAGAAGTTGATATTCCGGGGCAGAAAATCAGCAACGGTATCAAGAAGCTTTGGGACTCTCAATCTTTCTCTGAAGTAGAAGTTTACATCGAGAGTATTGAAGGAAAAACTGTCGTTTTGAAGTTTTATCTTCAGGATTTAAAAGACCTTGGTGAAGTAAAATTCACTGGGAAAGGGATTGGTAAATCTAAAAACGAAAAATTAGCCAAAGATAATAACCTGAAGCCAGGTACAAAAATCACCCAGAATCTTATCTCCAGCCTTAAAACAAATATCCCTAAGGATTATGTGAAAAAAGGTTTTGCAGATGCTAAAATCAGCATCGAAGATAAGGTGAATGCGGGTGATCCTAATTTGGTTGACTGGACGATTAATGTAGATAAGGGCAGAAGAGTAAAAATCAGCCATATCGAGTTTGAAGGTAACGAAAGTATTACTGATGCTAAATTAAGAAAGAAAGCATTCAAAGAAACTAAACAAAAAAGATTTGGTATTGGTGGTATTTTAAAATCTTCAAAATTTATCGAAGAAAAATATCAGGAAGACAAACAGAGTTTAGTTAATTATTATAACTCTTTAGGATACAGAGATGCTCAAATTGTTTCTGATTCTGTTTGGAGAAATAAGAAAAATAACTACGAAATTAACGTAAAACTGAAAGAAGGTAAAAAATACTACATCGGTGATATTACTTTCACCGGAAATACAGTTTACGCTACAGAATATCTTCAAAGAAAGTTAGGATATAAAAAAGGTGATATCTATGATGCGGTAGGATTCAACAAAAAAGTTGGGGAAGACGGTGGTAAGGAAGACGATTCTGATATCAAATCGATGTACATGAATAACGGTTACCTTTTCTCAAACATTACACCGGTAGAAAAATCTATTTCAGGAGATAACATCAACCTAGAAATCAGAATCAATGAAGGAGAGCAGGCAACTTGGAACAGAGTGACTTGGGAAGGAAATACAACGACCCATGACCACGTTATTTTAAGAGCTTTAAGAACAAAACCGGGAGAATTATTCAAGAAAACAGAAATTAAAAGAACGTATTTTGATTTAGCAGGGATGTCATTCTTTGACCCTCAGCAAATTGGTCAGGATATTCAGCCTAATCAGCAGGATAATACGGTAGATATCAATTGGAAATTGGTTGAAAAAGGATCTTCTCAGGTTCAGTTGCAGGCAGGTTATGGTGGTAACAGCTTTATCGGAACTTTAGGATTGACGTTCAACAACTTCTCTCTTAGAAATTTCTTGAAATTCAAAGACTTCAGACCGGTTCCTCAGGGAGACGGGCAAACATTGTCTATCACAGCACAAGCAGGTCAGTATTTCCAAAACTATGGTGTTTCTTTTGTAGAGCCTTGGTTATTTGGTACGAAGCCAACTGCACTTTCTGTAAGTTTAAATAACTCAAGAGTAAATTATAGTCAGGTAAGCGGTCCGGATCAGAGATTAAATATTTTCTCGGCAACGGTAGGTCTGAACAGATTGTTGAAATGGCCGGATGATTATTTCTCATTATACACTGGTATTCAGTTCCAAAAATATAACTTCAGTAACTATCCGTTTGAGTTTGGGGATACTACAGAATTGTATGGTAACGCCAATAACTTAAGTTTAAATATTGGATTAAGTAGAAACTCTGCGGGTATCGATCCTATTTTCCCAACAACGGGTTCTAATATTGAATTGTCAGGTAAATTTACTCCGCCATATTCATTGTTTAGCAATAAAGACTACTCTACAATGTCTCCTACAGACAAATATAAGTGGATGGAATTCTATAAAATCAAATTTAAAGCGGACGTTTACAACGAAGTTGCCGGTAAATTGGTTTTAAGATCTTCTGCTGAAATGGGATTCATGGATGGGTATAACAAGCAATTGGGAGCTCCGCCATTTGAAAGATTCTATGTAGGTGGTACAGGACTTTTTGGAGGTAGATTTGACGGTAGAGAATTAATTCCTTTGAGAGGTTACGAAAATGCTTCTACTTACGGAGGAGAATACGATGATATTACCCCACGAGGTGGAGGTACTATTTACAATAGATTTACGTTAGAACTAAGATATCCGATATCAATGAGTCAAACTGCCAAAATTTACGCATTGACTTTTGCTGAAGGTGGTAATGTTTGGAACACTTGGAGCAAGTACAACCCTTTCCAGTTGAAAAGATCAATTGGTGTTGGTGTAAGAGTTTACATGGGGGCATTTGGTTTGATCGGATTTGATTTTGCTTATGGTTTTGATAAGACAATTTTAAGTACAGAACCTCATGGAAACCAGACCCACTTCCTAATGAACCAATCTTTATAATAAAAATGAAGAATTTTAAAATACTTTTCACATCTTTAGCGCTCTTGCTTTTCGGCTTCAGCAATGCTCAGAAAATAGGCGTTGTTGACACCAATTATATTTTGAATATGATGCCGCAATATAAAGAGGCAGAAGCAAGATTAAATTCTCAGATTGATACTTGGGAACAAGAACTTCAAAGTATGCAGGCTGAGTACGACAAGAAAAAATCAGCCTTCGAAAACGAAAAAGTTTTATTGATAGGTGATCAGTTGAAGTTGAGAGAAAAGGAAGTAGCAGATTTAGATAAAAACATCAAAACCACTACAAGTTTAAGATTCGGAAAAACAGGTGAGATTCACCAATTAAGAGCCAACTTGGTAGAGCCATTCCAGGATCAAATCTTTACAGCCATCAGAACGATGGTACAAAAGAATGGTTTGGGCATAGTTCTTGATAAAAGTAACGACATTAATGTGATTTCTCTTGAAAAAAGATATGATTATACAGACAAAGTATTAGATATTCTATTAAAAGGAACAACAGATAAAGAAAAAAAATCAAGTAAAAAAAAGTAAAATTAGTTTCTCAGAATTAACTTTTGCTTAAATTTAAAATCTAAAAACAAAATTAATTATTTATTACCCCGTTATGAAAAAATTAAGTGTATTATTTGCAGCAGCGATGATGGTTGTATCTGTAGGTATGGCAAAAGCCCAAAAATTGGCTACGTTAGATGTCGCAGGTATTCTTAATGCAATGCCAGAAAAGAAAAAAGCTGATGCAGATTTAACAGCTTTTGTAAATGCTAAACAAGCTGAAATAAAGAAAAAGGGAGAAGCTGCACAAGCGAAGTATGCGCTTTATCAAAAAGAAGCTCCTACGAAAACCGAAGCTGAAAACAAAGCAAGAGGTGAGGAAATGCAAAAACTTCAGGAAGAGATGGCTCAGATGGAAGACAAAATGAGAAAAGACGCTACTGCTAAGCAGGATGCCCTTTTCGAGCCTATCGAGAAAAAATTGATGGAAGTTGTAAACAAAGTTGCTAAAGCAAACGGTTACGATTATATCATGGATGCAAACTCTACTGGTCTTGTTTACAAGAATGGTCCTGATGCAACTGCAGCTGTTAAAAAAGAATTAGGTCAGCCTTAATAGAGATATTAACAAAGATTTATAAAAACTACCACTTCTATTAGAGGTGGTTTTTTTATTTTTGCGCTATGGAAAAAGAAGTATCAACTACGGTAAAAATAAGATTCAGCGATTGTGATCCTATTGGGCATCTGAATAATGTGAAATATTTAGATTACATGTTTAACGCCAGAGAAGATCATGTAGAAGAATTTTATGGTTTCACTTACGAAGAATACACAAAAAAAACAGGCTGCACCTGGATTGCTATTCAAAACGAAATTGCATATTTACGGGAAGTGAGATACAATACCCAAGTTGTCATCAGCAGCAAAACCATAGAAATACAAGACAGAACGGCAAAGGTCGAAATTTTAATGAAAAGTCTCGATGAAAAAACTGTTCATGCAGTTCTTTGGGTGACTGTTATTTATTTCAATGTCAAAACAAGAAAGTCAGAAGTTCATCCTGAAGACATAAAAGATACTTTCCACAAATTCTTTGTAAATTTAGAACAGAAAGATTTCCAGCCAAGAGTTAAATTTTTAAGATCACAAAACGCAAAAAATTCATAATAATGAAAAAGATAGTAGTAATAGGCAGCAACGGACAATTAGGAAATTGTATCAGGAAAATTGCTCCCAATTTTGAATTAGATTATGAATTCGTTTTTACAGATTCAAAAACTTTAGACATCACCAGTGAAGAGCAAATCAATGAGTTCTTTTCAGAACAAAAACCGGAATTCTGCATTAATGCTTCAGCATATACTGCAGTAGATCTTGCCGAGCAGGAAAAAGAAAAGGCATTTGCAGTGAATGCGTATGGAGTAGAGAATTTGGCAAAAGCTTGTTCGGAGCACCAAACGGTTTTCATTCACGTTTCTACAGACTATGTTTTTGATGGCGAAACCAACTTAGATTATTCAGAAGATGATTTTACAAATCCCATCGGAGTTTATGGTGAGTCTAAAAGAATTGGTGAAGAACTAGCTTTAGAAGCAAATTCTCAAACCATTATTTTAAGAACATCTTGGTTGTATTCGGAGTTTAATAAGAATTTTGTTAAAACGATGCTGAATTTATTCTCTCATAAAGACGAGTTAGGAATCGTAGGTGATCAGTTTGGTCAGCCTACCAACGCAAACGATTTGGCAGAAGCAATTATGGAGATCATCGAAAACCCGAAAAAAACTTTCGGAATTTTCCATTTTTCCAACTATCCCGAAACTACATGGTTTGAGTTTGCAAAAAAAATCGCAGACTTTTCAAAATCATCTGTGAAATTAAATTCTTTAACCACTGAGCAATACCCAACTCCGGCAAAAAGACCAAAGAGAAGTACGATGTGTTTAGATAAAATTGAAGAAATTTATAAAATAGAACCCAAGCATTGGGAAAACAGTCTGGAAGAATGTGTAGAAATTCTTTCTAAATAATTTTACACATGAAAAATCTTATCATTGCTTTATTGGTTTTCTTTGTTCAAATAATCAATGCGCAAAACGTGTTCTTGACTAAAGTCGAAAAAACCAACGAGAATCAGGATAAATTTCTATATCATATTATAGAAATCAACGACGCAGAATATTTGGGTGAAATCGAAGTTCAGGGATTCTCAAATGACGATGCTGCTGTATTTTCTCAAATCTATAAGAAAGCAAAAGAAGTTGGAGCCAACTCTTACACTGTAAAACCATTCGAAAATGTCGATGGTAATTTTCAGAAATTTAATGCTTCAAATTATAGACTTAAGCTCTATCATATTTCTTCCGAAAAATTGGCACAGGAACAAGGTGATTTATATCTGTTTGCATCCTCATCAAAAGATCAAAAGATAAGCATCAATAGAAAAGACTACAATATTTCTCCACGTACTTATTTAAAGATTCCCTTAGCTTCTGGCGAAGTGTACACCATTTCAACAAAGAAACTTTTGGGTTCCACAATAAAAATTCAGAAAGGTGCAAAAAATTCCGATCAATATTATCAGATTTCCTCAGCACGATTAGGAAACAGCTCCCAAAACGACGGAACTCTTCATCTAAAATCTGGTGACATCGTTGGTTTAGAAAAATCTTTCGCCGAATTTCTGTCAGTCATTTATCAGGAAACAAAATAATATTGAATTTAAACGATTTTAAAATATTGCCTCAGAGAATTTCTGGGGCATTTCTTATTAAAAAATAGTTTCATATATCACAACTCCGTCACACTTCATTTTTATTATTAGCTTTCTCCCGCTATCCACTCATACTCCTCGCGCCAATGCTTTTTCCAACGCTTGCTGTGGGGTAACCGTTTCTATCGGGGCTAGGGTAGTGGTCATATATCAAAACTTGTCAAAGTAAAAACTGACTTTCTACATTAAATATATTAGAGTCAAGTAAACCTCATAATCAACATCTCAACAAAACTTCCGATATGCTTTTATCAATAAGACCGACAGGTAAAAAAAAAATCCCGAATCACTCATAAGCTCTATTAGGGCCTCTATGTTTATAACATCACGTTCAAACATTAAATCATAAGCTCCATCGGAGCGTGATGTTTGTAGTGTAATTTACAATAAAGAGAATGAGCTCCGTAGGAGCGCCACATGACATTGTTGTTTCCGACACATTCACGTTAACCCCCATCCTCCAACCTCTAACCTAATGAAAATTTTTCTCCCACGCTTTCAAGGTTTTACCGTCAAATATGAATAAAATATGAATTTTATGTTAAATAGATTTGGAAGTATGGGGGTAAAGTTGGTACTTTTGCCCCACTGAAAACGAGAGTATATCAGTAGCGCAGGAGGGCCTTCGGGCATATAATTTAAGTTACTTTAACGGGATGTAAATCAGAAAAAGATTCATTAAATTTTTAGCGATAAAAATTTGTGAGAATAAAAAAGATTTGTATCTTTGCAATCCCAATACGGGAAGCGCAGGAGTAGCAGATTGAAGGTTTAGGAAAAGGGTTTAGGGTTACTTAAAAAACTTTAAAATTTCTTTAAAAAACATTTGGTCAATTAGAAATAAGTTATTACTTTTGCACACGCAAATACGGCAA
>NZ_JALDNB010000003.1 GCF_022699665.1 Chryseobacterium aahli | reverse complement strand
TTAAAGTTCTTCGTTGAAGTAACTTTCAAAGAGTTGGCTTTAGTAATCGTTTGATCAGAGTTATAGTCTGCTGCAGTAACATAGTTAAAATCAACCGTATTACCAATTGCTGTACTTCCGGCGTCGATAGAGATCACATCGTTCAGGGTAATGTTTACTGTTGTTGTTGCGGTTGTATTTTGAGCCTGAACATTGTTAGTTCCTAATACGATTGCTCCAATAGTTAAGGCTGCGATTGCAAATTGTTTTGTCATGATAGTAATATTTAATTTTTATTTAATTGTTTCTTTTGAACACTACAAATCTACGGCAGCGATAAAAGTTTCTTTGTAGTTGAAAATGGAAGTTGATGTAGTAAAATAACTACACGGTTTATTCATTTCGCTTAAATAGAAAAGCCCTCAACACTAGAAAGTGATGAGGGCGTATATATAATTGCTGTGTTTTTATTATAAAGCTGTTGCAGTATACGTAACTGTTTGCTTATAAGTTTTCTTTAGGTTTTCACAAAAAATATTTATAGGTTGGTAAACTTGTTATCATCGTTTTTGAGATTTGATAACTTTAAAAAAGATATAAAACGACTTAATAAATTTACTGAATGTTTGGTGTATGTATTAATTAGATTTAAATGTCCAAAAACATAGATTTTACCTTACAGCTGATAGATACTTATTCCCGGATTTTGAATTTTCTCTATATCGCTATCAATACATTCAAAATCAAAGGCCTCCTGTAGGAAGCCTTCGAAACACCAAATCACAAATATTAATATGAAAAAAATTATTATAAAGCTGTCGCAGTATACGTAACTGTCTGCGTATAAGTTCCGGCTGGTTTACCTAAAATGTCGGCAGAAGATGATTTCGCTGCAGGAATCGTGTAATCCAAATTCAACGTCAATGCACTTCCTAGTGGAGCATTTGTAACTAAAGTTTGATCAGTTGCAGATAAAACTACAGCGCTTTTTGTTCCGCCCATTGTTCCGGCAGCTGCAGCAGCTTTGATCGTCAAAACATTTACAGGGATTAAGTTAACTCCATTCATGAAATTAGCACCCCCTGCTTTTACTTTAACGTTAAAGTTCTTCGTTGAAGTAACTTTCAAAGAGTTGGCTTTAGTAATCGTTTGATCAGAGTTATAGTCTGCTGCAGTAACATAGTTAAAATCAACCGTATTACCAATTGCTGTACTTCCGGCGTCGATAGAGATCACATCGTTCAGGGTAATGTTTACTGTTGTTGTTGCGGTTGTATTTTGAGCCTGAACATTGTTAGTTCCTAATACGATTGCTCCAATAGTTAAGGCTGCGATTGCGAATTGTTTTGTCATGATAGTAATATTTAATTTTTTATTTTTATTTAATTGTTCTCCTTTTGAACACTACAAATCTACAGCGGCGATAAAAGTTTCTTTGTAGTGGAAAATGGAAGTTCATGTAGTAAAATAACTACACGGTTTATTTCAATGAAAAGCCCTCAACATTTACATGTTGAGGGCTTTTATAAATAATTATTCTTTTTAATTACAATGCAGTCGCAGTATAAGTTACTGTTTGCGTATATGTTCCTTTTGGTTTTCCTAGAAGAACCTTTGATGCTTTTTCTGCCGAAATAGAATAAGCAATATTTAAAATTTGTTTTGAACCTAAACTTGCGTTACTTACAAGCATCTGATCATTTGTAGATAAAGTTACCTCATTCATAGTTCCCATTAAGCTTCCTCCCGATATCGCTTTTACCTGTAATACATCTACAGGAATAAGGTTTGCGCCACTTACAAAATTTGCGCCCTCTGATTTTATTTTTACATCGAAATTTTTGGAGGAATTTATGACTAAACTATTGGGTACCGTTACACTTTTTGAAGAATTATAATCTGTTGTATTCACATAATTAAAATCTACAACGCCTCCTGAAGCAACACTTCCTTCGTCGATTGAAATAATATCTGCTAAATTAATATTGACTGATGTACCCACATGGTCTGAATGTTGTGCCTGAACCTGATGAGTTCCTACTGCTATTAGAGATAGCATGGCGATGAAGATTTGTTTTTTCATAATAGAATAAATTTAAAATTGGTGTAAAATAAATGCTGTTATTCTAATTTAATAGTTCTGTGATAATTGGTTAAATCAAATCTAATACCATTATTTGAAATGACCAAATGCTTTGTTGCTATTTTTTTAGCAATAAATGTTTCACCATCCGCAACAATCTTAAACAGCAACAATTTGCTGAAAAAGCTGATGTAGCTTTGTCATTAGTATGAAAATAGAACAAGAAAAGGATAACTTAATTTTACCACAAGTAAATCATGTATTATTGATGTTTGGTAACAAATGAGTTCCAACATCATTAAAGGAAAATTGAAAAATGAGAGAAATAAAACTTTGTTCACCATACGATGCAACATACCGATAAATTTTAACTCTATAAAATCAAAAAAAACACAAAAATATGATTATTAGTCGATTATATATTTTAAAATAGAAATTAATGTATCAATCAGTATCTTATAACTACATATAATTTTCTAAGAAACTCATCCTAGTTAGCAGGATATTTAATCGTAGTATGAAATTGTATCAATGCAACTATTTCTGCTTTTTTGGGAAACTTTAATTAGAATTGACATTGAAAATTTAATTCCATCAAGAATATAATCTCCTCTTAAAGTCTTCGCTTTATCAGTTCCTTAGCTTAAAGAAAAACATTGATTCACTCTGATAATCTTTGAAAGGAATAGCTTCCTTATAATTAAACAGCCATTTGTTGAAGTTTACGAACATCTTTGTTTGTAGAGATATTATTTCTCTTCCTGTAGTAAGCATCTTTATTAACTTTAGGTGCAGTATGCTAAAAAACTTTCGTAATCCCCTTTTGATACATATGTTTTTAAAATAAGTTCGTCGTCTTCAGCAATTAGAATTACTATAGTCTTATTATTTATTTATACTAAATCTTTTATCAATTGTAATCCTACCGTTATTTCATGTACTATATCGTGCTCCATAGCATTATAGTCCATGTTTTCTTCAATGCGTTTCTCCCAATTGGAAGTTTGTTCTGTGAGCATAATTAAGCCAGCAGTTCCAGCAGTTCCTCTCAGCTTGTGAACAATTTTCTTTAGCTCTTCGGTATTTTTTTCTTTCACCGCTGATTTTATATTTTCTTTAGCTTGATCAAGCTCCTGAATCACTAAGTTTAAAAATATTACTTTAAAATCATCATCGTCACCCATCTGCTCGCTCAGAAGATTCATATCCAAATATCCTTCAGGATGTGGTAAAATTTCAGACAATTCCTGAATACCAGTGCCAATATATTTTTTCAGTATTTCTAAAAGATCGTTTTGTCTAAGAGGTTTTGGAAGGAAATCATTCATTCCCGAACTCAGACATTTTTCTTTTTCACCTAAAACATTTCCTGCGGTAACACCAATAATCGGAACGGCAGAATATTCCGGCAACAGACGAATCTGTTTTGTAGCTTCAATCCCGTTCATTACTGGCATCTGTACATCCATTAAAACGATATCAAAAAACTGATTACGACATTGTTCTAAAGCCTGTAAACCATCCGTTGCTTCTGTTAGGTTAGCATCCTGAATCAGTGATTTCATCATTCTGTTATTCAGAACCATGTTAACCGGATTATCATCGACAAGCAAAACGTTAGGAGAAGTCATTAGTGGGAAATATTCTTCTTTCTGCACCGGTTTAGCGGCAGCCAATTCTTTTTCTGAACTTTTAACTGCACGTCGTAACGTCTTGTATAATTCTTCAGATTTAATAGGTTTTAACAGAAAATAGGAGCTTTCTTCCTTTCTGAATGAATTGATAACGTCATGCTCTTCAGAAGATGTATGAAGAATAACGAGAGGCGATGCCTCACTTTTTTCATTAAATAGCTGCTTTATTTTTTCAATTGTTTCTAAGCCTGATATAATCGGCATGTGGTAATCTACCAGAATAATATCGAAACGCTCGCCGGCTAAAAGCATCTGAAGAGCTTCCATTCCGTTGGCAGCGAGCTTAGAATCTATATTTTTGTAAGCAAGCATGTGCTGGAGAATAACCCTGTTTGCTTCATTATCGTCAACAATTAGTACCTTATTGATTTTCAGTATTTCATCTTCGCTTTGATCAGAAATTTCAAAAGGAATCTCAATATCAAAATAGAAAACAGAACCTTTCTCAAGTTCACTTACCAAAGTAAGATTACTTCCCATATATTTCAAAATGGTATTTGAAATGGTAAGTCCGAGCCCTGTTCCACCATAACGCTTGCTGATAGAACTGTTTTCCTGAGTGAAAGCATTAAAGATATGCTGCTGTTTTTCTAAGGGAATACCAATTCCTGTATCTCTTACTGAGAATCTCAACTTTATATTTTTATCGTCTAAATTCAGTTTTTCAACTTTAAGCTCAATCTCACCTTGTTCTGTAAATTTCACAGCATTCCCAAGAAGGTTGATCAAAATCTGCTTCAATCGTGTTTCATCAAGCCAGATTGTTTTAGGTAACCCTGGTTCAATATTCAAAAGAAGTTCGATATTTTTTTTCTGAGACTGATAAAGAACTGCATTGATAACCTGGCTCACCATGTCATACACATTGGCTTTCTCTATCAAAAGTTCCATTTTTCCTGATTCAATTTTAGAGAAATCAAGGATGTCATTAATGATATTCAGAAGGTTTTCGCCAGACTCATTAATGTAATTGAGATACTGCGTTTGTATCTCATTTAACGGAGTTTGAAGCAGAAGATCAGAAAACCCGATGACGCCGTTCAGCGGAGTTCTTATCTCATGACTCATATTGGCTAAAAATTCAGACTTGGTTTTGTTGGCAATATCTGCCATCTGTTTTGCATTTTTTAGCTCCTCATTTATTCTCACAGAATCGGTAATATTTTGTGCAGACACAATAACACCACCAATAATCTCATTCGAAAGATACCAGGGGCTAACATTAAAATTAAAATGCTGTAATTCTTCTTTGTTTGGGATTGCGACAGTAAAGTCTTTATTGCTGTAAGTTTTGCCTTTCAAAGCATTATCGTATATTTCCTTCCTTTCATCACTTACATTGGGAAAAATAGCAAAAATATTCTCTCCAATAAGCTCACGATCCTTCATCTGAAATTCATTTTTCCAGCTGCTGCTTATAGAAAGATAATTAAGATCTTTATCAAACATTGCTACGGCGGTGGGAACGTAAGTTACAAATGACTGTAACATGGCCTCTTTTTTAGCTAACTCAAGATAGATATTCTTGAAGCCATCTATATCCTGTATAATACCGAATACTTTTTTACATACCCCTTCTTCAAACTCTGGAATTCCTTTTACTCTTACCCAGATCATCACGCCATCTTTTCGTATCAGCTGTAACTCTTCATCATACGGAACACCCTCATTAACAGCTTTTTCAAATACATATTGTAGCTTTTTTCTACTGTCTTCCTCGTAAAAATCTAAAGCGGTTTCAAGATCAGGTTGAAATGAAGGGTCAGTTTTATGGATTTCTTTACAAGGTTGTGACCAAAATACAGAATTTGTTTCAAAATTGACTTCCCATCCTCCTACCTGAGCTACTAAATTTGTCTGTTCAAGTACTTTTTTTGTATGTAATAAATCTCTTTCTAAAGCTACTTTATCAGTAATGTTCAAAGCAGTACTTATAACATATGGTTCTCCTTTTGTATCAATTTCAACAATGTTGTGATACATCCAGATTAACTCTTCCTTTTCTTTTGTCTGAAGTATCATATTTCCGACATCTTCAGTATGAGAACCGATCTTCTGCAAATATTGCTCCAAGAGATCATGGTTTTTTTCTGGAACCAAGTCTTTTAGATTTAATCCTTTTACTTCATTATTAGAGTATTTTAAAGTTTCCCTTCCCTTTTCATTTACTGCAAGAATATTGCCTTCCATATCGTGCATACTCATGAGTCCTATTGCATTTTCGAAAAAGCTTCTGAAACGACGTTCAGAACTTTCTAGTTTTAACTGTTCTTCTAAACGATTCGTAATATTAACGCCAAAACAGAAGATTTCGGAGTGATCATCGTTCTTTTTCATGTACCATTCTACAGTAATCGGAGTTGAATTATCAGCAACAGTAGAAGAGGTAAATGCAAACTCCTGATCTCCATCATTAAATTTTTCTAAAAGTAATGAATCGGAAAAAGCTTCATCTGATATAATCGTGCTAAATTTTTGACTAATTGCCTGTACTTTAGTAAGTCCAAAAGCTTTTTCGAAAGATGGATTTACTTCCTTTAATCTTAAATTATTATCTAAAACACAGATCAGGTTGTTAGAAATACTAAAGGTCTGCTCGAAGTATTCTGCCTGTATGTTTTTTCTCTTACTGACCAAATGGTTTGTAACAACCACTCCTATTTTTTTTAATGTAGCTATCTGGTTCTCTGATAATACTTTAGGCTTATAATCAATAACACAAAGTGTTCCCAAAGCAAAACCTTCATCATCAATCAATGGAACACCAGCATAAAAGCGGATTCCACCATCTTTTATTAGTGGATTTTCGGATGAACGCCCGTCTAATAATGTATCCTGAATCACAACCACATTTCCACTTTCAATAGAATATTGGCATACCGTATTTTTTCTTTCAACAAAATCCAAGGACATCCCTATGCAACTTTGAATGACCTGAGTTTCGCTTTCCATCATTGCTATCAGAGAGGCCGGGCAATCCGCAATTAGGCATGCCGTTTCTGCAAAAATGTCTAATTGCGGATCTTTTGCTAAATCTAACAGATCGAAATACGCCAGCTTTTTGATTCTTCCTTCCTCATTAGCAGGTACCGGATAATTATTCATATATAATATAGTGTCTATAAAGAAATTTAATTGAACTTTTGCATGCAGAAAAGATAATATATCAAATCGATCACAATATAGCTGAAAATTACATTTCGGAACAAATTAATTTATTTATAATAGTGAATTAATTTTTCATAAAGTTTTATTAATGAATAATTACAAAATATTTTGATCGCTACCCTGCGTATCTATTCAAAAAATTATTAGCCTGTAATCCATTTCATCCGCATCAAAATGCCCCTGAAACCCTCCACTGCATCCACCAATGATGAAACACAGTGGTGCATTATGGTGTTGTTACACATGATCAGAATACCGATGAAATAATGAAGTCATAATATCCAATATCTATTTCCTTATGTAATCTGACAGATATTGCCAAAACGTCCAACTAAAAATCAGATATATATGAATGAAGATAAATTTAAACAAGTAATGTTTGAGATAAGGGGATATCATTTTCGATCTCAATTCCACTTTCCATAGAAATCTTCATCACCCATTTTGGTTTTCAGTAAGCTGTGGGTCCTGTCGACTTCCGACAATTAGAAAACTTTGTTGACCAAAGGTTTTAGTTTTTCGGATTCGATAATCTTATGAGTTCATACTATTTTGAGTTAATGTATAAACCTGCATCGTATTAAAGCAAAGATTGTTTCAACTGCTCGTTTTATCGCTTGTTCCTTGTTTTAAATATTTCTTACAAGAGTAATTTATTATGCGGTCGAAGGTCATTTTACATTTTTACGTTCATTAAAAGCATCAAAATATCTGATGCCAAGTTTCCTCTGTGAAACAGCATCAAAATGTATCAAATCAGGATTGGCGGTAAGTCCAGAAGCAGAAACAAAATAACAATCCGCATTTGATTCTGCGAAATCCTGCAAAGCCTTATTGACAATGTGATATTCTGAGAAGTAAGAACCAAAGTTACCTTGTGTTAAAAAATCACCGAGTCCGCCCAAGATAATTGGAACAGTGGGCACATTGAGCTTATCTCTAAGGGTCTTTACAATTACCGAAAATTTTTCACCATAACGATTCGCATTATTAGGAGTTGAATCATTTTCACCTTGATGCCAAAGGATACCGTTCAATATACTTGTTCTTTGAGCCAGTTTTGCTTGCGTAACTGCAATTTCAAAAAGCAATCCATCTATTGCCCAATCCTCTAAACTCGTTCCTCCATCTGCACAAGGAATCAAACCAATTTCAGCAGAGTCATTTTTTAAGAGCCAAGCTTCTGCAAAGGAAGCTGCAAGTCCTATTCCCGCAGTAGGACGGTCATAATTTATAGGTTCAACCATCGTTTGCCATCTTCCGTTTCGAAGCATTTTTATATGCTCATCATAAATAGGAACTACGTCATTTAATAAACCGCGTCCTGCCATATTTGATTGGCCTATCATTAAAAAGGAATGTATCATTCTATTACTTACTATAAATTATGATTATCTGTTTTTTTATTCAATTTCAAATACGATTTCCTGTAAACCTTCAAAGTGTATGATGAATTTTTTCAGCAAAAAGATTGCCAATAACTCAGACTTGAAATTTCAGTTTTGTTTGCTATGTATTCTACAGTGAGATCTCTATTTTTCATACTCTTATAATTATTGAAAGTATTTTGGATATAACTAAAAAAATTCCAGCACATGAAATAGTTAAATTAAATATAAACGATGTTTTTTGAAAAATTCCAGTGATATTGCGTGAAGAAAACTCTTTCTTTATAATGATATTTTGAAAGCAAATTATTGTAACCTATAAAGATGGTATAGTAATATTGCAAGAATATTATTATTGGTTTAAAATACTGATTAAGCCATAGAATAAAATACATCTATCATTTCCCATTGAATCAGTAAGTTTCTAAAGGTTTATAAAGGCAAAATAGAATGTTCAACAGTTCCAAAGATTTTATTCTGAAAAAAAAATTAAAAGGTCTCAAAACTATTTGTAGCAAAGTCCTAGCTTTTCATATTCAATCTTTCCTCCTGAAGATCAAGCAGCCGAAGATGTTTTCTGATTATTTCTTCATCTAACAAAAGTTCCTCACGGTTTTTATTGATCAGCCAACTTCTTTGAGTTTCGAGAATGTCAATATAAATATTTCTGTATTCATCAAAATTAAGAATAATTTCAGAACTGCTCAATTGGTTTTCATATTTCTGTAATTGATCTTTTAATGCCGGGAAACTTTCTATCTTGTGAGCATAATCGCTGCGAATTTTAGCAATCGCCACTGCAGCCAGACTGTTTTGAATTTCGTAATCTATCTCTTTCTCACTTTTTATAAAGTCCCGGTCAATTGGAGGAAACCTCCTAAGTAAAATAGGAAGTGTTAGCCCCTGAAGAAGTAGTGTTAAAAGAATGACAATAAAGGTGATGAAGAGTATCATATTTCTTTGTGGGAACGGAGTTCCGTCATCTAAGGTCAAGGGAATGGAAAGCGCTGCCGCCAAAGAAACTACGCCCCTCATTCCAGTCCAACCGATAATCATGGGCGTTTGCCAGCCGGGTGATTCTGCATCTGCAACAGTGATAAAATTTCTCATAATTAAAGTTGTAATCACCGCTGCGTAGCCCGCAAATATTCTTACGATAATCAGGACAACAGTAACTGCTATTCCATAACCGATTGCAGTGAATATATCTGTATCACCCAATCCGGAAACAATTTCTGGCAAATCTAAGCCGATGAGCATGAATACAATCCCATTTAACAAAAAGCAAAAACTTTCCCAAACTGTTACCGTACGTATTCTTGATGCACTGCTTAAAAAATCATGACTGCGATAAGAAAGAAATAATCCACCGGTTACAACCGCCAAAACTCCGGATGCATGTAGTTGTTCTGCTGCCAAATACATTGAAAAGGGCGCAATAAAAGTCAATAGAATATCAATATTTGAATCGGTAGGTAAAATTTTGTGCATTTTCATAAAAATATACGCAATAACAAGTCCGATTCCCACACCACCAAAACACATCCATATAAAACTTCCTGCTGCTTCGTGCCAAACAAATTGTCCGGTAGCAGCAGCAATCATTGCAAATCTGAAAATGATCAAAGAAGAAGCATCATTGAGCAAACTTTCACCTTCGAGAATTGAGGCCAGTCTTTTCGGCACTTTTACAAATTTTAAAATTGCCCCAGCACTCACTGCGTCTGGTGGAGAAACAATTCCCCCTAATAAAAAACCCAGAGCTAAGGAAAATCCGGGAATAAAATAATTTGCGAAAACAGCCACTGACAACGCAGTAAAAAAAACGACCACAAAAGCAAAGCTGAAAATAATCCTGCGCCATCGCCAAAGTTCTTTCCAGGAGGTTGACCATGCAGCTTCATAGAGCAAAGGGGGTAAAAAAATAATGAATAATAATTCGGGTTCTATTTTGACAGGTGGCACACCAGGGATAAAACTGATGAGAAGTCCCGCTAATACCAGTAAAACCGGATATGCAACCTGAATTTTCTTAGCCAGCATAATGAGCAAAGTTATAAGCAGAACCAAAAAAAGATAAAATTCAAAATTTTCCAGCATCTAGGAATTTTAGATATCTAAATATAAGTTAAATTTTAAAATTATTTATTGTTCTAAAAAACAAAAAACTCCCATCTATAATCATAGAGGGTAAAATATATTGGTAGAGTAGTAAATTTCGGAGGATACTATGATTTCCACATCAATTAATAAAAACTTTTGTACAGTATTTGCTTAGTTAGCTCTAGACCAAATACATTACTATTATGCAGTTTATAGATTTTACAAAAGAACATTTCAGTCAGAACGAAAAAGCAGAGAATTATTTTATTGAAATTCCCAAAGATGAAATAGGATAAGGTGATATTGAAGTTTTAGCAAAGCAAGATGACGAAACGTACACAAAGGCTAACTACGAAATTATTGATTGCATTTAATTGTAAGCAAAAACTCCTAAAAACTTTCGCTTTTAGGAGTCAATCAAATAATAACTATATTACTAATCTACACTTGTATTAAGTGTTTCAAATTTTGTATAAGATGATTTTAACTGTTCTAATTGACGAGCAACAACCGCTGTGCTTTGAGGACATAAATTTCCATCTTAGAGTGCCTCTTCATATGCGTCAATCGCTGCATTTTCTCCAAAAACCACATTTTCCAATGTTGATTCAGCATTATCACCGCCAAATGCATTTTTAACATCAATCCAAGTTCTGTGTAATGCTCCGGCAGTTGTGGAAGTATCATCCACTTCACCTCCACTTTCACTGATTAGTGCTATCAGTTCAGATTTCATCGTTTGAGATTCTCTCACCATTTGATCATAATCATTTTTAACGGTGAATACGTCTCCCATACTTTGTCTTCTACTTTGCTGAATCCTTTGATTCTGTCGTTCGTAATGTTTAATAAATCATTTAAAGTTGATACTGTTTTACTGTTGTCCATAATAAAATATTTTTTGCTAGTGTATTTATCTTTTTTCAAGAGCCGTACCATGTGGTAACTGTTTAAATGCTAAATTTTTCTTAAAAAAATATTGAGTTGTTACAAATGACTTACAGATAAATAATTCAAAAAAACCTTTTTAGCTAAACATAGAAGCAGCTTTTAATAAAGTTAACCCTTAATTCTTTTCTATCACAAATGCTTTCAGCTCCGCAATTTTTCCATCTTCGAATCGCCAGATATCACAGTAATTAAAATGTTCGTAATTCCCCATCTTATTTTTTAATCTTATGTTACCCGTTACCGTGACAAAATCCCCGTCTTCGATAGCCAATTCCACATCAAATACCGGTGGTTCAATATAAAATTCTTTCATATAGGCCCGAACCTCTTCTTTACAATGAAGGATACGCTCGCCCACAAATACCCATTTCGTATCAGAGGTGCAGTAAGCTAAAAAACTTTCATAATCGCCTTTTGATACATATTCATTGGCTGTGTGCAGGATTGTTGTGTTGTTCATATTTTTCTGTTGTTTTAGATTATTATTTTTTGCTTGTGCATTAACGTTGAATGCTAAAAGCAAAAGTGAGATTATGATTAATGTTTTTTTCATATTAAAAGCTAAATTGAATAAATTTTAGATTAGATTCTAACCGATATCTTCAATGGTGTGAATTCCGAATCCTGATAAACGTTTGATGATATTGTCTTCTGCAACAATAGTTTCAGGAAGATACAGGCCTCCTGTCTTCTGCTCGGATTTTCCGTTTAGACCTAATATCTTTTCTGTAATCAAATATATACCTACAGCAGTGAGATGAGAATTTCCCTTTGATCCGTAAACTACCGTGCGAAGCTTCTTCTTTTCACCGGATAATAAGACACCTTCAATTTCAATATACAGATCATGCGAAGCTTCCAACCCCTTACCACTGCCTATTGAATCACCGACAATGAAATCAAATCGGATATTTCCGGCACCAGTAAATGCAGCGATACTGGGAACATCAAGAGTACCCATTGGATAACCCACCGCCGATGAATCATCGTACAGATTAATTAATCTTGTATTAGCTTTAGATTCTACATGCAGCCATTTTCCAGCCTGACGTATCAGTGCCCGGCCTACAAAACCTGTTACCTCGTCTGTAACCAATGGTCCCACGGGATCTTTCTCATCATATAATCCGGCCGTTTCTACAGTTGTAATATGGCTGAATTTTTCTACCAGCTGCTTAACCACAAGAGTCAACAATCCTGCCTGCCAATGTCCGGCAAAAACAATCGGAGCCGCTATTGTTTTATGCAGGCTCAGAAACGCCGTAGGAGAAATCTGATCAGCCAGTTCGCTTACCGTAATACAGGCAATACCATTTAAAATAGCAGTTTCCCTTAAGATATTGCTGTGGTCACCCAATGCAGATATGATAAGGTCAATTTTTAGAAATTGAGCTAAAGTAAAACCTTCCTCAAGATTGATATAGGCGGTTTCAGCATTAGTTAATTCCTTTGCAAGCACTTCGCCATTCTGAGGGTTTCTACCTGCTAGAATGAATTCAATGGTACTGTCAGCTTTTCTGATGAGACGTGCTATGTTGCTTCCCACTTGGCCATAACCGCCAATGATTAAGATTCTTTTTTCTTGTAATTCCATGAAAAATATTTTAAATGTTAAATTAGGTCAAATGACCTAATACAAATATAGGTCATTTGACCTAAACAAACACTACTTTAATATTTTATTTTTAAATTTACCGCATGGACAAAAAAGAGGAGCGTTTAAACAAGATTTTAGCAACAACGATAGATTTACTTACCAAGGAAGGAGCAGAAAATCTCTCTATGAGGAAAGTAGCAAAAAATGCCAATTTGTCTTTAAGCAATCTTCAGTATTATTATAAGGATAAAAACCTGCTTTTGATCGCCACTGTAGAATTTTACTTTGAAAGTTGCAAGAAAGAACTTTCTCAGGCTATTAAAATTTTGAGTGTTAACAACGCACCGGATAAAAATGTTTTTCTGGAAAAGATATTGAATATGTTGTTGATAGATGGAAGATCAAGCAATCAGACCTTAATGTTTCAGGAAATATGGACTTTGGCAGCAAGAAATAAAGAACTGCAGGATGCTGTAGAAACTTATTACAAGACGTACTGCTTGTGGATGATAGATTTGGTCTCCACATTCTGTCAAAAACCCCATGAAATTGTAAGTTTTCTTATTCCATTTGTAGAAGGTTATACAATTGTAAGCAATGTTATTCCTCTGCAAAAAAAAGGAGTAATTGAGATGATGGTAAAACTAATTTCGATAGTGGAGAAATAAATTTTGACAGAAACTTTATAAGTCAATTCAAGTAATCTCAAGTGGTGAGAACTGTATTTAAATTTAAACTAAGAATTTCTAAAACTCTTTTTCAGTAAATTAAACTGCATTAGCGTAAGCCTTCACACAGAAAATAAATACGATTTGACGGAAGATCAGTGGGTATAAAGGAGGATAAAAGTAAAAATGCATTAACCAAACTCCATAACAAGAACAAAGATGAGTAAATTTCCAAGGTTATAAGTTGCGTGATATTTATACCATTGCTTTATATCCTTTCATCTTTTTGAATTCCGTCAAGCTCATATGATGTCGTTTTTTAAAAAACTTATTCAGATGGCTTTCATCTGAAAAACCAAACTCAGTTACAATTTCATTGACCCTCATATCACTAAATAAGAGCCGATGTTCAATCAATCTCATTTTATAATTCAATATATATTGCTGGATAGTTTCCCCGCATTGCTTTTTAAAGTAACTGCCAAGATAGGTGTCTGAAAAGCCAAATTTCCGAGATATCACAGAAACCTTCAGCACTGCTGGATCATGGATGTTTCCCTGGATATAGTCAATAATATCAACTACTCTTTTATCAGTACCGGAAGTAACATACTCAGCTCTCATCTTTGAAATATTCCTTGCAGCGATCACGATCAATGCATTTACGTAATGTAAGGTCAGCTCCTCGTGGTATAGGTCTGGATGATTTAGGCCGTGGAGCAGTGAAGCTACGATCGAATCAACCAAAACGATATCAGGTTTATTCTGTAAAATACACCCAGACAAAAAGGAAGCACCATATAGTAGACATTCCATAGAATTAATACTATTCCACTTGTATTCCTTTATATAACGTTCACTGAACTTCACGAGCAAAAGCTCCGTAGTTTCAATAATTTCCAGATTGTGTTGGTCATTTGGTGTAAGCAGAATCAGGCTGCCTTTACCATAAGAAGCAATATTGTTGTTTATCTTAAGAAATCCTCTTCCAGAGATTACACATATAATTTGGAAAAAGGAGTACTGGCTATCTTTTAAGGGACAGCTGGCCGCCTGATGGTATTCTACTTTTACCAACTGATCTATATTCTCTCTTCTCATATGGTAAAAATACTCAATTATCATTAAAATATACTGATTTTTTACAAATTTTCTGTTCAAATTTGCTACATCATAATTTTATGCATTAATGAAAACTTCAATCTACATTTTAGCACTCGGAGCCTTTGGCATTATTACCACTGAATTTGGGATAATCGGCATTCTACCGACTCTTAGTCGGCAATTCGGTGTATCTCTCGATACAGCGGGTTGGCTACTTAGTGCCTTTGCGATAACTGTCGCAGTTTCTTCCCCCTTTATCACGTCATTAACAACCAAAATAAACCGAAAACTCTTGCTATGTCTAGTCATGAGTATATTTGTTTTATCCAACTTACTCTCTGCATTTTCCACCAATTTCACGATGCTTATGGTTGCACGAATTTTGCCAGCGATATTACATCCCTTATTCTGGAATATTTCTATTGCAATTGCATTCAAGGAAAAAGGAGCAAAAGGGGTGTCTACAGTAATGTTGGGATTAAGCTTAGCCACAGTACTCGGTATTCCCTTAACAACTTATGCAGTAGATCTCTTTCATAGTTGGCAGGCATCATTTTTCCTTAGTAGCTCTATAAGTTTGATTGCTTTTATTGGCCTGCTCCTCTTTATACCTTCTATACCGGCAGATCCTGCAATATCCACCAGGAATCAGGTAACGGTTTTGAAAAGTCCTCTGTTATGGCTCAATCTGATTTCTACCATAGCCACATTAGCAGCAATGTTTGCCAGTTATACCTACCTTACTGCTTACCTTGAACAGATTACCAAAATGGATGGTGCACAAATCAGTATAATGCTACTCCTTTTCGGTTGTATGGGCACTTTAGGTAATTGGCTCATGGGAATAGCATTGAATCGCAATGTGCTCTTGACTGCAAGAATATTTTTAATCCTCTTAGTGACGGTACAGATACTCGCCTACTATCTTGGAGGAAACTATATTCCTATGGTCATCATTGTATCCCTGTGGGGAATGATACATACTGGGGGATTTTTGGTTTCAAATATCCGAACAACACAATCTGTTCCCCATCATGCATTAGAATTTGTAAATAGTTTACTGACTTCCTCCTTTAATATTGGAATTTCATTAGGTGCATTTCTCGGAGGACTAGTAAGTGCTTATTACGGAATTCATTATGTTTTATGGGTAAGCATTCTGTTGTTGACAGTAACGTTTATTCTGAGCTTTGTGACCTTCCCGAAAAACATTACAGAAAACGAAAAAACAGATCAATTGAAACCTATAGCATCTGTATGTGAACAGAGCTAAGCATTTTATAAGTGAAATCTGCAAAAGATGCAGTAACAAAAACGCAAAAGAAATTATCAACGGACAGATTACAGCAGAAGCAAAAAGGTTTTTACAGTTTAGCTCAAAACCTGTAAAATAAATTTCATACGAGCTCTACTTCAGAACAATTCAGTCAATGGCTCCGGCTGATTATCGACAGGACTTTGTAAACATAGGGATCAAAGCAATAATTTAGATCGCGATACAGAGTTATTGTAGTCGCTTCTGTATTTCACGATTTAGGTCTCGTATCGAACTATAAGCAGTAAGAATCTTAGATTTGAAGTAGACGGAGCCAATGCAGCAAGAGAATTTTTAGGAAGTCACGGATTACCAAAGGAGAAATTGCAACTGGTTTGTAATACTATTGCTTTACATACCACCATCGCTATTGCATAACACAAAGAGAATGAGGTAGCTTTGATTTATTCAGGTGTTGGCTTGAATCTTATGGGAGAAGGTTATGAACATTTAACTTCAAAACACAGAGAGGAAATATTAAAAGCATTCCCACGAAATGATTTTAAAAACAAAATTATTCCAACATTTTTTTAATGGATTTGAGCACAAAACGGAAACAACTTCTGGTAATATCAAAGCTGATATATGTGCTTTTATGATACCTAATTTTAAATCAAAAAATTTCTGTGACTTTATTTTACATTCTCCTTGTTCAGAATAGCAGAAAATTTTAAAAAATTACCCATAAGTGACCACAGAGGTTCATTTCTCGTACACTTTTGTAGAAGACTTGAATTAGCTAGCAGCAGAAAATATTTTATGAGACTAAAAAATCTATTTTAAAGAATTATCAGCTAATCTTCTTACCATCCCCTTAAAAATAATTCCGTGAAATGGCAAAACTGAATACCAATATAGTCTCCCCCACAATCCTTTCGGCCGGAAAACCGCTTTCTGCCAAAGTTTCCCTCTATATAATTTGAACATTAGCCAAGCTTCTCCAGGTAATTTCATTTCAGCAAAGAGAATCAATTTCCCTTCATCTCTGTTGGCATAAATCACGCGCCAAAAATCCAGTGCATCACCCTCATGTAAAAGAGTCGGATGTGTTCTGCCTCTTCTCAAGCCGGGACCACCCACCATAACATCCATATAACCTCTTATTTTCCAAAGACTTTGTCCGTACCAACCATTATTGCCACCTAAGCCAAAAACTCTGTCTAGGCATTTTTCACGATCATCGTATTCATAACTTCTTATATCTTTGAAACATCCGAAATGAGGAACTTCAATATATTCTTTAAGCGAAGAATCATTTCTGCTGCTGATAAAACTGTCTTTCCAGCTGGAACGTATTTCATTAGCCTGAATTTTTGCCATCGTTCTTTGCAAAGCCTCTTTATAACTTAATGGATGAACGCCTGTTATTTTCTTAATTTCGTCAAGACTCTCTTGCTTGCAAATGACTTCAATCTTCATACTTCCGACGAGTGAACTTGCCAAACTATAAGTGGTCGAAGTAATAAAATACAGCCAATAGGATGATAATTTCGGTGTCATTACCGGTAAAATGAAAATGCTTCTTTTTAAACCTCGCACTTTAGCGTAACCTAAAAGAATTTCTTTATAAGTTAAAACATCATCACAACCGATGTCGAAACTTTTGTGGTAGGTTTCTTTTTTAAATAAGGTGAAAATCAGAAAATCCAGAACATTGGCGATTCCAATCGGTTGGCATTTTGTTTCCAGCCATTTTGGAGTGATCATTACGGGAAGCTTTTCCACGAGATCACGGACAATTTCAAATGAAGCACTACCCGAGCCAATGATTATTCCTGCCCGTAAAACAGTTGTCGGAATTTTACATTCAATCAATATTTTCTCGACATTAAATCTCGAATTCAGGTGCTTTGATAATTCTTTCTGATTGACCAATCCGGACAAGTAAATGATATGTTCGCAATGCGTTTTTTCGATTGCAGAAACAAAATTCTGAGCACAAATTTTTTCAGATTCTTCATAATCATCACTTGAACTCATTGAATGCATAAGATAATAAGCTCCCGATATATCATCAGGAATATTCTTCAAAGTTTCCTCTTTCAGAAAATCGACTTCAATAACTTCTATCAGATCATCTTTAATTCCTGCAGGCTTCGAAAAACGGCTGACATCACGACTGCAGCAAACAGCCTTGTAGCCTTGCTCGGTAATCACGCTGATCATTCTTTTCCCAATATATCCTGTAGCTCCTGTAAGCAGTATTTTTTTCATAATGATGAATTTGATTGATGGTCAGAATTTCTCACATCCAATGAGAAAACTATACCTTTTCTAAAAAATGTCCGAAATAATCTTTCTTTTTGATAAGGTAAGACTCATTGGTAGCGTTAGAATCAATTTCCAGCGGAATTCTTTTGTTTAACAAAATACCGCTATTATCAAGAGATTTTAATTTCTCAGGATTATTGGTCAGAAGATTTACGGTTGAGATATTAAGAATTTTTAAAATTTCTATGGCGACACCAAAATCTCTACCGTCTGCCGGCAAACCTAGTTTCAGATTGGCTTCTACCGTATCAAAACCCTGCTCTTGCAGTGCATACGCTTTAAGTTTATTGATAATTCCTATATTTCTTCCTTCCTGTCTAAGGTAAATAATGATTCCACCGTTTTCTGAAGTAAATTCCATTGCAGCATCCAATTGTTGCCCACATTCACACTTTCTGGAATGAAAAACTTCTCCGGTGATGCATTCTGAATGGAAACGCACATTTACAGTTTCATTAAAATCAGTTTTCTCCGCAACCCAAACCAAATGAGGACTCCAGTCATTTTCATTTTCAGAAAATGCATATACTGTAAACATTCCAAAATCTGTCGGTATATTAGATTGAGCTTGTACTTTGAGCATTTGTTATAATTTAAATCATTTATATAGTACAAATCTATACTTTATTTATTTAATTAGTAAAATTAATTACTAAATTTGTTGTAAATAAAATTTAATAATGGAAAGAGATATTCTGATTACACAAGATAAGATATTTGAACTGTACGGTGATTACATTTTAAATCACGGTGAAAGACCGAAAAACATTTACCGTTTTGCCAAAGACAATGAATTTGAAGAGAAAGATTTTTACGATTATTTTTCGAGTTTTGAACAGATTGAAAAAATGATGCTGGTGAATCTTTTTGATAAATCTCTGGAATTGGCTTCTGAAGTCAACAGTTCAAACGAAATTACTTCAAAAGAAAAATTACTGAACGTCTATTTTATCTTTTTCGAAAATATGACGATGAACAGATCTTTGGTTCTGATAATTCTTGGAAATGACAAATTACATTCTGCGAAAATTTCAAATCAATTAAAAGAAGCGCATCGTGATTTCGTCAAAACTTTAGATTTTAATGATTGGAAAATAATCAAAAAAGCTAAAGATGACATCAAAAATTTTCACGAAAAAGCCCGTGAAGAAGCACTTTGGCTGCATTTGGTTTCTGCCATCGAATTTTGGAAAAAAGACACTTCGCCATCATTTGAAAAGACAGACATTTTCATCGAAAAAACGATTGATACAGGATTCGAACTGATGGATAATGAACCGTTGAGAAAAGTTGTAGATCTAGGGAAGTTCTTATTCAAAGAAAAATTTAGAAAAAGTTAAATGAAAACACTTAATAAAATACCAACAGGGAAATTAGAAAGGACGAGCAGTTTGCTGAAAGCGGGTGCAAAAGTTGGCGTTAATTACATCAAATATTACGGTAATAAAATTACGAAAGACAAAAACGAACACGAAGCGTTGAAGACTTTAAATGAAGATAATGCTTCCGACATTTATGACTCTTTGAAAGAACTGAAAGGTTCAGCTTTAAAAGTTGCGCAGATGCTGAGCATGGAGAAAAATATTCTTCCGCAGGCTTATGTTGAAAAATTTTCATTATCGCAATTTTCCGTTCCGCCACTTTCGGGAGCTTTGGTTAAAAAAACTTTCAGAAAATATTTTGGTAAAAATCCGGAAGAAATTTTTGACGACTTTACAACGGAATCTGTGAATGCGGCAAGTATTGGTCAGGTTCATAAAGCTAAAAAAGGTGATCAAAATTTTGCCGTCAAAATTCAATATCCCGGAGTGAGAGAAAGCATTTCCAGCGATTTGAAAATGGTAAAACCAATTGCGATGAAGATGTTCAATATCAAAAAAGAAGGTTCAGAATCTTATTTTCAGGAAGTAGAAAATAAACTTTTTGAAGAAACTGATTATGATCTTGAACTGAAAAGAAGTCAGGATATCTCGGAAAAATGTAGCCATCTTCCGAATCTTGACTTTCCGAAATATTATCCTGAATTTTCGTGTGAAAGAATCATCACAATGGATTGGATGAACGGGAAACATTTTTCTGAATTCACAAAACTGAACAATTCTCAGGAAGATTTGAACAAAATAGGGCAAACGCTTTGGGATTTTTATATGTATCAAATGCACATCCTGAAGAAAGTGCACGCAGATCCGCATCCCGGAAATTTCCTTATTTCAGATGATAAAAAGTTATTGGTTATCGATTTTGGATGTATCAAAGAAATTCCTAACGATTTTTACAAACCGTATTTTGAGTTGGCAAAAAGACAAAATCTAAATAATCCTGATCTTTTCCGAGAAAAACTATTTCAGCTAGAGATTTTGCGTTCAGATGATTCTCCACAAGAACACGCATTTTTCACAAAGCTATACTATGAATTGCTGGAGCTTTTCACAAGACCATTCAACACAGAAATTTTTGATTTTTCTGATGAAACATTCTTTCAGGAAATTGCAGATCTTGGACAACGATATGCGAAACTCAGCAATATGAAAGGAATGAATACCAATAGAGGATCAAAACATTTTATTTATCTGAACAGAACATTTTTTGGTTTGTACAACATGATGCACGATCTGAAAGCCAAAAATATCGTGATCAATCAGTACAAAAATTTAATTCAATAAAATGCCTTCCAACTTACCTTTAAAGATTTGCGTGGTTTGCGGATTGCCTTTTAATTGGAGAAAAAAATGGAAGAAAAACTGGGACGAAGTTAAATATTGCAGTGAAAGATGCCGGAAAAACAAAAAGAACAATGCTGAAACAATTTAATCTAGAGCAAACTGACCGAATTATTGAAATGGCTTGGGAAGATCGAACGCCATTTGAGGCAATAGAATTTCAATTCGGAATCACTGAATCTGATGTGATTGAAGTAATGAGAACAGAACTAAAACCATCAAGCTTCAGACTTTGGAGAAAAAGAGTAAATTCGGGAGTCAGTCAGAAACATTTGATGAAAAGAAATTCCGAAATTAATAGATTTAAATGTACAAGACAACGAACAATCAGTCATAATAAAATTTCGAAACGGTAATTAAATGTCACGAATGCTCCCATGAAATTTTAGATTTTTAAAAATAAATTAAAATTAACAAATGAAAAATATAGTCATCATCGGTTGCGGACAGGGAATTGGATTTGCCACTGCAAAAATTTTATCAGAAAATTATAATGTAATTGGAATTTCGAAAACTCAAAGTCCTAAAGTCGAGCAATTGAATATTGAGTTTCATCAAATCGATATTCTCAACAGAAACCTTGATGAAATTAATTTCCCTGATGTGATTGAAGGATTGGTTTATGCTCCAGGAAGCATTAATCTAAAACCTTTCAACAGACTTTCTGCAGATGATTTTAAGAATGATTTTGAAATTAATGTAATAGGAGCAGTAAAAGTTATTCAAAAATTATTACCTTATCTAAAGAAATCAGAAAGTGCTTCGGTTGTATTATTCAGTTCGGTTGCAGCAAAGCTGGGAATGCCTTTTCACGCCTCGATTTCTGCGAGCAAAAGTGCTGTTGAAGGTTTAACGAAAAGTTTAGCTGCAGAACTATCTGCTCAAAAAATCAGAGTCAATGCTATCGCCCCATCATTGACCGATACCCATCTTGCGTCGCAATTGCTTTCAACGCCGGAGAAACGTGAAGCTTCAGGAAAACGACATCCTCTGCAAAGAGTCGGGAATGCAGACGAAATCGCAAAAATGGTTGAGTTTTTATTATCTGAAAATTCATCGTGGATCACCGGACAAATCATCGGAATCGACGGTGGAATGGGAAGTGTGAAATTATAATTTGTCTTCAAAAAACAAAAACCAATATCTTTACTTAAATTAGAACTATGCAAACCGATTTTTTTATCAATCTTCTTCAAAAGGTCAAAGAATTTGAACATTCTGATGCTTACAAACCCAATTCTGATGTGGATGATTTCCGTCTGTGGATGAATGATAAAAAATATTCAGATGAATGTCCGACTAAACTTTTTAAAAATGAAAATCATCAGGTTTCTTTTACCGAAAATGAAATCTGTAAGCAAGTTCTTTTGTTGGGACGATATTCGAAACTGTTGATCAGAAAAGGTTTGGGCGATTTTCCTGAGTTGGCGAATGAAGAATTCACTTATTTATATCGTTTGAAAGATGAACCTTTTTTAACTAAAATTCAGTTGATTGAAAAAAACGGTCACGAAAAACAAACCGGAACTCAAATTATTAAAAGACTTTTGGAAGCAGGCTTTTTAGAAGAAAAAAATGATGAAGATGACAAACGAAGTAAACGACTGAATCTCACTAAAAAAGGAGAAGAAATTTTCCACGAATCTGTAGCAAAAGTAAACCTGACATCGAAAATTCTATCTGGAAAACTAGACAAAGAAGAAAAGAGTGAATTTCTGAGAATTTTGAAAAAACTCAATGAATTTCATGTACATATTTATACTGAGTACAAGAATTCGGAGATTCAAGAAATTTATGAGCTTTTATCGAAGTAGGCATTAGCTATAAAATTATGGTGTTTATATACTTGAATGTACCGTAGTCAGAACGGATTAAAACCAATAATTACACTTCATAAATGTTACTTAGTATTTAGTAAATTAAATTAAAAACTCATTTTGTTATAGCTTGTAAACTCAAGTATATAGTTATCCTTTTTTACTATTATAATAATGAATTTTTCCACGAATCAATAATTGAATCAAAAAAAATCCGCCGGAACAAGATTGCAACCCAAAACACCTTGGGAGACTTTATTTAGAAGCACTTCTGTAATTTCGGGCGCAGTTTTAAAACCCCTATCTGCAACCTACATTGGTAAAACCTCAGCATCTTTCTCCAAATCCCATTTTACAGAATCCGTCCCCCGTCTGTCGATAATCTCAGCAAAATTATATTTGTTTACCATTTATTTTGAATCAAGATATTTTTGAGGTCAGAAATACTTTTTATCTTCAATTGATTTGCCTGTTTTTTGCGCATCATCAACGCATAAGAATTATTAAAGCCAAGGGGTTTCAGCCATTGTATTCCGTATTGTTTTCTGAATTCTGAATCTACAAATTGATACGTTTTATCGGCACTTTGCGAAACAGTTTGAATGTTTTTTTCTGATGGTTTCAATAAAACTAAAAGTCCCGTTCCTGTATATTCAGGATAGAAATCGATGGCATCATTCATCAAAGCATCAAAACAGATTTTGGTTCCGCCCAATCCAGTTTTGGTTTCCACTTTGTAATTGGTGTAGCCTTCAATCAGCATTTTATAAATCTCTGTCAGAATATATTGCTCACCGAAAATCTTTGAACCGATTCGAACTGTTCCGGAATTTCCGTTTCTGGAAACTCTGTACAATTTGGCTTTCATTAAAAAATCCTTGGCAATTTTTTCAGGCGTTTGGTTGAGATAATCTGAACGGTAATTCAAATCTGTCATTATCGAATCATTAAATTTTCCGGCAAGTAGATTCAGAGTTTCTTCAAGTTCAGGAAATTTCTCCAATGTTTTCGTCTTGATAATCGGTGCAGCATAATACGGTGGAAAAATCTTTTTATCATCCTCCAAAACATACAAATCGAACGCTTTAATTCTACCGTCTGTTGAATATCCGCTAATTAAATCCAACTCATTTTCATAAGCGGCTTTGTACATCACGGCATCATTAACGACTTTAGGATTGACATTCAAACCATAAACGGAGCGCAAACCTAAATCTCCGTCCTGTCTTCCCATAAATTCGGACGTAAATCCTGCTTTCAGCTTATTATCTGAAACGGAATTCATCAAATAAACAATTCCAAATACCAGTAAAATTACAGGAATAATGTACTTTAAATTATTTAAAAACTGATAGCCAGATTTCTGCAGAACAGCAATCGTCTGGTCGAGTAAAATCGCCAGTAACGCCGCAGGAATAGCACCTGCCAAAATCATATTGGTGTTATTCAAAGAAATTCCACCGAAGATAAATTCACCCAAACCGCCGGCCGCTACAAATGAAGCTAATGTTGCCACACCAACGTTGATAACAGCAGCCGTGCGAATTCCCGCAATAATCACAGGCATTGCCAACGGAAGTTCAACTTTGAAAAGCAACTGTTTCCGGTTCATTCCCATTGCTTTGGCAGCTTCAATGACTGTTGGATTGACGCCCGTAATTCCGGTGAAAGTATTTCTGATAATCGGTAAAAGGGCGTAAATCAGCAAAGCGACAATGGCCGGAGTTGCCCCAATTCCAAATGCGGGAATCATAAATCCTAACAAAGCGATACTTGGAATCGTCTGTAAAACTCCTGCAAAACCTAAAACTGGACTTGACAATTTTCTTTTTCGGGCAATCAAAATTCCTAGAGGCAAACCAACTACAATCGCTAAAAGCAATGACAGAAAAGTCAATCCCAAATGTTGCACAACTTGGGTCTGTAATTTTTCGTGCTGTTCTATGACGAACAGCCAAAGACTTTGCTGCGTCATACAATTTGTAATTTTCGGTAGTCATTGAATGCTTTAATCAACATTTCGTAAGCATTTGTATTTTTTTCGTCAGAACTTAATTTTTGTAAAGCATTCCAAACACTTGTGTCTTCTGTAAATTTAAATTCATTGATGAAACTTTCTGAATTGATGAAAGATTTGACATCGTTTAAACGTGCGACTTTATATTCCAAAAGCAATCTGTTTTCAGCAAAGAAATTTTTCACAAAATCGTTTTTCGGTCGATACAGCATTTCCTTTGGAGTTCCGGTCTGAATAATTTTTCCTTTATCCATTAAACAGATTCTGTGTCCCAGTTCAAACGCTTCCTGAACATCGTGCGTGACAAGAATAATGGTTTTATTTTTAAGTTCTTCCAACGATTTGAATTCCGAATGAATATCAGCTTTTGTAATATTATCCAACGCTCCAAAAGGTTCGTCCATCAACAGAATCGGTGAATTGGAAATCAGAGCTCGGGCAATCCCTACTCTTTGCTGTTGGCCACCACTCAATTCGTTGGGAAATCGTGAAAGTACTTCTTCGGGAAGATGGAGCTTGTGTAAAAGCTCTTCTGTTCTTTTTTGAATCTTTTGTTTGTCCCATTTTAATAATTCTGGGACAACAGCGATATTTTGTTTGATCGTATAATGCGGAAACAATCCTGAATGTTGCATCACAAAACCGATTCCCATTCTGAGCTCTTCCACTTTTTGGTCACGGATATTTTTTCCATCAATCAAAATATTTCCCGAATCACCTTCTATTAATCGGTTAATCATTTTCAGAGTTGTCGTTTTTCCACAACCACTCGTTCCCAAAAGCACCAATATTTAATTATCATTTGCCTGAAAAGAAATATCATCCACTGCTGGTTTTCCGTTGAAACTTTTTGAAACCGATTCTACTGTAATCATAATCAGTTATTGAGCAAGTCTGATTCCGGTGAACTGCCATTTCAAGCCAGTTTGAAAAAAATTACGGTACGTATTTCTGCTGTGTCCGATTGGCGTTGCAACAGATGCGCCGCGCAAAACCATTTGATTGACCATAAATTTTCCGTTGTACTCTCCTACTGCTCCGGCTTCTTTCTTAAATCCAGGGTAAGGCAAATAGGCAGAGTTCGTCCATTCCCAGCGGCTTCCCCATTCCAAATGATTGGAAGCAACTTCCCATTCCGCTTCGGTTGGCAAACGCATTCCTTTCCACGAAGCGAACGCTGAAGCTTCGTAAAAATTGATGTGACAAACGGCATCATTTAAATCTAATTCCTGAAGTCCATTAAAAGTATAATTCATCCATCTCCCATCAATTAAATGCCAATACAGAGGAGATTTTGCTTCATTCTGTTTCACCCAATCCCAGCCTTCGGCGTGCCAATGTCTGAAATCTTCGTAACCTCCAGCTTCCATAAATTCTAGATATTCCTGATTGGAAACCAAACGGTTTGCGATTTCAAAATCATTCAAATAAACCTTATGCCTTCCCAATTCATTATCAAAACTGAAACCTTCACCTTCAAAACCGATTTCGCAAACACCTTCAGAGAATTGAATCATTTCAATATTTTCAGAATATTCTTTCTTTGAAATATCTTCAATTTTATAAGCCGGAAAAAGTGGATTGTGACCTAAAATATATTTGATATCGGTTAACAACAATTCCTGGTGCTGTTGCTCGTGATTGAGGCCAAGTTCGAGTAAAGGTTTGATTTCTTCAGTTAAATATTCGCTGTTGAGAAAAGCATTCATTTGCTCATCGACATATTTTCTGTATTTGTAAATATCAGAAACTGATGGTCGGCTTAAATTTCCGCGGTCTGTACGAATGACTCTGGCACCAATCGTTTCATAATAACTGTTGAAAACGAAATTATATTGAGTATCGAAAACCTGATATTCTGGGAAGTTTGGTTCCAAAATAAACGTTTCGAAAAACCAGGTCGTGTGACCTAAATGCCATTTTGGTGGACTTACATCTACAATCGGTTGAACGACATAATCTTCGATTTCAAGAGATCTGCAAATCTCGACAGAATGATTTCTAATCTCTGAATATTTTTCTGCCCAATTGGTTATGGAATTTGGTCTTGTTAAAATGGAATTTGTTTTCATTGGAATTAATTTTAAAATTAGACAACTTGCCAAATAGAATCTACAAACCAGTTTTTGGAATCGGCAATTTCATCAATGATATGAAATTTGGAGTCTAGTGCGAGTTTGCTGATATCGTCCTGAGAAAATTTTTGTGAGATTTCCATATCAATCAATTCATTTTCTTCAAAGTGAAAAACCTGGTTTCCAATATGTACATTTTGCTCCGCAAGACTTACGAGATAACTTTTGCAAGCGCCTGATATTGGGTCGTAGCTTTGGTAATGCTGGAAATTCAAAACATCGAAATCGGCTTCCAGTTCGCGGTTCATTCTGATGAGAAGATTGAGGTTGAAAGATGATGTGATGCCAGCCTTGTCATTGTAGGCATTGAGAATAGTATGTGGATTTTTTTTAAGGTCGAAACCAATTAGAAGAATGTCGGCACGATTGAGTTTCCTCCTCAGTTCTCGGCAGAAATGGTAGGATTCTTCCATATCCATATTGCCGATATTGCCACCTAAAAACAAAACTACTTTTCTTCTTCTCGAGATAGTCATTGCCTTATCGAGCATATCAAAATAGTCGCCTTCCAAAGTGATGACTTCCAATTCGGGCAAATCTCTGCTGAACTTTTCATTCAGTTCATCTAAAATATGTCCGGAAATATCAATCGGCATATAAGTGAAATCGATATTTTTTTTGGTCAGATGTTCTAGCAGAAAACTGGATTTCATTGCATCGCCCGCTCCCAATTCTATCAAATCGAAAGGTTCATTATCTATCAGTATACTTTTTGCCAATATCTCAGTTTTATTTTTGAAGATATCCAGCTCACAATCGGTCAGATAATATTCCGGCATATCCATAATCTGTTGGAAAAGTCTGTCACCTGCCTCGTCGTAAAAATATTTTGAATGTAATCTTTTTGGAGTGCTTTTCAAGCCTTCCAGAACGTCCGCAAGAAAAGTTTCCTTGGAGTCGTTTTGTGTCTGAAACTCTGTTTCCACCTGTGAATTCATAAATATTGTTTTTTGGTTTTTTAGAGAACTACAACTATCTTGCCGCCACCGGAATTACTTTCCATAAAAGTGTGGGCTTCTGTAATTTCTTCCAGACTGAAAACCTTTTTTATTTTCGGATGAATGTTCCCATTTTCGATTTCATCAATAAAATCCTGAAAATATTTTCCTTCCACCCGCATTTGTCCGCTGTCGTAAACGGTGAGAAAAGTTGCAGCCGGAATATAATCCATCGGTGCAAAATCTTTGATTGACCATTGCTAAGAAAGCATTCTAAATAGCACTTTGTAAAAAAGCTCAAAACAGATAAATGACTGAAGACTTTTTCTAATAATTGTAAAATACTATAGAATTACGAAGACGTTATTGAACTAATATTCACCACAAGAATTATAACATAAATGATATGCTGTAACTAATTGAGTAAATTATTTCCCTTCACTTCTAATTACATATTTATCTTCAAACTACCTATTAGAAATTTCGTAGAATGACCGTACATTAAAGCCTATTCCTTTTTGGTTCAAACGAAATAAAGCCATCATTGAAGGTATTAGAACATATTCAAGTTGTTTTCAATAGAGAGAATTAATTATTTTGAAATTTGTAAAATTCGCTGTAAATCTTCTACCAAACATTTCGACATTTCTTCAGTTACGGGTAAAAGACAAGCACTGCCAACTAAAGACTTACTATTCCAATATAGTATGTTTTTTATTTTTAAAGTTAAATTCCAATAAAGTTTACAATATCATAAACTAAAGGGAATTATTAATTAAAAATGAGCTTTGTAATTCTTGTTTAATTTGGCTCAAACAAACCAAGTCATCTACAAAAGTGTTTGAAGATACGCTCGTTTTGGCCACAAACATCCAAATGACTCTATTTTAATCTAAATTGAGCCATTTTTTTTCTTATTGAGACCAGTTTAAGCCAAATTTACATTTGTTAAAGTCTTTAAGAAAACTATTTTATATATCAATGTTGCAAATTTTTATTCTGTTTCCAATCTGAAAAAATTATCATTAACAATATCATCGTTATAGATACCAAGCTTGCCTTCAATGTCCTAAGCTTAACCCGCCATCGGAAGCTTTAATGCGCTGGCAACGATGCGCTTGACAACCAAATATTTGAATGCATTCGTGCCGGAAACTTCCTATAGAACTAACGGATGCATAAGAATCATTAAATATTATCTGCATTTTATTATAAAAATATCGTGAATATAAAATATCACAAATCGTATCAAAATGATAAACCTATCTATCAAATTGGAAGGGTCTATTATATTAGCAAATTTTTTAAACACATATAAATACTCTATAATAGGACGTTTGTTTATATTTTTTCTTTTTCGGCTGGTAGTTTGATTCCTTTTCCCTATAAAATAAATTCATAATGAAAATTTCAAACGGATTTCCCAAGATTAAACCCTGGAATATGTTACTAAGCTTATATGGTTTTATAATTATTACAACCATCATCATTAAAACTTTCAACAACTAAAATCATAATAATGAATTATTAAGAAACCTAAAGATTTCAAGAAGCACCTAATATTCTGAGCGATTATACCCCTGCATTACAAATATATTTTAAAACAATTTTAGTAATTACATTGTAAATTTGACTTATTTTGTAGCAAAACATATCATGACTGGACAAAATAGCTCAGATTTTCATAAAAAGATCACCCTCGCAGGATCATTAATTGCCATAGGTATTGTATTTGGGGACATTGGTACCTCGCCTTTGTATACCTTAAATGCAGTTTTTCATCATAAGATTATCACTGAAGTAATTGCCCTTGGCAGCTTAAGCTGTATTTTTTGGACACTTCTTTTCCAGACCACAATAAAATATGTCCTCATTACTCTGCAGGCAGACAATAAAGGTGAAGGAGGTATTTTCTCTCTATATGCTTTAGTCAGAAGATACAGCGGAAAATGGCTGGTCTTTATTGCGATGGCTGGTGGAGCATTTTTAATGGCGGATGGGATTATTACACCGCCAATTTCTGTTGCTTCTGCGATAGAAGGTGTTCAGGCTGTTGTTCCGGGATTTAATACGGTTCCTGTAATTATCGGGATTTTAATTTTTCTATTTATTTTTCAACAATTTGGAACAGATAAAATCGGTAAAGTATTCGGTCCTGCAATGGTCATCTGGTTTGGATTTATTGGTGTTTTAGGTGCAATGGCTTTGAGCGATAACTGGAGTGTACTGAGAGCTTTAAATCCTTACTATGCGTATCAAATGCTGGTAAATGAACCGAAAGGATTCTGGCTTTTGGGAAGTATCTTTCTTTGTACCACCGGTGCTGAAGCTTTGTACAGCGATATGGGACACGCTGGGAGAAACAATATTAGAATTTCCTGGATCTTTATAAAAATTGCTTTGGTATTGAGCTATGCTGGGCAAACAACCTGGCTTTTAAATCACGTCGGCGAAGAAGTAGGTAACCTGAGTCCTTTTTATCATATCGTTCCGCCATCTATATTCTGGCTTGCATTAGGAATTGCAACTTTGGCAACTATTATTGCTTCACAAGCCTTAATTAGTGGCTGTTTCACTTTAATCAACGAGGCAATAAGACTGAATATATGGCCGAAGCACCTGGTATTATTTCCGAGTAATGTAAAAGGACAATTATACATTCCGGCAATTAACTGGTTCCTGATGTGTGGCTGTGTAGGAATGGTTTTATATTTCAAGGAAAGCACTAAAATGGAGGCCGCATTTGGACTAAGCGTTACGCTTACAATGCTGATGAGTACTCTACTCATAAATGCCTATCTAAGGATAAAAAGAGTTCCTATGATCCTGAATGTACTCATTACTGGTATTTTTTTAACCGTGGAAATAAGTTTTTTAATCGCTAACCTTCAGAAAGTAAAAGATGGCGGCTGGATCACGTTGTTGATTGGTTTTTCATTATTCAGTATAATGTACATTTGGTGGAGGGGAAGACAGATAAAATCAGACATTCAATCTCTTGTTAAGCTATCTGATTATATTCCGACCCTGAACAAGCTAAGTATAGATGAGAATATGCCAAAATATGCCACAAATCTGGTATACCTTACAACATCAAATTCTGAAAAGAAGATTGAAAAAACAATCATAGATTCTATATTAAAAATTGGTCTGCCTAAGCGTGCAGATATCTATTGGTTTGTTCACGTTAATATTTTAGATGAACCTTATGCACAAAAATATTCTGTGGAAACCATTATTAAAAATGATGTTTACTACATACAATTTGATTTAGGATTTCGTGAAGAGCCTAGAATTGGTTATTATTTCAAGCAGGTAGTCAGTGATATGATTGAAAAAAATGAAATTGATGTTACCGACTCTTTAGAGCAGGCTTATCAACAAAATAAAATAGGTGATTTCAAATTTGTAATGATGGACAGTTTTCTTTCTTACGATAATAAAATGCCCCTTTGGAAAAACTTTGTTATGAGATCGTATTATAATTTAAGACATTTGTCAATAAAAGACCATATTAATTTTGGGCTGGATAAAAGTCATTTAGAAATAGAAAAATACCCGCTGGTTGTGGTTCCTTTTGCCCAAAATAAATTAGAAAGAAGGGAAAATTAATACAATTCGAAGAGGAAAGACCAATCTCATATTTTCAAGATGAATATATTACTGATAGAAGACGACCAACGAGTAGCCGATCTTATAAGGAGAGGATTAGAAGAGCATGGCTTTTCTGCCGAACTGGCTGTTGATGGACTTTCAGAAAAGGCATTAGCTTTAAATACATCTTATCATTACAGATATAATGTTACCTGAATTGAATTGTATTGATTTCTGCAAACAAATCAGACTGATAAAACCTCATATTCCTATAATTATGCTCACGGCATTGGGAACAACTGATGATAAAGTTGAAGGCTTTGATGCCGGCGCCGATGATTATCTGGTAAAGCCTTTTGAAATGAGGGAATTAATTGTTCGTATCCGTGCATTATTAAAAAGGGCTATGGCTGGGAAAAAGAAAATAGAACCAATTTTAATTATGAAACTAAAAAAAGAGTGTACATGTTTATTGTACACTCTTTTTTTAGCTCAAATTAAATACTTAGAACTGCTAACCGCATTAAATTAATCAAATAAAGAATTGATCTTTTTAATCGTTGATCACTTTAGATTCACCATTCCCCATAATATTGATAATAGAACCTCTATAATTGTAGTCTTTAATGTTTTTGGTGGTTGAATAATCTGCTGATAATACAAGAGTCTCAAATCTTGTAGTGTCTGGGGAATCGAATTTCATTCCGCATTCTACGTTAGCGGTTTTTATATTCTCTATCCTCAATTTAGATTTTTTGCTGACATTTTCAAATTTTAGATATCCAATGCGTAAACAGCCAGTCTGATCCTTAGCGGCAATCCATGAAACTCGCATTGAGTCTTTTATATCTTCAAATCCAATTGTAAATTCTTTATGCAAGGTATCGGTAGCAATCTTCCATTGTGGATTTTCTGCGATAAAGTCCTTAGTAAAAACCACTTTATCAGCTGATTTACTATTACAAGAACAAAGAGTAATGCAAGTGATTAATGAAAAAATTGAGATTTTCATAATTATTATGTTTATAGGTTATTAGCTAGTCCTAATGTACTAAAAAAATGCAATCAATATTATATAATTTTTCACATAATAATTTTCCTTAAGATAACTATATACTTGAGTTTACAAGCTATAACAAAATGAGTTTTTAATTTAATTTACTAAATACTAAGTAACATTTATGAAGTGTAATTATTGGTTTTAATCCTTTCTGACTACGGTACATCCAAGTATATAAACACCTTTTTTTAATCAATAAATCCAAAATAAACTTTCTTATTTTATGTACTGCTGTCAAATTCAACTAAATTAAAATAAAAAATTAATCTAAGTTAACTTCCTTATGAACTATTTAGACTTTTTATTTATTGTTGTCATCTTTCTTACTGGAGAGTACATTTTTGATCGCAGAATAGCACTTGTCAATTGGTATGTTCTCAGACATTTACTAAGCTCGAAAAGCAAAACTTGGTAATAATCATAAGTTCCCTGAAGTTCAGTAATTCTTTGTCTTAAGATTTTATCATCATCTTCTGTAACCGTAATATTTCCATACAGATCGTAAAATTGTTTGTAACGTTCAAAAACATTTATCAGATCCTGATGCTCTTTAGTATCAATTCTTTTCATTATACTTTAATGATATTACTAAATTATTTCTTCATATTAATTCCATGTTGCCAGTCGCTTTCCCACAATATTTTCAACGAATGGTCTGGCATTTCATTCCCTGAAGTTTTTGAGTAAATCTTGTTCAATGCTGAAGAAAGTATGGTTTCATTAGGATCTCCTAAAGGTAATAATGGCAAAAAAGAAAATTCATTAACAGAAATCTGGGGAGAAATTCCATTACTGTATTCTCCTTCCCCGTTGGCATTATAAACTTTATAAATCACCGGATGAATCTGCCAGGAAATTTTAGGAGGATTATGCTTATCTTCAATAACAAAACCTGCCATATCTTTTCCTAGAGTAGTTCCACCTACCTGAATTACTTCCAGATAAGGTTTAAGATTATTAATAACAATTTCAGAAGCCGAAGCTGTGCTTTCGGAAGTTAAAATATAGACTTTGCTAAGCCCTAAAGTATTAGCGTGTAAAATATTAAAACCCGGTGCACTTTTATCATAAGCGATTTGTTGTGAAAAATTCATTTTTACTTCTCCTCCGTTTTTATTCCCTCTATAAATAATGAAAGGAGAATTGGCAGAAATTCCTGCCGGAATCATCGCACAGAGCGCAGCCGCAGAAGCTACCGAACCTCCGTAATTATATCTTAAATCTAAAACCAAAGCCTGAACGCCTAATGCTTTAAACTCAGAGAATTTCTGTAAAAGAAGCTGAGCCATTCCATCCGGAAAATCATAAATATACAAATAGGCGGTTTTCTTACCATTGTGTTCAAAAATCTTTGAAACTAAAGACTGATCAAGGGTGAACCCGTAATATACCGTAATGTCTTTTTCGTTAGTAATATTCCCGTTATTCCAATCTCCGACAGAAAGATGAAGAACCGTGGAATTGATAATAGAGGATGATATTGTTCCCATATTTGCAGAAGTAATCACCGCCCCATTAATTTTGGTAATAACCATTCCACGTTTCAGACCTGCATTTTGAGCCGGCGAATTCTGCAAGATCAGTTTAATAACCGTTACAATTTTTCCATCCGGCTGTTGAAGTATCGTATAATCAAAACCATACCTACTGCGAACTGATTTCGGATAAGTAGATGCGTCTTTCGTATCCAAAATAAATGAAAACCTATCCTGTGGAGATAAAAGATTCTTGAAGAAATCTTTTGTAGGAAGACTATAATTGGGTTTTGAAGGCATTTGCTCCGCCCAATAATAATACCGTCTCATACTGTCCTGCACCCACAAGTTAACAGATTCTGTGCTGCCTTCAGGAAAATCAGGAATTCCCTCCTCATCCTGCCGGCAGGAAACAATCGAAATAAAGGCTAAAAATGGCAAAAGCAGAAATTTAAGCTGATTTCTGTAAAGATTTTTAATTAATGATATATTCATTGTGATTTTGGTTGAAAACAGTCAGTTGTAATTTAATAAGATCTTTTTACAGATTCTTATGATCTCTTTTGTTCAGATAGTTTTTATTATTTACAGATAATCTGCTACATCAATATCGCCTTTTATAACTAAATTTCCGTTTTCCTGTTTTTCCTGTAAAACGATCATATTTACCCGGTCGTTATTGATGTATACTTGCTTCAATGTTACCATTATGGGAGATGTACCAATATAAGTGTTGGTAGTTCCCGGCTTATAAAGCTCCAGATAGACCAGTGTATTGACGTTAAAATTATTGTAGACCTGAACACTAGTAAATGATTTCTTCCCGATTTCATCAAAGATCGCCAGTACAGTCCCGTTATCTCTTTTCAAAATACCCTTAACTCCTTCTAAATCGGAACCTGAAAATTCCCCTATATTCGGGAAAATGAAAACATAGCCTACTTTTCCGAGATTGACTGTTGGTTTCACCGCAGAAGCCTGAAGGAAAATTCCCGGCAGGTTGAAGAAATTCAATGTTTTATATTGGTCAACATTATCGTAGTTAATATTGAATGTTTTGATTTCTGCTCCGGTATCTTTGTTATAAATCCCAAGTATATCGGTTTCTCCTTTATCCAGCACAAAACTGAGTTTGGTAGTAATACTATTGGTGTAAGACGTATTCCCGTTGATAGACACAGGCTCTCCGTTCAATCGAAGCTGTAAGATATCGGGCTTGGAGTATCCTTTAATATTGACCTCTGCTGGTTTTTGGGCTACATCATAGGGCTGCAACGATTCATCTGTGCAGGAAAACAAGCTCATCAATGCAGTGAGTGCAATTATCTTTTTCATATATAGATTAATTTATAATTTCAATTTTATGTTCGATCTTACTGCTTCATTTTAGACATTTGCAAAAACAGTGGATCCAAAGAGAGCTCCAATTAATAGAATTTTTTATTTTTTTTTGATATTGAAATAAAGCCCTTCACTGTTAAAACAAAGGGCTATATTTTACAAAACAAGCTCTTGTATATTTGTTCTCTATATACCGTAGCCATAGGTATCATTCAATGGGTTTTTAAAAAGAATATCAGCCATTGTTTTTGATGAGGTGAAAAAATTACTTCTTGATAAACTTTGTTGTGCTTAGGTTACTGCCTGTTTCTACCGTTAGAGTATAAATACCTTTTGGTAATTCATTTACGTTGATCTGTCCATTGCTTACCACCGTGGAAAGTAACTGCTGTCCTGCCGCATTATATATTTTTACAGTAGCTTTGCTTATATTTTTCAGGTACAGCACATCTGTCACAGGGTTAGGATATACCGTTATTGTAGATTTGGCTTTTGCCTCTGATGTACCTAAAACATTTGAGTCTGCATAAACCTGCATCTCATCTATTTGAAAGGTATTTGATGAGTTTGTATCTTTAAATGGTAACGTACTGATTGCTGATGAATTGCTTGCAAAGTTAACATTATTCCAAAATCCAATATAGATTTTCTGCCCTGCATATTGGGAAAGATCAGCCGTTGCCTGGGAGAATAAAGCATTGCTCTCAGCAATATAATCTGCATTGGTGATGCTTAGCAATTTAGGAATTACATTAGGATTACTCCCGTTATTATTAGCTGTTGTAATATCAGTACGGAGAGCTTGGAAATCGGCTACACCAGGAACTGGTTTTGTCGGTGTGCTTACATAAACAAAAATATGTCTGTTGGTATTATTACTTGCAGAAGTGGTGTTATAAGTAATTACTCTTCCAATCATAGCCGCCAGAGTAATGGTTCCCGAAGCTGTCGTTAAATCTATTTCTGGCGAAATTACCCAGTCTTCAAAATCGTTGAGATAACCATCCTGAAAATTCGCCGGACCTCCAACAACATTTGGTTTATATGCACTGTGCCTCAAAACGTAATCGGGTGACACCTCCTCATACATATTGGGAGTTGCCGCATTGCGCACCACATGTTTTCCTATATTCCACGTGTTATTGTTATTGTTTCCGTCATAGAATATCCACCCGGCTCTTTCCTGTGGAGTATTAAAGGTATTTTCCCAAACAAGTACCTGTGCATGAATAACACCGGATAATATTAGACTAAAGAAAACTAAAAACTGGTTTATATTTTTCATAATTAAAATTAAATAAAGAAAGCAGGTGGCAGCTTACCGCCACCTGCTTTCGGGTTAATTACTTTGAGAATTAAAATGAATAATTTGTCCAAGTCCCATTATAACTCCAGCTTCTTGGAGCAATACTCCAGCTACCTTCGTTAAAGAATGGGTTTCCTCCTGTCAGGAAGAAAGTTGCTGCAGGAGTACCTGTTGCTATGTTAGTGATACCTGACGTACCAGTTCCGGTAACAGCAGTTGTAAAGCCGTGTGCATAAATAGTAGAAAGATTAAGTGCTGCCAATGCAGAACCTGTACCTTCTACTCTAATACCTGTAGGATATCCAGTAACCAATGCGTCGTTTAGGGTAAGCTGCCCATATCTTCTTACATGAACTCCATTTTCATATAAAGCTCCCTGTGTATTATTTTTAGCACCTATAATGGTGATATTATTGATGATCGGATGCGTAAGCAAGGTTGTAGATGTACCTCCTGAATTGTTGTCTAATTCGATTCCATTAGAATCAGGGTTACCACCACTTAGGCTATGAGTAGAATTGTAATTTGCTAATGAAAGCGCATTGGTAATAGTACCTGTATAACCCTGATCAAAATCAAAATTATCATCATCTGCAGCAAATGACACCAAATTAGAGGCATTTACTGTTCCACCGAAGAACTCGAAAGAATCATCTTTACCATACGAAACCTGAATGCTGTTTAAGGTAGTTCCAGAGCCTACACCCCCTAATGTCAAACCGTTGATCTCATTACCTGAGTTAGGTGCTAAAAGGTCAAAACCGGCAAACTCTATACGTACGTAAGTTAAAGATCCTCCATTATGGGTAGTGTTAGTCCCTCCATACTGGTAATTAGGACCGTTAAGCCCTTCTATTGTAGTAGTGGTATTTCCGTTATTTGTAGGGGCATCTCCCAAAATTACTATTCCACCGAAATCTCCAGGGGCTCCTGTTGTTTCAGCATCACAATCTAATAAGTTATAACTGGTAAATACAACAGGAGCGGCAACTGTACCGTTGGCATCTAATTTACCACCTTTTTGCACGACCAAAACACCACTCGCAGTATTATTCGCTTTCGGCTTAGATTTGATGTAAGTCCCAGCATCAATTGTCAGGGTAACCCCACTTGGTACATTTAAAATACCGTCAATTTCCCAAATCTTGTCAGCAGTCCAATGAATTGGAGCTGTAGAAGATCCTACATCTCCCGAAACAGTCTGTACAGGACGACTACAAACAGATGAATATTCTGCTGATGTAGACTTCATATTAAAGTTCGAATCTGATTCTGCTAAAGAATCATTTTGGCGACAAGCAGTAAATGATAGAGCTGTCATCGCTACCAGAAAGAAATTTTTCATAATATTTAGTAATTTAGTAGTTTTGTCTCGGGCTTCGCATTTTATTGCCCGAAACAGGTTAATTAGCCGGGAGACAATGCCTTTTTGTCTCCATTTTTTGTTTATGATCTTCGCAATGCCGAAAGGCACAACATCGTGAAGGTATTACCGAAATTCCAAAATCTTTGCAAAACCAGCACTTGACGAGCACGGTTGGTATGCTATACGCTCTAAGATTTCTCACTCCGAAAGGCGGGTTTTCCTCAGATAATGGTTTTACGGTTGAATGAACGCTGCGCTTTTTCAGCTTACGGGCTGATGTTTATTTTGTTTCTCTGTCGTATCAAGTCTGTCGAGATATTTTATGGATTCGTTAACAGGCCTAAGGTTACTCCTCCGAATGACAATGAACATTTTAAAATGTATAATTTATGCTCAATCCTAAAGTTCTGCCTCTGTATGCACGGAACAGGATTTTGTCTATATCCTTATCATACTTATCCGTTGCTCCGGGCATCAGTCCTAAACCCTCCCTTGTTGCAGCGATAGTATTTCCATCTGCTGTTTGCACCGAATAAGAATTATAATTGTTATAATATTCTATTACTCTGTTAAAAATGTTTTTAGCATTGAATTTTATTTCAAGGTTTTTATCTTTAAGCAGTTTATATGACACCTGTGCATCTGCCACGGCATAAGGTCTCTGGATTTCTTCTCCGTTATAGTCATAGCCCACGGTAATATATTGTTCACCTTTAGCATTGTAGAGGAAGTTTAGTCCTAACCGTTCTCCGTCATACGATAATCCCAGATTATATGCCCAAGGAGTCTGCCCATAAAGTGGACGCTCTACTTCGTAGGTTTCAGCATTATTTTCAGTATTGAAACGGTTTTTAAATGCAACAACTTTCGTATCATTATAAGTGAAATTTCCACTCACAAATAGGTTATTCAGCAATGTATTTTCTGCTATGAAGCCAAGATTTTTTCTTACCTCTACTTCAAAACCTTTAAGCTTTGCATTGGCTGAATTTCCGTTATAGAGATATAAATTGCCCTCATTGGAGATATATCCTTCCCGTTCTATAGGGCGGTCAATATCTTTGTAATATAATCCTGCAGAGATAATTTCTCCTAATCCAGGAAACCACTCAAACTTAAAATCGTAATTATCGATTACAGATGAAGTTAATTCCGTATTATAAATCAAAGCATTAGCTACCGGATCAAAGTAAGGAAGGCCTGTTCTTTCGTTAAACTGCGGACGTAATACAGAACGGCCATAGGCTAACCTAAGATTCATTTTATTGGTTGGACTATACGTAAAGTTGGCAGAAGGCATCCATTGCCAAACCCTGTCTTCAATTGGTTCTTTGTTAAGATTTCGTGAATCATCAGGATCTAACTGCTGTGAGATTTGCTCATATTTGAAATACTCTGCCCGAACACCCCATACCAAACGTAGCTTACTTCCCAAACGGTTATCCAACATCAAATAAGGAGCGTGTTGGGTAACCTCGCCCTCGTATTTGCTGTTTTTATACAATGGTTTGGTCTGCCAGCCGATTCCGCCTGTTGTATAGTGAGAACCATCGAACCAATCTGTCAAAGCCCCATACATCATTAAATAATTTCGTTCGTTGATTGGGACATTTGCTCGATTTTCATCTACTTTCAAGAAGAATTTTTCCTGTGCATTGGTATTGTTTTTCAATGCTCCGGCATAACCTACTTTAATATCATTTTTGAAGTTTCCCGTATCCATAATCCATTTGAACGATGTTCCAAAATTGTAATCGGTCTCTTTGCTTTCTATATATCCTCTGGAAAAATTATTCCCGGAATTATAAATTTGATTGTAGGTTAAAATTTCGTTACCAATAAATTGATAATAGGTTTGATGTTGTGTATAGTCTTTTGTGTCTGATTCTACCCCTGTTCTTGCTGCAAACCAGCTCAGCTCGGCGTTTCCTATTTTATGGCTTCCTTCTAATTTATTTTGCAGTAAAGTCTGATAAACTGGATAAACTGTATTATCCGTATAAGGTCTATCCATCGACTGAAGCTGAGAAGGATCATTATTCGGAATTACTCCGTTATAAAAATAGTTGTATGATGCCTCTGCATTTTCCGGCATTCCGCTTCCTCCGGTATATTCGTTCCATCCGGTTACCCTTGTAAGGGTATTATCATAAATATGGGTATACGAATTGCGGAACGAAATTCTGCTTTTTCCCAGCTGCAATCCGAAATTCAACATTCCTGCCACTGTAGAATTGTAAGAATAAGAAGCTCCTTTATTTTTGAAGTTGTAAAATTTTACCGGTGCCAAGCCCTGCTGCTGCTCTTTCCCTATGGGTCCTGCGGTATCCAGCCAGTTTCCTCTACCCGTGTGGTCTATATCTAATTTATTCTGTTCATTTCTTACAGTTACAGCTCCTGCAAATCCCCACTTGTTATTGTTTTTCATCTTAAAGCTTTTTCCGAAAGCCAACTGATAATTTGAGTTTAGGTCTGCTGTTGTTTTAAAAGTAGAAAAGTTGTCCTTAAACTGTTTAGACTGCTCGAAAAACTGAGGATTATTCCAGTCCATTGGCTCCAGCCCTTTTGGGAAATTTCTTGTCCCGTCATCATATCCCCAGTAATCGTTCTTCCCTCTCTGTCTTGTAAGAAACTCCTTAAACGTAGAAATATCGTTATAAGAAGAACCCATACTAAGCGTTAAGAAATCTTTATTCGGAATATCTTTTGTATGTACTTCCACATAACCTCCTGCAAAGCTGGCGTTCATATCCGGAGTAGCGGTTTTACTCACTACCACACTCTCTACCATCGCAGTAGGGATAATATCGAATGAAAAATTATTGTTATACACTTCTGTGCTTGGAAGATTGATACCGTCCATCGCTGCCGTATTCCAACGTTCGCCCATAGAACGCACTACCACATATTTATTGTCCACCGTAGTAACACCGGTTACTCTTTTCAGTGTAGCTCCTACATCACTATCCGGTGTTTTGGAGATTTGCTCTGCAGAAATACCGTCGCTCATCTGAGCCGCCTTTTTCTGCTGTGCCAGTAAACCAGCTTGTGTATCTGCCTTTCGGATACCGGTAATCACCACTTCTTTGATAGATGTTTCATTTTCAGATGCAGATCTCATCGCAAAAGAAACAGTGTTGATTTCATTACCTTTTACTGTAAGCTTTTCTACACGCAATGAGCTGTATTTTTCAGCTTTTACGGTAAGTGTGTATTCTCCAGATGGAAGATCCAGAGAAAAATCCCCATTATTATCGGTAACCACGATTTTTCCTGCAACACTTACCACTGCTCTTGTAACAGGTTCTCCAACTTCATTTACAATTTTTCCCGAAAGATGCCCATTTCCCGATACTACAGCATTTGATCCATTATATTTCAGAGATATTAAATTCCCTCTCATTCTGAAAACCACAGGAAGCCCTGTTATAACTTCCTTTAAGCAATCACTCACCGGAATGCTTTCGCATTTAACATTTTTTATTTTAAGTCCTTTAAAATCTTCTTTAGAATAGGTAAGCCCCAAACCCGTTCTTGCCGCAAACTCCTCCAGGGTTTTAACTAAAGGGCTGCCTGCAGGAAAGGCAAAAAATACTTTTTGTGTCAATTCCTGTGCTTGCAACGATACTGCAAAAAATACAGCCGCTACCGTTAGCCCACATTTCATTTTTCTCATTATTATTTATTTCCTTTTATTAGAAGAATATTTTTATAAAATTGTCTGCTACTTTTTCAGGGTATATGTATTATTATCTTTCTGAACTTCCATTCCTACAGCAAAAGCTAAAACTTCAATATTTTCATCTATATTTCCTTTAAGTTCTGCTGAAATCTTTTTAGTTCCTATTCCTGCAGGATAAAAAATATTGATACTGTAATTCTTTTTCAAGACTTCTATAATTTCACCAAACGGTACCTCATTAAAACTTAAAGATTCTATTTTTGAACTCTTTCTGCCCGATTGTGAATCAGTATTCTTTGTATATACTGCTGCTGTACGGGCTATCCCGAAATTAGTCCACACCTGATTGGGCTTCAGATAAGATATCGGAACACCTGCATAAGAAACAGCTACTTTACCCTCATAAAGATCAACCGCTTTATCATTTCCTGACTGCGAGATTTTAAAAACCGTTCCTAAAACTTTAGTTTTGAAACCATCGGCATTTACAATAAATGGATGTATTTTAGATTTTGCCACAGAAAATATTGCATCTCCCTTTAAAGCAACAATTCTTGTATCTGCAGGAAAAGATTTTTCTACCGTAAGTTCAGCACCGTGAAATAAGGTGACCGTGGAACCGTCAGCCAGATGAATTTTTCGGTTTCCCAGATCTGCAACATATACATCTGGTTTAAAGTAAGTATGATAGGTGAAAATTCCGCCCAATGATATTAAGAACAGCATAATTGCTGCAGCCTGATACCAATATTTTCTGGAGATGCTTTTCTGATTAATATGTTTTGATTGAATAAAATAAGGCTCTAATGCCAATAAAATTTTTTGCTTTGATTCGTTGATCTGATTGACATCCAAATCTTTCCCAACCTGAAATTTCCATTTTTCCAAAATTTCAGTTTCCTTCTGTGAGATTTTTTCTCCGGAAACTTCTCGGTACCAAAGTCTGAAAACAAATGCTTCAACTTTCTTATAATTTAAACTCTTCATAAAATATTTAATTCTAAATGCCTACTACTGATAAGACTGTGAAATTGAAAAACTTCCCCAGAGCCAGTGTAACATCTAATTAACATTACAACCAACTTGTTCATAATCTTATCGGTTTATGATACATTATCAACATTCCATTCATATTTGAAAGCTATTTCTTCGAAATAATTAATACTAGATTTACGAAAGTTCACAAAAAGTTAATTTTACATTAGGTAATTTTGCAAGTGCAATTATGAACCTGACAGATCAAACTTTATTGAATAAAATAAAAACTGGAGACAGAACTGCTTTTATGCTTTTGTATGAAAGATATTGGGATAGTCTTTATGCTTTTGTTTTGGGAAGAACGAAGAAGAGAGAAATCGCAGAAGAGATTTTACAAAACCTCTGGATTAAAATTCTTGAAGATACGGATACAATACAATCTGATGAGTCTGAAAATGCAAAAGGCTACCTGTTGCGTCATCTGCATTACAGAATAATTGATTTTTATAAAAGTTCAAAAAAAGATTCATCAATTATAAGCATTGATGAATCTGACATGTTAATAGAAATTACAGATACAGAATATTTTGAAATTCTTGAAGAAAATGATATTTCTGCTCTATTTGAAATGATTGACACCGTGGTTTCACAGCTTCCGATGACCGAACAAAAAGTTTTTGATATGAGAATACGTAAAAATATGTCTGTTGACGAAACCGCAGAAGCTTTGGGTATAAGTAACAAAACGGTAAGCAATAAACTAAGTAAAACTCTAGGCGAAATACGCAAAAAACTAAATCCCGATTACCAATCTTCTAAGAAGCTGATCACTTTACTCCTACTGATGGAAATTCTGGCAAAACAATAGAATTTTAAAGTTTATAAATTACATCGTATATTGGTTGTAAGAATTACCCTTTTCTAAGGCTTTTAGCTTGTAATCTTTACCTTGATCTTTAATTCTGATTTAGATCAAAATTTAGTAATATTTCTGTACTACGTAAAATGATTAAAATTGTTCTATAAAATCAAAACTGTCAGCAGAAATTCTGCTGACAGTTTTTTGGAAAGTAAAAAATTGTAAAATTAGTATCCTTCATTCTGAACCAGATATCCTGGCGCACTTGATGCTCCATCGATCGCAGATTGAGGAATTGGAAACAGTCTTTTTCTAGGATCAGCATTGGTCTTCGAAGCATAAACATCTTCAAAATGACCAAATCTAATCATATCTGTTCTTCTGCTATATTCCCAATACAGTTCAAAACCTCTTTCACGGTAAAGTAAATCAAGATTAATTGAAGTTAAAGCGGGTGGAGTCACTTGTGGACGAGCTGTTCTTGAAGCTCGTACTACATTAACGTCAGCTAAGGCCGCACCATTATTACCTTTTCTTAATTGAGCTTCGGCTCTCATCAGATAAACGTCAGCCAACCTTAGCAAAACAATATCAGCCTGACCTTTATTTCTTCCTGTATCTGAAGTACTGCTGAATTGATATTTTGCCACTCTGTAACCGTCTGAGTAATCTTTATTGTTAGGATTTTCAAGATCAATATCAATACTGTGGTTCACATAGCTTGTAAAACCGTCTCTTTGCTCGATCATTGGGTAAATTTTATATTGTCCGTTTTCCATCTTGAAAGGTTGTCCATTAGCTGGATTTCTTAAACCCCACTGAATACCACGCAGAATACCTCTGTTAATTTGATACGTAGCGCCATTTACCAGAAAATACTGATTGCCATCATTTGCTGGGCTCACTCCCGTAAGATTCTGTAAATTCTGTGGAATCACCAGGTTCTCTTTGTAAAATCTCGCATCAGCTTGCGCGGGATCTGTACTTCCGTAAGCTTGTACCCAAGTGTTATAGAAATATTTAGTTAAAGCAGGACCGTCTGTTCCGTTTGCTTTTGGGAAAGCTGCTAATGGATATTGACTTCCTGAAAGCGACCAGTATGCTAATCTGTTGTGTGACGTTGTTAGATTTGAGCGTTGATCGATTGCAAAAATCAATTCTTTGTTTGAATGATTATTATCGTCGAAAATAGAGAAATATTCTGGCGACAAAATGAATAACCCCGAATTGATTACTTTGTTTGTATACTCAATCACCTTATCCATATCTGTAGCAGCAAAAGTAGGCGTTCCGTAAGGATTTCTGTACACTCCTGCATTTAAATACAATTGAGCTAAAAACCCGTTCACTGAAGCTTGAGAAATTCTTCCCGGACCTTTTGTATTATCTAATTGATTGACAACTGCAAGAAATTCGCTTTCAATATAACTTACAGCATCAGCTTTTCTTAAAATAATTGACTGCTCACTTGCGGCATCTTTTTTAAAGGCAATTCCCCAGTAATCAAGCATCAGCATATTGTAATACGCTCTCAAACCTCGCATTTCTGCCAAAGCCTTAGCGGCCTGAGGATCTGTTGCCGCAAGTGGCTGCAATCTTTCAATTGCCGTGATCGTTCTGGAAAGCATTAATGTAAAAGCATTCCAGGTATCTCTCACCACAACATTTGTGGTTGTGGTATTGTGTTGATGAAGTTCTATATACTTTCCGCCATCGTACCAATCATTTCCGCTTCCTCTTGGTGGCAAAATTGCCTGATCTGAACTCACCAACTGCAAGCCATAGTTTTTAGTATGAGTAAACGCATCCGGAAGCGGCCCGTAAGCTGGAGCCATTACTGCCAAAACAATATTATCTGTCTGAACATCCAAAGATTCATCTATAATTTCTTCCGAAAGATCTGTACAGCCTACTGCAAATAGAGCGGTAAGACTTGCTATTCCTAGTAAAAATTTATTTTTCATTTTTTTCTTTTTTAAAATTTTAATTAAAATCCTATATTAACGCCAAACACGAAGCTTCTTGCTTTTGGATAGGTAGCATAGTCAATTCCGAATGACTGAATTCCGCCTTGAGAAATACCTGTATTGATTTCCGGATCAAAACCCGAATATTTTGTAATGACGAATAAATTTTGTGCGGTAACAGAAAGTCTTATATTTCTCACATGATCTCCTATTCCCAAAAATTTAGGATTCAAATTATATCCTAATGTGGCATTATTTAATCTTAAGAAATCTCCTTTCTCTAAATATCTCGTTGAAATTACATTGGTATTGTTTACACTTTCGTTAGGAAATTGAGTTGCTGCGTCAGTTGTGTTTTGAGAAAGTCCCAAACGACCTCTCGTAAACAAAGTGGAAGCAGTGTTGTTGTAGATCATGTTTCCTGAAACTCCGTTGAAATTCAGTCCAAGATCAAAATTTCTGTACGCCATTTTCACATACAAATTATAAGTAAAATCTGGCAATGCGCTTCCTGCTGCTACTCTATCATTATCTGTGATGATTCCGTCACCATCTACATCTCTGAAAATATTGGTTCCGTTTTGACTTAATCCGACAAATTCGCGCACATAAAAAGTTCCAATAGGCTCATTGTTTAAGTAACCGTTGATTACCGCATTCGTAGTTCCGGGACCTTGAGCTTCACCTGTTGAAATTACTTGGTACGGAGAATCTTGCACTTTATTTTTAATGAAGGTTGCGTTGGCTCCTATACTGTAAGTAAAAGATTTGTTTCTATCGCTGCTGTAGTCAAGCGCAAATTCCCAACCTGTGTTATGAATCGACATATTCGGAATATTTTTCCACATTGTCTCTGCCGGTTCAATAGGATCTTCAGGACTTATTTCTAAAAGAATATTGTTTGAAACTTTTTTAAAGAAATCTACCGTACCGGTCACTCTGTTGTTTAAAACTCCAAAATCAACACCTACATTGGTTTGAGTAGTTACTTCCCATTGAAGATCAGGATTATTGGCTCTTACCAAATAAATTCCCACCGGATAATTTCCGCTGTCGTCCATTGGATAGGTTGCCATTCCGCTTCCGTCTGATGCAGATTTGTAGCTTTTTTTGGTAATTTTATTTGGAATTTCCTGATTTCCGGTTCTACCCCAACTTCCTCTCAATTTTAAATTACTGATCATATCAACATCCGAAAGAAAACTTTCTTTGCTGATATTCCATCCAGCAGCTACAGAAGGAAAATAGCCGTATCTATTATTTTCACCAAATTTTGATGAACCATCAGCCCTTAAAGTAGCAGTTAATAGATATTTATCCTGATAGTCGTAGTTTACTCTTCCAAACCAAGACTGCAGTTCGTTTCTGTTGGCAATAGACGATGAAGTCATTGTAGTTTTGTCACCCGCAGGAATTTGATATTGTGGCTCAATACCATTGTTTGGGAAATTCAAATAATTCCAACCTCTTGCCACTAAGAAAAGCCTTTGGTAAGAATGCCCAGCCATAACATTAAAATCGTGGTTTTGAACTTTAAATTTATAGGTTAGATAATTCTCAACCAGCGTATTGTTATTTGTGAAATAATTTAGATTTAAACTTCCATTTTCCAAAGGAACAGCGTGTGGCATATTTTGTACAACTCTGTCTGCACTTGAGTAATCTACTCCTAAATTTAATTTATAAGTTAAACCTTTAATAATTTCAACTGACGGAGAAACATTGGCTAAGATTCTGTTGTTATTTGTAAAATCTGTATAAATATCCTGACGTATCAGCGGATTGAAAGCTCCATTATTAAAAACAGTAGTTGGCGAACCATTCGTATATGCCGGATAAGTAGGGTTGAGTGTCAACATTGTGGAAACCATGCTTGTCACACTTGGCCTGTCGTTTTCAGTTTTACTTCCATTGATGTTGAAGTCAATATTTACCCTTCCGTCAAATGCTTTTTGAGAAACATTTACACGACCGGAATATCTTCTCAAAGAACTATTATAAAGAATTCCTTCCTGATCTTCATACCCTAAAGCAGCGTAGTAATTAGAATTTTCGGTTGCTCCGGCTGCTGAGAAATTTAGGTTTTTTGAAATTGCTGTACGAGTCAATTCGTCCTGCCAGTCTGTACTTCCGCCCATGTCATCAATCTTCGCTCCCATTCCATTTACCTGCTTTCTGAATTCATCTGCGCTGAAAACATTCATTTTATTGGCAAGATTAGAAACCGTCAGTGATGAAGAAAGATTCATTTCTGTTCTTCCTTTTTTTCCTTTTTTTGTGGTAATTACGATGACACCATTTGCTCCTCTCGCACCGTAGATAGCTGATGCAGACGCATCTTTCAGCACATCCATTGATGCAATATCGTCGGGATTAATAAAGTTCATCGGGTTGTTGGCAACTCCTGTATTGCTGTTATCGATTACAAAACCGTCTATAACATACAAAGGCGTAGTTCCAGAACGTAAACTTCCTACTCCACGAATCACAATGTTTTGATTGGCTCCAGGCTCACCGCTCACGTTTGCAACATTTACTCCGGCAACTTTCCCTTGAAGAAGCTGACCAACGTTAGCTACTAGACCTTTATTGAAATCTTCGCTCTTCACAGATCCTATTGCTCCGGTAACATCAGATTTCTTCTGAGAGCCGTAACCAACCATTACCACTTCATCAATGTCTTTCATTTTAGTCTCATCCTTTACAGTATCAGAGATTTTATTTTGCGCAAATGTAAAACCTACACAACTCATCAGAACTGTCGGTACCAAATAAATACGTTTCATTCTTTTTTTGTGCAAAATTAGGTTTGCCAAACGCCAGAATATGTTAATTAAGCTTTAATAAATGAATATTAAAAAGTTAATACAATGTGAATTTTATTGTTGAAAATTAAATTTCTATAAACTTTTACAACCAACTTTTTTTTAAGAAACTCCAAATCAATAAACTATCAGTTAATATTGGGTCTATGATTTATAGCAACAGTTTTTGAAACATGATTTGTAAGTAATTTTGCACCTAATTTCATCTCAATTCAAATTATCAACAAATCAAACATTATGAAATTTATTTGCACAATTACCAAATTCAATAAAGTAATTTTATATTCTTTGCTTCTTTTTACAGCATTAATTAAAGCTCAAACCCAAAAACCGCTTAATATTATTTTTATGATTGGTGACGGGATGGGTGTTTCTCAAGTCACTTCAGCATTCTATTTTGGAAATTCAGAACCCCACTTTCAGAAGTTTAAAATTGTTGGTCTTTCAGAAACTTCCTCAATCAGTGATTGGGTTACCGATTCTGCAGCCGGAGCAACCGCTTTATCTACAGGAGAAAAAACTTACAAACGTGCTATTGGTGTCGATAAAGATTCAATTGCATTACCCACTATATTAGAACAGCTTCAGAAAAAAAATTACCAAACAGGATTGGTTAGTTTAACGAGCATTACTCACGCAACACCCGCTTCTTATTATGCTCACGTAAAAGACAGAGATCTTCACGAGGATATTGCGCTAGATTTGGTAAAAGCAAACGTAAATTTCTTAGCAGGCGGCGGTTTAAAATTTTTCAACAAAAGAAAAGACGGAAAAAATCTTTTGAATGAATTTAAAAAACTCAATTATAATATAGACACTCTGAAACTTTCAAAACCTATTCAAAACAAAAACAACTTTTACCTGTTAGCGCAGGACGAGCTTCCAAATAAAGTTCAGGGAAGAGGCGATTTCCTTCCTCAAGCTACTCAGATGGCTTTAGATTATTTATCAAAGAATAATAAACCATTCTTTCTTATGGTGGAAGGTTCGTTTATCGATTGGGGCGGTCATGCAAAAGATGGTGAAATGATGGTGAAAGAAGTTTTAGACTTCGACAAAACCATCGGTATGGTGATGGAATTCATCAAAAAAAATCCAAATACATTATTAATTGTTACAGCAGATCATGAAACAGGCGGTGCAAGCATCGGAAAATATTCGGAAAAAGATCCGGTGACAGGGAAGGAAAAAGAAATCGGAAATAAAGTGCAGGTGAATTTCATCGACAATCAACATACAGCGGCTTTGGTTCCTGTTTTTGCGATGGGAAAAAATCAAGAGCTTTTCTCTGGCGTTTACCCAAACAACACAATCTATCACAAGCTTGTTGAAGCGTTGAAAAAAAACGGAATTTCTATTAAATAATTTGAATTTTATTACAATCTTATGTGCTTACATTTAAAAAAAAATACAGCCTTTATCACTCTTCTTTTTGTAGCGACTGTTTTTGGTCAAACCACAAAAGTACATTCTCACAATGATTACGAACAGAAAATCCCATTTTGGTATGCGTTAGGTTCGGGTACAAATTCAATTGAAGTGGATGTTTTTCTTGAAAACAACGAGCTTTTTGTAGCCCACGACAAAAAAAACATAACCAAAGAACGGACTTTTGAAAGTTTATATTTGAATCCTATTGATAAAGCTTTAGGAATGAACATGATTACGCAGGAATCTCTACAGATTTTGATTGACATAAAGACAGATGCAAAAACAACCTTGCAACAGATTGTAAAATCGATTGAGAAATATCCTGCATTGACTGCTCAAAAAAAAGTAAGCTTTGTTATTTCAGGAAATCAGCCAAAACCGGAAGACTATGCTTCTTATCCTGAATTCATTGTCTTTGATTATCAAAAATTGGATAATTTAACAGCTGATCAATGGAAGAAAGTTGCCTTGGTAAGTTTAAGCTTCCCGCAGTATTCTAAATGGAACGGTAAAGGAGGCTTAACAGAAGAAGATTTGCCGAAAATAACAGAAGTCATCAAAAAAGCGAAATCTTTTGGGAAACCATTCAGGTTCTGGGCGATTCCCGACGGGAAAACTTCATGGGAATTTTTCACACACAACGGTGTTGATTTTATTAATACAGATCATCCGAAAGAATGTGTGCAATATGTAAATTCTTTGGAGAAAAGAACTTTTAGGAATAATCTGTTTTCAGAAGTTTATCAACCTAAATTTTCCTATCTGAAAAAAAATATTCCTGTGAAAAATGTTATTTTATTAATCGGTGACGGAAATGGTCTTTCACAAATTTCTTCATCCGTTTTAGCAAATAAAGGTGAACTTACTTTAACACAGCTTAAAAATATTGGATTAATTAAAACTTCTTCCACTGACAATTTCACTACAGATTCTGCAGCAGGAGCAACCGCTTTTGCAACCGGAAAGAAAACAAAAAACAGATTTATCGGAGTAGATTCTGAGGGACAAAAAACCGCAAACCTTACCGAAATTCTTTCAGAAAAAGGTTTTAGCACAGGAATTATTACGACTGACGAAATTGTAGGAGCTACACCTTCTGCATTTTATGCTCATCAAGAAGACCGCGGTATGGAAAAGGAAATTGCTCAAGATTTACCAAAATCAAAACTTAACTTTTTTGCAGCAGGTGGTAAATCTAAAGTTTCTGGTCTGAATGATTTTAAATTAGCGCAAAACACAAAAGATATTGCAGAAAGTAAAGCAGATCGTTTGGCATACTTTCTTTCCGATAACGGCGTTCCGCAAGTTTTGAAAGGCCGAGGCAATCTTTTGGCCGAAACTGTAGAAAGTGGGCTTCAATTTTTAAAAAGCAAGAAAAAACCATTCTTCATCATGATTGAGGCGGCGCAAATTGACAGCGGCGGTCACAGCAATAATGTAGGAACCATCGTTACTGAAGGTATTGATTTTGACAGGGCAATTACAAAAGCAGTACAGTTTGCAGATCAAAACCCAGGGACTTTGGTGATCATTACTGCAGATCACGAGACAGGTGGTTTTAGTATTCCTCATGGTGATCTGAAAACGAGCACTATTGAAGGTGATTTTACGACAGATGATCACTCGGCTACATTAATTCCTGTGTTTTCCTACGGTTCCGGCTCAGAAATTTTTACGGGAGTATACGAGAATAATGAGATTTTCCATAAAATATTAAAAGTTTTGAAAGTAAATTAGTATTCTAATTATTTTTCTAAAATATACAGTTTTGAAAAAACATTTTTCTATTCATGTTTTAGTTGCTTTACTGCTTTCCCTAAACGTATTTGCACAACATAAGGCAATTCAAATAGCCTTTTTGGCAGATGTTCATTTTCAGGATCTTTACGGAGACTTTTCAGATAATACATTCAGAGGAGTAGAAAATCTAAAAACCAAAAAGAAAACCTTATTGAGAACAATGGATTCTCAGCTCCATTCGACAAGAATTTTTAATGAAAATTATTTTGCTTTTCTGGCAGCTTTGGATGATGTAGCAAAACGGGGAATTAAAATCGTCGCACTTCCCGGTGATTATACTGATGATGGACAAGCCTACAATTTAAGAGGATTAAAACGGATTTTAAATGAGTATGAGAAAAAGTATGGGATAAAGTTTTTTATTACTACAGGAAATCACGATCCGGTAAGTCCGTTTTTGAAGGATGGTGGTAAATCTGATTTTTTAGGCGAAAATGGAAGCCCTGTTAACATTTTCAGTAATAAAAATTTAGTTCAAAATAATGGTCAGGAAACCTTCATAACCAAAGATATTGCGATGTCTGGCTATCTTGAAATTATGAACGAGCTCAAAGAATTTGGGTTCTCCCCTTCTGAAAAAGATCTGTTTTGGGAAACTCCATTTAATCATAATCCTTACAAAGATTATAGTTTTAAAAAGGCTTTAAAAAGTTCAGAATATTCCAACAGAATGTATGAAGTTAGTCAAGGATTTTCTGTTCCTGATTTGAGTTATGTGGTAGAACCTATAAAAGGAATTTGGCTTTTAGCAATTGACGGAAATACCTATTTGCCAAAAAATAGTAATGGAAATCCAACAAATCCCGATAATTTTCATGGTGCTTCCGTTGGATACAACAATGTACTTACCAATAAAAAACATTTGATTGATTGGGTGAAAAATATTTCGAAAGAAGCAGAAAAAAACCACAAAATTCTCATTGCATTTACACATTACCCTATGCTTGATTACAATGACGGTGCTTCTGAAGATATTAAAAATTTATTAGGTAAAAATAAATGGCAGCTTGACAGAGTACCAAATGATCAGGTTGCTCAGGTTTTTGCTGATGCAGGACTGAAACTTCATTTCGCAGGTCACATGCACATCAACGATACCGGAATCAAAAAGTTTGAAAACGGAAAAATGCTGGTCAACATTCAGGTTCCTTCGTTGGCAGCTTATCTTCCGGGATATAAAATTTTAACGGTGAATTCTCCCGCTGATTTTGAAGTAGAAACGGTTTCTATTACTGATGTTCCACGTTTTGATGAGCTATTTCCTTTGTATCTGAAAGAGTTTGATGCTTTAAAAAATCAGAATACAAAAGATATCTGGAACATTGACATTTTAAAAACAAAGAATTATCACGATTTCACATTATTTCATTTAAAAGAACTGGTGCGATTGAGATTTGTTCCTTCAGAGTGGCCTAAAGATTTTATTGAGGAAGCTTCCAAACTTTCAGGAGAAGATTTACTTTATTTAAGTATTGACACTGCAAATTCAAATAAAATAAATGCAGAAAAATTTAAAACATGGAATTTTGAAGATGCTTTACTAAATCTTTATCAATTACAGTCTGCAGACGAATTAGCAAAAAAAGACATTCCTGAAAAACGCCTTTCACAATTCAAAATTTTGCACGAAAATTTCGAAAAAGTGAATACAGAAGATGAATTTCTAAATCAGCTGAAAACATTCTTCAAAATTTTAAATAAACTATTTTCGGGAGATCCCGCAGACCATTTCAAAATTAATTTTGAGAAAAGGGAGATTGTAAAATTAAAAACTGATTAGCGTTGTTTGGCTTAAAAGTGACCCGAGAAATGCAGTTTTCGAACACTTTTGTGGATGACCTGAATAAACTTGCAGATCTTACTATGCTGTAGAATATGACAAATACCTAAAAGGCATGAAACAATTTTAATGAATAGTTTTTTTTTATATTGCTAGAGACTTAGTTTCAAGTATAGTAGAAAATAAAATCAATATTAGCAAGACTATCATAATAATCATAAAACATAACTTTCCCTCCTTGTTTACGGGATGAAAAATAAAAAATTAATTTACTACTTTGTATTACATAGTATTAAAAAATAAATATATCTTTGTGTAAAATTACACCACTATGCAAAGATTATTTTTATTATGCTTTATCGTATTGTTTTCGATTGTATCGAATGCTCAAGATCTGAATCGAAAAATCGACAGTCTGATCCAAGCAGAATTCAAAGAAATCAATGGACCGGGCGGTGTTTTCCTTATTGCGAAAAAAGGGAAACCTATTTATAAAAAAGCCTTCGGAATGGCAAACCTTGAATTGGACTCCCAACTGAATACAAACAGTGTATTCCAGATTGGTTCTATGACCAAACAGTTCACGGCAATAGCCATTTTGATGTTAGAAGAACATGGAAAATTAAAGGTAAGTGATGCTGTTTCGAAATACATTCCCTCTTATCCCAATGGAGATAAGATCACTATTCATGATCTTTTGACCCACACTTCCGGTATCAAGGATTTTACGAAAATGAAAGCATTGCAAGACATTGCTCAAAAGGAAATGACGCCGGAACAAATGGTCGATTTCTTTAAGAATGAACCGGTGGATTTTGCTCCAAGAGAAAAATTCGACTATAATAATTCAGGGTATGTGGTTTTAGGTTATATCATTGAATTGGCATCTGGAGGATCATACGAAGATTTTATTAAGAAGAATATATTTGACAAAGCAGAAATGACAAATTCTTTTTACGCCAGCGACAGGAAAATTATAAAAAACAGGGCATTTGGTTACCACAAAAAAAGTTCAGGCTACGTGAATAAAACAATGATCAATTTCAGTGTTCCTTTTTCCTCCGGTTCACTCATGTCGACTTTGGATGATATGCTGAAATGGCAGAATGCCTTAAATCATAATCTATTATTAACTTCAAAAGAAGAGACAAAGGCTTTTACCAAATACAAGCTTAATAATGGTCAGGAAATAGAATACGGATACGGATGGCACCTAAAGAACATCAATGGAACTCCGACTCGTGAACACGGCGGAAGCATTTTCGGATTCAAATCTATGGCAGTTTATATTCCTGAAAAAGACATTTATGTAGTTGGATTCAGTAATTGCGATTGTAATTCCCCTACCCAACTTGTTAAAGATATCGCGAAACTAAGTCTGGAAAATTCTAAAGATAAATAAACTCAGATGAGATATTAAAATACCTTTTTTTATCGGTATAGGCAATTTATCAGACGGGCATTAGCACAACAAGGTAAATTGTAAATTCTTATATTTGATTTAAACAAAGTGAATTTATTCTAACTAAAATTTCCATTTAATGAAAAATAACTTTTCCAGGCAATTATTAGAATTATCTGAATATGATTTGTCAGTAAGGGATAGATTATTAAAAGAGAACAAACTTTCAGGGGGATATCATCCCGAGATGGAAAGTGTTCATCGGCGTAATGCACAAAAGCTGAGAGAGATCATTCGGCTGATCGGTTTCCCTACCATCTCAAAAGTTGGGAAGGAGGCAAATAAAGCTGCCTGGCTGATCATCCAACACGCCATTGCAGAACCCGAATTTATGAAAGAGGCTTACCAGTTGATGCTTGAAAACAGCAATGACAATGATTTAAAGGATCGTGCCTATCTCTTCGACAGGATACAATTTTTTCAGGGAAAACCACAGAAATTTGCAACACAGCTCAATTCAGATGGCACCATCTACCCTGTCATCAACAAGGATCAAATCAACGAGTTAAGGATCAAAAACAATTTACCAATTTTATCCCTTGAAGAAATCGACCGCATTCTTCCGATTGAAGATATTGAAAGGATCGAGAATGAAAATCCAGACTATCTCTTATGGAGAAAAAAAGTGGGATGGATTTAATGAATTTCTCATATATTATTAAAGGTGTAAAATATATTCATTAAGTCTTACATTCCCATAAATATTCGCTACGATGAACCAACATTAGAACTCAAAAGATCTAAAGATTTTATTACTAAAATTAGGCTGAATCACTTTTGGGATAATGTCTAAGAATTTAATTTGAGCTTTTTTATAAAAAGTAGATTAAATTTCAGTTATCTTATACTTGCAACGATTACCATCTGACAGGATGTGCTCTACTCTTTCTACCTTATATTCCTCTCCTATGATACTCTGAAAATTTTTCAGCTCACTGCGACAAAATCCCTGACATTCCCGTGCAGCCGCGCATATAGGACAATGATTTTCGGTTAAATAGTAGACTTCATCAATTGTATTCCATTCTGCCATATAACCCTCGTCACTTCTCAATTTCACCAACGTTTCCAAACGCTGCTCTAACGTAAACTTATTTTCCATTGCATTCTGGTATCGGTCGTAAGCCACTTTCTCCCGGTCATTGATGAGCAGATCCAAGGCGTTTTCACCTAATAGATTTTTAACAGACCTCAATAACTGGACGGTGACATCTGCATGGGTATCGGGAAATTTTGACAGCCCATTGGGAGTAAGAACATAGTAGGTACTCGGTCTCCCCACTCCAACATTTTTTAGAACAGGCTCGATTAATCCTTTATTAGCCAGACTGATCAAATGTTTTCTCGCCCCTTCTTTTGTGATATTAAGTTTTTGGGCAACCTCTAAAGAAGTAGCTTCAGTTTTCATTTTTAAAAACATCAAAATTTGTTCTCCTGCAGTTTTTTCCATTTGTCAATATTTTGGTTGTTTTATTTCCCGTTACAAATATAGTTATTTTCAATAATTTGTCATTTTAAACTTTAACAAGCTACATTTCAAATAAATGCAAATATTTTCAATACACCAATTAAACAACCTAATAGTTGTTTAATTTACTTTTACACTATCTTTGCCCTATAAAAATAACAAAAGAATTATGTCAACATTTAAATTACCACAGCTTCCTTACTCCTATGATGCCCTAGAACCCTATCTTGATCAAGAAACGATGAGCATCCATCACCAAAAGCATCATCAGGCCTATGTCGACAACCTCAACATTGCTTTAGAAAAAGAGGAAAAAAACAATTCGGATCTTGAATTAATCCTTCAAAAAATCAGTTGGTATGGTCCGTCCGTAAGAAATAATGCCGGAGGACATTTCAACCATTCTTTATTTTGGGAAATTCTTTCACCAACTGCAAAATTGGCGCCTGAAGGCCAACTCGATGAAGCTATTAAAGTAAAATTTGGAAACTTGGACAATTTAAAAGCAGAGATAAAAAAAGTCGGCCTAAGCCAATTTGGATCAGGATGGGTTTGGCTGTATGTAAAATTCAATGGTTTACTTGCTGTCACTGCGACACCTAATCAGGACAACCCAATGATGGATACGCAGATAACGGATAGAGGATTTCCGATTCTCGGTTTTGATGTTTGGGAACACGCCTATTACCTGGCGTATCAAAATAAGAGAGCAGATTATATTGACTCCCTATGGTATGTTTTAGATTGGGAGTCAGTTGAAAAAAAATATGATGAAACCCTTTTAAAGATCAAATAATTAAATCAAATATTATGGAAAATATTTTTTTTAACAAAGTTGATGCATCCGGTATTGTTGCCATTGATCTTTTAGATCTCAAACCTATTGAGGAAATTAAAGTACTTGATATTAAAGATCATCTTTTTATGGGACTTATTGTAAAAGAAAAAGAATTTCGCGAGTCCGTTTCGTCGATTGATTTTACCAAATTCAAAGATAAAATTGTGGCTATAATCTGTTCTGCGGACGCAATCCTACCTCCGTGGATCTTTATGCTGATTGCAGAAAAAATATTTACACACGCTAAAAATATTTATTTTGACAATCCTGAAAAAGTATTGGAAAACATTTGACTGGACAATCTTAAATCTGCTGATCTAACATTTTATAAGGACAAAAAAGTAGTGGTCAGAGCCAGAACCGAAATTACACCTGCATTGTATCTTTCCGCAACGCTATTTCTCAAACCTTTGGTTAAAACCTTGATGTACGGAGAAATTGGAATGCCGAAAGTCATATTTAAAAATTAGAAAAAATGAAAGCTATTATATTTAATGGAGCGTTAGAAAGAAGAACCGAATCTATTTCAGGTTTGATTACCAATTATTTCGCTGATCAATTGCTCAATTTAAAAATTAAAACTGAAGTTTTCAATCTTGTCGATTCCGGAATTCCTCTATTTGACACATCTCTTAGAAAAACGCCGCTAGCTGTAGAAAGGATGTATCAATTGTTTAGAGAAGCCGACCTTCATTTTTGGTTCGCACCTCTTTACCACGGAAGTATCCCAGGCGTGATGAAAAACTGTCTGGATTGGCTGGAAGTTACCGCAAAAAGTAACCCGCCCTATCTCACAGATAAAACCATAGGATTCGTATGCTGGGCAGAAGGCCTGCATGCCATGCAGGGAATTACGGCGATGGACGCCATTGCGAAATCTTTAAGAGCCTGGCCATTGCCGTTCAGTGTTCCAATACTTCGCTCTTCTCTGTTCGACAATGATGATAAAACAAAATTTTCAGAATTCTACAAGAATAAATTTGATCAGCTCATTAATATCGCTACTCATAAAAAAATTGTAAATTTATGACGAATACTGCAAATAATGAACTGGATATCAACATAACAGTAAGAGATCAGAATGGTATCGTCCATACACTGAACTGCCCCACTGATATGGGACTCAATTTAAAAGATATCTGTAAAGTTTATGAATTATCAATGGAAGCTGTCTGTGGAGGAATGGCAATGTGTGCAACTTGTCACTGTTTTATTTTAAACGACATTGAACTTCCTGAAAAGGGAGATATTGAAGAAGCTCTTCTGTCAGAGTTGTTTACATCAAATAGCACCAGTAGATTAGCTTGTCAAATTCAGATCACAAAAGAACTAAATGGTTTATCCATTGAAATAGCATCCAATTAAAAACAAAGATTTTGTTTTATTTCAAGAGGGATTTTAATTTAAAATGAGAATCCCTCTTTTACACCTATAATTTAATTCACAATGGCAATAATGATAACAGATGCATGCATCAATTGCGGTGCCTGCGAGCCGGAATGCCCAAATAACGCAATATATGAGGGCGCAATGGAATGGCGGTGGAAAGATAAGACCAAACTTTCAGGTAAATTGACCTCTCCTGATGGCCAGCAGATAGATTCTGAAGAATTCAATGAAGGTTATTCTGACGAAGTCTACTATATTGTTCCGGGAAAATGTACAGAATGTAAAGGTTTTCATGATGAACCACAATGCAAGGAAGTTTGCCCCGTCGACTGTTGTGTTGACGATCCTAACCATAGGGAAACAGACGAAATATTATTTGAACGTCAAAAATTTCTTCATCACGAATGATTTAAATTAGTATTTGTCATATCATTTGCAAACTATATATTTTTTTCATGGAAAACACCATATCTCTTAAAACTTCAAAGGTAGCTAGTTGCAAGATATCGCCATTGCTTATAAATGGCAATAGACAGATAAAAATAGTCAAGATGAAAGCTGCTAATTTGTCTACCAAATAATCTTCAAGCTACAAATAAGGTTACTGTCAAGATGAGCACAAAAAGTAAAAGCAATTTTATTTTTAAAATCTTCGACTTTTCTTTTCTTGTCCATATAAATGGACAGACATTAACTGAAACCTGGGTTAAATCTAACAAGCATTTTTTTTCTCAAAATCCTTTGGTCTATGAGTATTTTAATGGAAAGTATCCTCCCAGTATAAAAGAAATTTTGGATTTAAAACAAAAGAACCATACTCCATATAAAACATTAAAAATTATGAATTGTCGGATCTGTCAAAATAATGAAGCAAACTCCAAAGAAGATAAATTTAAGGCATCGGATATCTAAATAGTTTTTTTCGTATTTCCACTACCCCAGCCTTAGTCAATTTAATGCTAGAGTATTTTCCATTAGAATCTCTAATAAATTCAAGGGTTCTGTTATCATCATCTGATCTGAAAAATTTATTATCTGATTCCGGAAATAGCTCAATATCGAAATCATTATAATAGAGCTTTCCATTATTTTCAAGAATTTTAACATCTTCATAATTTCCTTTAAAGAGCTTGTAAAGCGATATATTGTTTTTAACCTTCTGATGATAATATGGAAGTTCAACATCTTTACCAAAGCATATTGCTGCTAATCCGTATGCAAACATATAAGCTGGAGACTGATTATTAGAAAGAACAATGACAAGCAAATCATCATCTGTAAAACGGTTGAGGGAAGTCATAGCTCCAAAAAAGCCACCATCATGAGCAATCAATTGATGTCCTTGACGATAGAAAGGATTGATCAGGAATCCGTATCCAAAGTTTTGTTCATTATATGAAGTAAACATCAGTTGCTGCATTTTTTCACTTAAAATCGTTACCCCATATAAAGCTCTATCCCATTTTGAAAGATCATCAACCGTTGAATAGATCCCATCATGTCCAATATTAAATGACCAATTGATGTATGGGTTTTTGTTATAACTTTTCTCCTTTTTGATATACCTGTCAGCCATATTCGTTATCACTTTATCATTGGTCATAACACCAGTATCATTCATTTTCAGTGGATCAAAGATATTTTCTTTTAAATATATTGAATAGCTTTTGCCACTTACTTTTTCTATAATACGTGCCAGCAGGTAATAACCAATATTACTATATTCAGCCTGCTTTCCCGGCGTAAATAAAAGTTCTTTGTGAGCAATGTAACTCAATACATTATCTTGGGTTAAAGAAACCTGGTTAAGATAGAGTTCATCAAAATCCATTGGAAGCCCTGACATGTGAGAAAGCATCATGTGAAGTGTGATTTGATCACCTTTTAGAAAGTCTGGAAAGTATTTATTTAGTGCATCATCAACTGATAAAAGTTTACGCTCTGCCAATTGAAGAATTGCTGCAGCAGTAAACTGTTTGCTTACAGAAGCCAAGCTGAATTTTGTATCAGCAGTTGATTTTATTTTCCATTCATAATTTGCATAACCATAAGCTTCCCGAAACAGCACAGAATCTTTTCTGACAATCAGAACGGTACCACTAAATCCATTCACATCTGCCTGGGCCTGCATGTAATTTGATAATTTTTCAGAGAGGCTCTTCCGATTCTCTGTTATATTAACATTCTTCTCAACCTTTTTGATTTGCGAAAAGCCTTTGAGAGAGAGTAAGCTAATTCCTAAAAGAAATAATAATTTTGAGTTTCTCATACATAGTAGGTGTTGAACATAGGTTTCTAATCAGAGGTAGGTTCTATTCTTGAGTGGGCTTTGGCTGTTATTCAATAAGTCATTTGCAATCTGTACCATTCCATTATTACTGCCTCCACCCCAAATGGCTCTTCCAAAAATATAACTCGTTGTGTATTCTTTCCAGGTGCTGCAATATTTTTTCAATTCATTGTGAGATTTTGCTAAATATTCTATGAGCTCCTTTTCAGAAATATAACCCAATTCGTAGCAACACCGTGCTAAAAACACACTTCTTCCATAATTCCAGCCGCTATCTTTTATTTTTTTTAACTGAGTAAAATCTGTGATAATTTTCTGCTCAATTAATTCAGGAACAACATTTTTCAATGTTCTGAACAGATTCAGGTAATATTCAAAAACGTCCTCTTCATTGGGAAGATTTGATCTTAAAATATCAACATAGTTTTCTGAGTTTTCAAATGCTTTATATACAATATCAAGATTTTCATCTTGATTTCTGTCATGCAAACTCTGGAGAATTTCTATAGCCTGATCTTGATCTGATATTCCCCAATATGTTTCAACTAAATTTGTAATATCAGATTTGTTCAACCCCGTTTCATAAGAATTCAGGTATGCCGACTGTTGTTCGGCATACATTGAACCTACCAGCAAATGATCCAATAAATAGCCATTTACTCTATTTTTATCATTTAATCGTATGCTTTTAAATGAATTTAAAAATTTTGATAAAAGCCCCATGCTATTATTAAGACATTTTTAAATTAGGAAATCTGTCTTGTAAAATTGCTACCAATTTTTCGCCGACTACCTGATATTTTGCTCTTGTTTTCAATTGCTTTTTCAGGTTGAGCATATCTTCAGGATCTACCCTATAATTAAGTCTATCGTGAATTTCAAGAGATAATGAACTTCCGTCTATATCAAAAGTGATAACATGTGTTTTGGGTAAATATTCTTCTGATGATTTGGCATAAACACCCAATTGCGATTTCAGGATACCTCCATATTGAAGTGTGGCTTTTTCGATTCTAAAATTGTCAAATACAATGTGTTCATCTAATTCACCAACTGTATCGGTACTGAAAAAATGTAAATCGTTTCCACTTAAAACCCAGAAAGAATCTGTTTCAATCCGTCTAAGCTTTACCCCTATTGCGGATAATGCAACATTTTTTAGTCCGTCAGTTACAAGTTCCTGCATCTTATTGGTTGTTGACTGGGGAACAGATGCAGAAGTAAAAGCATCAATTCGCTTCCCTCTCATCCACTCTGTTATTTTTGGAAAATCCTGCGCTAAAAGCTCTTGTTTATACTGGTTATATTTAGTTCTTTCAGAATCTAAATCAATTTCTGATTTTGCAGTTTTGTGTTTTTTATTCATGATAATCATGAAAGCTATCCCTGCAATTATTACTACGACTGGAATTAAAAATAATGGATTCATTTTTTATTTGGTTTAAGTTTTTTAATATTTAAATAGTTGTTGGATTTACTTTTTTAGGCTTGTCTTTAGAAAAAATCCCATAGAGAATAAGTATGATAATCAATACTATTATGAATTTCCCTCCATATTGTGTGTAAAGCCCAAGCTGCAAAAGATCTTCTTTATTCAGTTTATTTTCATTCATAATCTGATCTAGCTGTTCATTAGTTAATTCGAAATATTCGTCACTTTCTTTTTTTGCTAAGACCAATTTGGGTTCCTGCGTTATCCAGACCGGAATGACCCAGGCAATATTATATTCCTGATGCATTCTTGCCAAATCCAGGTATTCTTTTGAGTCTTTACTTACAGCATACTTCTCAGTGTTCGGTAAATCTGCTATTATTTCTATTTTATCAACCTTTCCAAATGGAATTTTCGCCTTTGCTGAAATAAGATTTGTTGCTAGGATTGAAACAAAAGATAGTAAGAGAATTTTTTTTATCATATTTTAATATTTGATTTTGGCTCATATCAGCTGTAAGACAATATTTTTGAATATTGCAACACTTACATATCTGAATATTGATGAGCTGCGATTAATTTATGGTTTTAATTTATGGATAGAAAGCACTATTGCGTTATTCTCTTATTGTGAATACACAAACAGGACATGAAAATGAAAAATACCGGTCAGTAATTTTTTCATGGGAAACTGTATTTATTTTTTAGTTATTTGAACTTCTGTTTTCATGGAATCTCTTGTTAAGACAACAGAGTTTATCTTTCCATTGCTGAAATCAAATTTTAGTGCATTTGGATAATCTACAATTTTAAAAGTTCCATCTTTCAGATACAGTAATTCGTTAGCATTTTTTCCTTTAAAATATCCTAAAAATAGAGATTCAACATAGAGCCTGTTATTCTTTTCTACAATTTTTGTTTCCGCTCCCTGCCCATAAAGAAAATCGTTATACGTCCCGACAAGTTGTTTTTTTAAGCTCAAAGGAAGTTCCTGAGTGTTTTCATTGGATATTTTCTTATTCCAGTCCATTAATGTCAGAAGCTTTATGCGGGCTTCATTTATCACCGGAATACGATTAGGCTTTTCGCCATTCGCAAGAATTACAAAACCATTCCCGTCTTCCATAGTAGCCAAAATACTTCCCCCAACTCCAGTATTGGAACCATTACACATAAACCAATTATAGTTGTTATAAGCAACAGACTTTTGCCAGCCGTAGCCCCAACCGCCAACAGCATCTTTCAAAGCTGTTACTTCCGTTACTTTTTTGGCAACCTGATGAGAAATCACTTTGTTATTTTTATTGCGTAAAGCATTTTGTATCTCAATAGAAAGCTTAGCTAGATCTGTAGGGGTAGACCATACTCCTGATGCTCCAATCTGTGGCGTAATGGGCAAGCCTGTTTTTATAACTTTTCCATCCTTATCGTGAACAGAAGCTACATTTGTTGGAAACCCTTTTTCATTAGGCTGTATCATGGTGGTATTCGTCAAGCCAAGAGGTACAAAAAGATGTTCTTTCGCCAGTTCTGTAATAGATTTATTCAAAGTATCCTCTAACGCCATTTGGATAATTACATAACCTCCACCGCTATATTCAAAACCGGTTCCCGGCGTAAACAGGAATTCTATTTCCTTATCATACCTTGGGATCTGCCCTAAAAGACTTTGTTTTATAGTTGGGATGACATCTCCATTGTAATAGTCTGAGAATCCTCCTTGGTTTGTACCCGAAGTATGATTAAAAAATTGTCTCCAGGTTGGACTATTCTTTTCTGTAAACTTACTTTTTGGCAAATGCCAGCGTTTTAAGTACTTATCGATTGGCTCATCCAAGTTAATTAATCCTTTTTCTTCAAGGATATGGCAAAGAAGTGCTGTTATTGGTTTTGTGATTGACGCTGTGGAAAAAGCAGTGTTTACATCTAATTTGTCTTTAGAATCCATAGATTTCACACCTACCTGGCTTGAGTATACAATCTTATAATTTTCAAAAACGACAAGGCTAAAACCAGGAAGCTTATACTTTTCTAACTGCTTATCAATATGTAAACTGTCTGTAAGAAAGCTATAATCTTTTTTTGAGGTTACTGCATTATTCCTAGTTTGGCAACTCAACATGATGAGTGTAACAATGAGTAAATAAAGTGTATTTTTCATGGTATGATCTTCTTTTAGGATAAAAGTTCTTTTTGCTCAGCCAACTGTTTTTAATCTATTTCAATACTGTATCATAAATTTTATTCAACAGATCCTGTCTCATTTTTGAGTTTCTCTGGTCAAGAAGGATGATAATACCCCACTTTTTATTCCTGTTGTAGCAGATGATGGAAGACTGTCCCATAGAATCTCCTGATTTCATATAAATTGTATTTTTGTCATCAGTTACGATATTCAGTCCTAATCCCATTTCTCTTTTTTCATCTTTATACGTGATTTTTTCCGTGATGATGGCAGCTTTACCTACTGTTGTTTCTTTATTTAGTACTGCTTTTAAATACGTTACCATATCGGAAGCATTAGATTTTATTAATCCAGCAGATGCGGTAATGTTCCATTTGAAAAATTCCTGGATTCCTCCATTAGGATTATGGGCAGTTGTTTTGTTTTTTACATCAAAATCCTTAGTTAATGTCTGAGTCATATGTAACGGCTTTATTATTTTAGATCTGATAATTTCATCATAGCTCTTACCATACACTTTCTCCAATATTTGCCCCAGTAAAGTATATCCAATCGTAGAATAACGATATTTACCATAATCTTTCAGTTCACTGCAATTATTGATTATAGCAGCCAATGTTTCTGCAGTCACGCTATTTACAGGCTGCTGCGGATCCTGTTCTATCAATTTCGCAAAATCGATATCAGGTAAACCAGACTGATGTGATGCCAGATCCGAAATTTTAATTTTGTTTCTAAGATTCTGCTGTAGTACATATTCTTTAGGGAGAAATCCGTCTATATAATCATCTAATTTTATTTTATGATCCAAAACCGCCTGGGCAATTAAATTTGAAGTCATAATTTTAGTGATTGATGCAATTTCGAATATCGAGTTTTTATTAATTTTTGTTTGGCTTTCTGCATTCAAATTACCATAGGCAGTATAATATTCTTCATTGCTATTGATAAAGGCAACACTAATTCCTACCTCAGGATTTTTTTTATAATTATCGCTTATGATGGAATCAATCTTTTGGGTAATGTTTTGTCCAAAAGAAAAACTGCTTATAAATAATAGTCCTGCTAAAAGTTTTAATGAAGTTTTCATTGTATCGTTTTTTTATGTTAAAAATTATTTCGATACAAAGATGTGAGAGAAAACAAAATTATGCGACCGAATAAAAGTATTCAATCACATTTGTGCAAAAAAATAAGTACGAATCCTTACAGAAAAGAGTACGAGTAATTACAAACTACTTATTTTCAAATCCTTACGATAACTAGTTGGTGTATTACCCGTGTGTTTTTTAAAAGCGGTATTAAAAGAAGATTTTGAATTAAAACCGACTTCATACAGAATCTCAAGAATAGTTACCTTACTTTTTGAAGCATCTTTTAAAATTTCCATGGCATTCTCTATACGATAAGTATTCACAAAATCGTAAAAATGTTGCCCTATTTGATGATTGATTAAAAGAGATAAATCCCGCACTGGAATTTCAATATCACTGGAAACATCCTGAATGGTGAGCGAAGAGTTAAGGTAAGGTTTTTTCTCAACCATGTATTTTTTTAATTTCAAAAGTTCTTCGTTATATTCTCTTTCATCTATGGTTGATTGTTCACAGCCTTTCTCTTCTGAAACAAGCTCAGAAACAAGCTTTAGTTTTGAATCAATATTTCTAAAAAGACCTGGATTATTTAATGCTTTGAACAGATACCAACAAAAGATAAAGAGAGAAGATACTAAAAGTCCGATCTTGATCCATTCTGAAATGTATGGATAATCAGAGAATTTTAAAATATTTTTTAAAAGAGCTACCGTATATAAAATGGTCAATACAATGGTAAACTGGAATAGCCAATTATAGGAACTGATGTTTTTCCCTGCATAGTTTTCAAGATATAGTTTCTTTGATTTTCTTAATACTCTAAAAACAGCAATGATGTATAAAACGATCTGAAAATGGATTAAAATATGAATGAACTGGAACTCTATCATATTTTGACGATTCTGAATAAAACTCATTTTCGATGCGTCATCTACAGTATAAAAACGTGGCAGTAAAACCAAATTAACAATTAAAAATGGGAGCAGATGTAGTAAATATTTTGGCTTTAACTTAAAATCAGAGTAACAGACTGATATTATATAGAGATAAAAAACAGGAATTTGCAGGAAAGCGAAGGTGGTCCTAAACATTCCCAGGTTAGAAGGGCCATCAGCCAGCATGTTAAACAAAGGCTCACTAATATCTATTGCATTTAACAGTAGAAAAACAGCAAACAGAGAATTACTTATTTTGTACTTTGTTTTAAGTGTAATCAGGAAAAATGCCAGAAACAATGAAATGAATAAAGAGACTATATTTACAATAATTAATAAATTGATTTTATCCATTCCTTACCCTTCTTTGTATATAGTTATTTTATTTAAAAATTTTTATTGGAATTCCAGCAGTCTTTTAAGATCCAAAAAGTGCAAATATAAAAATTAGATTGACTTTACTTTAGTTTTTTTCAATCAAAAATATATTCCAGCATGTCTATCGAGCGGGCTACTGCTTTTCAAAGGCTTTTATTTAATTTTATAACACACATTTCCAAATGGTTATTACATACATTCGGTGAATCATTTTATATACTAATTTTCGAAATAAATTCAATTGATTGATTAACAGCATTACAAAATTAAAAAAGATTACCTTCGTAAGTTCACTCATTATTCCTGATAATTAATAGATAAATTACAAGTAAAAACTTGCAATGAAGTTTCTCATCAATTGATATATCACTTAAAACAACTGAATAAAAAATGAAAATCAGAGAAGAAAAACTAAACTCCATTATTGAGTGGGCGGAAAGAAATGAAGATGTAAGAGTTCTCCTTTTGACAAGCTCTCTCGCAAATCCATTAGCACCCGTTGACCAATTTAGCGACTTAGACATTGAATTTGTTTTCGAGAAAAATACAGGCTACATTTCAGACAAAAGGTGGACACTTAGCTTTGGAAATCCTATTGCAATGATTGAAGAAGATGAAAGTTGTTTCGATAATAAACACGCAATGAAAATGGTGTTGTATGATGACGGTGTTAAAGTAGATTTTAAACTTTATAGCAAATCAAAATTTTTAAAAGAAACTCAACAAAAAGAATTACCCGAAGATTGGGATATTGGCTATAAAATTCTGGTTGACAAAGATGGGATTACAAAGGAAATGCTAAAGCCAACGCATCAAGTTTCTATTATCAAAAAACCATCCGAAAAAGAGTTTCAGAGTATTTTAAACGACTTTTGGTGGGACACAACTTATGTAGTAAAATGCATTGCGAGAGATGAAATATTCTATGCAAAATTTATGTCAGAAACAATTATACGCACCGAATATTTAATTCCCTTAATCCAATGGTATATTGCAAGTGAACACAATTGGAATATAACAACCAATAAACACGGAAGATTATTCAAAAAGTATCTAAACTCAGAAATTTGGGCAAAAACAGAGCAAACATTTTCGGGAAGCAAATTAGAAGATAACTGGAACGCTTTATTCGCAATGGCTGAATTATTTTCTGAAATGGGGACTAAGTTATCGGAAAAATTAGGTTACAAATATCCTAATAAGCTAGAAAAAGATATACGAAAATATTTAAACGAAGTAAAGGCTAAAAAATAACTACGTCGTAAACAAGAGTGCTTTGCATCAGACGGACGAAACTATAAGACCCAAACATAGCTGTTTTTTAAATTTTGTACTTTAGCCTAACGTTTGAGCGTCAAAATTTAGATTTATTCAAAACATTTTAGCTACAATAATTCTAAGCAAGTCTTATAAAAGTATGGAGTTCAATTCAAACATAGTTATCCAAACAAATCGTTTAAGATTAAAACTTATTGATGAAAAATACATTGATGAAATTAATATCAACTTTACGAAAGAGGTAACGAAATATATGCCCTTCAATCCAAACGGGAATAGAATAGAAATTGAAAATTTCGTGAAAAATTCTATCAAATGTTTTAAGGAAAAAACAGACATTGTATTGGTTGTGTTTGATGCTAATGAAATTTTTATTGGATGTTGCGGAATTCACAATATAAATTCAGAATCAGTAGAGCTTGGATTATGGCTCAAAGAAAATAGTCAAAGTCAAGGATTTGGAACGGAAATTATAAGTAGCCTGATAAATTTTATTGAACAAAATTTCAAGATTAATTATATCATTTATCCTGTTGACAAAGAAAATATTAAAAGTAGAAAAATTCCTGAAAAACTGGGATTTAAAGAGTTTAAAACTTACTCAAAACAAAAAGATGATTCTGTCAACTTGAATATTGTAGAATATCGAAAATATTACTGAAGCTAACAAAGATTTATCTCAGACGAACTGAATCACAAAATTCAAGCTTAATTCCTCAGTTGAAATATGTACTTTAGCTGGAGATTCTGGCTTGGAAATTCAGCTTGATTTAAATATTTTGATTGCAATAAATTCAGATATCGAATTATTTTAAAAACACACTATAAAATGACAGGAATAATAAATTTAGAAGCATTTATAGTTACTGCACTCATTGTAGTAACAACACCAGGTATAGACACCATTATGGTTTTGACCAGAAGTATTTCTAAAGGGAAAAAAGCTGGACTTTATTCGGCTTTGGGGGTTAGTTTAGGACTGATATTTCATACTTGTGCCGTGACTTTTGGTCTTTCGCTAATCATTGCACAATCAGCAATGGCATTCGGTATCATCAAGTATTTAGGAGCTGGATACCTAATTTACATCGGTATCAAATCGTTATTAAGTAAAAGCGAACAAACAGAGATAAAAGCAACTAATATTAAAATCACCGGATTGAGAAAAATGTTTTTAACTGCTTTTCTGAGCGACGTTCTAAATCCCAAAATTGCCATTTTCTTTTTAGCATTTCTGCCACAGTTCATTCAGCCAACAGAAATTAATAATCCAATCCCCTACCTTTTGCTGGGGTTAATTATGTTCTTTATTACGCTTGTTTGGTGTGCCTTTTTGGCGTTGATGGGTAGTAAAGTTGCAGTGCTTTTTAATAAAAATAAAAAGACTGAAAGTTGGTTAAATAAGACATCCGGAGTCGTATTTATTTTATTAGGGCTAAAGGTAGCATTGACAAAAAAGTAGCAAACGAAAGATTTTTGTTGCAACCAACTGAGTCCTTATGAACTTAATAATTGTACTTTTACAAATCTGTTATCCAAAGAAATATGACAACACTTTTTATAAAAAATATGGTCTGCAACCGTTGTATAATGGTGGTTCAAAATGAATTGGATAAGCTTGATTTGTCTGCAATAAGCATAAAGCTTGGCGAAGTGGTTTTTGAAAAAGAGCCGACTATCGAAGAGAAGCAGAATTTAGCAGAAGCCTTATCAGTATTGGGTTTTGAAATGATTGATGATAAAAAAAGCAGGATGATAGAGCAAATCAAAAATGTTATTATTGATTTAGTACATCATAAGGATAATGACGCAAAAACCAATCTATCTGATATCTTGAGTGAAAAACTCAACCACGACTACAATTATCTTTCTAATCTATTTTCTGAGGTTGAGAGTACCACAATAGAAAAATATTTTATCGCTCAGAAGATTGAAAGAGTAAAAGAGTTATTGGTTTATGATGAATTGTCATTGAGTGAAATCGCTTTTCAGCTCAACTATTCCAGCGTTGCCTACCTCAGCAATCAATTCAAAAAGACTACCGGATTGACGCCGAGCCATTTCAAGCAAATAAAGGAAGAGAAACGCAAACCTTTGGATGAAGTTTAGGTATTTGTATCATTTCAAAATATTATTGAAAGTGTAAAATTCAAGTGCTCAATTATGGCAAAAAATAAAAAGATAAATGTTCAGGGAGTTGATATTATTTTATATGAAGATGATAGCAACGATTTTATTTCCCTGACCGATATAGCTCGACACAAAGACCCCGAAAATATGGATACTATCGTCCAAAATTGGATGAGAAACCGAAACACTATCGAACTATTGGGCTTTTGGGAAACGATGTACAACCCAGATTTTAAACCCCTCGAATTCGAGGGGTTTAAAAAGCAGGCGGGACTCAACAGTTTTGTAATGACCCCAAAACGTTGGATAGAACATACAAATGCTATCGGAATTGTTTCAAAAGCTGGAAGATACGGAGGAACTTTTGCTCATAAAGACATTGCTTTGGAATTTGCATCGTGGATTTCCATAGAATTTAAACTTTACATAATCAAAGAGTTTCAGCGATTAAAAGATGACGAAAACAACCGACTAAAATTAGAATGGAATTTGCAACGCACCATTTCCAAAATCAATTATCGAATTCATACTGATGCAATTAAAGAAAGTCTGATACCGCAAGAAATCACAAAGCAACAAGCAAGTTTTGTTTACGCCAACGAAGCTGATTTACTCAATGTTGCCTTATTCGGAATTACTGCAAAAGAATGGAGAGAAACGAATCCCGACCAAAAAGGAAATATCCGAGACGATGCAACATTAGAGCAATTGGTGGTTTTGAGCAATATGGAAGGTATCAATGCTTTGCTTATTCAACAAGGATTATCACAAAGTGACAGACTTATACAACTCAACAAAGTTGCAATTACTCAAATGAAATCATTGATAGAAAGTAAAGCCATTAAGAAGCTAAAATAAAGGAAGAGAAACGCGAACCAGTTGGCCAAAATTTCATGAAGAAAAGGAGTAATCATTAGTCTATTAATACAGCTGAAGTATAAAGACAATACAATTCCAAACCTAAAGTTTCATATAGTGATTTGCCTTCTTCTGTCGCCACCAAAAAATTTTTAAAAACGCCTTTTGATAAAGCAATATTTTCTAATTCTTTCATCAAAAAAGTTGCAAGGCCTTTTCTTTTATGGTTATTTTCAGTTTTTATTCTGTCGTAAACTGCTAAATCATCCACGATAATAACCCGGCCTTCTGAAGCTAGTTCACCATTTTTCGTAACAATTCTAACAACTACAGTTGAGTTATAATTTTCAAACTCTAATTTATACGCCTCATTTAATTGGGTGCTTACAATATCCATTTTATGAAAACAACACATCATGTAACCTTGTGATTGAATTTTCCATTTATCTGAAATTTTGCCCTCAATTTCTTTTGGTGAAGCACAGACCTTTAGAAAAACCCATGGCTCATCAATTTCTTTTGAAAGTTGAATAAAATCTTCGTTAAGTTCTGTAAAAACAAAACGGCTTTTCTGATTTTCGAAACCAACATCAACTTTAAAGCCTGACTTATACTTCACAGGTAACGATAATTCTCTAGACAAAGACCAAGCTGTAAGCCATTTCGCAATGATATCTTTAGAAATCGGATGTTCCATTTAAAACAAATATTAAAAAAGCTAAAATATAAAAAACTTCTCTCAACAAGGGTAAGCGTTGCACTGCCTAACCGAAAACCAATTTAAATGATTACTCATTGCGGAATAATATGAAATTTCATAATATTGTTTAAACTATTTTGTTTTGAGTTAGTAATCATTCTATACAACCAGCGTGCTAACATCAACAACCGAAAATATTAGACAAAAGACTTAACTTAGCCAACCAATTAATAAAAGATGACAGAAGAACAAAGACTTGAAATTTTAAACAATGCTAAAGACTTTTTCAGAACCGAAATTGTTACAAGTCATATCGAAGGAGCTTGTAATAGGGCTAGTAAATTATCTGAATATAATGTAAATCCATTTTTATTTAAATATTTGGCGAATTTTCTCACAGGAAATGATAATGCTGAAAGTATAGCAAAAGCTTTGGTTTTACCGAGAATTTTAGGGTCTTCAATTAACACTTCATTTGGAATGAAAGTTCAAAAATTAATTGGACAATTATTTCAAGGTTTAGGCTCAACAACATCTGGAATTGATATTGAATTTATTGACGCAACAGATGGAAGAAGAAAATACTGCCAATTAAAAGCTGGTCCAAACACAATTAATCACGATGATGTTACAACTGTTATTAATCATTTTAATGGTGTTCGGAATTTAGCTAGAACAAACAATTTAAATATTGGAATTAATGATATGATTGTTGGTGTTATTTATGGAGAAGAAGCCGAATTAAGTTCACATTACAAGAAAATATCTCAATTATATCCAGTAATAATTGGAAAAGATTTTTGGCATAAATTAACAGGCAAAGAAGATTTCTATTTTGACTTGATTGATGCAATTGGAGATGTAGCCTTAGAAGTTGACGGTAGTCATATAGTTGAAGAGACTATCTCAAAACTGACAATTGAAATCCAAGAAAAATACTTTGAGTAAAATAGATACCAGTAATTTCTATTTTACTTTATAATATTTATTCAAAAATTTCACAATCGAATAACCAACTTCCTTTCCGAGGTTTACAGGAACAGCATTTCCGATTTGCTTGTATTGCTGCGCAATGGAACCTTCAAATTTCCAATCATCCGGAAAAGTTTGAATTCTTGCATATTCGCGAACGGTAAATGGTCGGGTTTCTTCGGGATGACAACGTTCGGTTTGTTTTTGGGCAGGACTGCAAGTTAAAGTGAGACAAGGTTCGTCCCAACCAATTCTGCGAGCAATACCAGTTTTTCCGCCACCCAAATGAAAACTTCCGCCCATAAAAGATTTCTGAATTTCCAAAGGTAAATCTCGCCAATATCCTTTTGGTGGAACTAAATCTAAAACTTCAATTTTGCTTTTCGGATATTTTGCACCATCTGATTTTGGAACATTGGTGTCGAATAATTCGCCTTTTTTCAAAGCATCTTTTAAGTTGTAAATTTTCTTATACGGTATTGGATATTCGTATTCTAAATTGATGTCTTTTCGAATTCCGACTAAAATTAATCGTTCTCTTTTTTGTGGAACATTGTAATTAATGGCTTTCAAAACCTGTACTGGAACTACGTTGTAGCCAATTTCATCTAAAATAGAAATCATTCCTTGCAAAGTATTTCCGTTATCGTGACTCAACAAACCACGAACATTTTCTCCAATACAAATCGGTGGATTTACTTCTTTTACGACTCTCGCAAATTCATAAAACAAAGTTCCTCTTGCATCTGCTAATCCTAATTTTTTTCCTGCATAACTAAATGCCTGACAAGGAAAACCACCGGTTACAACATCAACTTTATCGTGAAATTCAGAAAAATCAAAAGCTTTAATATCACCTTCCAAAACTTTCCAATTTGGTCGATTTTTGCGCAAAGTAGCACAAGCAAATTTATCAATTTCGTTGAGTGCAACACACTTCAAACCAGCCTTTTCCATTCCTACGGCCAAACCACCTGCGCCTGCAAATAGTTCTAAAACTTTGTATTCATTTTCGGGTTCTACAAAATTAGATGCTTCAATGTCATCATTTACAAAATCAGTAAATAATTCTAAAACTTCCGATTTTCTGTAAACCCGATAATTGCTCATTGGTTCACGAACAGCAGACAATTTTCCTTCTCTATCCCAACGTCTAAGCGTTTCTTTGCTTTTCCCAATTAATTCTGATGCTTCCGACAATGACAAATATTCGCTCATAACCAAGTTGTTTAACCTTATACAATGGTTACAAATTTAGAAAAATATTTTGAGCTAACAATCGAACGGACGAAAAAAAACAGAAGATAAAATCAGTCGCCGTTTCCCAGCTCCCACTTCAAAATAACTTATAAAAAACGACTTTTTTTAAAGCGATTGAAGAAAACTTCAACCGCAAACCATTAAACCAAGTTTAGTAAATATTACAAATCAATTCCATAATTCCACAATAACTATTCTCCACATTGTCGCCAATTTTGTATTGCAAATAAAGCAATAGAAATTATGGCTACAAATAACAACAGAGAAACGGTTTACATTCCTTTAGAAGATGTGGAAAGCGAACATTGTGCATTAATCGTTGAAAAAGGGTTGGCAAAGGTTGATGGTGTTGAAACCCAGAAAGTAGAAATCAATAACCACAGAGCAGCCATTACCGTTAAAAATACTGAAACCGTTGGTAAAGCCGTTGCAGCTATTAAAGACTTGGGTTATGGTGTCCCAACCGTAAAAAATTCCTTCCCGGTTTTAGGGATGACTTGTGCGTCTTGTGCGGGTAGTGCAGAAAGCATCGTAAAGTATGAGCCGGGTGTGATTGACGCCTCTGTCAACTACGCTACAGGAAACCTGACCGTTGAGTACCTTCCCAATATGACGGATGCTACCAAACTGCAAAAAGCGGTTCAGGGCGTTGGTTATGACCTGCTCATTGTTGAAGAAGCAAAGCAGCAGGAATCCCTGGAGACCATCCATGCAGAGAAATTCAAAAAGTTAAAAAACAAAACTATTTGGGCCGTTATATTATCATTACCTGTGGTAACCATCGGTATGTTTTTTATGGATATGCCCTATGGTAACGAAATTATGTGGTTCTTTTCCACTCCTGTGGTACTTTGGCTGGGTAAAGATTTCTTCATCAACGCATGGAAACAGGCCAAACATCGTTCTGCCAATATGGATACTTTGGTCGCCTTGAGTACAGGCATTGCGTATATATTTAGTGTATTCAATATGCTTTTTATGGATTTCTGGCACCAGAGAGGATTGCACGCACACGTCTATTTTGAAGCAGCTGCAGTGGTCATCGCCTTTATCCTTTTAGGTAAATTATTGGAAGAAAAAGCCAAAGGAAATACCTCTACGGCCATTAAAAAACTGATGGGCTTGCAACCTAAAACCGTGATAGTAATAGCACCGGACGGAAGCGAAAAACAAACCGCTATTGAAGCCGTAAATGTTGATGATATAATCCTGGTAAAGCCCGGCGAGAAAATTGCGGTCGACGGAATGGTTACTTCGGGTAATTCGTATGTAGACGAAAGTATGCTGAGCGGCGAACCTGTTCCGGTACTAAAAACAGAAAACGAAAAAGTATTTGCCGGAACCATTAACCAAAAAGGAAGTTTTCAATTTAAAGCAGTAAAAGTGGGTAAGGAAACCATGTTGGCCCAAATCATTAAAATGGTGCAAGATGCACAAGGCAGTAAAGCTCCCGTTCAAAAATTGGTTGATAAAATTGCAGGCATTTTCGTTCCGGTGGTGATTGGTATTGCTATTCTGACGTTTGTTTTGTGGATTATTTTAGGTGGCGAAAATGGTTTGGTGCAAGGATTATTGGCAGCCGTTACCGTTTTGGTTATTGCTTGTCCTTGTGCATTGGGCTTGGCTACACCAACGGCAATTATGGTGGGTGTTGGTAAAGGTGCAGAAAATGGTATCTTAATTAAAGATGCCGAAAGTCTTGAATTGGCTAAAAAAGTAAATGCCATTGTTTTGGATAAAACCGGAACCATAACACAGGGAAGACCCGAAGTAACAAGTATCCAATGGCTGAACAATGATGATACCGCAAAAACTATTTTGCTGAGCATCGAAAAACAATCAGAGCATCCATTGGCAGAAGCCGTAGTGAAACATTTGGAAGGCGTAGCTACCGCACCCTTATCCTACTTCGACAGCATTACAGGTAAAGGAGCAAAAGCCAATCATAACAACGAAACCTATTTTGTAGGAAATAAAAAACTCCTGGTAGAAAACAACATTGCGATTGCCGAACAATTGCAAAACCAAGCCGATGAATGGGGCAAACAGTCCAAAACGGTCATTTGGTTTGCAAACAGCAAAGAGGCACTTTCTGTTATCGCTATTTCCGATAAAATCAAAGAAACATCGGTTCAGGCAATTGCAGCAATGCAGGAAATGGGTATCGAATTGTATATGTTAACCGGCGACAATGAAGCCACAGCTAAAGCAATTGCCGAGCAAACAGGCATCCTGCATTACAAAGCCGAAGTATTACCACAACACAAAGCCGATTTTGTAAAAGAACTACAGCAGCAAGGCAAAGTAGTAGCCATGGTAGGCGACGGAATTAATGACAGCACCGCATTGGCAACAGCCGATGTAAGCATTGCCATGGGAAAAGGCAGCGATATCGCCATGGATGTAGCCAAAATGACCATCATCTCATCAGACCTTACCAAGATACCACAGGCAATACGTTTATCCAAACAAACCGTGGCCACCATTAAGCAAAACCTCTTTTGGGCATTTATTTACAACCTGATTGGTATTCCCCTGGCGGCAGGGATATTGTATCCAATCAATGGTTTCTTGTTAAACCCAATGATAGCCGGAGCTGCAATGGCTTTGAGTAGCGTAAGTGTTGTGAGTAATAGCTTAAGATTAAAGTGGAAGAAATAAAACAGATTGGGATTTTGTGTAGTAGCGGGAATAGTACAAAATTCAAGCGAAAAAAGTCGTTGAATTTAGCACTCATCCCGCCATTTTGTCGAATATTTCGTGTAATACGTTAGCCTTTTCGGTTCATCAATCTAAAAATTTTCGGCAACAAATTTTTCGCAATATTCTTTAATTTGTTGTCTTACTTTTCTAAATTCTTCCGAAATTTCATCATCACTTCCTGTTGCTTTTGCTGGATCGGGAAAATTATAATGAAACTTTTGAGCTTTTGTAGGAAAGAATGGACAACGTTCTTTGGCATTGTCGCAAACCGTAATTACAAAGTCAAAATCTATATTTCGATATTCGTCAATATTGTTTGAAGTGTGATGTGAAATGTCAATTCCGTCTTCTTTCATCGTTGCGACTGCTTTCGGATTTACACCGTGAGTTTCTACACCTGCGCTAAAAATTTCTGCTTTTTGTTCTGCGAAATATCTTAAATATCCTTCCGCAATTTGGCTTCTGCAACTATTTCCTGTGCAAAGCACTAATACTTTTTTTGTTATCATAAATACGTTTTTTTCTTTAAATATAAACTTACTTTAACCAATAAAATTAAAACCGGAACCTCAACTAAAGGTCCGATGACACCAACGAATGCTTGTGGCGAATGGATTCCGAAAACTGCGATGGCTACGGCAATTGCCAATTCAAAATTATTTCCTGTGGCCGTAAATGCGATGGATGCGTTTTTGTCGTAAGGTATTTTCAATGCTTTATTGATGAAAAAGCTAATGAAAAATGTAAGCACAAAATAGATGATTAAAGGAATCGCAACTTTTACAACATCCATCGGTAATTCTAAAATTTTATCCCCTTTTAAACTAAACATTAATACAATCGTGAAAAGCAGGGCATATAAAGTAATGGGTGAAATGGCAGGAATAAATTTTCTATTGAACCATTCTTCACCTTTTGATTTTATTAGAAAATAGCGACTCAAAAATCCTGCAATAAAAGGAATACCTAAATAGATGAACACACTTTCGGCTACATCTTTCATTGGCACGTTAATATTAAAATGACCAAAACCCAATTTTTGTGGCAAAACATTGATGAAAAGCCAAACGTAAAAGCTATAAAATACCAATTGGAAAATACTGTTTAATGCGATCAATAAAGCCGCATATTCGCGGTTTCCTTTCGCTAGATCATTCCACACAATAACCATTGCAATGCATCTTGCCAAGCCAATCAAAATCAAACCAATCATATAATCGGGTTCATTTCGAAGAAAAATTATTGCCAGTATAAACATTAAAATCGGACTGATGATCCAGTTCAGTAAGAGCGAAACCGATAGTACTTTTTTGTCTTTAAATGCTATTGGTAATAATGAGTAATCCACTTTCGCCAAAGGCGGATACATCATTAAAATCAACCCAATTGCCAATGGGATATTAGTTGTTCCGACTGAAAGTGAATTGGTTACGTCTGAAATATTGGGAATAAAATATCCTAAACCAACGCCAATAGTCATTGCAAGGAAAATCCAAAGGGTAAGATAACGGTCGAGAAATTTTAGTTTTGGCTTCATATTAATCATTTAACAGCAACCCGAATTGGGTTTGCAAACTGTTTGATTTGCAGACAATTCTGCTAAGTTTTTTTTCTCTTTTTCTGATGGAATTCCACATGCATCCTGAGCCAAACAAGCCGTAGTTTTATTGACCAAAACAAATGTTTTTCCGTTAAATTCTAAATCGTATTTCCCAATTGTATCACTTTGATATTCCACTTCGATTTCAAAATCTTCGATGCCTAATTTTTCTTCAGATAGCTTGATGATATTGAGTAATTTGTTAGGTTTTAAGCGATGTTCAAAATCATCTGCGTTCCACAACTGAAAGTTCACTACTTTTTCTGTGCGGATTACGCCACCACAATCGATGAAGTTTTTAGTGATCATTCCCACTTCCGTCACGTGAAAATGTTCGGGAACAAAAGTTCCGTTTTCTAATTGAAATTCAACATTTTTTAATGTTGGTAAGATCTGTTTTACGTCTGATAATTTCATCTTATAATTCTTTATAGTTTAAATGCAATATTGCGATATGATTAGCCAAAAAAAATACTTTAACAGCATTTGGCTTTAGAAACCGTTTCTACAATTTTTGAGAAATAAATATTTAAAATTTCGATTGTTTTTTCATCAATGCAATAACAAATCGAATTTCCTTCGATATTTCCTTTAATAATTCCGGCGTTTTTTAACTCTTTTAAATGTTGGGAAACAGTCGGTTGCGCCAATGGAAGTTCGTTCACAATGTCGCCACAAATGCACTCGTTTACTTTCATTAAATATTCAATAATCGCAATTCTTGCAGGATGTCCCAAGGCTTTTGCGATGGTGGCAATTTGATTTTGCTTGTCCGTGAAATGTTCTGTTTTAGTGGCTCCCATTTTTCATAAATTCTATATCGCAATATTACGATAATAATTTTATCAGACAATTTTTTTTTCAATTAGTAAAATGTTGAGGCTTGTACGGACAGTTGTAATAGTTGATACCTAATTCTAAAATATAACATTATGTATTACCCATATTCCCCTGCAGAATTATTTTTTCAAGTTCACAAAGTAAATCCTTTCTAAATTCCTCTCCCAAACCCAAATACCATCACCCCAATCAGTAAATATCACAAATCAAAAAGGGAATAACATATAAGATAAGCGTAGAACAGTACGGAACTTTGTAAAACAAAAATTTATTTAAAATGAAAAATATAGAATTGAGCATTCCAAGTATGCAGAGTGCACATTGCCAGACAAGAGTAAATAGCGCAATCGCAGCTATTGAAGGTATAAAAGTTGAAAAATTAGAGGCTGGAAAATTATCCGTTGCTGTTGAAAACGACGAAATAAAAGATAAGCTGGCAGAAACCATTGAAAAAGCTGGTTACAAAGTAGAAGATGATGATAGCGAAAAGGATTCAAGCCCTTCAAGCGGATGCTGTGCTAACTAAAAGTTTAATTTAATTTCAGGGATGATGTATCAATAAATTACATCCCTGAAATTTTAAGTGTTGAAGAATTTAAGCTCAACAGAGTTAAAACAGAAGCTACGACACAAGAAAAGTCAGGAACTAACTGGGCAGAAACCTCTCTTTAGACAGCTAAGAAGAGGTTTTCTTTTTACTAGGGTACAACAAAAAAAAACAGAAACTATATACAGATGAAGAAATACAAGTGGAGCACATATAAAATAGTAAAGGAAACAGAAGATACGATTACAATATACTTTGATACCGCACAGCAGACATTCAACTATCTTCCGGGACAATACCTCAATATAAAATGTGTGATAAATGAAGAGTTGGTCATCAGGTCGTATTCTCTTAGTTCTAAACCATCCGATGAATTTCCCTCGATAACCGTAAAACGCGTTGCCGGAGGAAAGATGAGCAACCATCTTGTAGATAATGCAATATTCATTTCAAGCTGGGAGATAGAGGCGCCATTCGGTAATTTTGTTTTGGAAAAGCAGGTTGCAGCACATGCTCAAATAGTTCTGCTAACTGGAGGCAGTGGTATTTCACCACTGTTTTCTATGTTGAAAAGCATTGATAAAAGTGCAAAAACACCTTTACTTATCTACGGAAATAAATCGCCTGAAGAGACTATCTTTTGGAACGAATTGGAAGTAATGCAGGCAGATGGAAAGCTAAATCCCTATTATTCGTTTACATCGGACGAGTTTGTATCCTCCAAAATCAACCATATTACAGGCAGATTTTCTCCGCAACTACTCCACTCTATCATCAGGAAACAAGTTGCGACGTTAGAAGAGGCAAATTACTACATCTGCGGACCAGTCGGATTAATGAAACTTTATCAGGAAGCTTTGCTCGGTCTGAATATTTCACCAGAACAAATCCATACCGAATATTTCGACCCTGTTCCCGAAGAAAATCTGGTATTTGAGAATGATGGTATATCTAAAGATGTTATCGTGACTTATTTTCAGGACCATTACATTAACAATGAAGTACAGACCTACGAATGCACTTCGCTTATTGAAGTAAAAGCCAATCAATCTCTTTTAGATGCAATGAACGAACATCATATCAAAGTCTCAAGTTCCTGCAAAAACGGAACCTGTGGTACTTGTTGGGCGCTTAAAACCGATGGTGAAGTACGGATGCTCAACCATCACGCACTTACCGAACAGAATATATCGGAGGGCATTATATTGCTATGTCAGAGTTACCCGATGGACGAGGAAGTGGTCATAAACCTATCCTGACCGTTTATTTAAAAAAGAATCCAAAAAATTTTGACAAAATGTTTGTTGTACTTGATTGAGCAATTTTTGCACATTGGATAAATTTTATCAATTATACCTTTAAAAATCCTCCTTCAATAAATCTTTCAGTTTACGATGTTGGATACTTAAATCTGCATACATTGTTTTCAATCTGTAGTTTTCTTCATTAAGATTAATAAGCTCTTTAAGGATATCTATCCCTAAATCTTTGTATTTCTGCTTTAACTCAAAAATATTTACCCCATAAACTCCATATTTTTCAAAGAGGTCCAATCCGCTTTTCCCTGAATTATAGTCTTTAAGCACTTTTATAATTTGATGTTCGATATTTTGCTTGTTCTTCATTATCCGACTTTTATTTTATACAAAATTCCGCAGGACTAATTATAAAATCTGTATGGTTTTCCTTGATTAGTTTGTAATTTTTAATGTTCTCCCTATTTTATGATTCACGAAATTTTGCAAATCAAACACGGAATATCGTAACATTTTATAGTCCTCAAAACCGGACTTTTGACTCCATAATATCAAGAATGCGAAATATCTTTTTTAACCTATGAAACTATTAATTAAAGGAATGGTATGCAACAGGTGCATCTATTTTCTGTCGGAAGAATTTCCTAAGCTCGGTTTGGAAATTTCCGAAATACGCTTAGGGGTGGTAATTCTAAAAGAAACGGATGCAATCATTGTTGATGAACAAGTTATCAGAGCCATGCTCCAAAAGAACGGATTCGATTTGTTATACAGTAAAGACCAAAAGATTATTGAATTTATTAAAACTGCCGTTGAAAAAGGGATTGATGAACAACTGGAGACTGGCAAGCCTGTTAAATTTTCGGCATTTATCAGTAACGAATTGTATAAAGAATATGATTCGCTGAGTGCCTTGTTTTCATCTTTGGAGGGACTCACGCTCGAAAAATTTATTATTTCAAAGAAGATAGAAAAAGTAATAGAGCTTTTAGTCTATACAGACCAGTCACTGTCTGATATTGCTTACAGCCTAGGTTACGGCAGTCCGGCGTACCTATCCAATCAGTTAAAAAAGTACACCGGCTTTACCTCTTCCCACTATAAAAAAATAAGACGTGATAAGCTGGCTATTACAACAGAAATAATCACATGAAAAATTGCCAGTAACACCTAAAATTCTTTGTAGCACGATTTCGTAAAACTACCGGAATACAAATCAACTTGCCAATCCCTGTTCGTCAAAAGGAACAGGGATTTTTTTATAAGTGGTTTAATAACAAAACTATACTGCTTAAAAGCTAAAAATAGCAAGGCGTAAATTTCACAACTCTTACCCGTAATAGTATCAAAAATACGGCAGCAGCCACCAATACCTTTGTCCTTTAAAATTAATCGTTTGTTACATCATTAAGCATAGCAACATGTTATACAAAATCATTAAACACAAGACCATGTTATACAATTCTACAAGACTAAGGTTAGGAATTTTAATTCCGTTAATGGGCATCTTATTGATTGCCTGTGAGAACAAGTCGGAAAAAACGTCGGGAAAACCGGCAACAAATAACGCAGATGCCAGCAAATTGCCGGTAGATATTATCATTGCTCAGGAACAGCTGCTCAATCATGAAGAAGCTATTGTGGGTACGATGATGTCTAATCGAGAAGTATCCATCGTCAGCGAAATTCCTCAAAAGATAACTAAAGTAGCCTTTAAAGACGGCGGTTACGTTACCCAAGGCGCTGTATTGTACACACTGAATGACGCCGATATCAAATCCCGTTTAAAACAAATTGCTGCAGAACTGGAATTGGCAAAACTCAACAAAGAGCGTATGAGTAATCTCTTGAAAACCGAAACTGTAAGACAGCAGGAATATGATGAAGCATTTACGCGTTTCCGCTCCTTGGTTGCACAGCAAGATTTGCTACGTGTTGAACTCGCAAAAACGGTAATCCGTGCACCATTTTCAGGAAAAATCGGGATTTCAAAAGTACATCTTGGTGCTTATGTTACACCTGGTGCAGTACTCGTGATGTTGCAAGACCAAAGCAGTATCAAAATCAATTTCTCGGTTCCGGAAAAATACCTGCCTTTAATAAAAATGGGAGATAAAGTACGGTTTACTTCAGAGTTATCTGGTGAGGAGTATGTGGCAACCATCAATGCCACCGAACCTGGGCTCGATGCTCAAGGCAGGAGCTTGCAGGTGCAGGCATTGGCAATTAATACGGGTGGTCAGTTTAGGCCGGGACTTTCTGCAAAAGTATATTTCAGTGCTACCGATAAAGGCGCAAAAGGAATATTGGTACCAACCGAAGCGTTGGCTCCCGGCGCAAAAGGTTACACTGTTTTTATCATTAAAAATGGCGTGGCAAAACCTGCGGAAGTAACCATTAGTAAAAGGACAGAAACAGATGCGGTCATTACCTCCGGCATTGCAACCGGCGATAGCATTATTGTTTCAAATATGTTGCGCTTAGGAGATGGAATGCCTGTAAAAGCCGTTGTGTCCAAATAATTCATTTCAAATCTTAGCATTATGAGTATATCATCTTTAAGTATAAAAAAACCGGTTTTAGCCGGGGTATTTTCACTCCTGCTTATTATCTTGGGAATAGTAGGATGGAAACAATTAGGCGTTCGGGAATTCCCGCTAACAGAACCTCCCGTTATTTCGGTCATTACCTTCTATCCCGGTGCAAGCCCGGATGTGATTGCATCGAAGCTTACCCGCCCAATGGAGGAATCTATTGCCGAGGCCAACGGAATACGTACCATTTCTTCTGAATCCAGGGAACAGGTAAGTATTATTTCGGTAGAATTTAACCGTGAAGTGGATTTGGAGGATGCATTGAACGATGTAAGGGACAAAGTGGCCAAATCCCGTAAACAACTTCCTGGTGATGTTGACCCGCCAATTGTGCAAAAAGCATCTTCGCCAGATAATCTGGTAGCATTCCTTGAGGTAGAAAGTGACACCAAAGACATCAAAGAAGTAAGTCACCTTGCATCTACCGTCATCAAAGACAAAATGCAATCTATCCCTGGGATTAGTAACGTAGCGATTGTAGGTGAACACAAATACGCCATGCGCCTTCGCTTTGACCCCGCAAAACTTGCCGCTTATCAATTGACACCTGCAGACATTCGCAAAGCGTTAACGAGAGAGAATATTGACCTGCCTGCTGGCCGCATAGAAGGAAGCAACAGTGAGCTGAGCATCCGTACAATGGGTCGCCTTACTTCGGTAAATGATTTTGAAGAAATGCTCATCAAGCAAGTGGGTAATACAGTTATTCGCCTCAAAGATATTGGCTCTGCCGAATTGGGCGAAGAGAATGAACGTACCGCAATTATTAACGAAACTGGTGGGTTAAACCGTATCGGAATTGGTGTTGCCATTCAAATTCAAAGAGGTGCGAATGCCATTGAAGTGGTAGATGAATTTTACAAACGCTTAGAGCAACTGCGTAAAGAAGTTCCGTCTGAATACCGTTTGATTGTTGGTTTCGACTATACCAGTTCTGTACGCGAATCTATCAAAGAAGTAGAAGAAACACTATTCATCGCTTTCGGACTGGTGGTGTTGATTATTTTTCTATTTCTGAGGGATTGGCGCTCGACCATCATTCCGGTATTGGCGATTCCGGTATCCATCATTTCCGCGTTTTTCATCATGTATGTGGCTGGTTTTTCCATCAATATTTTAACGCTTTTGGGATTGGTGCTTGCCATCGGATTAGTAGTAGATGATGCCATCGTTGTACTTGAAAATATTTATAAAAAGATAGAAGAAGGCATGACGCCCATACAGGCTGCGTTTAAAGGTTCCAAAGAAATTTATTTTGCGGTTATTTCCACTACCATTACGTTGGCAGCCGTTTTTCTTCCCATTGTTTTCATGGGTGGAATTAGTGGACAGCTTTTCAAGGAATTCGCCATTGTGGTATCGGGTTCGGTGCTGGTATCGGCTTTGGTGGCATTGACATTAACACCGATGTTGAGTGCTTATTTTTTAAAGAAAAAAACAAAACCGAGTTGGTTTTATCGGGTTACTGAGCCGTTTTTCGTGCGTTTAAATAATGGATATGCCCGTTTGCTTACCACATTTATGAAAGCCAGATGGTTAGCCTGGGTATTTTTAGTGGGTACTACTGCACTCATTTATTTTGTAGGAAAAGGACTTCCATCAGAATTAGCGCCTGTTGAAGACCGTTCAAACATGAACCTCATCGCTGTTGCCCCAGAAGGTGTTTCGTTCGATTATATGAAAAAGCACATGACCGAAGTCGGGAAATATGTGAACGACTCCACCGATGGGCTGTATCAAACCTATTCAATGGTCGCTATTTCCTTTATTCCCGCTCCGGCACCTGTGAATGTGGCGGTACAAAGTATCTATCTTAAGGACCCTAAGCACAGAAAGCATAGTGTTCAGGACCTGTATAACCAATATGGTGCTGCATCAGGGCAATTCAGAGGATTTCTTCTGTTTCCTTATTTACCTCCAACTATCGGAAGCCGATATGGTGGTGGAATGCCGATACAGTTTGTATTGCAATCGCAAAACCTCGACAGTTTGACGGCGGTGCTTCCAAAATTCCTGGCAGCGGCACGGCAAAGTAAAAAACTGATGTTTATAGATGCCGATTTAAAGATTAATAAACCAGAAGTAAAAATAAATATCGACCGCCAGAAAGCGGCCTTAATGGGTGTTTCAATGGAGGAAGTAGCACATACTTTGCAACTCTCTTTCTCCGGGCAGCGTTACGGATATTTCTTACGAAACGACCGTCAATATGAAGTAATCGGACAATTAGATAGAACTTATAGAAATGACAAAAGTGACCTGAGTGCAATCTACGTTCGTTCGGCAACAGGCGAAATGATACCATTGAGCAATCTCATCACCACAGAAGAAGCTGTAAGTCCTGCCGCTATTTACCGATACGACCAATACACTTCTGCCACAGTTTCGGCAGCCATGGCACCCGGCGTGAGCCTTGCCGAAGGAATACAGGAAATCGAAAAAATAAAGAAAGAAGTTTTGGGTGAAACGTTTAAAGCATCCTTAGCCGGTCAGTCGAGAGATTATACAGAGAGTCAGGGCAATATCACCTTTACGCTTATTCTGGCACTGGTACTTATTTACATGATTTTAGCGGCACAGTTTGGCAATTTACGTGACCCGTTGACCATTATGCTTACCGTACCGATGGCTATAACCGGAGCCATTCTCAGCCTCTCGTGGTTTGGTCAGAGTTTAAATGTGTTCAGTCAAATTGGGATAATTACCCTGATTGGGTTAATTACCAAAAACGGTATCCTTATCGTCGAATTTGCCAACCACCTTAAAAACACCGGACTTTCAAAACGAGAAGCAGCCATACAGGCAGCCGAGCAACGTTTCCGTCCTATTTTGATGACCTCTTTGGCGATGATATTCGGAGCATTACCGATTGCATTGACGGTTAACAGCCGTCAGTCGTTAGGGATTGTGATTGTAGGCGGATTAGCCTTCTCCGGAATACTAACCTTGTTTATCATCCCGGCAGTTTATTCTTATTTATCAAGCAAAAAAGCAGAAAAAGTAATTGTAGAAGAAGATACCGAGGAAGAAAACAGACCAGCCGAAGTAGTATGATTTTAAATCTCAAAAAAGAAAAAATGAAAAAGAATATCTCATATATAGTTACGATGCTGCTCTTGATTAGTAGCGTAAATATATTGTATGCACAGAAAAAAATGCTGTCCCTTACCGATGCATTGGAAATGGCGAAACAGGGAAACAAGGCATTGCAGGTACAGGTTTTGGAAGAAATTAACGCCAAAGAAAAAACCCGTGAAGCAAAAGGCGCCTTACTGCCTACTATTTCGGCAAACCTTGGCTATTCCTATTATTTCGACAGGCAGGTTATATTCATGCCCCGTTCGTTTGCAGGCACCAATAAGCCGGTGCAGGACATCGCCGTTGGCGGAAAAAATATTTACAACGGGTTTGTATCACTCTATCAACCCATTTTTTCACCTGCCGCACATCAGTTAACAAAGGTTTCAAAAATCAATGAAAAAATTGAAATTGAAAAAACCGCCGACCTGAAAAGCCAGGTTGCCCTTCAGGTTTCAACCCGCTATCTGGATATATTGATGATGAACAGTCAATTGGGTTTACTAGACCAAAGTCTGCAACGCAATATCAAGGCACTGCAAGATGCACGGGCATTGTTGGCGCAGGGAAAAGGCTTAAAAGCGGATACATTAAGGAGTTTTATCGCAGTAGAAAATTTAAAATCTTCTATTTCATATTTGAAAAACAATGTTGAGGTTTCGGGTATTGAATTAAAAAGATTGGTTGGGTTGCAAGATGTATCTGAATTAGAATTGACCGATGACCTTGAGCTGGGTATTGAAGCCAACAAAAGTGAATTTTACCAGGTTGATGAAGCTTTCAAAATTGCAGAAGTCAATCGAAAAGACCTGAATATCCAAAAATTATCGATTGACCTTCAGCAAAAAAAATTAAAAGCTACGCAAGCCATGTTGTTGCCACAGCTCTCTCTGATAGGACAATATCAGGTACAGGCACAGGCTGATGATATGAAGTTTGGCGAATATTCTTTACCAAGAACTTCCTTTCTGGGTTTGCAATTGACCGTACCAATTTTTAACGGCTACCGTACCAAATCTCAAATCAGCCAGGCAAAAATTAAAGCGGAGCAGGAAGATATACGTTTAAACGATTTAAAAGACAAGGTTAAAACAGAACTGGCCACCATTATAAGCAAATGGAAAGAAGCCAATACCCAAATGGACATTCAGGAAACCACCGTGCAATCGGCAGAACTGAACCACCACATGATGGAAGACCGTTTCAAAAACGGCTTAGGTTCAAGGCTTGAATTGACGGATGCCGAATTGGCTTTGACACAAGCCAAGATTAATTATCTGAATGCTGTATATAACCTGCGGATGCTTCATGTAGAATTGCAAAATGCGCTTGGGCTGTTAAGCCTGTAATCACTCATCAATAATTTAAAAAAATAAAAAACATGAAACAACCAATAGACAAACCTGCCGCATACAGCAAACGCTGGTCGGCACTTTTCTTACTTTGTACTGCGCAGTTTATAGTAATTATGGACACCTCTATTATCGGGGTAGCTTTGCCGGCAATAAAAGCAGACCTCGGTTATTCCCAAAGCGGCTTACAATGGATTTTTAATGCGTATGTTATCGCCTTTGGCGGCTTTTTACTACTCGGCGGACGTTTGTCAGATTTGTTTGGCGCCCGCAAGGTTTTTATGTGGGGTTTTGTTATTCTTTCTGCTGCATCACTTCTGGCAGGTGTAGCTTGGTCAGAAGCAGCACTTAATGCCGGAAGGGCTTTGCAAGGCTTGGGTTCTGCGTTGATTGCTCCGGCAGCACTTACTTTAGTTTTATCCAAATTTACCGACCCCAAAGAAATCAATAAAGCGTTGGGCTTTTGGGGAGCTTCTGCAGCAGCGGGTGGTTCTGCGGGAGTTTTCCTTGGTGGAGCTATTACCGAATGGCTTTCATGGCATTGGGTATTCCTCATTAATATTCCCATAGGACTTGCTGTGCTGTTTTATAGCAAAAAGCTTTTGTTTAAAGGCAGTACCCAAAAAGGCAAAGTGGATGTAGCAGGCGCAATTTTGGCAACAGCCGCGTTAGTGTTAGCAGTATATAGCATTGTATCGGCTGAAGGTGCCGGGTGGAAATCGCTTCAGACCATCGGACTGTTGGCACTTTCTTTAGTATTGTTCATTATCTTCTTTGTTATCCAAAAACAGAAAAATGAACCCTTGGTTCCGCTAAGCATTTTCAAAGTGCCCAATCTTTCATCAGGTAATTTGGTAATGGCTTTACTGGCAGCAGCCTGGATACCTTTATGGTTTTTTCTAAATCTGTACCTGCAGCAGACGCTGAATTATTCTGCTTTCAATAGTGGATTGGCTTTACTGCCTATGACGATTGCGATTATGTTTTTGATGGTAGGTGTTACGGGCAAACTGGTAGCCAAATTTGGGTTCAAAACAAATCTTATAGCCGGGCTAATTACACTTGCCGCTTCACTTTTTCTGTTTAGCACCATTCCGGCTGATGGAACGTTCCTGGTCAATGTATTGCCAGCATCTTTGTTGGGAGCGTTGGGTATGTCGCTGGCTTATATTCCGGGTACGATTGCTTCGATGTCGGGTGCTAAACCCGAAGAAACAGGACTGGCTTCAGGATTGGTTAATACGAGTTATCAAGTAGGTTCGGCTTTGGGTCTGGCGATTATTGTTGCTATTTCTGCTGCAAAAACCAATGCAATTAAAACAACAGGAGCAGCTGATATGGAAGCACTGAATGCAGGTTTTCAAACGGCATTTTTCTCGGCGGCCGTTATCTGTGTAATTGCCGCGATTATTGCTGCTTTTTCTATAAAAACACTTAAAAATTAACCCGTTGCATTTATCAGTTTAGATTATGGAAGAAATTATTTCCCCAAATGAAACAGGAATGGTAATGATACCTGACATATCCGGATTTACAGATTTTGTCATAAATACCAATATGTCTATTGGGAAATACATAACTGAAAATCTTCTGAAATCAATAATTGACAGCAACAACCTTTCGTTTAAAGTTTCAGAGATTGAGGGAGATGCGGTATTGTTTTATAAATACCGCAAAATTCCTTCCTTTGACGATACGATAGCCCAGATTGTGGTAATGTACCAGAATTTCAAAAAAGAGCTAGCCAGGCTGTCATTGGAGCTTACTATGGAAATCTCTCTATCCTTAAAAATTATTGTTCACTATGGTGCTTTTACCCAATATAAAATTGGCAAGTTTGAAAAACTTTATGGAGCAACAGTTGTAGAAGCGCATCAAATGCTTAAAAACCATATTGCGAAGTTTCCACCGTATGCTTTGTTTTCCGAAGCCTTTTTAAAAGCTAATTTCGAACATCCTGCCCAATCTACTATTGAATATGACAATTGCGACAACTGTATTTACCTGGCTAAAATTGGATATATACATTATCTGTAATTAGAGACCATGCATTCAATATCGGTAACAATACAAAATCTGCAATCAGTAAATCTTACAAATCAAACCCCAAAAACCGCAAAAGAAATCGTGTTATTTGGCGCAACTTTGTATCAACAAATAATTTAAAATAAATAAAAATGGAAAATACGAATTTTCAGTTCAAGACAAATATCAACTGCAGCAGCTGCGTAGCAAAAGTAACCCCTTTTTTAAATGATGCCGAAGGTATCGGGCAATGGGAAGTGGACACTGCCAACAGAGAAAAAATCCTTACCTTAAAGTCTGAAGGAATTACCGAACAAGAAGTGATAGAAACAGTTCAAAAAGCAGGTTTCAAAATAGAACCGATAAAATAATTTATAAAGATGAAAAAGGTAATCAATACATTGTTGGGCGTAACGGTTTGCTTAGTTACTTTATCGGCCTGTAACAATGTAGAAAATAAAAAAAATAAAGATATGACAACTCACAAGCACACAGACAAAGAAAGCGTTTACGCTTGCCCTATGCACCCGGAAGTAACCGGAAAACAGGGAGAAAAATGCCCTAAATGTGGAATGGATTTGAAAGCAGTTAATGCTGAAAATACAGTTGCGTATGAGGTGCAGTTAACTACTTCGCCACGAAATGTGGAAGCTGGAAAGCCAACCCAATTGACACTAGCGGTGAAGCAAAACGAAAAAATGGTGGCTCTGGATATTTCACACGAGATGAAATTACATTTAATGGTGGTGAGTGAAGATTTAAACTGGTTTCGCCACATCCATCCGGAAGAGCAGAAAGACGGTGCATATGCGATTACGGAAACATTCCCGACTGGTGGAAAGTATCTGCTGTTTTCTGATTTTAAACCGAGCGGTGGTGAACAAACTTTGAACAAGCAGGAAATTGATGTGCAAGGAAAAAGCAGTCCGGTTAATAATGATATTTCGACTAAGTATATTTCAAAAGTTGATGGATTTACCGTAACTCTTCTTAATGGAAGCGACTTTAAAACCAACAAAACACAGCACCTGGAAATTTCCATCGAAAAAGACGGAAAGAAATTAATCGAAAAGGATTTGCAACAATATTTAGGTGCATCTGCCCATATCGTAATGATTGGCAAAGTTGGCAAAGAATTTCTGCATATTCATCCGGTATCAGACAGCCGTTTTCCAGTTTTTGCGCAGACACAAATCGAAAAGGCTGGAATTTACAGAATGTGGGCACAGTTTAAAATAGATGGAAAAGTGCATACCGCAGATTTCACCGTTGATGTAGCCGAAGGGAAAAAAGGCGAAAACGAAGAAAAGTCGCACGCACATCATCATTAAAAAGTTTAATTTTGGATGTTGAATAGAGCAATCGCAAATTTATCCAATAGAATTATAAAAATGGCTGTTCCAATCAATAAAGAAGAATTACAAAAAACGATTGTTGAGAATTTTTCCAAATTAAATAAAGAATTATCTACAATTCCTTACGATATGACCAGCTTTCAAGAATTGGAAGGGCATTCTAAAGGAACATTAATGAGCATCAATAATTTGGTGGCTTATCTTGTCGGTTGGGGAGAATTGGTTTTGAAATGGAACAAAAAGAAAGATAATAAAGAAGCTGTTGATTTCCCTGAAATGGGTTACAAATGGAACGAACTTGGAAAACTTGCCCAGAAATTCTATGCAGATTATAAAGATGATGACTTCAATATTTTAACTGAAAAATTGAACAAAACCGTTGAAGAGATTTTAAAATTGATAGAAAACAAATCGAATAAGGAACTTTACGAAGTAAGCTGGTACGAAAAATGGACTTTGGGAAGAATGATACAATTCAATACGGCTTCCCCTTACACCAATGCAAGAGGAAGAATTCGCAAATGGAAAAAGGGACAAAACATATAATAATAATAATAATATTAGCAAAGATTAGTAACAACTTATTTTCTTTCCAGATTTCGACCTATCAAATAGAAGAATAAAAAAATGAAAATCAATAAATTAGACAATCCAACCTGGCATTCTTTGAACGAAACCCATAAAGATTTTGCGGTAGAGTTTGATGGCATCAAGTTTTATCATCCCGATTACTGTCCTTTCGGAGGCTTTCTAAATTCAGACAAAACCGCAGACGGAATTGAAGCATACGCTTCACTGACGAACAACTTTTTTGTAGTGGGCAACAAACCAAATAGTAACGATAAAGTTCTACTGAACAACGAATTGGTTTGCAACCAGATGGTGCTTGATAAACAAATTGACCTGGAAATAAAGGAGCGCATCGTTGAACTTCAAACAGCAATTCATAAGGCTGATTTATTTAACCTTGTGAATTTGGTTCAACCTGGTTATTTTAAAAACAAAACATCAGATTTAGGCAATTATTTTGGCATCTATAAGGATGATAAGCTAGTTGCGGTAACTGGCGAACGAATGAAAATGGATGCATATACCGAACTAAGTGCTATCGTTACACACCCCGATTTCACAGGAAAAGGCTATGCAAAACAGTTGATAAAATTTGCAAGCGACAAAATTTTCGACGAACAAAAAATCCCGTATTTACACGTCGCTAACACCAATATCGGAGCTATAAAACTATATGAAAAACTAGGTTTTCAAACCAGAAAAGAAATCAGTTTTTGGAATTTTATTGCAAAGGAGAAATGACACATCAACAGCCAAGGTCATTAGTTACGACAGATTTAATAGTAAAATCTGAGCCGAGTAATCCGGATAAAATCAACCCTGCGTTTTGTCGCGGGGTTTTCTTTTGAATTTCTATGTTGTTTATTAAAGATAACTCTAAAACAAAGTATAATGAATTACGACAACAAGAGTGAAAAATTGCTATTAGTTCCACAGATGAAGTAAAAATAGCAATTGAATTCAGGTTTCGTACTTTGAATGTCTGCAAATATAAAAAACATAAGTCGTTGATAGGTTGATCTATATTGTGTGTTTTGAAAAACTTTCGGATATTTGGGTGTTAGCAGATATTTTAAAAAAAACGTACAATGAAATATATCACAAGAGGATTTTTGCTTCTCCAAATATTTTGGATTTTTGCTTGTTCAACCACGAATCAAACTGATAATCCGAAGAATGACGAAATAAAACAACTCCTTGGAAAGAATGTAACTTTTATTGGCAAAACAGTGAATATGAAGCTAGGAGCAGCATTGATATTAGAAAACGGACAACGAATTTGGATGGACGAAATGCATAGTTGGCCCGACGGATTTTATACTGAAAAAGAAACTAAAAGTGCTAAAGTGACAGGTGTTTTGATAGAAAGACATGACCTGCCGGTTTTTGTTCCAAATGAAAATGACTCAATAATGCAACAAGGAATTCCAGCGCCAAAAGATACAGACCTAAAAGAAGCAAGTCACAGATATTTGTTTACAAAATATAAATGGAATGAAATTAAATAGAAAAACATCTGCTAACTAGGGTTTTGCGTCAGACGGGCTGAGTGCTAAATTCAACGGTAGTATTTCAATTAAACTTTAGTAATAATATCAACTTTTGCGCTTCGATTTCCCGCCTGAACACAAAGCCCCGAAACGTTAACTGTAACCCAAAAAAAACTGTGTCAAAATTAATAATTCCTTTTATTTTAATAACCTTAATGTCTTGCAATCAAAATAACAAGACAATCATTACGAGTAACAAAAATAATTATGAAACCATAAATTCTATGACAGAATATTGGAAAGAATTTCAAAAAAACAATAGTGAATATACTAATGTTGAGCAACCTCAATCTTTTTTCTTTTGTGATAATAAAAGAGAGGCTGATGAATGTGCCGACTTAGTCGTTCAAAAAATTAAACAAGCTACCTCACCATCTGTATGGTGGTTTAAGAAAAATAATGAACCATTTCCAAAAATTGGAGATATTGCTATTGTTACAAATTGGGATGGAGAACCTAAAGCAATAATAAAGACAATAAAAGTAGAAATAGTTAGATTTAAAGATATTACACCAGAATACGCTCACATTGAAGGTGAAGGAGATAAAACATTGGATTATTGGAAAAAAGCACATTGGGATTACTACACTAATGAAATGAAAGAATTCAATGAATATCCGAGCGAAGAAATGGAAATTTTATGCGAATATTTTGAAACTATTTGGTAAAAAAATTGGCTACAGCTAACAATGATTTGGGAATAGCAGGAAGAAAGTCTATAACTCAAGTTTTGCGCTTCGGTTCAATTTTGTATTTTAGTTGAAAGTTTCAGCTCGATTTGCCCACCACCGCCAAGCCGAGAAACATTATTTGCTATTTTACCAAAAAATCAACTTTTCGCTAACAATTTTTCTATCGCATTTACGGCCAATTGTAATTCTATTTCATTCATCGAAGCAAAACCAAACCTAAAAGAATTTAGTTCGTTATCTAATCTGACTATCTGCAAAGCTTTATTTGATTGTAATTGCTCGACAGAAAACCCTTTATTAAGCGTTATCCAAACAGCCATTCCGCCTGTTGGCAACGTATAAGAAACGTACTTTCCTAATTTTTCTTTCAGCAACGCATCCAAAAAATCTCTGCGTTGGTGGTAGATTTTCTTGGCTTTTCTCAGATGTCTTTTCAATTCGCCCTCTTTTATCAAGGTAGCCAAAGCATTCTGCATATATCCATCGCCACCCACGTCTATTATTTTTCTGAAAGCCGTACATTGTTCAATAAAATTTTTCGGAGCTACCATAAAACCAATACGTAAAGCAGGGTCTAATAACTTGGAAAAAGAGCCAATATAAATCACGTTTCCGTTGTGATTGCCACTTGCCAAAGGCAGGTAAGGCGAAGAGGTATAATGATAATCGTAGTCGTAATCATCTTCGATAATGGCAAACGAAAATTGTTTGGAAAGTTCCAGTAATTTCACCCGCCTTTCTACGCTTAGCGTTACGGTTGTAGGGTAATGATGATGCGGAATGACATACACTACGTCAATCTTTCTCCGTTTACATATCTTTTCAATGGCATCTGTATCAATGCCCTTGTCATCTAAATTTACCTCAATAATGGTCGCTTCGGTTTCTTCAAAAGTTTTGTTGGCGACAGGATAATTAGGTTTACCCACAATGATATTGGACGAACGCCCTAAAAGCAATTGGGCAGACAAATAAATACTCATTTGTGCCCCGTGAGTAATCAAAATATTATCAGCCGAAATGTTTAGTCCCCTTGTTATTGACAGGTAATTAACCAGCTCCTCCCGAAGTTTCAGCGTTCCTTGCGTAGTTCCGATATTTGCGTTTTTAATTGCGTACTTTTTTGACGTAAGCGAGCGGTATGTTTTCAATAAATCATCTATTGGCGATAATCTTACATCAGGATGTCCGTCATCAATAATAATATCGGGATATGAAACAGTATTTTCGTCAAATACTTTCTCTTCTATCATTCTAAAAGGTATATCCAAATCATGTTCATAGGCTGTCAGTACGTTGTTGGGTTCGCTCCATTTTTGAGGTTTGAGTAACGGAATGTGTTCCGAAACAGCCACGTATTTTCTTGGAATAATCACAATCCAATCCTGTGCATCCAATTCCTCATAACCCGCAATGACCGTCTTACGGTGTACACCCAGCGTTTTAGCTAATTCACGGCTACCCGGCAGGTGTGTTCCGGCTTTCAAAGTGCCGTTTCTGATAGCATTGATGATGGATACAGCAATCTGCCTGTAAACAGGAATTTTACTTTCTTTATCTATAACGATGATGTGTTCGTATGGCAACATTCTGGACTACCTTTTATATCTAAATTGGACTACAAAGATAGTCCTGTTAAAATATAATTTTGCTATCTCATTCAAAATAATCAAAAACAATGGAGTACAACATTAAAAAAGTAGCGCTAAAAGATTTAGACACAGCAGCAGAATTATTTAACCTTTATCGGGTTTTTTATCGCCAAGCGGACGATTACGAAAAGTGCAAAAAGTTCATAGAGGAACGCTTAAACAATGACCAATCGCATATTTTTGTGGTGTATGCAGGCGACAAAGCAGTCGGATTTGTTCAGTTGTACAAATTGTATCATTATATCAAATTGGCAAAACAATGGTTGTTGAGCGATTTGTTCGTTCACCCAGATTACAGAGGAAAAGGGCTTTCGGTAGCGTTGATAGACCAGGCAAAACAATGGTGCGATGAAACAGGTGCTTGCGGCTTGATGCTTGAAACCGAAAAAACAAACGACATAGGCAACAAGCTCTATCCACGTTGCGGTTTTGAGTACGACGGCAATCACAATTATTACTATTGGTGGAAATAACGGACAGGGCGGACTTAATCGGTTCGCCTTTTCCTTAAAGTTAGTTAAATGAAATTATTTGATGTTTATAAAAAAGAAGCAGAACTATTTCATCAGCAATGGAAAGTAAAAAACAATTATAAAAACTACAATTGATAACAAATTTTGACTATTTGTTATTCCTCATTAGAATGCTTTAATAACACTTTCCCCCAATCGTTCAATTGCCAAAGCACCTCTACTAATTTTTCGCCAAGCGGAGTAAGTGAATATTCTACTCTTGGAGGTAGTTCGTTAAATGATTGTTTGGTTAAAATTCCGTCTGAAACCATTTCGTTCAATTGTTGGTTCAAAACACGTCTGTCGACTTTGGCTATACCTCGCAACATTTCGCTCGGACGTTTTTCGCCTTCGTTTATACGCCATATAATCGGGATTTTCCATTTTCCGCTAATGGCATTAACAGCTATTTCCAGCGGGCAAATTTTTTCTTCTATCGCTCGTTCCTTTGTTTTCATAAAATTGACTTTTTTGTCTCATAGAGACAATTGTATGCGGTATTGTAGCCCTCAATTTAAGCACACATATTTGCAAAAATAAAAAATTTAATATGAAGGATTTAGAAAATCAAATAGAAGAACTAAATGAAAATTTAGCAAAACAACTTCCGACAGAAGTTTTGGAGGTATTCGGAAAATCTATTCAGGATTTGAAAACCAAGAACATCGAAGAAAACAGCATCGCCACAGGCGATACGTTTCCTGATTTTAGTCTTCCAAATACAAACAATGAAATCGTAAAGTTACAAGAGCTTCTACAAAACGGAAAAGTGATTGTAGCTTTTTTTCGTGGCAGTTGGTGTCCTTATTGCAATCTTGAATTGAAAGCATTGCAAGACAGTCTGAAACAGATTATCGACAGAAAAGCAACACTTGTGGCAATCTCACCGCAAACTGCTGATTATAGTGAGGAATTAAAGGATAATCACATTTTAGATTTTGAATTATTGACGGACAAAAACAATGCTTTGGCTAAACAGATTGGTATTTCATTCGGACTTCAGGATTATGTTATTCCTACTTATGGTAGTTTAGGTATTGAGCTGTCAGAATACAACGAAAATGATAATAACGAATTGCCTGTGCCTGCCGTTTTCGTAATAGATACAAATGGTAGCATTACATACAAATTTGTTGATACCAATTATATGAAGAGGATAAATATCAAAGAATTGATTGAGCAATTATGACAGAAATAAAAAGAAAAGGAGCAAGAAGCACAAAGGATATTCCGGCAAATATTTTAGTACAGCTTAATCGTGGGGAAATTGAGACAGCCAATCTCGTAGAATGGTTGGCTGTTGACCAACGCCTTTTATTGGAAAACTTACTTGTAGAACATCAAAGAACAAATTATTTAAAGCCTATTCTATCAAAAATTGACCAATTGAAAAAACAAACCGTCAATACGATAAACGAAGCTATCGGAACAGGACTATTTGAACAGGCAACACAAAATAATGACAAAGAATTTTTAGCAATTATATCAAAGCATAATGCCGATTTAGTTCGTTGTTGGGCAACTTACACCATTGGTAAGAATGAAAAGCTGAACATTACTGAAATGCTTAAACAAATCCAGCCCTTTTCAGCGGATAAACATTTTGGCGTAAGGGAAATCAGTTGGTTGGCTGTAAGAGCGAAAATTGCTCAAAGTCTTACCAAAAGTATCGAAATATTGTCAGGCTGGACAAATCATAAAGACGAAAACATAAGACGTTTTGCAAGCGAAGCAACCCGACCTCGTGGCGTTTGGTGTGAACACATCGAAGAGTTAAAACAAAATCCCGAATTGGCTTTGTCAATTTTAGAACCGTTAAATTCCGATAAATCAAAATACGTTCAGGATAGCGTTGGTAATTGGTTGAACGATGCAAGTAAAACCCAACCCGAATTTGTTCAAGAACTTTGCCAACGTTGGGAAAAAGAAAGTGATACGAAAGAAACAAAGTACATCACGAAAAAAGCATTGAGGACTATCAATAAGTAATGTTTTGAAAAACCTTCAGATATTTGTGTGTTAGATGTACTTTCACACGACTATGTAACATAATAAAGTTCATAGTTGTTATACTTACAAATCAATAAATAAGATGAAAGAAACATTCAAAACTGTTAACTCAATCTTGCTACTTATCATAGCATTATTTTCACAACAACTAATGGCGCAAAATACTGCTGATAGCATTGATACTTTTATCAAAGAGAAGATGACCCAACTCAAAATACCGGGACTTCAATTGGCTATAATCAAAAATGGAAAATTAGATAAGTTGAGTAATTACGGTTTCGCAAATATTGAGCATCAAGTACCAACAAATTCAAAAACAACTTTTTCTATTAATTCTATGACGAAGGCTTTTGTAGGAGTTGCTATTATGCAATTGCAAGAGCAGGGAAAACTAAATATTAATAATCCCATTTCTTCTTATCTTTCTGATATTCCGGAAAATTGGAAATCAATTACAATCAAACAATTATTAAGCAATGTTTCTGGACTTCCAAACAATATAGATGGAAAGGAACAACCCTTGGGAGATGGCATGGAAAGTAAAAATTGGGAAATGGTTAAGAAATTGCCAATGGAATTTAAACCTGGTGAAAAATTTAGTTACAATCAAACTGGTTATTATATTTTAGGAAGAATTATTAATTCACTAAGTGGTCAACATTTCACACAATTCATAGAAGAAAATCAATTCAAACCTTGTCAAATGACTTCTACCCGATTTGGAGATTCTGATGATATTATTCCCAATAATTCAAATTCATATTCAACGATTTTTAATGATGGCGGTAAATGGATTAATGACGGAAAATTATACAATTCGTATATTTCATTCCCTTTGTTTTTTAGAACTGCAACTGGAATTATTTCTACTTCCGAAGATTTAAGTAAATGGCTTATTGCTTTACAAAATGGGGAACTATTAAAAAACAAAGAAAGCATCAGTCAAATGTTTACTACAACAAAATTAAACAACGGTGAAATTGGTGGGTTCAATAAATTGACAAATGGTTATGCTTTAGGATGGCCAACTGTAGAAAGAGACGAACACCGTGCTGTAGCACCAGTCGGCGGAATGCGTTCTACTTTATTTGTATACCCAAAAGATAATTTATCTATTGTGGTATTAACGAATCTTCAAGGTTCAAATCCAGAATGGTTCGTAGATGAAATTGCAGGATATTATTTCCCTGATATGAAAATAAAAAATGGCTTTGGCCTCAGCAAAAATTTAAAATTATTACGTCAAAACCTTATAAAAAACAACTATCAAAACCCTTATAATAATTATCAAAAGTTAAGACAAACAAATCAAAATTATACCTTAACGGAAGAAGAAGTGAACACTTGGGGGTATCAACTATTGGAACAAGATAAAAAAAATGAAGCATTGCAGATTTTTAAGTTAAATACACTTTTATTCCCTAAAAGTTGGAATGTATATGATAGCTATGGTGAAACCCTAGAAACTTTAGGAAACCGAAAAGAAGCAGTTATTAATTATAGAAAATCTTTGGAACTAAATCCAGACAACACAAATGCCCGCAAGTATTTAGACGATAAAAAATAACGCCAAAAAACTTTAGGCTTTTGCAATAGTGGAACTGCAAAGTTCAACAGGTAGTTCTCCGATTGAACTTTTGCACAAAAACTGAAGATTTGTAATTCGATTTCCACCATCGCAAAGCCCGGAAACTGTATTAATAAATGGTACCTTGACAACAAAGTATAATGAATTAAGACACAAGTAAAAATTGCTGTATTTGTTCAACAGACGAAGCAAAAATGGCTATTAAATTTGTGCTTCGTATTTTGAATACCTACAAATATAAAAAAGCCATAAGTCATTGATGAATATTGTGTGTTTTGATTAACTTTCGGACATTTGTGTGTTAGCGGTCGGACAATGGATGACACGAATACAAAGAAAAAATGAGAGTTAAAAACCAAAATATAATATTTGACAAACTTGACAAGGACGACGAAATACCTTATGAACTTTTGTTACTTGCAGACCCTTCAAAAAAATTGATTGATAAATATCTAAAACGGTCAGAGGTATTTGTTGCAAAACAAAATGACGAAACGATTGGTATTTTAGTATTGTTCCCTTTGACAAGTAGTACAGTTGAAATAAAAAATATTGCTGTAAAATCAAAATTTCAGAGAAAGGGAATCGGCAGTTATTTGATAAATAATGTTATTAAAGTTGCATTATTTAACGGACAAAGGAGGATTTGTATCGGGACTGCAAATTCAAGTGTTGGACAACTTTATTTGTATCAGAAACTTGGGTTTGAAATATCCGAAATAAGAAAAGATTTTTTTACAGACAATTATCCTGAACCTATTTATGAAAATGGTATTCAGGCAAAACATATGCTAATGCTTACAAAACAATTAAAATGAAAGATATAATTACGATAAGAGAATACGAAACGAAGGACAAAAATGAAATCATTAACTTATTAAGGTTAAATACACCTGAATATTTCGCAGTTGACGAAGAAGAAGACTTGAAAAATTATCTGGAAACAGAAAGAGAACTTTATTATGTTTTACTATATGACCAAAAAATTGTTGGCTGTGGTGGAATTAATTTCGCCGACAACAACACGACAGGAAAAATTAGTTGGGACATCCTTCATCCTGATTACCAAGGAAAATCTTTGGGTACAAAATTGTTGAAGCACCGTATAGATAAACTAAATTCTATTGAAGGAATACAGAAAATTACTGTAAGGACTTCACAAGTCGCATACAAATTCTATGAGAAACAAGGTTTTGAGTTATTTGAAATTAAAAAGGACTATTGGGCAGAAGGATTTGATATGTACAATATGGAATATAAAAAACAATGATAACATCCCTTCCAAAATCAGATTGGGCAATGTGCATTTGAAGAAGATGGGCGAAGATTATTGAGAATAGTTGCAAAATAAAAATGCAAAACTTATTGCAAACTTTTCGCAAGCCTTCCCAATTGTTTTAGCTTAAATTTTAATTCATCCGTCCAGGGCAAGCCAATACAAAGACGTATACAGTTTTGAAATTGATTTTGCAATGTAAACATTCTGCCAGGAGCGATGCTGATTTTTTGTTTGATAGCCAAATCATACAGTTCGGTGGTATCAATTTCTTTAGGGAATTCTACCCATAAAGCAAGCCCGCCCTGCGGTCGGCTTATTTTGGTACCGTTAGGGAAATGTTCGGCTATAACAAGTGCATAGCGGTCATAATTTTCCTGTAATGTTTTACGAAAATGACGAAGATGGTTTTCATATTTTCCTGTCAGCAGGAAATTTCCAACAGCTTCGTGAACTACAGATGTTGCAGACAAAGAGTGCACAAGTTTCAATTTTAAAATTTGCTCTTTAAATTTACCTGGAGCAACCCAACCTACACGATAGCCGGGCGAAAGAGTTTTGGACACAGACCCACACCATAAAACATTACCATCTGTATCAAATGACTTACAGCATTTAGGCCGTTCAGTACCAAAATGAATATCGCCGTAAGTATCATCTTCAATCAATGGAATATTGTACTTTGACAAAAGAGTTACTATTTCTTTTTTGCTTTCATCAGGCATACAATATCCCAAAGGCGTATTAAAATTGGGTACTAAAAGGCAAACATTGATTTTAGGTAATAATTTTTTCAGCGCTTCAATATCTATTCCGCTCACCGGATGTGTAGCGACTTCCAAAACTTTCAATCCTAAACTAACTGCAAGTTGCAGAATACCTGGATAACAAGGACTTTCCAATGCAATAGTGTCGCCTTGTTTGGTTAATGCCATAAGGCATAAAGCCAAAGCATTCATACAGCCATTCGTAGTTATCAAGTCAGTTTCTTTGAGGTTGCCGTTCCAAGCAAGTGAACGAGCGGCTACCATTCTTCGTAGCTTAATATTACCTTGTAAAGGTTCGTATGCTGTTCCGCCATCTTTCAGTTCTCTTGTAGCAAGCACAATTTCTTTTTTCAGCTTTGCTAATGGCAAAAGACTACCAGAGGGAACACCAATGGAAAAAGGCATTAAATCTTTACGACCCATAGTGGAATAAACACTACTTATTATTTCATTTGGTTCTACGTTTTTAGCAACTGGTAAGGGTTGGCTTGTTTCGGGTAGCGGAAGTTTCAAATGTTCTAATCGGCTTACAAAATAACCCGATTGAGGTTTGGACTGTATAAGTGATTGAGCTTCTAATTCAAGAAACACCCTTTTTGCAGTATTTACGCTTATTCGGTGCTCTTTGCTCAAAATTCTTACAGAGGGCAAACGTTCTCCTGTTTTCAAAATTCCGTTTTTTATTTTGTTTGCAATATTGTTTGCTATCTCATTATATAAAAAATCTTTTTTCATTATACAAATATAACTGTGTCCGTTAAAATACACAAAATTGTGGCTGTGCTTATTTATATCAATTACCGAATTTTACATCAAAATACAATGCAATGTCAGAATTGAATTTGAGTAAAGTAAAAGAAAACACAACACAAGGCTGGTTGAATGGCTTTATCGGAGTGTTGTTGTTTAGCGGTTCTTTGCCGGCTACGAGAATAGCGGTTTTAGAGTTTAATCCTGTATTCCTCACGGTTGCCAGAGCTTCCATTGCAGGAATACTTGCCCTTATCGCTTTATTGGTCTTTAAGGAAAAGCTTCCCAAGCGAAAACAAATTTTTCCGTTGGCTATTGTGGCTCTCGGTGTAGTAGTTGGTTTTCCTTTGTTGAGTGCCTTAGCCTTAAAACACATTTCTTCGGCTCATTCTATTGTTTATGTAGGAATATTACCTATCGCAACGGCAGTGTTTGGTATCATTCGTGGAGGTGAGCATCCACGACCTGTGTTTTGGTTTTTTTCTATTATAGGTAGTCTTTTTGTTGTAGGTTATGCAGTAGCACAAGGTCTTACGGCTTCGCTTGTTGGCGATGTTCTAATGCTTGGTGCCATCATTCTCTGCGGATTGGGCTATGCAGAGGGAGCTAAACTGACAAAAACATTGGGCGGTTGGCAGGTTATTTCTTGGGCTTTGGTGCTTTCATTGCCAATAATGCTACCACTTACATTTATCTATATGCCTGCATCGTTTGCAAGCATTAGTACAGGAGCTTGGATTAGCTTAGCTTATGTATCTCTGTTTAGTATGTTTATTGGTTTCGTTTTCTGGTATAAAGGTTTGGCGCAGGGCGGCACTGCAACTGTAGGGCAATTACAGTTGTTACAACCGTTTTTTGGATTGACATTAGCGAGCTACTTACTTCACGAGAAGGTAAGCCTTGGTATGTTTGCGGTTACTGTAGGTGTAATCCTATGTGTAGCTGGTACAAAAAAATTCGCCAAATAAAATCTACGAAACATAGATAAGACGGCAGACCTGAACAAAAATTAGAACTTGTTTCGGTAAAATCCTTTGAAAAAGGACTAACCCAACTTCATTACAAACGCGCAGATAAATAGACAAAATATTAACGTTGGACAAAAAGCCCGAAACGCTAATACTAGACTTTACATAGGTTCCTAAACTAAGTATAAGCTATAATATTTGAGCTTGTATTCATTACTAAATATCTATAATTTTGCGCCGGAAGCTTATAAAAAAATATTCTAATAAAATAAGAGCCAGACTTTAAAAATTATGAATTATATAACAAGCCTATACTTGATAAAACTAATTTAAAAATGCAAAATTTATTTTCTTACGGAACCTTACAGAAAGAGCAAGTGCAAATGGAAACTTTTGGTAGACTGCTCAATGGAGAAAAAGATACTTTATTAGGGTATATTTTAAAAATGGTTGAAATTACAGACCCCGAAGTTTTACGAAAAAGCGGACAACAATTTCATCCAATAATTGAACCTACAGGAAACTTAAATGATAAAGTTGAAGGTATGCTTTTCAAAATATCAGAAACTGAAATACTAAACGCTGATAAATATGAAGTGGATGATTACAAAAGAATTGAGGTCGAATTTCAATCAGGTAAAAAAGGATTTATTTACATAAAAAAATAAATGATTATCCATGGTTTATACCTAAATTCATTTTTATTTGAAACTATTTGGTAAAAAACTTAACTACTTTCGTTATTAGCAGTCAAGCTAATTGCAACACCAAAACTCAACGGTTTGGCAAAAAAGAGACACAAATCAACGACAAAATAAATATAAGATGATAATTGAACAATACACGGATAAATATAAAAATGAAGTTGTAAAACTCATTGTTGATATTCAGCGTCAAGAATTTGGTGTTGATTTGACAGTTGAAAACCAACCTGACTTACAAAAAATTCCAACATATTATCAAATAGGCAACGGAAATTTTTGGATTGCAAAAAACGAAAATGGTGTGATTGGAACAATTTCATTGTTAGACATTGGGAACAACCAAGGTGCTTTACGAAAAATGTTTGTTGCGAAAAATTACAGAGGTAAAGATTTTGGAATAGGTCAGAAATTGCTGGAAACACTAATTTTTTGGGCAAATGAAAAAGGAATAAAAGAGATTTTTTTAGGAACAACAGCGCAGTTTATAGGTGCACAAAAATTTTATGAAAAGAACGGATTTGTTGAATTGAACAAAAATGATTTGCCTAAAAATTTTCCAATAGTACCTGTTGACGTAAAGTTTTACAAGAAATAAAACAACAACAAAACATAATAAGCAATTAGAGAATGGGAAACTTTAAACATCGACATTGAGAAAGTCTATTAATTCCCAAATCGCTAACATATTCTATGACAAAAAGCAAGCGAAGATTTTAAAAACGACCAATAAATTGATAGTTAGACAAAATGAACAAAACTAAAAACATATTGACAACAATAATTTTTGGAGTTTTAATTCATCTACTGACTTCTTGTAGCGAAAACCCAAAAACAACAAATAAACAAACTGATATGACAAAAAAATCAAACCCTGTTGTATATTTTGAAATCCCAGTTAGCGATATTGACAGGGCAATTAAGTTTTATCAGACTGTGTTCCACTTTGATTTCGACAAAGAAAATATTGACAACAATGAAATGGCTTTGTTTCCTTTTTTTGACGAAAATTCAGGGATTTCAGGTGCATTAGCAAAAGGAGAAATCTATAAGCCAACAAAAGACGGAATTGTGATTTATTTCAAGACAGAAAATATTGATGAAACACTGAAATTAGCTACCTCAAATGGTGGACAAATTCTATATCCAAAAACAGACAATGGAATTGGTCTTGTTGCAGAATTTGAAGACACAGAAGGAAACAGAATTGCTTTGTCCCAATCCAAATAAAGACGACAAAAAAACAACCGAAAACATCGGTTTGGCAATATGTTAAACAACGTATCTAAACAAAATTCAAAGACAAAAAAAGTGGAAATCAATATCAAACTTGAAAAATTTACCGAAAACGACTTTACGCATTACTTTCAATTAGTTAACGATGAGAAAGTAATGGAAATGATTACAGAAAGAGCACTTGAAACAGACGAAGCAAAAGCCGACTTTGATAAACAAATCCTAAACAACAAACTCAGTGAGAACCTTGGAAACTTCAAAATACTTGACAGTGCTACCAAAGAATTTATCGGTTTAGCTAAAATTGAAATTAAGGCAAAAGACAACCAAGAAGCCGAAATTGGATATATGATATTACCGAAATTTTGGGGAAAAGGAATTGCCAGTAAAGTAGGAAAACAATTAATAGAAATAGCGAAAAGCCAAGAAGAAATAAACAGACTATTTGCTATAATCGACCCGAAAAATTTACCTTCAAGAAAAATCTTAATCAACAACGGATTTGTATCGAAAGAATTCAAGGATTTCGATGGTTTACCCGGAGAAATATTAGAATTAACCCTCTGAAAAAATCGGAAAAATCTTAAAAATTACGTCAGCTAACATCGTATTTGGAATAGCCGACCCGTTATTTAATGGTACCTTTACAGCAGACAACAAAGTATAATAAATTATGACAAATCTTAAAAAGATACTATTCGTTACAACGATGACCCTATTGGTTTACAGCTGTAATACTGAAACCAAAAAACAAGAAAAAGAAGAAAATAAAACAGAACAAAAAGTTGCTGAAAATGATAATTTTGAAGGAAATTATGTGAACAACTCCTACAACCAAAGAAAGGAAGGCTACGATTGGGTTGCTGTTATTGTGAGTAAAGAAAGCGACAATCAATTAAAAATAGCAGTTCGTTCACGAGCGGACAAAAAGAAACCTACCTGCACCTTCGACGTTATTGCCCAAAAATTTGATGAAAATACCTACACATCGGTTGTTCAAGATAAGAAAGTACTATTTCGTTTTAGCGAAAATGGCATTACCATCGAAACCGAGAAAAAAGAAGATAGCGGTATCCTCAATTTTTATTGCTCAGGCGGAGCGAGTATTGCAGATACTTATACCAAAATCAATGAGCCGTTAGACGAAACTCAAATTGATAAAACAAGGTTCAGCAAAATTTTAAATTTACAAGGTGTTGGCTTTAATGTTTCGTCTATCGAAAAAAATGGAGCAACACAACTCAGTATTTCTACTTTCGGACTTCCAAATGAGTTTAGCGAAACTCAAAACATTAACACCCAAATAGTTGTAAATGCAGAAGTAGATGATTTAGATGCTGATGGTTCACCAGAATTGGTGGTATTTACCAAAGATAGCAGTAATAAAGAAAATGTATATGCTTATTCTGTAAACAACAAAAAATCTATGAGCTCTGTATATTTCCAACCAACTGTAGAAAACAAAAAAATTAACACTGGTTATAAGGGGCAAGATAAATTTACATTGATGGAAGGTAATTTAGTTCAACGTTTTCCAGTTTTTGAAAACAATGTAGAAACCAAAAAAGTAAGACAGGTAGCCTATAAACTTCTAAAGGGAGAAGCCTCAAAAAAGTTTGAGGTGAGCAAACAAACTGAATACGAAAAGTAAATTGCTTAATCCAGCTAATTTTTAATGTAATTTATGACTATCCTAAAAACATTAGAGAACATCACGACCGAAAAACTTTTAGAAGTTTTCAATTTATCATTTTCAGACTATGTTGTTCCTTTTTGCTTAACTAAAGAACAACTCGAAGACAAAATAAAAAGTGACAGTATTAAACTTGAATTTTCTGTAGGAGCGTTCGAGGATGAACAATTAATTGCTTTCATACTTCATGGATATGACACTATCGACAACCTGAAAATTGTTTACAATGCAGGAACAGGTGTAATTCCGGCCAAAAGAGGAAATAAATTAACCGCGAAATTGTATGAATATGTTTTACCAATTTTGCACGAAAATGATATTGACAAGTTGTTATTGGAAGTGATTACCACAAATGAACCGGCAATCAAAACCTACAAAAACATAGGCTTCAAAATTGTCAGGGAATTAAATTGTTATAAAGGTTCATTAAATATAATCAACATCAATAATGATTTTGAAATTCGTGAACTGGAAGCATATGATTGGCAAAAACTTCATTCCTTTTGGGATTTGAAACCATCGTGGCAAAATTCAATTACAACGGTCGAAAAGCTGAAAAATGCTAACATCCCTATAGGAATATATGACGGGGAAAAATTATTAGGTTACACGATTTTTAATCCAAAAACAAAAAGGATACATCAACTTTCAGTTGACAAAAATTACCGAAGAAAAGGCGTTGGTCGGCAACTTTTAGCACACATTGCGACAAATTATGGAAAAGATATTTCTGCTACGAATGTTGACAATACTTCTGAAGAAACACTAAAATTTATGACTGACATAGGGATGAATATTTTCATTAAACAATACGAAATGGAATTGCCTTTGAAATAGAAACTATAGCCTAAATCCCAGTTAATCCGTAAACCTTACAAAACAAACAATAAATATAGCAACACAAATGAAGTTGTTAGCTTATTTAGGACACGATTCCTACTTTTTATCTTTAAGAAGAGATCAAAAAAAATTACAGTTTAGAAATCTACTAATAATAGAATAGTAAAATTTAATGTCTATTCAATCTAAAAAGTGCAGAGGAAGGAGTCTATAAATTTTGTCTCAAAAAATAGTTGCAAGTTCATATTAAAACTACAATGCAGATAGCACCAACAAAAGAATTATCACCTTACATCAAACACTATCTTTTTTTAGAGAGTGAAGTAACTCTATCAAAAAAACTTCGCTTGTTTTCTGATGGTAACACTGGTATTGTTTTGACTTTTAGAGGCAATCTTATTTCAAACACTCATGGCACTAGTACTTTAAATTATCCGAATTCGTTTTTGTATGGACAGATTAGTACGTTTAGAGATTTATATTTGGCAGAAAAAACATCAATAATTATTGTAGTTTTTCAACCTTATGGTTTCAATCATTTATTGGGAATATCTGCAAATGAAATACGAGAAAGCATTATTGCGACAGAAGGTATATTTGGCAGTAAGGATTCTTTGCTTTATGAAAAATTAGCTGAATCATCCCATTTAGAAACAAAAATACAAATCCTAAACACTTTTTTTATTGAACAGGCTGCTAAAAAATTTCTTTCAAACCAAAATCTTATTCATCCAACATTAAATTACATTCTGAAAAACAAAGGGGCAATAACTGTAAATCATTTGGTAAAACATACTGGTTATTCGGAAAGGCACATCGAAAGAATTTTTAAAGAATGTATTGGTTTAAATCCAAAAAAATTTGGAAACATTGTAAAGTTGCATTTCTTTTTGAACCTACTCAAGTACAAGTCAAGCCAAAGCAATATTACCGATTTATGCTACGACGCTGGGTATGCTGACCAATCGCATTTAATCAAAGAATTTAAAAAATATACGGGCATAACTCCTACTCAATATTTAAAAAATACCAATAGATTAGCAATAAATTTTATGGAAATAAAATCTAATGAGATACCGATGTCGGATTTGTACAATTTATAGAAAAACTCACAAGCTACTTTTGTCCTAAATATTAAAACAAAAAAAATGGACAAAATAAAAATCTCAACAGCCCAATTCGAGGCTAAAAATGCTGACAAAGCCTACAATTTATCAGTAATTGAAAAACTTGCTAAAAAAGCATCCGAAGAAGGTTCTGATGTAATTGCCTTTCACGAATGTTCTATTACCGGTTACACCTTTGCAAGGCATCTTAACAAAGAACAAATGCTTGATTTGGCCGAATTCGTCCCCAGTGGTGAGAGCACACAAAAACTAATAGAGATCGCCACCAAATATAACATCGTAATTTTAGCCGGACTGTTTGAAAAGGATGAAAATGAGAATTTATACAAGCCATACATCTGTGTAGATAAAAATGGGTTAATTGCGAAACATCGTAAAATACACCCTTTCATAAATGCATATTTGACTCCTGGGCAAGGCTATACTGTTTTTGAAATCAACGGGTGGAAATGTGGTATTTTGATCTGCTACGACAATAACATCATTGAAAATGTAAGAGCGACAACGCTATTGGGTGCAAATATCATTTTCATGCCTCATGTGACGATGTGTACACCATCAACCCGACCGGGAGCCGGCTTTGTTGACCCCAAGTTATGGGAAAACCGTGAAGCTGACCCAACTTCATTACGTTTGGAATTTGACGGTATGAAAGGCAGGGCTTGGCTCATGAAATGGTTGCCAGCAAGAGCGTATGACAATGGGATATATGCAGTATTCTCAAATCCAATTGGAATGGACGATAATCAATTGAAAAATGGATGCTCAATGATAATAGATCCATATGGAGATATTCTTGCAGAATGTCGTTCATTTGACGACAGCTTTGTTACGGCAACCATTACCTCCGAAAAACTTGCTAATGCAGGTGGAAATCGTTATATAAAAGCCAGAAGACCAGAATTATACCGAGACATTATAGGGAAAGATCACAATTCGGAACAAAAAGTAGTCTGGTTGAACACGGACGAAAAAGAATAACAACTAACACTAATATGGATTTTATACCATACATGTAAATTCCAGCGATATTGACCACCTATTTTCAATTTAAATCAAAGCAATTATATACTTGAATGTACCGAATCAAAAACTACAATATTATTCGTTTTATAATTTAGTTTATTTGTTATAAGTCTTAAAATTAATACTTTACGTAAAAAAAACAATTTGGTACATCCAAGTATATTGCACCTTTTTTATATTATAATCTTAAAAGTAGTATTATTTAAAAATATAGTTTTTAAATTTGAGATAGATATGAAAAACATTAAATTTCAAGAAGTTCAAATCATTAAAATTCAATTTCTTTTGTAACTTTTAAAAGCTTATACCATCTCATTCTAATTTATATTAAGCATATAATTTCAGTTTAAAATAAACATCATAACATAATTTTCACGGATGATTTTTATTCATTTTTTAACGATTAATGTAATGCGAAATTAAGTGGTTAATATCTACGATTTTTTCTCAGTCATACATCATTAAACACCTTCAAAATGTTATCTATATCTGCTAGTAAATGGTTTGAATATAGTCCTGTCAAATTCACCAAAAGCCCCAAAAAACCACTTTACGACAAGTGACGCTTTTTACTTCCTATTCATAGCAAAACGCTATTCAACTATAATTCAATAACGGTTATACAAATATCTAATCATTCGAAAAAAACTATTCTTTCGGATTCATCTGATTAAAAATACCATCAATCGTTTCTCTTCCTGCGTTGCTCATTGCTACACTGAAACCGTGAGAGATACTCTTCTTACCTACCTTTAACTGAACAAAAACCGAAGCAATAAAAGTATCGACCGAATCCCACGTATCGTGGATTCCCTTGCCTCCAAGGTCAGTATTCAATGCTGGAGGAATAATTTCGATGACCTCCACTTTTTTATTCTCAAGCAGACGCCCAAGAGAAAGGGTAAAAGAGTGGGGGGGGGATTTGGTAGCACAATACACAGGAGCTTTGACAATCGGTACAAAGGCAAGCCCTGAAGTAACATTGATAATTGTTGTCAATGACTGAAGCTCTTTGAACAGAAGAATCAGGTGCAATGGTGCTTTGATATTGATGGTAATCTCTTTCTTGGCTTTGTTGAAAAATTCTGGGTCATCCGATGACATCCAGTTTTATATGTCTACATTATTTACCAAGACATTCAAGTCGCTATGTTCTTTCTCAATCCAATGATAAAGTAATTAAAATTTTATTGTTGCTAAGTTGCATATAATTTTATTTAATTTATTTATTGTCAAAGTTCGCAATTGTTTAACCAGCAAGGAAATACAATACAAAACAGACTTTTATACAAATCAAACTATTTTATATCTGACGGAAAGAAATCGGCGTCAAACCACTCTGCTTTTTGAAGAATTTAGAGAAATGAGAAATCTCATCGAAACCCAGAGAGAATGCAATTTGAGCAATACTCCAGTCACTGTGCTTTAGAAGGATTTTCCCTTCACGGGCAGTTCTTTCACTTAACAATTCACTAGTTGATTTTCCGGTCATTTCTTTTAGGTTTTTCTTAAGGTAATTGACATGCACACAAAGCTTCGCAGCATATTCTTTTGGCGTTCGCACCTCTACCCTATCGTCGGGAGAATTAATAGAAAACTGCTGTTCCAAAAGACTGAAGAATCTTTCAGTAATTCTTTGGGGAGCATTACGCAATTCACTCCTGCTTATATTTGGTAATAATTTCTGTCCATAATGTATCAGCTCTGCAACATAGGCTCTTATAAGGTCATATCTATAAGGATAATCGCTATTTATTTCCGTGCACATTTTTTCAAAAATTAGGCTCAGTTCTTTTTTCTCTTCTGATGAAATGTTGAAAACAGGATAATATTCGGGTTTAAAAATAGGAAGTGCATCAGGTAATATTTCACTTTTCTTATTAAAAAGAAAATTAGCACTGAAAATACAGAAATAGCCTTCATACTCAAGGTCTTGGTCGATGTATTGGTAAAGAACACTGGGGTCCGCAAACAAAAGTCCGCTTTCCTCTACATCAACTGTTGTATCTGCATATTTAACTTTGGTACTGCCAACAAGCAATGCAATTTTAAAGAAAGATTTACGATTATAAAACATTGCAGCATCGGCAGGCTTCAGTTTGTTTAAATCCTTTACCCAAAACACATTAAAATGCCCCGTCTAAGCAGCAATGCCGTCAGGAGAAACCGAAAGGGTCTGTTCGTAAAAGTCTTGTAATGATGTTGGCTTCATATGTAACTTTAATTATGCATTGATACGGTATTGAAGCGGTGTTAGTCCTGTCTTCTGTTTAAATAATCGGGTAAAATGCTGTTGATACTTAAAACCTAATTCATCAGCAATATCACTCACAGATTTTTCGTGGTCAAATAATATTGTTTTGGCTTCGTCAATCAGTTTTGATTGAATGTAATCTAAAGCGGTACTTCCTGTTTCTTTTTTTATAAGGTCTCCGAAATAATTAGGCGACAAGAATAATTGCTCAGCACAATAGGTCACTGTAGGAAGCCCTAAAGTTTTTGACTTGCCGGAAGTAAAATAATCCCTCAGCAGATTTTCAAAACGAATGAGAATATCTTTATTTACGTGCGTTCTGGTGATAAACTGCCTGTCATAATACCGCATACAATAGTTCAATAGAAGCTCAATATTAGAAACAACGAGTGTTTTGCTGTGCTTGTCTATATTTTGGTCAATTTCAGTCAGAATTTTTGCAAAACAATCGTTGATGGTCTGTCGCTCTTTTTTAGATAAATGCAATGCTTCATTAACTTCATAAGAGAAAAAAGAATAGTCTTTGATTTGTCTGCCGAGACTCGTTCCGGCAAGCAGATCAGGATGAAAAACCAGCGCTTTGCCCCAAGGTTTGATAATATCGTTCCTCCCATCAATCCCATAAATCTGACCGGGTGAAATGAAAACCAGCGTACCGTCCTCATAATCATAGGTCTGGCATCCGTAGCGCATATCGCCGCATTTAATGTATTTCAGAAAAACACAATAAACACCCATATATCTTTTAAAATACTGATATGTTGGTATTTCATCAAAATTGACAACGCTTACAAGCGGATGCAATGTCTCAACTCCCACCGAATCATTGTATTGCTTAACAGTTTCAATTCTATCAATATTTTCCATAATCAAACGTTTATACAAATTTAGCAAACTGACTTATGGAATTGACGATATGTTTTCAAAATCAGTAAAAATGGTAAAAACATCCGTGTTCTGTATAAATCTACTTCAGCTTAAGTGTCTAACTTTGTATCAGTTAAAATATTTATGAAAGATTTCATCTCTCATAATTCAATTAAATTTCCAAAAAAATATCAAAATACTAATTTTTAAACCCACAAGATTATGAAGAACAAGAAATTTCATCAGCTCATCTATTTTTTCATTTTCTTATTAATTTTTAATTCGATGACTGCACAGGATAACAATCAAGACAATCAGGTTTTAAATTCACATCAGCAAAGTATGGCTTCCATTGCCGCACTGACTGCAACAGGAAATTTGGAACAATTAAAACCTGCCTTAAATACCGGACTCGATGCCGGATTGACCATCAATGAAATAAAAGAAGCCTTGGTACAATTGTATGCCTATTGCGGATTTCCACGAAGTTTAAATGCGATCAACACTTTAATGGCAGTTGTCGAAGAAAGAAAATCTCAAGGAAAAAAAGATATTGAAGGTAAAGATGCTTCAGCCGTATCTGTAACGGATAAATACAAATCAGGCAAAGATAATCTTCAAAAATTAACAGGTAAAAAAGAAACGGATCCCGAAACAGGCGCTGCCGCTTTTGCTCCTGCAGTCGATACTTTTTTGAAAGAACATTTGTTTGCCGACATTTTCAATCGTGATGTGTTGAATTTCCGCCAGCGAGAATTTGTAACCATCTCAGCACTTGCCGCAATGCCCGGAGTTCAACCACAGCTGAAAGCGCATCTCTTGATGGGCAAAAATACAGGAATTACAGATGCCCAGCTTTTGGAACTTACAGCTATTATCGAAAAAGTAGCAGGAAAGACACAAGCCAATGTTTTAAGAAATACCATTGGTCAACCTTCTGTGCCAATTATTGAACCTGACATGCTGGTGAGAATTTCTGAAATCGAAATTGTTCCGGAATACTTGGAAGAATACAAAACCATCCTTGAAAAAGAATCTTCGGAATCGGTAAAATTGGAATCGGGAGTCATTGCAATCTATCCTATGTTTCAAAAGGAAAATCCTTTACAGATAAGAATAATAGAAATATACGCCAATCAAAAAGCCTATAAATCTCATTTGCAGACACCCCATTTTCAACATTATAAAACCACAACCCTCAAAATGGTTAAATCCTTAAAATTGGTAGATATGACCGCTTTAGACCCAAACACAATGCCTCTTATTTTTGATAAGATTGGAAAGTAATTCTAATACAAAAAACACCATTGGATTCAACTGATTTCAGAACATTAAAGATTTTAAATAAAAATACGGCTGATATAGTATAATTATTAAATATCATATAGAACATTTAAAATATTGTCAATATCTTTTATTAATTGGTTTGAGTATAGTCCTGTCGTGTTCACAAACAGCCAAATGGCGCCAACTAAAGACAGTTGGCGCCATTTTTATTTAATGAGAATAATTGTTTTTAGGTGATGAAAACATAATCAAAATACAATATTTGAAAAATGATTATTAACAATCATTTTTTTTTGTTACTTAAATCCTATTTTTACAAAAAGATCAAATGGACAAACTAAGTTTTCTGGAAGTTATTGCAGCGATTGCCGTTTTTGTATCGCTGCTGCTTTCTGTTTTTTTATTAACGGTAAAGACAGAAAGAAAACTAGAAAACAGATTATTTGCAGCGTTCCTTATCATTAATGCCATTGATATCAGCGGAATTTTTATGCATCTTTTTGTTGATAGCTACAATCTGAAAGCTTTCAAAATATCTGCTTACTTATTGGTAATGCCTCTTTTCTATGTGTACGTTAATGCCGTTTGTTATTCTGATTTCACCTTAAAAAGAAAGCATTTACTCCATCTTATTCCTTTCATTGTTGCCAATTTGATTTTAGTTCCAAGACTTTATCTGGCAGAAGGAGCTGCTAAACAAGATTTCTTTACAACGATGTGGCACTCCCCTGAAATGTTTTTTTATCAAATAATCGGAGAGCTGCAGTATTTTTTTTATATCGTTGGCGTATTTTTTATCCTTAAAAAATACAAGAAAATTTATCTTGAAAACTACACGAATCCCAACACCATGTTATATAAATGGCTGTCACAGCTTACAGTGATTTTCTTAGTCATCCATTTATGTATTATTTTTAAAAACATAGTAAGATATACAGAGCATAGAGATCTATTTATCTGGCTGAATATTGTTGCGGGAACAGTATTTTTATTGGCTGCCTGCTGGTTTATATTAAAGGCATTAAATTATCCTGAGCTTTTTCGCAGAATTGATTCTACCCTACAACCGACAAAAGATTTTGCTGAAACGCTGGAAACTGAAAATACAACCAACGAAACAAAACGTTTGCAGATCGAACAGCTTAAAAAATTTATGGTTGAAAAAGAGCCCTTTTTAGAACCTTCATTAACGATTCAGGAACTGGCACATCAGGTGGAAATTCCCGTTCGTGATTTGTCTGTTTTAATTAACCATCACATCAATCAGCATTTTTTTGATTTCGTGAATGAATACCGGGTTAAAAAAGCAATGACGATTCTAAAAGATCCCACAAAAAAAGAGGTAACAGTTTTAGAAATCTTATATGAAGTAGGTTTCAATTCAAAATCTTCTTTTCATACTTCATTTAAAAAATACACGAATCAAACACCAGTAGCATTTAGAAACAGCTGATAGTTAACCAATTGTAAATAATCGAACTTTGATTTGTAGATAATCGGACTCATTTTAATGAATAAAATGAGTCCGACTTTTTTTACACGGACTTTTTTCAAGACTCTCTACAGCATATTTGCATCAGATTACGAATATCAAATAAAAATTTAGAAGCTATGAAATATTTAATCCCTATTTTATTTTTTGTCTTACTTGGGTGTAAAAGTGCTCAACAAATCAATAAACAAAATGTTGAAAATGCGATTACAAAAAATGCGCTTCAGTTATTAGAAGACAAGAGATTTCATTCTGTTTCCGTTGCAGTTTTTAAAAATGGGAAATCCACCATAAAACATTTTGGAGAATTAACGATTGGAAAAGGAAACAAACCCAACGATTCTACACTTTATGAATTAGCTTCTGTAACTAAAACTTTTACAGGTTATATAGCCGCTAAAGCCGTACTTGATAAAAAAATAAATTTAGATGATGATATTAGAATCTATCTTAACGAACCTTATCCCAATTTAGAATTCAAAGGTGAACCCATAACAATCAAACACCTCATCACCCATACAAGTGGATTCCCTAACATGCCCATAAAAAGCGAAAATAAAAAGGCTTTTTTTGAAGGATTAAAAGAAATTAAAATTGAAACGAAACCAGGAAAAGTATATTTCTATTCAAACACGGCTCCAGAGTTGACGGCATATATACTTGAAAAAGTGTATCAAAAACCTTTTGAGGAATTGGTAACTGAATTTGTTTTGAAACCAAATAAAATGGACCAAACCAAGTTTACACTCAATGATAATGACAAAACAAGATTGGTAAAAGGCTATAACGATAAAAATGAATTAATGCCTAATTTCAACAGAACTTTATGGGGCGGAATTTCAGGATTGCACTCTACGATTACGGATTTAGTGAAATATATGAAATTGCAACTAGACCATTCCAATCCTATTATAAACGAATCTCATAAAAAATTACATAAAGAAGGTTCAGATTTTTGGGAAGGCTATCATTGGTACATCATAGAAAATGATAATCAATTAATTTATAGACATCACGGAGGGATATACGGAATGCAGAATTGGTTTATGATTTATCCTAAACAAAATATAGGCATATCCATATTGACAAACACCAGCTTTAACGAAACAGGAAAAATTTTAGAAAAAGTAGTTGATAAATTGTATAATGACATCAATGTAAAGTAAAAAACAAACAGCACATAACAAAAGAAAGTTGAACACTTTTTATCAGTATTATTGCTGTTGCAAACTTTCTTTATTGCGTCGTGACATTAGGATTATTGATTAAATATTATTCTTTCCTCACAATGTTAGGAACAGCCTATTTTTTGACTTAAATAATAATTATTGCCTTACTTGGTTTTGTTGAACTTAAAATGGCGAGATCAAGAATGTAACAGATAAACTACTTTAAAAATTTCACAATATTCATCTTATAAATTTTGCCAATTGGAATTTGGTAATTCGAAATAAATATAATGTTTCCTTCAACACTATTAATCTGCTTTGGAGCAACAGCAAATGATTTATGAACTTTATAATATTTCATTTGCAAAATTTCCCACTTAATGATATTACAATTCTTTAAATGGCATTCTAAAAAATTAATGCGGTAACTTATCTCTGAAATATCCATAGACCCAAGTTCCGAAAACAGCACTCAGCAAAGTAATAATAACAGCAAAAGCTCCTGTTCCAATCTGTGCGAATAAAGGTCCCGGACAAGCTCCTGTAATGGCCCAGCCAAGACCGAAAATCAAACCTCCGTAAATTTGCCCTTTGTTAAAAGTTTTAGGAGCAATTGAAATTTTTTCTCCGTAAATGGTTTTTATTTTAAATTTTTTGATGACCCAAACGGAAATCATTCCCGTTAGAACTGCGCTTCCAATCACGCCGTACATATGAAAAGACTGCAAACGGAACATTTCCTGGATTCTGAACCAGCTGATAATTTCAGCTTTCACAAACACGATTCCGAATAAAATTCCTACCAAAAGGTATTTCAAATTGTGATACCATTTGTGCTGAAGATGGCTTTCGTTGGTGCAAATACTGTCCTGATGACGTATATCTTTTTCTTTTGTCATTTTTAAATCAATTTTAAAGTGAAAGAATGATGGGCAAAATCACATTTGCCATTAAAAAACCGCCGATCATAAAACAAATCGTTGCTACTAAAGACGGCCATTGCAGATTGGAAAGTCCCATTATGGCGTGTCCGCTGGTGCAGCCTCCTGCGTATCGGGTTCCGAAGCCAACCAAAAATCCGCCGACAACCATCAGAATGAATCCTTTTAACGTCAATAAACTTTCAAAATTCATCAGTTGTGTCGGGACAAGATTGCTGTAATCTGTAATCCCATAGGTTGCCAATTCTGCTTTAAGGTTTGGATTGACTTTAATTTCTCCAGGAATCATCAGTAAATGAGCGGCAATCATTCCTCCGAAGAAAATTCCGAGGACAAAGAATAAATTCCAGGATTCTTTTTTCCAGTCGTATTTGAAAAAACTCACGTTTGCCGGAATACAGGCTGCGCAAATATGTCGCAATGACGAACTGATTCCGAAAGATTTATTGCCTAAGATCAGCAAAGCCGGAACGGTAAGACCAATCAACGGACCAGCAATATACCACGGCCAAGGTTCTTTTATGATATCTAACATTAATTTACTTATTTAATTCAAAATTACTTCAAAACTTTACTTTGACAAACGAAATCACTTTTGGGAACATTAGTTTGTGCGATTGCATTAAATCCACCTCCAATTTCGGTAAAATTTCGGTAACCTCTTGCCAGAAGAATGCTCGCCGCCATCATACTTCGATAACCACCTGCACAATGAAGATAAAAATGATTGGTCGGTTCAATATGGTTAATCCATTTATTGATGTAAGCTAAAGGCTTATTGTAGGCTTCATCGACGTGTTCCGCTTCATACTCACTTTCTTTTCGTACATCAATAATTTTCACCTCTTTATTTTCAATTTCCTTTTCAAAATCTGTAGCAGAAATTCGATGAACTTTGTCAATTTCTTTTCCGCTGTTTTTCCAGGCTTCAAAACCACCTTTCAGAAAACCCAAAACATTATCAAACCCTACTCTGCTAAGTCTCGTGACCGTTTCCTCCTCATTATTTTCATCGGTAATTAATAAAATCGGTTGTTTTACATCTACAATCAGAGCTCCGACCCAAGGTGCAAAATCTCCGTCTAATCCGATATTAATCGACTGGGGAACAAAACCTTTCGCAAACTCATTATTATTTCTTACATCAAGAATCAAAGCTCCGGAAAGTTCTGCCATTTCCTCAAATTCTTCAGGAGAAAGTGCGTGAAGACCTTTTGACAAAACCTCATCAAAACTGTCGTAGCCTTTTTTATTCATCCCTACATTCATCCCGAAATAGGCAGGCGGTGGAAGAAGCCCGTCTGTAACAGCTTTTATGAAGCTTTCTTTATCCTTTTGGTTCAGTGCATAATTGGTTTTCTTTTGATTACCAAACGTATCAACCGTTTCTTTCTGCATATTTTTACCGCAAGCAGAACCCGCTCCGTGCGCAGGATAAACGATAATTTCATCGTTCAAAGGCAGAATTTTTTGGTATAAACTTTCGTAAAGAAGTCCTGCCAATTCTTCCTGAGTCATATTCGCCGCTTTTTGAGCCAGATCCGGGCGACCAACATCGCCGAGAAACAAAGTGTCTCCACTGAAAAGTGCTTTTTCCTTTCCGTTTTCATCAATTAATAAAAAAGAAGAGCTTTCCATTGTGTGTCCCGGCGTGTGCAGAACTTTTATTTTGATTTTCCCCACTTCAAAAATCTGATTATCTTCGGCAATAATCGCATTAAATTCTGGGTTTGCCGTTGGTCCATAAACGATTGGCGCATTTGTTTTTTTACTTAGATCAACGTGGCCACTCACAAAATCTGCGTGAAAATGGGTTTCAAAAATGTATTTGAGTTTTGCATTGTCTTTTTCCAGTCTTTCGATGTAAGGCTGGGTTTCTCTTAAAGGATCAATGATCGCCGCATCACCATTTGAAACAATGTAATAAGCTCCCTGAGCCAAACATCCTGTATAAATCTGTTCTATTTGCATTTTGATATTTTTATTTAATTTTAATTTGATACAAATTTCCGGGTTTGAATTTTGTTGTACAGCTACTTTTGTTACATAAGAGTTTTAATTAATTATCTCCTATTTTGAAACACCAAATGATTGCAGCCCGACTTGAACGGAGCTCTTTTTGTAAGGAGGAACGACGAGCAAAAAAGCGGGAGTGGAAGGCGGATAAAGCTGCCCAAAAATTATTGATTGTTAGATATTTAAAAGAAAAGTTCCTTAATGATAATGTAAATTCCCATCACCAGAATAAACCAGCCGAATGCAGGTTTCAGTTTTTTACCATCAATTTTTTTGGATAATTGCGAGCCAATGATAATTCCAACGATGGCAATTGCGGTGATGGTTGATAATAAATTCCATTCGATTTTGACGTGATTCATTGATGAAAAAAATCCGATCAGAGAATTTAAAGAAATGATGACCAGAGAAGTTCCGATGGCAGTTTTCATTGGCGTTTTCAGAAGATTGACCAAGGCAGGAATAATCATAAATCCGCCTCCTGCTCCTACCAGACCTGTCAGAATACCAACTACAGAACCTTCAGCTACTGCCAAAGGTGTATTGTTATTTTGTGAAGGGATTGTTTCTATTTTTAATTCTACACTTTTCCGTATCATTTTGTAGGAAGCGGTAATCATTAATCCTGCAAATAGTAAGAGAAGAAAAATGTCTTTGGTCACAATAAAATCCCCTATTCTAAAGACTTCATCAGGAATTAATGGAAGAAGAAAATTTCGGGTAAGAAAAATAGAAATGATTGATGGAACGCCAAAAATAAATGCCGTTTTGAGATCGACCAATCCTTTTTTAAAGTAAGAAAACGAACCTGCCAAACTGCTGATTCCGACAATGAAAAGTGAATATTCTGTTGCCAGAAAAGCGTCAATTCCGAAGAGATAAACCAAAACCGGAACGGTAAGAATACTTCCGCCACCGCCTATTAATCCTAAAGAAATACCTATAAAAACCGATGCGATATAACCAAAAATTTCCATTCTACAACTTTTTATGAAGCAAAAATGGAAATATAATAAACGACATACCGCTACTTTTGTTACATAGGGAAAATTAAATAGAATCTGAAAGGATAATTTTGTTTCTACCTAATTTTAATTTACCGGAATCTTCCAGCTGTTTCAGAAGTCTTGACACCACTACTCTAGCCGTACCAAGCTCATTGGCAAGCTGTTCGTGAGTGATTACGATGGTTTTAGATTGGGAGATTTCAGATTTTTTATAGAGCAGATTGAGTAATCTTTCATCTACTTTTTTGAAGGCAATCGCATTGATAATATCGAGCAATTCTTCAAAACGTTTGTGATACAGCCTGAAAATATAATCCAGCCATTCTGGATATTCTTTGATGAATAATGTAACTTTATCCATTGGTAAAAACAAGATCTCAGAATCTTCCTCCACCTCGGCCTTTACAATACTTTTCTCATTGTGCATCCCACCAAGAAACGACATAATGCAACTTTCACCGGTTTTGATATAATAGAGTAAGATTTCGCGACCGTCTTCTTCCGTCCGGATGACTTTTAACAATCCTTTCATTACAATAGGTATCGAGCGTATGGAAGCATTTTCATCTAAAATGATATCGCCTTCGTGGTATGTTTTCAGAATACCGTTTTGGTAAAGTTTATCAGTTAATTCCTTAGAAGAACTGAATTCGGAAGAAATTATATTGGGATTCATTATGTGAAAATATACTACGAATTTACATTAATTTATAAATTTTCAATTTTACATCATTTAATTTTTTTTACAAATAAAACATATCGTAATATTGCAATATTAAATCATTATGGGAGCTACAAAGACCGATCATTTTACAGATCAACAAAATAAAATAGCAGTGATATCAAAAGCATTGGGGCACCCTGCCAGAGTTGCTATTATAGAATATCTGCTCAAGGTAAATACGTGTATCACTGGAGACATCGTTAATGAATTACCTTTGGCGCAACCCACCATATCCCAGCATTTGAAAGAACTGAAAAATGCCGGTTTGATAAAAGGTAGCATCGAGGGTAATTCAGTATGCTACTGTATCGATGAAAATACTTTCGAGATACTGAAAGATTACTTTTCAAAAATCATTAATACCGTTACTGATCAGAAATGTTGTTGATGCATTTTTTTACTCTTAATCATCGCAATATTGCATTAATACAATATATTTTTAGACTTTTAAATCGCTTCCATTAAATTAAAAACAATTAAAACAAAATAATATGACACTAGAACAAATAAAAGAGATCTTATCAACATTGGAGAATGTAGAGTTTCAATTGGAAGACGGCACTTTTGTGCCTGAGCATTTCCACGTGACGGAAGTCGGACAGATTAATAAAAAATTCATCGATTGTGGCGGAGTGATTCGTGAAGAATCAGTGGTCAATTTCCAGTTATGGAATGCAGACGACTATGAGCACAGGTTAAAACCCGGAAAACTGCTTAATATTATCAAACTTTCTGAAGAAAAATTAGGGATTGAAAATAATGAGATCGAAGTGGAATATCAAAGCAATACCATTGGCAAATATGATCTGGAGTTCAATGGGAAAGTTTTTGTTCTGAAAAGTAAGACCACTGCTTGTCTTGCTCAGGATGCTTGCGGAATTCCTTCGGAAAAATTGAAAAAGAATTTGGCGGAACTACCTGTTAATAGTGCTAATACGTGCAAACCTGGCGGAGGCTGTTGCTAAATCAATTTCTATATAGAAGCATTCGACAAAAGATCGCATTGGGAAATCGGTAGCAAAATAAGTGGCAAAGCACCTTTGTTGAGTACAAAAGATATTGCGATGTTTTCTGGCCTTCAACAAGATTTTGACATCACAAAGGCGAGAACAGAATTAGGTTTCAGTCCCAAGAATTCGAAACAAGCAGTAACAGAAGCAATGAAATATTTACAAGAAAACAAAACCATTTAAACTGATACAGAATAAATTCAGCTTTTGTACTAAATTTGACGTAAAAAATTCTAATTGTACATCTGCTTAAAGCTGAAAACACATACTAATCATTATAAAATACAAAACTAAAATATGATTCCATTAAATGACATTTTGATTTTTGCACTATCTGCTTTGGTACTTGTTATCAGTCCGGGCCCGAATATGATTTATTTGATTTCCCGTTCTATAACGCAAGGCAGAAAGGCTGGTCTAATTTCGTTGGCAGGCGTTGTTTTTGGTTTTATGTTTCATATCGTTATGGTTTCCTTTGGGCTTACTGCGGTACTTTTTGCGGTACCATTTGCTTATACAACATTGAAATCATTAGGCGTTATTTATCTTTTGTACTTAGCTTATCAGGCAATAAAACCAAACAGCAAAAATATTTTTGAAACAAACAAAGACTTGCCTTACGATAAGCCTGGCAAACTATTCAGCACTGGTTTTTTAACAAATGTGCTCAATCCGAAAGTTGCAGTATTTTATTTATCCTTTTTTCCGCAGTTCATCAAGACAGAATATGGTTCTATAATGACGCAGAGTTTACAACTTGGGGTAGTACAAGTTGTAATTAGTTTTACAATCAACTTTATTATTGTACTAACAGCCTCGAGGGTGGCACTATTTTTTGCCCAAAAACCTTCTTGGGTAAAAGTACAAAAATGGTTTATGGCAAGTATTTTAACCGGACTTGCAATTAAAATGGCTTTGTCAAAAGCTAAATAGTAATGATAAAAAATGACCTTAAAACCTTCAATGTTTTAAAAGATGATGAAATTGGAAACCTCATTCAACTATCCGCTAAAAAAACGTTAGAGGGAAACGAGTGTGTCAACCTGAACATCATTGAAAATGCACAAAAAAAATAAAGAAATGAAAACATATTTTGTAGATTCTTTTACTAATCAAAAATTCAAAGGAAATCCTGCTGCGGTATGTATTGCCGAAAGCGATTTGAATAATGCAACTATGCAAAGCATTGCCTCAGAAATAGGTTTTTCTGAAACTGCATTTATAAAACAAATCACGGACAATACATATAGCATAAGATTTTTTACACCAAAGATTGAAATTCCATTATGTGGACACGCAACATTAGCATCATCAAAAATTGTTTTCGACACAACCTCATTTGATACAATAAAATTCATCAACAGTAACAATGTTGAACTGTTTATTGAGAAAGTGGAGAATAAAATAAAAATGCAATTTCCTGTTTATGAAACTGAAGAAATAGAAGTACCTCAAAAGATGCTAGACGCACTTGGAATCTCTGAAATTGTAAATACAAGATACAATACTAATAATAAAATAATTTTAATCGAAATTAAAAATGCAATAAAATTATCAAATTTGAAACCTGATTTTGCAGCATTGATAAATTCCTATACAGGAATAAACGGTGTTTTAGTAACAGCCGTTTCTGACAATGAAAATTTTGATTTTCATTACAGATATTTTTGGCCTTGGGCTGGAACCAATGAAGACCCAGTAACTGGCAGTATTCAAACTTTTTTGACAAAATATTGGGCAACAAAATTGAATAAAACAAAATTGAATGCTTATCAATCGTCGTTGAGAACGGGAACAATGAGTACTGAACTTTTACAGAACAACGTTTCAATTTTAGGAGAAGCAGTAACCGTACTTGAAGGGCAATTTATTTTATAACTATTTTAATAGAAACCTTAAAAATATTGTTTAACAAAGATTTAAGGCAATTAAAAAAATGAAATCATTAATCAAACACTTGATAATTTCGGTGAAAATCTTTTAAATGCCGAATATCCAACCGATAAATCTGGCAGATAGCTACAAACAATTATTCAACAAACAAAAAAATAATGACAGAGAAATTTGACAGAACCGTTCCAGCAGAAGCAGTAAAATATTTTCGTAATTGTATTTTAAATGGGGACTTACAGGGAGTGTTGAGTTGTTTCGACGAAGATGCAATTTACATTGAGAGAGACGGGAAAGAAATTTCCGGCTTACAAAATATTAAAAAATCAATGGTACATCTTTGCACTTGGAAACCGCAAATAATTGGAAGCAAACATAAAGTAACGATTGTAGGAAACCTTGCTATTTGGATTGACAAATATTCATTAAAAGCAATAATGCCAGACGGAAATCCTATCGAAATGAGTGGCGCAACAAGTTGTATAATGAAGAAAAACGACAAAGGAATTTGGTTGTGGTTAGTGGATAATCCATTTGCAGGAGAGGTTTTTGAAGATTAAACATTTGCTTTTCCCTACTTAATTTAAAGCCCTAAAACCTTAGTGGTCATTATGCCCCCAAAGACAAAAAACCTACAGAAGTAAAATGATAGAAAAGAAAAACATTTTAGCAATTATTGGAAGTGCCAGCGAAAATTCTTCAAACCTAAAACTTGTTGAACAAATTGCAGTGTTGACAATCGATAACTTTGACTTGACAACTTATAACGACCTAAAACTATTGCCTCATTTTGACCCTGAACTTACGGTAAACAATCCACCAGAACAAATTATTGAACTCAGAAAAAGGATTGAACAAGCGGACGGAATAATTATTTGTACACCAGAATATGTTTTTAGTATTCCAAGTGGACTGAAGAATGCAATTGAATGGTGCATTTCGACAACAATTTTTTCGGACAAACCTATTGGACTGATAACAGCTTCTGCAAACGGACAAAAAGGACACGAAGAACTGCAACTTATAATGAAAACTGCTATGGCTAAATTTACTAATGAAACAAGTTTGCTAATTCAAGGTATTAAAGGGAAATTTGACCAACAAGGCAATTTAATTGACAGTGAAACTAAACTACAATTAGACAAATTTATTAGTGCTTTGATAAAGTTAATAAACGAGAAATAAACAACGAACTGCCTACATCAGTTGCTGGAAAGACTGTCATCAACACTAAAAAGTTTAATTTTGGATGTTGGTCCGAAGTTTCTCCCATCATTTATGAAGATTGCATTTCAAACAGCATTCACGCAACACAGTCTTTACCACAATGGTATCTACTTGAAAAAGAGGGAGAAATAATTGGCTGTGCAGGATTGATTACAAACGATTTCATCAGTAGAATGAATTTGTATCCTTGGGTTTGTGCGATTTACATTGATGAAAACCACAGAGGCAATGCTTACGGTTCATTACTTTTAGAAAAAGCAAAAGAAGACACAAAATTAGCCGGATTTAAACATTTGAACTTATGCACAGGCCACACAGGCTATTATGAAAAATATGGTTTTACCTACATCGGGCAAGGTATCATCCATGGGAAGAGCAATTGCGAATTTATCAAATAGAAGTATAAAAATGGCTGTTCCAACCAATAAAGAAGAATTACAAAAAGCAATTGTTGAAAATTTTTCCAAATTAAATAAAGAATTATCTACAATTCCTTCCCATATGACCAACCTTCAAGAATTGGAAGGGCATTCCAAAGGAACATTAATGAGCATCAATAATTTGGTGGCTTATCTTGTCGGTTGGGGAGAATTGGTTTTGAAATGGAACAAGAAGATAGATAATAAAGAAATTGTTGATTTTCCCGAAACTAGTTACAAATGGAACAAACTTGGAAAACTTGCCCAAAAATTCTATGCAGATTATAAAGATGATGACTTCAATATTTTAACTGAAAAATTGAACAAAACCGTTGAACAGATTTTAGAATTGATAGAAAACAAATCGAATAAGGAACTTTACGAAGTAAGCTGGTACGAAAAATGGACTTTGGGAAGAATGATACAATTCAATACCGCTTCCCCTTACACCAATGCAAGAGGAAGAATTCGCAAATGGAAAAAGGGACAAAACATAAAATAATACTAGAAAAATAAACATAGTCGTATCATTTTTAAAGAACCTCATCAAACCTAAATCAAAAGAAATTGCTTAGTTTTGCGAAGTTTAAAACAAAAAAAAACTATTAGTATAAATATAAATTTGTTTTTATCAATTCGTATGAAAAAGCTATATTTAAACGATAATATTCCAAAACAACTTTCATAAAAAATTGATTTATACAACACTTTTAAATATTGCAATTTTCCAGGGAATCATCTTAGGCTTAGTCATTTTAAAGTCTTCTCTATTCAATAGTCAATCAAATAAATATTTAGCCTACTTACTATTTACACTTTCAATTAAATTACTGACTCATGTTTTTGAGATTCAACAGGTATTCACCTCCTACCCTCTTCTACGTTTTATAAACAACATCGAGTGGGTATTTCTAATACCTACTTTCCTATTCTTATTTATTAAAAACAGGACTGATACCACTGGAAAAAGCAAACTAAAAAACTATTGGTATTTTATTCCATTTGCCTATTCCGCTGTTCTTAACATTATAAATGATCTTGATTATGTTGCTGGGATTTATACTATTCCTGAGTCAGGCATCGCTGTAATCAGCATACTTGGTTTGATTCATCTTTCTTTAGCCGTTACATTTATCCCATTTTTGCCTATTTACTCTTATTTCATAATAAGACATTTAAAAGATTCACAGGAAAAAAAATGGATAATTACCTTACTTACCTTTGTTTCTTTATTGTTGTTTGTTTGGCTTATTACCGCTCTAGCGGGTTTACTTTTAAACTATGACATTTCTTCTACTATGAGTGTATTGGCTTTATGTGCAACATTCGTCATTCATTGGATTGCTTATATTGGTATTTACAAATATAAATTGGCCAAAAATAAAGAGGCTATCTACAATTTTTTAAATAATGATTCGGCTATTTCGCATCCCAATCTGCAAATTGTACAGAATAGTACACCACTAGAATATAAGGAATCTATCACGGCAGATAACCTTTATTTTCAAAAACTTGAGCTGCTCTGCAAAGATGATCACATTTATACCGACAGTACATTAAACAGAGAAAAAGTAGCTGAAAAATTAGGCATAAGTGCAGGATATGTTTCACAAATTGTAAACACGATAACAGGAGATAATTTTGCCCATTATATCAATCAATATCGCGTGGAAGCTGTCAAAGAAATGATATCAGATCCAGAATATGAAAACTATACTTTGTTGACAATGGGATTAGAATCTGGATTTACATCAAAAACGACTTTTTACAATGCCTTTAAAAAAGTTACCGGTCAAACACCCAATGAATATAAAAACACCACCAAATAAGTACCATTTTCTCCAGTTTTAAGCTTTTGAAACCCGTTCTAATTTGAATTATTTGAGTTTTGCACTTAAATAATTCAAATTAACTTTTTTATGAAAAAGAACTTTTTACTACTCATCATTTTGTTTGTTTTTTGCTCTGTCAATGCTCAAAATGAAACTGACGCAAATCCTTATCAGAAGAACAATGAAATTAAACTGAATCTTATCTCGCCGTTATTCGGTGCTGTGGAAGCAGGTTTTGAACGGCATCTCAACAAAAACTCATCACTGGGGATTTCTGCATTTTTTGTTTACGATGATACAAAAGATGAGGATACGAATTACTACGTTTCCCCCTATTACAGATATTATTTTGGAAAAAAATATGCTTCTGGATTTTTTGTCGAAGGATTTGGAGCATTCACTTCCATTGACGGAAAAAAAATATATGCAGCAGACCAAATAACATTCACTGAAAATAAAGATGTTTATGATGTTGTGCTGGGTGCTGGTCTTGGCTATAAAATAGTCACAAAAAAAGGATTGGTTTTTGAAGCCAACGCAGCTTACGGAAAACTTTTGTTCAATGCAGACAAAACTGATCATACTGTGGTTGCAAAGTTTGGATTGAGTATTGGCTATCGATTTTAAAATCAGCTATATTTAAAAACTAAGGCATAACAAGACTTTTGCTTGTGGTGGATAAATTACAAAACTGAAGAATGAAGAAAATCCTGACGAGAGTTGGGATTTGTTTTTGTAAATGTTTACCAATACATAGAAATCATTTTTCAGCAATTCCACCGACCCTTTTTGCCCGTTCACCGAAAAATCCATCACTTTCATAAGATTCCTGCAGACCTTTACACAAGAATTAGAGCAATAAAGCTTTAAACTTAAAATCTTATCTTATGAAAACTCACATCGGAATTACAGAAAAAAACACAGAAGCTGTTGCAGAACAATTGGCAAAATTATTAGCTGACGAAACTGTACTTTACATCAAAACCAGAAACGCCCACTGGAACGTGACTGGCGACAATTTCCACGCCAACCACATTTTCTTCGAAGAACAATACAAACAATTGGATGAATTGATCGACAGCGTTGCAGAACGTCTAAGAAAAATCGGACATTACGCACCCGCAACAATGAAAATGTATCTTGAGCTGACGCATCTTACAGAATACAGCGAGAGAACCAATGACGGATTGGGCTTCATGAAAGACCTTTTAAAAGACCACGAAAGCATCATCGATTTTCTAAGAGGAAATGTGACGCCTTTTGCAGAAAAATACAAAGATTACGGTTCCAGCGACTTCATCACAAGCCTGATAGAAACGCATGAAGAAATGGCCTGGATGATTCGTTCTTACTTTAGATAATTGAGAAAATAAAAAAAGGAATAATTATATTTGTGTCAACCATAATAAACTATTCCTATGAAAGCTTTAATTGTCGATGATAATGACATTGCAAGAACAACGTTGGCGCATTTGGCAAAGCAGATTCCGAATCTTACAATTGTCAGCGAATATTCTAATGCGATAGAAGCTTATAATCATTTGCAGACCAATCAGATTGACTTGATATTTTTGGACATCGAAATGCCGGAAATGACCGGAATCGAACTCACAAAAAACCTTTCCGGGAAAGATATCATCATCATTTTCACGTCATCCAACAAAGATTATGCACTCGAAGCTTTTGAACTCAATATCGCAGATTACATCCTGAAACCAGTGATGCCTGCGAGATTTTTACAGGCAGTTAGCAAAGCGCAGTCGATTTTGGACAGCAGAAAAGAAGATGTAGAAGTCACCAAAGACGAGTTCCTATTCGTCAGAGATTCCAATATCACAAGGCGTTTGAAGCTAGACGATATTTTTTATGCGGAGGCAATGGGCGATTACGTGAAGTTTTACACAAGAGAAAAAATGTTCGCCATCCACGGTAAAATGAAAACTGCCGAAGAGCGCTTACCCAAAGACCATTTCATAAGGGTTCATCGCTCTTACATCGTTTCTATCGGCAAGATAGATACCCTTCAGGACGGCGGAATTATGATCAACGGAAAATTCATATCCGTTGCAGATGCTTACCGAAAGGCACTCAACACTAGGATGAATGTTTTTTAGACCTGATTAGGTTTTATCTATTATTTGGGCAGCTTAATCCGCCTTCCGCTCCCAATCTTTTTTGCACACGATTTCAGTCTAAATAGAACTTGAGAACAAGCAAAAAAGGATTTCCGCTCAAGTCGGGCTGCGACAATTCAACGTTCCAATTCGACTGTAAAAATTCCCCTCCCTTGGAGGGGTGGCGAAAATTCAAAGAATTTTTGACGGGGTGATTAATCACAATTTTAAAATAAGTACAAACACTTATGAAAAATACATCTTCAGTAATGGGCAATAAACGCTTTGCATACTTGATTGTTTTGACATTCATTGCAGGTTCTATATTGTTGATTGCCGTTCAAATCAATTCAGCAAGAAATACGAAAGAGCTCATCAAAAACAACAATATCCTTCTGCACGAACTGAGTTCCAGCAACCACTTACGAGAAATCGACCGTGATATTTTAGGCGTAGAAAGTAGAATAAGAGCTTCAATTGCAACGAACGACACAACACACTTAAATGGGGTGGATCAAAAAATCGATGAGGTAGAAAACTTCCTAGATTCTCTTTCAAAAGACAATGCAGATGCTGAACAGAACAAGCTGATAAAAAGATTGGGCGTTCTGGCAATGGACAAAAAAATCGTCAAAGAAAAACTTTTGCATCGCTACCATTCAATCGGAGATATGGATGACCAAACTTCCATCGCCAATCCAAGAGCAAGAAAAATATCGAACGAAATCACAGACATTACCGCCAAGATTTATAAAAGTCGCCGACTTCAAATGGCAGACCTCAGCAAAAAAAATGCAGAAATGGGAAGTAAGGCCAAACTTTACGACATTTCTCTACTCGCCTTATTGGTTTTAAGTGGTTCTATCATTGGTTACCACATCATCCGACAGTTCAAAAGACAACATTTATTAATCAAAGAATTAGACGTTGCAGAGAGAAAAGCTTCAGTCGCCGCACAAACCAAAGAAAACTTCCTTGCCAATATGAGCCATGAAATCCGAACACCTTTGAGCGGAATTTTGGGCTTTACCAACCTTTTACAGAAAAGACCTTTGGATGAGACTTCAAAGGAATTTGTCTCGTCAATTCAACGGTCGGGAGAAAATCTAATGGCCATAATTAATGATATTTTAGATTTATCAAAAATTGAAGCCGGAATGATGCGCATCACACCCGGAATATTCAGTATCAATGGATTGGTAAATTCTGTCGAAACATTTTTTGTTGAACGCGCCAAAGAAAAAGGATTAAAAATTTCGAGCAAAATAGACACTTCCATTCCGGATACTTTAATCGGTGATGCTACGAGACTGACGCAAATCTTGGTCAACCTCATCGGAAACGCCATCAAATTTACGCATCATGGAAGCATTATTATTGAAATTTACAATAAACAACAATCTGAAAACGAAGTCATCATCGCCTTCAAAATTTCGGATACCGGAATTGGAATTGATAAAGAAAAACTGAACGAAGTTTTTGAAAGATTTAACCAAGGCGAAGATTCTACAACCAGAAATTACGGTGGAACAGGATTAGGTTTATCCATCGTGAAAAGCCTGATATTACTGCAAAACGGTGACATTGAAGTGACAAGCGAACAGGGAAAAGGAACGACTTTTCATTTTTACATTCCTTACACAATTGCGAAAGAACAACTTAATCTGGTTCCTAAAATTGATACAGATTATTTTAAAGATATAACAAATTCGCCTTTGAAAGTGTTAATCGTGGATGATAATGCAATCAATCAAAGTCTGATGAAACATCTTCTATCACAGTGGAACATCGATTTTGACACCGCAAATAACGGCTTGGAAGCAGTGGAATTTCTCAGAAACAACGACTGTGATTTGGTTCTAATGGACATCCAAATGCCACAAATGGACGGTTATGTTGCCACACAAACAATCCGTGAAGAACTGAAATTGAACACACCCATCATCGCAATGACAGCGCACGCTTTGGCGGGCGAACGCGAAAGATGTATGAGCCGTGGAATGAACGAATACATTTCTAAACCCATTAAGGAAGAAGAATTATTCAAATTAATCTCCAATTTTGGATTGCAGGAAAGTCATCAACAAGAAATAAAAATCGAAAAAACTCAGCTCAAATTTCAATACATTGATTTGACTTATATGCAATCAATAAGCGGTGGAGATACTTCTTTCGAAAAAACAGTAACTCAACAATTCATTGATAATATTCCTCAACATCTGGAGCAACTTTCCGCAGCTTATCAAAATCAGGACTTTACAACGGTAAAACTGAGAGCGCACGATTTGAAATCGAGTGTTGCGATAATGGGACTTCTACCCTCTTTGGAAGAAAAACTGAATGTGTTGGAAATGACAACAGAACAGAATTCAATATTGAAAGAGGATTTGGATGAAGTAAAAAGTATCATCAAATCTGCACTTGAAGAAGCGAAACAATTTTTGAATCAATTAAATTAAATTATGGAAACCCAAGGCGCATCTGTGGTGATTACCCATCACGTTCTCGACGGAAAACAGGCTGAATATGAAAAATGGCTGGATGAAATTCTGCCCGTTTCCAAAGGCGCCAAAGGTTTTATCGACTGGCAAATCGTCCGCCCTATTCCGAATCTGACTTTTGTTTACACAGTGATTATCCGTTTTGATACGATTGAAAATCTCAGAAACTGGATGGAATCTGATACCAGAAGAAAATTGATTGACAAAGCCCATCCATTATTCACAAAAGAAGATAATTACGAAATCAAATCGGGTCTTGATTTTCTATTTTATGGTGAAAAATCGGATGTTAAAGTTCCGGTTCGCTGGAAACAATATTTGGCAACTTGGTCAGCAATTTATCCTTTATCGTTGTTGATGCAATTGCTGTTATTGCCTTCTTTACGATTAATGAATATTCCTGCCAATCGGTATTTTGACACGTTCATTAGTACCGGATGTTTGGTGTTTTTAGTAATTTTCGTTGTAATGCCGAATTATACGAAGCTGATTAGGAAATGGCTTTATAAATAATTTTAAATCTGATATTAAGTAAAATCCGTCTCAAGCTAAATTGGGTCGGATTTTTTGTTTAAAGCTTTTCTTAAAAAACAACTCATTTAAACTAAAATACAACTTGTATTCTTTCTAAACGAACTGTTTAGACTAAAACACACTTTATATTTCTTCAAAACAACTTGTTTAAACTAAAACACAATTTGCGTTTTCTCCAAACAATCTGCTTCAGACAAATATACTTTGCAGTTTGTTTCCCGCAACTTGTTTGAAACAAAATAAATTTGACGGAAGTCTCCAACAGTCTGCGGGAAACCAATCAACTTTTACTTTTGTTTAAATCAACTCTGTTTGGAACAAAACAACATTGCAGTTTCTTTCCCGCAACTCGTTTGAAATAAAACAACTTTTATCACTTGAATATTACAATCGTATTTTTCTCATTTAACGACATTTTCTGCCTATTCATCGAACACCAATTGATTTTGCACTGAGTTGCTTGTAGCTTTACATCATCAAATTAATACAAACAATTTAAATCAAAAAAATTATGGAAATCCTACAAACCCCAGAAAACGCACTGTCTCATTCTACAGTTACAGCAATCATCAATGCTCCAATCGAAAAAGTTAACATCGCAGATTGGCTACTTAATCTTCCTGATGCAGAATATCAACGTTGCTCCACTCAGCACATCGGTGCGGCAATCTCTTCAACTTACGAGGGCGAACCGGTTTCATTAAATGTTGAAACCATCGGAGATGCATTGATGGTTCAGCATTATGTTGCCGTTGTTCACCGTCCGGATTACTGCAGAATGTTATCAATTTCAGATTCAATTACACAAAATGGCCGTACCAAAGTTCAGGTTTTATGGGAACTGAAAGCTACAAAAATTGATGATAACACCACGTTGTACACCAACGAAATTCACGCAACCGCAACACCTGAAATGTTCGAATATTTAAAACAACACAATATAAATCTTGCTGATGCCGCCGCTTCCAGACAAGCTGCATCTGACACTCACAATCACGAAGAAACGCCCAACTTTGCAAAAAGTATCGAAAACAAGGCGTTGACAGGTAAATACAATCAGCCTTTTTAAAAATCAACACATTATATTTTATTAAAATCATTGGAGTTTTCCAGTGATTTTTTTGTTTTGTTTCCCACGGTTAATTTAAAATAAAACAACTTTTACTTTTTTTAAAACAATTATTTGAAACCAAACTACTTTGTGATTTTTTAGGTAAAACTATCCCATAGGGATTAGCTGTTAATAGATAAATAGACGCAGATATATTAAAGCTTTGTAAGAGCCAATAATTATCAGGTCGTTCCTACGGAACTCGTCTCAATTAATATGTCATTCTATTAACAGAATGCTCTTTCGGAGCTGAAAAAATACTATCATCGGATTATTCATAAAACTCACCGACTCATTTTGCCTATTCACCGAAAACCACTTCAAAACCATAAGATACCGCGGTAGCTTTACAGTAGAAATAAAGACAAACTATCATTAATCACAAAAACTTATCATTATGAATACTGCATCACTTAGCTTCAAATACGAACTTGAAAAAAAAGAACCAAGAACCAACGACGGCGGAACTACAAGAGGCGCATCTGTAAAAGATTTCCCTGCTTCTATAGACATTGCAGGTGTTTCTATGAGACTGCAACCGGGAAGTATGCGAGAATTGCACTGGCACGCCAATGCCGCAGAATGGGCGTATGTGATTTCAGGAACCGTTCGTACAACGATTATCCATCCGGACGGTCACAGCTACACAGATAATTTTGAACCAGGCGATGTCTGGTATTTTCCAAAGGGTTACGGACACTCGATTCAGGCGACGGGAACAGAAGAATGTCATTTCATTTTGATTTTTGATAATGGTAATTTTTCTGAAGACCATACGTTCAGCGTGACTGATTTTGTTTCAAGCGTACCTCCTGAAATTGTTGCTCAGAATTTGGGTTTAACTTTAGAAGAAGTGGCTGCTTTGCCACAAAAAGAAGCATATTTCGCTGCGGGAATTGTTCCGGATGAGATGTCTTTCGTTGCTGAAGCTCGCCCAAATGAATCTGATATAGAATTGACAAGTTTTCACCGTTATCCGTTGCATTCTCAACAGCCGAGAATTGTTCCGGGTGGAGGGTTGCAGAGATTGGTAACGAGTAAAGAATTTCCTATCAGCAGTACTATGTCCGGTTCTATTTTGGAATTGCAGCCGGGCGCTTTGAGAGAAATGCACTGGCATCCAAATGCGGACGAATGGCAATATTTTATTTCAGGACAAGCGGAAATGTCGGTTTTCTTAGCAGAATCTACTTGCGTTACTGAGCAGTTTAATGCGGGAGATGTTGGCTATGTGCCGATGGGAGCCGGACATTACATCAAAAATACAGGCGACACAGTTTGCAAAATTCTAATTGGCTTTAACAGCGGACATTATGAATCGATTGATTTGAGCCAATGGCTTTCCGGAAATCCGAAAGATGTTGTAATAACGAACTTTGGGTTGAAAAAAGGTGAAATTGAGAAATTCCCGACCGAGAAAGTTTTCATTCAGCCTGAGAAATAATATTTAATCTAATAAATCCTAATATTATGAAACTTTTAAACATCAAAAAAGCAGTACAAATTGGTTTATTAGCAGCAATAATTTCTGCAACACCACAAATGTATTTCGCACAAACTACAGTACAGACAACACCCGCAAACACTTCTAAAATCTGGGGAAAAGTTGACGGAATCGCCATCGAAGGAATGGTACAGGGACCTTCGACAGAAATTGCGCCTCTGCAAATCGCCTGCGTTTTTGAATATACAGAAGGTGATATTTTTAATTCGCCACCCACTTTACCCGAAGCTGTGAACGGAATGGTACATCTTGACAAAAGTCTAAACGGCATCATCACAGAACTCAGAAAATCTGGAAGATTTGCAGGACATTCCTTGGAAACATTAATCATTACGCCTCCTTCAGGAACCATCGGAGCAAAGAAATTATTGCTTATCGGTTTAGGCGACCGAAATCAATTCAAACCCGAACTGATGCAGCAAGTTGCCAGTGTCGGAATGGAAGAAGCCATAAGACTGGGCGTTACAAAATATGCTTTTGCAACCGACCTGAAAGATGCAGGAATAGATTCCCCAACCGCGGAAGTTGCAAGATACGGCGTGACCGGAGCGATTAATGCTTACAGAACCCAGGTTTATTTGAAAAGTAAAAAGATGTCTGTATTTAAGCCGATTGAGAAAATAACATTACTTGCGGGACCAGCATTTTTTACAACTGCAGGAGAAGGAATTACGAAAGCTATTGCAGCTTTTAATAAGTAAATTATTTATCAATAAGTATTAGAATCAATTCTTTCAATCTTTCAAAATGGAAACGCCATTTATTTCTTCAACAGGCATTACTAATTCATCTGAGTCAATCAGAATACAAGAGAGATTAGCCATATTTTTAGCTTTGATTGCAGGCTACATCGATGCAACAGGATTGATTCAGTGGAAAACGTATGTCTCTTTTATGAGTGGAAATACCACTTCACTGGGAGCGGCAATTTCAACGGGGAAATCTGCAATCATTATTACCTCAATTACAGTCATAAGTTGTTTTTTAATAGGAATTTATGCCGGAACCTGTCTTTCATTATGGAAGAGAATTAAGAACCAAATATTAACATTTTATATAGTTTCCGGAATTTTCATTTTCTATTCAATTATTGCTTATTTTTATGATATCAATAATTTGTTATCCATTGCAATCGTCGGATTTTCAATGGGAATGATGAATACGATTGTGACTTCCGTTGGAAACCAAAAAGTGAATACGGACTTTGTGACAGGAACTTTGAACAGCTTGGCAAAGAACACCGCAATGCTAAGTATGACGGATGATAAAGCGGAAAAAATAGAATATAAATCCAATGCGATTCATCTTTTATTTTTATGGATTGGATTTTTATCAGGTGCATTTATTGCTCCTTTCCTACTCGATTATTTTGGAAAATGGACTTTGATGATTCCTGCTTTATTGCTGATGATTTGCGGATTATTGATTTCAAAAGATAACTTTAAAAACTAATATTATGTTACAGAAAAACGATGTTGCCCCAGATTTTACATTGTATGCAACGCCAGACCAGAAAATTAAACTTTCAGAATTTAAAGGAAAGAATGTCATCCTCGCTTTTTATCCCGCCGACTGGAGTCCGGTTTGCAGCGACCAGATGGCTTTATACAATGAAACTTTGAAGTTTTTCAAGAAATATGATGCAGAGATTTTCGGAATTTCTGTAGACAGCAAATGGTGTCATCTTGCATTTTCGCAATCAAGAAATTTACATTTTCCTTTACTCGCAGATTTTGAAGCGAAAGGAGAAATTGCTAAAAAATATGGTGTTTATGACGAGGAAGAAGGTGAATGTAAACGTGCACTTTTCGTCATCAATAAAGATGGCATCATCGAATGGAGTTATCTGTCACCAACGGCCATCAATCCCGGAGCAGACGGAATTTTAGATGCTTTAGAAACCCTTAACACAAAATAAATTATGTCACTAAAACCAGCCGTCAACAACGCTGACCACGCACAAGGCAACTTAGAGGCCGACCTTGTCATCGTAGAATACGGCGATTATCAATGTCCATACTGTGGCGCCGCTTATCCTGTTCTGAAGGAATTGATGAAAGAATTTGGAAGTCAAATCAAATTTGTTTTTAGAAATTTTCCATTGTCTGAAATGCATCAATATGCTAGACCAGCTGCCATCGCAGCGGAAGCGGCAAATCTTCAGGGGAAATTCTGGGAAATGCACGATGCGATTTATGAAAATCAAAGAGATTTGAATGAAAACTTACTGATGAAGTTGGCCGAACAATTAAAACTGAATATTCCACAATTTGAAAAGGATTTGGAAAGTACAGCATTGGCAGACAAAGTCGATTCAGATTTTGAAAGCGGAATTATGAGTGGCGTGAACGGTACACCTTCTTTCTTTGTGAATGGAAAGAAATTCGATGGTGATGCGGAAGATTTGTTTGAGCTTTTAAGAGAGAATACTGAAAACTGAAGCACAAAAGATTTGTGACACTTAAGTAATTTTAAGTTTTTATGATAATGCAAATAAGAACACTTAAGCGAATGCTGAAATCAAGTCGTTTTCTATACTGAATCTGCAGCCCGACTTGAGCGGAGCTCTTTTTTGTCATTGCGACTGTGCAAAAGTTATACAGATTGCCCCACTTTGTTCGCAATGACAAAAAAAGCGGGAACGGAAGGCGGATAAAGCTGCCCAAAACAAAAATTATCAAAAATGTACGATATTAAACTAGATTAACGAGAAACGATGTGAACCATCCTACATTTGCTAAAGAATTAAGACAACAAAATATTAAAATAAATTAATCACAACATTAAAAAATTAAAACAATGAGCACACTAAAATTAAAAGACGGAACAGAGATTTTTTACAAAGACCAAGGCGAAGGACCAACTTTAATGTTTCACCACGGATGGCCTTTGTCATCTGACGATTGGAATGCACAGGTGATTTTCTTCCTACAAAGAGGTTACAGAGTGGTGACCCACGACAGAAGAGGTCACGGACGTTCTAGCCAGGATTTTTACAATCACACGATTGAGCAATATGCTTCTGATGCAGCTGAATTGGTAGAATTCTTAGATTTGAAAGATGTAGTTCACATCGGTCACTCTACAGGTGGTGGCGAAGTTATCCGATATGTGAATAAATATGCTAACGGAAGAGCGAAAAAAGCAGTTTTAATCAGTGCAGTTCCGCCAATTATGGTAGCGAGCGACAGTAATCCGGATGGCGTTCCAATGTCTGTTTTTGATGGAATCAGAGACCAGACTTTGAACAACAGAAGCCAATTTTACATCGATTTGACTTTCCCTTTCTACGGTTACAACAGAGAAGGTGCAGACGTGAAAGAAGGCGTACAGAGAAACTGGTGGAGACAAGGAATGATGGGCGGAATCGTTGCTCATTATGACGGAATCAAAGCGTTTTCTGAAACTGATTTTACAGAAGATTTGAAAGCTACGGAAATTCCGGTTTTGGTGCTTCACGGTGAAGATGACCAGATTGTTCCTTACCAAAATGCGGCTTTAAAATCAATTAAATTGTTGAAAAACGGAACTTTGAAAACATATCCTGGTTTCCCTCACGGAATGCCGACTACGCAAGCTCCGACTATTAATAAAGATCTTTTGGAGTTTATTGAGGCTTAAAATTTAAGTTTTTTAAATACATATTGAAAGGGTGAACCATTAGGCTCACCCTTTATTTTGTTATAAATAATCATGAAAAACGCGTATTTTAATTCAGCATCAGGCCGAATATGCGGCTCTATTGAAATAAACATTTTTCCCTAAAATAGAATTTTTGGGTAAGCTGTAAATAATCTCAACCGTAAAGCTGGAAAATTCATACAGCATATACTTTGTGTTACTCAACGTATTTTCACTGATTATCTTTCCTTTACTCAACACCATGTCAAATTGAGTCTTATCTGGTAAATTTGTAAAATCGTAGTAAGAAATATCCATCGTATTGTTTTTATGATTAAAGTTTACTTATCGCTTTGGTTTTTACTATACAACTTATCAACCAAAAATTAAAAAAAACTAAACAAAAACTAAAATTTGATTTATTTTAAATAAAAACTTGCTAGTTTGGTCTTTACGGTGGGGAGTCTTTAATTTTTTACAGAAACATATATTTGTAAATTTCATCAGAATAAACTATTATTGCCGCAACATTCACCTGTCGAAAATTTTATTTTGTATGATCAATATCTATCGTAAAACAGCTCTTATTGAAGGCATCTCCTACTTGATTTTACTTTTTATTGCGATGCCGTTAAAGTATATTTTTAATATTTCGGAAGCTGTGAAATATTTTGGATGGATACATGGAGTGTTATTTCTTGTTTTTATGGTTATTCTCATCGCAACAGCACTAAAGTACAAATGGAATCTTGTGAGGGTTATTATCTACACAATAGGTTCTGTTTTGCCTTTCGTACCTTTTATATTAGATAAAAAATTAAAAGAAGAATATTCGCAAAGCTGATTCAGTGGTTAAAATTCAATAAAATTTTTATTATCTCGCACAAAAATAAAAGCACAGTTCGAAATACACTTAATTACCTGTACTGCAATTTCAAAAAAAGAAAACGAGCAAGTTAAAATTTCTTTCATCTCAATATTGAGAAAACCGAAGTCAAAAAAAAACGTTATTTTTGTGCCATAAAAAATTGTGGTTAATTGTAGAATAGCTAATTTAGCACTACCATATCACATTATATTAAAATACATCACATGAGAAAAATACTTCTACTATTCGCCTGCACGTTTGGCATATCTGCTTTTTCCCAGATTAAGGTGCTGAAAAATGAGACCTTGGTGGAAATTGGTAAAGAAAATTCGGTAGGCTTGTACAAAAAAGAAAACAGGTTCACATTCAATTACCAGGATATTAACACAAGTAATCTTAACACGTTCAGGTCATTTTCATTTTTAGACGTTAACAGTGACGTTAATGATCTTTACAAATTAATCACTGACGGCTTTATAGACCAACCTTCAGGCAATGTTACTTTGGAACTTCCAAATGACATCATTGAACTTCATTACGAAAAAAACTACGGTCAGCCTACCGTACAGTTTATTCAGTATATTAATAAGAATAAAAAATATGTAGGGAAATCTCAGTTTTTGAATAAGAAACAGATCGACAAAATTTTCGGAATTGGTTCGTCAAAATCTGCTTTGTACAAAAAATCTGTAGTCAGTAAAGCAAATACAGTTTCTAATGTGTCAAGTACAAACACTTACGTACCAGAAACAGCTGCTGTTGCTAATCCTACTCCGGCCAAGAAAAAGAAATCAAGAAAATAAATATTTATTTTTTAATAATACCTGAACTCATTCTTTACGAATGAGTTTTTTTATTTTATTTTTGTAAAAAGATTAACAATTATGTCTCTTCAAGTAATCAATTTAACCAAAAAGTTTGCCGAGCAAACTGCACTCAACAATATTAATATTTCAATTGAAAAAAACGAAATCATAGGTCTTCTCGGTCCAAACGGAGCCGGAAAATCTACACTGATGAAATCTATTGTGGGTGCTTTGAAAATTGATGAAGGTGAAATTATTTTTAACGGAAAAAACATTTCTGAAAACGAAATCGAAAGCAAGAAAAACATAGGTTTCCTTCCGGAAAACAATCCGTTATATTTGGAAATGTATGTGAAAGAGTATCTGCAATTTGTTGCCAATATTCATAAAATTTCTGAAGCGAGAGTAGATGAGGTGATCGAATTGGTAGGAATTACTCCCGAAAAATCAAAGAAAATCGGTCAGCTTTCTAAAGGATATAAACAGAGAGTGGGTTTGGCTCAGGCGATTATTCACCAACCTGACTTATTGATTCTGGATGAACCTACCAACGGTCTTGACCCTAATCAAATCATTGAAATCAGAAACGTAGTAAAAGAAATCGGTAAAGAGAAAACAGTTTTGCTTTCTACACACATTATGCAGGAGGTCGAAGCACTTTGCTCTAGAGTGATTTTAATTCATAAAGGAAATATTCTTCAGGATTGTGCAATTGAAGAATTCAAAGGAAAATTTGACAGTCTGGAGGAGGCTTTTGCAAGTTATACGCAGACAGAATCAATAAACTAAATCAACAAAATTTAAGCTATATTTTTCTTAGAAACAACTTGAAAAAAAAAATCTATAATCTTCAATGCCATTTTATTCGGTTCATTACTATTAAATCTTGTCAATTTAAAATTGTATGAACAGACGATTATCCGAGTTGAATATTTAGGATTATTTTATATATTGGGAATTTTAATATACTTTCCAATAAGAAGGAAATTGGAAAAAATTAGTTGTTGGAACGATTTTAATAATGCAATATTTTGTACAATAGTTATTGGTGCAAATTTTACAGTATTATTTTTAGGTCTCAATCAATATTTTGCTGATAAGAAAATATCAGTAGAAACATATCCAATTATCAGGAAAACTGAAATTCTTGGCTCAAAATATAATAGAAGGAAAAAGTCTCCTGCAATCATTTTTAAAACTGACTCTAACGGCACAAAACGAATTCAATTCAGTATTGATAATAAAGTAAGGATTGTAAAAGCAAATAAGGTAGAACTAGAATTATCAGAGGGTTTATTTGGATTTAAAATAATTCGAAGTTCAAAGCTGAAATAATTTAAAGCTGGAAATCTTCTTATTGGCTTTAAATTTGATAACCCTTTGGTGAATAATCTTAAATAAAACCAATACAATGATTAAGAAAATTATACTAGGCGCATGCTTACTGCCTGTTTTATCTTTTGCAAATATTAAAGATAATAATGAAACCAATCCCAAAGAAACAATTACCGATAACAGAGATAAAGATTCTCAGGAAAGAATTCCCAAAACAGTTATTATTAAAACTAAAAAGTTTAAAATAAAGATTGACAAACAACCCAACGGAAATTACCTTTATCAATCTTGGGGCGCTAATACGAAAATCTCAGCCAAACCAAGTATGATTATCTCTGACGGAGAAGTCATTCCCGATGGATCTGGTGGCAATTATTATTTTGAATTTAATAATAACGGAACACTTTATCAGGTTTGGAGAAATTATTTAACCAATTCTTCGAAAAAAGCACCTTATACATTAGTAGTCATCGATGGAAACGGTGAAACTTTAGTAAGACAAGATGCGCAGGTTGTTAAAAATTAATTTAAACAAAAAATCAAATAATAATTCCTAATTTCACGATTAGGAATTTTTTATTTTAAGAAAAACAGAATGGAATTTACAATCAAAGCAAATTTAATTGATATCATCTCAAGAGAAACTTATCCCGCAGAAGTATCTATTTTTAATAAGAAAATTGCATCAATAAAGAGAATTGAAGAAACTTTAGACACTTATATTTTACCAGGCTTCATCGACGCGCACGTTCATATAGAAAGCAGCATGCTTGTACCCTCAGAATTTGCCCGAATTGCCGTAAAACACGGAACAGTAGGAACGATTTCTGATCCGCACGAAATAGCCAATGTTTTGGGCGTTGAAGGTGTAGATTATATGATTGAAAATGCTCAGCAGGTTCCTTTTCATTTTTATTTTGGAGCTCCGTCCTGCGTGCCGGCAACCCAGTTTGAAACTGCAGGCGCTGTAATTGATTCTAATGATATTGATCAACTCTTAAGCAGAAAAGAAATTGTCTATTTAGCTGAAATGATGAATTTCCCCGGCGTTATTTATAATGATGAAGAGGTTTTAAAGAAAATAGCTTTTGCTAAAAAACACGGCAAACCCATCGATGGTCATGCTCCGGGATTAATGGGAGAAGGAATGAAAATCTATTTCGATGCCGGAATAACGACAGATCACGAATGTTTTGGCCATACCGAAGCTCTTGAAAAGCTGAAACACGGGGTGAAAATAATGATCAGAGAAGGAAGTGCTGCGAAAAATTTCGACACATTAATTCCATTGTTAAAAGATTTTCCGGAACAGATCATGTTCTGTTGTGATGACAAACATCCTGATAATTTGATTGAATCCCACATCAATGATCATGTAAAACGTGCTTTGAAAGCCGGCCATGACTTATACGATGTCCTTCGTGCAGCTTCTTTTAATGTCATAAAACACTATAATTTAACCATTGGTTTATTACAGGTTGGTGACAATGCAGATTTTATAGAAATTGACACTATTGAAAACTTCAATATTTTAAAAACTTACATCAACGGTGAATTGGTTGCAGAGAAGGGAACATCATTTATTCAGTCTGTTGAAGCACCAATCGTAAATAATTTTAACTGTAATTTAAAACAACCTTCCGATTTTAAAATTAAAAGTGAAAGCGATACCATTCGTGTGATTGAAGCTCTTGACGGACAACTAATAACGCATGAAATACAATCAAAAACTTTGGTAATTAATGGTTTTGCAGAATCAAATACCGAAGAAGATATTCTAAAAATTGCTGTAGTCAACCGATATAACGATGCTCCCGTTGCCACAGCTTTTATTAAAAATATTGGTTTAAAAAACGGAGCCATCGCATCTTGCGTTGCTCATGACTGCCACAATATTGTTGTCGTTGGTACCAATGACGATGATATTTGTAAAGCCGTGAACGTCATCATCAAAGCAAAAGGTGGTATCTCTTTAACCACAGAAACGGAAGAACTAGTTTTAGAACTACCAATTGCTGGAATTATGACCAATCTTCCGGCCGAAGAAGTTGCTGAATTATATATTAAATTAGATCAACGTGCAAAAGAGCTTGGAAGCCAATTACGAGCACCATACATGAGCTTGTCTTTCATGGCACTTTTGGTTATTCCTGAATTAAAATTAAGCGATAAGGGATTATTTAATGGTAAAAGCTTTGAGTTTACGGATGTTTTTGTGAAAGATAAATAGAATTTTATGTTCTAATTTTTTATTTTACTAAAGAAATCGTTTTCAACAAAACTGTTTTTGGCAGCTTCATAACCGATGTTGTAAATTTGTTCGAGACGGTCTTTTTTCCGTTCAAAATTCCCGAAAGCGGAAAGATCTTTTGAAGAAATCAACCAATCACAGTATTCAAATTTTACTTTTTCAACTCTGTATGAAAATAAATCGAACGAACGTGAAACAATTGATTTAATGGTTTTCAGATCACTGATTTTAATATCATGCGGTGGCGAAACAAATACACCAATCAACTTATCACAGTCATTTCTGATGATATCAGCAGGAAAATTATTAAGAACTCCTCCATCGCAATACATTTCTTCACCCAAAATATAAGGTGTTGTGATTCCGGGAATTGAGCAGGAAGCAATCATTGCGTCTATGACTTTGAAATCTTTATCAAATATTTTTTCGGTTCCGGAAACCAATTCAGTTGCAACAATTCTTACTTCTTTATCCAGATCACCGATTTTCATATCCTCAAAAATAGGTTTGAGATAATTGGCAAAAATAATAGATGAAACCAGTCCCGGCTGATTAAAGGTAAAATGCTTCCAGTTGAAAAAATAAATTGACTGAAAGAAATCTAAAATCTCTTCAGGCTTTTTCCCGATGGCATAAAGACAGCCCACAATCGAGCCCGCACTACAACATGAGAGAATATCTACATCGATTTTTTTTTCGCTTAAAAATTTCAAAACTCCTGCATGAGCAATACCTTTTGTACCACCTCCCGATAAAACCAAACCCGTCTTCCCAAAATTCATTGAATAAATTTAATGAAAACTCTTTGGAAAAACAGAAATAATGGTATTAAATATTATGCAATACTAATAATTTTCATCGCATGTAAAAAGAAAAACCACAGACAAAAAAATCTGTGGTTTGTTTATAATTTTCAGAATTAAATTCTAATTATTAATATACTTTTCAAAAATTCTTGAGAAATCTTTTTGATTATATCTGTCAAAACTATTAGTGTTCCATGCGAAAATATATTCGTTGATAGCCTTTAATTCCTGACTTTTCGAAACGTTTTCCTGCTTTCCGGAAGCAACACTTCCAATCGCTTTCTGGATGCTGTCATTAGAAAAATTCAACAAAGAATGATTATGGTGAACTTCCTGCTGAATTGCCAAAAGTGCTTTATACAAATCTTTCAACTGATCAACCTGACCTTTTGCCACGCTGATCATCAAAGGAACATTTCCAATATTAAATGAAATTTCGACATCCAGATCAATCGTTCCTGCAGTCTGCAAAACTACGTTCGAGAAAGGAAATTGATAGTATTCATATCTTCTCAGAATTCTCTTTCTATCAAGCGCACTTGCTCCATCAATGTGAATCAAGGCTCTGTTGGTAAAGCAGTATTCGTCTCTTTTAGATTTAATCAAGAAGAAAATTTTCTCCTGATCTTCCGAAAGAATGTAATCGTCAGAATCTACTTTATCATAATCCTGTGAAGGAATAATTTTACCGATATCTCCTAATCCTAAAGCTTCAGCAGCTAATTTTTTAAACATAATTTATTTTAATTTGTAGTTTATTTAGTAAATAAAATTAAGAAAATAAGTCAGATTGTATCAAAAAAAGATTGTTTTGTAAAACTTTTTAACGTTTTACAAAACATTAAACATTCTGCAATTTAATAAATGAAAATATACTTTGCAATATGTTCTGTATGTTAATGTACAAAAAACTCATGTAATTTTTGCTGAAGTAATTTTTTATATGAGAGCTGAGTTTTATCTACTGAAATCATTGTAGAAGAGAGGCTCCTGCTCAAAGCATATCCAATTACATAATTATCTTTGTCCTTACATAACAGAATTCCAATTTTTAGCAGACAGAATTAATGGAATATTAAAGCAGGACTTTCTTTTTTGCAAAACAAAAAATATATAGGATTTAAACTCATTAGTAAAAGAAAGTATTTATATTTATAACAAAAAAAAGACCTCATTTAAGTCTTAAGGATAAAGTGCATAAAAAAATCCGAAGAAAAGAGTTTCTCCGGATTTAATTTTATGTAAAAAATTAAACTTCTTTGCGATAAACCGTATTTATTTTTGATTTTATTGTAAAACTATCAATCTTGCAAAACGCTTGTTGGCAGAAGATTTAATTTTTAATCAACTTCTCTTTAAGTATTTCTCCTTTTTTTGTTTCCATTTGTATAAAATAATTACCTTTTATCAAATTCTTAATGTTTATTTGTTCATTAAATTTTGAATTTCCACTAAGAACTTTTCTACCAGTTGAATCAAAAATATTATATTTAAAATTTTCATTTAATTTTTCATTGTTGCTAAATATAATACTTTCATTTGAAGGATTAGGGTACAATTTTATTTCTTTTTTTTCTTCAAAATCATTAACTCCTAATATAGCAGCTGTACTTCTTGCCATAATATTATCAATATCTAATGTCGCTTCAATTGGGTCTGAATCCCAAGCGGGTGAATCATTATGCAAAATTCTTAATTCAGTAACATTACTAAAAACACTTGAATAACCTTGCTGAGTACTAATATTAGTCACTGCATTTTCTATAATAGGAAAGTTAATTGTCTTCCAACCCTCACCTGGTATTACAGCAATAGCATTAGTTGAACAAAATATAGGATCAGTACCAGTCCAGTTATCATTTGTGAACGCTAATCTTACAAAAATAATATTTGTACCTGAATTTCTGACATCCATAGAAATAAATTTAATTCTACTTGAAGCGTTATTTTTATAATAATCTCCCTGCCATTGTGCTTTATTAAATGTAACAAGTTGTCCGCTAGCTGGGGATTGAACTCTTAAAAAATTATCATTTAATCCCAAAGGTCCTCCAGTTGTAATATTTTGATTTGGTAGTGTGGATGATGATTTAGTCCAATTTCTTGGAGTATAATCTTCAAAATCATCAACTTGATTTAATGCAACTTGTGTAAAACCAAAAATAGGTAAAAGAACTAACGAAATGAATAAATTTTTCTTCATTTATAAGATATTTAAGATGTTAATAATTCATTATTTTTAAAGTAATCGTGTTTAAAATTTTCTACCAACTGTTTATGGCTTGGCGAAGGTAGGGATTTGAAAACGTTGCCGCAAATATAATACAAATATTGATATAAGTAAAAATGTTCATTAATTCATCCTGCCCTACTTCTGCCAAACCGATGTTGAACTAAACCTTCGGTAGCATTTTTGCTGAAAATTATAACTTTATAAATTAATTTAAAATCATGATTAAAAAACAAAAAACCACAGACAAATCTGTGGTTTAAATATTAAAATAATAATTTTTTAATTAAATGTGAATCACTTCACCATAAGCAGCAGCAGCAGCTTCCATAATGGCTTCAGAAACCGTTGGATGCGGGTGAATAGATTTAATGATTTCATGACCCGTAGTTTCTAGTTTTCTTGCAACAACAGCTTCAGCAACCATATCGGTAACGCCTTCACCAATCATGTGACAGCCTAACCACTCACCATATTTAGCATCAAAAATTACTTTAATGAAACCGTCTGTATTTCCGTTTGCAGTAGCTTTTCCACTTGCAGAAAGAGGAAATTTACCCACTTTGATTTCGTAACCTTTTTCTTTAGCTTGTTTCTCTGTAAGACCAACAGAAGCAACTTCAGGGTGACAGTAAGTACATCCAGGAATATTGCCATAGTCGATTTTCTCAACGTGCAATCCTTTGATTTTTTCTACACAAGTGATTCCTTCAGCAGAAGCAACATGCGCCAAGGCCTGAGTCGGGATGATATCTCCGATTGCGTAGTAACCAGGAACTGAAGTTTCGTACCATTCGTTTACCAAAACTCTTCCTTTGTCAGTTTGGATGCCCACTTCTTCAAGACCGATGTTCTCGATATTTGCAGCGATTCCGACAGCAGATAATAAGATGTCAGCTTCAAGAGTGATATTTCCTTTTTCTGTTTTTACAGTCGCTTTCACACCGTTTCCGCTTGTGTCTACGCTTTCAACAGATGCATTGGTCATAATTTCGATACCTGTCTTTTTCAAAGATTTCTCTAAGTGTTTTGAGATTTCTTCATCTTCCACAGGAACGATGTTTGGTAAGAATTCAACAACAGTTACTTTAGTACCCATTGTGTTATAGAAGTCAGCAAACTCTACTCCGATCGCCCCAGAACCTACAACGATCATAGATTTTGGCTGCTCAGGAAGAGACAATGCCTGTCTGTATCCGATTACTTTTTTACCGTCTTGTGGCAAGTTTGGCAATTCTCTAGAACGAGCTCCTGTAGCCAAGATAATGTTTGTCCCTGAATATTCAGTCACTTTACCTTCTTTGTCTGTTACAGAAACTTTTTTACCTTTCTGAACTTTAGCTGTACCAAGAATTACATCAATTTTGTTCTTTTTCATCAAGAACTCAATTCCTTTGCTCATTTTAGATGCTACACCGCGGCTTCTCTGGATTACATTTGGAAACTCAAAACTAGCTTCCACTTTGTTTAAACCATAATCTTCAGCGTGATTGATGTAATGAAAAACCTGAGCAGATTTCAACAAAGCTTTAGTTGGAATACAACCCCAATTAAGGCAAATTCCTCCTAAATTTTCTTTCTCGATAATTGCGGTTTTAAAACCCAATTGTGCTGCTCTGATTGCTGTAACATATCCACCAGGACCACTACCGATGACAATAATATCGTAATTCATTAGCTTAAAATTTTTATGCGAATTTACGGAAAAATATTGGATGCGGAACAGCAGATTGATTAAAGTAATCCATTATGTAAATAGCCTTAAAGTATGATAAATATTTCAACATAGTTTTTTTTAAATAAAGCAAAATTAAATCATGGTATTTAATAACTAACCGAAGCGAAAAATTCATCAATTAACAAAGAAATAATGTAAAAAAAAATAATTATTTCAAAATAAATTGATAAATTTATAAGGTAAAAACTAAAACCATGAAAACGAAATTCTACTATTTCGCCATAATTCTTATGGCAAATTTTTCTTTTTGCCTTGGGCAGACTTATACTTTAAAAGTCGAAGATAAAGAAAAACATACTGAAAACTTCCCGAGATACAATTTGTTTTATTTGAGTAAACTGATTGCGGACAATTCTATGTCTGTGGAAGAAAGAGATAAAACTTACTATGCATTAAAAAGCACTATTAATGATGAATCTTTAATTACTAACAGTCAATTAAAGTTTTCAGAATTAAGCGAATTTATTCAAAAATTAAAAAATGACAAAGCTATACAAGTAAAAATTTGGATTAGCAGCAATCCAAATTTTAAAGTTGATCATAAGGATATTATTTTAGAAACAAGTAAGAAAACCAAACTCACTTTAGAAGTGATGTACAACCTAATTAAAAAAAAGAATACAAATTTAGATTCTTTAGATAAAGAGATAAGAGATTTTGAAAAATCCACTAATAAACTACAAGCAACTCACTCGTATCAAGATCTTGAAAATTATAAAAGCACACATAAGTTTGATGAACAAAAATTAAAACAAATTATAAGTGATTATTATACAAATGTAGATAAAGTAGATAAAGCAGATAATATATATATAATTAAAAGTTTAGAAGACCTAAAAAATACACTTCTTCAAAATGAGCAAGATGAAGAGAGAAAACAGATAGTAAAAAATCTTAAATATTTATTTTCTAGTATAGAATTTAATCAACTCCCAGATGATATTAAGAAAAAAATTCTAAGCTCCTATTACATGGATAAAAATGGAAGCTTTTATTTTAAAAACTTAGAAACACTAAAAAAAGAAATTAGAGAAACAATCATTTCTAAACTAATATCAACTTATTCAAATGATTTTGATTTATTGACTAACGATCTTGAAATTTTTGCAAATGAGTTTGTTCAAATCTCATTAGATAAAAATTCCTCAACACTATCTACAAAACTAAAAGAAGACATAAAAAAAGTATCAAGTGTCTCTAACTTTTCAGTTTCAAAAGAACAACAGATTATCATCAACTCCCAAATTCAAACAGCCCAAGCACAAACAGGTTCTTCAGGAATCAAAATACCGAGCCAATCTCAAATGATTGAAGCAATGGCAATTTTCTTGGCAAAAAGAGCAAAACAGGAAGCTGCCATTTGGTTTATGGATCAGATTCGTTTAAAAATGAATAACCCCATGATTTTAGATGTTTTCCCAGAGACTATAAAGGTTATGGAAGGAGCTGAAAATTATAAAGTCCCAACATTTAATGCGACTTGGAAATATGCTATTGCTAAAGATTTCGTAGAAATGCCAAGAAATCTAGTTCAAAGCCCCTGGGTGGAAAAGGTAATCATTAAAGACTCCATAAATCATGCAAGACTAAGACAGTCTGTGGAGTTTGGATATGATTTGAACAGACTAATGACCGAACAATATAATTATAGAGACATCATTAAATATTTTTACATTAATCCACGATTAGAAGTAGAGAAAAATGGAAAGGATAAAGTAAATCAGGAGATTAATAGACTTATTGATAACAGCAGCACTCTTCTCTACATCGTTACCAACGAATTTTTTTCAATTGATAATATCGACGGAAAAGATGTTTACAGACTTTTGTCTTATGAAGAAATTGCAGGCCTCAATCATCAGGAATACAAGATTCTACTCGAATTGCTTACCCTTAAATATGGTACTAAAGTCAAATTAGATTCTCTTACCTGTGATAAATATATTAATGGAAAACCAATTGTAGATACCGAAAAAAAAGAAAAAATAAACAAATGGATTGGAAATATACTAATCTCACTTTCCCAATTCGACAAAATTAGGAATGAATACAAAACAAAAAAAGAAGAAATAAAAGACGATTTGGCTTCTAAAAACTTTTATAATGTGTGGAATGTGCTTAACCAAATGACGACAAATCTACAAAATAAAGATTTGTTTAATTCGTCAGAAATTGAAAGCAAAATAAAATATATCAAAACCGGAATGTCAATATATGAACATTTTCAAAGCAATGATTATGTAGGGGCTGCAAACCAGACTTTTGAGTTGATAACAACTCTTAAACCAACTCTTATAAATTCAGAAAATTCCCTTGAATATTTTTTTGATTGTGGAAAAAATATAAAAATATCAATTACATACTATAAAAAACTAGAAAAACCCTCACTAAAAATAAATCAACCTTCATTTTTAATTAAAAAAATTAATTTTCTTAACAAAGATAACACCCCAAATTATCACACAGATTTTGTTCGTTTTTATTTTTTGGATAGTAAAAATATATGCTTCATAATTAATGACATGACAGAACATAAAAATATTTCATTAGAAGATTTTAACAACTATTTAAGTATTGCACAATACAATATTAAAAACAAAAATGAAAAGATTGAACTTTTGCAAAATTTATTAAAAAATTATAAAATTGAGAACTTAGTGAGTCTATCAAAATCTTTGGGAATAGACCACACGCAGCTCATTCAGTTAATCAGCTATATACAAACCGCCAATACAGCTATGAGCGCTTTTGGCAATGAACAAAACATTGATAAAATATTTGAAAAGTTAGATACTAATTTTATTAAACAGCAAAGCTTAAATTTAATGGAAAAATATGATAACAAATACACCAAACAGCTCACCAACCTCCTCTCCTTTTTCGGCGATGTAATAACCGTAAAAGACGAACACCAGTTAGCTGGTATTATCGATTCTTATGCCTTACCACCAACTTCCTACAAATTGAAAAGAAAACAACCTAGTTCAATAGATTTAAACGCTTATGTAGGTGCATTTGGCGGTGGGCTGATGTCTTTGAAAAGTACAACAATTGGTTCTCAACCCGTCTACGGTATAACGGCACCGATTGGCATTGCTTTTACTTGGTCAAGAAATGGCTGGTATGATAATTATGGCTTTACAGTCGATGTTGTAGATTTGGGAAATGTGGTTAATCATTATTTGGTACAACCAGGTAAAGACTATGCAAAAGACGTTCATTTTTCTGAAGTTTTCAGTTTGGGTACTACGTTTTTGATGGGGATAAAAAATTCACCTTTTGTAATATCGGGAGGATTTAGATTTCAGCCATATAACACTGGAAAAGATGCAAATAACAAAGTATTTGATGCCGGAATTTTTCATTTAGGTGTTAAAATAGATATCCCTTTAATTCATTTATCTGGCAAAGATTTTTAAAATAATCCACTGTAAAATAAGAAGCTATCTCTGTTGAAATAGCTTCTTTTCTTTGCATTTTTGTTTTCAATTTCAATGGGGTGAAATAGTCTTTATGAAATCTTTATCTTGCCGCTCTAAGTAGCTTCTTCTCATTCTGATATCTCAGATTCAAAGCTCTTAACTGTTCGTTTTTCATTTTCTTAGTCGCAACCGGATGATTCATAATCATTTTCTTTTCGGTTCTGTATCTTTTATCCAGCTCACTTGCTTTGCTATTTGCTAATTGTGTTTTAGACGGATGTGGTGGTGCAGGCGGACGTTTCTGTCCGTAAGCATTGAACGATAATCCTAATAACAAAACTGTTGATATCAATAATTTTTTCATGACGTTTAACTTTAATAATTAAAATTTTAAAATTTCAATTGGTTATTAAACGAATCTTGCATATTTCATACCACAAAATTTGATGTAATTTTTTTGCATTTAAATTGATATTGATTGTATACTTTACTTTTTAGTATGCGCCACTCTCCACACAATTCCGCTTACATCATCAGCAACCAAGAGCGAACCGTCCGCAATTTGCAAAACACCTACAGGCCTTCCGTAAACATCTCCTTTTTCTTCATTTGCAATAAATCCGCTTAAAAATGGCTGATATGATCCTGAAGCTTTTCCATTCTTGAATGGCACAAAAGCTACTTGATAACCAACCAGTGAAGAGCGATTCCACGAACCGTGCTGTCCGATGAATGCTCCGTTTTTATATTTTTCAGGAAACTGATTTCCTGTGTAAAATGTTAAACCTAAAGACGCTGTATGAGATCCCAGAGGAACATCCGGAACAATTGTTTTTGCCACCAAATCAGGCTTTTCTCCTTTTCTTCTAGGGTCTTCATTTTTCCCGAAATAGGCATACGGCCAGCCGTAAAATTGACCTTGTTTTACACTTGTCAGATAATCCGGAACAAGCTCGTCACCCAATTCATCTCTTTCATTCACAACCGTCCAGAGCTCTCCGGTAGAAGGGTTCCAGCTCATGCCGACAGGATTTCGAAGTCCGGCTCCGTAGATTTTTTCGCCGCTTCCGTCAGGATTTACTTCAAGGATATTGGCTCTTCTCACCTCATATTCCATCCCGTTTTCGCCAACGTTACTTCCGGAACCAATCGAAATATAAATTTTCGACTGATCTTTATTGGCAATTATATTTCTCGTCCAGTGATTATTGTAACCTCCAGCTGGAAGACTCACAATCTTTTTTCCGGGTTTTGTAATTTTAGTTTCGCCTTCTTTGTACGGATATACCCAAAGTCCATCGGTGTTGGCAACGTAAAATTTATCTTTAATAATCAACATTCCGTAAGGCTGATTTAGATTATCCAAAAAAACAGATGATGATTCTGCCACTCCGTCTTTGTTGGCGTCACGATATAAAATAATTCGGTTGGCTGATTTTCCGTCAACTTCAGCATCGCTTTTTCCGCTGATGTCATTTTTTATTTTTTCCGTTTTTGTACGTTCAGAATTGGAAAGTACTACAAAGATATCGCCGTTTGAAGCCTGAATCATGTTTCTAGGGCTTTTAATATTTTCAGCAAAACGGTTAACTACAAATCCTTCTGGAGCTTTGGGAGCCTTTCCTGCAGGCCATCCGATGACGTTGCTGAATTTGCTTTTGGCACCTTTTTCGTCAGGTGCGGGAAGCTTTAAAGTATCTGTTTTTGTAACCACTTCGGTTTCTGAAGTATTCTGATTTTTATTTTCTTTACAACTGAAAAACAGCACTGCGACTGCCGGTAGAAGATATTTTTTCATAAAATAAATGATGTGAGGTGTTAGAAACATTTTGCCTCAAAAATTGCAAAAACCGTTCCCTAAAAAGAAAACGGTTGCACATTTTTGAAAATGAATCTGTGAATATCCTCTATTATTTATATTTTTTAATTTAAAGCAAGGTCAAACAAAGAATTTTAAATAATGGTCGCTTTTACGTTATACAAAGGCGTGAACTTAATAAAGAAATACCAAATTTTATAATCATTACTTTTTCCGGACAATCATGTAAAATTTTGTCTAAATCTTTATTCCACCTCAATATTCTGTTTCAACGGAAGATTTTTAGACGAATTTCCTACCATAATTCTGTAGGTACCTTTTTCAACAATCCAGTTCATCTTCTCATCTAAAAACTGAAGTTCTTTCACCGGAATTTCAATTGAAATTTCTTTGGATTCACCAGATTTTAAATACACTTTTTGAAATCCTTTTAGTTCCAAAACAGGTCTTGAAACGGAAGCCAGTAAATCTTTGATATAGAGCTGAACCACCTCGCTTCCGGCTTTTGAACCTATGTTTTTAACTTTTACCTTTGCAATGACTATCTCATTCTCTTTAAATTTTGATTTATTTAAATGTAAATCAGAAATTTCGAAAGTCGTATAACTCAATCCAAAACCAAAAGGATACAACGGTTCTCCGCTCAAATCGTGGTAATCATTTCCTCTCCCTGTCGGATGATGGTTGTACGTCAAGGGCAACTGCCCTTCCTCAACCGGAAACGTAATCGGCAATTTCCCCGATGGATTTTCTGCTCCGAAAAGCACTTTTGCCACCGCATTTCCGCCTTCTTCTCCGGGATACCAAACATCTAAAATAGCTCCAACTTTATCTTTCCAATCCGTAGTTTTTATCGCAGAACCACCAACTAAAACAACTGTTGTCGGTTTATTTAATTTTGAAACTTCGTGAATAAATTGTTCCTGATTTCCGGGCAGATTCAATGAAGAACGATCCTGAAATTCACCTTCATGAATTCCCGCTGTGACGATGATATAATCTGCATTTTTAGCTAATTTCAATGCATCATTAAAGTCTTTTTGATAATCATTTAAACCATAATTCCAGATCAGTTCAATGTTTGCTTCTCCTCTATTTTCATGAAATTCAATAACAATATCAGATTTTTGGCCTTTCACAAAATCTACATCAACAATTTTGGTTGAATAACTCAACTTTTCCCAATTGTCGATCATTAATTTTCCATTTAAATATAATTTGAAACCGTCGTTTCCACGTAATCCAAGCTGATATTTTCCGGAATTTGGTGCTTCGAGTTTTCCTGTCCAGCGAACGCTGTAATTGTCGGGTTGCAGTTTTTCAGGATTTGGAGAATATAAAGTCCATTTGAAATTTAGCTGTTCACCCTGCTTTTCAAATTCAGGATTTCCTTTTAAATCAGAATTTGAAAAGTAATTTCCTTTCAACCCTTTTTGATTTTCTGAAGATAAAAATTCGGTTGGAACGGTCGTGAAGTTCTTCAAATTCCAATCAATTCCTTTTGAATAATTGATTTCAATTTTTTTATTTTTAGTAAAATTTTTAATTCCATCCAAAATACTCACTTTCTTATTTCCCGGTCCTGAATAACCACCCAATCTCGCATCAACAGCATCGGATCCAACCACTAAAATCTTTTTAACATTTTCCGAAATCGGAAGCGTCTGATTATTATTTTGAAGCAAAACAAAAGATTCAATGGCTGTTTTTTCGGCTAATGGTTTGTGATTTAATTTCTTTAATTCCGAAATAGCTGCATCAGAAACGTAAGGATTTTCAAACAAACCCAGTTCAAATTTTGCTCTTAAAACTCTCGAAACCGCATCATCAATTCTTTCCTGAGAAATTCTTCCATCCAGAAAAGGTGGAATAAACAATTTATAATGTTGATATTCTGTCTGAAAAATTACATCAAGCCCTGCATTGATCGCCTGCGCAGAAGCATCATCGTAATCTTTTGCCGTAAAATGGAGAACATTTGCACCACCCACCGCACTGGCATCACTGATGACAAAACCTTTGAAATTCCAATCTTTTTTTAATTTTTCGGTCAACAACCAATGATTTGCCGTTGAAGGTCTTCCATCCAACAAATTATAAGAAGTCATCACCGATCTACTTTTGCCTTGTGTAAAGGCTTTTTGAAAAGGAAGCAAATGCGTTTCCTCCAAATATCTTTTGCTCCAATGAATTGGATATGAATCTCTTCCACCCTCTCCTACATTTGCTAAAAAATGTTTTGGGGTGGTAATAATTCCCTGATTTTCAAATGAACTGACAAAATTTACACCCATCACCGAAGTCAGAAACGGATCTTCCCCATACGTTTCCTCCGTTCTTCCCCATCGAACGTCGCTCGCCAGATTCACCACCGGAGTCAAGATTTGACGAATTCCCCTCAATTTTGATTCTTTTGCAATCGCTGTTGAAACTTCCTTCATCAACACAGAATTGAAAGTTGCTGACAAGCCAATCGCCTGCGGAAAAGCCGTTGCTCCTTCCCGCATCAATCCGTGTAAAGCCTCATCAAAAGGGATAATTGGAATCCCCAATCGTGATTCTTCCACAAAATATTTTTGAATCGCATTAATTTTTTTCGCTAACCTCTCCGCATCTTCGTTCGCATTATATTTCAATATTTGTCCGGCAGCTCCGCCGCCTTGATTTCCTGCACTTACCTGCAATCCGAAAATCCCATGAGAATATTGACCTTTCGGAACGTTATCTAAATCTCCGGGAATCATGAAACACTGCCAGAGTTTTTCTTCAGGTGTCATTCTATTCAGCAAATCCTGAACTCTGGCTTCTACAGGTTGCTTTGGATCTTTGTATAAAGGTTTTTGTGCCGAAATGAATACCGAACTCAATAATGAAATTCCTATAATTTTAAATCGAAGTTTAAAATGCATTGCTAAATTTTATTTAATTATTGTTCTTTTGTCTTGAAACAAAAGAACCAAAAGTTCAAGACTTGGAACTCTAAAATCTGTTCTCTAAAAATTCTAAAACTCGCGCGAATGAAATATTGGTTCTTCAATTCAACATTTGTGTCGCGCTCAAACAGTAGAATTTTCTTCACGTTCACAGACTTTATTTTCTTAACGCTTCGATTTCCTATGTCATTTTAATATAGAAGTAGTTTATAATTTCAACTATTGTGTAATCTGAATTACGGTTGAATATTTTAATTGAGTTCTTTCTTTTGGTAAGACGAGTTCAATTGAATTGCCTGTTTTTTTCCATTGAATTTTATTTTTTAAACCTAAAACTTTTAAAGATTTTGGTTTAAAATTTTCAGGAATTATAAAATTCAGAGTTGATGGAACTTGATAATTTAACTTTTCATTCAAATGAAAAATATTAATCGTTTTTCCGTCTTTGCTTTGTGTGTAATAAAAATTCCCATCATAATAAGGTGCGACAGCTCTCGTTGCAAAAACAGCGGACTGATTTTTATCCATCCAAGTTGAGATTTCCTTTAATCTTTGATAAACAATTGCATCATAATCTCCGTTGGGTCCGGGAGCAATATTCATCAGGTAATTTCCACCTCTCGAAATGATTTTAACTAACGTTTCAATGATTTTCTGAGATGATTTGTAATTGTCATTTGGAACGTATGAAAACGAATCTCCCATCGTTATGCAGCTTTCCCAAGGAATCGAAAGCGCCTTTTCAGGAACAGCTTGTTCGGGCGTTACATAATTTTCCCATTTTCCGGGAACGGTACGGTCTACAACGATAATTCCGGGTTGGTTTTTGCGAGCCATCGTTCCGATTTTATCCATATCAATGTCTTGTTCAACCTTGATTGTTCTTTGCCATTCCACTTTTGGATCAATGGTATTAAATGGACGAACCCAACCTCCGTCTAGCCAAAGAATATCAATTTTACCATAGTTTGAAGTAATCTCGTTGAGTTGATTAAATGTGAAATTTTTGAAATTTTCCCATCTTTCGGGATATTTTTTTGGATCATAATTTACATTTCTATCTTTTGGCGGAAAATATGACCACCAATAATCATCAGAATGCCAATCGGGTTTTGAGAAATAAGCTCCGATTTTGAAGCCTTCTTTTTGGAATGTACTGAAAATTTCTTTCGTCACATCCGCTTTCGGATTTTTGGAAAAAGGCGTTTTTGAAGAAGTAATCTTATAATCAGACTGTTGCGTATCAAACATAGTAAAACCGTCGTGATGCTTTGTTGTGAACACCACATATTTCATTCCTGCTTTTTTTGCTGCATCTGCCCATTTTTGCGGGTTAAATTGAGTCGGATTGAAAGTCGTCTGAAGATTTTCGTAGTTTTTAGCGTATTCATTATAAGATTTTCCATGTTCGGCTTTACGTTGAGTCCATGATTCATCTTCCGGACATAAGCTCCAACTTTCGACAATCCCCCATTGGCTGTAAGTTCCCCAATGCATAAACAATCCGAATTTTAAATCTTGCCAGTATTCAAGATTTTGAATAACCAATGGATCAGTCGGTTTTTGATAGCCTTCCGAAACATTGTGAGCCTGTGAAAATAGGGATAATGAGATGAGTAGTGATGAAAGAAAAAAGGTTTTAGTTTTTTTACTTAACATAAAGTTTAGTTTTTGCTAATTTAAACTTTAACAACAAAAGGCACAAAAGTTTTTTAGTTTACTGGGAATTTTTGAGTTTATCTATTGGTGATAATGTAATTTTAATACATAAGTCACAGGGGTTTTAAGTTTACAGTTTTGAAAATATTTTAGAGTATGTGAGTTTTGAAAATCTAAGATTTTCATTCTGGAAAATTAACTTCAATATTTTTTACTTAGCTCTTTTTAAACTAAATACTTTTTAGTCCTCACCTCAATTTCAGAGCCTTCTGCAAGCATGACTGAAATTGGTTTCTGATCGTTTAAAAATTCAAAATCTTTTCCGTAAATTTCACTAAAATCAATTTCCAGATGATGACTTTTAACGACATACCAATACCATTGCGGATGACAGACTTCATATTCAGAGGTTTTGTTTCCTTTTTTGGTGAAGCCCCAATAATGTTCAGTGATAAATTCAAATTCTGATTCATTTTCCATCGGCAAAGCTAAATTTTCGGCAGTAATTTCCATAAAATACCAATTTTTATCTTTCCATGAATATTTAACTGATATCTCCTTATCATCCTGCTTTAGGTTATTTTTCATCGGCATTGTTTTGTAATTTTCTTTGTAGATGGAATTGGCTACAAAACTCAAAGCCGCCTTTGGAACGATTTCTTTGATAAAAACGACTCCTCTTTTCCAATTGTTTCCTTCTTTTTTCTTTACATAAAATCTCAAATTTACTTCTTCAAAATTTCGGTGAAAAGGAATCGGAAGTCCTAATAATTTTATATTTAAAAACATAAATCCAACTAAGCTTACATAACATTTACCTTGATAAAAATCGAGTTCTGTGCCTTTTGGAAGATATTTAATTAAGATTTGAGGATCAATTTCGTAATTGATAATAGCTAATTTTCGCCATTCGGCTTTAAGGAAATTCATCTTTGTGCAGTGTTTTTAATTATTTTATTTCTTTCTAACAAGAAGTTTTTCATATAATTTTTAAGAAAAAATATGTTGAAAAGTTTTCCGATAATTCCGAAAGGAGATTCAAATTCTAAAATATCGGTCATTATTGTGTTTTTACCTTCTTGTTTAAAAATATGCTGATGTTTAAACGATTTAAATCTTCCTTTCAACATAACATCCGTGAATTTATTTGGCTTTTCCATCTCAGTAATTTTTGAAGTATGAGTTTGGTAAAATCCCAAATGTTTCGCTCTCCAAGTTACGGTTTCTCCCAATTCAATTAATCCTGATGTTTTTCCTGCAATTGCTTTTTCGCCAGTTTTAAAAGTTGATTTTTGGTGTAAATCGATATCTCTTGACAAATCGAAAACTGTGTTAATATCAGCTTTGATGATCGTTGTTAAATAAATCTTTGACATCTTAAAATGTTTGTTTTTTATTAAAGTCCGGCAGAACTTTATCAATTCTTTCTGCAAGTTCGGGTAATTTAATGGTTGGAACTGCGGGAAATAGGTGATGTTCCATGTGATAAAACATGCTGAATGTCAATTTATTCTTCCAAAATCCGCGTTGGGTTCTTGCGATTTCAGGATGATCGTGGGTATCATGATGCACCGTCCAAACCGCAAAAAATGCCATTAAAAGTTCTCCAAAAAACATAATTGAAATGTGATAAATCAAAAAATTAATTTTAAAATAAAAAGCAATAAAGACAAATACTGAAATAGAAATCATTTCAAAAATCATGTTCTTTTTATAGTTTTTATTGGCTTTTTTAAATGTGATCCAATGAATTAAAAACATGTGTTTTGGACCGTATAAAATTGCTTCGTACCATTTCATTGAAGCAGATTTCCCTTCGTAATCTTCATCGGAAAGGCAAAATTTGTGGTGTCTGATGTGATTAAATTTCACCGCATGAATGGAGGCTATCATTGAAACACTATTGAGATACATTGATAACCAAGTGAGAAATTTCCCTGTTCCCAACGAGTTGTGAAAACCGTTGTGAACCTGTCTGAGCGCCGTCAAAAAATAGAATCCTGAAAACGGAAGTGCAGCCCAACAATATCCTTTATAAGCCAAAAACAAGGAAATAAAAAGCCATGGCAAACTGATATTATTTTCAATCAACATTTCTTTGACGGAAAGTTTTTTAAGGTCTTTCCATTCTACTTTTTTTGTTAATTCAAGGTGATTCATTTTTTTTAGTTCTATAATTTTTCTCTTAGTACTATAATTTAAAATGTAATTCTTTTCGTTTTTCCACCGAAATAGAAAATAAGAAATAGATGGATGATTAAGTCTTTCATCATATTTAATTTTAAAAATTACAATTATGCAGTTTCTTCAGTCTGGATTTTATCTTTATTCATCGCATGTTTTCGACCTTTCAGGAAAAGCAGTAAGTTCAAAAGCATCATTACTCCCAAGTAAATTGAAAATCCTCCGATTTTTTTGCTTAAAGCAACGACAAGTCTTTCAACAGTTTCTATTTGAAAAAATTCAATAATACAAAGGGCAAACCCGATGTTTAAAAGATAGAAACCAATTTTAAAAAGTGAGTTGGTCGCCATTGCAATATCTTCTTTCTGATGAAAAATATCAATCATAAATGTTTTTGAATTTTTAAACAGAAATTGTGAAACCAGCACAGTGAGCGTGATGACGATTGGTAAGTAGATCATGTACGCTGAAAAGTTGTACGTTTGGGTAAGAATTGTTGCTGTCATGATAGTTTATTTTATTGTTAATTTTTTTCTTAAAGCATAAAGTGTGAACATATTGATAAAATGTAATGCACAGAGAATTAAAACAATGGTTCCAATGCGACTGGAAACAGTATAAAGAAGTTCTTCAATGGTTGAAATTTTGCCCCAAAAACTTAAACTAATTGAGATATAACCCAGATTGACGAGGTAATAGCTTCCAAGAAGAATTCTGTTGACTGTGAGGCAAAAATCCTTGTCTTTTATCAAATATTCCAGATATAATTTCCCTGAATTGAAGCATCTTCTGCCCACATCGACCGTGATGTACGAAGTGATAGCCAGGAAAATGATATATGAAATAATATTAAACATTTTATAATTATTATATTTTCAATAATTTTTGAAAGATTATTTGAAATAAAAAGGATTTTAGTTCCTAATCTTTATTTCGTCTGATAATTTTCTTATCATAAAATATCCGTAGATTAAGTAATACAAATTGAAAAGTACCCCACCCATTCCTAAAAAATTAAATATAATTTCAACATTCGGGTCAAACTTAGATAGCAAATAAATTAAAAAGAAGAATACAATCACTCCGAAGAAATAGTATCTGTGGAACTTGCTTGCAATCACTGATATTCTGATGAGAAAACCAAATAAATTACCACATCCGACAAAAAACAATGCAATAAAGAATGCCATGAGTTGGTCATTTTTAAAGTATTCATATATAACACAAAAAATACTTCCGGCACTTAATAAGATTTGGAAAACCAATTCTGTAATTAAAATTTTCAGTTTCATGATTGAAGTTTTTTATTTAGTTAATTACTTTTATTTACTATACTTTCAGTAATTTTTGAAAGTTAATTTGAAATAAAAAAGGATTTTGAAGTCCTTTCTATTTTAATAAGTTGGTGATCTTTCCGACCAGCCAATGATCATCACTTTTAATTGCGAGATCCATAATATTATTGATTTTGCTGGTGACGTTGCTGAAATCATCCATCAATTTGATAAATTCTTTTGCTTCAACAGAATCGTTGTCTTCAATATTTTTCAACTCTTCCAAAAAAGAAACAACGGGTTCGATTTCTCGCTTTCTACGTTCTTTTGTGATTTGCTTAAATAAAAACCAGACATCTTTTTCAGCAGTAAAATATTCTTTTCTGTCGCCTTTAATGAACTCTTTTTTCACAATTCCCCAATCCATCAACGCACGGAGATTCATGTTGGCATTTCCTCTTGAAATTTCTAAAAGCTCCATTACCTCATCAGTGGAAAGCGGTTTTCCATTCGCCAGAAGTAAAGCATGAACCTGCGCCATCGTACGGTTGATTCCCCAACTCGTTGCGAATGTTCCCCAGGTCTGAATGTATTTTTCTTTTGCTTCTGAAAGTTTCATTTTTACTTTGTTTTAAATTCCTATTACAAATATAATAATAGTTTTTGAATTTTCAATAATATTTGAAAGTTTATTTTAAAATAAAACAGACACTTTTGTAAAATGTCTGTTGCACTATTATTTTTGAATATTTTTATAGCTCTGCACCAACCTCATAAACTCAGAACGATAGCCATCATCATCTCTGCTTTTACCTTGTTTTGCCAAACTTTCGATCGCATTTATATTTTTGTTTTTGATCAGTTTAGAATCTCTTAAAACCAATCCGAACCACGCTACAGATGTGGCAAATTTAAAATCAGGACTTGCTGCTGAAATTCCTGAACCTGAATTTTTTACAATCTGACTGATTTCTGTACTTTTATCACCATCAGGTTTTTTATATCTGAATTTTATGGTTGCTAATTCATCTCCCGAAGCCGTTTTATTAGATTCTGCCGTTTTGCTGTATTTCAATTTTTGTTCTTTGGGTAAAAATTCAGAATCTACATTGGCAGGAATAATTTCATACAAAGCTGTTACCGTATGACCACTTCCCAATTCTCCGGCATCAATCTGATCGTTTTCGAAATCTTCATTTCTCAGTTTTCGGTTTTCGTAACCAATCAGGCGGTAAGATTTGACGTATTTAGGATTAAACTCAATCTGAATTTTTACGTCTTTTGCTATGGTATAAATATTTCCGGCAAATTCTTTTCCTAGAAATTTATTAGCTTCCTGCAGATTATCGATATAGGCATAGTTCCCGTTTCCTTTATCTGCTAAAGTTTCCATTTTATTATCTTTGTAATTACCCATTCCGTAACCCAAACATGTAAGGAAAATACCTGTTTTTCTTTTTTCCTCAATTAAAGTTTCAAGATTTGCAACAGAAGATGTTCCAACATTGAAATCTCCGTCCGTAGCCAAAACCACTCTGTTGTTACCTCCTTTTATGAAGTTTTCCTTTGCCAATTTGTACGCCAACTCAATACCTTCACCACCTGCCGTACTTCCACCTTCTTCAAGTTTTTCAAACGCTTCAAGAATTCTGGCTTTCTCATTAGCAGAAGTTGAAGACAAAATCACTCCTGCACTTCCTGCATAGGCTACAATTCCGACTTTATCCTGAGGTCTTAATTGATCTAAAAGAACTTTTAAAGATTCTTTCAATAGAGGTAATTTGTTGTCTTCCGACATTGATCCGGAAGTATCAATTAAGAAAACAATATTGGATGGAGGCAAATTATTCATTGGAACATTTTTACCCTGAAGTCCTATTTTCAATAGCTTATGTTGAGGATTCCAAGGCGAATCACTGTATTCAGTATTGATTGAAAAAGGCTGGTTGTTTTGAGGCTGCGGGTAATCATATTTAAAATAATTCACCATCTCCTCGATTCTTACTGCATTTTTATCAACAGTTTGACCTTCATTAATCATTCTTCTGATATTGGAATAGGATGCGTTATCCACGTCAATAGAAAAAGTAGAAACAGGTTGGCTTTTAGTAAGCTCAAAAGGATTTTCAACAAGAGATGCGTACTCTTCATCGTCAGTATCTATTTCAGTATTTGTTACCTGATTATCTTGACCAGTTTCATCAATTTTCATTTCTTTAGCCACCATCGGAGCTTCAGATATCATATCGATTGAAGAAACAACTTCTTCTTTTTTCTTTTGACAACTAACAATAATTGTTAATGATAAGATTGTTATAATAATTTTATTCATACGATATGATTTTTATTGGTTTTAAATATAGAATTTTAATCTAAATTTTAAGGTTCTATTTTAGCTTTAATTCCTTCATTCCAAAACTTAGATTCCGGCATATAATAAAGATAAACATTACTCGCTTTCCCGGTGTATTCTCCGGCAAATTCTACTTTTAAATCTAAGTTAACTGTTTTCGTTTCATTAGCATCAAAATGTTCCCAATATAAAACCAGATAGTTATCAAAAATTTCATAATAAGAAACCTGCTTTTTATCAACCATATCTTTCAACAGAGCATTTTGCAAAGTGAGGCCAGCAGGAATACCGATTTTTGCGGTTGCCATTGGTAATTCTCCGTTGATCTTATTTTTTACGGTTACTGTCATTCTGTTGGTTTCTCCTACTTTTGAAATTTCAGATTTCAGCTTTATTTCTAACGTTAGCGGGATGTTTTCACTCTCTGGAGCCTGCAAAGTGTAATATTGATAATCTAATTTATAAAGCAAACCTTTAGGACATATATATTCAATATTCAAGTCGTTTTCTCCTTTTCTGAAAGCAGAAGCAACACTATTATCGGCTTTAATTTTAGCATTATTAAGGGTAATCGTTGGCTTATCAACGCCATATAATTTTTCATTTTTAGCGAAGAAATCTGATAAAGTTTCCAAAGCCAAAGCAGTTGCCTGAGTAGAACCAAAACCGTAATAACCGTTACAACTGATGAGTTCATCAGCAATTTCGGCAATCTTTAACTGATCTGAATTTGCGTTTTTTTGCAAAGCCATCATGTAAAGAGAAATGGTTTCTGCGTTGGCAGAAATTCCGCCAGAACCCGTAAATGTTGTATTTGTTTTTACATTTTTAGTTGAATATTGTTCATTTAAAATGGTAAGAAGCTTTTTATAATCTTCGTTTTTATCCAAATGAGCCGCTGAATTTGCCATCAAAGCCAGCTGATAAGAATCTTTTGTTGCCAAGGCTCTTTTTAAACTGGTTTCGTAGGTATCCCGAAGTTCATTTTTAAAACCAATTTTAGACAAAGCGTATAATACATACATATTTCTTGACCATGAGTACTCGGAATAGGCGGTTTTCATTTCATAGTTTTTTCTCACTTCAAAGAGTCCGTTTGCATTTTTCTTAGATAAAATAAATGACGTCAGATTCTGAATTAGTTTTGCATCAACATTTACATATTTCTTTAAATCTCTGAATTCCATCAAAGCAAAAGCCGAAAGTGCCACATCAGATTCGCTGCCTCCAAAATAAGAAAATCCGCCATCGCTGTTTTTGTAAGAAATCATTTTCTGATAGCCTTTTCTTAGATTTTTGATTGCTGTAGATTCAGTATCAAAATTGATTTTTTTTGTAGATTTTAAATAATCCAAAATAAAAACATTCGGATAAACTGTTGAAGAAAGCTGTTCAAAACATCCGTGAGGTTCATTTTTCAGTCGTTCCAAATCTTCAAACATCTGCAATGCAGAATTTTCATAAACATAGTAAGACGACTCCAAACTACCATTGATATGTTCAGGAATGTTGATTTTAATCTTCTCAGTTTTATTATTGACGATTGAAAAATGATACGGAAAACCTTTTTCTTCAACTTTTAAAGGCAAAATCATGGTTTCTCTGAAATCTCCAGATTTTACAGCAAACTGAATATTTGAACTGATCAGTTTATCGGTTTGAATCGTCACAAACAATCTTCCGGATTCTAATGGCTTTAAAGTAATCAAACTATCAACTTTCATCAGTTTAACATGGTTCGGAACTATGACATTCAGAGTTAAAGTTTTTGTTTCAGCTGAATTATTTTTAATGACTACAGGAATTGTCATTTGATCTGTTCTTGTTAAATATTGCGGGATTTTAGCATCAATAGAAATCAAACTTTGAGCAGCATATGTGGTTTCGTCTCTTCCAATCAATCCTGACGCAGAAATTCCTTCCGTCATAATTCTGAAAGCCGAATTGGCATCAGACTGATAAAATTCTACTTTAGCTTTTCCGTTTTTATCTGTTTCTACGACTGGATTCCAATATAATGTTTCACGGTAATCGTGACGATATGCAGTGTTGGTAGATTCATAAACAGGATAAGAAAACTGGCGTGAGTAATTATAATTCACCAAACTATCATTTGGAATATTTTTTACAGCGAAGTAGGTTTCTGGTGTTATATCGAATTTTATGTTTGAATTTCTCTCATTTTTTGAATTGATAATAATAACTCCGTTTGAACCTCTGTTTCCGTAAATGGATGTTGCTACAGCATCTTTCAGAACAGAAATGGCATCAATGCTGTTTGCATTCAGGTTTCTGAATTGTGTTGAATTTGAAACCATTCCGTCAATGATGTATAAAGGTTCGACATTTCCTGATAATGATCCAGTACCCCTAATAGTAATTGTAGAGCTTCCTCCAGGCTGGCCACTACCAGTGGTTATATTAACACCTGCAAGTTGACCTTGAACCACATTGAGAACATTGGCGTAGGGTCTTTCATTAAAATTTGTAATTGATGAAGCGGCAGCGTATTGTTTTACAGTTCTGTATCCAACAACGACGACTTCTTCAATTTGTGTATTTTTAGAAATTGTGTCTCTTGCAGAATTCACTGAAGGTAAAGTTCTGATGATATTTTCAACTCCTTGAGCTGCAGTTTTTGGTTTTTCTTTGATTTCAGCATCTCTGATAATCTCTTCAACATCAATATTTTCTAAAGACTGCTTTACCAAAGGATTAATATTCAATTTATAAGAAAGCATTCTCACACTCACTTTCTGTTTCTTACTTAGAGATTTTGCAATGACGGTATAATATTCATTTCTGTTTAAATCTGAAAAATAAAACAAACCATTTTCTGTAGTAATCTGTTTTTTTATTTTAGAATTTCCTTCCACCAAAAAAACTTCAGCTTTTACAGGTTTTTTGTTTTCATCTTCTATAATTCCGTAGATTGGATTCTTCTTTTCGGGAAGATATTTGTATTTACCACTCTTTTCAAGATCCGGAATCATCTCAAAATATCGGTAACCATTCGTCAACATGACCAAGTCTAAACTTTTTATTGCTTTTTCTTCTTTTTTATCGAAATAAAACTGAGGTCTTTCTATTTTTCCTCTCAGTTCAGAATCTAACAACAGCCAGGAAAGAATATGATTTTGTTTATCATCGGCATACGTCCATAATTTGTCATCAACCACGCTCATCGAAAGGTTTGCAGGAATGGGTTGATTGTTTTCGTCGGTTGTTTCTAAATTGACGATTACTTTCTCTCTGGGCAGATAATTTTTCTTTGTATGAGTAATTTTCACCTTCATCTGCTTATTTTCACTGGTAAAAACAATACGTTCAGCCAGAGGAATATTATTTTCTGAGACAGTGAACCTGCAAATCCCGATAGGAAGTTCATTTTCTGAAATTTCAATCTGATTTAAACCTTGTTTCAAACTCATTGCCTTAGAATAAATCTCTTTTCCACGGAAATTTCCGGAGATTATAACATTCCTTTCTGAGGTTGAATTAATATTTAAACTGATTTTTTGATTCTCTTTTTTCGCATTAAAAACAATTCCGTTATCTTTTGTTATTGGAAGTTGGTAAATTTTACTGATGTTTTCAGGCTTAAGAACTTTTGCGTAATATGTTTCTCCTTTTTGGGGAGTAAAGAGAAAACTTCCCATACCGAAATTGTATGCTGAAACTTCCGTCAATTTCTTATGATTCTGATTGTAAATTTCTAAAACCGCGTCTACCGGTTTTTCAAATTCATCCAGAACTTTAAAAGCAATATTTTGTTCGGCACCATTAATGAAAGTTCCGCCTTCGGGCATGAATTTAACATCCAAATTATTTAAAACAATAGGAATATTTCTAGAAATAGATTCTGTAAAGCCGTCAAAATTCACTTTAATATTTAATAGAGCATCTGAAGATTTCAAGACTTCAGGAAGTTTGAATTTTAATACATATTTTCCTTCTTTATCGGTAATGAATGAACCTTCGTTTATTTTTTCACCTTGATGCATCACGGTAAAATACGCTTCATAAAAAGGAATCGGAAGATTGCTCAAACTTCTCATAGAAAAATCTGACAAAACCTCATCGCCTGCCCCATAGCCTTTTTTAGGAAAATCAAGTTTCATTAAAATTCTTGGCGAAACAATTTTCTGGAGCGTAATTTCCTTTTCAAAAACATTTTTGCCTGCTTCATTCTGCATCCAATTTGTGAAAGCTCTGATTTTGTAAATTCCGCCCTTCATTTCTTCTCCAAAATAAAAAGAACCATCTGCGTGACCGTTTTTAATTTCGTATTTCGATTTTCTTACCACAGTTCCGCTGGGGTCTATAAGTTCAAAATTAACCACTTTACTTTGATTAGCGGGAAGATTGTTTTCTGTCTGAACGATAAAAATTTTAAAAAACATTTCTTCACCCGGCTTGTAAAAAACATGGCTGGTCTGTATGTAAGTTTTCTCTTTTTTGAAATCGCTGAATATATTCTGTGCATTTAAAAACAAGCTTGACAAAAGAATAAAAACAAAAGTTATATTGGATAAAAATTTGAAGTTCATAGTTTAAAATTTAAAAGAAACCGTACATCCGAACGTTTTGAAAGAGGGAAGATTAAAGAAATCTAAACCTCTGCTGTTGTCGAAATCATAAAAATTCTGATCAGAATCTACGCCGGTATTGCCCTGCCAAAGGAAAATATTATTTACGTAAAAGCTCACGCCTAAAGCTCTTCTGTAATTTCCTACATCAAAATATGCAGAAAGCGTAATGTCATTAATTCTTATATAATCTGCTTTCTCAACATAATTTTCTGAAACCCCAAGAAAACCATATCTAGTCCAACGATTCTCGGTGACCGATTGATTCGGATTGTAAAAATCAACAGGAGTCTGATTAATACTTCCGTTATAATTCGCCCCTTCAAAAACATAATTTTTAATATTTCTCTCGTCACCAGAACTTTGTGAACGACCATAATAATCGAGAACAGCCTGGGTTCCGTTCCAGATTTGTCCGCCTTTTTTCCATTCCCAATTAACGTCTAACGCAAACATCTTGTAAATGATGTTGTGAGAAAACTTCATCACAAAATCCGGTGTAGGATCTGCAATTATTTTTAAACCCTTTGCTTTTACCGGATAACCCAAATCATCAATAATTAGTTTCCCATCTGAGTTTCTTTCGTAATAACTTCCCATCACAGCGCCCAAAACCTGACCTTCAGATAATGTTTTATAAATATCATTGAAACCCGAAATCATTAGATTATTATATCCTGAGTTTACTCGATCAACAACATCACGATACTTGAAAAAGGAAGCTTTGCTGCTTAAACTAAATTGATAATTATTGATTATTCTGTCATAATTAAAATTAACCTCATACCCTTTATAAGTATGATCTGCAAGATTTTTCAGCACCAGATTTTGTCCTTCAAAAACAGGAAAAACATCATCAGATATTCTGCGGTTAAAATATTCTGCGGTTAAATTCATTTTGTAATTAACAATAAATTTAAATCCGGTTTTCCATTCTTTGATGTTGATATTAGAAAGGTTATTAAAGGTTTCTACTTCCTTTAAAGGAAAATACAGGTGCGAATTTTGAGCAGAAAACTGCGTAGTTGCGTATGAAGAATAAGATTTTGCAATTTCGGGTTCTGCAGACAGTTGCGTGTACGCTCCTACTAACTGGAAATCTGTATTATTCCAATTAAAAATGTCGGTAAATGTGAAGTATCCATTGGCTTTTGGCAACCAAAAATTATTTTTGAGCGAGGTGTTTGAGGTATAAAATGAATTCCCAAGGTTGACACCAAACTCAATATCATTATTATAATCTTCGTAATCTAAATTATAATTAAAAATATAATCCTGCGATGTTCTCTGATAAAAATAATTCTTGTCTAAACTATGATTAATATTAACTTTTCTGTTATTTAGAATATGATTTAAACTGAATTTATTTTTTAAATCTGAATCTCTCAATTCATAACTCACCAGAATGTTTGAATTGTAAAATTCATTTTTCTGATTTCTGATATTGTAAAGTCCGTCTTCAAAACCGTAAGTTGAAATTTGATAAACATCACGATGTATCATGTCCTGATTGTCGTAAGCCTGACTGATATTAAGTTTAAAACGGTTCCAGTTTTTATTTACATCAAAATTAAACTGTCGGATATGATCATAATAATTGTATTTATCTTTCTGTTTAAAGAGAAATTCCGGGTTATCTGCGTGTGGACTGTAACGACGTTGCAATCCATTATTTAGATACGCATTCTGCAGATTCGAAAATGAAATCGGAGTTAAAAGTGAATTTTGGTATACTCTGTTGAAAAGTCCGATTCTGTTGGTATTTGTCGCTTTATTTTCTTCATAATTAAATCCTGCGTTGATGTTAAAATTTAAAATCTTTGTGCTGAATTTTGCTTTAAAAGAATTGGCTACATCAAACTGATCTTCAAAATACATCTGATCTTTTCGTTGACCGATGTTCACAGAAAGTCTTGCATCTTCATTTCCATCACTTTTAATAATCATATTCAGATTCAACTGATTGCTGTAGCCGGCAGTAGTTTTAAAAATATTGTTGTTATATGCTGTTGCTGGAGAAATTCCGTCTGATAAACCAACTAATTGTCCATTGAAATCATATTCATAAGGCTGCCCGTTGAAACCTAAAGTAGAAATATCAGGGCCGAAGCTGAACATCTCGCCAGTATCCGGTCCTTTCCAAACCAACGATCCGTTTTCTGATCTTCCCTGCACAAATTTATTTTGAGTTTTGGGAATACAATTTCTGTTTTTGACATCAAGGGATGTACTGAAACTTCCGTTAAAAACAAGATATTTTCTCGGCTGATTTTTAATTTTGTATAAAGAATCTGATTTATATTTAAGTTTTCGAACCGAAGAAAAATTGCGGTCTGAATTTTTCCTTAATGAATCGTAAGACTTTTGAATGCTGAACTCATCTACTTCAGATGGTTCAATCTGGTTTTGATAATCTTTTGAATTGATATTTTCAACAGCTTCTTTCTTTATTTGTCTTTCTAAAATATATTTAAGTTCGTAAACACCGTGAACGACCTGAATATTTTTACCGCCGTTCCAAACTAAAGTATCATATTCTTTTGCCGCAATAATTGCGAAGCCTCTTTCGTCAGTCAATTCATGAACACCTGTATTTTTATTGAAAATTTTCAGAAAATTCTGAGGCTTTTTCTTTTCATTAAAAAACGTCCCCGAATAATAACGCTGCGAGTTCTGCCCAAATGCAAAATGTACCGCAAACAGAGGCAACAACAGATAAACTTTTTTCATCTTTGATAATATTTCTAAAAATAGAGAAAAAAAAGAAATCTCCGAAGAAATTTCTTTTTTTATGAATGTTATTTCTGCATTGATCTATAGCTTTCGATCAATCTTACAAACTCTGCTCTATAACCTTCTTCATCATTACCTCTACCCTTTTTTGCTAGTTTTTCAATTTCTTTCAAATCTTTATTTTTAATTAAATCTGAATTTCTTAAAGCCAAACCAAACCAAGCTACTGAAGAGGCAAATTTAAAGTCATCACTTACTTGAGAAATGTTTTTATTTGAATTTTTCACCACCTGAACGATTTCCGAACTTGTATCGCCATCAGGCTTTTTATATCTGAATTTAACCGTTGCCGATTCGTCATTAAAGTTTTCATCATTTGTGTTTTTAGTGTATTTTAAATCATTTTCTTTGGGTGAAAACTCAGACTTGACATCAGTTGGAATGACTTCATATAAAGCCGTAACCGTGTGACCGCTTCCCAATTCTCCGGCATCAATTTTATCATTTGTAAAATCTTCATTCTTCAGTTTTCTATTTTCATAACCAATCAGACGGTAAGATTTCACATATTTCGGATTGAATTCAATCTGAATTTTGACATCTTTTGCAATCGCATACATACTTCCGGCAAACTCTTTTCCTAAAAACTTGTTGGCTTCCTGCATATTGTCGATGTATGCATAATTTCCGTTGCCCTTGTTGGCTAAAGTTTCCATTCGGTTGTCTTTAAAATTTCCCATTCCGAAACCTAAACACGTCAGAAAAACGCCGGATTTTCTTTTTTCTTCAATCAAGGTTTGAAGGTCGCCCGTGGAAGATGTTCCCACATTGAAATCTCCGTCGGTTGCGATGATAACACGATTATTTCCGTTTTTAATGAAATTTGCCTGAGCTAATTTGTAAGCCAACTCAATTCCCTGTCCACCTGCTGTACTTCCGCCTGCCTGAAGTTTTTCTAAAGCTTCAATGATTTTATTTTTCTCTTTAGCTGAAGTCGGTGGCAAAACCATCCCTGCACTTCCTGCGTAAACTACAATTCCTACTTTGTCCTGCGGTCTCAATTGATCTAAAAGCACTTTAAAAGACGATTTTAAAAGTGGTAATTTATTAGCTTCATCCATCGAACCTGAAACATCAATCAGAAATACAAAATTTGAACTCGGCAATTGATCTGTCGGAATATTTTTTCCCTGAAGACCAATTTTTAACAATTTATGCTTAGAATTCCAAGGCGAATCGTTGTATTCTGTGTTGATGGAAAACGGCTGATTATTTTTCGGTTGCGGATAATTATATTTAAAATAATTAATCATTTCCTCAATTCGCACAGCATTTTTATTGACATATTCTCCATTGTTAATCATTCTTCGGATGTTGGAATACGCCGCTTTATCCACATCAATTGAAAACGTAGAAACAGATTGATTTTTTGTCAGCTCAAAGGGATTTTCTACAAAAGCATCGTATTCTTCATTATTTTGCTTCTGAATTTGTTTTGATAAATTAATGCTATCCTGAATTTTCTGAAGTCTTTCAAAAGCTCTTCTTTCTTTTCTGGAAAGTTTTTTGGTTTTAATTATAATAACTCCGTTTCCTCCTCTACTTCCATACATTGCTGTTGCGGAAGCATCTTTTAAAACTTCTACACTTTCAATAGAGTTAGGGCTAATTTTACGAAATTCATCAGCACTTTGCGGAACTCCATTAATCACGTATAATGGTTGGTCGCTTCCGTTTAATGTACTCATGCCTCTGATTACAATTTGTTTAGAAGAACCAGGAGTTCCTTGACCTGATGTTATTTGAAGACCTGAAACTGTTCCAACTAAAGCCTGTGAAATATTATTACTCTGTTTAAATTCATTTTTGATATTTGATGTAGATGAGTAATTATTATAACCACTATTTCCAAAATCATTCATTGCAATCGATTGAGATGTGTTTATATTTCCTTTCGCTTTTTTTGAACGCTTGCCTTCCAAACTTCGCGAACTTACCACAGAAACTGCACTTGACGTATAGGATTGCTTTTTCACAGGTCGTAGTCCTACTAAAACTACCTCCTCAATGCTTTGAGCTTTATCATCTTTATCTAAAACACCATCTCCATCTGTTCCTTCGTAAATTATATTTTCTTTTACAATATCTGAACTCTGTGATGGTAATTCATTATGATACACCGGAGAAATTACAGGCTCAGGAATGATAGATTCATACGCTATCACTTCAGGCTTTTGAATATCTTTTTGAGATTGAATTTCCTTATCAATATTAGACTTTACCAAACTGTCAGTTGTCTGAACACTAGAATTTATTTTAGGTGAAACTGTATTCTGAGCAATTTGAGGTTTATTAATTTCAGAAACATTATTTTTATCAATAAAATAAAATGCTCCCAAACCAATAATCAAACTCGCTGCAATTCCATAAGGAAACCAGATAGGTACGATTCTCTTTTTATCTTCTTTTTTATCTAATTTTTCTTCAACTTTTGCCCAAACTTTATCAAAACCCGGAAAAGTAGCAGGTTCTTCCAAAGATTGAGAAGCCTCATTGAATTTTTTATCTATATCGTGATTGTTTTCCATTGTGTAAAGTTTAAATGTTGTGATTGACCAAGAGTTCCTGCAATTTTTTTCTCGCAAAATTCAGTTGAGATTTTGAAGTACCTTCGCTGATGGAAAGCATTGTTGCAATCTCTTTATGCGGATAACCTTCAATAGCAAACAGGTTGAAAATCGCTCTGCAGCCTTCCGGAAGAAAATTGAGCAGTTTCAAAATATCTTTTTCAAAAGAAATACTATCTGTTGGAGAACCTGTTGATTCTACAAACTCTTCTTCTAAAGACACATCGAGCGCTTTCATACTTCTCAATTTCTGCAAACATTCATTCACTGCAATTTTTCTTGCCCAGGCTTCGAAAATTTCATGATTTTGAAGTTGATTCAACTTTGTGAAAATTTTGTAGAACGTATCGGCCAATACTTCTTCGATGTCTTCGTCGTTTTTCAGATAGCGCTTGCAGACTGAGTACAGTTTGCCCGCCATTTTCTCATAAATCTTCCGCTGGGCGTTGCGGTCGTTCCGTTGGCATTCTATCAGTAATTCTTTTTCCATAGTCAGGCTTTATACTCTTATAGATGCAGGAAATTTCAGAAAGGTTGGAAACATTGTAAACTTTTTCTAAAAATAAGGAAATACTCAAACTAAAGGGTTGGAAAGTTATTCAGTTTTTTTAGTTAGTTAGTTAGTTAGTTAGTTAGTTAGTTAGTTAGTTAGTTAGTTAGTTAGTTAGTTAGTTAGTTAGTTAGTTAGTTGCTTGCGACGTTATTTAAACTGTTAAACTGAAAAACTATTTAACTGGAAAACTGTATAACTAATACATCGGCTTTAACCCTTTTTAACATTAATTCACGTAACATTCGCTTAACATTGCCGACTATTTAGATATAATTCTTTACGGTTGTAAGATTGCTTAAATAGTTTCAAAGTTCTAAAAACATTGAAACACAACTGTAAAATAAACATACCTTTTCTTATGAAAAATAAAAGATTTGCATCTTTGCTTGTTGTTTTATGTGCAGGAAGTATGATGTTTGCTCAGGATGACCTGATCAATAAGTTGAAAAACAATCAGTCTCAAAATGCTAACTTTCAGTTCACTACTTTAAAAGATATAGGGGCAACTTCTGTAAAAAATCAAGGTTCGTCAGGAACTTGTTGGAGTTATTCCGGAAACTCTTTTCTGGAATCTGAAATGCAGAGAATGGGTAAAAAACCTGTTGATCTGGCAGAAATTTTCACCGCAAGAAATTCTTATCATGATAAGGCAAAATTATATGTTTTAAATGGCGGAGCAATCAGTTGGGGCGACGGCGGAGAGTTGCATGATGTGGTGAATATGTACAAAAAATACGGTGCTGTTCCGCAGGATGTTTATACCGGTTTAAAATCCGGACAGACTTTAAATAATTTCAATGAAATGCAGGGGAAACTGAAGCCTGTTTTAGAAGGTTTGGTTGCGGCATCTGCAAAAGGAAAACTTCAAGATAACTGGATGGATTCTGTGGGTGCAATTCTTGATGAATATTTAGGAAAAGTTCCGGCAAACTTTACGTATGAAGGTAAAAATTATACTCCAAAAACCTTTGCGAAAGAAGTTGTTGGTATTAATCCTGAAGATTATGTGGAATTATCTTCTTACAAAGATTATCCGTACTATCAGAAATTTGTCGTGCCGATTCCTGATAACTGGAGCCATGATTCTGACTGGAATATTCCGATGAATGAAATGACTGCCATTATCGATAATGCTGTCGCAAAAGGATATTCTGTAGGTTGGGCAACTGACGTTTCTGAACCATATTTCTCTTACAAAAACGGTGTTGCGTATGTTCCTGATGTAGATTTGGATCAAATTACTCCAGAAGTAAAAAAAGAATTGTTTACACAGCCTAAAAAAGACAAAACCATCACTGAAGATCTACGTCAGAAAGCCTTAAATAATCTTTCTACGACCGATGATCACGGAATGCACATCGTAGGTTTGGCAAAAGATCAAACCGGAAAAGAATATTATATGGTGAAAAATTCTTGGGGTGTAACCAACGATTTTGATGGATATTTGTATGTGACAAAACCTTATGTTGAGTATAAATCGACAGCGATTTTGGTTCATAAAAATGCAATTCCAAAGAACATCAGAAAACAATTAAAGCCAAACAGAAGTATTGGTTTGTAGGAAATCATTATTGTCATTCGTTTGACAATTTTAGATATTTTTAAACTTGTTAATAGGCCGCTTTGAGATTTTCTTGAGGCGGTTTTTTGCTTTTATGTTTTTTCACAGTAAGAATTACATACTAACTTTGATATCAAAAAGGTAATATGCTTGGTAATTCTCATATTTAATTAGTTAATAGTAAATCACTTTCGTCTTTTCTTTTTAGATTTTTTATAATGATTTCTCAACGAATGCAATATTGTTCCTAAATAAATCGGTCTGAACCCGCTAGTTTCATTTATCATTTCATTCGGAATATTCCAATTTAATATTTCTTGTACATCAGTATCAAAATCGTCAGCAGGATTATATTTTAATCTTGATTTTCTAAATTTATTCGATATAAAAGACTCTATAATTTTTTTTAATAATTGATGAACTTCTTTCTCATAAATCTCTAATTCATCTTCATTCTTTTCAAGATAATAATCTGGAGTAGCCCTCCAAAAAATCATCAAAGCCGTTCCTTTATCGCATTTATCCGAGTTTATAATCCAAAATAAAATTTCGACACCATCATCCCAATTATAAATATCTGCAAGATAATGAAGCTCTGTAGAACTTAATGATTTAAATTTTTCAAAATTGGGATTTTCATCTCTAAAAGATAGTTCAAAAAAATTTTCTTTAATAAAATTTTCACGGCTTGGTTTTACAATCATTTATGTTATTTGTTAGATCTAACTAAATTACAATTTTTATATATACAATAATCAACAAAAAAACCGCTCCCAAAAAAGAAAGCGGTTTCAAATTTATCTAAAATCTCAATTAAAATATCGCAGGATATTTCTGAGGATTTGTTTCATTAAATAAAGCATAAATCCTTTCCACCATATCATCGGAAGATGGCTTAGAGAAATAATCTCCGTCACTTGCGTACGCAGGTCTGTGATCGTTTGCAGCAATTGTCAATGGATCAGAATCTAAATATCTAAATGCTTTTTGTTTTTCTAAAATCTGCTGAAGGATAAACGCTGAAGTTCCGCCTACCACATCTTCGTCGATTACAACCAATCTGTTGGTTCTTTTCACAGATTCTGCGATTTCATGCGTTAAATCGAAAGGAATTAATGACTGAACATCAATAACTTCTGCAGAGATTCCAAGTTTTTCTAATTCTTCTGCTGCTTCCATAACGATTCTCCAAGTCGAACCGTACGTTACCAAAGTCACATCTTTTCCTTCTTTTGTAACCTCAATTTTCCCGACAGGAACAGTGAATTCACCTAAATTATCAGGTTGTTTTTCTTTTAATCTATAACCGTTCAGACATTCAACAATCACAGCAGGATCGTCGCTTTGAAGCATGGTGTTGTAGAATCCGGCAGCTTTCGTTAAGTTTCTTGGCACTAAAACCAAAATTCCTTTAGAAAGATTCAGAATTCCCGCCATTGGCGAACCTGAATGCCAAACTCCTTCCAATCTGTGACCTCTTGTTCTGATGATTACAGGAGCTTTCTGACCGCCTTTTGTTCTGTACTGAACTGTCGCCAAATCATCGCTCATTCCCTGTAAACAGTACAAGATATAATCTAAATATTGAATTTCAGCGATTGGTCTTAAACCTCTCATTGCCATTCCGATTCCCTGACCAAGAATGGTCGCTTCACGAATTCCTGTATCGGCAACACGAATGTCACCATATTTTTCCTGCATTCCTTCAAGACCTTGGTTCACGTCACCGATATTTCCGGCATCTTCACCAAAGACCAAAGTTTGAGGATATTTTTCAAAAATTTTATCAAAATTATTTCTTACCACTACTCTTCCGTCAACATCCTGAGACGCTTCTGTGAATACCGGCTTTACTTCTTTTACATTTTCAGCTCTCCATTGAGACTGCGAATATAAGTGTGAAGAATAATTATCTTTTTCAACTTCAAAAACTTCGTTGTATTTGTTCATCAACTGAGTTCTTTCCGCAGAATTGGTTCCTCTTGTTGCCAATAAAGATTTTCTGATCAAATGGAAAACGTCTTTCTTAGCTTTAGAAACTAATTTATTGTATTGATTGATGTATTCTTCAATCTCAGTGTGTTTTCCTTTTAAATTTTCAACTAAAGGTAAAACTGAAAAAGCCAACTCAGTAAGCGTTTTCTGATAGTTTTCCCAAGCCGATTTTTGTCCTGCTTTTACTTTTTTCTTCGCTTCTTCATCAATCGCATCGAGTTCTTCAACAGCTGCAATGATTTCCTCTTTTCCTTCAATTTCGATTGAATAATTTAAAATCCATTCTCTGAATTTTAACAATCCGTCAAAATCTGCTTCCCAAGATAAACGCTCTTCATTCTTATATCTTTCATGAGATCCCGAAGTCGAGTGACCTTGAGGCTGTGTAACTTCAATCACGTGAACAACCACAGGAACAGATTCTGTTCTTGCAAAATGTTCAGCTTTTGCATAAGCATCCAACAAAGCCGGATAATCCCAAGCTTTCACCTGAATAATTTCACAACCTTGATTTTCGCCTTCTTTTCTTTGGAAACCGCTCAACATCTCAGCAATATCAGCTTTTGCTCTCTGCTTCATCGTAGGAACCGAAATTCCATAACCGTCATCCCAAATCGAAACAATCATCGGAACTTGCAAAGCACATGCAGCATTTAAAGTTTCCCAAAAATGACCTTCAGCAGTTGATGCATCTCCAATGGTTCCAAAAGCGATTTCGTTACCTTCGTTGGAGAATTTTTCAGAACCGTCAAATTTTACGGATTTATATATTTTTGAAGCTTGCGCTAAACCTAATAATCTTGGCATTTGCCCTGCAGTAGGAGAAATATCAGAAGAAATATTTTTCTGAGCCATTAAATCTTTCCAGCTTCCGTCTTCGTTTAAACTTCTTGTGGCAAAGTGACCATTCATCTGTCTTCCGGCAGATGCAGGCTCTCTTTCCACACTTGTATCTGCATATAACTGAGCAAAGAAACTTTCAACCGATAAAGCATCTATAGCCAACGCAAAAGTCTGATCTCTGTAATATCCCGAACGGAAATCTCCGTTTCTGAAAACTTTCGCCATTGCCAACTGCGGCAACTCTTTTCCGTCTCCAAAAATTCCGAACTTCGCTTTTCCGGTAAGAACTTCTCTTCTGCCCAGATAAGACATTTCACGAGAGATTCTACCTAATTTATAGTCTTCAAGTATCTGATTTTTAAAATCTTGAAAAGAAATCTGCTGAGTTTCAATATAGGTTGTCTGCATAGCCAAATATTAAATATTTTTTAATTCTGAAGTATTTTGCTAATATACACTTTTTATATTAATTTTAATTTTCAAGAATGTTTTTTATAAATTTGATAATGAAAAAAAATGTGTTTACTTTGAATAAAACTCTGTAATATGGAAAAAAAGTCCACTCATATTCTTAATGCATCGTCTAATCTTTTAGGGTTTTCTATGATCATCATCACCTCATTGAAAATCACTAAAACGAGCCATCATACATTTTTAGATGAGTTTGCAGGCATCGCATGTGTACTTTTTGCGTGTAGCAGTTTATTTTCGTTTATGTCGATAAGAACTGATAAGGAGAGTCTGGGAAACAGATACGAGAGTATTGCGGATTATCTATTTTTAATCGCTTTATTTTGTATTATTCTGTCTGTGATTATTATAACAACAGCAATAATGGATTAAAATTCCTGTTTTTTTGTTTTCTTTAAATTAATATTGGAATTCTAACGCAAATTATTAATTAGAATTTTCTTTCAATGACGTAATCCAACATCATGTGCAAAGATTTTCGCACTTCAGAATCAGGAAATTCATCAAGAATATCTTTAGCTTTCTGCTGAAAATCTTTCATCACCTGAATGGCGTAGTCTAAACCGCCTGAACTTTTCACAAAAGCAATCAGTTCTTTCACACGTTTTTGGTCATTGTTATAGCGTTTTATTGTGTTGAAATAATATTTACTATCGGTTTCGCTGGCAATTTTTAAAGTATGAATTAAAGGCAAAGTCATTTTTTGCTCTTTAATATCAATTCCCACCGGTTTTCCGATAAAGTTTGAGCTTAAATAATCGAATAAATCATCCTTAATTTGGAAAGCCATTCCGGTATACGTTCCGAACTGCATCATTTTCTTGGCTAAATTTTCATCAGCATCGTTGGATAAAGCACCGATTTCGCAACATGCAGCAATTAAGGTCGCTGTTTTCTGACGGATAATTTCATAATAAACATCTTCAGTAATATCCAATTTTCTGGCTTTTTCCAATTGAAGAAGTTCGCCTTCAGACATTTCTCTGATAGTTCTCGAAATCACAGAAAGCAAATCGTAATCTTTATGGTCTGTAGAAAGCAAAACCGCTTTTGAAAGTAAGAAATCACCAACTAAAACTGCAATCTTGTTTTTCCATAAAGCATTAATAGAAAAGAAATTACGTCTTTTAAAACTCTCATCCACAACATCATCATGCACCAAAGTTGCCGTATGAATCAACTCAATCATTGAAGCTCCACGATAGGTTTTTTCGTTGACGCTTCCAATTAGTTTTGCGCATAGAAAAACAAACATCGGACGCATCTGCTTCCCTTTTGTCGTAACAATAAAACGGGTAACTTTATCGAGTAAAGCGACTTTGCTTTGCATGGATTCATAAAACTTTTGTTCGAAAAGTTTCATTTCCTCATTGATCGGTCGTTTGATTTCTTCTACAATATTGGCCACTATCTGAGAATGATGGGTGAGTATTTATTAATTCACAAAGATAATTTTTTTAAACCAATTTTAACAAAAATTAAAGTTTGAGTTTTTCTTTAGGAATAAAATAAAAAAACGGTTGGGTTTTCTTGATCGGTGAATAGAATTTTTCCCCTGAAATATAAATTCCTTTTTCGCCAACGGCAATACCTTCGATTTGCCCGATGGTCAATGCACTGCCTAAATAAAGATGTTTTGGATTTTCTTTGAAAAATATTCCCGGTTCCATTTCATTAAATACATTTAAAAACACTTCAGTTTTCTTCGTATAACCAACGACGTACAATTTCTGCTCGTAATAATAAGTATCAGTCACCACAAAACCTGTTTGGTAAGATTCTACTTTCTGAGCAGCTTGATTTTCAAAATTTTCAGGATCAAGTGTGTAATGCGTTGTAGATTTTGAAGCCCATTCTTTGGTGAAAATATGGATTTTTCCGTTTAAATAAATCATCGATTCCAAATCGTAATCAGTTGAAATATTTTTTGATGTAAAATCGTTTTGTTCGGGATAATAAAACGAAATGGTTTTCATTAAATCATTCTGTAACTGATTATTTTGAAAAGGAATTTTATATATTTTTAAATCTTTTCTAGTTCCTGCATTGTTGCCAAAATCTCCAATGTAGAAATTTTCACCGTCGCTGGCTAAAGCTTCCCAGTCTTTATTTTCAGTATCTGTTTTTAAAACTTTGAGAATTTTTCCTGAATTTTTATCGATTTCATATAATTCTGCAGGATTTCCACTATCGTTGAAAGTGTAGAGTTTTCCATCAAAGAAATTCAGTCCGGAAGTCTCTTGAATCGAATCATTTAAAACTGAAACTCTGAATTTTTTAAGCTTAAAAATTTCTGCTTGTTGAGAAAAAGCAGTTTGAAAAGTAATAATGATCAGTAATAGAAAAACCTTCTTCATAGCGCAAAATTACAGATTTTGGTATGAATGGATTGTTAAGAATTTTGAAGTTATACTTCCACTTTGTGGATTGAGTTTATTTAAAAAAGAATTTAATTAAGGAATTATTCAGCGTTTTTATTCGCCAACTGCCCGCAAGCGGCATCAATGTCACCGCCACGACTTTTTCTGACCATCACTGTAATTCCAGCTTTTTCAAGTTCACGAACATATTTTTCTTCGGCAGCAACGCTTCTATGGTCAAATTTCCCTTCACCAATCGGATTGTATTGAATTAAATTGACTTTAGAAGGAATCTGTCGGCAATATTTAATTAAAGCTTTAATGTCCTCATCTTTGTCATTAATACCTTTCCATACGCAATATTCAAACGTAACAACAGAACCTGTTTTTTTGTACCAATACTGAAGCGCTTCCATAATATCCGTCAAAGGAAATTTATCTGAAAACGGCATAATCTCATTACGGGTTTGTTCAACCGCAGAATGTAATGATAGGGCGAGCTTTACTTTTAACTCGTCATCAGCCAGCATTTTAATCATCTTTGGAATTCCTGATGTAGAAACGGTAATTCTTCTCGGTGACATTCCTAAACCTTCAGGTTGAGTGATTTTTCGGATGGCTTCAACCACATTTTTATAATTCATCATCGGCTCACCCATTCCCATAAAAACAATGTTGGTAAGCGGACGGTTATAATATTCTTTACTTTGTCTGTCTATTAAAGCAACCTGATCTACGATCTCTGCCACTTCAAGATTCCTCATTCTTTTGAGCTTTGCTGTAGCACAAAATTCACAGTTTAACGAACAACCTACCTGTGACGAAACACACGCTGTAGTTCTCGTTTCTGTAGGAATAAGAACAGATTCTACCATAAGACCGTCATGAAGCTTCACCCCATTTTTTATCGTTCCGTCTGTAGATTTCTGAAATTGATCTACTGCTGCCGGATTCATGATAAAGTCACGGATAAGATTCTCTCTCAGGTCTTTTGAAAGATTCGTCATTTCTTCAAATGAATGAAGATTTTTACTCCAGATCCAGTCATAGACCTGCTTAGCACGAAAAGGTTTTTCACCAATAGTACCAAAATAGTCTTTGAGTTGGTCTAGGGATAAGGTACGGATATCTTTCATGATTAAAGAGCCAAGGTAAAAGGTAAATGTAAAAAGTTTAAAGAGCCAAGTAAAAACGAAAGGAATAAAGGTTTTATGTAATTATATTTTAGTGTTGTTTACAATCGCTGCGAGAATATTTTTTAATTCGTTACTTTCTTTCAACAAATTTTTAAACTCTTCAGAATCGTAAGCGTCTAATTTTTCTAAGATTCTTAACCAAAAATTAGTTTCTCTGGCTTCACGTAATGCAATTTTAACTTTATTTCTAAAATCTGCTTTTGAAGATCCTACTTGGGATTCTTCATAATTTGCACCAATTGAAGTTGCTGATTTTCCTAATTGAAATCTTATTAATTTACTTTCAGAATCGTTTGGAAGTTTTCTTAAAAATTTAAGACAATTAACACCAAAGTCAAACGTTCTTAATAGCAAATCATTCTGTTTCATTACACTTCCTTACTTTTTCCTTTTTACTTGGCTCTTTTTACTTTATATTATATAATAAGCATTGCGTCACCGTAAGAATAGAATTTATACTTTTCTCTTACGGCTTCTTCGTATGCTTGCATTAAGAAATCTTTTCCTGCAAACGCTGCAATCATCATCATCAATGTAGATTTTGGCGTGTGGAAATTAGTAATCATCGTATTGGCAACCCCAAAATCGTGAGGTGGGTAAATAAATTTATTTGTCCAGCCATTGAATGCTGAGATTTTTCTGTTTGAAGAAACTGAAGTTTCAATTGCTCTCATCGTGGTTGTTCCTACCGCACATACTCTTCTGTTTTCCTGAACAGCTTTGTTGATGATTTCAGCATTTTTCTCATCGATGATGATTTCTTCAGATTCCATTTTGTGCTTAGAAAGATCTTCTACTTCAATCGGGTTGAAAGTTCCTAATCCTACGTGAAGGGTCACTTCAGCAAAATCGATTCCTTTGATTTCCAATCTCTTCATCAAATGTCTTGAGAAATGCAAACCAGCAGTTGGTGCTGCTACAGCTCCTTCCACTTTAGCATAAATGGTCTGGTATCTTTCAGCATCTTCCGGTTCCACATCTCTTTTGATATATTTTGGAAGAGGAGTTTCTCCTAGCTCGTTCAATTTTTTACGAAATTCTTCGTAAGAACCGTCGAATAAAAATCTCAATGTTCTACCTCTAGAGGTTGTATTATCAATTACCTCAGCAACCAAAGATTCATCTTCGGTGAAAAATAATTTGTTACCAATTCTGATTTTTCTTGCAGGATCTACCAAAACATCCCAAACACGGGTTTCTTTATCAAGCTCTCTCAATAAGAAAACTTCGATTTTAGCTCCTGTTTTTTCTTTATTTCCGTAAAGACGTGCCGGGAAAACTTTAGTGTTGTTGAAGATGAACAAATCTTTTTCATCAAAATAATCTACAACGTCTTTAAATGTTTTATGCTCTATAGTTTGAGTTTTTCTATCAAGAACCATCAACCTAGACTCGTCTCTATGTTCAGACGGGTGCTCTGCTAATAATTCTTCAGGGAGATCAAAATTAAAATCGGATGTCTTCATTTTTTAAATTACGGTTTAAAAATTATACAAAAATTACGGATGTAATTTTTCGGACTGCAAATATACAACATTCGACACCCCTTTGTCAAGTCTTTATTTCACTATCGGTACTGGCAGGGATTTTAAAGTACTACATTTTTTTATTTTGTTTAATTATTACAAGAAAAAACAGTATTTTAGACGGAATTAAAATTACACCTATGAGCAAATATTCTTTAGAAGAATTCGTAAAAGAAACCAAAGAAAATCCTCTTGAAAGAGATTATTTTGAATTGGAAAAACCTGCACTTTTAGAAATCAACCTCAACAATCAGGCAGTCTGGACAAAAACAGGGAGCATGGTTGGCTACGTTGGAAATGTCAACTTTGAAAGACAAGGAATGCTTTCCGGCGGATTGGGAAATATGTTGAAAAAAGCCATCAGCGGAGAAGGTGCAAAACTGATGAAAGCGGAAGGCACAGGCAAATTATACGTTGCCGATTCAGGGAAAAAGGTTAGAATCTTATATTTGAACAACGAAACTCTTTTCGTGAATGGAAATGATGTTCTAGCGCACGAACAAAGTGTTAAAAGTGACATTACTATGCTAAAAAGTATTGCCGGAATGATGTCTGGAGGACTTTTCCAAGTAAAACTTTCAGGAACTGGTCACATTGCAATTACTACTCATGGTGAGCCTTTAACCTTAATGGTTACTCCTGACGCTCCTGTTTTTACTGATCCAAATGCAACAGTTGCGTGGTCTGGAAATTTAAGTCCGGAACTGAAAACCAATGTTTCTTTTAAAAGTTTAATTGGAAGAGGTAGTGGTGAAGAATTTCAGATGAAGTTTTCTGGGAATGGATGGGTGCTGATACAGCCGTATGAGGAGGTTTATGTGGTAGCAAAGTAAATTATATTTTAAGATATTAAAAAAGCAAGAATTTTATCGTTCTTGCTTTTATTTTTTTAAATATATTCTAAAATCTTTTTCCAATCTTCAAACTTTCTTTCAAAAGAAATTGTGTGAAGTGGGCTTGTCGAAGGCAATAAGTAAATGGGAATTTTAAAATTTTTGCCTAATAGTTTCTGTAGATTTTTATAAGATTTTCCTCCGTTGCAAAAGATTGCTTGGATGTTTGGGTATTCTTCTAAAAGTTCAGGAATTTGGTTAGCTTCTTCATTTTTTATTTCTGAATCTAAACTTCCTTTTCTTTCGCAGGAATCAATCACATCCCAGATTGCAATATGATTTTTCTTTAAGACTGTAATCCGTTTAGCATAATCTTCTGTAAACTCTTCATTGAATAACTCAAAAATAATTTTCCAGAATTTGTTTTGAGGATGTGCATAATATTGCTGCTTTTCTAAAGATTTCACACCTGGAATTGAGCCTAAAATTAAAATTTCCGATTGATGATCAATAAATGGCGGGAATGAGAATATTCTATTTTGCATTTATTTATTACTAATCTTTATAATTTTCGAACTGCTTACTCACCATTTTTTCAATTTCCTTAGGTAAGTTAACTTGCTTCTTCAAATTTTTAATATCAATTAACTCTTCACTAAAAACATAACCGTTTCTACGATCGGTTTTTATTTTTTTAATTACAAAGTTTTCATTTGGCAAAACTTTTCTAAATTCAGTAAATATTTTTTCTTCCGTAAACTCTGGAACATCCAACAAATGAAAATTCATAAGATTAACATCAGATTTTTCAAGTTCAATCCGGATTACAAAACTTATTTTTTTCTTTTTATGATAGGCTTTAACGATATATGATAAATCATTAATCTTTTCAACTTCAACACGTTCTATAAACCTAAAATGTCTTTCATCTTCTTTAATAAATCTTTTAGCATATTCATAATAATATAAATCTCCATCCTTTTCTCTTTCAACAACATTAAATTTATAATGTAATCTATTACTGGGATCCTTTAACCAATTAACCCTATTATCATTCGTAATAAAAGTATCCATACTGTATTTTGGTTGTTCGGAATTGATATAAATTTTAGATTCCCCAAAACTTTCTATACTTGGTTTTATTCGGGTGACTTTATAAGTAAGTAAATGATCAAATTGATAATTTTGGCACAACACCAAAACGGGAATAAATAATAACGTCAATAAAATTGATTTCATAAGGCTTGTCTTAAATAAAAATTGCGATTGAAAATTCCAACCGCAATATAAATATTCATTTCTGGTTTTACAGTGTTTCTTTCAGCCAATCAAAAAATTCTCTCTGCCAAACCAAACCGTTTTGAGGATGAAGTACCCAATGGTTTTCATTTGGAAAATAGACAAATTTAGATTTTAAACCTCTTAATTTAGCAGCCTGAAAAGCTTCCTGACCTTGCTCATATCCAACTCTAAAGTCAATTCCACCCTGGAAAATCATGATCGGTTTATTCCATTTATCAACAAAATTACTTGGGTTGAATTCTGTATAAGCTTTCGGAAGTGGTTTTTCCCACGGAGAACCCAAATCCCAATTCGCAAACCAAAGTTCTTCGGTCGTTAAATACCAAGATTTCATATCAAATAGACCATCGTGGGCGATGAATGTTTTAAATCTGTTATTATGAACTCCAGCTAGCATAAATACGCTGTAACCACCATAACTTGCACCAACTGCCGCTACTCTATCACCATCTACATAAGGTAAAGTTTTAGCATAATCCGTGGCAGACAGATAATCTCTTATCGGTTGTCCGCCCCAATCTCTTGAGATTTCTTCGTTCCATTTTGTTCCCCAACCCGGCATTCCTCTTCTGTTTGGTGCGACTACGATGTATCCGTTGGCTGCCATTAATGCAAAATTCCATCTTGTGCTGAAAAATTGGGTTAACGCAGATTGCGGACCACCCTGACAATACACTAAAGTCGGATATTTTTTGTTCGGATCGAAGTTGGGCGGATAATGAAACCAAACTCCCATTTCTTTTCCATCCGAAGTTTTTACCATTTTCAATTCAGATTTTCCCTGAGCCAATTTTGCATAAGAATCTTTATTAGCTTCAGTAACCTGTTTTAATTCTCCGTTTTTAAGATTTACAGAAAACAGTTCTGACGCATGGTTAATATCTGTTTTTGAAACTAGAAGTGAACTTTTTTGATCTGCAAAAATTTCATTTATATCAAAATCACCTTTGGTAATCTGCTGAACTTTTGAAGATTTTGTGTCTAAAGAAAACAACTGTTTTGTCCCTCTGTAAGCTGCTGTGAAATAAATATTTTTTGAATCTCCGCTCCAGAAAACATCGCCGGAAACACTTTCGTCCCAAGCTTTCGTAAGGTTTGATAACTTCCCTGATTTCCAGTCCATCATTTTGATGTCGTTTTTATCAGCTTCGTAGCCATCTCTTTCCATACTTTGCCAAAGCAAAGATTTTCCGTCCGGACTGAATTTAGGATTTACATCGTAACCTTTATTAGTTTCAGTTAAATTTTTAGTTGCTCCTGATGCTAAATCGTAGGCGAAAATATCGGTGTTTGTACTTGTAGAATATTCTTTTCCGCTTTTAGGTTTTGTCACATATAAAAGCTGCGTAGAATCTGGACTGAAAACGAAATCTTCAGCTCCACCGAAAGGTCTTTGCGGAGAATCCCAGGTTTTTCCTTCCAATAAATCTTTTGCAGAATCTACGTTTGCAGAAACATCAACCACAAAAACGTGATTATATTTTCCTTCATTGAAGTAATCCCAATGTCTGTGATTCAAATCTGTATAAACCTGAGCAGTGGTTTTCGGAGTATCAGCATATTTATCTTTCCCCATTAATTTTTCAACCAAAACCTGCTTGCTGAAAGCTATTTTCTTTCCGTCAGGAGAAATTACGATGTTATCAACCTCGCCGATCGTGTAAAATTCTGTCCAGGTTTTTCCGCTATCTTTTGAAAGGAAAATTTTGTCGCCTTCCTGAGCATACAATCCGTTTTTATCCCACTGAATTAATGCTTTTTTACCTAAATCAATTTTAGAAGATTGATTGTTTAAAACATTCAGGAAATAGTTTTCGTTTTTAGTTTTTTCAGTCTTTAAATCAACTTGTCCTACTTTATAAATAAGTGAAGACTGATCAGGTGAAACTGCCTGAACTCCGACTTTCTTTAAAGTCCAGAGAATTTCGGGAGTCATTACTTGTTGTGCATTCATTAAAAATGGTGCTGCCAAAGCGAGCAGACTGTGCTTTAATTTCATAAGAGAATCATTTTAAAAGAATTTCAGAATTTTGATTCTTCAATTCATATTAATTTCAAAGAATGCCAAAGTTAATATTTAAAATAAAATTGAGCGAGAAAATTATGAGTTTAGTTTAATTAGGAATTATAATTCTTTATTTAATCTTGTTATGCTTTGGAGTTGTGAACACAGAGGCCACAAAGTTTATTTAAACAAATTGTGTTTTTTTCACAAAGCCGCTAACGCTTATATAAGAATTAAAAAAATAATTGATTGGAAATATCACAAAAAAATCGTCAGCTGAAAAACTGACGACTATAATTAATTAAAAACAATTCCTAATTTAATCCTTATCTGCAAACATCGAGTTGGCAAGTGAAGTAATAATTGACAGCAAAATACTAAAAATAAAAGCCCACCAGAAACCTTTGACTTCCATAGAATCTATGAAATAATCAGCAACGAGAATGATAATGGCATTGATGACCAAAGCAAAGAAACCTAAAGTAATAATCGTCAGCGGAAGCCCAAAAAGGCTTAAAATTGGTTTTAAAATAAGATTTAAAACTCCTAAAACGATGGCAAAAATAACGGCTCCGGTGAATCCGTCAAAATGAACGCCCGGAAGAATTTTTGTGAGTAAAAAAGCGACAATCGCAGTGATAAAAAGTCGGATAAGTATATTCATAATTTATATTTTAAATGCATTGATTTTAACAAAAGCTGTTCCAATAATTATTTGGGGGTTATTTAATTTTCATCATGGTGACGAGAGAAGTTGCGACATGGCTTTCTGAAGAATGGTCTTCATTCACCGTATAAATTTCTGTGCGAATTACGCTTATTTTAGCTCCGCCTTTCACCACATACGCTTTTGAAACTAACGCATCTCCAATCGCCGGACGCAGATAATTTACTTTCAATTCTACAGTCACAACATAACAATCTTGCTCGTAATGGCTGACAGCGGCATAACCCGAAGAAACATCTACCAACGAAGCAATCATTGCACCATTGAACATTCCGGCAGTTCTGGTCATCATTTCCATTTTTGGAATTTTAATGGAAACGAAATCAGTTTCTACTTCGAGAAGTTCGGCATTGTAGAATTTCAACGTTTCGGAGCGGTTGAAACTGTCGGTTATGAGTTTTCTTTTTTCGGGAGTCATGGGAGGATAGTTGATAGTTACAAATTTCTTTAAAATATTTTGAATTTCACTATAATCACTTTTTTATATCTCAACTTCAATGAATATTTAATTATCTTTAAATCGTTTAAATTTAAAAAAGTTGAATAGCAAAATGCAAAACAGTACTTTTCACAGTGAAAATTTTGAAATTAACGGAATCCAAATCCCTGAATTTAAACTTAAAAGCGGGAATTTAATTAGAATTTACATTCCTAATTTCAATAATGAAAATAAACCTTTAGGTTTCGATTTGACCATAGAATTAATCAAACGATTCCAAAATCAAAAAACTGATTTACCTTGGGCAAAAAATCACCAGCAAAATTATTTTTCATCATTTCTCAATCCATTGACAGTCCATAAGTATCTAATGAATGAAATGAAAATTGATAAAGTAAATTCAGAAAGGATTATTGACGAAATAAAACTGAATCCAAATGAAAAGTATGAGCATTTAAGTTTTAACAATAAAAAGATCCTTTCTATAAAAGCACATTTTGAAAAAAATGAGTTTATTCTTATAGACTATTACGGTGTTTCTGCAATGGGAATTACCTTTTTAGAAAAAATAGTGAATAAAGAAATAAGTAAAGGTAAATCTGCAATTGCTTTTGATAATTTACAATTTGCACATGAAAAGGAACCTTATAAAAATATTAAACCTATAAAAATTGCCTTACCGACAAGCGACTAAAATTTAATATTGGTTGAATTCGAAATAAAATTTTTCTCTTACTGGTTTTCGATATTACTATAAATATAAAGTCAAGATCTTTTTAAAATAGGTTCAATTTCCAAAATCCTTTACCTTTGCAAAATGGAATTAGAATCTATTTATAAAAAACTGCAGATTCAGGATATGAATCAGATGCAGAAATCTACATACAAAACTACGGAAAACAATACGGATGTTGTTTTGCTTTCGCCTACGGGTTCAGGAAAAACATTGGCTTTTCTTTTTCCGGTTCTAAGAAATCTGCAAAAAGAATCTACAGGAATTCAGGCTTTAATTGTAGTTCCAGCGAGAGAACTGGCCCTTCAGATCGAGCAGGTTTTCAAATCGATGGGAACAGATTTTAAGGTGACGGTGTGCTACGGCGGCCATGATAAAAAGATTGAAATAAACAATCTCAAAGAAGCCCCTGCAGTCTTGATCGGAACTCCGGGAAGGATTGCCTATCACATGAGAAATAAAAATCTTGATGTAAAAACAATCAAAAATCTGGTACTTGATGAATTTGATAAGGCTTTAGAATTAGGTTTTCATGATGATATGGAATACATTATCGAAAATATGTACAACCTTTTTCAGAGAATCCTGACGTCAGCAACTTCTATGGATGAAATTCCGAAGTTCACTGGTCTAAAAGACGAAAAAGTAGTCGATTTCTTAAAATTAGGTGAGAATAAACCTGACATTCAGTTAAGAAAAGTAATGACGATTTCTGAGGAAAAACTCGATACTTTATTTCATCTGATTTGTAAGATAGGGAATAAAAGAACCCTGATTTTCTGTAATCATAGAGAAACCGTTGATCGTATCGCCGATTTGCTTTTAGATAAAGGCATTGCCAGAGAAACCTTCCACGGTGGTATGGAACAAGACGAAAGAGAGCGTGCCTTGCTAAAATTCAGAAATGATACTGCGAGAGTTTTAATCACAACCGATTTGGCTGCGCGTGGTTTAGACGTTCCTGAAGTTGAATCGATTGTTCACTATCAGTTGCCGACAACTGAAGATGCTTTTATCCACAGAAATGGCCGTACTGCGAGAATGAACGCCAAAGGTTTTGCTTATCTGGTGATGACTGAGGAAGAAAAATTTCCTTTCATCAAAAAAGATACGCCCGAAGAATCTGTAAAGGAATTTTCTAAAGTTCCTGCCAATCCGCCATTTCAGACAATTTACATAAGTGCCGGAAAAAAAGACAAAGTCAACAAAGTAGACATCGTTGGATATTTATTGAAAAAAGGGGAATTACAGAAAGAAGATTTAGGCCTGATTGAGGTAAAAGATACGACGTCTTATGTGGCTGTCTCAAGAACAAAAGTGAGAGATTTACTGAAAAAACTGAGCACCGAAAAACTGAAAGGTAAGAAAGTAAAAATGGAGGTAGCTTATTAAGATAAGGCAAAGGTTGAGGCTTACTGAAAATTCTTTCAATTTAAACCTCAACCTTTATTTCAATTTATTTCAATCCACTTGTTTTTGTCGGTAAAGTATACACCGATTTTGAAGCGGTAATAAACAGAATATTATTTTTTTCTCCTCCAAAAGTCACGTTCCCGGTCCAGTCTTCAGGAATTTTGATGTGATGAACTTTCTCGCCTTTATTGTTGAAAACTGTCACGCCGTCGCCTGTTAAATATAAGTTTCCTTCTTTATCTAAAGTCATTCCGTCTGAGCCCATTTCGCAAAATAATTTCTTTTCAGACAATTTTCCTTCACCTAAAATATCGTAGACATATGTTTTTCCAGCATCTATATCTGAAACATATAGCTTTTTCAATTTAGTACTTCCAATAATTCCATTCGGCTGTACAAAAGTTTCCAACTTTGAAATTTTGCCGTCTTTATTTCGGTAGTAAAGATTTTTCTCAGGAATCTCTACTTTGAAATTTTCCCAGTAATCTCTTTTGTACAAAGGATCGGTGAAATAAATTCCGCCATTTCCATCGAGCCAAAGATCATTAGGACCATTGAGCCTTTTACCCTCAAAACCTTTAGATAAAACCTCAATTGATTTGTCTTTACCTATTTTCCAGATTTCACCTTCGTTGTCTGAACAAGTAATCAGATTGTCATTATCATCAAAATAAGTTCCGTTGGCACGACCTGTTTTATCTAAAAATAAAGATATTTTATCTGTTTTCCAATCCCAAACGTAAATTTTATCATTGGGCTGATCTGTGAAGTATACATTTCCGATTTTGTCGGTTGCAGGACCTTCTGTAAATGTAAATTGATCTGAAATTAATTTTGGCTCAGTGTTCTCCAACATAGCATTATAATTTTGTGATTTACAACTGAGAAATGCCAAAACCAAACCAACAAGACCTGCATTCAATATATTTTTCATTCTTTTAAAATTTAAAGCTGACAATTTACGATTTGTAAAAAGGTCTGACAATTTTAAATTATCAATTATTTAATTTAAACAAAACATTTCAGAATGTCCTTTTTGTCCTATTCTGTAAGTATTTATTATTATTTATCAAAACTTATTATCAGGAGCTTTGCATCATCTTTTATTAAGGGAAAATTGAGCATGAAAATAATTTCATGATATTCTAAAAAGTCCTTTTAATTAAATAAAATTCAAAGATGAGTATTCAGCAAGGCAATATAAAAATTCCGGGAAGTGATGGTGAGGCTTTCAGAGATTCTGTAGGAACAATGGACGATACGGGAAAACGAAAATGGGTTTTCCCAAGAAAGCCAAAAGGGAAATTTACCAATTACAGAGATTACACAAGTTATGTTTTATTGGCATTATTTTTTGGAATTCCATTTTTAAAAATTAACAACAATCCGTTTCTTCTCATCAATCTTCTTGACAGAAAATTCTTCATTGTCGGTATGCCTTTTTACCTTCAGGATTTCTTTATTTTAGCTTTGGGAGCTGTAATTTCGGTGATTTTTGTAATGATTTTCACGGTAGTTTTTGGAAGAATATTTTGTGGATGGCTGTGTCCGCAAACTATTTTCATGGAAATGGTTTTCCGTAAAATTGAATATTTGATTGAAGGCGACCGAAACAAACAGATGAAGCTCGACAGACAAAATTGGGATTCTGAAAAGATCCAAAAAAGGGTTTTAAAATGGTCTGTTTTCTTTATGATTTCACTGATCATTGCACATTTCATGTTTATGTATATCATCGGATATGAAAATATGTTCAGAATCATTGCAGAAGGCCCTTTAGAACATTCCTTACATTTTATATCAATGTTGTCATTCTCATTGGTTTTCTATTTCGTTTTCGCATGGCTTCGTGAGCAGGTCTGTACATTGGTTTGTCCGTACGGACGACTTCAAGGCGTATTGATCGATAAACAAACCATCAATGTCTATTACGATACTAAAAGAGGAGAAAACCGGGCAAAATGGAGAAATGGCGAAGACAGAAATGCCTCTTCAAAAGGCGACTGTATCGACTGCGGACAATGTGTAGTGGTTTGCCCTACAGGAATTGACATCCGAAACGGCCAGCAATTAGAATGCATCAATTGTACAGCCTGCATCGACGCTTGTGATGAAGTAATGACAAAAGTAGGTTTGCCAACCGGATTGGTGCGTTATGCCACAGAAGCAGAAATTGAAAGCGGAAAAAAAACTGGGATAACTTCTAGAATGGTTGTGACAACAGTTTTTCTGGGATTACTTATCGGTCTTCTAGGATTTTTGATTTACGACCGAGGTTCTATGGAAGCGAAATTTATCAAACCTGCAGGATCAACATTTTTTGTGCGGGACGGAAAAATCATCAACAATTTCACGTATACTTTTCTGAATAAAACCAATGAGAAAAAAGTAGTTACAATAAAAGTACTTTATCCCGATAATGCCGAAGTTATTTCGTCAGGTTCAAGCAAAATTATTTTAAAAGGTGATGAAATTCTGAAAGGTTCTATCAGTATTTCTTTCCCTGAAAAAGACGTCAAATTTTCCAAACAAAACATTACCATCGCTGTATTAGACGATAAAGGAGAAATTTTAGATACTTTCGAAACGACGTTTGAAGGACCGTTTAAACTTTTATTATAAAGCTTAATTTTTATGATTTTTAACGAATTGAGAAGGTGTAATTCCAGTATTTTTGCGGAACACTCTTGCGAAATAAGAATACTCTTCGTAACCTAATCTGAAGGCGATTTCCACCAGACTTTCATCAAGATAAATCAGCATTCTTTTGGCTTCTAAAATTACTCTTTCAGTAATAATCTCCGAAGCAGTTTTTTGCATGACCGTCTGCGTAATTCTGTTGAGATGTTTCGGAGAAATATTCATCATGGAAGCATAATAAGAAATAGATTTTTGTGAAACGAAAAACTCTTCCAATAAGTTTTCAAAATCCTGATAATGTTTAAAATAAGAAATACCGACAGCAGAAATTTCATGATCATTTTTAGAAAAATCTCTCACCGAATGAATGTAAATTTGGGTAATCAACGAAAGAATGAAGCTATGTTTCATCACATTTTGAGACAAATGCTCTTTTTCAATTGCTTTAAAAAGATGAACCATGCCATCCAATTCTTCTGATTGAATCTGAAGTTTTCTCGGAAAGCTCGGCGAGTTGAAAAATGGAAAGTTTTTTAATTTTTGATTCACATAATGCATCTCATAATATAGCTGAGAAAAAAAGAAAATATAACCGTCAGTATCTGCAGAAAGTTCCCAGCTGTGCACTTGCCCCGGAGAAAGAAAAAATAAACTCCCTTCAGAAACATCATATTTTTGAAAATCTATTTCATGAATTCCTTGTCCTTTGGTGAAAATAACGGTGACATAGAAATCATGACGATGCGGTTTCTCAATATGCTTATGGCTCGAAACCAAGTGATTTTTTAAAGTATTAAAATAAAAATCCGGAGCGTTTTTCTCTGACTGAAAAAGATTGATATGCAATACCGAGATAGAATTCATCCTGATTTTATTAAGTGTGAAAGAACACAAAAATACATTTAACCTGAACATTTTACAACGTGTATTTGTACCCGAGCTTAAAAAATATTTATCTTTGAATTTTCAGGATCATTTACAATGAAGACAAATTTACCCGACAAACTGTATTATTCGATAGGAGAAGTTGCTAAAGCATTCGATGTAAACGCTTCATTAATAAGATATTGGGAACAGGAATTCCCTATCATCAAACCAAAAAAAAACAAGAAAGGAAACCGATATTTCACTCCGGAAGACATCAAAAACCTGAAAATCATCTATCACTTGGTGAAAGAAAAAGGTTACACGCTTGACGGAGCGAGAATTGCGCTGACCACCAACTCAAAAATTTCTGAAACCGTTACTTTAATCGACCGGTTGGAATTTGTAAAAGCTGAATTGCTGAAGCTAAAAGACTCATTGGTAGAAAAAGATTCTGAATAAAATTATAATTCCGAGTGATAAAAGTAAAAAATCAAAGATATCTATTGTTGATAAATACGATTTTATTAAGAATTTGGTAGTGCTGAATTACCTAACCCAAAGCTTATTTCATAGAAAAACCTGTCTAATTTCATTGAGTCCCAATACCAAGCTTGCACTACAACTAACTGATAAACAAATATATAAATGTAATGTTTTCTCATTTTATTAATCTATGAATTAAATTAATTCATAACTTTATTCCGTAATGTTTCACTTTTGACAAACTTTCACTTAATAATTGAAAGTTTCAGAAGCAGCATTTCATCAAAATAAAACATAATAAACGGATGAAAAAAAATTATTACCAGCAAATGGCATTTCTTGGAATGCTCTTACTCACGCTACTTGCCTTTCAAAAATATACCGAAAAATCTGATGAACCTTTTCCTGAAGTTACCTTTATTTCTGAAAGCTTACCCGTAGAATCTGTTTCTGAGTTCGATCCAAATGATTTAGATGAACATCAATGGCAAAAGCTTGGATTTTCTGAAAAACAAACTGCAACGATTTTAAAGTATAAGAAAATTGTCGGCGGAAAATTTCTTTCTAAAGAGCAATTCAAAAAATGCTATGCGATTTCTGAAGAAAAATTTTCGCAGCTTAGTTCTTTTATTTTGTTGCCTGAAACCAATTTGGAAGCAAAATCTGGAAATTCTGGATTTAAAAATTATGAAAATAAAACTTTAAACATTACAAGAAAATTTAATCCCGATCAACTGTCACAAAACGATTGGGAAAATATGGGATTTTCTGAGAAACAATCTGCCGCCATTTTGAAATACAAAAGTTATTTGGGTGGAAGTTTTGTGAGCAAAGAAAAGTTTAAAGAGTGTTTTATCATCAATAAAGAAAACTATGCGAAACTTGAACCCTATCTTATTTTACCTGCAAAAACTCCTGCCAATTTCAATGCTTTTGCTGGAAAATCGAATACATTTAAATCTAAAACTCCGCAAACTGCTTTTGATCCAAATACATTGGATGTAAACGGTTGGATGGCTTTAGGATTTTCTGAAAAACAGGCGAATGTAATTGTTAATTACCGTGATAGAAATTTAAAAGGAAGTTTTAAAACTTTAGAAGATATTAAAAATTGCTTTGTTATTTCAGCAGAAAAGTTTGAAGAATTGAAACCTTACATCAAATTCAGTGCTTCCACAATGGCAAAAAATTCTATGGATAAAAAGCCAGAATTTAAGCAGGAAAAAACAGATTTCTCAAAAACAGATATGAATTCTATTACATTCAAACAGTTATTAGAATTTGGCTTGGACGAAAAAAGTGCCGGTTCAATGATTGGTTTCAGAAAAAAATTAGGCGGTTTTATGACGAAAGAACAGATTTTAGAAACGTATAACATTGACAAAGAATTGGTTCAGAAATTACTAAACATTGCGCCATTAGACAATTCAAAAGTGGCAAGACATACTTTGGTGGACGCTCCCGAAGAATGGTTGAAAAATCATCCTTATTTTAAATATTCTGCTGATAAAATTATTTTTTACAGAATCAGTAATCCCGACGATAAGAAAATTTGGAAATTCTTGAAAACCAAGCCCGAGTATGAAGCGAGAATGAGATTATATTTGAAGTAATTATTGAAATTCAATGATTAGATTATTATGTTTTTTGTCATTCCGGAGGAATCTCGACTGTAAAAATCTAATAAATAAACTAAATTCCTTCGAAATGACAAACGGTATATTAATCAATTGATTATGAATTCAAATGAATTATAAATTCAGGAGACAATGAGACAATTCCTTCACTTAAACTATCTGGATGAGTCGTGAAACCTTTTAATCTTGAAGTTTTTCCTTTTAAAACTAAATCCATTAATTGCTTATCGGAAAGCTTTTTGCCAAAAATATCAAATGAAACTTTGAAGCCGCAGTTTTTAAAATCGGAACATCCGACTGCGGTTTTTCCTTTCATCAAATTGTGTCCTTTACATTTCGGGCATTTTGTTTCTTCCCAAGACTGTAATTCTTTTTTTACGGCAGGTTCACGTTTTTTCTTTTCTTTAACCTCTTCTTTTTCTTCATGCAAGGTGAAGACTTTCGCTTTTCCGTCAACGACTTTTTTGGTGAGTTCTCTGATCATCTGAATCAACTCATCTTTGAACTGATTGGCTTCATATTCACCACTCTCGATTTTACGAAGCTTCAATTCCCACTCCCCTGTTAATTCGGGGCTTTTCAATAATTCATCTTCAATCGTATCGATCAGCTGAATTCCTGTCGAAGTCGCAACTAAGTTTTTCTTTTTCCTTTCAATATATTTTCTCTTGAAAAGCGTTTCAATAATATTAGCACGGGTTGAAGGTCTACCAATTCCGTTGTTTTTCAACATTTCACGAAGTTCTTCATCGTCGACCTGCTTTCCGGCAGTTTCCATAGCTCGAAGTAAAGTTGCTTCAGTATAAGCTTTTGGCGGAGAAGTTTTTCCCTGATGAATCATCGGTTCGTGCGGTCCGGTTTCTCCAACTTTAAATTCAGGGATAGTCTGTTCTTCGTCCTTATCTTTTTCTTTATCAGTCGGTTCCTCTTTGGCATCTTTTGCGTAAACGGCTCTCCAGCCCGGTTCAAGAATCTGCCTTCCGCTAGTTTTAAACGGAATCGTTCCTACCTGAGCTTCCACCAAAGTATTTGAAATTTTACATTCAGGATAAAAAACGGCGATAAATCGTTTCGCAATCAAATCATAAATCAGTTTTTCTTCTCTCGTTAAATTCTGAGTCGGCGGAATTTCAGTCGGAATAATCGCATGGTGATCGGTTACTTTCGCATCATCAAAAACTGCTTTCGATTTTGGAATAGGCTGTTCCAGCAAAGGCGAAATCAAATCTTTGTAAATAACCATGCTTTGAAGAATCCCTCCTATTTTCGGGTATAAACTTTCGGATAGATAGGTCGTATCGACACGCGGATACGTAACGTGCTTTTTCTCGTAAAGACTCTGAATATATTTTAAAGTACTGTCTGCAGAATAACCAAACTTTTTATTGGCCTCCACCTGAAGTCCGGTCAAGTCAAACAATCTTGGATTTTTTTCTTTTCCTTCTTTGATTTCAAATGAAAGAATTTCAAAAGGGTTGACCTTTAAATATTCCAAACCTTTTTCGGCTCGGTCTAATGTTTTTAAACGGTCTATTGCCGCATTGAAAATAACGTCACGATATTTCGTTTTCAGTTCCCAATATTCTTCTGTGGAGAATGCATCAATTTCTTTCTGACGCTGAACGAGCATCGCCAAAGTCGGAGTCTGCACTCTTCCTATTGACAAAACCGCTTTATTTCCGCCAAATTTTTTAGTAAAAAGTCGGGTGGCATTGATTCCCAACAACCAGTCTCCTATCGCTCTTGCATTTCCCGCGAGATAAAGATTTTTATAGTCTTCGGCTGGTTTTAATTTCTGAAAACCTTCTTTAATTGCTTCTTCCGTCAATGATGAAATCCACAAACGCTGTACTGGTTTGTCGCATTTTGCTTTCTGCAAAACCCATCGCTGAATGAGTTCTCCCTCCTGCCCCGCATCCCCGCAATTAATGACCTCATCACATTCGGCGACCAATCTTTCGATGACTTTAAACTGATTTTCAACACCTTGATTTGGAATTAATTTAATCCCAAAATTGGTGGGAATAATCGGCAGCAAAAACAAATTCCAAGATTTGTATTGCGGGCCGTAATCATGGGGTTCTTTGAGGGTACAAAGATGTCCGAAAGTCCATGTCACGCAGTAGCCGTTTCCTTCCATATAGCCCTGCTTAGGCATGGTTGCGCCCAATACTTTGGCAATATCTCTGGCAACGCTGGGTTTTTCGGCAATACAAAGTTTCATGAATATTCGGAATTATTGAAAGGGGTGCAAAAGTCGGGATTTTTTTTGAGAATATATTATCATATAAACCAATTAATTTTATTAAAATCAGTTAACAACTTTTGACTGTACTCTTTATCAACTGAATTAATAAAACAAATATGTCCGTAAAGCCAGTCATGAAAATTTAAAGTAGAATATCCTAAAAAATCTTTTCGGATTCTATTTAGATGAACTTCAACACCAAACCGACGACAAAAATGAATATGTCTCGCTATTTTTTTTCTATATTTTTTTGAAGTGTGAACACCGTTAGTAATTGTTAATCCAGTAACATACTGCTTTTGTCCTTTTAACATATACCTTGTTTTATCAGTATTTACATGAAAATTCTCTTCTGTAATAATTTTATTTATAAATGATAAAGTCGGTAAAATCCCATTACCCTTAATTGAAAATGTTAAATCGTCTGCATATCTAGAATATGAAAAACTCATTTTTTTTCCTAATTCTTCAAATCTATAATCCATTTTGGATGCTATGATGTTTGCCAACATTGGACTTGATGGACAACCTTGGGGTAAAATCGCAGGCATTTCTTTCACATAATAAGCTAGAAGTTCTTTTTCTTTTGAATTAAAACTATTCCAATACTCAGGTTTATGTTTATACGTACACAATTTAGATAAACTTACTGCTAAATTACTACGATACCCCATACTTTTAAATACTCCATAAACTCTTTCTTCTGTGATAGTATCATAAAATTTTAATAAATCTATTTTTAAGATTTTAAATGCACCTTCATGCATTAAAGCATTATCTTTTATAGAAATGTTTGGTCTAAAACCAGTACAACTGTCTCTTAAAGGATATTTTCCAAGTATATTAAACAAAATCCATTTTTGAATATATTTGACATCTTTATCAGGAGCCATTATCTCTCTTTTACCTCCTCTTCTCTTTTTGATGAAAAATAGTTTATAACGTTTCTCTTTTAATGGGTACTTTAACTTTGAGATTTTTTCTTCCGTTTTTAAATCACCAATAAGTAATCGAAGAAAGCTTGATTTAACCCCTATTGCTATAGCTAAGTGTTCTAAAGTAAAAAGTACTGGATATTTCTTTTCGGTCAATTTTAAAGCATATTCTAAACAAATTCTTATATATTCGTCAGAATGACCTTGCTCTTTCGCTAATATTTTAAAACGTTCAATTGGGAATGAATTCATTGTTACTACTATACTTGAATGTTAAAATTTTATTTAATAAAATACTAGTAATGTTAAGCCATATGCCGCTATCATTCTGAAATTATGTTACCACAATTATAGAAAATGATTTTTATCAATTAATTTGAATTAATTCATTTCCTTCTTTTAGATTTTCAGAAATATAGAATAATCTTATTGCAACTGTAAATAATCAGCTTATAGCCATTATGTTTGTCATAAAGACTCTTTATTAATTCTCAATACACGGCACTGAGAAATCTTTGCAGATAAATGCTAACAAATTATTGCATTCCCATGAACGTAAAAGGTATATATAAACTATTCTCTTCTTTTATTACAAGATTTTTTTCAATTTCTCGTCGATTAATATATTTGCTTGAAAGTTCTTTCATTTCTTTGAGAATTTCAAATCCTTTATTTGTAATTTTTGTGTACTCAGAATTAACAAGTTTTTTATTTCTAGCTTCAATATAAACATCATGTAATTCTTCTCTAGTCAAACCTAACAATTGACAAATATAAATATTTTCATATCCTTTGTTTTTTAAATTTAATAAGGCAATAATTGAGTGATTTTGTGATTTTCTTTTGATAGTATCCTCTTTTCTTTTATCAGGTAAATCATCAATTTTATTTAAACCATCAAAAATATTGATTCCTAATTTTTCACATAATAGTATGTAATATTTTATATTTCTTTTATATTTTGAAGCTTCTGAAATTCTTAATTCAGCAGCCCTTGGATACAGTGGTCTCCATTTATTATTTCCCCAAATTATCGAAAGTGTATTATTAGGCGTTCCATGAAAAAAAGAGATTAATGATTCACTATTATCATAACCTAATGGTGCTGTCGAAAGTGGATTATAATTAACTATTATTTCATTACCGTAAGTTTTAACTAAATTTTCAATTGTCTTATGATTGCTAAACAACTTAAATACAGAATTTTTTGAGTCAAAAACTTTATATCTTCTCTCCCCACAAATAATTAGCTTCTGTTTTGAAAACTTAGAAAGAATATACTCTTCACCTTCTTTCATGATGATCGAACTTAGCAAAAAATAACTATTAAGCTTATAACAATTTAACCAATCTTTCGTTTCTTCATCATTGATAGCTTTTACAAAAGTTTTTCCACTACCTATAAAATCATCTAAAAAAATAATGTGTTTAAAATCATTCGGATTAGGTATATTCTTTAAATCATGTGTTATGATATTATGATCATATTTTCTATTTTTAAAAAAAGCTGCTTTAGCTTCTATTTCTCTTTTTTTATAAGCATTTGTATGTGATAATGGATACGTAACTAAGGTTCCACTTTTGCCAACTTTACCATAAGGAAATATAATAGCTCTTTCATTAATAGGAATCATTTTATATGCCTCCTTTAATAGACTATTTATTCTATTCATGAATTCATTAAACGATATATATTCGAATACTTTTAGAATATCTAATGCATGTGGAATATCATCGTCTTCAAAATTTTCTAACCATTTTATAATTTCTGTAGGCAATACAGAGTATTTAAGTTTGGGTAGCAATAATTCAACTTGCCTAATATTCTCTCTATTAAAAATAAAATTTCCAGCCATAATTTTTTATCACATTTTAAAGATATAGAAGTTTTAGAACTAAAACAAAAAAACTCCAAAATTCTCCGAATATTGAAAAGTAAATAACAAAGAATAATAAATAATAAATTGCTAATCTATATTTCCAAAATATTGAATCGCTCCAACTTCTGATACGTGCATCGGTTCTTTATTTGAATCCGCATCGTCCTTCTGAGAACTCTCCAAAAAAGAATGACTGTATAAAGCATAAGAAGGTTGCTCAGCCAAATCATTTTTCAACATTTGATGAGCTTCTATTACGGGTTTTCCGTATAGTTTTTTGAAACTTCCGATGTTGTATTGTGTAAATTTTCCGTAGTGAACGATAAATTTTAATGATAATTCAATGGTGGTATTCAACATTTCACTCAGTTCCAAAATTTTCATATTGAAAGCATTTCTCATATTTCGAAGCATCTTAGAAACTTTTTGGTAGGAAGGTTTTTGATCGTATTTATAGAACAAAATCGCATCGCCCTCAATTTCAGAAATATCAAAATATTGATTGTTTACATCAATCAAAATAGAAAGTAGTTGTCTTACAATATATTCTCCGGTATAAAGTTTTGTATTGAACACAAATTCAGTGAATCCACTGAAATCAGGAATCAGAATAATTCCGTCTTGAATGTTTGTATTCTTCATTGTTTTCATGGTTTAAAACCTTTGCTGATAGAGACGAAGAAGTGAGGTTTTTACTTTATGGGATTTTGAAAATCTTGTACATTTTTTAAAATGGTAAAATTATATGAAATCGTAGGAGCATTAAATTTTGACGATTAACTCTTTCTCATGGCCATTATATTTTTCAGTAACATAGCCGTGAGGATTGCAGATAATTTCTGTGTTGCCAATTTTATATCTTGTAGGCGTATGAATGTGTCCGTGAATCCAATACAACGGCTGATATTCTTCAATAAAGTTTTCAAGATTGGAAGCATACGCTGAAGTGACCGGATCATTTTTAAAATGTTCAGAAACAGATTTTAAGCTTGGCGCATGATGCGTAACGACAATATTTTTCATTCCTTTTGAATTTTCCAGACTCTCCTTGAGCCAATACCTTGAGAATTGATGAATTTTGAAAGTATCAATACTGCGCATTTTAGAATAAGAAGGATCGCGTCTGATTAATTTATAATCATTCATCTGAGTTTGGCAAAGACTTCCGTAAGCCATCGGACTTCCGAAAATCGAAAAATCTGTCCACAAAGTTGCTCCGTGAAATCTTACATCTTCAATATCTACAAAAGAATCTTCCAGAACAAATACATTGGAATTTTTTGCAGCTTCTTTTATTTTGTTTAAAGTTTTCGGATAAGAACCTTTGTAATATTCATGATTTCCAAGAACGTAAATGACGGGCTTGTCAAAAATTTTAGTTTTGATCCACTCAATTCCTTTTGTTCCCAAATTGACATCTCCTGCCAGCACAACAACATCTGCGTTATCAAAAGATAAATCTGTTGAACCAAATTCCTGATGCAAGTCGCTAATGATTTGAATTTTCATATTTTAAAAATAGTTTAATTTAAATAAAACTGAAATATCAACTTAATTAAAAAAATAAAACTCTAAAAATCAAAAGATTAAATATGAATCATTAAAAAGTCTACAAAAAAAGTAGACTAATAAAAATATATGTTTTATATTTGCACCCGTAATCAGGTTTGGAAATGAAAATGAAAACAAATTTCAGATACAATACAATGAAGATGATCAACATCAATAATATGATGATGCAATGCTGCATGCCTTTATATGTGAATTTTAGTGGATGACCTTACTTTTATTATGACATATTTTTAAAGGCTTTACCACGTTGTAGAGCCTTTTTTATTTAACAACAATTCAAAAAAATGATAGAAATCAAAAACATATCAAAGACTTTTCATCAGAAAAAGCAATCTTTTAAAGCTTTAGATGATGTCAATCTCAGCATTGAAAAAGGCGATATCGTAGGAATCATCGGATTTTCGGGAGCCGGAAAAAGTACTTTGATTAGAACCGTCAATCTTCTGGAAAGACCTGATAACGGACAAATCATCATCAAGGGAACAGATTTCACAAAATTAAAATCAAAACAACTCGCCAAAGAGCGTAAAAAAATCGGGATGATTTTTCAGCATTTTAATCTGCTTTCATCGAGAACAGTTTTTGAAAATATCGCACTTCCACTGGAATTGGACAATTTAAGTAAAGAAAAAATCCGAGAAAAGGTCAGCGAACTTTTAAAAATTGTAGGCTTGGAAGATAAAGCTCATGATTATCCTAAAAGTTTATCGGGTGGACAAAAACAAAGGGTTGCCATTGCGAGAGCTTTAGCCAATGATCCTTATCTCCTACTCTGCGACGAAGCGACAAGCGCGCTCGATCCGGCAACCACGCAATCTATTTTGCAGTTGCTGAGAGACATCAACCACCGTTTGGGAATCACGATTTTACTGATCACCCACGAAATGGAAGTCATCAAAGCGATCTGCAACCATGTTGCCGTCATCGACAAAGGACAATTAGTAACAAAAGGAACTTTGAGCGAAATTATTTCCAACAAAGACAATCCTATCATTAAACAATTTTTAAACTCAGGTGTTATGACTATACCGCAAGAACTCAACAAAAAACTACAGAAAGAGCCGCAAGACGGACTTTTTCCGTTGGTTGAAATCGAATTAAACGAAAAAATAAGCGTTGAAGAACTGCTTTCAATCATTTACGATCAATATAAAATTCCATACAAACTTCTTAAAGCTGATGTGGAATATTTGGGAGATTCCAATTTTGGAAAACTTCTTCTGCACCTGAAAGGTGAGAGTGAAGAAAACCAGAAAGCCATCTATTATTTTAATCAGAATAACATTCAAAATACTTTAAAAGGATATGCTTAGTGACACTGTACTTTCACTTCTTTCAAAAGGAGTCTGGGAAACCGTTTATATGACTTTTGTATCAGGATTTTTCGGTTTCGTGCTTGGCCTTCCGATCGGAATTCTGCTTTTTATTACCCGAAAAGGGCAGCTTTTAGAAAATACCATTTACAATAGAATTCTGTCGGTTTTGGTTAATATTTTTAGGTCAATTCCTTTTATTATTTTGATTGTCTGGATGATTCCTTTCACAAGATCTTTGGTCGGAACTTCCATCGGAATGAATGCTGCGTTGGTTCCTTTGAGTATCGGTGCAGCACCATTTATCGCAAGATTAGTAGAAAACAGTCTTTTGGAAATTCCGAATGGTTTGATCGAAACGGCAAGAGCTTTAGGAGCGACACCGTTTCAGATTATTAAAAAAGTTTTACTGCCAGAAGCTTTGCCTTCACTCATTAATAATGCGACGATCACTCTTATCACTTTGGTCGGATATTCCGCAATGGGTGGAGCTGTGGGAGCCGGTGGATTGGGACAAATCGGGTATCAGTACGGATATATTGGTTATGATGCGTTGATTATGAATCTTGTGCTTGGTCTTTTGGTCGCTTTGGTGTTTATCATTCAGTTTTCGGGCGACAGATTGGCGAAGAGGTTTGATCATCGATGAGTTTAAACAGTTTTATAGTTATACAGTTAATAAAAAATAATTTACAATGAAAAAAATAAAAATTCTAAGTTTAGCAGCTGGATTGCTGTTATTCGGGGCGTGCAGTTCACCTAGAAAAGATGATCCTAATTTCATTAAAGTCGGGATAACTTCCGGACCTGAACAAGAGATTGCCGAAACTGCAAAAAAAGTAGCCAAAGAGAAATATAATCTTGAAGTGGAGCTTGTTTCATTCAACGATTATGTAGTTCCCAACGAGGCTTTGAACAATGGAGACATCGACGCCAATGCATTTCAGCATGTTCCATATCTTAATGAACAATCTAAACAGCGAGGTTATAAACTTGCCGTTGTGGGAAACACTTTCGTCTACCCCATTGTCGCTTATTCGAAAAAAATAAAAAATATTAGTGAATTGCAAAACGGAAGTACAATTGTGATTCCAAATGATCCCACCAACGGAGGTCGTTCTCTTCTTCTTTTACAGAAAAATGGTTTATTAAAATTAAAAGACGGAATCGGATTATTGCCAAAAGTAACCGACATTGCTGAAAATCCAAAACAGCTGAAGATTCTCGAAATAGAAGCACCTCAACTTCCGAGGGTTCTGGATGATAAAGAAGTCGTAATCGCTATTATCAATAATAATTTTGCAGCACAAGCCGGACTAGACGCCAACAAAAATGGAATCTTTAAAGAAGATAAAGATTCTCCTTACATGAATGTTGTGGTTTCACGAGAAGACAATAAGAATGATGAAAAAGTGAAGAACTTTTTAAAAGCGTATCAGTCTAAAGAAGTGGAAGACAAAACCAAAGAAATTTTCAAAGGCGGCGCTGTAAAAGGCTGGAAGTAATAGTTGTTGGTTGGCAGTTGGCAGTTGATGGTTGATGGTTGATGGTGAAACTAAAAATGCCCCTTCTCTGAAGGGATGGATTTTTACAAAAGCAAAAAGACGGAGTAGCTAAACAATATTAAACATTGAACTTGTAAAAGATCTATTATATGCAAACATCGTTTCGGAAAAACCATTGCCTCCGAAGCGGTGTTTTTATTTTAAAATTATTTTTATTCTCACTAAATAATTAAAAAATTTATCTCGCTGATTAAGCTAATTAGGCAGATTTTATTTTACGCTTTTATTAATCTGTATAATTTGCGAGAATAATTTTTCACATTTAAATTTTTAAATATTTAAAATGTGAAAAATTAACCCTACAATTAATCACAGTATATTGGTTAAAAATAACCATTTTTCAAAAAAACTTATTTTCTCAATTTGAGATAATGATTATTTTACCTACTTTTGTAAGTAATCAAATAAAAAGTTTTTTATGTTGAAGAAAACTGTACTCTTAAGTTTGTTTACGTTAATATCTGCCTCAGCAATGGCTCAAACCAATACTACTCCTGTTTATTTAGACGAATCTAAACCTGTTGAACAGCGAATTAAGGATGCGCTTTCCAGAATGACACTGGAAGAAAAAATTGCGATGCTTCACGCACAGTCAAAGTTCAGTTCGCCTGGTGTTCCGAGATTAGGAATTCCTGAATTCTGGACAACAGACGGCCCGCATGGAGTTCGCCCAGAAGTAATGTGGGATGAATGGGATCAGGCCGGATGGACCAACGACTCGATTATCGCCTACCCTGCTCTAACAGCTTTATCCGCAACATGGAATAAGAAAATGTCTTGGAACTACGGTAAGGCATTAGGTGAGGAAGCAAGATACAGAAAGAAAGACATTCTTTTAGGGCCAGGAGTTAACATTTACAGAACACCTTTGAATGGAAGAAACTTCGAATACATGGGAGAAGATCCGTATCTGACTTCCAAAATGGTCGTTCCGTACATTCAGGGAGTACAATCCAACGGAGTAGCCACTTCTGTGAAACATTTTGCCTTAAACAATCAGGAAATGTTCCGTCATACAAGCAATGTGATTGTGGATGACAGAACGTTGTATGAAATTTACCTTCCGCCTTTCAAAGCGGCTGTGACGGAGGGAGATTCTTGGACGATTATGGGCGCTTATGATATGTACAAAAATCAGTACGCAAGTCAGAACAAATATCTTTTAAATGACATTCTGAAAGGAGAATGGAAATACAAAGGCGTGGTGGTTTCAGACTGGGGTGCAGTAAACAATACGGAGCAAGCGATTCACAACGGATTAGACGTAGAATTCGGAAGCTGGACAAACGGACTTTCTGCCGGAACAAGAAATGCTTATGACAATTATTATTTAGCAAAACCCTATTTAGATTTAATTAAATCAGGAAAAGTAGGAACTGCAGAGCTTGACGACAAAGTAACCAGACTTTTACGTCTAGCCTATAAAACAACGATGAGCACCAAAAAACCTTTTGGAAACATTGCTTCTGACGAACATAAAGCTGTTGCAAAAGAAATCGGTGAAGAAGGAATCGTTTTGTTGAAAAATCAAGGAAACGTACTTCCCATCGACATCAATAAAGCTAAAAAAATTGCCGTTATTGGCGAAAATGCTATCAAGGTAATGACTGTCGGTGGTGGTTCATCTTCTTTAAAGGTAAAATATGAAACTTTACCTTTAGACGGAATCAAAACAAAGTTTGGTAAGAACTCTGACGTACAGTTTGCAAGAGGTTACGTAGGAGATGTGGGTGGAGAATACAACGGTGTAAAATCGGGTCAAGACTTAAAAGATAGCCGTTCGCCTGAAGAATTACTGAATGAAGCTGTTGAACTCGCTAAAAAATCAGACTATGTGATTTTTATAGGTGGATTAAACAAATCTGATTTTCAGGACAGTGAAGGAAATGACAGAAAAAGTTACGGACTTCCGTATAATCAGGACAATGTAATTTCCGCTTTGGCAAAAGCAAATAAGAATTTCACCGTAGTTTTAGTAAGCGGAAATGCAGTAGCCATGCCGTGGATTAAAGAAGTTCCGTCTATTGTTCAGGGTTGGTACTTAGGTTCTGAAGCAGGAAATTCTATCGCTTCCGTTTTGTCGGGTGATGCGAATCCTTCAGGAAAACTTCCGTTTACATTTCCTGTAAAGCTGGAAGACAACTCAGCTCACACAATGGGAGAATATCCCGGAAATAAAGAAGAGTTAGCAGCAGGAAAAGGTAAAGACCAGAAAAACCCGATCAACATAAAATACAACGAAGGAATCTTTGTAGGTTACCGTTGGCACGACACCAAAAAGATCAAACCATTATTCAGCTTCGGTCATGGTTTAAGCTACACCACTTTTGAGTTCGGAAAAGCAAAAGCAGACAAATCAGCGATGACTCAGGACGATAAAATCACGTTCACGGTTACTGTAAAAAACACAGGTAAAAAAGCCGGTGCTGAAGTGGCTCAGTTATACATCACCGACGTAAAATCATCTGTTGAACGCCCGGCAAAGGAGTTGAAAGGTTTTGAAAAAGTATTTTTAAATCCTGGTGAACAAAAAGAAGTGACTTTCACAATCGACAAAACGGCGTTAAGTTATTTTGATGCTCAAAAGCACGACTGGGTTGCAGAACCTGGAGATTTTGAAGCGCAAATCGGAAACTCTTCTGATGCGATTAAAACTAAGGTAAAGTTTACTTTGAAGTAATTTTAATTATATATTTCTAAAACGAATGCCCGAATTTCTTCGGGCATTTTTATTTTCAAAAGTTATCTATTAAAATATATTATTTACGAGTGTAAATTATTTCTGAATTCAAAAAAGTATACGTTAAAGTAGTTTTTGTGACTTTATAGTCGTTGCATTGAAACTCATCACGATCATAATCATTCGTACAAAGCTTTCCGTTTTCTATTTTCCATTTCGTTTTTGTTGTTCTTTTTGGGTATTTTGTAATAATTACACCGTTAGCAGCAAATATTTTTGTTACGTTTTCCTTCACGACTTTTCCATCTGCTTTATAGAGTTTCCAAGTGCCTTCAACACCGGCATCCTGTTTTTTTTCAGCTAATGTAACTGGAGTAATTGTGTTAAAAGATTTTTGTCCAAATAAGGCAGCCGTTCCTAAAACTAATCCGGCTCCAACGATTAAATTAAATGTTACTTTTTTCATGGTTCTTTTTAAAAATTAATAATATAAATATATATCGAAAAAATAATATTTTCAAAGATATATTTGTAGAGTAAAAAATTTTTGAACTGAGATCACTAAAATGACAAAGTTGATTTAATTCTAAAATATTTTAAGGAATAACGAAAATCCTAGCCCCGATTGCAACGACATCCTTTTGTGCAGCAAAGCGGAACAAAAGATATAGTGGAAAGCGGGAAAAAGCTCCTAATAAAACTTTAAATTTTATCAGAAGCTTTCCGTCTTGATTATATTTTGCTGAGATTATTTTACGTCTTCTTTTTGCATCAAGGCAAAAGAACCTAGAAAATATTACAAATTCTGATCTTCATGCTGCCCTTCATTAATTTCTTCCACCATTTTGGCGTTAAAGGCAGGAAGATCTTCGGGAGTACGGCTTGTAACCAAACCATTGTCTACCACTACTTCGCTGTCTTCCCATTGTGCGCCTGCATTTTTAAGGTCGATACTGATGGAATCTACAGAAGTTAGATTTCTACCTTCAACAGCCCCTGCATTAATCAGAATTTGCGGTCCGTGGCAGATGGCAGCGACCGGTTTATGCTGTTTGAAAAAATCCTGAACAAAAGACAAAGCTTTATCATTCGTTCTTAACTGATCGGGATTGATAACACCTCCCGGAAGTACCAAGGCGTCGTATTCTGAGGCAGAAACCTCATCTAAAGTTTTATCGACGTTATATTCCTGTCCCCAGTCTTTTTCTGCCCATGCTTTGATGGTTCCAGCCTTTGGGCTGACGATATGAGCTGTCCAGCCTTGTTGTTCTAAATGTTCTTTGGGAGATTTTAATTCGCTTTCTTCAAATCCGTGTGTTGCTAAGATTGCAATTTTCTTTGACATATTATTTTATTTTTTGGTGTTATATGCTAATGACTAAGAAAATATAATGCCGTGACTTAGTGATGTGGTATTTAAAAAGTGTTAAATTCGTTGTTGGTTGTCAGTTTTTGGTTGTCAGTTTCCTGATTTTCAATCTACTCAAAACTTCCCACACCCCAGTTCCGGTATCCAACAAAAATAATAATCTGCAATACAATAATTCCGCACAGTTTAAGCAAAAAACTTTTCTTAGAAACCTTATGTCTGAAAATCAGCATTGCCAAAATGGATCCGACTGTCCCTCCAATAAACGTCAAGGTTAGCAAAGAAAACTCAGAAATTCTTCTTTTGTGTTGGGTCGCTTTACATTTATCCAAAGCAAAGATTGTGAAAGTGATCAGATTGATTATTAAAAATAGGTAGAACATTACCGCAAATCTAAAACAAAAATAAATATCAGAAAACACGTTTTATCCTGATTCCGACATTATAAAAGTTTCTAAATTTGTTATCCATAAAAATTAAATCAATGACAGTACAGGATTTGGCAGGCAGCTACTCTATTCAGGGCAGTAATCAGGAAGAATCGGATCACATTTCCTATCACGGAATATTGACTCTTTCTCTTGATGAAAACAACCGCATCATCGCCCAATGGATAATCGGCGACCACGAACAAAATGGTACAGGTTTTTTTAAAGATGATATTTTATTGATCAACTTTAATTATGAAGGCGATGATCAGAAAATCTACAAAGGAACTGCTGTTTACCGTTGTCTCACAAAGGATATTCTGGATGGCTTCTGGTCTGAGAAGCATGGTAATCCTCTGTATTTGGGGAGTGAGTATTGTGTTAGGATTAATACGAATGAGTTTTTGAATTGATTTTCATTTTAGTCATTGCGAGCGAAGAGAAGCAATCTCAAAGACATTATTGATAACAGGAACTCATCATGTCCATAAACCTACATTAGAGGCAAATCAATTCCTATTTTGTAGATTTGGTGATAAGCATTTATTTTATTTTCATCTTCGAGTAATTTATCGATTTCTAATTTACTATCATTTTTACTGTCAGCAGGTTTTGGATTAATAATTAAGCAAGGAATTTCATTGTCAATGTATGGTAATTTATTTTTTACTTTATTCAATCTTGCGTATCCAGCGACCTGTCTCATGTCTTCGTGAATTTGGCCATAATTGTATTTCAGTTTATACTTTGTGTCAACAACTATTTTTTTATCATCTGTGCAAATCAAAAAATCAAGAGAGTTACCGTGCGTAGCAAATTGGTAATTGAAATTTCTATCACCGAAATTTGAGTTATCCTCCAAAAATTTTGCATAAACATACAGTTCAAACATTTTGGGCATATCAATCCAAAATGGTGGTGTAGAGATTTTTTCGGCTGACGTTTTTGTAATGTTGTATGAAAACCTTCTTAAAATCTGTTGCCCGATTTTGATCGAATCTTTGTATTCTTTGAAAAACGGATTGTATTTCAAATGTTTTATATCTTGATTATCAACGTCTGAACTAATATGCTCAAAAGTCGGACGAATGTAATTCACTATGTAAGAAATATTACTTTCACCTGTAAAAAAATGTTGGTTATTGTCTACATACTGTGTACAAAACAAAAATACTTTTTTTAAGAATCTATTTTCTAAAGAATCATCTCCAAAAACCTGATATTCACAAACGGTATTGGTGAAGCGGTTTTTAAAAACATTTTGTTTGATTTGCTGTCCCACCAAGATTTTACCTTTCACTCTGTTTCGAAGGTTTTCCTGAACTTTATAATAAGATTTTTTTAAACCTTTTCTTGCGATGTTCTGAAGCAGATTAAGGAATTTCACTACCAAAAACGGGGTCAATAAATCTTGCTTTTGTTCGATTTCTATTTCAGAGGCTTCCCAATCAATCAGTAGTAATTTATCCGTTTCTTTTGCCACTTCGCTGTGTGACATAATCTTCATTAGCATCGCAATGACATTGACTTCTTTAAAAGAATTGTCTGATTCTCCCTCTACTTCTTTTTTAGCTGCTTCGTTTAATTTTTCAATTTCTTCGTCTGAAATTTCCTCTTCAGTCTTGGCACTTACATTTTCAAAGCCTTTTAAAACCGCAAAATTAAGCTTAGGTTCTATGTGAATAAATCTGTCTCTGGTCAACCAATCCAGACCTACAAAATAATCTGAATTTAGAGTTACTTCTTTTTCAGAAATTTTGCAGGAGAAACAATGGTAATCTCTTCCCCTTTCAGTTTTGAATTTGCGTGGTTTAATTTCTTCTAAAGAGTCATTCCAGAGATAAGCCTTCCTATCTTTTTCTTCGATACCATTAAAATCATCCGTTAACAGTAACTTATAAGCAATATGTTCTTTTAGGAAGATGCCCATTACAAAGATTTTATAAATTCTTTGATAGGTTTTTCCTCGTACTCACCAATTAAAATTCCGTCTCTTTCGTACTCTAATAAAATTGGCTTTACTTCGTATTGCATTTTCATTTTAAATAACTCATCCTTTCGTGCATCGTCATTTGCATCAGATTTTTTCACAATGAAATAGCTGTGACCAATTCTCACTGCATCTATTTCAAACTCTTTACTTACATTTTTATCATTAAATAAAGATGAAATCCGAAGGAAATCGGTGCTATTGAAATAAATTTCATCATCATCTTGTAATTCTTTTGGCAATACATCTACAAAAGCAAACCTTCTTCTAATGGCATAATCTATATGCCCCACGCTTCGGTCTGCAGTGTTCATTGTACCAATGATGTACAGATTTGGAGGAAGAATTAATTTCTGAGAACCATCAACCTCATACATACTTTCCACTTCTTCTCCGCGATATTCTAATGCATAAATAAGTTCTCCTAAAACAGAAGAAAGGTTAGCTCGGTTGATTTCATCGATGATTAATACAAAAGGTTTTTCATCATCAAACTTTTTACCCACAATATTAAACTTTTCCAATTGTTGAAGTAGCATAAAATAGTAAAGATATTTACCTTTCATTTCCAAACCAAAAGCTTTTTCTTTATCTCTCAAATCAATGGGAATTTTTATTTCATTACTTCTTTCATATACTTTTCGTAAATCATCAAATAACAAATTGTATTCTACTTCTTGTCGTTTAGGAAACCTGTAAACAAATCCTCTATTAGTACTATATATAATCTCAGCGGTACTTTTATTTCCGAACGAATATGTTTTCCCCTGAGATACAGCATCATTAACAGCAGTTAAAAGTATATTCAATTTTTCTTCAAACTCATCACTACTATTAATAACTCCTTTGCTTAAAAAATAATTATCCAAAGCTTTTTTAGCAAATTCTCCCAAGGTTTTATTTTCAGCTTCGTATAAAACACCATCTCCATCGGGGTTAGGTTTTGCCACGATACCTCTTACAAAATCTTCATAGGTATAACTTGGATGAAACTGAATGAGTTTAAATTGGTCGTTTTCTTCAAGTTGTATGAACCTATTATAACTGTCAACGTTTTCAAAGATGTATTTTGCCAAAGCCATTTCATATGACTCTACACCACTTAAACTTGAAGTATTCCAATTTAAATTATTTTTGTAAAAATTCTTTATACCTTTCTTTGAAGGCGATCTGTCAACTCCTGAAGTTTGAATAGAAAAATTATTATCAGTTGCTGATTTGATCTTATAAGTTTCTCTGCCAGCAACACTTTTAAATTCTAAACCTGGTAGTAGAATCTGATCAATAATTTCAGAATTGATTTCTTTTGGTCTAATATTATTTTGTGATTTTTGTAAAATTTCTTTCGCAATTTGCTTAGCCAATCTTGTCTTACCGTTTCCTGGAGGACCTTGTAGGATTATCTGTTTTTTATATGTAAGAAGATTATTTAAATTTTCCATAATGGTTTCTGATAATTTATTTTGAAGTAATTCTTGAGTTTTAATTTGAATTTCTGACGCGTGTATCTGACAAATACCTTGTCGTAATTGATAAGTAAATTGTTGGGATTTTTCTAATTCAAAAACATCCGCATTAAAAACAATCAAATCTTGCTGATCAATGGGAATCTCCAATTTTTTAAAAGTCTCTTGAAATTCTACTAACTCTAAAATTGAAGTTGGTGGAGATAAAACCTTTGCTACACCTATTGCGGTGAAACCATCTGTTAATAGTACAGAATCATTAATATTAAATTCTTTATCAGTCCAGCTTATAACAATTTTGCTTTCAAGTAAGTACTTGAAAAATAGTGGTGCACCGCTATACCAGCGGCATCCAAGTTTCCAGTAATTCATGGTTTAGTTAGTTTTTATAATTTTATTAAGATATTTATCTAAATTTAAAATGTTTGAGAGATTATTAAGTTACAAGAATTCCCTCCACACCCTATATTCAAATTGTTATCTATTGTTACAAAAGAGATGTGGTTATCAGGAGTAAATAATTTGTTATTCCAATTACAGCTATCATAAGCTAATACAGCGCTAGGCTTTGGATGGCCGTACTTGGTTGTAGCATGAGAATATACAATATTACCATTTACACATTTTGGGAGAGGAGAGTTTTTGTCATCAAAGTTTGCTCCATGATGAGTAGCCAACAATCCGTCAAACTGAATTTTCTTAATTAAGGGTATATATTTATATGCTGCATCTGCTGGATTTAAAACCTTTTTTATAGAATTGTTAGGAGAATCAACAATTAATGCTAAACCAGAATGATTCTTATCTGGTCCTGTGCATTTTATCAATTCTCCAAACCAAGTTTTGATATTGCCTGTTAAAGTTTTTGGCCATAAAATAAGTCTACCTGTTGCTCTCATTTTAGCAGCAAACTTAAAATATAAAGGAGTTATATTTTGTTCTGGAATGATCCAAGTAATATCTTTCAATTGTGCTGAATTTGTCGCGAAATATCTTCTAGCTGTTTCTAAATGATCTCCATCCCAGTGAGAAATTATAATGGTATTTACAAAACTAAAACATAAATTTAACGTTACTGGATAGGTACTCTTATTCCACGCAAAGCCTCCACCTAGATCAAAATAAAAAATAGGAATATTATCTTGAGTAGTTACTGCAGTTAAACTACCTTGTCCTACATTATATACATTTAACTTATGATTAAAATGAAGCTGTTTATCATATATAGAGTTCAAAATGTTGAATATTTCTTCCTTATTGGATTTTACAAAATTATTCCAAGAAAAATACTTACTTAGAATTTTATTAATACTGTTTCGATTATTAATTTGTTTTATAGAGACAATATATTTTTTTTCAGGTATATCCTCATTGGTATCTTGGATAATACTGACTGGTAACCTAGTCTCTTTTTCTGAAACTCTTATTGAAAACCATCTGCTTTTAAAAATTTCATGCCTAAAAAAATCCTTAAATTCCTTGTACTTATTTTTATGAATTTCTATTGAAAACAGAAAACTTCTAATTTCTTCAAACGATTCTTCAAGTGATGACTTCTTGTAAAATTTTATTGTATCACTCTTAATACCATCAAAAACAATTTCATAATAGTCATCTTTTAATTCCTCAATATTTTCAAGCCCAACATAAAAAACTTCATCTGATTCTTTTATATCTCCAAATAATAATTCTTTCATATTTGTATTCTTAATTGTTTATTAGTTTTTTTATATTTTTTTTTCTTTGCCCTCTTTACTTCTATCCCCTAAACCGTTCAGCAAAAAGCCTTATCAAGCCTCGATTACCGTAATCCACTTTGGCAAAAAAGTTCATTGCTCATAAATCCTTTTCTAATTACTCTGCTAATCTATTTTTTAAACTCAAACCTCGCCAATTTCAAATACTGCAAACGGTAACGCAAAGCAGCTTCCGAAACGCCATACCGCTTGGTAAGTTCATCTCTTATCAATATCCAAACTCCGAAAGTGTAATCATTTTTCACTAACAAAAAATCTTTCATTCTTTGTCTTGTGTGATTTTCCAAGATAATCAAAAATGCAGATTTTACTTTTTCCTCAGGCATTAAAAAGCAACTTGCAAAATAATTGGCTTCCCTTTCAATCGGGTCAATCTGGCTACCTTCTTCTGCTATATCAGTATTGGAGCAAAAAATAGAATTATCCTTTAACTGATGCGATAAGAAATAATGACCCAACTCGTGCGCTATAGTAAAATGTCTGCGACCTGCATTCTCGATATTTCCATTAATGAAAATATAGCTTTTCTGACCATTATTTCCTTTAGTGAGTGCGCCGACAAAATCACTATTAAGACTATTAATTTCTCTAAATACGATTCCTTCTTCTAACATTATATCGTCAAAGAGCTTGTAACTTCCACCTCTTTTTTGGTATTTTGTTAAAACACTATTTACGATATCTTCTATTTCGCTATTTGTCTTCATCATTCATAGCATCGAACAGTTCTCTAAGTGTAGTTTCATCTAAGGTTCCTCTTGCCGCAAGACCTTGTTGAGAAACCCACAATTCAAAACGTTGATAGTACCAAGCAGTGGTTTTCTCCACTGTCGTACGAGATAGTCCATCGTTGCAGATTCCGCCACAATTCTTAAAACCTCATCATCAGGCTGAACATACTTTTTATAAATAACCTTCCCGCTTTTTCCTTCACTCTTCAACGCCACAATCTCCTCCAGCAAAACCTTTGCATCGCCATCGGTCTCCAACTGCTCTGTAAGCTCGCCTTTGAAAGCTTTGTGCAAAATAGTCTGTGGCAAAGTTTCTATTTTCGCTTTTAGGTTTTTGTATTTTTCTTCTATGGCATCTGCTTTGGCAAATAGGCTTTCGCGGGAAACAATTTCTTGTTGTTCTTAACTTCCAATTGGTTTCTACCGTTTAGGCTTTCAATCTCTAACTCTGCAATTAACTGTATCAATTTTTCGTAAAACAATCTAGTCTTAGCAATTGATGAACTTGCATCAATATAATATAAGCTTTCCGCAAGCATTGCCTGATTAAATAATGCAGGATAATACTCATTGAGAAAATTAAAGCTGGAAATTGCAGACATTTATAATAAATTAGTTTTTTAACTCTCAAATATACCAAAAAAATATTTTCACAATTGTGGGAAACCGTATCTGTGTTGTAAATTGGTTATTGAGATTTCAACGTTAAACTTATTATACTTGGTAGAGGCTGATGTACAATCTAAAACTTTTCACAAAAAAACCTCTATCCTTTCAGATAGAAACTAAAATAAAATTAGAGTAAAAGTACCAAGCTAAAATTTCTTTTGTAATTCTTGCTATATCATTTGTTTTTGATGATTGTTAAACGAAGGCATTTTAGAATATTCATCTGAGACTCACTCCCGAAAAAATCAATTGGTTTTTGACCGATTCTTTTGCATTCCTTCGGGTCTTCTTCGGAAAAATGATTCTTTTTCCGAAGAAGACCCGAAGAACTATCGAAGAGCAGTAAAATCTTAATTAAAAAAATGATCATTAGCCATAATAAAAAAATCCGGCTCACGAATAAGCACGGATTCTGTTAATTGATCATAAAAGAGGCAAATAAAGTTTGGTACTTATAGAACTTCAGTACCGGGATCTTTATTACAAAAAAGTTTAAAACATTTATTGACTCACTTTATTTAAAAGTTCAATATCATCTGAGCTTAATTTTAATTCAGGTGCCTGAAATAAAGTTTTCAATTGAGATGCACTTGTTGCACTTACAATTGGTGCAGTCACCAACGGATTTGCCAACAGCCACGCTAATGCTACAGATGCTTGGGTAGTCTCATGCTTTTCACTTATCTGATCTAAAGCTTTCAATACTTCAAGACCTTTTTTATCCAGATATTTTCTGACCCCTTCTCCTCTTGTACTTTTTGCCAAATCTTCTTCTGTACGGTATTTTCCCGTTAAAAATCCTGCTGCCAAAGACCGGTAAGTGAAGACGCTCAAGTCATATTGCTTTACTAAATCTGCATATTTGGTTTCAAATTTTTCTCTTTCTAACAAATTGTAGTGAGGCTGCAATACAACATATTTAGGAAGATTGTTTTTCTCTGCGGCCTCAAAAGATGCCTTTAATCTTTCAGGAGAAAGATTAGACGCTGCGATATATCTTACTTTTCCGGCTTTAATGATTTCATCATAAGCTTCCAAGGTTTCTTCAACCGGAGTTTTGTTATCGTCAAAGTGTGTATAATACAAATCGATATGATCTGTCTGAAGTCTTGCTAAAGATTCGTCTACCGATTTTAAAATATGCTTTTTACTGATATCAAAACCATGCTCTTTAGTTTCTGAACCTACTTTTGTAGCAATTACCAAATCATTTCGGTTTCCGCGCTGCTTCAGCCATTTTCCAATGATTTCTTCTGACTGTCCGCCTTTTCCGTTGACCCACCATGAATAGGTATCTGCAGTATCAATGAAATTGAAACCTCCACCCACAAATTGGTCTAAGATGTCAAATGACTGTTTTTCATCTAATGTCCAGCCAAAAACATTTCCTCCAAAATTAATTGGAGCTACTTCTAAATCTGTATTTTTAATTTTTCTCTTTTGCATGCGCTTGTTTTAATATTTTATTTTTCAAACTCAAATTTACGAACGATAAAAAAGCTTGGGTCAAGGTTTCAGCTTAAAATTTAATTAGTGATGATAGAGAGAATAAATATTTTCAGGGAGATTTAATTAAGATAACTATATATTTTAATGTACCAAACATTTATAATTTATCAAATTTTCAAAATTTATACTGCTTTAGTTATTAATCAAAAACGCTAATTATTCTTAAAGATGTTAGTTTTTCACTTTTTTAAAAGGTTATTTTTATCACTTGAAATCCAGCTAAAATAGCTGGATTTTTTCATGTAAATATGTGAAAACAGTATTTTTAAGTGTTAAAATTTAAAATCAGCCTGTAATATGTAATAGTTTTAAATAACATATTTTTAATTTTAAGAAAATTAAATACATAAAACATTGTAAATCAAAAATATAAAAATTTTCTTTTAAAAGCGTCAACTTAATATTCTAACATCTTCAGCTTTTCAAAAGCAGTTGAATTTAATCTCACATAAATTTTAAATTATGCAGATTAAATTCAACAATCAAAAGAAAATTACAACCTTATCTGACCAAGGTATTGCAATTAAAGAATCCTCAAAAAATTTTGAATTTAGCACCGGAAATGCTAATAACAATTCAAAACGTTTTTCAATCATTAAAACTCTCGGAACAATTGAAAGTTTGTCATCACTCTTTTTATTGATTAAAGGAACACCTTTCTATCAAATTATTTATCAAAATCTTTCTATAGATAAGGTTTCCTATGCAGTTAATTTGTTATTAAATCCTTAATGTTTAATTAAACAAACTTACTGATTCAGAAAGGCTTACAAGCTGCAAAACTATCTAAAAATAAGTTTTGCAGCATTGTTCAGCCTCGAAATTTTTTTATAAATTTATAATATCAATAAAAATGTTAAGGTACTCAAAATCAATAACTAAGAACACTGAATTCAATTCTCTAATAAAAATGATAGAGGTCTTAGATACCGAACAAAAATGCAGAGAATATATTGAAGAATTGCGTTGGAATGGAGAACCAGTTTGTCCACATTGTGGAAGTGTTAGAGAGAATCATTACAAACTAAAACAGTCAGGTCGCTTCAATGGTTTATATAAATGTAAAGATTGCAGAGAAAGATTTACAGTTAGAATAGGAACCATGTTCGAAGGAACTCATATTGCTTTCAAGAAATGGTTTTTAGCTATCTACATATTTTCATCACACAAAAAAGGCATTAGTAGTGTTCAATTATCTAAAGACATTGCAGTAACTCAAAAAACTGCTTGGTTTATGTTGAACCGAATAAGACATTCATTCAGAGTTAAAAACATTGAAAAATTTGACGGTGTTACTCAAGTTGATGAAACATTTGTAGGTGGGAAAAATATGAAAAAGCCAAAAGAACGAAGGAAAGAAAAAACTCAAGGTAGAAGCACTAAAACAAAAACTGTAGTATTTGGTCTTTTAAGCAACGGAATTGTTACAACTGAAATTATCCCAAACACAAAAGGTAAAACCCTTACAACTGTTATTAAAAATATGGTTAAAGAAGGTTCTATTGTAGTTAGTGATGGTTGGGTTGGTTATTCAAGTTTGCATAGAGCTTACAATCACAAAAAGATTCCACATAACAACGGACAATTCGTAAAAGATAAATATCATACCAATAGTATTGAAGGTTTTTGGAGTTTATTAAAACGTGGAATTCTTGGAATTTATCATTCAACAAGCCCAAAACATTTACAGAAATATTGTGACGAGTTTTCTTTTAGATACAATACCAAACAATTTACCGAAGGTGATAGATTTAATCTTGCAATACTAAATGCTAATGATAGGCTAAGTTATGAGGAACTGATAGCATAAAAAAATGGGGCAAAAGCCCCTTTAATTTATGAAGCAAATTTTTGATCAATAACTGCTTGTACAGGAATAATTATATCAGAAATTTCATCTTTTCGTATTGGAAAACTATCAAAAAACGATGAACACAAGTATTCAATTGGTGTAATTCTTTTTCTAAAAACATTATATAAATCCCAATCCAAATCAGGATATTTATCCTTAATATCTTCTCTAAATTTTGTATCATAAAATTTAGGAATTTCAGAATCATCCCAATCATCAAGTTCAAACATATTGTCTTTAATATCAAGGATTGCACCTGTTAATGTATTAATACAAAATCCAACACATGTTCCAATTTCTGGAAGCTCATTTTTACTAACAAATTTTCCTTGTTGATCATACTTAGAACCATCTGTAAAATATCCATAGCTAATCGTACTATTTTTACAGACTCTTCTACAATATTGAAGAAAAGAAGCTACTTCATATTCGTTATCACTTACAAAATCTGCTGATTTATAAATATACCAATCATTACCATCAAAATCCTCCTCAACTAAAGGGCTTTGATTTCCACCTGGATAATGATGTAGATAATCTTTATTTTTATATCGTATAATAATTCCAGCATGATACGCTTTTCTATCATAAATTTTTGTAGCAATAGCAACAAAATTTTCTGATGGGTTTTTGTCGTTATATTTGGTTAATAGTTTTTTAAAATCCATTATTTACTATATCTTTTGTAATTTACTACCATATCTAAATCTTTTAGCCACCTCATTATAGTAGTAAGAAATTTCATCATTATCTTTTAATAAGGGTTTTATACTCATCAACAAAGTTCTTACAATACCCCTGTCTTTATCAGTATATTGATTATTATAAAGTCGCAGTAATTTAATCAAGTTGTTTGTATGCAAATCTTTATTTTCAAATATCTCAACAACTTTATCATGCAAATAATCATACTTTTCTAAAGTATTTTTTTTCTTGAATTCTTCATGTAAATTTTTGAAATAATTATAATCTTTTTCTATTAAATAGTTTTCTATTAATATATATTCAATACTGCTTTCTGTTCTCCATTTTTTTAGTACAGATAAATTCACTCTGCTATATACACTACCCATGGCCGTTGCCTGCGGTTTAGTACAGTCAATTTTATAATCTTTGTCTCCAACTGTAATGTGAACATTTGTTTTAGATTTTCCACCAGCTTCAAATATTTCACCATTTAAAAAAATAATTTCGAATTTTAGTTGAACTTTTTTCCCTCTTCTTATTGGAAAATTTTTATCTTTAAAGTTTTTAGTTAAATCTGTTTCAATGTCATTTTCTTTTAATAGTACACTATATTCTAAACCATTCAGTTTGATTTTGTCCTGAATATTTTTAAATAGTTTTGTTCTATGAGTTTCAAATGATTTTCCAGCAACTATCTCATTAATATCTTCTGATATTTCTGTTTTGTCAGAAGGATAAATTAGCACGGTTTCAATAGATCCATTTTTTATTGATAATTTTACATCTGAATTATAATTATAACTCTTTGCAAAATCACTCAATGATTCTATAAATACTTTTAAAGCATCTGCAGCATCTATAGTTATGTTATCTAGACTAACTTTTTCTCCATTACTGTTTGAAAGAATTTTTATTTTTAATTCATTTTCCATGGTATGTTTATCGATTTGGTAAATATATAAAAAAGTTTAAAATTGAAATTACTGTTTTCCGTAATTCATATTGCTAAATTTAGTATAGAAAAACGTCAAATATTGACGTATTATAATTTATATATAAAACATACACAATTATAAGCCCAAAACTCCCATAGAAGCTCCCAAATAATCATCAAAGTCTTTAGAATCTTTTATGTAATTTTCTGATAAAGGAAATTTCTCTGGACCACCCCATAATTTATCATTGACATTAACAAATTTTTTGTTTAGTTCTAATGCTAATTTTGTCAGAGCAGTCCACGATGATATATCAGCTTTTGACATTCTATTTCTCTGTAATCTATATAATCTAATATACCTATTAAATTTAGGATTATAGACCAAAGCTTGTTTACGTAAACTTTGAAGTTGTTCAAAATAGGCATCAATATTTTTCAAGTAATTGCTATTCTTTTTTAAAGTATTTACTAATAATTCTTTACACTCAACTTTGTAATATTTCGTGTTTATATATCTATAATTATTTTCAGAATAAACTTTATAACCTAAAGATTGCAAGAATGCTTCAGTATCATTTTGAGAGTCATTTCTTTTAATATTATCAATTATTCTTGTAAAAACATCATAATCTAAAACATACAATTTTTTATTATCTTGTTGTTCAATTAAGGTGCTAATTTTACTACTATAATCAAAGTGTGTTCTGACTTTTTCAGACAATTCATTTTTCAAGAATTTATCTGTAATACCCTCATCTGAAAATGCCATTATACTAGAAATTTCTTTATAAGTACCTTCCAAATCTTCCGAATCTATTCGAAAATTTATTTCAGGTATTACCATATAGCCTTTCCGAACTGTTGAACTATCGGTTATTGTTTTTAATTCAACACTATAAACGTAATAATCGTTAGAAATGTCCTTTAGACTTTGCTGGTCAATTTTAAAAGTTTCTTGTGCTGATAAGGAATAGTTTGCAAACATCATTAAAGAACATGATGCTACTGTTTTGAATGTAGAAAATTCAAATTTCATTGTGTGGTAATTTAAGGTTTAACAAAAAATAAAGCGTGGACATTGTACCATGTCAACCTTAGGATTACCACACCCCAAAAAAACAATGATACAAGCCACGCCAATACTGGCGTACCTTATATACATTATTTGTCTTTTCTAGGTGAAGTAAATAACTACTTCGTGTGGTAATTTTAGGTTGACAATAATGCAATTAAGCACGATTATTACATTCTATATTAGAATGATTTATAATACAAATATAATCAAAAGTTTCGAGGCTGTAAAATGCAAAACCCTCTAAAATAGAGGGTTTTGGAAAGTATGTTATTTTATTAACTAATAGATGTTTAATTATCAAATTTAAACAACATGAACAATATTATAAAATCAATTTTAACAATCACAATATTTAAAAAAAATCATAGCGAATATTGTATATCAAGAATAAAATTTTCAGTAATCAATGAAAATAAAATTATCTATAGAATTCCTGTAAAAAAAGCACCAGCATTTGAGACTGTTATAAAACTAATTAATAAATACCTGATTTAATTTTTTCATAATCTTCATATCCAAAATAATTAATTATTTCTTTATTAGAATATTTTCTGTTAACAATTACTTTATATTTTTTATCCTTTTTATTAGAAAAATTAATTAAAAAATCACTTTTGTGATTTGGTCTTATAATTACATTTTTCTTTTGTGTAAATTCAGTTTTGCTAAATATAAATGGTAAAAATTTATTACAAACTTTAACATCTAAAGTTTCTACATTAAAATCAATATCAGAATCATTTCTGATCTCAATTATTAACCTTGTGGGTTGATACGTAATTTTCTTATCTATATCTAAATCTTGTACTAATTCGTAATTAGCAATAACAGTAATATTCATAAAGTTTATAGTTTTTCAAAAATATCACTATTAAACGAATAAACCAAAAATTTAATGAAAATTTTCGAGTTGCATAAATAGTTAAAACCCTCTAAAATAGAGGGTTTTAACTATTTATGCAACTCGAAAATCACATCTCCATTAGTTTTTATTAATAATGAATATAATATTTCTATTTGACTCTTAGTAGGATTATTTAATTTGACTTTACCACTTGTTTGAGTGGTGTTATATTCATTAGAACTCGTTACGAACATTTGTAATTGTCTATTAATTGTTTGTAATTTTTGAGATATCTTAAAGCGTATTAGATTTTGATGATCAATAGAAGCAAACCTAATTGTAAACATTTTAAATTTATTTGCAATCTCTCTTTTGTTATAATTTCCTTTGATTAATTCTTCAATAAAATTTTTATAATCTGAAAAAATATCATCAAGTAGTTTTACGTGATAGGTTTTTAAATTTGTATTTTTAAGGAATTTATTTTGTAATCTATCCGCTATGTATATTGGCACACCAATGCCTGAAATAAGTGCTAAAATTGCTATAAAATCACTAAATGAAAATTCCATGGAAAATATGAAATTTAGATGTGTATGATTTATCAAAAATTTAAAAAAATCTATAATCATAGTTCTTTACGTGGAAGACCTTTTTCTTTTTTCTCTTTCCATATATCAATTATATCTTCTAAAATTAAATCAATCCAATCAGGTTCTTGATTTGAAATGATTTTTAATTTTAATTTAATAATATCAATACTAAAATCATAAACTAAATTTCCAAAAGCTTCATCTAAAAATGAAGATGCATAACCTGCTGTATCATCTAAATCTACAACAAGATATTTATTTTCACTGACAGCTTTCTCAAAATTTGGTTTTATATACTCATAGTAAAATTCTTCGCCAGAAAATGAATCATGTTCGATATATCTGGCATCTGGGTATTCTGTAAAATCTTTAACTTTTACAATTATTTTATCCATTAATTAAAATTTTGTGCTTCTAATTCTAAATAATAAAAAGTTCCTGTAAAATCATCATCTAAAATTGTATATTTATCTGTGGTTAAATCTAAATAGACATCGTTAGTAATACAAATAAGATTTTTGATTTTATTTTTAGTATTTTTATCTTTTATCGTTGGTAATCCTCTATTTCTATTAATTTGACTTTTAAATCTAGAATTGTAGACTTTGTCAAAAACTTTTTGTAATAATATTCCATTATTAAAAACATCTGGAGTTTTTAATTTAGCAAAATCTAAAATAAATTCTTTAACTCTAGTAGACCTCTTTAAATTTAATTGTTTTATTATACCTAAGCCATTATCTGTAAATGTGACATAAACTTTTTTACTTTTTTCATCAAAATTTATACCTAAAATCCAATGTTTTTTATCATCGTTGTATGCATGTTCAAAAGCATTAGCATTCATCTCCATTAGAATGGTATATAATGGTGGATAGTGATTCTCTTCACCTAATAATAATTTTTTTATTTGTCGAATATTTGTGCCAATTAACTGACCTTTACTCTTCATATTACAATCTGCAATAACAAGTGTATTTTTATTATTTTTCTTATGAGATTGTAATGTATTACTAATATGGGCTGATACATTTGACATATTTCCAAAAAATCCACTTCTAATTATAAAGTCCAGCACTTCTTCATCTAAAGGTTGTGTTCCGGAAACTTTAATTTTACTATTTCTTAATTCTTTAACAGATGATAACATCAAAGATATGGCCCCTATATCTATATGTGTTATATCTTTCAACTCAATAATAACACGGTGAATTTTATCCTTTTTTGTCAAAGATTTTAATTCAGCTATCGTTTTAATAACCTCAATCGGGTTTACTAATAATCTAAAATCTTTAAAAGGCTCAATAATCTTAGTATATTTTGCCCTATAAATAGTTTGTTTATAAAATTCTTTGAAATTTTTAAATGGAAAAAACTTCCGAATTCTAATATAATTCCGAATATGATGTTGCTTCCTTGGCAACCTCCTCTTTTTCTTAAATTTCTTATTATTGATTTTCACGGTTAGTTAAGTCTGCAAAGATAACTTTTACCAAGAAAATCAACAATGTATTTTTATGATTTTATTACTATGCAAATATCTTTATAGTAAGCGACAAAACTCGACGTATTAGAAATATTATGTTTTAATCAGTCTTTTCATCATTTGGCTGTCCTTTAAGAATGTTTTCATTATTCTCGTTAGTCTTGTTAGTATCAGTTTTTTCTGATGTATTTTCGTTTGCTTCTTGATTTGCTTCAAAAGCAGCTATAGGAGTGTTTTCTAATTGTTCGTTAAGATAATCAGTTAATGATTTCATAGTGTTGAAATTTATATTTTATTTATATATTCAACTGTATGAGGAACAAGCTTATCATTTAGCTATGTTTCATCATTTTTATCATCATAAGCTTCAATAGTTACTTAAACATATTATCTAGATGATGCCTTTTTTGGGACTGCAAAAGTGAATCAATCTTTTTTAATACACAATAGTAATTGAAGGAAATAACACACGCATATAGCTTGTAAGTCAGGTGTTTTTATTATTATCTTTGCATAGAACGAACGATATACGAAGTTATTCGTAGGCAGAAATGCTGAGTCTGTAATCAGAACGACTCAGGTGACAGCCTGAGTCGTTTGGTAATTGGTTTAATTCAAAAATCCGAGATAATGGAAACTTTTGAAAAAAATGGTAAAACTTATAAAAAAGTTTATACCAGATCAATTAAAAGGAATGGTAAAACTATTTACCATCCAAAAGGAGGACTATTTGTTTTCTATGTAGAAATAAAATAATTTCCTTTGATTATACTCCTTGTTGACGCAAGGAGTATTTTTTTTATTGTACTTGTGTAACTTTATGTCACAAATATATAACAAATTGTTATACTGTTGTCATTTTATCTACAAATTATATACAAAAAAATATGAGTTTATTTATTGAAATTATTGATATGTTTACTATATCAATATAATAATATAGTACCTCAAAATACACCTTTTAAAATCAAATAATGTCATAAGAATAAATAACAGCATCAATCATGATGCTGTTATTTATTTTTGATGCTGTTGTTTTATTTTTGGTACATTAAAATATATAGTTATCTTAATTAAATTCTGAATTTTTAATATCTAATAATTGTGCCGCCCCTCTTGAGCTATTGGCTTTTGGATTACAAACATTTTGCACCTCCGGAGCATCGAATATCAATCATTCTTGTGCTAAACAAAAAAACCTTCTCATTTCAAGAAAAGGTCTTACAAGTTTATAATTATTTAAATAAATTGAAGTTTATACGATCAAATCAAGCTTTGTATCAACCTCATCCGAGTAAGGCAACAATCCTCTGATTTTAGCAATCAAATCATCCATATCAAAAGGTTTCGGAACGAAATCTGTAGCCCCTGCATTTCCTGCAATACTGCTTCCGTCAACACTTGCAGAAAGTACAATCACTGGTAAATGTTCAAATTCTTCTGTTGCCCTGATGGCTTTTAGAACCTGATCTCCTGATAAAACAGGCATCCAAAGATCTAATAAAAGCAGATCGGGAAGTTCAGTTTTTATTTCTTTAATCAGATTTGTACTGTTGATTTCAGTGAAAACATCATACCCTTCAGACTCCAGCAACATTTGCAGAACATCCAATATTCCTTGGTCATCGTCACAGACCATTATTTTTTTATTGTCCATTGTTTTCATCTTTCATGATTGGTAATGTAAAGCTAAAAGTTGATCCTTTACCTATTTCACTTTCTACCCACAGCGTTCCTTTGTGATTGGCAATAATTTCGTGAGAAATATAAAGACCAATTCCTAAACCGGGAAATTTTTTCTGAATATCTCTTGCTCTGAAGAATCTCTCAAAAATTTTGGCTTTGTCCTGCGGACTAATTCCCATTCCGTAATCAGTGACAGATATTTTCACAAAATCTCCGACTTTATTTAAATAAACCTCAATTTTATCAGAACCCGGAGAATATTTAATCGCATTGGAAATTAAATTATTAATCACTTGCGAAATTTGCAGTTCGTCACCTAGAATTACAGCTTCAGTATTGCCAGACAAGATAATATTATAATCCGGAGTTGCCAAAGACAAATTTTCTACTGTATCCCGAATCGTTTTATTAAGATCAAAGGGTTCATTGTGCAGCTCTATATTCCCTGACTGTATTTTTGAGGTATCTAAAAGTTCTGTAATTAAATTATTGAGCCTGTCTACATAAGTTCCCACTTTATCAAGTGTCGATATGTATTTGTGAGATGAACCTTCAGGTGGCATTCTTTGAAGAAGCTGTACAAGACCTTTAATAGTAGTTAAAGGAGTCTTTAGCTCATGGCTTGCGATAGAAAGAAAGTCGTCTTTGCGGCGATCCGTTTCTCTTTTTTCTGTAATATCTTCGATGGCAATCAGAATTCTGTCTTTATACTGACCCTCAAACTCTATTCGATAGGCATTCAGCAGCATAATCTTTTTACCAATATGCGGGAAATCGTGCTCTACTTCAAAATCAATGACAGGATTGTTGGTCGGTAATATTTTTAGTAATAGCTCTCTAAGCGGATCGATATCCCATTGGTGGTTTCCGAGCTCAAATAATAATACTCCTACAGTATCTTCTGAAGTTACTTTAAAGGTATGTAAAAAATGACTGTTGGCACTTAGAACCGTGTAATTTGCATCTAGAACCAATAAACTTTCTCTCACCGTCTGGATAATACTTGAAAGAAATATTTCATTATCAACCAGCTCTTTCGTTCTGTCCATAATTTTTCTTTCTACCGAAGCTTTTTCTTCTCTCAGTTCGTGCTCAGCTTTTTTACGGTCGGTAATGTCATTTTGAACTCCTATGAAATGTGTAATTTCATCTTTGTCATTTTTAACCGGGGAGACAAACAATTCATTCCAGAATAATTTACCATTTTTTCTGTAATTTCTGATTTCAACTCTGCATTCTTTTCCGTTTTTTATAGCTTCTCTAAGCTCATTTCTTTCAGGCTGCATTCTGTCTTGTAATTGCAGAAACCGACAGTTGTGACCGATGATTTCGTTATGTTTATAACCGCTAATCGTTTCAAATGCTTTATTGCAATAGATAATCGGATTGTCTGGTTGCATATTGTCAGTAATGATAATACCCGAATTGGCAGAATTGAGTGCTTTAAGATAAAGATCAAGATGAGTCCCTGAGTTACTCCGATGATCGGGGCGGGCGTTATGTGATGTTTCCAATTCTTAGCTATTTTATTAACACTATTTCCCAAAATAAGAAAGTTAAAAATATTCATCATTCTTATCTTCGTATGATTTCATAAACCAAATACTATGCCCATAGCATAAAAGATTTTCAAAATTTCAAATTTGATTTAATTTTAATGATTATTAAATAGAATTATCATTTAATTAAAAAAAATGGACTTAATTGATGAAAAATTGATTATCAATCATCATTCTAAATTTAACATAAAAAAACAGCTTAAAATAAAGTCTTGGTTATTGGTAATTTAAGATTTACCTTTACTCCAACTGTTAATACGGTGAGAATGATTGAGAATACCTTTGGCATAAACATCGTGCCCAAAAATGAGGCAGAACGCCTTGAAGCCTTACAACGTTATAGGATTACTGATTCTCCTTCAGAAGACAGTTTCGACGGAATCGCCAGATTGGCGACACAGATATTCAATGTTCCTATTTCTCTACTCTCTTTGGTAGATGCAGAATCTGTTTTTTTCAAGGCAAATATAGGAATGGGCAAAGCCAAAGAAGCCAACAGAGGAAAAAGCCTTTGTGCATTAGCAATTTTGGATAAAGAAGTAACCGTTTTCGAAGATGCATTGAAAGAACCTTGCCTTATGGCAAATCCTAATGTGATTGGAGACTTTGGTTTAAGATTTTATGCAGGCGCTCCGCTGATTACCCATGACGGATTTCTGATAGGAACCCTTTGTGTTATTGATCAGAAAACAAGAGAATTTAGTCTGGCAGACAGAAAGATTCTCGAAGGTCTTGCCAAAGTTGCAATGGATCAGATTGAGCTTAGAAGATCATCATTAGATACAATTGATGAGTTACAAAAATCAAATCTCAGACTCAATAGTATTCAGCTTGATCTGGAATCAGCCGTTGAAGAACTCGCTGCCATCAATGAAGAAATGGAAGCCACCAATGAAGAACTGAACACCGCCAATGAAAACGTAAGCAAATCATATGATCTTACTGTTCAGCTTAATAAAAATCTTCAGACCAGTGAACTTCGTTTAAAATCATTCATCAGTAAAGCACCTGTGGCTTTTGGGATTTTAGCAGGAAGTGAACTTAAAATTGAGGTTGCCAATGATATGATTCTCAAAATTTGGGGTAAAGATCAGAAAATAATCGGTCAACCATTGGCAGAAGCTTTACCTGAACTGAAAGAACAACCCTATTTGGATATTCTTGCAGATGTTTTCACTTCTGGTAACTCCTATATCGGTGATACAGCACCCGTAAAATTAGAATCTGACGGAGTTTTAAAGGAATGCTATTTTGATTTCATCTATGAACCTTTGAAAGATGAAGATGATAAAACCGTTGCTATCATTGTCATCGCTAATGAAGTGACAGAGCGTATCAATAAAAAATATGAACTAGAAGAACTTAACCAGCAGCTTGAAATTGCTTTGTATGCAGGTCAGCTGGGTTCTTATAATTTAGATTTAATCACTGGAAAAATCAATTCTTCATCTCAATGCAAAGCAAATTATGGTTTGCCAGGTGATTATACATTTGATTTTGATAATTTAATGCAAATTATTCTTCCCGAATATCGAGATAATCTGAAAGAAAAAATAAATCAGTCGATAGAAAATCATTCACCATTTAATGCAGAATATCTGGTGAGATGGCCAGATGAATCACTGCATTGGATCAACGCATCCGGTATTCTAAGTTTTGATGAAACTGGGACTGCCACCAATATGATTGGTGTAACCGTTGACATTACCAAAAGAAAGAATTATGAAGCTCAAAAAGATGACTTCCTTTCTATTGCCAGCCATGAACTTAAAACACCTATTACAAGTTTAAAAGCAAGCATTCAGCTTCTTATGAGACTAAAAGATAAGCCTACTCATGAGATGGTTCCTAAATTAATCGATCAGTCATCAAGGAGTTTAGATAAACTAAGCACTCTTGTAGATGATTTATTGAATATCAACCGATTGAGTGGTGGTAATTTAGAACTGACAAAAGAAGTATTTACCGTTTCAGAAATGCTCGGAACGTGTTGTGACGATATCAGAATTACTGGAAAACATCATTTAATTGTAAAAGGTGACCTTGATGCAACTATTTTCGCAGACGAGCAGCGAATTGACCAAGTGGTCGTGAATTTTGTAAATAACGCTGTAAAATATGCGCCTCTATCGAAAGAGATTCATCTTATTGTAAATCAACTAGAAGATTGTGTGAAAATAACAGTAAAGGATCATGGCGACGGTATTGACCCCGAAATTCAGCCCTTATTGTTTGACAGATATTACAGAGCCAACCATAAAGGTAAAACCTACTCCGGCCTGGGATTGGGATTATATATTTCAGCAGAAATCATCAAGCGTCACGGCGGAGAAATTGGTGTAGATAGTGTTTTAGGAGAAGGAAGCAGCTTTTGGTTTACATTGCCGATGAATGTTGCTGCAAATTAGTTTTAAAAAGTTTATTACACATTTAACGATAACCCTAAAGTAATGAATAATAAAGAAATACTGCAAAAAGCCAATTCGCTGATTACAAAAGATGATTACGAAGGATTTTTATCATTCTGTACAGAAGATACAAAATGGACTTTCGTAGGTGATCAGATTCTTAGCGGTAAAAATGAAGTTCGTGAATACATTAAAAAAGCTTATGTAGAACCTCCAAAATTCATGGTAGACCATATCATTACTGAGAACGATTTTGTAACTGCTATCGGAAAAATAAGCATGAAAAACGGAGACTGAAAAACAGTAGAATATTCTTACTGCGACGTTTGGAAATTTAAAAATAATAAAATGGATGAACTGACTGCTTTCGTTATTGAAAATTAAAAGCCTCTTACAATTTAAACATAAAAAAAAGCTGCCTCTTGTGAAGCAGCTTTTCTTTTACGATATATATCGATTATGCAAGTCTTACGTTAACTGCATTTAATCCTTTTTCGCTTTTTTCTACGTCGAAAACTACTTTATCATTCTCACGAATCATTTTAGTGTTCAATCCTGAAGAATGTACAAAAATGTCTTGTCCTCCTTCTGCTGGAGAAATAAATCCGAAACCTTTTGTTTCGTTAAAAAATTTTACTGTGCCTTGTTGCATTGTATTGGTATTAAAAATTGTTTTATTATTGGGCGTCTAATTCTAAGATTAAACTTTTTTACTTTTATTATTTCAAGAAACAGCTGAATAGACGGTTGTTTTCTTAATTTGCACTCCTCCATCTATAATCTTGTCTGCGAAGGTAGTGACTTCTGGCGAGATAATCGATGAAAAAAGAATGTTTTGTCGTTTTATCGGAAGTTTACTGATCAATTTTTTAAGCTCATTGCTTTTATCTTTCAATAAAATCTCGATATCATCTATAATCAGAACTTCTATCTTCGAAAGGCTGATGTGCCTCTGATCATCAAGTTCCATTAATTTTTCAGGAGTCGCAATCAATACATCTAATCTTCTTCTCAACGAAGATAATTGCGTTCCGTTTGAAATCCCTTCATACACAGAAAGCTGTGATAATGGTAAATATTTAGTATAAATTTCAAAATTTTTCTCAATCTCTAACACCGTTTCTTTAGTAGGCGTCAGAACCAAAACCCTCGTGTCATTATGATCCGGATTGTTCTTTTTCAGTGCCTGTAGAACCGGCATTGTAAAAGAAGTCATCCTTTCTGTTCCGCGGGGAATAACACATAAAACATCTTTACCATTTAAGATTTGCGGAATAATTCTAGTCTGCAATTCGGTAGGCTTCGGACATCCTGCTTCTGTAGCGGCACGAACGATGGGATTGATTAAGTTTAAATTCTTAAAACTCATAGTATTTGCTTGCCGAGTTGCGGCTCTCCTTTGTCAAAATAACGTTCGGAAACTTTATTAATGGTCTTTTGGGGAATTATAATTTTGGGGAACTCAATATAGAAACTGGAATTTCTTTTCGAAGAATATTTTCTGGATAAACTTTATAACTGAGTTACTTTAATATATAACTCTGATGTGCTGTAATTACTTTCAACTTCTTCCATTTTATTTGAAGAACAGTCTTATGGTATTTATTTCACAGTACAAAGATGGGTCAATAATGAGATGAAAAGGTTACATAAATAAATATTAAACTTACATAAATCACACATTATTTATAAATCTTCAAGATTCTTTAGTCTTTTTTGCTTTAAACTTTTGTAGAAAGATGGCGCCAGACCGGTAATCTTTTTAAACTGATAAGAAAGATGCGCAACACTGCTGTAATTGAGTTTATAGGCAATTTCTGTAAGGTTCAGTTCGTTATATAACAGCAATTCTTTTACCTTTTCAATCTTATTGATGATGATAAAATGCTGTATCGTGTAACCATTCACTTCGGAAAATATATTAGACAGATAAGTGTAATCATAACCCAGTTTTTCGCTTAAGTATTCTGAGTAGTTTTCTTTTGGCTGTTCATCGGCATTATGAACCATTTCAATAATTGTATTTTTAATTTTTTCAATTAAAATACTTTTCTTGTCGTCTAAAAGTTCAAGTCCGAGATGCTCTAATTTTATTCTGAAAACTTCCAGCTGCTCATTCGTAATTCCATCGGGAATATCAACGGTACCAAGGTTTACAACAGTATTCTTTAAGCCCAGCTGCTCAATTTCTTGCTGCACCATCATTTTACATCGCAGACTGACCATATATTTTATGTAAATCCTCATACATTTTAGTAATTTCCGGCAATCTGAATAAATTTTTCACACAATTAAAACGATGACCAAAATGATTAGGTAAGTTACATTAATTAAATAAAATATTGATTGAAAATATTTAAAACATTCTTTGAAAGGAATCATTTATTTTAAACAAACGCTGTACAATTATTTAAAAATCAAATATTTACAAATAAATCAAATTTCTTACAGAAAGTATGCCTATCTTTAGTATCAAGTTGTTTGCTTGATACTTGGTAAATGACTTTAACCGTAAAGTCATGCGCACAACTTTTCACCAACCTCAGTCGCAGCCAAAACCTTTGGTTCGTGCTCCCTCTTCTTCGGTGCGGATTGCCTATTTTATTATGGTTCACGATGAGCCTGAGCAATTCATCAGAATGTTTAGAAAAATCTATACTAGAGATCAGTTTTACCTCATCCATATCGACAGAAAAGCAAATGAGGAAGTAACAGAAAGGATTCAGGGATTTCTAATTCAATACCCAAACGCTTATATTCTTGAAAGCATGAATATTACTTCGGGCGGTTTTAATATGGTACAAATTGAGCTCAATGCCATGGAATTTTTGTTGAACGTCAGCAATGAATGGGAATATTTCATCAATTTGAGCGGTGAAGATTATCCTTTGAAGTCTCAGACAATTATCCGGAAATTTCTGACTGCACAAAAAGGGAAAAATTATCTCTTTTATTATGATCAAAAATTTTACAGACCCGATACGTTAAAACGTATTCAAAATCATTTCACAGAATTGGCATTTCGTATCTCATCTTTTATTTATAAAAGGGAATTTATGAAAGATGTCATTCCATTTATTGGTGGAAAATGGATGATTTTAACGAGGGATACATGTTCTTTTCTGTGCAATAGCGAAAAAGTAATGGCTTTTAAAGATTATTATCTGCATACGTTACTTCCTGCAGAATCTTTCTTTCAAACTGTGCTGATGAATACACCTTTTCATTCTGTTATTGTGAATGATGACAAACGAGCCATTATAGATATTAATGCATTAAACATCACTGATGCTGCTTCAGTTTTTGAAAATTATTTAAAATCAAATAATCATCTTTTTATTAGAAAACTGAATTATACTAATCACCAGAATTTGCTGACATATATCGATGAAAATTTCCATTCTGCTTTGCCGGATATCAGTGATGTAGACAAAGAACTTAGAAATAATTTAGGTCAAAATAACTAATCGGTTTTAAATTTTAAATTAAAACAAATCTCCCCAAATAAATTTGAGGAGAAGTATATTTAAAAATATTTTTAGCTTAAACTAAAGACATCCAATTGCTGTTTTCTGAGTAATCATCCAATGGCTTCAAATCCTGATGATGATTCATTGATGCAAGAAGCGTAACAATATCTTGTCTTGTCATCTCCACAGCATTATCAACCAATTTTTGGTTAAATCCTGCGTTGCTCAATTCCAAAAGGTCATTCACCGTGATGATTCTTGCCACTACTTTACCAAGATCAATCATTTTTCTCTGAGAAATTGCAGTATTGATGGTGAAATCTAGATTTTGAGTATATAATTTAGCAGCATTTTCACTTAAAACATTTTGCTGAAGATATTCACCTACATTTTCCAGTTTCTTTTTCTTCATGTCTTTTAAAATTCCTTCTGAAATCTGTGTGTACAACATTTCATTAGAACCTTCAAAAATCTGGAACGGACGGCTGTCCATAATTCCTCTTCCACCGATATGGCTCATTCTGTAACCTTTTCCACCTGAAAGCTGAACCAAAATCTGTGCAGCTTCCTGCATCATATCGGTTACCAAAGCTTTCATAGAATTGGCATGAACACCTTCTGATGAAAGGTTATGATCAATTCCGCTGATCTTAGAACTTTTTGCACACATTGCCGAACACAATGTGAAAAAAGATTCTAATCTAGTCAATTGATATTGTACCTGATCTAGTGCATATAGATTTGAATTTCCTACAATTCTTGTTCTTGTATGATCAAGAGCTTCATCAAGCATTCTTTTCAGGAAGCCCATTCCCATTCCCGGGAACTGAAATCTGCTTCTGTGAAGAATATCAAGCATCATTTTAAGACCTGTAGATTCAGGAATCAATTTGTTGGCTTGAGGAACTTTGATATCAATTTTATTAAGACCGTAAGGAATCATGTATAATCCAGGATTATCATAATATTCCAAAACCTCAATATTTTGTTCAGGTTGATGAGTGTCTGCGATGAAGAAATCAACATCTCTCGATAGATTTCCTTCTGCATTGGCACTTCTTGAGGTAATCAGCCAATAATTAGCCAAACCTGTAAGACCTTGCCAGTGTTTTGTACCTTTTACTTCGTAAGAATCTCCTTTCAACTCGTTTTGAGTCTTCATATTTAAGGCATCACTTCCAAAATCGGGTTCTGTGATCATCAAACCACCCATTGCACCGTAATCTAAGAAATGTTTAAAGATATTTTCTTTAATCGATTCATTTCCGTATTTGGCTAACGGCTCAAGAAAAAGAGCGATATTGATCCCAAAAGTTAATGATAAAGGTAGAGATTCGTAAGAAGCGGCAGATAAAATCCCCAAACATTCTTTCACTTTCAATCCGCGGCCTCCGAATTCAGTAGGAACAGCAACCGAAAGCGGTTTTAGATTCATGATTTCTTTCCATACACTTGGCGGAAGACCTCTTGAAAGACTTAGCTGGTCGATGTTTTCTCTCTGAAAAAGATGATGGAGTGAAGTTTTAAAATGATCAAGAAATTCAGGGTAATTTTCCCCGGATAACTTGTTTGAAGATTCAGTCATACAAAATAAAAAATATGTGCCGTATGCCATTGATACAGCGGGATTACATAATGAAGCGAATGGCGCAGTTTAAACTCTAAATCTGTTGCTTCATAAAATATGCGACTAAGATACAAATTTTCGGTCACCAAATAAACTACAAGTTCAAAAATTGATGTATTATTAACGTAACATTATGATTTTTGCACAAATCCCAATAATTAACTGATATTTATCAGGAATATTTAACTAAAATCAGATTAATTAGAATAATTCTTTCTATTAGGTAATAAAGTTGTCAAGATAATATTTTTAAGATTTTTTTCTAAATAATAGATAGCAAATAAACAAAGTTAAATTCACCAATAAAGCAAAGGCATTTGAAATAATAATAGGTAATTCATCCTGAATAAATCCGTACCAAACCCACAGAGAGAGCCCGCAGATTAAGACCAAAATCATAACCCAAGATAAATCTTCGACGTTTTTTTCTTTGATAACTTTAATCAACTGCGGAATCATGGCAATTGAAGTGAGAAATCCTGCTACTATCCCTAAAATATTTACATCCATAATCTAAATATACTGAGTTAAACAGTAAGCGGCTATGACCTCAATCACAACCGCTCATTTTATTTTTAAATAATTTAGCGATGCCTCTTCCCTCTTTGATGATAATCAACATTTTGAGGTTTCGCCTGATAATTTTTTGAAAGTTTATCATCATGCAAGTGACTAAAAGCATTATTTGAATGAGGTTCATTTTCAAATTCTAAAGTATCGAAATGCACAACTTTACCATTTCTATAAGCTTTACCTTCTGAATTACGATAAATTTGATTTTCCTTGTAGGTAGTTCCGTCTGGTGTAGTAAAAGTTTTTACTTTTCGACTCAGTTTCTTTCTTCTTTGATTAAGGAGAATTGCCGTACCCCCGGCAATTAATGCCAGAGCTATTTTTACTTTATTATTCATGTGATTTGTTTGAGATTGATTAAACAAAACACTTGCCATTAAAACTGACACAAAGCTTTTCTTTATTTATATCATTTAAAAACTTTTTTGGTCTTAAAATTGAATAATAAAACACAATATAAAATCACTAAAATAAAACAATATGGCAACTAAAACAGCAACAGTTAAAAAAACTACAGCTCCCAAGAAAACTGTAGCACCAAAAAAACCGACTGCTTCAAAAAGCACAGCATCAAAATCTTCTAAAACACCAGCTAAAAAAGATGCTTCTGCAGATTTAAGAGAATTCTTTGAAGACGTATTGAAAGACATTTATTGGGCAGAAAAAGCCTTGACAAAAGCACTTCCGAAAATGGAGAAAAATGCAACGCATCCGGATTTGAAAAATGCAATTTCTTCACATTTAGCTGAAACGAAAGTTCATGTAATGAGATTAGAAGAATGCTTCAAGTCTTTAGGGTTAAAACCGGAAGCCAAAAAATGCGACGCGATGCAAGGATTATTAGATGAAGGAAATGGCATCATGGAAGAAACAAAGGTTGGCGCTATTCGTGATGTAGGAATCATTGCTGCTTCTCAAAAAGTAGAACATTATGAGATTGCGACCTACGGAAGTCTTGCAGCTTATGCGAAAGTTTTAAAAGAGAAAAAATGCCTAAGCAACTTTTTAGCAACTTTAAAAGAAGAAAAAAATTGCGATAAATTATTGTCAACGATTGCAGACACAGCGCTGAACAGCAAGGCAAAATAGTTTTTCAAAATCAAAATTAAGTCAAAAAGAAATTCCTCAATATAAATTGAGGAATTTTTTGATTGATATGGTTACAAAATATTGAAAGCTTTTATATTAATTATTTAAAATAAGCAGATTATTCAATTCACTTTTGAAGCAACCTAAAATAAATTCCGCATAATACAGTTGCGCATTCAACGCCTGAGTTTTTGGATGAAGCTCTAGTTTTTTTGATACAATAATTTCACCTTTGTAAGCAATTGTATAATGTGCGTAAACACTGTACGTCGAATGTCTGACAGGAGTGCAATATCCTGTTGTTGCAATTGACCAGTCGCTTTCGAATAATTTCGCAACATTCAGCGCCATCGTGTCTGCTATATTTTCTGATACACAATCGCTGTTTTCGGCTTCCCGCTTGTCTACGTTTAAAAGTCTCACTTTTTCCGCTAAAGTAAATGCGGTCATCCCACCTTTATAAAACATTGATGCATTGGGCATCTGTGAAAAAGCCAATTGAAGCATTCCGGAAGTTACACTTTCGGCAACAGCAACTGTTTCACCAGTTGTCATCATACATTCGCTGATGTATTCTAATATTTTTTTTTGAAATTCCATAATAGTAAAATTTTAGTTTGATTAAATTTTAGCATCTGCAATCTCATGTTCATATAGGAAAAATGAAGAACGAAAAACTGCTGCTTTCATAATATATTGGTTGGATGTAATGAGAATCTATCTATTTCTATGCCATAGAGTTACGCTCTTTCTCAAGATCCCAAACTCTGTGTTTGGCAATTGCTGAAATAAATTTCTCATCAGAATCGCCTCCTGAAGTATTGATGATTGCCGGATCTTCATGTTTTTTGGCGCTGATTCTGGTTACATTGTATATTTCGTCAGTATCTTTCCCAAAATAGATTGCCTTGCAATGTTTGTACGCTTCGTTGATGAATTCTGTAACAATCGGTTTTCTTTCCGGATGCATCAATTCCTTGGCAGATTTTTCACCTGAACAGATGTATAAAGCATCGAAAGATACACTTGCTGTACTTGTAATCGAATGTTTTGGTTCAAATTTACTTCCGTCATCAGCTTTCACCGGTGCAACACTTGGTGCAATGATCTGAACAACCGCTCCTTCACTTTCCAGCTTACTTTTTAAAGATTTTACAGCCTGAGTATTTACTTCGTCTGCCATAATGAAACCAATTATACGACTTTCGATCGTATCTTTCACTGTATTTTTCATGCTTAGAGCCTTCGAACTTTTAGTTTCCGGTTCTCTTTCTTCGCTCTGTAAACTTGCGGCATCGGCATCGGCAGGAATGCTTTGATTAGGCATTTCCAGTTTCTTAACTTCAACACCTACTTTTTCAGCAACATTCGCAGCAAGTTCAGCATCAATGAACGCCAATTGCCCAACGACTCTTTCTCTGATTTCTAAGATGGTCACTTTTGACAATTCAAATATCAAGGCATTCTGAAGGTGAGTTTTTTCCGGTGCTGACTGACTGTTTAAAAACATTTTTGCCTGAGAATAATGATCAACAAAACTGTCGCTTCTTGCTCTTATTTTATGCCCGTCTACCCTTTCGTTATTTGATGTAAATCCGCCCTCTTTCATCATTGCCTGAAAAGGACATCCTCCACCAATAGAATTGGGTTCATAACTTACTTTGCCTTTTATAATCTGCTGTCTCATGTGCCCGTCACGCTGATTATTGTGAACTGTATTGATTGATCTATTGATCGGAATTTCGTGAAAATTAGGTGATCCTAATCTTGATAGCTGTGTATCTGTGTAAGAAAATAATCTTCCCTGCAAAAGCGGATCATTAGAGAAATCAATTCCCGAAACCAAATGCCCTGGGTGAAATGCCACCTGCTCTGTTTCTGCAAAAAAGTTATCAGGATTTCTGTTTAAAGTTAAAGTTCCGACAAGCTGAACAGGAACCAATTCTTCAGGAACTAATTTTGTAGGATCAAGAAGATCAAAATCAAAATCGTGCTCATTTTCTTCAGGAATAATTTGTACTCCAAAATCCCATTCAGGAAAAGCACCATTTTCAATAGATTCCCAAAGATCTCTTCTGTGAAAATCTGGGTCTGTACCTGAAATCTTCTGTGCTTCACTCCATGCAACAGAATGCACACCTAATTTAGGTTTAAAATGAAATTTAACGAAATGAACGGAACCTTCACTGTTGATAAATTTAAATGAATGCACCCCGAAACCTTCCATCATTCTGTAACTTCTCGGGATGGCACGGTCGCTCATTGCCCACATAATCATGTGCATACTTTCGGGCATTAATGATATAAAATCCCAAAATGTATCGTGCGCTGAGGCAGCCTGCGGAATAGCATTATCAGGTTCTGGTTTTACCGCATGTACCAAGTCCGGAAATTTCATCGCATCCTGAATAAAGAATACAGGAATATTGTTTCCTACCAAGTCATAATTTCCTTCTTCGGTATAGAATTTTACCGCAAAACCTCTTACGTCTCTTGCCAAATCTGTACTTCCGGCACTTCCGGCAACGGTAGAAAATCTTACAAAAACAGGTGTTTCTTTATCAACATCATTTAAAAATTTTGCTTTAGTGTATTTGGCTAAACTTTTATTCAGTTTAAAAACCCCATGAGCACCAGAACCTCTTGCATGAACAATTCTTTCTGGAATTCTCTCGTGATCGAAATGCGTAATTTTTTCTCTTAAAATAAAATCTTCCAACAAAGTTGCACCCCTTTGATCAGTCTTTAGTGAATCCTGATTGTTGTTGACTTTTAATCCCTGATTGGTTGTCAGTTTCGTATCCTGATTATCTGTTGTGTGATCTTGAAGCTGATTCAGCTTTTCATTTGGTTTAAAGTCTTTATTGTCCATATTATATAGTTTTATTTTTTAAAAATTCTTCTGTGAAATCCTGCCATTGAATTTTGCTTCCTCCAAAAATTCCTCCGCTTGCAACAAATAAATTTCTCAAAACATCCATAAATCCTACTTTAGTTGTATTAGGCATTTCATTTCTTCCATGAATGCTTAATTGCAGAGTTTTATCTTTTTTGGCCAAAATAAAAGTATTTGAAGCTTGACCTTTATAAAAATGTGCGATGCTTCCACTCGAATTCTCAGGACAAGAATGGGGTTTCATCTGTATTAAAAAAGCTTTTACCTCTTTCTGCTCTATTGTCTGAATTTGATTCACTTTCACCCAGTCAAAACCTTTTCCTAAATTATTTTTCGGAGCAGGCATTTTTATTTTTACTAAATCATTCAATTGAGCAATTGTTGACTTCTCCTTTTCATTGTGGTAGATATAAAACTCGGTTGGATTTTTACCTGCACTTACTTTCCAATTATTTATTTGTAATAGCTTTTGTGATAGTTTCCTAAACTTGTCGAAAGCTTCAGTTTCAGAATTACAAAGTAGAAAGGATATTGCATTATTTTCAGAGCCTTTATTGTTGATAAGTACCAAATGCCGAACATCTATTTTGTATTTCATATTTTTTTAAAATGCATGGATGATTAAAATGATTTTGTAAACTGTCTTATTCCAATTAACAACGTAATAAAGCATCATTATTACGCTGCGAAAACTTTTCTTGGAATTTCAGTTATGAAATGAACCGCTAAAAATCTCAGTTATTTAGCAGAATCTTTCTTCAAAGATGCTGTATCAGATTTTGGAGCCGCAACTAATGTATCTATAGGAGCAGACACCGGAATCTTGCTTACAGTATCAGCGGTTGTAATTGAATCTGAATTGGTCGCAGTGTTTTGCAATTCTTTTTTGCAACTCATCAGAGTAATACTCGTGACAAGCAGTGAGAAAAATATCGTTTTCATATTTTGGTATTTGGTGTATTTCAAATGTATAAATTAATCTTACGCTTGTCTTATGATTTGAATCACAATTTATTATTCATATAAATATTAAATTATAATTAAATTTTTCCAAACCATAATATTTTAATAACAACTACAACACTAATTTTTATACATTAGTAATGCCAACATGAAATTTTTATGCTTTATTTCGGATAATCTATTTTTTAGGCACAAAATTTGAAAATAACATTTAAACAAATGATAAGAAAGAAAGAAAGAAAGTTAACCAAATTCACATCATATTAATAAATGAAATCCCTGAACAATATGTTTAGGGATTTTTGCTTGATGAAATATTTAAATCATGAATTTATTAAAACTCAAATAAACACTAAAACCATTATCATAGCACACAAAGATTTTACAGAAGAAAATTTTATAAAAATCGAGATAGTAATTACCAATTGAATTACTTAAAATCAGAAATCAGTGAAGGAGGAAGACAAAATGAAAGCATCTTTATTGCTACACAACAACCGATTTTAATAGCAGGATAATTTTTAACTAAAACAAATCCCCATTTCTATTTAAAATGGGGATTAATTTATATAATCTAGATTATTGGATTTTTGTCTTTAATAAGATAAGTTTCATATAAATCTTTTCGTCTATCGTTCAGAATCTGAACCGAACCGTGATAATGAAGATCTTTTAAAAGATTTAAATCTACATCCACAATCAACGTCATCTCTGTATTTGGTGTCGCCTCACCTTTCACCGCATTCGATGGAAAAGCAAAATCTGAAGGCGTAAATACGGCAGCCTGACCAAACTGAATATCCATATTGTTAACACCAGGCAAATTCCCGACACAGCCTGCAATGGCTACATAACATTCGTTTTCAATAGCTCTTGCCGCAGCACAATGACGCACTCTCATATACGCATTTTGAGTATCGGTAAGATATGGAACGAAAAGAATTTTCATTCCCTGATCGGCTAATAGCCTTGGTAATTCTGGAAATTCAACATCGTAGCAAATCACCAAACCAATTTTTCCGCAATCGGTATCGAAAACTTTGATTTCGCTCCCGCCTTTCATTCCATAATATTTTCTTTCGTTTGGCGTAATGTGAATTTTTCTATATTCGTCTATCCGCCCGTCACGATGCAAAAGGTAACTTACATTATATAAATCATTATTTTCAAAAACAGGCATACTTCCGGAAATGATATTGACGTTGTAGCTGATTGCCAGCTCAGAAATTTTAGTTTTAATCTGATCCGTAATTTTTGCCAGCTCAATCATACTATCACGCTCCGAAAGATTATTGAAAGGTGCAAGCAGAGGTGTGTTAAATAACTCCGGGAAAAGCACAAAATCAGACTTGTAATCTCCCATCACATTTACAAAAAATTCTACCTGCTCATAAAACGCATTGATGTCTTTGAAATGCCTCATCTGCCACTGCACCAAACCCAATCGAATAGTACTATCCTGCATTGTATTTGGTTTTTTGCTGTAATAAATATTATTCCACTGAAGCAAAACAGCATTTTCTCTGGAAGCCTCATCTTCAGGTAAATATTTTTTCAGAACTCTGATTGGTAAAAAATTATTGGAAAGCTGAAAAGAAAGCACAGGATCATAAATTTCTTTATCTCTTACCCTTCTGATGTATTCTCTTGGGGAAATCTCGTGACTGTATTTATGATAATCAGGAATTCTTCCGCCCAGAATAATTGATTTTAAATTTAATTGCTCACACAATTCTTTTCTTGCATCATACAATCTTCGCCCTAATCTCAACTCACGATAAACAGGATCTACAAAAATTTCAATTCCGTACAATACATTTCCGGTTGAAGAATGGGTATTAAAAGTATAATTCCCTGTAATGTCACTGTAAGTATGTTCATCATCGAATTCTTCATAATTAACCACGATAGAAAGCGCAACCGCAGCAATTTTCCCGTCAACAGTAATACAAATCTGGCCGGCTTCAAAAATTTTGGTAAGCTTTAAAATGCTTTTCTTAGACCAAACGTATTCGGACATTTTCGGATAAGCCCGACGCATTGCCGAAACCAATTCATCATAATCATCAATATTCAGTGTACGAGTATCTATCTGCATAAATTTATTTTTACTAAAGTTAAGGAAATTTGCGAGAACAGAGGGCGGAAGACTGCTTAATAAAAGTTAAAGTATCTGAGGGAATTGATGATTTTAAAATAAATTTTACAAAATTCTAATAAAGTCTAGATAATTTAAAAATAGAAATATGAATTTTACAACCTCATCCACATTACATTATAAGCATCTGAATAATAATGATTTACAATACATAAAATCCGTATCGATTTATAAATTACTACGTAAACATTTATAAATGCGCCCAACATCACCTTGCAATAGATTGTAAAACTTTATACTTTAGCATTATAATAATTGACAGACATGATACAAAGTAATCTAAGATTGTCTTATCAAAATTGAACATTCATCATTATCACATTAAAATATATTGTTTCATCACTTAGTTTCTATTAGTAGTATGCCCAGATTTCACAATCTGGGCATCTACTTTTATATACGTTGAAACTTTTTATTATTTTCTTTATTCACCAACTTCTAATTCCTTCACTCTTTTTTTGATAAAATCAACAGGTCTTATTCCGTTTATTTCAAGGAAAATATTAGAAAAACTTTGTCTATTACTGAATCCAGAAGCTGAGGCAACATGCTCGATTGAGTATTTTCTCCACTCTTTCTCATGATAAATTTTTTGCGTAGCATAATTGATTCTAAGAACATTAATATAAACACTGAAATTACTTCCTTTATATTCATTAATAACTTGTGAAAGATAAGAAGTATTGGTTTTGAAGTGCTCGGCCAGTTTTTTCAGCGTCAATCCACGCTCAAGGAAGCCTTCGTTAGCTTCAAAAGCGCTGATATCTTTCAACAATTTCTCTACAATATTCTGATCGAGTTTTACATTTTTACTTTCATCGAATTTTAGCGGCTCATTGACAGCAACAGCATCAGACAATTTTTCATCTTCTATTTTCACCAATAGCTCTTCATACTTTTGCTGTATTTGTTTTTGTTTTCTATTTCTGTAAAACATCATAAAACCCAGCAATATGATAACAATACCGCAAATAACCAATAAACCAATTCCTAAAGTGTTTGTCTTTTCGAGATTTTCTTTTACCTCTAATAATTGTTTCGTATCGTAATCTTTATAAATACGAGTGGAGAGATATTTGAAGTCTGAAGATATAATACTGTCTACTTTCAGAAGCTGATTAGTGTAATACAATTCATTTTCAGAATTATTTTGCTTTTTATAGTAATTAATAAGCTCTTCGTAATTACTCCGTAATTCAGGAAGTATGAATTGATGTTTATTAAATATAGAATCTACCTTTTTATAATTTTCAACACCTAATTCTTTGTCACCGAGATTTGTATAACTTTTTCCTTTATAAAAGTAAACATAAGATGCCCAAGTGAAATCATTCACTTTCAGAAGCCCAGGAAGCGATTGATTAAACTCTAAGATAGCTTCTTTATAATTTTTTTTTGAAAAATTTAATACACCTAAACTTTTCTTAAAGTAGCTGTTTTCAAGACTGAAGTCTTTAGTTTTAGGAGTAGATTCTTCAGCGAGTTCAAGCAGATTTTGCACCTCGTCAAATTTCCCTAAAGCCTGATAACAAATAATTGCCTGATGAAGTGAATTGAGATATCCTTTTTTATTATTGTAAATAAGATTTTCATGAAAATCGCCTTTAGCATTGGTCTCAAAGTAAGCAATACACTCTTTAAAAATCTGCAAAGCCTCGTCATAGTAGCCTAAATAACTTTTTACAACGCCAATATGATATAGATTTTGATACTTTAAAAAATCATTTTTCGAATCTTTTAAATATTCATAAGCTGTCAAATATTCATTTAAAGCAGACTGAAATTTCCTGTGATTGAAATAATAAATAGCACCCTTACCAAGATAGGAATCACCTATCAAATCATTGTTACCAGACTTTTTTGCTGCAGAAATTGCACTATCTGAATATTGTATTTTTTGTTCTTTAGAAAACAATATAGCATCTTTGTATCCTTGAAATAATTCAGGATAATTTTTTTCAGATTTAGCTTTTTTAATGTATTGATTTAAGTAAACAAAAGCACGACCGTCGTTCTCTTCATATCCCCAATATTTTTTTCGCAATTCGGAATAGATATCCTGCGAAAATAAAAATGACGCGAAAAAACAAAAGCAAAGCGCCAGCATTCTCTTTATCATTGGATATGTATAATTAAAAATCATAGCCAAAAATAAGCAAATTCATTCATAACCACAATGCTGACAAGTAAATAAAATTCAACTTTCAAAAAACTCATAAAACATTGTTTTACAAATAATTAAAAGTAAACATTTATAAATTTTTACAGCCATATTTATAAATTAACCTTAGATTAACTTGTAATAAGTACTTTACATATCTATCTTTGTAAAAAATAGTTCAGTCCTTTTAAATCTTGCATCATGATAAAAAAATATCTTTTCATAGCTTTTGCGATTATAAGTATTTCTGTTGTGTCTTGTCGTCAAGATGAAGATTTACCCGTAACTGAATTAAAGTTTATCGAATTACAATCTAAAGACATTGTAGAAAAAAAAACATCTAAAAAATCTGATAGCATTTCCTATAGTAAAAGTTCCGATTCTACCGATACAGGTATAACACCAAGTGACCCTCCAAAAAATGGTACGCATTGGAGATTAAATGATTCTATAAAAATCATAGACGTAACTGATCCCCCTAAAAATAGCACTCATTGGAAAGGACAAAACTAAGAACATTTACACCAAACAGTTATATATAGCAAAAAAGCAAAACTATCCATAGTTTTGCTTTTTTCATTATTTAACAATTAAAACTACATTCGAAAAATTTATAATTGCTTTTTCATATAATGCAGACATTCATTAAAATTCTATGGATTTTTTATAAAAAACTGCTCATTCCGACAGTTCTGTTTTCATTGATACTTAATTTTGCAGCAGGGATGAGCTGTAAAAGTTTTGGATTATGTTTTTTATTCATTTTCCCAGTGATGCATTTTTTCATCTATGAATTAAGACTTAAAAATGAATATTGCTTTTATGCAAATTTCGGATTCTCAAAAGCCTTTCTATGGACATTCACCTTGTCTTTCGGATTCTTCATTAAAACATCAACCGCATTTTTATGAGCAGTCTTCACATCGACAGCATTACAAAATCATTTAGTGAAAAGAAAATTTTACAAGATGTTTATTTGTCTTGTGAAACAGGTAAAATCGTAAGTATTCTAGGCAGAAACGGATGTGGAAAATCAACTTTATTTCAGATTATTTTCGGAACATTGAAAGGCGATACTCAATATATCAAATTTAATGATACTATACTGAAAAATCAGTTTGACAGGAAAAACAGAATTGCTTATTTACCACAATATCCATTTTTACCAAAAAATGTAAAAGTTGAAAACTTAATTAAAGTCTTCTGTAATCATGAAAATGCAAAAAAACTTAGAAATTTGGATCTAATCAAACCTCTCACTAATACAACTCCCAATAAATTATCTGGTGGTGAGATCAGACTTTTAGAAGTTTTGCTCATTATATATTCGTCAGCAGAATTTATTTTACTTGACGAGCCATTCCATAGTCTTTCGCCAAAAATTGTTTCAATAGTAAAAGATTTGATTAAAGAACAGTCGCAGTTCAAAGGTTTTATTATTTCTGATCATTTATACCAAGATGTTTTAGACATTTCGGACGAGGTATATTTGTTATCTGACTCTTATTTAAAGCCTATTAAAGATTTAACAGAATTGAAAAGGTTTAATTACCTTCCAAAAAATATTTAATTTATATCTTTGGCCATAAATACTCTTTATAATGACGTTTATAAACAAAACAATCTACCTATCGATATTCAGTATATTTTCTTTTTCGTTGATTTTTGCACAAAGCAAAGTTCCTTTTGGCGTTGTAAAAGCCGAGGAAGGCTATGCGATGGTGCGTGTACACAAAGAAGATTATCGTAAAATCGTAGATAAAATCAGAATGAAAAGAGGTGATGTTTTTGTTTATGTAAAGCCTGCTCCTGGCGAAACAGAATGGATCTGGATAAAATATCCTGAAAAAGCAGAAATAGAAAAACCTTTTGTAAGATATGACAGCCTAACCAAAGAAGGAATGGTCAATAAGAACCGTATTGCCTTCATTGATCAGCTTCCAAAATACACGCCATCAAAATCTAAAAACGGAAAATCATTGATTTTCACTGATAACAGCAATCCTAAAATTCCTACAGCACAAAGAAGTAAAGTGGTGATTGACATTTATCCTTCTAATGCAGGTTTCCGTAAACAGGTAAAAGATGCTGACGGAAATATTGCAACCATCGACAAAGTAAAACCTTGGGGAATTGATAAAGAATTGCCTGAAGGGATGACCGAAATAAAATCGATCAGAGTACAACAACCGGGAAGAGGTTCTGTTTTTGTGCGTGAAGCCATTAAAAACATGTTTCAGCCAACCATGAATTTTGAGAGCATTGGAGTAACGTCAATCGATAACGACCATATTTTTCTTTATATGATCAACGGTTCTGGAGCGAATAGATACACGACGCTTTGGACAATCAAAGAGGGAAAAGTAATCAGCCAGATTATTTTTAAAAATCCTGAATAATTCATCTATTTATCATTATTTTTGCATCCGAAAAGAATTGAGCTTTTGGCTAATACCTCATGCTTATAATTTTCAGGAAATTGGTTCTGCCTAACCGCAGATGAAAAGGGAATCGTGTGAAAATCACGAACTGTCGCGCAACTGTAAAGTAACAGAAGTCTTTATTAAAATCCACTGTGTAAAAGGCATGGGAAGGAAATAAAGATGTTACAAGTCAGGAGACCTGCCTATTTCTTTAGACAAAAAACTTTCGCGATTTGAAGTTTGTTGATCTTATGGTTTATCTCAGGAATTTCTTGTTCCTGAACTATCTGTTTGTTTCAATGTATTTCATTTCGTTTTAATTTAATAATGAAATATGACTACAGAAGAAAGAATTGAAGCTTCCGAGACCCGAATTTTTAAAGCGGTTTTCCCCAACACCACCAATCATTACGACACACTTTTCGGTGGAACAGCCATGCAATTAATGGATGAAGTTGCCTTTATTACCGCTACCCGTTTTGCAAGAAAAAGAGTGGTAACCGTAAGCAGCGATAAAATTGACTTTAAAAAACCAATTCCTGCCGGAACGATTGTTGAACTAATCGGGAAAGTAATTTATGTCGGAAAAACTAGTATGAAAGTGAATGTCGAAATCTATACTGAGCAAATGTATTCTTACGAAAGAGAAAAGGCAATTGTAGGTGATTTTACTTTTGTAGCGATTGATGAATTTAAGAAACCAATTCAAATACTATAAATTCAGAGCGGTTTCGGCGGGCCTTTGGCCCGCCGAAACCATTTTCTTCTTATATTTAAATCTATTTTGTCATACTGGAAGCATCTCTATATAGTGAATTTAGATTCCTGCGGAATGACAAACTTAAAATGAAAATTTGAATAATCTAGTAAGAGTATTTATTTTAAAATCATCTTAAAACCTTCTCCGTTTCAAGATTTTTAATCATTAAAAACTGAAAAGCCTCTCCCATTTCATCGGATGCTCTGCTGATGGCATTTTCGAGCATATTTCTAACTTGTTTCTCAGTTACCGAAGCTTCTGTCCAGCTTTTTCCGGAAGTGTGGGAGTTGAGAATAAAAGGCATGATTCTATCAATAGCACACGCGAAAATTGCATCCGGAGTTTGCTCCTCTTCAAATTCCAGCCAAAGATTGAAAAATTCTGAACGAATGGGTTCATCTAAAATTCCAAAAATATTTTTAGCAGAAAGCTTTTCTCTTTCAAACTTCCCAACCATTGCTGCTTCATCAAAAAGGAAAGTATCTCCCGCTTCAATTTCTACCAAATCGTGAATTGACAGCATTCTGATTACTCTCAACAAATCTATATCTGCTCTGTTTTTCGCATAAGGAAATAGAATTTGAGCTAAAATGATAATCTGCCAGGAATGTTCAGCTGTATTTTCTCTTCTAGAATCGTCAGCGTTGTAATTTCTTCTTTGTACATTTTTTAAAGCGTCGATAGCGACTATAAAATCAATTTCTTTCTGTATTTTCATCATTATTTTCTTTATAATAAACTTCTCTGGGATATTTTGTCGTCTTTGTAAACCATTTGTAATCTATAAACTCACTTTTCTTTGTGATTACAGTTTCCCGATCTCTGGTGTCTTCTTCAAATTCGTATACTTTTAAAGGATCTCTTTCCGGAATGACGTTATATTCTTTGGTAATATGTAAACAACATCCTGATTTCAAATACATGATTAGTCTTTTTCTTTCAGAATCTACGGTAAACATTGCTGAATTATCTTTTACCACAGTCGTCATTCCTTCATTCATTAAAAACTGTTTTTGAATGGAATCAAAGGTATAAATATCATAAATGGATTTCTCAGAATTATCTGAAAATTTATTAATCAAAGCTAGATCTTCAAAACCATCAAAATTAAAATCTTCAAAAATTAAAGATTGCGGTTCTTCGTTAAATTTAGCTTTGTTTAAATTTAATGAATCTGTTTCAATGGTAAAAGTAAAATTATCTGAAATCAAGGCTGGAAATTTCTCTGATGTTTTCTTATCTGTCAAATTAACGGATGATTTCCCAAAACATTCTTTTTCATTACATGTGGCTATATCAATGCTCACATGATAATTTTTAGAGATTTCATTTAATTCAAAATAATTCTGAGCCCAACATAAAGTTCCAAATAGACTTAACAGGTAGAAAAATTTGTACTTCATTGTTTTTAGTTGTTTTTCCGAGTATCAATTTAACATAATATATTGCAAAAATAGAAAATTTAGGTTTTAAAATATCTTTTTTTAAGTATAAATAATTCAGAATACAAAATCAGTTTAAAATTTATATAACTAAAAATCAACACTTTAAATTAAATTTAAAAATATTTACACTACTTTGTATTGCATATTACCATTTTAATTACATATCTTTGTAATGTAGAATCGGAGAAGGTTTAACTAGCTAGGAACCGAAAACTGATTTTATATAACTCAATAACAAAAACTTACTAAAGATGAATACTGAAAATACCAAAGCGCAAATGCGAAAAGGGATTCTGGAATTCTGTATTTTGAGTCTTATCAACAATCGCGAAATGTATGTTTCTGATTTAATAGATGAACTGAAAAAAGGAAAACTGGATGTTGTGGAAGGAACCCTCTACCCTCTTTTAACAAGATTGAAAAACGGTGAATTTCTTTCTTACAGATGGGAAGAATCTACAGGAGGCCCGCCAAGAAAATATTATCAGATCACAGAGAAAGGGGAAACTTTTTTAGCCGAGCTGCAAAATACCTGGAAAGAATTGACAGATTCTGTGAACCAAATCACTCAAAAAATTTAAAAAAACAAAGCTATGAACAAGACACTCTCAATAGGACTCGCAGGTTTTTCTTTCACAATAGAAGAACACGCATACATAAAGCTCAGCGATTATCTTAACGCTCTTAGAAGCTCACTAGAGGCTTCTGAAGCAGACGAGGTAATGCACGACATAGAAATCAGAATGGTAGAAATCTTCAGAGATACTTTAGGAAAACGTGAAGTAATCAACGATGGTGATGTAGAAAAGGTAATTGCCCAAATCGGTTCTCCTGAAAAAATTGAAGAACAGGAAGAAGCTTATTATTCTGAGAAAAATACAAACTCAAACAGAAATAACTTCTCAGGAACTACACAGACTGATAAAAGACAGTTATTCCGTGATCCTGAAAGACAAAAGATTGCCGGAGTTTGCGCAGGTTTAGCCGCTTATTCAGGAATGGATATTACTTGGATGAGATTAATCTGGGTGGGTGCATTTATCTTTCTTTGGGTAGCACCGGGATCATCTTTCCTAGTGATTATTTTATATTTCATTCTTTGGGCTGTTTTACCGCAAGCAGAGACCGCATCAGATTTTTTGAAAATGAAGGGAAAGCCTTTGAATTTTGACAATCTGAAAGAAGAATCGAGCAAAATTGTACAGTTTGCCAATGAAACTACTACCAGAGCCGGAGAAATTTATATTGAAAACAAACCTCATATCAATAATGCAGGAAGCGGTGTTTGGAATATTCTAAAATATTTAATAGGTGCATTATTTGTCTTTTTTGCATTTGGAAGCATCATTGGAGTATTTGTGTTATTCGGACTTTTCGGAATAGATTCAAATTTTCCGGGAGCAAATGAAATGAAGTTCCTTTTTGATGATGATGGATTGTACACTGTATTTACTGCACTAATCATTATAGCATCATTGATTCCTGCAATATTATTCAGTTTGCTAAGCATCAAGATTTTCTCACCAAAAACTAAACTGAGAAACATTGGTTGGGTAATAGGAGTTCTTTTTCTGGCAGTTATTGCATTAGGTACTTATTTTGGAGTGAGCATGGCAAAAAAAGAAATGTTCTTAAAAGGACAAAAAGAAGACACTGAAGAGGTAGCCATCAATACATTATCTGACACCATTTATGTGGACATGAAAAGTGTAACAATCCCTCAGAACTTCACTGCATACGACGATGATCTTTTTTCTGATAAAATATCTGTTTATGAGAAAGACTGGATTCATGTGGACGTTACAAGAAAAGCAGATATCAAAACCCCTTATTTAATTATTAAAAAGGAGGCGAAAGGATACAATATCCCGCTTAATGCAAGTGTTCCTGTGGAGATTGTTGGTAACAAAGTGATTCTTCCGAATTATATCAAATATCCTTACGATCACCGTTTCAGAGATTACAGCATTGATTACGAATTGGTAATTCCACAAAACTCAATTGTAATTCCTTTGAAGAAAGACGGAATCAATTTTGACGGAGATACAGACGGTAACGGAATCAATGATAATGATGAAGAAGATAATGATGAAGAAGACAACAACGACAATGAAAACGGAAATATTTCAATTGAGAAAAACAAAATCTCAATCAACGGTTCTACCATAGAATATAACGATAACGACAGAGACAGCGTCATCATCAATGGCAAGAAATATCAAAAAGATGAAGCCAAAAAGATTATGGATACGATGAAGATGAACATTGATAAAATGAAAGACGTTGATATCAAAATAAAAGACGGAAAAAAAGAAGTTTCTATCAAAACCAAATAATTAAACTTGAGAGAGTGGCGGAAGGTGTGGATGTAGAGCAACCGTTTGAAACCCACACCCTTCTACTCTCAAAAAAATAGCAAAAATTTTCATTAATAAGTGGTTTATATGCTAAAATAGTCTTATATTCGTAAAAAAAATTAACCAATACAAAAACATCAAATCATGGTACAATTAGTTTTAGAAATTGCAGTAAAAATCGCAGATTTAATCAGCGGATTATTTTAAGAGCCATAATATTTCAATATATTTGTAGAGTATAACCATTATTGGTTATACTTTTTTGTTTTAAATTTAAATTCATGAAAAAGCTATTAGGCAAATTGATATTAAAAATATTGGGTTGGAAAGTCGTTCTTCAGGGCGATGTAAATAGCCTGAACCGTTGTATTCTGGTGGTGGCACCCCACACCCACAACATGGAATACATATTGGGAAATCTTGCTTACTGGACCTTAGAAAAACCGTTGAAAATCATTATCAAAGATGCTCACACAAAAGCCTGGTATGGTTCGCTTGTACGGGGTCTAGGAGGTATCGGTATCGACAGAAGCCAGAAAAATGATTTGATTAATTTTGTTGCAAATGAATTTAAAAAAGATGATTTCAGTTTGGTAATCACACCGGAAGGCACAAGAAGCTGGGTTCCGAAATGGAGAAAAGGCTTTTATCACATGGCTTTGGCAGCAAAAGTTCCTATCGTTTTAGCGGCAGGAGATTTTAAAAGAAATATTGTTTACTTAGGCTACACTATCCCCTATGAAAGATTAGAAACTGCATCTTTCCTTGAAGTGATGGAAGAAATTCAAAATTACTATATCAAAAACGACATCGGACCGAAAATACCAGCCAATTGGAATCCGAACATTATCGGAAACGATGCAGAAGCGAAGAGCTAAAAACAAAATTACTCATTACCAATTACTCATTACTTATAGATATGTACACAGAAGGCAAAACAAAAGAAGAAATTTTAGAATTCATCAACAATTGGGGCGAGGAAACTTTTGCAAAGACTCTTGATATACAATTCATCGATATCGACATCGAAAATGAAACGCTTACTGCAACAATGCCTGTTTCACCAAAAATCCATCAGCCTTTCGGGATTATGCATGGCGGTGCAAGTTGCGTTTTAGCAGAAACGATGGGGTCGAGCCTTTCTAATATTTTCATAGATGGGAGCAAGTATTTCGGCGTGGGAACCAATATCAATTCCAATCATTTACGAAGCAAAAAAGACGGAATTGTAACTGCAGTTGCAAGATTCATCAGAAAAGGAAAGACCATGCATGTTTCTGAAATTGAAATACGGGACGAGAAAGGTCAACTGATCAATCATACGACGATGACGAATAATATTATTAACAGATAATATTTAAAGTAAAAATACTTAAGGCTCAAATTATTTGAGTCTTTTTTTATATACTTGCTGCAACCTTTTGAGTTTTTTTCATCTTATAATTGTAACCAAAAAATTATCAATTATGAAAAATTATCTACTTCTATTCTTTTGTTCAGTTTTCTTTATCTTAAACTCCTGTAAAGATAATGAAGAAAATACTGAATATAAAACTCCGATAGCCGTACAACAGATCGGGAAAGGTGATTTGGTTGGAAATAATATTCCGCAGCAAAATATGGTCATCACAAATTCTGCACAGTGGAATACTCTCCTTAATAATTTAGATGCTTCTAATAATATTTCAGGTAGTTTTACAGAAACTAATATAGATTTTAACCAGTTTATGATTATCGCAACTTTTGATCAGGTTTTCTCAAATGGCGGACATTCCATTGATATTATTACCGTAGATGAGAACCCGCAAAGCATCGTGGTAGATCTTGAAAAACTTCTGACAGGAAACGCAACATCTGTTGTTACGCAACCCTATCACATTGTGAAAATACCAAAAAGTACAAAACCTGTTTCATTCCAATAACCCATCTGCAACCTTTTCAGTTTTTTGCATCTTAATAATAAAATAACGACCATGAGAAATTTAATTCTACCATTTTTATTGATTTTGACTATAATGTTTTCTTGCAGAAGTGAAAGTGATGAAATGCTTGAGAAAAATGTAAATTCTGTAGACATATATGTTGCCGGAGCAGAGAACAATCAGGCATGTTACTGGAAAAACGGGCAAAAAGTAATTCTTAGTAATGGTACAGGATTATACGCTAGTCAAATTATAGTTGAAAACAACAATGTTTACGTGTATGGAGCAATGACCTCAGAATATATTTTAAATTTACCATCTAAGCATTTGTATTTATGGATAAATGGAACAAAGCATAATTTAGATGAATATTTAGAGGGCGTCCCAAATCCAAGTCAAAGTAACTATTTTCAGATTTCTTCTAGAATGATTGTTCAAAATGGAAATATATATTTTTGCGGATCAATTACTGACACTTCTATACCTAGTCAAACAACTCAAACTTATTATTATTGGAAAAACGGAATGAAATTTATGATTTCAAATGACACAACTGTAACATTCCCTGCAGGATATCAATTAATTAATAATGAAATTTATTTGGGAATCAGGAAAGATTATCAGTACAATCCACTTACTTGGGAAACTGGATTTTACAAAAACAACATATATTTCCCCCTGACAAATGACTCACAAATTGAAGATTTTTATACTGATAATACCGGAATATATGCCTATATTAAAAATATACTAACAGGTGAAAAGACTTTGAAAAATATAAATACAAATGCTACCATACCATTACCTTTAAATCCTCCTAGTGAAATTTTAGATATTATTTGGATTGATAATGATAAGTATTACATCGGAGATAATTTTTATTATAAAAATAATACATTAGTGCAATTAAACGATCCGAATGGATATAACAGAATTCGTGGATTTAACGTGAAAAACCAGCAAATTTACACCATCAGATATAAAGATGGTCCAAGTATTGGAATTTTGGCAAAAGTATTCATTAATGATGTTGAAGTTCAGAGTCAGTCCATTACAGCCGTTTCAGATCCAAATATCGGAGGTCTCCTATCGATATATATAGACTAATATGATGCATAAAATCAACTGGCAAAAAATCTATCTCGACCATTCCCCAAAACTCTTGGGGATTTGTCGTAGATACATCGCAGACTTACAGACCGCAGAAGATCTTTTACAGGACAGTTTTATTTTAGCAATGCAAAAAAGCCATCAATTGAAAGATGAAAATGCATTATTTGGCTGGCTTAAAACCATTGTTGTGAATAATGCTCTACAGTATTTACGAAGCAGCTCCAAAGAAATTTTCGTTTCTAAAGAAATATCAGAAATCCCGGAACAACTGACCGAAATGAACAACTCTTCCACAGAAAAAAATCACGTTTTAGCATATGATTTCACCAGAGAAGAACTCCTGAAATCGATTGATAGTTTGCCTTTACATCACCGTTCTGTTTTTAATCTGTATTTTATTGAAAAAAATTCTCATGCAGAAATTTCAAAACTGTTAGGAATTACTGTGAATACTTCAAAATCACATTTATTAAGAGCCAAAAAATCAGTCCAAAATTATTTATTAAATAATTTCGTCAATGGAAACACACCCAAAAATAAAAAGAAAACCACCCAGCTATTGGTTTTCCTAGGTTTTGGCGGGTTGGCCTTAGCGCAGACTTTTCAAACTAAATTTTTAGACTTTAGCATTTCTCCGAAGAAAGAATTTATTGTTCCTGAAGATGCTATCACAAGGAGTTTTTCATCATCTGTTTCCAATAAAAATCTTCAGAATAAAATAATCATCGCAACGACTCTTTTAATCGTACTTTTCTTTTCGGTTTATATTAATAAAAATAACAGCTCATTATTCCAAAAATTTTCTACTGAAGAATCCTCAAATAATTTGGTTAAAGAAAACATTCAGAAAAATGACATTCCTCTTCAAGCACAACCTGGAATTAATGAGAAAACACAAGCTGATCTTAAAAAATTGAATGAAGTTAAATTAAATCAAGAAATAGAAATTCAAAAACCTATTGCAATCGAAAATAAGGCAAAAGAAAAAGCAATCAAACAAAAAGATTCAATTGAAAATGCTCCAAAAAAAGTTATTATTGTAAAAAAAATCATTCAAAGAGATACTATTTTCATTGAAAGAGAAAACTAATTCCCCTATATGTTTTACCGAAAATTTTTCTTAATTTTTACCCTATTATTTTTGCAATTTGTTAAGGCACAAAAAACAAAAGTAGATACCGTCTATGTTTATGAAAAAGTAATTGTATATGACACGATTTATTTTGAAAAAGCGATTAAAAGCAAATTTCGAGACATCAATTTAGCCTTACCTACATTAAACGAATTATCGATTAAAAAACGGATTTTCAAAATTGAAGAAGAAAAAGAAATTAAAAAAAACAGTTTCTTGTCTACATTTCAATACGGTATAGAAGCTGGAATCGGCTTAAAAAAATCAACTTGGGCGAAAGAACTCAGCAGCAACAAACAACAATTCGGGCAAAATCTTGGAATCTGGATTTCTAAAAGTGTAACTTCTAATTTATATCTGATGTTATCTGCCAATGTCTACCGCTGGAACTCAACTTTTGATCTCGATGCAAACAAAAAAGACACCTATCTGAACGGCTTTTATTTTACGCAAGACAGTCAGCCACTGCTTTTTCAAAGATTCAACAACAAACATTTTGAATACACCGCACAGCTAAAAGTTTTGTACGAATGGAGAAAATTCAGACCTTTTATTGGGTTTGCTTTAAATAAAAACAGTTACAAAATGCAATTTTTAGTTCCTGAAAACAAGGTTTTAAATAAACTTGATGACTTTAAAAGCAGCAATTTCAATTTAGGATTTTCATTCGGACTTCAATATCGAATTTTACCAAAAATATTGATCACTGCCGATTATCAACAGTATTCGTCAAACAATTTATCTTTAAAAAATAGTTCATTTGATTTTGACATTTTTAAGACTAATAATACCTTTGCTGAACGAAAACTCAATCTGGGAATTTCTTATGTCATTTCCAAATAGATGTTTTCATTAAGCATTCAATTTATGATTTACTTCAAATTTCCTTTTGACGAAAAACTCTATTCTACAGACGAAAATATAGATAAAAAGGCAGTCATTTTCAAGTCTTTTGATCAAGCTGAAAGTGTCAATTTTAATGGGAATTGTATTGAAGTCAACACTATTTCAGAAAGATTCTCTAATCAATTATTAGCTAAAGACGAAACCGAATTTTCGGCGGAAACCCATGATGAATATTTAGAAAAACTTCAGGAAGTTATTGATGTCATCAAGAAAAATCAACTTCCAAAACTGGTAATTTCAAGAAGAAAGATTTTCACAGACTTTAATGAAATCGATTTAAAGGAAAGTTTTAATAACCTATGTAAAGCTTATCCAAACGCTTTTCGATATATTTTTATTAAAGAAAACAAAGCTTGGATGGGTGCTTTTTCGGAGGTTTTAGGAAAATTCAATAAATCTACTCACGAGTTTGAAACAATGAGTTTAGCAGGCACTATACCAACGTCTGAGAGCTGGACTGATAAAGAAATTGAAGAACAAAAACCCGTTTCATCTTACATCAGAAATGTTTTAGAAAAATTCAATACAGAATCTGAAATTCAGGAATCTGAAACCTATGATCACATTTCAGGAAATATTAAACATTTAAAAACTGATTTTAAATTGAAAATAAATCCTGAAGATCTTGATTTCATCATAGAAGAACTTCACCCAACACCTGCAGTTTGCGGGATTCCAAAAGATTTTTGTAAAGATAAAATTCAGGAGTTTGAGAAATTTCCGAGAGAATTGTACGCAGGATTTATAAGAATTGAAACAGATGATTTCATTCAATACTTCGTCAACTTACGTTGTGCAAAATTATACAGCGATTCAGTACACCTTTTCGTTGGCGGCGGTATAACACCTCAAAGCAATCCTGAAAAAGAATGGAGAGAAACGGAATTGAAATCTGAAGCCGTTTTGAAAAACCTTTCTTTTTAAAATTAACCGGATGACACTTACTCAATTCATGCGGATAAACTTCTAAAATTATGCGGATGACTTTACTCAATCACAAGCATTAGTTTAGAACACTTTCAAATCAATTATTTTAAAGCAAAAAAAATCCTCTCTCAAAAACTGAAAGAGGATTATATTTTATATCAGAAATGATTATTTCTTTAATCCGATTTTACTCCAAGTATTCATAATGAAGAGTACGAAAAGTCCGACTACACCACAAATAATTGAAATTACATATTTCATATTGTCCTCAGATGAAATTTCTGAATGCCAATCTATTGCATAAATGTTGATTGCGATAATAATGATAAACACGATCAAAAATACTTTATAAAACTTCTGCATGATAATTAAAAATTAATGTTTGCTTGTATTAGTTGAGCAAAATTTGCTGTAAATAATTTGATTGAAATTGCCAAAAGGATAATCCCGAAAACTTTCTGTAGAATCGACAAAGTCGCCTCTCCCATTCTCTTCTCTAGCCAAGGAGCAGATTTCAGCACCAAATATACGAAAATTGTGTTGAGAATAATCCCCAGAATGATATTGATATCATGAAATTCGGCACGTAATGACAATGTTGTCGTAAGAGTTCCTGCACCTGCAACCAAAGGAAACGCAATGGGAACAATAGATGCAGCTTTTGCTTCTGTGGTTTTATTGATTTCGATACCTAGAATCATTTCTAAAGCAATCACAAAAATTACAACTGCACCGGCAATCGCAAATGAGTTCACATCTACACCAATAAATTTCAAAAGCTTATTTCCTACAAAAAGAAATACAATCATGATTAGTCCGGCAGTGATTGACGCTCTTCTCGCTTCAATTTGTCCGAATTTTTGCTTTAAGCTAACGATAATTGGAATAGATCCGATGATGTCAATCACCGCAAAAAGCACCATAAAACAAGTTACCGTTTCTTTGATAGAAAAATCGTCAAAAATCTCCATTATTCAATAATTATTAATTTCGCAAAATTATGAATAAAAAATGATTATTTACTAATCTGAGAATACAAATTGATAATATCTTTCAGAAGTTCAGAAATTCCCTCCTGAGATTTTACTGGTGTATATTTTTCAATCTGAATCCTTTGAGAAAGATTTCGGTATTCTTCTGCCACTGCATTTCCTTTATAATTTTCTAAAAACTGTCTGAAATCATCTTTAGAACTTTGGAAATACTGGTTTCTAACTTCAGAGTCCAACTCATCTACCGTCTTAAAAAATTCATCAAAACTCTGACTATCTTTAAGATTTTCCAAGTATGTAAAATAATCACCGACATCAGTTTTCAGGCTTTCTCTGATTTCTCTTTCAGTTTCTGCAACAGAACCAAGAGGTTTTTTTGAAGCTATTTTTTCTTTAATTACAATACGCTTTTTTTGCCAATTTTTAAACAACAAATACGCAATAAATAAGCCTAAAAGAATTCCTGCATTAATCAAAAGAATGCTCCAATTAAATCGGCTTTTTTCTTTTACTTTGAAAGTCGTCGTCTTTAATACCGGACTATTGACAGTTTCAAGCAGTGTATTGGTATATTCGTTTACTTTTTCAACCGTTGTGCGGGCTTCTAAAACCTCATCATGTGAAAAAGCCGTAAGATTTAAGGTTTCCTTCCCGAGATTTACATATTCTTTTTCTGAAGGATTAAAGAAAGCAAATTCTTCAGTTTTAATATTAAGCTGACCAGATTTATTTGGAATTAAAACATAATTGGCTAAAATATACCCTTTCATTCCCTCAATTCCAGCTACAACTTTTGAAGTGATCTTTGGAGCAAAAACTTCGTAATCTGGGGAACTTTCAATTTTAGGCAAATGCATATCTGCTAAATTCCCTTCTCCTGAAACTTTCAGAATAACATTAACCGGTTTTTTAGCCTCAATTTTTTCTTTAGATTCGTGGTAAACATCCACTTTAAAATTTCCTACAGCATCTTTAAAACATTCCGGTGAACCTTCAGGAAGCTTTTTAACATTAAGTTTTACCTTATTAGAAACAATTTTATTTTTGCTAGAATAAGAATTTACTGAAGCTGAAACAGATGGCACTTCAACATAACCTGACTCATTTGGAAATACAATAAACATTGCCAAAACCTGCGAAGGCATGTTGCTATATCCCGATGGATCGATGTCTGATTTATGAAAATTAATAGGATGTACATTGATATCTTCCTGCTCCGGAAGATTGATGTGTCTTACTTTTCTAAGGTTGTCTATATTTTTAGAATACACCCTCAAAACTGCGACTGTTGGCTGATTTTGATATACATCTCTATCTTCAATTTCCATATTGAGATAGACGTCATTATCAGTATTTTTTGCAATTGGCTTTTTCTCAATATCACGAATGAAAATATCGAAAGGCTCAGTTTTATAGATTTTGTTATTGACAGTCACCAAGACAGAACCTATTCTTATTTTCCCTCTTTGTTTCGGTTCTAAGGCAATTCTAGTAACATATTGTTCAACGGCAACATTAGATTCGGGATCTCTAACCATTTGGTTAAACGACCCATTTCCAATCATCGTAAACTTTGATAAGTCCGGAAGCTGAATCTTACTTTGCTGAACCAGATTATCGCCGTTTAGTTCTAAGGTAATCGTTAGATTTACAATATCTCTACCGTTGTAGTCGGTTTTGTCAGGTTTCATATTGAGTTCTACCTGTCCGTAAGCAATTACGGAGACAAAAGTCAACAATATGTAAATCAATTTTTGTTTCATCACCAATCTTTCTCATTGCTTTGAGGCAACGAATAAGAATTCTTATTTAAAATCCTTTTGGCAGTTTCTTTTTCTTTCTCGCCTACTTTATCCAGTATTGCGTTTTGAAGATCTTTAGGCATTTTGCCCTGATTATTTTTATTAGGATCGGGCTGATTTCCTTCTGGGCTGTTGCCCTCACTTTTCTGACCTTCTCCTTTATCTTTAGAATCGCCTTTTTGATCTTTATCTTTTTGCTGATCTTCGCCTCCGCCGCCTTTGCCGGATTTGTCATCTTTATTTTTCTTCTGCTGATTTTCTTTTTCCTTTAATTTGGCAATTTCAAAATTCTTTCTCGTTGCTTCATTGTAAGGATCTTGTTTCAGCGATTGTTTATAAAAATCAGCTGCCTTCTCAGGCTGATTCATTTGCATATACGTATTCCCCAAGTTGTGCAAAGCTGCCGCTTTATCTGGAATTGTTTGGGAAAGACGCTGTGCCTTTTCAAACTCTCCTTTTGCCTCTTCATATTTCTTGTTCTTGTACAAAGCATTACCCAAATTGTAATGTGCCGTAAAATCTTTTTCGTTCGATTTCACCGCTTCCATGTATCTTGACGACGCACCATCATAATCTTTACCGTTGAATTTCTGATTGCCCTCATAGACCAAAGTCTTATAGCTTTTCTGCCCAAACAATGCGCCTGAGCAACAGAAAACAATCATAAACGATAAAAATAAAATTTTAGTATTCATCCCTTGCAAAATTATTCCTTTATATGTTAAGAAACAGTCTTTTAATTGTTAAAATTGGGTTAAAGTATTCACCAGCTTAAGATTTTAACAAAAGCAAATCAAACATTAAAATCTCTTTTAGGATTAAATAGAAAAATAATCAGAAAGAAGAAAATAGAAACCGCCAAAAAGTACTGATAATAATGAGTAGCGTTTTGAGATTTCACCAAAGTTGCCGTTGATGATGCTTTTTTGTTTAAGGCTTCAACGATTTTATCGGGAGCTTCGTCGATATTATTACCATCAATATAAGTTCCACCGGTAGATTCTGCCATCTTATGCAGCGCTTCGGTCTGCCTTTTAGAAATAACGGTTTGTCCGTTCATATCACTTTTATATCCCATCAACTGACCAAACTCGTATTCCGGAACAGGTGCGCCCTCGTCTGAACCAATTCCTACGGAAGTCACAATAATCCCTTCTTTGTTGGCTAGTTTTATAGCAGCATTGTCGTTTCCTTCATTATCTTCACCATCACTCAGAAGAATGACTTTTCGTGAACCTTTACTGATATTTATAAATTTATCAACCGCAGTTTGCATCGCTTTTAAAAAGTCTGTTCCCTGTATTTTAATTGAATTGGTTTCAACACCGCTAATATACGTTTCCGCAGAATTATAATCCGTTGTGAGCGGCATAATAGAAGTTGCCTGACCTGCAAAAATAATCACTCCCACTTTATCATTTTTCAGTTTCTTCATTGTCTGAATCATCAGATTTTTACCTTCCGTCAAACGACTCGGCGAAATATCTTCCGCATTCATAGAATTGGAAACATCCAGCATAAAAATAACATTATTGAACTTCTGGTTGGTCGTCACCTCTTCAGAACCACTCAGCAAATCGATGATTGAAAAAATCAAAAACAAAGTTGCCAAAAAGTATAAAACGGGAAATATTTTAATAAAGCCAGATTTTTTTTCGAATAAAGCTTCATGAAAACGGCTGTCTGCAAAAACTTCTCTTCTCTTGTTTTTCCATTTTAAATATCTGATCAGAAAAAAAGCTAAGACCGGTAAAAGCAACAGCAATAATAAGTACCAATAATTTCCTAAATACAATTCCATCAGCTTAAAAATTTATATAATACCCATCTCAATAATGCGTCAAAAAATAGCATTCCCAAAGCAGCCCAAAGGAAAATTGTAAAATATTCCTGATAATTGTAAAGTTTTGAAACTTTCACATCAGTCTTTTCAAGTTGATTGATTTCGCTGTAAACTTCCTCCAAACTACTGTTTGACGTAGCACGGAAATATTTTCCGCCTGTTGCCTCAGCGATTTCTCTTAAAACGGGCTCATCAATCTGCACCTGAGTTTCAGTAAAAACCAAATCTCCAAAAATATCAACTTCAGTCGGCATCAAAGCGACACCATTGGTTCCTACACCAATTGAATACACTTTAATATCATTACTTCTCGCCAGTTCTGCAGCGATTTGTGGTGCGATGGCATTTTGAACATTATTCACCCCATCGGTCATCAGAATAATGATTTTGCTCTTTGCTTTGCTTGTGCGAAGATGGTTTACCGCAACAGAAAGTCCTTCACCAATGGCCGTTCCGGGATAAAGCTCAGCAGTGTTCAGATTTTTAAGTTCATCTACCACAACCTGATGATCGGAAGTCACGGGAACTTTGGTAAAAGCTTCAGAAGCATAAGTTACGACTCCAATCCGGTCATTCGGTCGTTTTTCAACAAACTGAATGGCAATTTCTTTCAATGCTGTCAGTCGGTCTGGTGAAAGATCTTTAGACAACATACTCAACGACACATCGACTGCAAACATAATATCTACCCCTTTGGTATCGTCTCTGTCCTGAGAAATGGTAAACGTTCTCGGTCTCGCCATCGCAATGAAGAGACACGATAAAATGATGTACTTTGAAATTTTAAGTAAAAACAAAACAGGTAAAATCCCACTGCTTGAGTTCATATTCTGAACGGTAGGAACTTTTATTCCTTTCAGTTTTTTTCTGCTGATATCTCTGATCAATAATGGAATAAACAAAAGGAAAAGAAATAAAAACCACGGACTGTAAAACTCGAAATTAAGCATCTTTTCTCAGGTTTTCAAATTCTATATCCTTTGATGATCTTTTCACAAAGTCTTTGATCTCGTTAAAATCTTTTTCCATCATCTGCTGATCCGGGAACGTTTTGGCAAATTTCACCAGATCGCCTCTGAAGAAAACATCTTCGATGATCTTTTCATTGTCCTGCGAAATGGTATTGTTTTCTTTCATCAGCTGAACCAAATCGTCAGTCAACAAAACATCTGCAGGAATTCTGTATTGTTTGGCCAAAAATTTCCTTGAAATATCGATTAACTCCACATAAAACGAACGGTAATTTCCGTCTTCGATATATTTTTTCTTTTTTAATGAGTCTAGTTCTTTCAAAGTCTGATTGGTTGCCACAACCGGAGAATCTTTAGATTTTCTGCCGTATTTCACAATCATAAAAATGGCAATTATTAAAGCAATCAAAGCCAAAGCACCCAAAACATACCATTTATAAAGCTGCCAATAATCTGTAACTTCCAGCTTGACATCTTTATTGTTCATAATATCGTTGATCGGGTCGCCTTTTTGAGCAGTGTTGATTACTTCAATTTCGTAAGGAATTGTTTTTAAAACCCTGTCTCCTACTTTAAATTCAAGCTCGGGAATGGTATATTTTCCTTCTTCAAAAACTGAAAATTCAATATTTCTCTGATAAGAATTGGGTTGAATCCCTATACTGTCTTTAATTTCTTCAAAATGAAAAGGGAGCAACTTGTCTTTTGGTGCAGCTTTTACTTCCTGATTGTTCAGATTATCAATTTTCACGGTAAAGCGGTTGACTTCACCTAGAGCCAGGGTCTTCTTTTCAAGATTCGAGGAAAGTATCTGCGAAAAAGCATTTGCACAGATGAAAAATGATAAGAGTAATACTAATTTTTTCAATTTTAAATAGTCAATTTCGGCTAATGCCTAATTTATTTTTAATTTAAATTTATTTCTTCTGAAAGTAATGATACAACAATTTTGAGTAATCATCGCCCGTACTGATATTCATAAAGCTTGCCGAACTGTTGGCAAAATCTTCTTCCAACGCTCTAATTTTTTGTTTTTGAGCTTCCGCAAATGTATATCTCCATCTTGCGTTTGACGTATTGACCCAAACTTGTTTCCCCGTTTCTACATCGCTGAAAAGCGTGTAACCAACATCAGGAATTTCGTTGTCTTTCTCATCAAAAATTCTCATTCCCAAAAGCTGATGTTTCTTTGAAGCGACACGAAGCATTTTAGAATCATAGGCATCTCCAAAATCTGAAAGTAAAAACACCAACGATTTTCTTTTGAAAATTCCCATCATGTATTCTAAAGATTTATCGATTTTAGAAACCGTAGGAATATAATCTGCCGTCAGAATATTACTGATAATTGACAAAATATGTTTTCTTCCTTTTTGTGGTGGAATCACCTTGTAAACTTTATCTGCAAACAAAATCAAACCCACCTTATCATTATTTCCGGCTGCTGAAAACCCTAAACTTGCGGCAATTTCTGCGACATACTCTCTTTTCAGTTGGGTTTTTGTTCCGTAGTCCATTGAAGCAGAAATATCAACTAAAATCATCATCGTTAATTCACGCTCCTCTTCCATCACTTTCACAAAAGGCTCACGGAAACGTGCCGTTTTATTCCAGTCGATTCTGCGGATTTCATCACCAAATTGGTAAGGGCGAACTTCAGAAAATGTCATTCCCTGACCTTTAAAAGCACTGTGATATTGTCCCATCAAGGAAGCTTCCGTCTTCTTGCGAGTACGAATTTCTATTTGCTTTACTTTTTTTATGATGTCTTTTATCTGCATAACTTCAATATAAATGATGAATGATAATTAATGATCGATACAACAACATCAATTATAAATAATCATTTATCAATTATAGATTATGGTGCCTGTATTTTAGCCAAAATTCTATTCACAATTTCCTCAGAAGTAATTTCTTCGGCTTCCGCTTCAAAGGTTAATCCAATTCTGTGTCTTAAGACATCTTTTGCCAATTCTTTTACATCTTCAGGAATTACAAAAGCTCTACCTTTTAAAAATGCATAAGCCCTAGACGCAATGGCCAAGTTAATCGACGCTCTTGGCGAAGCTCCAAAACTGATATAATTCTTCAATTCTGAAAGACCATATCTTTCAGGGAAACGGGTTGCAAAAACCATATCGAGAATATATTTCTCAATTTTTTCATCCAAATAAATTTGATTGACAATTGATTTTGCTTCAACAATATTTTGTAATGAAATTACAGGTTTTACGTCATACTGATGAGAAGTGGAAACCATTCTCATAACCTTTCTTTCATCCTCAAACTCGGGATAATCAATGGTACATTTCAACATAAAACGGTCGCTTTGTGCTTCAGGCAAAAGATACGTTCCTTCCTGGTCGATAGGGTTTTGCGTTGCCAACACTAAAAACGGTTTTGGTAAATGCATCGTTTCGTCACCAATCGTCACCTGCTTTTCCTGCATCACCTCCAAAAGTGCTGACTGAACCTTTGCCGGAGCCCTGTTGATCTCATCTGCAAGCACGAAGTTCGCGAAAACAGGACCTCTTTTTATAGAAAAATCGTTTTCTTTAATATTATAAATCATCGTTCCCACAACATCTGCAGGAAGCAAATCTGGCGTAAACTGAATTCTTGAAAAATCACCATGAACAGCCTCCGCCAAGGTTTTTATCGCCAATGTTTTTGCCAACCCGGGAACCCCTTCAAGTAAAACGTGACCGTTACCTAGAAGCCCAACCAAAAGTCGGTCTATCATGTATTCTTGTCCGATAATTACTTTGTTGATTTCCTGCCTCAAAAGTGAAAAGAAATAATTCTGTTCTCTTACTTTCTCTGTGAGTTGACGAATGTCTTCTGCTTGATATGAATCTGACATAGTTTAAATTAAAATAAGTGGTAAATTTCTGATAAATACTTGCATTAATCAACACAATAAATGCCATTTTTGAGTTAAAATTTGTTAAATATTTTATAGCTAATAAGGTAATCAATATGATATATTGATTTTTTTTTGCGATTATGAAAAATTGATCCTGTTTATCAGTTGACAAACAGGATCAATTTATAAAAAACATAAGTTATTTTTTATAGTTTCGTAATAGTTAAAGTGAATACATTTTCCGGAACATCTACAGTCTCTTCATAAGATCCTACATTGATATAATAAACTGTACCCACTGTAGTAGTCAAATTAGCAGATTCCGTACCGCCACCGCCGTTATTATCTAATGTACCAACGCATATTAAACTACCGCAACTACCTCTGTAAACTCCCATTTGAGGATCAAAATCAGCGCTACTTGCAGGCATAGTTACTTTAATATTAAACACACCACCATCTCCTGTGAATTTAAACCAAGTACCGTCATTCATCGCATCAGGACAAGTAGTTATAAATCCAGTATTATTGGTAGCTGATGCAGCGTCAGCTTGTGTGTAAACATAAGGGAAAACAGTGGCTACTAAAGCACCCGAACAAACATCATTAGCCGGCGGCGGTGGAATAGTTTTAAAGACAACATCTGTACAACCAGAAGATTCCAGACCACCTGAAACAGAAGTAACCCTCAAATAATAATTTGTATTTTGTACAAGAGGAGTAGATGGAGTGAAACTATTAGTAAGTACTACCTGTTGATTAACAACATCTGTAGCTCCCGCACTAGTTCCTATTGAAACTTTATAAGAATTTGCCACAGGTACCGGAAGCCATTTAATAATAGGAGATAAAAGAACCATCTGCTGATTATTTGCCGGATAGGTAACAAATGGGCAAGGAGGAGTTGTATTAGGAGTTAGTCCTGAAAATGTAACTGATGATTTATAACCAGCTCTCAAACCTGCTGGTGGAGATGCAGGGTCAATCACTGCAAGATCTCTTGTGTAATAAAGTGTAGAAGATGGAAGATGCTGATAAACACGGAAAACTTCGCTGAAATTATTAATATCAATACTTTGCGAGTTTTCTTTTGTAGCAATTATTAAATTATCTGTATTGTTATAAGCAAATGGGGTTGTAAAGGTAACCACAACCTGACCATTATTATTAGTTACCGTTCCTGTAAATACTTGAGTAAGCTGCGTTACAGGAACCCAATCTGTATTGGAAGTGAAAGCGGTTTTTGAGCTAAGACCAAGATATACAGTCCAATCTGAAGAATCTGAGATAGTTACTGAAGGATCTACATAAAATATTAGGCCCGTAATATTCCCTGCAGAATTAGCATTTATTTCTTGTTTAGGATATATCTGCTGAACGTAAGAGTATGAAAAAAAACTACTTACAGGTGCTACTCCTACATCTGTGCTTCCAATGTTCAAATTTATTTGGGCATTAGACATCAAAGTCGCCAACAATAAAAATAAAAGTAATTTCTTTCTCATCTTTAATAGATCAATAGTTAATAATGTGCGAATTTAATAATTTATTTTGATTATTCGCAATTGATTAAGATAATTTAATTATAAATATTTATTTATTTTAATATATTTTTGATACATTTGCACACAACTCGACAAATAATAATGGTATGTATAAAAAGCTATTTTTTTTAAGCGTTTTAATCACGGGATTTTTTAATTCACAAACTACAAGAACGAATATCGTTTCCGAAGCAGTTTATTACGATGGTTATGCAGCTTTAGTATCTCAACCTGTGCCTGCAGGTCTCATTCGGTTAACAAATGCGAGGTATGCAAGAAAAATGACAGATGCTGAGTTGGATGGCTTTAAAGCAAAGATTGCTATGAGAGTAACCATTGGAGCTTTGTGTGATAATTATGACCGATTGGGAAGTGTATTTTTAGCCATGGTTCCAAAAAACCAACCTACATATACTATAGATGATGCAAATGTGAAAAGGATTGAGGTAGCTAGATACATTACTCCTTTTATGAATAAAAATGTTTCGCCTTTAGAAGTTCCTTACACCTATAATCTAAGTAATTTGTATAATGTGTTTCATGATGCAACATTGCGAAACACTTACGACATGTATATGGAACTTGATGTTTTCGGTGTTCCTTATGCAGCACAAACTGAAATTGCAGGATGCTCAGGCAGGAATGACGTTTTTAAAGGAACACTTACTTTTTTCTCCACGAATGCAGGCGCAACTCCAACAAGTTACAATAACCTCACCCCAATAGTAAATTATAGTAAATTAAATAATTACAATAGTACAGATGTTCCAGGGCAAACTGTGAGAATTACAACGTTCAATCTACCCAATGCAATTACGGATGCTCAGTTTTTCGTAATATCTACACCTCATGGTGCAAATGCTGGTGGTGAAGAATATGTGAGAAGAGATAACTTCACCTATATAGATGATGTACAAATGCTAACCTATAAACCTGGAGGAACTTCTTGCGAACCATTTAGGGTTTACAATACACAAGGAAACGGAATCTATGGCAGCTCTCCTAGTTCAACTGCTGACTGGACTGCCTGGAATAACTGGTGTCCCGGTGACGCTGTTCCTATCAGAAGTTTTACAATGACTAGTATGACCGCAGGAACCCACACCCTTAAACATACAATACCAACAGCTGTTTTCAACCAACAACAAGGAGATGTTTTTCTATCTGTTTACATGCAAAGTAAAAATAATGCTACTATGGATGTAAAAGACATCAAATCAATAGATGTTAGTATTTATCCTAATCCTACTTCTGATTTCGTTAATATAAAATCAAAAACAGATGTAGCTTCAATGACTCTTTTCAGTATTGATGGAAGGAAATTAACAGAAAATTTTAAAGAAAACAAAATAAATATTTCTTCATACAACACTGGAGTGTATATTTTAAATATTGTTTTGAAAGATGGTACAACTTTCAAACATAAAATCATCAAAAAATAAAATTATTTTATTTTATTTTAAAAATCATTCCATTCGACTAAATTTAAAAAACTAAAAACCTCCTCTTGGATATTCTCCATAAGAGGTTTTTTTAATGCGTTTTTGTTTAAAAATTCAATTTATCTTTAAAATTAAAAAAATTTTAACTTTTATACTCCATTCAAAAAATTGTCATTTTCAGTTTATTAAACTATTTTTGGTGATTAAATTTTTGAAACATGAATTATCATTTTCAAGCTCACAGACAGGTTAGAAAAAACCTTTTGGATATCTTGCGGGACACTTCTCACGAAGACCTTTTATTAATCCCCGATGGTTTTAATAACAATCTGTATTGGAATATTGCCCACACCGTTGCTACACAGCAATTACTGCATTATTACCTAAGCGGAAATCCGTTCAGAATTGATAATTATTGGATCGAAACCTACAAAAAAGGAACGATGCCCAATCTGAATGTACAGAAGTCTGAAGTGGAAGACCTGGAATTTCTTTTAACCGAAACTTCAAAGATTTTAATGAAAGATTATGACAGCGATTTCTTTTCAGATTACACGCCCTACACCACAAGTTTTGGGATGGATTTGAAAAGCATTCAGGATGCTATCATTTTCAATAACATGCATGAAAGCCTGCATTACGGTTATGCAATGGCAATAAAGAGAGCAATTTTAGGAGAAAAGTCTTAAAAGAGTAAAGTAAAATAAGTTTGAATAACGAAGTTTATTCATTTAAAAAAATAAAATAAAAATTTTGGAAGATTTTCAACATAAGAACTCAAAACCTGAATTTAGAAATTCAGAACCTAGTAAAAAAGACGATTTTATATTTGGGCTACGTCCCGTGTTAGAAGCGATTGAAGCAGGGAAAACAATTGATAAAATCTTTGTACAAAACGCTTTGCAGGGAGAAATTTATGCAGAACTGAAAGCGGTTTTAGCAAAATATAAAATTCGTCCGAACTATGTTCCGGTTGAGAAACTTAACCGTTTTACAAGAAAAAACCACCAGGGTGTGGTGGCGTTTATTTCAGATGTACCTTTTCACAAGATAGAAAACATAATTCCGGAATTATTTGAGGAAGGGAAAGTGCCCTTTATATTAATCTTAGACCGATTAACTGACGTCAGAAACTTTGGAGCCATCTGCAGAACAGCAGAATGTGTAGGAATTCATGCCGTTGTCATTCCAGAAAAAGGTGGAGCGCCAATCAATTCTGATGCAATCAAAACTTCTGCGGGAGCGATGTACAATATCAAAATCTGTAAAGAAAATAATTTAGCTCACGTTGTAGATTACCTTCAGCAGAGCGGTGTTTCTGTGTTTTCAGCAACAGAAAAGGCACAAAAGCTGATTTACGATGTTAATTTCACAGAACCTTGCGCTATTGTGATGGGGAATGAAGAAACCGGTATTTCAAAAGAAGTTCTTCATCATTCTGACGAAAAAATCAAACTTCCGATTGAAGGAAAAACACAGTCACTGAATGTTTCTGTTGCTTGTGGAGCTATTCTTTACGAGGCAATGAGACAAAAATTAGTGAAAATTAATTAAAATTTATAAAAAAAGAAATTTCTTTTCCCCAACCCTAAAAGGAGGAAATTTCTTAAAAATCAGAATATTATTTATGAAAAATATAGCAGTATTAGCACTCATCTCTTTAGCAATTATTTCTTGTAAGAAAGAAACAGCAACCATCACTAAAGTTGATCCTAAAACAGGAAAAACAATCACCGTTGAAGTTCCTGCAGATTCTGTGGCTGAAGTAAAAGCAAACCCTGCAATCAAAGATTCTTTGGGAGTTTTTACTCAATCTTTTAAACTTGAAAAAGGAAAAACTTATCCTTTGACAACGTACCAAAGAGATGTAAAGACAATGACTGACCCATCAGGAAAAACCCTGAACGGAACCAGCGAATCGACCGATGAAATGAGCTTTACCGTAAATGATGTGAAAGGTGGGGTTTACGATATTACCATCAATCTAATCGGAAAAAGAAATTCTCAAAGTGCTGACGGAAAGACAATCATTGTTGATACGAAATTGCCAATTCCTAAAGAAGATAATCTGAAAATGATCTGGAATGTAAACCGTGCTTTGACCGGAAACAAACTAAACATGAAGATGGACAGCAAAGGAAATGTGATTTCTATCACAGGTTTTGATGCTATTTACACAAAAATATCCAATGCATTGGGAACGCTTATCAAAGATGCTAACCAAAAAGCAAGTGCCGTTGCAGGTCTGAAACAAAGTTTTAACGAAAAAGTCTTAAAGGATCAGTTTGCAAAAAACTTAACGATTATTCCTAAGAAAGGAGTTAAAATCGGTGAAAAATGGACAACGAGTGAAAGTGCAGACGAAACCGGAAAATTTAAAGTAACATCAAACTATGTTTTAAAAAGCGTAGGAAATGGCATTGCTGAAATCTCTGTAAACGGTGGAATTCCGAAAAAAGAAGAGAAAAAATCTCAAGGCGAAATGACTCACAGCATGAGCAGTGAACTGGCACAAAACGGAATCATAAAATTTGATCAAAACACAGGTTGGATTACTAATCAGAATATCACGGTAAAAACGACTCAGATTGAAACGATTTCAGACGGAAAACAGTCTCAGAGCATGAAAAGTGTTTCAAATTCTTCAGTAATGGTGAATCCTGCAGCGAAATAAAGTATGAGAGTTTTAACGTTATTGAGTCATCGCAAACAAACGTTCAATCTTGAATAGTAAACATTGAATATTAAATTAATTATTTTATGAAATTCCTTTTTGAGTTAATACTCGGTACTATTATTATTTTTTTTGTTTGGAATATTTTAAAAAGAATCTTCTTTAAATCTTTTTATAAATACACAGGCTTTAAACCTAACAATGTTCCGAATCAAGAACCTAAAAACTCAAACACGAATATTGAAAAGAAAGTAAAATGGGACGCAGAAACTGTGGACTATGAGGAAGTGAAAGATAAAAACAGTGCGAATCATTAATAAATCTTTGTGAACTTTGCTGAGTGAAACGCCTTTGCTAACTTAAATCTATGCAGATAGTAGTCAAAAAAATCTTTGCGGACTTTGCGTTAGAAACAAAACGAATCTAAATGACTGATTCTTAAAAAATCAGAACTTCTCAATTAAATATCAACTTAATAACCAAAATGGCGAAAAATAAAAACTTAATTTATATTGCGATTTCCATCATCGCATTCTTAGTTTTAGCATTTTTATATTCCACTCCTGTTTTTACGGGCAAGCAGCTTTTCCAGCATGATATCGTTCAGTATCGTGGCGGAGCAAAAGAACTCATCGATTACAGAGACACTTACGACAAAGAAACGTATTGGAGTGACTCTATGTTTGGAGGAATGCCCACTTACCAGATGGGAAGCCGTTTTGAAGGTGATATTATCAAAAAACTGGACAGTTATCTGAATATTCTTCCGAGACCTGTCAACTATTTATTCCTTTTATTTTCAGGATTTTTCCTTTTAGGGATGGTTGCCGTTAGAAACTGGAAATATGCACTTTTGGGAGCCACATTTTTCGGGCTCTCCACGTATTTCTACATCATCATTGCCGCAGGACACAACGGAAAAGTGAATACCATCGAATATTTCGCACCACTTTTAGCCGGAATTTTATTGGTTTATATCAGAAAAAAATACGTCCTCGGTTTTATTGTCACTACCCTATTCTTCGGACTGCAGGTCGCTGCCAATCACCCCCAGATGACCTATTATCTATTTTTAGGACTTGGATTTTTATTTTTATCTGAATTGATAAGAGCCATCGTAAAGAAGACTGCGATGAAACATTTCCTGATCTCATCAGGAATTATAGCAGGTGCTTTAGCCATTGGTGTTGGGATGAACTCTCAAAGAATCATGGCCAACTCTGAGTACATCAAAGAAACCGTAAGAGGAAAACAGATTTTAAACACCGAAGACCACACCGCCGGAGATACAGGGATGGATAAAAAAAGTATCCTGATGTGGAGCTACGGTAAACTTGAAACTTTAAATCTTTTTATCCCAAGATTGATGGGAGGTGGAAGTCAGGAGCCTGAAGGAAAAGAAATGATGGAAAACGTACAGCAGTTGGTACAGGACAACGTTAGTTCTCAAGCTGAATACGATAGAATTTCTAAAGGTTTTGGTAGCATCACCTATTGGGGAGACCAACCTGGAACTTCGGGACCAGCGTATCAAGGTGCTATCGTTTGTTTCCTTGCATTATTAGGTTTCTTTTTTGCCTGGAAAAAATACCGCTACTGGATTCTTGGAGCAACAATTCTGACGATACCTTTGGCTTGGGGAAGCAACTTCATGCCGCTTTCAGATTTATTTATTGAGTATGTTCCTTTTTACAGCAAATTCAGAGCACCATCTTCGATTTTGGTTGTGGTAGAACTATTATTCCCATTGGTTGCGATCATCGGTTTGTACAGATTTTACACAGATTCAACTTTAGAGGAAGATTACAAAAAGAAAATTCTAACCTATGTAAGCGGTGGGGTTTTAGGTTTAACTTTACTATTGATCGTTTTCGGGAAGGCATTATTAGGTTTCCATACAGATAACGAGAAAACATATTTACCACCTTTCTTGTTAGATTATTTAACTGATGAAAGATTCAAATTATTCAGAATTGATGCGATTAAAGCATTGCTTTATGTTGGAATTACCGCAGCTGTTTTATTCTTTAGTCTAAAACAAAAACTGAATCAGAATATTGCTTTGATTATCATCGGTGCAGTAAGTTTATTTGATTTATGGACAGTGAACAAACGTTATCTGAATGACGAAAATTACGTTGATAAAATCTTTGCTGAAAATCCTTTCCAGACAGAAGGTTCAGACTATTTAGCCGAAAAAGTAGGTGATAATCCGAATTTACAGTCTATTATGGCAAGTATTCCTGTCAATAAAACTTTGGAAACGATTGCTGAAAAAGACAAAAAACATTACCGAGTTTACAATCAGGTTTTGGGCGTAACGAGTGAGACCAATACGTCTTATTTTAAATCTTCCATCGGTGGTTATCACGCAGTGAGACTGAGACGTTATGATGATTTAATGAATGAATACATTTCGAATCCAGACAGTATAAAAACGCCGAGAATCCTGAATTTACTGAACACCAAATACATGGTTTTCGGAAATCCACAAGAGCCACAGGTTGTTCCGAATCCTAATGCCAACGGAAATGCATGGTTTGTTGCTGATGTAAAATTTGTAAATACTCCGGATGAAGAAATAAAATCACTTGGAAACATCGATTCTAAAAAAACTGTAGTTGTCAATGTTTCAGACAAAGCTTATTTGAGCGGAAAACAGGTTCAGGCAGATTCTACAGCTTCCATTAATTTAACAAAATATGAAGCCAACGAACTAGAGTTTAAATCTCAATCGAAAACTCCACAGTTAGCTGTATTTTCAGAGATTTATTATCCTCATGGCTGGAAAATGTTTGTTGACGAAAAAGAAGTTCCCTATATTAAAGCAGATTATTTGTTGCGTGCAGTACATGTTCCTGCCGGAGAACACAGCATCAGAATGATTTTTGAACCGGAAGTTATTGCTACAGGAAAATGGATCTCTTTATTATCTTTCGGATTGTTTGTTACTCTGAGCGCTTTTGGAATTTTCTGGCTGAATAAAAGCAAAAAGAAAGAAGTTTTGATTGAAGAAAAGATTTAACATTCTGTCATTCTGAACGGAGCAAAGCGAAGTGAAGAATCTCAAAAATATCTTAAAAACATGAAAACTTTAGGAACTCATAATTACTACGTTTATATTTTAACTAATAAAATAAAAACGGTATTGTATACAGGAGTAACTAATGACTTAAAAATTAGATTGTACTGGCATCAAAATTCTGAAGCAATTGATAAACATTTCACCACTAAATACAAATGCTTTTATTTAATCTACTTCGAGCAATTTAGTGACATTGAAACTGCGATCAAAAGAGAAAAACAAATAAAAGGTTGGACAAGAATTAAAAAAAACAACCTAATAAAAGAATTTAATCCTACTTGGAAATTTTTGAATGATGAAATTTAATGAGATTCTTCATTACGCTTTGCTTCATTCAGAATGACAACAACATTTTTTAAACCCATGCAGGAAAAAAAAATCCTTATCATCACCTACTACTGGCCGCCTGCAGGTGGACCAGGCGTTCAGCGGTGGTTAAAGTTTGCAAAATATTTACCGGAATTTGGTTGGAAACCAATCATCTTCACCCCGGAAAATCCAAGTTATCCTTTGATTGATGAAAGTTTAATGAAAGATGTTCCTAAAGATTTAGAAATTATAAAAACTAAAATCTGGGAACCTTATCAGTTAGCGGAAAAGCTTAATAAAAGCAATAAAAAATTCAAGGCCGGACAGTTTGATGTGGGAAATAACCAAAGCTGGAAATCTAAACTTTCGATTTGGGTTCGTGGAAACTTTTTCATTCCCGATGCCAGAGTTTTTTGGGTAAATCCTTCTGTGAAATTTTTAGAACAATATTTAAAAATAAACAAGATTGGTGTAGTTGTCACTTCTGGGCCGCCACACTCATTGCATTTGATTGGTTTAAATTTAAAAAAGAAATTCCCTAATATCAAATGGATTGCAGATTTCCGTGATCCATGGACAGAAATTTCGTACTACAAACATCTAAAACTCACCAATAAATCTGACAAAAAACACCGTCAATTAGAAAGCGAGGTTTTCAGAAATGCAGATATTACTCTTGCCACTAGCTATACCGATGCTGAAAATTTCAGAAAAAACGGAGCTAATGCAGTGTGTATTACAAACGGTTTTGATGAAAGCGACTCCTCAAACTCTAAAACTCTCAAACCTTCAAATTCTCAAGCAAAATTCACGCTCAGCTACATAGGCGTTCTTGAACAATTGAGAAATCCTGAGAACCTTTGGAAGGCGCTTGATGATTTGGTTAAAACCAATGCTGATTTTGCAGAAGATTTCAGATTAAAATTTGTCGGGAGAATTGATGATAAGATTTTAAGTTCTATTGAAAATTCAAACTTAAAAAATCACATTGACAATCTCGGATATCTCTCACACGATAAAGCAATTGATGAGATGGCCAATTCTTCTATGTTACTGATTACCAATTTCCCCAACGATTCTTCAAAAGGAATTATTCCTGGAAAAATATTTGAATATTTGGCTACCGGAAAACAGATTATTTCGTTTGGTCCCAATGACGCGGATGTTTCAAAAATTTTAAATGAAACAAAAGCCGGAAAGCATTTCGGTTATCAGGATTTTGAAACGATTAAGCAATTTATCTCAGAGAAATTTGAACTTTGGAAAGCTGGAAATCTTTTAGAAAATCCTGGAAACATTGAACAGTTTTCAAGAAGAAATTTAACGAAACAATTATCTGAGATTTTGTAAACTACCCCGTCTTCAACTTCGTTGAATCCACCCCTTCAAAGAAGGGGAATATTATATCGTCCACTCATCGTTGATGACTGCAACTACATAATATTTACCGTCAAATTCTTCAAAGACAAAACGGAGAGCATTCCAATCCATTCCACCGTTTTTTTCTGAACCTGGAATAAAATTTTCTGTGAAATTGGTATTGGGATATATTTCTTTTAAATTATTCAGAGAATTACCTCCACCACGAAATTGGTTAAATGAATATTCAGATTTGGTAAAGTCTTTTTTAAACACCCAATCTTTAAGATATTTATCTAATGCGGATTTATAAATTTCACCAGAGCCATCTCTAGATCCCCATGTAAAAACCGTTTTTGTAGGAAGATATTTCTCAAAATCAGCTTTTGTAAAATGTTTGTCTTCATTTTTATTGATGAAAGCATACATAGAAAATCGAACTCCTTTCTGAGGATGGATGTAGTTTGCGAAAATATCATAATATCCAACTTTCAAAGCCTGAATAAGCTCATCGTTAGTTTTTTTCAATGCAACTTCAGTTGATAATGCATCTTGTTTGGTATCGGTTCTTTCATTTGACCTTTTAATATTATCTGTGGCAACCGCCGGATTTTTATCCTGTTTTTTTTCACATGATAACGCCAATAAAAGTGAAAATATGGCAAAAGCTTTTTTCATTCTAAAATTTTCACAAAAAGTCCAAAACCAATGCCACGATTGAGTTAGGGAGTAAGAGTGTTTTGTTGAGCTTTTTTAGTTTCAATTTTAAACTTTAGTCTTTTAGCATTATCTCACGGTCTTTTGCTTTACCTATTTTTGTAAATTTGTTATATGGAAATTGTAGATATTCTGATTATTGGAGCCGGACCCATTGGTTTAAATTGCGCCTTGGAGGCAAAGAAAAACAACCTCAGTTATTTGATCATAGAAAAAGGAACCATTGTTAATTCGTTGTATAATTATCCTTTGTACATGAGATTTTTTTCGACTGCCGAAAAATTGGAAATCGCTGAAATCCCTTTCATTTCAGCAGCTCCGAAACCGGGAAGACAGGATGCTTTAGAATATTATCAAGGAATTGCGAGACAGAAAAATCTGAATATCAATTTGTATGAAAAGGTTTTAAATGTCTTTAAAAAAGAAGAAATATTTGAAATTGAAACTTCTAAATCAAAATATTTGGCAAAAAACGTCATCATTTCTACAGGTTTCTACGACATCCCAAATTTGATGAATATTCCCGGAGAACATTTAGAAAAAGTAAAACATTACTACACCGAACCTTATCCTTACGCTAAACAAAAAATCGTGGTCGTTGGCTCAAGCAATTCTTCTGTTGATGCTGCTTTAGAAACATATAGAAAAGGTGCTGAAGTGACAATGATTATCCGTCATTCTGAGATTTCTAAGAATGTAAAATATTGGGTAAAACCTGATATTGAAAACAGAATTTCTGAAGGAAACATCACGGCTCATTTTAATTCTGAATTAGTAGAAATTAAAGAAAATTCTGTGATTTTTAAAGATGAAAATGGCGAAATTCAGGAAATTGAAAATGATTTTGTGTTGGCAATGACCGGTTATCTTCCAGATTTTGATTTTCTGAGAAATTCAGGAATTGATCTTCAGGGAGAATGCTTAAATCCTGTTTATGATCCTAAAACGATGGAAACCAATATCCCGAATTTATATTTGGCAGGTGTGGTTTGTGGCGGAAAAGACACCCATCTTTGGTTTATCGAGAACTCAAGAATTCATGCGGAAATAATTGTGAGAAATATTCTTGTTAGCCAGAAATAAACTCATCACAAAATATCTTACATTTGACTATTCCATATTCAACATGAAAAAACTCATCATCTTCATATTCTTAGCTACTTTTTGTTCAGTTCATACTTTTGCTCAGGCAGACAGCATTCAGACGTATGTCACCAAAGCACTAAAGATTATGAAAAATAAATCGGTCAATAAATCTAAACTCAACTGGGAAGATATATTTAATAAGACCTTAGCAGAAGCTTCAAAAGCTAAAACTATTAAAGAAACTTATCCGAGTATCAAGAATGCTTTAAGTTCTTTAAACGACTCTCACTCAAATTTTTATCCTGAAGAAATGGTAAGAGCGTACACTTTAGGGTACAAAGCAACCGGGCAAGAATTTCCGGTTATTAAAAGCGAATTGCTGGAAAACAAATATGCCTACATTAGTTTGCCCGATATTGGCTCGTTCAACAAAGGAGATTGGAATTTGTATATCAACACTTTTTACGCAAAAGTGAATGAATTACAAAAACGCAATCCAAAGGGATGGATTATTGATTTGCGAGGTAATTTCGGAGGGATGCTTTATCCGATGTATGCTGCAATTGCTCCTTTTCTGGATAGTAAAAATGTGGTCGGCACAAAAGATGCTGAGGGAGCGATTGAATACTACAACTATAAAAATGGTAGATTTTATGAAGGTTCTACGGCAACTCAGTTATTTCAATTGACACAGAAAGAGCCAAAAGCCGTAAAAAAGCCGATAGCTATCTTGGTGAATAAAGTTACTGGAAGTTCTGCTGAATTTATCACCGCAGCATTTGTAGGTCAAAAAAACGCAAATCTTATCGGTACAAACACTCAGGGTTTAACATCCGGAAATCAGGAATACAAATTATCTGACGGTTCTTTTCTTGTGCTTACCATAGGGAATATTGTTGACAGAACGGGAAAAGAATATGCTAAAATTGGTGAAGGAATTTCTCCCGATATTAAAATCGAAAAATCCACTGACGAAACAAAAACCAATGAAGATTATTTGAAAAAGGCATTCGAATTTATTGATGGTAAAAAGAAAGATTAAAAATCAACCTTCACACCCAAAACAAAACTCCTTTTCGCAGCAGGATTATAGTAACGGTTTCCAAAAGCGTTGATATCAAATCCTAAAACGTAATCGGTATTGTATAAATTCTGAATTTGCAGAAATAAATTTAGTCTTGTGTTTTCAATATCAAAAGGAAATCTAAACTGGATATTCCCGATCAAATTAGAGTCTGACCAAATCGTATTTGCATCATTCAAAGGCATTTTTGAAGTATAGAAATGCGAGTAATCGACTGAAAGTTTATTAAAGAAAGTAAAATTCAATAAACTGTTAATAGTCGTTTTTGGAACTCCGGTTAAATCATTCCCCGAAAAATCATTTTCTCCCTGCTGATAATTTTGAAATTTAAAATTGTAGAAACTTCCTGAAAATCTAAATTTTACATTGCTTAAAAAGTCATTTTTCAGATTGAAATTTTTAGATTCTAAAAGCAACTCTATTCCTTTCTGAATAGTTTCACCTGAGTTTACAAAAAATTCCCGTCCACGTTCATTCTGTCTTCTCACAATCGCATCTTTCATTCGGAAATCGAAATAATTGGCTTCTGCAAACAATATATTTCCGAACTGTTTTCTCACCCCAATTTCTTTATTCCAGCCATACTCGGGAACAAGATTGAGATTAAATTCCTGATTGGATGAGCGGATTTCTTCATTGGTCGGTGCCGAATTTCCTTTTCCTACTTTACCCCGAACCGAGAAACCTTTTCCGATAAGATAGGTCAGTCCAAAATTGGGAAGCAACTGATCTTTAAATTTTGTTTTTCCATTTTCAGACGTAGGATACAGCTTTTCCCATTCGTAAGCATTTGAATTTAAACTCAAGGAAATATCTGAAGATAGTTTTTCATTAAAATTCAATTTCTGGGAAACGAAAAAGAATCCCGAATTGTTTTTAAGCTTGTCAAAATTCTGCGGATCACCTTCTACTCCTCTGTTATTATCAAAATTTTTAATAAAAATATTGTTTGTTCCGCCTTCAAAACCCAATCTCCATTCTGCAGAAACTTTCTCCCAGTTTTGCTGATAATTCAGATGAGTTCTTAATGCAAAATTACTCTCAAAACGGTTTTCATAATTGGTAATAAACGGATTTTCAAAATCGACATACGATCCCTGAACCAAAACAAAATGCGATAGATTTGGAATAATTTTAAAGTCATGAGAAATTCCTGCTAAAACCATTTTATTACGGATTCCCGCATCTTGTTCTTTTGCTCCCGAAACAGTTGCCGTCTTTGGTCTGGCCAGTTTTCTATTAAGCTGCATTTTCTCTAAAGTTAATCCGCCCGGAGTCTGATAATCCATATCTGAAAGAAGAATCATGGCTTTCAGTTCAGCATTTTTTGAATACTGAAAATTGTCTTTAATAAATATCTGTTTTCTTTCAACAGCAGACTGTTCACGGTAAGAATCTGTGCGATAATAATTTTGGAAAATCTGAAAAAAGTGCTTCCCAAACTGCTTTGAAAAATTTACGCTTTCATTAAAAGTCCCATAGCTTCCAACAGAAAGATTGGCAGTAGTCTTTTCTGAATTCTGCGTCTGCAACAAAACCATTCCGCCAGTTGCTGCTCCAAAATCGCCGCTTTCAGGACCTTTAAAGATTTCCATTCTGTTGATCAATTCAGGAGAAATAAGATTAAAATAGGTATTTCCAGATGCATCAGACAAAATAAAATCATCGAGATAGACTTTTACATTCCGCACTCCAAAAGGCGATCTCAAAGTGCTTCCACGCAACGAAATTCTGTAACTTCCCGGTGAACGTTCTTCCATTCTCGCTCCTGAGATCTGATTGACGGATTCTAATAACCTTTCGGGTGGATTCTGATTTAATAAGTTTTCAGAAACTACAGAAACTGATTTTGTAGAAGTGATGAAAGACGTCGGTTTTTTGTACGCATCAATTCGTACTTCGGAGATTAACGTCGCCGAATCTCGTTTTTGAGAAAAGACTAATGAACCGCAAAAAGTGAGAGCTAAAAAATAAATTTTGGTCATGAAAGAATTTGTATAATTTCATTAGCAAATATTATACAGTTTTTTGATGTTTAAAAAAGCGAGATACTGAATAATTGTTTTAAATTAAAAAAATCACCCCATTTCTGAGATGATTTAAATAAAATTAATTTAAAGTATATAGTGAGTGTTTTGATGCTGAAAATTTAATATCCCAAAGATAAAATCAATATTCAGATTGCAAAACAGGAAAAACACCCTAATTTTATTGCGGAAAAATGTAATAAAAAAAGCCCTACATCATTCGACGCAGGGCTTTCAGTTTATATTTTTATCTTATAAAGGTTTTACCAGTTCTAAGAACCAATCTTTTACTTCGCCTTCCAAATGCGGAGCCAATTTTTCTTCACAAATTCTGTGATAATCATTCAGCCAATTGATTTCTTCAACAGACAAAATATCTTTTGTAATCGTGTCTTTGAAGAACGGACAGAACGTCAATGTTTCAAACTCATAGAAAGTTCCAGAAGTCGTAGTTTCAGATTCTTTTACGGCAATCAGGTTCTCATGACGGATTCCGTATTCACCTTCAACATAATATCCGGGCTCATTTGAACAAACCATTCCCACAAGCAATTCCTGAGGATTCAAATCTTTTCTGATGTTTTGTGGACCTTCATGCACATTCATAAAACTTCCTACACCGTGACCTGTTCCGTGATTAAAATCTTTAGCATTCATCCACAAAGGAAGTCTTGCAATGGCATCCAACTGTACGCCTCTCGTCCCTTTAGGAAATTTCACCATCGACAAACGGATTAATCCCTGTAAAACTAAAGTAGAATTTGTTTTAAACTCTTCAGAAGCCGTACCCAAAGCAAAAGTTCTCGTAATATCAGTGGTTCCTTCCAAATATTGACCTCCTGAATCTACTAAAATCGTCGACTCATTCATTACATCTTTGCTACCTTCTTTTTTTGCAGAGTAGTGCATGATGGCACCATTATCTTTATACCCAACGATACTTCCGAAGCTTTCTCCTACAAAATTTTCTCCCTCTGCACGGAAGCCTTTCAGTTTTTGACCGATAGAATATTCATTCATCGCCTCTTTTCCGACATTGTGCGTCAGCCAGTAAAGAAATTTTACCATCGCAACGCCATCTCTTACCATTACTTTTCTGAAACCTTCCAATTCAGTTTCATTTTTCTGAGCTTTCATCAGATTTCCAGGAACAGCAGCTTTTACAAACTCATTTCCGATTTTTAAAGCCTCGAAAATCGACTGATTGCTATTTGGTGAAACTAAAACTTTTTCGTTTTTGATGGTTCTCAGGTGATTGTAGAATTCTTCATAAGGCATCATCTTCACCCAAGCTTCGTCCATTTGCTTTCTTGCTTCAACCTCCATTTTATCAAGATCTGTGAACAAGATTGCGTCATTTTTCGTAATAATAATGTATCCTAAAAATACAGGATTGCTTTCGACATCACTTCCTCTCAAATTCAGGGTCCATGCAACATCATCAAGACTCGAAATCACGTGAACAGTCACTTCCAGGCTTTCCATCTTTTGGCGAATCGCTGCAATTTTATCAACTACAGATTTCCCAGCTCTTTCGACAGGGTGTGTATAAATAGGATTTTTTGAAGCTTCTCCTCTCTCTTTCCAAACATTCTTTAGTAAAGCATTGTCAACTAGTGTAATGTTTTTGGCATTCAGTTTTTCAAAAAGCAGTTCCCAGTTAGCATGAGAAGTCGCCATTGCATTTACGGCCACTTTACCGCTTGCAGGAATTTCAGAAATAATCCAGTCAATATAGTTTGGAGTTCCTTCCATTCCGTCTTTGAAAAGGTCAATTCCTGAGCCCGCCAATTCAATCGGAGCCTGCGTGAAATACCTTCCGTCAGTCCAAAGTCCTGCCTTATCTTGAGTAACAACTACAAAACCCGCAGAGCCTAAAAACCCCGACAGCCAAGCCCTTTCTTGCCATTCTTCCGGCAAATATTCGCTCATATGCGGGTCGGCAGAATATATGATAAATGCATCAACATTGTTTTTTTGCATCTCCTCACGAAGCGCAGCTACTTTTTCCTTTGAAGTCATTTTTATAAATTTTAAAAACCGAAAGTTACAAAAAAATCAAGTGCGTTACTCCGATTTACAGATGTTTTCAGCAGGCATTCTTGTTTTTTCAGGAGCTTTATCCGGCTATCCGCTCATACTCCTCACGCCAGCGCTTTTTCGTCTGCGACGAAAGCCTGCCGCCTGTTGCGGGGTAACCGCTTCTATCCGGGCTAGGCTGAAGTCTCTGTACGAGTGTCAGTTACCCTCAATACAAATAGTTTTAGATACCATAAACTTAAATCATTATCAATTTCATAAAATTTTGGAAAGGTTCTTGCTATTCATTAAAAATGAAAACACAGAATTACCAAAACCATAGGAAGTTTTACCCGCCTCATCACTTCATTTTGCTTCCATTACTGATGATTTTAGAGGCTTACGGAATTTATAAAATCTGGGATGACACAGAAAACCAACTGCTTTGGATTTTATTTTCGGTCATCATTTTTCTGATTTTCTATTTGGCATTCATGACCAGACAGCATTACGCACTCGGACTTCAAAACAGAATCGTTCTGTTAGAGTTCAGACAAAGATATTTTGAGATTTTCAATAAAAGGTCAGATGAAGTTTGTGAAAAATTAAGTTTTGGACAAATCGCTGCACTGAGATTCGCCTATGATGAAGAGTTTAAAGAACTTTTATACAAAGCTTTAAATGAAAATATTTCAGGAGACGAGATCAAAAAGTCAATCAAAAATTGGCGTCCCGATAACGAAAGAATTTAATTATATAATCACTATAAATAAACTATTATGAGAAAGTTATCTTTATACAGTATGAGTCTTTTTGCCATACTGCTATTGACAAGTTGTGAAGCAGTAGAAACAATCTTCAAAGCCGGAATGTGGTGGGGAATAATTGTAGTTGTTGGCATCGTGGCCTTATTATTATGGCTGTTTTCTAGGGGTAAAAACTCTTAACCAAATTATTTTATGAATCAATCAGACCAAGAGATTATTTCTCACCTAAAGCCGTCAAAGATTGTTAAAATTATGAAGGATCCGGTAGCTTCTGCAAAGGCAGTGAATCTTATTTACACTTCCGATGCAGAAACAGCCGGTATCATCCGCAGAAAAAGAGGTAAGAAATATCTTTATTTCAAAGACGGCGAGAAAATCAAAGACAAAGAAGAGATCAAGCGTATCAATGACTTGGTCATCCCTCCGGCATGGGAAAATGTCTGGATTTGCGCCATCGATAATGGTCATCTTCAGGCAACTGGTCTGGACGCAAGAAAAAGAAAACAGTACCGTTACCATTCACTGTGGAGCGCATTGAGAAATCACACCAAATTCTACAGAATGCTTCAGTTTGGCTATGCCTTGCCTGAGATTCGCTTGCAGTTAGAAAAAGATTTAGCCTTAAGAAATTTCGAAAAAAGAAAAATCCTTGCATTAATTGTAAGCTTAATGCAGCGCACGAACATTAGAATTGGGAACAGTATTTATGAAAAACTTTACGGTTCTTTTGGTCTTACCACTCTCAAAGGAAAACACGTAAAAGTGGAAGGACAGAAAATCAATTTTGCCTTCAAAGGAAAAAAAGGAGTAATGCATGATGTCAATCTGAAAAGCAAAAGACTCGCAAAACTAATTACAAAATGCAAAGAAATTCCAGGAAAAGAACTCTTTCAATATTACGACAGCGAAGGAAACCGCCATCACATCGATTCCGGAATGGTAAATGATTACATCAAAGAATTAAGTGGTGAAGATTTTACTGCAAAAGATTTCAGAACCTGGTCTGGAACAGTCAATGCTTTAATCGCATTCAAAGAAATCGGTTATGCCGAAAACAATACTCAATACAAAAAGAAAGTAAAAGCCGCATTAGACATTGTCGCCGAACATCTCGGAAACACAAGCACCGTTTGCAGAAAGTATTACGTTCACCCTTTAGTCATTAATCTTTACGAAAACAATTCCATCAAAAAATATTTAGATGCCCTCGAGGTCATTGAAGAAAACGACGGAAAAGCAGGACTGACGCACGAGGAAAAATTAGTTTTAAAAATTTTGGAAAACGAAAAAATGTAGTTTGATATTTCAATTAAAATCCGGGAACTGTAATAGGTGAATAAATTTCTCCTTCTTTCATTTCCATAACTTGTCCATTTTCATTAAAAGAAACATCTAGTGCTTTTGACAAAAATCCAGAAAATTTCGCAACACATTTTTGATAAGGTGACTTGATTTTAAAAGGTTGATGTCCTTTTTGTATCGTAGTAGTTCCATCATTCATTTTCATGATCTGGTAGGTTCCTTTTATTAAACTTTTACAATTTTTCTGATTGATATTAATCTGAAAATTCTTAGCGTCTACAAAATACAAAACATCGGATTTCATTTTGTCTTTATCTAAAAACAGCTCCGTTTCTTTATAATTTTTTAGGTCGAAATACCATTTTGAACCTTTTAACTTACTATTCAACAATTCATCTTCAGGAATTTTATATTCTTCAATTTGAGGAGCTAAAGGATATTCTTTTACAACTTTCTTTTTGTGTTGTGCAAAAACGGTTTGAGACAACAACAAAAGAATCAAAAATATTTTTTTCATATTCTAAAGTTTAGTATTTATCAAATATAATCATTCTAAAATGCAAATAGTCTCTATCGATTTTTTGTACAAATTAATTGTTGTAAATTTGTAAAAAGCAAAAATTAAACAATACAACGTAATATGTCAAAAGCAATTTCGCAAGTACCATTTGCAGTAAACGAACCGGTAAATTCTTACGAACCAGGTTCTCCGGAAGTAAAATCTCTGATCGCTCAGTACAAAAAAATGTGGGCACAAAAGATCGAGATCCCAATGGTTATCAATGGTAAAGAAGTAAAAACTGACGATAAAGTTCAGCTTCAATCTCCTCAGGATCACGCTCATGATTTCGGGTTTTATCACAGAGGAACGATGCAACATGTAGATGATGCCATCAACGCTGCTTTAGCTGCTAAAAAACAGTGGAACGAATTGGGTTGGGAGCACCGTGCAGCTATTTTCTTAAAAGCTGCTGATCTTTTGGCAGGACCTTACAGAGATGTGATCAACGCTGCTACAATGATCGGACAGTCTAAAAATGTTCATCAGGCAGAAATTGATGCAGCTTGTGAGTTCATCGATTTCTTGAGATTCAACGTAGAATTCATGACAGAAATGTATTCTGAGCAGCCGGTTTCTGACGCTGGAATCTGGAATCGTGTAGAGTACAGACCTTTAGAAGGATTCGTTTTTGCAGTAACACCTTTCAACTTTACAGCAATCTCTGGAAACTTACCGGCTTGTATGGCAATGCTTGGAAACGTAGTTGTTTGGAAACCTTCAGACAAACAAATCTATTCTGCAAAAGTAATCATGGATGTTTTAACTGAAGCTGGTCTTCCAGCAGGGGTCATCAACATGATTTTCACAGACGGAAAAGAAACTGCTGAAAAAGTTTTGGCACACAGAGATTTTGCAGGACTTCACTTTACAGGATCTACAAAAGTTTTCCAGGGAATGTGGAAAATGATTGGTGACAATATTCACAACTACAGAACATACCCGAGAATTGTTGGAGAAACCGGTGGAAAAGATTTCGTGATTGCTCACCCTTCAGCAAATGTAGAAGCTGTGGCTACAGGTTTGGTAAGAGGTTCTTTTGAATATCAAGGACAGAAATGTTCTGCTGCTTCAAGAGCTTATATTCCAAGATCGCTTTGGGCAGACGTAAAAAAAGTAATGGAAACTCAGATTGGTTCAATCAAAATTGGTTCACCAGAAGATCCTTCTAACTTTGTGAATGCAGTAATCGACAAAAACTCATTCGAAAAATGCAAAGGGTATATCGACAGAGCTGAAGCATCAAGCAATGCCAACGTAATTATCGGTGGTAAATGTGATGATTCTAAAGGATGGTTTGTAAGCCCAACCGTAATCGAGACAACTGATCCTCAGTACGAAAGTATGGTAGAAGAAATCTTCGGCCCAATCTTATCAGTGTATGTTTACGAAGATAAAGACTGGACAGAAACCCTTAAAATAGTAGATTCTTCATCACCTTATTCATTAACAGGTTCTGTGTTTTCACAAGACAGATATGCAACTGATGAAGCTTTCAAAGCGTTAGAAAATGCTTCTGGAAACTTCTACATTAACGATAAACCAACAGGTGCGGTTGTAGGTCAACAACCTTTCGGGGGTGGTAGAGCTTCAGGAACAAACGATAAAGCAGGTTCTAAAATGAATTTACTAAGATGGACTTCTGTGAGAAGCATCAAAGAAACTTTCGTTTCTCCTAAAGATTATAAATACCCATATTTGGGATAACTATCAATTATAAATAATGGGTAATGAGTAATTGCTCACAAAATATAAAATGGCCTCGGAATTAACTTCGAGGTTTTTTGTATAAAATTTAACAGTATTTTAATATTTTTATCATTTAATTAGTAATAAAGCAATACTTTTCGGAATAATTATTGAATACTTCCTATCACACCATTTAAAATTATATTATGAAAAAGTTAGTTTTATTAACCTTAGGGATAGGATTTTTTGCTGCGAGCTGCGGAACTAAAGAGAAGCAAATGTCATCTAGTAACACAGATTCTACAGCAATAGACGCAGCGCAAGCCGCACCAATTGTAGCAGATACAATGACAACAGCTCCAATGGATAGTACGAAAGTAGATAGCGTAGTTGCTCCTGCACCCAAATAAAAAGTCTAATGTAAAAATGGAAATCCACAGATGAAAGTTCTGTGGATTTTTTTATATTTGAATAACAAACATTAAAAAATTTACTATGAAAAAACTATGGATAGGAACAATTCTAGGATTGTTGGTTTTTGCAAGCTGCGCAGATAAAAAAGAAAACAGAGAAGAATTTAAAGCTGAGCATAACAAAGATGCCATGCGAAATGATTTGGGAGATTCGGCAGTAGCCAACTCTGAAAAGAACGCTCCAGACACTACAAATCTCGCACAAGATACTCTTAAAAAACCAACAGATTACGAAAGTAAAGAATCACGCCCAAACACAAAAGTAGGCGGTTCAAGATAAAATACAATCCACAGAATTTTCTGTGGATTTTTTGTTTACAAACAATTTCATCCAAATTATCTTTAAAGATTTTAACTTAATTTTATGAATTGAATTACTGATAATTTTAAAGACTTATATTAACATAATTATTACATTTGTATTCAATAAAATATTTCATGAAAAAAACAGCAATATTATCACTTATTTTCTTTGCCGTGATTGCATTCGGACAAGGAATTAAATTTGAAGAAGGAAATTTTAAAAGCCTTTTAGCTAAAGCAAAAAAAGAAAACAAACTGATTTTCATTGATGCTTATGCAGTTTGGTGCGGACCGTGTAAACTGATGGTGAAAAATATTTTCCCTCTAAAACCTGTTGGTGATTATTACAATGCCAATTTCATCAATGCTAAAATTGACATGGAGAAGGGTGAAGGTATAGATTTAGCAAAAAAATACAATGTAAAAGCTTTCCCAACTTATCTTTTCATCAATGGTGATGGTGAAGAGGTTCACAGAACTTTAGGGTATGTTGAGGAGAAAGACTTTATTCAGTTTGCAATGGATGCAGGAGATCCTAATAAAAGATTGACCGCTCTAAAGCAAAAATTTGAAAAAGGAGAAAAAGATCCTGAATTCTTGAAAAATCTTGCTGGTCTTACAATTTACAATGATTCAGACTTTGCAGGAAGAGTTTTGGATCGTTATTTCAGTGCAAAAACTACTTTAGATAAAGATGATGTTCAGATGATTCTTGCAGGAACTCAAAGCACAGAAAGTCCTGTGTATAAGATTTTCCAGAATAAAAAAGAAGAAATCATTAAAGTTTTCCCGGCTGACCGTTACGAAATGTTTGACAAAAACATCAAGCTGAATACGATCATGAAAAAAACGTACAGCGCTGATACAAAAAAATGGAATGACGATTATTTCTACACTGAAACTCAGAAGTTCTTAACAAAAGAAGAATCTGAAAAGCTTTTAAAAAGAGCAAAATCAAACAGAGCTTTAAAAGACAAAGATTTCGCAACTTATGAGAAAATGACTTTAGATCTTTACAAGGATTATTCTGCTGCAAATTCAGAAGAATTAAATTCAATTGCATGGAATTTCTTTGAAAACGTCAACACAAAATCTTCTCTTGAAACTGCTGTAAAATGGGCTCAGGAATCTGTAAAGAAAAAAGAAGAATATGCAAATACAGATACTCTTGCCAATCTTTACAACAAAATCGGTGACAAGAAAAACGCTAAACTTTGGGCTGAAAAGTCTATTGCATTAGGAAAAGCAGAAGGTCAAGATACTGCTGATACCGAAAAAATATTGAAGAGTTTATAAACTTTAATTTAAAAACATAAAAAATTCCGCTGAAATAAATTTCAGCGGAATTTTTATTTATTGACTAGTTATAAGTTTCGTCAGTTCGAGTAGCGAAGCGTATTGGGAACTTTCGGTTACACTTAATAAAAATTTCTCGATACAGTTTTCTTCAAAAACCTACTCGAAATGACGTAGCATTTGAAATCTTCGGTAATATTTATTTAATATTGAAATAAAACACTTCCCCAAGTAAATCCACTACCAAAAGCTGAAAGAAGTACTAAATCTCCTCTTTTAACTTTCCCAAGTTCGATCGCTTCACTCAATGCAATCGGAATAGAAGCTGCGGTTGTATTTCCGTATTTTTGGATGTTGTTGTGAATTTTTTCGTCCGGTAAACCAAATTTCTGCTGTACAAATTGAGCAATTCTCAAATTCGCCTGATGCGGAATAAACATATCTAAATCTTCAATCGTTTTTCCAGCTTTATCTAAAGCTTCCTTCATTGTCTCAGGGAATCTTGTTACTGCATGTTTGAAAACAAAATTTCCGTTCATGATCGGGTAAACTTCCTTGTCGGTCACATTTTCAGGTTCCTTTCTCATTCTGTCGCTCCAGCCGTATTTTGAACCCGGAAACTGCGTACACAATTCATCAGCATATTTTCCTTCAGAATGCATATTCATGGCTAAAATATCACCTGCATTTTCGTCTTCAGTTGCCGAAAGTACAATCGCTCCTGCCCCATCCCCGAAAATTACTGAAACTCCTCTTCCTTCATCAGAAAAATCGAGTCCGAAAGAATGAACTTCTGCGCCTACAACCAAAATATTTTTATAAGTACCGGATTTAATAAAAGCATTGGCAACACTCATCGCATATACAAAACCTGAACACTGATTTCTAACATCCAAAGCACCGATCGTATCGCAACCCAACATATCCTGCAGCAAAACGCCACAACCAGGAAAATAATAATCCGGTGAAAGCGTTGCAAAAACAATATAATCAATATCTTTTGCCGTTAAGCCAGCATGTTGAAGTGCTTTTTCAGAAGCTTTAAACCCTAGAAACGCCGTAGTTTCCTGCGCATCATTTCTGTTGATTCTGTGTCTGCGCTCTTTGATGCCGGTTCGCTCAGTAATCCATTCATCATTGGTGGTCATTAATTTGGCTAAATCATCATTGGTGACAACGTGATCCGGAACATGAAATCCGATTCCTTTTATTGTACTTTTAATCATATAGTTTGTTTAATTTTGGTAAAGATAAAACTTTATTTTACACATAGGTTTTTTTAAAATTTATAGTATTTTTACTTTATGCCTATCAATACAATTTACAGAGATTCGGGATGCGAATGGATAGACGTAGAAGCACCTACGGACGAAGATATGAAGTACCTTCATGAAAGATATGAGATTAATAATCTCCTTTTGGAAGACACTTTAGACCCCAATCACTTACCCAAATATGAGGAAGACGGAAACGTGAAATTCTTCCTTCTTCGTGAAAGCACCGAACTCGAACGAAAAAACCTCAACACCATCAGCGATATCAGTACCAAAATCGGAATTTTCCTTTTAGAAAAAACCATTATCACGGTACACAGAATGAAGGCAAAAAGTATTGCTGAAACCAAGAAAGAGCTTAGCGAAAGTTCCGATCATGTACATCCACATAAAATTGCCCTGATGATTTCGTTGGTCATTATGAAAACCTTTGATGATGAAGCCATCAGCCTTTTTGAGACGATGGATAATATTGAAAACGAAATTTTTCTTAAAAACACCAATCACACCAATCAAATCAGGAGGCTCTATAAATTAAAAAGAAAATCGGGTTTAAATTCCAGAGTTTTAACGATTTCAAATGATGCCGTTGATAAGTTTAAATTGCTCGAATTGGAAGATTCTGAAGTAGTCGATTTAAAGGATAAACAGAAAGATGTTGTTGCTGATTTTGATCATTTAAATATTCAGATTACTAACTTAATTTCGATGTTTTTGGCATTGTCTGATCAGAAAGCGAATCAAGTGATGAAAGTTTTAGCGATTTACTCAGTGTACTTTTTACCGATCACTTTTATTGCCGGATTATATGGAATGAACTTCGATAATATGCCTGAACTTCATACCAAGCACGGATATTTTTACACTTTGGGATTAATGGGGGTGATTGTGATTTGTACGTTTATTTATGCGAGGAGAAAACAGTGGTAGATTTTCAACAATAAAAAAACACAAATATTCATCTGATGAAAATAGTAAAGCCGATTTCGGAAGAAAAATTTAACAAAGTAATTAATTCAAAAAAAAATAAAGCCTTTTCAGAACAAGATTTTATTTCTTATTTTTTTCCAAATATTGAAAAGGTTGCCGATCTGGCGATTGGTCAATACTTTTGGTTTATCGGAAGCCGAAAAGACAGCAAAATAATCGCCGTAAGTAAAAATATTCATAAGCTAACCCCTTTTTCTGAGAAAGAATGGACGAACGGTGATGCTTACTTCTTCGCCAATCTTTTTCATCCCGATGATAAAAACCACGTACTTTCCGCCTTTATTTTCGCATTAGAATTAGCAGAGAAGCTGCCTCTCGAAAAACAAAAAAACTGCAGAGTAAACATCTACGGAAGAATGCTTGATGCCAACGAAGAATTTCAGTGGAGGCTTATTCAGTTTCCAGGATATTATTTTGATGAAAATGGCATTGTAGAAAGCAGTTGGATTATGGTAACTGATATTTCTCATCTTCATATCGACAACCAGGCAATGATTACTTTTTTTGACGGAAGCAATATCGAAAACCAATACTTTAAAGTAATGAAAGATCAAACTTTAAAGCCACTCCCCATTCCAAAAATTTCAAAAAGAGAGCATGAAATTTTACTCCTTACTTCCAAAGGTCTTAACTCACCGGAAGTTGCAGAGAAACTTTCAATTTCTTATCACACGGTAGAAAATCACAAGAGAAATTTAAGAATAAAAACCAATACCAAAACTTCTGCAGAATTGATCTCTTTCGCTTTTAAAAACAATATTTTTTAGAATTTAAATTATTTTATCTGTCTTGAAAAATGACAGATATCTGCTATTTTTTACCTTCTTTTTTTTGGTGAGCTTTACTTATAAATTTAATCACCATGAAAAAACTACTCTTCATTATCACATTATTTCTGGTATTTGGAAATCACATCAGTGCGCAATGCCTTTGTGGAACTACACCATCAGAAAACAGATGGGACGGAATTGGATTCAGAATCAATGATGAACCTCTCAAAAAATACGCTTGCGGATACCAACTTACCGTAAAAACCACCGCTAAAATTACCTTTGTAAGCGGAGGCTATCTGTGCATCGACAAAAAAGAATGTAAAGCACAAATTTCTGCAAAACTAATGAACGGAACCAGCGTTGTTCAGAATTTCAGCAATTTTACTTTTACCGAAACCATTCAATTTCCTTCTAATGGAAATTTCAAACTCGTTTTGTCTGCAAAATGTGGCAAAATGACGTGTAAAACGTGTACTTACTATTTTAAAGTTTTATAAAATAATAAATCATGAAAAAATTACTACTACTTATTCTTAGCTTATTCATAAGTCAAACTGCATATTCACAAGTCGTAAATCCCAATGTTGCAAAAAAAATAACTGAAAAACCTAAACTCAACTTTATAAAAAAAATAGACCGTAGACTTTGGGTTACTCTCATCAATGCGACTTTGCGGCAATCTTACTTTCGGATCAACAATTTTGATCCTGCAGGAACTGATGCTTCGGGGAATTTCCAGTTTTATAAACCAGAAGACACTAAACTACGATTGGGAAGAACTGGCGTTGAAACTATTTTCAAATTAGAACCACTTCGCTATGAGCCGCTTACCGTTTATTTTAAAAATATCAACAGTAATAAAGCTGAAGTAAATACCAAAGACGGTAAAATACAGTTTTTGGTAAGCTTTGAAAAAGAAGATGTAGAGATAAGTGTGAACTGTGTAAGAAATCTGGCTTGTGGAGGATTAGGAAATCCTCAATTTCATGTAGATGATTTGCGGTTAAACATTGAACTAGAGCCTTATGCCGAGAACGGTAAAATAAGATATAGAAACGCCAACTGTAAAATTTCTGCCAATGCAGGACATGATGGTTTTAATTTTATTTTCACCCAATTAGAGCCATTTACCAGAGCAATGAATGGGCCTCTGTTTGACCTATTCTCGGGTAAAATCACAGAGTACCTCAACAGTCCTGAGACTATCAATGATATTTCTGATCAACTAATGTCAGGAATTCTGGCAAATCGTGCACTTCTAGGAATTACCGGCGAAACTGTTTATTTCACACAGTTTTATGTGGATAATGACGGAAACATCATGTATAATGTAAGATAATTTCAACAATAAAGGGTGATTTGCCTTATATTTTTAATTAAAGGGTGTCTAATTTTACCAAATAAAACACAAACATTTAGTATCTGTGAATCTAAATATAATTTAAACTAAAAACACTATGAAAACAATTATCACTTTTGCTTTTCTCTTTATGTGTGCGTTTTTCAACGCTCAATTCTTAGAAAAGCTTGCAAAAAAAGCTCAAAAATCCACCGAAAGAGCCATTGAAAGAAAAGTTGAACAAAAAGCCACGAAAACTACCAGTGATGGTATGGACGTTATTTTGAACAATAAAAAAACAAATACGAAAAACAACTCTTCTACAAACAATTCTTCCGGTACGAAAAACCTTAATAAAAACTCTGATTTTGTACCCGGAACTAAAGTCATCTTTGAAGAAAAATTCGGTCAGGATGCAGAAGGAGATTTCCCTGTTAATTGGTTTACCAGCAGCAGCGGAGAAATACAAAATCTCAACAACAAAAAATGGTTGCAACTTTCTGATAAAGGAAGTTTTACTCCAAATAACATCACCAAACTACCAGAGAATTTCACTTTTGAATTTGATGTTACTACGACTGATAATTTCAATTTTTATTCTACACCTTTGAATATTGTTTTTACAGAAAAAACGACCAAAGCCGACAATGTTTGGAATACCGTTATTAAAAGAAAAGAAGGCGTAGTTTTTAGCGTACATCCTACAAGTTCGCTTTCAAAACAAGGCAGAAGCGAGGTTTTTGTAATTTCTGAAAAGAAAGAAATTCTAAAAAACAAAGTTGACATTTCTGAATTTAACAATAACAACAATACCGTTCGTGTACAAGTGTGGCGACAAAAAAACCGATTCAGAATGTATATCGATGGTAAAAAAGCGTGGGATTTGCCATCTGCATTCGGAGATGCCAATTACAATCAAATCATCTTTTTTATCGGAACGTACAAAAATTCTACAGACAAACTTTTCATTTCTAACTTAAGATTAGCAGAAGCGGGCGAAGACAAACGTCATAAATTATTAGAAACAGGAAATTTCACGACCAACGAAATTTTATTTGATGTCAATAAAGCCACCATAAAACCCGCAAGTTTTAAAATTTTAGATGAATTAGGAAAAGTTCTTGCTGAAAATCCTTCCGTACATGTAAGTATTACAGGCCATACCGACAACGATGGCAATGATGATGCAAACCAAAAACTCTCTGAAAACCGAGCAAAAGCGGTTGCGCAATATTTTCAGACGAAATATAAAATCTCAAGTTCACGACTAGAAACCTACGGTAAAGGCGAATCTGAGCCTTTGAACGACAATACTTCAGCAGAAGATAAAAAGCAAAACCGCAGAGTTGAATTTGTAGTCGTTCAGTAATTCTTTTCACCAAATCTAACCTTGATAAGGTTGATGAAAAGCCAATCTTTTTATAAGAAATCACCCGCAGCCCGACCTGAACGGAGCTCTTTTTGTGAGGAGGCACGACGAACAAAAAAGCGGGAGTGGAGGGCGGAAAAAGCTGCCATAAAAAAATATAAAATAGTTATTCGATGCTTTCAAATGCTGTATAAATTTAAAGAAGCGGTTCGAAGTAGTCAAAAAAAACTATTACCTAAAATCTACTAATATGAAAACCATTTTTACCTTTTTCATCACTTTTCTGATGCTTCAAATCTTTGTTGCACAGGGAACTTACACCGAAGAACAAAGAAGAAGAGACCAAACTAAATTAGATTCTATCTGCAAAAAATCGCCGAATTCTTGCTTGTATTATGATGATGCCATTGGTCCGAAATCGGTTTTCAGAAATCATGCTCCAAGAAAAATAAACAGAACTCAGAAAATCTGCTTCGACAAAAAATTGGAATACATGGCAACCATCAACGGAAAAACCAAAAGAGGCTGCTATTACATGAATTCTGTAACAGGATATGTAGCTCAATTCTTAACAAATCTGAACGAAAGCTGCAACGGAATGAACAATCCGCAACCCGGATTTGAAATGATGATCACTTCTAAAGTAGGAGAATCTTTCACATTTAAAATTAATAAAAGAGGCGAAAGAACTTTTTATGCAGAGATGCCTCCTGAAGGTGTTCCCTATGGAATGTCTACCAATTTTGTCCTGAAAAATCCAAGAGCGTTATCTCTGGATTATCGAGAACCATTTACCAACCTCAATTTGCCGACGCTTGGGTACGTTATCGAAGGAATTGGTGAAAGCAGCACGAAATATTTGTTTGGAGTATATCATGCTCAAAGAATTCCGCTAAAAGATTATGTGGGTGCTTTTGGAACAGGCTATTACAAAGACGGAATGGGAAATACCTTTATCTGTCTGGCAGTGGAAAGCGAGAATAATTTCGTGAAAATTGAAAAAATAACCGATGTTACCGAATGTTTTGACGGAAGTTTATTTAAAGATGGTGTAGAAGAAGCTCTTCAATCCAATGAAGAAACGATAAGAGAACGGGAAAAGGATCTCGATTATCAGGATAATTTAGAATACGGTAAAACATGCGAAGCTACCACGGCATTGGTTCAGCACAAACGACAGGTTTTAAATAAAGAAAAAAGTTACCACAATTTTATTAAATCCGGCGGAAATCCCAATAGTAAAGATGGATTGAGACTTGGCGCAATGGCTCAGGATGTAACAGATCAGGTTGTAACCCATCGTCTGGAAACCGAAAAAAGAATCTGTGCGGCAGAATATTCTATTCAGGTCGCTTCTAGAGAATACAACGGGGCAAAAGCAAAAGAAAGAGCTTCAAAAAAAATAGCTTGCTACTCTATTGCAGTAAAACAATTGGACGAATTACAAAAATCTTTGACAGCCATCAATGTAAGACACGGAAGCAACTATGCAAAAGCTTTGGCTGAAAAAAATATGCTTTACCTGAGCAAAATGAGAAGCATAGACACCAATTGCAACCAAGACAAAGCGGGAAATACCAAAAAAAATCCGATGGAAGATGGCGCCAAACAATTGGGAGAACAATTGAAGGAGATGATCAAACGCAAATAAAATACAAACAATTATAATTTAATAACCATTAAACTAAACAATCATGAAAACAAAAATCATATTTTTAGCCTTCGTCTTTCTAAGCTTCAGCAATATATTTGCTCAAAAAAAACCAAGACCTCCGCAAGCAGACACACAAACTTCTTGCCTATGCAAAGATTTAGAAATATATCCCTATTTCTATTACAAAGACGCGAGTGCACCCAATTCCCACTTGTATCTGCGCTTCGATTTTCATCATAAAGGCCGGAACCAATGCAAGCCAGAATTTAAAGGAAATATTACCATTTATAGAAGTGATGCTATTCAAGTTACCATTCCTGTAGGTAATTTAACTTCTTTTGTAGATACTATGGGACAAAGAATTTTTGTGATCACCCAATTGCATTTGCCAAACTCATTCAGGCCTATGACAACCGGTGGAACTTACAGAATTACTTACTCATTGAACTATGGAATAAAATCTCCCTGTCCTGTCTCTTTCACCAAAAACGTTCGTTTTACAACTTCTGAACCTATTTTATAAACCTTGAAGAATTGAAATTTCACAAAAAATTTACCATTTGATCTGATGAAAATTATTGAATATTTTACCGAGGTACAGCCTCGGTTTTTTTATAAGCTCTTGGTTTGAAATAACCTTATAATTTTCTTTTAAACAACATCAAATTTTCATTTGCAAAAGAAAAGACTTCAGGATTATCCGAAAACCACTAACTTAGTTACTAAGAAAATATCCTCACTTAAAAAAAACACCAAACCAAATCATGAAACCCGAAATCCTTCAAAAAATCCTTGAGGACGACGTACTTTCTCAGGAATCAAAAGAAAAGCTTAATGCTTTACAAGAAAATATTTCCAGCAAAGAATTTTCTGACATTCTCGATGCTGAAGGCAATCAGTATATTGAGTTTGTGCAGGAAGGCGGTGGCGTTTGGGGTAGTGCATTAGTCGGCTATCTTTATGCTTTAGAAATCATCGGAATCCGGTTTCTGAAAGTGGCAGGAACGAGTGCCGGAGCCATCAACACGATGCTTATCGCAGCTTGCAAAACAAAAGAAGAAGCGAAAGCTGAAGTCATTAAAGACATTCTATTCAATTGGGATTTTTCTGATTTTATGGATGGCAAACCATATGTGAGAACCACCATTCATGCCATGCTCAACAATAAAAATTTCATTAAAATCAATGTGATTATTATTTCTGTTGTCATGCTGATTCTTGTTGCGCTGCCTTTTATTATTTCGTCTGGAACAATTCTTAATGCTAAACTTTTATTTTTAGTCCCGTTGATTCCTATTATCATTGGATTTTTCTGTTTTAAAAAGTTTTATAGTGATTTCAGGAAAAGTAATAGCGGATTGAATCCAGGAAATGTTTTTCTTCAACAAATGACTGATGTGATGAACGGATTCGGAATCAAAACTGTCGCAGAACTCAACCAAAAATTCATTCAGAAAGAAGCTCAAATGAATCTCAATTACCGCTACGGAAACGGAATGGAATTTTACACGAATGCCTTAAATGGAATTGAAGAAATCAAGATGAATAACCTCGAGCACATCGACGAAACCCGTTACAAAATATTCTTCGAGAGTGCCGAAAACAACGATTATTACAAAAACAATCCGTTTTATCAGCTTAAGACAGAATATATTGTCATTACCACAGATATTAATGCAAAAATAAAAGTCGAATTACCGACAATGGCCAATCTTTATTGGTCTGAGGAAGAACTGAAACACATCAGTCCGGCTGAGTTTGTGCGTGCTTCGATGTCTGTGCCGTTCTTTTTTGAGCCAATGCAAAAACTCATCAACAAAGACGATGACTCTGTAAAATACGCCTGGAAATTCTGGATGAACACTCAAAAAGAAGACATTTATCCTGTCGGAATTTTTATCGATGGCGGTACACTTTCCAATTTCCCGATTGATCTTTTTCACATGAATGATATTTTTTATCCGAGACTTCCTTTGTTTGGTGTTCAACTCACCAGCGATTCTGAAATTTTAGGCGAAAAAGGAAAAACAAGCGAACAAATCCTGAAAACTCCCCTCTCCTATGCCGGAAATATTATCGGAACTTTAAAAGGTTTTAACGACAAAACGTTTCTGACCAAATACTCTTTTTACAATCTTTACAGCATCAAAACCGTCAACTGCGGAACGAGCAGCTGGCTGAATTTCTTTATGAAAAAAGATGAAAAAGAACAGCTTTTCAACGCTGGGTTTCTAGCGGCTCTTGATTTTCTGAATCAATTTGACTGGGCAAAATATAAGTGCGAAAGAATGATGGTTGCGATGAAAGAGAAAAAGATTTTGAAGGAGGAGGATACGAAGACGGTGGGGTGAATTTTTGTACATTTGTAAAAAACAAATAACATATTAATATGAAACTTTTTTTACCTAAACTCTTTTTCATTCTATTTTTAGTACCAATTACTATTTATTGCCAGTGCTGGAAACAAATAAGTAATGGACAATATTACAGTGTTGCAATAAAAAATGATGGAACATTATGGGCTTGGGGTGCAAATAACTTTGGTCAACTTGGAACTGGCAATTTCATTAACAGTACTACTCCAATTCAAATTGGAACAGATAATAATTGGAAGACAATTTCTAGTGGTGGTGCACATACTTTAGCATTAAAAAATGATGGAACCCTTTGGGCATGGGGTTATAATCAAAATGGACAGTTAGGGCTTAATTCTTTTACAAACATTCCTGTGCCATCGCAGGTGGGTACAAATAATAATTGGAAAGATATATTTACTGGAATATACGTTTCTGCAGCCATTAAAACCGATTTCTCATTGTGGACTTGGGGTAAGATAGATTCGAGTCAACTTGGGCTTCCAACAAATAATATTCCAGATGTTTCCATACCAACACAGGTTGGAGATGATACAAATTGGAAACAAATTTCATTTGGTGGATTATTTACAATAGCGCTTAAAACAGATAATACATTATGGTCTTGGGGGATTTCATCTTTTGGAGAATTAGGAAATGGTACAAGTAATTCACAAAATCTTACTCCGGCTATAATAAGTAATTCTACAGACTGGAAATTAGTTACATCTGGAAATTGGTTTTCAATAGCCATTAAAAATAATGGAACTCTTTGGTCATGGGGATTGAATTCAGGGCAATTTGGGAACGGTTCTACACAAAACAGCACTATTCCTATTCAAATTGGATCTCAAACTAATTGGTCAATTGCAGATATTAATTCAAACTTTACAACCGCAATAAAAAGTGATGGAACTTTGTGGGGATGGGGAGCAAACAGCTTCGGACAGCTAGGTAACAGTTCAAATAATCCAAGTTCAATTCCTATCCAAATTGGTAATGGAACTAATTGGATACAGCTCAGCAATGGCTTTAACTATTCTGCAGCTCTTAATTCTAATAATGAATTATGGCTTAGTGGACAAAATAATTTTGGACAAATAGGCAACGGAAATACAACTAACATAAATACTCTCCAAATTCTTAATAACTCATGTAACAATTTAGATTTGCAAGAACAAAATACATCGGAAAATTATCTAACAATATACCCAAATCCAGCAAGACAATTTATTAACATTAATTATTCAAATACTGACAAGGTTCAGGATGTATCAATATTTGATGCTTCTGGAAAAAAAGCATTAAACTTTAAGAACAAACAGTCTAAAATAGACATTTCTTCATTATCGCAAGGACTTTATTACATTACTGTTGATATAAATAATAAAACGACAATAAAAAAATTTATAAAACAGTAATTTTCACATTGGTTAATTAGAGTTTTTAAAAATACACACCTATAATCAATACTGATGTATAAAATTTTCACAAACTATAAACTTAATTCACTTGTATTCTTACTATTTTTTGAAGTTTATATATCTTCATAACGCATATGTAACGCTTATACTTACTTAAAAAGCACTAACTACAACATATGCTTGTAAATTAAATTATTAATCAAACCATGTCCACAAAAATAAACCTCAGAAAATCTCTCAACCTACCCAACTCAGAAACAGCCACTGAAACAGAAATATTTCAAAACCAAATCCTGCGCCCTGTTTTAAAACTACAGAACGATCTTTATCTGTCGCTGTTTACAAACTATGCATTGCGACAAAAATCGGATTTCCCTACGTTATCGGCTTTTAAAAAGCAAACATTTATCGAGCAGAGTCTGCAAAAAGATGCTGTCTTGAAAAACACTTTCATCGGGATGACCATCGGAATGTTTACGTTAGAGGAATTGGAGGTGTATCAATTTGACAGCAAAGTTTTTAATAAAAGAATCATCACAATGCTGATCGAAAGATTGAAAAGTCAGATTAAATAATTGCAAAAGTTTATTTTTATTTAAAAAATTGAAGTTGAAAATAAAATTTTAGAGATTCTTCCTTCGTCAGAATGACAAATTACAATAACCTAACCTCTCCTCCACATCGGATCACACTTCCAAATATCCTCATTCACAGCACAACCTTCAGCATGAGCACCTTTCAGGAAACCGATGCTCATCAAAAACTCATTCACAATCTCTCCGCCTGTGAATTTGAATGTTTTTTTGAATAATTTCATCCATTCCTGTAGATCTTTTGGATGATGATGTTCCAGCCATTTTTCAAAAGAGCCGAATTCTTTTTGAAGTTCAATAATGGTTTTTGCGTTTTCTATTGCGGCATTAACTTTCAATTTATTTCTAATAATTCCTGGATCGCTTAATAATCTTTCACGGTCTTCTTCGGTGTAAGCGGCAATTTTTTCAATATTAAAATTGTCATACGCTTTTCTGAAACTTTCTTCCTTTTTCAGGATTGTTTCCCAGCTCAAACCTGCCTGATTGATTTCCATGATGAGTCTTCCGAACAATTCGTTATCATCATGAATCGGGAAACCATAATGGTTGTCGTGGTATTTTTTGTGCAATTCTTTTCTGCTTTCGGGCTGCATTCTTTCGATTACTGAACAATAACTCATGAGAATAGGTTTTCTGTTTTTGTTAAAAATTTATCTAAAGCTTCTTTCATATCAATTCCGGTACGGTCTGCCAAAACGATGAGCCACCAAATATTTTCGCCTAATTTATGTTCCAATTCTTCCGCAGAATTCTTTTTTGACCACGTTTTTTCATGGGACATCACATTTCTGCCAACCAACCCTGCATCCGTAAGATATGCCAAAGCATCTTGCTCAAGTGTCCATTCAGTTCCATTTTGCTGAATTTCTAACTCGTGGTATTTTTCTCTGATTGCTAGTGAGCGTTCTATAATTTTGTCTAAATTATTGTATTCCATCATCTATATTTTACAATTAACAAACAAAGATAAGATGTACTATTGACAACTGTTAGTCAGTAGCAAAAAAATAAGTAAGAAATTAAATCTAAAAAAACCAATACAAATAAAAACCGTAGTTTTGTGACGATGTCAAATGTAAAACTCCATATAAAAATATACAAAGCAATTGTAGTGATGCTTGTTGTGGCGTTTTCATTATCTCCGTGCTCACTAAAGAGAGATGTGTTGGAGATTTTCGACATTCAGCATACAAGTTCTCTCAACAAAGTAAAAACAACAGCATTATCATTTTCAAGTTGTCAGACAATCAGTTCTTCTGCAAAAGTTTCCTTTTTAAAAACTGATTTTAAATTTAAAAACAATCTATTTTCTGATATTTTACAATTAGTAAATTATTACTCTGAAAATAAAAGTTTCGCTCTCAAAAACTATTCTGGAAACACGTCCGGAAACAGTCCCCCAAAATATATTTTATTTAAGCAGTTGAAATTAGATATGATTTAGATTTCGTTCGAAAATCATTTTTAGTATCAATTTTTAAATAAATTTTAATGAAAAACAATATGAGCAATCAGCCCTTTGATGTGGCTGGTTTATATACTTTACCTATACGCCTTGTCATTGGATGGACGTACTTTTCTGCTTTTTGGCGCAGACTTATCCTCGAAAACAAACTGATACCAGATGAAGCCGGATATATCGGTGAAAAATTCAATCACTTTTTGCCCAATGCTTTGGGAATAAAACCCATTATTGAGTATTTGGTAACTCATCCCGATGCGCTGCAAACCTCTATGATCAGTTTTACCATTATCGAAGGTATTGTGGGATTATTTATTATTTTCGGTTTATTCACAAGATTAATGGCTCTAGGAGTTTTCGGCTTAGCAATGGGCATCCTGTTGGGTTCAGGATGGATCGGTACGACTTGCTTAGACGAATGGCAAATAGGAGTTTTAGGAATAGCGTGTGGATTTGCCCTCTTTCTCACAGGAAGCGGATCTTATTCTTTAGACCAATATTTTAAAAATAAACAATACGGTTTTACACAGAAAAAATGGTTTAAATGGTTAGGCTCCGGTCAATTTCCAATGTTAAATTATAAATATTTTGTACTGTTCGGATCACTTCTTATTTTTGGACTTACCTTATTTACCAATCAATATTTTCATGGTGGTGTCTTTGGAACTTTGCATAATAAATCGGTAAAACCAAAAATTGAAATATCTAATATTGAGATGAATCAATCCCAGATTAAATTTGAAGTTTACAGAACGGAAGGTGCAGATGTCTATGGCTCTTTTCTTATCGGAATTGATTTACTCAACGAAAAAGGGAAAGTTATTCAATCATTGAACGGAACAGAGCTTTCAAAATTTCCAAAAGTAAATATTCATAATCATTATGTGGCAAAAGTAAAGCCAGGAAAGCACAGTTTGATTATTCCACTAGGTGCAAAAGCAGATTTAAGTTTAGATATAAAAAAAGCTTTAATTCAAAATGAAAAGATTTCAATTATCAAATTAACTGATATCAGCGGCGCAGAATGGACAGCAAAAATTGAATAATTTTCAGCTTTATATTTCCTCATGCTCAAATTTTTTCTGAATATGAGGAAATTTAGTTTTATCAACTCTCATTATTTTGTAAATTTATATCAATAAAAATCACCAAAATCATATCACATGAAAAACTCAATTCTTTTACTTTTAGTTTTAACATTCAGCAGTTTCGTAACTTTCGCAAAGGCTCAGAAAATTTCTGACGGTGAAACAGTAGACGTCAACGGTCTGAAGGTCAGTTTTAATATCACCAACAAAGAAAGCGTACAGGCTGGCGGAAAAACATTTGACCGCTATAAAGTTTCGGCATCTGTAAAAAATACATCAGATAAATCTTATAATATCAGGCTTACTTCATACCCGCAAATCGTACTAGACACCGGAATTGTGGAACTTGATTGCGTAAATGCTACAGGAGCAAAACTGACCTCAAAAAAGATTCAGTTAAAAATGAAAACCCAAATGATTAATGTATCATATTCTTCTTACGATAAATCTGGTAAGTCTGTAACCAACATTCTTCCGGTCATAGGAAGTTATTACTTTGATGCCGGAGACACCATTAACGACAATGCTATTTTTATTGTGCCTGCAGGTGAGAAACCTGAAGTAAGTGTGAGGAGTTTGAGATAAAATATATCTAATTTCCAAAAAATATATAATCTGAATAAAAATGATTTGAATTTTTTTAATTGAATACATATTACACAAAGAAAAAAGCTACAGAAATTCTGTAGCTTTTCTTTGATACGTTGACAGGATGAAATCCTATACTTTATTTAAGATTGCGCTTCAGCCTCTTTATCTTTCAACATCCAAGGCACAATAAAGTAAAAACCAATGGCTATCATGGTCGCTAAAATTCCGGTGCCTATCCACAGCATATTAAATCCGAATTTTTCAGCAATTAAAGTTCCTAAATAAGGCGTAACGATAAATGCGATTGAAAAGGAAATTCCGTTCAAGCCCATGTATGCGCCTTTGTTATTTTTGCCTGAACGTAAAGCCGTAATGGTTGACATGAAAGGTAATGCCCAGATTTCACCGGCAGACAAGAGGCTCATTGAAATAATTAAAGTCACAATACTATGATCGAAACCTAACATTGCGTACGAAAGTCCACAAATAAATGTTCCTAAAAACATGGTACGAGCCAAAGTAAAATACTTCTCGGCAATCTGTACCAGTCCCATTTCAAGTAAAACCACCAAAAATCCGCTGTATCCTAAAATATATCCAATGCTTTGCTGACTTAAGTGAGCAGTGTCTTTGTAAAATATGGTCAATGTACTGAATAACTGGAAAAAACAGATTGAAAACAACATGCAAAAGAAACAGTAAATCAAGAACTTACCATCACTATATGGCGAGTTTTCTTTTTTAATTTCTATAACTTCTTGTACCTTTTTTGCTTTTATTTTTGCCAATTTATTTCTTTTGTAGAAAAACCAAATATAAATTAAACCCGCCAATAAAGCTGCTAATGCATTACTGTAAAACAAAAAATCATAAGAAATTGCAGACAAGATTCCACCTAAAGCAGGACCAATTGAAAATCCCAAATTGACCGCCATACGATTAAGCGAGAACGCTCTCGTAATATTTTCAGGCTTTGCATATTTTGTAATGGCCACAGAGTTCGCCGGGCGAAATGAATCACTTACAATACTTTGCAGTAAAATAATTAAAGCAACACCAGCCTCTGTTTTAAAAAGCGGAATTAAACAAAATAAGGGTACACTCAATAATAAACTAAGATATTGAACTTTGTATTCTCCGATTCTATCGGTAATGAATCCGCCTAACCAAGAACCGATTACCGAACCGATTCCGAAAAAGCTTAAAACAATTCCGGTATTTTCTATACTGAATTTCAGATGCGCAGTCATGTATACTCCCAAAAACGGAAGTACCATAGAGCCGGAACGGTTGATGAGCATTACCAATGCCAGCATCCAGCTTTCTTTTGAAAGTCCTTTGTAAGAACTTGTATATATATGTAAGAGTTTCACAATTTCTGATTTAATGATTAATAACGTCACTTCGAGTAGATTTTTGAAGAGAATCGTATCGAGAAGTTCATTGATAGTTCTCGATACATTTTTCTTCATTTCATTTCGAAAAACACTTCAACTGACGAAAAAAAACAGGACTTAAAAAATTAAGCCCTGTTTCATTTATAATGATATAAATAAATTTTTACTCCGGCTTATAGGAGTCTTTTAAAGTTACTGTTCTGTTGAATACAAAATTTGTATCCGTAGAATCCTGATCTTTAGTAAAATATCCAATTCTCTGGAACTGAAGCGGCTCGCCAACAGCAACATCTTTCAAACTAGGCTCAGCAAATCCCTGAATGGTAGAAACAGAATCCGGATTGATGAAATTTAAGAAATCTACATCTTTCTCAGCATCAGGCTGTTCTACCGTGAATAAGTTATCGTAAATTCTGACATCTACAGGAATTGCATGTGATGCAGAAACCCAATGAAGTGTTCCTTTTACTTTTCTTAAACTTTCTTCAGTTCCGCTTCCTGACTTAGATTTTTCGTCGTAAGTAGCGTAGATTGTCGTGATTTCTCCGTTTTCATCCTTATCCACTCTTTCAGCTTTAATGATGTAGGCCGATTTTAAACGGACTTCACCACCCAATTTTAATCTGAAGAATTTTTTGTTTGCTTCTTCCTGAAAATCTTCACGTTCGATATATAATTCTCTTGAAAACGGAACTTCTCTTGTTCCTGCATTTTCCTGCTCAGGATTGTTCTCAGTCTCTAACCACTCTTCTTGTCCTTCAGGATAATTTTCAATGACCAATTTTACCGGATCAACGACTGCCATGACACGTTTTGCAACTTTATTCAGGTCTTCACGCACGCAGAAATCCAATAATTGAATGGAAATTAAATTTTCTCTCTTGGCAACACCTACCTTATCAATAAAGTTCCTGATAGAAGTTGGTGTATACCCTTTTCTTCTCATTCCGGAAATCGTAGGCATTCTAGGATCATCCCAACCGTTGACCACATTTTCAGCGACCAGCCTTTGTAGTTTTCGTTTGGAAGTAATCATATAAGAGACATTCATCCTTGCAAATTCTCTTTGCTTATTTTTAACCTTACCTTCTTCGTACACCTGGTCTAAATACCAGTTGTAAAGCGGTCTGTGGTTTTCAAATTCTAAAGAGCACAATGAGTGTGAAATTTGTTCGATATAATCAGATTCACCATGAGCCCAGTCGTACATTGGATAAATTTTCCAATCTGTACCGGTTCTGTGGTGCGGCTTGTTTAAAATCCTATACATAACAGGGTCACGCATATTCATATTTGGCGAAACCATATCGATTTTTGCACGCAGTGACATTGAACCACTTTCAAATTCACCGTTTTTCATCTTTTCGAATAACTCTAAAGATTCTTCCACAGGACGATTTCTGAAAGGTGATTCTACACCTGGTTCTGCAGGATTTTTTCTCTGCTCTGTAATCGTTTGCGATGGCTGCTCGTCTACATAAGCTTTCCCTTCTTTAATCAATTGAACAGCCCAATCGTAAAGTTGCTGGAAGTAATCAGATGCATACAACACTTTATCCCATTTGAAACCTAACCATTCAACATCTTTCATGATAGAATCTACAAATTCCTGCTCTTCTTTTTCAGGGTTTGTATCGTCGAAACGAAGGTTTACAGGAGCATTGTATTTTTCGCCCAAACCAAAATTGATGCAGATCGCTTTTGTGTGACCTACATGCAGATAACCATTAGGTTCCGGCGGAAAACGGAAACGGATCTGATCATTTCTCATACCGTTTGCCAAATCATCTTCTATAATTTGCTCAATAAAATTGAGTGATTTTTTTTCTTCTTCCATTAGAGTAAACTTACGTTGCTGCATAGTTTACACAGCAATTTGCAAATTTAAGAAAAATTCGTTGTTTAAAAAAACGATATTTTTAACAATGAATTCACACACAATTGAAAATTTATTCCGACCTTTATTCAACCAAAACTACATTCACAAAACTATTGATAATGGCTGTTTATATCCTCAGCAACCGCAAAATTGTACGTCATAAAGGCGAAAAGACAGATTCTTTCTCTAACGACGAATACTCAATCCCAAATTTCAGGATTGCAAGATGTAATTTTGAAAATTTCACAGAGCCAACTTCTCAGACAAAAAAGAAAAAAGATTATTCCAATAGAAAAATTTTAGATTACCAACTGTTTTCCGAACCTGAAAAGCAAGGTTATGAAGAAGTTTTGGATGTTTTACTAAGCGAAAAAGGTTTAAAAAACTCAAAATTAACCGCGAATAATCTTGGCGGAACCCAAAGAATGTTTTATGAGTTATATAAAAATATGTCTTCTACAAAAGTGAGAAGTGATGTTTTGATATTTATTCATGGGTATGCGTACACTTTTGACGATGAACTGAAAGCCATTATTGATCTCAAAAAACTGTTTATTGATAATCACGAATCTCCGATTGAACATATTTTGTTTGTGAGTTGGCCCGCATCGAGCAGCTTGGTTCCAATGACGTATTTTGATGATAAGGCGGCAAGCATTAATTCCGGAACTTCATTGGTGAGAATGTTTTATTTCTATACTCAATTTTTAAAAGATATTTTCTCTCACAAAGACCTGAAACCTTGCAATCAGCACATTCACCTGATGACGCATTCTATGGGGAACAGAGTGCTTCAAAGTATGTTGTACAGTTTAAAAAAAGAAAATGTGCTAAGAGTGATTGACCAAGTTTTATTGTTAAATGCCGATGTTTCTTATAAAGTATTTGATGATGCGGAAAATTCTTTTAACAAGCTTCCCTTATTGGCAAACAAAGTTTCTATTTATTTAAATCGAAAAGATGCAATTCTGGGAATTTCTCAGTTTACAAAAAACATTCTCACCCCAAGATTAGGAAAAAATGGGCCTTCAAATATTGAACATTTTAAAGATATTGTCTCCATTGTCGATTGTACATTTATTGAAAATGATTTAAAGAATACTTTCAAATTTGAGTTTGGAAACCATTGGGGATATCTTTCAAGTTCACAAGCTCAAGATGATATTTTCCAGACATTGAATGGAGTTGACAGAAATTTAATTACTAACAGAATAAAAAATAACGATTATACCTTCACAATAATTTCAGATTAAAAAGTACAATGCAGTAAATAGTAATTTTTTTCGCTATTACTATAAATGGTACGACCTTTGTCCTAACCAAAATCCTTCAGATAAACCAAACTATATATTATGGAAAAAGTTAAAAAAAAGTTTTCTTATATTTTAGACTATATAAAGAAAGCAATGTTCATCAAAAAAGACGTGATTTAGTCACACAGAATTAATTTTAAACAGAAAATTATTGATTTAAAAAGCTACTACTTTATTTAAAAAATAATCGATCCCCTTTTAATTCCAAATCACTTTCAAAATTGTTTGTGAAAAGACTGCCTGTTCCCAAACCTTGAGGCATTGGATTATTTTTTGTAAATGTATATTGTGCAATTGCATTTAGACCTAAATTACTTTCTAATGCAGAAGTAATCCACCATCCTATATTATTTTGTTCGGCTAAAGCTATCCATTCGTCAGAACCAAAAATTCCACCAACTAAAGATGGTTTCAAGATAATATATTGAGGTTTTATAACTTCTAAAAGTTTTTTCTTTTCAGTAAAATCAATTACCCCAATCAACTCTTCATCTAAAGCAATCGGAGTTGGAGTTTGCGCACACAATTCTGCCATTTCATTCCAATTTCCAGCTCTTATAGGCTGCTCTATTGAATGAATATTCAAATCTGCCAATTGTTGCAATACGATTTTAGCTTCTTCTTTCGAAAAACCGCCGTTGGCATCAACACGCAGCTCCAGTTTTTCTTTAGAGAATTTTTGTCTTAATTTTTGAAGAATTTCATGTTCAGACTTCCAGTCGACCCCGATTTTTAATTTAATACAACGAAAGCCTTGTGCTAATTTTTCCTTAATCTGTTCTTCCATGTAACCAACATCGCCCATCCAGATCAACCCGTTGATCATCATTGAGCTTTTACCTTCTGTAAATTCACTTGGAAAATAGAGTTTTCCGCCATGTTTTAAATTCAGTAAAGCCTGTTCGTACCCAAACCAAATGGAGGGAAATCCTTTTAATTCTTGTTTTAAAAATTTAAAATCCTGATGAATATTTTCACAAAGCCATTTTAGTTTATCTTCATAATCCGGTCGATCATCAAAACTCAGTCCTCTGAAAATAGCACACTCTCCTACTCCTTTTTTTCCGTCATTAGAAATTTCAAGAATAAAAGTTTCCTTTTCATACAAAACGCCGCGAGATGTTCCACTCGGGCGTTTGAATTTTAATAAATATCTAAAATATTCTGCTTTCATTTATTTTACGCTGTCGATTCGCATAAACTCTTCGGCTTTTTCCACCATATCGATACTTCCTGCAAAAAATGGTATTCTCTGGTGAAGTTCGGTAGGCTCAACCTCCATAATTCTTCTGAAACCGTCTGTTGCCTTCCCGCCAGCTTGTTCAGCCAAGAATGCCATCGGATTACATTCATACAACAATCTCAGTTTTCCGTTCGGCGACTGACCATATGATGGATAAATATAAATTCCACCTTTTAACATATTTCTATGAAAATCTGCTACCAACGAACCGATATATCTTGAAGTGTAGGGACGATCGCCTTCTTCCATCTGACAATATTTCAGATAATTTTTAACTCCTTGGGGGAATTTAATATAATTCCCTTCGTTGATGGAGTAAATTTTACCAGTTCTTGGGAATGTCATATTAGGATGAGAAAGATAATACGTTCCCAAAGAAGGATCTAAAGTAAATCCGTTCACGCCGTTTCCTGTTGTGTAAACAATCATCGTAGACGAACCGTAAATTACATATCCTGCAGCAATCTGATTAATTCCTTTTTGTAAGAAATCTTCCAGCTGAACCGGTGTTCCTGGCTCGGTAACTCTTCTGTAAATTGAAAAAATAGTTCCTACAGAAACATTGACGTCTATATTTGAAGAACCATCCAAAGGATCGATCAATACTACATATTTACTTAAATGACCATTTTCTCCACATTTGATATCGATAAAATCGTCATTCTCTTCAGAAGCAATTCCGCAGACAACTTCTCTTTGAGAAAGTGCAGTGATAAAGATATCATTTGCAATCACATCAAGCTTTTGTTGCTCTTCCCCCTGAATGTTCTGATTTCCGGCTGCTCCTGTAATATCTACGATTCCAGCTTTGTTAACTTCTCTATTTACGACCTTGGATGCCAGCCTTATAGCACTTAGAAGACGTGAAAATTCACCAGTGGAATACTGAAAATCTTCCTGTTTATCAATTAAAAATTCTCCTAAAGTCTGTAACGGTTGATCTGACATTTTTATGTTTTTTACTTTACCGTCAAATTTCGTAAAATTTATCACACTAAAAAACATTTTCTCATAAAAGACTTTAAACACTATTAATCAACATCTTAAACCTAAATTTCACCTAGATAAATAGGAGACAGACTATCAGAAGTGCTCCCAAATTACACACCTAGGAAAGCAATATTTCTTCTCTTTTACGGTAATTTTAATTAAATCTTAATTCAACCTGCCGTTGCCCTATTTCATATCTCATCGTAAATGTCTAATTTTGACCTCCGAAAAAAAACGTGAATGATTTCTATCTAACAATTTTATTCTTAACAATTTAATGAAAATTTTCAAGTTTGGTGGCGCATCTGTGAAAGACGCTGAAAGTGTAAAAAATGTATCAATGGTTCTTAGCAGCCAAGGTTTTGAAAAATGTCTATTGGTAATTTCAGCGATGGGTAAAACCACCAATGAGCTGGAAAAGGTGGTAGAAATGTATTTCAAAAAAGACAACTATCAAACTGAAATTGAGAATATAAAACAGAAACACATCGAAATAGCTAAGGGGCTTTTCTCGGAAGATCATGCAGTATTTGCAGAGATCAATTTATTTTTTGATGATATTGTTTCATTTTTAAGAAGAAATAAATCTCCTAATTACAATTTTGTCTACGACCAGGTTGTAAGCTGTGGAGAAATGATATCTACCAAAATTGTAAGCGAATATCTTAATGATATACAGTTTACCAACCAATGGCTTGATGCAAGAGACTTTATAAAAACAGACGACTCTTACAGAGATGGTAATGTGAATTGGCAAAAAACTGAAGAATTCATATCAAATTTAAATTCTAACATTTGCTATGTTACACAAGGTTTTATTGGTTCTGATGACAATAATTTCACTGTAACTTTAGGAAGAGAAGGTTCAGATTATTCTGCTGCGATTTTCGCATATTGTCTTGATGCAACGGCGATGACGATTTGGAAAGACGTTCCTGGAGTAATGACAGGTGACCCAAGAGTTTTTAAAAACGTCACCCTTTTATCTAATATATCTTATGAAGAGGCAATAGAAATGGCATATTTTGGTGCAAGTGTAATTCACCCAAAAACTTTGCAGCCGCTTCAGCAAAAAAATATTCCTTTTTATGTGAAATCTTTCGTAGATCCCACAAAAGAAGGAACTAAAGTAGGCGCTTCTGAAAAAAATCAAAGCGAAGAATCTTATATTCTAAAAGGTGATCAGACATTACTTAAAATTTCCACAAGAGATTTTTCATTCATTGCAGAAGATCACATGAGCTTAATTTTCAACAATTTAGCTAAATATAAAATTAAAGTTTCTTTGATGCAGAATTCTGCAATTTCATTGGCGTTATGCCTTGAAGATAAATTCCTTAAAATTGAGGAACTGAATAATGAACTTCAGAAAATTTTCAAAACCGATGTAATAAAAAATGTATCTTTATTTACTGTAAGAAATGCAAAAATGGAGAACATCGACAAATTTTACCAAGAAAAAAGTGTATTATTGGAACAGATTTCAAAAAACACACTTCAAATGGTAACATTGTAAAACTAATTCCGACTAAACCACAGATGAGCTTAATATCGAAAACTGATTTAATCAAAGCTTCCGGCTTACATAAAATAGGATTCCTCAAAAATCCTGTTGCGTCTGCTGTCATGAGCATTGCAAAAATAAATGAAGTCAACAGACTTTATGACAAGCTGAAAGACAAAGAAGGTAAAGATTTTTTCGATTCTTTCGTGAGAGAAAGGAATTTAAGCTATGTTGCGTTTGAGGAAGATTTAGCAAAAATACCTAAAACAGGGCCGTTTATATTGGTTTCTAATCATCCTTTGGGTGCTATTGACGGAATTTTGATGTGTAAAATTCTTTCAGAAGTACGTCCGGATTTCAAAGTGATGGGGAATTTTCTTTTAGAAAAAATAAAGCCCATGGAACCGTTTGTGATTGCTGTAAATCCTTTTGAAGGAAGAAAAGAAGTCAGAAACAGTGCAACCGGAATGCGTGAAACTTTAAAACATCTTGAAAACGGTGGCTGTGTAGGAATTTTCCCAGCAGGAGAAGTTTCAAACAAGAACAATCCTTATGGTGAAATTCTGGATAGAGAGTGGGAAAAACCAGCTTTGAAGCTTATAAAAATGGCAAAAGTTCCTGTTGTCCCAATGTATTTTCATGCAAAGAACAGCACTTTATTTTATCAGGTTGCCAAAATCCATCCTAACTTACAGACCATTATGCTTCCTGCGGAAATGATGAATGACCGTGAGAAACCCATCAGAATAAGAATAGGAAAACCTATCACCGTAAAAACGATGGATGAGATGGAAAATATTGATGAATTGGGAGAGTTTCTGAAACGTAAGGTCTATATGATGAAATCTTACTATGAGAAAAGAAAATCTCTGGCTCAGGTCATCAATCTTAAAAATTTATCATTAAAATTCCAGTTGCTTCGAGAAGAAAACATCGTTCAGAATATTATCGATGAAACTCCGAAGGAAGATTTAATAAAAGATATTTCTAAACTTCGTGGAACCGACAAAATGCTTTTCAGCAACGGTAATTACGAAATTTATTTTACAGCATACGAAGAAATTCCGTCAGTGATGAGGGAAATCGGAAGACAAAGAGAGCTGACTTTCCGCGCGGTGGGTGAAGGAAGCAATCTACCGTTTGATCTTGATGAATACGACAAACACTATCATCACCTATTTTTGTGGGATAACGCTGCAGAAAAACTTGCCGGCGCTTATAGAATGGCTTTGGGTAAAGATGTGATGAAAAAATTCGGAATTAAAGGCTTTTACACGAGTTCTTTATTTGAATTTGAACAGGATATTCATCCGTTTTTCAAAAAGGTGATTGAAATGGGGCGTGCTTATATCTGCGAAGAGTATCAGCAAAAACCACTTCCTTTATTCCTTTTATGGCGTGGAATTGTACATGTTTGCTTGAGAAATCCGGATCATAAATTCCTGATGGGAGGCGTGAGTATTTCTAATAAATTCTCAGAGTTTTCAAAATCTTTAATGATTGAGTTTATGCGTTCAAATTACTACGATTCTGCTGTAGCTCAATACATTACACCAAGAAATGATTTCAAAGTAAAACTAAGAGATCGTGATAAACATTTATTCTTAGATGAAATGGAATCTGATTTAAATAAATTAGATAAAATCATCGATGATCTGGAACCAGAACTGAGAATGCCTGTTTTAATTAAAAAATATATCAAACAAAATGCGAAGGTGATTGCATTTAATGTCGACCCCAATTTCAATGATGCGATTGATGGATTGATGTATATCAGAATAAGTGATCTTCCTGAAAGTACAATTAAGCCTGTTTTGGAGGAAATGAGTGAGCAAATAAGAAAAGAGCAAGAAAATAATCCGACTGAAAATCAGTAGGTTTTAATCTGAAGGTAAAAAAGTTTGATTAATATTTGCTTCATATACCAAAACTTCCTACTTTTGCATCACTTTAAAACAACGAAGTAAATCAATGGTTTCTTAGCTCAGTTGGTAGAGCAATGGATTGAAAATCCATGTGTCCCTGGTTCGATTCCTGGAGAAACCACTTAAACCGCCTTTCATTAGGCGGTTTTCTTTTCAAAATTGTTTAAAAGTAATTTGCAGAATTTAATATTTATTATTACTTTTGCACCACTTCAAAACGAAGTACAAACCAAAATGGTTTCTTAGCTCAGTTGGTAGAGCAATGGATTGAAAATCCATGTGTCCCTGGTTCGATTCCTGGAGAAACCACTTAAACCGCCTTTTCTGAGGCGGTTTTTTTGTTTTTAAATAAATTTTAAATTGAAAATATTAATTTTATTAAAACATCATTCTAAATTTCTTCAAAATTGAAACAGTACATTAGCTGTATGAAAATCCTAATCATTGAAGACGAAATAGAACTGGCTGAAAGTATCGCAGAATATCTTTCTGAAGAAAACTATTTGTGTGAATTTGCCAAGACATTTGCTGATGCAAACAATAAAATTGAGCAATTTGAATATGATTGCATTATTTTAGACATTATGCTTCCTGATGGCAATGGGCTGAAAATTTTAGAAAAACTAAAGCTTCAAAACAAGCAGGACGGTGTCATCATCGTTTCTGCCAAAAATGCACTTGAAGACAAGATCCGAGGATTGCAAATGGGGGCTGATGATTACCTTACCAAACCATTTCATCTTTCAGAATTAATGGCGAGAGTTTTCTCAGTGATCCGTAGAAAACAGTTTAATAATTCAAATATTATTGTTCAAAATGAATTGCAATTAGATCTTTTAGCAAAAAGCGTTACCATCAATCAAAAAATAATCAGCTTAACAAAAAAAGAATTTGATTTACTTATTTATTTCATCGGAAATAAAAATAGAGTAATCTCCAAAAGTACTTTGGCAGAGCATCTTTCCGGCGATTTTGCAGATATGCTGGATAATCATGACTTCGTTTACGCACACGTTAAAAACTTAAAAAAGAAATTATATGATGCAGGTTGTGAACATTACTTAAAAACCGTTTACGGAACAGGCTATAAATGGGTTTTTATTTAAACATACCTTTTATTTTCATACTTTTATGTATCATTAAATTTCAAAGATGATTTTATAATAAAACATCATTTACAAATCATAATCCAAGATTCATTGTGAAGCCATTACTTAGCAAAACCACAAAGCCATTCATCATTTATGTACTTGTTATTTTGGCAATAAGTATTCCCGTGTATTATCTGATCATAGATACCATCTGGAAAAATGAATTGGATGAACACAACAAAACCATCGCTGAAAAAACAGCTTATGAATTTAATCATCTGAAACTTTCTAATGAAGAATTGGCTGAAAGCATCAGCCTTTGGAAAAAAATTCAGCCAGAAACAAATATTGAGGAAATCTCTTCTAATAATTTAAAAAAAGACCAATATTTTACGGTAGAAAAAACTGAAATTTTCTCACCAGAACCAGAAATGGAACGTTATAGATGTCTGAAAAAAGTAGTTTACATCAATAACAAACCTTTTTTATTTACTGTACAGACCAACATTGAAGAATCTCGTGAAACGATTGCTGCAATTGCTGCCACCACTACTTTTTTCTTTATTATGATTGTTCTTGGTTTACTTTTTTTCAATCGAAAACTTTCTGTAACGATCTGGAAGCCGTTCAGAAATACATTAAATCAGCTTAAAAAATTTAATCTTAATCATCAAAGTAAAATAGAATTTGAAAAAACCGATGTTACAGAATTCGAAGAACTTCATCTGTCTTTAAGTAAATTGATTGAGCATAATATTTCTGTCTACAAAACTCAAAAAGAATTTACCGAAAATGCCTCGCATGAACTGCAGACACCGCTGGCAATTCTTAAAAACAAATTAGACCTCTTACTTCAAAACAAAGACCTGACTGAAAATCAGTATAAAATTACCGAGGAGATGAACCGAGCTCTGACAAGAAGTTCAAGAATCAATAAAAATCTTCTATTGTTGGCTAAAATAGACAACAGCCAATTTGATGCAACCGAAGAAATTGATCTAGACGCACTTGTAAAACAAAGTCTGGAGTTATTAGAAGAACATTTTCAGCAAAAAAACATTTCTGTAAGCACAAATATTTCATCAGACATCAAATTAGTTGGAAACAGCGGTCTGGCCGAGGTTTTAATTAATAATTTACTCATCAATGCCATTCGGCATACACCTAACAACGGTATAATTTCAGTGAAATTAACCAATTCTTTCTTCGAAGTAACCAATTCCGGAACTGAGAAACTGAATTCTGAATTGTTGTTCAAAAGATTTTCAAGACAGTCTGCCGAAAACAATGGAAGCGGTCTGGGATTAGCAATCATCAAAGAAATTTGCAAATTTCAAAATTGGGAGATTGATTATTCATTTGAAAATAGTTCGCATATTTTTTCTGTAAAACTTTAAAATTCAAAATTTCTTCTAAATTGATTCATTGCTTTGTTTTTTAAAGCAAACATCATGACTTCAAAAATAAATTCAAAGCCTTTCAAAAAAATTTTTAGTGGTAGATTTTCTGCGTTATTCAGTGTTTTAAGTTTATACCTCGTACTATCATTTATTATAAGACTGGGATTGCTTATTTGGTCAATAAAAGATGTCGATTTAAATTTGCTATACATTGTACGAGCATTCATTACAGGATTTTTATATGATCTTTGTGTCGGTTCGCTTTTCTTGTTTTTGTATACCATTTATCTTTTGCTTTTCCCGAAAAAATGGGTAGGATCCTTATTTGATAAAGGTTTTACTTATTTTTATTTAAGTTTAATTTTTATCATCATTTATTTCAGCTTATTAGCAGAAATTCCTTTTTGGGATGAGTTTGAGGTAAGATTTAATTTTATTGCTGTTGATTATTTAATCTACACATATGAAGTTATTGAGAACATTAATCAATCTTATCCTTTGCCGTTAGTTATAGTTTTACTCATTGGGCTTATAGTAATTACATTTTTCATTTTCAGTAGATTAAATGTTTTCAAAAAGACATTTTCAGATAAAATTACTTTTTCAAATCGTCTCTTTTACGCTATTCCTGTTTTGGTTATATCGTTCGTATTAGGATTAATAATGAAAAATAAGCAGGCAGATTTTAGTAATAATTTAATTATTAATGAGTTAGGTAAAAACGGAACTTTTTCTTTTATATCTGCTTACCAATCAAACGAGTTAGATTACGAAACATTTTACCCTAAACTGCCTGAGAAAAAAGCATATTCTATACTGAAAGGCAATCTTCTGCAGGAAAATCAGAAATATACCCGTGTAAATTATGATGATCTTTCAAGATTCACAAAAGGAGAAACCGAGCAGAAACCTAACATTATTGTCATTGCGATTGAAAGTTTCAGTGCTGATTTCCTTACTGAATTTGGGAATAAAGAAAATCTCACACCCAATTATGATCAATTATCAAAAGAAAGTATATTTTTTACCAATCTATATGCAACAGGCACGAGAACGGTAAGAGGCATGGAAGCATTAACACTTTCGGTACCTCCAACTCCCGGAAACAGCATTGTGAGAAGACCAAACAATCAGAATTTATTTTCAGTTTCCACGATTGTAAAAGCAAAAAACTATCAACCCTACTTTATTTACGGTGGTGATGGTTACTTTGATAACATGAATAATTTTTTTGGAGGTCAGGGATTTGATATCGTAGACAGAAACAGAGGAAATCCTCTATCTGATGAAATTAAAACGAATCGATTCCAGATCAAAGATAGTGAAGTCAGTTTTGAAAATGCATGGGGAATCTGTGATGAAGACCTTTATAAACAATCTATAAAATACGCCGATAAAAGTGCCCAAGAAAAAAAACATTTTTTTCAGTTTGTAATGACCACTTCCAATCATAAACCTTACACATTCCCGAACGGAAAAATTAATCTTCCACAAGGCGACAGAAACGGCGCCGTAAAATATACCGATTATGCCTTAGGAAAGTTTATCTCAGATGTAAAAAAGAAACCTTGGTTTAAAAATACTGTATTTTTAATAGTTGCCGATCATTGTGCAAGCAGCGCCGGAAAATGGGAAATTAATATTGCCAAACATCATATTCCAGCAATTATTTACAATCTTCATCAGCAACCCGAAAAAATAAATCGTCTGACTTCACAAATAGACTTAATGCCTACTCTATTCGGATATTTGGGATGGAATTACAACACAAGTTTTTACGGTAAAGATATTAATCAAACCAAAATTGGCGATGAGCGTGCTTTTATAGGAAACTATAGAACTTTAGGATTACTAAGAAATAATTTATTCACCCAAATTGATGACAGAAAACGTGTTAAACAATTTACAGTTTCAGGAACTGATCAAGCATTATCTGAAGTCAATTTTAAGAATGAAGATCTAATTTCTGAGACCATTTCTTATTATCAAACCGCAAGCGAAAGATTTAAGAACGGAAAGATGAAGGCAAAATAGTTTTCTTTCGATCTAAAAATTGATTCTAAATTGAACTGTATTTTTGTGTTGTAAATTTCACATAATAGCACAGAATTCACCGATGAAAAATTATTTCAAAGATAAATAAAAGTCTCAATTTTCAGAGCCAGCTTCAAAATTCTAATGTCGTTTATATCAGTAATCACATAGAAACTGCAATATTGCTTTTTCACTTTTACATATTTTTAACAATTCTTATCAGTCAAAATTAAGTATCTTCGCTTATTAAAATTTTTGATTTGAAAATGAAAAATATTATCTCCGGATTATTTATTTTTATCACCATATTTGGTTTTGCTCAGGACGAAATTCAGTTTCAGGATCTTCCTTTTAAAGATCTTGTAGCAAAAGCTAAGGAGGAAAATAAACTTGTCTTTATCGACGCATATGCTGCTTGGTGTGGCCCTTGTAAGATGATGGAAAAGAATGTTTTCAACAAAAAATCTGTAGGCGATTTTTATAATAAAAACTTCGTCAATGCAAGAATTGACATGGAAAAAGGTGAAGGAAGAGAGGTTGCTCAAAAATTTGGCGTTCGCTCCTATCCTACTTATTTATTTTTAAACGGTGACGGCGAATTGGTTTCACAAAACTATGGGTACATGGAAGAAGGCATTTTCTTAGCAATGGCTCAGGATATCAATTCTCCAAACAATAAAAAAGGTTCGCTGAAAGAACGTTTTGCAAAAGGTGAAAAAGACAAAGATTTTCTCATCAACATTATGAAGTTGAATTCGAGTGCTGACTACGAATTTGCAAAACAAGCTTCTGAAAGATACTTCTCCAACAGAAAAAAAACAGACGAGTTTACCAAAGACGATGTTGGTCTTCTTTTATATTTCTTAAAATCAACAGAAGATCTCAACTACAAAACATTTGTTTCTCAAAAAGCAGACATCATCAAATTTTTACCTGAAGAAAACTATAAAGAATTTAATAATCAATTGGTTTTAGCCAAAGTAGTACAAGAATCGATTGACGAAAAAGCAAAGAAAATCAATGACGATTATTTTTTAAAAACTGCTGAACCCTTAGTTGGGAAAGAGGCAGCAATTTTAAAATTAAATCAAACAAAATTAGCATATTATGAACAAAATGCCAATTTCTTGGAATACGAAAAAGCAGCGTTAGAATATTATAAAAACGCAGATTCTTTTGAACCAAACGAACTTTTAAAGGCAGCCTGGATTTTCTCAGACAATATCAAAACACAATCTTCGTTAAAGAAAGCAGCAGAATGGGCTGAGAAATCGGTCATGCGTGGTGAAACTCCAGAAAACACTTATATTTTAGCAAAAATATATTACAATTTAGGAAGTAAAGACTTAGCAAAAAACTTCGCTGAATTATCAAAAAACATGGCTTTACAATCTGGAAAAGATGCCAATTTAGCGACAGAATTATTAAGTAAAATCAAATAAAAAGACGATTTGAAATACAAAATTTTTATAGCTGCCTTAGCATTAGTCTCAGCAAACCGAATGACTGCTCAGGAGCAAATCTCAGAGAACGAAAATAGTTTACGTTTAAAAGGAAATGCTTTGTTTATCCCGATTGGGGTCATCAACGCCGGTCTTGAATATCAGCTCAACTCAAAGTATACTTTACAAGGTGATGTTCTTATCTCTCCCTGGAAATCATTTGCAGGGCATGAATTACAATACTATTCAGCTTCTGTAGAGGGAAGGTATTATTTTAAAGAAGCGTTTAATGGCTGGTATGTAGGAGCAAATGTTGCTGCATCGTCTTTTGTTTTACAAAAATGGAATTATTGGGGTGAAGGTGATTACATAAATGATAATAATGAAGTTTTTACAAAATCAAATTTATATCAAAAAGGATATTCTGTTTTATTTGGAATTACAGCTGGTTACCAATTCAGGTTATCAGACAGATTAAACATGGATATTTATGGAACTGTTGGGACTTCTCAGGATTTCTACAAAGGATATGATCGCGAAACAGGAAGACGATATGATGTTGCGGAAGGATATAACCATAGTGGTGAAATCATCCCTTACAGAGGAGGTGTAATGATATCTTATAAATTAAAGTAGTATGAAATTATTCGGAAGAAACCACATCATCATATCGGTAATTACTTTTGCAATCCTATTTTTGATGAATTATTTGGGAAATCAGGAAGCAGATAAATTGCAGCGTGCGCTCATGACAGCTTTTGCAGGAGTTATTGGACTCTCAATAGGACTTTTTATTTTAAATAAAGGAAAAGATGATAAAAACCCACCACAGAATTTTGATTAAGAAAAACATAAAAAAATGTCAACTGTAAGTTTAGCAGTTGACATTTTTTTTATTCTTCATAAATCAGATATTTACTTCTGATTTTTGAGAATTTTTCAAGATCAGCTTTCCATGAAGCTTTGATTTCAGATTCAGATTTTCCGGCAACGATTTGTTTTCTTAAATCATCACTGCCTGCCAATGTATCGAAGAAAAGATTCTTCAAAAAGAAATCTTGTTGAGGATTTTTATAATTTTGATATGCTTTGAGCAGCCATTCTAAATTCAGACTTCTCAAATCCTGAGAATAATTTGAAAGATTTTCTCCGTAACACAATTTCCCATTTAAAAATGGATCTTTCGCTCCGAAGTTTGGTTTTGGAGTGAATTGATAAGGCAAATTTTTCGTCCATGGTGAACCATAGATTTGAAACGGACTATCTGTTCCTCTTCCTACAGAAACCTGCGTTCCTTCAAAAAAGCATAAACTCGGATAGAGATTAATCGATTTATCATTAGGCAAATTGGGAGATGGCTTATCTAAAATGGCATAACGCTGTTTTTTATGATACTTCTGCATCGGAATCAAAGTGTATTTTGCTTGCACTCCATTCTTCAGCCATTTTTCTCCGTTAACCATTTTTCCGTATTCACCGATCGTTAAGCCGTAAACAACAGGAACTTCATGCATTCCGACAAAGCTTTCCCATTTCTTTTTTAAAACCGGTCCGTCAATATATCCATCGTGTGGGTTTGGTCTGTCTAAAACCAGAATTTCGACATTATTTTCAGCTCCTGCTTCCATTAAATAAGTTAAAGTAGAAATATAGGTGTAAAATCTCACTCCAACATCCTGAATATCAAATAAAACAATATCTAAACCTTTTAGTTGCTCTGGTTTTGGTTTTTTATTAGCTCCGTAAAGAGATATAATAGGAATTCCCGTTTTAACATCTACCCCATTTTTCACTTTTTCCCCTGCATCTGCATCACCTCTGAAACCGTGTTCAGGAGCAAAAATTGTTTTAATTTTAATTCCGTTTTTAACCAGATAATCTACAACATGAGTTTTGTCTTTCATCAAACCGGTTTGGTTGGTCACAATTCCGATGGTTTTATCTTTCAATAAGGGCAAATAAAGTTCTGGTCGGTCTGCACCGGTTTTAAAACATTCCTGATCTTGAGACTGAGAATAATATGGGTTGATTACTCCTAAAAAAATTAGGCAAATAAGAACTAAAGTTTTAATTTTGAAATCTAAATTCATAAGCTTGAAATTTCCTTTATATTTCTCTAGAAAAATAGCGTTTTCCAAAGATAACAAAAATAACCTATCACGGGTGATCATCTTCATCGGCAGACTTTCTGTTGCTTTGGGAATCATTGTTTCTTTGATTACCGTTTCCACAGGTTTTGGTTCAAAAAAAGCCATTAAAGAGAGATTGGCAGATTTCAGCGGACATATTACTGTAAAATCGACCCGTTCCAACTCATCTTACAATACTTCAATTCTTGACAAACAAGGTTTAAATATTGCCAAACTGAAAGAAATCCCGGATGTTGAAAGCGTGCAAAAATACGCTATGGTAACAGGAATTATGCGTAACGAGCATAGTTTTGCAGGAATTATCTTTAAAGGTGTAGGAAAAGATTTTGACAGCTTAAGATTTAAAAAATTCCTGATTGCAGGTAAAACTCCAAAGATTACAGAAGAAGGCTACAACAACGGTGTTACTATTTCGGAAAAGATAGCCAATGATCTGCATCTGAAACTCAACGACAACATTGTAACGGTCTTTGCAAAGGAAGATCAAAAGCAAATCTACAGAAAGTTTCAGGTAGTTGGAATCTACAAAACCGACATCAAAATGATTGACGATCAGTTTGTGATTGGTGATGTGAATCATGTGAGAAAAATTCAGGATATGACGCCCGAAGATATTGGTGGAATTGATATTTTCTTTAAAAATGTAAATGACATCGACAAAGATTCTATCGAGATTGATAAAGTAATTGGCTATAAAAACTATGCAGAAAAGGCAACTGATAAATTTCCTCAGATCAATGATTGGATAGGTCTTTTTGATACCAACATCGGGATAATCATCACCATTATGCTAACGGTTGTGATTATTAATATCATTATGGTTCTGCTTATTTTGATTATTGAAAGAACGAATTCTATTGGTTTACTTAAAACTTTAGGAGCTACGAATGGTCAGATAAGAGCTACTTTTATCAATTACACACTCATTATTATGGTTCCCGGTTTACTTTTCGGAAACGCCATTGGTCTTGGACTTCTATTAATTCAAAAGTTTTTTGGAATTATTAAATTAGATCCGAAAGACTATTATGTCAGTGTTGTTCCTGTAGATTTAAATCCTCTTATTATACTTTCAATCTCTGCCGGTATATTATTTATTTCCGGATTGGCTTTAATTATCCCAAGCTATCTGATCAGTAAAATTTCTCCGGTGAAGTCTATTAAGTATAGCTAAAAGATGAATTTTAAATGTGAATTGTGAATTTTACAAGCAGAATGTAACTCTGACATCTATTTTGGTTGAATAGTTTTTAATCAATTTGTAAATTGCTTCACCTCTTGTATCATTACAAATATTTGTAACACAGAATTCCCCTCCGCTGGAGGGGTGGCGAAAATTCTAAAGGAATTTTTGACGGGGTGGTCTAAAACATGAGTACACAAAGGTCAGTCAGTAGCTACTTAGACCAGATTTAACTCCTGAAGACTCACTACCATAGCCCTGATTGCAGCGACATCCTTTTGTGAAGCAAAGCGGAACAAAAGATACAGCACTTCGACTTCGCTCAGTGTAAACTACTAGCAGGAATTAGCTCCTAAAAACTAATTCAACCCTTGTAATTCATTTAATAACATCTCTTCTCTTAACTCATTTGAAAGCCGTATATTTGCCCCGCAGAAAAAAAACAAGTATGAAATACGCAGAAAATATTCTCGAAACCATAGGAAACACACCTCTTGTGAAAATTAATAAAGTGTTGGGAGAAGATTTCCCGGCATTGGTATTGGCAAAAGTAGAAACCTTCAACCCAGGAAATTCGGTTAAAGACAGAATGGCTCTGAAAATGATTGAAGATGCCGAAAAAGACGGAAGATTAAAACCAGGAGGAACAATTATCGAAGGTACTTCAGGAAATACAGGAATGGGATTGGCTCTTGCAGCGATCATCAAAGGCTACAAATGTATTTTTGTGACCAACGCAAAACAATCTAAAGAAAAATGCGACATTCTTCGTGCTGTTGGAGCTGAAGTTATCGTTTGCCCGACTGATGTAAAACCTACAGATCCGCGTTCTTATTACTCAGTTTCTAAGAGACTGGCTAAAGAAACAGAAAACGGATGGTACGTAAATCAATATGATAATTTATCAAACAGAGCAGCTCATTACGAGTCTACTGCACCAGAAATTTGGGAACAGACTGACGGAAAACTGACTCATTTTTTAGTGGGAGCCGGAACAGGTGGAACAATTACAGGTTGTGGAATGTTCTTTAAAGAAAAAAATAAAGACATTAAAATACTTGGAGTTGATACTTACGGTTCAATCTTGAAGGAAATTCACGAAACGGGTGAAATTAAATTAGAAAACGCCTATACCTACATCACAGAAGGTATTGGTGAAGATATTCTTCCTGAAAATTACGATATGTCGGTGATCGATCATTTCGAGAAAGTGACCGATAAAGACGGAGCCATCTACGCAAGAAAATTGGCAAAAGAAGAAGGAATTTTCTGTGGATATTCGGCGGGAAGCGCAATGGCAGCTTTGGTTCAGATGAAAGATCAGTTTACGAAAGACGATGTGATTGTTGTGTTACTTCATGATCACGGTTCAAGATACGTTGGGAAAATCTACAACGACGAGTGGATGAAAGAAATGGGTTGGTTAGATTAATCAGCTTTTCATTATAAATTTAAACTCAGAGTTTCAGCTCTGAGTTTTTTTATTCTAAAACATTTTTCTGCACGGCCTCTTTCAACAATCCAAAATCTGCATCCGACATTGATTTTTTCGGAAACATATAATTGAATTTCCCTTCCAAGCCTATAAATTTATCGCTGATTTCGGCAGCTGTAAATTCTGTCCAAAGGCTGGTCTCTTTATTGTCATTGAGGTTTACTTTAAAAACTTTAGCATTAAACTGAATCTGATAAATCTCAGTGTTTTCAAGTGTTTTCAGGTATTTCACGACTTCTTTTTTCCACTTTGTAACCTTGTTGATGGCTAAAGATAAATAGACCGCACAAAGCAGAAAAAGAAAACTTACAAAGTATAAAATCCCGAATTTTTCTTTGCTTAAATCATCTCTAAAGTAAAACAATATCAACAAAATCACTGCAACTACGATGGTAGTGATGAGTTTTCCTTTTACCGTAGGCGACAAAAACAAACTTCCTTGATTTCCGTTGAGATAAATATCTTCAAAATCTTTTTTATTGATTTTTAAGTTGATGATTTTGTCGTCGTTGATTCTAGCCATATAATGCGTGTTTTAGTCTACAAAACTAAATTAAATATCTTCATATCTCTCACTAATTGCTGAAAGTTTATTCATCAATTCGCGATTTTTTCTCTTTAAATCTTCCATTTTACTGAGCATATCATGAATTACCTCCAAACCGGGCAGGTTAATTTCAAGGTCATAATGCCAATTGGTAAACTTTTCAAAAACATGAAGATCTTCATAAATCAGATACCGAATGTTATCTTCAGTTTCTACTCTCAACAAGCCATAATCAACCAATTCATCAAAAAAATTAATTTCAACATTGTATATTTTTACGAGTTCTTCCCGTGATATTCTTTCGCTCATGATTTAAGAATTTTTAAGTTGTTCAAAAAGTTCTTTCTGTTTTTCCGTAAGATTTGTCGGTAATTTCACATCATAGGTCACAAACAAATCACCAAATTCACCGTCCTTTTTATAGACCGGAAAACCTTTGCCTTTCAATCTCACCGTTGTTCCGCTTTGGGTTTCCGGTTTTACTTTGAGATTTACGCTTCCTTCTAAAGTTTCCACTTTAACGTCTCCACCCAGAACTGCGGTGTACAAATCGATCGTCACTTTAGATTTTAAATCATCTCCTACCCTTTCGAAATTAGGATCAGCAGCGATGTTAAATGTAATATATAAATCTCCTGTCGGCCCGCCATTAAAGCCTGGGTTTCCGTGACCTTTTAGTTTGATTTTTTGTCCATCAGAAACTCCCGCAGGAATTGTAATTCTTACCTTTTTCCCATTAATATCGAAAGTCTGCTGATGAGTCTTTGCAGCATCTTTTAAGTTTAAATTCAGTTCTGCCTGCACATCCTGACCTTTGAATTTTCCTGACGCACTTCCGCGTGAATTTCTGCCGAATCCGCCACCTTCACCGCCAAACATACTCTGGAAAAAATCTGAAAAATCTTCACCCTCGCCAAAATCAGCACCTGAAAAACCACCACGGTTTCCGCTTTGGTTCTGATATTGTCTTTGTTGCTGTGCCTGTTCGTACTGTTCGCTATGCTTCCAATTCTCACCGTACTTATCATATTTCGCACGATTTTCGGGATTGCTTAGGACTTCATTAGCTTCATTCAGCTCTTTGAATTTTCGCTCAGCTTCTTTGTCGTTGGGGTTAAGGTCTGGATGCAGTTTTCTTGCCTGCTTGCGGTACGCTTTTTTGATATCGTCCTGCGTTGCGCTTTTGTCTACGCCTAAAATTTTATAATAATCTATATAAGCCATAGAAACGAATGTTTACTCAAATTTAGAACAATTAAGGCAAACAAACATCTTAGAAATTGTTAAAAATAAATCTATCTTTACTAAAAATCATGGCATGAAAGAGGTTCTCAAAAATTACTCAGGAATTCTGTTTTTACTTCTCGGGATCACCATTGGAAGTATTATTGGTATTGTTGCCCCACAAATCGTTGAGTACATAAAACCTCTGGGAGATATTTTTCTGAATCTTCTTTTCGTAAGTGTGGTGCCGTTGGTATTTTTTGCAGTGGCCAATTCTATTGCTTCGCTGGAACAGGAATCTAAGTTTGGCAAAATCATTATGGTCATGTCATTTACTTTTCTTTTTTTCAATTTAACGGCTGCTTTGTTTACAATCGGAGCGGTATATTTATTTCCGGTCTCATCTATTTCGGGAAGCTCAGAAATCATTGCTGAAGCGACCAAAGAAGAAAACTGGGGCGACAAAATTGTCAGTTTCTTTACGGTAGGAGAATTTACGGAACTCTTTTCACGCAAAAATATGCTTGCATTATTGATTTTTGCATTCATGACAGGATTTGCCACAAGAAAATCGGGAGAAAATGGAAAACCTTTCAGAGTTTTTATTGCTTCGGGATATGAAGTAATGAAGGAATTGCTTCTAATGATTATGAAAATTGCACCGATCGGTCTGGGAGCATACTTTGCATATCAGGTAGCGACCTTAGGGCCTCAGCTTTTCGGATTTTATGCTAAGCCTTTAGGACTGTATTACATCGCAGGAATTATCTACTTCTTTGTATTTTTCACTCTCTACGCATTCATGGCAAACGGACAGACCGGAATCAAAAGTTTCTGGAAAAACGCTATTCTTCCGACATTAACAGCATTGAGTACCTGCAGCAGTTTTGCAACAATGCCTACTAATTTATTAGCAGCATCGAAGATTGGAATTCCTAGTTCGATTGCAAATCTTGTGATTCCGATTGGAACGACGCTTCATAAAAACGGTTCGTCGATGTCTTCTATTATTAAAATTTACGTAGCGTTTCAGATTATTGGCAGAGATTTTTTTGAACCTTCCAATCTTCTCTTAGCTCTAGGAATCACAGTTTTCGTCAGCATCGTTGCAGGTGGAATTCCGAATGGTGGTTATATCGGCGAAATGCTAATGATTTCTGTATATCAGCTGCCACAGGAAGCGATTCCTGCTGTGATTATTATTGGGACTTTGGTTGATCCTTTGGCGACGGTTTTAAATGCTGTGGGTGATATTGTGGCGGCAATGTTTGTGAATCGGTTTGTGAAAGTTTGATGATTATTTTATTATGGATTCATTTTTTAAAAACATAGGACTGTATGATCATTTGAATTTCAATATTGAGATGGATAAATCTGAATTTGTTGAAAGTTTAAAAAAAATCACCTACGAAACAAATACAAGTTTCATATCTTTAATTCCTGATCACGGAATTCCCACAAGATTTGAATACCGAGGATTAATCAATCCGGACAACTTCATTATAAAAAGAAGAAAACATTTATTTGACATTAATATTTATCGTTCTATTATAAAAGGAAATATTGTAGAAGAAAAGAATAAAACAGTCATTAAAATAGAATTCACTCCCTTCATTTATCCTTTTATAGCTTCTATCATAGGAATTCTTCTTTTCCTTTTTATCGCATCACAAGAAATTCAAAACAACGAAAATTATTTCTTAATTGTCATTCCAATATTGATAACAATCATTCAGTATTTTATTTTAAAAAGAAATATTAAGAGAGATAAATATGACTTTGAAAGAGAATTGAATTTTATTGCTTCAAAAAACAATCAGTTTAAAAGCTGCAAGTGAAATCATTCACTTCGTTTTATAGGTTCCAAGTTTTGCAATTCTTCTGGTGTAAATAATCTGTAGTGTACTTTAAATGTTTTCCCCAATGGTGTTTCCAACGAAAATCCACCTGGTCCGAAGCCTTCCAGAACATCTAAGGTGAAATGTGAATATTGCCAATATTCAAATAAATCTCGGTCTATCCAGAATTCATGTTCGTTGATGGTTCCGATCATGGCATCATTCATTCTCGGAAAGTAGCCGCCTTTTTCGAAACATTGGGGTTGTGTACCTTCACAGCATCCTCCCGCCTGGTAAAACATGAGTTCGCCATGCTTTTTTTCGAGTTCCCAAATAAGCTCGAGGGCTTTTTCTGTAACTGAGAGTCTTGATATTTTCTTTGTTTCCATAATGATTTTTTTATTGTTCTTTTGCCTTGAAGCAAAAGAACCAAAAGTTCAAGACTGGAAATTCCGGCTAAAAATTAAAATTTAATCCTAAAATCCCCAAAACTCGCACGATTTGGTAATTTTTTCTTTTATTTAATATTTTTAACGTGCTCAAACAGTGGGAATTTTTTAACGGATTAATTTTTAATTTTCTTAACGCCTCCATTTCCTAAGTCATTTTTAATGTCTTTGAAACAACATTTGGTTTCTAATACTTCGAGAAATTTAATATATTCTATTTTATAAAGTTAAAAAAGTCTGACAAAACAAGCATTGCCAGACTTTACATAAACCAAATATAGAGATGTGTTTTTCACACAACTTTTGCGTGAGGGATAGGAAGGGCGGCGAGGAACTCGCCGGTGCGAAGCACCGAAACGAAGTGCAGCCCTGGATAGCCCGACCGTTTTTCCCCGTGACAAACGGGGAAAACGGGCACGCCCTAAATATTTAAATTAAAAGAAACCTAATTTGTTTTTGCTGTACGAAATCAACATATTTTTGGTCTGACGGTAATGATCCAACATCATTTTGTGGTTTTCTCTACCGATCCCCGACTGCTTGTATCCACCAAACGGTGCTCCTGCAGGATATGAGTGATACTGGTTCACCCAAACTCTACCCGCCTGAATCTGACGTGGCACGTTATACAATTGATGCGCATCTCTCGTCCAAACTCCCGCTCCAAGTCCGTAAATAGTATCGTTGGCAATCTTGATTCCTTCTTCTTCGTCTTTGAACGTGGTAAACGCTAAAACAGGTCCGAAAATCTCTTCCTGGAATATTCTCATTCTGTTGTTTCCTTTGAAAATCGTCGGCTGGATGTAATATCCTTCTTCAAGATTTTCTCCTACATGATTCACATCACCACCTACTAAAACTTCGGCACCTTCTTCTTTCCCTAATTTGATGTAAGAAAGAATCTTGTCTTTCTGAATTTTTGAAGCCTGCGCTCCCATCATCACGGTTTTATCTAAAGGATTTCCTACTTTAATTGCTTTTACTCGTTCGATTACTTTGGCAATGAATGCATCGGCAATATCTTCTTGAACCAATAATCTTGACGGACAAGTACAGATTTCACCCTGATTTAAAGCAAATAAAACTGCTCCTTCAATAGCTTTATCTAAAAATTCATCATCAGCATCCATCACTGAACTGAAGAAAACGTTTGGAGATTTCCCACCCAATTCTAAAGTTACCGGAATGATATTTTCTGTTGCGTACTGCATCACCAAACGACCTGTCGCCGTAGAACCTGTGAACGCAGCTTTGTTTATTTTTGGATTCGTTACCAAAGCCCTTCCCAATTCAGCTCCGAAACCATTCACGATATTCACAACTCCTGCCGGAAGTAAGTCTTTAATTAAATCGACCAATATAAGAATTGAAATTGGCGTGCTTTCTGCCGGTTTTAAGACCACACAGTTTCCTGCTGCCAATGCCGGAGCCAATTTCCAAACAGCCATTAAGATTGGGAAATTCCATGGAATGATTTGTGCGATGACACCAAGCGGTTCGTGAACGATTAATGAAACCGTGTCTTTATCCAATTCATTATGCGAACCTTCCTCCGCTCTGATAACCGAAGCAAAGTACCTGAAATGATCGACTGCCAAAGGTAAATCTGCTGCCAAAGTTTCTCTCACCGCTTTACCATTATCGATGGTTTCTACGATGGCAAGATATTCTAAATTCTGCTCGATTCTGTCGGCTATTTTATTTAAAATGACACTCCTTTCTGTAGATGAAGTGTCTTTCCAGGTTTGAAATGCTTTATCGGCTGCATTTACAGCCAATTCTAAATCTTCTTTTGAAGAATGTGCCGCTTGTGTGAAAACTTTTCCGTCAACGGGAGAAATCACATCGAAATATTTACCATTTACGGGTGCTGTAAATTCACCGTTGATAAAGTTATCATATTGTTTTTTGAATTCAGGCCACTGTAATACCGTGTCTGATTTTTGTTCTGTTGCTGTGCTCATATTCGTATTGTTTTGATTTTATCTTCAACCAAATTACACCGACTTCAACCAAACCAATAGCAAAATCCTACAAAAAAACTTCACAATAGTGTAGAAGGCAGACTTTATCATTTCATTAACATGTTTTTAATCATATAATTTCTATATTTGATAGAAGTCGCCACTTAAATAAATTTAGAAATGAACAATCATAAGTTTTTATTGAATACTCCTGAATTAAAGAAGGAAAATCAGCTTTTAAACTTAGTTGAAAATCAGACTAAATTTAATCTTAACAATTGTGAATTCAGCATTTATGAAACTCACAAGGCTGCTTTTGATGTAAAACTGCATTTTGATACGATTGCTTTCACGGCAATGCTTCAAGGAAGAAAATACATGAAATTGGAGAACAAAACCAATTATTTCGATTATTTCCCCGGAGAAAGTGTTTTAGTTGCGCCCGGCGAAACGATGGTAATAGATTTCCCAGATGCTGATGAAACGCCATCACAATGTATTTCTTTGAGTTTAAATCCCGAGTTTATCGAAAACTCTCTGAATTATCTGAACTATAATTTCGCCAAAGTAGATGAAACCTCATCATGGAATCTACAGCTTGACGAATATTTTCTATTTAACAATAAATCACTGGCTTCAGCCACCAATAACATTATGAGAATCGCCATGGATGACAATTCTCAAAAAGACATCATGGCTGATTTCGCTTTAAAAGAACTCTTAATTAGACTCATGCAAACACAGGCAAGAAGTATGGTAGAGAAAAATTTGGCTAAAAATAAATCAAGAATCGGTTTTGTGGTAGATTATATCAAAAACAATATTCATCAGAAACTTTCTATCGACAGTATTGCGAAATTGGCGTATGTAAGCAAGTCTAATTTCTTTAAAATGTTTAAAGATGAGCTGGGAACTTCCCCAAATGATTTTATCCTTCAAGAGCGAATTAACAAAGCAAAAGAGCTTTTAGCTTTAAATAACAGCATCAAAGAAACTGCTTTTCAGACAGGTTTTTCTGATACTAATTACTTTACCAGAGTTTTTAAGCAGTTGGTTGGAGTGACGCCGAAGAGCTATCAGAATGGAGTTGTTAGTTATTAGTTGTTTAAATTTAATAAAATTAAAAAGCACCTCAATAGAGATGCTTTCTTGATGATTTATCCTTTATAACCATAATATCTCGCTCCCAATAAAGCTGGATTTTCCAATTCTACGGATTGCAGACCAAATCCGTTATAATCAGGATTTACAGAATGTTCAAGCTGTTTTCTGTGGAGCTTTTCATACGTATCAAAGTCAATGGCTAAACGTTCATTCAAATTTTCAAATAAATTCCATTTTTCAACGACACTTTTCCAGTTTTCAGAAACTTTTCCGGCAAAAACTTTTGATTTTGATCCGCTTCCATAGCCTAAAAACCCTATCTCCTTTCCAGCTAATTCTTCATTTTCATTAAAAGAAGTCTGTAAACCTGAAAGTAAAGCCATAAAAATCGAGGCGGTGTACATATTTCCTATTTCTGAAGATGCGCGCTGCGTTTTTTCGATTTTTTCATTAATGAATTTCAAATACTCTTCAGATTTTGCAACCACTTTCTGTTCGTCAGGATTTGAATAGGAAAGTCCATTTTCTAAGCTGTAAATTTCAGTAAAAACTCTTTTCCCATGGAATGCGTATGGAAGATGGAAAATCAAATATTTCCAGATTTCATAAGGCTTTTCTTTTCCTGAAACTACTTTATAATGTTCATACGCTTCTCTGATTCTATCCTGATAACACTGATTGGAATACTGTCCGTCAAAAACCGGCTCATCTGTAAAAATCTCAATTTTATCGGGAAAGCTTTTAGGAGCATTCGTTAAATCTTCTTTTTTGAAATGCCGTCTTGGTTTGAAAAAATCAAAAACACTTTCTGTAGCGACTCCCCAATTGTTTTCTATTTCAATTAAATCTGGTTTAGCAGAGATTAATAAAGAAACGGCACCTCCCCCCTGCGTATATTCACCGGAAGAAGCCAATTCGTATTTTGCATAATCACTTGCGATAACTATTGCTTTTTTATCAGGATTTACTCTTACAAAATCTAATGAGTTGTGAAGTGCATCTACGGCACCGATACAGGCAAAAGTCATATCTACCACGTCACAGTTTCTGAAACATCTCTCTCCAAACTCAGATTCCAAAACTTTTTCTACCATTTGCATTGCGTAGGAAGCGGTAGGTTTTGCGGCATCGATTGCGCTTTCTGTTCCTAAATAAATTCTTGAAATTTCTTTTGGATTGATTTCGTAGTCTCTGATTAATTTAAGTAAAGCTTCTGCGGCAAAGGTGGCTGCATCTTCATGGACATCAGGAAAACCCATTTTATGTAATCCTAAACCTTTCTCCAGTTTTGCAGGTTCAATTCCTCTTTTTTCTGCTAAGTCTTTAATTTCCAAATATAAAGATGACACATAGTAACTCGCTGCCTCAATTCCAAAACCCATAATCGTTTAATTTTAATACGAATTTATAAAAGATAGTGCAAAAAAAGCTTCATTATCGTATAAATTTTTGAGGAAATTATTAATTTAATTACTTATTGTTTTTGTGAAAATTATTTTAACGCAAAGCTCGCTAAGCTTTTTTTACCACTAACTGTTTTTAAGTTCACAAAACGAAGTTTCGCCGATTCAAATAATCAATTTATAAATTGAGGCAAAGGCGTCCCACTTAGCAAAGAACACAAGGTCTTTCAATTCTTAAAATCAGGAATTATAAACAAGTTTTAAATAAAAAAGCACCTCCAATAAGGAGATGCTTAGAAAAATATATATTGATTTACTATTTGAAATTTTCAATTGCTTTATTAATAGCGTCAATCTGTGGATTGATGCTTGAAGCTTTTTGAGGATTTTGTTTCAGAAGTTCCATTTTCTTCGTCAAACCATCTTTTAACATTTGAGAAATCATCATTTTTACCTGAGGATTTTCTCCCATTTGTCCTTTTGCCTGACCTAAAATTTTGGTAATGCTTTCTGTAGCTTTTAAATTATCGGAAGTCATGATCCAGTTGTATCCTTCTTCCGCAGATTTCCCCAATTCAGGATTCTGGAATTTAATGAAAGGATAAAAAGCAACCAGTGAAGCAATATTCGACATTTGAGAAGTCACTTTATTTTTAACAATAACCGGAAGCATTTTACTTAATAAATCTTCTGAAGCTCCGTTCAAATCGATTTTATCAGCCAAAGTATTTGCCTTGGAAGGATCAACATCTAAAGCTGCTGCAACAGAATTTCCTTTTACAGAATTTGAAACGGCATTGACCCCTTTCTCGAAAATCGGAAGGTATTTTTTATCTTTTGTCTTTGCCAAAGCTGCAATCGCCGCACCCTGCACCAAAGTTTTAGGATCATTTGATGCTAATTTCTCAACATCTGCTCCCAAAGCTTTTAGCTGTTCAGCATTTGATAAATCCATTAACTCCAAAGCTTTTTGTCTTACTCTGAAATAAGGATCTTTCAACGCCGCAGACAATAATTTTGTAACTGCAGGGCTTTTTCCTACCTGATCTTTGATAGCCGTTAAAGCATTGTATCTGCTTTTAAATTCTTTCGAACCTATAAACTGCATCAGATTCTGCTCGGGTGTTTTAGTTTCAGTAACGTCTGCAACCAATATTCCGTCTGCATTAATGTTGACCAAATCAGGATTTTTTGAGACATCAAAGCTGAATGTATTTTTTGCAGCTGCAGTGACCCAAACCTGCTGTCTTTTTGGTTTTCCGTTATCGTACACATCAATCGTTAAAGGAAATTCGAACGGCAATTCCTGAGACTGATTGACAACTACAGTCACTTGTTTTTTTACCGGCTCAAAAGTGTAAGAGTAATTCAATTTTGGATGCCCGCTTCCAAAATACCATTGATTGAAGAACCAGTTTAAATCTTTACCCGAAACTTTTTCGAAAGATAATCTCAGTTGGTGAGCTTCGGCATTCTTGTATTCATAGGTTTTTAGGTAATCATTCATTCCGGCAAAAAAAGCTTCATCTCCTAAATAATTTCTCAGCATGTGAAGAATTCCGCCACCTTTCTGATACGTTACCAAATCGAAAACGTCTTCTCGAGAAGCATAATCAAATCTCACCAAATCTTTTTTGAAATCTGAAGGATTGTGAATGTAATGATTCACATCTTCCATCTGATGGTAATCTGCCTGATCTTTTCCGTATTTATACTCGTTCCAAAGATATTCTGAGTAGTTGGCAAAAGATTCGTTAACCGTCAAATTACTCCAGCTCTCAGCAGTTACCAAATCTCCGAACCAATGGTGAAACAATTCGTGAGCGATGGTATCTTCCCATTTATTTTCATCAATTAACTGTCCCGGTTTTTGTAAAATATCACTTCCGTGAAGTGTTGCAGTTGTATTTTCCATGGCGCCGCTCACGTAATCTCTACCTGAAATCTGCGCATATTTTGACCAAGGATAATCATACCCTAATTTTTTAGAGAAAAACTCAATCATTTCAGGAGTATTTCCGTAAATCTGTTTTGCGTAAGGTTCGTATTCTTTCTCGATGTAATAATCAACAGCAATATTCTTCCATTTATCTTTTACAACGGCATATTCACCAACTCCCATGAAGAAAAGGTACGTTGAGTGTCTTTTATCCATCACCCAATGATCAGTTCTTAAACCATTTGATTCTTTCTGAGAATCTTTAAGAAGACCATTTGACAACGTTACATATTTATCAGGAACCGTCATGTAGATTTCCTGAGTTGTTTTTTGAATTGATTTATCGATCGTCGGAAACCAAGCTGAAGAAGATTCAGTTTCTCCTTGCGTCCAGATTTGGGTTGGTTTATCAGGATCCTGACCTTGAGCGTTGATAAAATAAAGACCTTTTGCATCGCTGATTGCCATGCTTCCTTCTTGCTTCACTTCATTCGGACGAGCTGTGTATTTGATGTAAACCGTATAATCCTGATTTTTCTGATAGGTTTTGTCTAAAATAATCTTTAAAACATCATTTTTATAATCAAATTTCAAAGGAGATTTCTTGCCATTGTTATCCAAAGCAACTTCATGAATCAACATTCCTTTTGCATCCAGAATCAACTCGTTGGTCGCATAAAAGTAAGGAGAAGCTGTCAGCCACTCTTCCCCATTCATCTGCTCTTTCTGATAATCGAAGTTGACTTTAAGCTTGGTATGCTTAAGTTCCGTTACTTTCGCAGATGTTGCTCTGTAGACTTTTTCTCTGCCTGAAGTTTCGGTTTGTGCAGATACATTTCCGGAAAACAAAGCTCCCAATATTGCAATAGATAAAATGATTTTCTTCATTTCTTTCCTTTTATTTTTTTGTATTATTTTTTGTAATGATTTCGAAAATATCGTTGACTAACGTTTCGTAATCTCCTTTTTTAAGCTGTTCTTTAGTCTTGGCAAAAGCTTTTTTCAGTTCGCTTTCAGGATTATCTTCATTAATGATCTCAATTGAAGCTACTCCTTTTATCTGCAGCAGAATTTGTTTTAAATTCTCGGCATCAACATTTTGCTCTAAGGTCAATTTAATTGATTTCATAGTAAATAAGTAGTATTTTATGATGAATAGTTACAAAAAAAGTGAAGTTTTTTGGCTTCACTTTTTTATATTTTCTTTATTTTAAAAATAGCTTATGGATGTTTTCAGGATTACCTTTTGAAGGAAGAAATAATAAAATTTCTACACAATTTTTTTTCACTTCAAAATATACCTTAACTTGCTTCTTTCCCAATAATGCAAATCTTAATTGACTATCTGAATCTATCGTCTGATATGAAATTAATTAATCATTAAATGACTCAATCACTTTTTCTAAGTCTTTATTAAATAATTTAATTTCCTTTTGAGTCCAACGTTCATTCAAAAAACCTATGATTTATTTAAGGCTTTCAATCGCAGTATTTGAAAATATAACTTTCATTACTTTTTAAAAATGAAACCTATCAATTCTTCCGAATATTCTTTACATTCTCCATTTTTGATTTCATTACGACTTTTTTCAATCAATTTTCTAAATTCATCAGAATTTTCAATCTCTTTCCAAGAATCAATTTTGTCATTCTCAGAAACCTCAAAACTCGTAATACCTTTTATTTGTGATAATAGTTTTTTGATAAAAGGAACGTCTGCGTATTCGTCTAAACTGATTTTAATTTCCATAATTCCTGATTTTAAATCAAAGTTAATGAAATTATTAATAAAATATTAAATCGCTACCGGCGCTTTGATTCCTGGATGTGGATCGTAGTTTTCTAAGGTAAAATCTTCAAAATTAAAATCGAAAATATCTTTAATCTCAGGATTTAGTTTCATGGTAGGAAGCGCTTTCGGATCTCTTGAAAGCTGTCTTTCGACCTGCTCAAAATGATTATTGTAAATGTGAACATCTCCAAAACTATGAACATAATCTCCCACTTCAAGGTCACAAACCTGAGCAACCATCATCAATAAAAGCGCATAACTTGCAATATTAAAAGGAACTCCTAAAAACACGTCAGCACTTCTCTGGTACAATTGTAAAGACAATTTTCCGTCAGCTACATAAAACTGAAAGAGTGCGTGGCACGGTGCCAAAGCCATGTTTGGAATCTCTGCAACGTTCCAAGCAGAAACGATTAATCTTCTGGAATCCGGATTTTTTTTAATCTGGTCAATCACTTCCGAAATCTGATCAACCACTTTATTATCCGCTCCGTTCCAGCTTCTCCATTGAGCACCATAAACAGGACCTAAATCTCCATTTTCATCTGCCCATTCGTCCCAAATGCTTACACCATTGTCATTCAGATATTTTACGTTGGTATCACCTTTTAAAAACCAAAGCAATTCGTAAATAATTGATTTCAAATGCACCTTTTTGGTTGTTACCATCGGAAAACCTTTAGACAAATCATATCTCAACTGATACCCAAAAACACTTCTTGTTCCCGTTCCGGTACGGTCGGTTTTGTCGGTTCCGTTTTCTTTGATATGTTTTAGAAGGTCTAAATAATTTTGCATTTTAAGAGAATTTTCAAGTTCCAAATTTAAAGATTCTAATCCAAAAAAGTATTAAAAAAAGCATCCATTTTCATGAATGCTTCGTATCGTATGTTTAATTAAAATCTATTAAACTGCGGTATATCCACCGTCAATAAGATAGTAACCTCCTGTCATGAAAGAAGATTTTTCAGAGCTTAAAAAAAGAACCAATTCAGCAACCTCTTCAGATGTCCCAAGCCTTCCCATAGGATGTTTTGAGATCAATGCATCTTTATGCTCTTTGTCTAGCTGATTCAATAATGGTGTATCGATATATCCTGGACCAACTGCATTGCAACGAATATTTTTCTTTCCATACTCAGCGCCAATATTTTTTGTTAGGCCAACAACTGCATGTTTGGTTGAAGTATATGCTGAAGAAAGTGGTGCTGCAACCGTTCCGTGTATCGAAGCGATATTGACGATTACTCCGCCACCGTTTTTCTCCATTTGATTAAGTTCATATTTACATCCGTAAAAAACGCCGTCGAGATTGATATGGATTACTTTTTTCCATCCTTCAAGACTGTAATCTCCGGTTTGATTGGCTTCACCGCCAATTCCGGCATTGTTACAAGCGATATCTAATCTTCCATAGATTTCGACTGTTGATTTCACAAGAGCTTCTACCTCTTCTGCTTTCGAAGTATCAGCTTTCACAAAAGATGCTTCACCACCTTCAGATTTTATTTTTTCTACCGCCTGATTTCCGTGCTCTTCATTGATATCAGAAACGATAACTTTAGCACCTTCTTTTGCGTAAGACTGAGCAATTGCCAATCCGATTCCTGAACCTGCTCCTGTTACCAGAGCTACTTTATTATGTAAAATTCCCATATTGATAAAATTTTTGTTTGTATTTAATTCTATACTAAATTTATGACAATCAATTTAAGATTCAATATGAAGCAATGGTAAATTTTTCTTAAACTTTTAGATTACCAAACTAAATTAACAGAAACATCTTTTGAATTTCCTTTAATCGATTTTATTCTTCCGAATTTCTCTTTATTAAAGATTTTATCATTCCAATAATCTAAACTTACAGTTCCGAACTTGATTAGTTTTTTATATTTGCTAGAATCAGTGATGTCTTTCTGCCCGTAATCAATCAATATATTTCCTATGGATTTTAATTTCCCCAATCTGCTGTTATCCATAATATCTTTTTCCCAATAATCAACTTTCAGATTCTCGATGTTCTTTACCTTACCTGACTTTTCTTTATCGAAATTATCATAGTAATCTATTGAAACATTGCCTACGTTTTTAATCTTGCCAGATCTTACATCACTTTTATCTAAAATATCCCAATAATCAATTTTTAAACTTCCGATGTTTTTTAGTTTTCCAAATCTGTATGCATCAAAATTCGCGTCATCATAATAATCTACCTCTCCGTCTAAATTGTTTGTTTTAAAACCTGAAATTTCACCATTACTATTTAGTTGAATCGTTACATCATCAATGGTAATATCTACAGACTGTAAGTCGTTGGTTTTAGCTGAAATATTTGCTTTAATTTGCCCAAAAGCGAAAGAATAAGCTATTAAAAATAAAGCTGACAGAAAATTTTTAAGATATATCATATTTTATCCAATTTCTTCAATGATTTGATTGACATTGTTGATGAGAAACGTCTCAGCTATTTTCTTGCCAAACATTGCTTTTGCCAACGGTGATTCACTTGAAATGGTCATTATTTTTTTGCCTTCAAAAACAATTTCTCCTGACGATACCGAAATATAGAAAAATCCTTTATCTGTCTTTACCAAAGCTCCATTCTGAACTTTTGTACAGACCTCTGTGTTTAATTTTTTCAGGAAATTCTGTTGGTTTAAGGTTTCATTTAATTGCCTTTGGATATTATTAATTTCCTGCTGCAGCATTTCACGACCGGTTTCATATTTATCACCCATCGAACTTTTGGTATCGTTGCTTGATGCACGGGTTTCGGCAATAAGATTTTCGAAGATTTTTATTTTTTCTGAAATTTTATCTTTAAGAATTTGCAGTATATTTTCTTTGTTCATTTTGAAAGTAATCTTGAATTTATAAATTAAATAAAAGTGAAGAAAATTAAGTTTTTGCTAAAGCCAATTTTAGTATTGTAAGCTGAAAGCGGGCTAAAGCCCGCTCCTATTGATGTTTTAAAATATTTTACTTTAAGTTATACTTTATTTTTCAAAAACAGCGAAATCAGAAACTTTAAAATTAAAATCTTTTCCCTCGCTGAAGTCTCGTTTTGTTTTGTCAAAAACATTATTGAAAGTTCCGCTTAAATTCTCATCCTGAATAGTAAAATTTACCGGATCTTTTGAAAAATTTAAAACCACTAAAACCTCATCTTGTCCGTTCTTTCTCACATACGCCAAAATTTTATCATTAGCTGTGGTGCTTAGAAGATAAGTTGAAACTGCGGAATCTCCGCCACGCAAAGCAGGATTTGATGATTTTAAGTTTAATAACGTTTTATAGAAATCTGCCATCTCATAATTTCCGTTCCAGTCGATGATATCTTTTTCGAAGAACTCCAGTCTTTTTAAGTTTGGAAGTTCCTGACCTGAATATAAAAGAGGAATTCCGTTCCAGGTTGCTGAAAACACAGCCATTGGCAATGTGATATCGCCATATTTTTCAAATTCTGTTCCGTTCCATGAGTTTTCGTCGTGATTGGTCGTAAACCATGCTCTCATGGATGAATCTCCGATTGTAGAATATTGTTTAAGCAAATCTATCAATTCACTTATGGGCTCATTTTTTTGATAATAATCGGCTGACTTATGCATCCATTTCCATGAATAACTTGCATCAAAAACTTTTCCGTAATCAGGATTTTCGAGCTCATCATATTCTCCGATGAAGAAAAGTGGCTTTAGTTTTTCGACTTCGGGTCTTGCTTCGATCCAAAAATCTAATTCTACCCATGATGCCAGATCACATCGGAAACCGTCGATATTGGTTTCTTTTACCCAAAATTTCATGGCATCAATCATCGCTTTTCTCATCTCTTGGTTTTTATAGTCCAATTCGATGATGTCATCCATTCCTGATGCTTTGTGGAAGCTTCCGTCCGGATCTTTTAAATAAAATTCGGGATGAGTTTTTGTCCAGACATGATCCCAACCTGTATGATTGGCAACCCAATCGATGATTACTTTGAAACCTAAACGGTGTGCTTCGTTGACCATGTGTTTAAATTCATCCATCGTTCCGAATTCGGGATTGATTGATGTGTAGTCTGAAGCGGCATATTGGCTTCCCAAACTTCCTTTTTTATTGAGTTGGGCAATGGGAGTAATAGGCATGAACCAAAGGGTTTTCACACCCATGTTTTTGAGGCGTGGCATTTCTTTTTCAAATGCTTTGAAAGTTCCTTCCTGAGTATATTGTCTTAGATTAACTTCGTAAATATTGGTGGTATGTTTCCATTCTATAGGTAAATCCATGTTTTTCTGATGTTTTTGAGTGGTGTAGAATAAATTCTATCCCATAAATAATGAGGTTTGATCGTTCCTCGTTGATTAACTTAAACAAAAATAGGAATTTGCAGATTTAAAAGTGAATTGTAATCTGTGAATTTTACTTTATATTCTTTTATCAGCGAAATCTGTAAAATCGACCTCTTCCCTAGCCCCGGTAGAAACGGTTACCCCACAGCAAGCCCTTCGACAGGCTCAGGACAGGCTGGCTTGCGAGGAGTATGAGTGGATGACGGGAAATAGCTCCTGATAAAGTAGGAGAGTTTTTTTGAGTATGCGTGTTGAATTATCTTGTGATTAATTTCAATAAAAAACCCTGAAAATAAATTTTCAGGGCTGTATTTTTTTAGATTCTATCGTCGTCGCTGTCATCTTCATCATCGAAGACATCATCGTTGTAGTCGTCATCTTCGTCATCATCGAAGCTGTCATCATCTTCGTCTGCAAAACTGTTGCCTGCCCCGAAGTCATCTTCAAAACCAAAATCATCATCCATCAAAGGCATAGCTGATTTTTTGTTTTTTGAGCCTGCACCTCCGCTTTTGCTTGGAGCTTTTAATGGAGCATTTCCGAATCTGTAAACGGTTATCGGATAATTAACACCTTTCGTTTCGTCAATCACTTCTACCAATTCGCAGAAAAACTCCCACAGATCAAGTAAACCGTACTGAAACTGTGCCTTATCACCAGCTGCTTCAAATGCTTCATCGATGTAAACGTCTGACATAATCTCGCCATCCCCTTCATCACTCATATCTTCCAAAGGAACGCTCTTCACAATCGTACCATCTTCTTCTAGGAGATTAAAAGTAGAAAGCTCATCACCACTAAGGTTGAAAGCACTTTTGATTCCTAAATGAAGGTTCCAGAGTGTTTGTTTTCCTTTAATTTCAACATCACGGAAAATATCTTCTTTTGTATCTAATATTACACGGATTTTGTAAACCATACTGCTATTCCAATTTCTATTTTTACCTTATTTCTATTGATCAAATTCTGTTGCAAATATATAATAAATGAGATTTTAGAAAAGAATATTTAATAAATTTTTAGAATTTTTTTTTGCTTACATTTTACCCGGCTTATTTGCTTTTTTCGAGCATAAAACTGAATTTGGTGCCTTCAAGATACACACTTTCTACCGTAATGTTTTCGTTATGAGCTTCTAATATATGTTTCACGATGGCCAAGCCTAAACCTGAACCACCCTGTCGTCGGCTTCGGCTGGTTTCTACACGGTAAAAACGCTCGAAGATTCTTGGGAGAAGTTCTTCTTTAATTCCCATTCCGTTGTCGATCACTTCGATTAGGACTTTGTTTCTGAGAACACTTGTTTTAACGACAACCTTCGCTTCCTGTCTGTTGGCGTAATGTATTGCGTTTGAAATGAGGTTGATGAAAACCTGTGATATCTTTTGTTTGTCGGCCTCTACAAATATCTGACTGTGCAAAGTCTGTAATTGCAGAACAGTATTATTTTTCTCAGCTTCCAAATCAAGAAGGTCGAAAATTTCTTTAACCAGGATATTAACATCAAATTTTGAAACGGTAACATCTATTTCTCCTGCTTCCAGCCTATTAATCATATCCAAATCATTGACGATTGCAATCAATCTTTCAACTGAGATACCGATTCTTTCAAGATATTTGTCTCTGATGTTCAGATTTTCTACGCCGCCTTCACTCAAGGTTTCTACGTATCCCTGAATTGAAAAAAGAGGAGTTTTTAGCTCATGAGAAACGTTTCCGATGTATTCTTTACGGTAACTTTCCATCTTTTTCATCACTTCCATCTCAGTAACTTTTTGCTGGTTGAAGTCGGAGAATCTTTCTCCCAATTCTTTTAAGGTGATGTTTTCCTGATTGTCGTAAACAATCTCTTCCGGCAAAATTTTGGAGATATTTCTTACCTGCTTTTTGGCATAGTAACTGAAAAGTAATTCGAGAACTACATAATTGACGACAAACATGACCAAGACACAGATGATAAAACCTATTTTAAAAAATGAGTTGTGGTCATATTTTTCGTTCAGGGCATCAAAAATGACGACCAAAACCAACATCACCAATGTCAATAGACATGATGAGATGAAACTAAGTCTGTAAAATTTCAATTTTACAAATATTTAAGGGGTTATAAGTAAAGATAGGATTTTTGAATTAAACAATCAATTTATATCCAATTCCTTTTAAAGTCTGAATGGTATTGATTCCTAATTTTTCTCTTAGTCTTCTGATGTGTACGTCAATCGTTCTTTCGCCCACAATCACATCATTTCCCCAAACTCTTTCTAAAATCTCTTCTCTTTTGAATACTTTCTCAGTGTTTGAAGCTAAAAGATATAAAAGATCAAATTCTTTCTTTGGAAGTAAAAACTGCTGTCCGCTTTTTGAAACTCTAAAGTTGTCCTTATCTATTATCAAATCTCCAACTTCAATGAGTTTTGCATTATCAGAAACCAGAGAAGTCAACTGTAACAAAGCGTTTACTTTTGAAATCAGAATTTTCGGTTTAATCAACTTTACGATATAATCATTAGCTCCTGCCTGAAAACCTGCCAACTGAGAAAACTCTTCACTTCTTGCAGAAAGAAAAACGATCAAACTTTTTTGAAGTTCTTTTATTTTACGCAATTCCTGACAAGTTTCGATACCGTCTTTTTCTGGCATCATGACATCTAATAAGATAAGATCCGGGATAATTTCTTTGGCTTTCTCTATACCTTCGTTTCCGTTTGTAGCGGTAGTAACATCGTAGCCTTCTTTTTCTAAATTGTATGAAAGAATTTCGAGAATATCCAGTTCATCATCAATTAATAGAATCTTTTTTTGGTTCATTTTCAATTTTTACATTTCAAAGTTAACAAAATTTAAGCAACATGATTGATAATTCGTTTTCATTCACATAAACTTAATATTAAAGGCTATTTCGTAATGTTTAGTTAAGAAATATTTAAAATTAACTAAACCAATTGCAACCCATTTGTTTTATTCCTTTGCACCGAAAGAATCTACAAACTAAAGGAAGTAAAATAATGAAAATTTATAAACTCAGCATTGCAGTCTTATTTTTATCTGGATCTGTATTCTATGCTCAAGAGAAAGTGCAAGATACGGTAAAGAAAGAAAAGGCAATTGAAGGAGTAGTAATTCAAGGAAGTACTAATAAGAAGACTGAAACTGCAGTCTTAGGTGAACAAAAAAGAGCGATCATCCAAAAACAGGCGATCAGTGCAGAAGAAATATCAAGAAAAGGTATCTCTAATGTTGAGCAAGGGCTTACGAAAGTTACCGGTATAACAACGGTTGATGGGCGTGGTCTTTTCGTACGTGGACTTGAGGAAAGATACAATTACCTTTTGATCAACGGATTAGGATCACCATCAAACAACCCTTTTCAAAAAATCATTGCTTTGAAGCAATTCCCGACAGACGTTGTAGGTAAACTTAATATCTATAAAACATTCAACTCAAATCTTTACGGAGATTTTGCCGGTGCAACTTTCGATATCGAAACACTGACAATGGATCGATCTTTTTCTAAAGTAGAATTCAGTGTTGGTTTTAACACACTGAGCACTTTTAGAAATAACTTTAAAATAGCTGAAGGTACTGATGGCATGAAAGGATATTTGGGATTAAATTCTCAAGACCGAAGATTGCCAAGTGAAGTGAGAGATTCTAGCCCAAACGGTTATCAATTTTCAAAAGAACAGTCATTAAATTCATTCAAAGATTCTTGGAATGTTGACAATGTGAAATCTATGCCTAATACAAGCATTGGCTTTACTACCGCACAAAAATTGAAAGCCGGTGAAACAGGAAATATCGGTATTTTATTTTCTTTAAATCAATCAGCGAAATATTCTTACAGAGAAGGTGAGAATAATCAATTTAGAGATAATGGTGGCGTAATACAGTTGAGTAACTTACTAAGTAAAAAAAGCTTTGAATACGAAACTGAATCTTCAGCATTGTTAGGTTTAGGTTATAAGAATAAAGGTACAAATGTAAATTTGAACGCAATATACTTGCAAAATTCATCGAATATCATTGAAGATTATTTAGGTTATAAAAATTTCAGTAATCAAGATGTACGTTTCTTTAGAAGCAATCAGCAGGACATTTCAAGATTTTTAGATTTACAATTAACAGCTTCACAGAAAATTGGTCAGAGACATCAGTTCAAAGCTGGAGGTAGTTATGTAATGAATAATTATAGCCAGCCGGACAGAAAAATTTTCGAACTTACTGCTCCTGATGATTACAACAATGCATTAATTTCTTACGGTGGAAATAGCTTTATCAGACAGTATCTAGATGTTGACGGTAAATTTTACGGTTCAGCTTACGGAGAATATTCTGTTTTCCTTGGTGAAAAAGGAGAAAGAAAAGATTACCCATTACAGTTATCTGTAGGATACAATGGTTTTGCAGATTTAAGAAAAAATTCTTACCGTTTTATTTTCGGTAATCCTGGAACTGGAAGTACATCTGTGGCAATCAACATAGATCAGCCACAAGCTACTCTAAATAACTCAATCTCAAACGGCAGTCTTTATTATAGTGAAGGTTCTGACAAATATAATTACAAGTCAAATATTTATCAATTTGTAAATGCAGGTTACTTAAATTTTGATTACAAACCAAACGACACTTGGGATATTTTGGTAGGTGGAAGAATAGAAAATGACATGAGAATAGTCCGTTATAACAATATCGGTGATTCTAATACAAAAAACCTAACACCTAATAATTATTACTTCTTACCTTCATTATCTATCAAAAAAGCATTAACTGATAGAAGTAACTTAAGATTATCTGTAAGCAAAACAATCACAAGACCTGTTTTGATCGAAACAATGCCATTACAGTATATCAATCCGGATAATACAACAATTATTGGTAATGCCAATATCAAGAATAGTGAAAATTACAATGCAGATTTGAAATGGGAATACTTCCCTTCTGCTAAGGAAATGTTTGCCGTTAACTTATTTGCTAAAAGAATAGACAACGCTATCGAACGTTCTTTTGTAACTACAGGTAACGCAAGTGGTATGGATATCACGTTCTTAAATGCAAAAAAAGCTACCCTTGCAGGAGTAGAATTGGAAGGAATAGTAAGTTTAGGCAGAATTTCTGACGCTTTAAGTAAATTTACTTTTGGTGCTAATGCTACAATCATGTATTCTGATGTAGAAAGAAGTGCAGAACAGTTATTACTAGAAAAACCAGACGTTAAAAATTATTCTGGTGCATTAAATAAAAGAGGTCTTCAAGGTGCTGCACCATATACAGTAAATGCAGATTTGAAATACGAATACAAAAATTCTAATAACCTTAGCCAAACATTGTCTATAGTTTACAACGTTTCAGGATCAAAAATATATGCTGTTGGCAGTTCTGGTTCAGACAATTATTTCGAAAGACCTTATCATCTTTTAGATTTTGTGTATCAAAACCAGCTTACAAAAAACTGGAATGTAAAATTGGCAGTGCAAAACATTCTAGACAGCAAATATCGTGTAGAACTGGGTGACGAAAGTTACTACCCTGTACAAACTAATAACAATTATGCTTTTAACAGCTATTTCAATGGTGTATCGTTCAACTTCACTGTTGGATATACATTCTAAAATTTTTTTAATAATTAAATCTTAATATAAAATGAAAACAAATCTTTTAACTCTATTATCACTGACTTTACTTTTAAGTGTTTCTTCTTGTACAATAGAAGTAAATGATGGTACTGATGGTGTAGTAACTGCTCCAGGAGCTACTTCAGGTGTTCTTCCTGATGGATCAAAATTACCAAACTTAATCACAGGTAATTTGACTGTAAAAAAAGGAAACTATACATTAGAAGGTATTGTAAAAGTGGCAGACGGTGCTACCCTTACGATTGAGGCTGGTGCAAAATTTATTGCTTCTACTACAACTACAACTAGTTTGGTTATTCTACAGGGAGGAAAGTTGATTGCTACAGGATCTGCAAGTGAACCAATTGTATTCACTACAGCTAATAAAACTCCAGGAGGTTGGGGAGGAATCACCATCTATGGTAAAGCTCCTATCAAAGCTGTTAACGGAAATGCTACTGCAATGTCAGAAGATGGAAACACTATTACTTATGGTGGTACAGATGCTAACTTCAGCTCAGGAATCCTTCAATATGTGCGTACAGAATATGCAGGTAAAAAAATTGGTGATGGTACATCAGAAACCAATTCTTTCACATTCTATGCGGTAGGTGATGGTACAATTTTAGAAAACCTTGTAGCTTATAAAGGTACTGATGACGGTTTTGAATTCTTCGGAGGTACAGTAAGTGCTAAGAATTTAGTAGCTTATGGTAACTATGACGATTCTTTTGACTGGCAAGATGCTTGGAGCGGACAAAATAACAGCAACTGGTTTGCATTCCAAACTGTTACAGGAAACTTCGGTATGGAAATAGAAGCTTCAGCAAATATTGACAATACTGCTCCGAAAATCTCTAACATCACTCTTATCAGAGATACAAATACAAACCCAGAAGTTGCAGGTTCAGTAGAAATTTCTGCAATCCAATTTAAGAGACAAGGAACTGGTATCTTCAGTAATGTTTACATCAGCGGATATAAAAACATGGGAGGTAAAAGCGCTTATGCGGTTCTTATCCAAGATGATGCTACCAATGCTAGCCAGGTAAACGCAACCCCAAGTAAAGTTGTTGTATCTCCATTAAACTATGTAAACTCTGATAACTCAGGAGTTTGGGGTTATGCTGCAACAAATGGAGGAAAAACTTTCACGAACGCAACAACAGTAACTAAAGTTTCTCTACCAGCAGGAGCTTGGGCAACTGTAGACGGAGTTAATCTTCTTTCTGCTTTATAAGATTAAGTAATTAGTTTCTTCATATCAAATTGAAAACTGCGCCCGGAATTAACTCTTCGGGCGCGGTTATTTTTTATAAAGATTTAAATTCATTGCAGTTTGAATTGGGAAACTAAGTAGAAAAATGGTAATTTGGTATTCTCATTCAAAATAGATAGACAAAAAAACCGTTGAAGGAGAATAACCTGAGAATTATGAAGAAAAATTACTTTAGATTAATCATTGCTGCATTCATCATTGGCTCGTCATCCATCATTTATTCATGCAGTGAAGATGAAGAAACAATTACAGAAATAGCAACTGTAGGAATTGCTCAGGATCCTAATAATTTTAAAGGTGAAGTGACAAGCGGGCAAGTGGTGACGCTTGATCCACTGAAATCTTATCAACTCAGCGGTATTGTTACTATAAAAAATGGCGGAACGCTTGTCATTCCTGCCGGGATAAAAATTACTGCAACAGCAGGTCCTTTATCTTATATTTTGGTTGAACAAGGTGGGAAAATTTACGTCAACGGAACAGCAGGGTCTCCGGTTGTATTCACATCAGAAACCACAGAAACAGGAAACTGGGGCGGAATCGTCATTTGCGGAAAAGCTCCCATTAACACAGGAAGTTCTGGCTCTTCTGAAATTGCAAATTCCATCTATGGTGGAACTGAGGCGACCGATAATTCCGGATCTTTAACTTTTGTACGAATTGAATATGCGGGGGCTGAATTTTCTGCTGGCAAAAAATTCAACGGACTTTCACTTTTTGGAATTGGGAATGCAACAAAGGTTGAAAGTGTAGCACTTTTAAATACTGCTGATGACGGTATAGAAATTTATGGTGGAACTGTCAATGTTTCCAACATAGTTTCTGTTGGAAACATCAATCACGCATTCAGCTATAAAGACGGATGGGTGGGCAATGCCTCAAATATTTATACCAAAAGAAAAACAGACGGCACAGGCAATACGGGAATTACAGGCATTAATAATGCCAGCAACGATAACGCTTCACCAAGATCAAACCCCACCATCAAAAACGTCACGTTCATCGGTGCCAATTCCGGTGAATCTGAGGGAATCAAATTAAAACAAGGAACGTACGCGGTCTTAGACAATATCGTTTTTTCTAATTGGTCGAAAGGCGTTACCATAGAAAGCGATTCTACCGTTGCACGTTTTAACGGAAAAAAGAGAATCACAAATCTCTTATTTGAAAATACAACGACAGAAGTCTCATTAAAATCTTCTGCAGGCTCACCCGTTACGATTATTGATACAACTTACACAAAGAAACCTGATGCAACCGGAGCAGGAAACGGTATTTTAGAACCATCTTGGGCTACGGGCTGGTCTGGATTGTAATAATTTAAATAAATTTTAGCTTAATAAAAAATTCCTCAGAGATTTTCTGAGGAATTTTTATTTGATCATCAAAGACAAATATTTTTAGATCAGATTATTTCATCAAGAATCTGAATTTATTAATGTTTTTAAGTGCAATACCCGTCCCACGAACTACAGCTCTCAAAGGGTCTTCCGCTACAAATACAGGCAATCCTGTTTTTCTGTGAATACGGTCTGCCAACCCATGTAGAAGTGCACCGCCACCTGCAAGAAAAATTCCTGTTTTATAAATATCCGTAGCCAATTCTGGTGGAGTAATTGAAAGTGTTTCCATAATAGCATCTTCAATTCTCATAATAGATTTGTCCAGGGCTTTGAAAATCTCTTGATAATTGACCATAATTTCTTTCGGTTTCCCGGTAAGAAGATCTTTTCCACGAACCGAAATTTCCTCTAAAGGAAAATCTAATTCTTCTAAGGCAGAACCAATCTCAATTTTTATTCTTTCTGCCGTTCTTTCGCCAATATCCAAATTATGTTGCGATCGTATGAAATAAGTTATATCGTTTGTAAAAACGTCACCTGCTAATTTTATTGATTTGTCGACCACGATTCCGCCCAAGGCAATCACAGCTATTTCGGTGGTACCACCTCCAATATCAACAATCATGTTACCTTCCGCACTTTCAACATCGATACCCGCTCCTATTGCTGCTGCCATTGGTTCATAAATCAATATTACTTCTTTGGCATTTACTTTCTGCGCAGAATCTCTTACCGCCCTTCTCTCAACCTCTGTAATACCTGAAGGAATACAGATCACGATTCTCAGTGCAGGTCGAATAAATTTACCCTTTATTTCAGTAATTTTTTTAATAAATTCTTTGATCATGTGTTCGGACGCGTGAAAATCTGCAATAACACCGTCCTTTAGAGGTCTGATCACTTTTATATTTTCATGCGTTTTACCCTGCATCAGTTTCGCCTGCTCTCCCACTGCGATTGCCTTACCCGTCAAACGGTCTATTGCGACAATTGAAGGCTCATCTATGACGATTTTATTATTATGAATTATTAAAGTATTAGCCGTCCCAAGATCAATTGCAATCTCTTCCGTAAACATATCAACTATCCCCATCTTACATTAATTTATAGTTGCTAAATGTACGGTTATTACTTGTATATACTTATCAAAATTAATTGGCCAGGGAGTTAAACAAACGTTAAAATGTTTTTTAAAAAAGATTGTGATATTTAAGTCTTCAAATAAAAAAGCATCTGGTATTGTTTCACATAAACCTTAAGAATTATTTACCTTTGCAATAGATCATCAACTACTAATTTCATTTTTCAGACTGATTTGAATTTCCAAAACAAAAAAAAATACGTAAGCTTTCTAAAGTTTAAAAGAGATTTTCAACAATATGGTCTCAAAAAAGCACGCAGCTACGAGATTATTCTGCATTGGCTGAAAAACCGTCTGAGCAGGAATCAATTTTTGGTACTGTCGGGAATTCTTGTAGGATGTACTGCTGGTTTGGCAGGAGTGATCTTAAAAACCATTGTCCATAATATTCATCATTTTATTACTCATGATGTTCATTTTGAATATCAGATTATTTTTTACATCATCTTTCCGTTTTTAGGGATTGTCTTAACAGCAGCCATTGTCATTGCGATATTCAAGGGGCAAGACAGAAAAGGAATTGGTGCTATTTTATACGAAATTGCTCAAAATTCGAGTATCGTTTCTAATGTTAAAATGTATTCTCAAATCATTCAGAGTGCCGTCACCGTAGGATTGGGTGGTTCAGCCGGAATTGAAAGCCCGATTGCTGTTACAGGTGCGGCCATTGGTTCTAACTACGCACGTACTTACCGATTAAGTTACAAAGAGCGCACGTTGCTTTTGGCGGCTGGCGCTACTGCGGGTATTGCTTCGGCTTTCAATGCACCTATTGCTGGGATCATGTTTGCATTCGAAATTTTGCTTACAGGCGTAGTTTTTACAGATTTCATTCCTTTGGTTGTTGCTGCGGTCTGCGGAAGTTTACTATCCAGAATTTTACTTCAGGAAGATATTCTATTCAGATTTTATACGAGAGAACCTTTCAACTATCTAAATGTCCCGTATTATCTCATCCTTGGAATTATTACCGGATTATATGCAAGATATTTCGTTGTGGTATCACAAAAAGTTGAACATTTTATCAATGGTTTAAATCTAAGCAGACTGAAAAAAGCAATGTTCGGTGGTGCCGTACTTTCTTTGTTGTGTGTTTTATTCCCGCCTCTGTTTGGTGAAGGATACGATACCGTTAAAGATTTCACCAACGGAAATGTAAACTCAGTGATTCACAACAGCTTTTTCAGATATTTTGAAATTAAACAGTGGACGATCATTCTATTTCTGATTTTGGTTTGTCTTCTCAAAGCTTTCGCCACTTCATTTACTATTTTCAGTGGTGGAAATGGTGGAAATTTTGCACCTTCTTTATTTGCGGGCGGGTCTGTAGGGTTTCTGTTCGCAGTAGTTTGTCAAAATCTGGGTTTCTCAGATGTTCCTGTCACCAATCTCATTCTGGTAGGAATGGCTGGTGCCATGAGTGGAGTTCTCTACGCTCCTTTAACTGCAATTTTCCTGATTGCAGAATCTAGTTTTGGATATGATCTGTTTATTCCGTTGATGATAGTTGCTGTAATTTCTTATTTAATTGCTAAATGGTTTGCTCCGATCTCTCCGGAACTTAAAACATTGGCAGATCAAGGGAAAATATTTACCCATCAACACGACAGCAATCTTTTATCTTCTTTACAAACAAAAGATTTTATAGATTTTGATTCTCAGACCATCAATGAAAACGCTTCATTGCAGGATTTATATGACCTCATCAGCAACGGAAGAAAAAACAATTTTGCAGTAATTGATGACAATCGTCAGCTCAAGGGAACTCTTACATTGGACGACGTTCGACCTTATTTATTTAACGAAAACGAAAAACTGAATCTCTCAAAACTTGTAAAAGTACCTGCAGCAGTAGTAATGTTAAGCGATAAACCGGTGAAGATTATTCAGACTTTTGATGATACCTCCACATGGAATCTTCCTGTCGTTGATGAAGAAAATAAATTTATAGGATTTATTTCCAAATCAGCTATATTAACGAGCTACAGACAATTGCTGAAAGATTATTCGTAAGAATTTTAAAATTTCCACACTAATAATGTCACTGCAAAAGGCACAGTAATATCCTAATGCTCCAACTTAGGTAGTTTAAATTTTAAAATTACAATAATAAATGTTCCTTTAAAAACTTCAGCGGATTTTTTTAAATTAAATAATTTTCTCCTTAAATTGTGACGGTGTCATCCCTGTATTTGATTTAAAAAACTTCGAAAAACTTGCATGATCATAAAAACCAAGATCATAAATGATATCTTTTACCGACATTTCAGAGACTTTAAGCAGACGCTTTGCTTCGAGTAAAATTCTATTCTGAATCAACGACGAAGCAGAAGTATGGAGATTTTTCTTTGAAATAATATTTAAATAGTTCGCCGAAATATGAAGCTTTTCTGCATAGAAAGAAACCGAACGCTCCTTTTTGAAATTTAAATCAATTAAACTTAAATATTTTGAAATGACAGGATTATTTTGAAATGTTTCGTAATCTTTAAAAACTTCCTCAACAGATTTACTGATGAGTAAACTGATGATTTCACAACGTTTCTGTATCATTTCCCAAAAGATATTTTGTGCCTCCATTTCTTTTTGGATGTATCGAAATTCATACAAAACAGACTGGAAAATATCCTCAGAAAGATCAACAACCGGATGATTCTGATAAAATAAAGCTGAAAACCTGAGCGAGGAAAGAAGATTTTCAAACCAGCTTCTGCTGATCATTAACTGATAACCTACCGTTCCTTTCTCAATATCCCATTGATGAACCTGATCCGGAAAGACCAAATGGATCTGATGATTGGTAATGGGATGCGAAACAAAATCGATGACATGAGTGCCCTGCCCTTTTTCAAATATATTGATGATGAAAAAATCATGTTTGTGAGGCAAATCTATGGAACGCTCACCGTGAAGTTCATTAAATAAAATCTGACCACCAGAATTTTGGTTTTCACTGAAATCCTGAATACCTAAAACGGGAAAGTACTCTGACTGATGCTTTATCCTGAATGATTTTACTTTAAAATTAGTAAAATTTAAAACAGAAAAGCATTCAAAAATAAAGTTTAATAACTTAAAGTTATTATGATTTCTTCATAGTCGAGTATTTTCTTTTACTTCAAAATATTATTAATATTTAATTTTAATTAACTTAAAACACAATATTCCCTTTATGAATCAGTGATTTCACGTCTGAAATTCTTGACACTGCCTCAGCCGAACAGCTCGCATCCAAAAAAACCAAATTCGCATCATCTCCCACTTTAGGCCATTGCTGTTTTCCCTGATCATCCAAAGGAAGCACATTTGCTGTAGCCAATTTTAAACTTCTCGATAATAAAAATTCAGTCGTCTGACCATACAATTGTGCATAAAGATTGGCTTTTTCCAAAACACTTCCGGTTCCGTATGTATTCCAATGGTCAACGATGCTGTCATTTCCTGTAAAAACCGTAACGCCATGTTTCTGCAATGTAGGAAGCGGCATAATCAAATTTCCAAATGGGATTGTGGAGACGATTCCGACCTGAGCATTTCCTAATTTGTCTGCAATTTCTTCCTGCTTATTTTTATCTAATTTATCTAGGACAAAACAGTGACTCAGAAAAGTTTTTCCCTTCAAAGAAGGGTTTTCAATGACTTTATCAATCAAATATTCCACAGTTTTCAAACCAGATTCTCCAGTTTCATGAAGGTGAATATCAATTCCTTTTTGATGATCTAATGCCAATTGTACAGTAAAATCAATCGTCTTTTCAATCGCACCATCAATCGTGTAAGGATCTACTCCACCGATAAAATCAATATCCATTGTTGCGGCTTCTTTCAAATATGGAACAGAATTTTTATAGAAAACACCGTGCTGCGGGAAAGCCACCAACTCTGCACCAAAAGTTTTCTTCTTATTTTCTAAAGCGATCTGCAGATTTTTCAATGAATCTAATTTTGAAGTCGGCTCGATATTCACATGGCTTCTGGCAAAAGAAGTTCCTTTGGAATGAAGCAATTCAATCATTTTTTCGGCTTTATGTGTAGAAGTTTTCAAAAGCTCGGGCATCAGTTTTTCTTCGAGTTCTATCATTCCTTTCACACCGCCTTTTCTTTTTCTCACCGCCTGCCATTTGTCGTCATAAAAAGTTTTATCCAAATGAATGTGCATGTCTTTAAAAGCAGGAAGCATAAGAAATTCTTTTGCATCAATTGCTTTTTCGTTGGGATTATTTGATGATATTTTGATGATCTTACCGTTTTCAATTTCAATCAGAAACAAATCGGTTTTTGTGGAAATCACTTCATATTCTTCATATTCAAAACCGGTTTCCAAACGAACATTCTTTAAAATTAATTTTCCGTTTGCTGAAATATTTTCGTCAGTAAAAATAGAAGTAGCAGTCATGATATTGGGTGTTAAAGTAAAGCCAGCCATTGCTAGTGCTGAGTTTTTTAGAAAATTTTTACGTGATATATTGTTTGAAATATTCATCTTCAATTTATTTAATACAAAATTAAAAAGAAGAAAAATGCCGCAGAGGTATAGTTTATCACATTATCTGTACGATTTATTACAATAAAAAGAGATGAAACATTACACCTCATCCCTCAAGAATTTATATTAATTAATTTTAAGAATATTCAAATTTTCTTACCGCTTCCAACGTCATATCAATTTCTTTATCTTTAATCGCATCGCTGATGAAATATGTTTCATAACCGCTTGGCGGAAGGTAAATTCCGTTGGTCAGCATCTGATGAAAGAAATTATTAAATAATGAATGATTTGCCTGCTGTGCCTCATCAAAATTCGAAACTCTGTTGATGTGGAAAAACACCGACATCATAGAACCTTTTCTGTTGATTTTATGAGCGATTCCTTTTTCATTTAAAATTTTTCCGATTTCAAAATTTAAAGTTTCTGTAGTTTTATTCAGATTATTAAAGAAGTTTTCGTCGCTTTTGATGAGTTGCAAAGTTTTCAGACCCGCTCTCATTGCTAAAGGATTTCCGCTCAATGTTCCGGCCTGATAAACTCCACCTTTTGGAGCCAAGTGATCCATGATTTCGTTTCTTCCGGCAAAAGCTCCCACTGGAAGTCCACCTCCGATTACTTTTCCGTAAGTTACCAAGTCAGCTTTTACATTATACAATTCCTGTGCGCCACCAAAAGCTAATCTGAAACCTGTCATCACTTCATCAAAAATTAGTAAAGCTCCGTTTTCGTCACAGATTTTTCTTACGTTTTGCAAAAAATTATTTTCTGGTAAAACACAACCCATATTTCCAGCAACCGGTTCTATGATAACCGCAGCAATTTCACCCTGATTATGTCTGAACAAATCCTGAACCTGCTCAAAATCATTGTATCTCGCCAACAAAGTATCTTTCGCCGTTCCTGCCGTTACTCCTGGAGAATTTGGATTTCCAAAAGTTGCCGCACCACTTCCTGCTTTGATCAAAAACGAATCTGAGTGACCGTGATAACAGCCTTCAAATTTTACAATTTTATCTTTTCCTGTAAAACCTCTCGCCAATCTTACCGCACTCATACAAGCTTCTGTACCTGAAGAAACCATTCTGATCTGGTCGATATTCGGAACATTTTCTGTGATGAATTTAGCAATTTCGGTTTCCAGTTCCGTTGGTGCACCGAAAGAAAAACCTTTCTCTGCCTGAATTTTTAATTCTTCTAAAACCTCAGGATGCGTGTGACCTAAAATTGCAGGTCCCCAGGAATTGATGTAATCGATGTACGTATTATCATCAGCGTCTGTAAGATATGCTCCTTTTGCAGATTTCATGAAAACGGGTACTCCGCCTACAGATTTAAAGGCTCGCACAGGAGAATTTACTCCACCCGGAATATATTTGTAAGCTTCTTCAAATAAAGCTGAACTTCTTTGGTATTTCATTATAGTAAGTTGATAGCTATTAGTTTAAAGCAAATAGTTATCAGTAATAAAACCAACAACCATCAACTGAAAACCAACAACCAATTTTAGTTTCTAGGTTTTTTGTCAATCAGATAGATAAGCTGTCCTGCAGCCGGTTTTTGACCTTCATCCATCCTGTTTTTTGCGTATAGTTTATTAAGTTTCACTCCGAATTTCTGAGCGATGTCGTGCATATCTTCTCCAGATTCTGCTTTATAAGTTGCCGTATTTCCTTCAGAATTTTTTGATTCAAGAAATACAATATCATCTTTTCTAAGGATATCAGATTCAAGATCATTCCATTTGGTCAATTTGCTGTCACTGATTTTGAATTTTTTTGCGATAAACTGTACATTCGTATCTTCAGGAATCACCACATATTTCAAACCTCCATTGGGATGGCTTTTAATTAAAATAGAATTAAGAATTTCTGCTTTGGTTTTGATACTTTCTACTCTCTGTTGTTGCTGAGCATAAGAAGTTGCTTTGTACGGAACTTTCACAGTAACCGGTTCTGCTTTTTTAACTTTTTTCGCGGGTTCAAGACGAGCCATAAAACTTCTGTCGTCCTTCAGATCGGGATATTTTTTCAGAATGGCATAGAGAACTTCTGTGGAATTTACTTCATCAAATTCATATAATTTATATCTTTCAATTTTTCCAATCAGAATTGATGCATATCTCGGATTTGTAGCATAACCTGCTTTTTTAAGACCATGCGCCCACGCTTTGTAATCTTTCATATCAAGATCAAAAAGCTTGGTGTAATATTTTCTTGTCGTGAGAAATATTGAATGATCTTCATAAGACTGTTTCGGATCTTCATACACACGGAAACACTCATTGGGAGCGTCATCAGTGTGCTTCATAGTTTTTCCGGTCCAGTCTTCCTTACATTTTATTCCGAAATGATTTTTCCCTTCCTGAGCCAATCGGCTTTGTCCGCCACCCGTCTCCAAAAGTCCCTGCGCAAGCGTAATTGAAGCAGGAATCTTGTACTTTTCCATTTCTTCAACTGCATATTGTGCAAATTTCTGGATATATTGATCTTCGGTAGTCCAGGTCTGAGCTGAGAATTTTGATAAAACTAAAAGGCTAATTAGTAAGAAAAGTCTTTTCATGTTTCTATTTTTTTTGAATTATTAAATGAACACTCATAAAGTTATTTTGTAATCTTAAATTATACATGAGTGTTTCATGTTTTTCAACTTTATAGGATTAAATTTCTATTTTGTTTTTCCAAAAGCATATTGGCTCCTTCTATTCCCTGCAAACCTCCGGTATGAAAACATAAAATTTTGCTCTCTGCAGGAAAATAATTATCATCAATCATTTCAAAAACTTTCTGCATCATTTTTCCCGTGTAAACAGGTTCCAAAGGAATAGCAAACTTCGCTTTAAAATCATTGATAAAACGGATATTTTCATCATTTATTTTACCGTAACCTCCAAGAGCAGCATCGGTTAGATGATAATTTCTTTTTGAGGTTAATTCTGAAATTCTGTTTTCCAAAGAAGTGTCTTCAACGACTTTAAAACCTATAACTTTCTGATTTTCTTCGCAAAACTCCGAAATCCCAGCAATCGTGCCTCCGGTTCCAACTGAGGTGCAAAGATAATCAAAATCTTTTGTATCGTTATTCATCATCATTTTGATTCCCTGAACAGCGTTTTCATTCGTTCCGCCTTCAGGAATAATCAAAGCTTCAGGAAATTCTTGTTGCAGAAACTCAGTCAGTTTTTCTTTGTGTCGGTATTCTTCACGGGTAACAAACTTCAGATTCATCCCATTTCTTTTGGCAGCAACTAAAGTCGGATTATCTGTCCATTTTTTCTCTAATTCTTCCCCTCTGATAATTCCTAAAGTTTGAATTCCAAATAAATTTCCAACTGCCGAAACTGCTGAAATATGATTGGAATAAGCACCGCCAAAGGTTATAATTAAAGGTTTTTCAGGTCGAGTTTCAAGATAATGATTAAGATTATGAAAAATCTTCCAGTATTTGTTTCCTGAGATCTGAGGATGAATAAGGTCTTCTCTTTTGATGAAAAGTTTTACGTTTTTATTAATCTGAATTTCCTGAATTGGAATCTTTTCTGTTGGAACTTGTAATAGCATCTTTGTTTTAAATGATATTTGTTTTACGAGTTTATTTTAATATGCTTTTTAAGCCACCCTTCAAAAATTCTTTGAATTTTCGCCACCCCACCAAAGGAGGGAATCTTCGGAACGTTATAACATTTCTAATTAATTAAAAATATTTCCAGAATCCCCATATCTTTCTTTTTTTCAGATAATTTAGATCATGCTCGTTTGCATACGCTTCTCTTTCAAAAGAGATGGCGCGGTAAGCCTGATGACCATTTTTTAGTTTAAATAAATGATAATAATACTCTCCAACATACGCAATATAAAAGAAGACAATCAATAATTCCAATTGCTGTTTAAGATGAATTTTTTCGTGATTGATGAGCACTCTATTCTTCTTATCTTCAGGATTTTTAATGAAAATAAAAGGATAAAGCGTAATGCCGTTTATTTTTGTATTTTTGAGGAGCTTTTGGCACACAATTATCATAATAACAAATATAAAAGTTTTGATTTAACTTATGGCGCATTTTGACATCAAAGAACATGAAGACTTTTACTACAACGAGCAAGGCTACAAGGTTTTCACAGAAAAATTCCATCTGAAACGTGGATATTGCTGTAAAAGCGGCTGCAGACACTGCCCGTACGGATACGATAAAAAGACAGACACATTTATAAAAATCATTAAAAAAAATAAATAAAATGAAGAAATATATTTTTATTTTGCTGGCAGCGACTTTAGGTTTATCTTCTTGCAGTCCTTTTAAAGTACGTTCAGATTATGCAGAAACTGCAAATTTCACTTCTTACAAAACTTATAAAATAAGAATTGATGATTTGAAATTGAATGATATCGATAAAGACAGAGTTTTGAACGAATTGTCTAAGCAATTGCAGACAAAAGGCCTTCAATCTGGAGAAAATCCTGATTTGATCGTCAACGTAAAAGCAAATCACAAGAAAATCACTGATATTAACACAACCAGTCCCGGCGGAATGTGGGGTTGGGGCGGCGGCTTCGGATGGGGAATCGGTATGAACAGAACCTGGACGAGTAACTATAACGAAGGAGCAATCATCGTAGATTTAATTGATTCTAAAACCAACAAGTTAGTTTGGCAGGGAATCGGAAGCGGTATTTCTGTTGACAGGCCGCAAGCGAAGCAAAAACAAATCCCTCAGATTGTAGCTGAAATTATGGCTAACTATCCTCCGGGAATGAAAAAATAAGAATTTGAAAATTCTAAAAAATAAAAGGTCAGTACAAAATTTTGTATTGACCTTTTTTTATGTCAAAAACCTAATTGAAATTGTATTTTAATTTTACTGAAATTTAATATTCAGATTCAAAAGGATTTGATAATTTGCTTTCGAGAAAAATGTAATTTTACATTGACCAAATTATCACATACAAAAATAAGATATGAAAAAACATCTTTTATTCCTTGTATTAGCGCAATTCGCTAATGCTCAAGCACCTTCAGGCTATTATTCGTCAGCAAACGGACTCACTGGAGCACCTTTGAAAACCGCTTTAAGCTCAATAATCACCAGCGGACATCAGGACAAAGGCTACAGCGGACTTTGGACTGCATACAAAACTACCGACATCGACAAAAACTATGAAAATGACGGCTCTATTTTAGACATTTATTCTGAAAGACCAACCTCGTCTGATCCGTACAACTACACACCTGGCGGTAACCAATGTGGAACATATTCTACTGAAGGGAATTGTTACAACCGCGAACACATCGTTCCGCAAAGCTTATTTAATGAAGCTTCGCCAATGAAAAACGATGTGCACTTCATCAGAGCCACCGACGGAAAGGTAAACGGAATGCGATCAAATTATCCTTTTGGGAAAGTAGGAAGTACAACTTTTACTTCTCAAAACGGTTCAAAACTGGGAAGTTCTTCATCTTCAGGATTTTCGGGAACAGTTTTCGAGCCGATTGATGAGTTTAAAGGAGATGTTGCAAGAATGGTTTTCTATTTTGTGACCAGATACCAAAATCAATTATCTGGTTTTTCTTCAGGAAATATGTTGGGAGGCTCGGCATTTCCCGGGCTGCAGACTTGGGAGCTGAATGTTTTGCTGACCTGGCATAATCAGGATCCGGTTTCTCAGGCTGAAATCAACAGAAATAATGCCTCATATACTTTTCAGGGAAATAGAAATCCTTTTATTGACAATCCAAACTATGTAAATCAGATTTGGGGATCTCAAACTCCAACCCAAGATACCCAATCTCCTACCGTGGTGACAAATCTTACCGTTTCCGGAAAAACATCCACCAGTGTGTCATTAACCTGGACTGCCGCAACAGACAACGTGGGCGTCACTTCATATGATGTTTACATGAATGGAAGCTTAAAATCTAATGCAAATACAACTTCAACAACAATTACAGGATTGAATCCTTCAACAGATTATAATTTCTACATTAAAGCGAAAGATGCTGCAGGAAATGCTTCTGCAAACAGTTCAACCGTTTCGGCGACCACAAACGCAGGAACAACAAACCCAAATCCTACGAATTGCGTGAACGAAACTTTTGAAACAATCCCAAGCTCTAGTGCATCCTCCTACACAACAAAAACATGGACAAACAGCGGAATTACCTGGACAGCTACAGATTCAAGAAGTGACCAAACCATTTCAAATAAAGCAATTACAGTGAGAAACGGTTCGTTGAAATCAAGCACATTTAGTAATGGTATTAATTCTTTAACTGTGACAACGCAATTAAAATTCAGTGGGAGTAACGGAAATTTCAATGTGCTCGTAAATGGCGTAAATGTAGGAACCATTCCTTACAGTACAACTGCGACAACAACTACGATTAACAACATTAATGTCTCAGGAAATGTGATAGTAAGCTTGGTTAATAATTCATCAAGCAACAGAGTAGCCATAGACAATCTTAGCTGGACTTGTTCTTCAGGATTTGCAAGACAAAGTGTGATGAATACAGAAAATACGCAGTCCAATGAACTGCAAGTTTACCCCAATCCGATTTCAAATCACGAGATTTTTGTAAAAGGTGAAACTGAAAATATTCAAAAAGCCGAAATTTATAATCTTCAAGGAAAAGTAATGCAAACCGAAAATCTGCCTTTCAAAAACGGAAAATCTATCAGAACACGAAATCTTCAGCAAGGAATCTATATTTTAAAATTAGATGAATCGAGCTTGAAGTTTATTGTGAAATAAGATTATTTTAATTTTTAAAAAAAGACTTCTCTGTTACAGGGAAGTCTTTTAGTTTTAGTATAGTATAGTATAAAATTATTTTGAAGTATTGTTTCCCTCTTTTATTGAGCGGGACAAAATTTTATTTTTCTTTAATAAAAAATCAGGCATTAAATCTGTTGGAAGGTGTAACATACTTTCTCCAGTGGTCTGAAGTTCTTCTTCAATTTCAGGATTCCAATTGAGAATGTCATTTAAACTAATTTTTAATTCTTCCGCAATAATTTTTAAGCTGAATCCTGCATTAATTTCGGTTTCAGATAACGATGATTCTTCTTTCAAGCCGGATCTTGCATCAAATACTTTCTGCATGCTTGAAGAATTGTAATTGGTCAAAACACTGTTGAGTTCTCCTGTTGCATAGCAAGCATTCAGATATTTTTTAACATGATTAATGGTTTCAGCCGGCAAATATTTAGAGAAAACATGATATTGACTTGAGTTGGCAGACTGCATGGCTTTGGCTATATTTCCTTCTCCACAATTGTACGCTGCAATAACAGTTACCCAATTGCCGTACTTTTTATAAAGATTTCCCAAAGAAACCACTGCCACTTTAGTACTTCTATAAATGTCATTGCGACGATCTGCCGTAAGTCCGTATTGATTTGCGTGAGAGGTCATAAACTGCCAAACCCCGACTGCGCCAGCATGAGAAGTAATGTTTCTATCAAAATGAGATTCAATTAAAGGCAAATTTCTCAAATGTTTTGGAAGTCCCTTTTTAGCTAAAGAATTTTCTATAAACTGAACAATGTCTTTATTCGAATTGATGATATTTTTGTATTTTCTTACGCTATTTTCAGAAGTGTCACTAGCCGACAAATACTGAGCAGATGTCATTTCAAAAGAAGCACAAAAGATGACTGCAAATACTATTTTATTGAAATAAATTTTCATTTTTACTATCTTAATTTTAAAAATCAGAATGCGTCAATAAGTTTAAGCATCCTGATTTTTTTCAATTGAATAAATTATTCGACTTTCCAATCAATTTTTTCATCGGTTTGGTTCCAATCAACGGTAAGGGTTTGCCCGGATTTCACTTCTTCCCGTACAATCATTTTTGAGATTGGTCTTGCCAACTGAGCTCTGATCACTCCGGAAATCTGTCTTGCTCCGTATTTGCTGCTGAATCCGCCTAATGCTAAATTCTTCACAGCTTCATCGGTGATAGAAAGCGTCATTCCTAATCTGTGAAGCGATTTGTGAAGCGATTTTAACTGAATATTAAAAATTCTCTCAGCAATAGATTCTGTAATTGGCGCAAAAGGAATAATTTCTGTAATTCTCGCTAAAAATTCTGGTCTGAATCTGCCTGAATTTGACATAATCTGCATCAAAGAAGATGATTCAGGAACTTTTCCTTCCTCAAATTGCTTTACAATTTCTTCGCTTCCGATATTTGACGTAAATAAAATCAAAGCATTGCTGAAATCTCCTTCTTTTCCTAATTTGTCATGTACTTTTCCTTCATCCATGATTTGTAAAAACACATCGAAAACAGAGTGATGCGCTTTTTCAATTTCATCAAACAAAACTACAGTATAAGGCTGCTGACGGATTTTATTCACCAACATACCACCTTCTTCATAACCGACATATCCCGGAGGCGCACCATACAATAATGCTGCTGAATGCTCTTCTTTAAATTCTGACATATCAAAACGAACCATCGCTTTTTCATCATTGAAAAGCAGTTCTGCCATAGATTTTGCCAACTCAGTTTTCCCGGTTCCAGTTGGACCCAAAAGGAAAAATGATCCGATTGGTTGTCCGGGTTTGTTTAATCCGCTACGGTTTTCAACGATGGCATCAGAAAGCACTTTCAATGCGTGATCCTGACCAACAACTCTGCTTAGTAAAAGAGATTCCATATTTAGAAGCTTCTCTTTTTCCTGCGCCTGAAGTTTCCCAATCGGAATATTGGTTTTTGCTGCCATTACTGCCGCCAATTCAAGTTTACCAACTTTTTCTCTTTTTGTAGAAGCGTGTTCTATCAATTCTGTAAAAGTATCTGCAATGACTTTCTGAAGATGCTCGATCGGCATAGAGTTATCAATCTGTGGCTGCTCTCGCAAAGATCCCCACAAAATCGGGCTGATTTTATCTCTTAGTAAATTGTAATTCCAGATTAATTCATCTGCTTTATCTTTTTCGTCTAAAAATTCTTCTTTCAGAATATTTTCATAATTTTCTTTCCAATCTTGAAGTTCTTTTTCTGAAAGTTCATCCAGCATTTTGATGGCGGCCATTGTTCGGTCAAGCAAATCGATTGCTGCATCCGGCAATTTTTTACCTTTTGCATATCTTTTCGCCAAACGTACACATTCGGGAAGTGCAGATTTATCAACTTCGATACCGTGGTGCTTTTTATAACCATCCAGAAGAACATCAATCATTTTCACACAAGTTTGTTCATCCGGTTCATTAACTGTAAGAACTTCGAAACGTCTGTTAAAAGCCTGTTCCGGCTCAATTATTTTCCTATATTCTTCTTGAGTTGTCGCACCAATAACAGTAATTTCACCTCTTGCCAATTCAGGTTTAAGAATATTTCCAATATTTCCGATGCTGCCTTTTGGATCTAAAAGTGAGTGAATTTCGTCAATAAAAAGAATGGCTTTTTCAATCTTCTTGCACTCTTTGATTACTTTTTTCAGACGGTCTTCAATTTCACCTTTATACGAAGTTCCAGCCAATAAAGCTCCTGTATCTAATTCTAGCAAAGTAGCATTTTTAAGCATTTCCGGAACATTTCCTTTGATAATTTCTGTAGCGAAACCTTCTACCAAAGCGGTTTTACCAACACCAGGCTCTCCAATAATGATAACGTTAGGCTTTGTTCTTCTACAAAGAATTTCGACCAGCATTCTCAGTTCTTTATCACGACCTATAATGTTTTCTAAAGTTCCTTGTCTTGCCTGTGCAGTTCGGTCTATGCAATAACTTTTAATGGAAGGAAAAGAATTGTCTGAATAATCAGATCCATTAGAAAAAAGTGAAGAAATTTCACTGTTTTCAGATGAAGCGTAAGGCGTATCTTTTCTGTACAAATTGAATATTTCGTGCTCCCTAAGAGGCAAAGACTTAAGTTGTTGTAATGTGAAAGCAACCTGCGGTTTTACAATTGCAGTCAGAATACAAATCGGAGTGATCTCATCTAAGCCTAATTTTAACCTGATATCATCGGCCTCTTCAAGAATCTGGTTTACAAATTCGCCCTCACCTACCTCAGCAGGAAGATGTGTGGTTTTTGGATAATCTTCGATTCGGACGTCTGCCCATTCGTAGAAATATCCGGGATCTTTATCAATGTTTTTTAAGAATTCATTGAGTCCGATATCTTTATGCATTAAAGCCTGAAGAATGTGTGGACCGCCGTATGTCGCATTGTAATTCTCTCTCGCAATGGACTGGGCGATGTGAAAAAGTTGTTTTACTGTTTCGTTGGTAACTAATACTCCCATTTATTTTTCAATATTAATATTTGTGGTGACATTTTATTTTGGTGTAACTAAAATAAGTTTTTTTTGTCAATCACTAAAATTAATAATGGTTTATTTGAGAGTGTGAGTGTTTTTAGAATTCAATAGTAATTTCAAATCTATTTATTTTGAATTTTAGCCCTTACCTCAGTTAAGATTTGTTTTAAAACTTCTTCAAATTAGCAAGTCTAAAAATTAAACTTCTCCTTACAAATATGCCTTTCTGTTTTTATTTTTTCTCCATTTTCACCTATTGAAAATTCAATTTTCTGACTGCATTCTTTATGATCATTTTCACTTTTAATAAAAATAAAAGAGCCAATTGTGAGCACGAATATGCTGATGATTGCTAAAACGAAAGTGCTTTTTTTCATTCTGAAATAAAATTGAAGTTTTTAAATATAAATCAAATATAAGATTTACTCTTATGCTTTAGTAGATTTTTCCGAAAATAGTCAAGCATAAAAAAAACCGCATTGCTGCGGTTTCTTTTAGTATAACCTATACAAGATGATTATCTACCCATATTTTTTAGTTGATCATATTGTTGCATATAACCGTCTACTCCTACAGTTGCAAGAATGAAAATAGTATAAATAAGCTGAATTGCTCCTAAGGCAAGCCCAATAATACATAAAATTCTTCCCGTATTCAAATTGCTGAAATCTGAATATTCTGATGGATTTTGATCATACAAAAGCTTATCACTTTTATATTTGTTTAATCCTATAAGTCCGCAGATAATACCTACTAAACCTGTACAACAACAAGTTCCAACGATTGACACGATTCCCAAGATTAGCACTGTTTGTGCGTTTGGCAGTTTTTGATTCATAATTTGATTTTTTTAATGTTTAATATTTTGATTTAAAAATAATGTTTATAAAAGTAAGAAAATACCATGATTAGTGAGTTAATAATTGCTAAAAATATTAAAATCTGACCATAATTTCTTTTTTTATCAATAAAATTGAGGGCTACAAAACCAAAAAACAAGAGCAAAGTATATACTGCAGGAAACATGTGGAATGCTTCGGTAAACTTACCATTAAAAACTAATACAATTGCCCTTTGGGTACCACATCCGAAGCATTCTATCCCTAAGAATTTTTTGCTTGGGCAAGGCAACATATAGTCTTCAATCTTCATAATTTATTTTGTGATTTTGATGAGGCTAAAATTAAGAAGAAATTTTCGCTCTGAGGTACTGATGCGGAAAAAAACTTTCTTCATTCATTTCAAAAGAACCTTGAACCGCAATATATGGGTTTCTGAGAATCTCTCTTGCCACAAAAATAAGATCAGCTTCGCCTTTTTGCAAAATTTCTTCAGCCTGAGAAGTTGAAGTAATCAAACCAACAGCTCCTGTTTTAACATCTGCTTCATTTTTAACCTGCGAAGAAAATGGAACTTGGTAACCGTCAAAAACAGAAATTTTCGCACCATGAATATTTCCTCCGCTTGAAACGTCTACTAAATCTACAGCATGATTCTTTAAAATTTTAGCTAATTCTACGCTATCATTGATATCCCAGCCGTTTTCAGCATATTCAGTTCCGGAAATTCTCACGAAGAGCGCAACATTTTCATTCAATTCTTCGTTTACAGCATCGACTATTTCCAATAAAAATCTACTTCTGTTTTCAAAACTTCCGCCATATTCATCAGTTCGTACGTTTGAAAGCGGTGATAAAAACTGATGAACTAAATATCCATGGGCACCATGAATTTCAATAACATCAAAACCTGCATGTACTGCTCTTTTTGCAGCATCTTTAAAATTCTGAACTAAATCTTTTATCTCTTCCACAGACAATTCATGCGGAATTCTTTCCGTAGGATGATACGGAATCGGGCTTGGAGCAATCGTTTCCCAGCCTTCTTCCAAAGAAATTTGTTTATTTTCCCAGGTTGAACCTTTTCTGCCTGCGTGAGCAATCTGAATTCCAATTTTTGAATCTGAGTTTTTGTGCACAAATTCTACGATTTTCTGAAGTTTTTCAGCCTGCTCATCGTTCCAGATTCCCATGCAGTAATTGGTAATTCGCCCGCGAGGTTCTACACCTGTAGCTTCCACCATGATTAAACCTGTTCCACCTTGGGCACGACTTCCGTAATGCACATAATGAAAATCATTAGCCAATCCGTTTTCGCAAGAATACATACACATTGGCGACATCACCCAACGGTTTTTCAACTCTACATTTCTAAATTTTATCGGAGTATATAACATTGAATTGAATTTTTAAAAGTTTAAAATTACAAATTTAGTATCGTAACAAAGATATTGCCAGCTTCCCTAAAAAGGATTACATTTATCGCCCTTTTTACGGCGACAAAATGAAAAAAGATATACAAATCGGTTACGAACATTTCACAAGCATCAGCGAACTGACTGAAACAGAAAAACTGCTTTTTGAAAAAGCAAAACAAGCACGTGAAAATGGCTATGCACCCTACTCCAACTTTTTGGTAGGATGTTCGGTTTTGCTGGAAAATGGAGAAATATACACGGGAAACAATCAGGAAAACGCAGCATTTCCATCAGGACTTTGTGCGGAAAGAACCGCTCTGTTTTGGATTGGCGCTAATTTCCCTAATCAGATCATACAGAAAATATTCATTATTGGCGGACCGAGAGAATTTTCAGAAAAAACTCCACCCATTCCGCCTTGTGGAGCGTGCAGACAAAGTCTGATGGAATATGAAACGAAGCAGAATGAAAATATTGATGTTTATTTTTCAAATTTAAATGAAGAAGTTTTTAAGGTAAATTCTATAAAAGATTTGCTACCGTTTTATTTTGACTCGACATTTTTGTAGATTGAGGATAAGGTTAAGGCTGAGACTTAGGTTAAAAAAATAAGTGCAAACCCCACAGATTATGCAAATTTGCACATATAAAAATTATTCTCAAAATTTAATTTCAAATCATTGTGCGAGAAAATTCTCTCAATTGATGTTTTATAGAATTTTTAAAAAACCATCGTAAAAATTAACAATTTCTCATTGCCTCTTATGAATTAAAAACTTAAATTTGCCCTGATTTAAAAAAGGGAATTCGGTGAAAATCCGAAGCAGACCCGCTACTGTAAGTGATGTTTGATTATATTAAGAAAACATACACAAGTCAGACACCTTTTTAAATTTATTACATAGATGAAGCTTTCGTGGAGTGAGGCGTAGTCGGTTTAAAAACCTATTTGTATCAAACAATAATAGGTTAATTCCTTCTATTCATTACATTCACAAAGCCATCATTAAGGCTTTATTAGAATTGAATGAATACATATTTTTACTCTGCTTCGCTGCTGTTTTTGTTGGCTACACCTGTTTCTCTTTTTTCGCAAGAAAAAGAAAGTGACAGCATTCGTACTGAAACAATCAAGGCTCTTATCCTCAATATGAAGCGTCAGGAAACCGGTGTTATTTCTTCACAAAAACTTTCCGGTGCCGAGCTTGAAAAACTGAACAGTACTTCTGTTGCAGATGCTGTGAGGTATTTTTCTGGAGTCCAATTGAAAGATTATGGCGGAATTGGCGGAATGAAAACAGTAAATATCAGGGCGATGGGAACACAGCACGTTGGTGTTTTCTACGACGGAATTGCACTTGGAAATGCACAAAACGGAACGGTAGATTTGGGTAGATTTTCTTTAGACAATTTAGAATCAATCTCATTGTACAACGGCCAAAAGAGCGAAATTTTTCAGTCCGCGAAAGACTTTGGTTCTTCAGGATCAATTTATTTGAAAAGCAGAACTCCGGTTTTTAAAGATTCTAAAAAAACCAATATGAATCTTCACTTCCGCTCGGGATCTTTTGGAATAATTAACCCATCAGTATTGCTTGAACAAAAACTTAATGACAATATAAGCGTTGCCTTAAGCACAGAATATCTTACTGCAAATGGCGAATATAAATTTCATCAGAGAGTTGCTTTACCCGATGGAAGCCTCGGTTGGGAACGCCAAGGTACAAGAACGAATGGTGATGTGGAAGCTCTAAGGGCTGAAGCAGGAGTTTTCGGTAAAATCAATAACGGAACTTGGAAACTGAAAACCTATTATTACGATTCTGAAAGAGGAGTTCCTGGCGCCGTGACAAAATACAATGATATTTTCTCGAGCCGACAGTGGGATAAAAATTTCTTTGTACAGGGAAGTTTTGAAAAAGAAATTTCTCCTAAATATAAATTTCTCATCAGTTCAAAATTTGCTGATGACTACACTCATTATTACAATGATAACCCAGGCGGAACGCCACTTTTCATCGATAATACATACAAACAGCAGGAGGTTTATATATCAACCGCACACCAATATTCTCCTTATAAATTTTGGAAAATCAATTTATCTGTAGATTACCAATTTAATACTTTGGATGCCAATTTAAGACAGTTTGCCTATCCCGAAAGAAATACAGAGCTTGTGGCATTGGCTTCACAGTTTGATTTTAAAAAATTTAAAATACAGGGAAGCGTTTTAGGAACTTTTGTGCAGGAAAAAATAGAAAACACCCTATTTTCGACACCTCAAAACCGTTCTGAATTTACGCCTACGGTATTCGCTTCTTATCAGCCGTTTTCCGCAGAATTTAAAGTTCACGGTTTTTATAAAAGGATTTTCAGGATGCCTACGTTCAATGATTTGTATTACACGGAAGTCGGAAGTTCGCAACTGAAACCTGAATTTACCAATCAGTACGATCTAGGATTTACATTTAACAAAGATTTTAATTCAAGTGTTTTAAAAAACATCAACCTGATTGCTGATGCTTATTACAATCGTGTTCAGAACAAAATTATAGCTTATCCAAAAGGACAACAATTCCGCTGGACGATGGAGAATTTGGGTGAGGTGGAAATAAAAGGAGTTGATCTTTCGGCTCAGACAATCTGGCTTCTTTCAGAAAATTTATTATTGAGCAACCGTTTTACTTATACTTTTACAGAAGCTTCAAATATTAGCAAAACTAATATTACTTCTTACTACAGGCATCAGATTCCTTACACCGCAAAGAATAATGCAAGCGCATTATTGGGGCTCACTTATAAAGACTGGCAGCTTAATTACAGTTTCGTCTACGTTGGCGAACGGTACAATATGTCTGAAAACATTCCGGTAAACTACGAACAGCCTTGGTACACGAGCGATATTTCCGGAACGAAAGAATTTAATATGAAAGACTGGAAATTCAGATTAGGCCTGGAAGTAAATAATCTTTTGGATCAGAATTACAGCGTTATCCAGAATTACCCAATGCCAGGACGAAATTACAGAGTCAGCCTGAGAGTAACCTTTTAATGAGATTCAGACATGAAAAAAATATATTTATTCTTAGTTTTCTTTTTAATTCTTACAACTCAGTCTTGTAGGGAAGATTATGATTACATTAACTACGGTGCAATCTACACGGGAGTTCAGGAGCCGGAAGACATCAACATCAAAGGTCTTTATGTACTTAATGAAGGCAATATGGGAAGCAACAAAGCTTCGATTGACTTTTTTGATTATTCTACCGGAGTTTTTACAGAAAATTATTACAATGCTCAAAATCCTAATGTTGTAGGCAGTCTGGGAGATGTGGGTAATGATATTAAAACATATAAGGATAAACTGTATGCGGTTATCAATCTTTCCAATTATATTGAAGTGATGGATGCCAAAACAGCTAAACACATTGGTGAAATCCAGATTCAGAACTGTAGATACATTAATTTCCATAAAGATTACGCTTATATTACATCTTACGGTGGTGCCGTGGGAGCATCACAAACTGGATATGTGGTAAAAGTAGACGTCAATACCCTGCAAATTGTCGGTAAGCTCTATGTTGGGAAACAACCCGACGAACTTGAAGTCGTAGGAGATAAATTATACGTTGCAAATTCCGGTGCATACAGTGGTCCTGATTATGATAATACTGTTTCTGTCATTGATCTGAATACTTTTACCGAGATTAAAAAAATACCTGTTGCCATCAATTTAAGTAAAATTAAAAAAGATGACACTGGAAAGCTTTGGATAACCTCTAGAGGAAACTTCGGAAATATCCCTCCAAAAACTTATGTTTTAAATCCTCAGACTGATCAGGTTATCAAAGAGTTTAATATTCCTGTAAGTAATTTTTCAATTGTAGAAAACAGACTCTACTATATCAGCTATGAATGGACTTCCGGAGGAACTGTAAGCAGCTACGGAATCATTAATACTGACATGCTAGAAAAAACAAGCAGCAATTTTATAACAGACGGAACAGATACCAAAATTGTCATTCCATACGGCATTGCTGCAAACCCTGTCAATGGTGATATTTTTATTTCAGACGCTAAAGACTATACTTCTTCCGGCGAACTTTTCTGCTACAACAAATTCGGAAAATTAAAATGGAAAGTCAAAACAGGAGACATTCCGGGACATTTAACTTTTTTATACAAATAATTCAAAAAAAATAATTCAAAAAAAATGAAACATTTTTACTCTAAATTTTTAAAACTAAGTTTTGCATTGGCTGGTTTTGCACTGACATCTGCACAATACTCGAACGGTTACATCGTATCTAATGAAGGAAACTATGGTACTCCTACCGGAGAGATTTCTTACATTGATGCTAACAACAACATTACCAATAATGTATATCATTTAGCAAATAATGGTGAGGCTTTGGGAGATATTTTACAGTCTATTTATTTTAACGGAGATAAATCTTATTTAGTTTTAAATAATTCAAACAAAATAGTCGTTGCCAACAGGGCAAGCTTTGTAAAGTCTGCTGTAATTACCAGTAACATAGACAGACCAAGATCTACTACCATTGTAAACGGGAAGATTTTCACCACCAATGCTGGCGATTATGGTGATACAGTACATTTTGTTTCTGTACATGATGCAGCAACTTTAGCGTACATCACCAGCATTCCTTTAAGCGAAGAACCTGAAGAGATCGTTACCGTGAACGGAAAAGTATACGTGAATAAATCTTCTTACAGAGCAGGAAACAGTATTGAAGTGATCAATCCTGCTACAAATGCAATTATGAGCACTATTACTCTTAGTGCTGGATTGCAGTCTATCACGGTTGTTGGAAACGATATTTTCGCCTTATGTACAGGAGCTACAGGATCTACAGTTTATAAAATCAATACAACTACAGATACGGTGACAGCAAGTATAGCAAATACTTCCGTTATACCACCATCTCAATATGAAGCACTAAAATTCACTTCAGAAGGTACAAAACTTTTTATTGCCGGAGGTACTAATGTATATTCTTTAAATACAGATTTAGCAACATTCAGCAGCACTCCTGTTTTTACTACAACTGCAAGTACATTTAACGGAGATTTTTATGGTTTTGCAGCGATTGACGGGAAAATTTTTCAGGGGAATGCTAATGATTTCGGTCCTACTTCGACTTTAAATGTTTACAGCCAAACCGGAACTCTGTTGAATACATTTACCACTACAGTAGGTGCCAACAATGTTTATAAAAATGTGTTTACCCCAGCCAGTCTTTCAACAACAGAAACAAAACTAAACAATACCATTTCAATCTATCCAAATCCGGTATCAGACATCCTTTATATCAAAAATGCGAATTCTGCACAATATAAAATCGTTGATCTTTCAGGAAGAATTGTAAAATCTGGCGTTTACCAAAACGGAATTACAGTTTCAGACTTGAACAAAGGAAATTATATTATTCAGATTTCAGGTAAGAATGTTCAGCAAACTGAGAAATTCATCATCAAGTAATTGGATATAAAATTTAAATAAAAATGAAAAATATATTTATCGCGGCGGCGTTTCTTTCTGCTCATTTTTTGATGGCTCAAAGTTATGCTCCACAAGCCGGCGTTGCGGGTTCTACTGCAATTCCTGCCAACAGTAATCTTTTTAAATCTTGGGCAACAGGTGCTACTGTTCTACGTGGTTACCAGCAAATCAACACCGCAGTATCTGCAGTTGCTAATGCTGGTGTTGATGCTAATGCAATTGGGCCTTCTAACGGATCTATTGTAAGTCTGGGAGACGGAGGTAATGCTATACTTACTTTTGCAAAACCAATCACCAACGGAAGCGGTTTTGACTTTGCCGTATTTGAAAACGGATTTATGTCTGGCCAGTCTGGCAGAGCATTTTTAGAATTGGCTTTTGTAGAAGTGAGTTCAGATGGTGTTAATTTCTTCCGTTTCCCTTCTCATAATCAATATCCTGCAAATTTCGTTCAGAATACTACGGATATGGGAGGTCCAGGTTTTGCAACAATGGATGCCACATATCTTAATAATTTTGCAGGAAAATATACCTCTGGCTTCGGAACTCCTTTCGACATCAGCGATCTTCCGGACAACCCGCTTTTAGATAAAACAAAGATTACTCATGTCAAAATAATTGATGTTATAGGCACAAACATTGACACCTACAGAACATACGACAGCTTCGGAAATGTTGCGATAGACCCTTTCCCAACTCCTGGTGGTTCTTCAGGATTTGATCTGGATGCTGTGGGTGTGATTAATGAATTTATTGTATTATCAACTGCAGAAAATCAAAAGGCAGAAACCAAAATCAGTCTTTACCCGAATCCTGCATCAGATTTCATTAAAATCAATACAAACAAAGATGTTGAAGTGAAAATCTACAGTGTAAACGGAGCTCTTGTAAAACAAGGGAAAACCGTTAATAAGACATTGAATGTTTCAGATTTATCGAATGGAAATTACATCATTCAAATTGATAATAATTCCAATAAACAAAATCTTAAGTTGATTATCTCAAAATAAGATGAGTTTAAAATAGTAAAAACCTCTTTCAAGATTATTTGAAAGAGGTTTTTTATTTTTAAATTAAATCTTTTTTACTTTTCTAAGAAAGGATTTTCAGTCCAAGCTTTTCGGCTTCTACAATAACAAAATTCCTAGCTTCTTCACTGTCATTGGCAATTTCACCCTCCAAAATTGCTTCTTTCACTTTTTCCTTTAAAATCCCAATTTCTCTGCCAGGTTTTAGGTTAAACATTGCCATAATTTCTTCCCCGGAAATCGGTGGCTGGAAGTTTCTTACCTGATCTTTCTCTTCAACCTCTTTTATTTTAACAGCAACGTATTGGAAGTTCTTTTTAAACTTATCTTGTTTTTTAGAATTTTTGGTCGTGATATCTGCCTTACAAAGCGTGAACAAATCTTCCATATCTTCTCCAGCATCGAACAGAAGCCTTCTCAATGCAGAATCAGAAGCATCATCTGTAATCAAAGCAATCGGACGCGATGAAAGTTTCACCATTTTCTGAACATATTTCATGTCAGCATTCAATGGCAATTTCAGTTTTTGAAACAATATTTTTACCATTTTTGAGCCTAAAAACTCGTGACCGTGAAAAGTCCAACCTGTTCCGTCAACGAATTTTTTTGTCGGTGCTTTTCCGATGTCGTGAAGCAATGCTGCCCAACGAAGCCACAGATTATCGGTATTTTCAGAAATATTGTCTACCACTTCTAACGTGTGGTAAAAATTATCTTTATGCGTTTGTCCTTCTACTTCTTCTACTCCTTTTAAGTCAATTAATTCAGGAATAATTAATTTCATTAAACCTGTTTCTTCCATTAATTTTAGACCAATTGAAGGCTTTTTTGAAACCATGATTTTGTTAAATTCAACCATGATTCTTTCCATAGAAACAATTTTGATTCTTTCCGCTTCTTGTTTGATGGCGTTTAAAGAGTTCTCTTCGATCGTAAAATTTAAAGTTGAAGCAAAACGAACTGCTCTCATCATTCTCAACGGATCATCTGAGTAGGTTTGTGCAGGTTCTAAAGGTGTTCTTAGAATTTCTTTTTGTAAATCACCAATTCCGTCAAAAGGATCAATCAGTTCCCCGAAATTATCTTTGTTTAAAGAAATCGCCATCGCATTGATGGTAAAATCTCTTCTTTTCTGATCATCTTCAATCGTTCCGCCTTCCACTTCGGGTTTGCGGCTGTCTTCGGTATAGCTTTCTTTTCTTGCACCCACAAACTCCAATTCAAGATCTTTATATCTGATCATCGCCGTTCCGTACGTTTTAAAAACCGAAACCTTCATTTTAGGATCAATTTCCTTTCCCACATTTTGGGCAAGTTCAATTCCGCTTTGTTCTGTCACAAAATCAATATCGGTAGACGCTTTTCTTTTCATTAAAAGGTCACGCACAAAACCGCCAACGATATACACCGACTGGTTATTTGCCGCAGCGACTTCAGAAATGAGTTTGAAAAGTTTTAAATTTTGATTTTGATTGAGGTTGATGAACATTTTTTTGATGCTGGATGTTGGATGAATTAATTTTGCAAAGATAAATATTTACATTAAAAGTATTTTTTTAAACCACAAAAGTCACAAAAGATTTTTAACACATGAGTCACATGAGTTTTAGTTAAAATGCGTTTAAAAAGAAGAACACATAAGTCTGGAGGCTTCGACAAGCTCAGCCTGACAATGTTGATCAATAAAAATCTTTATAATAATGTCATTTTGAGCTTGTCTAAGGATTTATAAGAATTTTAAAAGCTCCAAAACAAACATATCGATTTAAAAATCTGTGAAAATCTGTGAGACAAAAAACTATTCCCTTAAAACTTTTATTCTGTTATCACTCCAGATTTTGATCACTGAAGAGCCTGAATATTGTGACACTTTTTCTCTGTCTTCTTCCACCGCAAAATCAACCAAATCAATAATTTCTTTTGAAATATCAGAAAACTTCAACGGACTTTTATCGCCACTGAAATTGGCAGAAGTTGAAACTAAAGGTTTATTCAGTTTTGTAATCAGTTTTTTGCAGTAAAGATCTTTTACAAGGCGAATTCCAATACTTCCGTCTTCTGCAAGCAATTCTTTCGGTAAACCTTTGGGATTCTGATAAACCAATGTTACAGGTTTTTCGCTTAAATCCATAATTTCCCAAGCCATTTCCGGAACGTCCACCAAATCTTGTAATCGCTTCTCATTTTCCACCAAAATAATCATCGATTTAGTTTTCTCGCGCTTCTTGATCTCGAAAATTTTATTGATGGCGTCTATGTTTGTGGCGTCGCAACCGATTCCCCAGATGGTGTCTGTTGGGTAAAGAATCGTACCACCGGATTTTAATATGTTGATGATGTTTTCCATAAATTATTTTAAATTTTCTTCATATTCTGCTTTACTTTTAGCTATGTAAGGATTTCTTGAAGAAAAAACTATAGCTTCATAATCGCCTTTGTTTTTAAAACTATCTTTCAAATAAATTACTTTTCTAATCTTTTTTTTATCAAAATTAAAAACCACACGTCCTCTCTTAGAACCTTTGTAATATGAAATTTCTTCAATTATTGCTTGTTTTTCAATTCTATAATGTGCCAAATCGTTTTTTTCTACAAGATGTACAATTTGGTAAAACAAAAAAATAAAAAAGATGAGTATTGGAAATGCAAACGCTGAAAATGTAGTTTTAAATTTCTTAGCTATCTGCAATCCTTTTTTTTCATATAAAAACCCATTCAACACTAATGTAAATGGAGACATAAAACCAACTTCTTTAAGATCTTTAAATACAATTTTCCCACTTATCATAGTACTTAAGTAACCTATTCCAATCCAACAAATCATCACAGAAGACACAATAATAAAAAATTCTTCTGTTCCATTATCAATTCGCCACCAGAAAAAATAAGCGTTGAAAAATGAAATCCCAATAAACAGAAATACAAACAACAAATACTGTATTGATATTTTAACATTACTACTCATCAAAACTATATTTTTAAAAAAATATGATTAATAGTCTTTCTACCTTACAATTCCGGTAAATACCTCTCTTCCACCACATTCAAATGATGAATATTATGTCCCACAATCAGTTTACAAATCGTTTCCACAGAAATCTGGTTTCCGTTCGCACTTCCAATATTGTTTAAAACTTTCGGATTTAATGTTTCCAATAAAATCAGAGAAGAATTTCTTACTAATTGATATTCTTCCAACAAAGATTCTAAACTTCTCCCGTTCGCAAAAGAATTGGCAGCGTAACTTTCTTCATCAAAACCGGGCAATTCAGATTTTTCACCTCTTGCAAAAGCTAAAATTCTATATTGAAAAACTCTTTCGGTGTCTGATAAATGAAGCAAAACTTCTTTTAAAGTCCATTTTCCTTCTGCATAAGCGAATTTTGATTGCTCTTCAGTTAAAAATGAAAATAAAGAAATAGTTTTTTCTCCCGATTTTTTCAATTCTTCCAGCCAGTTTTCAGATGGAATTAAATCTAAATATCTTTGAATGTATTTTTGAAAATCTGTCATGTTAATATGAGTAATAAGTAATTGGTAATGTGTAATATTTTAATGTAACAATTAAAAAAATTGGTAAATTGTTACATTATCTATTCGTCCATTCGTAGAAATTCACCTCATCGTAAATCTCGAATCCACAAGATGGATATAATTTATTTCCGACGTCGTTTGATTTTCCGGTTTCCAGAAGAATTCCAGCTGCATTTGTAGACTTTGCCAATTCTTTGGATTCTTCGATTAATTCTTTTGAAAAACCTTTGCCTCTGTAATTTTCGTTGACAAACAAATCATTCAACAACCAATACCGTTTCATTCTTGTGGAAGAAAACAATGGATATAACTGAACAAAACCAATTAATTTATCATCATTTTCTGCAACGAAAATTTCAGAATCAGCTTTTTCTATTCTTTCTTTTAAAAAACTTTCCGCTGCAGGAATATCAGATTCTTTATGATAAAAAATCCTGTATTGATCAAACAATTCGGCTAATTGAGACAAATCCTTAATGGTAGCTTTTCTTGTATTTTCCATTTTAAATTCAATTAAAAACAAACATCCGTTATAAAAACGGATGCTTATAATTTATTATTTTAAGAGAATGCTTTCTCCAAATCTGCAATCAGATCCTCCGCATCTTCAATTCCGACACTTAGACGAACTAAATCATCTGTAATTCCCAATTCTGCACGTTTTTCAGCAGGAATGGAAGCGTGGGTCATTAAAGCAGGATGATTAGCCAAAGATTCTACTCCGCCCAAAGATTCAGCCAAAGTGAACACTCTCACTTTCTCTAAAAACTTAATCGCATCTTCTTTTTTACCCGATTTGAAAGTGAAAGAAACCATTCCTCCGAAATCTTTCATCTGAGATTTTGCCAATTCATATTGCGGATGAGATTCCAATCCTGGATAAATTACCTGTGCAACTGCCGGATGAGATTCAAGGTATTTCGCCACAGCCATTCCGTTTTCAGAATGCCTCTGAACTCTTAATGCTAAGGTTTTAATTCCTCTCAACACCAAATAAGAATCGTGCGGACCTAAAATTCCACCACTTGCAAACTGAATGAAGTGAAGTTTTTCTCCTAATTCAGCATCTTTGGCAATCAAAGCTCCGGCGATAACGTCAGAGTGACCACCTAAATATTTCGTTGCAGAGTGCATTACAATATCAGCTCCCAGATCGATTGGTCTTTGAAGATATGGTGTTGCAAACGTATTATCAACCGCAACTAAAATATCTTTTCCTTTTGCGATTTCTACAACTGCTTTAATATCAACTAATTTCATCAATGGGTTAGTTGGAGTTTCCACCCAAATCAATTTGGTTTTATCTGTAATTACGTCTGCAATTTTTGAGACATCATCAAAATTAACGAAAGTAAATTTCAACTGATATTTTTCAAAAAGTCTGGTAAACATTCTGTACGTTCCACCATATAAGTCGTCCACAGCAACAACTTCGTCGCCCGGATTTAATAATTTTAAAACACAGTCAATCGCAGCCAAACCAGAACCGAAAGCTAAACCTCTCGCTCCGTTTTCAATGCTTGCCAAAGAGTCTTCCAAAGCCTGTCTTGTAGGGTTTGCCGCTCTCGAATATTCGTATCCCGAATGTACTCCCGGACTTTTTTGTGCGAAAGTTGATGTTAAAAAAACAGGAACATTCACAGAACCTGTTGCAGATTCGTGATGTTGTCCTCCGTGTATAACTTTTGTATTAAAATTCATTGTATTATAATTTAACAATGTATCAATGTACCAGTTTACCAATGATTGTTACATTGCTACTTTGGTAGATTGTTACATTAATTGTTTACATTTTTATCGCTGATTTCACCGCAAATTCTTCAGCAATCTGCTCGATCCATGCTGCTACATCATCTTCGCCTGTTGCTCTTTGATAGGTGCTTCCCATAGAGATAAGAATCTGATGCATAAACATTTTCATTTGATCAACAGGCATTTCTTTTGTCCAAAGATCGATTCTTAGAGCTTCCGATGCTTTTTCGTCCCAAACGGAAATCATTACTGCTTTTGTCTCCTCTTTCTCTACTCCGCCATCTGCTGCATTCCAAGTGATTAGTTCAGGAATGTGATTTTCATCCAGCTCTACATCTATCGTGATTTGAGTCTTTCTCATTTTTCTATTTTTTCTAAACTTTATTATTCTTCTAATTTCGGTTTGTAACCTGCTTCATTAAAAATTTGTGTAGCATCCATTTTTAGGAAATCTACTAGTTTTGTTTCAGGCTTCTTTTTTAAATATTCTTTGCAAATCTGCCATCCAGTGTAAATTCCGACCATTGGAGACGAATTATTATCAATTTCTGTATAAAATTTTGAAAACGGCCCGGGAGCAATGAAACGTTCTGCTAATCGATGATCATCACCAAAAATCAGGTTATTTTCAACAAAATAATTATAAATATTGGCTTCATTTGCAGCTGACCAATCATATTGCTCTTTGGTGTAATCCATTTTCAGATAATCTGGAGTCTCGGTTAAAAATGCATCTTGTAAAGTCATTATTTTACCATTATACACTATCAAATCAATGAATTTCTGACTGTTTCCTGTATATGGAACAATGTTTTCGGCAAACATTCTTGATACTTTAGGAACAATGTTGCTCGGGTTCATAGATTTCTGAAAATACAGTTCCAAACCTCTATAGTTTGGATTTTTATCACCCATAAATCCTGTAATATCAATAAACAGGAAATTTGTTTTATCATCATACAAAAGAGGATCCTGAATCATCTGTAAAGCCGATGAAAAAAGGAAAATCTTTGGACTTTTAAATTGTGGAAAATAAAATTTAATGTGCGAAAACAAATCCTGAAGCTCATTCTGCAATTTCTTCTGATCAATTTTGTTAATCGCTTCTTTGTAGATTTTTATTTCCTGAGCATCAGCTCTTCTTTTCCCAAAATCTTCATCAGGAACGGTGCCCTGAAACCAAGGAAACTTAGCCGTGAACTGCTCTAACGAAACATTCTGGTCATAAAACTCTTTTGAGATATCGGTAACCTCTACCTTTTCGGCAGGATTTTTTATTTCTACTTTCCAATCAGTTTCCTGTTCTTTTTTACAAGAGTTTAAACTTAAAACTAAAAGGCATGAAAGTGCGGCAATTCTAAAAATCTTCATTATTTTTACATGAAATTTAAGTTTACAAAAATAAGGATATAAATATAAACTTATACCGAAAAAGGATTTTTTTGTGACTATAAAAATTATATTAAAATCTTTAAAATAAGACCATACAAACGATGAATATTTATCTTGAAACCGAAAGATTGATCTTAAGGGAGATCGTTCCCGAAGACGTTGAAGCTTTTTTTGCGCTGGACAGCAATCCGGAAGTCGTAAAATATGTTGGAATACAACCTTTAACCGACATCAGCCAAAGTGCCGAAATGATTAAAAGCATCCGAAATCAGTATACAGAAAACGGAATCGGAAGATGGGCTGTCATTCGAAAAGAAGACGGAAAACTAGTCGGCTGGAGCGGTTTAAAACTTATTAAAGAAATCAACAATCATCAGAATATTCACGATCTTGGCTACCGTTTCACACCGGAGTATTGGGGAAAAGGTTATGCTACAGAAACGTCTATTGCCGTTTTGAATTACGCTTTTAACGAAATGAAGCTTGACCAAGTTTTCGCCTACGCTGACGTAGAAAACGATGCATCAAATCATGTTTTGAGAAAATTAGGTTTCGAGGAAAAAGAAACATTCATTGATGAAGGCGACCATTGTTTTTGGTACGAACTTAAAAAAGAAAATTTTAAATAATAAAAATATACAATGCAGACACAAAAAGTAATCGATCATATTGTGCAATGGCTAAAAGATTATGCCGAAAAATCCGGAGTTAAAGGGTACGTATTGGGAGTTTCCGGTGGTGTAGATTCTGGAGTGGTTTCTACTTTGGCAGCGATGACCGGCTTGAAAACTTTGCTCATCGAAATGCCGATCCGTCAAAAAGAAGATCAGGTAAACCGAGCTTGGGAACATATGAATGATTTAAAATCTAAATTCCCGAATGTTGAAGCGATGTCTGTGAATCTTACGCCAGCTTTTGAGGAATTGTACAAAACTTTTGATGTTCACGACGACGAATTCCCTAACGAAAAACTGGCTTTTGCCAACACAAGATCGCGGTTGAGAATGCTTACTCTCTATTATTATGGACAAATCAACGGACTTTTGGTTTGCGGAACAGGAAATAAAGTGGAAGATTTCGGGATTGGTTTTTACACCAAATACGGTGATGGTGGTGTAGACGTCTCTCCTATCGCAGATCTTTATAAAACTGAAGTTTATGCATTGGCGAAAGCTTTAAACTTAGTTAAAAACATTCAGGAAGCGATTCCGACCGACGGACTTTGGGATGCTGAAAGAACCGACGAAATGCAGATTGGCGCAACCTATCCTGAATTGGAGAAAATCCAAAAAGAATGGGGTACTAAAACAGAAGCAGACTACAGCGGAAGAGATTTGGAAGTGTTTAAGATTTTCAGTAGAATGAATAAAGCGGCACAGCATAAGATCAACCCGATTCCGGTGTGCGATATTCCGGAAGAATGGAGGGTTGATTAATTTAACAATTTACCAATATAACAGTTTACCAATGAGTTGTAATATTTCTGGATTAGTACATTGCTAGATTGTTACATTGGTACATTAAAATTTTAACTATGAATTCTAAAATCCGTTCTGTACTTTTTGCATGCATGGGACTTCTTTTCGGAATGTCGGTGATGTATATTTATAATAATTTCATTGCTGAGAAGAAAACGCCCATTAAAACTGAGAATGCCTCGAAAGCTTCAAAAAGCCAATCTGACAGGCAATCAATTGATGAACTTACCAAAGAAAATACAGTAATTAATTACGTCAAACAAAACCATCAGCTTCCTGATTATTACATCACTAAAAATGAAGCCAAGAAAGCGGGATGGAATCCTTCTCAGGGAAATCTTTGTGAAGTTCTTCCCGAAAAAGCAATTGGTGGAGATTACTTTGGAAACCGAGAAGGAAAGCTGCCGAAAGGGGTGAAATACTTTGAAGCCGATGTTAATTACAGCTGTGGAAACAGAAATGGCGATCGAATTGTTTTTACTAAAAATGGAGAGGTTTATTTAACTAAAAATCATTATAAGAGCTTTGAGAAGCAGTAATCTGTCATTGCGAGGAGCGAAAGCGACGAAGCAATCTTTTAAATAATATTAAAATAACACAAATGAAATCCGGCTTTATCTATATCATGACCAATAAAAACAATACCGTTCTTTATACTGGTGTTACTTCAAATCTCCCGAAAAGAGTTCAGGAACATAAAGAAAAGTTTCACGAGCAGAGTTTCAGTGCAAAATACAATGTTAATAAGTTGGTATATTGGGAAGCATTTCAGGAAATTGGAGATGCAATCTTTCGGGAAAAACAGATAAAAGCAGGTTCAAGACAAAAGAAATTAAATTTAATAAATTCATTAAATTCTGATTGGAGAGATTTGAAGGATGATATTCAAAATATTATGGATCGTTTCTGAAATTAGAGATGTCTCAAGATTCGCTGCGAGATTGCTTCGTCGCTACGCTTCTCGCAATGACAGTAACCACTACAGTCTTTCAATGACATAAAAACCCATACATTTGCACAGTAAAAATTTAAATAAAATTATGAATACAACATACATCGACTTCGCAGACCTCGGAGATTACGAAGATTTTTATACTCAGCTTAAAGAAAAAATTAAACTTCCCGCTCATTTCGGGGATAATCTCGACGCACTTTCAGATGTTATTTCTGGTGAACTGCAAATGCCTCTGCATTTAGAGTTTGTCAATATGAGTGTAGATCAGCTAGAAATCTTCGAAGACTTACTAACTACTTTAGAAGACACGGAAGATGATGTGGAAGATTTTTCTTTTGCATATTATCTGGAACAGTATGACGATGAAGAAGGGGCTTCTGATGAAGATGAAACAACTGAGTAATAAATTATTTACGACAGAATTAAACCTTCAAGGTTTCCTATAGAGGAAATCATTACCCAACAGAATCGGGGGGGGGGGGGGGGGGGGCCCGGCGGGGGGGGGGGTTTTTTCAAAAATAAACACACATCAGAGGGGGGCGTGTGTGCCCCCCCCCCGATTCTGTTGGGTATATTTAAAATCTTATTTTCCTAAAACTTCCATTAGTGGTTGTCCTACATTTCCACTTGGGTTTTCAATTCTTAAAAACTGAGCGATGGTGGGTGCAATATCGGTCATAAAATGCGAAGCATTGCTTTCGCCATGAGGAACTTTCCAACCCATAAATATGAGAGGAATGTGTGCATCATAAGAATTCCAGACACTGTGTGTTGTTCCTTTTTTAGCATAGGTAGGCAGCATTCCGTCATGAGAAACGATTTGAATATCACCACTTCGCTGCCAGTTGTATCCGTTGATTACTCTGGTTTTAATTGGCTCAGGAATAGGAGCATTGGCTACGTCTTTCAAATCAACTGCGTATAAAACACGTGGATCTTTATTTAGATTTTCAATGATGCTTTTTTTGATGGCAACTTCATCTAATTTATTCTCTGTAATCAGCTGATGATTAAGATAAATCTGGTAATTATCAATCCCTAAAATCAGTTTACTTGAAGCGTATTTTGTTTCTAATTCTGCACCGAGATTTTTCTCTAAACCATCATCAAAAAATCCGGTCATCATTTTATTTTCTTTCATGAAACCCTCAGCATGAGCGCCACCATGATCTGCCGAAAGGAAAACCAAATATTCGCCCTTCCCTACTTTTTTGTCAAGCATTTTGAAGAAATTCGCCAATTCAATATCTAATCTCAAATAGGTATCTTCCACTTCAATGGCATTCGGTCCATAGGCATGACCCACGTAATCTGTAGACGCAATATTTACAGCTAGAAAATCTGTAATCTGATCTTCCCCTAACTGATATCCATCGATGGCAGCTTCAGCAAACTTTAAAGTGTAGGTATTTCCAAATGGTGTAGTTCTTAAGACACCTTTATTTACTGCAAAATCTGCGGCAAGATTGCTGTAAGGAAAAGTTGGATTCTTCGCAGTTCCTACAGGTTTTTCCCAAGGCACATCGTCTCTTGTACTTTCTGTATATTGATTAATAGGCAATAACGTATTCCATCCGTTAGCAACCAATTTTTCAGCTAATTTCTGATCGTTAAACTTGTTTACCCAATCCGGCAAACTGCTCATATAATAAGAACTTGTCACAAAATTCCCGTTCGTTTCATCAAACCAAAAAGCTCCGGTCGGATTATGACCTGCCGGCAAAATAGACGCCCGGTCTTTCAATGAAACTCCGACAACTTTCGACTGGAAATTGCTTGCAATTCTCAACTGATCGGTAATTGTTGTACTCCAAAGATTCTTTGGCGAATGACCACCAATCTTATCATTTGTTCCCACACCTTTTACTTCAGCATCTGTCGTACAGTACACATTTTTTCCGGTTGCCTTATCTGTCCAGTCGTTTCCGGCAATCCCGTGAATGGATGGGACTGAACCCGTATAAATGGTGGTATGACCAATCGCTGTAACCGTAGGAACATAAGGAATCATTACATTATTAAAAGAAAAACCTTTGTTCAGCAATCTTTTGAAACCATCATCGCCGTATTTGTCATAAAAACGGTACAAATAATCCCACCTCATCTGATCGATTACCAAACCTACTACCAATTTTGGTCTTTCCAACTGTGATTTCTTGCTTTTCTGAGCGTTCACCGTCATTAAAGAAATGAAAGTAACTGCAGCAATCGTAATTTTCCTTAGCATTGAATAACTTTTTTTGTGACCACAAATTTACGGGTTTTCAGGGTTTTGGTATGTGAAATTTTATTTAAATTTGACACACTAACTTTTAGTTTAAATCACAGCTAAAAATGATTCCAATCACAAAAATCAATATGCCTAAATCTAAGTTTCATCTGAAGAGAATAATCTTTTCCTTAGTATTATTCCTTTTCCAACAAAACCTGTTCGCACAAACCGAACAACAATTTATCTTTTTCAAAACCTGGAACTTCCTCAAATATTATCATCCCGATCTTGCCAGCGGAAAAGTAAATGCCGACAGTTTGTTTTTGGCAAATGTAAAAGGTATCAATACTGATGATGATTTCAATGCCGTCATCAATAAATTAACGTCGAAGCTGAATAAGAATTTCATTACACCTGCTCCCGCTGAGACTTCAAAGGATCTGATGTTGCAGAATCAGAATTTTGACTGGTTTCGGAAGAACAAAAAAATAAGCGCTGGCAATAAAGATTTGCTCAACAATATTTATAAGCATCGATACAATTTTGAAAACCTGCCAAAAGGTAAACTGGTCAGTGATGAAAAAGAATATTCTTTCTCCAAAACAGAAAATTTGCCTTTAGAATATCGTTTGTTGGCTCTGGTGAAAATACAGGGAGTTGTAGATTACCTCTTCCCACATAAGTATATCATGGACAAAGGCTTTGATGAATATTTCAACAATAGTTTAGATGAAAACTCAAAGATAAATTCGAGAAAAGATTTTGAAGTTATTTTAGCCAAATTGGTTTCAAAATTTAAAGACAGCCATGCGTTTAGCTTTTACAAACAGCTGAATTACAGGAAAGATATTTATCACATGACCTATCTTGCGCCATTTGATTTCCAGATTATTAATGATCACATTTTGGTAACGCATCTTATTTTACCTGAAATATGTTCAAAAGCTCAAATTAACGTGGGCGACAAAATCACATCCGTCAATGGAAAAAGCATTTCTCAAATCATTAAAGAAAAAGGAGAACTTTTATCTACTTCAAACAGAGAAAAGTTGGTGTATGTTCTTTCGAAATATGAAAATAATCTCATCTGGCCCGATGATCTTCCGCAAAAAATTTTAGAACTAAAATCAGCTAAGAGTAACAAGAAAGTTTCTACAAAAATTGATATGATCGACACTTCCAATAAGGAAAAGTATGAGATTATTGTTAATTATCTTCAAGATAAAATCAAGAAGCTAGAAAGCCGTAAAATCACTCATAAGGACGTTGCTTACTTTAAAATCAACGAAACATTAGCCTTTATCAACAATGTAGATGACGACAAGATAGATGCAAAAATGGATAGTATTTTAGGAAGTGCTGCAAAGAAAAAAGCCATTGTTTTTGACATGAGAGCTTATCCGGATTGGGGTGGTTTTCCATTCCATTACATCTACAAATACTTTTCGCCTGTAGAAAATTATTTTTCTAAGTATTACGCTCCGAATCTCAAAAATATAGGCACATTTATTTATCTGGAAGATTCTGCTAATTATTTTCCAAAAATTAAAGATAAAACAACATACAATTACAAAGGAAAAGTTTTTATTCTCGTCAATTCTGAAACCCGAAGTGCAAGCGAATGGTACTCTATGAGTCTGCAGAAAATATTTCCTCAATCATTAACCATTGGCCAGCAAACTTCCGGTGGAGATGGTGATTTGGTGAAAGTAAAACTACCCGGAGATTACCTTTTAGAATTTACAGGAAACGGAATCTTTTACCCAGACAACTCCCAAACCCAGCAAATAGGAGTCAGAATCAATGAATTGATAAAATATAAAGACCAGGATATTTTAGATAAAAAAGACTTAGAGTTTGAAAGGGTTTTGAATGATTTGAAATAATTAATCACCTTATTTACTATTTAACATAATTTTAAATAGTCTTCACCCTCTTTAGCACCAATTTTGCTACCACAGAAAAGCATAACGACACCTCTCAATAGATTGAATTATGAAGAATATCCTTTTACTAAATGCCTTGTCGGCACTTACTTTGTGGTCATGCAATAAAAAAGAGCAACCGGCACCTCAGCAAGATTCTACCACTGTGACTTCCGTTACAGATAACTCAGGAGAAGCAATTTCAGATACGGGTTACAACATCAGTAAAATTCCGGTGACCGATAAATTTCATGGAATCTTCCCTTATTTTAAGCTTCCGGAAGGTTATGCATTTACCGACCCCAGCTTATATCATGGTAACGGACAAACCAAAGATTTTGATAAAGAATACTTCTATGATCACGGAACGTACACTGTAATGGAAGGAAAAACCTTTAAAGCAGAAATAAGAATATCTGAGGAATTTAAAGACAAAAAATTCTCTCCGCTCGAGATTCAGAAGAGTTTTGATGAGCTGATAAAAAATGTGGGTGGTGTAAAAATAAATACCGGCGAACCGCTAAGAGAAGGTGAAGAAGAACGCCTGAAAAAAGAAGATCCAGAAGCATATAATTTAGGATATATGCACTCTTGCAACAACTGGAAAAACGTAAACACCTACATCATCCGCAGTACTGAGAAAACCGTTTTCGTACAATACAATCTTGGAAAAGAACAGACCAGCATTACAGTTTTAGAAGCTAAACCTTTTGAAAATAAAATGTCTATTGTCGAAGAAAAACCGAAAGTAGATTCTTTAAAAGACAAAAATTAAAATTATTCCAAATATTAAAACACATTTCAATATGTTTTTTTATGAAAATGTTTGTTGTTAAATATATTTTGCTAATTTTGTATCAATCATTACAAAAATAAAATGAGAGGAAGACCCAACATTCACGACAATGCAGAACTCATTAATAAGGCACAGGATATTTTTTGGAAAAAAGGTTATACTGCGACTTCACTGAATGACCTGTTAACCGTTACCGGAGCAGGAAGCGGAAGTTTTTACAATACATTTAAAGGGGGAAAAAAGCAGGTTTTCAAAGAAGTAATCAACCAGAGAAGACTGGCTTTTGCTGAATTTAAAAATAATCTGGAGAAAAATAACACCCCCATTGAACTGATTAAAGATTTCTTCCGGGCAATTGCTGATGAAAACGAACCTGCTCATTTAAAAGGTTGCATCATCGCAAATACAGTTGTAGAAATGACTTACATTGATGAGAATCTGGAAAAAGAAGCCGTACAAATCCTTAAAGAAGTTGAAGAAATGTACACTAAAGCGATCCGAGAAGCTCAAGAAAAAGGAGAATTAAAAAATAAAACTGAGGCATCTATTTTAGGAAAATACCTCATCACTTTTTGGTGCGGTCTGAATACCTTAAGACGAATGTATCCCGATAAAAAAATCTTGTCTCAACAAATAGAAATGCAATTGGCTGTTCTCAGCTAATTTTTTTATCCATTTTTGGATTAATCATTACAAAAATAAAATTTAGTTACAATGAATTTAGAATTAACATCAAAAAAAGCTTTTATCAGCGGTTCAACACAGGGAATTGGATATGCAATCGCGCAACAGTTATTACAGGAAGGCGCAGAAGTCATCATCAACGGAAGACAAAAAGAAAAAACTGAAAAAGCAGTTTTACAACTAACAGAACAATTTCCTGACGCAAAAGTTTCAGGAATTCCTGCCGATTTTTCCAATAAAAATGAAGTAAACAATTTGCTTGAACAGCTAAATGATATTGATATTTTAATTAATAATGTCGGAATTTTTGAGCTGAAAAATTTTGAAACTATTTCCGATGAAGACTGGTATCATATTTTTGAAGTGAATGTGATGAGCTCCATAAAATTATCAAGAAAGCTTATGCCCAAAATGTTGGAAAAAAACTGGGGAAGAATCTTGTTCATCAGCAGTGAATCTGGAGTAAACATCCCGGGAAATATGATCCATTACGGAATGACAAAAGCTTCGATGATGGCAATCAGCAACGGTTTATCAAAATTAACCAAAGGCACGGAAGTCACTGTCAATACAATCCTTGGCGGACCGACTTATTCTGATGGTGTGGCTTCGACCATAGAACATTTTGCACAAGTTCAAAACATCACTGTAGATCAGATGAAAGCTGCAATCATACAACAAACCAATCCAGATTCTTTGCTCCAAAGATTTATTAATCCAAAAGAAATTGCCAATCTTGCAACATATCTTTCTAGTCCATTATCTGTTGCAACAAACGGAGCGAGTCTGAGAGCAGATGGTGGTGTTTTGAAAACTATATAAAGTCCTAAGCGCAATCTTTACAAACACCCGTCAAAATACAATTTACAGTTGCTACCTGATATCCTTGTGGTAAAGAAAACTGCACCGGAACCGGCAGACATTCTATCGTCAGACAATTCGTACATCGGAAATGAAAATGATGGTCTGCCAGTTTCTTTTCTTCACATTTGATGCAGACTGCAAAATACTGTTTGCCATCTTCTGCAACGATGCGGTGGAGAATTCCGTCTTCACAAAAACGGTTGAGCACACGGTAAATTGTAGCACGATCCATATTCACATCAATATTTTTTTCGATCGCATCCTGACTCATCGCCTTCCGGGTATTGGTGAGCAATGTAAGAACGGCTTCTTTGGTAGGTGTACTTCTTCGTTTCATTTTTATTAATGCGATTATGTTGCAATAATAAAAAATTATTCTAACTTTGGCAAGAATTTAAACAAGAAAAATCAGTTATATCATATGAAACAGCCTAATTTATTTGACGTTATCATTATCGGGGGAAGTTACTCAGGGTTATCTGCCGCAATGGCTTTAGGAAGATCTTTAAGAAAGACTTTGGTCATCGACAGTGGAAAACCTTGTAATGAACAAACGCCTCATTCGCATAATTTTCTGACTCATGACGGAAGTTCACCTGCCAAAATTTCAACAATAGCTAAAAGTCAGGTTGAAGAATATGATACGGTTGATTTTTATGATGGTAAAGCGGTTTCAGCTCAAAAAACAGACTTCGGATTCGAAATTCAAACAGAAAACGGTGAAACTTTTAAATCAAAAAAAATCATTGTTGCCACTGGAATAATTGACGAAGTTCCAAACATCAAAGGTTTTAAAGAATCATGGGGAATTTCGCTTATTCACTGTCCGTATTGTCATGGTTATGAATACAAAGGCAAGAAAACTGGAATTATTGCGAATGGAGATAAGGCTGTTCACATCGCTTCTTTAGTAAAAAATCTGACAGAAAATGTTACGATTATGACAAGAGGAAAAGCCAATTTCACTTCTGAACAATTTGAAAAACTTAAAAACAATCAGATTGACATTATTGAAACAGAAATTTCAGAGTTGAAAAATGAAAATGGGTATGTAAAAAGCCTTGTTTTTGATGATGAAAAAGAAATCGATTTTGAAGCGGTTTATGGAGCTTTTCCTTTTCAGCAACATTCTGATATCCCTGAAAGTTTAGGTTGCGAGCTCACAGAAATGGGTCATATCAAAACAGATATGTTTCAGAAAACAAATGTTCCTGGGCTCTTTGTTTGCGGTGACAATTCTTCGATGATGCGTTCGGTTTCCAACGCTGTGATGACAGGAAATGTAGCTGGCGCAATGGTGAATATGGAATTGGTGACGGATTGTTTTTAGAACTAAGATAGATTATTCAATCTATTTATTAAATTAAACCTAATGAACATCCTCAAAGACCATATAAACAAAACAATTCCTTTGACAGACGAAGAATTTTCGGTTGTTGAATCATTTTTCACGGAACAGCATTTCAAAAAACGTGAAATGATCATCAGCGAAAATGATCAGGTAGACCATGTCTATTTTATTGTTTCAGGTCTTCTAAAACTTTTTTACACTGACGCTGAAGCCAAAGAACACATCATTTCGTTTTCAATGGAAGATTGGTGGGAAAGCGATTATGCAGCATTTTACACACAATCAAAAGCTACTAAGTCACTGCAATGTCTGGAAGATACGATAGTTTTAAAACTTTCTTTTAATGATTATCAACAACTTCTGACTGAAGTTCCCAAAATGACTGATTTCTTTTTGAAAAAAGCCATCGGCGGACATATTTCAAACCAAAGAAGAATTCTTTCACTGATGACGATGAGCGCAAAAGAACGCTACGAACAGTTTCTGAAATACTACCCTTCTCTTTTGCAGAGAATACCAAAAATCACTTTGGCCGCTTACCTAGGTCTGTCACGCGAAACTTTAAGCCGCTTTTTTCTGGAATCAAAATAATTGTGACGCAGGTCACAGTATAAAATTTCAGTTCTGCCGAACTTTGTTTCATTAATTTAATTAAAATATTTCAACATGGAAAAAAGAATCATCAACCCGTGGACTTGGCAGGACGACAGAAATTATGCACAAGCTGTGGAAGTTAAAAATATTCAGAGCACGCTTTACGTTTCAGGGCAAACCGCCATTGACGATAACGGAATTACAAGTGATGCTGACATGAGAACTCAAATCATCAAAACCCTGGAAAATATTGAGAAAATTATTTTACAGGCTGAATTTGAATTGAAAAACATTGTTCGATTAAATGTTTATACAACAGACCATCCCGCATTTTTTGAGAATTTCGACATCTGGCAAAACTGGATTACAAAGCATGGCATTAAGCAGGCAAGCACAGTAATTGAAGTTAAAACTCTGTTTGAAACGCTGAAAGTGGAAATGGAAGCGACCGTTGTGAAGTAATTTTCTTTAAAAGAGAGATATTCAATACATCGTCAGCTCGAGTAGCAAAGCGTATCGAGAGCTTTTTTTATCGTAAACCCTCATTGAATTAACTCCAAGAATAAGTTTTGGCTAAAGCCAAATTTGAAATTTTCAATTGTGGTCGGGCTAAAGCCCACCCCTATTAATAAAAGACTTTAGAAGCTTTTTCCAATAAGCAAATACAAAATTAGAAACGTACTTATCAAGATTGTAACAACGAAAACAGCGCGCCCAAAGGGCACGCTGTTTTTTTTATATTAAAAGTTTAATAAAAATTAAAACTTCAAATCACCATTTACTTCTCTTACTGCTTGTGCAGCTTCAGCAAATTTTAATTGTTCGTCAGCAGTCAATGTGATGTTTACAATGCTTTCAACACCGTTTTTACCGATGATTGCTGGAACGCCTAAGCAGATATCGCTTTCGCCATATTCTCCGTCAAGCATTAATGAACAAGGGATCATTTTCTTCTGGTCACAAGCAATTGCCTGAACCATTACAGAAACTGCTGCACCTGGTGCATACCAAGCTGAAGTACCTAACAATTTAGTTAAGGTAGCACCTCCTACTTTAGTTTCTTCTATTACATATTTTTGTTTTGCGTCATCAAGGAATTCAGTTACAGGCACTCCGTTTCTTGTTGCTTTGCTTAATAATGGTAGCATCCCTGTATCACTATGAGCAGCGATTACCATACCGTCTACGTCAGAAATTGGAGCTTCTAAAGCCTCAGCTAATCTGTATTTGAATCTTGCAGAATCTAAAGCACCACCCATACCGATGATTTTGTGCTTAGGAAGACCTGAAGTTTTGTGTACCAAATAAGCCATAGTATCCATTGGGTTAGAAACCACGATGATGATTACTTCAGGAGAATTTTTAACTAAGTTTTCAGTAACTTCTTTTACGATTCCTGCGTTGATACCGATTAATTCTTCTCTTGTCATTCCCGGTTTTCTTGGGATACCAGAAGTGATTACCGCTACATGAGAACCTGCTGTTTTGCTGTAATCTCCTGTAGTACCTGTAATTTTTGTATCAAATCCGTTCAAAGATGCAGTCTGCATCAAGTCCATTGCTTTTCCTTCAGCAAAACCTTCTTTGATATCTACTAAAACTACTTCCGAACAGAAGTCTTTCATTGCGATGTATTCTGCACAACTTGCTCCTACAGCACCTGCACCTACTACGGTTACTTTCATAATATATTTATTGTTTATTTTGTTAGCTTTAATTTTTGCTTCCCAAATGTACAAATTCCCGAAAAATTGGGCAATCTTTCGGGAATTTTAATTATTATTTAAGGAAATTAATTAACGTTTAATAAAAAAGTGTAGAGTTTCTTAGCTCCTGACAATACTTCGTTGTAATTTTCTTCGGTAACTTCAGTATCCAAAACCTCTTTAAAGTTCTTCCACATCGGTCCTGTATTTTCCTGATAGCATCCGAAAAAGTTGAATGTAACATCATCAAAACCTTCAGTTTTTGAAAGCTGCTTTGCGATTACGTTTCCACCCAAAGTAGAACCTTCAATCACGTACATTGCTCCCAAAGCTTCATGCTCATTGGCAAATTCAAGATCGTGAGAAGCCGTTTGATTGTCTAAGTCTAAACTCGCCAAATCTTTTTCAATCAACGGAAGTTTGACTCTTTTATCTAAATGAAGTTTTTCTGAAAATTTTGCTGAAAGGTTACTGAATATTTTGTTTTCACTGTGAAGAAGCATCAGATAATTGGTATTGATGATTTTCTTATAATCTTCTAAAGTGAACGTTTTGCTGAAAATTTTATCAGAACTAAATAATTTTTCAGCTGCATCATGAAACTCAGCGGTGTTTTGTTTTAAATATTCAGATACCATTTTTTGTTTTAAATTTAAAGTTGTTTCACAAATTTAGGGTTTTGAAACGTTAAAATAAAACAAGTTCCGTTAATACTGCTTTCGTAATCGACATTTCCGCCAATTCTATTCATAATTCGGTGAACAATTGAAAGACCGATTCCGTTTCCTTTGAATTTTCTGGCATTATCCATCCTGTTGAAAATCTTAAACATTCTGTGCTTTTCAGATTCAGGAATTCCGATACCGTTGTCGGTGATTTTGTAAATAACCTGCTCTCCATCTTCCATTCCTTCTATCAGAATTTCAGGCTGATCCTGTTTGGATGAATACTTGATTGCATTATTGATTATATTTAAAAACACCTGATGCAATAAAGTTTTGTCAGCCATAACGTTTGGACAATCTTTGACCACTACTACGCTTTTCGGAGTGTCAAAAGTCATTTTTGCATTTTCGGTGATTTTTCCAATGGTATGCTGTGTTTCTAAATCTTCCAGCTCAATTTCGCTGTGCTTGGCTCTGCTTAATTGCAAAACGTCATGCATCATTTCAGCCATATTGTCGATTTCGTCAATAATAGAACTGATTTTATGTTTGTTTTTATCAGAAATATCTGAAAGACTTTTCAGCAACATCTGCGCATTCAGTTTCATTACTGTCAACGGAGTTCCCAAATCATGCGAAATCGTATATGAAAAACTGTCTAATTCTTCATTTACTTTTTTAAGCTGCTCGTTCAGTCTTTTGATGGTGACGTACTGTCGGTGAGAAGTCTCCAAAATCACATCACGAATTGATTGTATCGCAATTTCGTTTCTGCTGCTCCATCTTCTGGAATTCCCCTTTATTTCTTCTTTAAAAGCTTCAAAAGAAGTTCTCGGTGAAATGATATTTCTTTCTTCTCCGTTTTGAGAAAATACTTCGATTTTCTTTTCGGGTTTTCCTGCCCAATTGATGTGGTCGTCAAATTCTTTTCTGAACCAGATCAGTAATTCATTTTTGCTTTTTTCAACAAAATAAATGACTATACCACCTGCTGTTTCATCAAGACCCAATTCATTACCGAAATCTTTTAGAAAACTACGGCTCATGAATATGGTTTCTTCAGTATTTCGATATGCCCAATCGACGATTTTGTGAATAACATCACGCTGGGGAGTAACACCGTCGGTCACGACATAATTTTCTGAAACTACTGCCAAACCGTCTGCTTCAGGAAGATTTCTGATTTCAGATTTGTTTTCTATAAGCGATTCGAATAAGGTATTATGCTTTAAAAATTCAGATTTAAGCTGTGATGCTTTTAAATTTAAATCTAAACGATATTCTAATTCTTTTTTTGATTTAAATGAAGAATAGGCATTGGATGCCAGCACTGTAAAAATGCCGGCCTGCACACGGTCTTCAAGATCAATATGTTTGGGTTCAGAATTTTGACAAGTCACCAAGCCCCAAAGTTTGTCATCAATAATAATTGACACACTGAAACTTGAAGAAGCGCCTGAGTTTTTGATGTACTGCCCATGAATAGGCGACATTGCACGTGAAGCTACAAAAGTAAGATCAATGGTATCAATCGTTTTGCTGACCAACTTCACCGGCTCTGCATACACATTACTGAAAATCCTTTTTCTTTTCTTTTTATAAAGGTCACGAGCCTGTCTCGGAATATCAGATTCGGGATAATGTAAGCCTAAATAACTTTCAAGACTATCATTGGCTTTTTCGGCAATCACTTTACCGGAACCATCTTCCATGAATTTGTAGACCATGATTCGGTCATAGTTGATGATATTGAAAAGCGTGCTTAAAAGCTGATCCCAAATTTCCTGATCATTATCGATGATGTAGAAATTATCGTACTTATTGGTGATTCGTTTTTCATGATTTTTTAAAAGTGCTTCAAATTCCAAAAAAATCTGATTCTGGCTTTTAAAAATCGAGAAGTGATATTCTTGATCTCCGATAAAAATTTTATCGAAGTATGTTTCGTTGTCTCTGCGGGTAAGGTTTTCTAAAGATTCGAAAATATCAGAAGTCATAACAGTCTGAAAAAGCTCCGGAAAATCTGTCAATTTCTTCCCAAAAAAGATTTCAGAATTTTCGGTATTAAAAATATCTGTAATATTTTCACTGAAAAATGTAATGGTATGAGATACTGCATCGATGCCAATCAGATAACCAAAACTTTGTATGTAGCCCGGTATATGGATGGGCTCATCATGACACTCAACAAAATTCATAAATAACACTTAAAGAATCAAAGTTAATCATTTTTACTGCCCGATAAATACATTGTGGTACCCAAGTTGAAATTTGTACTGATTATTAATAAAAATTATCACTTTTTAATAGTAATTTAACATGAGTATCTGATTATCAAAGCATAACAGTTAATTTTTATTAAAATATTCTGTGATATGCATAATATTCTATACCTTACAATATTAAATTACTCATCTTTTTTAAACCTCTTTATCAAAGTAAAGCATATAATATTTTCCTTTTTCATCCTGACCCTGCTCCAGCATTTTTCGGTCTCCGTGAATGTAAATATGGAAGTTTTTATCTAATTTAATAATGCTTTTAAAATGTCTCTGCGTTTTCTTAACTGCCGCTTCACTGATTGGAAATTCTTCTGCAATATTGATCTGCATCTCCTGCTCGTAATCGGTTTTAAAATTATTAAAGCTTTCAATGACATGCTCATCTTTCAAAACCTCAGCCGCAAAATCATCCAGCTTAAATTCTTCTTTTTCTTTAAAGAAATTAATCGACTGATTCAGAAAATCTGCCTGATCTGCCTTTGAAACCTCAAATTCCTGAGGAAGCTGCTTGATGATATAATCTTTATAAACCATCAACGCCTCTTGGGTGTGAAAATATTCATCGTCACGCTGCTTCACTTTCAGGAAATCTTCGAACCAATAATACATGTCGCCATTTTTGTTATTATCAACTACAGAAAGTACGTAACCGCTTTCTTTACTGCTGTTGTAAATCAATGCTGCTTTATCGATTTTTGAAAGGCTTATTCCCTGATCTTTATCTATTTCGAATGATTCATTTTTAGGGAAAATCTTTAGGAAAGATTCTCTTTTTTCGGTTTTAAAAATCCCGATTTTATCCACTTTGTCGTCACCTTCTCTGTCGTCTTCAAAATAAACAACAAACAATTCGCCACCCTGAACTCGTGGGTTTTCGGCAGCTTCAAAGAGATGCTTTGCCAGGTTTTCAGATTCCCAAAGGAACTTCGCTTTGTCTTCAAAAATTTCTGACACTGAACTGAATACGGGATTATTGACCAAATAAGAATCACTGTAAAACTGGTAAGTTTCTTCGGTTTTGAATGAACCTAAAAAATAATTCTCCAACAATTCTACGGTTCCTTCATCCAGCTGAAGTTCTTCCTGAGAAAGAATAAGTGATTCACCGTTGATTTTATTTCCGACTCTGTGTACTGCAATTTTTGAAAACATCTTTGATTTTTTGTGGACTGCAAAGATATTCAATCTGAGGATTAAAAACGACAAAAAATAATTTTTCAAAATTTTGTGTTAAAATGCAGAACTGCTTGGGATTTATAATAGTATTGCAGCTTTTTTTAAAACGCAAAGTACACAAAGTTTTTTTAAAATCATACTGTTTAATCGTTCGCAAAGGCGTTTCACTCAGCGAAGTCAGCTAAGGTTTTAACTCTCATGCTTTATACAGCAATTGCTTTGGATGTATTTTCTCGTCCTTTTTCTACGATACTTTGGAACTCATTTTTATTGAAAATTTTTAAAGATGAAAATTGAACATCAAAACATTGTCAGAAAGCTTTTATTATTTTCAGTTAAACATTTTGTCACTTATCATTTTGAAATTGACACAATAATTATAGAAGAGACATTAATAATTATGGAAATTGTCAGCAAAAAATTATTTCTCTGAGATCACCATTTCCATTTCATTACATATTTTAAAGGTTTCGTTACATCCTGATCAAAAACAACATTTTAAAATAGATTTAAAAATCAATCAGTTAGCAAAAAGTTATTTTAGCCAAAGTATTCAAAACATTCATCAACAAAGAGTTTATTAACCATTATCGTTTTTAATTTTAAATTAAACAACATTAATTTTTTTTAATTTTTTCCTGATGGTTTTGGTACACTTTTAGTAACTCTTAGAATGTTTAAAAAAATATTTTAACAATGAAGAATTTTGAAGCGGATACTATTAATGAAACTCAGGCAATCGAGCATTTAAAAATATTTTATCCATCAATTCAGAACGAAATTTCGCAGCTTTCTGCACAAAACAATTTTCCGGGCATTATTCAGTCGACCGTTGATTATCTAAAAGTTCTTTTAAAGGAATCTAAAATCAACATTGTCAACAGAAACATCAAAATGATGGAATGGATTTACAAAAACGGAACTTTCAATGTAAAACACATTATCGAAAATCTATTTATCAGGTCATTCGGAAGCTTAAAAAAACATACTGACAGCCAACAATGGAACATTCTGTATCAGTATATGCCGGTAGAATTTCAACAGATTTATCTTAACCAGACGAGACTGGATGAGATTATGTTTAAGAAGAATTAAATTTTGCAATAGACTGCGCCCAAGCTTTTAGCTTGGGCGCAGTCGTTTTATTTAAATAAATATTATTTAGATATTTCTCTAAAAATCCCCTCGCCTATGCTCGGGGATTTTATATTTAAGTTTTTTAAAAGATATTTTAGGGATTCTGATCATATCCCGCTACCTGAATTTGAGATAAAGGTACCTGATACAAATAATCATTGGTTGTAATGGTGTAATTATAGTTTAGCTGGGCAGCAGCCTGATTGATAACCGTAACTCCGGTATTCCAACGTACTAAATCATGCCAATACACACCTTCCCCAGCAAACTCTACTCTTCTTTCTTTACGAAGTGCTGTAGTAAAATTAGCAGCAGATATCGATGCAGAAACTGGTGCAAGGCCTGCTCTCTGACGGATTTTGTTTAAATAAAAAACAGCTGCACTTGTACTTCCCTCATTATTTAAAATTTCGGCATACATCAACATAACATCTTCATATCGTATAATCGGGAAGTTAATTGGCCAGTCGTAACGGTTACTGAGAACAATTCCTTTTTCACGGAATTTTACGAAAAATTTCGCCTGATCAGGTTGTCCGTTTGTCCCAATAAAACTTGTTTTGATCGTTAAAGGAAGTCTTAAATCTCCCGGCTCATAAGTATCAATCAATGATTGTGAAACACCTAATTCAGCAGAACTGAATAAACTGCCTTGTGCATTGTAATAGGGATCAGCAGAACCAAAATTCGGTGAAACATAACTTGGCAAATAAGAACCCTGAGACAAACCTCCACCGATATGCTGAATTTCAAAAATGTGATACTTATTATCATTTACACTTTTAAAAAGATCTGCATAATTAGGAGCAAAAGTCACGAACTGACCTTCACCCTGAATCACTGCAGACAAATGATCTTTTGCTTTCGCTACATAAGAACCGTTATTTAGCGGATATCCTGATCCTGTAAGATAAATTCTCCCCAACATGGCGTGAGCTGCAGACTTCGTAATTCTTCCTTTATTTGCGGCGTCATATACATCTTTCAAACCTGCTACCGATGCTTCAATTTCTGATGTAATGAAATTGTAAAGTGTCGCAAGATCTGTTCTTGGTATTTTAGCCGCCTCTTCAGGACTCACAGGTTTATCGATTAATGGAACTTTTCCAAAACTTCTCATCAACTCAAAATATGCGTAAGATCTTAAGAAACGAGCTTCAGAACGGTATTGTTCTTTAGTTGCCGGATTTGCAAACGGCACTGCATCTATTCTCGCTAAAAGCGTATTTGCGTAAGAGATCTGCTGATAAGCATCTTCCCAAAGAATTTCCATCTCATCAGTGGAAGAAGTATCCTGAAAACGGTTGATTGCGTAATAATCTCTGTTTCCGTTTTGTGAAATTGCATTAAAATTATTTGAGCGAACTTCTGACGCCAATAGATAAAAATTAACATCATACCCTCCTCTTGATGAAGCATTCACCATTGCTGAATATACTCCGGACAAAGCCTGCTGAATCTGTAATTCGGTAGTATAAAAAGAATTTTGGGTAATATTATTTTCAGGTTCCAGCATTAAATCATCTTCGCAACTGAGCATCCCAAGCATTATAGTTCCGCAAATCAATGCTTTTGTAAGAGATTTCATATTTAATTGTAAAAGGGAAGTATTTATTTTAGTGATTTTCATTTTTTTAAAATTTAGAAGTTAAAGTTTAAGCCCATCATATACACTTTCGCATTCGGATATGCTCCGTAATCGGTACCGTCTGACTGTACAGATTCTGGGTTGTAGCCACCATAATAGTTGTCTTTTCTCCAGACGTTTTCTAAGCTGACATACACTCTAAGGTTAGAAATTTTTAATTTATTCACTAAATCCTGCTCAAAATTATATCCTAAAGTAATATTTTTAAGCTGAATATAAGTTGCATCGTACAGCCATCTTGTATCTAGCAAACTCCCTGTTGTACCATCTAATCTTGGAGTTCTTCCATCTCCTGGTTCTGCATCAGAACGCCAGCGGTTTGCCCAATTCCCCATCACATTGGTTGTAGTACCCATTCCTGGACGGTCAATTGCGCGACCTAGCAAAGCATAGCTGTACCCACCTTTTTGTCCCTGGAAAAATACAGAAAGATCAAATCCTTTGTAAGAAAAAGTGTTGGTAAAACCCCAGTAATAATCAGGAGTTGGACTTCCGATAATATGACGGTCGTTTTCATTGATAATTCCGTCACCGTTTGCATCTCTGTATTTTGTATCACCAGCGATTGCGCCATTGGTTTTAGCAATACCTGCATTGGCAATATCTGCGCTAGAAAGCACGCCTATTGCTTCATACAAGTAAAATGAATTAAGCTCTTCTCCTACCTGAATAATATTGGTACTGTTACTAAAACCTGTATAAATAGGTGCATTATCAGTTCCTAACTGCAATACTTTATTATTATTAAATGCGATATTAGCAGATGTATTCCACTTGAAAGCTCCTGTTAAATTTTTTGTCGTTAAATCTAATTCCAAACCTTTGTTCTGCACTGAACCTACGTTTTTCCACATGATGTTATACCCTGTAACGTATGGTATTGGCTGTTGCAAAAGAAGGTCATTGGTTTTTTTGATATAATAATCGGCTGTAAAATCAATTCTGTTGAATAATCCTAATTCAAAACCAAAATCTGAAGATCTTGTTTTTTCCCAAGTTAAATCTGGATTGGGAATTGTATTTGGAATCAAACCATTTGAAAGATTTCCGCCAAATGAGTAATTTCCGCCTGCAAGTGTTCCAAATGCTCTGTAGTCGCCAATAGAATTATTTCCGTTCTCACCCCAGCTGTATCTAAGTTTTAGATTGCTTAACCAGCTTGAATCCTTTAAAAATTCTTCCTCATCTATTTTCCAAGCACCTCCGAATGCTGCAAATGTTCCCCAAAGATTATTCCACCCAAATCTCGAAGATCCATCTCTACGAATACTGGCAGACAACATGTATTTCTTTTTGTAATCATAGTTCACACGACCAAACATAGAAACCAACATCCATTCTGAAGCGGTATATTCTGAGTTAAGTACAGATGCAGATTGTGTGAAGTTAAAGGTCTTTAGATCATCATTAGGAAATCCTCTGTTCCGGTTATATTGACTTGTTGTTCTGTAATTTTCAGCACTATAACCTGCAATTGCATTAACACTGTGATCTCCGAAAGTTTTTTTATATGATAATAAAGCTTCTCCTAAATAGCGGTTATAATTCACCGTTCTACGGCTGGCGATGCTTACCTGCCCCGGAATATTGGTCACTAAGTTAAAAGTTGGTGTATATCCGTTATTCAGATTAAAGTTATTGGTTGCCCCTCCTGAAATTTTTAAGTTTAAACTTGGCAAAATATCATAAGACATATATAAACTGGATAGTAACCTGAATTCATTGGTATTATTGGTCGTGTTTTCTAGTGCCCCAATCGGACTCTGTGAAGAACTTGCCCATCGGTATCGGTCGTTTTTCCAGAAATTTGTATAAAGACCTGCCGACAATTCTGCCACAGGAACCATCGAGAGCATTTTGTGCGCTTCATTGTCTTTTCCGTCTACTGCTGCTCCGTAACTTTGAGAATAACTTGGTCTCAATGCAATTCCAGCTTTCCACTTATCTGAAATATTGACATCAACCACAGCGCTTAAATTAAACCTGTTGAATCCGGTATTGAGCGCCAAACCTTCCTGATCGAAATACGCAGCTGAAATAGCATATTTCACATTCTTATTTCCACCTCGCACTCCCAATTGATAATTTTGAATGGATGCCGGACGGTAAAACGCATCCTGCCAATCGATATTAGCGACCTGATTGGTCCCCCATCGAGGATCAATCATATATTGAACATTAGCCAAATTGTAGTTGGTCGTATTTGCTAAGTTAAAATACTTAGCCCTTACTTCGTAACTATCTGATGCTGAATTACCCGGCGCTAATGCAACCCACCTTTTGTTGATCGATTCAGTTGCATAATCTATCCATTCTGAGCTGGTCATAATATCCAGCTTTTTTTCGATAGTTTGTACACCATAATACTGTGAGAAAGTGAATGATGGTTTTCCTGTCGTTCCTTTTTTTGTTGTGACGATCACTACACCATTTGAACCACGAGAGCCGTACATTGCTGTAGAAGCAGCATCTTTTAATACTTCAATCGATTGCACATCATCAGGAGAAACGTTTGCCATATCGTCTACAACCATCCCATCAACAACATAAACAGGTGAATTACTTGCAGAAATTGAAGCGGTACCACGAACTCTGATTTCTAATGGTTCGCCAGGTTTTCCTGAAGTAGCACGCGTCTTAACCCCTGCAATCTGACCAGTTAATGCCTGGTCGACTCTCGAAATTGGACGATCTTTAAAGCTTTCAGCACTTACTCTACCCACAGAACCGGTAACTTCTCCTCTTTTTTGGGTACCGTAGGCAATGATAACTACTTCTTCGATATCCTTAGTTTTATTATTGGATTGTATCGTATCTTGATTCTTGGTCGTACCGGTCGGTTGTTTTTCCTGTGCGAAGATAAAACTTGTGGTACTTAATAAAATACCCAGAGTTACTATAGATTTCTTCATTCTAAGATTGGTGATTATTGATTATTTACTTGATGCTTGTATTTAAATTAAAACTTAAGAAAGGTTAAATCCTAAAGACATGATATTTCTCATGTTTTAATTTTCTTAAAAGTATAGTTATCATAAATTTCTGCTATCCTGCAGTTACCTGCTCAGATTTCAGTGGAAAGAATAAACAATAAACAACTCATTATAAAATACTTAACAATTCATTAATATATGTAAATCGCAAAAGGAGTCTGAAATGCTTCATTTGTAAACAAAAAATAATCCCCAAACTTTCGCATGGGGATTCATTTATTAATAATTGGTTGATAATTGATATTCTATTCTTTATTTAAATTGATAAATATAGTTATCATTTGACTTCAAACGAATTTTGAATAAAAGTTTATGATTAAGTGAATCTAAAACTTCCATATTAAAATTGTAATATTTATCATAATAAAGATTTTCTGCTTCAACTTTTATAAAAGCATTTTGAATTCCATTATTATCAAAATATGATATTTTTTTGGGAAACTGGGTAATTATCCTCACTTCATTTTCAATAGGTTTTATTGATAAAATTTTACCGCTTCCTCCATAATTTATTATAACAAAACCACCATCCTTTCCACTATATAAATCTTTCCGAAACTTTCTTACTTCAAAGAATGGGCTTCCCATATTATAAACAGTCGAAATCCAATACTTTGCCCCTTCAAAAAGAAAATCAGATTTTGGAGATGCAACAACTTCGTCTGTATTTCTTATCGCTTTTATTAAATCTTGCTTGGAAAGTGAAACAGTCCTTCCATTATTTTCTTCTTTAAGTAATTCCTTTACAGATAAGTAAGGATTAAGATTTATGAATTTATCTTTCGAAAACCTCATCATCTTTATTGTATCTGTTTTGACATCAACAACTTTAAGAATAAGTGGTTTTTTTATAGAATATTCAGGAGTTGGCTCTAAAATATATACTTGACTTGTATTTACATTTGCTATCGAACCTTTTATATATTTTTTCGTCTCCTCAAATTTACTTTGATGAACATCTTCATCAGTTTTTTTAATTTTAGTGAAAAAAACTATAAGCAATATAACACCAACAAAAAACAATCCTAAATAAATCAGGTTTTTATTCAATAGATTCTTCATCATAGAAAATATATTTTTTTAATACTCTACAAAATAACAAAAAATCCCCAAGCTCTTAAGCTCGGGGATTCTATTATTGCTTGACTCGCTGAGTCTTATTTAACTTCTTCAAAATCTGCATCCTGAACATCTTCTGCTCCGTTTGCCTGACCTTGATCTTGTGCTCCTGCTTCAGCGCCTTGACCTTGTGCATACATTTCTTCTGAAGCTGCCATCCAAGCTGCATCTAGAGCTTCGGTTTTAGCTTTTACATCGTCACCATTTTTAGCTTCGAAAGCGGTTTTCAATTCTGTGTGAGCAGTTTCGATCGCTGCTTTTTTGTCTGCAGACAATTTATCACCAAATTCTTTCAATTGCTTTTCAGTCTGGAAGATCAATCCATCAGCTTTGTTGAAGATTTCAACTTCTTCTTTTCTCTTGTTATCTGCTGCAGAGTTTTCCTGAGCTTCTTTTTTCATTCTTTCGATTTCCTCGTCAGAAAGACCAGAAGATGCCTGAATTTTAATAGACTGCTCTTTACCGGTTCCTTTATCTTTAGCAGAAACGCTCAAGATTCCGTTTGCATCGATATCGAAAGTTACTTCGATTTGAGGAACTCCTCTTTGTGCTGGTGGAATATCTGTCAAGTCAAATCTACCGATTTCTTTGTTATCGTTGAACATTGGTCTTTCACCTTGTCCTACTCTGATGCTTACAGCCGGCTGGTTATCAGAAGCTGTAGAGAATACTTCAGATTTTTTAGTTGGAATTGTAGTGTTTGCATCAATTAATTTAGTGAAAACAGAACCCATAGTTTCGATACCTAAAGAAAGTGGCGTAACGTCTAATAAAAGTACGTCTGTCACATCTCCAGTTAAAACTCCACCTTGAATAGCTGCACCAATTGCTACAACCTCATCTGGGTTAACACCTTTTGAAGGTTTTTTACCGAAGAATTTTTCAACTTCTTCCTGAATGATTGGGATTCTTGTAGAACCACCAACCAAGATTACTTCGTCGATATCTGAGATAGAAAGACCTGCATCAGAAAGCGCTTTTTTACAAGGCTCCATAGAACGTCTTACCAAGTCAGCAGATAATTGCTCAAATTTAGCTTTAGTCAAAGGCTTCACTAAGTGTTTAGGACCCGTAGCTGTAGCTGTGATATAAGGAAGGTTGATTTCAGTTTGAGGAGAAGAAGACAATTCGATTTTTGCTTTTTCAGCTGCTTCTTTCAATCTTTGTAATGCGATTGCATCAGATTTTAAGTCAACACCTTCTTCAGCTTTGAATTCGTCTGCCATCCAATTGATAATTACATCATCAAAGTCATCACCTCCTAAGTGTGTATCACCATTTGTAGACAATACTTCGAAAACGCCGTCTCCTAAATCAAGAATAGAAACGTCAAAAGTACCACCTCCTAAATCGTAAACTGCAATTTTTTGATCTTTGTGAGACTTGTCCATACCATAAGCCAAAGCTGCTGCTGTAGGCTCATTGATGATTCTTTCTACTTTAAGACCTGCGATTTCACCAGCTTCTTTAGTAGCTTGTCTCTGAGCATCGTTAAAGTAAGCCGGAACAGTAATTACCGCTCTTGTTACTTCCTGTCCAAGATAATCTTCAGCAGTTTTCTTCATTTTCTGAAGAATCATTGCAGAAATTTCCTGTGGTGTATATTCTCTGTCGTCGATTTTTACTTTTACAGTATCATTTGGGCCGCTTACAACTGCGTAAGGTACTCTTGAAACTTCAGAAGCATCATCTTTGAAATGTGTCCCGATGAATCTTTTGATAGAATATACAGTTTTTGTAGGGTTTGTTACAGCCTGTCTTTTTGCAGGATCACCCACTTTTCTTTCACCATCTTCTGTAAACGCTACAATAGAAGGCGTTGTTCTTTTTCCTTCTGCATTAGGGATAACTACAGCATCTTTACCTTCCATTACTGCAACGCAAGAGTTGGTAGTACCTAAGTCAATTCCGATTATTTTACTCATAATATTTATATTTTTCTAATTTTAAAGTTTAATTACACTCTCACTTTCTCAATATCTGTACCATTAGAATTTTTGTGACAAATTGACAGTTTCAATTATTTTTAAATAAAAACCGAGACAAATTTTAAACATAATATGTTCTAAGATGACAGTAATCAACTTGTTTTTTCACCTCAAAAATGACAAAGATTTTTAAAAAGCTTATTATTAAAAAGTTTACAAAATCCTTCAATAAGCTCAGATGACATTATTTAGATTTTTTTAATCATCGCCGGTGTCAGGCTGAGCCTGCCGAAGTCTTCTGTTGCTTTCAAACATTTTCTGTAATCTAATGTGAATTATGTGTCTAAAAAATAATTTCACTGTTTTAATGACTTTTTCTTCAACTAAAAATTTAATTAAGAATTAACTTTAGAATCAGATAAAACATGAGTTTTATTATTATTTTTGATAAATTTTACTAATACCTATGTCTGTACATTTTAATCCCAGAGATATTACCTGGTTGGCGTTTAATGAAAGAGTTTTACAGGAAGCAATGGACGAAAATGTGCCTTTGCATCTTAGAATCAGGTTTCTTGGGATTTTTTCCAACAATTTAGATGAATTTTTCAGAGTGCGTGTAGCCGGTCTTAAGCGTGCCATGGATTTTAAGGAAAAAGTAATTGCCGAATCTTTCTATCAGCCGCCATCAAAAATTCTTCAGAGGATTAACGAAATTGTCATCACCCAACAGGCAGATTTCGACAAAACCTGGAAAAAAATTCAGGTTGAAATGGCAGACCAGAAAGTTTTCATTAAAACTTCAAAAAACCTTACGGCCAGACAGAAAGAATTTGTAAGACAATATTTTGATGAAGTGGTAGAATCTAATGTTATTCCTATTCTTCTTCACGAAAATACGCCGATGCCTTACTATAGAGACAAAAGTTTGTATCTGGGTGTGGCGATGAGGAAAAAAGACTGGCAATATCACAGCAATTATGCAATTATTGAGATTCCATCCCGTTTTGTGGGAAGATTTGTCCTTTTGCCTACGGAAGATTTAGAAGAAAAAAATGTCATGCTTTTAGAAGATGTCATTACATTTAACTTGCCACACATTTTTTCCTATTTCGGATATGACGAGTTTTCTGCCAATTCTTTTAAAGTCACAAAAGATGCAGAAATGGACATCGATAATGACATCAAAACCAATTTTGCCGAGAAAATAGAAAAAGGTCTTAAAAACAGACGAAAAGGAAAACCTACCCGTTTTGTTTTCGATAAAGATATGGATAAGGCTTTGCTCGAACTGCTCATCCGAAAATTAAATTTAAGCAAGAAAGACAGCATCATCCCCGGTGGAAAGATTCATAATTTCAAACACTTTATGGATTTCCCGGATGTTTTTGAATATTATAAAAAACCTGTTGAAAGAACTTCATTTACGCATCAGGCTTTTGAGCACGGTGAAAGAGTAACCGATGTAATTTTGAAACAAGATGTCTTATTAAGTTTTCCTTATCACACTTACACACCAGTAATCGATTTGCTACGTGAAGCTGCAATGGATCCTGATGTAAAATCTATCCAGATCACCGCTTATCGTTTAGCCAGCAACTCAAAAATAAGCAACGCTTTAATTTACGCTGCTCGAAACGGTAAAGAAGTGACGGTAATGCTTGAGCTTCAGGCAAGATTTGATGAAGAATCGAATCTGATGTGGAAAGAAATGTTTGAACCTGAAGGAATCACAGTTTTAATAGGAATTCCAGATAAGAAGGTTCACGCTAAACTGTGTATTATTAAAAAACGTGTACATAACAAAACGTTACAATATGGTTTTGTAAGCACAGGAAATTTCAACGAAAAAACAGCAAGAATATATGGTGACCACTTGATAATGACTTCTGACAGAGGCATTATGGCAGATATTAATAAAGTTTTTACCGTTCTTAAAAAACCGAAAGAAGATTATCTTTCGGTGTTGAAAACCTGCAAAAATCTAATGGTCTGTCCGCAATTTATGCGTGAAAAAATTGTGCAGCATATCGATAAAGAAATTGAAGAAGCAAAAGCGGGAAGAAAAGCACAAATGATCGTAAAAGCCAATTCTATAAGTGATCGTGGATTGATTTTAAAAATGTACGAAGCTGCAGAAGCCGGTGTAGTGATTAAAATAATTGTACGTGGAATTTATTGTGCCATTAATCAGAAAGATTTTAAAGAAAAAATAAAAGCCATCAGTATTGTAGACGAATATCTTGAGCATGCAAGAGTAATGTATTTCTACAACAAAGGTGCTGAAGACATCTATATTTCATCTGCCGACTGGATGAACAGAAACCTAGACTACAGAATTGAAGCCGCCGCAAAAATTACTGATAAAAATCTAAAAAAAGAGCTGAAAGATATTCTTGATATTCAATTAAGAGATAATGTGAAAGCGAGAATTCTAGATAAAAAACTGAGCAACGAATACATCAGCAACGACCAGAAAGAATGCCGCTCTCAAATTGAAACATATAAATATCTGAAAGCAAAGACTGGGAAATAGATTTTGAAACATTAAGGATATTAAATCTTTAAGGATAAATAAGCTTCAGATTTTTTAAGTTTTACCAAGGTAAAATTATTAAGCAGGACACTTAAATCAATTTTATTGATCCTAAATCAATCTTAATCCTTCAATGTTCTTAATGGTTTAAAATTTTCAAGAATGAATATTAAATCAGCTCTGAAATTAACATAAAGAATTAATTTTTGTACATTCGTTTTTTAAAAACATTCGATTTTAAATTAAACAACTGAAATTCAATAAAATACAATCTAAAATGATCATTGCAGCGATAGACATAGGAAGTAATGCAGCCCGACTTTTAATCAACGAGGTAAAAATTCAAAACGGAAAACCTGAATTTATTAAATTAAATCTCCTGCGAATCCCTCTGCGATTAGGAATGGATGTATTCACCCTTGGAAAAATCGGGGTTGAAAGAGAAAAAATGGTCTTAGATTCGATGAAAATTTTCAGTGATTTAATGAAAATTTATAAAGTTGAACATTACAGAGCCTGCGCCACGAGCGCAATGCGTGATGCTGAAAATGGAAAGGAAATTATTGAAAAAGTAAAAAATCTTGCTGATCTTTCCATCGAAATTATTTCTGGGGATGAAGAAGCGACTTTGGTTTACGAAAACCACGTTGCAGAAGGTCTTGACAAAGATTTCGCCTATCTTTATGTAGATGTTGGCGGTGGTTCTACAGAGCTTACCTTCTACGAAAACGATCAAATGGTCTACGAAAAATCTTTCAACATCGGAACGATTCGTCTTCTCAACAATCTCGTGACAGAAGACAATTGGAAAGAAATGAAAGAAGAAATAAAAGCCAACATCAGCAGCAAAAAACAAATTGTAGCCATCGGTTCCGGCGGAAACATCAATAAAGTATTCTCGATGAGCAAAACCAAAGACGGCAAACCTATGTCAATTGCCTATTTAAAAAATGCTTACAAAGAATTTAATAGTCTGACTGTTGAGGAGAGAATGACAAAATACGGTTTCAGAGAAGACAGAGCCGATGTTTTGGCTCACGCTTTGAAAATCTACAATTTCGTGATGCATTGGGCAGATATCAACAAGATTTTTGTTCCGAAAATTTCTGTTGCGGATGGATTGATTCATAATATTTATGAGAGAGTTTTGGGGGAGGAATAATTTCTTGAAATTTAGCAGTAATTACGTCATCAAAACAAAATTCAAATGTAAACATCCGAATGAGAAATATTTGTTAAATACATAGACTGAATTTAGGTAATGTTATGTAATTTTTGCTTGGCAATGCATAAATTTGAGAGATAGCAAAAATGACTATGAGACGAATTACAATTATTCTAACTTTGCTTTATTCGGCAATAAATTTAAATGCTCAAAATATAAAATTTAGAGAAAATATTGACAAAGATTCTTTGTTCAATGTTATTGTTGAAAAACTACCTGCTGAAATGCATGAGGATTTCATTAAAACATACAAGAGTGGAAATGAACAAGAAAAGGAATTTTTACTATTTATGGCTTCAATGCCTGAGAGTAGTAAAAAAGAACTAATAGAAAATTTTGAGCACAAAAAATCAGAGATTCAAATATTGAAGGTAGAATATCAGAAACTTATACCTAAAAGTTATATAGTGGATATCGAATTTAAACCAGAGAACAAAATTTTTACAATTACAGAAGAAATTAGTATTAAAATCTACAAATTGAAATACAAGAGTGAAAAGGAAAATTCAGATGATATTCAAAGAACTAATGATTTAAAGGTTATTTCTCAAAATTGGAATTTGAAACCAAATTCTAATGAGTTGGAAAAAATTCTTAAGTCGATTGGATGGACACATCAAACTCTTGATGAAATTAAAAAACTTTTAAATCAAGCAAATTGTATTTCGATACAAAACGGAAAGATTACAAATATAGGTTTCGCAAGGAGCGGAATGGGAAAGTATTCATATAAAATTTTCGACAAACCCCTTAACGAGAAAGAAAAAATAGAATATAACAACAATTGTCAATATATTTTTTATAAAGATAACATTGTTCTGGAATACGGTGGTGGCGCAATTGGTTCACAGTGTTTTGAAAAAAAATAAAAAACACTTCTGCAGACGGACATTTTGGTACTAATTTTTTAAATCTTTAACAGTAATTTAAAATTACATCACATTCCAAACAAATAATTAACCATTTCATAACCTTCCCTTAAAACCCTCACAACCTACAACCTTCATTTTTGCACAAATAATAAATTGTAAAAATGAAGAACAAATATCTTTTGAGAGGTTTACTGCCTATCGCTGCATTATTTCACGGCGCGCTTACTGCACAGACCACATTAGTTCATTACTGGAACTTTAACAATAGTACATCTCTTGCAGCAATTACTGCTCCTACATCATCGCTTTTGAATGGTTCAATCACAGCAGTGTCTACCGGAACAGGAAATACTGATACTTACATTGATTTTTCAAATGGTACCAATCAAAATTTCAATGTCGATAATTTAAACGCAAGAAACGGCGACGCTTCCGGAACGCATTTAAGATATAATTATCCGATCAACGGAAATGTGCAGTTTCTTTTACCAACTACAGGATATAACAATGTTGTCGTAAAATTTACTACTAGAAGATCGGGTTCCGGGGCAGGAAATCAAAACTGGTTTTACTCTTTAGACGGAACTACTTTTGTACCTTACCAGACGGTAACCTCACAAGATGCCAACCCACAATTGATTACATTTGATTTTTCAGCAATTGCAGGAGTTTCAAACAACCCAAATTTTAAGTTAAAAGTAGAATTCTCTCAAGGTAGCGGAGGAGCTGTTGGAAACAACAGATTTGATAACTTCACCGTTGATGCCACTCCAGCCGGAGGTGTTGATACTACTCCACCGACCGTTGCATATTTGCCTGCAAACAACTTGAACAACGCTTCTACAACGGTAAATCCTACAATCACATTCAATGAAAATGTAAGATTGATTGACAATTCTACGATTACTTCTGCTAACGCTCAGAGTTTAGTTGAATTAAGATTGAACAACGCAACGGGAACTGTTGTTCCTTTCACCACGACTTTCGTCAACAATACAATAACGGTAATTCCAACGGCTGGTTTGGTTCCGAATCAGGCTTATTATTTAGCTTTAAAACCTAATTTAGTTGAAGATACCAGCGACAATGCAGTAACAACAGCTACTTCAAGTACTTTCACAACGGCAGCAACAAGCATTGCTTTAGATAAAAATTTAATTAAAGTCAATGAAAATGCAGGTACATTAGCATTTAAAATCAATGTGACCAACCCTTCGAATGCAACTGTGAATTTGGTAGTAAAATCTGCTTCATTCAACACCGCTAACAGCAGTGATTTTACTTTAGCTAATCAAACCATCAATATTACGCCTTCAACGACAAGCGTCACAGTTAATATTCCGATCATCGACGATACTTTGGAAGAACAGCAGGCTGAATATTTTGTGGTTGGTCTTGAGAATCCGGTCGGTGCAACGATTACAGGCGATGCCAATTCTACGATTTATATTATTGATAATGATAAAGCCGCACCGGTTGCTTCCAATCAGATTCAGTTAAATTATATCGGAAGTTTTGATCCTTCAGGAAACAGCACAAGTTCGACAGAAATAGTAGTTCATGATGCTGCAACACAAAGATTATTTACGATCAGTTCTTTGACAGATGTTTTTGATATCATTAACTTCTCAAATCCGACTACACCAACAGTTATTCAAACTGTTAATATGGCGCCTTACGGAGGAATTACGAGCATCGCAGTAAAGAACGGAATTATCGCAGTAGCTTCTCCGAACGGAACGAATCCTCAAGGAAATGGTTCGGTTGTATTTTTCGACATCAATGGAGTTTTCCTGAAACAACTAAATGTTGGTGTTTTACCAGACATGATTACATTTACACCAGACGGAACAAAAGTGATGACCGCAAACGAGGGCGAACCCAACGATGCGTACACGGTAGATCCTGAAGGCTCAATCAGCATTATTGATGTGCCTACTTTGACGGTAGCAGGAATTCAGGCTTTAACGCAGACGAATGTTACCACACTTGGTTTCACGCAATTTAACGGAATGGAAACTACTTTGGCAGCGACCGGAGGAAGAAAAGTAAAGTCGACCAGCACTTTGGCGCAGGATTTAGAACCTGAATATATTGCCATCAGTCCGGACAGTCAGAAAGCATGGGTTTCTTGTCAGGAAAACAATGCGATCATTGAGGTTAATTTAGCGACAAAAGCATTGACTGGAATTTGGGGATTAGGTAAAAAAGATATGAGCCTTCCAGGAAACGGCTTCGACGCTTCAGACAATAATGGAGAAGTTTTAATTGCCAACTGGCCAGTGAAAGCGTATTACAATCCGGATGCAATGGCATCTTATAAAATAGGAAACACCAATTATCTGGTTACTGCAAACGAAGGAGACGAAAAAGATTTAGGCGGATTTAGTGAAAGAACAACTGTTGGAGCCAATGGATATACTTTAGATTCAACGGTTTTCCCGAATGCTTCGATTTTAAAAGCTTCGCATAATTTAGGAAGATTCAGAACGACAAGTGTAAATGGAAATACAGATGGTGATGCTGAATACGAAGAAATTCACGCTTTGGGAGCAAGATCATTCTCAATTTTCAATACAGACACCAAACAGTTGGTTTTCGATAGCGGAGATCAGTTTGAAAGACATGTTGCAGCCTACCATCCATTGATTTTCAATGCCGATAACGAAGCCAACGGAGCCAAAACCCGAAGTCGTGCAAAAGGTCCTGAACCTGAAGGTGTAACTTTAGGAACTATTAATGGACAAACTTTCGCATTTATCACTTTGGAAAGAACCGGAGGCGTGATGGTTTATAACGTTACAGATCCGAACAACGTGACTTTTGTAGATTACAAACATTCAAGATCAACTTCTGCATTTGGAGGAGACAACGGTCCAGAGGGAATTACTTATATTCCGTCCGTAAATATGAATAATGGAAAAGGTTACGTTATCGTTGCCAACGAGATCAGCGGAACTTTGTCGATGTACGAAGTTGCCCTTTCGCCAACGTTATCTACGGGTGAAGTTAAAACCGAGAAAGCAACATTCAACATCTTCCCGAATCCTGTGAACAAAGGAAATACCCTATATTTCAACAGAGCTCAGGGTTATGAATTGTACGATATGAGCGGAAAAATTCTTGGAAAAGAAAAATCTGCCTTAACAATCGACACCTCAAAACTAAACACCGGAGTTTATTTAATTAAAACTTCAGAAGGTGAAGTAAAAAGAGTAATTGTAAAGTAGTTTTTATAAATATTTGATTTTAATGAAGCCTCGGTAATTTTTTCCGGGGCTTTTTTTCAAACAAAGATTTTTCGAAAATAGAACATTTCATTTTACTATAAATACAGCCGTTTAATCCTATCTACTCAGCAGTTTTACTTACTCTAGTACAACAAAGTTCTAGATGTACAACAGATAAAAAAACTAAAAAACAACTAAATTCGCGCAAAAAATTAATAGACTTTATGACTACAAAAATTACTATTACGGCCATCGCAATGATTTCCACTTTTTATTTAAATTTGAACGCACAAACCATCAATTTAGATACAACTTTTGGAAATAATGGAATAGTTTCAATACCATTAACTGGTGAAGCTGATGATTTGCAGATTATAGAAAGTGCCGACAATAAACTTTTTGTTTACGGAAAAGACGTTCCTTCATCTGTTTCATTAACTCCAAATAAAATTTACAAACTTAATTTAGATGGAAGCTATGATAATTCTTTCGGGATTGGTGGTACTTTAACGCTACCAAATTATGTGAGCGATTTCACAATAATACCTCAAGGATCGGATAAAATTTTAGTTTCATTTCAAAAAACGTCGGAAGATTCATCAGCACAAATAAGTATCAGAAGATATAATCTAAATGACGGATCACTAGATACTACATTTGGTACTGCTGGAGAATTTACCACTACTTTTAACGGAGCGAACGGTTTCCGCAACAACAACACCGTAGTTTTATCGGATAGTTCAATCTTATTATCTACAGGTACAAGATTTATTAAGCTTTTATCAAACGGCACAACGGATAACAGCTACGGAAATAATGGAATTATTGTACAAAACAATAATGGTTATATACTAAGATCTGGTTCAGAAATACTAAATTTTCATAATGATAAAATAAGTAAAACAACATTAACAGGAACAATTGTAAACAGTTTTGGTCTAAATGGAAACTTTACTTATCCGGCATCAAGTTATTATTTTTCAAAAATTGACGTCAATGGAAATATTAATTCTTTGGATCTAGACAACAACCTATTTTATAACATCAACACGGCGGGAAGTCTATCGAATACTATTAATCTGACCAATGATAATAATACTCTTGATTTCTACAGTAATTTTGTTAATCATGGAAACGAATTTTATTTTGTAGGAGGAACAACCTCTGAGCATCCTTTTATTTCTCATTATAATAATTCGGGGAATTTGGTGCAAATCAATAATCAAAATTCATACAAAGAAACAGGCGTTGATGGGTCTTACACCTCTCTAATTGTAAAAAATAATTCTATCTACGCGGCAGGAGACAAATACACAGGCAATACGTCATACTACATTATTGCTAAATATAATATTTCAAATGCAAGCCTGTCAGCTAACGAAGTGAAGTCCGAGAAAGCAACGTTCAACATCTTCCCGAATCCTGTAAATAAAGGAAAAAACTTACATTTCAACAAAACCCAGGGCTACGAGTTATACGATATGAGCGGAAAAATTCTTGGAAAAGAAAAATCTGCCTTAACCATCGACACCTCCAAACTAAACATCGGAGTTTATTTAATTAAAACTTCAGAAGGAGAAGTGAAGAGAGTAATTGTAAAGTAAAATTTTCATATTTGATTTTGTTAAGCCTCGGGATTTTCCGGGGCTTTTTAATATAGAAAATGTCTCCAAATAAATTAACCTATAAATATTTCTTTACATTTTGAGTTAAGCTTGAATATTGTTAAAAACTTTGTACATTTGAAGTAATTGGAATTATAAAATACTATACTTAAATGACATGTTCGAGAGGAAAAGCAAATCCAAACAATTTTACAAAAATTAAATTATTTGCAAACTCAGGCGGTTATTGCCAAAATCCTGATTGCAATCAACCGTTATTTAAAACATTTTCTTCGAAAGAAATCCACATTGCTGAAATTGCACATATTATAAGCGTCAACGAGGGTGCAAGAAAAAATAGTGTTATGAAATCAGTAGATAAAGGTAATTACAATAATTTGATTTTATTATGTCCCACATGTCACACAGTAATCGATAAAAATGAAGAAGATTTTCCAGAATCATTAATTTTACAATGGAAATTCAATCATGAAGAAAATTTAGCAAAAGTTTTTTCAATTAAAAAATTTGATAATAGAGCAGCCGTTAAACAAATCATAGACCCTTTATTTTTGGAGAATAAAACTATTTTTGATGTATATGGTCCTGAAACTGAAGAAAGATTTAACCCTGAAAGTGAAATGCCTGAACTTTGGTTAAACAAAATAAGAACTATCATAATACCAAATAATAGAAAAATTTTGAATATAATTGAAGCTAATTATCATTTACTACATGATAATGAAAAAGAAAAATTTCAAAATTTTAAACAACACATAAATGATTTTGAAGCAAAACATATTTTTAATTCAACAACGACTGGAATTCGTTTTCCAAAAGAAATAGTCTCGATATATGTATAGTGATAATTGGTCAAAAAATTTTCTCATAGAAAAATTAAAAGATTTTAATTCTGCAAAAAAAATAATATCAATAGATCAAAATCTAATAGAGATAGAGCGAAAAAAAGGTATCAACTTTCATAGTTTTATTCTTTCTTTGGAAATAGTAGAGCATGAAAAAATAGAAGAAATTTGTGAAAAATATTCTGATTTAAATTTTATTGTTAATATAAAAAAGCAGTATAATATATCTGCAAAAACAACAAAATTTCTAAATGATAAAAATATCTCATTTGGTAGTTTAGGAGATTTCATGAGATACTGTAATGAGAGAGATAATAATATTTTGATTGATAAAGAATTTTCTTTTGTTTCTAGAGGATTAAGACAACACAAAAAAGTCAAAAGCTTTGAAAGATTAGACAATAGAAGAATTAGAGTTACACGGATTGGACTACCTACAATAGTTGTAATTATGATAAACGATTATGACATTACAGCAGAATCAATTAGATTTGCCGTTGACCTATATGGCGATTTTCATGTAGTTGTCAAGACAAACCCTAATGGTTCAATTACAGATCAAGCTACTGTAGTCGGTGACAAATTAAGAATTGATATTTGCAAATGGGGAATTTTTTTGGGAAAATTAAATTCTAAATGGGGGAAGTAGTACTTTTTGAAAAAAAATTTCTTGAGTTTTTGCATAAAATTAATTGTACTGATTTTGAATTTTATTTATTTGGTTCAAGTCTAAAACGAAAAAATTATCACGACATTGATATTTTAATAATTTACAACAACTACGAAGTTTTGAAAGAAGTAAAAGCTAAAATTAATTTTGAATTTGCTGATTTTTTTCCACATCTAACTTGTATAACTTTTAATGAAGAAAAGGAATTACAATTCATAAAAATGGTAGCAGCAAAAAAATTAAACTAACAAAAAACCTTTATAAAAAAAATTAGTATATAATATCAAAAGCAAAAAAAGACAGACTTCAAAAGAAATCTGTCTTCAAAAAATATATCGTCGTATTTTTTATTCTACATTCACTACCTTTTCAATTTCGGGAGCGTGTTGTTTGATGGTATTTTCTACCCCTAATTTCAGTGTTGAGAAATTAAGAGAGCAACCTGAACAGTTTCCCAGAAGTTTTACGAAAACGGTATTATCTTTTACATCCAAAAGCTCAATATCGCCACCGTCTTTGTTTAAAAACGGACGGATGCTTTCAAGAGCTTCCAATACCTTGGTTACAGTTTGTTCGTGTGCTATATTTGTCTCCATATTCGAATTTGGTTTTTCAAAAATTAATTTGAAATCATTATTTATTTTTTTGGTGAGCAACCTGCCATTGTCGTGATTTTCACGGCTTCTGTAGGCGGTAGAAACTTATTTCTTTCTACTAAACTCTCTACCATTTTTCTTGCAGTTTCTACATAAATTTCTGCAATTTTAGTGCCTTCCTGAAGCGCTGCAGGTCTTCCCACATCTCCCGCTTCTCTGATACTCTGAATCAACGGAATTTCACCCAAAACAGGAATATTTAAATCATCTGCCAAATATTGCGCTCCCTGATTTCCAAAGATATAATATTTATTGTCAGGTAATTCTTCCGGCGTAAAATATGCCATATTTTCTATCAATCCAAGAACAGGAATGTTGATACTTTCCATATTAAACATTGCAATACCTTTTCTCACATCCGCCAAAGCAACATGTTGAGGTGTACTTACAATCACTGCTCCTGTTACCGGAACTTCCTGAATGATAGATAAATGAATATCACCAGTTCCAGGAGGAAGGTCGATCAACAAGAAATCTAATTCTCCCCAAGCTGCATCTCTGATCATCTGGTTTAAAGCTTTTGAAGCCATTGGTCCTCTCCAAACTACCGCCTGATTTGCTCCTGAGAAATATCCGATGGAAAGCATTTTCACACCGTAGTTTTCGATAGGTTTCATCAAATTTTTCCCGTCAATTTCTACAGAAATCGGCTTTTGACCTTCTGTATCAAACATGGTTGGAACAGACGGCCCGTAAATATCGGCATCTAAAATTCCGACTTTGAAACCCATTTTTGCTAAAGTTACTGCAAGATTAGCAGCAACCGTAGACTTACCAACACCTCCTTTTCCGGATGCAATGGCAATAATATTTTGAATTCCAGGGATTTGTTTTCCTTTGATCTGACTTAGCTGAACTTCGCTTGGCTCCGGAGAAACTATTTTTAGTTTTAAATTAATCTCTTCTCCAAATTCACTTGCAAAAGCCTGTTTCATTGCTGCCTCAAGCTTCTTCTTTTCGTGCATTGCCGGTGAATGAGCGGTCATGTCGATATACACATCGCTGCCCATTACCTGAAAGTTACTCACCAAATCATCTACTTCTATTTCTTTAAGGAAATCCTGAACTTTTTCTTTAGTCAACATAAAAATATAAATTGTCTACAAATTTACGGAAATTTTAGCTATTTAGAATCAATAAAGAGACAGATAGACAAATTCTTTTATAGATTGTTTTTACTTATTTTCAAAGTTTTTAATTAAATCCTATATCAAAAAAAAGATAAAAATTACTTTTGTTAAAATCGAACAACGAATTCTTTTAATTTAATTCAATACTAAATTTATCAATGATTTTGTAATCGCTTTTATCGTACATATCTCCGAATTTTTCTTTAAGAAACACTTCGGGATTTTCCTGTGATTTATAAATTTCTTTTTGCAGATCGACAGCTTTTTTACCTTTTAAAAGCGATTTCCAGGGATAACACTTTTCAATTCCAATAGTGTAAACGGTAATTTGTGAATCGGTGATTTTAAACTTTAAAAAATTTCTCTTATGTTTTAATACTCTGCTGCTTGAAGCTTCTGTAACGTGTTTTCCGAAAAAACGATAACAGAACCAGAGATAAAAACCGAAGAAAAATGATTGCAAAAGACCTAAAACAATAAACACAATAGATCTTCTTTCATTAAAATTTAAAAAGTCATTTGTTTTTTCTTCATCTAAATTGAAAAGATTGAATAATTGTGGAATTTTATTACTTAAAAAAGTTCCTATATTAACATTATCTATTTTCATACTGTCGTATAAATCTCTCATCATAAAAATCTGCAGGCAAAATGAAGATAAAAACATAATGCTGTACAAAAAATTATCGATCCAGATTTCTTTGCTAGATCGTTCTGGCGAGGCAACTTTATATACAATAAATGTTACGATGACAGGCATTAAAAGCAAAGCAAGAGTGCGAAGAAAAAAGCCATCATTATGCACATAAATATAGCTGCTGAAAAATGCAATGCCGATAAGCATTACAGTAAACCAAATATTATAAAATGGGAAAAGTAAATTATAATGGTTTAATTTCTTAGAATTTTCTTTATCTGGATAGGTTTTCTTTAATTTATAATTGACAAATTCACCGAATCGGGTGGTAAAATCAGGAATTCTTATCTTTTCCTGCAGAAAATCTGTAAAATGCCCGAAAGCACCACCTCCGCCAGAAGTTACCAAATGCTGGATGTCAATTTTTTCTTCTTCGCTTTTTGGAAAAAATTCGTAATGAGCGTAATGATGTATGTCTCCGCACAAAATCATTTTAAATTCTATTTCAAAATCTGGATTTTCTTCTAATACATGAGAATATTGAGCAGTCTTTTTCATTTCCATGATAAAATACTCTAAGCTATCCATCCTTTGTCTTCTTTTCCCACGGTCTTCACCAACATAGCCGTACCAATTGGGTTCAGCAATCAAAAGAATGAAATACTGCTTAATTTTGGTTTTCGTTTTTGCCAAATCTACGATGTATCTTACAAAATATTCCAATTGAGGAATATCCACATCTCCCATTAATTGATTATCCACACCCAAAATATGGACTCTATCGGTAAGTTTATATGCAAAATAGCTTCTTTGCTGAATCGTCTGGTAATATCCTACCCTTTTCTGCTGGCACATCATTCTGAAAAAAGCATTCAGACCATCATACCAATCGTGATTACCGGGAGTGGCAACAAGTAAGGTATTATTTTTAGCAAAACGTCCACCTTTCACATTCTGTTTATCAGATGGAAATAACAATCTGATAGGTCCTTTAAAACGATCAATATAATTGGTTTCAGTAGCATCTGGATACACCAAATCTCCTCCAACAACCAACATATCTGCTCTGTCAAGCTCTAAAAAACCTGTTCCGTACTGATAAGAAATTTTGTTGCGTGTAAGCGGATAAAAAACGTTCATTGTAGAATCAAAACCATCTCCAGTATCTGCCGTAAAATCAAACCAGAAAGCTTTTTCGCCATTCGATTTGTTGTCTAATTGCCTTTGAAACGGGACATCACTAAAATCTTTTCCGAAACTGTCCTGAACCTCTCTTTTATCAATGATAGAGAGTGTATCAGTAGAAAGCGACACTCTTTTGAAAGTATTGAGAAGTCCTGGAAGATTAAACCATTCAACACTATTTCTTGGGATAAAATAATAGCTGCTTGTTATCTTTTTCTCAGGCTCATTCATCAACTCATCCAATTCGTCTTTATAAAGAGAAATTTCAATGTGCTTGGGCTTAAAAAATCTGACCTCCCAAATTTTAATTAAGATCAACATTACCACAACGAACGCAACAATAATGAGGAGTATAATAATATAATTCATGACCTTCGTTTTTATTATTGGTTTATTTGTGTTGGCTTTCCTAAAGTTCTTATATTCAAAAGCCTTTTGAGCAGATCAAACCAAAAATTTGAACCCAGACTTATGGCAACTGCGGTAAGTAAAAATCCAAAAAATTTGGATAAAATATTCTGAAAATCGAAGTGATCATCAAAATATTTTTTATCCAAATTCTTTTCCCAACCTAACAATTGATGAGATTCGCTGATGAGGCTGTTATACTCTTCTCCTATTTTCTTTTTAATCACATCTGTTTTAGCTTTCGGAGCATCAGGATTTTCCTTGATGTAATCACTAGCAGATTGTACCAGTTCATTTCTTAATTTTTCGTCGTTATTAAGTTTTTGAATCATTCTCAAAGTATCTCCATTTACCGAAACAGCAATTACAAAACCCAAGAAAAGTAGGATATACTGTACTTTTCTGGAATACCAGGTGTTTGCACGAGCCATACATTCTTCAAACCATGCAGAGATTTCCTTCTTAAAGTTCACGACATCACCTTTAGATTTCTGAATTAGAAAACGGAGATGTGATTTTGTATTTTCAGCAAAAGGAGCTGCAGAGATTTTCGCTTCGATTACTGTAAGAGAATCTGAGAATTTCTCATCATTAATAAAAGTGAGAAACGTGTTGTAAAAATCTTCACACTTAAGATAACTGGGAAGCTTTTTAAATTTTTTTGAAATAAATCGATCCAGAAACGACCACGTTGTCACATCATCACCCAGAAAAAGAACGAGCGGCTGATCATAAAACTTGTTGATTTTTTCAGGATTTTCATTTTTGTTGAAGAGCATTTTTTCAATTGTACTTTTCAGCAATTCGCCTCTCATTCGCAGAAACGTAGAGATCATTTCCATAAAAACCATCGCAAAAATACTGAGTAGCAGATACACGAAGATAAGCCCGATGGCGACTTCAATTAATTTAAAGTTCATGGCGTTGATTATTATTAGTTATAATCAAATTTAAGTAATTTATAGATTGATTGATATACTACTTTATGGTGATTTCCTACCTACCAGATTATAAAATTTATTTACGAATCTGGAATATGTAGTTGATTTTTGTTAGATTTGTTAAAATCAATTACTACCATTTTTACATCAAATTATTTACAATGAGTTCTAAAAAATTCGTACTTTTTTTTTCTATTTTCACCCTTTATTTACAGGCTCAGAATTATTCTCAATACGTTAATCCGTTTATCGGAACAGGCGGTCACGGTCATACTTTTCCCGGTGCAATTGTGCCTTTTGGGATGGTTCAGCTTTCACCCGACACCAGAATTGACGGAAGTTGGGATGGCTGTAGCGGTTATCACTACTCAGATTCGGTGATTTACGGATTTTCGCACACCCATCTGAACGGAACGGGAGTTTCGGATTACGGAGATATTATGCTGATGCCGACAATGGGAGTTCCGGGACTGGCCCCGAAAGAATATTCATCAAAATTTTCTCATAAAAACGAGAAAGCTACGGCTGGATTTTATTCGGTTAAATTAGATAAACACAATATTGATGTACGTTTGACCACGACAAAAAGAGTCGGTTATCATGAATATAAATTTAATAAAACTGGAAACGCCAATATTATTTTAGATTTAAATCACAGAGATAAATTGCTGGAAGGTGAAGTAAGAATCATCGACAGCAAAACCATCGAAGTTTTCAGAAGAAGTGAAGCTTGGGCAACCAATCAATATATTTATGCAAGAATTGAGTTTTCAAAACCTATGAAAATCTCAAAAAAAGATTTCAACGGTAAAAATGAAAATAATACTTTCTCTGGGACTAAATTAGCTTTAGCTTTCACAACTGCTGTTAAAAGTGGCGAAAAAATCAGCGTGAAAGTGGCGATTTCTCCAACCGATTATGAAGGTGCCGGAAAAAACATGCTTGCTGAAGGAAAATCGAATGATTTTAACGAAATTCAAAATCAAGCAGTTGCAGATTGGAACAAAGAACTATCCAAAATTGAAGTCAAATCTGCCGACAAAGACAAACTGACAGTTTTCTACACCGCTTTATATCACGTTTTCACGCAACCCAATATCAATATGGATGTCGACGGAAAATACCGCGGGAGAGACAACAAATTTTACATGGCGAAAGATTTCGGATACTACTCCGTTTTTTCGCTTTGGGATACTTTCAGAGGCGAACATCCTTTAATGACATTAATCGACAGAAAACGAACTGCTGATTTTGTGAATACTTTCATTAAGCAACGTGAACAAGGTGGAAGAATTCCTGTCTGGGAACTTGCTTCCAACGAAACCGAATGTATGATTGGTTATCACGGTGTTTCTGTGATTGCAGATGCAATGGCTAAAGGAATTACAGGTTTTGATTATGAAAAAGCGTTTGAAGCTTCAAAAAATTCAGCAATGAAGGATATTTTTGGTTTAAATGCTTACAAACAAAATAACTACATCAGTATTGATGATGAGCATGAAAGCGTTTCTAAAACTGTCGAATATGCCTATGATGACTGGTGTATTGCTCAGATGGCGAAGATTTTAAACAAAAAAGAAGATTACGAATACTTCATGAAACGTTCTCAAAACTGGAAAAATCTTTACAATCCAAACAATGGTTTTATGCAGGCCAGAAAGAACGGAAACTGGTATGAGCCGTTTGATCCGAGAGAAGTGAATAACAATTACACAGAAGGAAATTCGTGGCATTATTCTTACTTCGTTCCGCAGGATATTCCGGGCTTGATTGAAGCTCATGGCGGAAAAGAAAAATTTGAACAATTTATTGATGCTATTTTCGCAGCTCCCGATAAAACGACAGGGAGAGAACAGGTGGACATAACTGGATTGATGGGACAATACGCTCAAGGAAATGAACCGAGTCATCACATCGCTTATCTTTATAATTTTGTTGATAAACCTCAAAAAACTGAAGAAAAAATCAAATATATTCTTGATAATTTCTACAAAAACACACCAGATGGTTTGATTGGAAATGAAGATTGCGGACAGATGAGCGCATGGTTTATTTTAAGCTCAATGGGAATTTATTCAGTTACTCCAGGGAAACCTGAATGGGAAACCGTAACGCCTTATTTTGATGAAATTAAACTTCATTTGGAAGATGGAACGACAAGAGTTATTACGAAAAGCACTCCAAAAAGTGAACTTAAACATTTAGGTTTTGAAAATGTAAAAGCTGCTAAAGATTTAAAATATACAGAACAAACCGCATCTCCGGTAATTGCTGCGGATCGACTGTTTGATTTTACGACTCAGGTGAAAATCAAACCTTTGAACGAAAAAGATAAAGTCTATTACATGACAATGGATGAAAATGATGCTAACGTTAGAAAAACTTTTAAAGTCTATAAAGAACCTTTCACGATCAGTAAAACGACACAGGTTTCAACGTACGCCGAAAGAAATGGCGAGAAAAGCGGAATCACCACAGCCAATTTCAACAGAAGACCAAACCATTGGGATATTACTATCAATGCTAACGTTAATCCTCAATACACAGCAGGTGGAAAACTGTCTATCATCGACGGCATCAACGGTGATGTAAATTGGAGAAAAGGCGAATGGCAAGGTTATCAGGGACAAACTGTAGAAGCGATTATTGATTTTAAATCACCTCAGCAAATCAATCACATTTCTTCAACCTACTTACAGGACAGCAGAGCATGGATTTTAATGCCTAAAAAAGTGGAATACTACGCTTCAATGGATGGGAAAACATTCATTCTTCTGAAAACTTTGGAAAATAACATTGATGCGAAGGATGAAACAGTTCAGGTGAAAGATTTCTCAACTGAAGTTCTTCCAACCGAAGCTCGTTATCTAAAGGTAAAAGCCTATCACTTTGGAAAACTTCCGGAATGGCATCAAGGAGCTGGTGGAGATGCGTATATTTTCGTGGATGAGATTGCTGTGAAGTAAAAATTCAGATATCTTATACAGTAAAACCTCTTTCGATTGGAAAGAGGTTTTTTTATTATGCTTTCATATAGTTTCAATCTTGTAAATCATCGTTAACTAAAAATTTAAAATTTGGATTTATAATTATATGATTTTTATTAATCTGATATAAAACTTTAAATTTAGAATCCCCATAATTCTCTTCTCGAAACAACAAAGTATTTGAAACAATTATATTTCCAATTTCATTTTTATCGAGAATAATGATTGAGTCTTTCATCTGATAATTCCCTCTTGTAATATCTGCTCCTACACCAGCATGGTCTACAAATTTATAAGTGCCATCTTTCCTAAATTCAAACCAAGCACCATTATAATCTCCGTCGTAACTTGCCTGAATTAGAACAGGAGAATTATCTCTCAAGCTAAGAACAAAAGCATTAATTGCAAAGGATATTAATATCAAAAAACCGATAATTGAAGGAGTAAAACTCTTAAATGATTTTGAAATGTTATATTTTTTTAAATCTTTATTGATACTAAAGCCAAGAAAAATTAAAAATAACAAAAGCAGAAATCCATAAATAAACTCCTGAAACACCATTTCAGTATCCGCATTTTGAATTCTCCACAGATTATAATAAAATCCAATAATCAGCATTGGAATTAAAAGCCAGTTTCTTTTTATCATTCTTATTTTTCTTAATTCATTCTTTCCGACCAATTCAACTCCTCAGGCAATTTTCTATCCGAAAATTCAATATGAATGACTCTCCTTTTCTTTCCATTCGTTGTGCGGTTTGAACCGTGAAGAAGAAGCGGTTTCATAATCATAACTCCGCCTTTTTCAACGTTGCAGATATTTTCTGTTTCCACATCCCAATCGATGGTTTCGGGTCTGTAAATTCCTTTTGCGTGAGATTTTGGAACTACTTTTAAGGCTCCATTATTTTCATCAGTATCGTCTAAATGAATTCTTATGGTAAAAATATTTTCAAGAATATCCAAAGGTGGCTGAACGGCAAACTGATTCTGTTTCGTTGTCCACGGACCAAAATTTTCCAGTTCAACTTTTTTATCAACCGAAATTGTTAAATCCTGATGATAGGCAACGTACCAGTTTGACTTTTCTGGTTTATCGAAGTAAATACTTTTAACAACAAAATAGTTTTCGCCAAAAATTTCTCTGATGATTGTTTTTAAATTTTCATTAAAAATCAAGTCTCTTACTTCAGGAATCTCCTTTAAAAACTGACGTATCGCAAAAAGGTCTTCCGATTTCCTAAACGTTTCTTTTGAAGTGTCAATACTTTGAATGACTTTACTTATTTTTCCAATTTCTTCCGTAGAAAAAACATTGCTGATAACGGAAAATCCTTTATCAGCAATTGTATTTTTATGTTGTTGTAAATTCAACATTGTAAGTTTAATTTTTTTGAGTCAAAGTTCTCTGCTCGTATTACTCATTACCAATTGCACATCATTCATATTTATAGATCTCCTCCATGGTTATCAAGCTGCCCTTCCCATTTAGAAACCGCAGAAGTTGCCAAAGCATTTCCTAAAACATTCGTCATACTTCTCGCCATATCACAGAAGTGATCGATTGGTAAAATTAAAGCAATTCCCTCAGGCGGAATTCCGAACATTGAGCATGTTGCCACGATAATAACTAAAGAAGCTCTCGGAACTCCGGCAATCCCTTTTGAAGTTAACATTAAAACCAAAAGCATGGTGATTTGTTGTCCGATAGACATTTCGATTCCGTAGATCTGAGCAATGAAAATTGATGCAAACGTCATGTACATCATACTTCCATCCAAATTAAATGAATATCCTAAAGGTAAAATAAATGACACTACTCTATTGTTACACCCAAATCTTTCTAATTCTTCAACCAATTTAGGAAAAACAGCTTCAGAACTTGTTGTGGAGAAAGCAATTAATAATGGAGATTTTATTCTTCTTAATAATTCAAAAAGACGTTTGCCTAAAATCAAATATCCAACCAATAAAAGCACAGCCCATAATACGGCTATCGCAAAGAAAAAGTCTCTGAGATAAATTGCGTAGACTTTAAAAATTTCAAAACCATTGGTCGCAACAACTGCTGCAATTGCTCCTAAAACTCCAAGCGGCGCAAACCACATGATATAACCTACCATTTTCAGTATTGCATGAGCAATGACATCAAATAATTTGATGACAGGTTGAGCATATTCGTCACCCAAATTCGCCAGAGCAACTCCGAACATAATAGAGAAAACTACAATCTGTAGAACTTCATTGGTTGCAAAAGCTTCAAAAATACTTTTAGGGATAACATGTTTCACAAAATCTTCCATTGAGAAACCTTTGCTCGATTTTAAAAGTTCGTCAGCAGACGCTGCATCCTGAATAGGAAGTTTCGTTACGTGGCCTGGTTCAAGCCAATTCACCAAAATCAAACCTATAAATAATGAAACGAGAGAAGCTGAAATGAACCAAAGCATTGCTTTTGACCCTACTCTTCCGATCATTTTGATGTCACTCATTTTGGCAATTCCCACCACCAAAGTTGTAAAAACCAATGGTGCAATGATCATCTGTACCAATCTGATGAAAATGGTTCCCAAAAGTTTGATGTTTTGAGAGAATGGTTTCGCACTTTCAGGATACTGAATGTGTACAAATCCACCAATTGCAACACCCACTACCAATGCAATGATAATTGCTATAAATAATTTATTCTGTCCTTTCATATATAGAGTTCAATAGCCACAAATATAATGGTTTTATTGATGAAGCCTAAACTTATGTTAAAATTACTTAAAATTCAATGAGAAAAAATTAATATACAGATAATGAAACAATTAAATTAAAACATTGATATATTTATTTATTTTTTAGATAAATGGTATAGATTTTATTATTACATTTGAGTCTAATTAAAACATTAAATTAAATCAATTATGAAAAAAACAATCGCAATGTCTGCCTTAGCTTTGGCAGTATCGTTTGGATCTATTTCGTGTAAAAAGAAAGTATCTGATGCTGATCTTCAGACCTCAGCTACTACAATTGTTGCTGCTAATCCTACTGCAACAGTAGAAGTAAAAGAAGGTGTTGCTCATTTAGGAGGAACATTCGCTTCACAAGCTGAAAAAGATGCAGCTATCAAATCTCTAAAAGAAATCAAAGGTGTAAAAGACGTACACGATATGGCGACTATCGCTGAGGTAGCTCCACCTCCACCACCGGTAGCAACTACGGCTGCTGTAGATCCTATGGTTCAGCAAAAAGTGAAAGATGCTTTGAAAGATTTCCCATCTGTGAAAGTAGAAGTAGTGAATGGAGAATTGACTCTTACAGGAACTGCATCTTCTGTACAAGCTAGAAAAATCAAAGAATCTGTAGATGCTTTGAAAGTTGGAAAAGTAAACTTTAACTATACTGTAAAATAATTAGAGATGAGCACATTACAAGATAAATATTCAAGTGTGGTTTCTGCAGCTCAGTCTGCGGGAGTTTCAAATCTTCAGGTTCAGGAGCAAGACGGTATCCTTTATGTTACAGGAAACGCTTCTAATACTGCAGCAAAAGATGCAGTTTGGAACGCGTTAGGAGCAATTGACTCTACCTATTCTGCTTCAGATATCAATATCGATGTACAGGTTGCAGGTCTTGCAGCTGGTGCAGCGCTTACGATTGCAACAGAAGACTCTAACCTAAACATCAGACAAGAGCCTTCTACAGAAGCTGCTATTGTTGGTAAAGCAGCAAAAGGTTCTTCAGTTACTTTAGTAGAACAAACTTCTGACGATTGGTGGAAAGTAAAAACTGCTGACGGACAAGAAGGTTACGCATACTCAAGATATTTGAAAGCATAAGTTTATAAAAACTCACGCTTTTCAGAAATATTTAACATTTAACATCTCCATTTGGGGATGTTTTTTTTATACTTTTGCGCATCAAAAATATTTAGATGAAAAAAATTCTATTGCTGTTGTTTGTTGTATTCAACGCAGTTTTACTTAATGCACAAAAACTCAGCATCGATGGTAAGGTTTCCAATTTTGAAAAAAAACCTGTGGAAAATGCCACCGTTTACCTTCTCAAACAGAAAGATTCATCCATCATCAATTACACCGCAACCAATCGTGAAGGTAAATTTTCATTAAAATATGACGAACTGAACGAACCAACCGTTCTTAAAATCGACGCAGAAAAACTCATCTCCTACTCCAAAAATTTTGAAAGCATCACGAAGTCGATGTCGCTGGGAGATATTGAACTTGAAAAAAATTCGGTATTTAACATTGAGGAAGTCACGCTCACTGCATCGCCTGTTAAAATTAAAAAAGATACTATTGAATTTAATGCTTCGGCTATAAAAGTAAGACCCGACAGCAAAATTGAGGAACTTTTAAAGCAAATTCCAGGTGTAGAAATCAATAATGACGGAAAAATTACCGTTAACGGAAAAGAAGTTGACCAAATTATGATCAACGGAAAACCTTTCTTCGACAAAGACGGAAAAATTGCCCTTCAGAATCTTCCGGCTGATATTATTAAAAACATACAGTTTACAACCACAAAAACCAAAGAAGAAGAACTCAGCGGAAAAGCAGCAAAATCTAATAATACGACCATCAATTTTAATATTGATGAAAAGAAAAATAAAGGATTGCTATCTCGTCTTACATTGGGCTACGGTTCGGATAAAAGATATGAAGGAAGCGGACTTTTAAGTTATTTTAAAAATGATACTAAGATTAGCCTGCTCGCGTCATCAAACAACATCAACTCTCAGGGGTTCTCTAACGATGAGGTTTTCGACAGTATGGGACACGGCAGAAATTCTTGGTTGATGCAGGGAGGAAGCGTCGTAACTTCAGGCGGAAATACCTATTACACTGATGGAAGCAGCGGAAATAACAAAGGAATTCAAAAATCGACGACAATAGGTTTTAGTTACAGCGATAAATTGTCTAAGAATGCCGAACTCGATAGATTCAGCGTAATGATGGCTGATAGCAATCTTGAGACGAGATCTAAAGTTTCTCGTACTACATTTCTTCCCGAATATACACTGAAAACCAACTCTGAAAATAATGGTGAGAACGATAACAGACAATATAGCTTCGATACTTCAGCTACCATCAAACTAGATTCACTTACGAGTATCTACTTTTCACCTTCGTTCTCAAAAACAAAAAGTTTTAATTTTAATAATTCGAAATCTAATACTTTACGAAATGACCTTCTGCTGAACGAAAATGAGTCTTTTACAAGTACAGATTCTGAGAATAATTCATTCAACCCGAATATTTATGTCACCAAAAGATTTAAGAAAAAAGGTAGATCTGTGTATGCCAATTTAAGCAGTTCGATTTCTGAAGCAAAGAGAGATCAACTGAATAAATCTCAGACGATTTTTTATCAAACGACAGATCCTGCCGATATAAGAAATCAGCTTTCTAAGACCAAAAATCAGACGAACAATTATAAATTTGGTACGGGGTATACTGAGCCGATTTCTGATTCTGCAACTGTTAGTTTAAGTTTAAATTACGAAAACAAGTTAGACAGCAATCTCAGAGATGTAAGCGATTTTGATCAGAATACAGGAAAATACTCTAACTACAATTCAGATTTGTCGAATATTATGAATCAGAAGATCAACGAAATTTCTCCGGAATTATCTTTTGAATTAAATAAAAGTAAACTTAATATCTGGGCAAATCTCGATTTTAAAATCACAGATATGAAGGTAAGTTCGGTTTTTGACGAGCAGCAGTATAATCTCCAGAAAAATTTTGCACTTCCTAATTACAGCATGAATGTGCAATATCAGTTTTCGCAAAACAAAAGACTTAGCTTTTACAACAGTGCACAGTACACGATACCCTCAGCAAATCAATTGACACCTTACGTAGATTTTGTGAATCCATTAATTGCTTATCAGGGAAATCCAGATCTTAAAAATTCTTGGAGTAACACTTCTTATTTATACTTTAATAATTTTAATATCGTAAAAAACATCAATTATTATATGAGTTTAAATTTCACTTATAAAAATAATGATGTAGTGAATTACTCCTACTTCGACGACTCTGGGAAACAATTTATCACCTACGCCAATGTGAGCGGAAACAAAAATCTCTACCTTGGCGGTGGCTTTTCGAAAACTTTTAAATGGAAAGAGAATAAATTGACCTTAAACCCAAGATTCAGCGTGAGCTATAATTACAGCCGAGGATTCATCAATGCTGTACAATATACCAGCAATTCTTACAACTTTAATCCCGGATTTAATCTTACGTATGAAATCAAAGATAAAATCACAATAAAACCATCATACAGAATTGGTTACAGTTTCTCAGATTATACAAACTATGATATTGGAAGGGTAAAAACCGCCAATCAGGTTGCAAAATTGGAGCTTACCAACTATATTTTTAAAACAAAACTGGTCTTTGGCAACGATTTTGAATACAACACAACGTCTAATATAGCACCAGGTTTCAAAAGAGATTTTTACTTCTGGAACACGAGTTTAGGATATTCTTTTTTCAATAAACAACTCACGGCAAAAGTGAAAGTGTATGATGTTCTGAACCAAAATCAAAGTGTAAGAAGAACGATCATGCCAGCTTATTTTGAAGATCGAGAAGACCTTATTTTAAAAAGATATATCATGTTTTCTCTCTCAATGAAGCTGAATAAGTTTGCAGGAAAAAAGACCAACGTAAAATAGACCAAACCAACCTTTTATATATTTGAAGTGATCAGGAGTAATTCTGGTCATTTTCTTTTTGAATTTCTTTTTTATTGCGCATTGTCAGTAAGTGATTTTAAAAATTCTTCTGGATTAGTCAAAAATTTCGTTGCATTAGATTCCATTATATCTTTTATAAGCAGATCCTTGTGCGCTTCAAAAAAGTGATATTTCAAATTCATAAATTTAAGTTTATGTTCAGTAGCTAATTGCAAAATTAATTCAACAAATGTCTTGACATTTTCTTTATTTCTAATATCAAACCTAATATCAAATTCTTTGATGTTATCTCCTTCAAAAAACAAACTGCAATCATTGTCTTGAAATTTTTCTACATTGCCCTTCCAATAAATTGAATTTTTTGTTTCACTCTTATATTCAGAAATATAAGAATCTATTTTTTTAGCAATCAATTTTTTATTTAAATAATAATTTTTCCAAAAGAAATAAGTTTCTTTTCTGTAATCTGTTTCTATCTGATTTATAAACTCTTTATAATTTTCTTCAAAATTATCAGTCGGAATTAATATTACGGTGTACTGCCAAATAGCCATTTTATTTAAAATTTATATCAAATATAAAGAACAATTTTCTCTAAATTAGCAACAAATTTCTACTATGAAGACTCCTTTTTCAATTGTTCTTATTTTATTTTTTATTTTAGGAAAATCTCAAAATCCGGCTCAGACAGACAGTTTTGTGAAAGATAATTTCACTAAAAAAGAATTTTACATTACGATGCGTGACGGAGTAAAACTTTTTACTGCTGTTTATATTCCAAAAGATATTTCGAAAAAACAAAAATATCCTTTTCTGATGCAGAGAACCTGCTACAGCATTGCTCCTTATGGTGAAAACGAATACAAATCTAAGATTGGTCCGAATCAATATTTAATGAAAGACAAATACATTTTTGTATTCCAGGATGTGCGAGGAAGATACATGAGCGAGGGAACATTCACCAATATGACACCGCAGGTTGAACGCAAAACAAAAAAAGACGTCGACGAAAGCACTGATACTTATGACACCATTGATTGGTTAGTTAAAAACATAAAAGACAACAACGGAAAAGTAGGACAATACGGAACTTCATATCCCGGATTTTACACTGCTGTAGGGACTTTGGCGCAACATCCGGCTTTGGTAGCTTCTTCACCACAAGCTCCGATTTCTGACTTCTGGAACGATGATTTTCTTCACAACGGAAAATTTATGTTAGGTTATTTTAAAACATTTCCGGTTTTTGGAGTTCAGAAAACAAAACCTGAACAAAAAGCCTGGTATTCTGATTCTATGATTAAACCTACCTCAGAAGACGGTTTGAAATTCTACAGAGAAATGGGAACTTTGAAAGATGGATATGAAAAATACTACAAAAACAACTTCTTCATGACCGAGATTATGAATCATCCGAATTATGATGAATTCTGGCAGAAAAGAAGTCTTCTACCCCATCTTAAAAACATCAATCATGCAGTAATGACCGTTGGAGGTTGGTATGATGCGGAAGACCTTTTCGGACCCCTGAATATCTATAAAACTATTGAAAAAACAAGTCCGAAAGCTAAAAACACGATCGTAATGGGACCATTTTCTCATGGTGGTTGGGGACGTGAAGAAGGAAAACATTTCCATAATCAAATCTATTTCGGTGACAGCATTGCAACCTATTATCAGAAAAATTTGGAGACTAAATTTTTTAATCATTATTTAAAAGGAAATACAAAAGAAGACGCAGGTTTACCCGAAGCGGTGATGTACGACACCGGAGCCAAAGAATGGAAAGAATTTGCTCAATATCCGCCAAAAAATGCTCAGAAAATCAATTTTTATTTAGCCAACGGTACTTTAAAAAATACTTTAGGACAAGGTTCTTCAGAATACTACAGTGATCCGAACAATCCGGTTTTAAGTTCAGATAATCTCAAAGATTTTAACGGATTTACTCCAAGAAATTATATGTCGGAAGACCAAAGATTTGCTGTCGGAAGACCCGATGTATTAACTTTCACGACGGATGTTCTGACAGAAGACATGACGTTTGCAGGAGAAATTTTAGCTAAACTAAATATCGCATCCACCTCTACCGATGCAGATTTTGCCGTAAAATTAATTGATGTTTATCCCGAAGATTTTAAACCTGCAGAAAAGAAAGAAGGTGTCATTTACGGAAATTATCACCAAATGGTAAGAAGCGAAATTATGCCTGCAAGATTCAGAAATTCAAGAGAAAAACCTGAAGCTTTGGTTGCGAATCAGAAAACGGCAGTGAATTTCAGATTGCAGGATGTGGTACATACATTCAAAAAAGGACACAAAATTCAGATACAAATTTCTTCGACATGGTTTCCGCTTTTCTCAGTGAATCCGCAGAAATTCTTAGAAAACCCGAATATGGCGACTAAGGAAGATTATACAAAAGCTTTTATTAAAGTCTTTGAAGATTCTGCAATTGAAGTTGAGGTTTTGAAATAAATTTTAAAGCTGTTCGTTTTGAACAGCTTTTTTTATTCTCTTGCAGATTAAGCAAATTTTGTAGATGATTGTATTTAAAAAGATCTGCGTTATCTGCAAAATCAGCGAGAGAAAAATTCTACACCATATGTCATTCTGAATGAAGTGAAACGGAATGAAGAATCTGTTTCAAATTATGGAGATTCTTCATTCGTCAGAATGACAAAATTTACTTAAAACTTTCGGTCATTCTTCAATCGTTCTGAAAGTCAAATTTACTCTTGGAGTTTTCACTTTTGTGGTTGGCGGAAGCCTGTGAAGCCAGTTTTCCTGGGTTGTTCCTTTCATTACCAATAAACTTCCGTTTTCCAGTGAAATATCAATTCTTTCTTTAGAAACTTTATGTTTGAAAGAGAATTTTCTTTCTGCTCCGAAAGTCAGAGAAGCAATTGCCCCATGTTTTTTCAAATCTTTTTCTCCGTCACTATGGTACGCCATTCCTTCACTTCCTTCGTGATATAAATTCAGCAGGCATGAATTATATTTTTCACCAGAAACTTCTTCACATTTTTGTTTTAAGACTAACAATTCGGGAGTCCAGAGCTTGGCGTATTTTGTTCTGTTTGAATAGGTGTATTCGAACTTTTTTCCTCCAAACCATGCGACTTTTCTTTTGGTGATAATCAGTTTTCCAAAAATTACAGCTTCATCATTTTCCCAAGGAATTTGATTAAACAAATACTGATAATATTTTTCGCATTCTTCATCAGAAAAAATTTTACCGTAATAGTCTGTAACTCCATCTTTGGGAAGAATATTGATGGGGAAATCGTGCATTTCTTCAAATAGATTCATCTGTTCTAATTATTATTTAGATTAAATATTGAAACACAAACTGCACAAATATTTTCATGAATAAGCTCAAAAAAATCTGTGTGATCTGCTGGAGAAAATTATTTACATTACAATAGAATCATCAGAATAAATCATTGAACTTTCCCAGCCAATGATCAATTGTTTTCTGTCACTTCCCCACATATAACCTCCGATTTTCCCCGAAGATTGTATCACTCTATGACAAGGAATTAAAAATGCTACGGGATTACTTCCAATTGCCGTTCCAACTGCTCTTGAAGCTTTAGGATTTCCAATTTCACCAGCTAAATTTCCATAAGTTGATAATTTCCCAAGTGGAATTTTTAGTAAACTTTCCCAAACTTTCAACTGAAAATCAGTTCCTTTTAAATGAAGTTTTATAGTATTAAGTTTCGACCAGTCTTTATTAAAAATAGACAAAGCATTTTGTTGAAATTCATCTTCCTTTTCAATAAAAGATGCATTGGGAAATTTATTTTGTAAATCTCTCAATGCATTTTCTTTATCTTCTTCTTCGAAAGCCATATAACAGATTCCTTTTTCTGTGGAAGCTGTGATGATTTTTCCAAATGGACTTTCAGAAAAACTATAATTGATCTTTAAATTTTTACCGCCGTTTTTATATTCTGCAGGCGACATTCCTTCAATCTTCACAAACAAATCATGCAATCTGCTCGTACTTGAAAGTCCGGTCTCTAAAGCTGCATCAAACAACGTGGCTTTTTCTTCTTTCAGTAAACTTTTTGCGTGTTCAAGACTGATGAACTGCAAAAATTTCTTCGGACTTGTACCTGCCCAATCTGTAAATATTTTCTGAAAATGTGCCGGACTCAAATTGACCTTTTCAGCAACTTCATCCAAATTCGGCTGCAGTTTAAAATTGCTTTGAATAAACTCAATCGCTTTGGCAATTCTCTGATAATCTATTTCTTCTTGTGTGGACATTTTCATTTTGTTTTATATCACAAATTTCAAAAGAAAAACTGAAAGAAAAAATCCGTTTCCTGCGGAATTTTAATCTCTGTTGATATGATAATACGCCAACATTTTATAATAAAGTTTTGCTGCTAAGAAAGCACTTGGTTTTGAATATGCCGAATCCATTAATTCAACAATATCAAACGCAACAACATTACATTTTTCGAAAACTTTTCTTAATAATTCCAAAGTTGGATACCATTGCAAACCGCCTGGCTCAGGAGTTCCTGTAGAAGGAGCAATTGATGGATCAAAAGCATCTAAATCGATTGTGATGTACACATTTCCTGAAACCTTTTCCAAAACATCGTTCACCCAGTTTTCATTGTTTGCAATTTCATGAGCGAAAAACACTCTTCCTTCAGGTAAATATTCAACTTCCTCAACATCCATAGAACGAATTCCCACTTGTACTAAATTATGTTTCTGATTTGCTTCAAAAACCGCACAAGCGTGATTAGAAGTAGAACCATGGAATTCCGGACGAAGATCTGTGTGAGCATCTAATTGTAAAACCGTAAGATTTTCAAATTTTTCTCCAACCGCACGAATAGAACCGATAGAAACCGAATGCTCTCCACCAAAAAGCGTGAACAATTTATCTGTTGCCAAAAGCTCTTTTGTTTTTTGATAAACCGCTTCCGTCATTGCTTCAGGTGTTGAATTTTCTGAAACTTCTCCAGCTAAATAAACACCTTCCAGATAAGGCTCAGTTCCTGTTTCGATATCATAAAGCTCCATGTTTTCAGAAGCATCCAAGAACAACTCCGGACCTTTATCAGCGCCTTTTCCCCAAGTTGACGTTCCGTCGTAAGGAACCGTTACCAATACTACTTTTGAATTTTCTAATGAAGCATTTTCTTCAGGAATTCCTGCGTATGTTTTCATAATGTTTTTAAAGTTAAATGATTTTTGCAAAGATAGTAAAAGATGGAAGCTGGGAGATTGAAGAAGAAAGTTTTTACAGTGAAAAAATAAATTTAGTTAGATTTTAAAATTCTCCCCAATTAAACAAAAAAACACATCCTTAATAATACAAACAAATTCTTTATTTCATCACTACGAGACGTCACATCCATTATCCAACTTCTAGCATCCAGCCAAATTCCCTACCTTTGTAAAAATTCAAAAATATGTCCTTAAAAGCTGTGCTGTTCGATATGGATGGCGTTATTGTAGATACAGAACCTTTGCACAGAAAAGCGTATTTCAAAACATTTAATCAATTGGGAATTGAAGTTTCGGAAGAACTTTACACTTCCTTCACCGGTGCTTCCACGAAAAGAGTTTGCGAAACGTTAATTCAAAAATTCAATCTTCCTCAAACTTTTGAAGAGATTGCTGCAATCAAAAGGGCTCATTTTAAAGATTACTTTTATCATGATGAAGAGTTTGATTTGATTCCCGGAGTAAAAGCATTAATTCAACATTATTACGAAAACGGAATTACCCTGATTCTCGCATCTTCCGCAACGATGACCACCATTAATATGGTTTTTGAGAAATTTGAACTTGAAAAATATTTTAGTGGAAAAATCAGCGGTGCTGATTTAAAAGAATCAAAACCTCATCCTGAGATTTTCATTAAGGCTGCTGAAATGGCAAACGAACCTATTGAAAACTGTATGGTCATTGAAGATTCTACCAACGGAATATTGGCGGCAAATCGTGCCAATATTTTCTGTGCAGCGTATAGAAGTCTGCATACCCATAATCAGGACTACAGTTTGGCGAATATTGTGGTTTCGGATTATTCTGAACTAGAAGTTGATAAGATTTCAACATATTTTAAATAAAAAAATGGCTCTCAAGTTTTTGAGAGCCATTTTCTTTGTAAGTTTGGGCTAAAGCCAATTGATTTTTTATTTTATGAAAACGGGCTTCCTTCGACAAGCTCAGGATGACATACCCGTTTCTATTGATAAGATTGCTTCGTCGCTTCGCTTCTCGCAATGACTTAATAACCCAATATTTTCAAAATATCTTCAGGTTCCTGCCTTTCTCTAAAGATTTCATATTGGAATTCTCCATTTTCATCTTTTTGAATCAAAATATGTCTCGGCTGAGGCATCAGACAGTGATGAACACCGCCATAACCTCCAATTGTTTCCTGATATGCTCCGGTATGGAAGAAACCTATATATAATGGTTTTGTATCACTGAAAACAGGTAAATAAATGGCATTAGTATGTTGTTCAGAGTTATAATAATCATCTGAATCACAAGTCAGTCCGCCTAAGAAAACTCTTTCGTAAGAATCTTCCCAACGGTTCAGAGGAAGCATGATAAAGTGTCTTGAGATCGCCCAGGTATCTGGAAGTGTGGTCATGAAAGATGAATCGATCATGTTCCATTTTTCTCTGTCATTCTGGCGTTTTTGCGAAATGATTTTGTACAAATTCGCACCACTTTCACCTACTGTAAAGCTTCCGAATTCTGTATAAATGTTTGGCTCTTCCACTCCTTCTTCTTCACAGAATTTTTTGATCTGAGAAACGATTTCTTCCACCATATATTGGTAATCATAATCAAAATTTAAAGAAGTTTTGATTGGAAAACCACCACCTATATTTAATGAATTAACTTCCGGAGCAATTTTCTTCAAACGTGCGTACACACGAAGACATTTATACAATTCATTCCAGTAATACGCAGTATCTTTGATCCCAGTATTAATGAAAAAGTGAAGCATTTTCAGCCTTGCATTCGGGTGTTCTGCAATTTTCTGGCTGTAATACGGAATAATATCTTTATATCCGATTCCTAATCTTGAGGTATAAAATTCGAATTTCGGTTCTTCCTCAGATGCGATTCTGATTCCTATGTCGAAAGTGGTATCGATGCTTTCAGTAAGCTTATCCAGCTCACGGTAATTATCCAAAATCGGAGTGATGTTTTCAAAACCACTGTTGATCATATCTGAAATTTTCGCCAGATAATCATCGGTTTTGAAACCGTTGCAGATCACTTCAATATCTTTCGTTACTTTTCCTTCGTTGTAAAGCGATTTTACAATATCCATGTCGTAAGCTGAAGACGTCTCGATAGAAATATCGTTCTTCAAAGCTTCTTCAATCACAAATTTGAAATGGCTGGATTTTGTACAGTAGCAGTATCTGTAGTTTTTTTTGTAATCGATTTTCTCAAAAGCTTCCTTAAACCAGCCTTTTGCTTTCTGAATATTTTGAGAAATCTTCGGGAGGTAACTTACCTTAAGAGGCGTTCCAAACTTCTCAACAACTTCCATCAATGGAATATCGTGAAAAGACAAATTGTTCTCAGAAACATTGAATTCTTCCGTTGGAAAATACAATGTCTGATCAATAAGTTCCGAGTATTTTATTTTCATTTTTTGACAAGTGAATTAAGAATGCAAAATTGCTAAAAAAGTTTGATTTTTTAGTTTTAAATTTTCTTAAAGTTTTCACAGATTTTATATTACTGAAATCGTTATTTTCTATGTAGAAATCAGAGATAATTTCGACCAACAAATATCAGCAAATCTCCTTTTTGATATTCAATCGAAACATCATCTTCCACGGCAAAATTTCTCGTCCCGATTCTTGTGGTAATACTCAGATTTTCATTGGTTAATGCCCAATTCAAACCTTTCGTTGTCACACCTTCAACATTCGGAAAAGGATACAGTGAAACGAGTTTATTTTTTACATCTTTCAGGACAAAAGTTTTAGGAATAAAAAAATATTCAGAAAACTCGTCATAAAATTTTATGTTTAAATTTTCTTTAAAGGTGTAAGCAACGGTGAGATTTCCTAAAAAATGATCTTGTTCTCCTCCACTTCCGCCAAAAACATCGATGTTTTTAAAGCCTTTTTCTGCAATAATCTCTAAAGCTTTATGAAAATCTGTTTTTTCCTGATCCGGAGTGTAGATAAATTTATCTTCATATACATTTTCATCAGCCCCCGAATGTGAATCAAAATCACCGGAGATAAAATCTAATTTTTCTAAAGGAAAACCCAACTGTTTCAGATAATGAAATGCACCGTCAGTACAGGCAATCAGATCATATTTTTCAGGATCAGGAAATGATTTCGGGGCATCGCCGTTGATGAATAATAAAACTTTTGTCATTGAGCTGTTGTTTTATTGATTAATTCTTCAACATTCTGTTCTGTTGTAATAATCCATTTTCCTACATTTTTACCGGGTCTTTTTTCCTCTACTTTCTTCACGAAACTCTTTGCATCGATAATATCTTCGGCATTGGGCTGCAGTTCAATATATTTTTTATACGTTTCCAGCATACGTTCGACTTCCTGAAACGTAAGACCTTCTCTGTACAATAGTTTTCTATAAGATCTTCCGATGTAATAATTTACCACAAAATATTGGGGAGAATTTATATCAATCAGAGGATAGGCTTTCTCAAAATAAGAAATAGCTTTTCTAAAATCCGGTACTTTTTTATTAAAATTATTAATTCCACCATACCAAAGTGCAGCAGTAAATTCAGGTTGCAAAGTTAAAATTTCGCCAATCACCTTTTCAGCCTCTTCATTTTTATCCTGATTGATCAACGTCAAAGCCAATTGTGATTTTAAAATCGGGTTGTCGGGACTTTCTTTCAAACCTTTTCTAAAAGTATTTTCTGCATCAGAGAATTTATTTTTAGAGATCAATTCATCTCCTTCATCGAGATAAACCGTAATATCCTGAGAAAAAAGAGAGTGAGAAAATAAAAGTATGAATAGTAGAAATATTTTTTTCATTTTATCTCTCGTTCGGATTCCAGTATTCTTCCGGTTCGTTGTTGATTTTTGAAATACATCTTGCCAAAACAAAAAGATAATCTGAAAGTCTGTTTAAATACTTAATCAATTCAGGACGCACTTCTTCAGATTCATTTAAGAAAACCAACGAACGTTCGGCTCTTCTGCAAATCGTTCTTGCGGCATGTAAAAAAGTTGCAGATTTTCCGCCTCCAGGAAGGATGAAATATTGAAGCGGCTCTAGTTTTTCTTCAAAAGCATCCATCCAATTTTCCAGTTCTTCAATTTCGGTGTCGGAAATAATTAAAGGAAGACGGGATTTTCCATTCGCTAACATCAGTTTATCCACCGGAGTTGCTGCTTCAGAACCGACTGTAAATAAGTCAAACTGAATTTTTTTCAGTTGTTTTAAAACTTCATCGTCCGTAATATGACTTTTTGAAATTCCGATAAAAGAATTGAGTTCATCAATATTTCCGTAGCTCTCTACTCTGGCGCTTGCTTTCGAAACTCTCGTACCGCCGTATAAAGCAGTTTGTCCTTTATCTCCTGTCTTGGTATATATTTTCATAGGTAAATTATTATTGTTTCTGAATACCCAATTAATCAAGGCTTTTTCATGTTACTAAATTAGTTTTTTTTACAAAGAGGAAAAAATGAAAACCCAAATGTTCTGAAAAAAACTGATTTCCTAGCCCGGATAGAAGCGGCATCCTTTTTTTTCAAAAAAAAAGATACAGCGGATAGCCGGAATAGCTTCTGAAAAAACTACTCATTAAACACATTATTCATTACCTATAATAAAAGACCAACCCCGAAAGATTGGCCTCATTCAAAATTATTTATCTACCTCTACATATTTACTATTGAAACATTTGTGTATCGGATATCCATCTAACGTGAGAAATATTTAATTATTTGAAAAAAAATAAAATAATTTTTAAACATCAAAAACCCTACTGACAAACTGTTGTCATTAACCTGAATTATCTTTGTCATAAGATTAACAACTTAAAACAAAAATTATGACAACTACAGCAACAGCAACGACACAGGTTATCTCTTCAGCACAATTATTAGAGCATTGGCAAGGACACAGAAACCTGACAAGAAGAGTGATTGAAATGTTCCCTGAAAAAGAATTATTTGAGTTTTCTATTGGCGGAATGAGACCGTTTGCGAAATTAGCCGTTGAATTAATCAGCATTGCAGGTCCTGCTTTAAAAGGAATCGTCGAAAGCCAAACTGAAGAATTTTCTGAAGAAGCTTTTCAACCGAAAACAAAAGAAGAAATCTTGGCGAAATGGGATTCTGAAACGGAAGTGATTAATCATTATTTTAATCAGATTTCAGAGGAAAGATTTCAGGAAACGTTCAACTTATTTGGTCAGTACGAATTTCCGGTGTATCAGAATATTCTTTATTTTGTGGATAATGAAGTACATCATCGTGGACAGGGTTTTGTTTATCTGAGAGCTTTGGGAATTGAGCCGCCTTTCTTTTGGGAAAGATTTTAATTATTTCCCACTGATCAAACAGATTTGCACGGATGATTGAGAATAGTTTTTCTCATTTCTCTCGCAGATTTTGCAGATGTAGCAGATTAAATTTTAAAATCTGTGAGAATCTGTAGAATCTGTGGGAGATTTTTTTTGCCACGAATGCACTGATTGGCACGAATGATTTTGGTTTCCCACAGATCACATGGATTTCCACAGATGAATGAGAATAATTTCTTTGTGAATCAATTTTCTCCCGCAGATTTTGCAGATGAAGCAGATTAAATTCAAAAAATCTGTGATGATCTGTGGGAGATTTTTTACGATAACTTTTCTGAAATTTTTTGAACTAAATCTTTCATTTTAGTCTTTAATAATTCCGGTTCCAGGATTTTGGCATAGTCTGCAAAAGTAATCAGCCAGCGTGGAAACCCTTCATCAATCCATTCTGTTTCAAAGGTCATTTCGATCCCTTTATCGGTTTCTATTTCTTCAATCAATCCGTAATAGCTTTTGGAATTGATTAAATATCCCATGATTTTCTTATCGACCAATAATTTTACTTTTGTAGTCGTTTTTGAGGCAACTCTTCGATGATCATTGATTTTCCCGTATTCCTGTGAAAAAGAAGTTTCTGTTTTTGAAATTTTCAAAATTCTGTCGACTCTGAACTGTCTGAAATCTTTTCTTAAAGTACAAAAAGCCATAATGTACCAATAGGTAAATTCATAAAAGATCCCAACCGCTTCAATGGTACGATTTGAAACCTTTGCACCAAAACTTTGATATTCAATAGAAAGCTGTTTTTTATCGGCGATACTTTCCAGAATAATCGGGATAACGTTTTTTATAGAATCGTCAGATTTCGGACTGTAATCAAAAATATCAATCTGATTTTCAATATTCTGAATTAAATTTTTATCTGAATTTCTCAGCACTGAACGCAGTTTTTCCATTGCCGTTTTATAGTGGTTTCCCAAACTTTCATGTGAAAATTTCTGCATCAGTTTTTCGGCAGTGATAAAACTTAAAACTTCTTCTTTGGTAAACATCACGGGCGGAAGTTTGTAACCATCCATCAAAGAATAACCGCTTCCTGCCTCACCAATAATCGGAATTCCTGCGTTTTCCAGTGTTTTAATGTCACGGTAAATTGTTCTTACACTCACTTCAAATTTTTCGGCTAAATCCTGAGCTCTTACAATCGGTTTTGATTGTAATTGGGTGAGAATGGCAGTGACGCGGTCGAGTTTTTTGAGGTAATGGTCGTTCATGTAGAAAATCTGTTCAAATGATACAAATTTACTTTAATCTTCATCAACTTTGAAATTTTGAAATGCTTAAAATTTTTAACCATTAAGATGTATAAGTTGTTAAGTGTTGTTAAGGAAATATCTGAAGATATTCATTAAGCGAACCGCTTAATTCAGATTTATCTGAACCTTAAAAAATCTTACCAACTAAAATTCCTTAATGGTTTAAGTCATTGCTACATTGTTAAATAGTTACATCGCTACATTAATTCTTGAAAGAATTAACCAGTTTATCTAGATTCAAACTTCTCGCGGAAGCATCAAAAATTTCTCTGTAAGTTCCATTCATCTGCACCAATTCGTCATGCGTTCCGCTTTCCACGACATAACCTTTTTTCATCACATAAATTTTATCTGAATCTAAAATCTGTGAAAGCGAGTGTGAAATAATCACCACTGTTCTTCCCTCTTTGATGGCATCTAATGAGTTCTTAATTTGTTCAGTTGCAATCGCATCCAAACTTGCCGTTGGTTCGTCTAGGAAAATAATCGGTGGATTTTTTAAGAATAATCTTGCAATCGCAATTCTCTGTTGCTGTCCGCCAGAAAGCTGAGTTGCATCGTGTTGATATTTTTCGGGCAAATCTAAAATCTGCTCGTGGAGATATGCTTTTTTGGCGGCTTCTTCAATTTCTTCAAAACTGGCATTCATATTTCCGTAGCGAATATTATCTTCGATACTTCCTTGGAAGATGTGGTTTTTTTGCAAAACCAGACCAATATCGTCTCTTAGATAAGCGTTGTCGTACCGATTGAGATTAATTCCATCTAATAAAATCTCGCCATCATCCGGAAGGTAAAATTTGCATAAAAGGTTAATGATTGTAGATTTTCCGGCACCACTTAAGCCAACCAGCGCCGTGGTTTTCCCATTTTCGATGGTCATTGAGACCTTATGTAAAGCTTGCGTTCCGTTTGGATAGGTAAAATTGACGTTTTTCAGTTCAAAATTTTCAGAAGTTTTGGTTTCCTTTAAAGTTCCGTTGGGTTCAGCTTCTTCGTCTGCATTTAAAATTTCAAAATAACCTTCGGCATAAATCATCGCATCATTCATGTCATCATAAATCCTGTGAAGCTGTCTGATAGGCGAAGAGACGTTGTTGAACAACATAATGTGAAGCATGATAGCACCAATTGTCATTTGCTGATTCAGCACTAAATAAACCGTCAGTAAAATAATAAGAACCACCCCGATCTGCTCGATGAATGTTTTTAAACCTTCATAGATAAAGCTGGTTTTACGGGTATACATCTGACTTTCCATCAGTTGCATTTGCAAATCAAATTGCTTTTTACCTTCAAATTTTTCCCTAACAAAACTTTTAATTACCAATATTGAATTGATCAAATTTAATAAACCCGAAGTTTTCTGCTCGCGTTGATTTCGAAGCTGCCTTCTTACACCACCCAATTTTTTCGCCTGCATCGAGGTTACGTAAAAATAGATCGGGACGATAATTGTAGAAACCAAACCTACATAAACGTTCTGCATGTACATGATAACCAAAGCAATAATGGCATTCGAAAACATAGGAAGAATATCGATGAAAAAGTTCTGAACAAGCTTTGTTAAGCTCTCTATTCCCCGATCAATTCTGGTTTGTAATTTTCCTGAAGCATGGTTTTCATCACTGAAATAGGCAACTTTGTAGGTCAAAATTTTATCAATTGCTGATTGCGCTAAAACCGAACTTACATTAATTCTGATTTTTTCACCATAAAATTTCTGCCCGAAACTGATAAAAATATTGGCAATTTCTTTTCCTAAAAGTATTGCAGAAATCACCAAAAGCACATGAATTCCCTGCGACATCGGACTGGGAAGTTTGGTTAATTTCTCAACTTCGTCAACAGTATATTTTAAAACTACCGCATTGACCTGAGCCGTTATTGCTCCTAAAAAAGTAAGAAACAAGGTTCCATAAATCATCAAACGATACGGTTTGATAAAAGGTTTTAGTTGTCTGTAAATCCCGAAAATACTGAGTGCTCTTGTGAATGGTTTTGCCATGAATTGGTTTTAAAAGAAAAACGTACCGTTTCAGAGAGAAAAGGTACGTTTTATTATATTTTACAGCAAATAAATTGCTTTAATTTAATTTTATCCTTCGTAAATATAAGTCGTCAGATAATGAAGTTCAGATTTACTCGCAGCTTTAGATTCCGTTTCAGCCTGATCCAAAGAATATTGTGAATTGATTTCCTTTTTTTGGAAAACAAAAGAATTGTTCGCATTTTTATCCACAACGTCAGCAAAAATATGCTCAATTTCAGAATTTGCTAAAGATGCAAAACTGATATCTTCAAATCCATACATTAATCTTAAATCATCATATTGAGCGAAATGTTCATTCACAAAGCCCTGTAGCTGAGATTTAGATTCAAAATTCCCTGCCCAGATATTGTAAGCGTATGTTTTCTTACTTGGCTTGTCGAAAATACTTTGGTAAACAAAATTTTCTCCCAAATATGCTTCTCTTACCTGCGGATCATTTGCCAATTCTTCCGGAAGACCTTCTTTTAAGATTTTCCCTTCGAACATAATATATGTTTTATTGGTAATCGCCAGCGTCTGCTGTACGTTATGGTCGGTAATTAGAATTCCGATGTTTTTGTCGGTAAGACTTCTTACAATTTTCTGAATATCTTCCACGGCAATCGGGTCAACTCCGGCAAAAGGCTCATCCAATAAAATAAAGCTAGGACTTGTTGCCAGACATCTTGCGATTTCCGTTCTACGCCTTTCACCTCCGGAAAGTAAATCTCCACGGTTTTTTCTGACATGCTGCAATGAAAACTCTTCAATCAGCTCATCACATTTGATCTGCTGTTCACGTTTTGAAAGTTTCGTCAACTGCAAAACTCCCATGATATTATCTTCCACAGACAGTTTTCTGAAAACGGAAGCTTCCTGTGCCAAATAACCGATTCCCTTTTGGGCTCTTCGGTACATCGCATCGGTGGTAATTTCCTGTTTATCAAGAAAAATTCTTCCCGAAGTCGGCTTTACCAAACCTACGATCATATAAAATGAAGTGGTTTTTCCGGCTCCATTTGGACCCAGCAAACCTACAATTTCTCCCTGCTGAACCTGTACAGAAACGCCTTTTACAACTTTTTTGGGACCGTATTCTTTGATTAAGTTTTCTCCTCGTAAAATCATAAAGGCAAAGATAAAGTTTTTTTGAATTTAAATTTCAGATTAAAAATGGTTGTTTCAGTTTTATGATATTTTAATAAATCAAATTGAACTTCCGCAATTTTTCATAACATTTAATTTAATGCAAAGCCAAACAAAGAATTTTAAATCTTGACCGTTGTTAAGTTAAACAACGGCGGAAACTTAACAATGAAATACAATGTATTCTTGATGACGACAAATTGCAAACAATCGTATAAATCAATATTAATTTTCCATTAATTCTGAAATCTTCTGTAACGATGGCTGTATTACTGCTACTTATCTAAAACAACAAAACAAAATTTATTATGGAAAATTACGGTTACACAAAAGACGGCAATGCTCAACAACAAAATAATATGCCTTATAAATCAGAGAAGAAAATTCCGGCTGCACTTTTAGGTCTTCTTGTCGGTTGGTTAGCTTTAAACAAATTCTATTTGGGATATACAAAAGAAGGAGTTATTCAGTTGGTTCTAAATGTTGTTACTTTCGGAGCAGCTTCAATCATTCCATTTATCGAGGGAATTATTTATTTGTTTATGAGCGACGAGCAATTTGACAATACGTATGTTCACAACAAAAAAGGCTGGTTGTAATTTTAATACAAATTTTCCTTTTACGAATCTGATTAATTGATATTTTTCTTAAATTTAAATCACTATCTACAATTTAAATTTTATGAAAAATAATCAACAATTAACCGATTTACTCGCATTAGATTTAGGAATTAATCTCATCAACCGCAGACCTTACGCAAAAGAAGTTTTCAAATGGCAGGACATTGACCTTCTTCCCCATTCTTCCGCAGACACGTTGCTTTGTGAAATTTACGAATGGAACGGGAGAAACTGGAGAACAACCAACAATAATCTTATCGGATTTTTATTCTCTGATGAGCAGTTAAAAACCGTAAAAGATCAACTTTTAAGTATTCCCAAACATCCAGCTTTGATTCCTGATTTTGAATTTACCAAAGAAAGTATGGTTGAATATGGTCTCGCGTTGCCATCTCTTTTTAATATCGGAATCAATGGAAACATCAACAGTGCGAAAAGTTTTTCTGTACGTGTGAACGGAGTGACAAAATCTAGAATTACCAACATCGATTCTCCAGGAATTGAAATTCTGAGAAAATATTCTGAATTCACAGATTCTGAATCGAAAACGTATCGGAAAAATATTAAATTTAATTATTTAAGTACTTCATTATTCTATGCTGAAAGTGTAGAAATTTTTCTGGAAAAAGAATCTGGAGTTGGCTTAGATGTCAGTTTTCAGACACAGGATGTAGAAGTGGAAGCCAAAGTTGATACGGATACGAAAAAGCATTTTGTTTTAAAATATTCCGGAAATCAGGCTCCTTTTGCAGCAAAATTTACCAAAGGGAAAGATTTTGATTTTAAATAATTTTTTGAAAGTTATTAGTTATGAATTATGAGTCAAGAACGTTTTCTTGCAACTTATAATTCATAACTAATAACTTAAAACTAATTACCTGTTTAAAAGAATCGCAGCTTCTTTCGCAGCATACGTGAAAATCATATCTGCTCCTGCTCTTTTGAAACACGTTAAACTCTCAATGATTGCTTTATCGTTGTCTAGCCAACCATTTTGAGCCGCTGCTTTCAACATGGCATATTCTCCGCTTACGTTGTAAACTGCAATTGGTAAATCGATGGCTTCACGCACTTTTGAAACGATGTCCAAATACGGCAAACCTGGTTTAATCATGATGATATCTGCACCTTCTTCCACATCCTTAAAAACTTCATTTAAAGCTTCACGAGAATTGTGAAAATCCATCTGATAGGTCTTTTTATCTTTCGGAATTTCCATATTATCTTTTGGTGCACTGTCTAAAGCACTTCTGAAAGGTCCGTAGAACGAACTAGCATATTTTGCAGCGTAACTCAAAATTCCCACATCGTGGAAACCACTTTCTTCCAACGCTTCACGAATCGCCAACACTCTGCCATCCATCATGTCACTCGGTGCCACAATATCTGCTCCGGCTTCTGCATGGGAAACAGACATTCTTGCTAAAGCATCATTGGTTGCGTCATTTAAGACTTTACCGTTTTCTATAATTCCGTCGTGACCATAGATTGAATATGGATCTAAAGCAACATCAGGCATAATCACCATTTCAGGAACAGCATCTTTTATGGCCTTGATGGTATTTTGCATCAACCCATCTTTGTTCCAGGCTTCTTTTCCCGTGTTGTCTTTCAAATGTTCCGAAACTTTCATGTAGAGATTGACTGCTTTTACACCTAAAGAAAATAATTCTTTACATTCTTTAACCGTCAAATCAATACTTCGTCTGAAAATTCCCGGCATTGAAGAAATTGCTTCTTCTTTATTTTCACCTTCCATTACGAAGATCGGCATTACAAAATCGTCTGTAGAAAGGCTGCATTCTCTTACCAAACCTCTCATAGATTCATTTACTCTCAATCTTCTGTTTCTTGAATATATCATTTTGGAATACTTTTTGAATAATTTATTGCAAATTTAATATAAGTTCTATAAAAAACTATTGCAGATGATTATAGAATTTATTACTTTTGTTAGTAATAATTATGCAAATTATACGTTAGATGAAAAAACTTTTACTTTTAATTATATTTATGGGCGCTTTTGTTGGTTTTTCCGACAATATTAAAGCACAAATCAAAGAGCCTTCCTCCACTTCTCAAAAGTCTGATGATGGGGTTCTTACTGCATACCCAAACCCCGCGAAAGACTTTTTGGTAGTAAAAGCCAAAGATTCTTCTTTAAAAATTAAATCAGTGATATTTTATTCGATATTGGGAACGCAGGTTGCCAACTATAATGTCAATACAAACAAAGCTGAAATTAATATTGAAAAATTAAAGCCCGGAAAGTATCTGATTCGCTACATTCTCAGCGACAATACGCAAAAGGTTACTCAAATAGTAAAACAATAATATTAAATCCTGATCAACATCAGGATTTTTTCTTTTAGCAAAATTCTTTTAATTCCGTAACTTTCGGATTATTTTTATACTCATTATAAAAAACAACTGAATGCTAAAAGCTGAACATATTACTAAAACCTACAATGCAGGAAAAAAAATAGCATTGGATGATTTTAGCATACATGTGCCGAAAGGAAGTATCTACGGTCTTCTAGGACCCAACGGAGCAGGAAAAACCTCTTTTATCCGTATCATCAATCAAATCACACAAGCAGATTCCGGAGATGTTTTCATCAATGGAGAAAAGCTCAATCCTAATCACATCAAAGACATCGGGTATATGCCTGAAGAGCGAGGTTTATATAAAAACATGAGCGTCGGAGATCAGATTCTTTACTTCGGAGAACTGAAGGGAATGAAAAAAAATGACGCGTTGAATGAAGCCAAAAAATGGTTTGAAAAACTGCATATCGATCAATGGTGGAAGAAGAAACTTTCTGAACTATCCAAAGGAATGGCGCAGAAAATTCAGTTTGTAGTAACTGTTCTTCACAGACCACATTTGTTGATTCTTGACGAGCCGTTTTCAGGTTTTGATCCTGTCAATGCAAATTTAATTAAAGATCAAATCATTGAACTTAAAAATAATGGAACCACCATTATTCTTTCTACCCACAGAATGGAAAGTGTGGAAGAAATGTGTGACTATGTTGCACTAATTGATAATTCTAAGAAAATAATCGACGGAAGAGTTTTTGATGTGCGAGAAAAATTCAAGAAGAATATTTTTGGAATTACGCTTTCTGATGTGAATAATGAACAACTTCAGAACTTCCAAAATAAGTATGAAATTTTCAACTTGTCTGAGCAAAATAATCTAATTTCTTTTGATCTTAAAAACACGGTGAATCAAAATGATATTTTACTGGATCTTGTACAGGCAGGAAAAGTAAGATCATTTGACGAAAAAATTCCGAGCATGAATGAAGTGTTTATTAATGCCGTAGGTAATCATTCTTAAATCTATGAACAATATATATTTAATTACAAAAAGAGAATTTCTTACGCAGGTTAAGAAAAAATCTTTCATTTTACTGACTTTATTAGCTCCATTAATGATCATAGGATTCGGAGCGGTTATCGGACTAATGTTTAAAGCCAACGAATCTCACAATGTGATTGAAGTGGTAGACAACAGCGGGCTTTTTAAAGGTCAGCTAAAATCTAATGATAAGCTGGAATATATTTTTGTTCCAATAGCAGATGAAAAATCTAAACTTAAAAACCTTAAAGGCAACGAGTCTTTAGATGGTATTTTGATTTTACCTCAAATAGCAAGTCAGAATTTTGATGATTTGGAAAAAAACACAAGATTAGTTGTTAATACTAAAATCGGTCTTGATACCAAACAGCGCATCATCTCTGATATTAGCAATGTAATTAAGAAAGAGAAAATCAAACAATTAGGCATTGCAGAATCGCAGCTTGATAATCTTGATAAAAATTTTGAACTGAAAACAATCAACGTATCAGAAGATAATAAAGAAGATTCTGACCTTGCTTTTGGCGTAAAAACGGCACTAAGCTTAGGATTAATGTATGTTACTTTCATGTTCATCATCATTTACGGAGTACGTGTCATGAGAAGCGTTCTTGAGGAAAAAAACAACCGTGTTGTGGAAATTATCATTTCATCGGTAAAACCTTTTGAACTGATGATGGGGAAAATTCTCGGGGTTACAATGGTTGCTTTAACACAATTTCTCGTCTGGATATCTATGTCTGTAATTGGCGCATTAGTTTTGAACACCGGATTTTCTTCTATGCAGAAAAACATGCCGGGAGGTGATGAAGGTATTTTAAGCAAATTGGATATTTTACAAATATTCACACAGATTTCTCATAGTTTATTGGAACTTAATTTCCCTTTGATCATCTTTGTATTTATCGTATTTTTCCTTTTAGGATATATCTTTTACAGCTCAATTTACGCAGCAATCGGTTCTGCAGTGGATAACGAAACCGAAACACAGCAATTCACTTTATTTGCCATTTTGCCTTTGACTTTGGGGATGTACGGAAGTTTTTCTTTAATGAATAATCCGGATGGGCCTTTAGGCTTCTGGTTATCAATAATTCCTTTTACGTCTCCTGTTGCGATGATTGCGAGAATTCCTTACGGCGTTCCGGCTTGGGAAATTGCTTTATCTATTTTCTTATTATTGGCAACGACTATTTTTATGATTTTCTTAGCCGGAAAGATTTACAGAGTTGGAATTTTGATGTATGGAAATAAAGCTACGCTGAAAGAGCTTTGGAAGTGGATTAGGAGTTAAATCCGTTTGCCATCAAACATCATATTTAAAATAAAAACAAAAATCCCGAGATATTTATCCCGGGATTTTTTTATGTTTTGAATGAAAAATTTTTATTCGAAGATATAGCTTAAGCTTAAACTAATAACCTGCTCAGACTTCTTTTTAGCTGAATTTGGATCTAACTTGCTTTCATCCAGATTTGGATAAGTATTTGATAAACCAAAATCATACTTTAAAGCCAATTCGAGCTGTCTTTTGTAGCTATAACCAATACCTGCGCCTATTGCGAAGTTAAATGATTTTGCTTTACCCAGTTGATCTGTTCTATAGATTTCACGAGATTCATTTTTAACCTTTTGATCGAGTAAAAAATTAAATCTTGGACCAATCAATCCAAAGAATTCTGATTCTGCTTCAGAAAAATATCCTTTGAAAGATACAGGAACACTGATGTAGTTATTAGCATAAACAGCATCATAACCTTTTACACCTTTAGCATTCTTATCTTTTCCAGATTCTCCGGCACCGTAGTATACTACTTCCGGCTGAAGATAAAACTGGTTAGAACCTCCCATTGGGATTAATGCTAAAACACCACCCTGAAAAGCAAATCTAGCTCCTGAAGGATTGTGTGCATTTTTTACTCTCGAATAGTTTCCACCAGCAGTAACACCGAATCTTGTACTACTAAAATCAATCTGTGCGAATGATAAAGTAGAAAATGCTAAAGCTGATGCTAATAAAAATTTTTTCATATGTAGTTTGTATTGTTTTTAATAGTCATCCCGATTAGTCGGAACAAGTTATGTAATCGCCTACCAAAATCATTGAATAGCTTCCTCAATCAGGAAAGGCGATTTCATAATATTTAGTGTTTAATTATCCTAAAACTTTTGCAACAGTAACACCAATGTCAGCAGGGGAATCTACTACATTGATACCGTTTTCTCTCATGATTTCCATTTTAGCCTGAGCTGTATCTTCATCACCTCCAACAATAGCACCTGCGTGCCCCATTGTTCTGCCTTTAGGAGCAGTTTGTCCAGCGATAAAACCAACAACTGGTTTTGTAGAACCACTAGCTTTGTACCATCTTGCAGCTTCAGCTTCAAGACCACCACCGATTTCACCGATCATTACAACCGCTTCAGTTTCGGGGTCGTTGATGAACAATTCAAGAGCTTCTCTTGTAGTAGTTCCAATGATTGGATCACCACCGATTCCGATCGCTGTAGAAACACCGTAACCAGCTTTTACAACTTGGTCAGCAGCTTCATAAGTAAGAGTTCCAGATTTTGAAACGATCCCTACTTTCCCTTTTTTGAAAACGAAACCTGGCATAATACCAATTTTAGCTTCATCAGAAGTGATGATTCCCGGACAGTTTGGCCCGATCAATCTGCACTCTTTGTCAGCGATATAAGATTTTACTTTTACCATGTCTGCAACAGGAATACCTTCTGTAATACATACGATTACTTTAATACCCGCTTCAGCAGCTTCCATGATAGCATCTGCAGCAAATGCAGGTGGTACAAAAATGATACTTACATTAGCTCCAGCTTTTGCAACAGCGTCAGCAACAGTATTAAATACCGGCTTCCCAAGGTGCTCGCTACCTCCTTTTCCCGGAGTAACACCACCTACTACGTTGGTTCCGTATTCGATCATCTGACCAGCGTGGAAAGTACCTTCGTTACCTGTAAAACCTTGTACAATTACTTTAGAATCTTTGTTTACTAAAATTGACATTTTATTGTTGTTTTAATTTATTTTTATTAATGCTCACAAATTTACTTATTTTTCTTTGATTATAGATAAAACCATCAGACTAATCTTTATCACCTTTATTAAAAAAAATCAAAAGAAATACAATCGGGCAAATCACTTCTGAGCGATTAAGAATAGAATAATCTGTTCTAAGCGTATGATTTTATTTTAATTTTTAAGTAAAATTGCCTCGCTGCAAACATACTGATTTTATTTTTTTTCTAAACAGAGAGTTATTAAGAACCTCATGAATTTTTCATAATATCAATTTCTGAAAGTGGATTTTTTCTTTCAATGAATAGAAATAAGATGTATGTGATTTGAAACTACATCTATATAGTATGAGAGTATTTTGTTTATTGCTGAATACGATCTGGCAGCTGAGGAATATGAGCTTCCCACTCCTGAATATGAGATGAAGGTATCTGAATGTGGAATGTCTGATTAAGAATGACAGCTGTACGCTTCGGAATATGATCTGTACATAAAGGAATACTTTCTGTACACCTCAGAATATCATCTGTCTGCTTCGGAAAATGAACTGTACACTACGGAATGCTTCATGTATTACCCGGAATATCATCTGTCTGCTCCGGAAAACGAACTTGCCGCTATAGAATGTTTTCTGTATAGCTCGGTAAGAAATCTTGACAAATGATTGAGGTAATGTCACAAAAAAACCTGATTAAAAATCAGGCATTTTATATATTTATTCTTTTGTTGGAAGTTCACTATTGTGTCGGGTTCCCAAATCTGAGGTTTTGCGTGAAAGCTTATAATTACCGTGAAAAGATTTATTGAGAATATCATATTTTTTCATCAGCCTGTCTAGTTTACTTAAACAGATGCTAAGCTTTTTAAATTCATTATTCAGATCATGCGTTGCGTTTTGTGTAGTGTCTATCCTTACGTCTGCATCATACGCTTTGGCATCAAAATTATTAATTGCGGTAAGCCACTCTTCTGCTTCGGATGTCGTTACATAGTCCGGATTGAGATTTTCTGTATTTTCGTTTACCAAATTATACAGCTTTTGGCAGTAGATTTTAGCTTCTACTCCAGTCATGTTTTTGATTTTTGACTTACTCGTTGTAAGCTGTTTTGCAAGAGGGCTGTCTTTGTCATCAAAATAATCTGCAGCGGTATTTGCATACGCAACCGTAAGATCAATCATTACTGTTCTGGCGTCTGTCTTTAAACCTGTATTTGCTGTAGTGTCGGTCGTCTGAATTTCGGCTAAAGCATCAAGATTGCTGATAATTGTATTGAGCTCTGAAATTCTCAGGGTAAGAGGATTATTTCAGGAGTATTTACTGTTTTCAACGGAAAAAAACTGCTTGAGGGTTTTGGCCATATTGAGCCTGTTTGATTGTTTTGTCGTCATTGTGTTTTATTTAAGAATAATGACAAATGTAAAAAATATTTTAATATGTACAAATACTTAGAATATCAAAAATTAAAATTTTAGTTCTGGTTTATAATCAGTTACTATCGAATCAACATTTTAACTCTACTTTATTTCATATTAAGCTTATGTGATATATTCAGATTTCCCTACAGAAAATATAAGACGTCAAGTTTTGTCGCATCAGTGATTTAGCTTTGTTAAAATAAATATTACATAATGGTGAAATTTGTATCAAACTATTGTGACATGTGTTAAAAAAAGTTAAATTCGCAGCAATAAAAAATAAAAAAACCAAATCATGAAAAAACTCTACATGAGTGCAGTTTTACTCTGCACAACTGCCGTATGGTATGCTCAGGATGTGGTATGGCAGAAAGACATTAAATCCTCTACTCAGGATTTTCTTTCACAAGTCACCACAACAATCGATCAGCAATACCTCATTACAGGAAGCTCTATTCAATCGAAAAAGCTTACTTCTGAAAACAAACAAAACAACGGTTACGATTTCCATCTCGTTAAATTGAATCAGCAGGGTGAAGAAGTCTGGGAAAAATATTTCTCAGGACAGAACCATGATTTTCTCTCAGCCACGGTGGCTACCCAGGAAGGAGGTTTTCTGTTGGCTGGAACTTCGTTCTCAGGAAAAGGTTTGGATAAAAAAGATGACGCTAAAGGCGGTTCGGATATCTGGCTGATCAGAATCAATGAATTTGGTGATGAGCTATGGCAGAAAACTTTGGGAACTTCACAGGATGAGGAAGCCAGAGCTGTTATCCAAACTACAGATTTTGGATTTTTTGTTGCCGGAAATGTTCAGAATGCACCGAAAGGTTTTGGGTCTAAAGATATCCTGATTTCAAGAATCGATAAAAACGGAAAAGAACTTTCACAACTTATTTTAGGAGGAAAAGGTCTGGATGAAGTCGAAAAGATGATTCCGACTTTAGACGGAGGTGCATTACTAGGAATGTATTCCAGAAGTACTGCAGGCGGGTCAAAGAAAACTGAAAACTTTGGTGAAGGAGACTACTGGATTATAAAACTCAATAAAGACGGAAAAGTAGAATGGGAAAAGAATTACGGAGGCAAGGGTGATGATCACCTACGAACTTTGGCTATGACTACTTCAGGATTCATCGTTGGCGGAGAATCGAGATCTGAAAGATCTGGAAATAAATCTGTAGGCATTGAAGAAGGTACTGATATTTGGTTGATTTCTTTAAACGATCGGGGTGAAGAACTGTGGCAGAAATCTTACAATTTTAAAAACAGGGATGTTCTGATGGGGATGAATGTGATTCAGAGGAAAGATGAAAGAGAAAAGAATAAAGATTTAACTCAGGGAATTTTACTAGGTGGCTATACTCAGGCGGAAGGGAGAATAGAAGCAGATGATGAAACATTCTGGATGCTGTATCTGAATCAGGACGGTAATGAGCAGTGGAGAAAGCATGTGAAAGGAGAATCCAGAAAAAAGGAAGAGCGATTATCTGACATTAAATTAAACAGAGACGGTTCAATTATATTGGCAGGAACAAGTGCTGAAGAGTTAGGAAAAGAGAACTGGAAGATTGTAAAGCTGGGTGATAAACAACTGGATCAGCTGATTGAGAAATCAGACATTAAGATTTATCCGAATCCTGTATCTGATTACTGTTATGTAGAGATTGGTTTTGATTTTAAGGAAGCTGATATTGTGCTTTACGATATGGGAGGCCGACAATTACAAAGTCTGAAAACCAAAAATAAGGTGACCAAGATCAATACGCAGAATCTGATTCAGGGAGCATATTTGGTGACGATAAAAACGGATACAAATAAAACAGCGAATGCTAAAATAATTAAAAAATAAAAACACAATGAAAAAAATATACTTGTTAAGTTTATCATTTACACTGATAAACTTAATATATGGGCAAAAGTCAACTGAATTAGATTTTAAAACTCCAATGGCGCCTGAATCTTATCAATTCAAAAAACGACTTGTTAATAATGTATCTTTATATACAGGTCAGCCGAGTATTTCAATTCCTATTTACACAATCAATTTAGATGGAATGGAAGTTCCAATTTTTATTTCGTACAACACAGGAGGAATAAAGACAGATGAAGAATCAACCTTTGTAGGTTTGGGTTGGTCTCTCAATATTGGTGGGGAAATTAATAGGACTAATCATGGAGCATTGGATGAAAATTACCTAATGACAACACCATATAATCAGCAAGGCAGGGGTATTGGATTTTTAAAAATACCTCCAAACGTAACAAGTTCTGGGGGATCTGTTGGTTTCGGTCAAATGTTTTGTGCTTCAGGTATATTTTCACAGACCCAAGATTATATAAATTTTTATAAAAGTGCTTACTATGCAAGCGATCCTTTAGGTGCATACGAAAGCTTTGATGCAAGGCCAGACGAGTTTTTTTACAGTATGCAGGGGCATTCAGGAAAAATTATGTACAGTCAAAAAAATTCTAGATTTGTTGCAATTCCTTTTGATGATATTAAGACTGAATATAATTTATCGAATACTCAATATGGTTCTTATACAAAAAAGAATATAGATTTTATATTTACTCTTCCTAATGGTTATAAAGTCAACTTTGGTAGAGAAGGTATCAAATCAATGTATAAATTAATGACGGGCGGACGGATGTTTGATCAGACATGGCAGATAGGAAGTATAACCTCTCCAAAAGGAAATAATATTTCATATACTTATCAGCCAATAGAATATTCTTTATGTACTAATTTCTTTCCTACAAGTACTTTTGTTCATCACAATGGTACAAGCTCATCAGAATATCTAAAGTGCAATGAAGTGACTAATAAAGATAACCTTCCTTATAGAATTCTATTTCCTGGTGGAGAAATACATTTCAATTACGATGATAGATTAGATATGATGGTAGGTTCCAAAAAGCTGAAAGAAATATTTATTTACAACTCTACAGGAACCGTAATTAAGAAAATGGAATTTAGTCACAGCTACTTTGATGCAAATTATGATGCTTCTACAGGAAACCCTAATGCATCTAATGCTAATGTAATAAATAAGAGATTAAAACTGAATTCGATAAAAACAATTTATGGAGCAAATGACAATTTTAATTCAAATGATAATTATGCTTTTGATTATTACCTATTCGATAAAATTCCTTCTAAATCTACTATAGCAAGGGATCACTGGGGTTATTTTAATGGAGGTGTTTTTGGTAATTCAAGTTCATTAAGTAATTTTAATCCGAAAACTAAAAGTATTCATAATTGGTACTCTCAAATATTCAGCTTAAAAAGCATCCAATATCCTGAAGGTGGAAAGAAGGAATTTATCTATGAAAATCATCAAGCAATTCCACATCAAAGAGTGGAAAGATATTTTGATGAAATATCAGATGAGAGATATTCTTTAAAAAGTGGCAATTTAAATGTGAGTGGATATGATTTAAACAATTTATATCCAGCTCCTTCTAATGTTCAACTTCCCAACTATCCTAGTGGTCATAAAGTTGTATTTGGTGAAGATTTTGAAATTACAGATATTGATAAATCTGCTTCTATCAATGAAAAATCCCTTTCTATTTCATCTGATTTGACATTGAAACATCCAAATTATCAAAATGTTAACAGAGAATATAATTATGTGGTTTTTGAATTGCAAAAGAAAGTTGGAGGATTATATTCACACTTTTTGACACTTGGAGAAATTTCGAAATCATCTAATTCTAGTGGAGTGATTGAAGGAAAACTAAACGTTAATGATGGGGTAAATGGTTCACTCTCTTCAGGTATTTACAGAGTGGTGATGATAATTTACCAGCCTCTTTTAAATCAATATCCAGCTAACAATATTAATCACAACTCAAGTGTATCACTCAAATTTAGAAGAAAATTAAAAGATGAAGCAAGAATTGGCGGATTGAGAATAAAACAAATAAATAATTATTTACAGGATAATGCCTCACCGCAGTATGTATCTAAATACTCATATATAAATGATAATGAGATTTCATCTGGGAAAATATTAAGTGTTCCCGACTATAATGAAATTATTCATGTTAGAACACCAGGGTTTACAGGACCCGCAAATGATATTACTAACAATCATGCACTCTCGCTAAAAACTTCAAGCGAACCTTTACTTCCACTTTATAAAACTTCAGGTTCAAATGTTGGATATACAAAAATCACAAAAAAGGATATCAATATACTGACAAATGAGGAAATTAAAGAATCTAGTTATTTTACATTTCAGGATCCATATTTTAGCGATATCCCATCTAGTTCTTTATCAAGAAATCAAGAACCTAAAGATTGGCATAGGGGTAAGCTTTTAAAAAATATTTACTTTAAAAATAATCAAATTTTAAAAGAAGAAACTTTTGAATATAATGGTGAATCCATCGAACAAGATATGGATGAAGTTGAAGAAATCAATACTGACCTAGTAGATGTTTCAGAGTTCACATGCAATTTTGAGCCTATGCAATCAAGACATATTGATCTTAGCAATAATTGGCCAAATTTCGTGTGGACGCCAACAACTTTAATCCCTTTTAATTTATATAACCCTACAGGACATTTAAGTTCAACATATATTCCTTATTTTAAAATCTATTCAGGTTTTGATAAGATTAAGACAAAAATTACTACTGATTATATTAATGGAATACCAACTCTTAGTAGAAGTGAAAATTTTTCTTACAATAACAGCATATATAAGCAACTGGAAAAGCAAAATATAATATATCCAGATAACGAAACTTCTGAAACAACTTTTAAATATGCCTCCGATCTGAACGATACAAATATGCTTAATGCTCATATAATTGATGTTCCATTAGAAACAGAAACTAAAAATAATGGAAAAACTATTGCAAAATCTAAGATTATTTATAATAAAAATACTAATACATCATTATTAGTACTTCCAACCTCAGTGCTAAGTTATAGTCTAGATAATGCATCAGTGCCAAATCAGGAACTATTATATGATTTGTATGATTCTAAAGGAAATATTATACAATATTCTACTTTATCTCATGGGATTGACTCTTTCAAAACCGCAATCGTTTGGGGATATAACAGAGAACATCCAATAGCGAAAGTTGAAGGGGCATCATTCTCTCAAATAGAGCTACATATTGCCGATATTTTGGCTGCTTCAGAAAAAGATTTCAATCCTTCTGCTTACAATTTAACACCTGTGGAAACGGAAGAAAATCTTTTAAATAAGCTTAATCAGTTTCGTAAAAAACAGGAATTAGCTAATTTTAAAATTTTTACTTATACTTATGATCCATTGATTGGAATTAGAAGTATTACCCCACCATCAGGAATTAGTGAATTTTTTCAGTATAATACTTCAAATAGGCTTCAGTTAGTCAAAGATTCATCTGGAAATATTCTTAAAGAATATAATTATAACTATAAAGGATTTATTCCAAATTCTAATGCAAATAGTATAACTTATTTAAATCAGTCCTTTAGTTCTTCATTTCAAAAAAATAATTGTCCACCTAATCATGTTGGAGGTTATTATGTTTATCAAATAAATGAGGGAACTTATAGTTCTAATATCAGCCAGGCAGATGCTAATCAAAAAGCATCAGATGAGTTAGCCACAAATGGACAAAACTTAGCAAACACAAATGCTAGCTGCATTCCTGCAGCTGATGTAAATTGTCCATTTACTCCTACGGATAATTACTATGTATCACACTATTATTCAAATTTTGTTTACAAACCTGCAACAAACTCTATTAATGTGCAATATACTTTTGCCCTTCCTTATCAATCTTCGAGTTTGGATTGGAGTCAAGGAGTATATATAGGCAGTGTAGCATCAGCATGTGCACCATCTGTGAATAGAACGATTGTTATTAATAATGGATCAATTGTGTGGAATATGATTATTAATACATCAGGTCAGCTAACTCTAAAACTGATTTCTGGTACGGTAGTTTATTCCTCAACACCCTCTACCTTTAATTTCCAATATCAAAAATAAAACACACATGAAAAAAATACTCATCCCTATCAGTACCCTGTTTGTAGTGGGATTATCCCATGCGCAGACTACAGTACCAAGCACAACAGAAAATTATGTCTATACAAAAACATATATAACCGATCCTACGATAGCTAACCCCAAGATTGCTGAGACTGTACAATATTTTGACGGTTTGGGAAGACCTAAACAGATCGTTAATGTCAAAGCCTCACCATTAGGAAGAGATATCGTTACCCACATCGAATATGATGGTTTTGGAAGACAAATCAAAGATTATCTTCCCGTACCTCAGAGTGGAACAATGAATGGTGCTATTGTACCCACGCCGCTTTCCAATGCCACACAAACCGATATCTACGGATCGGAGAAAATATATGCTGAGAAAATACTGGAAAATTCACCACTAGACAGAGTCCAGCAGCAGATCCAGGTAGGAAATGACTGGACTGGTAAACCTGTAAAATTTGATTATGATGCCAACATAGCTAGCGACTATGTAAGAAAATATGAAACTACCACAACTTGGGTTGAAGGCAGAACGCAAACCGCTGTTCAGCTCCTTCAATATTTCCAGCCCTCACAATTATATAAGAACACCATAACTGATGAAGACGGAAACAAAACCATAGAATTCAAAAACGGACAGGGGCAGACTCTTCTCGTGAGAAAAGTTTTGAGTGCTACAGAAAATACAGATACGTATTATGTGTATAACGAATATAATCAGCTCGCATTTGTTATTCCACCATTAGCTTCGGCGCCTTCGGTAGAACCGTCCACAGTAGAAAACCTGTATTATCAATATCGCTATGACGGTAGAAACCGTTTGGTAGAAAAGAAGCTTCCCGGAAAAGGATGGGAATATATGGTGTATGATAAAGCAGATCGTTTGATTATGACTCAGGATGCCAATTTGCAACAACAGGAAAAATGGCTTATTACCAAATATGATCGATTTGGCAGAGTGGTTTATACAGGCATTCTGCCCGGAGGCAACAGGGAAAGCATGCAGAGCCAGGCAGGAAATCAGGTGATTACAGAAAGTACAAACGGCAGTTTCACAAAGAACGGCATGGAGATTTACTATAGTAACGTGTATTTCTTCAATATAGAAACCGTATTATCTGTAAATTATTATGATATCTATCCTGTAGGAAGCCCAGCAATACCTACCCAGATTTTGGGACAGAATATCCTGCACGAAAATGCGCAGCTATACAACATCAGCACCAAAACACTACCTGTTGCTTCTTATGTGAAAAACATTGAAGATGACAATTGGACAAAAAACTACACTTGGTACGACACCAAAGGAAGACCTGTTGCAAGCCATTCTATCAATCATCTAGGTGGCTATACCAAGACAGAATCTTTGCTTGACTTTTCGGGAACACCATTGCAGGCAATTACAAAACATAAAAGACTGAATGGTGATACTGAAAAAGTAATCACAGAAAATTTCACCTACGATCATCAGAACAGGTTGCAGGTTCATAAGCACAAAGTAGACAACAATCCTGAAGAGATTTTAGCACAGAATGAGTATAATGAGCTTTCGCAGTTGAAAACGAAAAAAGTTGGAGGTGTGGTTTTAGGAAATAGCCTTCAAACAGTTGATTATAAGTATAATATCAGAGGTTGGATGACGCAGATCAATGATCCTAGTGATTTAAGCGGTGATGATTTGTTTGGATACAAGATTAATTATAACCTTAGAGAGGGAATAGAAATGCCTAATTCTGACTTTACCAATCTTATAGTAAAACCAAAGTATAATGGAAATATCGCTGAAGTATCTTGGAAAACCCAGACAGAGTCCAATGAGCCTTTGAAAAGATATGGTTATGTCTATGATGGTTTAAACAGGCTATCTGCCGGTTTTTATCAAAAGGCAGGATACGAAACTTCGAAAGAATATTTTGAGAAAATGGAATATGACCTTAATGGAAATATTACCAGATTACAGCGGTCACAGGGTTTACTACCGGGAGGAAGTACAACAGCATTGGCAATAGATAATTTAAAATACGATTACCTAGGAAACAGACTTACAAAAGTGACTGAAGAGCAGATTGGAAACAGCAACGGCTACCCATATTTAGTCAATCATAACATTATCGAGTACGATAATAACACCGTCAATGGGAATGGCAATATGACCAAGCATTTGGATAAAGGTATTTCCTCAATCCAATATAATTTTTTAAATTTACCAAAGCAGATTACCCAAAACTCTGAGATAACAAATTTCATCTACAGTGCAGATGGAGTAAAACTGAAGAAGTTGTTTGGAAATTTAGAGACAAATTACTTACATGGGTTTCAATATAAATCTACATTTTCACATGAATCATGGAACGGGACTGGAACCTATCTTCCTGACCCCAATGAAATTCCAGTAATAAAACTGAGAATTATTCCTACGACAGAAGGATATTATGATGCGCTAATAGGTCAGTATATTTATAACTTTAGTGATCATTTAGGGAATGTAAGGTTGAGTTATTCCGATAGTAATAATGATGGTGTCGTGCAGCCGAGATATTATACAACAACCGAATGTAAACCTAAAAAAGGTTGTTATGATGTTTGGAAGCCGGGAGAAATTGTTGAGGTAAATAATTATTATCCTTTTGGGTTGATGCATAATTATACAGCAACTACTCAAAATGCTTATCAGTATAAGTACAACGGCAAGGAACTTCAAGAGACCGGGATGTATGATTACGGTGCAAGATTCTATATGCCTGATATTGGTAGATGGGGGGTACACGACCCGATGAGTGAAGAAACTTTTGAACCGTATAGTTATGCAGATAATAATCCTATCTTCTACAATGACCCGACCGGAATGATTGCCGAGAGACCTGAAATGCATGCAACTACTTATAAGCATAGAAGAACAGGAGAAGAAGTTACAATAAACGATGGTATTAATAAAACGATTATTGTAAATCCTATTGACTTCGCAACAGCAAAAAATTTTGCTAAATATTACACAAATAATAGTTCTCTATCTAAAGATAGTTATGAAATAAATAGAGCATACACAGATTTTTATTACGATGTTTCAGATTTTAATCCATTTGATTCAGGTCCTGTTAAGCAAAGGATGCCTACAAGTTTTGAGGATACTTTTACATTGCTTGAAGTTCCTGATTTTGGAAGGAAAGGAGCTACAAGAGCTCTGAGTAGAGGTTTAGCCAAAACCTTAAAGACAACAAAATCAGCAAATCTTCCTGCATGGAAAAACATACTTGTGGATATAGAACATATTGCTTCGGGACACATGAAAGGAGGGTCACGTCTAAGTCCTCTTAAAACAATGTTTCCTGAAAATTTATCGGAAAGACAAATTGAAAAATTAGTTCGTGAAGCATATAGAAATAGTACAAAAATTAAGACACAAGGAGAAAGAGTTTTGTTGAGAGGTAATAATGTGGAAATGTGGCTTAATACCCAAACTAAAACAATAGAAACTGCTTATCCAATAAAATAACTATGAATAAATTGAAAATACGAATTGATAGCAATTCTTTTGCAAAACATAGAGACAATATTACGGGAATTATATGTTTTGATTTTAATGGGAAGTTTTTTCCAGAAAAAAATTGGAATGATTTTATTATAGTTCTTGTTAATAATTGGATTGAATCATCTTACAGGATAATGAGTAACTTTACAATATCTGAAGATTTTTATTTTATGGATGGTCCTTTTTCTATTAAAATTAGAAAAAATGACTTTGGTGATTGTAGTGTCGAATTAATTGAAAACAATGTAAGTTTATTGATGGATTTTACAATAAACATAGAAGATGCTTATCGTGAAATTTTACAGAATCTTATTTTTTTAAGTAATTATTGTAAACAGCAAGGATGGGAAACAGAAGATGTGAAAAAACTTCATTATTTAAAAGATAAACTATCACGCTAATGCGAGCGTTCCCTCGCTCCCCCGCTGCGCAAAGTTTGTAACTTTGAGCTGATAAATAAAAACCTCGCAAAATGCGAGGGTTTTTTGTTTATAGTGGCAGTAATTTTTCTACGAATACGCTTTTTTAGCTTTATAATCTCTTACCAGAGCATCAATAACCAAATAAATTTGTTCTTTAGCAGATTTTGGTAAATTACCAATCTCCTCAATACGTTGTAAAGTATTTTGATCAACTTCCAAAGAAGTTTTACCTACGAGATAATCCAAAGAAACCTGCAAAGCATCTGCAATTTTGATGGCAACTTCCCCCTCCGCTACCGCACGATTTTATCGTGTGGCAGATAAAGATAAACCTCGCATTTTGCGAGGTTTTTTGTGTTATATGTTTTGTTTTGTATACGGAAACAGAACTACATTGCAGCAATATTTTTAAGTTTAGAGGCTTTGATAAAAGCATCGATGGTTGCAAATATGTGAGCTTTGGTATCGCTATCAAGTTCCTGAATGGCTTTTAGTTTTTTCAGCGTATCGTTGTCGATCTGCTCATACTGTCCGTCTTTTACGAGATAATCAAGTGTAACGCCTAAAGCATCAGCAATTTTAGTAGCTACGTCAATCGACGGAACATTTTCCCCACGTTCAGTTCGTACTTACTGAAAATATATTTTAGATTTCTACAAACTCACATCACTCAAGATTTCTCAACTTCACCTCTTTCTTAAGATAAGTTTTATAATCTTCTGCAAACATTCCGATGTAGGTTCCTTTCTTTAGATCTCGGTTGACTCCGGTTTTACCTAGTAAGACAGAACCACTTTCGATATTGTTTCCTGAAGCGATGCCAACCTGCCCCCATAAAGTAACCTCATCACCGATGATGCAACAGCCTGCAATACCGACCTGAGAAGCGATTAAACATTTTTTACCAATCACGGTATCGTGCCCAATCTGAATCTGATTATCTAAAACTGAACCTTCACCAATAATGGTAGAATCTGTCACTCCCCTGTCGATCGTACAGCCGTTTCCGATTTCTACATTGTTTTCGATGATCACGTTTCCTACGGAGATTAAACGGTCAAAATTTCCGTCTAATTTTCTGTAATAGAATGCGTCGCCCCCCAAAATGGTGTTGGATTGAATGATGACATTATCTCCAATCACTGTGCGGTCTCCGATTACTACATTCGGGAAGATAATGGTGTTTTTTCCGATGGTGATGTTGTTTCCAAGGACTGCGGATGGATGGATTTTTGTACCCTCTCCTATTTCTACATCATGAAGGGTTTCGGTGAAGTTGTAGATTTTGGTGAAATGGGTATTGATTTTATTGAAATCTCCGAACGGATCGTCGGAAATCAACAATGCTTTTCCTTCCGGGCATTCCACTTCTTTGTCGATTAAGATGATGGTAGCAGCGGAATTTAAAGCTTTATCGTAATATTTCGGATGATTAACGAACACAATTTCACCTGATTTTACTCTGTGAATTTCGTTGGTGCCAAAAACCTGAAAATCTTCGGAACCCACAAATTTTGCTCCGATAAGATCTGCAATTGTTTTTAGTTTTTGTGGCTGATGAAACGTCATACTTTTAATGATGCTTTTTTAGTTTAATCAACCTTGTCTGGTTTTGAAACTTAGACAAGATTTGTTTTTCGGTGTGAGCCGCAGCCCGACTTGAGGATCCTTCGACAAGCTCAGGATAAACTACAATTGCTGCCCTAAAAAATGAAAGCTGAAAGTTGTTATACTTCCAGCTTCCTATTATTTTGAATAATTATTCTTTTACTCTTTCTAAGTAAGAACCGTCTTCTGTGCTCACTTTGATTTTGTCGCCCGCTTCAATGAACAAAGGAACCATTACTCTCGCTCCTGTCTCAACGATTGCGTTTTTCAGAGCGTTGGTCGCTGTATTTCCTTTCACACCCGGATCAGCTTCAACCACCTCTAAATAAACTGATTGAGGAAGCTCTGCAGAAAGCGGAGTTTCATCAACTTCTTTCAAAATAATCGTTACTTCTTCACCTGCTTTCATCAGATTAGAGTTTTCGATCATTTCTTTGTCTAAGTATAGTTGAGAGAAATCTTCATTATTCATAAAGTGGAAACCATTCTCATCATCATAAAGATATTGGAATTTTCTTGTAATAACTTTCACTTCGTCAATTTTATGACCTGCAGAAAAAGTATTATCAATAACTTTACCGTTGGTTACCGATTTTAATTTTGTTCTCACGAAAGCAGGACCTTTTCCTGGTTTTACGTGCATAAATTCGATTACTTTAAAAATATCATTGCTGTACTCGATGCAAAGACCTTTTTTTATATCGTTACTTGTTGCCATTTAATTATTGTATGTTATTTTTTTTATTTTGATTTGTAGACCTGAAGGCTCAAAACCTTTCTTCCAAGCATATCCATCCCGTCAATTCTAGGTTTGTAATAAGTCCCTGCATCTGCTGCAGTTACTGCACGATTATTTATTACTGTATTAAAATTGGTGGTATTAATTAAAAGCTGGTCTAAATTTTTGTTGACTTCTGATGAACTTTTTAGGTCAGAATTTAAATTTGAAAAAGATATTTTAGAATAATCCAGAATTGAATTTACATTTCTTACTGCAATTGAATCTTTAAGATTCAAAGACACCACTTTTTTCTGCTGTGCAAAAATAAAAGAAGAAAATGCTGTAAAAATTAATACTAAATTTTTCATTCTGATTCAATTTAAATTATTCTTTTCCTGTTCCGTATCCTTTTACGATACCTCTTGGAGAGTTTTGGATGAACTGTAGAATTTCGTCTCTTTCAGCTGTAGGAAGCATTTCTTTTTCGATGTGTGAAACTGCCTGAGAAACGTTCATTTTCATCTGAAAGATTGCTCTGTAAATTTTCTGAATTTCAAAAATTTTATCATTGGTAAAGCCTCTTCTTCTCAAACCTACAGAATTGATTCCTGCATAAGACATCGGCTCACGAGCTACTTTTACATAAGGCGGAATATCTTTTCTTACCAAAGTTCCTCCGGAAATCATCACGTGCTTCCCAATTTTTCCAAACTGGTGAACAGCACTTAAGCCACCCATTACCGTAAAATCACCTATTTCTACGTGACCTGCAATACCGCATCCGTTAACGATGATGACATGATCACCAATCACACAGTCATGCGCAATATGAGAAGTTGCCATAATCAGACAGTTACTGCCAATTTTAGTATAACCTAAAGCTTTTGTCCCTCTGTTTACGGTAACACATTCTCTAATCGTTGTATCATCACCGATGATGGTCTGCGTATCTTCACCATCAAATTTCAGATCCTGAGGAATAGCAGAAATTACCGTTCCAGGAAAAATCCTGCAGTTTTTTCCGATTCTCGCACCATCCATGATTGTCACGTTAGATCCAATCCAGGTACCTTCACCTATTTCCACATCACCTGCAATGGTTGTAAATGGTTCTACAATTACATTTTTACTGATTTTTGCACGTTTATCAACGGCGGCTAATTGATGAATCATTTACTCAACTTTATTTTTTGCAACCTGAGCCATAAGCTCAGCTTCTACTGCTATCGTGTCACCAACATATCCGTAACCCTGCATGTGCACGATACCTCTTCTGATTGGTTCAATCAATTCAATTTTGAAAATCATAGTATCACCAGGAACTACTTTTCTCTTGAATTTTACTTTATCCATTTTAATGAAATAAGTAGAATAGTTTTCAGGATCCGGCACACTTGCCAAAACCAAAATACCGCCTGTCTGTGCCATAGCTTCAACTTGTAAAACCCCCGGCATTACAGGCTCTTTCGGAAAGTGACCCACGAAGAAAGGCTCGTTCATCGTCACATTCTTTAAACCTACCACATGAGAATCTGATAATTCAAGAATCTTGTCAATCAATAAAAACGGCGGTCTGTGAGGCATCAACTTCATAATTCCGTTGATATCAAAAACAGGTTCTTTATTTAAATCAAAGTCAGGAACGTTTTTCTTTTTCTGTAATTTCCAATGACGGTTCAGTTTTTTAGCAAACTGAGTATTTACAAAATGTCCTGGCTTATTGGCAATAATTTTACCTTTAATTTTAACTCCGCATAAAGCTAAATCACCAATTACATCAAGTAACTTGTGTCTTGCAGCTTCATTTGGAAAGTTTAAAGTTAAATTATCAAGAATTCCGTTGGGTCTGATTGCAACGTGATCTTTACCAAAGGCTTTCTTTAATTTCTCTGTTGTTTCAACAGTAAGATCTTTATCAACATATACAATGGCATTAGAAATATCTCCTCCTTTGATCAAACCATGATCAAGAAGCATTTCTAATTCGTGTAAAAAGCTGAATGTTCTTGCTGAAGAAATTTCTTCTTTAAACTCTGAAATATTTTTTATGGTAGCATTCTGAGTTCCTAAAACTTTAGTCCCAAAATCTACCATTGTCGTAATTTCGTAATTATCTGAAGGGATAATTGTAATCTCAGAACCGGTTGCAGGATCGCTGTAACTTAGAACTTCTTTCACTACCAAATATTCTCTGGCAAGTTTTTGCTCCACGATTCCTACGCTTTCGATTGCTTCTACAAAAAATTTAGAAGAACCATCTAAAATTGGAGGTTCTGAAGCATCCATCTCTAAATAAGCATTGTCGATATCGCAACCTACTAATGCTGCTAAAAGATGCTCGCAAGTGTTGATTTTTACGCCTAATTTCTCCAGAGTTGTCCCTCTTTCAGTAGCTACAACATAGTTTACATCAGCCTCGACCTGAGGGTGACCCTCTAAATCTGTTCTTACGAAGATGAAACCTGTATTTTCTTTAGCAGGTTTAATGGTCAATTTTACTTCTTTACCAGTATGAAGGCCAATTCCGGATAGAGTAACCTCTTCCTGAAGTGTTTTTTGCATATCACTCATTAGTCTGATCTTTTGAGTTATTCTCAAGATTATTTATTCGTTTTACGAGCTCAGGAAGATTCCTGAAATGAACGTAACTTCTAAGATAGTCGTTATAACTGATTGCCGGCGAACCGTAAACCGTTTCTTTATCATTCACATGAGAATTCACACCACTCTGTGCCTGAATTTTCACCTGATTTCCAATTTTAATATGTCCTACGATACCAACCTGACCGCCAATCTGATTCCAGTCACCTACAATTGTAGATCCTGCGATACCAGTTTGTGAAGCGATCACATTGTTCTGACCGATTTTTACGTTGTGTGCAATCTGAATCAGATTATCAATTTTCGTTCCTTTACCAATTACCGTTGAACCAATAGTTGCTCTGTCGATGCTGCAATTTGAACCTATTTCAACATCATCTTCAATGATCACATTTCCTAATTGAGGAATTTTTTTGAAACCTTCAGGAGTCGGCTGAAAACCAAAACCATCTCCACCAATCACTGTGTTGGAATGAATGACACAATTATCACCAATAATGCAGTAATCATAGATTCTGGCACCACTGTCAATTTTACAGTTTTTACCAATTTTCACCCCTTTTCCGATATAAACCTGAGGATAAATCTGTGATCCTTCCCCGATTCTGGCTTTCTCAGAAACATAAGTAAATGCTCCGACATAGGCTTTATCACCTACCACTGCGGTATCGTGAATAGAAGCACCGTCTTCTACACCTTCTTTTCTTCCCTGCATTTCCTGATATAAATTCATCAGAACCTGAAAAGAAAGATAAGCATCTTTCACAGCAATGATCGTCTGGTCGTAACTGTCTTTAGTTAAAATATTTTCCGAAACGATAAGAACGGAACAATTTGAAGTATCTAAATAATGCGAAAAACGTTCTTGGGCAATAAAAGAAAGATGCCCTGCTTCCCCACTTTCAATAGGCGAAACTCCTGTTATAAGTGCATTTTCGTCACCTATAATTTTTCCGTCAATAAAACTCGCAATTTGCGAAGCTGTGAATTCCATATTCTGCAAAGATAACAAATTCTATTATTCACCAACATTTTTTAGTTTGAGGAATACAGATTTTAATATTCTTTAAGAATTTAAATTCATTAATGTCTTGGAAAAGTAAGAATGTAACGTGTGGTTTTATTGGTAATCAAACCAGATAAAAGCTGGTCTTCAGACTCGTCAAGTCTTAATATTTTTCCACTTTTCTGTAATAAATATATAGGCTGTTTTTCTGTATTGTAGGGCAACAACGTTCTTTCAATCTCATGTACAAGTTCGTGAGCATTGTCTATTCCTAAAAACTCATTGGTGCTTTTTATTTTTTCTTTCACAAATTCCGGATCGAAAGGTTGCGAAGAAATAATCGTTTTCGGAAGATTTCTCTGGATGACACACTGGCACCAATAGGAAAGAATAAAATCATCCGAAGACTGCCATAATTTCATCGCATGAATAATATCATTATCATCCATTTGGGTAAATCTTTGCACATCTTCATCGGTTTCTTCGCTTTTCTCACGATTGAGAAAGTACTTTAAATTTTCAGTCGCGGGCAAATCTACTCCCTGAGAAGCCAGATATTTAGCTCTTTCTAAAATTTTCACCAAAATAAATTCTGCCAAAGCCGATGTTTTATGATAATACACCTGCCAGTACATGAACATCCTTGCGGTAAGGAAATTTTCAATCGAATAAACACCTTTTGCATCAATCACCAGCTCGTCTTCGCAGACATTCATCATTGAGATGATTCTTTGGGTATTTACATTTCCCTCAGAAACTCCTGTAAAAAAGCTGTCTCTTTTCAAATAATCTAAACGGTCAACATCTAATTGTGAACTAATCAATTGATTAAAAAACTTCCTGTGGTATTTACCCTGAAACATTTCTATAGCCGTTGAAAGCTGCCCATTAAACTCATCATTTAATCTGTTCATTAATAATAAAGAAAGATTTTCGTGATGCCAGTCATCCATCAACATATTTTCCAACGCATGAGAAAATGGACCATGACCGATGTCGTGCATTAAAATTGCCAACATTGCTCCTTTTTCCTCTTCTTCAGAAATCTGAATTCCTTTTTGCTTTAAAGTTTCCAAAGCAGTAAACATCAAATGCATCGCACCTAAAGCATGATGAAATCTTGTGTGAGTTGCTCCGGGAAAAATTAAATTTAAAAGTCCGGTCTGTGAAATTCTTCTTAACCTTTGAAAATAAGGATGTTCGATAATATCGAATAAGATTTCGTGAGGAATTTTAATAAAACCGTGTACAGGATCGTTGATAATTTTAAGCTTGTTCTGCATTGAAATAACTGTGATGAATGCAAAATTAAGGTATTAAACTTAATTCAGAGAAAATTGAGAAATTTAATCGAATGAATTTTTATTAATAATGCTTTTAAAACCGGAGATTTTAGATTATCTTCATACCACATATTTTATATTTAAAATCAAAAATATCTTTAACTAAGATTTAACTTTTAGGCGTATCAATTTGGCTTTTGTTAAAGGCCTTTGGTCGCAGTTTTGATACAATAACCATAGAAAAAATTAAACTTTTATGTCAGAAAAAATATTATGGATCGATGATGAAATAGATTTACTCAAACCTCATATCGTATTTTTAGAAAAGAAGGGTTACCATGTAACTCCCGTAAATAATGTGAACGAGGCTTTAGAATTGATAGATTCAGAAAAATTTGCATTGACGCTTATTGATGAAAACATGCCCGGAATTTCCGGTCTTGAAGCAATACCAATGATTAAAGAGAAAGACAGTTCTCTGAAAATCGTGATGGTTACGAAAAGTGAGGAAGAACACATCATGGAAGAAGCAATCGGATCTCAGATTGCAGATTACATTTTGAAACCGGTAAATCCTAACCAAATATTATTATCTCTAAAAAAGAATCTTCAGGAAGATAATCTTGTCGAGCAGAAGACTATTATTCAATATCAGCAGGAATTCAGAAACCTTTCTATGGAACTTTCTTATTTGAGGACGTACCAGGATTGGGCAGAATATTATAAAAAAATCGTCAACTGGGAATTGAAATTTGACAAAGTTGCCGACAACGAATTTGCCGATTTGCTGCAATCTCAAAAGGAAGAAGCTAATATTCAGTTCGCTAAATTCATTGAAAACAATTACGAAGACTGGTTGAATGGTGGCGATAAGCCATTGATGAGCCACACGTTGTTCAGAGATAAAGTAAAACCTGAAGTTGAAAAAGATAAAGTTCTTTTGCTGATGGTTGATAATTTAAGATACGATCAGTGGAAAGTCATTGAGCCTTTATTTACTAAATTTTACAATAAAGTATCTGAAGATTACTATTACAGTATTCTTCCGACTGCGACTCAATATGCAAGAAATTCATTTTTCGCAGGAATGCTTCCTTCAGAAATTGAAAAACGTTTTCCGGATAAATGGTTTAATGATAATGAAGACGGAAATAAAAATGAGTATGAGCGTGATTTCTTAGAAGATCAGATGAAAAGAATTGGTTTGAATTCTAAATCGATGAAATATCTAAAGGTTCTGAATGCCGATTTTGAGAAAAAGATTTACGAAGATTTTAATCAGCATAAGAATAATGACCTTTTAGTGATCGTTTACAACTTCATTGATATATTATCTCACGCAAAAACAGACAATCATATTGTTGATCAGTTAATCAGAGATGATAAAACTTTCCGTTCGTTAACTTCGAATTGGTTTGAGAATTCGTCTTTAATTAAGATTATCAAATTGGCTGCAGAAAGCGGGTATAAATTGGTTATCACAACCGATCATGGAACCGTTTACGTAAAAAAACCAAGTCGTGTTGTTGGAGATAGAGAAACTTCAACCAATATACGTTACAAAACAGGGAAAAGCTTGACGTATGACGAGAAAGATGTTTGGGCAGTTACGAATCCTGAAAAAATATTCTTGCCTAAAGGAAATTTAAGTTCGAAATATATTTTTGCCAAAAACAATATCTTTCTAGCGTACCCGAAAAATTACAATCATTTTGTAAATTATTATAAGGAAACCTACCAGCACGGAGGAATTTCTTTAGAAGAATGTATTATTCCAATAAGTGTTTTGGAACCAAAATAGTTTTTTCATAGTTATAATTTTGGGCTCGAGCGGAAAAAATCTAAGATTTTTTCCGCTCGAGTTTTTTTATTTCTGAAATGTTTTTTTACCGCAAATGGAGAAAAAGATTTTCAGCGATAATAAAACTTCAAAAGTTTCTTTTGTTACTTTTGCGGTTAATAATTATAGATTTCTAATACTCTAAAATATATATTCTCTAAATGAAATTAATCACCTACAATGTCAACGGAATCAGAGCCGCTTTTACGAAAGATTTCCTGGGCTGGTTGAAAACTGCCGATCCAGACATTATCTGCATTCAGGAGAGCAAAGCCGGAAACGACCAAATAGACATCGAAAGTCTTGAGAAAATCGGTTATCATAGTTATTGGCATTCAGCAGTGCGAAAAGGCTACAGCGGAGTCGGAATTGCTTCTAAAACAAAGCCTCATCACGTAGAATACGGCTGCGGAATTGAAAGTTATGATAATGAAGGAAGAATCATCCGTGCAGATTTTGATGCCTATTCTGTTATTTCAGTTTATGTTCCTTCAGCTTCGAATATTGAAAGACTGGAATTTAAAATGCAATTCTGTCATGATTTTTTAGAATACATTAAAAATTTGAAGAAAGAAATTCCGAATCTGATTATCTCAGGGGATTTTAATATCTGTCATGAAGCGATTGATATTCATAATCCGGTAGGCTTAAAAAATACTTCAGGTTTTCTACCGATGGAAAGAGAATGGATGACCAATTTCATTAATGAATGCGAATTGATAGACAGCTTCAGGTTTTTCAATCAGGAACCAAACAATTACACTTGGTGGAGCTACAGACAAAATTCAAGAGCCAATAATAAGGGATGGAGACTAGATTATAACTTTGCGTCATATTCTCTGAAAGATAAGCTTTCACGAGCCGTTATTTTAAAGGAAGCAGTGCATTCTGATCATTGCCCTGCATTAATTGAACTAAACGTCTAAAAACATTAAAGCCAGCTGAATCAGCTGGCTTTATTTAATTTTAAGAATCGTATTAAATTTAATCGACAATTTCGTACTCTACTGGGATGATACCTTTTTTGATTCCCCCAATTTCATCGAACGCAGCTTTAGACATATCTAATGCTCTTGATGAATGAAAAGGCCCTCTATCATTAATCGTTACAATTACCTCTTCTCCATTGTTCAGATTGGTTACCTTGATCTCGGTTCCAAAAGGAAGCGTTCTGTGTGCTGCGGTTAGTTTTGAATTATTAAAAATTTCTCCGCTAGCTGTTTTTCTACCATTAAACTTGTCGTGGTAGTACGACGCATAACTTGTTTTCTTCGCATCTTCGGCATCATTCTTGAAAGAATAGATACCTAGTGTTGAAATCATCATTATGATTACGAGAATGAATCTTTTCATCATTTTGAATTATTTTATTGTTTGACAGGGCAAAAGTATAGTGAAACTTCTTACTCACCTATTTTAAATGTTAACAAGCCTTAAATAAAAGTTAAAAATATCTTAAATAAAATTGTAACTGCCTATTATCAGGGCATTTAAGTAGCTATGTTAAAAAACGTTAAAATTAGAAGCAAAAAGTTAACGGATTTAACTGCTTCAAGCTCACTTAGAGACGGATTCAGTTTACAACAGTTTAAAAATCAATTATTTAAAAAATTGTGATTTTGCTAAAATCTGGTTGTAACTAATCAAAAAAAACAACTACTTATTGATAAAAGGCATCATGGAAAAATTGAAAAACAACAAGATATTACTCGTTTTAATTCTGGCCGTACTCCTAATCTCAATATTTTCTGCAGGAAAAGAATTTGGAGAATATCTACATCAACGCTTTAATTAATGATTTTTCACGTTTTATGCATCGAATTGCAACAGCCCGACCTGAGTGGAGCTCTTTTTGCAAATTATAGCAAGGACAAAGCTTCGGAAATTTGGAAAAAAGCGGGAACGGAGGGCGGAAAAGCTGCCAAAATAAAAAAAAAGTATTCTAAAAATATTTAAAACAAAAAACCAATGACTGAATCATTGGTTTTCGTTTTTTATCTTATTGTGCTTTACACAAGTTCACCATATAAATCAAATTCTTCTGCAGAAGTAATCTTTACATTGGCAAAATCACCGATTGAGATATATGTATTTTCTGCAGGAACCAAAACCGTATTATCTACGTCTGGTGAATCGTATTCCGTTCTTCCCACAAAGTAATTTCCTTCTTTTCTATCGAAAACGCATTTGTAAACTTCGCCGATTTTAGTTTGATTTTTCTCCCAAGAAATCTGTGACTGCAACTCCATAATCTCTTCTACTCTTGCTTCTTTCACTTCTTGCGGAATATCGTCTTCTAAAACGTAAGCTCCTGTATTTTCTTCATGAGAATAAGTGAAGCATCCCAATCTGTCGAATTTCTGTGTTCTCACCCATTCTTTCAATTCTTGGAATCTTTCTTCAGTTTCACCTGGATAACCTACGATTAAAGTTGTTCTAATCGCCATATCCGGAACTTTCTCTCTGAATTTATCTAATAGAGCATTTGTTTTTTCGTGTGTTGTCCCACGTTTCATCGATTTCAATAAATCTGAATTGATGTGCTGAAGCGGGATGTCTATATAATTACAAACTTTCGGCTCTTCTCTGATGATATCTAAAACATCCTCCGGAAAACCACTCGGGAAAGCATAATGCAGACGAATCCATTCGATTCCTTCTACTTTTACCAATTCTTTCAGAAGTTCGCCCAAAGCTCTCTTCTTATATATATCTAAACCGTAATAAGTCAAATCCTGAGCAATTAAGATTAATTCTTTTACTCCTACTTTTGCCAGTTTCTGAGATTCTTTCACCAATTTTTCAATCGGAGTAGAAATGTGACCGCCTCTCATCAAAGGAATTGCACAGAACGAACAAGGTCTGTCGCAGCCTTCAGAAATTTTAAGGTATGCATAATGTTTTGGTGTGGTCGTCAATCGCTCTCCTACCAATTCATGTTTATAATCCGCACCTAAATGTTTCAGTAAAATAGGCAAATCTCTTGTTCCGAAATACTGATCAACATCAGGAATTTCTTTTATCAAATCTGGTTTGTATCTCTCAGAAAGACAGCCTGTAACGAAAACTTTTTCTACTTCACCTCTGTTTTTCGCCTCAACATACTCAAGAATGGTGTTGATTGATTCTTCTTTTGCGTTATCAATAAATCCGCAGGTATTGATAACTACAATATCGCCTTTATCTTCATGCACCACCTCTTTTCCATTAGCCTTAAGCTGGCTCATCAAAACTTCTGAATCGTAAACGTTCTTGGAACAACCAAGGGTTACAATATTTATTTTCTTCTTTCCTACAGATTTTGTACGCATCTTTCTATTTTGAGTGTGCAAAGATACAAAATATAACTCTGTATCTTAAACATATAAAACCACTTAAAAATAAGTGGTTATGAATTTAATTTTTAAAAATTGCCTTCAGAAAAAGTGGGAAGTTGGCTGTCTTTTTCAGACAATTGGATGACATCTTCGGGAAGCTTCCAATCGATGTTTAAATCTTTATCATTCCAGATTACACTTCCTTCAGATTGTTTATTATAAAAGTTATCACATTTATAAGCAAAAATTGCTGTTTCACTTAAAACAGAAAAACCATGTCCGAAACCTCTTGGTACATATAGTTGTAATTTGTTTTCCGGAGTTAATTCAACCCCGAACCATTGTCCAAAAGTTGGAGAATCTCTACGTAAATCTACAGCGACATCAAACACTCTGCCTTCTAAACATGATACTAATTTTGCCTGAGCATGTTCGCCTTTTTGCAAATGTAAACCACGCAAAACTCCATAAGAAGACTTTGAGATATTATCTTGTACGAAATGACCATTCATTCCGGTCGATTCTTCGAATTTTTGTTCGTTGTATTTTTCGAAAAAGTAACCTCTGTCGTCTTCGAAGATTGTCGGTTCAATGATGTAACAATCTTTAAGTGGTGTTTCTTTTATTTTCATAGATGTGTAATGTTATAGATTGTATTGTTTTTTTAAACTCCATTTTAAAGCTAAATAAACTCCGCCAATCGGAATAAAAATGACAAGAATAAGAGCCCAAATGGGAAGTTGTGAATTTATTAAAAATATGTTGATTAACACTTGAAGAACAGCATAAACCGAACTAATAATCAAATGAGACACTTTTTTTTCGTTGGCAAAAAGCTGATATAAATGTCTTCTGTGTGCCTCAAAAATATTTTCTTTCAATAGTAGTCTCTCGATAATTGTCAGGACAACTTCCATTCCGTAAATTGATAGCAACAAAATATATTTATAATCTTGGGTCTTCATAATCAGCAAAGTGATAAGACCAATTACACAAAAGCCCATTCCCATACTTCCGATGTCTCCTGCAAAGCATTTTGCTTTTTTTCTGAAATTAAAAAACAAGAAAACCAAAGAAGCTAAAATGGGATAAATAATGAAATCATTTTCTGTGAAAATTACTACTTCTTTATTAATATAAAGTAATGCCGCCAAGGTGACTAAACTGTATGTCCCCCCCATTCCATTAATACCATCCATAAAGTTATAGGCATTTAAAGTACCAATAATAAGAATAAATAGTATTGGCCAAACCCAATATGGCATTAAGCTAAAAGCTCCTGTAAAATACAAGAGTAAAATCACAGAAATTAAGTGAACTGATAACCTAATTCTGTTTGACAATGGTTTGATATCATCAATAAAACTTACTGTGCAGATTGCCAATAAGCCTAAACCAAAAGACCAATAATGATTTATCGTTTCATTTAAATTAAATAAACAAAAAAGAATGAATGAGATAGGAAAAATAATTCCACCGCCACGTAAAGTGATTTGTGTGTGTGCACTTCGGTGGTTGGGTTTGTCTATAATATTATATTTGTCGGCTATTTTGAAATAGACCAACATGGATATGAATAGAAAGGTTGTTATTATAAGATATATCATTACTATGATTGAAAGCTTTTAATTGTTTTTGCTAATCCTTCTTTCGCAGACATTGGAAGATTACTAATTTCTAAAGCTTTTTTAATTTTATCATTAGAAACGATGTAACTTTCTGTTAGTTTTTTTAATCTTTCTGAGTTGAGTGGCAACTTTATCATATCTCCCAACTTAGCGATATTAGAAATGAAGTTTGCTGAAACTTTCCATAGCTTAGTTTTTTTACCAGAAGCTTCCGCAATTATTTTTACAAGTTCATTGGTAGAGATAGAATCGTCATCGGCAAAATTATAAATTCCTGAAGGAATATTTTTATTGGATAATATTTTTCCGATTAAAAAGTTTAAATTATCAATACTTAAGAATGATCTTTTATTCTCAAAAGCTGCCAAAGGCCATGGAATTCCTTTTTGAACAACTTTATACAAAAGATTTAGGTTTCCTTTGTTTCCAGGACCGTGAATCATACATGGACGGATAATGAAAAGCCTTTTTTCATCTGGCAATTTTTTTGAAAGCAAATATTTCTCGGCTTCTAATTTTGATTTTCCGTAAGGTGTTTTAGGATTAGAATGATGATTTTCATCTAAAATACTATCAATCGTATCCGCTGTTGCTTTTACGCTACTGAAATAGATAAAATCTCTAACACTCGAATTTAAAAATTCATCAAAAAATTGAATTGTTAAATCTCTGTTTATCTTAAAATATTCTTCATCAGCAGATGTATTTGCAGTATCATGAGCTTTACCTGCTAGGTGGATAATGGCATCAGTTCCTTTTGGGAAAGCCCATTCATTACGTAAAGAAAGCCCGGAAACTTTCAACTCAGTTTCAGTCAGATATCTTGATAAATTTTGACCGACAAAACCCGAAGCTCCCGTAATTACGATTTTCATTTTATAATTTTATTCTTTTTGATTTCTCCCAATCAATTTGCTTATCAGCCTCTTCAATATCCAAAAAATCATAGTCGCTTAGATATCTGTTGAATTTTTTAAATGCCCCTTTTATCCCAACATATGATTTAAATTTCCTTATTACAGGTAGACTTTTAATGACGGGTTGTCCCGTATCAAAATCCCGCGGATGGAAATATGTCATTAAATATTCTGTATTGTTCGTAAACTTCTTAATAAGTGAATAAGGAAGAAGCCTGAAAAACCCACCTCCTGAAAAAACTAAATTTTTATTAAAAACCTGATGAACATTCATTGGAAATTCTTTCAAAATACCAGATTGGGTTTCAATAATAAATGGTTCAGATATTCCAAACTCAGGTAGACCTCCGTAATCATGGCTTGCAGGAAAGACCGAAGCATCGTACTTAAAACCCAATTCGAGAAGAGTTTCAAAACAATGAAGATTTTTAGATGTAATTGAAAAACCCGGTGCACGAAAAGCATTTACCTCTTTTCCAATAATATCTTCTAAAAGTTTTTTCGCCTTGTTTGTATCTTGTTCAAATTCTTTTTGAGTAAATCTAAATGATAATTCATGTTGATAGGAATGACAACCTATATGATGACCATACTGATCAATACTTTTAATAACATCGGGGTGTTTTTCTGCCAACCAACCAAGACAGAAGAAAGTACCTCTTATCTTTCTTCTCTCCAGATCATCCAAGATACGCTGAACACTTTCATATATTCTGACTTCATGACGATCCCAATTAAAATCATTATCAATAAAATCACAATTATACCAATCTTCTATATCAAATGTAAGTAGTTTCATAGTAAGTCATAATTAGAAAGATTAACATCCCAATTATTTACATCATATAATACCTCAGGTGTAATGGATTCTGAATCAAGAATTTTTGCTGTAAAATGAAATGTTTTAGGCTCGTTCTTTTTAGGAATTTTTATCAGACTCAATGGTGTAAAATGAAGATGCCCGATGTATAAAATGATATCAAAATTTTTCTTTTCCAACTTATAAATATAACGAACTGCTTCGTCAAAATTTTTCTTATTAAGTGGATGTACATCAATCAAAAATGCTGTTTCAACTCCCTGATGTTTTTTGATCTTATAAAAAAACTCAAAGTCTTTTTTAACTATTTTTCTATAATCCGCATCAAACCATTTATATCGATAGCTATTAAATTTCGCACGATTTTTTTGAATTCTGTATGTTATTATTTCTCTATTTCTTGAAAATAATGACAACTTAATTAAAACGGCTGAGAATATTTTCGATACAAAATTAAAACTTTTCAGATTTTCTTTAACACCTCCTATTTTGTAGGGAAGTACATAGGTCCTTAGATCACCGATGTCCTTTTCTCTAAGTCCTTTAATTAAAAGCGGATAGGCACTATCATTAGGGAAACCAAATACAAAAGAAAAACCTGACTCTTTTAATAATTTTTGTCCTTTCGACAATAAATCGAAGATGTTATCAAAATTCCTGTATTCTTTTAAAATCATCGTATCAACACTTAAACAAGCATTCCTATTAATACCATCGATTAAATATACAAAAGGAATATAGCTTTGTGAGCCAACTATTTTTTCACCATCCATCAATAACCCGTGAAAAGAATATCCATAATCTGTATTCAGAAATTCATTTTTAAAATCTGATATTGATCTGGAATGCTCAGGAAAAACTTGTGAAAAAACATTGCAGATATTCTGTATTTCTACATCGGAAAGCTCAGTAGTTTTTTTATATGTTACTATCATTTTAGTATTCTAATACAGTTCCTGCCCATGAGTAGCCCACCCCAAACCCGGCAAGCATAATTTTTTTCCCTTCGGTTTTCCCTTCTTTCATTGCTTCAGAAAGTGCAATCGGTATTGTTGAAGAAACAGTATTTCCCACTTTATTCATGTAGTAATAGAATTTTTCTTCTTCAATTTTCATTTTCTTTCTCAAGAATTCCATCATGTATTTATTAGCTTGATGAAATACAAATAAATCAATATCAGATTTCTCGAGATTATTTTTTTCTAATGTCTGCTGTGCAAGTTTCGGTACATTATTTTGTGTAAAATTAAAAATCTTCGAACCATTCATATAAAGATAATCAGAATGTTTTTCGGCTCCATTTTCATCTTCTTCTACCTGATCCATTTTATTTTTATACTTCATACCTCCGGTTTTCACCATAAGGTTTTCTGCACCTTTCCCGTCTGTTCCTAAAACAAATTCTTTGATCTCGGCCATCCCGTCCGTGGACACTAATGTTGCTGCCGCAGCATCTCCAAATATAGTCTTGTTGCCTTTATCTATTGGATTAATATGTTTGGTATATGTTTCGGCCGTTAAAAGCAGTATATTTTTTGCAACTCCAGCAACGATTAATCCTTTAGCTAAAGCTAAACCATAAACATACCCTGAGCAACCTAAGTTAAAATCAATTGCTCCAGAATTGGTAGGTATATTAAGATTGTTCTGTATTACACATGCAGTTGTTGGTAAAAAATAATCCGGACTTTGTGTACACAGCATAACGAAATCAATTTCTGAAGAATCTATATTCCATTCTTCAAAAAGATTTAATGCTGCTTTTTCAGCCATACTTCCTGCCGTTTCGTCTTCAGCAGCTATATGTCTTTCGTCAATTCCAACTTTTTCTGCTATTTTATCAACCGACCATTCAGGAAAATCTTCTACAAGATCTTGATTGGTATAAATTTTTTCTGGTAAATAATACGAAATAGCTTTTATATATGCTTTCATTATGTTTACTTTAATGTAAAACCTCCATCTATTAAAAGGCTAGAACCAGTAACCCAAGAACTTGCTTCTGAAAGTAAATAAATTACTGCATACGCAACATCTTCTGGTTTTCCATATCTTTTCAGAGGATAGTTTTCTAAATCTTGTTTTATCTGCTCTTCCGAAATTGATTTCTGATAAAGCATGTTAGTATCAATCATACCAGGATTCACTGTATTAACTCTAATATTTCTTGCGGATAATTCAAGGGCTATATTTTCTGACAAAGAATTGAGTGCTCCTTTAGAAGAGGAATAAGCTGTATTTCCGAGCGATGAACAATAATTACCTGAAATTGATGAAATAAAGACAATAGATGCTCCTTTTACTATTTTTTTATGATGTATCAACTCTTTTGTAAGCATTGCTGGTGCAAAGAAATTGATACTCATGACTTCCTCCAAAATATCGGAATTCATTAATTTAAACGGAATTCTTTTTAAAATACCAGCCGCATTTACTAGCCCATCTATAACGGGCAAAGCATTTATTAAAGCTTTAATATCTTCCTTTGAGGTTAATTCAGCAAAGAACATCTGATGATCATCTCCCTCCAGCTCATTATATGTTTCTCTTAATCGTTCTTCATTTCTACCCAGAATAATCAATTTAGCACCCATTTTTGAGCACTCTATTGCAATAGACTTTCCAATTCCAGATGATGCACCTGTAACTAGAATTGATTTTGAAGCAAGAGAAAATGGATTATGCATTTATTTTTTTCTTAGAATATCAAATAAATCCTGTATAGTCTCACTATTTCTAATATCCTCACCAGTAACTTCTTTTTGGTATTCTTCATCAACCATAGCAATTATAGATAAAGCAATAAAAGAAGACCACTCATCCAATGTTTTAAACTTAGTTTCTGCTGAAAAATCAGCTGCATTAGTATCCTCAAACTGCTCTGAAAATTTTGAGATGAAATTATTAATATCCATATTATTATTTTTAAATTTTAAAGGCAAAAATACTAAATATTAATTTAGCATATCGATTGTCATAGCTAGATTATTTATACATTTTTCTTTAGTAAAATAAGTGTCAAAATAATTTTTACCGTTAGATCCGAGTAAAGACAGCTGTCGAGAATTTTGAACTATTTTATTTTTAATTAAATCTACCAATCCATCTACATCATCCGGATTTACTGTATATCCACAATCAGCTTCTTTTATCACATCTGCTGCGGCCCCTTCAATAAAACCGAGTACAGGTTTTCCTGCGGTCATGTAAGATTGTAGTCTTGCAGGTACTACTTTCTTTAAATCATCATATTTATTGTTGAGACTTAAAAGCATAATATCTGCTTTTTCATAAAAAACAGGCATTGTTTCTATAGGATGTTTTCCCATTAAAAAAACACTATTTTGGAGTGAGTTTTCTTTTACAAAATTTTCCATCCACAGTTTTTTACTTCCATCTCCCAATATAATCCATCTTACATTTTCATTTTTAAGCTTTAGAGCTGCAAACAATATATTTTCCAGATTCTGAGAGACACCAAGGTTCCCTGCAAGCATTATTTTAAAACCATCCGGTAACGAAGGAATAGAATGTTTTGTAATATCTTGAAATGTATCTTCCGCCCAATTAGGAAAATACTGTATTTTATTTTCTTCTCCTATCCTTTCTTTAACAGATTCTTTAAATCCTTTGGAACTGATAAGAATTTTATCACTGTTTTTATAGCTGAAACCTACGTATTTTCCAAGCAATGAAATAATGGTTTTATTCTCGATTCCCGATCCTGAAATAAATGCATCCGGCCATAAATCCAATACCCAAAGTATTAATGGTTTTCTCTGCATTTTCTTTACAATAATTGCAGGAAGAGTCTGAGTAATGGGCGATACCTGATGAACAAATACGGAGTCAAACTTTTTAAAAAGGCCCAAGTAAATTGCCCAAAGCGAGCCGAAAAACATAAAGCTCACATAGGTTAACGGCAGTAAAATTTTAGTATACTTTTTGCCTCTGGGTATCTGCAGACATCTGTAAACTTTCACTCCTTCTAAAGTTTCAATCCTTCTTTTGAAAAACCCATATCCCGGATAGTATTTCCCTTGAGGATAATTTGGAATTCCAGTCAATACTGTCACATCATAGCCCTTCTTTTTAAGTTCAAATGCAATATCATTACTTTTAAAATTTTCCGGATAAAAATTTTGAGTAACAATTAATACACTTTTTTTCTTTATTTGCTCCACACTACTCTATTAATATAGTCTGTATAACTTAAAATAATTCTGACAACTTTTTCAGAAACATTCGGCATCGAATAATCTGAAACTGGTCTGAAATTTCTTTCCGTTCCTATTTTTTGTTGTAAAACTTGAGTCAAACCCTGCAAAATACGCTCAGGAGATAACCCAACCATCATTACACTCGCTTCTTCCATTGCTTCTGGTCTTTCGTGAGCATCTCTAATGTTAAGAGCTCTAAAATTTAATATCGATGATTCTTCCGAGATAGTTCCTGAATCTGATAATACAGCATACGATCTTTTCTGCAAAGCGTTGTAATCATGAAAACCTAGAGGTTTTAGAAATTGGATTTCAGGACGCATTTCAATCTGCATCTTGTCAATCATATTCTGTGTACGAGGATGTGTAGAAACAATAATTGGATATTGATATTTTTCTGCAATTGCATTTAAAGAAGCCATCAAACCTTTAAAATTTTTCTCAGAATTGATATTTTCTTCACGGTGAGAAGATACTACGAAGAATTTACCTTCTTCTAAATTTAATTTTTCTAGTACGTTTGATGCATCAATTTGAGGTAAATAATGATTCAGAACCTCAAACATTGGCGACCCTGTTTTGATAATACGATCTGCTGGAAGCCCTTCTCTTAATAAATATTCTCTTGCAATATCAGAATACGTCAAATTGATATCCGAAGTATGATCTACGATTTTGCGGTTTGTTTCTTCCGGAACTCTCTGGTCAAAACATCTGTTACCAGCTTCCATGTGGAAAATAGGAATTTGTCTTTTTTTTGCAGGAATCGCACACAGACATGAATTAGTATCTCCCAAAACCAGAAAAGCCTCAGGTTTTAATTCTTCTAAAAGGGGATCAATTTTAATTAAAATGTTTCCTACCGTTTCTGTAGCTGTTTTACCCGCAGCTTCCAGAAAATAATCTGGCTTACGAAGTCCTAAATCTTCAAAAAAAATCTGATTAAGTTCATAATCATAATTTTGTCCCGTATGAACGATAATATGCTCAATAGCTTCAGAAGCATCCAAAGCTGATAATACTCTTGATAATCTGATAATTTCTGGACGAGTTCCTACGACCGTCATTACTCTCAATTTTTTCATCTTAATATTTTAATATTTGTCTAAACTTCTACAAAATAAGTATCTGCATCTTCTGGATTGAAAGGCTCATTGATCCAGAAAATTGTATATAATTCTTCTTCTCCTATATTTTTGATATTATGTGTATACCAAATCGGCATATCTACATAAGCAGGGTCGTCGCCGTCCAAATAAAAATCTAAAATCTCATCGGTATCTATTTTTCTTAACTGAATTAAAGCTTTTCCTCTAATCACCGCAAATCTTTCAATTTTTCTTGTATGATAGTGATTTCCGCGGGTTATTCCTGGAACAGTTGTTGAAAATGAGCATTGCCCGCCAATTCCCAAACGAATCACTTCTACAAAAGCCCCTCTTGGGTCGATATGTTGTTTGAGTTTTACCGGATAATGTGTTTTATAATCAATATAAGAACGATAAGTATTGAATAAATTATGTTCGAATGAATTATTAATAACAGGAATTTCTCCGCCATCAAAATATTTCGTTTTATAGTCATTCAACAATGATAAAACTTCAGAAACTTTCCTAATAGATGTGGCTTCAATAATAAACTCACGTTTGCTTTCGCTTTTTCGAATTTCATTAATAATTATATCAACCAACTCCTGAACATAAATCAACTTCACCTCTCCATCTGTTGCGATGGTTGGTATTTGTCCATGAGTCAACTGATGACAAAATGTAGCAACAAACGAATTGTAGAAAGGCTTCCCGAAAGCTCCAAATACGTTCGGAATAATTAATCCTGTAATTTTCCCTCCATTTTCTTCCGCCCAATTGGCTAGAGCTTCTCTTCCTTGTTTTTTTGATTTGCCGTAAAGATTATTTTTTTCTTCTTGTGTAGAAGAGGAAATCATAACATGAGCTTTTGAATGAGTTCTGTTAAGAGAATCAACTAATTTCTGAGCCAAACTGACATTGGTATCATAGATAAATTGCTCACTCTCATGACGATTCATCGCAGCTAAATGAATAATAATATCACATTCTGCAACAAACTGATCCAATTGAGTTTCATTTTCAAAATATTCTTTATTAAAATCAACTCTCTGAAATTCTTCAGGAAATAACCCTAAAGTATTGTACAAATGTTTTCCGACAAAACCATTCTGTCCGGTAATTCCGACTTTTTTCATTTGAATATATGTTTTCTTAAGCTAGTTTCATTGACCAGCTCTTTTAAATTTTATTTTATTTAAAATAATCTAAATTGTACCTGTATTCATCATTGATTTCTCCTAAAGCGTAATCGGCTAAAACGAGAAGTTTACTCTCATTCTCTTTGGCTAGAATTGCTGTAATGTGACCCGACGGAATATGAAGGTAAGTTAGCGCATCATCTGTTAAAATGTATTTCTGAATTATTAAATCTTTTGAAGGATTTGTAAAATCATCAACTTCAATTACAGAAATTTCAAAGCTTCCTTTTATACTAGCAAACCATCTTTGCTCAATTTTGTGTCCCTGCCAACCACGAATAAAATCTGTCGAATGATTTTCGATGGTATAAATTCTTTTTATTTCTGTAGCATCAAAATCATTATTATAAGTGATAATTCCTCTTTCGTCTTGATGTTTTTTGCCCTCTAACAGCATCAATTTAAATATTATTTTTATTATCTAATAAGGGTACTGTAAAACATCTTCTCCGAAAACTTCTTTTCGGATTAAGGGTAAGTTAGAAATCAGTTTTTTCAAACCTTCTACTCCTTGCTGCTCGGTATTATGGGAATGATAATCTTCAATTTGTGCAACCTCTTCCTCACCTTCCGAAAAAAACTGTGCATAATTAAGGTCACGATTATCTGCCGGTACCCGATAAAAATCTCCCATATCTTCTGCTTTTGCCATTTCTTCTCGAGTACAAAGTGTTTCATACAATTTTTCTCCATGACGGGTTCCTATTACTTTTACAGGAACTTCTTTACCCGTTAATTCAATTAAAGCTTTTGCCAAATCACCTATACTTCCTGCAGGAGCCTTATTTACAAATAAATCTCCAGGGTTTGCATGTTCAAAGGCAAATAAAACCAAATCGACAGCATCTTCTAACGACATAAAGAAACGCGACATATTCGGATCAGTTATAGTAATAGGTTCTCCTTTTTGAATCTGATTTAAAAATAAAGGAATTACAGAACCTCTTGATGCCATTACGTTACCGTAACGAGTAAGACAAACTACAGTTTCAGTAAGATTTCTCGATTCTGCAACCGCTACTTTTTCCATCATCGCTTTTGAAATCCCCATTGCATTGATTGGATATGCGGCTTTATCAGTAGATAGGCAGATTACTTTCTGTACTTTATTAGCTGCCGCCGCACGAATAACGTTTTGTGTTCCTTCTACATTAGTTTTTACGGCCTGCATAGGAAAAAACTCACAAGAAGGAACTTGTTTTAGTGCCGCCGCATGGAATATGTAATCTACTCCTCTAGTGGCTGGTTCTACACTTGAAAAATCTCTTACATCGCCTATATAATATTTGATTTTATCATTTTTGTACAAGTTTCTCATATCATCTTGTTTTTTCTCATCGCGAGAAAAGATACGGATTTCTTTGAAGTGGTCTGTTTGTAAAAATCTGTTGAGAACAGCTGTCCCGAATGAGCCGGTTCCTCCGGTGATAAGTAAGATTTTGTTATTTATTTTCATTTGATTGTTTTAATTTTTACTTTTTCTCTATTATTTATTAAGAGTGATGGGAGGAATATAATTTTTCTTTCACTTCTCTTGGTGGATAATTAATTAATACTGCTTTGTAAACTCCTTTAAATACAAACAAACTTCCTGCAGCAACCCCAATAATTTTGTGTTCATTGATCACTTCTTTGATATCATTTAAAGATCCCGCACCGCCTAAAACTGTAAGAGGAAGTGAAATTTTCTCTCGTATTTTATTGATAAGAGTCATGTCATAACCTTTCATCATTCCATCTTGATCAATGGAATTAATTATAATTTCTCCTGCTCCTAAATTTTGCGCTAATTCTACAAATTTAAATGGGTTTATTCCGGTGCCTTTTTTACCATTATGAGTACAAACTTCATATCCTCCAAATAATTTTTTCTTAACATCTAAAACTACTACAACACTTTGTGCACCAACTTTATCACCAATTCTTGTAATAAGTTCTGGAGTTTGAAGTACAGCAGAGCTGAGTGCAATTTTTTCTATCCCTAATGAGAATATTTTTTGTGCCTGCTCTACTGTTTTTACACCGCCACCGTAACAAAGAGGCATACGAGATTGGTTTGCAATTCTTTCAATTAAGCCATAATTAGGTTCTAAACCTCTTGCTGTAGCATCAATATCGAAAATAGCAAGCTCATCAACTTCTTTTTCATTAAAAATTTTAACCGCATTAATGGGATCTCCCACATATTTCGAGTTTTTAAAATTTATAGTTTTTACCAAACCATTATCTTGCAACAATAAACTTGGAATTATTCTCGGTCTAAGCATATCTTAAAGTTTCGCAAAATTATGGAGTAATATTTCGCCATAATGATGGCTTTTTTCGGGATGAAATTGAATTCCGTATTTATTCTCATGGTGTACTGCGCAGGCGAATTCAATACCGTAATGTGAAATAGCCATAATATCATCTGGGTTATTGCATTCAAAATAATAGGTATGTAGGAAATAAAAAATAGCGTCATTCTCTAAACCTTTGAATAATGCTAAGTCTTTTTTTGGTTTTACGTCATTCCAACCCATGTGCGGAAGACGAGTGACTTGATTTATTTTCGTTTCATCAAATTTTTTCACAGAAGCATCAATCCATTTCAAACCTTCCATATTTCCTTCATCACTGCAGTTCCCCATCATTTGCATCCCTACACAGATGCCAATTACCGGGATTTTTTTTTCTAAAACCAACTCATCTAATTTTGCTCTCATTCCCGAATTATTGAGTTGAGACATTGCATGATTGAAATGTCCTACGCCAGGAAGAATAAGTTTTTGAGCACCTTCTAAATCTTGTATATTTTTTGCAATTTTCACAGGAATATTTACCCTTTTATACACATTTACAAAAGCATTTATATTTCCTACACCGTAATCAATAAGTGTTATCATTTATCTAAATAATCTTTTTTCTAAGCCTAATTTCTGCATGGCTTGTGCACCAAATTTAATAAGACCCATTTTATTTTTATAATCTTTATAGGTTTTATTTTCTCCTTCGAAAATTTGCTGCAACTCGTCAGTAGTCATCTTTAATTTATGAGCAACATATTCGAACTCTTTCATTAAAAATTCTTCAGAAAGTTCTGGTTTTGAAACTCTTTCTAGTGCTTCCTCACGCGTCATTTGTCCGGTTAATATTAAACTAGAGAAATGGGCTTTTCTTTTTTGATAGCCAAATTTTCTTGGCAACCAATAATCTTCATAAAATCTTGTGAAACGAGATTCGTGGTGTTTGTGTTGAAAGGGTTGCCATTGAAATTTCTCATTAAGCAATTTTTCTACATCAATTTTATTAAAAGGAAATAAATTTAGTGGCTTATAAATAGCCATTCCATGAATATATCTGTAATAAATCTTATAAGATAAAATATCTACTAAAGGAAATGTTTTGAGGGGTATTGTGCCAAATTGACCATGTATATCATTTACTAATATTTTATCAATACCTGTAAACCCGCCCCATTCTTCAGGTTCCCTGCAACATTCTGTAGAAAAATTACTTCCTGTAATTACACTATTGATTTTATGTTTTTTGGCAAATCGATAAAGTGCAGAGAAAATGGCATAATCCTGAGGTAAATCTTGATCAGAAATTTGAGATTTTAAAAAAGAAATCTGAAGGTCTTTCATCTCTTCCCAATTAATGACTTCTGTAAAGAGATCTAATTGTAAACCATCAATAATTTTTTCGATATTTGAAACTGCTTGATTGGTATTCCAGCCAGTATCAACATGAAAAACCAATGGACGAAGACCCATAATTTCTTTAGCCACGTATACCGCATAGGAACTATCTAAACCACCACTAAGACCAATGATACAATCGAAATCTTTGTTTTTAGAATTTTTTCTTATATTTCCTGCAATTCTCATTAATTCTTTATAACCCTTATCATTGGTATGCCAATTGGGTTTTATATTCTTAATGTAATTGGTATAATAATCGCTTTCTCCTTTATCATTAAAAACAATATTGGGATCCGTAGTATCCATTATTGTTTTTGTGCAGATTTGATAAGGGCGATTAATCATCCAAAGTTTTTTGCAAAGGTATGAATTTGCGAATAATTATTTTGTGAATTGTTGCGAATTCGTGTGATAATTTAGATAATATTTTAAACTTAAAAAATATTGATGAGAATTTTTCAGTTTAGTTATTAAGCTATAAAATAAATAATTACAAAAAATAGAAAATACATTGTAATTCAAAATTCTATATTAAGCGATGGCTGTTACAATTTGTATAATAGATTACTTTTATTAAAAACAAATTCATTTAGATTATTAACTAAGAATTGATAGGTTGTTTATAAACTAGAAATCTATTTTCTTTATCTTCGGATAAAATCCCATTTTTATTAACGGCAATCACAACAAAACTTTTTTATACTATTTGGTTTATCTTTTAATAAGAATGTAATAGTCCTATTTTTTTCATCGCAGCAAAATAACCTGACTTTCTTTAAAATAATTGACATCAAGAAAACGGTAAAAACTGCTGTTCCGAATGAGCCGATATAGTCTATTATCAAAAGTGCTTTATTTTATATAAACTTATATTGTTTGACAAAATATAATTATCAAACTGTTTATAAATTACTCCTATCGAAAGTCTAAAATTTCTACTTTAACTTAATTAAATTATTTGAATTGGATGTAAATTCAAGAGGAATTTTATCTGTTGTTCTCTTAGTAATTTTAATCTCATTATTATTTAAAGAATTTCCTGCAACAGAAATGAGGCGTAAATCAGTATCTGAAGATTTACCACCTATGTCAAAATAAAATTTATTATATTCTGTGCTATTTCTCAAATTAAATGGTTCTACAATATTCCCAACCGCTCCGATCCATACTTTTGTATCTACATTACCAATATTTCCTTTTATTGTCACATCTGTTTTTTTGGTATAATAGGAAATAAATCCAAAAACCCCATCATGAACTGATAACCATTTTTTATTGTTGTAATCATTAAAAATTCTATTATCATTTTCGGTTTTACTAAGTTCAAAATTATATTTCCCTCCAATTACTCTTCCGAGTCGAATATATTGTTGACAATCTTGTAATTTTATATTTGCTTTAATATTTAATTTGGCATTATCTGGTATATCATTTTGAGACATTCCAAATTCCATGGAGAATCCTTGAAATGCTTTTTTGACTGTCATTTCAACATCAACCTTTATCGTTTTATAATTTTTGAGAAGATCAGAAAGATGCCCGGTATCCATTCGGAAACCATAAGCTACATTTTCTACATAAATATTTTTTGCAGTAATGCTTCCCATATAAGATGTACTTCCTATATCGCTTTGAATTGTTAAACCTTTGTTCCCATCTACCCAGGTTTCTACATCTACACCAGGTAAATCATAAACTTTTATATTATCAAGATTAATATTATCAAAACCGTTGGTTATAGAAATCCCATTTGAACCATGTTTCTTTTGATTCTGTATCGTTGCTGTAATCTCTAAATTCTTAATGGTAATATTTTTAACTTTGTTAAGTTGCAAAACATCCCCACCTGTTCCTGAGGTCATAAAAATTGTTCCTTTTTCTCCACTGATTGTGATGTTTGCGCAATCTAATAAAAGATCATTCTTTACATATTCTGGGGTTCTGAAAGGAAAATTTCTAGATCCTACATCATACACACCTGCTGGAAAAAAAAGGTTGAACTTATTTTTTCTTGCATCCTGAAACAAGGCTTCAATCTTCTCCCAGCGAGCATATTTTTGTTGATCCGTCTCAATTCCTTTTATGGGATAAATTCCTTTTTTTGCAACATTTATGGTATTTTTAATTTGCCCGTAGCAAATAGATGCGATAAGAAACAAGCATATAAAAGTAAAACGAAATATTAATAATTTTGAATCATTGCTTTTTTTCATAATTTAAATATAAGTAATTTTTAAATTAGGTCTTTTACCATATTTATAATTTTCTCTACTTGAACCTGAGGATTTTTATTTTCAAAAATAAAATTTTGTGCTATTTTCCCAAAACTATCCCTCTCTTCTTGTTTTAAAACAGCTATTTCTATAATTTTTTCTTTGAGACTATTTTCAGAGTTATCTTTAGGAGAAAAAAAATATTTGCAGTATTCCTCGGGAACACCATCTAATTTGTACATTATGGTCGGCGTTCCCGAAGCTAAATATTCCATAGTTTTTGATGGAAATGAATACTTAGTATATTCTGAATTATTTTGCCTTGGATTAACAAGGATTGTTGCTCTTCTTTGAAGCACCAAGCTTTCATTATTGGGTATTATTCCAAAGTACTTTATACGAGCGTCTTTTTTTGCCGCATTTTCCACATTTTCTCTACCGTCTCCGTCTCCACAAATCCATAATTTATAATCCTGATTTTCAATCAAACTAAAAGCATTGATTAATTCTATTATTCCATATCTTTTTGCTAATGTTCCTGTATAAAGAATCGTAATACTTTCTTCTTTTGAAGGTAATTCTACATTAATTTGATTATTGTAAATACCTTCAACTACAACCCAAGGTTTTCCTTTTGTATCAACCATATCTTTCATATATTTTGATATGAATACGAAAGAATCTACTTTATGAATATTTTTCTTAATCATATATTCAACATACTTAATGTACATTTTAATATGAAACTTTTTCATATCTCCACCCATCATTGCAGGTAAATCTGGAACTATAAGGCTTATCTTATTTTTGTAAGTATTGGGAATACCTTTTAGAAAGTAATCGAACATTCCATAAATTAGCAATATCTCATCTTCTTTGTTAGGAATTTCATTAATAATAAACTTTTTTAAGTTGATGGATTTACTAAATGAATCAATTAGTTTTAAATTAATAAATGGAATACTGCTATACTTGCTTCCTTTATGACCTTTTACAATAATATTACTATTGTTAGGATAGTTGGTTAAAAATGGAATTGTAATAAGCTTGGTTTCAATTGAATTAATCTTTAATCCAGAAATTATAGATTTTTGAAGCGAATCTGCAGCGTAATGAAAATCGCCTTTGGTGCTATTTATGTAATCTGAAAGTTGATCTTCAGGAAAGAAACCTCCAATAAAATTAATCTTCATGGATGATGTTTTCTATCAATTGTTTAAATTTTAAACTGTTTTTTTCAATGTTAAAATAGGATGATGCATAATTTCTGGCATTTTCAGAGAAAACAGCAATCTGCGAAGGATTTTTGAGAATTTCATCCATTTTCTCTCTTACCTCATTTTGATGATTGATAACCAAACCGAGATTATTATCTGATATTAGTTTTATGGATGCAATATCTTTGGGACCATAAGCTATTACAAGTTTATTCGTATTTAAATATTCTGGAATTTTAGTAGATACGGAAAGTTTTGTAAGTGATCTATATTCCAATAAATCACTTTCAACGTGAATGAGAGCATCAGAATCGGCTATTGCATTTTTTAATCCTTCGCCAGTTACGCATCCTTTAAAATCTATATTCGTTTCTTCAAAAATTCGTGCGACATCTTCTTTTAAAACGTCATTTGCATATACTCGCAAAATAATTGATTTTTGATCAAGTTGTGAAGAAAAACCAGCTAACATTCTCCATCTATTAAGGTGTAATCCACCAAAATAAGAAATCACAAATTTCTCATTATTCGTTATTTTAATGATAGGCAAATCGGTTCTTACCATATTCATAATAGGTTGAAACGTTTTGTTAAAATATTTACTATATTCCTCTGCCATCATATCACCAATTGCAAAACAAATTGAAGCGTCTTTGATTGTTTTAGCATAGCTCCGTTTTAACCTGCCATGTTGAATTTTCTTTAGAATATTGTCTTGATTAGGGTATATAATATAATCATCTGTATAAAAAATTCCATATTTCACTTGAAATCTGTTAGACAAAAATCTTACCATCCTATGAGTTGAGGCTTGATAGCCACCTACAAAAAAGATAAAATTGGGATTAAAATCTTTAATCCAGCTCAAAAGTGAATCTTTTTTTTCCAATCGGAAAGTTTGCCAAAGTAGATCGCGAAATAAAGCGAATGTTTGATTATGATTTCTTAAAAACTGAACTATTTTGGATTCTCCGAAATTTTGTGAGTTGTCATTTAGTGATTTTGTTAAAGAATATTTATTTTCAATCTTTGCACCATACATTGATTTTACAACATCTTTATCGGAAACATAAAAGTTTGCTTCTGCAAAATCTCTGTCTACATCGATTTCAACAAAATATAATTGCGCCAATTCCTCTTTTTTGAATTTGGAAAAAATTGCTTCCAATGTTTTACCATTGTTGCTAATTTTTGAAAAAGGATTGTGACTGATAACCAATATCTTGTTTTTCATTAAAAAAAGTTCTTTTATAGTAGGGACTATTAATATCTAAATTGAATTACATTTAGCTTTTTAAAACAATTAAGCATTTTTTATATTAAATTTAAAATATATCCAAACCGGTATACACAATAAAATGGCTATAATAGAACCTCCTATTTCGCTATAAAATATTGACATTAGCGGAATTTGAATAAGCACAACAATTATAAAAACATTTCTTAAATCCAGCATATCATTTCTAGGTTTTAGTTTATTTATTAAGAAAAAATAAAGCAAACATACTAAAATACTACCTAAAATACCATAATCATAAACTGCATAAGCAGGAAAACCGTTAAAACTATAACTGTACTCACGAGGCCATAATTTCTGTCTATATTTTAAACGATTATAAGTTGCATTTGAATCATTGGAGATGAGACCAATCACTTTCTCAAAAGTAAGTGTGCCATTAAATCCTTCGCCCTTATAAATTTTCAATACTTCAAATCCATTTAAATAGCCTTGCGACATATAATCTAAAAAACTATATGTTAATGGATCCTGTGTTACAGCATCTACAGGAATAGTTTTAGAATAACTCTTTGCCAAAGAAGTATCTTCTTGAAATCTCAAAACTGAAACATTTATAAAATACATAACAGCAACTACGCTAGTTATGATCATTCCTATTTTAATATTTCGTTTTATAAATTTATTGTAAATATTATAATGCAAATACAACATGAAGAGGTAAATAAAAACATATTGCAATACTGCTGCACGTGAAAAATAGGTGAGGCCAACAAGCATAATATTTAATGAAAGAATAAAACAAACCAATGATAATAAAAATCTCTTCTTATATAGATAGTAAAAATGAAGTGGCAAAATAAAATAACCAAAATAAGATAACATAATTGCTAAACTGAAAAAAACATTTGGAAATGGCAAATGAGATGCTATGAAATCGGCACCAACTCCTTCAGAATATTTAAATTTATTAATATCTACCACTGTGGATTGTACAATGTATGTAATAATGGACAGGATTACAAAAGCAATTGAATTAACAATAATCAGAAAATTCGTAAAATTTTTAAGTTTTTGGGAATTAGGCACAACAAATTCTTGCACTCCATAATAATTCTTCCAAGGAGAAATTATTAAAAATAATAAAACACATGATAGAAGAACATATGCGTAATCGGTTAAATTTTCCATATTCAAATCCTTTCCCATGAAAAATACACCTCCGGCAGAAAGCAACTGTATAATAACTAAAATCCAAGCCAAGGATTTGTTCTTGAGATATCCAAGAAATAGAACTAAAAAAAAAATAAAAAGTAAAACCATTTATACGTAGGTTAATCATTTAAATAAACTGATAAATCTTCATTTATTTCTATCAATTTATTATTAGATTGTTTTAATAAAGGAAATGACATTTCCACTCCAGACAAATTTAGAAGAATAATTTTACAATCAAAAGCTATTGCTTCAAAAAGTGCAGATGAATAAATGCCAATGACATATTTTGCTTTTTTCATCAATACATAAATAGATTCATTATTATCTATTATTCTCAAATTTAAATGATTATCAGAGTAATTGCGTAACTTCACTAAGTTATCTTTATTCTCTGCCGGATGTACTTTATAGCTAATTTTATAATTAGCCAACTTTTCTATATTGTTAATAATAAATTCTTGAATTTCAATAGATCCTATTGGTTGTGATATAAAAAGTAGGTGATCATTTTCCTTTGGAACATCAATAGTTTCATCAACTAACTGTTGCAAATGATAATTAGGAAGAGATAAAATATTTTTTTCACTTAATGGCAATGTCGCAAAAAACATATCTACGTTATCCCAAATATAAAATTTGTCTGGAAAGTAGGCTAAAGAATCTTTTTTTGCAAATGGAAAATTTAAAATAACATCTTTATCACTATTGAGGCCATGCTGAAGTTCATTTACAAAGATTTTGTTTTGCTTCGCAGCATCTATTAGGGAACATCTATCACAAGAATTAATGATGAATATTTCTTTTGGTTTTTTCTTTTTTAATAACCGATCATAAAGACTAAATTCAATTTTAAACTTATTAATTTCCGAATTAAAAATGCCTAAAACATTTATATCTAAATTAAATTCGTTGGTAAGATCTTTTCTAATAGATTTTATTTTTTTCAACTCTGAATCAGTGAAATTACCTTTTTTTATTTTTGAGAGAAAAGAAGTATAAAAATGGATAAAATCCAGATGTTTTACTTTCTTACCTCGTTTGTAAAAACTTTCATTTTCATTATAATACGTTTCATACGTAGTAATGTTTTTTCCTTGTTTTTTTAAAATATCATGCAAATAATGAGTATAAATATCAATATAAGAATTCTTACTTCTATATTTTCTACCACTTTCAAACATTAAAATTTCGCTTTTTGCAAAATCAAAAAAAGGATTGTAGATCATAGCATTTGCTAATAATCTATAAAGTATTCTTTTTAGATTATTAAATTTTTGTTCAGTCGGCTGTTCTACATTTCCGGGCATATAGTGAGTTATAATTTCGGTAAAAATTTTCACCCTTACAATTTGCCAAGGAAAAACATTGTTGATTTTTAAATTTAGAAGTTGTTTTTTCTCTTCTAATTTCAGGAATTTATCCGTGATTTCTGAAAACGATAATTGCTTTGGTTTGATGTTTTCCATTTTTATGCGATGTGCGTTGCCTTATAAGAAAGATAAATCCCACTTATAAGATTTAATGTGTTAGCGACCAATATTCCAAATGACACCCCAATAATTTTATCATCAAACAACTTTAGAAACAAAAAAGTAAGTACAACGACAAGTACAGAATATAAAACTTGATAGATTATCATATACTTCCATTTTTTCATACTCCAAATAACATTTACACCAATTACGGAACCTTTCATAATTCCTGCCAGTAATAAAATTTGCATTGGTATTATACTTTCTATATAATTCGGAAAATAGTCTGTTACTACTATCGGTATCACAAAATAGCCTATTACAAAAAGTGGCAGTTGAATAATGAATAATAAAACTGTTATTTTTTTTACGTATTTCCAAAGGATTAATGTATTCTTATCTTTCCCATATTGATAAGACATTTTAGGATAAATATAACTTGCAATAGAATTAGCAAAAAGCGTTGAAAAAGCTAATGCGTATAATGCAAAAGAATAAAATCCCACACTTTTCAGGTCTGTGTATTTAATTAAAATTAGTTTATCAAAAGTAAGTGCTAAAGATTCTATATAAGCTAAAATAAATATTGGAAATCCAACTTTTGCCAAATTAAAAAAAACTTTCCGATCCCATTTTAAGGAAACTTTAATAGGTCTGTTTATATGTAAAAGTGCAACAAATATGATGATAACAATAACGGCTTTTAGCAATAAACCATAGTAGGAGAAATATAAGACTAAAAATATGGTGATAATATTTACAAACGCATCAATGATCTGCAAATAGGACAACTTTAAAAAAGAATTATTCGAACGAAAAGTTGAAAGCAAATGATTTTGGTAAAAAGTTAATACGATAATACAGGATACGGCTAAAACACCAAATTTAATTTTAATATTTTCGAAAGGGAAAAATAGATACAGCATAAATCCTATTACAAAAAATGCACTAGATATATAAAGCGTAAATGTTTGCGTTACACTTACCATTAATCTGCCTCTTTTATTTTTTCCCTCACCAAAAGACAGTGGTAATTCGAGGTTCAATCCATTAATTACACCGCCTTGCAAAAATAAGGCATACGTGATGAATAAGGAAAGCGTAGACCATAATCCCAAATCTTCAGGTGAAATAAATTTTGCAATAAAGAAACCCGCAATTAACGTTGCAACAGCTTTAGTAATAGAGCTTGAAGCATAAATAATCGGTGTTTTATAAGTAACAAAACCTTTTTTTATCTTTCCGGGTACTGTTCTCATCTATTTAATTTTCAAGATCTATATCCTTTTTCGGAAATTATTTTTTAATATTATTTTCTAAAATAAACCCAAATTTTTAATTTATTATTGATATTACAAAATAAATTAAAAATTTGGGCTTATCTTTAAGTGCTTTCGATTAATCTTCTAATCCAGACTGTGCAACATTATGTCTCAGTTTCCATTGACCATCTGCATCTTTACCCCATAAGTGAGGTGATCTAAATTTGTCGCATAATTCATGGAAATACTCTGGCTCCATACCAATATACTCCATGATTTCATCGAAGTATCTATCTGGGAATTCTCCATCAAATCTATTCACTAATGCTACACCCTCTTCTCTAGTTAAGTGTCTGTTTCTGATTTCCTGAGCTGCATCGTAACTTGCTCTTCCAATTCCAAATTTAATAAAGGTAGTAAAGAAGTGTAAATCATCAATTTTATCGTCGATTCCACTGTATTTACTGAAAGTTCCTTGTGTTCTGTGAGGTCTTGCTTTGAAACCTGTATTTTCTACTGCATAGTAATACACTTCTTGTGGAGTCCATTTTAGATAATACCCAAGATAATGAACTTCAATATTTGCTTTCTCAAGATCTTCCAATTTGGGAGGTAAATAAGACATCAAATCACTTAAACGAACATCATATTTTTCAACCAATTCCTTTACAGAAACACCAGCAAGAAATATCTCATCCAAGTGTTCAAAACTATAATAAGATTTATCTCTCAAAGAAGATGTATTATCAGCTAAAGGGTTACCATATTCTGCCTCATTTTCTCCATAAAATATCAGATTGATACCGTGTTGTGCCGCAATTTTTGGAGCAAGGTTCTTTTGTCCTAAGATAAATGTTTGGAATGGATGTAATAGATTTTCGATTGATAGTTTTGTCAACAATTTCATCACTTTTCCATTTCTGTAAAAAGATATATTGTCAAAACCGCTATCCAACCAGTTTCTCCAGTTTTTTAAACCATAATCGGTATACAAAATTGGAGGCCAAGTTACCGTTAGGGGGTTCATATTGTATTTATATTTTAGAACATGTGCTTGGTAAGCACTGTCTTTACCACCACTTCCAGGAACCAAACAATCATACGAACCGTCGTTCTTTCTGTGCTTATCCAAAAGCTTAACAAGCTCTTCTTCACGCATCCCCCAATCGATACCATCTTTGATTTCGGCAGTTCTACATGCATCGCAAACACCATCCTCATCAAAATTCATGGTAGTTTTTTTGCTGTCAATAGTGTGCTTGAATTCTACAGCGGAAGTTGGTCTTTGATTAGACATTACACACTTGGTACAAAACTTCACTTCTTGAGGTAAGCCGTAATACGCTTCTAGTAATTTTTTTTCTGACATTTGTTATATTAAATTATTATTTAAAGCCCAATTTTTATAAATAGAAATTCCTTTATCTGCACTCTTTTCCGGGTGGAATTGTGTGGCAAATATGTTTTTGTAAGAAACAGATGAGCAGAATTCTATCTCATCATAATTTGTTAAAGTTAAGATACAAGAATCATTTTCAGGTTTTACAAAATAGGAGTGGATGAAGTACATAAATTCATTGTTGTCCAACTCAGTTAAAGGGGTATTTTTCCAATCCTGCTCTGCAGCATAGATTTTGTTCCAAGAGATATGAGGTACCTTTATTTTTCTGTCTTCTACTTGTTCTGGGAATCTTTTTATTACTCCTGCAATAATATCGAGTCCGTTACCTGCTCCAAATTCTTCACTTTCTGTAAAGAGCAATTGCTGTCCTAAACATACCCCAAATAAAGGAGTATCATTGGCAACTTTTTCTTTAATAGCGCTTACCAAATCAAGATTTTTCAGATTATTCATTCCTTCATTGAAGGCACCTACTCCAGGTAATACAAGAGCATCTGCATTCATTACATCTTCTCTGCTGGAACTCATTATAGAATTCATTCCTACAGTGTCACAAGCTTGCTTTACACTGAATAGATTACCCAATTTGTAATCTATAATCACTACTTTCTTTTTATTATCCATTATAATCTGCATTCAATGTGGTTAGCTAATAATTCTCTTTTAACATCGGAAATACTGCAAGGCTCAAAAGTGTGAAAAGTTCTTTTTTGTTTCAAGAATTCCACATTCCCTTCAAGTTCAGAACCATTTGATTCATTTTCTTTGATAAAGTCATAGTGAAATAAAGACGATATCATCACAGCACTTGGATGTGCGGTTTTCAAAACGTCTACCACATCTTCTTTTTTTCCTGCTCCACCGTGAGCAATAACCGGAATGCTCACAAGGCTGCTTAACTTAGAAATAAGTTCAGAATCATAACCCTGACCTGTTCCTTCTTTATCTACAGAGGTAATAACAATTTCACCTGCGCCCAATTCGTTTACTTTCTGAGCCCACTCGAATACATCAACACCGGTGTATTCTCTTCCATTATCTGTATAAGCAAGGTATTTACCTTCACTTTCTTTGATGGCTTCGATTGCCACTACAATTGTAGAAGAACCAAACATTCTTGATGCATCTTTTATAAGTTGCGGGTTTTTTATTGCAGCCGTATTTAAACAAACTTTATCAGCACCTACACGCAATACCTCTTTAATGTCAGATATGGTTCTAAGACCTCCTCCTACTGTTATAGGAATAAATATCTTTTTTACTGTTTCGGAAATAATATCGTGAAGGCTATTTCTTTCGTATAAAGATGCTACCACATCCATGAACATCAATTCGTCTGCTCCTTGTTCGTAGTAGTATTTAGCAAAATCAGAGGGTTTACCTAAAACTCTTAAACCTTCCAAATGTATTCCTTTAACCAGATTAGGACCTTTAATATCTAATCTTGGAATAACTCTTACTGTATTCATATTTTATTTTATTTAAATTGCAGTCCACCCTCCATCAACCATCAGATTATGTCCTGTTATAAACGAAGCATCATCTGAGAGTAAAAACGAAATAGCCGGTGCCATTTCTTCTGGGTTTCCTAATCTTTTTAATGGCGATTTCTCGCTATATCTTTTTATAAATGATGGATTTTGGTTTTTCTCGTCTAAAACTCCACCCGGTGAAACACAATTGACTCTGATATTATATTTTCCATTATAAGATGCCAAATATTTTGAAAAATTAATAACACCACCTTTTATTGCTGCGTAAGCTGCAGGAGATGTTCCCCCATATTCTTCGTACAAAGTGAAATCATTACCCACCACTCCATAAATTGAGGCTATATTAACGATAGAACCACAATTCTGCATCTTCATAATTTTTATTGTTTTCTGACAAATATAAAATACTGAATTCAGCTGCATATCTACATTTTTTGTCCAAGAATCGTATGGTATATCTTCAAACTTAGCTCCCCAATCGGCAGTTCTTGGATAGGCCAAATTGACAAGTCCATCTATTTTACCATATTTATCAAGAACAATCTGAAGAAGTTCATCTACTGCCTGTGGTTGTGTAATATCATTTGTTAAAAATAAATCTGCTTCACAGTCGAAGCTTTTAACATCTACAGCAATTACTTTCGCACCATATTTTACAAGATGTTTCAAGGATTGTTGTCCTATTAAACCACCTGCACCAGTGAGTATAATAACCTTATTTTTTAATCCTTCATACATAATTTTAGGATAGTATTTGCTTCTTCAATTGTGTTAAATTTTTCACTCCCTTTCAAGATATTTTCAACAAAAAATTCTATCTGACTATAATAAGTATCCACTATTCTTTTTTGCGATGCAAAGATACATTTATTATTAAATTCAATTGTATTTTTTAATAAATCAACATAATATGCTCCTTTATCAGTGATCACCTCAATCGACCTTTTCCTTTCTTTTCTGAAATAATTTAAAATTATTGATGCAGAAAAAGTTTTATAAGTCCACAAATAATTGGCGTAATCGTACGCAGAGATTTTGAGAGACGAAGTATTCGAGAAAAAGGAATTTGTTTTATCAGGGTTGCCAAAAAGCCAATAAACATAATCCAATTCATGAATCAAATCGATATGTACACCTCCTCCCATTTCTTTGTTGGCACTATAAACGGTTCTAAAATCTACTCCCGGTCTCCAATCTGGAAGATATGATCCACAGTAAACATTGACTTCATTAATTTTTTCGTCTTTTAAAATTGTTTTTAACTCTTTTATACAATCTAAAAACCTGAGATTACATGCAACATAAGTGGTAATTCCCTTTTTTTCAATTTCATCAACAAGAGATTGGGTTTCGTTGTTTATTTCTGAAAACAAAGGTTTTTCTATAAACAAGGGTATATCAAATTCAACTAACTTTTGAATGGTAGAAAAATGTTCTGAAGTGGGATTTGATATTAAAACAAAATCCAACTCTGACACTTTTACATCATTGAGATGATAAGTATCAATTACTCCTGCAATATCACTTTTACTATTAGGATTACTCCTTAATGCATAAATTTCAGCTGATTGATCTAACTGATTGATAGCGATAATATGCTTTTTTGCGATGGAACCTAAACCAATAATTAAAACTTTCATTTAATTAATAATTAAAATCAAAATCAAGTTTTCTGTTCTCTAAAAGAAAAGACATAAATTCAAAATCTATCTGATGGTCTAAATCAAAACATAGATGAGGTACTTCGTAAATTAAGCTTTTGTCTGTAATTACCGTTTTATGATTTTCTTCAAAAAATTCTTTCTTGAATACATAAAAAGATGCATTCATATCAAAAACCCTTGGTGCAGACTGTCTTGTAAGAAACTGTCCTTTTTTGCATAATTCAAAAAAACCATTTTCCTTTTCTTCAACCATATTAAAATATGGGTTTCTATTGGCAGGACTCACAGAAAAAAGATTGAGTGCTTCATTATTATTAAACAACAACTCAATAGAATCTGACAAATCCTGAGCAGTTCTCAAAGGTGAAGTAACATCTAAATCTATAACAAAGTCATAAATTTTATTATTGGTCTTTTCAGCATAATGATAAACATCTGAAATAGCATCTAATTTTCCTGCCGTATCGTTTGCTAAAAAGTCTGGTCTGTTGTATTCTACATTTATATTAGGAAATCCCAATGAACTTACAACATTTTTGATTTCATCAGAATCAGTCGAAAGAAAAATATCTAAATCATATTTATTTGACAATTCTGTAGCAACAATCAATGAATAAGCTATTAATGGCTTTCCGTTAATAGGTTTTATATTTTTTCCAGGAATTCCTTTAGAACCACCTCGTGCACAAATCGTAACTAAACCTTTCATTATCTTTTAAAGCTTAATGTGTTTTATATCTTCCTGAGCCTTTTTGAAATCTTCATGTTTACCCACATCCAGCCAATAACCATTGATAGGATAGGTAATTAATTTTAGATTCATCTCCAAAACGCGATCCATAAGGTCTGTAATATCATAGAATTCATTTTCTGGAATCATTTTCAACAGTTTTTTCTTCATGATATATATTCCCGCATTTGAGTAGTAAGTATATCTTGGTTTTTCTTTCAAAGATTTTACAACAGTACCATCATCCTCAACCTCCAAGACTGCATACGGAACATCTACATGGTAAGATGTGGTAGCTACTGCCATATCTGCATCAGATTCTTTATAAGCTTTGAAAAAATCTGAAAAATCAATATTAGTTAGCAAATCACTGTTCATCACAATAATATCATCATTATAAAAGTTTTCAACCAATAACACAGAACCTATAGTTCCTAAAGGTTTATCTTCTTTGACGTATTTAATTTCAATACCTTTTGAAGTTCCGTCTTTGAAATAATCAACCAACTGTTCTCCTAAATAATTGATACTTAAATTTATAGTTTTAATTCCAAAATTAATTAGCCGGTCAATATTATATTCAATGATAGGCTTGTCACCAACAACCAATAGAGGTTTTGGTGTATTTTCTGTTAACGGACGTAATCTTTTTCCTTCACCACCTGCCATCAATATAGCATCAGCAGGAAGCAGGGTCTTTCTTAAACTGAAATCTAGAATATCAACAATTACATTATCATCATTGATGATGGGTATGATTTTCAATAAATCTTTTCTAAATCTCTCTAACTGATTAAGGTCATACTTGTTATGTTTAATAGATATTGGTGAAGGTTGCACAAAATCCAGAAGTTTATTTTCAAATCCCAATCCTTTTATAAAACCTCTTCGTAAATCACCATCTGTTAATGACCCCAAAAGCTTTCTGTCTTCATCTACTACAAATAAAATAGAAGAAGGAGCTATTTCATCAAGCTTTATGAGCGCATCTCTTACAGATTGCCCATAATAAATAATGTGTTTTTCAACTATATTCATGATAAATTATAAAAAGATTTATTGGTTTGAATGATTTTATAATCGAGAATTTTATTTAAAATTTCTTGAGCTGCCCCGCCATTATCATAAGGGTTTTTCACCTCAGAAACTTTGTTTTCTGCAATTAGTTTTTTCACTAATTCAAATCCTGAAGAAATTCCCTCTTCCGAGTTATCTACATTAATGATACTTGAAGCCTGTGTTCTTCCTTTTTGTCTATCACCAATATTAATAGTAAGTGTAAACAATGATGGAGCTTCCAAAATACCACTAGAACTGTTCCCAACAATAGCATCACAGATTTTTACAGTAGATAAAAACCGTAAAGTTCCTAAAGAATTAAAAGCTTTTGCAATATTCGAATGTTTTTTTACAAAATCATCAATCATTTGGTTAATAATTCGTCCGTCTGTATCAGCATTCGCTTTTGTAAAAATAAAAAAACTATCTTCTTGGTTTTCAACAACATTCAATAAATTCTGAAATTGCTCTGCAGAAGATAAATTTCCTAAAGTTTCTGGATGGAAAGTTATCTGATAATTAAATTTTTTGAATTTAATATCTAAATCTGCCTCTAATTCTCCCTTCGAAAGCAATTTCAAATCACGGATATTATCCAAACCAATGGCTCCAACATTAAAGACATTTTCAGGATTTTCGCCCATTTGAATAACTCTTTTTTTATACTCCTCGGTGGAAGTAAAATGAAGATGACTCATTTTGGTAATAGAATGCCTGATTGCGTCATCATATGCTCCTTCCGTGATTTCGCCGCCATGCAAATGCGCAATCGGAATTTTAAAAATTGTAGCTGCAGAGGCAATTGATAGCATTTCATATCGGTCTCCTAAAATAACAATTAAATCCGGTTTTAGCCTTGGTAAAACATCTGCCATTCCCATTATTGCCATTCCCATTGTTTTTGTAATGCTTGCAGGCGTATCAGATGATAAAAGAATTTCTACTTTTTCATCAATTACGAAACCATCATTCTCAATATTTTTATACGTCAATCCAAATTCAGGCGACAAATGCGCACCTGTTGCAATAATTTGTAATTGCAATTGACTAGACTCTTTGATGAGTTGCATTAACGGTTTTAGTAAACCATATTCTGCACGTGTAGCAGTTATTACACAAACTTTTTTCATATCTCAATTAAATCGTCTGCTGAATAATCCTTTGATGCCACTTTCCCAATCACCTCGTCCCATTTCATCGGAGAAATTCCGGTTCCTGGTCTTTTAATAGTTAAATTTTCTTCTGTGAAAATTTCTCCTTTTGAAATCGATGCCGAAGCTACAATGCTTTTGCGAGCAATTTCAATATTTTTCATCTCTGATGCGCTCGGTTTTTTAAGTCCGTCACCAGAAATGGCTTGTTCTATGTTTCGAATGGCTTTTACCATTTCTTTCAGTTGCTGAGGTTCCAAAGACGCAGCGTGGTCTGGACCTTCCATTGTATTGTCTAAAGTAAAATGTTTTTCAATAACTGATGCTCCTAAAGCAACTGCTGCAACCGGAACTTCAATTCCTAAAGTATGGTCGGAATATCCTATGTCAGTTCCGAATTTCTGCTGAATGGAAAGCATTGCTTTCAGATTCACATCATACATCGGAGTGGGATATTCTGTGTTGCAATGAAGAATGGTAATATCATCTTTTGAAATATCTTCCGCTAAAAAAACACTAATCGCCGCTTCTATATCTTCCATGGTACACATTCCTGTGGAAAGAATTACTTTATTGAAAAGTTGTGCTGCTTTTCTTAAATAAGGCAGATTGGTAATTTCCCCTGAAGGAATTTTTACTAAATCTAAACCTATTTCTCTTAAATATGTTAAAGAATCTAAATCGAAAGCAGTGGAAAAAAATTTTATATTTTTTTGTTTGCAATAATCAATTAATAGCTCGTGATTTTCATGAGAAAGTTCGAGTTTTTTCAACATTTCATACTGCGAATCTGTTGAATTTCCTGTATTTTGAATTTGATAATCTGCTTTTTTTGCAGATTTGGAAACTAAATTTTCAGATTTAAAAGTCTGAAATTTCACATAATCAACACCGGCATCTACTGCTGCATCGATTAGTTTGAAGGCGTTATCTAAATTCCCATTATGATTAACACCTGCTTCGGCGATAATTAAAACTTTATTCATCTATTTAAGTTTTTTCGCAGGATTTCCTACCCAGATTTCATTATCAGGAATATCCTTAATCACTACACTTCCTGCTCCAACAGTTACTCCATTTCCGATTTTCACTCCCTGTATTACTACAGAATTTGCTCCGATGAAGGAATTTTCACCTACCGATACATTTCCTGCTAAAACTACTCCGGGTGCGATGTGTACTCCATTTTCGATGATGCATTCGTGCTCTATGATGCATCCTGTATTTAAAATACAATTGTTTCCAATTTTGGCTAAAGCATTAATAGTAACATTTGCAGCTATGAAATTTCCAATACCAAATATCGCATAATTACTTACGATTGACGAAGGATGAATAACATTTAATAGTATCTTTTTTTTAGATAAAATTAAATTTGCTGCTTTCTGGCGGATTTTGTTATCCCCAATTCCTAATATAAATTGGTCGACAGAATTCCAATCAAATGAATCACTTCCTTCATCTCCTATATAGTTAATTTCAAAAGGATTATAAAAAAGTTGATTTCTTTCGCAATAATATTTCACATCCAGACTCATTTTTTTTGCTGCGTCTAAAACAACAAAAGAATGTCCTGAATAGCCTAATATTGCTATAGATTTTTTATCTGGCACTGCTTGGAATGTTAACTATTCTTTCTTCTAAAAATTCAGCATTTTTCTGTGCATCTCGTTGACAATGTGAATACATTGGAAGTCGATACATTAAATTCCAAATCGGGCGTGTCATTACGCCTTGGTCATTGGTATTTTTTAAAAATTCTTCTCTTTCAGCTTTATTATTAAGTTCTACACACATCAGCCAATAATTTGCTTTTGTGTCGGCAGTTTCTTGTCTGAATTTAATTCCAGATTCCTTGAAAAACTCAGCGTATTTATTCGCTAAAATTCTTTTGTCTTCAAGAAAACCGTTTAGAGATTCCAATTGAGCACAAGCCAAAGCTGCATTCAGATTCGGCATTCTAAAATTGTACCCCAATTCATCGTGGAAAAACTCGTACGGATGCGGGCGTTTTGCTGTGGTAGTCAGATATTTTGCCTGAGTTCCCAGTTCAATATTATTAGTAACAATTGCACCACCACCACCACTGGTTACCACTTTGTTTCCGTTGAATGAAAAACCACTGATTAACCCAATAGTTCCTGTATGTTTTCCTTTGTAAAAACTTCCTAAAGATTCGGCAGCGTCTTCTACCAAAGGAATTTGCCATTTGTTGCAAACTGCCATTAATTCATCTAAATGAACCGGAAAACCGAACGTATGCATTGGCATACAAGCCGCAATTCTGCGACCTGTAGATTTGTTGTAACAACCATCTTCACGAAGTTCCCCGAATTCTTCTAAAAAATCTTCAAGTGCTTTCGGCGAAAGTCCCATTGTATCTAAATCTACATCTACAAACACTGGAATTGCATTATTATAGATAATTGCATTGGCTGTTGCAATAAAAGTAAGTGCCTGTGTGATGACTTCTTCGTCTTTTTTCACACCTGCCATTCTCAACGCCACTTGTAAAGATGCTGAACCATTTACCACTGCAACAGATTTTACTGCACCAGTAATATCTTGCATTATATTTTCGAATTGGTCGACAAATGCACCTACGGAAGAAACGAAAGTAGAATCAATCGTTTCTGCTAAATATTTTTTTTCATTGCCTCGAAAACGTGGTTCGTGAAGCGGAATGAATTTATCTGAATTGAAATGTTCTCTTACAAAAGAGACCATATTTTGAATATTCTCCATTGTTACATTTTAGAGTCTAAATATTTACCTGTTTCCTTGTGTCCGAAATCTGGAATCATTTGAAAGAACAAATCCACAATCTCTTCCTTGTTCCACTTCTTGTCAGATTTTAATTCATTGATTTTAGTTTCAAATAAATTAAGTTTACCTTCTTCGATATTTAGTTCGTTTTTAATGACTCCTAAATTCTCGAAACGTTCCATATCCAGAGTTTCTTTGTCTGTAAAGAATTCTTCGAAATCTTTCTCACCTGTTGTATCACTTGATGTAAATAAGCAAGGCCATTTTCCTTCTTGAGGTAAAGTTGCGATTAAAGCTCTTGCTTCATCTTCGTCTTTACACAAATAAGGTTCGTAACCGATTTCTGCAAGATATTTTATGGCGATTTCTGCAAAAGTAATCAGGTGTAAATTTTCACTTAATTTCGGAAAGAAAACATCTCTGTTTTCACCAAAAATACAAGACATTAAACACAATTCTCCCGATTCTTTCGGAATTACAAAATAACGTTTGATGTCATTTGGAGCAACAATTGGCTGTTTTTTTTCAATTCGTTTATTAAATCCATGTAATAAAGAGCCGTCAGAAAAAGCTACATTGGCAAAACGTGCTGTAGAAATTTTAATTTCTTTGCTTTTTCGCATTAAAAACATTTCCATAATACGTTTTGAAGCGCCCATCATATTTACAGGATTGGCAGCTTTGTCAGTAGAAACGCAGAAGTATTTTTTTACGCCTTTATCAATAGATTGCTGTAATGTTTTATCGGTATTAAAAACATTAACGTCAATCATTCTCATCAAAGTATAAGGGTCTTTTTCGCTTCGAACGTGCTTCAAAGCAGAAAGATTTAATACATAATCATAATCTCCGTCTGCTTCCCAAAATGCGTCGTATTCAATCGATCCAATATCTAAAGCAAAGGTTTGGAAATCGCCATCAATGTACCCGAAAGAACTACGAACGTCACGTACCAACTCCACCATATTGTTCTCACTGATATCAACCACATGAAGCTTTTTCGGATTACGTTTAAAAATTTCTTTTGTAGTTGCAGAACCTATGGAACCTGCACCTCCAATGACTAGAAATTTGGAATTTGAGACAATTGAAATGAGTTCTTTCTCGTGATTAATAATATCATTTGAAAAAAGCTCATTTGTTCTTCCAATTAAATTTAGAATATTCATAATTTATGACATTTTAAATTTATCTTTTAATCTTTCGAACCAATTCTTTTCAGTTTCTCCATAACCATAACCATATTTATTACCATAGCCAAAATCGTCTTTGGACACGTCATTCAAAACAAATCCTACATTTTTTATTTTACCACTATTTACACTACTATTTGCAAAATCTATAAGGGTTTTTTCTGTATATCTAGATCTTGTTACATATAAGGTAGCATCTGCTTTATCAGCAAATAGGAAACTATCTGTAACCAACATTAAAGGAGCCGTATCTAAAATAACATAGTCATACTTAAACTTAAGATCTTCAATTAATTTTTCATATCTTCCATTACTAAGAAGCTCAGTAGGATTAGGTGGTATACCTCCGGAGTAAATAACATCTAAGTAAGGGTTAAAAGTAGATATATGAACAATTTCTGGTAAATCTACTTTACTATCATACAAGTATTCTGTAAGACCTAATAATCCTTTTCTAGCTGGATTATATCTTTGCAATTGTGGATTTCTAATATCGGAACCAATAATTATAACTTTCTTAGAAGGTGTCGCCAAAGTAAGTGCAAGATTTACAGAAATAAATGTCTTCCCTTCTCCTTTTACACTAGAAGTTACAAAAACTACTTTCGCCTCTTCTTTCTTTTTTGGAAGTAAGAAATTCATATTAGTAATTAAAATCCTAAATGCTTCTGCGATTGGTGACAGATCATTAACTTTAATAAGTTCATCATGTCCCTTTACTAAACTAGGTATTTCACCAATAATAGGTTTGTCAATGAGGAGTTTCTCTAAATCGTGCTTACTTTTAATTTTATCATTCAGTAACTCTTTTAGATAAATCACGGCAATCGGTATAAATCCACCAATCAGCAAAGCTACTATGTAGTACATTATTTTTTTTGGAGCTACTGGTTTAGGAGAAGAGTATGCATAATCCACTATCCTTGCTTTGTTTCCTGTAACAGCTAAAGCAATGGCAGTTTCTTCTCTTTTTTGTAATAATAACAAATAAAGACTCTCTTTTATTTGTTGTTGTCTTTGAATATCTCTGAATAACTTTTCCTGTGATGGTATTTTTGATATTCTGGAGGACATATTATTTTGCTCAGCCAGATATTGGTTTTTTGTAAGTTGCAGACCCAATTTATTTTTGTCTAAACTTTGGGCTACGGAAGATCTAAGCGAGCTTATTTGTTTATTTAAATCTATAACTAATGGGTTTTGTGGCGTAGCATTTTCTAAAAGTCTATTTCTTTCTAATACCAATTGATTATAAACAGATATGTTACTAAGTGCATCTGAATTTTGTAATCCAACACTCAAGGGCAATACTTCTCCATTATTTTGCTTGGATATAAATGAGATAAGTGCATTTGTAAGCTCAAGCTGAGCATCAACCTCTATCTGATTTGCTCGAGCTTTAGCATTAGTTTCAAGACTTATTTGAGCCTCTGCTTCTATATCTGTTATATTATTTTTGGTCTTAAAATACTCTTTTTTATTTTCTACTTCACCCAAATCATTAGCAATAATAGTAATTCTTTCATCAATAAAATCTTTTGTCTTTCCAGATTCAGAATTTTTATCTTTTGTAGCATCTTCATTGTAAACTGCCACTAAATTATTGACAATATCTTTTGCTTTATCAACATTAGGATAGTTTAGTGATAATCCAATTACTGTCCCATCTTTGTCTACAAGACTGATTCCCATCATTTTCTGTAAACTGTTAACAGTACTTTCCAACGAGGAAAAGGTAAACGATAGTTCTCTTAATTCTCCAGCTTTGTGTTTATTAAATTTTGTGTTTTTTAATATAATTATATTAGCAAAAGGAAGATTTATAGTTTTGTTAAATTCACCTTTAATTTCATGAAGAAATTCATCTGAAAACAAAGTAATATTATTCCCAGAAATAGTTAAAGATATTGGTTTTTCAGGTAATTTGTCTAATGATTTTTCTTTGATAACTTTAACAATTATAGGAGATGTATCTTTATATAACTCCTTCTGTGAAAAACCAAATTTTGAAAACACAGATGTCTGAATATCAAGATTTTTAACGACATCATACATTAACTTTTTAGACTTTAATACCTCAATCTCGTTCTCAATACTATTTGTCCCCATCCCGCCTAGGCCTGACAAGTCTTGAAGCACTCCAAATTCTCCTGTTCCAGACGAGCTTTTTTTTGCGTCTTTTATTAATACTGATGATTGAATACTATAAACAGGTGTTGTTGTTTTTAAATATAAAAATGTTAAAATTAAAGTTAAAATTGGAATAATTACTAACCAAATCCAATTTCTGAGATATGGTTTGATAAGTTCCTGAATATTGATTTCGGTGCTTGACTCGTCTGCTGCTGAATTATTCATTTAAAATAAGAATGTTTTATGGTTTTGCAACTGTATATTATTGTTTATCACAATATAAGAAATGTATGTTAATTTTTAATACTTTATAGCCTAGCATCTACCTGACTTCTTTCTAAAAAAGATTTTGTATCGAACACAACTGTATTTACATCTTTTAAAGCTTTTAAATCTATTGAAAGAAATTCCTTATGAGAAACAGCAATAATTATAGAATCGTATTTGGTATTTGTATTCAGGTTATCTAATAGACATATTCCATATTCTTTTTCTACCTCTTCATTGATTGCCCAAGGATCGTAAACATCTACAATAATCCCATAATCTATAAGTTCTTTATAAATATCAAAAACTTTTGTATTTCTAATATCCGGACAATTCTCTTTAAAAGTAACACCCAAAATAAGGGCTTTAGAATTTTTAATAATTCCACCTTTTGCTATTTGTAATTTTACAACTTTTGAAGCTATAAACTTTGCTATGGAATCATTTACACGACGGCCAGATAAAATAACATCAGGATGATAACCCAATTGTTCTGCCTTATGTGCTAAGTAATAAGGATCTACAGAGATACAATGCCCCCCTACCAATCCTGGTCTGTATTTTAGAAAGTTATACTTTGTACCTGCCGCTTCCAAAACGTCTGTAGTATCAATACCAATTCTATCAAATATTAAAGCCAATTCATTTACAAAAGAAATGTTAACATCTCTTTGTGCGTTCTCTATCGCTTTTGATGCTTCCGCAACTTTAATACTCGGTGCAAGGTGAGTTCCTGCGATGATTATCTTTTTATATAATTCATTAACCTCTTTTGCAACTTCAGGAGTAGATCCTGATGTTACTTTCATTACCGAGGTTAACGTATTAATTTTATCTCCAGGATTAATTCTTTCGGGCGAATATCCTACAAAAAAATCTTTATTGAATTTTAAATTAGAATATTTTTCCAAAACAGGTACACAATCTTCTTCTGTACATCCTGGGAAAACAGTAGACTCGTAAATAACAATATCTCCTTTTTTTAAGATTCCTCCCAACATTTTTGATGCAGATAGCAATGGCTTTAAATCCGGAGCATTATATTTGTCTATAGGTGTAGGTACAGTTACAATGAAAATATTCGATTCTAATATTTCTTCTAAATCAGCACTAGCCTTATAGCCAAATTTACCCTCAGATTCTTTGTAAAGATTAAGGTGGGTATTAAGTTTTTCAATATCAGCTTCTAGCGTTATATCTACACCATTACTTAACTGGTCAGTTCTCTCAGAATTGATATCATAGCCTAAAACAGGAAAATATTTAGCAAATTCTAATGCAAGAGGAAGCCCTACATATCCTTGCCCTATTATTGCTATTTTATAAGATTTCATTATTTAATAATTATGAATTGGTTGTTTTGATGACTATTAATTATTTACTTTTTACTTAGTAATTAAAGTTACCACTACAGCCGCCGCAGTTATTGCAATTGATGCAGCAGTTAAATACAAGCTTGTATTAGGATTCTGTTTAGCTTGAATGTCTTTAGAATTATTAGCAGATACAATAATAGCATCACCTTGCTTTAAATTATAATAAGGAGAGTTGATAAGGGATGCATCTTGTAAGTTGACTTTACCATGAGAAACTACTCCATTTTCTGTCCTAACAACCAATACATCATTTCTTTTACCATACATCGTAAGGTCACCTGCCATCCCCAAAGCATTCCAAATTGTTGCTTGACCATTTGCAACTGTATAATCACCTTGTCTGTTTACCTCTCCTAAAACTGTAACTTTAAAATTTGCCAATCTCATGCTAACTGTAGGGTTGATTACATATTTTAACATTTTCTCTCTCAGCTCTTCTTTAAATTCAGTTAGAGTTTTACCTGTCGTGTTTAAAACACCAAGATTTGGAAAATCTATATTCCCATTAGTATCTACAATATAAGTAGGCCCTTGCAGTGTTGTCAAACCTTGATTTGGAGTATTTCCGCCTGCCATTGCATTTGTCTGAATCATTTCTGAAGAAGAATAATTCTGATTAAATGGTTTTACAACATCCATATCTTTGGCAGTTATAAGAATCACTAACTGATCACTAGGCTGAATAGTTGAACTAGAATTTCTCATTGAGTTTTCCACGGCTACCTGTTCAATGTTTTGCATATAATTTAAATCATTTTTCGCATTAGGATTTGTTTTGCAAGAAACGATTATTACAGCGGAAAATATAATTAACAATTTATTTTTCATGTTTTAAAATTGTGTAAATATACACTTATCTTTTTTTTAATTATCTAAAATTTCATAGATGGAATTATTACTCTTAAATTCGGGAACTATAACTTTTAGAATTTTTACGATTTCAGTTTTATCTCTTTTAATAGATGCTTTTGTAATTAAATTAACTAAGGAATCTATTTCCGAATATTCCAATTTTGGATCTTTGGAAATCATAATTTTTTCATTATGTGTCGGAAGTGTTTTTGCGTCGTCACTAAGTAACTCTTCATAAAGCTTCTCACCAGGTCGTAAACCTGTATAGATTATTTTAATATCTACATGAGGTTCAAAACCTGACAGCTTTATCATTCTCTGCGCCAAATCGAGTATTTTGACAGGATCTCCCATATCAAAAACAAAAATTTCACCGCCTTTCCCCATCGTTCCCGCTTGAAGCACCAACTCACAGGCTTCAGGAATTGTCATAAAGTATCTTACAATATCCGGATGTGTAATTGTAACCGGGCCTCCCGCCTCTATTTGTCTTTTAAAGTGAGGAATTACAGAGCCATTGGAGCCCAAAACATTTCCAAATCTTGTGGTGATAAATTTAGTCGTATTTCCATCTATATTTTGGATTGATTGTACCAGCAATTCAGCAGCTCTTTTTGATGCTCCCATCACATTCGTGGGATTTACAGCTTTATCTGTAGATACCATAACAAATCTGTTGACCTTATACTTGCTTGATAAAGTTGCGATATTTTTAGATCCCAAAACATTTACTAATATAGCTTCATGCGGATTTTCTTCAACTAATGGTACATGCTTATACGCAGCAGCATGATAAACCATAGAAAAATTATACATTTCAAATATGGGTTCCACACGATACTTATTTGAAACATCTGCTAATACAAATTTGAATCTGACTTGAGGGAATTTTTCTTTTAATTCTAATTCTATATCGTACAAAGGTGTTTCAGCCTGATCCAAAACAACAATAAGTGCGGGATTAAACTGTGCAACTTGTCTTACAATTTCGCTACCTATCGATCCGGCTCCACCGGTAACCAATATATTTTTATTAAAATGTCTTGCTCTTACTTCTTCATTCTCAATCTTGATGGGTCTTCTATTAAGAAGATCTTCTATTTGAAGGTTTTTAATAGAAACTCCCAAATCACTTTCTCTCAATTTTTGTACAGATGGCGATTTATAAATTCTTAAATCTTTTTCTAAGAATAAATTTACCCAAGAGTTCATCTCATCTTTAGACATCATTTCTTTCACCACTAGAACGCCGTCAATAATAAGATCATCTTTAGTATTTTCTTCTATCCTCTTTTTACCATAAATAGGTTTACCCAATAAAGATGCTCTCTTACTATCTGTACGTTGTGTAAGGAAACCAACTACCTGGTAAGGTAAACTTGGATTATCTAGAATAGCTCTTGCAATAGCAATAGATTGCTCATCAATGCCCAAAACTAATATTCTTTTTTTCAAAGCACTTCTTCTATATTCACGAACTATATGAAAAAATTCTTTAACATATAATCTGAATAAAAACAATCCCATAAAGGATGTTATAAAGTATAATATGAGGTAAGGCGTAAGGATAAATTTTTCTCCAGAGATCCAAAGTAAAATAATATTGGAAGCTCCTACAACAAACGATGTACAGAAACTCGCCATCAAAAGTTTAAATAAATCTATAAATGTAGAATGTCTTATAATTCCTGCGTATGTCTTGAAAACATACATAAATAAAACATTGATTAAAATAATGAATCCGAAAACAACAGTTTGCTCCTCATGATAAATGAATTCGCGTGGAGATATTTTTTCTATAATATAGGTCGAGAGAAATAATGAAATGATTAAGATTAGAATATCAATACCCAGTATAATCCAACGAGGAAGATACCTTACATCTGAGAGATTAACAACATTATCTCCTCTAAACATTTTCTTTCTTACAGAACTAAACATTAATATTGTTGTTCATATTTATAATATGTGCTTTGTATTTCTAAGACACGATTTACCCTTCGAAATATCGCACAAAAGTATGATAAAATTTTATCTTTTAAAATTAATTTGACATAATTTTAAATGCCCCACTTATAGTATTTTTACAAGTGTCTGTAAGTGAAGTGCCTGAAGGCAAGCACAGTCCTCTATCGAAAAGCTTACCACAGAAATTATTCCCGAAAAAATGATATTTCTCATACAAAGGCTGAAGATGCATGGGCTTCCAAAGGTATCTTGTTTCAATATTTACTTCTGCAAAATACTTTTTAGCTATTTCGGGTGAAAACTTACTATTTTCTATTGTAATGGTGTTTAACCAAAAATTAGAAAAGAAATCTTCGTTTGGTGCTGAAAAAAGAGTAATACCTTCTAAATTTTCTATTAAATTCTTATAAAAGTCGTGATTTTCTCTTTTTTGCTTTATTCTCTCCTCCAAAACTTCCATCTGCCCTCTACCAATGCCAGCAGAGATGTTACTCATTTTATAATTATATCCTATTTCAGAATGGCTGTAATAATCTGCTTTATCTTTTGATTGAGTCGCCAAAAACAAAATTTTGTCTTTCTCAGATTGAGTTTTTGAGATTAATATTCCGCCACCCGAAGTGGTTATAATTTTGTTTCCATTAAAACTAATGACCGACAAATCCCCAAAAGTTCCGCACGGTTTATTTTTATATTTACTTCCTAATGCCTCTGCACTGTCTTCCAAAACCGGAATTTCATATTTTTTTGACAAAGCCAAGATTTCGTCAACCTTAAAAGGCATTCCATATGACGAAACGGCAATAATGGCTTTCGGCTTTTTCCCTTTACTTAAACAAAATTTGATTGCATCTTCCAATGCACTCGGACATATATTCCAAGTGTCTTTTTCGCTATCAACAAATACCGGAATTGCTTTTAAATATAAAATAGGATTGGCAGAGGCTACAAAAGTGAAAGATTGACAAATCACAAAATCACCTTCTTCAACGTTGAGAATTTTCAGCCCCAGATGAATAGCGGCAGTTCCTGAAGATAAAGCAGAAACATGAGAATTCTCCCCAAAATATTGCTCCAAACTCTTTTCAAATTCATCTATATTTGAGCCATATTGAGAAACCCAATTTGAATCTAATGCGTTTTGTATATATTTTAGCTCACTTCCCCCCATATTGGGTGGTGAAAGCCAAATTTTATTGTTATTCAAAAATTTGTATTTTATAATTTATCAAATGTATCATTTATTTTATCATATTCAAAACATCTACTTAAAAGGCACTTATGGTTTAGATTTCTTCCGATACGCTTGCAATCCTTTCAGTTTTGATTCGTAATTTTCGTATAATCTTTGTATTGTTTCACGTAATCATCCTCATCAATTTCATCAAAGTTTTTAGTAATCAACTTTTCCGTAATCCCTTTTTGTTTGAGATGCATTTTGATTTTGGTTTTTCCCAAATATTTTATGTAAAACTTACCACAAATATAGCTTCTTGTAAAACGTTTCTCATTCAGATAATTTTCTTTCATTAAATACAAAAGAATCTCCTTTTTTGCCTCTGGAATCATGAACTCACTGAAAATCAAAATACTACACAAAAAAAATATAAACAGTCCTTAATTTCAGTCTTTGAAATCGTCAGTTTAAAATAGAAACAATATTTTAGACATAATTACTTATAAAAGGAAAGACCTGATTTTCATAATTACAAATCATCATTTATTCCCGATTTTTAAGCAGTATCCACCCTATATGGTTTATCAGAACTCTGCTTTTGGGATCGCTCCAGCTTAATTTATACCAATAGGTTCCGGTTGGAAGTTTAATATTATTATTTATTGTTCCGTCCCAAGTATAATTATTATTTTTACTTCCTAAAAAAACCACAGCACCATATCTGTTAAAGACTTCAAATCTAAAGTTAGGGTAGGTACTTAATCCTGCATAATTTAAGATATCATTATGCCCATCACCATTGGGAGTAATAGCGTTCACAATATTTGGAAGAAAAAATTCAAACTTTACCGGGATACAGCGGTATTTATCTCGTACATATATTGTAACATCTCCACGCATCACATTGGTAAAAACATTGGAAGTACTCCAATTGAATCCGTCTATAGAATATTCATACGGAGGATTCCCTCCAGTCACCGTAACTGTAAAACCATTGGATTTTATTTCCACATTGCTTATTTCTGGTGGTGAAGCTGCAAGTACATTGACATATTGCTGAACAATACACTGTCCTTTTGTCAGTTTCACCCAATAAGTTCCTACTCCAACCCCAGTGATAGAAGAGGTTGTTGCCCCAGTACTCCATTGATAAGAATCAAAACCGACACCTGCGTCCAGCGTTGTGGTAGCTCCTTGACAAATGGTTTGATCTAATAACGTTTGCGAATAAACCAAAGGAATAATAAACAGTTGTATTTCAGCGATTTTAAAACAACCTCCGGGATACCCTACCCTTACAAAAATTGTTGCATTGCCTGACGTGTATGCGGATGCTGAGAGAGCAGAAATAGGATTTGTATTGTTAACCGCATTATTATATGATGTAAAGTAGGTTTTCACGACACCTGGCTGAGCATTAACCGGTGCTGTAGTAAGATCAAATAAACCGGTTGATGGATTGGTTTCAATTGCACAGGCACGCAAAACAGCATTATTGACTACGGGAATTGGTATTACATTGATTGTATGGGTAATCAATTCACAATCCTGAAAATCCTGAACATTACCACAAAACTGATAGGAAATAGTATCTGTACCTAAAAAGCCTGTATTTGGAGTATAGGTTATTACTCCGGTTGCAGGGTTTACTACTGCCGTACCGTTTATGGGTTGTGTAATAATATGGACTGAAGAATTTAAAACTGCTTGCTGCGAGGTCGAAAATTGAGGTGTTATCATAAGTGAACTTTCGCACATAGTAGTAGTCTGTGCTGTTTCATAGAGACAAGTATACACTTTATAATTCGCAGTCATAATCGGAGCACAGCCCCCGGCACTTACCATTAAACTATAAACGCCTGCCAGTAAAGGCGTATAAGTACTATTCGTCGCTCCAGGAATTAAGTTACCATTTAAATACCATTGATAAGTATTATAAATAGCCTCAGTACGAAGAACTATTCCGGGAATACAGTCACCCGTTAACCTGGTAATCGCCGGTAAAGATGAAAAACCCGCAAAATAGCCACCATAGCCGGCAGTTAGGTAACCACCATTTATCCCTGCTGTAACAGCACGGTTAGAATTAATAGTTAAATTACCGGAAATTCCCTGAATTGAATAGGTTACCCATTGATTGGTACCTGTTACAGGATATGGCCCCTGAGCAGCCGTTGGTGTTATGCCATTTACTGTAACAGCAGCACCTGTTTCTGTTATAATATTAAGTTTTAAATTAATATTACCGGTATAGGTTGGCATTTGATTAACAAAACCAATTTCATCAATCGTTTTTGGGAGATAGCAATTGAGTGGCGGAATATAGTTGAAACCTCCAGTATAATTTGTATTTCCTGACGCACCAACTAGCTGATAGAAATATACATTTTTAGATGTTTTTACATACAGATTAAAATGCCCCTGTCCTTGATTAACGAAAGAAGAAGTTAAAACCCGATAAAATCCACCCTCATTAATAGTTGCAACCGATGTCGGATTATTATTCAAAAATATTTGTGTATTATCTTCAGTAGCCACAATAATCCCACCCTCCATATTGTTAAGACTGGTTGACAAACTTTTAACGATTGTAAATTCAGAGCCTAACCGTGTACTTGGAACAGACTGATCTAATATTAGATCGGAACCAAGTGGGGTGTTTGTAGTGGCATAGAAACCATTAGCATTCCCATTTGTTACAGAAATGGGCTTATCTGAAACAATTTTCGCCCCTATAAATCCGGATCTGTTTTCCGGTACCACCGATTGCCCTGCAAGAATATATGATTGTCCCTTGTTTAATGTAAACGTTATCGTAGAAGGAGAACCAGTGACATTAATAAACTGAACACCATTATCAAAATCTGAAACTGTGACAGTAGTATCATCTTCTATAGCCAAAAAACCTGTCGTAAAATTCAATGTACTATTCGTGTAGGTCATAGGAGCAGAAACATTATAGAAAAATCGACCAAGACCAGCTCTACCTTTTGACGTTACCACTTCTCCATGGTTCGGACTGTAAATTCTGAGTGTAGCGAAATAAGGTAAATTACCGTTTGTATATAGACCCAAAGTCCTAACCTGAGCTGCATTATTTACTAAATTAGCTTTTATCAAAGCAGTCGGAACATTGAAAATCTGCGGGCTGCCTTTACTTATTGTTACTGTTCCTATTTGAATATTATTATTATAAACACGAACCTGGAAAGGTATAACAGAATCGGTAGAGAGGTATAAAGCGTGAACATAATTAGTAGAAGAACTATCATAGTATGGTGCAAACCAATGATCAGTGTCTCGCTGAGCGTAAAGAAAATTACTAAACAAAAAAACAGGGAGTAAAAAAAATAAAAGCTTTTTCATATTTAATCATTTTCATTTAATATCAGCTATCTCGTCTTAAATATACAAATTTCTCTTTTTATTTCCTAAAATAATCATAAAAAATATTAAAATAACATATTCATAATATTAATTCTATTCATTTTCATCTGTATCTTATTATTATTCACTAATAATTTATAATATCAAAAAGTAATTACAGTTGTATATTATAGCAAATTTTCTTTTACAATAAAAAACTCCCAATAATATATATTCTAGACCGCTCTATAAATGTTTTCATTCATTCTAACAGGAACATTTCTAGTTCAAAATTCACATTTCATTCCGAAAAAACTCAATAAAGATTTAAAATCACAATTGTATTAATTTTCAGTCAGTTGCAAAATCACCTCATATTCAAAACCTCTGCTTAAAAGGTACTTTATGGTTTTAGATTTCTTCTGATACGCTTGTAATCCTTTCAGTTTTGATTCGTAATTTTCGTATAATCTTTGTATTGTTTTCACGTAATCATCCTCGTCAATTTCATCAAAGCTTTTGACAATCAACTTTTCCGTAATCCCTTTTTGCTTGAGATACATCTTGATTTTAGTTTTGCCCCAACTTTTAATGTAGAATTTTCCTCGAATATAACTTCTTGTAAAACGTTCTTCATTCAGATAATTTTCTTTCATTAAATACAAAAGAATTTCCTCTTTTGCGTCTGGAATCAACACAAATTCTCTCATCTTCTGCTCCACCTCAGCATGACAACGATCCTGATACACACAATAATTAACTAGCTTTTGTTTAGTTTCTTCAAAGGTGAAAAGTTTTTTTTCCGACTGCATATTTAGATCATGAGTAATTAAAAATTACGACTTATTAAAAAGAGGCACAAAATAATTTGCACCTCTTTATATTATTTGATTTATTTAAAGCTAAAAAGCCAATAGTTGGTTAGTAATTGAATAAAGCTTTACCTTCCATCAATCCATTTACTTTTTTTCTAACTTCAGAAATTAATTCTTCGTTTTTGATATTGTCTACTACTTCAGAAATCAATCCTGCAATAGTTTCCATATCATTTTCTTTAAGACCTCTTGTTGTAATAGCCGCAGTTCCTAATCTGATTCCAGAAGTTGTGAACGGAGATTTATCATCAAAAGGAACCATGTTTTTATTACAAGTAATATCTGCTTTTACCAAAGCTTTCTCAGTTTCTTTTCCGTTTACACCTTTGTTTCTAAGATCTACCAACATCAAGTGGTTATCTGTACCGCCGCTTACAATATCAAAACCTAAATCTACCATTGCCTTTGATAAAGCCTTAGCATTAGACTGTACTTGTTTTGCGTACGTTAAAAACTGATCATCGATTGCTTCAGCAAATGCAACAGCTTTACCGGCAATTACATGCTCCAATGGACCTCCCTGGATTCCCGGGAAAACAGCTCCATCAAGAACCTGACTCATCTGCTTAATTTCTCCTTTTGGTGTTTTGTGACCGTAAGTATTTTCAAAATCTTTACCCATCATGATCATTCCACCTCTTGGACCTCTAAGGGTCTTGTGAGTTGTTGTTGTTACAACATGGCAATGCTCGAATGGATTATTTAACAAACCTTTTGCAACTAGACCTGCAGGGTGTGCAATATCAGCCCAAAGTGTTGCACCTATTTCGTCTGCAACCTCTCTGAATTTTGCATAATCTAAATCTCTTGAATAAGCTGAGAAACCTGCAATTAACATTTTTGGTCTTTCTCTTAACGCCACTTCTCTCATTTGGTCGTAATCAATCAAACCGGTCTCCTGCTGAACACCGTAGGAAACTACATCGTACTGAATTCCTGAGAAATTCACTGCAGAACCGTGAGTAAGGTGACCTCCCATAGAAAGATCCATTCCCATGATTTTGTCTCCCGGTTTCAAAACTGCCAAATAAATCGCAGCATTCGCCTGAGAACCAGAATGCGGCTGAACATTTACATAATCTACTCCGAAAAGTTCTTTAGCTCTGTTGATTGCCAAAGTTTCAACCTCATCTACTACTTCACAACCTCCGTAATATCTTTTTCCGGGATATCCTTCTGCATATTTGTTTGTAAGTACACTTCCCATTGCTTTCATTACATTTTCAGAAACAAAGTTTTCTGAAGCAATAAGTTCTAATCCGTGGGATTGTCTTTCTCTTTCTTTTTCGATAAGGTCAAAAATAATGTCCATTTACTTTTAGATTTTTAGATTTTGAATGCCAAAATTACGGAATTTTAGAGAATTATTTGTTATCAATCAGTCCATTAATTTACAATTGATTAATCATTCAGCATTTTTATAGAAATTTGTTTAAATTTTCTTTTATTAAAGCTTGATAAAGGAAATTTCATAAAATTCGTTAAGATTACATTTTATAGAATTTGAGGAATAAATTTTGACTAATTTTAAAAAAGTTTGTTAAGAAAAATATATATTTGAACAAATCTTAAAAAGGAAAAAATAGTCTGAATTATGGGAAAGAAAAAATACAAAAAACAATTGCTTACTTCTTTAAAATCTCTTGGTAAATCTGAATATTTAATCCTTAAAAGCATGACCAATCTTATGATACAGAGGGAATTGAAGAAAAACAATATCACGTTCAAAGATGGTGACACATTTAGTTTCAAGGATAATATTTTTGATTACAGCGAAGATAAAAACATAAGAAAATTAGCCAAACTTCGCCGACAAATGTTGAAAACAATGAATAAATTGGTGATAAAAAATAAATTTAAAGATAAAGAAATTAAATTTTTAAGTTAATTTAACGTCAATTTTTTATTAAAATTTAAATTTAAACCTTTTAGGTTAAAGAATAGTAAAACAAAAAGTCCCGGAAATCCGGGACTTTTTTATCTATGGCTTGCGATTACTTCTTCGCTTTTTCTTTTAATTCTTCTTTATCTTTATCAGAAGGATTCCAGACTTTTACATTTGCGTTTTTATCAATTCCTGAAAGAATCTGTACATTGATACCGTCACTTGCGCCTAATTTCACATACACTTTTTTGAATTTTCCGTCCGGCTGCTTTACTTCAACAAAAGCTTTGTCTTTACCATTGCTTTTTTCATACTGCACCAAAGATTCATCCAATAACAAAGCATTTTTCTGAGAACTCATGACGATTTCACCATTTGCTGAAAATCCGGCTCTGATGTATTCGTTATTCGGATTATGAACATCACCTTCCACAGGGAATTTTATCGTTCCGTTGTTGTCTTTTCCTTTTGGAGCGATCATCGTCAGTCTTCCCGGGAAAGATTTATTTTGCAAAGCACCGATAACGATATTCATATCCATTCCCTGCTTCAATTTTCCAGCCTGAGCTTCATCAATTTCACCTTGAAAAATCAAAGAATTTAAATCTGCAATCGAGCAAATCGTAGTTCCTGCGTTGAAAGAGTTGGCTTCAATTACCTGACTTCCCACTTTTACCGGAACTTCAAGAACAGTTCCTGCAGCTTTCGAACGGATCTGAGTCGTCGCCAAACCTTGCAATTCCGGAATTGCACCCGTTTTTACAATCTGTAATCTTTTTTGCGCAGTCTGAAGTTGCTGATTAGCATTCTTCACACTTTGCTGCATTGAATATAATTGTTGTTGAGAATTCAGATATTCCTGTTTTGAAATTACACCCTGGCTGAATAGTTTTTGCTGCATTGCAAACTGTTTCTGCATATTATCAACATTCATTTTCGCATTGCTGATCTGAAGTTGAGAATTCATAACTTCCTGTTGCGCATTGTTGACCTCAGCGATGTTCGGGATGATTTTCACAGTCGCAATCAATTGTCCGGCTTCTACTCTGTCACCTTCATCAACCAAGATTTTATCGATAATTCCGGCAATATTCGGTTTAATCTCAATTTCTTCTTTTGGAATAATTTTTCCTGTCGCCATCACTTTGTCATCCATATTCTGAACGGTCGGTTTTCTGGTAAGGAATGCCTCACTTTCTTTAGAATTTGATTTTACAAGATAACTGATTCCTGCAAATAATGCCCATGCCAATAAAAGTCCCAAGACGATATAGATTGCTTTTTTCCAGGTGAACTTCTTTTTCATATGTATAGTTTATTTTTAATATTGAATACGTTTATTTTTTTCTATTTTCTTGTGTTTTGAAAGTTTTTCTATAGCTGCTTTCAAATCTTCTTTTTTATTAATGAAAAGCATTACAATCATTCTGTTTTTTGCATCCAGAAAACTGATATTTTGCGTGGACTGATCATAATTAATATTTCTAATTTCAGGAAAAACCGTTTTCAATTCTTCCAGATATTCTTTCTGCAGTTTATCTAAAATTATTATAAAAGACGAGTTATCTTCTAAAAGTTTCGGACTTTGCGAAATATTTTTCATTGGGCTGCTTATGCCAACATTGTTTGCATCAAAATATTCAAAGAAACTGTCGAAAATATAATTCCCATCAATATCATCCGTATAGATATTAATCGTATTAAAATTTTGAGCATATTCATAAATGGAATCCGGAAAAGTTTCACCAAACATTTTTATAGAATGATCTATAAAATCTTTATCAATAGATTTATTTTTTTCAAGATATTTTTCCGTCATCGGATAAATGGCTTTTGCGAAGAGATTGATGGTAGGATTATTATACCACTCACCTTTATCTAAAGCTCCCTTCTTTAGAACTTTCCATGCATAACCATTTCCTAAAGCTGTTGCAACCGCTTCATTAAAATAAGAATAGGCAAGTTTTGAATATTTTGAAGGATTTTCATTAAAATACTTCTCCTGCTCAACCTGCACTTCACGACTCTGCTCCTGATAAAGTATATGACACATTTCGTGCATCGTTACGCTCAAAGTTCCTTCAATATCATTACCATCCGTCAAAGTTCCTATACACAGAGCATTTCCATGAGGTGTAGAAACTGTATTCCCATCTTTTCCGGGAATAGGATATAAAGTTACATAAAATGGTATTTGCTGATCCCAAGAAGATTTATAAAATTTATTAAACTTCAAAAACATCTGAGAACTTAAATCCTGATATTTCTTCAACGCTGCAACCTGTTTTTTTATCTTTAATTCGCTGTCATTCCAAATATATTTCCGGAAATAAGGCTGTGCATTTTTTAAAACATCAAACATTCTCATCTGTTCATTCACAGGGAGAATTCCAGTAATTCTTTCATTAAAATCATTTAAATCCTTGGACTTTAAAGATTGAACAATCAATAACGTCAAATAACTTTTTCTGTAATTTCTTCCTTTCGGATAATCCTGCCTTACAATTCCTTCATTAAAATCAAGAGATTTAAAATCATTGATAAGCTTTTGGAAATCTTTATCATTAGATAATTTTGACTCAATATATTGTCTATAATTCGATGAAGTCCCTTGTTTCTTGGCAGCTGTCTCCATAAAATTGAAGAGACTGTAAACTTCACTTTCCTTGAAAATAAAAAAATCGCTTTTCTGTGCATTAGCAATACTAAAGCAACAAATAATCAGAATTAAAAAAGCTTTTTTTATCATTCTCTTACTCACTTCTTAATGCCTCAATCGGTCGTATTTTCACCGCTCTTTGAGCAGGAATCATTCCGATAATTAAACCTAAAATTACCATCACCGACATTGCCGCAAAAACATTGGTATAATTGACAGTCGGGTTATAAAACGGAAATTCATCCTGATTCTGAGTCAATGAGTTGAATATCATCAAGACAAAAATCCCGAGAATAAAACCCAATATACCCGAACTGAGCGTGATAACCACACTTTCCAGCAAAATCTGATTTCTTACTTCAGACGGTTTTGCACCTAAAGCTCTTCGAATACCTATTTCCTTAGTTCTTTCTTTTACGGTAATCAATAAGATATTTGAAATCGCAATGACACCGGCCAAAATTGTGAGAGTTCCTACGATTATTGTTAAAAGCTGCATTCCGGTTAAAAATCCTGTGAGTTTTTTAAATTCTTTACCTAAATTAAAACTTCCAAAAGCATTAGTGTCTTCCGGCGAAACCTGATTTTTGGCTTTTAATTCTGTTTTCACTCTTTCTTCAACGCTATTTACATCAACATTGGGCTTGCTCACAATCGCAAACATATCGATTTGCTCTCCTGCATTGTACATTTTGGTATACGTAGAAAGCGGTATAAAAACAGTACGGTCATTTTCAAAACCACCCCCTTTTCTCACTCTGAAAACTCCGATCACATTAAAGAAAAGTCCTTTCACGTTAATTGATTTCCCTAGCGGATTTTCTTTCTTTTTTGAATCGAAAAAATTATTGTACACTTCTTCTCCAATCACTGCTACACTTTTATTTCCGGAAACATCTGCATCGTTGATATATCTTCCGAAAATCAGTTTCTTTTCTGAAATTTTATTCCCGATCGGATAATCACCCGTTAAAGAATACGTAGCGTTTTTACCGTTTCTTGACATCGATTCGCCGGGCGTTCCTGTGAAACTTCCTCTTGAGTTCTGTGGCGAAATATAATCGATATCTGATATTTTTCTTTTTAAAACTTCAACATCAGTTAATTTCAGATTCACATCTCTCCCTTTTGGAAAACCTTCGTAAGGAATCGAAGTATTTTGTGCCCAAAGAAAAATGGAATTGGTAGCAAATCCTGAAAATAATTTATCAAAACCATTCTCCATTCCTTTTGCGGAACCCAATAAAACTACATACAAAAACATACCCCAACCCACGCCAATCATGGTAAGGAATGTGCGGAGCTTATTATTCTTTAGTGAATAATAAATTTCCTGCCAGGTATCTTTTTTAAATAAAATGTTCACTTTGATGAGTTATAAGTTATTAATTATGAGTTGTAAGTTGAATTTCGTTTTCAAATTATCTCACTAACAAATTTTCAAATTAAATTATTCTGTTCTTAACGCTTCGATAGGTTTAATTCTTGAGGCTCTGTAGGCAGGAACGAATCCGGCAATCAAACCTGAAAAAACCAATGCCACAAATGCCGCAAAGATAGTTCCCCAACCCACACTCGGATCTTTAATGAAGTAATCTTCAAGACTGTCACCTATTAAATGTAATGCTAAAACACCCAAACCAACTCCTACAAACCCCGAAACCACAGTAATCACCACGCTTTCCTGAACAATCAAAGCAACAATGCTTCGTGGTTTTGCTCCGATGGCTTTTCTTACACCGATTTCTTTGGTTCTTTCTTTCACGATATACACCATGATGTTGCTGATACCGATAATTCCTGCCAATAAAGTTCCTAGCCCGATAAAAGTCACAATTCCTGTAAGAACTGCCATAAACATGAAGGTTTCGTTCATATTCTGAGCATTGTTCCAAACACGGACTGCGTTCTCATCATCCGGAGAAACATTTTTTCTTGATTTAAGCCTTTCTTTAAGCTGGTCACCGTATTTGATAGCCTGTTCCGGTGTCATATTCTCATCATAAGCAATGTAAACTCCGCTCACCGTATCAGAACCTTTTTTCATTTGCTGCAAAGTAGTAATCGGAACTGTAATGTGTCTTTCGTCCCAATCGCCGCCGTCATCTGAGAAAACCCCGACTACTTTGAACATCGTTCCGTTGATATCGAGATCTTTACCTACCGGACTTCCGTTTTTTATTAAATCCCGCTGCACCATTCTTCCTACAACCGCAACATTTTGCTTTCTCTGTAAATCTCCGGGGGTAAGGTAACGTCCTTCGAGCATTTTCCTGTTTTCGATAAATTTCTCTTCAGGATCTGCACCATTGATCTGGTAATTTCCGCTTTCTTTACCGTATTTTACCATCAGATTGGCGGTATATCTCGGAGTAGAATACCCTACTTTTTCTTTATCACTGTCGATTAAGAAATCATAGTCGTCGTTATTCATCGTTACGGTTCTATTCGACTGCAAACCTTTATAAGCAACAGTTGTATTTCCGGTAAATATTGAAATAAGATTTTGAGCATCTCTTGCAAAACCTTGTGTAAAAGCATTTTTCAGCCCGGTTCCAATTCCGAAAAGAACGATAAATATAAACAGACCCAATGCCACCGTAAAGCCCGAAAGCACCGTCCGCAATACATTACTGCGAATAGAACTGAATATTTCTTCCCAACGATCTAGGTCAAACATTTTTTCTTTATTAAATGATTAAAAAATTTAAAGATTAAAAAATTAATGACTCTAAATTTTCAATTGATTTTATTTTAAAATTAAAGCACAATCTGATTGATAAACTCATCACTCTCAATAATTCCGTCTCGGAGGATGACATTTCTTTTGGTTTGTGCGGCAACATCCGGCTCATGGGTTACCACGATAATGGTTTTACCTTCATTGTTGATATCCTGAAGAAGCTTCATAATATCGTGAGTAGTTTTTGAATCTAATGCTCCGGTTGGCTCATCAGCTAAAACTACTTTTGGATTGGTAATTAATGCTCTCGCAATTGCAACTCTTTGTTTTTGTCCACCCGAAAGCTCATTCGGAAGATGGGTTGCCCATTGTGCCAAACCTACTTTCTCCAGATACTCCATTGCTTTTTGATTACGCTCTTTTCTCGGAACATTTTGATAATATAAAGGAAGTGCAACATTATCTAAAGCCGTTTTATATCCAATCAAATTAAACGATTGGAAGACGAATCCCAGAAATTTCGAACGGTATTCTGCAGCTTTTACTTCGTTCAGATGTTCAATCGGAATTCCGTCGAGCTCATAAACGCCGCTGTCTTTTTCATCCAAAATTCCGATAATATTCAGTAAAGTAGATTTTCCGGAACCGGAACTTCCCATAATAGAGACAAATTCACCCTCATCAATATTAAGATTAATACCCTTGAGAACGTGCAGTTTACTCTTGCCTGTATCGTATGATTTATGTAGATCCTGAATTACTAACATTAAGTGATTGCTGTTTTTATTTCCAATAAGTAGTATATATTTTCATTTTGTTACAAGATTAAAAAAATCTTTAAAAAAAATATTGTTTAACATATAATTAATTAATATTCAATAAATTAAAATAAAGTGTTTAATTACAAACTTAACATAACTTCGATTTTCAACAGTTAAGTATCTATAAACCAATATCAGAGCGAGTTTCATGTAAATGTGGAAAACTTTTAAGGTTAAAACTCAACCAATTACTCTTTACCCCTTTCCAAATCGTTTCTTTTTTTCGAACTTTGTGCTTCGCACGGTACGAGAGATGAATGATTACTTCCGTTAATAAGTTTCAAACACAACTTACAACGAATCAGAAAGTTACCCATCTCCCGGGTTTTATGCACAGTGATCTATTTTTATAATTTTTAAAGACATTACATTCAATATGGGAATTTTTGATAAAAGAGTAAGCTACAAGCCATTTGAGTATCCTGAGGTTCTTCAGTTTACAGAAGCGATCAACAAATCTTTCTGGGTACACTCGGAAGTTGATTTCACGGCAGACGTTCAGGATTTCCAGTCGCAGCTGGAGCCACACGAAAAAAATGCGGTAAAAAATGCACTTTTGGCGATTGCCCAGATTGAAGTTTCGGTAAAGTCGTTTTGGGGAAACCTTTACAATCACCTTCCAAAACCTGAATTGAATGGTTTGGGATCTACATTTGCAGAATGTGAATTTCGTCATTCTGAAGCGTATTCCCGTTTGTTGGAAGTTTTGGGATATAATGAAGAATTTTCTCAGGTTGTAGAAGTTCCTGCATTGAAAAAAAGAATTGAATTCTTATCCAACGTGCTGAAACACGCCAATTCTGCAACACCAAAAGAATATGTTTCCTCTTTGCTTTTATTCAGTATTCTGATTGAGAATGTGTCTTTGTTCTCGCAGTTTGCAATTATTTTATCATTTACAAGATTCAAAGGTTTCCTGAAAAATGTTTCGAATATTATTGCGTGGACATCTATTGATGAGCAGATTCACGCTAATGGCGGAATTTATCTGATCAACAAAATCCGTGAAGAGCAGCCGGATCTTTTAACTGATTCTGATATTGAAGATATTTACACTTTGGTAGATCAATCCATAGAACTGGAAGGAGAAATTCTTGACTGGATCTTTGAAATGGGTGAACTTGATAAATTCTCAAAGCAAGACCTGATTAACTTTATGAAATATCGTGTTGACGAAAGTTTAACCAAGATCAACATGGAAAAACGTTATAACACCACTACAGAACAATACAGCCCGATGAAATGGTTTGAAGAAGAAGTTTTCGCTAATTCTATGGATGATTTCTTCGCAAAAAGACCGGTGGACTATACGAAGCACGATAAGAGTATTACGGCGAATGATCTTTTTTAATTTGTATGAAAATTTGGGATTTAGAAGATTTTTTTACAATTTCTCGATATAAGAACGGAAATCTAAAAATATCATTAAGTATTGATAATAAAGCCAATATTTATAAACTTTTAAAAGAAAAAGGATTTGGCTTTTTCATATATGAAAATGATTTTAAGTTTTGTAGAAAAGTTGAAGGTGAAATTAAATTTACAAGATTTAGCGAGTTAAATTATTATTTTGTAAATGAATACTTGCAAAATCAATTATTATTTAATAATGAAAAATTTTCAGTCAAAGATTTCATGCTTTTATTGGAGGAAATATATTCTAACAATATAGAAGTCATTAAAAATGACAATTTATTTAAATACTATCTTTACTTTATTCCAAATAAAGAAGAAGAGCATCAAATAAAATTAGAATTAGATAATAATTATAAACTTGAATTAGAAAATGGAAAATTTATTTCCTTTTTTAAAAAGAACAATTATGAATCTACAATTGATTTAAAAAGTGGTATTTCTAAAGATAATTTAATTTATTTTACTAAAACAAAAAATAAAAACTGTTTCATTATTTTCAATAAATATGGCAATTCTTATGATTGCTGGTTTGCGAAATTTAAAAGTGAAAAAAGTATAGGAAATGAAACTCCACTTTCATTAGACGAAATTAGAGTAGGCTTTCAATTAGATAGTGACATAGCTCTTTTACATAAATATTTAAATTAATTTTCAAATATATACTGACTGCTTGAAGATTATTAAAAAGCGTGATAAAGAACTTTTAAATAAATCGCTTTTGTTCCTCGCAATGACAAAAAAATAAAAATATGATTGATGTAATCGTAAGTTATACCGTAAAACCTGAATTTGTTTCTGACAACAAAAGCAATATTCAAAAGTTTTTGAATGATTTTAAAACTTTAGATCAGACAAAATTTGAGTATAAAGTTTTTGTAAAAGAAGATGGTTTTACGTTTGTGCATTTTTCAAATTATGAAAATGAAGAAGTGCAGAATGAAGTTTTAAATATTCCGTCCTTCAAAGAATTTCAGAGATTAAGAGACGAAAGCGGACTTAATGATTCTCATAAAGTAGAATTTTTAAAACCTGTTTGAAATAAAGTAAAAGGCGCAAGCGAAGCGAGCGTCGAAACAGATAGCATTAGAGATGTCATGCTGAGCTTGTCGAAGCATCTCAACAAAAAGTAGAGATTCCTCATTCCTAGCAATGACAAAGCAGTAGCAATGACGTGATTCAGAAATAAAGAAAACAAACCGTCGTCTTAGCCCTGATTGAGCGGCATGTTTGAGCTCTTTTTCTTTGCAAAAGAAAAAAGCGAGTAGCGAAAGCAGGTAGAAAAGTGAGGAGAAGAACAAAATTTTCTGCTCCTAAAAAATTAACAAAACAATGCATAAGTTGCATTTTACAATATAAAAATGGAAGAACAAAACAACAATATCTGGTGGCTCAACGAAGAATCTGAGCAAATGCTGAACAGAGGTTACCTTCTGAAAGGAGAAACTGTAGACGGTGCAATCGACAGAATCACTACTGCAGCAGCAAAAAAACTATACAAACCTGAACTGCAGCCGGCTTTCAAGGAAATGATCATGAAAGGATGGATCAGTTTTTCTTCTCCGGTCTGGGCGAATATGGGAACGCAGAGAGGTCTTCCAATCTCTTGTTTCAACGTGCATATTCCGGACAGCATTGAAGGAATTACCCACAAAATGGGTGAAGTGATTATGCAGACGAAAATCGGGGGCGGAACTTCGGGATATTTCGGAGAACTTCGTAACAGAGGAACTGCGGTAACCGATAACGGAAAGTCTTCTGGTGCAGTTTCGTTTATGAAGCTTTTTGACACTTCAATGGATGTAGTTTCTCAAGGTGGTGTTAGAAGAGGTGCTTTTGCGGCTTATCTTGATGTTGACCACGGCGATATTGAAGAATTTTTATCAATTAAAGACATCGGAAGTCCGATTCAGAACCTGTTTACAGGAATTTGCGTACCAGATTACTGGATGCAGGATATGATTGACGGTGATGCCGACAAACGTAAAATTTGGGCAAGAGTTTTGGAAAGCCGTCAGCAAAAAGGTCTTCCTTATATTTTCTTTACAGATAACGTGAACAGAAACAAACCTCAGGTTTATAAAGACCTTGGATTGACGATTAATGCGAGTAATCTTTGTTCAGAAATCATGCTTCCGTCAACCAGAGAAGAGTCTTTCATCTGTTGTCTGTCGTCTATGAACTTAGAATTATACGACGAGTGGAAAGATACGAACGCAGTACAATTGGCAATCTATTTCCTTGACGCTGTTTTATCTGAATTTATCGAGAAAACTGAGGGGAATTATTATCTTCAGGGAGCAAGAGACTTCGCATTGCGTCACAGAGCACTTGGTTTAGGAGTTTTGGGTTACCATTCTTATCTTCAGAAAAACATGATTCCTTTTGAGAGTTTTGAGGCTACTCAATTCAATGCAAGAGCTTTCAAACACATCAGAGCGCAGGCGGATATTGCTTCAAAAGAATTGGCGAACATCTACGGAGAACCGGAAATCTTAAAAGGTTACGGAATGAGAAATACAACCGTTATGGCGATTGCTCCTACTACTTCAAGTTCGGCAATTTTAGGACAAACTTCTCCAGGAATTGAGCCTTTTGCATCAAATTATTACAAAGCTGGTTTGGCAAAAGGAAACTTCATGCGTAAGAATAAATATCTTGCTAAATTATTAGAAGAAAAAGGTCTTGATAATGAAGAAACATGGAGAACAATTATGTTGAATCACGGTTCAGTTCAACATTTAAATGAATTGACTGACGAAGAAAAAGCAGTATTCAAAACTTTCAAAGAAATTTCTCCGATGGAGATTATTTCTCAGGCTGCACAAAGACAGCAATACATCGACCAGGCTCAGTCTCTGAATTTACAGATTCCGTCTACGATGCCCGTGAAAGATGTAAATTACCTTTACATTGAAGCTTGGAAGAAAGGGGTGAAAACTTTGTATTACCAAAGAAGTTCATCTGTTTCTAAGGAAATGATGGTGAATTTTGTGAGCTGTTCGGCTTGTGAGGCTTAAGGTAAAAATTTAAATAGCCAATTTTTTGGCTTTGAATACATATAAAACCGCAGAATTTTTTCTGCGGTTTTTTGTTTTTATCAATAAAGAATTTTAAGTATTTTTTATAAATTTGATCACGATGAAAAAACTACTAACAGCCATAATTCTACTTACTTTAAATCAAATTTTGTTTTCACAGAAAAAAGAAGTTTACATCAATGATAATCTGCAAATTATTTCGAAAGAGGATTACAAAAAACGTGGAGAAAATTACCGTTTTCAAAACATTGAAACTGATTCTGTTCTATACAAAGTTCGTGTAGAGCATGAAGGTCACGGAAAACTAGCTACTGTAGATTTAAATAATTTAAAAAAACATCTTAACATTTCAGATGTGAACAATAAAAATATTGTCATCCACTATTATCAAGGTTTAGACCGTTGCAATCAGCATTCAGATACAAATCAGCTTGTAATAAATGATATTAAAACATACGTCAGAAAATTTAAAAAATCAAACCTAAATCTCTATTCTGTTTATAAAGAAACAAAGGGTTTGAAAAACAGGCTTAATAAAACATCTTGGATAGATGATCGTTCAGGTGCAATAGAAAAGTTATTTTTTAAAATGCATTATCCTTGCGATTCTGCAATTGTTATTTTTCCGGACGGAAATTACACCATCTTCAGAGGAGAATACATATGGCAAAAAGTTTTTGATACTGCTAATAAAACCACACCAAATAAATCATTTTAATAAAACGTTATCTCCATCAAATAATCATCCATAACAAAGCCATTTCCTATATCAAAAACACCTTCATCATAGACCTTATAACCTTGAGATTCGTAGAATTTCTGCGCTGAATTATATTTATTGACATTTAAAATAATTCTGTTATCGCCACTTTCTTTCACCTTTTCATTAAGAAATTCAAGTGTTTTTTTGCCTAAACCTTTTCCTTTACTTTCAGGAACGAGATAAATTCTGTGAAGTTTAGTCGTTTGTTTTTCATAATGATTTTCGTAACCTAAAAATCCATCAAAAACATTTAAAATCTCATCAAAAACAAGGTAATAATGATAGTTTAGATTTTTTAAATGTTCTGAAATTTCAGCTTCCGAATACATTGTATTGAGCATAAATTCCATTTGTTCTTTGGTAAGAATTTCGGCGTAGGCGTTTTCCCATGATCTTTTTGCTAAATCCTGAATCAAGGGTATATCTTTTTCTGTTGCTTTGATTAATTTCATATCTGAATAATTATTAGAAATTTTTTAAACACATTAGAACACATAAGTTTTTTTTCAGTTTAAATCCTTTGAAAATATTTAGAACACTTAAGAAGAAAATCAGAGATTTTCAAGGACTAATATGTTCTTCTAAACATTCGAATCAATCACTTCAAGTAACTTATGTGTTAAAAAAAATTGCAGTTAAATTTTTTAGATTAAAAAAGTGAAAAGCATCACACCTTTCACTTTTAATATTTTATAGAACTTGACTTTTAATTTAATTAAATCTTCGCCATTTCAGCTTTAATTTTTGCATAAAGCCCTTCTGAAGCAGGAACTAAAGGAAGTCTTAAATAATTTTTAATCAATCCTTTTTCTGTCAAAATAACTTTAATCCCACATGGGTTTCCTTCCGCAAAAATCAATCTTGTAATTTCAACCAATTTATTATGAATTTCATAAGCTTCATCCACTTTTTTATCAAAAGCCAGCTGAACCATTGTCGAAAATTCTTTCGGATACCCTTGTCCGATTACAGAAATCACTCCTGCTCCACCTGCCAAAGTTACTGGAAGTGTGAATTCATCGTCTCCTGAAACTAAATTAAAACCTTCAGGCTTCTTTCTCAAAATATCAAAATACTGAAGAATATTGGGTGCAGCTTCTTTTATTAAGAATAAATTCGGGAATTCTTTTGCCAGACGCAAAGTCGTTTCAGCCTCAACATTTTGTCCGGTTCTTGAAGGAACGTTGTAAATGATGATATTTTTTCCGGTAGAAGCCAACATTTTATAATGCTGGTAAAGCCCTTCCTGATTAGGTTTGTTGTAATATGGAGACACCGATAAAACAGCTATAAAATCAGATAAATCAGCTTCTTCGATCTGCTGTTTGACTTCAAGAGTATTGTTTCCGCCAATTCCTAAAACCAAAGGAAGACGTTTATTATTAACCTTAATGATGTGCTCAACTACCTGTTTCTTCTCGTCTGAAGAAAGTGTAGCAGCTTCCGCTGTAGTTCCCAATACCACCAAATAGTTGGTTCCGTTTTCGATGTTGTACTCAACAAGTTTTGTCAAACTTTCGAAATCTACGGATAAATCTTCATTAAAGGGCGTTACCAAAGCAACACCTACTCCTTTTAAAATGCTCATCTGTTCGAATTATTTTCCCCAAATTTAACAATTTCATACAAGAATTTACAATATTTAATCTTATTTTATTATACATATAATTATATTTGCATTATACTAAAGATATTATGCAAAATAAATTCTTATTACTAGGAATTGCCTTGTTTTCGCTCACAGCCTGTAAAACGACATCGTTGCAGGTTGCCAATGTGCAGACGCAGAAGAATATTTCTATTAATCAAGACCTAAAGGCTAATGAAGATTTTGCAAAATTTATCGAGCCTTACACTGAGAAACTCAACAAAGAGATGAACCAAAAAATCTCTTACACACAAGTAGATTTAACAAAAGAAGGCGACAACAGCAATCTGGGAAATCTTTTGGCAGATTATACTTTTGACGGAGCGGATGTTTGGGCAAAAGCAAATTTGAATAAAAGTATTGATGCAGCTTTGATTAACATCGGCGGAATCCGTACTACGATTGGGAAAGGTGATATTCTTCTGAAGAATGTTTTTGAAGTAATGCCTTTTGAAAATGAAGTGATCATTGTAAAATTTAAAGGTTCAGATTTGCAGGGATTATTTGATTATTATGCGAAAAATCAGAAAAACAATCCTGTTTCTCATTTATATATTGAGACTTCAAATGGAACAGTTTCAAAAAGTTTAATCAACGGAAATGCAGTCAACCCAACTCAGGATTATTATATTGCTACATCTGATTATCTGGCTTTGGGTGGTGATAATATGAAGTTTTTCGCAAAAGGAGAATCAATTCCTACAGGTATCAAATTGAGAGATTTGTTTATTGAATATTTTAAGAAAAATCAGCAGATCAATCCTAAAGAAGAAATTCGTTTACAATTTATCGGGAAGAAATAATGGATAGAAAAAGTTTTTTAAAAACGATTACTGGCGGAACTTTAGCGATGACTTTAGCTCCAAATTTGGTAATGGCGGAGGAATTAAATTTAAATTCTTTTTCATCAGCCAATAAATTGACCATTCTTCATACTAACGACCAGCACAGCAGAATTGAACCTTTTGATTCGAGCTACACGAGAAATCCTAATCAGGGTGGTTTTGCAAGAAGAGCGACATTAATTCAGAAAATAAGAAGCGAAGAAAGCAATCTTTTGTTGCTTGATTCAGGAGATATTTTTCAGGGAACACCTTATTTTAATTTCTTCGGAGGCGAGCTTGAATTTAAACTGATGTCGATGATGAAGTACGACGCTTCCACCATGGGAAATCATGATTTCGATAATGGCTTGGACGGATTTTTAAAGGTTTTACCGAATGCGCAATTTCCCTTTATCTGTTCGAATTATGATTTTAAAAACACCATTTTAGACGGAAGAACTTCGCAGTATAAAATTTTCAATAAAAACGGAATCAAAGTAGGAATTTTCGGAGTGGGAATACAGCTGGATGGTTTAGTTGGAAAAAAACAATATGGCGAAACCGTTTGGTCTGACCCGATTGATGTAGCTCAACATTACTCCAATTTCCTTAAAAATGAAAAGAAATGTGATCTTGTGATTTGTCTTTCGCACATCGGATATGATTACAGTGACGAACCTGAAAAATTAAACGATAAAATTTTAGCATCAAAAACAGAAAATATTGACTTAATTTTAGGCGGTCACACCCATACTTTTTTACCGGAACCTCAGACCTTTAAAAACAGACAAGGGAAGAATGTTTTGGTAAACCAAGTTGGTTGGGCAGGTCTTCTTTTGGGCAGAATAGACTTCTTCTTTGATAAAAATAAAAATGTACAACAGATTTCTTGGAACAACCAAATAATCGACAGCAGTATAATAGCATAATATGAAATCGCCGTGTTTTGGAAACCATAACACACGTGAATATTCAACGATTGCATATGACCTTTAAAAAAATGTAATTCTACATATGAAAAAATTCTCTATAATTTCTCTTGGTATTTTGGCAACTTTCCAGATGGTAAAGGCTCAGAATATTTCATCAAAAAAATGGGCAGATTTATTTTCTTACAATAATGTTTTGGCATTAAAAGAAGATAACGGAAAAATAGTTGCTGCCACAGAAAATGGAATTTTTTATTATACCGTTTCTACAGGTGAAATTTCAAAACTTTCTAAAGCAAACGGACTGCATGAGGTGAAAATATCCGCATTTGATTATAATCCGCAGACAAAAATTGGTCTTGTTGGGTATCAAAATGGTTCTTTGGATATTATTACGCCTCAAGGAATTACGTATGTTATTGATATTCCTATTGCAACCGGATATAACGGAAGTAAAAAGATCAATCACATCTCAATCACTGGCGATAGAGCTGTAGTTTCCGTAGGATATGGAGTTTCTATTTTTGATTTGAAAAAGAAAGAATTTGGAGATTCTGCGTTCTTTGTTACCGGAGGAATTTATCAGGCAAGTAACGAAGCTACAATTAAAGATAATAAAGTTTTTTCTGTAACCAATACAGGATTAAAGACTCACGACCTGAACACAACATTTCCAGTATTCACTACATGGACTACAGAATTGGCTGGAAACTTCACAGATATAGATTCAGAAAACATAGTCGCTTTTTCATCTGCTACAGCAACCTACATTTATAACAACGGAGTTTCTACCCCACTTGCACAGGCTTTTGGAAATGTGAGCGATGTGGTAGTGAATGCTGATAATATTATTATTACAGATGCCAGCAGAATTTACAGCTATAATACGAATGGAACTTTCGCAGGATCGGTAACCGTTGGAGAGAATTGTAATACGGCAACAAAGGTTGGCTCAAAAATATTTTGCGGAACTATTTTATCTGGTTTAAAGAGTGAAGATAATGTTATCTATAAACCGGATGGGCCATACAATAATATTTCTTATAAGATATCTTTGCTAAATGACCAAATCTGGGTTTCTACAGGAGGTAGAGATGCTTATAATCAACCCATCTTCAGTGATCTCGGTTACTATCATTTTGATGGAGGCAAATGGAATTATCCGGATTATTTTGTAAATAACCCTATAAATTTCAATGTGTTAGATGCAGTAGCAAATCCATCAAATCCTAGCGAAGTATTTTTCGCTAACTATTCATTCTCAAACGGCGAGAAAGGGATTTACAAAATGGAGAATAATGTTTTTAAGAAAGTTTATAAAAATAATGATTCCGATCCTGCTTACAATCGCCCAATAGGTATAACATTCGATGAAAACAATAACTTATTTGTTTCTGCCGGACTTATAGAAAATGTTTCTGCAAACGCAGGATATTATCTTTATAACAGAACTGCAGATGACTTTACTTTGGTTCCTATTGTTGGTGCAGCATCTACTCAAAAACCATTTACAAAAGAAGGATACCTATATATACCTTGTCCATATTTTGATCCTGGTGGATTAATTATCAAAGAATATGGTAACAATCCATCATCAACAACATCACCATTTAAGATTATACGTAAGGAAAATAACTTGCCTGCTAATGGAACAGTGTCGGCAGCAATTGACAAGAATAATGATGTATGGATTGGTACACGTATAGGCCTCAGAATTCTTTCAAACCCAAAATCAGCGATTACAGAAAACAACCCTCAAACTACTCCGATTGTCATTGAACAAAATGGTATCGCTGAGGAACTATTCCGTGACAACAGTATTCTTCAAATTGAAGTTGATGGCGGAAACCAAAAATGGGTTTCAATAGAAGATGGTGGTGTTTATTACTTATCAGCATCTGGCGAACAAGTTATCAAGAGATTTACAAAAGAAAATTCTCCTCTTCCAACCAACAGTGTAACTGACATTAAGGTCGATAAAACCAATGGGAAGGTTTACTTTGTGACACTTGATGGTATTGTAACTTACCAAGGAGATGTTGCCGACGTAACCTCTGACTTCGGAAACGTTTTAGTCTACCCAAATCCTGTGGTTTACGCCCAGTTTAAAGGTAAAGTAACGATTAAAGGTTTAGCTGAGAAAACAAATATAAGAATCACTGATGCTGCAGGAAACATTGTACATTCTGCCATTGCCAGAACCGGATACTACGAATGGGATCTCAACAATCAGAAGGGGAAAAGAGTAGCTTCAGGAATCTATTTTGTACTGATGACCAATGAAGACGCAAGCGACAAAGCAACTGCAAAAATAGCCGTTGTTAATTAATGAATTCTCAAAACGGTTTTTTACTTTCGTTTATAAAATATGGTGAAAACGATGCAATTTTGCATTGTTTCACCGAAGAGGAAGGCTTTCAGACTTATTTTCTAAAAGGTATTTATACCAGAAAGAATAAGAAGAAAGCCTTTCTTTTGCCTTTAAATAAATTAAATTTTTCAATACGAGTTGGTAGAAGTGGCAGTATGCAAACTATCTCAAATCTAGAAATACTGAATCTTCATGATATTTATACCGACATCAAAGCCAATACTGTCGTATTTTTTATTTCAGATTTTTTAAACCAAATTTTAAGAAACGAAAATAAAAATCCAGCAGTGTTTTATGTCATTGATGAATTCATAGACCAGCTTAACAACAAAAATTACCAGTCACATCTTATTTTTTTAATTAAAATATTAAAAATTCAAGGGGTTGCACCACTTTTAGACGAAGGAAATTTTCTTGATCCGGAAACCGGAACTTTTTCTCCTTTTTCTAGTCACCTGCTGTTTGATGAGGAAATTTCTTTATTTTGGAAGAGCATTATTTCGTCACAGAATCCTTACGAAAATAAAATTCCATCTTCAAAAAGAAAAGGATTTTTAGACAGTATTTTGGTGTATTATCATTATCATATTTCGGATTTTAAGACTCCGAATTCTTTAGAAATTATTCAGCAGATTTTTGAGTAGATTTTAAGAATCTTTATTTTTTGGCATTTCGGTTTCAGATTTGGCGATTTCTTTTTTAGTAAATCTTGGCTGAAGAATTTTTGCAATCAAACCCGTCCATCCTGTTTGGTGTGATGCTCCTACTCCACGACCGTTGTCACCATGAAAATACTCATAAAACAAAATATAATCTTTAAAATCAGGATCAGTCTGAAATCTCGGATACTGACCATTGAAAGGTCGGTTTCCGTTTTCATCCTTTAGAAATAACTGAGCCAATCTTTTGCTTAAAGAATCTGCAATTTCATCTAAATTTGAATAGTTTCCGCTTCCTGTAGGATATTCTACTATAAAATCCGGGCTGTAATAAAAGAAAAACCTCTGAAGACTTTCAATAATTAAAAAATTAACAGGAAACCAAATAGGGCCTCTCCAATTGCTGTTTCCTCCGAAGAGTCCGCTATCGCTTTCTGCAGGTGTATATTTTACCGAATAATCTGTTCCGTTTAAATTTAATTGAAAAGGATTTTCTTCATACTCTTTCGATAAAGCACGAACGCCATAATCACTCAAAAACTCCTTCGGATTAAGCATTCTGCTCAACAATCTTTTTAAACGATGACCGCGCAGAAGCGAAAGCAAATGTTTAGAATCTTCCCCTTTCACTTCCCAGTGTGAAACCAAGGCGGCAAGTTCAGGCTTATTTTCAAGAATCCATTTCATTCTGCTTTTGAAATTCGGAAGCTTTTCGATCATTTCATCATCAATGACCTCAACAGCAAACATAGGAATCAATCCCACGATCGTTCTCAGCTTTAAAAATTGATTGTCACCATCACCTGAAGAAATTGCATCATAGAAAAACTCGTCCTCCTCATCCCAAAGACTGAAATGCTCTTCTCCCATATTATCCAAAGCATTAGCAATATATAGGAAATGCTCAAAAAATTTGGTCGCCATTTCTTCATACACTCTGTTGTATTGAGCTAATTCTAAGGCAATTCTCATCATGTTCAGTGCAAACATTGCCATCCAACTTGTTCCGTCTGACTGTTCGAGATGTTCGCCGTTTGGAAGTGTGGTATTGCGGTCGAAAACCCCAATATTATCGAGTCCTAAAAATCCACCTTCAAAAATATTGTTTCCGTTGTTATCTTTTTTGTTCACCCACCAGGTAAAATTCATTAAAAGCTTTTGAAAAGCACTTTCAAGAAATTCTAAATCGGGTTTGCCTTTCAGATATTCATCAATTTTGAACACCCTGAAAACTGCCCAAGCATGAACCGGCGGATTCACATCACTGAAATTCCATTCGTAAGCCGGAAGCTGTCCGTTGGGATGCATATACCATTCAAAAAGGAAAAGCTTGAGCTGATATTTAGCAAAATCAGGATCTATTAGTGAAAAACTGATCGTATGAAAAGCTAAATCCCAGGTTGCATACCAAGGGTATTCCCATTTGTCTGGCATGGAAATAATGTGTTCATTATTGAGTTGTTTCCAATCATAATTTCGGATTTTTTCTCTGGATTTTGGAGGTTTCGGTTGATCGGGATCGCCTTTAAGCCATTTTTCAACATTGTAATGATAAAACATTTTATTCCAAAGCATACCTGCAAAGGCTTGTCGCTGAACCAATTTTTCATCTTCCGTTTCTATCCCGTTTTGAATTTCTGCATAAAATTCATCTGCTTCTGTTTTTCTTGAATTAAATATTTTATCGAAATCTTCAAAAGGATTCTTTAAATCCTTATCAGAAAGTCTAAATTCAAAAGTTTTTGTTTCATTTGGGTTAAAATTTTCATCAATTAAAAAAGATGCTTTTGTCCCAATATCTTGTGGATTAATTGATGACGAATTTCCATTAATGATAAAATCGTTGATGCCGTCTTTACAATATTTTGATTGATTTGGGGATTGATACAGCCTTTCATTATTGGTTTCGTTTTCACAGAATAAAGCGTTCAGAGATTGTTTTGCATATAAATTCTTAATTTCTAAATCTTTATGACTGACTTTTATATTTTTTACCTCTTCTGAACTTAAATGAGGTTTATATTGATCGTAACCCCAGTTCCAAGTATTTCTGAACCAAATGGTTGGAAGTATAATCAGTGATGCCTCTTTTTCGGATTTGTTAATGACCGTCAGTTTTACTAAAATATCATTCTGACTTTCCTTTGCGTATTCAATGAAAATATCAAAATATTCATTCAGATCAAAAATTCCGGTGTCGATGAGCTCATACTCCGGTTCCTCCTTGGTTCTTTCTGCATTGGTTTTTACTAAATCTTCATAAGGGAAAGCATTTTGAGGATACTTGTACAACATCTTCATGTAAGAATGAGTTGGTGTAGAATCGAGGTAGTAAAAATATTCTTTCACATCTTCACCGTGATTCCCTTGATTGTTTGACAGGCCAAAGAAGCGTTCTTTCACCATCTTATCTTTTTTATTCCAAAATCCGACGGAGAAGACCAATTTCTGCAGATCATCACAGATTCCGCAAATTCCTTCTTCGCCCCATCTGTAGGTCTTTGCTTCCGCGGTATCGTGATTGGTGTAATTCCAGGCGTCGCCATCTGCACTGTAATCTTCACGTACCAATCCCCACTCACGGTTGCTTACGTAAGAGCCCCATTTTTTCCATGAAACATCGGCTAATCTTTCTTTTTCAGAATTCATTATTGACTGATTTTGAAATAAAAAACTAAAATTATACTACGAACGACTGCGCCCCGGATTGAACGGCATGTATGAGCTCTTTTTGTACGAAAGGGCAAATGAAAAGGCACAAAAAAGCAAGTAGTGAAAGCCGGAATTGTGCGCCCGAAGAACTATCCTCCCGAAGAGAAACTCTCCAGGCTGGTCATTCCTCCATCCACAAAAATACTTGCTCCGGAAATATAATCGGCAAGGTCACTCGCTAAAAATGCCGCCAAATTGCCAATATCTTTCGGTTGACCAATTCTGTTATAAGGAATGAGATCCAGTAAAGAATTCAAAGCATCTTTTGTTTCCCACGCATCTTTATTGATTGGCGTTTGAATGGCTCCCGGACCAATAGAATTCACCCGGATTTTATCTGCACCGTATTCCTGCGCCAACGTCTGCATCAGCATTTTGATTGCTCCTTTACTTGCGGCATAGTTTGCGTGACCTGCCCAAGGGATAATTTCGTGTACCGAACTGATATGAATAATTTTCCCACAAGCCACAGAACGGGTAGTATCAATGCCGCGACGTAGAAATTCTTTAATGGCTTCTCTTGAGCAAAGAAATTGCCCCGTGAGATTGACACCCATTACTGCATTCCAATCATCCAATGTCATTTCGGTGAACTTTGCATCTTTCTGAATTCCGGCATTATTGACCAGAATATCGACCGTTCCAAATTGTGCAATAACATCTTTAAACATTCTAATGACCTCGTCTTCCTTGGAAACATCACACTGATAGGTGATTCCGTTTCCGCCGGCATCGGTGATTTCCTTTAAGACTTCCTGAGCGCTATCGTGAGATTTTTCTGAAGAATGATTGATGATAACGGTTGCTCCGGCTTCGGCGATAGATTTTGCGATTCCCGTTCCTATACCGCTTGATGCACCTGTGATGATAGCAACCTGATTTTTTAATGATACTTCCATAATAAATATTCAAATAGTGTCTAAACACAATTGAAAGTATCACGCCAAACTAGAAATTTGTTTTCTAAATTATCCTAGAGTTTTTTAAACAATAAGAACTGAGGTCCGCTTCTGCCTTCTCTCGTTTTACCTTCAAATTCATACCCGCTTTTGACATACAATTGAAAAGCTGAGGTATTTTTTTCGTTTACAGCTAAAACAATCTCATTGCAATCTGCAAAATGCTCTTTTATGAAATAATCGACTTCAATCATTGCTGATTTTCCAATTCCCTTTCCCTGAAAATTTGGGTTTACAGATAATGATCGAAGCAAAACCGAATCCGCATTTTCTGTAAGATCAAATTTATCGTCTCCAAAATCAAGCACAAAAAATCCGGCAATCTTTTTATCATAGAAAACGGTAATTGGGTAAGCGAAAAAATCTCCTTTGTGATTTCTCTCTTCTATTCTTTCTAAAGATTGCTTTGCAGTTGAGGTATACTGCGACTGGATATCATCCAGAACATAATCAAGTTCAGGAAGGTCTTCAGGTTGATAAAATTTTAATTCAGTCATATTTTTAATGATGATAAATATCTTCGTACATCACTCCTGCTCGTATTTCTACTGCCAATTTATTTTCTTCAGGAACGATCGGGCAATTGTAATCATACGCATTGTAAGCGCAGAAGGGCTGATAAGATTGATTAAAATCTAAAACAATTGTATTGTCGCTTGGAATTTTCAGATCCATATATTTTCCCCCACCATAAGTTTCTTTATTGTTGGTTTCATCATGAAAAGGAAGAAAAAGATGATCTTTATATTTTTCCATTTTCATTAAATCTAAACTTTGGTAAATGGTTAAGGTATAAGATTTTCCATGTAATTCAAAGGTAGCTTTCCCAAACTCCTGATACGATTTTGATTTTCCTGATGATGTTGGCAAATCAAAAGGTTGAGGATTTTCAGTTTTAATAAATCTTGCAGTAACTCTGTATTTTAAATCAATCGGAAAGAAAGGATGCTGTTTAAATTTCGCAAAATTATCATCTCTAAGAGGTGTTTCTTTTGGATCTAAATATTCTTTATCTAAATCTTGCTGAAATTTCTTGATTTCTTTAATTTCTTTCGATTGCCGTTTATTGATTTGGGAAAATGCAAATACCGGAAGTATAAAAAACAGAAATAGGATATATTTTTTCATAGAATTATTCTGAAATTTTAATTCTATAAATATCTGACGAATTTCTTTTAATTGATTTCACAAAAAAACCACCTTCTTCAGGAATGATCTCTTTAAAATCAAAACTTGTACAGTCTTTCGGAAGTCCAGAAAACACCAATGTAAACCAAAAATCTCTCATAAAAGGAACTGCTGTCCAATTAGGATAAATCGTAATATTCTCTGCGTGAATCAACTTACTTTTGTGGCTGGAAGAATTGTCTACCAAGTAAGTCGTATTCCATATTCTGATAAGATTTCCCAAAAACGGTGACGCCGGAAAACAACAATGCACAATCACCTGCTTCTCTTCATCAACCTTTGTCTGAAGAGATTCCAGCAATTCTTTTGCGATAATGGGTTTTACAATGACTTCTTCCATGGGTTATGGGTAATGCATAATCGGTAATGGGTAATATCTAAATTCGGTCAAATTCACATTACTCATTACCCATTATTTATATTTAATGTTTGAGTTCTAATTTTTCTTTGCTGTAAGCTCTCACTTTCTCTGTAAGTTCAGGATTGTTGGCTAATTTCTGTCCATAAGACGGAATCATTTCCAATAATTTTTCTCTCCACTCACCATTCAATTTTTCAGGAAAACATTTTTCAAGAATATTAACCATTGCAAAAACTGCTGTGGAAGCACCGGGAGAGGCACCTAGCAGAGAGGCAATCGTCCCTGCCTGATTGACTACGACTTCAGTTCCGAATTCAAGCTTTCCGCCTTGTTTACCGTCTCTTTTGATGACCTGTACCCGTTGTCCGGCAACTTTCAGTTCCCAGTCTTCTTCTTTGGCATCTTTTACAAACTCTCGCAAATGCTGAATTCTCTGAGCTTTGGTCATCGCTACTTGTTGTACCAGATATTTTGTCAGCGGAATATTGTGCCACCAAGCCCCGAAAAGTGACTTGATATTCTTTGTATTCACACTTGCAGGCAAATCGAGATAATTTCCTTCTTTTAAAAATTTAGTTGAAAAACCTGCAAAAGGACCAAATAATAATGCCTTTTTACCATCAATAATTCTTAAATCCAAATGCGGAACCGACATTGGTGGTGCATCAACTGTAGCCTGAGTATACACTTTTGCCTGATGTTTTTCTACCAGCTCAGGATTGTGTGTCACCAGCCATTCTCCGGAAACCGGAAAACCACCATAACCTTCACTTTCTTTAATGTCTGAACTTTCCAATAATGGCAAAGCGTAGCCTCCGGCTCCGATGAAAACAAAGTCTGCAACAACTTCCTGCTTATGACTGTGAATTCTGTCTTTGACCTTCATTTCCCACTTTCCATCATCTCTTGGGTCAATGTCTTTTACTTCATGATACAAGAAAACTTCCACATTTGAATCTTCCAATAAATGTCTTCCCATTTTTCGGGTTAAGCTTCCGAAATTAACGTCGGTTCCCAAATCCATTTTTGTAGCGGCCAGCACTTCTGATTCATTCCTTTTGCTCATCACCAAAGGAATCCATTCCCTTAGTTGGTCATGATCAGTTGAAAATTCCATTGCTGAAAACAATGGAGAATCTTTCATCGCATCGTGGCGTTTTTTAAGATATTCGGCATCTTTTTCGCCAAATACCAAACTCATGTGTGCGCAAGAATTGATAAAATCTGAAGGAGTCGAAATATATTTTTTGTCAATAAGATAAGACCAAAACTGTTTTGAAATTTCAAATTGTTCGGCAATTTTTTCTGCTTTTGAAATATCGATTGTTCCGTCTTCATTTTCCGGTGTATAATTCAATTCGCAGAAAGCTGAATGTCCTGTTCCTGCATTGTTCCAAGCCGCAGTACTTTCTTTGGCAAATCTTCCAAGTCTTTCAAAAATTGCTATTTCAAGATTAGGATCAAATTCGTGAAGTAAAGTTGCTAAAGTGGCACTCATAATTCCGCCTCCGATTAGAACAACGTCGTATTTTTGTTTTGGCGTTCTGCTTAAAATTGTATTCGGCATTCCATTAAATTTACTACGAATTTCGGGAAAAGTTTTTTATTAAATGCGTGTTTAATGATTTTTAACATGGTAAATTTTGATTTAGAATTTGGGATTTTATTCTCTCGCAGATTGAACGGATTTTGCAGATTTTTTAATTGATATTCTAAAAATTGAAATCACGAAAACTTTTGCTCAATAGGTGCAAAATGTTTGTAGAAATCAATATCACGGAGGAATTGGGAGCTCCGTAGGAGCGGAATGTTTGTATCATTCTACTGTTGTTTCATACTTTATACTTGTCTCTCTTTACTTTTCATTGACTATTAAAACATCGAATTGCAACAGCCCGACTTGAACGGAGCTCTTTTTGCCGAAGCAAAGCGGAGGCGAAAAAGCGGGAGTGGAAGGCGGAAATAGCTGCCATAAAAATATAAAATTGCTATTCGACTTACTGTCAAAAGCTTCCATAAAAAAACACCAGCAAACAAATGCTGATGTTCTATTTTTGATTTAGTTTAAAATATTCTAATTCAATTTTGCAGTCAGTTTTTTGAACTGTTTCTCTGCGTTTTTACCCTCATACAAAATCGCATAAATAGTATCAATGATGGGAAGTTCAAGATTTTTCTGTCTTGCCGTTTTATAAATTGAGTCTGCAGCATAATATCCCTCTGCAACCATGTTCATCGATTGAATGGCCGATTTTACGGTATATCCTTTCCCAATTAAGTTTCCTAAGTTTCTATTTCTTGAAAATAATGAATAAGCAGTTACGAGTAAATCTCCCAAATAAGCACTCTCGTTAACATCTCTAGGCGCTTCGTAAATCGCTTCGAGGAAGGTTTCCATCTCACGAATCGCATTGGACACGAAAACTGCCGTAAAGTTATCTCCGTAACCTAAACCGCTTGCAATACCCGCTCCGATTGCAAAAATATTTTTAAGAATGGCACTGTACTCATTTCCTAAAATATCTTTGCTGGAATTGACTTTGATAAAATCTGAATTGAAAATTCCAACCAATTTATCAGAAGTTTCATCTTCAACGGTAGCAACTGTAAGATAAGACAATCTTTCCATCGCAACTTCTTCTGCGTGACAAGGCCCGGCAATTACCGCCTGATTTCTGAAACCGATTTGGAATTCTTCCTTTAAATAGTGCGCTACGACATCATTCACTTTAGGAATTATCCCTTTAATAGCGGAAACAAAGATTTTATCTTTGTACTCACAGGTCATTTTATCCATCGTGTCTGACAGATAAATGGAAGGAGTTGCCAAAACCACCACATCGCAAGCTGTAACCAACTCATTTATATCGGTTGTAAGCTTTAAATTTTTAAGATTAAAATTAACTGCCGTAAGATACGTCGGGTTGTGACCACGAAGCTCGATTGCACCTTTTACAAATTCACTTCTCACGCACCAATGTACTGTTTTACAGTTTTCAACAAGCATTTTCACAATCGCCGTAGCAAAACTTCCGCTGCCGACAACTCCTACGGAAATGTCTTTTTTAGGCTTTTTTGAGTTTGCTGATTCTGAAATTGTTTTCTTTTTCGCCATAATTAAAGTGTGAACTGCAAATATATTAAAACAAAGAAATAACAAGACTTTATAAATCTGATAAACCTCATTTTTTGAAAAATTTAACATTGCTATACAATTAAATATCTAAAAATCCGTTAAGTATAGATTATCATAAATTTAAATTAAAGATATCGCTCAAATATTATTTTTAATTAAATTTGCACCCTTAAAACGGTTTTTAAATTCTAAGAAAGAGAAAATGAAGAAATTTTTAAGAAGCAAAAAGAAGGTAAACATTCTGATTGGAGGACTTTTACTGATAGTTTTTGCACAAAGTATTTTTATCGCCAGCTTATTTTCGAAAAAAGATGATAAAAATTACGAAGTCAATCTGGTAAAAATAAACACCGAAAAAGACAGTGTAGATTACCTGAAAATGAAGACAGATCTTAATTTAGTAGATCAAACGGTAGGACAACTGAACTCATTTTTAAAATCTAAAGACATCAAGAACGAAAAACTCATGGTTCTTGATAGCGACAGTATCTCGAACTCTATTTATCTGGCAAAACAATCAAACAGATACAGCAAATATCTGATGGATTTGCAGAAAAAATTAATGCAGGTTCCTTTGGGAATGCCTAGTGAGGGTTATATTTCATCTAATTTTGGGATCAGAAAAAACCCGATTCCATTCAAAACAGTATATGCATCTGTAAAACCAACCGCAGAAGCAAAGCCAGTAGTTGTTGCTGTAGCAGCTCCAAAACCTGAAGTCAAAGCTGAACCTTACGAAAAAATCTTAGAAGTAACGGACAGCTACGGAAATAAACGTGAGGTAAAAGTTTGGGTAACGCCAAAAGCGAAAACAGAGGCTGTTGCTGCCGCACCTATAACTTCTTCTACGAAAACTGTTGCTACAACTCCATCAAAAGTACCTGAGAAAAATAATCCACCTGCAGAAGCTGACCAAATGCAGTTTCATAAAGGGTTAGACATTGCTGTGCCGTTTGGGTCTGATGTAATTGCAACCGCTGCCGGAACAGTTATTTTTTCAGGACAAAAGGGAGGTTACGGAAACTGTGTGATTGTTTCCCACGGAAATGGTCTGGCAACATTATACGGACACTTATCACAGTTAGTTGCTAAAGCAAATGACAAAGTAAAAGTAGGACAAGTGATTGCAAAATCTGGAAACTCAGGACGTTCGACGGGTCCGCATTTGCATTATGAAGTGCACAAGAACAATACTCCGGTTAATCCGAAGTTGTTTATGAATTTATAAATATTTAATTTAGTTATAACAGACTCGGCGGCACCTTTG